>NZ_CAJNBK010000008.1 GCF_905220975.1 Paraburkholderia haematera | reverse complement strand
TCCTGATTCCATTACCACGTTGCGTATCCTGCTTGGACTACGGCTCATGCAACGATGGCACTCTTCCTGTGCGGGAATAGATTGCACGAGCATTTATATGACACAGTAAGATTAGGGGACTATCCGAAAATCCGTGCGTTGATGTGCGGTAACGACAATATGGCCATGGGCGCGGTGGATGCCGTTCGCGATGCGGGGAGAACCGGCGGCGTGTACATCACCGGATATAACGACAGCGATGCGATCAAGCCGCTGCTCGCCGACGGCCGCGTGCTCGCGACGATGAATCAGTTCGCCGATCGGCAAGCTGTATTCGGCCTCGACGTGGCGTTGAAGGCGGTCACCGAACAGAGAAAGCAGAGTGAATTGTCGCGTGTTATTGAAACGCCGCTGCAACTGGTGACGGGCGCGAGTCAATGACTCACTGAGCTCACCCCTTCACACACCGAAACCCCGCATACACAAACTGATAATGCGGCTGAAACCAGTTGCGAAAAGCCGGTCGCAACATGCATTTCGCGGTGCGCGCCGAACCGCCCTTGATCACGTAATGCCGCCCGTCGAAAAAGTCGGCGGAGTAGCCGGGATAAAACGGAAACGCTTCAAACCCCGGCAGTGCGTCGAACACCGTGGAGGTCCACTCCCAGCCATTGCCGAATTGGCCCTGCACGCCGAACGCGCTGACGTTGTCAGGATACGCATCGACCGGCTGTGGGTCCCAATGACGAAAATCGAAATTGCCCGACATCGCATGGGGTGCGCCGTGGGCCGCGCGTTGCCATTGTGCTTCGCTGGGCAACGTCTTGCCCGCCCAGCGCGCGTAGGCGCTGGCTTCGGCATGACTCACGTACACCGGCCAGTTGAGCGGCAGCGGCGCTTCGTCGAACATCGTGCGCAGCTTCCATGCGCTGTGGTGATCGCCTCCGGTTTGCCGGGACCAGCCGGCGGGATGCTCAATATGTTCAGCTTCCTTCCATGCCCAATCCGCGTCGGTCCACCACTTCGGTTCGCGATATCCGCCTGCCTCGATAAACTCAAGAAATGCGCCGTTCGTCACCATGTAACGGTCTATCTCGAACGCGGGCACGTCGACGCGCATTTCGCCGAACTCGTTGTCCCAGCCGAATTGGCCACTCTCGCGCGACATGCCGAGCACCGTTGCGCCAGCCGGCACGCTGACCATCGAGGACAACGCCTCACGCGGTTCCGAACGAGGCAGCACCGCTTCGCGCAACACGGCGACCTTCTGCGCAAGCGGCAACTGATGCAGCATGTACGCGAGCGTTTCGGCATGCATCAGCCGATGCTCGATCGCGACGTTCAGCAACTGCTCGGCCGCGCCGGCTTGCGCATCCGTGCAGCCGACACGGGCTGAGTCGCTCAGTGCATCGAGTTCGCGGTCAATCTGCTCGCGGGCGCGCGACCCGTAGTCGCGCACGGCGTCGAGCGATGGCCAGTCGCTGGGTTGATCGGTCGGAAAGCCGTCGTCGACGGGATCGATACCGAAAGCGAAGAGCCGGTCGAGGTGCGGATTGAACGCCGGCAGATCGCACAGGCGTTGATCGAAAAGATTACGATCGAAAGCTTCCAGATGGCCGACGTAAAACACGATCCGGTGGCGCTCACGGATCGGCCGGTCATACAGAAACTCGGGTTTGACAATGGAAAACAGGGCGTCGGTAACTTGACGCGCGTCGATCAGACGCTGCACGAGCGGGTGATGCGGGGCGGGGTCGCGATTCATTTCGCCGGGTCTCCTTGCGGGGGACGGACTAAAGACTGTACCCGCTCGCAGGAGCCATGCCAAGGCGAATGCGCGTTAAAAAAGTAGATAGACGAAGACGTGGCGGTGCGGGCCAGGTCTTGCGCGCAGAGCCTACACGTTCTGCAAGCCTTCCAGGTCGACGATCCGGATGTGTTTGCCTTGTGTGTCGATCAGACCGCGCTTTTGAAATCTTGACAGGGTGCGGCTGACGGTTTCGAGCGTCATGCCGAGGTAGCTGCCCATGTCTTCGCGTGTCATGCGCAAGTTGAATTCCGCCGATGAATAACCGCGTTGCGCGTTGCGCTCCGACACGTCGAGCAGAAAAGCCGCCACGCGTTCGTCCGCCGACAGTGAGCCGAGCACCATCATCTGCCCAGCTTCGCGGACGATCTGCTCGCCCAGCAATTTGTGCAGGCGTTCCTGCATCGAGCTGATTTCGCGGCACAGGGACTTGAGGGCGGGGTAGGGAACGATACAAACGGTGCTGTCTTCAAGCGCGACGGCGCTGCATGCATGCACGTCTTCGCTGATGCCGTCGAGGCCGAGCGCTTCGCCGGCGAGGCGCAACCCGGTGACCTGTTCGCGGCCGTCACGATGCGCCATGACGGTTTTCATGGAGCCGGAACGTACGGCGTAAATATTGTCGAAACGGTCGCCGCTGCGATACAGCGCTTCGCCGCGCTGCACCGAGCGCGCGGTGCAAATGAGCGCTTCGAGTTTGGTGAGTTCGTCCGGCGACAGGCCTTGCGGCATGCAGAGTGCCCGCATGGAGCAGCTCGAACAGCGGGCGGCGGTGCGCGCGGTCGCCCTCGCCGGCGCGGCACGACGGCTGCCACGCGCAGGCGGCGAAATTCCAGTGGAATCGGCGACGCCGGCGGAGCGAGTCACAGCGGTAGGAGTAAGCATGTTCTGCAGCCATTTGTCAGGATAACAACTGATTGTCCCACCGCCCATGCCCCCCGGTTAGCGACAAAATGACGCGCTTGCGCAGTTAGGCATCTTGAGCGATGTCACCATCGAGCGGCTGCGTATGGCTATGGACTGCTATGCATTCTGGCGACCGTGCTTCGTCCGTATTTTGGAGATAAGGCGCGCCGCGTGTGCCGCCCCATGCCGGAAGCACACGCGGTTGCAATGTGCGTCACCACGCGTTCAGGCGTCTCCACTGACCTTGCCCGCGGCGGCGGACGGAATCAGCAGCACGGGCAAGCTTGCCTGCCGCACGCAGCGCTCGGCGACGCTGCCGAGAATCAGGCGCTGAAAACCACGACGGCCATGCGTGCCCATGACGAGCAGGTCGGCGTTGAAATCGGCGGCAGCTTTTAACACAAGCACCGAAACGTCGTCGAGCGAGGAGGCTTCGCCCACTGCAAGTTCACCCTTTACGCCTTGCGCGGCCATAGCCTGAGCGAATTCCGCGCCGAGCTCCTTGCCTTCTTCGACGAGGCGGTTACGCAGAATGGAGGGGTCATAGCCGGGCGCTTCGAAATACATCGGCGTGTTTTCGACGACGTAGAACGGTTGCATGACGGCGCCGGTGGATTTCGCAAGCGCGAGCGCTGCGTCGAACGCATGCCGCGAGGTGTTGCTGCCGTCGACCGCTACAAGAATGCGTGTGTACATATCGACTCCGCGTCTGAAGGATTCGGATGCCTCGGCCGGTTCGCCCGGCCGGGCTCATTGACGATGGCTACCATGATCGATTGCCGATGCGAGCTTAAATGATCGCTGAAAAAGGTGCATCCAGTCGGGATGTAAATCAAACACTTGTCAAATTTTGTGATAGCTACGTTTTGCACGGCCAGCACCGCGCTACGGGCGTTTGCGGCATTCCTGCCAAGCCGGAGCGCATCCATCAAATCAAGATAGGGTCGGGTTTGCCTTACAATCAGGACCTATTCAGACAAGCTGCCTCAGCACCGCTGATGAACGAGCGCAAAACGACGGGCCTGCCCGACAAGATCTACGGCGACATCCTTAATCGCATTCTTGAAGGCGAGTACAAGGAAGGAGCGCGGCTGCCTACCGAACATGCGCTGGCCGAGCGCTTTGCCACCTCACGCCCGACCGTGCGCGAAGCGCTCGCGCGCTTGCGGGCGGATGGGATCATCATGACGCGGCACGGGTCGGGCACCACGGTTGCGCGACGGCCGGACCCGGACGTCCGCCGTTTCGCGCCGCTCGAAACGCTGTCCGATATCCGCCGCTGCTACGAATTTCGCATCGTGACGGAGGCGGGCGCGGCCGAACAGGCCGCGCTCAAGGCCGACGCCGACGACATCGTCGCGATCCAGCATGCGTGGGACCAGTTGGAACACATCATCGAAACCCGCGGCATCGGTGCGCAGGACGATTTCATGTTCCATCTGGCGGTGGCGCGCGCTTCGAAGAACCCGTTTTTCATCACGGTCATGTCGTTCATCGAAGAACAGATTCTGTTCAGCATGAACCTGTCGCGCAATCTGTCGCTCGTGAAGACGGTGGAGCGGCAGCGGCTCGTGCAGGCCGAACATCTGGCCGTACTCGAGGCGATCCGTCGCAAAGACGGCCCCGCTGCAGGCGAGGCGATGCGCGCGCATCTCGCGAATGCGCTCGAACGGATGTTCGGTTCCTGATAGTCCGCGAGTTTTCCGATCGGGCTGCAACGGCCGGGTAACCGTTGCTAGTCGGCCGTAGCTGGGCGACCGGGCGACGGTGCCGGGCAACGGCAAGCAGGCAACGGTGACCGGGCATCGGCAACTGCGCTACGGCGGCGCCCGGCCACCATCCCACATCTAGTCGTCAGGCGGCGGCAGCCATTGGCCCGAACAGGGCGGTGCGGGTCTTCGGACTGACGGCGATATCCAGTGCCACGGCCCGTTCCACGCCGATCTGCAGAGGCGACCCGAGCCGGCTGATGTCGATTCCGGTCTTACGCAGCAGACGTTCGATCGGCGTGGTGGTCACCGTGACGTAACGCGTGATACCCATCTGGTCGGCGAACGTGACGAGCTCGTGAATCGCCTGCATGGTCAGGTCGGCAAAGCCGAACGACTGCTCCTCGCCACTGGTTTCGATCGCGAACCGGCTCAGTTCCCAGATATGCCGCCCGACAGGCGCATCCGCGCCATGCAGCAATTGCGGAAAGGTGTCTTTCAACATGTTCGGCCCTTCCGTCGGCATCAGGCGCCAACAGCCCCGCACGTGCCGATCGTCGCCTTGAATCAGCATGTAGTACGGCCCGAGGGCGTCGTAGCCGTCGATCTCCATGCCCGCGATGGTCGGGATGTCCCATCCGAGCCGCCCGTGAAACACCCGCGCCCGCAGGCGGTACATCTCATTGATGTCCGTGTTGTCGAATTCTTGCCGCATTCCAATCCGGATCGCTGTTTGCATGACGTTCTCCTGAACGTGTTGGGGTACCCAATACGCAAGAAAACTTATGCATTTTGAATCTTTCCGCCACCTACCTACCTGGATAGGTGTGCATGCTTATCGGATAACGCAGAATTCGAGATAAGCCTCAGCACTCAACCGACCGGACGCAAAAAATGGAACTTCTCGACAATCACTGGCAGGCGCAACCCTTGGTCCAAACCCGCCCGGCAGAGCCTTCCTCGGCGGTGGATCGCGTTCTGATCATTGCCTACCGCAAGAAGAAAAAAGAGAGCCAGCGCCGCTTCTGGGCACGCTTCGGCGTGACGCAGTCGCGTGGCAGCCGGTTCGAATCGGGCGCCGAAATTCCGCCGCCGGTGTCGATCCTGCTGGGCCTCTACTTCACCAAAACCGTTTCGGACGCCGATCTGGGCCGGGCCGAGCGGGTGTTGCACAGCCATGACGCCGCCGCGTTGCTCAACCCGGGTCAATAAGCCCCAGCTGCGCGGCGATCACGGCCGCCGCGCGCCGCGAATTCACACCGAATTTCGTCCTGATGTTTTTCATGTGGAAGTTCACCACGGCTTCCGAACAGTTCAGGATATGGGAGATTTCCCAGGTGGATTTGCCGCGCGCGGTCCATTTCAGACACTCGCGTTCGCGAGGCGTGAGCTTGGGCAATAAAGTCTGGGTATGCGTATTCAAATGGCGCTGGCTGGTGTCGATCACCAGATCGCGCAATAACACCAGATTCGGCAACGCCACGTTGACATGACGCCAGAATGCGTCGGTCGGATTGCTGTCGTTGACGAAGCACATCATGCCGGCTTCCTGGTTCGGCCCATGAATTGGCAACGTCACACCGGCGCGCAGGCCATGCGCGCGGGCTTCCTCGTACATTGACTGCTGTGGTGCGGTTGTAAAAATGTCCGGCGACCAGATCAGCGGCGTGGCGCGCGTCGCGCAATGCGTGACTGTCGGGTCGATGTGGACGAGCCCCTGCTCGTCGTAGGTACGCCGCCAAGTTGGCGCGTAGTTGCTCCGCACATAGGCATCTTCAAGGCGAATAGTCGGACGCGGCAGCATGGCGATAAGAAGCCTGTCGAAGCCCCACGTCTCGGCAAGGCCCGCAATCGCACTGAACCATTCCGCCTCGTCTGCGGCGTTCAATAGCGGTGCCATTTCCTCGATAAAATGTAGCGACAATTTTGTTCTCTCAGACTCGCAAACGTCCCGTTGCGGTTAATTGCGGTACGGCAATCCGTCCGGCTGTTTATCTTCACAATCTATCACTAAAATTATTTCGCAAGCCGAGGGCAATTTCTAAAGAAACGGTACCAGCGCTTGTTCTGCAACCAGGCGAGCGAATGACTCTTTATATCGGAATTGTTTGACCTGATTAACATTCACGGGTCGATAAAGTGGGTAATTTTTTCGTAGTGGTGTTTTCGATGCTTTTGATTGGCAACATTATTGTCAAACCAATCTGAATGATGTTTAGTCGAAATTCCGGGCAAAAGACTCTGATTGCCAGACCGGCAAACTCCGTTTAGCCCGCCGTCATTCACTTGCGCTTGCTCGCCAAGCGCTATTGTCATACGAAAACGGCTCATCGGCTTAGCCCTGACTTCGGTTCAAGGATGCGTGGTGCGTTTGCGTTCAAGTTGTTTGACAACATTGCGAGCCCGATGCTAATTTGAACGCCTGATCCCGGTGCGGATGGGGCGTCATGAACGAATCCCCGATTCTCGTTAGTGAGTTTGCCGCTTCGGTCATGGCTGTGCCGCCGCTTGCGCGCCGCGCCGACTACACGCTGGATGCCGCTGAAAATCGCGCTTTGATCCGTCACATCGAGGCCGGCGGCGTGCGCACCCTGCTGTACGGCGGCAATGCGAATCTCTACCACGTGGCCGTCAGCGAGTATCGGGACTTGCTGGATCTGCTGGCCGGCGCCGCGGGTGCTGGTACGCGCGTGATCGCGGCAATCGGTCCCGACTACGGGAAAATGCTCGATCAGGCACGCATCCTTGCGCAAACCCGCTACCGTACGGCAATGGTGCTGCCGCTGAGCGGTTTTACGACGTCCGAGGGCGTGGAGGCGGGGCTCACACGGATCGTCGACGCAGCGGGCATTCCGCTCACGCTGTACATCAGGAGCGAAAACTACGTGGAGCTCGACACGCTCGCGCGATTGATCGAGTGCGGCACGCTGCTGGCCATCAAATACGCGATCGTCCGCGACAATCCTGCTGAGGATCCGTATCTGCGCCGCCTTCTGCAATCCGTCCCTGCCGCCAGGGTGATATCGGGCATGGGCGAGCGGCCCGCGCTTGTCCATCTGCGCGAGTTCGGACTTGCCGCATGGACGACGGGCTCGGGTTGCATTGCGCCGCGCATGGCGATGGCCCTGCTGCAAGCCGTCAGAACTGGCGATACCGGCACGGCGCAGCGTCTTCATGAAGCTTTCCTGCCGCTCGAAACCCTGCGCGACGAAATTTCGCTGATCCGCGTGCTGCACGATGCGCTCACGTTCTCGAAGATTGCCGGCATGGGGCCGATCCTGCCGTTACTCAGTTCGACGCCGCCCGAACATCATGCGAAGATCGATCAGGCGACGCAGGTCCTGCTTGCGTTGGAGCGTCAGTTCGCGCAGAAGCCCGCGTTGCGTTGACTTCGCCCAGGCATCGAAAGCGGGGCGCTTGCGCCGTATAGTGGCGTGCAAGGCGCACTGCCCATCGGCCCGCTTTCCCCAATAACGTTCATCACCCAAAGCCTACGCATGACCGACGCCAGCCGACGCTATCCCGATCCCTCCATTCGCGTGCTCGATCCGCGCTTCGCATCGCTGATCCTGGCGTCCGCTTCTGTCGAGTGTCTGTATCAGGGCGCGCGCTGGTCGGAAGGGCCGGTCTGGTTCGGTGACGGACGTTATCTGCTGTGGAGCGACATTCCCAACGACCGCATCCTGCGCTGGGACGAAACGAGCGGTGCCGTGACCACCTTTCGCCAGTCGTCGAACAATGCGAACGGCCATACGCGCGACCGCCAGGGCCGCCTTGTTACCTGCGAGCATCTGACACGGCGCGTCACGCGCACCGAGTATGACGGTTCGATTACCGTGCTTGCCGATCGCTATCGCCGCAAGCGCTTTAATTCGCCGAACGACGTGATCGTGAAGTCGGACGGTTCGATCTGGTTCAGCGATCCAACCTTCGGCATCGACAGCTTTTATGAGGGCGAGCGGCAGGAGTCGGAACTGCCCGCGTGCGTGTACCGCATCGACGGCCAATCCGGCGAAGTGACGGTGGTCGCCGACGACGTGCTGGGTCCGAACGGCCTCGCGTTTTCGCCGGACGAGTCGGTGCTCTACATCGTCGAATCGCGTGGCGTGCCGCGCAAGATTCGCGCGTTCGACGTGAGCGTGAGCGTCAGTGGTGCCGGCGCCGCGCTGTCGAACAACCGTGTGCTGATCGACGCCGGCCCGGGCACGCCGGACGGCTTTCGCGTCGACACGCACGGCAATCTCTGGTGCGGCTGGGGCATGGGCACCGACGAACTCGACGGCGTGCGCGTCTTCACGCCGCAAGGCGAGCCGATCGGCCATATTGCGTTGCCGGAGCGTTGCGCGAACGTGTGCTTCGGCGGGCGCCATCGCAACCGGTTGTTCATGGCGGCAAGCCACGGGTTGTATTCGCTGTATGTGAATACGCAAGGCGTCCTGGGCGGGTGAGTGCGCGAGGCCTGCATACCGTCCGAATAGTCCGAATACGCGGCGCAAATGCAGGTTGCCTGACAACGTTCTGCCCAACCCACGCGCTGGCTCCGGGTTTGCCCTTGGATAAAGCGCGCAACCCGTTGAACCACAAGGATTCCCCGTCAAAATAGGCATATTTATCGGCAAAGCGTCGTGCCGAGTATTTGCTTGACATCGGCAGTTCCGCTTCGCTATGTTCCAGAGGTAGAGAGACACCGCCAGCAGCACATCTGGCCGGCGGACTTCCATACCAAGAAGCGAGGAGACGCAATGACTGTTTCAGGCAGATTGGCGCTCAGGCTGGTGTCCGTAAGTCTCGTGGCAAGCGCCGCATGGGTATCCGCCGCGCACGCGGCCGATCCGGTAACGCTCAATATCGTCGACGTGGCCGGCGATCTTCAACTGACGCAAAAGGGTTTCGAGGCCTTCAAGGCGAAGTATCCGAATCTCGTCGCCAATCTCACGTTCACCAATGCACCCGCGCCGCAGTTGCCCGGCAAGATCAAGGCGATGCAGGCCGCCGGCCGCTCCGATATCGATCTTGTCCTGACCGGCACCGACGCACTGGCTGCCGGCATCGAGCAGAATCTCTGGATGAAGTTGCTGCCGGACAATGCGGCCGCTTTCCCCGGCGTGCTCGACAAATACGCGCCCGGTCCGCGCAAGATGCAGGACCTCGCACAGGGCTTTGGGCTCGAAGTCGCGTATATGCCCGCTGGTCCGTTGCTCGAATACAACCCCGCCAAAGTCACTGATCCACCTAAAACGCCCGAGCAACTGCTGCAATGGTGCAAGGCGCATCCGGACAAGCTGATCTACGCGCGGCCGGCGAACTCCGGTCCGGGCCGCACCTTCCTGATGGGTTTGCCGTACGTGCTCGGCGACAAAGACCCGCAAGATCCGATTCACGGCTGGGACAAGACGTGGGCCTTCCTTAAGCAGTTGAACGATTGCATTCCTTACTATCCTGGCGGCACGTCGGCGGTGATGAAGGAACTCGGTGAAGGCACGCGCGACATGACCGTGACGGTCACGGGCTGGGACATCAATCCGCGCGCGCTCGGCATCGTGCCGGCGGAATTCCGCGTGCAGGCATTCGACAACATGACGTGGGTGAACGACGCGCACTACATGGTGATTCCGAAGGGCGTGCCGAAGGAAAAGCTCGATGTGCTCTACAAGCTGATGAACTTTATGCTCGAGCCGGCGCAGCAGGCCATGACCTACGACGACGGTTATTTCTACCCGGGGCCGGCGATCAAAGGCGTGAGCGTCGAGCAGGCGCCCGCGCACAGTCAGGATGTGCTGAAGAAATACGGCCGGCCGGAGTACGCGAAGCTGCTGGCCGAGCGTCCGCATGTCTTGCCGCTGAATGCGGCCGCGATGGTCGCGGCTTTCAAGAAGTGGGACAGCGACGTTGGCGCGCAGAAGACCAAGTAGTTGCTGAATGCGTCCGTGCACTCGTTTGTTCAGTCCGCCGGGATTGACGTGTCATGCACGCAGGAAATCGGCATGAGGTTTCGCGCATATTCGTTCTATTGGGCCGCCGCGATTCACGCGTCACGCGTACCAGGACATCGCCATGAAGCATCATTTTGAGCAGTTGCGGCTCGATTCGGTGAGCCGCAGTTTCATGAATGCGGAGGGCCAGGCGGTCGCGGCGTTGCAAGGTCTCGATCTGAATATCCAGCGTGGCGAATTTATCGCGTTGCTCGGACCGTCGGGCTGCGGCAAATCGACGGCGCTCAATTGCATTGCCGGTTTGCAGCCGTTGAGCGGCGGCGGCATCTGGCTCGACGATAAACGCATCGACGTGCTGCCGCCGGAAAAGCGCGGCTTCGGCATGGTGTTCCAGAACTACGCGTTGTTTCCGCATATGAGCGTGCTCGATAACGTCGGCTTCGGCTTGAAGATGCGCGGTGTCGGCAAGAGCGAAACCATGCGCCGTGCGCGTGAAGCGTTGCAACTCGTGCAACTGGTCGGGCACGAGCGCAAGCTGCCCGGGCAGCTTTCAGGCGGTCAGCAGCAGCGCGTGGCGATTGCGCGGGCGATCGTGATCGAACCGCCGCTGATTCTGATGGACGAACCGCTGTCGAATCTCGATACGAAACTGCGCATTGAAATGCGCGCGGAGATTCGCCGCATCCATAGCCAGCTCGAACGCGCGACGCTCTACGTGACGCACGATCAGGACGAAGCGCTTTCCATGGCCGATCGCATCGTCGTGATGAAAGAGGGGGTGGTGCAGCAGGTCGGCACGCCGAAAGAGGTCTATACGCGGCCACAGAATTTGCATGTCGCGCGGTTCATGGGCTATCGCAACGTGGCCGAATTCACGCTCCAAGGCACGCAAGGCGACGGGGTTGTAGTGAGCGTGAACGGCGTGCGTCTGATCGGTACGCCAATGGACGGGTTCAACAGCGAGCGCGTGAGCGTCGCGTTGCGCCCGGAGGATATGGAGCGTGCAGCGCCCGGCGCTGACAACACTTTCGACGCGCTGGTGACCACCGTGGAATACGGCGGCCACGATTCCCTGCTGCGGGTGAAGACCGCGTTCGGCGACATGTGGGCGCGTATCGTGGGCGAATTCGAAGAGGGCGAGCACATCAGCCTGTGCGTGCCGCCGTCACGCACGCTCGTCTATGACGCAGAGGCTGCATGAACACGCCCACGCTGTCGCCGCCACGTGCAGCCATTGCGCCGCGCGACGCCAAAGCGTGGCTGGTTGCGCCAGCTTTGATTTTCATCGTCGCGTTGTTCATCTATCCGTTTGCGTATGGTCTGGTGCTGTCGTTCCGGCCGATGAATGGCGGCGGCCTGTGGGCCAACTATCTGACGTTCTTCACCGACACGTCGATGTGGCCGACCATTCTCGTCACGCTCAAGCTCGCTGTGCCCGCGACACTGATCAACGTCGGTGTCTCGGTTCCCGTGGCATTCGCGCTTCGCCGCAGTTCGCCCTATCAGAAACTCGTCACGACGCTGCTGGTGATTCCCGTCACGCTCGGCACCGTGCTGATCGCCGACGGCATGCTCACGTACTTCGGCCCGAACGGCTGGTTTCCGCAGGCGTTGCAAGGTCTGCATCTCTACGCCGATGAAGTGCGTTTGACGCATAACTTCTGGGGCGTGCTGATCTCGCTGATCGTGTCGGGTTTTCCGTTCGCGTTTCTGCTAACGCTGTCGTACGTGACCGGCATCGATCCGACGCTCGCAAGCGCTGCCGCCACGCTTGGCGCGAGTCCGTGGCAGCAGTTTCGTCGCATCTATCTGCCGTTGCTGGTGCCCGGTCTAACCATGGCCGCGTGTTTGTCGTTCGTGCAGGCGTTCTCGGTATTTCCATCGGCGGTGCTGCTGGGCGCGCCCGCAGGCCCGACGCGCGTGATGTCGATCGCCGCGGCCGAAGCCGCGTTCGAAAGCTACGATTATTCGCTTGCTTCCGCGATCGCGATGGTGATGGGTTTCGTGCAACTGCTGGTGGTTGCCAGCTTGCTCGGCGCGCGCCGTTGCTTCTACAGCGGCCCGACGACGGGAGGCAAGGGCTGATGGCTAGCGATCGCCACACCGCGCAGCCTTCGTGGTCCGCGTCCACATCGAACGAGAACAACGACGGCGCGCGGCAACCCAGCAAGCGCGTGAAGCAGCGCGCCAGTGTGCCGGGCCGTATCTGGCGCGTGCTGGTGTGGGGCGCGATGGTGTTTTTCCTCGTCAACGTGGTGTTGCTGATTGCAACCGTCGCGGTGAATTCGGTGGCGACCCGCTGGTTCGGTACCTTGCTGCCGCAAGGCTTTACGCTGCACTGGTATGCGCAGGCGTGGAGCGATTTCCAGTTGGCGAGCGTGTTGTGGGTCACCGTCGAAGTGGTCGGCGCGGTGGTGCTGTTGTCGGTCGTGCTCGGCGTGCCCGCGGCGTATGCGCTTGCCCGCGTGCAGTTTTCCGGCAAGCGCATGGCGATGCTGATCTTCCTGTTGCCGCTGATGGTGCCGCCCGTGACGTACGGCATCCCGATGGCGACCGTCATGTACAAGGTCGGCCTCGCCGGCACGCTAGGCGGTGTGATTCTTGCGAATCTCGTACCGGCGCTGCCGTTCGTGATCTTGGTGATGACGCCGTTCATCGAACAGATCGATCCCAATCTCGAAGCGGCGGCGCGTATTTTCGGCGCGAACACGTTCCGCTATTTCCGCTACGTGCTGCTGCCCTTGCTGGTGCCCGGCATGCTGGCAGCGGGGTTGCTCGTGCTGGTACGCACCATCGGCATGTTCGAGCTGACATTCTTTACGGCGGGCCCCGCGACGCAAACGCTCGTGGTCGCGTTGTACTACGCTGTATTCTCGACCGGCGTGCGCGCACCGCAATCGATCGATGCGATGGCGATGATCTACATGGCGATCACGTTGATCTGGGTGCTGATCGCGCTGCAATTCGTCAGCCCGACGCAGATCGTGTCGCGCGTCAAGGAGCAGAAGCGCTGAGGCGGCGGATCGCGGAAACACAGCAACACACAAGCACGGCAAAGACATCGTGGAGCAGACGTTGACGACGAGAAAGAAACCCGAAGAACTGCGCAGCCACCGCTGGTACGGCGTGAACGATATGCGCTCGTTCGGCCATCGCTCGCGCACCGCGCAAATGGGCTATAACCGCGAGGAATACGCCGGCAAGCCGGTGATTGCGATCCTCAACACGTGGAGCGAGATCAATGCCTGTCACACGCATTTCAAGCAACGTGTCGAGGAGGTAAAACGCGGTATCTGGCAGGCGGGCGGCTTTCCGGTCGAACTGCCCGTGCAGACGCTCTCTGAGCCGTTCCAGAAGCCCACCACGATGCTCTATCGCAACTTCCTCGCGATGGAAGCCGAGGAGACGCTGCGCTCGTATCCCGCCGACGGCGTCGTGCTGATGGGCGGTTGCGACAAGACCACGCCCGCCTTGCTGATGGGCGCGATTTCGATGGATCTGCCGGCGATTTTTCTGCCCGCGGGACCGATGCTGCGCGGCAACTGGAACGGCGTCACGCTCGGCTCCGGATCGGACGTCTGGAAGTACTGGGCCGACCTGCGCGCGCAGACCATCACGGAAGCGGACTGGCAAGGCGTCGAAGGCGGCATTGCGCGCTCGCCGGGCCACTGCATGACGATGGGCACCGCGTCGACCATGACGAGCGCGGCCGAAGCGCTTGGCTTTACGCTGCCTGGTTTTGCCTCCATTCCCGCAGTGGATTCGCGGCACGCGCAGATGGCGGCGAAAACCGGCATGCGCATCGTCGAGATGGTCTGGGAGGACCTGAAGCCATCCGATCTGATCACCGCCGGGTCGATCGACAATGCCGTGACCACCTGCCTCGCGCTGTCCGGTTCGACCAATGCGATCGTGCACCTGATCGCGCTCGCGCGCCGCGCCGGCATCGAACTGACGCTCGATCGCTATGACGACATCTCGCGCCGCACGCCGGTGCTGGCAAACGTTCGTCCGACCGGCGCGTATCTGATGGAAGACTTTTTCTATGCCGGTGGGTTGCCGGCCATGCTCGCCGAACTGGGCGAGCTGATCGACCGTTCGCAGAAAACCGTGAACGGCCGCACGCTCGGCGAGAACCTCGAAGGCGCGACGATTTTCAACGACGAGGTGATCCGCCGCCGCAGCGCGCCGCTCCTGCCCGATACCGGCCTCGCAGTGCTACGCGGCAATCTCGCGCCCGACGGCGCCGTGATCAAACCCGGCGCGGCGGAGCCGCAATTGCTCGTCCATATCGGCCGCGCGGTGGTGTTCAAGGACTACAACGACATGGCCGCGCGCATCGACGACGAAGCGCTCGACATCGACGAAAACTGCGTGATCGTGCTTCAGCATGCGGGGCCGGTGGGCGCGCCGGGAATGCCCGAGTGGGGGCAACTGCCGATCCCGCGGAAGTTGTTGCACAAGGGCGTGCGCGATATGGTGCGCATATCGGATGCGCGGATGAGTGGGACGAGTTACGGCGCCTGTGTGCTGCATGTCGCGCCGGAGTCGTTTGTCGGCGGCCCGCTTGCGCTGGTGCAAAGTGGCGATCTGATCGAACTGGACGTGCCGCGGCGCAAGCTCAACATGCTCGTGCCGGAAGAGGAACTGGCGCGTCGCAAGGCCGCCTGGGTCAAACCCGAGCCGCGTTTTACGCGCGGCTACGGCGCCTTGCATCAGGTGCACGTGCTGCAGGCGGATAAAGGTTGCGACTTCGATTTCCTGCAGCGCGGCGGCGCTCGACCGGACGCAACCGCCGAGCCGGAAATTCACTGAGCCTGCTGAGGGCTCAATACCCCACGCGATACACCCGGCCCGTTTGCGCGCCTTCCACACTGCGCAGGTAGGCCTGCGCCGCACGTTCGGCGCTCACTGGCTCGAAGCCGCGGAAGTAGGGGGCAAAGGCGTCGAGCGCTTCGATCAGCACCGTCGGGCTCACCACGTTGATGCGGATGCCGCGCGGCAATTCGATCGCGGCGCCACGCACGAAACCTTCCAGGGCCAGATTGACGGTGGTTGCATTCGCGCCTTCGCGAATCGGTTCGTCGCCGACAATGCCGCTCGTCAGCGTGAACGAGCCACCGTCATTCACGTACCGCTGGGCGCCCAGCACCACGTTGATCTGACCCATCAGCTTGTCGCGCAGGCCAACCCAGAATTGCTCGACGCTCATCTCCGGCAGCGGGCCGAAATGCAGCTTGCCCGTGGCGGTGACGACGCCGTCGACCTTGCCGATCTCGCTAAAGAGGCGCTCGATGCTGGCCGGGTCGGTGCTGTCGACGCGATACTGGCCGCGCGTCGCGCCCACTTCGATGACCTCATGGCGCGCTTTCAAGGCTTCGCTCACTGCCCGGCCGACTGTGCCGGTTGCGCCGATCACGACGATCTTTTTCATTTGCTGCTCCGTTCGGTATTAAATGTGCAGTCGATTGTGTCTGCGTTCAGCGGGCGGAAATAGCCTGTTCGAATTGCAGGTCCTGCAACCCCGGGTTTCTAATCCGCGACGAAACGCGCCCCGTCATTCAAACGGGGTGCGCTTTGGAATCGACTGATTAATCGGCGCGAGCGGCGTCATTCAAACAAGTGCGCGCAACGCGAAACCTTATTTCGCCCGATGTAATTCGATTATGCGAGTGGGCCGCAAATGATTAACAGCGTAATGAATACGTCCGCGTTCGCGACGGCTGCGGATCGAACGCGGTTCGTCGAACGGATCGTCCGCTGAATCGATGCCCTCCGGCTCGACCATGCCTTTGTCGATGACCGTGTAGCCCGGTTCGAGCGCCAGCAGCAGATGATTGCCGCCAATCCGGCTGTCGAAGCCGGCCATGCCGTCGTGCGCCTCGGGCACGCTGTTGATCAGCGTCGCGTTGCTCGTCGTGATTTCGTCAGGCGAGATCGGGCTGTAGCCGGCTATGCGGGCAGCCTCGAGATTCTTGCCATCGGTGTCGACCGTGCTGTCATGGGTGCGGTCGTTGTGCAGTTCCGCTGTGCGCGGGCCGATGGTGCGCGGCTGTTTTCCCGCGTCTGCTGGTTTGTTGATATCGCTGTTCATCATGCATTCTCCGTTGAAGAGGACATGGTTGAAGTGCAGCAAAACCCGATCCGCCTCGCGCAACGTCTTTGTGCGTGTGAATTTATCCTGCGCGCGGCGCCGCAGTTGTCTTGCGGTTATGCGCAGTGACGAAGACGGGCGTTTCGCCTGGCGATTGCGTCCGGATTCTTTTCGTTTTTTTTAATGGACGCTTATTTTCTACAGAGTATGATCTTACTCCGACGAGCGAAGCACGGTTAAATTGACGGCATGCGTCCGGCTGTTTTTACATGGATTGACGGCATGCGTCCGGCTATTTTTACATGGCTGACAACGAACAAACGCGCGCTGCTCAAAACACCTTACGGGCCGTCAGGGCGGGTGACACATGCACTTTGATGCTGCATTCACACATCGCGGCTACTTGCTGAATTGCGAGCCGGCGCGCGCGCGCGATGGTAGTTGGCAACCTTATGTGGTGATTTCCCGCTCGAGCGACGGCGAACTGGTCGCCAACCGTTTTTTCCCCTCCGACCTGCATTTCCCTGACGAAGCTACCGCCATCGCGCACGCGCGCGACTGGGCGGTGCGCTGGATCGATGCGAGCAGCGTGACCATCTGAAGCATCCGCGTGCCGCGGGTTGGCCCGCCCGGCAGCCGTGCGACGCTGCGCGAGCCGCGGCAAAACGCGGTAATCTCTTGGGACAATCACTCTGAACCGTGCCTCGCGCACGGCGCTGTCCTTTTATGCCTAACGTGCCTTCCCACAACTGGGGCCTCGAACAGATCGTCGCGGACTTGCGTGCGTCGCGTGAAGAATTGCATCGCACGCGGCATCCGCTCGGCATTCGCGAACTGCCGTCGCGCGAAGCGGTGATCGCGATTGTTGCCGGCTTGCGCGCGTCGCTGTTTCCCACGCATTATGGCGCCCCCGATCTAACCGACGAAACGGTCGACTACTACGTCGGCCACACGCTCGAGAGCACGTTGCGGTTGCTCGCCGAACAGATACGGCGCGCCTTGCGTTTTCTGCCCGAGTTCGGAGAGACCCCGGACGCCGATCTGAAGGCGCGCGCGTTCAACGTCGCGCGCGAATTTGGCACGCAATTGCCCGGCATTCGCGCGTTGCTGGTCAGCGATATTCAGGCCGCGTTCACCGGCGACCCGGCGGCACAGCACATCACGGAAATTCTGCTGTGTTACCCGGGCGTATGGGCGATGACGCACCATCGTCTCGCGCACGCGTTGCATCGCCTCGGCGTGCCTTTGCTCGCGCGCTTCATCAACGAGATCGCGCATTCGGCGACTGGCATCGACATTCACCCGGGCGCGACGATTGGGCAAAGCTTCTTCATCGACCATGGCACGGGCGTCGTGATTGGCGAGACCGCGATCATTGGCGAGCGTGTGCGCGTTTACCAGGCTGTGACGCTTGGCGCGAAAAGCTTTGCTGCGGACCTTGACGGTACGCTGATCAAGGGCAATGCGCGTCATCCGATCGTTGAAGACGACGTCGTGATTTATGCCGGCGCGACGATTCTCGGCCGCGTGACGATCGGGCGTGGCTCGGTGATCGGCGGCAACGTGTGGCTTACGCATAGCGTGCCGCCGGGCAGCAGCGTGTCGCAAGGCAAGGTCCGCGAGGGTGGGCGCACGGACGAGGAGGGTGGTTGATGAGGGGGCCGGCTCAAGCGTCATCCCGCGCATGGCGCCGTCGATTGGCGCGCGCGACGCTCTTTAACTCCTGAGAGGCGAACCATGTCGCGCGGCCGTGTTCACATGCCTCGTTGCGCGCTTGCTGGCGTTGAAGCGACGGTTGCTGAAACGGCGCATTCATTTCCGCGCCATTCGCACGATCGATTCGGGGTGGGCGTAATCGTTGCAGGCGGGCATCGATCGTCGAGTGGACGCGGCGTGGTTGAAGCGCGGGCGAGCGACGCGATCATGGTGAATCCGGGGGAGGTGCACGACGGCAGCCCGCTCGACGAACGCGGACGGGCGTGGCGCATGTTGTATTTCGAGCCGTCGATGCTAGCCGAAGTCGCTGTCGAGCTGAGTGGTGCGGCTACGCGAGAGATCGAACTGACGCAACCGGCGGTCCGCGATCCGTTGTTGAAGGTGTTATTTGAGCGGCTGTTTGCCGTATCGGTGGAAGCGCAAACCGTGCCGGACGATCTGGTGCGGGAGGAGGCGATGCTTGCGTTGCTTGGGTATCTGATTCGGACTCACGCGACCACGCCTGCACCATCGAGGTTGACCCACTCCTTGAGTCCGATTGCACGAGCGAGGGCCCGCATCGATGACGATCCTTCATCACCGCTCACGCTCGCCGAACTTGCCGCCGACACGGGCATGAGTCGCTTCCAGTTGTTACGAGGCTTCGCCCACGAGATGGGATTGCCGCCACACGCCTACAGGATGCAGCGCCGGGTGATGCTTGCGAGGCAACTGATCGCGCGTGGCGCGACGTTGGCTGATGCAGCGGCCGCATCGGGGTTTGCCGACCAGAGCCACATGACGCGAGCATTCGTGCGATTGCTGGGAATCACACCTGCCAACTACGCGTCTGCGACGCGGGCATAGCCCCGCACCGGAGTGAATGAACTGTGCATCGGCGCGCGCAGCGCCGCCGGAAGAATGAGCGCCTTGTCACTAGCGCCGAATGCGCGAGGACACAGATTCCAGATGCACCACTACCGCGGCTGCGCGGGGGACCCGCTTATGAGCTGGCGGTGTGAGCCGCTTTCTTTTGCCTACTTTTCTTTGCGGCAGGCAAAGAAAAGTAGGTGCCGCCCCGCACAGGGGCAACACTAATAGACCACTAACAAACCAAGGAAAGGCCAACCCCACAGGCATACAAAAGAACAAGCGCCGAACAGGCAAAAAAACCCCAACCCTCACCCCATTCCCAAAACCCGCAAAACCGCCCCCGCATGGACCCCATGCAACCAGACATGCTCCCCGACAAACCAGGCCGCGACCCAGGCCGCTCCAACAACAATCAAATCACAGTGCCCACTATTCCAAAGATTCAAAGAATGCCGCCCGGCCACCCACGGCACCCCTAAAGGATTAGGCCAATCGGCCAACAAATGCATCAACCCACCACAAGCGAACCCAAACGCTGGCGCAGCATAAACCGACCGCCCGAGCCAGTGATAAGAAACGGCGAGCAAAACGACCCAGGCCACACCCCAATGCGTCAACGTACGATGCGTAATCCACAGTCTTCTCGCGCGTGACCACCACGCCACTTCCAGCCAGTCCGGCGCTGTACTCCCTGCCACCCCGGCGATGAAACTCAGCAACACGCCGATATGGAATGAACCAAAAAACGAACCAAAAAACGAACCATGAAACGAACCACCACCGACGCGCGCAACAACAGCCGCGGCGATAACACCGGCTGCAAACCCAGTCGCGTGATGTGCTTTGTTGGATGCCATCGAACCTCACGACGCAGCGCGCCTGATAGAAGATAAAGGGCGGCTATGTTCGCAGATGAACAGGTAAAAAAATAGCCGACACACGACATAAAAAATCGCGCATCGGCGTGGCCTCCGGTGTGGCCTTCAGCAACGCAACCGTATCGCCGGAAACTCAGGTCGCACAGCGTGCAATATCGACGCGCATTTCCGGTTCAGGCGGGTCGTCCGGTGCATTCGCGGGATGCATCACCTTGATAACCGAGCCCGCGTTGAACGGTGTCAGCGTAACGAAATACGAGTTGTTCGAATCGGAGCCGACGGCGATCTCGGTCGCGTCGCCTACGTGCGACATCCGCGCGCGTGACAGCTTGCTTTCGAGGCAATCGGCGATATAAGCAGGGGCGCGCTGCGACGACACGTACATCATCGGCTGGGACGCGTCGCGGGCGGGGCCGCTGGAGGAACCACAGGCAGCGAGCAAAGCGGTGGCGGCAGCAGCGGGAGCAAGCAGGAGAAGTCGTTTCATGGTTCGATCGTCGGCGTCCCCGATCGTGCACGGGAACTTGGGGCGCGAGCGAAACGCGACGCGATTGAACGCTACGTCGTGCTTCGCGACGAAGCCGCCGTTCAATCGTAACAACGTTACGGCAAGGAAGGCAGCCAGTTCAAGTATACCCACCGCGCGCATACGCCGTCACCACGATTGCATCGAAATGTAAGAGCCGAAGCCCCATGAAAAAACCCGCGCGTGATCGTGTCACCCGCGGGTTCGGCTGCAGAGCGGATCGATGCACCGCTCTGCATGTGCTACCAGAAAAACCTGGAAACAAACTTAGAAGCGATGACGCAGACCGACGGCCGCAGCAACCTGGTTGCCAGTCGACGACGGCGCCAGCGTGTTGATCGCCGCCACGTTCGCGCCGAAGTTGCCAAGCTCGCCCGATGCGTGCTGGTACACGCCTTCCACATACACGTCGGTACGCTTGCTCAGCGCGTAGTCCCCTTGCAGCGACACCGTGTGCCACTTCGGATCGCCCGAGCCGTTCGAACCCGACATCTTGCCGTTGGTGAACGTGTACGAAGCCGAGAGGCTCAGTGCCGGCGTCAGTGCGTATTTGCCGTTCAACTCGTAGTTGTCCAGATGCAGGTTCGTACCCGCCACGCCAGGCAGTGTCGCGCCGCCGACATCCACGCCGGTAATGCCGTCCAGTTGCGTATGCGTGTACACGAAACCAGCCGTTGCCGGGCCGTACGTGTAGTTGATACCCGCGCCGAACGTGCGCTGCAGGTTCGCTGCGACTGCCGCGGTGCCGTCGCCTTGCGACACGGCGCCGCTCAGGTTCGAACTACCCGAGTTGTTCAGTTGCAGGTAAGCGGCGGCGACACTCAGCGGGCCGTTGTCGTACGAAGCGCCGACGCTCCATGCGCGGTTGTTCGAGAATTGGCCGGCCGAATTGCTGAAGCCGTACAGGCCGCCGAATTTCAGGCCGGCATAGTTCGCGCTCGTGTACTTCACGGTGTTCTTGATCGAGAACGAGTTGTCCAGATTGTCGTTATCGAACGGGTGAGCGGCCAGGTTGTTGCCGTAGCCCGCGCCCGCTTCGGACAGCGGCGCGAGGTAGTCGACCACGGAATCGTACTGGCGGCCGAGCGTCAGCGCGCCGTATTGATCGCTCTGCAGACCGACGAACGCCTGGCGATTGAACATCGTGTTGCTTTCCGAAAACTGGCCGTTGTTCAGGTTGAAGCCGTTTTCCAACGTGAAGATGGCATGCAGACCGCCGCCCAGGTCTTCGCTGCCGCGCAGGCCGAAGTAGGTGTTCGAGACCGATCCGCTACCTTGCTGCCAGTTGCTGTGGCCGCCCTGGTTGTTCGAGTAGACGAGGCCGGCGTCCAGCGTGCCGTACAACGTGACGCTGCTTTGTGCGTGAGCGGTGATGGCGAATGAGCCCACGAGACCTGCTGCGATGAGGGTTTTTTTCATGTTTAGATAACTCCGGGACAGTGCGTAGAGAATCGCATTCCAGTGTTTGCCGCCGATTGCGCCGGCTACCTGACGATCCGCTGCGAAGTGTATGCCTGCTATTTATATCTTTACGCTTATATGGCACAACAATGAATTCTCTAATTCGTAATAGCGGATTCGGGGTTGCGTAAGTACGGGTAAATAAAGAAAAAAATCATTGTGTGAGAGGGTGCTGTAATTGTTCGTCAAATTGTGGGTGTTGCTCGATCGCGACGTTCCCGCTATGTCATATTCAGTAAGGGTTTGAGCGTTTCGTTGAGTTGATTTAGGTTCATTCTGTTTTCTGCAATGCACTCTTCCAGTTCGTGTTATCTATCCTGGCGAATTACGGTTCTACAATTCACTTGCCCTTTGACCAAGGGTGTCTTTTTCATCTCTTTATACGCGGCTTTCGGGCCGCGTTTTTTTTTGTATTTTTTATGGTTAATTTATAAGCTTAAGAAAATAACGAAATGCGCTATTGCAATCGTGCAAGGAGCGTGTCCCGGCTTGTCCGTTCGTCATAGGGCCGCATTCGGCGTGTGCGGGACAGGTAGAATCGCAGGCTTGAGATGTGTTTCCGCCCCGCGAACGTGAGTAAACCTGTAATGACCGATACCCCCCTTCCATCGTCCAACGCCGCTGCTGACTCCACGATGGAAGGCGCGTCCAAAATCCACGACACCCCGCCCGAGCATCTGGACGAAGCGCAACCCGAAACCCAGCACGAAGCGCGTCTGTGGCGCGACGACGGCTGGACCGCGCGCGTCATCAAGAACGAAGATGACGAAGGCTGGGCTGTCGCAATGATCAAGGACGGCGAAGCCGAACCGGCGCTCGTCGGCCCGTGGACGATGGGGCGCAACAAGAAGGATCCGAAGCCGCTCGACACCTCGGCGTTCAACACGCTGGTGAAAACCGCGTCTGAAGTGCTGCGCCGCCATGAGCAGCAACTGCGCGCCCAGTTGCATAAAGAAGTGCGCGTGGCCAGCGCGGACGGCAATAACGAACTCGACATCACCCTCGACATCGTTCCCGACGAAGACGAACCGTACGCGCTGCTGACCGCGCTCGACACATTCGGCGAGCAGCTCGCGCAAGTGCAGGTCGCGCCGAACTTCAAGCTGAGCAAGGCGAGCGCCGCGGCGTGGGTCGAAAACGAATTCCGCCGTCCGGGCTAGCCGGGGTGATGCCAGGGCTTGGCTAACGAAAAGTCAAACGAAACATTACTGTTGCCTGTCAATATACTTTCATATTGACTTCATAGAATCCTCGCGTCATAGCGGCGCAAGCGTAAACCATGCGGTTTTGGGTCTGGTGCGTGCCGGCTGTGCATTCACCCACGCTACCCAAACCCTGGATCACGACAACATGGCAGAGCCGTTCGACCTTTCCCGCCGCAAGGCCCTGAAACTACTCGCCGGTGCGCCAATGCTGCCGTTAGGCGGCCTCGCAACGGCGTCGATGCTGACCGCGTGCGGAGGCGGTGGCGACGAGCTGACGACACCGGTCAAGCCGGTGGCCAATTTCGTCTCGGCGGCATTCAGTGGCATGGCCGCGCCGACGCTGGCGGATCCCGCCGCAATGGCGAAAACCACGGTCGGCTCGACCCTCTCGGTGCAACTGAGCGACGGCAGCAGCCGCACGTTCAAGCTCGCCTACCAGCCGTTCTTCGTCACCGGCGATACGGTGCCGAACATCAAGGGCGGGACGATCCTGGCGGGCGGGTACTTCGACATCAACAATCAGCTGATCATCGATAAATCCGTTGCGGGTAAGGAGCGCCAGTTCTATTCGGATTGTCCGGATGGAAGCTCGCTGATCCGCCTCGACAAGCCCGCGGTGAAGGGACTCAAGGGCAATGCGGTATTTGCTGTCGTGCAGTTCGAGTACACGACCCGCGATCAGAGCCTGGCGTCGATGTATGGCCAGTTGCCTTCGCCGATTGCCGTGCTCACGCTCGATCAGGACCCGGCCACCGGCAAGCTCACGCTGGCGGGGTACCACAACGTCGATACGTCGAAGGCACATGGTTTGTGGATCACCTGCGGCGCGAGCCTCTCGCCGTGGAATACGCATCTGTCGAGTGAAGAGTACGAGCCGGACGCCGTCACGATCGCGACCAATAGCCAGTTCAAGGGCTTCAGCCGCAGCCTGTTCGGCGACGAAACCACGGCCAATCCCTATCACTATGGTCACCTGCCGGAAGTGACCGTCAATCCTGACGGCACCGGCACGATCAAAAAGCACTATTGCCTTGGCCGCATCTCGCACGAACTGATTCAGGTGATGCCGGACAAGCGCACCGTGCTGATGGGCGACGATGCAACCAACGGCGGCCTCTTCATGTTCATCGCCGATCGCGAGGCCGATCTGTCGGCGGGCACGCTGTATGTCGCGAAGTGGACGCAGGTATCGGCAAGCGGCGCCGGCGCGGCGACGCTCTCCTGGATCAATCTGGGCCACGCGACCAGTGACGAAATCGAGGCGCTCGCCAATCAGTTGCGCGCGAGCGACATCATGGACGTCGCAACCAAAGACCCCGCCGATCCGACCTACATGAAGATCAACTACAACGGCACCTTCAACTGGGTTCGCGTCAAGCCCGGCATGACCAAGGCCGCGACCTTCCTCGAAACGCATCGCTATGCAGCGTTGGCGGGCGGCAGCATGGGTTTCACGAAGCTCGAAGGCACGACGGTCAATGCAAGGGACAAGGTGCTGTATTCGGCGATGTCACGCATCGAAAAATCGATGGTGCGAGGGTACACTGCCTCGACCGATGTCGCCGTCGACAAGGCCATCAACGCCGGTGCGGTTTACGCGCTCAGCATGAAGGGCGGCCAGCGCGACCGCGGCGGCAGCGCGATCAATAGCGACTGGGTGCCGGCGGACATGGCCGCACCCGCGGCCCTGGTCGGCGAGGATCTGCCGGCCGCCGACGCGCTCGGCAACACGGCGAACCCGGAGCGCATCGCGAATCCGGATAACCTGAAATTCTCGGAGAAACTGCGCACGCTGTTTATCGGCGAAGACAGCGGCATGCACGTCAACAATTTTCTGTGGGCTTACAACGTCGACACGAAGACGCTCGCCCGTGTGTTGTCGTGTCCCGCGGGCGCGGAGTCGACGGGCCTGCACGCGGTCGACGAAATCAACGGCTGGACATACGTGATGAGCAACTTCCAGCATGTCGGCGATTGGGAAAGTCCGTTGCACGACAAGGTGAAATTGACGCTCGATCCGCTCGTGCGGACGAACTATAAGGACCGCTTCGGCGCGACGGTCGGGTATCTGACGGCGGACCCTGCGGGGATCAAGCTATAGGGGCAGGGGCAGGGGCAGGGGCGAGGCGAATTTCCACCGCGCTTAACCGGGGACCTTGCGCCAGAAACAGGTGAGGCCCCACGTGGGGGCCTCATAACTCGCGGGTGCGCTTGATCGGTATGACCCGACGTAACCAGCACGGCTGGACCCTGTTTGACCAGGAGGCAGATAGACGCCCTTGCGGGCCCCGAAAAATCCATCTGCCGCAGTTACAACGCGTAAAGCACTGGCTCCCTATCTCCCTATCGGCCATTCCCTGCCCGGCTTCGCGCCGGCCGGCCGCCTCAACTCCGCTTGCAGAAAATCGCTGTCACGAGCGGCGCCACCCGATGGACGATCGCCGTGCTGCTGGCCGCGGTGATCGCGCTCTGGACCTTCGATTCGCTACCGAACACCACGACACCGTAGGCGGAGCGGGCCACCGGCTCTCCGTCGCCGACGCGAAACATCGGGTCATCTTTTTCGTAGCCGACCACCGCGAAGACGTGAAAGCCGAATGCGGTCAGGTCGGCGCCTTGCGTTGGCGAAAACGCATTGATGGAGTTGCTCTCGACCCGCGTCGGTTTCGGGTCGATCAATTGTTGCTGGGCGAGGTCGGCGATGAACTGATGACCGCTCTCATTGCAGATCAGGGGCGCGTCGAGGGCTGCTGCGGCGTGACTGGTGAGCGGCAGCGCCGCAGTGGTCAGAGCAAGGAGTACAGAAGAAAACAGGCATTTCATAGGCGTGAATGGCGACCCGCGTTCGATGTAGTGTAATCGCAGCGGGTGGCGGCCAGGTGGAGCGACCCGAAAGACGTTGCGCATCGAAGGGATCTGTCCTGACAGGCGCAACTGGATCCGCACTTTAACGTGATTTGGCATATCTTGCGCGGCGCCTGGCACGCGGCCGCAACGAATATCCTTAAGAAAACGTTAAGGAATGAAGCAAGCTTTCACGATCCCGTATATATTTCCGCCTTATGAATTCCCTTCCAAAAATTCCATTAAACGTTCCGGCCCCCGGAACATGGGACGCGAGGCTTGCCCGTCGGCTGGTCACGCCGCTCGTCAATACGTGGGTGACGCCCAATCATCTGACCACGCTGCGCTTGCTGATTGGTTTGGCTGGCGCACTGTGTCTCGGCCACGGCGGATTTGCCTGGGCCAACGCGGGTGCCTTTCTGATCGTACTGTCGAACTTCGTCGATCACACGGATGGCGAACTCGCGCGCATTGGCGGAAAGTCGAGCCGGTTCGGTCATTTTTACGATCTGGCTTGTGACGCGCTCGTGACTGTCATGTTGTTCGTCGGCATGGGTATCGGTACGAAGCATGTCGGCTCATTGAACATTGCACCCGGATGGCTCGGCGCCGTGGCGGGCGTTGCGGTCGCATTGATTTTCTTCCTGCGTATGCGCATCGAGGATAGGGCGGGCAAGGCCGGCACGAGGCAGGCGTCGGTCGGCGGTTTCGAAACCGAAGACGTGCTGTATCTGCTACCCATCGTCACGCTGACGAGCGCCGTCATGCCGTTCATCGTGGTCGCGTCGATCGGCGCGCCGCTCTTCGCCGTCTGCGTTGGGGTCGACTACTGGCGCGTCGTGCGCCGCGCCGCACATTCGGCGGCCGCGCCCGCCAAGGCGTCTGAAACCAGTCAAATGTGAGCAATCGAATGAGTATGCACGCCGAAGACGACGTGATCGCACCAATCTCAGTTGAAGGTTCGCCGGCCGCTTTGCCACACACACCGCCCACGCCCGCACCCAATGCCGATCGTGCGGTGGCGAGCCGCACGCGGACATTCAACACGCTGCGTCTTTCCAGGGATTTTGCCGATCAGGGCGCGTTCCTGTATCTGGACGATTTCCTTGCGCCCGAAGTCACCGCCCAGCTCGCCCAGAGTGCGCGCGGGCTTCTCGATGAAGTGAACCGCAACTATCTGCCGGGCCACAAGCAGGGCGGCAGCGTAAGCCGTCATACGATCGACCGCCTCGCGCCGTTCATCGCCGAGCTGTATCGCTCGAAGGAATTGATCGGCTGGCTCGAGCAACTGAGCGGCGACACGCTGCAAGTGTCGCCCGCGGACGATCCGCACGCGTATGCGCTGTACTACTACACGCGTGCCGGCGACCACATCGGCTGGCACTACGATACTTCGTACTATGACGGCCGCCGCTACACGCTGCTGCTCGGCGTGATCGACGAATCGTCGTGCCGGCTCGACTATGAATTGCATACGCGCAATCCGGACGTGCCGGACCAGCCGGGCTCGGTTCAGATTCCGCCGGGCGGCCTGGTGTTTTTCGATGGCGACAAGCTTCGTCATCGCATCACCCCGGCCGGCGCAAACGAAATGCGCGTGTCGCTGACTTTCGAATACGTCACCGACCCGAACATGCGGCCGTGGCGCCGTTTCGTCTCGAACATGAAGGACGCGATTGCGTACTTTGGCTTTCGCCAGGTTTTCCGTCAGATGACGAAGCGCGGCAAGGACCACGCATGACACGCGCGGCCCTGATTTTGCTGTCGATCGGGACGGCGCTTTTTGTCGGCCTGCTCGCGTGGCAGGGTTTTGGCGCCGTCGCCTCGGCGCTGGCCGCGGCAGGCTGGGGGCTTGTGCTGGTTGCGGCGTTTCACCTCGTGCCGCTCGCGCTCGACGCCGGCGCAATTTCGGTGCTGTTCCAGCGCCAGTGCGACGGCGTGCATCGCGACGCGACGCTGCGCGACGCCTTGTTCGCGCGCTGGATCGGCGAATCGGTGAATAGCCTGTTGCCGGCTGGCCAGATCGGTGGCCCCGTGGTGATGGTGCGGCAACTGTCCCAGCGCGGCATGCGCATGCGCGACGCGGCGGCTGCGATTACCGTCAGCACCACGATGCAGGCGCTCGCGCAAATCGTTTTCGCGCTGCTCGGGCTGCTGCTGTTCGGCGCTTACGCCGCGCACGGCGCGCTTCAAGATCTGCGAACCGCCACGCTCATTGCTACCGGCGTGCTGGGTGCGCTGATTGCGGGCTTCTATTACGCGCAACGGCGCGGCCTGTTCGGCCGTCTGCTGGGCGTGGTCTCCAAAGTCTTCGGCAAGCGCGACTGGTCGTCGCTGATGACGCGCGCCGAAGCCGTCGACGCCGCCGTCCAGGCGATGTACCGCGAGCGCGGCCGCGTCGCGGCGAGCTTCGCCCTGAGTCTGGTGGGCTGGATCGTCGGCACGGTCGAAGTGTGGCTCGCGTTGCGCTTTCTCGGCCATCCGGTCGACTGGGTCGACGCACTCCTGCTCGAAAGTCTCGGCCAGGCGATTCGCGGCGCGGCGTTCATGATCCCGGGCTCGCTCGGCGTGCAGGAGGGCGGTTATCTGCTGCTCGCGCCGCTCGTGGGTTTGCCGCCGGATGCGGCGCTGGCGCTCTCGCTCGCCAAGCGCGCACGCGAAATCCTGCTGGCTTTGCCCGGACTCCTGGTTTTGCACTTCAGCGAACGAAGCTGGCAACGGCGGCGCGCCACGGCGCGCGTGCCGGTTGTCGATTAACCTCCGAATTTTTTCAAAAGGACTGCGCATGCGCGCCATCATCCTCGCAGCGGGCCTCGGCCTGCGTCTCCAGCAACCGCCGCAAGCACAGTTCCCGAAGTGCCTGTTGCAGTTCGACGGCATGAGCCTGCTCGAACGGCATCTGCACATGCTTGAAACCGCCGGCGTGACAGACGTCGTGCTGGCGCTTGGTTTTCAGCCGGAATCGGTGCAGGCGGAACTCGAGCGGATCAACTGGCCGCATGAGGTGGAAACCGTGCTGAACCCGCGTTACGACCTGGGCAGCGTGCTGACGGTGCACACGGTGGCCGAGGCGCTGACGCGCGGCGGCGACGTGCTGCTGATGGACGCCGACGTGCTTTACGACGAGCGCATTCTGAGCGCGCTGGTGGCAGGCGAGACGGTCAACCGCCTGTTGATCGACCGTGATTTCGAAACCGGCGACGAGCCTGTCAAACTGTGCCTGAAAGACGGCGTGCCGGTGGAGCTACGCAAGCAGCTCGCCGTCAATCTCACGTACGACACCATCGGCGAATCGGTGGGCTTCTTCCGCTTCCGCCAGGAAACCGCACAACGTTTCACGCAGATCGTCGCGGGCTACGTGGATAGCGGCCGGGCCAACATGCCGCACGAAGAAGCGGTGCGCGACCTGCTGCTGGAGCGCAGCCAGGTGTTCGACACGGCCGACGTAACCGGCTCGCCGTGGATCGAGATCGACTTCCCGAACGACGTCGCTCGCGCAAGCACCGAGATTCTGCCGCAGTTGCGACCGCTGGTCAGCGCATCGCGCTAAGCCTCGCGCCTGAATGGCGCCTGAGTTGTTGCTGTATTGCATGGTGAGCGGCTGCGTGCCGGCTCACCATCGCGTCGCTTTGTCTCTTCTTTTCCACGCCTGTTTTTCGTAGTCCATGCAACCTCGTTGCGCGCTCAACTATTGAGCGCCGGACGGCAACGTGTCGCGAATACGAGTACGAGTACGAGTACGAAAAGGCTTCACGCAACAACATCTGTTGTCGTTGCGGTGCGATAATTGCCGCTTTACACCGGCGGACTTGCAACCCGTCGTCATGCCAATGCCTCTCGCTTTAGGCACTTTCATCGTTCCGCTGATCGTCGCGTGTGCGATGTTCATGGAAAACGTGGACGGCACGGTCATCGTGACGTCGCTGCCCGTTCTGGCGCGCGATCTCGGCCAGGACCCCATCACCCTCAAGCTCGCCGTGACGGCCTACGTCATCGGCCTCGGCGTGTTCATTCCGATTTGCGGCTGGGTCGCCGACCGCTTCGGTTCACGCACGGTGTTTCGCACGGCAATCGGCATCTTCATGGCCGGCTCGCTGATGTGCGCGGCGTCCACTTCGCTCGGCACCTTCGTGGTTGCGCGCTTCGTGCAAGGCATCGGCGGCGCGATGATGGTGCCGGTGGGGCGCATCATCATTTTTCGCTCGGTGCCCAAGTCGGACTTCATACGCGCCGTCAACTATCTGACGGTGCCTGCGTTGCTCGGGCCGGTTGTGGGTCCACCGCTCGGCGGGTTCATCACCACGTATCTGCATTGGCGTCTGATTTTCTTCATCAACATTCCAATCGGCCTGCTGGGCATCTGGCTCGCGAATAAGCACATTGCCAACGTGCGCGAACCGCATCCCGGCCGGCTCGACTGGACCGGCTTTGTGTTGTCGGCGAGCGGGGCGTCGCTATTCATGCTGGGGCTCTCGCTGGTAGGCGGCGAACTGGTGTCGAACACGGTATCGGTCAGCATGTGCGCGATCGGCGTGGTGTTGCTGGTTATCTACGTGCTGTACGCGAACCGCGTCGAGTTGCCGGTGCTCGATCTGCGGCTGTTGCGCATTCCGAGTTTTCATGCGAGCGTGGTGGGCGGTTCGCTGTTTCGCATCGGCCTTGGCGCGGTACCGTTTCTGTTGCCCCTTGCATTGCAGGAAGGGCTTGGCATGACGGCATTCAAGTCGGGGTCGATCACCTGCGCGTCCGCGTTCGGCTCGATCTTCATGAAGGCGGCCGCGTCGCGCATTCTCGGCCGCTTCGGTTTCCGCACGGTGCTGATGTTCAATGCTGTCTGCGCGGGCCTCGCGATTGCCGTCTACGGACTGTTCTTTCCTGGCACGCCGCATTGGCTGATCTGGTGTGTGGTGCTGTTCGGCGGCTTCTTCCCGTCGTTGCAATTCACCTCGTTGAATACCTTGGCCTATGCGGATATTCCGAGCCGCGATGTGGGCCGCGCCACGAGTGTCGCGAGTGTCATCCAGCAGATTTCGTTGGGGCTCGGCGTGACGATAGCCGGCATCGTGCTGCAAATCTCGCATAACGTGCAGGGTCATTCGACCATCGTGTTCTCCGACTTCTGGCCGGCGTTCCTCGCGGTGGGCCTGTTCTCGTTCCTGTCGATTCCGGTGACCGCGCGCTTGCCGCAAGGTGCCGGCGACGAAATCGCACGCGGCAGCAGAGGAAGCGCGTGAGCGCGTAGCTCGCAAATATCTCGCCTCGTGGCGTCGCATGTCGACAACATTTGCTGCGGGTTCAGATGCGCAGCTGACGGGATATTCATCGTTATTTAGCCCGGCGTTTTTGTGTGCCGCAACATGCACCATACGTGTGCAAATGCTGGACCGCCATGTTATAAGCCCGAGGCAGCTTTCGTTATCGTCTGATGAAAGAGTCCTTGGGGGATATCCAATGAAGTTGTTTCACAACGCCAAATTGTCCGGTAGCGGACTTGCGTTTGTCGCGCTCGTCTCTGTTTCAAGCGGTTTTCTGGAAGCCACCCCGGCCTTTGCCAAAGCGCCCGCGAAAGCGCAGCCGGTCGTTCTCACGGCCTCCGCCATTGCGGTCGCTGACAAGTACAGTGCCGACGCCGCGGAACAGATCTTCAAGGAAGGCGGCAATGCCGTCGACGCGGCAGTCGCGATTGCCTTCACGCTTGCTGTGACGTATCCGGAAGCGGGCAATATCGGTGGCGGCGGTTTCATGACGCTGTATGTCGACGGCAAGCCGTACTTCCTCGACTATCGCGAGCGCGCACCACTGGCCGCCACAAAGAACATGTATCTCGACGACAAGGGCGAGGTCATCAAGGACATGAGCCTGTTCGGCTATCGCGCGGTGGGCGTGCCGGGTACCGTCGACGGCATGTGGCAAGCGCAGCGCCGCTTCGGCAAGCTCAAATGGAAGCAGGTGCTCGCACCGGCCATTCACTACGCACGCGACGGCTTCGAGGTCAGCGAGCAACTGCAGCAACGCCGCGACGACGCCGCGAAAGACTTCGCCGGCAAGACCAACTTCGACACCTACTTCGGCAATCTGAAGCAGGGCGTCAACTTCAAGCAACCGGATCTCGCCGCCGTGCTGCAGCGCATTTCGGATCAGGGCGCGAAAGACTTCTACTCGGGCAAGACGGCGGATCTGATCGCGGCGTCCATGCGCGGTCACGGTCTGATTACGAAGGCCGATCTGCAGCAGTACAAGGCAGTGTGGCGCCAGCCGATCGAGGCGAACTGGAACGGCTATCGCGTGATTACCGCGCCGCCTCCGAGCTCGGGTGGTATCGGTCTCGTCCAGTTGCTGAAGATGAAGGCGGACATTGCGCCCGACTTCAAGGACGTCAAGCTTAATTCCGCGCAGTACGTGCACCTGATCGCTGAAATCGAGAAGCGCGTGTTCGCCGATCGTGCGCAGTATCTCGGCGATCCTGACTTCTACAAGGTGCCGGTCGCACAATTGACCGACGACGCGTATATCGCCAAACGCGCAGCCGAAGTCAATCCGAGCGCGCCTTCTGACACGAAGACCATTCAGGCCGGCCTCGGCACGTCGATGCCGGAGAAAGCGGAAACCACGCACTTCTCCGTGATCGACAAGTGGGGTAATGCCGTGTCGAACACGTACACCATCAACGGCTACTTCGGTTCGGGCGTGATAGCGGATCGCACGGGCATCGTGCTGAACGACGAGATGGACGACTTCTCCGCGAAGCCGGGCGTCGCGAACCAGTTTGGCGTGGTGGGCAGCGACGCGAATTCGATCGATCCGAAGAAGCGCCCGTTGTCGTCGATGACCCCGACGATTCTGACGAAGGACGGCAAGGTGTCGCTCGTGATCGGCACGCCGGGCGGCTCGCGCATCTTCACGTCGATCTTCCAGGTGATCAACAACGTCTACGACTTCAACATGCCGTTGCCGGAAGCCGTGGGTGCGATGCGCTTCCATCACCAGCTGTTGCCGCCGAACACGATCTTCTGGGAGCCGTACAAGCCGATCGAGGGCGAGCTCGCCAAGCAGATCGAAGCCAAGGGCTACTCGCTGAAGGGGCAGGATTTCAGCGGCGACATCCAGGCGATCAAGGTCAACGGCGATACGCCGGAAGCCGCCGCCGATCCGCGCGGCCGTGGTGTCACGCGCGTGATTCCGTGAGCGTTTGATGTAAATCGCTGAAGTGCCTTTGAGCGGCACATCCTTGCGGATGTGCTGCCAGCAGAAAAAAGGCCTCGCGCTCGATTGAGCGCGAGGCCTTTTTTATCCGCGAGATCCATGGTGTGTGAAGCCTCCTTGAGCCGCTGTGCAGCCGGTCGATCAGCTCGCCTGCTCTACCGGCGTCAAGGCCAATTCGAGCCGTTGTGCACCGCGCAACACGGTCACGTTCACCGGCTTGTCGATACGCGACGCGTCGAGCGTGCGTTGCAGGCTATCGACGTCTTGCACCGCGAGCGCATCGATCGCGACGATCGTGTCGTCGGTGCGCAGACCGCCGAGCGCGGCCGGACTGCCTTTGACGATTTCCATGACGTGCACGCCGCTTTCGGAGTCCAGTCCGAAATAGCGCTGAACGCGGCGCGACAGCGGCCTCGTAGTGCCGGCCACGCCGATGTACGCGCGCCGCACGCGGCCGTGCGTGAAGATCTGCATGATGACCCACTTGGCCGTATCGATCGCGGTGGCGAAGCAGATCGCCTGCGCGCCGGGAATGATCGCGGTGTTCACGCCGATCACCTGACCGCCCGAGTTGATCAGCGGACCGCCCGAATTGCCGGGATTGAGCGCGGCATCCGTCTGGATCACGTCGTAGATCATGCGGCCCGAATTCGAGCGCAGCGAGCGGCCAAGCGCCGAGACCACGCCCGTCGTCACGGTTTGCGCGAGACCGAGAGGATTGCCGACCGCGATCGCAATCTGACCGACCCGCAGCTTCGACGATTCGCCGAGTTCGACGTGCGGCAACGGCTCCGGCGAGCCGATGCGCAGAACGGCCAGATCGCTGCCAGGATCGTCGCCGACCAGATCGGCGTCGAATTTCGCGCCATCGGCGAGCGTCACCGTCATGTGCGTGGCGCCATGCACGACGTGGCTGTTGGTGAGCAAATAGCCGTCGGGAGTGAACAGAAAGCCCGAACCGGTGCCGCCGCGCGCGCCGCGGCTATCGCGCCCGGCGGGGGCGCCTGGCAGCCGGCGTTCGACGGAAATGAAGGCGACCGCCTGCTGAACGCGTTCCAGCGCGCCGATTACGGTGCGGGAATAGGCGTCGAGCAGGGCGTCGTCGGATAAAGCGTTGAGTGGATTGGGCCCGGGGGCGTCGGATGCGGCGCGCGACAGGTCATCGATGAAGCGTGGACGGCTTCCCATGGCGATGCTCCGGATAAACGGGAATCCACATGCAGGGCGGTGCGCGGGTTTTCAAGGGCGAGTGGGGCGGCGTGCCCGACACACGCCATACCGGCCCATCAGGCGCTACCATACCCACAAGGAGACAGCCGCCATGAACTCATCCGCCACGTCACCCGCAGCCTCTGCCTCGTCAAGCGCGTCAAGCGCGTCAGGCGCGCAGACGGACCCCGCCGAGCCGCGCATCGATTCGCTCAGCGCTATCACGCTCGCTACCCGCAATATGCCGCGCGCAGTGCTGTTTTACGAAGCGCTGGGTTTTCCGGTTAAATTCGGCGGTCCGCATGAAGCTTTCACGTCGTTTGCATTCGGCGCTTCGTATCTGAACCTGATCGTCGATGCGCGCGCCCCGGTCAACTGGTGGGGCCGCGTGATCATCTATGTTTCGGACGTCGACGCGCTCTACCGGAAGGCGCTGGCGGCGGGTTTGAAGCCGTCGCTCGAACCGGCCGATGCGCCATGGGGCGAGCGCTACTTCCACATTACCGATCCCGATGGCCACGAACTCAGCTTTGCGAAGCCATTGCGTTAGCGCCGGGCGGGCAAGCAAAACTCGCTATCATGGGCATCCAGAAGGCGCGCAGGTTGCCGGCGAGCGCCTATCGCCCCAAGGCGCGGCTGCGGCGCAAGTAACACGGCTGACACCTCGCACTTCGATAATCGAACCCGTTCGCGACGCGCATGCGCCGCGCGCCTAACCATTTCCGTTGCCAGGAGAGTCGCAATGAAAGAGCTGGATCCGAGACCCGAGGCCGAAGTCATGGCAGAACGGCAACGCCGTTTCGAGGAAGACCTCATCGACGCGTACGACGAGGAGCTCGAAATGGAGGTCGACGATCGCATCATCGACGGTGCGGAAGGCTTTACGCCCGAGCATCGCGAGGCGCGCAAGGTGTACTTCCGCGAGCTGTTCCGCTTGCAGGGCGAACTCGTCAAACTGCAGGACTGGATCGTGCAGACGGGGCATCGCCTGGTGGTGATTTTCGAAGGGCGCGATGCGGCCGGAAAGGGCGGCGCGATCAAACGCATCACGCAGCGGCTCAATCCGCGCGTGTGCCGGGTGGCGGCGTTGCCGGCACCGAACAACCGCGAACGCACGCAATGGTATTTCCAGCGTTACGTGTCGCATCTGCCGGCCGGCGGCGAAATGGTGCTGTTCGACCGCAGCTGGTACAACCGCGCGGGTGTCGAACGCGTGATGAATTTTTGCAGCGACGACGAGTATGAGGAGTTTTTCCGCTCGGTGCCGGAATTCGAAAAGATGCTGGCGCGAAGCGGCGTGCAGATTCTCAAATACTGGTTTTCGATCACCGACGAAGAACAGGAAATCCGCTTTCAGAACCGCATTCACGATCCGCTGAAACAGTGGAAGCTGAGCCCGATGGATCTGGAAAGCCGGCGCCGTTGGGAAGCCTACACGCAGGCGAAAGAAGTCATGCTGCAGCGCTCGCACATTCCCGAGGCGCCGTGGTGGGTCGTGCAGGCCGTCGACAAGAAGCGCGCGCGCCTGAACTGTATCCATCACCTGTTGAACCAGGTGCCGTATCACGAGATCGAACACCCGACCATCGAGTTGCCGTCACGGGTCTATCACGACGAATACAGCCGCCAGCCGGTGCCTTCGTCGATGATCGTGCCCGAGATGTATTGATGGGGTGTTGGGTGTCAGCTCGGTGAAATAAAAAAGCGCGGCAAAAACCGCGCTTTTTTATCTTCTCCGCGGCCGGATTTGAGACCGGCTACAGCGGCATCAGCGAATTCAGCCGTTTCAGAACACCATCCGGAACACCCAGTACAGGCCTGCGGCCAACGCGATCGAAACCGGCAGCGTCAGCACCCAGGCGAGGATGAGACTGCGCACGGTGCCCCACTGCAAGCCGGAGCCATTGGCCGCCATGGTGCCCGCCACGCCCGACGATAACACGTGCGTGGTAGAGACCGGCAAGCCGTACATGTCGGCTGCGCCGATCGTCAGCATCGCCACCAGTTCAGCCGAGGCGCCCTGTCCGTAGGTCAGATGCTGCTTGCCGATCTTCTCGCCGACCGTCACGACGATGCGCTTCCACCCGACCATCGTACCCAGACCCAGGGCGATGGCCACGGCGACCTTGACCCACGTCGGGATGAATTTGGTGGCGTGATCGGTTTGCGCCTTGAAGTTGTCGATCGCTTTGGCGTCTTCCGGCGCGAAGGCCGGCTGTTTGGCCTTGTCCATCAGACGGATCGCTTCGGATGCGACATACATATTGTTGCGCACGTTGTCGACGATGTTTTGCGGCACGGCGGCCATCGATCCCGATGCTCCGACCTGCTGACCGATCAGCGCGGTGAGTTGCTGCAAGGCAGGCACGGTTGCGGGTGTCAACTGACGGGTCCGCACGTACGCTTCGACGTCGTCGCGCGGATTGGCGGACGGTGCCACGCCCTGGGTGTATTTGCCGAGCGTGTCCGCCGTGTGCTGCGCGACCGCGATGAAGGTCTGCGTTTCCGCTGGCGTGACGGCCTTGTTCAGCGCGTAGGCCGTCGGCACCGTACCGATCAGGATCAGCATGATGAGACCCATGCCTTTCTGCCCGTCGTTCGAACCGTGCGCGAATGAAACGCCCGTACAGGTCAGAATCAGCAGGCAGCGAATCCAGAACGGCGGCGGCTTCTTGCCCTTCGGCTCGGCATACAACGCGGGAATGCGCACCACGGCCTTGAGGATCAACAGCAGCAAAGCGGAAGCCAGAAAGCCGACCAGCGGCGAAAACAGTAACGACTTGCCCACGCCGAGCGCCTGATTCCAGTCCACGCCGCTCGTGCCGCTCGCGCCGTGCATCAGCTGATTCATCAGACCGACGCCGATGATCGAGCCGATCAGCGTATGCGAACTCGACGACGGCAGTCCGAAATACCAGGTGCCCAGATTCCAGATGATCGCGGCGATCAACAACGCGAAGACCATTGCAAAGCCCGCGCTGCTCCCCACTTGCAGAATCAATTCGACAGGCAGCAGTTGCAGAATGCCGAAAGCGACCGCACCCGTTGAAGTAAGCACACCGAGGAAATTCCATCCGCCGGACCAGACCACTGCAATGTTCGGCGCGAGCGAATGCGTGTAGATCACGGTGGCGACCGCATTGGCCGTGTCGTGAAAGCCGTTGACGAATTCGAAGCCGAGCGCGATCAGGAGCGCAACACCGAGCAGGAGATAGGGCAGGACGGACGCTTCGCGAACCGATTGGAGATCGGCTGCAAGATGCATGGCGCAATAAGCAGCGCCGATCGCAATCACAACGAGAAAGATGATCAGGCCGATATTGCGCCCCTTTCCACTTGTAGCGCCCGGTTGCGGGTACGAAAGTTCCGGCATGGCGTGAGCCCCAAAAGTTTGTCGCGGGACTGCCGATCCTGCTGTGCCTGTGTGTCGTAATGATGACAGTGGCGTGACGGCTATGCTGGACGGGTGTTCGCGGGAAGTGCGTGAAGATTGGTGCTGCAGAATCGGCCGCGCATGCGCGGCGCACAAAAATGATAAGCTGTCCGAAAATAACTAGGCGCGAAGGGCGCTTGTACAGCGGAATGGATTTTTCTGTTCAAGCGCCGCCGAGCTCGCCTGCGGACACTCGCGCGCTCCAAGTTGGCTGCCAGGATTTGCGGCGGATTGCATCCAGGCAACGCGCATTTTCTTGCGACCATCCACGTGCAGTTTAGGCGAGGCGCCGGCGGATATCCACCGGGACCTTTTTTTGCTAGGCTGACGTGAATGGACCTTCGAAGGACGTCCGATGAAGCGAGCGAGCCGGAAAATCGACAAGCAGGCGGCAGATAGCACGCCGGCCGGCGCGGAGTGTTCAGCGGAGTCGGCCTTCACCTCCTACGCGGCGCCGCTCGTCGACGAGGCCATCGAACACGCCCATGCGGTGAGCGAAGACACATCGCCCGAAGCCCTGCACAAACTGCGCATCTCGCTGCGGCGGTTGCGCTCGTTGTGGTGGGCGTTCGAACCCTTGCTGGATAAAGGCGGGAACACGCGCCAACGGGAACTGTATAAATATCTGGCGACGGCAGCCGGCAAGACGCGCGACTGGGACATTCTGATCGAACTGGTTGCGCAGGACGAGCGGGTTGCGCATGAGATGGCGCCAAAGCTCGAAGAGGCGCGTGGCAGCGCGTTGGCGACAAGCCGTGAAACGCTTTCGAACGCGGACGTCAAACACCTGCTGCAAGACGCCCTGGCCAGCGCCAGTCAGGAATTGAACACGGCCGATGAACGCGTGCCGCTGCAAAAGTTCGTCGATAGGCGCGTGGCGGCCTCTGAACGTTCGCTGAACAAACGGATAAAACGCGCGTCTCGCGCGAAGCGACCCAACTACACCGCGCTTCACGACGTCAGAAAGGCGGGCAAGAAAGTGCGCTATCTGCTCGAATTTTTCGAGCCGGTTCTAAGCGGCAGCCACAAACGTGTCCTGAAACGGTTAAAGCAGATTCAGAAACGTTTCGGTACGCTGAACGATATTGTCGCCAGCGAGATGCTGCTGCACGGCAATATGGGATTGCTGGCCGGTTCCGGAGACATCGATGCAGTGCTTCTTTGGCTCAGGAAGGAACGCAAACGCCGGATGCGCGCGGCAGCGGGATTGCTGCGCAAACTGTGACTGGGCTTTTGCGGCGGCTGATCGTTCGAGCGGGGCGGCGCGCATAACGCCGCCTAACCCCATTGTTCAGAGGCTTTCCCTCGCGCTTTAGCGGCGCCTGGGGGCGAACCCGCGCAGGGTCACCGCGTCGTGTGCCGCGCCGTAGGACGCCGGCGCACGTTGGCCGGGAGTCAATTCGTCGGCCGACGCGAGCGGTTCGACGGGAAACCCGCGCTTTTGCCAGGCGTCGAGTCCACCCCTCAACGCGCGAATCCTCGTGTAGCCGTTCAGGCGCATCCGTTGCGTGATCTCCACGGCGGTCGCGCTGTCCGGGCAGATGCAGTAAATCACCATGTCGTAAGTGAGCAGGGCAACGTCGATCTGTTCAGGCGAGTGCGGGTCGAGTGCCAGCGCGCCGGGAATAGGGCACAGCGCTTCGCCAGCCGATGCGGGTGGCCGGGCGTCCAGGACCTTGGGAGGCGTGACGCGGCGCCATCCGCGGCGTGTCGCTGGCGACGCAGTCGCGGAGGCGGCGTCCGCGAGACGTCGCCGCTCGCGGCGTCGCTGCTGCAGGACGTACACCAGATAGACCAGCGCCGCCGCCGCCAGGATGTCGATCACCGTGCCGCCGCGCGCTCTGACGAAGGCGAGCAGCATATGCAACTCTCTCTCCGCCGCGGCGCCGCCTAGCAGCCAGAAGGTGGCCCACACCAGGGCGCCCGCGAGGTCCCACACGGCGTAGATGCGGCTATCCACGGCTGTCGTGCCCATTAGCGGCGGGGTGATGAGTCCCAATCCGGGAACGAACTTCGAGATCGACACGAGCGGCACGCCGAAGCGCTCGAATAGCGAGCGAGCCATGTCGACCCTGGAATCGACCGCCGGGGAGATCCGGCCAAGCGCGGCAATCAGCTTGCGTCCGTAGATGCGGCCGGCGGCGAACCATGTGCCGTCGCCGATGAGCGCGCCGAGCACCGCAGCGAACAGGATCGGCCAGAACGACAGCGTGCCGGCGGCGATCGCGGAACCCGCAAAGAGCAGCACGGGGACCGCGGGGATCGGCAGGCCGAGGCGTGTCAACAGGACGTTGAGAAAGACAACTGCGCTACCCCAGGTTGAAACCGCCGACGACGGAAACGCTACCAATTGCAGAACTCCTGTTATTGCGGTTGGGCCGTGCTGCGGCGAGGGCTTGCCGTGCTGGGACGCAAAGTGTGTTCCTTTGGCGCCTGTCTGCTTGCCCGTCTGGTTAGTTTGTTCGCGTCCCGCCTGGCGCTCCTTTCGATCAGGATACTCGATGGACCTGATTGGAGCACCGGCCGGTCCCGCCTGACCGTAAGCCGGACTCGTGCCGGTATCGCGCCGGTATCGCGTGAAGCCGACGGTATGCCGCGAACCGTTGGCAGACGCATTCTCTGCAATTTCGTTCAAGACCGCACGCGTCTGCAGCCCCTAATCTGCCTGTTCATTCAAAAGCATAGGACCGTAGCATGAACTCACGGTATGTCGGATACCTGTTTTGCGCGCTGGCAATGATCGGAGTCGGCAGCACGGTTGTCGTCAGCAAATCGATCGCAAGCGGCTTGCCGCCATTTAGCGCGACCGCATTGCGTTTTGCCATCGCGTTTCCGCTGTTTGTGCTGGTGATGCGTTGGCGCGGCGTGCGCTGGCCACGTCTCGATCGACGCGACACGATGCTCGTGATTGCTCAGGCGGGGGCGGGCAGCGTCGGTTATACGGTGTTGCTCATCAGCGGGATGAAGCTCGCGTCTGCTGCCGATGCAGGCGTCATTGCCGGCACGCTGCCGGCAGTGTCGGCCATGGTCGCCATGCTCGCGCTGGGTGAGCGCCCCGCGCCCGCGGTGATCGGCGCGATTGTTCTCGCGACCCTGGGCGTGCTGGTGTGCACCGTGCATGTCGACGATTTCACCGCGCCGCGTGCGGCCGGTTCGCTGGCAGGTAACGCCCTGGTGTTCGCGGCGATTGTCTGCGAGTCGCTTTTCATTCTGCTCAATCGCAAGTTGCGCAGGCCGGTCGCGCCGCTGCCGCTGTCGGCGTTGATGTGTGGCATCGGTTTCGCGGTGGCGATCGTGCCGGCGTGCTTCGAAAAGCCCTGGAGCGTGCCATTCGATGCGAGCGCCCTGAACGGTGTGCTGTATTACGCGCTCGTGCCGACCGTGGCGGGTTTCGTTCTCTGGTATGCGGGCGCGGCGCGCATCAGCGGTGCGGAAGCCGGACTCATGACCGCGCTCGTGCCGGTGAGCGCGGTCGCGTTGGCCGCTGTCGTGTTGCGGGAACCGGTCAGCGCGGCGCAGCTAGCGGGTGTTGCGTGCGTGCTCGGCGCGGTGTTGCTGGCCACCTTCGGTCAGATGCGTACTGCGCGCAGCGCGGCTTGAGGTAGTGGTCGGAAGGCCGGCTTTTGGGGCCCCACCTCAAGGGCCGTAGTTCGAAGCCGTGGCAAGAAGCCCGGCCTGAGAGGCAGCAAGGCAACAGCCTAAGCCACGGGTGACAGCGCGGTGTAAGTGGGGCAAGCGGGGCAGGCGGTGCAAGCGAGACGCGAAGCGGCGGTCCACGCCGCGGCCAGCTCCGCCGAGCGGCGCGGCCGAATCGCGACTCAGGTATTGGCGACCGCCACCACGCCGGGATTGCCCACGATCGACAGAAATTCGCGACGCGTCGACGGATCGGTGCGGAACGTGCCCAGCATGCGCGAGGTGACCATCGTGACACCGGCCTTGTGCACGCCTCGCGTGGACATGCACTGATGCGCGGCTTCGAGAATCACGCCGACGCCGGCTGGTTGCAACACGTCGTTCAGCGTATCGGCGATCTGCACGGTCATCTTTTCCTGGATCTGCAGACGCTTGGCGAACGCATCGACGAGGCGCGCCAGCTTCGAAATGCCAACCACCCGATGCCCGGGGAGATAGGCAACGTGCGCCCGCCCGATGATCGGCACCATGTGGTGTTCGCAATAGCTCTCGAAGCGGATATCTTTTAGCACGATCATTTCGTCGTAGCCGTCCACTTCGGAGAAGGTGCGGGCGAGGATCTCGCGCGGATCGACCTGATAGCCCGCGTAGAACTCCTCATAGGAGCGCACCACGCGAGATGGCGTATCGATCAGGCCTTCGCGCTGGGGATCGTCGCCGGCCCAACGCAGCAGCACGCGTACTGCTGCTTCGGCTTCTTCGCGGCTGGGGCGCTCCGCTGCGGCCGTGGGTTTGGTTTTCTTCGGTTTGCTGCTGGCCATCCGTCGCTCCTCTGGGATCGCGCGTCGACACTAGACGGAGCGCGCGGGGTCAATGAGTGAGGCCATTGTTCCATGTTTTGCGCCGTGTCGTGCCGATGACCCTTTCGCGGACGGGGCAGGGGCTCACTTCGGCCACTCGTCCATGGCGTCGTTGAAGAGCTCGGCGACGATACCGCGCAGCCAGCTTGCCCGCGGATCGTTATGAAACTTGCGATGCCAGTGCTGCCGCAGATCGAAGCGCGGCAATGGCAGCGGCGGTTCGACCAGCGTGATCGACGCATGCTCCGACACGTACGCGAAGCCGATGGCGTGCGGCACTGTCGCGAGCAGGTCGGTGCGCGCGAGGATAAACGGCAGACTCATGAAGTGCGGCGTTTCGAGTACCGCGCGGCGCTTGATCCGTTTCTTCTCCAGGTAGTGTTCGAGGACTTCCTGGCTGCGTCCTTCGGCACGCACGACGGCGTGGCCCGACGCCATGTACTGAGCCAGTGTGAGCGGCGCCTTCGAAAGGGGATGCCCCGTGCGCATGAGGCAGATGAATCGATGGGTGAAGAGCCGTTGCTGGAAGAAGTTGTTGCCTGACAGATCGGGGAAATAGCCTACGGCGAGATCGACGTCGCCCGATTCGAGTCCTCGTTCCACGTGCGAGGGCGAGAGCGACACTGAGCGCAGATTCGCATACGGCGCGCGTTCGGCAAAGAGTTGCAGGAGCCGCGGCAGGAAGACGATTTCGCCGACGTCGGAGAGCGCGATGGAGAACGTATGGGTGCTTGTGGCCGGATCGAAGTCCTGGACGTCGAGCATGCCTTTCTCGATCCGCAGAAGCGCGTCGCGGGCGGCGGGGAGGATGGCGAGCGCGCGCGGCGTGGGCTCCATGCCTTTTGATGTTCGGACGAAGAGCGGATCGTCGAAGTACTCCCGCAGGCGGCCTAGCGCGGTGCTGACGCGGGGCTGGCTGACGCCGAGCTGGTCCGCCGCGCGGCTGACGTTGCGGGTGTCTTCCATTGCTACCAGGTAGGGGATCAGGTTTAGATCCAGGTTTGAGTCGGACATGCTGGTTGGTGCCTGCGGCGCTTTTTGGGGGTTTGGGTATTTGGTTTCTGGATAGAGGGTAGTTTAATAATCTTGGTTTGGGATAGTGGTTTTTTGCCGTGCGGCGCTTTGGTTGGATGTGGTTTTGTGGTGTTGGCCTTTCGTTGATCTGGAATCTTTGGCCTTTCCTTGTTTTGTTAGTGGTCTATTAGCGTTGCCCCTGTGCGGGGCGGCACCTACTTTTCTTTGCCTGCCGCAAAGAAAAGTAGGCAAAAGAAAGCGGCTCACACCGCTAATTTTTAAGCGGGTCCCCTGGCTCGGAGGGGGTAGTGGTGCATCTGGAATCCGTGTTCTCGCACATTCGGCGTGAGTGACAAGGGCGTCATTCTTCCGGCGGCGCTGCGCGCGCCGAAGCCCATTTCACAAAACCAGTCACTTACGTTTTCACGCTCGCGTTTGCCTCAGTATCGTGGCCCGCCACCGCCACCGCCACCGCCACCGCCACCGCCACCGCCACCGCCACCGCCACCGCCACCGCCACCGCCACCGCCACCGCCACCGCAGCACGCTTGCGCTTCATTTGGCGTACGGCTTCGCACATTAATGGGGTGTGCGGACCTTATCGTTTGAATATTTGGGGCATCGCCGAGGCGAAGCCGGTGGCCCCCACCGCCCGCAAACGAAGCCCGTGGTTTCCCATGCATACCCATCCGCGACGCACGCAGTGCGGAGTGGGAGCTGATGAGCGTTTAGTCACTAACGCGGAGTGTGCGAGGGCCCGGATTCCAGATGCACCACTGCCTCCTCCGAGCCAGGGGACCCGCTTAAGAATTAGCGGTTTGAGCCGCTTTCTTTTGCCTACTTTTCTTTGCGGCAGGCAAAGAAAAGTAGGTGCTGCCCCGCACAGGGGCAACGCAAATAGACCGATAAGAAAACAAGGAAAGGCCAACACCCTAGGCATACAGACAAACAAAGCGCCACAAATGCAACCAACAAAAAGCCCCCAAAAACCAGACGAGACAACAAAGCAAACCGCCCCGCCGGGCAACCAAAAACCTATGATTAAGGGGAATCCCCAGCCTTGACAACCCGCCCAAAGGGCAACCATAATCACCTCAACGGTTCGCTAACCGAATCCATGTTCATATATCGAACAAATCGAAAGCGAACAAACCAAAGGCGCCAGCCCGCATCCTCAACCGGCGAGCCGCCGCCAGTCCAGGCACGGAGACCGTCCCGCACAAGCTCTTGCCTGCAAAGGCAAAAAGCCCACCGGCACGCAGCGCCCTCAAAGGAAATTCGACATGATCAACAAGATTTTCGAGTCACTTCAGTCGGCGGTTGCCGATGTACAGGACGGCGCGACCGTCATGATCGGCGGCTTCGGCACGGCCGGCATGCCGTCGGAACTGATCGACGCGCTCATCGAACAAGGCGCGCGCGAGCTCACCATCGTCAACAACAACGCCGGTAACGGCGACATCGGCCTCGCGGCGCTGCTCAAAGCCAAACGCGTGCGCAAGATCATCTGCTCGTTCCCGCGGCAATCCGATTCGTATGTGTTCGACGCGCTCTACCGCGCGGGCGAAATCGAACTCGAATTGGTGCCGCAAGGCAATCTCGCGGAACGCATTCGCGCGGCAGGCGCGGGCATCGGCGGGTTCTTCACGCCCACTGGCTATGGCACCAAACTCGCCGAAGGCAAGGAAACGCGTCTGATCGACGGTAAGCATTACGTGCTGGAGTCGCCGCTGCATGCGGACTTCGCGCTGATCAAGGCGTTCAGGGGCGACCGTTGGGGCAATCTGGTCTATCGCAAGACCGCGCGCAACTTCGGCCCGATCATGGCGAGCGCGGCGAAAACGGCCATCGCGCAGGTATCGCAAGTGGTGCCGCTCGGTGAGCTCGATCCGGAACATATCGTCACGCCCGGCATCTTCGTACAACGCGTGATCGAAGTGCAGCAAGCTGCGCATCACGCCGAGCTTGCATCCGCGACCGCAGCCTGAGGAGACCGACATGAAAAAACTGACCCGCGATGAAATGGCCAAGCGCGTTGCCCAGGATATCCCTGAAGGCGCTTACGTGAACCTCGGCATCGGCGTGCCCACGCTGGTGGCCAACCACCTCGGTGCCGACAAGGAAATCTTCCTGCACAGCGAAAACGGCTTGCTGGGCATGGGCCCGGCCCCGGCAAAGGGCGAGGAAGACGACGAACTGATCAACGCCGGCAAGCAGCACGTCACGCTGCTCACGGGCGGCGCCTACTTCCATCACTCGGATTCGTTCGCGATGATGCGCGGCGGCCATCTGGATTTTTGCGTGCTCGGCGCGTTCCAGGTGTCGGCGAAAGGCGATCTGGCGAACTGGCACACCGGCGCGCCCGACGCGATTCCGGCAGTCGGCGGCGCCATGGATCTCGCCATCGGCGCGAAGCAGGTCTACGTCATGATGGAGCACCTGACAAAACAGGGCGAAAGCAAGATCGCCGCGGAATGCACGTACCCGGTCACGGGCGTGAGCTGCGTCGACCGAATCTATACGGACCTCGCAATGATCGACGTCACCGATAAGGGTCTCGTCGTGCGCGAGATCTTCTCGGACATCGATTTCGATGCGCTGCACAAACTGACCGGTGTGCCGCTGATCGACGGCACTCAAGCGGCTCGCGCGGCCTGAGCATAGCCGGGCAGCCGGACGCGGCACGAGTCTGCGCGCTTGTCTCGCGGAGAAGCCGGAACGCAGGCGAGGCGAGCGAAATGCGCGCGCCGCGCCTGTGTCCCGGCTCTTGCGCAAAACGCGCATGCCGTGCCAGCGTCCCGGCTCCGTTGCCCGGAACACGCACGCCGCACCAGTGTTCCAGCTTCCTTGAGCAAAACGCGCATGCCGTGCCAGCGTTCCGTCGTCATTGCGCAAAACGCGCATGCCGTGCCAGCGCTCCGCCGCCATCGCCCAGAACGCGCATGCCGCAGAATTGCTGCGTGTCACCGGGCATCACGGCGAATAGCGCACAGATGGCCTATACGGCAGATGCGGTGGGCAGATGTAGCTGGGAGACACGCGCATCCGACCCGCCGTCACGACGATGTTCGGAGCACAATGCGCCACAACGCCGTGTGCGGTACGCTCTCAATAGATAGCGCGTCTGGGCGCGCCTCACAGCGCGTCCAGGCCGCTCCGGCGAAACCTTCTCTTCCGATTCCCTAGAAAATCGACGCCACCATGCTCGACTCCAGCGCCCGTCTGACCGGCCTTCTTTGCGGCACACAGCCGATGAACGACATCTGGGCGCCGCGTGCCACGCTGCAACGGATGCTCGATGTCGAAGCCGCGCTCGCGCGCGCTTCGGCTGCCCATAACGTGATTCCGCCCAGCGCCGTGGCCGCGATCGAGGGAGCCTGCCAGGCCGATCAGCTCGACGCCGACGCACTCGCGCGCGACGCGGCGCTCGGCGGCAACCTCGCGATTCCGCTCGTCAAACAACTCACCGCGCGCGTCAAAGCGGCGGATGCCGAGGCGTCGAAGTACGTCCATTGGGGTGCGACGAGTCAGGACATCATCGATACGGCGACGGTGCTGCAATTGCGCGACACCTTCGATCTGCTCGACAGCGGTCTGCAAGCCACCTGCGATGCACTGGCGAAACTCGCAGCCACCCATCGCGCAACGCCGATGATCGGCCGCACCTGGTTGCAGCAGGCGCTGCCCATCACGCTCGGCCTGAAATTCGCGCAGTGGCTCGACGCGTTGCTGCGTCATCGCGAGCGGCTCGATGCGCTGCGTGCGCGCGTGCTGGTGCTGCAATTCGGCGGCGCGGCCGGCACGCTGGCGAGCCTGCGTGACGCGGCGCCGCACGTCACGCAATCGCTGGCGCAAGAACTCAAACTCGCTGTGCCCACCTTGCCGTGGCACACGCAGCGCGATCGCATGGCCGAAACAGCGTCTTTATTCGGCATGTTGATCGGCACGCTCGGCAAAATCGCGCGCGATATCTCCTTGCAGATGCAAACCGAAATCGACGAACTGGCCGAGCCCGCCGCAGCGGGCAAGGGCGGTTCGTCGACGATGCCGCACAAGCGCAACCCGGTCGGCTGCGCTGCCGTGCTGACAGCCGCGACGCGCGCGCCGGGGCTGGTGGCCACGGTGTTCGCCGGCATGGTGCAGGAGCACGAGCGCGCGCTCGGCGGCTGGCAAGCCGAGTGGGACGCGCTGCCGGACCTCGCGCGCCTCGCAGGCGGCGCGCTCGCCAACATCGAACAGATCGCGGTGGGGCTCAACGTGAATGTGGCGCGTCTCGCTGCCAATCTCGACGTCACGCACGGATTGATTCTCGGCGAAGCAGTGATGCTCGCGCTCGGCGACAGCATCGGCAGGCTCGATGCGCACCATCTGGTTGAACGCGCATCGAAAGCGGCAATCGCCGAGCGCAAGACGCTCTTCGACGTGCTCTCGGCGGACCCCGCCGTGACCGGCCATCTTTCGCTCGAGCGCCTGAAGCAACTGCTCGATCCCGCTCAATACGTCGGCCAGGCCCACGCTTATGTGGACGCCGCGCTGGCGCTTCATCACGCGCGCGCCCAGCGCGCCATTTCCAAGGAGTAACCGGCATGCCCTACGCCGCAGTCAACGGTACCGAGCTTCATTATCGAATCGACGGTGACCGTCACGGCAATGCACCGTGGATCGTGTTGTCGAATTCGCTCGGCAGCGATCTGTCGATGTGGACGCCGCAGGTCGCCGCGCTGTCCAAACACTTCCGCGTGCTGCGCTACGACACGCGCGGTCATGGACACTCGGAAGCGCCGAAAGGTCCGTATACGATCGAGCAACTGACCGGCGACGTGCTCGGTCTGATGGACACGCTGAAGATCGCACGCGCGAATTTCTGCGGTCTGTCGATGGGCGGCCTCACTGGCGTCGCATTGGCCGCGCGTCACGCGAATCGTCTCGAGCGCGTCGTGCTGTCCAATACGGCGGCGCGCATCGGTTCGCCGGAAGTGTGGGTGCCGCGCGCCGCACGTGCCCGCACGGAAGGTATGCTCGCGCTGGCCGAGGCGGTCCTGCCGCGCTGGTTCACCGCCGACTTTATCGAACATGAACCGGTGGTATTTGCCATGATCCGCGATGTGTTCGTGCATACCGACAAGGAAGGCTACGCATCGAATTGCGACGCTATCGACGCCGCCGATCTGCGCCCTGAAGCCCCCAGTATCAAGGTGCCGGCGCTGGTGATCAGCGGCACGCACGATCTGGCCGCCACGCCGGCACAAGGCCGCGAACTGGCGCAAGCGATTCCGGGCGCGCGTTATGTCGAACTGGAGGCTTCGCATATTTCCAACATCGAGAGAGCCGAGGCCTTCACGAAGACGGTGCTCGACTTCCTGACGGAGCAGAAATGAACGACGAAGACCGCTACGAAGCCGGACTCGATGTGCGCCGCGCGGTGCTGGGTAGTGCGCATGTCGACCGGTCGCTCGCGAATCGCACAGAGTTGACCGACGAGTTCCAGAACTTGATTACCCGCTACGCATGGGGCGAAATCTGGACGCGCGAAGGTTTGCCGCGCCACACGCGCAGCCTGCTGACTATCGCGATGATGGTCGCGCTCAATCGCAGCGAAGAACTCGCCCTGCATTTGCGCGCCGCGAAAAACAATGGCGTGACGCGCGAGCAGATCAAGGAAGTGTTGCTGCAAACCGCGATCTATTGCGGTGTGCCGGCGGCGAACTCGGCGTTTCACCTGGCCGATAAACTGTTCCGCGAAGACGACGCGGCAGCGGCAAAGCCGTAACGATGCTGCAATACGGACGCGGCACTCGCCGCGTACCGAGCACTGGCGCCGTTTCTGCAACGCCTGTCTCCCACCGCAATCATGCGGCTCAGAGCCTGAAGCGTACATCGGACGAAACGCGCTTCAGGCAATCCTGCTCTCGCTCATCACCGCCGTTTCAGTCGGCAACTGCAAGCGCACCGCGCGCAACACCGTGTCCTTGATGACCTCGCGCCAATGCGCGAGCGCAACCTCATCCATCAGGGGTTCGCCGAGAAACGCACCTAACGTGTACTGATTGGCGTTATAAAAATAACCGAGCGACGCGATCATCAGGTACACATCACGCGCCTTGACGTCGGTACGAAAGACGTTTTGCGCCTTGCCCGCGTCCAATAGCTTCTGCACGACCGAAATCGCATAGCCGGAAATCTCCTTCAGCTTTAACGATTTCTTTGCGTGTTTGCCCTGATGCAGATTCTCGCTCGACAGCAGCGTGACGAACTCGGGATGATCGAGGTAGTACTGCCAGACGAATTCGACCATCTGCTCGAGGCCGTGCAAGGGATCGTCCAGATCGAGATCGAGCTTGCTTTCGGCCTCGTTGAACTGCGCGTAGATCGTCTCCAGGACTTCGACAAACAACTGTTCCTTGCTGCCGAAGTAGTAATAGATCATCCGGTCGTGCGAACGCGCGGCCTTCGAAATACTTTCGACCCGGCCGCTTGCAAAGCCCTGTTTTGCAAAGACCTTGATGGCCGCTTTGAGAATCTTGGCGCGCGTATCTTGTGCCTGCTTCGCTCGGATGCCGATAGCGCCCGGCTTGCGGGCGGCAGTGGGACTCATGGCGGTCTCGGATCTCTTTGTTAGCGTCGGGTTGAACGGCATGCGCCGTAGCCGCTTAGGTGCACCGAGGTGCACCGAGGTGCGGTTAGGCACAGCGCGCCTTCATCATACAGCCCATATTACGCGCGACGAAATGCCCTGCGCGATCGCGTGCTTCGGCGTAGATTGAATCGTGATTCATAGGGCAATGCCGCGCCGCAGCATTCAGCTCTGCGCTGGGAAACTCGTTGCGCAGTCTATTTTGATCGAGTAGATTTCATGCAAGTTTGGTGTAGCGGATACTACACGAACGGTGAGTGACCGCAACATGGAAAAATGCGGATCACGCGAAAGTCCCTTTAAAAAGGGGCTATTCGTCAGCCGGGCAGGACCGATTGTAATGTCGTCGTATGGGAACCCCGCCATGACAGAACATACGAAGGTCGATTTCGGTGCGGACAGCGTCGACGGCGAAACCGCCTCGACACCGGGTCCGACCGTGCTGGAGAAAGCGACGCCACGCAGCGAGCGGATGGCGTCGAACAAGATCGAATGCAATGCGTGCCCGGTGTTGTGCCAGATATCGGAAGGCCGCACCGGCGCATGCGATCGTTATGCGAATGCCGACGGACGGCTGATTCGCGTCGACCCCGTGGTGTTTCTGTCGCGTACGGCTTTAACCGAAGCGAATACGAGCGGTGCGGATGCGACGGTCGAATTTGGTGCATCGTCCGAAGCACGCGATCCTGCTGCGGAGCAGGCGCTTTTCGTGACCGGCATTGGTGCATCGTCTACTTATCCTGACTACAAGCCCGCGCCTTTCATTGTTTCCTCGAAGCTCGACGACGTCGACATGATCACGGTCGTGACCGAGGGCATTTTCAGCTATTGCAGTTTCAAGGTGAAGATCGATACCGACCGCTTTCTCGGGCCGGAGCAATCGAACGTGCGTTGCCACGGTGAGATCGTGGGGCATGTGACCACGGCGGAGTATGGCTCGCAGATGCTGAGCCTCGGCGGCGTCCATCATCTGACTGGCGGCAGCAAGAAAGAAGGCCGCGTAACGTGCGACATGATGCTCGCGCTAGGCAACAAGGAAGCGGTGGAGTTGAGCATTGACGGCGGCGCAAGTCTGGTGATTCGTGCGGGCGCGGCGCCGATTGTCGACGGCGTCGAAGAGCGGCGTATGCGGGTGGGCTGCGGGTCCGCCACCATCGGTATCTTCGCCAAGCAATGGTTCGGTCACGCCGACGAAGTGGTGGTGGTCGACGATCACATCACCGGCGTGCTTACTGAACATCAGGCGGGCCGCTGCCTCGGCATGACGCGCTCAGGTCTGAAGATTCGCGGACGCAAATCGACCCCGGGCCGCTATTTCCAGGTCGCGAATCCCGGCACCGGGTGGGGCGGCACCGATATTCAGGACCCACTCGCGATTGTCGAAGGTTTCGATCCCGCGGTGGCGAAGCCGGGCATGCGCTTGTTGATGGTGTCCACCACCGGCGAACACGCGCAGTGGTATGAGCTCGATCAGGACCTCGTGCCGCGTATCGCCGCGATGCCGGATGCTGTGCGCCACACGGTTGAACGGATCGGAGAGAATTGCGAACCGTCGCTCGCTACGGTGCTGTTTCTCGGCGGCGCGGGCGGTAGCTTGCGAGCGGGCGCAACGGAGAATCCGGTCCTGCTCACACGCGCCATCAAACAGAAGCTGGTCAACGTAACATGTGGCGGGGCACCCGCGTATGTGTGGCCGGGTGGCGGCATCACCGTCATGGTGGATGTTTCGCGCATGCCCGATCGATCGTTCGGCACCGTGCCGACGCCCGCGATCGTCGCGCCGATCGAATTCACCATGACGTATGACGCGTATCGCGATCTCGGCGGCCATCTCGACGCGGTGCGTTCGCTGGAAAGCGTACTGGCGAACGGGCCGGAGCATACGGAAGGGGCGCCGCTCGCGCGCAGGACTCTGGCGCGTAATCCAGACAACCCATGGCCGCCCGCCATGCCGCCGATGCTTGGCTAACGGCGTCACCGTGACCGATGCGACGAACCCGATGAACGCAACCCGCACCCGGCTCGACGCGGCCCGCTGGCATTGGCAGCATGGGCCGATCGATCTGATCCTCAGCGCGGACGGCGAACCCGCGGCGGTGCACGCCGCGTACGAGGCGTGCTGGGCGCGTTTTGTAGACGTGTTGCCTGAATTGGTCGCTGAGTTGAAGCTGCTGCGGCGGCCTGTGCCGAGCGACGCGGCGCATGGCGATTGCGTGTTGAAAGGTCCCGTGGCCCGCCGTATGTGGAGCGCATGTCATCCGCACCGCGCGCGCTACGTCACGCCGATGGCGGCGGTTGCAGGCAGCGTCGCGGATGAATTGATCACGGCGTTCGCGCATGAAGGCATAGCGCGCGCCTTCATCAATAACGGCGGCGACATCGCACTCCATTTGACCGAAGGACAACAGTACCGTGTGGGCGTGTTCGCCGATCTGGCAGCGTCCTCGGGCGCGAGGCTGTCAGGCGATCAAGCGTTAGACGCAAACCTGACGCTCGACGCCGCCATGCCGGTTCGCGGCGTCGCGACAAGCGGCTGGCGTGGGCGTAGCTTCAGCCTGGGGATTGCCGACAGCGTGACGGTGCTAGCCCGCAACGCCGCCACCGCCGATGCCGCCGCGACGATGATCGCCAACGCCGTCAATCTGGACCATGCGGGCATTGTGCGCAGGCCGGCTTCCTCGTTGAAGGACGATAGCGATCTGGGCGACATGCTCGTGACCGTCGACGTGCCGTCCTTGCCGCCACCATTGATCGATTTCGCATTGACGCGAGGCTTCGAGGCAGCGCAGCGTTTGCAGGAACAAGGCTTGATCGAAGGCGCCGCGCTGTTCCTGCAAGGGCGGGCGCGCGTGGCCGGTACCCATCGCAATGGCGCGTTGTTCACGAACTGCGCTGAAATAACAACGGAGGCTCCGTGTTCGAATTACGCCGCGTGCTGACGCACGTCGAAGACATTTTCCACGAGTTCGGTCCCGCACCCGCGCAGCCGTTGCGGCGCGGCGCGATTGCCGCGGTAATGACGAATCCGTTCGCCGGCCGCTACGAAGCTAGAATCGAGCCCGCGATGGAAGCGCTCAAGCCGATCGGCCTGGACATGGCGCAACGGCTGCTGGCGGCAATGGCCGTGCCGCACGCGTCGATCGAAAGCTACGGCAAGGGCGCAATCGTCGGCTCGCGTGGCGAACTCGAGCATGGCGCGTTGTGGCATGTCCCCGGCGGCTATGCGATGCGCGAATTGCTGGAGAAAAACGGTGTGCCGACCAATGCGATCGTGCCGTCGACCAAGAAAGTCGGCGCGCCTTCCACCGCGCTCGACGTGCCGCTGACGCACGTCAACGCGAGCTACGTGCGCAGCCATTTCGACGCGATCGAAGTGCGTGTGCCCGGTGCCCCCGCCGCGGACGAACTGGTGGTTATCCTCGTGATGAGCACCGGGCAGCGCGTGCATGCGCGTGTCGGCGGGCTTGCGAAAGAGGCGATTGTGGGCAAGGACGGTTTGCGTTGAGCGGCGTTTGATCCACGCAATGCGCCGAAGCAAAAAGCTGAAGCAACAGGCAGAACACGCATCGAAACCCGGAGGGTGACATGGCAATCAAGCTTCGCAAGCTGGTCGTGCAGGTCGATGAAACACGCATTGAAATGGGGCAGGCCGTCGAGCCGCCGGCACGCCGTGCAGTCGCGATTGCGGTGATCGACAATCCCTACGCGGGCCGCTACGAGGCGAAGCTGGACGCGCTGATCGAAGCCGGCGAAGAACTCGGTGCGTTGCTCGGCAACAAGTGCGTCGAAGCGCTGGGTATTAAACCAGGTGAAGCGCAAAGCTACGGCAAGGCGGCGATCGTCGGCGAAGCGGGCGAGCTCGAACATGCGGCGGCGATCCTGCATCCCAAGCTCGGCGCTCCGCTGCGCGTCGCGGTGGAAAAGGGCGCGGCGCTGGTGCCGTCGGCGAAAAAAATGGGTACGCTCGGCACCGCGATCGACGTGCCGCTGGGCCACAAAGATGCCGCCTTCGTGCGCAGCCATTTCGACGCGATCGAGGCGCGGGTGTCCGACGCGCCGCGAGCGAACGAAATCGTCGTGGCCGTTGCCGTGACGGCTTCGGGCCGGCCGCTGCCGCGCGTCGGCGGCTTGCAGGTGAGTGAAATCAAGGGCGAAGACGGGTTGCGTTGAGTCATTTTAAGGGTCGCGATGTTTTCGAATTTGCTGGTACAGCTGGTCAACGGACTCGCCGACGCGTCGACGCTGTTTCTCGTCGCCGCCGGTTTGTCGTTGATCTTCGGCGTGACGCGCATCGTCAACTTCGCGCATGGTTCGTTCTATATGTTCGGCATCTATGTCGCGTATAGCATCGCGAGCCGTTTCGGTCATACGGCGGGCGGGTTCTGGTTGTCGGTGCTGGCGGCCGCCCTGGTGGTCGCGGTGCTCGGCGCGCTGGTCGAAATGATCGTATTGCGGCGCATCTACCAGGCGCCCGAGTTGTTTCACCTGCTGGCCACCTTCGCGCTTGTGCTGATCTTTCGCGATGCCGCGCTGTGGCTATGGGGCCCGGAAGACCTCTTCGGACCGCGTGCGCCGCATCTGGCCGGCGCAGTCGATTTTCTCGGCCATCCGCTGCCAACCTACGATATCGCGCTGATCGTGATCGGGCCGGTGGTGTTACTGCTGCTCTGGTATGCGTTGACGCGTACGCGCTGGGGCACGCTGGTGCGCGCCGCAACGCAGGATCGCGAGATGCTCGGCGCGCTCGGCATCAATCAGGCGTGGCTGTTCACCGGTGTGTTTTTCGTCGGTGCGTTTCTCGCCGGGCTGGGCGGGGCGCTGCAAGGGCCGAGGATGTCGGCGAATTTGTCGCTGGATCTGGAGACTATCGGCAATGCGTTCGTCGTCGTCGTGGTCGGCGGCATGGGGTCGATTCCGGGCGCGTTCGTCGCGGCCTTGCTGATCGCCGAGATCAAGGCGTTGTGCATCGGCATCGGCCATGTGTCGGTGTTCGGTATCGATCTGTCGTTGAGCCGCTTTACGCTCGTCGCGGAATTCGTGGTGATGGCGGTGGTGCTGGTGGTGCGGCCCTGGGGATTGCTGGGGAAGGCAAGCGCCGCGGTGCGTGGCATGGCGGCGCCTGAAGCGCCATTGAGGCCCGCAGGCAAACGCCTGAAATGGTTGGCGGCCATCGCTTTGCTGGTGCTGATACTCGCGCCGCTGGCGGCCAATGCGTTTCCCTACATGCCGGTGCTGCTGGTCGAAATCCTGATCGCCGTCTTGTTCGCAACGAGTCTGCATTTCATCATGGGCCCGGGCGGCATGCATTCGTTCGGCCACGCTGCGTATTTCGGCCTGGGCGCATACGGGGCCGCGCTGTTTCTCAAAGTGTTGAATCTGCCGATGGAAGCCGCGCTGCTGCTCGGCCCCTTGCTCGCAGTGGCGGGCGCGCTCGTGTTCGGCTGGTTTTGCGTGCGCCTCTCAGGCGTCTACCTCGCGATGCTGACGCTCGCGTTCGCGCAAATCGTCTGGTCGGTCGTGTTCCAGTGGGACGACGTGACCGGCGGCAGTAACGGCATTCTCGGCTTGTGGCCGTCGAACTGGTTGTCCTCGCCGGTGGCTTTCTATTATTTGACGCTCGCCTGTGCGGTGTTGGGTGTGTGGCTGCTGCGCAAGATGCTGTTCTCGCCGCTTGGCTACGCGATGCGGGCGTCGCGCGATTCGGTGCTGCGCGCCGAGGCAATCGGCATCGACGTGAAACGCGTGCAGTGGGCCGCGTTCGTCGTCGCGTCGCTGTTTTGCGGCCTCGCCGGATCGCTTTATGCCTTCTCCAAGGGGACGATTTCACCAGAGGTAATTAGCGTGAGCCGCTCGGTGGATGGCCTCGTGATGGTGCTGCTCGGCGGCCTGCAAACATTGACAGGCCCGATCGTTGGCGCTGCCGTTTTCACGTGGTTGCAGGACACCGTTGCGCGGCAAACCGATTATTGGCAGGCGTTGCTGGGCTTCGCGATCCTGCTGCTCGTGATTGCGTTTCCGCAGGGCATCGTCGGTTTCATTCGTGAGCGTTTTGGCGACGACACGGTGGATAAGGCGGAAGAGCGTTCCGCAGCGCCATCGCAAGGTACGGCGATCAAGGAGGGGCTATGAGCTTGCTGCGCGTCTCTGGTCTCTCCAAATCGTTCGGCGGCCTGAAAGCGGTCGACGACGTTTCCTTCGATCTCGAAGCCGGTCAATTGCTGGCTCTGCTCGGTCCGAATGGCGCGGGCAAGTCGACCTGTTTCAATATGGTCAACGGACAACTGCGGCCGTCGTCCGGTTCGATTCGCCTCGACGATCATGAACTGGTCGGCATGCAGCCGCGCGATATCTGGCGGTTGGGCGTCGGCCGCACGTTTCAGATTGCAGCAACCTTCAATTCAATGACCGTGCTCGAGAACGTGCAGATGGCGCTTGTCTCGCGCGAACGCAAGACGTTCGGCCTGTGGAAACCCGCAGGCTCGCGCTACGCCGATGAAGCCATGACGCTGCTCGAACAGGTCGGCATGGGCGCCGACGCGAACCGCGCTTGCGGCGTGCTCGCCTACGGCGACGTCAAACGCGTCGAACTCGCTATTGCGCTGGCAAACCGCCCCAAGCTGCTGCTGATGGACGAACCCACTGCCGGCATGGCGCCAAAGGAGCGCAACGAGCTGATGGCGCTGACCAAGCGTCTTGTCACCGAGCACAAGATCGGCGTGCTGTTTACCGAGCACAGCATGGACGTTGTATTCGCGTACGCCGATCGCATGATCGTGCTCGCGCGCGGCAAGCTGATCGCCGAGGGCGACGCCGAAACGATCCGCAACGACGCACGCGTGCAGGAAGTCTATTTCGGCACCGGCAAGACCTTCCAGCCACGCGCGCCGCTGCATGAAGCGGCAGGCGGCCATCAAGGACAAGGGGCGCTGCAATGAACGAGCCTATGCTGAAAGTCTCCGGCCTCAATGCGTTCTATGGCCGCGCGCACATCCTGTTCGACGTGGGCCTTGAAGTGGGTCGCGGCGAGGTGGTTGCGCTGATGGGCCGCAACGGCGCCGGCAAATCGACGACGATGAAAGCGGTGATGGGTTTGCTGCCACGCCGCCAGGGCGAAGTACGGTTTCGAGGGCACAACATCACGGCGTTGCCGCCGTATCGTATCGCCCGCATGGGGATGGGTTTCGTCCCCGAAGACCGGCGCGTGTTCTCGGATCTGACGGTGATGGAAAACCTCGATACAGGCCGTCAGCCGCCCCGCGAGGGCGCGCCGCAATGGACGCCGGAAAAACTGTTCCGCCTGTTCCCCAATCTCGGCGAAATGCCGAAACGCCCAGGCGGCCAGATGAGCGGCGGCGAGCAGCAGATGCTCACGGTCTCACGCACGCTGATGGGCAATCCGTATCTGGTGCTGCTCGACGAACCGTCCGAGGGCGTCGCACCCGTGATCGTCGAACAGATGGCGAACATGATTCTCGAACTCAAGCGTGAAGGGCTATCAATTCTGTTATCCGAACAGAATCTGCACTTCGCCGAGCTGGTCAGCGACCGCGCATACGTCCTCGAAAAAGGACAGATTCGCTTCAGCGGCACGATCGGCGAACTCGCAAAGAACGAAACAGTGAGGCGGGCTTATTTGAGCGTGTGATTCCATCGGCGCGAGGCGTGCAGGGTATGCATGCGCGCTGCGCAGGGCAGTCATTGCGAACCGTTGCGAACGGTTTCGAAAGGAGAGGCAGATGGCAGCAGAGACGTTGACAGGCTTGTCGGGCAAGGTCGCCGTAACGAACATTGGTCTGCTGTTATCCGGCGATATCGACCAACCGATTCTCGACGCGGACACGCTGGTGATCGACGACGGCGTGATCGTCGCGTTCGGCCGCGAGAAAGATTGCGACCTCGAAGGCGCGCGGACTACCGTCGACTGCAAAGGCACCACGGTCGCGCCGGGCTTGATCGACTCCCACGTACATCCGGTGTTCGGCGACTGGACGCCGCGGCAGAATCAGATGGGCTGGATCGAATCGAATCTGAACGGCGGCGTGACGACTATGATCTCCGCCGGCGAAGTGCACTTGCCTGGCCGTCCGAAAGACGTGCTCGGCGTCAAGGCGCTCGCAATTACCGCTCAACGTTCGTTCGAAGGGATGCGTGGCGCGGGTGTCGGTGGCGGCGTGAAAGTTATGGCGGGTGCCCCGGTGATCGAGAAGGGCATGATCGAAGAGGACTTCAAGGAGCTCTCGGAGGCGGGCGTGAAACTGCTCGGCGAAGTGGGTCTGGGCAGCGTGAAGGGCGGCGAGGAAGCGGCGCAGATGGTCGCGTGGGCGCGCAAGTACGGCATTCAAAGCACGATTCATACGGGCGGGCCGTCGATTCCCGGTTCGGGTCTGATCGATCGAGACGTGGTGCTTGCGGCCGACGCGGACGTGATCGGCCACATCAACGGCGGGCATACATCGCTTTCCTATCGGCACGTATGCGATCTGTGTGAGCAATCGAGCCGCGCGCTGGAAATCGTTCACAACGGCAACGAACGGATCGCCTTGCTCACCGCACGTCATGCGATCGAATTGAAATGTCCGCATCGAATCATTCTCGGCACCGATAGCCCGGCGGGCTCCGGCGTGCAGCCGCTCGGCATTCTGCGGATGATCGCGCTGATTTCCAGTCTCGCGGATATTCCTGCTGAAATCGCCTTCTGCTTCGCGACAGGCAACACGGCGCGGCAACGCAATCTGCGGCAAGGGCTAATCGAAGTGGGTCGCCCCGCCGACCTCGTTTTCATGGACCGCGCGCAGCACACGGCAGCCGATACGCTGCTGGAAAGCGTGCAGCTCGGCGACATTCCCGGCGTTGGCATGGTGATGATCGACGGTCTGATCCGCTGCCGGCGCAGCCGCAATACACCACCGGCGACCGAAGTGCCGGTGGTGCTGTGAACGCGCGCCGCACGGCGTGGCTGGCACGGTCATGAACCGCCCGGCGCTTCTTACGCTGCACGTCAACGGCGCGACGCATGTTGTCAGCGCCGCTGCCGACACGCCGCTGCTTTATCTGCTGCGCAACGACCTCGCGTTGAACGGTCCGAAATTCGGTTGCGGCCTCGGCGAATGCGGTGCGTGTACCGTATTGCTCGACGGCATGCCGACGCGTTCATGCGTGACGACCGCGAAGGTTGCGCTAGGGCGTGAGATCACCACGCTCGAAGGACTCGGTACGCGTGCCGCGCTGCATCCGGTGCAGCAGGCCTTTATCGAAGAACAGGCCGCGCAGTGCGGCTATTGCCTGAACGGCATGATCATGACCGCTAAAGCGTTGCTCGATCGCGATCCGCACCCGAGTGTCGAGACGATTCGGCGGGAATTGTCGCGCAACCTCTGCCGTTGCGGCACGCATGTCGAGATCGTGCGCGCGGTGCAGCGCGCGGCGGTTTTGCTGGCCGAGCAACCGGCGCTGGACCAGGGAGCGTGTGCATGACCGGGCCGGATTTCAGTGTCGATCGCCGGGCCGCGCCGCCGTCGCGGCGGCAGCTTTACGACGCGCAGAACGTGCTGATCGTCACGCGGCCGCCGCAAGCGCCGGTGCGAGCGGCGATTGGACAGCCGGGTTCGCGCTCTTCGTTCACGCCGACGGAAGCGGACATGTTTCTCGTGGTGCGCGACGACGGCACGGTGGTCGCCTTCAACGGACATGTCGATCTCGGCACCGGCATCGGCACGGCGCTCGCGCAGATCGTCGCGGAAGAACTCGACGTGCCTTTGACGCGTGTCTCGATCGTGCTGGGACACACGAACGAAGCGCCGAACCAGGGCCCAACGATTGCGAGCGCGACGATCCAGATTTCGGCGGTGCCGTTGCGGCACGCGGCGGCGCAGGCGCGGCAGTTTCTGCTGGCTGAAGCGGCGCGACGCTTGAACGTGAGCGCCGACACGCTCGATGTGCGCGACGGTGTGGTTTTTCTGCGCGACAGCGGCAGCACCCAGGGTATCGGCTACGGCGAACTGATCACTGGACGGCGAGTTGAATTGACGCTCGCCACCGATGCGCCGCTGAAATCGCCTGATGCGTACAAGATCGTCGGCAAGAGCTCGCCGCGTGTCGATATCCCCGCGAAGGCCACAGGCGAATTGAGTTTCGTGCACGACGTGCGCGTGCCGGGCATGTTGCACGGCCGCGTGGTGCGGCCGCCTTATGCGGGTGTCGCGCAGGGTGAGTTCATCGGCAATAGTCTGCTGCATGTCGACGAGAATTCCGTCAGCGACTTGCCCGGCGTCGTCAAGGTGGTGGTGATCCGCGATTTTGTCGGCATCGTGGCGGAGCGCGAAGAAGTCGCGCACCAGGCGGTGAAGCGCTTGAATGTACAGTGGAAAGCCATGGAGGGTTTGCCGCCGCTCGAAACCAGCGAAGAAGTGGAAGCCGCGCTCAGAGCCAATCCGGCCAAACGGCGCGATCTGGTGATCGAAGGCGATATCGATGCAGCGCTCGCGCAAGAGGCTGCCCGAACGCTGGAACGCACCTACGTATGGCCGTTTCAGATGCATGCGTCGATTGGACCCTCGTGCGCGGTGGCCGATTACCGCGATGCGAAGCTGAAGGTGTGGTCGGGCACGCAGAATCCCCATTCGTTGCGTGCCGATCTCGCCCTGCTGATGGCGCTGGACGAAGCGCACATTGAAATCGTGCGTATGGACGCGGCAGGCTGCTATGGCCGCAATTGCGCGGACGACGTCGCCGCCGACGCCGCGCTGCTATCGCGCGCAACCGGCAGTCCGGTGCGCGTGCAACTATCGCGCGAAGACGAGCATGCGTGGGAGCCCAAAGGCGCCGCGCAATTGATGGACGTGCGCGGCGCGTTAGATGCCGAAGGCGAACTCGCGGCATACGACTTTGCGACGCGCTATCCGTCGAACGACGCCCCCACGCTAGCGTTGCTTCTTACCGGAACCGTGTCCGCGGAGCCGCAAGTATTCGAAATGGGCGACCGCACGTCCGTGCCGCCGTACGACTACCGGACCATGCGCATTGTCTGCGACGACACGCCGCCGATCGTGCGGGCGTCGTGGTTGCGGGGCGTTTCCGCCTTGCCGAATACGTTCGCGCACGAGTCTTTCATCGACGAACTCGCGGCAGAAGCGGGCGTCGATCCCGTTGAGTTTCGGCTGAAGCATCTCACTGATCCGCGCGCGATCGATCTCGTCAAGGCGGTCGCAGAGAAGGCGGGCTGGCAACCGCGTACCACCGCTTTGAAAGAAGCTCAAGAAGAGGGCGACGTTGCGCGCGGCAGAGGCTTCGCCTACGCCCGCTACGTGCACAGCAAATTCCCCGGCTTCGGCGCGGCGTGGTCCGCGTGGGTCGCCGACGTCGAGGTCAATCGCAAGAGCGGAGAGCTTGCTGTTACGCGCGTGGTGGTCGGGCAGGATACCGGCACCATGGTGAATCCTGATGGCGTGCGTCACCAGATACACGGCAATGTGATCCAGGCGACGAGCCGCGCGCTGAAAGAACGCGTGACGTTTGGCGAGAACGCGGTGACGAGCCAGGAGTGGGGCGCGTATCCGATCCTGACTTTCCGTGAAGTGCCGGTGATCGACGTGGTGATGATGCCGCGCCACGGCGAGCCGCCCATGGGCACGGGCGAATCGGCTTCGCTGCCGGGTGCGGCGGCGATCGCCAACGCGCTGTACGACGCGACCGGTGTGCGCTTTCGCAGGCCGCCGTTCACGCCCGAGACGATTCGCGCCGCGCTCGCCGATGCGCAAGCGGATGACGCGGCGGCGCGCAAAAAACGGCGCCGGCGGCTCGGTTTTCTCGGTGTAATCGCCGCGGGCGCGGCCGGCTGGCTAGGTGCACTGGCTTTGGCGCCACACGCCATTGCACCGATTACGCCACCGCTCGCGAGCGCGTTCGCGCCCGACCTGGTGGCGCGCGGCAAACTGCTTGCGTCGCTGGGCAATTGCGCGGTTTGCCATACCGCGCACAACGGCGTGCCGAACGCGGGCGGCAAACCGCTCGATACGCCATTCGGCACCGTCTACAGCACCAACATCACGCCGGACGGTCAGACGGGCATCGGCACATGGTCGCTCGACGCATTCGTGCGGGCGATGCGCCAGGGTATCAGCCGCGACGGACACCGTCTGTATCCCGCGTTCCCCTACACATCGTTCCAGAACACGTCTGACGACGATCTGAAAGCGCTCTACGCATACCTGATGGTGCAGACGCCGGTGCGCTTCCGTCCGCCGGAAACGAAGCTGGCGTATCCGTTCAGCGTGCGTCCGTTGATGGCCGCATGGAACGGGCTGTTCCTCGGGCGCAATACATTTGCGGCCAGTGCGACGCAAAGTGCGCAATGGAATCGCGGGGCGTATCTCGTGAACGGCCTCGGCCATTGCAGTGCATGTCATACCCCGCGCAATGCGTTCGGTGCCGAGAAAACCGGCTCGGCCTTCATGGGCGGCGGCATGGCGGAGGGATGGGAAGCGCCTGCGCTGTCGACGCTTTCCAATGCGCCCGTACCCTGGAACGAGGAGGAGCTGTTCAGCTATCTGCGCTACGGTCACGCACCGCTGCACGGTGTCGCGGCCGGGCCGATGGCGCCGGTGGTCAGCGATCTGACGGCTTTGCCCGACAGCGATATTCGCGCGATGGCCACGTATCTGGCGTCGTTGAATCCCCTTGAGGCCAACGCGGATCCCGTGGCGATGGCGCGTCAATACGAGCAGGCCAGCACGATGACGGGTACGGCGACCGGCCTCGGTGCACGTCTTTTCGACGGCGCGTGTGCGGCCTGTCATCACACGGGCAGCGGGCCGCAATTGTTTGGCGCGCATCCCTCGCTGGCGCTTAACACGAATCTGCACAGCGCGACGCCCGATAATCTGATTCGCGTGATTCTCGATGGGATCGGCTCGCCTGCGCGCCCCGAACTCGGTACGATGCCGGCTTACCGCGACAGTTTCAACGATGCCCAGGTTGCCGAGCTCGTGTCATATCTACGTCAGCAATTCGCCGGCGGTAAGCCGGCATGGCAGGACGTCACGGCGAGCGTCGCCAGAATCCGCGGGACACCGCGGGCGGAGTGAAATTGCCAAACGCATTGCAGCACGGTTTGCCGTGTTACTTGTAGCATCGCTTGAAGTAGCGCTTGCAGCAGAACTTGCAGCACGGCTCGCTGACCGAATCGCGAAACGCTTCAACGCTTGATAAAAACGACCGCATTCCCGCAATCCTTTTGATAACGGAGAAACGCATGACCACGCGCGCAGGATGGATCTCTCGCCTTACGGTTTCAACGGTTCTAACGCTCGCGGCCTTTGGCGCGAGTGCGCAGCAGACCATCAAGATCGGTGAAATCAACAGCTACAAGGCGCAGCCTGCCTTTCTCGGGCCTTACAAGAACGGCTGGAATCTCGCGCTCGACCAGGTGAATGCGGCGGGCGGCGTCCTTGGCAAACAGCTCGAAGTCGTGTCGCGCGACGACAACGGCAATCCGGGCGACACGATCCGTGTCGCGCAGGAGTTGATTGCGCGTGAGCAGGTGCAGTTGTTGTTCGGCGGATTCCTGTCGAACACGGGTCTCGCGTTGACCGACTTCGCGAAGCAGAAGAAGATTTTCTTCCTCGCGGCCGAGCCGTTGACCGACAAGATCGTTTGGGCCGACGGCAACAAATACACGTACCGTCTGCGCCCTTCGACTTATATGCAGGTTGCGATGCTGGTGCCTGAGGCGCTGAAGCTGAAGAAGAAGCGTTGGGCGCTCGTGTATCCGAATTACGAGTATGGGCAATCGGCGGTGGCGACGTTCAAGAAGCTGATGATGGCGGCGCAGCCGGACGTGCAGTTTGTCGCCGAGCAGGCGACACCGCTAGGGAATGTCGATGCGGGCGCGGTCACGCAGGCGATCGCCGATGCGAAACCCGATGCGATTTTCAACGTGCTTTTTGGTGCCGATCTTGGCAAGTTTGTGCGTGAGGGTAATACGCGCGGGTTGTTCAAGGATCGCAGCGTGGTGTCGTTGTTGACGGGTGAGCCGGATTATCTCGATCCGTTAGGTGCCGAGGCGCCGACTGGCTGGATCGTGACGGGCTACCCGTGGTATTCGATCGATACGGCGGCCAACAAGAAGTTTGTGGATGCGTATCAGGCGAAGTATCACGATTATCCGCGACTGGGGTCGGTGGTGGGGTATTCGGCGTTGATGTCGATCGCGGCTGGGATCAAGAAGGCTGGGTCTACTGATTCGGATAAGCTCGCCGCCGCGTTCAAGGGGCTAGGGGTGGAGACGCCCTTCGGGCCGATTACTTATCGGGCGCAGGATAATCAGTCGACAATGGGGGCTTTTGTCGGTGTCACCGGTCTTAAGGATGGCAAGGGGGTGATGACTTCGTATCGGTATATTGATGGGGATAGTGTGCAGCCTTCTGATGCTGAGGTTAAGAAGTTGCGGGCGAGTGAGTAATTGGTTTTTTGCCTGCTCGGCGGTTTGTTTGTGTTTTTATTGTGTTGGACTTTCCTTGATTTGTTATTGGTTTATTAGCGTTCCCCCTGTGCGGGGGGCACCTACTTTTCTTTGCCTGCCGCAAAGAAAAGTAGGCAAAAGAAAGCGGCTCAAACCGCTAATTTTTAAGCGGGTCCCCTGGCTCGGAGGAGGCAGTGGTGCATCTGGAATCCGTGCCCCCGCACATTCACCGTTAGTGACTAAGGGCTCATCAGCTCCCACTCCGCACTGCGTGCGTCGCGGACGGGTCTGCATGGGAAACCAGGGGCTTCGGTTGTGGGCGGTGGGGGCCATCGGCTTCGCCCCGGCGAGACACTGAATGCGCAAGTATTGCAGCGCTTCGTCTGTATCGTTGCTTCACTTCGAACCCGCCAGCAAGTCGCGTCTGACCGCACAGGTCAAAGTTCGTACTTCGAATGAAGCATCGAAGCTCAGAAACGATTGAAACAATTGAAGCGAAAGAGGCAGAAGAGGCGAGCAACTTGCTACAGGCCGAGCTACCTTAGTGAATGAGGGAGTGTGAGCGAGAAAACGCAGCGGGTGGTTTGAGAAGTACCGTTCGGCGCGCGCAGCGCCGCTGGAAGTATGACTGCCTTGTCACCTACGCCGAATGTGCGAAAACACAGATTCCAGATGGACCACTACCCCCTCCGAGCCAGGGGACCCGCTTAAAAATTAGCGGTTTAAGCCGCTTTCTTTTGCCTACTTTTCTTTGCGGCAGGCAAAGAAAAGTAGGTGCCGCCCCGCACAGGGGCAACGCTAATAGACCACTAACAAAACAAGAAAAGGCCAACCCCACAAGCAAACAGAAAAAGCGCCGAGCAGGCAAAAAAACCGTCATTCCTCCGCATCATGCTCAATCACAAACCGCCTCAAATAAGCCAGCACAGCGGCTTCCACAGCCCGATGATCAGCGGTACTTCTAGACCCCGCATTTTCCTCATCGCCAAACAACGAAGACGGCGCGTTATGCACATCAACTTCCTGGCCTTCGCGAAACACGCGAATCTCGTGAACGTCTTCAGCGTACTCAGCAATCCAATGCACGCCTTCAATATGCGCGCCTGCGCGAACGGTAGGTATCTTCATGGACGTCTCCCGTCGGGCCGGACCACGGCGCCAACCCTTGCCATCACCATACGCCGTCCAGGCGGCAGGCGCGAGCGTTGTAGGGCAATTTCCCGCGGTTTCGCTGCGCTGCAGCGAGCGTCCCAGAAGATTGACGCTGTCACCGGTGGTGCCTCGCAAACGCCCGCATCACACAAAGAGCGCCAAATCTCCAGTAGATCGATAAGCTGCGCGCGAGAGGACGGCGGCGCCGCCTCATTCGCGCCGCCTCTCTCCAGCCGTCTTACTGCACCGTCGCCAGCACGTCACCCACCGTCTTGAAGATGTGCGCGATCTGCTCTTCGTCGATGATGAGCGGCGGCGAGAACGCGAGGATGTCGCCGGTAAAGCGCACCAGCACGCCCGCCTCGAAGCACTTCACGAACGCTTCGTAAGCACGCGCGCCCGGCGCGCCGTCGCGCGATTCGAGTTCGACGCCCGCGATCATGCCGAGATTACGAACGTCCTTCACATGCTTCGCACCGCGCAGCGAGTGAGCGGCGGCTTCGAACTTCGGCGCCATCGTCGCCGCGCGCTCGAACAGGCCTTCGCGGCGATACAGGTCGAGCGTCGCAACGGTTGCCGCGGCCGCTGCCGGGTGAGCCGAGTACGTGTAGCCGTGGAACAACTCGATGGCACCCTGCGCGCCGCTGTTGACGATCGTGTCGTGGATCGTGCGGCTCGCGGCCACCGCGCCCATCGGGATCGCGGCGTTGTTGATCGCCTTGGCCATCGTGATCAGGTCCGGCGTCACACCGAAGTATTCGCTCGCCGTCGCCTTGCCGACGCGGCCGAAACCGGTAATCACTTCGTCGAAAATCAACAGGATGCCGTGCTTCGTGCAAATCTCGCGCAGCTTCTGCAAATAGCCTTGCGGCGGAATCAGCACGCCCGTCGAGCCGGCCACCGGTTCGACGATCACGGCAGCGATCGTCGACGCATCGTGCAGCGTAACGATGCGTTCGAGTTCGTCGGCAAGATGTGCGCCCCAGGCCGGCTGGCCCTTCGAAAACGCGTTGTGTTCAAGGTTATGCGTGTGCGGCAAGTGGTCGACCGCGGGCAGCAGCGCGCCGGAGAACGTCTTGCGGTTCGGCGCGATGCCGCCGACCGAAATGCCGCCGAAGCCCACGCCGTGATAGCCGCGCTCGCGGCCGATCAGACGCGTGCGCTGGCCCTCGCCACGCGAACGGTGGTACGCCAGCGCGATTTTCAGGGCGGTGTCGACCGATTCAGAGCCGGAGTTCGTGAAGAAAATCCGGTCGAGACCTTCCGGCATCAGTTCGGCGACTTTCGTGGCCGCTTCGAATGCCAGCGGGTGGCCCATCTGGAAGGTCGGCGCGAAATCGAGCGTCGACAGTTGCTGGGTGATCGCAGCAACGATTTCGTCGCGGCCGTGGCCGGCGTTCACGCACCAGAGGCCCGCGCAGCCGTCGAGCACTTCACGCCCGTCCGTGGTGCGGTAGTACATACCCTTGGCCGATTCCAAGAGGCGCGGCGCAGCCTTGAACTGACGGTTGGCGGTGAAGGGCATCCAGAAAGACGACAGGTCGTCGATGACGGGGCGCGAAGTCATGGTTTTCTCCTCGAAGTGGTCCCCCGAGGGACTTCCTTCGGGGCATAGCCAAAACTGTAGCGTTCGCGGTTTAATGGCGGCATAAACAGTTGACGCAGTGTGGCGCTAACTGTGTTGGTGGAATTGCGATAACTGTGTCGACTCCTCACTCCCGATCATGATCGAACTACAACTTGAGCGCGACCGACGCGCCGCACCCACGCTCGTCGAGCAGGTCGTGCAAGGTTTCGCGCGCGCCATCGAGGCGCAGTCGCTGCGCGCCGGCGCACTCTTGCCCTCGGTGCGGCAGTTGGCGCAAAGCCATGAACTGAGCACCTTCACGGTCACCGAGGCGTACAACCGTCTTGTTTCGATGGGCCTCGTGGTGGCGCGGCGCGGGTCCGGTTACCGCGTGGCGGCGCGCTTGCAGTCCGCGCGGGCCGCCCCGACCGACTGGCAGCCGCCGAGCCTGACCGCGACCTGGCTGTTGTCCGACGTGTTCGCCGACCATTCGGTGCCGATCAAGGCGGGCGGCGGCTGGTTGCCCAACGAGTGGATCAATGAGACGGGTTTGCAGCATGCGTTGCGTGCCATGAGCCGGGTGCCGGCGGCGCGGCTCGGCGACTACGGGCATCCGTACGGCTTCGCGCCGCTGCGCGAGCGGATCGCCGAGCAACTCGACCGGCGCGGTTTGCCGGTCGACGTCTCCAACGTGCTGCTCACGCAGGGCGCGACGCAAGGGCTCGATCTGATCGTCCGTACGCTGCTGCGCGCCGGCGACGCCGTGATCGTCGAAGATCCCGGTTATTGCAATCTGTTGCAGATTCTCAAGCTGGCGGGACTGGTGGTGCATGGGGTGCCGCGCACCCCTGCCGGCGTCGATACCGAGGTGCTCGAAGCGCTGGTCGCGCAGCACAAGCCGAAGGCGATTTTCGTCAACACCACGCTGCAGAACCCAACCGGGGCGACCTTCGGCATGTCGGCGGCGTTCCGTTTGTTGCAGATCGCCGAGCGTCAGCGCATGTGGGTGATCGAAGACGATGTCAGCCGCGAACTGGCGCCGCCCGGCGCGCCCCTGTTTGCCGCAATGGAAGGCTTGCAGCGCGTGCTGTATGTCGGCGGTTTTTCGAAGACGGTGACGCCGGGGCTACGCTGCGGTTATGTAGTCGCCGAGCGGGCGGTGTTGCGCGAACTCGCGCGCACGAAGATGGCGGTGGGCTTGACCTCGTCGGAAGCGATCGAGCGGATCGTCGACAAGGTGTTGCTCGAAGGGCGCTATGCGCGTCACGTCGAAGCTGTGAACGAGCGGCTCAAGCTTGCACACGCGACCGTCGAGGAACGGCTCGATTCGCTGGGCCTCGAACTGTTTCACCGGCCGCGAGCCGGCCTGTTCCTGTGGGCGCGGCTACCGATCGAAGCGGAGCGCGCGGGAGAAGTGGCGACCGCCGCGCTCACGCACGGCATCTGGCTTGCGCCCGGCTCCTATTTCCGTCCCGACGACGCTCCGAGTGCCTGGTTCCGTTTCAACGCGCCGTACTCGACCGACGACGCGTTGTGGCGTTTCATCGAGCGAGTCGGGCAGGGCGCGATCTAGCCGTGCTCGTTCTTAAGCGGACTGGCCGAGCAGCTTCAGCGCGATCGGATACAACGAGAGCACCAGCAGCACCGCCATCACCACATTGAAAATGCGCAGCCGCTTGGGGTCCGACAGCACGCGCCGCATCGCAGTGCCGAAACCGGCCCACAGGCAGATGCACGGAAAACCGATCACATAGAAGATCACCGCCATCGCGACGGCGTTCACGCTGGTGCTCTCGCTCAGGTGGATCGTCGTGGCGGCGGTCAGCACCATCATCCACGCTTTCGGATTGACCCACTGAAACGCGATGGCTTCATGAAACTTCATGGGGCGGCGATCGCCTTTCTTGACCTTCAGTTCGCCCGACGTGCCGATTTTCCACGCGAGATACAGCAGATACACGACGCTCGCGACTTCGAGCACCGTGTACAGCACGGGAAAGTGCACGAAGGCTTCGCCGAGACCAATTCCCACCGACAGCATCAACAGGACGACCCCGGCGCTAATGCCGGAGAGATGCGGCAGCGTGCGGCGAAAGCCGAAGTTGACGCCGGAGGCCAGCAGCATCGTGTTGTTCGGACCGGGCGTAATGCTCGTGGCGAGCGCGAACAGAATGCCAGCGGGCAGCGCGCTGAGGCTGAGACTGAGGAAAGACATGGGTGGCTCCGTTGGCGGTCAATAGGACCTTTGGAGCATTCTAGCGAAGCATCCCGGTACAGTACCTGTACGGTTTGCGGGATGGTGTCCGGTACAGGTGACGGGGTAATCCGTACAGGAACCGAGGTTCCAATGACAAATAAACGATATATACTGTTTATACAGTTATTAACGCGGAGGACCACATGACAACACCCGTCACCAAAGAGCACACCAAGAAGACGTTCCATTTCCCCAAGAGCTCGCCCAGGCACGCCGTAGATGGCGCGGAGCCGGCAGCCGCGGCTGAGCAGCCGGCGCAAGCGGCGCCTGCAGTCGAAAAGGCGCCCAAAGCGAAGCGTGCGGCCACCGCGGAAGCAAAGCCTGTCGTCAAGAAAGCGGCGAAAAAGGCCAAGCGCGCGGCGAGCGCAGAAGCGAAGCCCGCTGTTAAGAAGGCAGCCAAGGCGAAGCGCGCGATCACTACGGAAGCGGCGCCCACCGTCAAGAAGGCGGCCAAAGCGAAGCGCCCGGCAACTGCCGAAGCAGCCCCGGTCGTCGAGAAAGTAGCCAAAGCGAAGCGCGCCGCACCCGCGGAAGCTGCGCCGGCCACCGCGCCCGAAGCCAAGAAAGCCAAGCCGCCGAAGAAAGAGAAAGTCGTGCGCGACAGTTTCACGATGCCGAAATCGGATTACGAGAAGATCGCGTCTCTCAAGCAGAAGTGCCTCGACGCCGGCGTGTCGGTCAAGAAGAGCGAACTGTTGCGAGCAGGGTTGATGATGCTGGAGTCGGCCGCGCCGCAGCGCCTGCTGGCCGCGGTGTCGTCGCTCGAGACCGTAAAGACGGGGCGCCCCGCGAAGGGCTGAACCCGGCACCGTGGTTGGACGCAAGGTTTAGCGGAAGGCGTACCCGCCCGGGCGGTGTCGGACTGCAGCGCATCCGGCTGCAAGTTCTCGAGCCGCATGGGCGGGTACGAAGCGTCATCATTGCATCGCCATATTGCCGGGCGGTGACGGACAGATTAACTCGCCACCGGCGAAGCCAGATAATTCCAGTCGTGCAGGAAAATCTGCTCGAAATAGGCCGCGGCATCGGCGCTATGAATGATCAGACCCGCGTCGCGATTGCGCAGCGTGCCGTCCGCCGACCAGTTCTGACTGCTGACCAGAACGACATTTCCGTCGACGACAATCCCCTTGTTGTGAACGTTCGCCTGCCGGCGCAGCACGGAGGACGGCACGCCTGCCGCGATCAGTTTCTCAACCCACGCGTCGTTCTGAAACTGACTGGTGATCAGTCGCACGTCGAGTCCGCGGTCGACGAGCGCCTTCAACGCTGCAATCAACGCGTCGTGTTCTGCGTCGTCGGGGCGTCCGCTCGGATGGATATATTGCGTCTGCATGTAAAAGTGCTGCTGCGTGGACTCAATGAGCGCCAGAACATGAGGCTGATAGTTATCGGGTGTGAGTAGTGGCTGGATCGTCACGTTCTCAGTCAATGTCTTCGGCGCGAAAAACTGGTGCGGCGCCCTGCCGGCTGCGAACGCTTCGATCGGAACCTCGAGAGCGGCAGCTCCCGCCATATTCATGCGTTGCGCCTTAGCGTGATCGATCGCGTTGCGAGAGACCGTAGAGTCGTGCTGCAGGAATGCGCGGAACGTGTTTGCCAACGCCTTGCTCGTGACGATCACATGCCAGTCGCGATCGTGCGTCTCGGCGAGCTTGCGTGCGGCCGCCACGTTCGACAGATCGATCTCCGGCTGATTGCTGTTATTCCAGTTGCCCGAAGAAAGCCAGAAGGTATCGTCTTCGCGCACGGCCACCTTGATGTGATACGCGTTGGGATAGATCCAGACGGGCGCCTTTGGATCGGCATTGGTGAGCGCCCACGTACCGGAGAAGCGCTCGCCCAGCTTGCTCGATAGATCGGTTTGGGTTTCCTCGTCGGTCTGGTCGGCCGTGGGATTCTTCGCGGGATGGTCGAGCGTGAGCGTCAACTTTTTGCCATCGGCAAGCGCGGCCTCGACCGCGGTGAGAATGTGCGCGGACGTGAAGTCGTACATGCCGACCACCAGTTCTTCGCGAACGCCGGCGATGAACTTCGATAGCTCCGCCCATCCGGCATCAGGGCTCGCATGCAGTAGCAGCGAGACCTGCTCCGTCACCGAATCGAGACTCGCGCCGGGCGCCGGCGTGTAGGGAATCTCTTCCTTGTGCGCGCGGGCAGCGGCGTCTGCTCGGCACTCCCATCGTCGGCCTGAGGTACGGTGGCGGATTGCGACACAATTCCGGCACAAACAATCAGCATGGCATGTCTCTCTGGAGAAAGCGGAATGGCTCATGTGCAGCGTGACGCGTTGATATGGCGTAGCCATGACAGCAAATCTCGAGAGTTCCAGATCCATCAATCGACGCAGTACCGTCCCTGCAGTTCCAGGTGCAACTGGACGAGCCACGCACGCGCGCAATAAGCGTCGATCGATGCCTGGTCGGCGGGCTCGTCGATCAATCTCACCTGGTGGGCTTCAAAAGCCGCGTCGAACGCGCGGCGTGCCGCCCATCTCAACGAGAGCATGACGAGCAGTGCGAATCCGATCGTGGCTACTCGATAGGGCAGCAAGGGCGCGTTATCGTCGAACAGGCCCAATAGCACGGATAGGCTCAGGCTCGGGAGGGTGGCGATGCATGTCGAGAGGCAGAGAAGGACGGCGTTTGCGCGCAGTGCGGTGGTCGTGGTGGATTTCATCGAGTGGGTTCCGCGATCGGATGTCGCTCCCAATGCTGAACGCGCATGACTTACCCGACACTTACCTGTGCGCACTGCCGCTGACGTCCCGCAGCCGCGGTATTCGCCCATGGCCCCTGCCGCTGCCGGACGTGTCGGTCCGCACCGCTTTGAGTAAGTAACGAGTAAGTCCAGCAGTCTTAGAGTCGATGCCGCCTCATCCATTTACTCAGGACTCGACGTGAAAAAATCTCTTTACCGTGAGCGCAGGTTTCTGTTGGCGATCGCATCGTTATTCATGGTTTCGCGTGCGGCCTGGGCCGACGGCCAGAGCTCGGAGCCGCCCACGGCGGACGACACGGGCTTCACCGTGTTGAACAATTCGACCAATGTGACGCATTGGGGCCTGGGCGTGGGAGCCGGAATCGAGCAGGCGCCTTACAAAGGCTACGGCACGAAATACACGCCGATTCCGCTGATTTCATTCGACAACAAATGGGTGCATGCGTTTGGCACGGCCGTCGACCTGAAGATCGGCAAGTGGAGCAACGTAAGCCTCGCGCTACGCGGACAATACGCGATTGGCGACGGCTACAAGGCATCCGATGCACCGATTCTGAGCGGCATGCAAAATCGCAATGGCGCGTTCTGGTACGGCCCGGCGCTCGCATGGCACACCGCGTACGGCACGCTGTCGGGCGATATTCTGGAAGGCGGCAACAAGGGACAGAAAGCCACGATCGACTTCAGCAAGTCGTTCGAATACGGCAAATTCGAGTTTGAGCCGCACGCAGGCGTGGATTGGCTGAGCAGCAAATATGTCGATTACTATTACGGCGTGCGTTCATCCGAAGTGCGTGCCGGGCGCCCGGAATATACCGGCAAGGCGACTTACGACATCTCGGTGGGAACGCGTATCGACTATAAGTTCACGCGCCATCAGATCCTGATCCTCGACGTCGGCGTCGAGCACCTCGGCAGCGGCATCACCAACAGTCCGCTGGTGGGCAAGCGCTATATTCCGCAAGCCAGGATCGGTTACCTTTACGAATTCAATTGAGCTCCACAGCATGTCGCGAGTCGCACTGATCGAAGACCACGAGCGTCTGGCCGCGATGATCCGCCAGGCGCTTTCCGCTGCAGGAATCGAAACCGATGTGTTCGGCACGATTTCGGAGGCGCACTATGGCGTGAGCCGGGCCGACTACGCGGTGCTCGTCATCGATCGCGGTTTGCCGGACGGTGACGGCCTGACTTTTCTGCGGACGTTGCGCGCAGCAGGGCAGATGACGCCCTCGCTCATGCTGACGGCGCGCGACGCGCTGCATGATCGCGTCGACGGATTGGAAAACGGCGCGGACGACTACGTGACCAAACCCTTCGCCATGAGCGAGCTGGTCGCGCGGGTGCGTACACTGATGCGCCGGCCGGTGGCGCTGACGGAACTGGTGATCTCGTTCGGCGATATCACGGTCGATCCGCAGCAACGCGCCATGCGCTGCGGCGCGCAGTCCGTTTTGCTGGCGCCCGCCGAGTTGCAGATCGTGCTGTGCCTCGTGAAGGCGGCGGGTGCCACCGTACGGCATGCGACGCTCGAACATGCCGCGTGGGGACTCGGCGAAGCCGTCACGCCCAACGCGCTCGAAGTCACACTGCATCGGCTGCGTAAGAAGCTGACCGCAGTCGGTGCGACAACGCGGCTCGCCAACATTCGCGGCGCGGGCTTCGCGCTCCAGGCTGCCGCGGGGCTCGCCGCGCAGCACTAAGTCAACGGCCCATTGCTCATCATGCTCAATCACTGGATTCGCAGTCTGTCCGCACGGCTTTGGGTGACCAGCATTGCTGCTCTCGCGATCAGCCTGACCGTGCTGGCGACGGCCGCCACCTACGCGTTCAATCATTTCCCTCAGCAGATGCTCGGGCGGCACGAGGAAATGGAAAGCGCCACGGCGATCGTGAGCGGACTCGGGTTCGACAATGCCGGCCGTCCGGTTTCCGTGGCGCTTCCTGGGCAAAAGGCCTGGCTCTTCGAGGTGGCGCCGACGGAGCTGAAGTACCGGGTACTCGACGACCGTGGCAACGTCTTACTGGCTTCGAAAGGTGCCGAGGGGCATGAAGCATGGATTGCAGGCGATCCATCCGGGTTGGTCGGCAATGTTCAGCGGGCGGAAATAGGAACGAAACCGTTCGAAGTCCTGACGCTTCGGGTGCCGCATGGTTCGGCGGTTTTCTATACCCAGACGGCCACGTCGGAGCGTTTCGTCGACGCGCTGATCGACGCCAAGGTCAGGCCGATGCCGGCGATCATCAAGACGATCATCGTCGTGGCCACGATCATTTTTGGCCTGTCTTTCCCCTTTACCGTGCACCGGGTGCTCAGGCCGCTCAGAGAGGCGTCGCGCGCGGCTGCGCGCGTCACGCCGCGCAACCTCACGACGCGGCTCTCCACCGTGGGCGTGCCGAGTGAAATCAAGCCGCTGATCCATGCCTTCAACGAAGCGCTCGACCGGCTCGAAAACGGCTTCGCCGTGCAGCAGCAGTTTCTCGCGTCGGCCGCGCACGAGTTGCAGACGCCGCTCACCCTGATTCGCGGTCAGATCGAACTGCAACCCGGGATCGACGGCAAGGACCTGCTGTTTCGCGAGATCGATCTGATGGCGCGTCAGGTTCGGCAACTGCTGCATCTCGCCGAAGTCAGCGAGTCGCAGAACTTCAGTTTCGGCGAGGTGAATATCGTCGACGTGGCGCAGGACGTGGTGGCCTATCTCGCACGCAAGGCCGAGCGCAAGGAGGTGACGCTCCGGCTCGAAACCGCCGTCGCGCCGTCGTCGATCTGGGCCGACCGAAGCGCGTTGTTCATCTTGCTCAAGAATATCGTTGAAAACGCGATCAATGCGTCGCCGGCGCATAGTGCGGTCGTGCTGATCGTCGATGCCGTCTCGGTGCAGGTTCAGGACGAAGGCCCGGGCATCAGGCAGGAATACCTGCCGTTTCTCTTCAAGCGGTTCTGGCGCGCACCGGATGCGAGGCATGACGGTGCGGGACTCGGCCTCGCGATCTGCAAGGAGATCGCCACAGCTCACGAGTGGCGTTTGACCGTGAGCAGTCTGGTATCGGGCACGCGCTTCGCGGTGTGGTTTTCGTAGCGGCGCGCCCTTTACCGTTCAAGCTGCAACAGCTTGCTTATCCTTTAACGTGCTCAGTCGAAAGCCAGCCCCCGCTTACGCCGATCTGCGCCACCTGTTTTGCCACCGCGTCAGCAAGACGCTTCGCGTCCGCTGAAACACCGGCCTTCTTGGTTTCGGATACGGCGTGCAAGCCGCCGCCCACTGCCGCAGAAGTCGCGATGCTGCCAACGGCCGCGCCCGCGCCGGCTGTTTCGACCATGCCAGGTGCCTTGCCGCTGTCGCCGGTGGCATTGAAACTTTGCACCAGCCGCGCGGTGCCGCCCGCCGGTTTGTACAGAATCTGCACGGAACTGCTCACCTCGCTCTTGCCGGCACCCAGGCCGATCAGCACGCGGCGGCGGCGATTGCCCGCGTCGATCTTGTCGAAGCTGCCTTGCACGAGCAGAACGTTCTGGTCGGCGGGGGCGGGAATGTCCGAGCGAATCGCGTGCAGCCCCATCGATTGCAATTGATGCACGATTTCGTTGGCGACCTGCTCACGCACGGCCACGGCATCGGCGGTTTGCTTTTGCGCGGCGGACGAGCCGTCGAATTGCGATTCCAATTTCTTCAGCATGCCGCCGTTGTCCAGTTTCACCTGATCCGGATTGCTGTCGAAGGTATAGACATAAATGTTGTCCGGGCGCACTTGCGGTTGAGCGCTGGTCTGGGTTGCGTTATTGATGCTGCCGCCGGCGCAGCCGGTCAGAAGCGTGCCGCAGCAGACCATTGCGACGCATGCAAAACGAGCGGCATTCTTTTTGAGGAAACTCACTGAAGTCAACATTTTCATCCCTTCGTCGGCACGCGGTGCCGTTATGTTCAAACGCATCTTCCGATGATCGGGCAACCGTGTGATCGATAATCATCGGGATTGCATCTGGACTAAAGCACCCTTGATCTCATGCGTCTTTTTCGTACGCACCGGCAGCGAAACGAAGTATGGGCGAGTCACTTCCCGAACTCCATTCAACAATTATTTCGCGCTATGTCACGGCGAAACAGGCGGCGGCGAGGTGAGTTCGGCACGGGTGAAAGCGAAGGTGAGGACATCAGTTCAGGACGAGCCTGATGATGCAGGACAGAACGAAGACGAGAAGGCCAGCGGCGACGGCCATATTGAATGGATAGCGCATTATTCACCAGGCACTAGCGTTGCGGTGTTCTTATCCTAATCACCTGAAGGAAGATGAAAAGTGGGCAGAACAGCGGCTATGTGCGACAGCTAACGTAGTGTGCAGAACGACTGCGCTGCTTTTTTGGCGGGAGCGCTTCCAGATAAGTTTGCGCCGGGACGAATTGCACGGGTCGCACGAATTGCACGGGTCGCGTGGGTCGCGCGGTACTCACGCTTTCCCGTGCGGTGTTCAAACGCGGGATGATCCGGTGGCGGAGTCCGTCGCAGCTTTACTGCGGCTGTGCGGGCGGTTGCGCAATCGCCGGCATGCCGCGCGGCCGATCCCGCAAAGAGGTTTCAGCAAGGCGACGGCCGACGCCAGGGTGTGCCCGCTGGCGCAATGTGGCCGGATGGCGCATGATTGAAGCGATGTGCCGTCCGACCCCAGATGCAGCAAGCTTCGGCGGGACGCGCGGCGCACGCGACGCCATGGGTGCATATGCCGGAGAAACCCTTCGCGGCGATGCACTTCGGGCGAGAATTCAACCGTTAAGGAGGATTTCGCATGGACCGACCTGACGCCGCCAATCCGTTTGGCGATTTCACCAAAATGCTGGAGCAGTTCAAGCTTCCCGGTTTCGATGTACCCGCCATCATGGAAGCGCGGCGCAAGGACATGGAAGCCCTGGTTCAGGCGAATCAGACAGCATTCCAGGGCATGCAGTCGCTCGCGCAGAAGCAGACCGAGATGTTGCGAACCACGCTGGGCGAGCTGCAGTCGCTCACGGGGCAATTGTCGGCCGGTGGCGCTGCGCCTCCTGCAAAAGCCGCCGAGCTGATCCAGCAAAGCCTGCATAAGTCGCTCGCCGACATGCAGCAGTTGGCGCAAGCTGCGTATCAGACGCAGGCAGAGTCGTATGCGGTAATCGCAAAACGCGTAGAAGAAAATGTGCAGGAACTTAAATCGCTCTTGCAGCAGAAAAAGTAACGGACGCGGCCGCGCCGAATCGCCTGATCCGGATTCGGCGCGGCTCGCGGAAGTCACGATGAGTTAGCAGGAACGTCGCAATGAAGTACCGGTGCCGCGGATGACCATCAAGTTATCCGCGGCATTTTTTTACCCTTCGAATCGTGCTTATGCCGCGATTTTCTCTTCACACAAAAGCAGCCTGCCCGCGCCGCAAATATCAGATGAAATAGGCCGCTAGACACGAATTATTCAGCGCGTGCTTACATTGCGCGCAACGTCTGACGCGCGTCGAAATTTTTCTGCTGCGGCCCCGTTATTTCACGAGTGTGTTCGCTTTAAACAGCACGTATCGGAAAAAAATGCGCAGAAGGGCCGCTGCTTGGTGATCCTGTCCTCAATTATCAAACGGGTTCGAACGGTCAAACGCCCGTATAAGGTTTAAATCGTCCCGCAAACGATTGCCACACGACTTTTCGACGGCTAAAGTTTCCCGCCGCCACTCCGTAGACGCATTCACGCAACCCAACCGGTGTGAATGCAATACCGGCACCACCAGTCAGGAGTGCGCCCCTGGATTCCCGTTCGTGATCGGCTCACTCGCCTCTCACGAGCGTTTCACCTCGAAGGAAGTCTCTTGAAACCGATGCTCACTACAAGCATTGCTCGCGCAATGCTCGGGGCAAGCTGTGCGCTGTCGTTTGCCGCGCATGCCACGCTCGGCCAGAACGTCAGCACTGTCGACAGCGATCAGACGCGCCTTCACGCAGTTGCTCATACGGCCACTACGCAAAGCGCGTATTCGGTACACCTGATTACGATGCCGTCCGGCACGCTGGTGCGCGAGTACGTCGCGCCTAACGGCATCGTCTTCGGTGTCGCGTGGCAAGGCCCAACGCTGCCGGATCTGAAATCCATGCTGGGCACGTCGTTCGACCAGTACGTCGCGGCCACCGCGACGCGCCGTGGCACGCCGCTCGCGGTGTCCAACAGCGATCTGGTCGTGTACTCCGGCGGGCATCTGCGCGCGTTTGCCGGCCACGCCTACCTGCCGCAAGCGGTGCCCCCGGGCGTCGACGTCGGCGTCATTCAATAACGGAGCGGATCATGCGTCATACGTCTTCGTTCGTGACCTTGTTGTGCGCGGCGCTGCTCGCGTTGCTCGTCAGTGCCTGCGGCGGCGGGGGCGGGGGCTCCAGCGGTTCCGGCTCCTCGGCGAATTCCAGCAGCTCGACGAGCCAGTCGGCCGGTCCCACCGTCACCAATACGTCGCCTTCGCCGCAAGTGGTGGCCGCTAACGCGGTGCGCGTAACGGTCGACTCCGGCGTGAGCAACGTGCCGAACATGCCGTTCGTCAGCATTACGATTTGCGCGCCCGGCACCAGCCAGTGCCAAACCATCGATCACATCCTGGTGGATACCGGGTCGTGGGGCGTGCGCGTGTTTGCCTCGCAATTGCCCGCGTCGATGACGCTGCCGCAGCAGAAGGACGGCTCGGGCAATCTGGTTGCCGAATGCATGCAGTTCTTCGACGGTTACACGTGGGGCTCGGTGAAGCTCGCCGATCTGCAGATCGCCGGTGAAAAAGCGGCCTCGCTGCCGATTCAGGTGATCGACCCGAACTACGCATCACTACCGTCCGACTGCGCAAGCTTCGGCGCATCGCGCAACACGCCGGCTACGCTGCAGGCCAATGGCATTCTGGGCATCGGCGTGTTCAAGCACGACTGCGGCGCGAACTGCGTGCAACAGGCGGTGGCCGGTACGTATTACGGTTGCAACGGCACGGCATGCACGTCGATTCCGCTTGCCGAAGCGCTGCAGGTCGCCAATCCGATCCCGTACTTCGCCACCGACAACAACGGCTCCATGCTGAGCCTGCCGACGGTGTCAGGTGGCGCGCAGTCGGTCACCGGGCAACTCGTGTTCGGCATCGGCACGCAGACCAACAATTCGCTGGGGAGCGCGCAGGTGATCGGGGTGAGTCCGTCGAATGGCACCTTCACGACAGTGCAGAACGGCACGACCTATTCGAGCAGTATTCTGGATAGCGGCTCGACGGGTCTCTTCTTCCAGACCAGTGCCATGCCCGCGTGCGCGAGCCCGAATAGCGCGTACTACTGCCCGGTGTCGACCCAGTCATTGAGCGCCATGATGCAGGGGGCCAACGGCACGACGAGCACGGTGAACTTCAGCGTGGGCAATGCCACGTCGATTTCGCAGACGTACGGCGGCGATTTGGCGTTGCCGCTGCTGGCGGGGCCGGCTTTTGTGACGTCGTCGATTTTCGACTGGGGCCTGCCGTTCTTCTACGGCCGTAACGTGTACGCCGCGGTTGAGCAGCAGACGACGCCTGGCGGTGCGGGGCCTTATGTGGCGTACTGAGGTTGCGTACTGAGGTTGCCTATTGAGGCCGCTTATTGAGCGATAGCCAGGTTTGACGCCGATGGGAGAAAGCCCGCTGCCGGTTGATTCGGCAGCGGGCTTTTTGTGGCCGCTCGAAGCGTGCTACCTGCCGACTGCAGCAATCAGCCGATGCACGAAGCGCAGCTTGTCCACCACCGGCGAGGCCAGCGTGAACGGATAACCGTCGGGCATGCCGAGGCTGCGGTTCAGGCTGTTCAACGCATACGTGAGCGGAAACCAGCGTTTCATCAGATTCTCGAAGCTCGCGTCTTCCACGGGCGTGCGGTCGGTCAGCGTCGGCTCGCTCGGGTCGTCGGGCAGCAAGGCGAGACCATACGAGGTCGACGTATCCAGCACGTCGACGATCAGCAGGTAGTGCGCCCACGTTTCGGCCCAATCTTCTGAAGGATGCATCGTTGCATAGGCGCTGATAGTCGAGGCCTGCCAGTCCGCCGGTGCGCCGTTACGATAGTAGGCTTTCAGGGCCTCGCCGTAGTCGGCGCGTTCGTCGCCGAACAGCTTGCGAAAGGGCGCGAGCCAGCGCGGATCGTTCACGATCAGCTTGTTGAAGTAGTAGTGGCCCGTCTCGTGGCGGAAGTGGCCGAGCAGCGTGCGGTAGGGCTCGCCCATCGCGCTGCGCACTTTTTCGCGGTAGGCGTCGTCGGCTTCGGCAATGTTCAGGGTGATGAGACCGTTGTCGTGGCCGGTCATGACCCGTGGCCCGTCGTCGCTGTCCTCGAGAAATTCGAATGCCAGGCCGTGTTCGGGATCATTCTGGCACGATGGCACATCGAGGCCGAGCGCGGCCAGTGTGTAAAGGAGGCGCCGCTTCGCCGTCTCCAGCCGGTACCAGTAGAGCCGGTTGTCCGGCGTGCCCAGATTCGGGATCGTGCGCGTGAACTGGCAGGCGCGGCATAGCGTATCGGGCGAGTCGGCGGGGATCATCCAGTTGCAGATGTTTTCGACCGCGTAGTTGTGGCACTGCCGGAACACCGCATCGGCGGCGCGCGGATGCAGGCTGCGCCAGCGCCCTTCGCCGGCTTCTTCGAAGGCGCTGATTTCGGCCAGTTCCGGGACATACCCAAGCAATGACTCGCACCGTTCACATCGAACGTTTTCATAGAACACGAGTTGCGAGCAGCGATTGCAGTGGAAGGTTCTCATCGATCGGGCCCGGGTGGTGGGTGACAGTCGTGAAGCGAGGCCAATGCGCAATCTTCATGCCGCATTTGCCAGACGTCACTGGTTTAACGCACATTACGTGCATGATCGTGCATCGGCGCTGCGCCGCTTTGGTGCGCGGCAGTTGAAAAGGCGGTGGAAAGGCGCGCTGATCGATCGACCGGACGGTCGGCAGCCGCGGCACACTTCGCAGCAGGCGCTCATCCGGGCGGTACAGGCAGTTCACGCGGTTTTTCGATCAACGGCATGAAGCTTGCTTTTTGGCGGGCTGCCATCCTTTGTCCAGGAGTCCGGTGTGTCCATACGCGTCGCGTTGAATCACGTTACACATTACCGCTACGACAGGCTGGTTGCGCTGTCGCCCCAGGTCGTGCGCCTGCGGCCCGCGCCGCATTGCCGGACCCCGATTCTGTCTTATTCGATGCGGGTCGAACCGGCCGAACACTTCATCAACTGGCAGCAGGACGCGTTCGCCAATTATCAGGCGCGCCTGGTGTTTCCCGAGAAGACGCGCGAATTCAAGGTGACCGTGGATCTGGTCGCCGAGATGGCCGTCTATAACCCGTTCGACTTCTTTCTCGAACCGTCGGCGGAACAGTTCCCGTTCGAGTATGCGCCCGGTTTGCTGCTGGAACTCGCGCCCTACCTCGTCAAGCGGCCGATGACGCCACGCTTCGCCGAGTTCGTCGCAAGTATCGACCGCACGCCGATGATCACCGCCGACTTCCTCGTCGCACTGAATCAGCGGCTGCAACGCGAGATCCGCTATCTGATCCGCATGGAGCCCGGCGTGCAGACGCCCGAGGAAACGCTGGTGAGCGCCGCGGGCTCGTGCCGCGATTCGGGCTGGCTGCTGGTCGAGACGCTCCGGCAACTGGGGCTGGCGGCGCGCTTTGTCTCCGGCTACCTGCTGCAACTCGCGCCCGACGTCAAATCCATCGACGGCCCGAGCGGCACCGAAGTCGATTTCACCGACCTGCACGCATGGTGCGAGGTGTACCTGCCGGGCGCGGGCTGGATCGGCCTCGATCCGACCTCCGGCCTGCTCGCCGGGGAAGGCCATATCCCGGTCGCGTGCACACCCGAACCCGGCAGCGCGGCGCCGATCTCCGGCGCGGTCGACGAATCCGAAGTCGAGTTTGAGCACACCATGTCGATTGAACGGGTACTGGAGACGCCGCGCGTCACCCGGCCGTTCAGCGAAGCGGTGTGGGACGACGTGCTGAAGATGGGCGAGCAGGTCGACCAGCGCCTCGCCGAGATGGACGTGCGCCTGACGATGGGCGGCGAGCCGACCTTCGTGTCGGTGCGCGATCGCGACGCGGCCGAATGGAACACCGACGCGCTCGGCCCCACCAAACGCAGCTACGCGGTCGCGCTGATGGACAAGCTGCGCTCGCGCTACGGCGCGAACGGCTTTCTGCATATCGGCCAGGGCAAGTGGTATCCGGGCGAACAGTTGCCGCGCTGGGCGATGTCGCTCTACTGGCGCGCCGATGGTGAGCCGTGCTGGCAAGATCCCACGCTGTTCGCCGACGAACGCGAGCCGGGCACTTACACGGCCAAAGACGCGCAGCGTTTCCTCGCTCATCTGGCGGCGAAGCTCGCAGTCGACCACGACTGCATCCAGCCCGGTTTCGAAGACGTCTGGTACTACCTGTGGCGCGAGCGCCGTCTGCCGGTCAACGTCGATCCTCTCGACGCGCGCCTCGACGACGAACTGGAGCGCGTGCGTTTGCGGCGTGTATTCGACGCGGGGCTGGGCGGCGCCACCGGCTATGTCCTGCCGCTCGCGCGCGAACGCGACGTGCCGAACGAGGCGCCGAAGTGGGTCAGCGGCCGCTGGTTCTTCCGCGACGAGCGCATGTTCCTGATTCCCGGCGATTCGCCGATGGGTTATCGCCTGCCGCTCGATTCGCTGCCGTGGGTCTCGAAGACCGACTATCCGTATCAGCATGCGCACGACCCGTTCGCACCGCCGGTGCCGTTGCGCCCGGCCGCGCAATTGCGCCTGCAATACGACGGCGATGGTGAGTCCCGCCGCACCCTGAACGAGGCCGACGCGCGGCGCGCGGCGGCGTTGTCGTCGTCAGCGGCGGATTTGCTGAGCGGCATGGCGGGCAGCGGCGTGCTGGCTTTTGCTCCTCAACCGGGCGACGGCCAGGCGCCGGCGCGCGGGCAGTCGTCGAAGGAAACGCTGCGCACGGCGATCTGCGTCGAAGCGCGCGATCCGAAACGTGCCGCCGGTCCGAAAGCGGAAACCGAAGCGTTCGGCAGCGGCCGCTCGCTGCTGCATGTGTTCATGCCGCCGCTCACCGAACTCGACGACTATCTCGACCTGCTCGCGGCCATTGAAACGACCGCGGCCGAATTGGCGATGAAGGTCGTGCTCGAAGGCTATCCGCCGCCGCGCGATGCGCGCCTGAAGGTCCTGCAGGTGACGCCGGACCCGGGTGTGATCGAGGTGAACATTCATCCGGCTTCGAGTTGGGAGCAACTGGTCGACAACACGGAGTATCTGTATCAGTCCGCGGCCGAAAGCTATCTGAGCAGCGAGAAGTTCATGACCGACGGCCGGCATACGGGAACCGGCGGCGGCAATCACTTCGTGCTCGGCGGCGCGACGCCTGCCGATAGTCCGTTCCTGCGCCGTCCCGATCTGCTCGCGAGTCTGATTGCATATTGGCACAATCATCCGTCGCTGTCGTATCTGTTTTCCGGGCTGTTCATCGGGCCGACGAGCCAGGCGCCACGCGTGGATGAGGCGCGTAACGATCAGGTGTATGAACTCGAAGTGGCGTTCCGCGAATTGCAGCGGCAGATCGATCTGCTCGGCGGCCGCGACAGCGCGAATCTGCCGGCGTGGATGATCGACCGTTCGCTACGCAACATCCTGATCGATGTGACGGGCAACACGCACCGCGCCGAGTTCTGCATCGACAAACTCTATTCGCCCGATGGTCCGACCGGCCGCCTCGGCCTGCTCGAATTGCGCGGTTTCGAAATGCCGCCGCATGCGCGCATGAGTCTCGTGCAGCAGTTGCTGCTGCGCGCGCTGGTGGCGCGCTTCTGGCACACGCCGTACACGCAGCGGCTCACGCGCTGGGGCACGGAACTGCACGACCGCTTCCTGCTCGGCACCTTCGCGAAGATGGATTTCGACGACGTGCTCGGCGAACTCAACGAGGCGGGCTTCGCCTTCGAGAGCAGCTGGTTCGCGCCGCACTTCGAATTCCGCTTCCCGCTGGTCGGCGAGACCACGGTGAACGGCGTCTCGCTGACCATCCGCAATGCGCTCGAACCCTGGCACGTGATGGGCGAGGAGGGCTCGCCAGGTGGCACGGTGCGCTACGTGGACTCGTCGGTGGAAAGGCTCGAAGTACGCACGCTCGGTCTGAACGACAACCGCCATGTGCTGACGGTGAACGGCGTGCCGGTGCCCTTGCAGCCGACCGGCCGCGTCAGCGAATATGTGGCCGGCGTGCGCTTTCGCGCCTGGTCGCAACCGTCGGCGCTGCATCCCACCATCGGCGTGGATGCGCCGCTCACCTTCGACCTGGTCGATACATGGACGGGCCGCTCGGTCGGCGGATGCCAGTATCATGTCGCTCATCCGGGCGGGCGCAGCTATGAGAATTTCCCGGTCAACGCCTATGCGGCGGAAAGCCGGCGGCGCTCGCGCTTTTTCGCGTCCGGTCATACGCCGGGGCCGCTCACCGTCGAGATGCCTCAGCGCAGCCTCGAATTCCCGTTCACGCTGGACCTGCGGTATTGGTAACCTGGTAGACTGAAGAGCGGCAGCACAACTTTAAAAACGATACGACCTTGGCCTTTCAATCGACTTTTCCTTTCGAAGCGTCCGCGGCTCGCGCGGACGCTTCGTCCTTATTGCGGCTGTTGCCGGCCTACGAAGGACATTGGGACGAGTTACGCGACGCCTCAGGCGCGTTGCGCGAACCGTGGCGGCAATTCTTCGAGCGGCTTGGCGAAGACGGTATCGCGCGATTGGAGGATCACTACGCGTCGGTCGCGCAGCAGATCCGCGATAACGACATCAGCTACAACGTCTACGCGGATAACGGCGAGCCGCGGCCGTGGGCGCTCGACCTGCTGCCGTTCCTGATCAGCGAGGCCGAGTGGGCACATATCGAGCGAGGCGTGACGCAGCGCGCGCATCTGCTCAATGCCATCGTCGCCGATATTTATGGGCCGCAGACCTTGCTCGAGCGAGGGCAGTTGCCGCCGGCGCTGGTGTTCGGGCATCCGGGTTATCTTCGTTCGGTGAAGGGCTTCACGCCGCCTGGCGGGCAGTATCTGCAGGTGGTGGCCGTCGATCTCGCGCGTACGCCCGACGGCCAATGGACCGTCATGGCGCATCGTACCGAGGCGCCTTCCGGCCTCGGTTATGCGCTGGAAAACCGGCTGATCGTGTCGACGCTGTTCGCCGAGCCGTTCCGCGCGATGCGCGTGAGCCGTCTCGCGCCGACCTATTCGCAACTGCTCGCAACGCTCGTGCAAGCCGCGCAGGCCACGATGCAGCCCGACGGTTCGGGAACCGACGGCTCGCTCCATATCGCGCTGCTCACACCCGGGCCGTTTAGCGAGACTTACTTCGAGCACGTGTTTCTCGCGCGGTATCTCGGCGTCACGCTGGTCGAAGGCAAAGACCTGACCGTGCGCGACGACATGCTGTATCTGAAGACGCTCGCCGGTCTCGAACGTGTGCATGTCGTGCTGCGCCGCCTGGACGATGCTTTCTGCGATCCGGTCGAACTGCGCGCGGATTCGAGCATCGGTGTGCCGGGCCTGTTGCAGGTGATGCGCGCGGGCAATGTGATCGTCTCGAATGTGCCGGGGTCGGGCTTTGTCGAATCGCCCGCCTTGCATGGTTTTTTGCCGGGCATTGCCGAAGTGTTGCTCGACGAAGACCTGGTGCTGCCGAGCGTGGCGACCTGGTGGTGCGGCGAAAGGGCGGCGCGCGAGCACGCGTTCACGCGTCTGGACGAAGCGTTCATCGTGCCGACCTGGCCGGTCGCGCCACGCGATGCGCCGCCCGGGATCGAGCAGGGCAGACAGCGCCTCTCGACGTGGCGCGAGCGCATCGAAGCGATGCCCGACACCTATACGATCCAGCAGCCGCAGCGCTTTTCCTGCACCCCGCGTTACGAAGACGGCACCATTGGCCGCCGTCCGTCGGTCCTGCGCGTCTATGCGATTGCCGACGTCAACGGGGGCTGGCATGTGATGCCCGGCGGCTTCACGCGGATGGCCGCCGAGCGCCAGGCGACGGTGTCGATGCAATACGGCGGCAGCAGCGTCGATACGTGGGTGCTGTCGAGTCAGCCGACGTCGACCTTTACGCTGCTGCCTTCGCCGATGCAACCCGCCGACCTCGCGCGCAAGCATCGCACCGTGTCGAGCCGTGCGGCTGAAAATCTGTTCTGGGCCGGACGTTATGGCGAACGCGCCGAAAACAATGTGCGGCTGTTGCGCCTGATTCTCGGCTCGCTGGAAGGCAATGACGCCGACGCGATGTTCCCCACGCTGGTGGAGCTCGCCACGCATTGCGGTCTGGTGCAATCCGGCGACATGTCCTCGCCCTGTTCGCCGCAAGCATTCGAGCGTGCGCTGGTCGCGAATCTGAGCGAGAGCACCGGCGCGGCGAGCATCGGCCAGAACCTCAACTATCAGGCGCGTGCGAACGGCGAAGTGCGCGGGCGGTTGTCAAACGATCATTGGCGCACGATTCTCGCGGCGCGCAACGACTTCCGCGATGCGCTGCAGACCTTGATGCCGGCTGCGGGTTTTAACGGCAACGGCAGTGGCAATGGTAGCGCCGGTGGTGCATCGCAATCGCAGGGCAGCGCGAATGGTCAGGGCCGCGCCGAGCGCAGTGAGCGCTACGACCGTTATGACCGCTATGACCGCGTGACGCTGATGAACGCGCTCGAACGTTTGTCGGTGCAATTGTCGGCGATCAGCGGCGCGCAAGGCGACCGTATGACCCGCGACGAAGCGTGGCGTTTGCTATTCGTCGGGCGGCATATCGAACGCGTGTCGGCCATGACGTCGTTCTTGCGCGTGGTCGCCGACAAAGGCCAACTCGCGACACCGGCCGGGTTCGATCTGCTTCTGCAATTGTTCGACAGCACGCTGACGTATCGCTCGCTGTATCCGGGCCGTTTCGAAGTGCCGGCTTTGCTCGACCTGCTGGTGATCGAGCCCACCAATCCGCGCGGCGTCTACGGCGTTTATGAACGCCTGCGTAAAAAGCTCGACGAGATCGCCGTGGCCGCGGGCAGCATGCGGCATCGCCCGTTTGCGGAATTGATGCCGCATGCCGATTCGTTGCCGACGCTCGAACCGCTGTGCGCAGTCGACGAAAACGATTCATACACTCACCTGATGGCAGTGTGCGACCAGATCGGCGGCTATGTCGGCGCGGCGGCGCATGAAATCAGCGCGCGCTATTTCAGTCACGCCAGTACGGTGGCTTCACAGGTGTGGTCATGAAGAATGCGCCGACCGTGTTGTCCGTCTCGCATCGCACGACCTACCACTACTCCACGTATGTGGAAACCGCCCAGCATCTTGCGACGATCCGGCCGATCGTCTGTGCGTGGCAGCGCGTGGTCTCGCATGCAGAAAAGATCGAGCCCGAACCGTCCTATCAAACGAGCCGTATCGACGCGTTCGGCAACGACGTCCTGTACTTCGCGCTGGACGCCCCGCACGAGCGCTTGCAACTCGTGAGCGAAACCACGGTGGCGCTCCTGCCGCGCTGGACCGACCTCGACCCCGACGAAACGCCTGAATGGGAAGACGTGGCGGGCTCGTTGCGGTTTTGGGTCGGCGGCGAGTTCCGGCCCGAGGTGGAGTTCCGCTTTGCGTCGCCAAACATCGTGCCGCGGCCGTCATTGCGCGCTTATGCACTGCCGAGCTTTCCGCCCGGCATGCCGATCGTGGCGGGTGCGATCGATCTGATGCACCGGATTCACGAAGACTTCGAGTACAAACCTTCGGCGACGATGTTCGACACGCCCGCCGAGCGCGCTTTCGAATTGAAGAGCGGGGTATGCCAGGACTTCGCGCAGGTGATGATCGGCTGCTTGCGCTCGCTGGGTTTGCCGGCGCGCTACGTGAGCGGTTATCTGCGCAACGATCCGCCGCCTGGGCAGCCACGGTTGATCGGTGCGGATGCCTCGCATGCGTGGGTGTCGGTCTATTGTCCGACGAGTGGCTGGATCGATCTCGACCCCACCAATGACGTGCTCGCCGATATGGACCACGTGACGCTGGCGATCGGGCGCGATTACAGCGACGTGTCCTTGCTGCGCGGGATGATCCTGGGGGGCGGGGCGCATCGGGTGGAAGTGGGTGTGACGGTGCTTGCGCTTTAATCCGGCGCGCTTCGCCGCCGCGTTTTCGGGCATTAACCCGCTTCAACCCTTCAACAAGCCACTTTGTGGTCAGACGAATTCTGTCAACGTGCCGCGCGTTCGCAGCGGCACGCTCTTTTATCCCGCATTCGGGGAAAACCCTCTCCATACATTCCCGCTCACCGGGAATCCGGTTTTTGAAATCCGAGAACGTTCTGGCATTCTGATCCCATTATTCGTTGTGGGTAGTTTTCATCGTGAACGCGGAACAGAGTGTGACAGGGGCTGAACGGGTGCTGCTGGTGCTGGCGGCGCTCGCCAGTCACGGCAAGGCCATGTCGGTCAAGGATCTGCTCGCCGTCACCGGTCTCGCGCAAAGCACGCTGTACCGGCAGATCGCCTTGCTCAAGCGTTGGGGGTTCGTTGCTGAAAACGCGGGCTATTACGCGCCGGGGCCGATCAGCCTGCAGCTCGCGCTTGGCTTCGACGTGAATTCGCAGCTTGTCGAAGCGAGTCGTACGGAGATGCAACACCTGGCGCGCGCGTCGCAGGAAAGCATCGGGCTGGTGGTCGCGGTCAAGCATCAGGTGATGTGCCTGGAAATGGTCGACAGTCAGCACTCCTTGCGCTGTTCGTTCGAAAAAGGCCGCGCCGTGCCGCTGAAGGCCGGTGCATCGGCGAAATCGCTGCTGGCGTTCATGGCCGACAAGGCGCGCACCGAAGTGCTCGACAGCGTGTTCGACAACGACCCCGCCGGCCGCGCCGCGATCGAAGCCGAACTCGAACAGATTCGTGCTCAGGGCTACGCCGTCAGCGACAGCGAAGTCGACCCGGGCGTGTGGGGTGTGAGCGCCCCGATATTCCACCGCAGCGGACGCGGCACCGGCAGCAGCGCGTCGATCACGCTGATGGCGCCGTCCACGCGCGCTATCGGCCGCGAAAGCCAATTCATCGACGGGACGCTACGCACGGCCCGCGCTATTTCCGAGCATATGCAAACAGATTGATCGGGCAAGGCCGCTCGCGGCCAGAATTCGATCTGGATACCGAACGAACTGAACGAACTGAACGAACTGAACGAACTGAACGAACCACAAGGAGCCCTCTCATGAAACTGAATCGACTGTTGTCCCTCGCATGCGTCACGTTCGCGGTGACGCTTGCCGGTTTTTCCGGTGCGGCGTCCGCCCAAACACCGGACGTACTCAACGTCGCCACCGACGCGACCTTCCCGCCGATGGAATTCACCGAAAACGGCGCACGCACCGGCTTCGATGTCGACATGATGAATGCGCTCGCGAAAGCTATGGGTAAAAGCGTGCAATGGACCGATATCGACTTCAAAGGCTTGATTCCGGGCTTGATCGCGCATCGTTTCGACGTAGCGATCTCCGGCATCTACATCACCGATGAGCGGGCGAAAGTGGTCGATTTCACCGATTCGTATTACGCAGGCGGCCTCGTCGCACTGGTGAAAACCGATTCGCCGATCAAGTCGGTAGCGGATTTGAATGGCAAGAAAGTTTCGGTCCAGGTGGGCACGAAGTCGGTCAACTTCCTGCGTGACAACTTCCCGCAAATCAACCGCGTTGAAGTCGAGAAGAATCAGGAAATGTTCGACCTGGTCGGCATCGGCCGTGCCGACGCTGCCGTGACCGGCAAGCCGGCCGCCTATCAGCTCGTGAGGACGCGCGGTGGTTTCCGCGTACTCGACAAGCCGCTGACGACCGAAGCCTACGGTATCGCTGTGCGCAAGGACGAACCGCAACTGAAGGCGGCATTCAACACGGCGCTGGCGAAGATCAAGGCCGACGGCACGTATGCGGCAATCGTCAAGAAGTGGTTCGGCGCCACCGCGCAATAACCGGCTGAGCAGACATAATGGAACTCGATTTTTCGCCGGTGATTGCCGGATTGCCGGACATCATGCATGGCGCGGTTGTGACGGTCGAAGTGACCGCCGCCGCGCTCGCGCTGAGTTGCGTGCTGGGCCTGCTGATCGGTATCGGCCGGCTCACACCGAAGCGGCGCGTGGTGTACGCCTTCTGTACCGCGTACCTCACGTTCTTCCGCGGCACGCCGTTGCTCGTGCAACTTTTCCTGCTGTTCTTCGGCTTGCCGCAATTCGGCATTCTGTTGCCGGCTTTCGTGTGCGGGATGCTGGGGCTCGGCTTGTATTCCGCGGCCTATGTGTCGGAGATCGTGCGCGGTGCGATTCAGTCGGTGGATCGCGGGCAGATGGAAGCGGCGCGTTCGATCGGCATGTCGTCGGGGCAGGCAATGCGGGCAGTCATTCTGCCGCAGGCGATCGTGCGAATGATCCCGCCGCTCGGCAATGAGTTCATTGCGTTGATCAAGAACTCGGCGCTGGTGTCGCTGTTGACGATCGACGATCTGATGCACGAAGGTCAGAAGATCATCAGCGTGTCGTACCGTTCGCTTGAAGTGTATCTGGCCATCGCGCTGGTGTATCTGGTGCTGACGCAGGCGACCAATTACGCGTTGCATCGTGTTGAGCGCCGCTTGCGTGCAGGAGGGATGGTGCAATGAATACTGTGGCCAAAGTAGATGAACCTATCGTCAGCATTCGTGGGCTGACAAAATCGTTCGGTTTGCATACCGTGCTCAACGGCATCGACTTCGACATTCAGCCGCAGCAGGTCGTGGTCGTGATTGGGCCGAGTGGCTCGGGGAAGAGTACTTTCCTGCGTTGCTGCAATGGGCTCGAAGAGGCTGAAGGCGGCACGATCGATATCTGCGGGCATCGGCTGGTGGATCACGGAGCGATGCTCAAGGAGCGTTCGCTGAATGCGCTGCGCACCGAAGTGGGCATGGTGTTTCAGTCGTTCAATCTATTTCCGCATCTGTCGGTGCTGCATAACATCACAGTTGGTCCGCGGATGTTGCGTGGCGCCACCAAGGCCGAAGCCGAAGCAACTGCAACCGCGTTGCTGGAAAAAGTGGGACTCGCCCACAAGGCGCACGTGATGCCGGCGAGTTTGTCGGGCGGTCAGAAGCAGCGTGTTGCCATTGCTCGCGCGTTGGCGATGCAGCCGCGCGTGATGTTGTTCGACGAGCCGACTTCCGCGCTCGATCCCGAGCTGGTCGGCGAAGTGCTGCAAGTGATGAAGCTGCTCGCGAGCGAGGGTATGACGATGGTTGTCGTCACGCACGAAATGGGTTTCGCGAAAGAAGTCGCCGACGTGGTGGTGGTCATGGACGGCGGCGCGATCGTCGAGGCGGGGCCGCCTGCTGAGATTTTCTCGGCGCCATCGCAGCCGCGTACGCGTGCTTTCTTGCAGGCGGTGTTGTCGCGCGCATGAGAGTTCCATTCGATGACAAGGTGTGGAGCGGCCGTTCCGACGATGGTGAACCCGGCGACACCCGGCGAGTTTTCAATCAGGTGATGCCGTTCGGCGGCGCGCTGCGGAATGAGGATGTTTTTCGTGGCGCGCCACGCATTGAACGCGATGCGCCGGTGATCGTCGGCTTTGGTTCCGATGAGGGTGTCCGGCGCAATCAAGGCCGTATCGGTGCGGCACATGCGCCGAAGGAATTGCGCCGAGCGCTGGCCGGCTTGCCGGCGAAGGCGTCGATGGTGGCACTTGCCGATGCGGGCGATGTGGTTTGCGATGACGGCGACCTCGAAAGCGCACAGGCGGAACTCGCCAACGTGGTGTGCGAAGTGCTCGCGAGCGGCGGCCGGCCATTGGTGTTTGGCGGCGGCCATGAGGTTGCGTGGGGCACGTATAGCGGATTGCGCATGCATCGAGATCGCGTGGCTGGGCTTGGAGTCGAGGCCGCGGCCTCGGGCACAGGTGCGGGTGCCGGTGTCAGAATAGCGGTCGGTTCGACAACTTCCGTGACTGCGGCAGCGACTGCAAACGCAAATGCAGGTGCGATTTCAAAGCTCACGCCGGCAACCGCTACCCCTAAGCTGCTCATCATCAATTTCGACGCCCACTTCGATCTGCGCCAGAAGCGGCCGGCGAATTCGGGCACACCATTCGATCAGATTGCGAGCGATTGCGCCGAACGAGGTGTGCCGTTCAACTACGTCTGTTTCGGCATCAGCGATCTGGGCAACACCGCTTCGCTGTTCGCGCATGCAGAACGGCTCGGCGTGCGCTATGTGCTCGACATCGACATGCAGGAACCACAATTACCGCAGCGTCTGGACGATCTCCGGCAACTGATGGACGCAGCGGACGACATCTATCTGACCATCGATCTTGACGTGCTCCCAGCCGCCACCGCGCCGGGCGTATCGGCACCTGCCGCGCTGGGCGTGCCCTTGTCGGTGGTCGAAGCGATGGTGCAGCACGTGCGTGCGTCGGGCAAGCTGCGCGCGGCGGATATTGCGGAATACAACCCATCTCTCGATCAGGATAAGCGCACGGCAAGGGCGGCGGCACGATTGGCGTACCGGCTGCTTTAACGCACGCTGACCGCACCGCACCGATTGGGCTATCGTAGTAGCCAGTGGTCATCATGCCGGCACGCGTATTTCAAACAGGCGTTTGTCTTGATCTTTGCCTCGAAGGTGGTCATTACCCATTCTTGCGAAGTACGCGCGAAGCGAGAAAAACTTGACAGTGTGTGTATGCACACGCTAGACTGCCTAGCATGAACCGTCCTCTCTCTTACGACGAATGCAACTGTTTCGCGCTGCGCCAGGCGGCCCGGCACGTCACGCAAATCTACGAGCGGCATCTCGGCCAGGTCGGTCTGACGGCTGCGCAGTTCACGATTCTCGCCAAGCTCGCGCGCACGCCAAACCTGTCAATGGTCGATCTCGCGGACGCGATGGTCATGGAGCGCACCACGCTGGTCCGGGCCATGAAACCGTTGCAGCGTGACGGGTTGGTGGTGACGGAATCGGCGGAGCATGACAACCGCACGTTTCTGTTCAGTCTCACAGAGAAGGGCGAAACGACCTTCGACCAGGCGGCCACCGCATGGCGTGCCGCGCAAGACGAGTTCGAGGAAAAATTCGGCCATGCGCGTGCCAAGGCGCTGCGCTCCGAACTCTTCAGCATCACCGGATAGACAAAGCGTATGAGCTCGTTCCGGCGAGCTTTTTTACGCCTGATTATGTGCATACGCACTTACGAACAGGAAGGACAGCAATGGACGGACTCTTCGACGACGACTGCTTTGCGATCCGCCAGGCCGCACGCTATGTGTCGCAGATTTACGACCGTCATCTTGAGCATGTCGGCCTGACCATCACACAGTTTTCGCTGTTGGGGCGCCTGAATCGCACCGGCCCGATGACCATGAAGCAACTGGCCGAAGCCATGCGCATGGAACGCACCACGCTGGTTCGCACGATCCAGCCGCTGCGGCGCAACGGGCTGGTGTCGAGCGAGACACTGGGTGCGGACGCGCGAGCGTTGTCGATTGCACTGACGGCAGCCGGCGAAGCGCGTTTGCAAGCAGGGCGCAAGCATTGGTATGCGGCGCAAGCCGAATTCGAGGATCGCTTCGGCGAGCGGCGCGCGGCGGCATTGCGCTCCGAGTTGTTCGCCGTCACAAACGATCCCGCGTGAATCAGGCCCGCGCTGAGCGGGTCAAGCCCGGCGCAGTTCAACGCGCCTTTTTTTCAGCTTAACGAGTGCATACGCACATACTGACATCATGTCCACTACACCCTCGACTATTGCACCGCCCAGCGTGGCAAGCGCCGCCAAACCGGCACGGCGCATTCCGTGGATGCTGCTCGCGATCATTACGGTACTCGCCGTGCTGGCGCTTGCGGCGTCGTACTGGTTCTTTGTTGGCCGCCTGGTCGAGACGACGGACGATGCCTACGTTGGCGGCGATGTGACCGTGATGTCGCCTAAAGTGAACGGTTTCGTCACGGACGTGCTGGTGCATGACAATCAGTTCGTCCACGCGAACCAGGTACTGATTCGCCTCGACGCGCGCGATTACGACGCGCGTCTCGCGCAGGCCAGTGCGGAAGTCGAGAGCGCGCAAGCCGCCGTCGTCGAGTTGCAGGCGAAGAAATCCTTGCAGCTCGCCACCATCAACGAGCAGGCGGCCGAGGTTCGCGCGTCCGGCGCCGAATTGACGCGCAGCGCCGCCGATCAGACGCGCTATCGCGAACTGGTGAAGGACGACGCGGTATCAAACCAGGTCGTGGAACGCGCGGACGCCGACCTGACCAAAGCACATGCCGCGGTCGACCGCAGCAGCGCGGCGTTGATCGCGGCGCAGCGGCAGATCGCCGTGCTCGACGCGCAGATCGGCGACGCCGAGGCGCGCATCGCGACCGCAAAAGCGGCGCAGCGGGTCGCGGCATTGAACGTGGAGTACACCACGATCCGCTCGCCGATCGACGGTTACGTCGGCAATCGCACCGCGCGCGTCGGCCTGCTGGCAAACATCGGCGTGTCGCTGCTGACCGTGGTGCCGTCGAGCGGACTGTGGATCGACGCCAACTTCAAGGAAGACCAGTTGAAGAAGATGCACGTCGGTGACGGTGTCGACGTCGACCTCGACGCATCGAGCAACCGGATTCGCGGCGTGGTCGAGAGTCTCGCACCCGCAACCGGCGCGACCTTCAGCGTGCTGCCGGCGGAGAACGCCACCGGCAACTTCACGAAGATCGTGCAGCGCGTGCCGGTGCGCGTGCGCCTCGATGTGCCGAAAGAGATGCAAGGCGTGCTGCGCCCGGGCCTATCGGCGACGGTGAAAGTGCACCTCGACGCCGCTCACGGTTAAGGACGATCATGACCCAGGTCCTTGCCAACCCCGCCGACCTGCCGACGCGCACCAAAGTCTTCGCGTTCGTGCTGATGTGCATCGGTTTTTTCATGGCGACGCTCGACATCCAGATCGTGGCGTCTTCACTCAAGGATATTGGCGGCGGCTTGTCCGCGAGTCAGGATGAGCTCTCGTGGGTGCAGACCGCGTATCTGATCGCGGAGATTCTCGTGATCCCGATGTCCGGCTGGCTCACGCGTGTGTTCTCGACGCGCTGGGTGTTCGCGTTTTCCGCGCTGGGCTTTACGGTCACCAGCATGCTGTGCGGCCTCGCATGGGACATCAATTCGATGATCCTGTTTCGCGGTTTGCAGGGCGCGCTCGGCGCCGCGATGATTCCGACCGTGTTCACGACGGCGTTCGTACTGTTCCCCGGCAAGCAGCGCCTGATTGCGTCCACCACCATCAGCGCGCTCGCCACGCTCGCACCGACGGTCGGTCCGGTGATCGGCGGCTGGATCACCTCGCAATGGTCGTGGCACTGGCTGTTCTATCTGAACCTGGTGCCGGGCCTTGCCGTGACGCTGATGGTGCCGAAGTACGTGCACTTCGACACCGTCGATCTCTCGCTGCTGAAAAAGGGCGACTATCTCGGCATTCTGCTGATGTCCGGTTTTCTCGGTTGCCTTGAATACGTCCTGGAGGAAGGGCCACGCAAGAACTGGTTTGGCGACGACGTGATTCTGACGTGCACCTGGGTGGCGGCGATCTGCGGATTTCTGTTCCTCGTGCACGCGTTCACCGCAAAAGAGCCGATCGTCGATCTGCGCGCGTTGGCAATCCGCAACTTCGGCATTGGCAGTCTGCTGTCGTTCATCACCGGGATCGGGATTTTCTGCGCGGTGTTCCTGACGCCCGTGTTCCTGTCGCGTGTGCGTGGCTTCGATTCGTTGCAGATCGGCGTCGCCTTGCTGTCGGTGGGGTGTTTTCAGTTGCTCGCGATGGTTGCGTATTCGATAGTCGCGCGTTTTATCGATATGCGCGTGTTGCTGGTGTTTGGCCTGGTACTGTTCGGCGTCGGCTGTTATCTGTATGTGCCGCTGACCAGTCAGTGGGGCTGGCACGAGTTGCTGATCCCGCAGGCGTTGCGAGGCATCGGCCAGCAGTTCTGCATTCCGCCCATTGTCACGATGGCGCTGGGTTCATTGCCGATGTCGAGGCTTCGATCCGCCAGCGGCCTCTTCAACCTGATGCGCAATCTCGGCGGCGCTATCGGTATTGCCGTGAGCAGCACGATGCTCAACGACCGATTGAATCTCCATTACGAGCGGCTCGATGAACACCTGAGCACGGGCCGTCCGGTGGTCGAGTCGATTTTGCAGCAGCAAAGCGCGCACTTCGCGCAGGTCGGCGGCGATGCGCTGAATGCGGCCAATGCGGGGCTCGGCGCGTTGCATGCACTGCTGATGCGCGAAGCACTCGTGCTCACGTTCTCCGACACGTTCTTTGTGTTGTCGCTCTGTTTCGTTGCCGGTTTGCTGAGCGTGCTGTTCTCCCGTCCGTTCGGCAATACCGCACCGCCGCCCGATGCTCATTGAGGAATTCAGCATGAAACCAATCGTTATCAAAGTCCTGGCGAGTGCGGCGCTTCTGACGCTCGCGGCATGCGCGGTGCAACCTGAAACGCATGCGGACCTGCCGCATACGGTGCAGACCGTCGCGCCGGCCGCGTGGAATGTCGATGCCCTTCAAGACAGCGTAAGCGCCAATACATGGTGGGCGGAATTCGGCGATCCCGTCATGCATCAATTGGTGGAATCGGTGCTGACGGGCAATCTCGACGTGCAGGCTGCAGTGGAACGTGTCAAGCAGGCGCAGGACCTCGTGACGCAAAATCGCGCGGCATTACTGCCGGAGTTGAACGCTAGCGCGAACGCATCCGACTCTCGCCAGAACACGCCGCCACCGCTCGGCTATGTGCGTCAGGCCGGTGTCGGTTTGACAGCGAGCTGGACGCCGGACGTATTTGGTGGTGAACGTCTTGCTGTTCTGGCAGCACAGGCGCAAGTGTCGGGTCGGCAGACGGCCTTGAACCAAGTGCGTCTGGCACTCGCGGCGAACACCGCTGCTGCGTATATCGATCTGCGCTGGGCGCAATCGCAATTGCAGATTCTCAGCGACAACGAACAGATCCGTGCCCGTGCCTTGAAACTCACGCAGGAGCGCTTGCACTATGGCCTGTCGACGCAACTCGACGTCGCGCGTGCGCAGAACCAGTTACAGGATTTGCAGGCGCAGATCCCGCGCATCCAGTCGGCCGTGCAGCATCAACTGAGTCTGATCGCGGTGTATTCGGGGCGCACGCCGGAGAGTGTCGATGGCCTGCTGTTGGCCAATGCACGCGAGATACCGGTGCCCGCGCAAAGCGTGCCGCAGACGTTGCCTTCCGAAGCTCTGTTGCAGCGGCCCGACGTGCGCAATGCCTACGCGACGGTCGAACAGCGCGCGGCGGAAGTGGGCGTGTCAAAAGCGCAGCGCTATCCGCAGTTCCGGCTCAATCTCGCTGATGGCTTGCTGGCCTCGTCCTATCTCGGCTTGCCGACGCTGACCGATAACCTCTTCAGTGCCGCATTGAACGCGACCAGTCCAATCTTCAACGCCGGCCGCATCACCGCGAATATCGACGCGAGCGAGAGCCGGATGCGTGAATCGCAACTCGGCTTGCAGCAGACCATGCTGCAAGCGTTGAAAGAGATCGAGGACAACCGCAGCGATCTGGTGAACGGCGCGGTACAGGTGCAACGCCTGGGCGGCGCGCTCGATGCATCGGACCATGCGCTGCATCTGTCGAGCGAGCTCTACAAGGGCGGCGCGACGGATTTTCTCGATGTCCTCGCCGCGCAGGAGGCGTACTTGCGTGACGCGGAATCGCTGAATCAGGCCAAACGCGAGCATGCGCTTGCAGCCGTCGCGCTGTATCGCTCGCTCGGCGGCGGCTGGGATGTGCCCACCACGGTCACGGCGGCATCGGCAAATTGATGCACGTGGACGTGGTGGGGAAATGGGTAGTCCAACTGGAGATGAACGATGAGTACGCGAGAAGTGGTGATCTGCAATCCGGTGAGAACGCCGATCGGCGCATTCGGCGGGTCGCTGAAAGAGGTGCCCGCAACCGAACTCGGCGCGGTCGCGGTGCGTGAAACGCTGCGTCGCAGCGGCCTCGATCCGGCCGCGCTGGCTTCGGTGGTGATGGGCAACGTGATCCAGGCCGGCAACAAGATGAATCCGGCACGTCAGGCGTCGATTGGCGGCGGCGTGCCGGTGGCCGTGCCTGCGTTGACGGTCAATCGCGTGTGCGGGTCGGGTGCGCAGGCGATTGCCTCCGCGGCCCAGGAAATCTGGCTCGGCCTCGGCGATGCAGCCGTGGCCGGCGGCATGGAAAACATGGACCGTGCGCCGTATTTACTCGACGGCGGCCGCTGGGGCTATCGGATGGGCAATGCGCAAATCCACGACAGCCTGCTGCGCGACGGCCTGAACGACGCGTTTTCCGGCGAGCATTCCGGCTGGCACACCGAAGACCTCGTCGCGCAGTTCGACCTCACGCGCGAAACGCAGGACCGCTGGGCCGCCCGTTCGCAACAGCGTTTTGCCGAAGCGCAGGCGCGTGGCGATTTCGATGCTGAACTGGTGGCCGTCGAAATCCCGGGGCGCAAAGGCCCGCAGCAATTTGCGAGCGATGAACAGCCGCGCCCGGATACGACTATCGAAACGCTTGCCCGACTGCGCCCGGCATTTCGTCCGGACGGCACGATTACCGCGGGCAACGCGCCGGGATTGAACAGCGGCGCAGCGGCCATGCTGGTCGCTGAGCGTGGCTACGCCGAGGCGCGCGGCATCGAACCGTTCGCGCGGCTGGTGGCGTATGGCGTCGCGGCGGTCGAGCCGGGCATGTTCGGCCTCGGTCCGGTGCCGGCTGTGCAAATGGCCTTGGCCCGCGCGGGTTGGCAACTCGGGGACGTCGAACGCTTCGAGATCAATGAAGCCTTTGCCGCGGTGCCGATCGCGGTGGCGCGCAGACTCGGCATTGCGGACGAATTGATCAACGTGCAAGGCGGTGCGATCGCGCACGGTCATCCGATTGGCGCGACCGGTGCGGTATTGACGACCCGGCTGCTGCACTCAATGCGCCGTGACGGCCTGAAACGCGGTGTCGTCACGTTGTGTATCGGCGGCGGGCAGGGAATTGCGCTGGCATTGGAAGTGATCTGAGATCGGCCGTTGCTGCGGCGCGTTGCGGTGACTGGAACCGCAAACGCGCCGCGGCCGTATCGGCTAATGAAAGATCGGCAAGGCCAGATAGCCCTTGATGACGATTGCATTCGCAATGTCGATAAAGAAGGCGCCCACCATTGGCACGACCAGAAAAGCGAGGTGCGAATGGCCGAAGCGGGCCGTGATGGCTTGCATATTCGCAATGGCCGTGGGCGTCGCACCGAGTCCGAAGCCGCAATGACCGGAGGCAAGCACGACAGCGTCATAGTTGCGGCCCATCACGCGGAACGTGACGAAGATCGCATAGAGCGCCATCAAAACGGTTTGCGCCACGAGAATCGAAACGACCGGCAGCGCCAGCGAGGCGAGGTCCCAGAGCTTGAGCGTCATGAGCGCCATGGCGAGGAACAGCGCGAGGCTCACGTTGCCGAGCAGGGCCACGGCGTGATCGAGAACAGGTTTGCCCGCAAGCCCGAGCGCATTGCTTAGCACCACGCCGACGAATAGCACGCAGACGAAAGTCGGCAGCTCGATCGCCGTGCCGGCCAATAATTGTGAAAGCGCACTGCCGGCCGCGAGGCTGATCGCGATCAGCGCCAGCGTCTCGATGAAGGCGGCCGGCGTGGTGGCTTGCTCAGCCTTCGGTTCTTCGAAGGCGAGCGGCGGTTCGGCGGGGCTCTTGTTGTGGTTCTCTGCGAGGCTCTCTGCGTGGGTCTCTGCGCGATTCCCGGCGCGCACAACGTCCTTCTTCGCGACTTGCCGCATCAGCAATCGTGCCACCGGGCCGCCGAGAATGCCGCCCATCACGAGGCCGAACGTCGCGCAGGCGATCGCGGCCTCCGTGGCGGACTGAAGCCCGTGGTGTTCGGCGAACACCTTGCTCCATGCAGCGCCGGTGCCGTGACCGCCGGACAGGGTGATCGAACCGACCAGCAAACCGTACAGTGGATCGATGCCCAATAGATAAGTGAGGGCGATGCCCACTGCATTCTGCAGGACCAGCAGGCCGATCACGAGACCGAGAAAACGCAGCAGCAGTGGGCCGCCGGACTTGAGGCTGGCGAGGTTGGCGTTGAGGCCGATGGTCGCGAAAAAGGCAAGCATCAGCGGCGTTTGCAGTGCTGTGTCGAAACGTACTTCAACGTGGCTCGTGGTGCGTAGGATCAGCAGGACGATTGCCACGAGCAGACCGCCGGCAACGGGTTCGGGAATCGTATAGCTGCGCAGCAGAGGGATCCATCCGAGCAGCCTGTTTCCCAGCAGCAGAACCAGTGAAGCCGTGACGAGTGTTCCATAGATGCCGACGTTCATAGGCGACCTCGATAAACTTGAGTGATGGTCATAGCGCGACGAGGCGTTAGACGGTGTGTGGAGCGGCAGAAACGCCTACGGCGTGAGAGTACCTGAACGAAGTTGATCCAACAACGACTGCCGCGAAGCGCACTGTCGCCAGCCACTCGGCTGCTGATGCCGGGATAAGGCGGTATTTAAATTTTTCTCCAGCATCGGTTTCGTTTAGGATCATTGCCACTTCCACAAGAACACCAAGAGACATGGCACTGATCGCACGAAACATCCTCGGCATTGGCGTACTGCTTCTTATCGCTTTCATTTTTTCGACCAACCGGCGTGCCATCCGCTTACGCACTGTTATTGCAGCGCTGCTTGCGCAGGTCGGTATCGGCGCCTTCATTCTCTTCGTGCCGGTCGGCAAAACGGTTCTCGCGGCCGCCGCGTCAGGCGTGAACGACATACTGGGCTATGGCAACGCGGGCATCGAGTTCCTGTTCGGCGGCCTCGTGCAAGCGAAGATGTTCCAGGTGTTCGGCGACGGCGGCTTTGTTTTCGCCGTGCGTGTGCTGCCGGCCATCATCTTCGTCACGGCACTCATCTCCGTGCTGTACTACCTCGGCGTGATGCGCTGGATCGTCATCGTGCTCGGCACGGTATTCCAGAAGCTGCTCGGCGTATCGAAGATCGAGTCGTTCTCGGCCGTGACCACGATCTTCCTGGGTCAAAGCGAAATGCCTGCCGTGGTCAAACCGTTCACGCGCGACATGACCGGTGCCGAACTGTTTGCCGTGATGTCGAGCGGCATGGCGGCGGTTGCCGGTTCGGTGCTGGCGGGCTATGCGGGCCTGGGTGTGCGAATTGAATATCTGCTGGCCGCGTCGTTTATGGCGGTGCCCGGTGGCTTGCTGTTCGCCAAGATCATTCACCCGACCACCGAACCGAGCCGCGTGCACCTGGAGCACCTCAGCTTCGATGAAAAGCGTCCCGCGAATGTGATCGAAGCCGCGAGTTCCGGCGCAACAGTGGGCCTGAAAATCGCCGTGATGGTCGGCGCGATGCTGATCGCGTTCGTCAGTCTCATTGCGTTGCTCAACGGTATTGTGGGCGGCATAGGCGGCTGGTTCGGCCATCCCCAACTGTCGATGCAGTCGGTGCTCGGCACGGTGTTTGCGCCGCTGGCGTACCTGATCGGTGTGCCGTGGAGCGAAGCCGCCATCGCCGGCAACTTTCTCGGCCAGAAGATCATTCTCAACGAGTTCGTCGCTTATGCGTCGCTGTCGCCGTATCTGAAAGATGCCGCAAGCGTGAGCGCGGCCGGCCTGCAAGCGCTCGATCCGCGTACCATTGCGATTCTGTCGTTTGCGTTATGCGGCTTCGCAAACTTTGCGTCGATCGCGGTGCTGACGGGCGGGTTTAGCGCCGTCGCGCCGGAACGCCGCGCCGAGGTCGCGCGCTACGGCCTGCGTGTCGTGCTCGCCGCGACGCTCTCGAACCTGATGAGCGCCACAATCGCGGGCATGTTCCTGACGCTGAATTGAATCGAGGATCGTTGCATGAACATGGAACAACTGCTGGAACGCGCGGGTGTCGCGCGAGAAAAGGCCTATGCGCCTTATTCGAAGTTCAAGGTCGGCGCCGCGCTGCTGACCAAAGACGGCACCGTATTCGACGGCTGCAACGTCGAGAATGCCTCGTACGGATTGTGCAATTGCGCTGAACGCACGGCGTTTTTCAGCGCCATTGCCGCGGGCTATCAACGCGACCAGTTCGCCGCACTTGCCGTGATCGGCGATACGGATGGACCGATCGCACCGTGCGGCGCATGCCGCCAGGTGATCATCGAACTGGGCGGCCCTGAATTGCCGATTCGGCTCGGCAACCTGCATGGCGCCACGCGCGACACCACCGCGCGTGAACAATTGCCGGACGCGTTCTACCTATGAGCAAGCACAGGGTTATTTACGACACCGATCCCGGTGTGGACGATGCGATGGCGCTCGTTTTCCAGGCGCTGCATCCTGACATCGAATTGCTCGGTCTGACGAGCGTATTCGGCAACGCCACGATCGAGACCACCACGCGCAATGCGCGTTTTCTGGCCGGGCGGTTCGCGCCGGGCGTGCCGGTTGCGCAGGGCGCTGCCGCACCGCTCAAGCGCAGCGCGCCTGAGCCGCTCGCCTGGATTCATGGCGATAACGGGCTTGGCAACATCGCGATCGAAGCCGGTCTTGAGGCGGCGCTCGACGCACGCCCCGCACACCGCTTCATCGTCGACACGGTGCGCGCGCATCCGGGCGAAGTCACATTGATTGCGGTGGGCCCGCTCACGAACCTGGCATTGGCGCTGGCCGACGATCCGCAGATCGCCTCGCTCGTCAGGCAGGTGGTTATCATGGGCGGTGCGTTCGGCACGGACGGCGTGCTCGGCAACGTGACCCCCGCTGCAGAAGCGAACATCCTCGGCGACCCCGATGCCGCCGACATTGTGTTCGGCGCGGCCTGGCCGGTTGCGATTGTCGGACTCGACGTCACGCAGCGCACCGTCATGAGCCACGATTATCTGGCGTCGCTGCGCGATCGCGGCGGTGCAGCAGGACGGTTCGTTTGGGACGTGTCGCGGCACTACGAGGCTTTTCACGAGCAAAGCGCGCAACTCAAGGGTATTTACGTACACGACTCGTCGGCAGTCGCCTATGTCCTCGCGCCGCATCTTTATACGACTCGCCGTGGGCCCGTACGCGTGCTGACGGATGGGATCGCGGTGGGCCAAACCATTCAGAAGCCTTCCGCGATGCCCGTGCCCGCGCCGGACTGGGACACCCGGCCCGGGAGCACCGTGTGCCTAGACGTGGATGTGCCCGGGATGCTCGCGCTTTACGAACAGACCCTCTGCGGCACGTTGTAGGGCGATTGATCTGACATAAGAAACAACCGAAGCAACGGAAACAACCGAAACAACGCGGTAACCGTGCGGCCGCAACGCGTTGCAGCAAACTGGGCCGTCATAGGTGGCCGATGCCCATCGTCAATTTTTGCTACATTTCTCCAGACGTGCTGCGTACGCGATCTTCGAAGCCTTTGCTGATCGGCCCGGCGCGCGTGACCCAAATCTATCAAGAGGCAAAAGATGCGAATTCTAGTAGTAGGGGCGGGCGCCGTGGGCGGCTATTTCGGCGGACGTCTCGCGGCGGCGGGCCAGGACGTGACCTTCCTCGTGCGCGCCGGCCGCGCGGAAAAACTCGCGTCTGACGGTCTGGTTATCAACAGCGTGCGCGGCAATCTGGCGTTGCACGACGTCAAGACGATTCTCGCCGGCGTTGGCGCGGAGCCGTTCGATCTGGTGCTGCTCAGCTGCAAAGCCTACAGCCTCGACGACGCGATCGATTCGTTCGCACCGCTGGTCGGCGAATCGACGCTGATTCTGCCGATGCTCAACGGCATGCGCCATATCGACGTGCTCAAGGAAAAGTTCGGTGCGTCGCGCGTACTGGGCGGTCAATGCGTGATTGCGGCGACGCTCAGCCCCGAGCAGCACATCATGCATCTGAACGAAACGCATGCGATTACTTTCGGTGAACTGGAAGGCGGCACGTCCGAGCGCGTAGAGGCGATTGTGGACGCGATGGCCGGCGCGAACTTCGATGCGGTGGTCAGCGACAACATCCTGCTGCGCATGTGGGAAAAGTGGGTGTTCCTGGCCACACTGGCGGCGAGTACGTGCTTGATGCGCGGATCGGTCGGCGATATTCTGGCTGCGCCGGATGGCAAGCGCATCATCGAAAACCTGCTCGGCGAGTGCCGTGGCGTCGCGGAACACAACGGCTTTACGATGGGTCCGGACTTCGACGCCCGGGCCACCCAAACGCTCTTTACGCCGACGCCGCTGACGGCTTCGATGTTGCGCGACGTCGAAAACCACTCGCATACCGAGGCGGATCACATTCTCGGCGATCTGATCGCGCGCGGCGGCGACGCGCAGAAGGGCGAGCATGGCTTGTCGCTGCTGCGCATCGCCTATAGTCATCTGAAGACGTATGAAGCGAGGCAGACCCGCACGTCCTGACTGACCTGAGCGCGGGTGATGGGGGCGGCTACAACCGCCTAACGTTTCGGAGGTGAAGCATGCCGAGTCCAACCGGATCCGTACCCGCGCTTAGTGCCGCTTCGGCGACGATCTTCTCGATCGGCATCGTTTTTCTCGGCTACTGGGGCCTGTACGATCAGACGAAATGGCGAGTCTCCGACGTCTTTGTCTTCGTGTTTGCGATGACCGGCTTCGGCTGCCTCGGCCTCGTACCGTGGATGGCGACCAGCCCTGTCGAGCCGGAAACTAGCGATTCCCGCGTTCGTATAGCGCGGCATATGTTTCTTGCCGGCGTTCTGTCAATCTGGCTGGGCGTGGCTGTTTCGGTAATCTTCTGACGCAACGCCAGACACGAAAACGCGCGCCTTGAGGCAAACAAGGCGCGCGTCCCGTCGATGTGGAGAATCGCAGCGTGGCCGTGCCGATTGCCGGCACGCCGCCCTACGCAAGCGGGCTTAACGCTCGATCTGCCTGTTCCAGCGCGTATCCCACTGCGCGCGATGCGCATTGATCGTGTCCCAATCCACCACGGTCACCTTCTTCACCAGATCGTCGACATTGCCCAGGCTTTGCTGCATTGGCGGCGTCATCTTCGCGAGACGGTTGGTTGGAATCTGCTTGCCGGCTTCGGCGGCTTTCGTCTGAGCCGGCGCCGACAGCAGGAACTGCGCGAGTTTCTGCGCGACTTGCGGATCCGGGTTGTTGTTGACCACGCACAGATCGACCAGCAGCAACACGGGTCCTTCCTTCGGATTCACATAGCCGACCGGAATGCCCTTATCCTGCAGATCGCCCACGGCGGTTGGCGTCAACGGAAACAGGCCCGCTTCGCCGGTCTGGACCATTTCGGAAATTTTCGCCGAATTCGGCACGTATTCCACGACGTTCGGGCCGACCGTGCTGGCCCATTTCGTGAAACCCGGTTCGACGTTCTGCTCGCTGCCGCCCATCAAACGGTTGATCGCCAGGAAGCCGTGCAGCCCGAAGGTGCTGCTCGAAGCGGACTGGAACACCACTTTGCCCTTGTACTTCGGATCGGCAAAGTCCATCCATGAAGTGGGCGGCGCCCAGCCTTTTTCAGCGAACAGCTTCTTGTTATACGCGATGCCGGTCATGCCGAGCTGCACACCCGCACCCATGTCGTCCTTCATGCGCGCGAACGGGTAGAGCTCCTTGAGCACCGGCGAATCGTCGAGCTTCTTGCACACGCCCATGCTGACCGCGCGCGCCATCACGCCGTCGTCGAGAAACACCACGTGGATTTGCGGATTGGCCTTGTTGGCGAGGAGCTTCGCGAGAATGTCCGACGAGGTACCGGGCACCACGACCACCTTGACGTTATTGGCTTTCTCGAAGTCGGGCAGAACCTGGCTCGTATAGGCCTTTTCCATCGGACCGCCGTTCATGCCGATATAGATGGTCTTCGTTTCCGACCATGCCGGCGCGGCCGCACCGAATGCGCACAATGCGGCCAGCGCCGCGATCGTCTTGAACAGTTTCATTGGGAGACTCCTGAGTTTCACTAAACGATAACGAGGCGATGACTGAGCGATAACAAAGCGAATTGCAATAAGCACGCAACAACCAGGCGATAACCAGGCGATAACCAGGCGATAACCAGGCGATAACTAGGCGACAGATGGCGCAGCAACAGCAGCGAAGCGATTGATCGAAAACGCGTCGAGCGGTGTGGCCGTCGCGCCTTCCAGCACAAGATCCGCGAGTATTTCGCCGACGCCCGGCGCCAGCAAAAACCCGCCGCCCGAAAAGCCGAACGCGTGCAGCAGACGCGGCACCGTGCGGCTCGCACCGATGATCGGATTGCTGTCGGGCGTTTCACCTTCCACGCCGCTCCATGTGCGGATCAGCAGCGCCTCGCGCAGCGGGGGTAGCAGGGCGCACGCATCGCGCATCACGGCGCGGGTGGTTTCTGTCGACGGTTGACCGTATTCGCCGTCGCCGTGTCCGCGCCCGCCGCCGATCACGCAATTGCCGCGCGCCACCTGCCGTGCGTAGATGCCGCCGCCGACCACGCCGAGGTTGTGCGTGATGAAATGCGGCAGCGGTTCGGTGACCCACATGTTCGGGTAGATCGGTTTCATTGGCGCGGTTTCGCCGAAGTAACCGGCAACCGTATTCGCCCATGCGCCGGCGGAATTGATCAGCCAATCGGCGCTGATGCGCGTGTCGCCCGCTCGCAGCTGGAAACGTGTGCCGTCGTGATGGATTGCGGTTAGTGCGGTTTGTTCGCGCACGTCCGCGCCTGCGGCTCGCGCGGCGCGTGCGAACGCGGGCGACACCAGGCGCGGATTCGCGTGGCCGTCGGTCGCGCACAACGAGCCGCCGATCGCCGCAGCGCCCAGCCACGGATAGCGTTGCCGGAACGTGGCGCCGCTGATCAACTGCGCTTGCAGGCCGTGGCCGCGCGCCATGTCCGCCCATGCTTCGAGCGCGGCAATATCGGCTTCGCTGCGCGCAAGCCGCAAATGTCCCGACACGGTGAATTCGCCGTCGATGCCGATCAGTTCCGGCAAGCGATCCCAGATGCGCCGTGCACGCATGGCGAGCGGCATCTGCTCGACCGGGCGTCCCTGGACGCGCACGCCACCGTAGTTCACGCCGCTTGCCTGCGCGCCGCAATAGCGCCGCTCGAACAGGCCCACCCGTAAGCCGCGCCGCGCCAGCGCCAAGGCCGCCGACGCGCCGACCAACCCGCCGCCCGCAATCGCGACGTCATAGTGCAGCGTGTCACTCATCGCGGGCCTCCTCGGGAATCTCGGCGACGCCATCGGCATACATGGCGGGCGATAGCGGAATCGGTTTGACGGGCGGCTGGCTGCGCAAACGGCCTACGGCTTCAAGCGGTTTGCCGGTTTCTTGCGCAAGCAGCGTCAATGCCGCTTCGCCACACATGCGCCCCTGGCAACGGCCCATGCCGACGCGCGTGAGCGCTTTCAGGCGGTTGATCTCGTTCGCTTCGCCGCCGTGGATGCAGCGTCGCAAGGTGCCGGCGTCGATTTCTTCGCAGCGGCATACGGTCATGTCGTCGGGCCATTGCGCCGCGCATTTTGCGGGTGGTGCAAATGCCGCTTCGATCCCCTGGCGAAATACAGCGATACGTCGCAGGCTGCGGTCGAGGGAAGCCGCGTCGTGCATGCCGAGGCCACGCGGATGGGCGATGCCGAGGTCGTCGAGTAGCGCTAGCGCCGTGCGACGGCCCGCGAGTTCGGCCGCATCGGCGCCGGCGATGCCCGCGCCGTCGCCCGCCAGATAGATGCCGTGCACGGAGCTACGGCCGGCGGGGTCGAGTTCGGGCAGCCAGCAACGGTTGTGCGTGTCGAAACGGAAGCGGCACCCGGCGAGATCGGCGAGCTGGGTTTCTGGCTTCAGGCCAAAGCTGATGCCGACGGCGTCGCACGCGAGGGTTTCGGTCTTCGAATTGTCCGCCGAAGAACGCCATTCAATCGCACTCACGCCGTGCTCGCCGCGAATGCCGATCAGGTTCACGTCGCGTTCGATTCGCACGCCGTGCATCTTTAGCCAGCCGACGTAGTAGAGCCCTTTGGCGAACGTAGAAGGTTGCCGCGCGAGTTTCGGCACCGCGGCAACCTGCTGCGATAGCGAACTCGTGTCGAGCACGGCTACCACCTGTGCACCGGCTTTCACGTACTGATAGGCCACGAGATAGAGCAGCGGCCCCGTGCCCGCGAGCACGACGCGCTGACCGATCGCACAACCCTGCGCCTTCAATGCGACCTGCGCCGCGCCCAGCGTGTAGACGCCGGGTAGCGTCCAACCCGGCACCGGCAGCACGCGGTCAGTGGCGCCGCTCGCAATGATCAGATGCGAAAACGGCACGCTGATTTCCCGTCCCGCGTGCAACGTATCGAGCCGGCCCGGTTCACAAGCCCAGGCCAGCGTGTCGGGGCGATAGTCGAGGTGCGGGAGAAGCGCGGCCATCGTCGTATGCAACGCGTCGGCTTTGCGCGCTTCGAAACCGTAGAGTGTTTTCTTCGAGCGCTGGAACGCGCCGTTCGCGGGCGGTTGACGATAAATCTGACCGCCCCAACGGGCATTCTCGTCCAGCACAATGGGTTTGATACCGGCCGCAATCAGTGTTTCGGCGGCGCGCACGCCCGCCGGTCCCGCGCCGACGATAACCACGCGGTGTTCGTTACTCATGGCGTGGCTCCGTTTGCAGCCGCGGCCGCAGCAGAGGCAGAGGCAGAAGCAACAACAGAAGCCGTTTCGGCGAACCGCGTGAGCACGCGCATGCCCTGTGTCACCAGTGTCGAGCACGCGCGCAGACGTATTCCCTCTTCGGTACGCATCCAGCAGTCCTGGCAAGCGCCGATCAGACAAAAACCAGCGCGCGGCGCGCCGCTGAATTCACTGTCGCGCAAGCGGCGTTGTTGCATCAGTACGGCAGTGAGCAGTGTGTCGCCTTGCAACGCGGTGACTTCGTGGCCGTCGATAAAAAAGCTGAGCGGTTCACGCTGCGTCTCCGCGATGCGGACGAATTGCGCATCGCGCTTCGGCGCGGCGGGTTCGGAAGACGGCAGATTCGACGGCATATGATAGAGGGCGGTGGAAGGCATCAGTGCTGGCCGATCAGAATCCGGTTGAGCCCATACACGCGATCGAGCAGCAGCATCGCGCCCGCGGTGATGAAGATCACCAGCGCCGAGACGGAGGCCATCATCGGATCGATCGATTCGGTCGCGTACATGTACATGCGAACCGGCAGCGTGACGGTTTGCGGCGAGGTGACGAAGATCGACATGGTCAGTTCGTCGAAGCTGTTGATGAACGCGAGCAGCCAGCCGCCGGTAATGCCCGGCAGAATCATCGGGAAGGTGACGCGGCGAAACGTGGTCCACGCGTCGGCGCCGAGCGAGTGCGCGGCATGTTCGACGCTGCGGTCGAGACCGCTCACCGAGGCCAGCACAAGGCGCATTACGAACGGCGTGATGATGATCATGTGCGCGAGCACGAGCCACGCGAACGAACCGGTCGCGCCGATCAGCGCGAAGAAGCGCAGCAGAGCGATGCCGAGCACGAGGCCGGGAATCACCAGCGGCGACAGCAGTAAGCCGTTGAGGAACCCACGGCCCGGAAAGCGGGCACGGCCGATTGCCAGTGCAGCAGGTAACGCGACGATCAATGACAACGTTGCCGAGGCAAACGCCAGTTTCAGGCTGTTGAAGAACGCCGAGATGAAGTCCGGATAGTTGAGGATCGCGCGGAACCAGCGCAGCGATACGCCGTGCGTGGGCAGCGTGAGCGTTTCGTCGGGCGTGAAGGCGACCAGCACGACGATCACGAGCGGCGCGAGCACGAACGCAATCACAAGCGTGTGGAAAATCAGCGCAATGGGGCCGTTTTTTCTCATGATGATCTCGAGAGGTTCAGCCGAGGCTTCTGGCGTACTTGCGCTCCAGAACCCGGTAGTAAGTGAGCATCACGATCAGATTCGCGACCAGCAGCAGGAGCGCGATGGTCGCGCCGAGCGGCCAGTTCAGTGAACCGAGGAATTCGTCATAGACGGCGGTCGCGGCGACTTTCAGGCGTCGTCCGCCGAGCAGGCCGGGAATCGCGAACGCGCTCGCCGACAGGCCGAACACCATCAGGCTGCCCGACAGAATGCCCGGCGTGAGTTGCGGCAACACGATGCGCCGCAAGGTCGTGGCGGGCGATGCCATCAGCGACAGCGCGGCATTTTCCGTTTGCGGGTCGAGCTTCTGCAATGCGGTCCACACCGGAATCACCATGAACGGCAGCATCACGTGCACGAGTGCTATGACGATGGCGAAGGTCGTGTATTCGAGCTTGTACGGTCCCAGCCCGACAAGACCGAACGCCTGATTCACGAGGCCGTTGCTGTTGAGCAGCATGCTCCAGCCGAACGCGCGCACCACGACCGAGACCAGCAGCGGCGCGAGAATGATCAGCAGGAACATCGAGCGATACGGATCGCGCATGCGCGACAACACGTAAGCTTCGGGCGTGCCGATCACGATGCACAGCAGGGTGGTCAGAAAGGCGATGCCGAAGGTGCGCAGGAAGATCGTGTGGAAATACGACGAGTTCAGCACTTCCGCATAGTTGCCGAACTGGAATGCGGCGAGCGGGCCACTCGACGGATCGAAGCGATAGAAGGTCAGCACCAGCGTCATGACGAGCGGCACCAGCACGAGCGCCGCGAACAGCAGGAAAGCCGGCGCGCACATCAGCCACAACGGCACGAACGCCTGCCACGGCGCGCGGCGCGTAGTGCCGCTCTTCAAGCGGTTGTCGTTCGAAGCAGGCAGCGTACTAGCCATGATGCGCATCCCGTTGAATGAAGCGGATCGCCTCGCTGTTCCAGTCGACACCGACCGCCGCGCCTTCCGGCAGCGGCTCGGTGCCTTCGTTCTGGCAGCACACCAGCACTTCGCCAAGCCGGCTGTCCACGCGATAAAGCCATTGGCTGCCGAGGAAGAAGCGGCTCGTCACGGTGGCCGCCAGACGTCCCGCATGTGGCGCGCACAGGCGCAGCTTTTCCGGACGAATGCACAACGTGACCGCGTCGCCGACGCCGATCACACGTTCGCGCATGGGCAGTTGCGCGGTGTGGCCGGTCTCGGCGAGATCGTGTCCGAGGTCGATGCGGATCGCGTCGCCATCGCGCGCCACCACCTTGCCTGCCAGCATGTTCGCCTTGCCGATGAACTGCGAGACGAATCTGTTTTCAGGCCGTTCGTACGCTTCGTACGGCGTGTCGATCTGCGTAATGCGGCCGGCTTCCATCACCACCACCCGGTCGCTGATCGATAGCGCTTCCGACTGGTCGTGCGTGACCATGATGGTGGTCGTGCCGATCTTGCGCTGAATGGCGCGCAGCTCGAACTGCATGTCTTCGCGCAGCTTGGCGTCGAGGTTCGACATCGGTTCGTCGAGCAGCAGCACGGGCGGCGCGATCACGATTGCGCGGGCGAGCGCCACACGCTGCCGCTGACCGCCGGACAACTCGCGCGGAAAGCGGTGCGCGAGCGTATCGAGCCGCACCAGCGCCAGTGCTTCGCGCACGCGCTCCTTGCGCTCGGCCTTGTCGACGTTGCGCATCTCCAGCCCAAAAGCGACGTTGTCCGCGACGCTCATATGCGGAAACAGCGCGTAGCTCTGGAACACAATGCCGAGGCCGCGCCTGTTCGGCTTCATGTGCGTGATGTCGCGGCCGTCGAGCGTAATACGCCCGCGTGTCGTTTCGACAAAGCCCGCGATCATCTGCAACGTGGTCGTCTTGCCGCAGCCGGACGGCCCGAGCAGCGAAACGAACTCGCCTTTTTCAACCGACAGGTTCACGTCGGCGACTGCCTGCAGATCGCCGAACGATTTCGCGACGTCCGTGAGTGTGAGGAACGACATGATCTGGCCTTTGGATAGGACGACACCGGTTCAATCGGCTACTGCCTCGATGGAACGGACTCTATCCAGCCAAATTGCATGGCGTCAATTTCAAATTCCGTTTGGCGGTATAAGATTGAAAAAAATTCCGGTGAATGGAAGATATTCGGTCAAACCGATGTCGGCCGTTCCGCTGCATGAGCTCCGGAAAATCCCTATGAATCAGATCGGAGTGGGAACAGAACGGGCGTGCGGGGAATATTCCATTGAGGGATAAAACCCTCTATAGTGTTCCGGTCAATGAAATAATTTGGAGCGCTGGAGATGAATGCTGCCGCCAAACGAGATGCCGATCCCGCACTGGCCGAAACGGGCGGTGCGCCCGGCCCCGGGATGCTGGAGCGCGCCTTCGCGGTGATCCGTGCGTTATCCGAAGCGCAACCCGACGGCGGCCGCGTCACGCGTCTCGCGAAAGCCGTGGGGCTGACGCAAGGCACGGTGCACCGCATTCTTCATGCGCTGATCGCGGAAGGCATCGTCGAACAGGACGAAAATTCGAAGCTGTATCGGCTGAGTGTCGATTTCTTTGCGCTCGCCGCGCAGGCCGGTAATCCGAGCGGCATGCGCACGCTGTGCCGTCCCGCGTTGCTGCGGCTGTGCGCGAGCCTTGGCGACACGATTTTCCTGCTGGTCAAAAGCAGTTTCGACGCGGTGTGTCTCGACATCTGCGAAGGGCCGTTTCCGATTCGCTCGTTCACTGGCGATATCGGCGGCCGCGTGGCATTGGGTGTCGGTCAGGGGAGCCTGGCGATTCTCGCGTTTCTGCCGGAAGCGGAGCGAGAAGAGATCATTCGTTTTAACGTGCCGCGCATTCGCGGCTATGGTGTGCTCGACGAAGTGTATTTGCGCACCGAGATCGAACGCGTGCGCCAACTCGGTTACGCGGGCCGCAATAGCGGGGTACTCGACGGCATGGCGGGCGTGGCGGTGCCGATTCTGGACCGCACCGGCGTCGCGGTGGCGGCGTTGAGCGTCGGCACCCTGGCGGCGCGTCTCGGCGACGATCGCCTGCCGATGGTGGTCGAATTGCTGCGCCGTCAGGCCGATGCGATCGGCCCGCAAACCAATCCCTTCGATGTCGCGTTGCGCCGGCCGATGCATGGCTTGTCGCGCGCTATGACCACCGAACGCATCACTGGATAGGGGTGCAGGCTGCGGTTACGCCTGTACTACGCAGGGTGGACACCTTCATGCACGTATTGTGGCGCCAGCCCGCTGCCACTCACGCGATAGAGCAAGGTGTAGAAGCCCCATGTTCCATGAACTCTGTGGCCGAACGTGGTCGACCGTCTCCGGTCAGCGCCCGTTGTCGGTGTTCCTCCTGCATCGACCATGTAGGAGGAGGGATCAACCACGCCAACGAACTGTCGGTGGTTCAGGAACGAAGTGATAGCGATGTTGTAATTCTTGTAATTCCACCGGTTGCCGACTTTTTGTGTCGCCTGCTGCTCGCTGCAAGACATGAGAAGAATTGATCGAACCAAACAAAAAACATCAATTCCCATCAGATATTGTTCAACCGAGAATGATTCACCCGTCGGCAACGCGAGAGACGCGAAGCCAGATGAAAAACGACCCTCCATCTATTTCTGTCGCTATTCAGATTGGCCAAATATTTAGGAATGGAAATTAAATAATTGGCTTCTTTCACATTGCTATCTACCTGCACTTCAATCTCCTATCTTCAAGGGAAACAACAATGCGCTTTTGTCATTTTCATCATGAGATCGCGGGTGCTGCTCTTGTTGCGATCACCGGACTTCTTCTGTCCTGCTCGCCGCCTGTGAAGGCGGCCGACACCGAACTCAACGTCTACAACTGGTCGGACTACATCGCGAAGGACACGATCCCGAACTTCGAAAAGGAGTCCGGCATTCACGTGAGATACGACAACTACGACAGTGACGACACGCTGCAGGCCAAGCTTCTGGCGGGGAGTTCAGGTTTCGACGTTGTCGTGCCATCGTCGCTCTACATGGCGAGGCAAATTCAGGCGGGCATGCTTCAGAAGCTCGATAAGTCGCAAATTCCCAACCTCAGGAATCTCGACCCGGTACTCATGAAAATGATCGCGGATGCCGATCCGGGGGCGCAATATGGCGTGCCCTGGGCGTACGGCACCGATGGGATTGGCTACAACGTGCAGGAAGTGAAGAAAGCGCTGGGAGACAACGCGCCGGTCGACAGTTGGGCGCTGGTGTTCGATCCGGCAAACGTGTCGAAGCTGAAGAGTTGCGGCGTCTCATTCCTCGATCAGGCCGCCGACGCATTCGCTACCGCGCTGCAGTACCTGCATAAGGATCCGAACAGCTCGAACCCCGCCGACTATCAGGCGGCCTTCGATCTGCTGAAGAAGGTGCGCCCCTACATCACCCAGTTCAACTCGTCGGGCTACATCAACGATCTCGCCAATAACGATGTCTGCGTGGCGATCGGCTGGTCCGGCGACGTGGGCATTGCGCGGCGGCGCGCGGCAGAAGCGAAACGGTCCTACGAGATCCGCTTCTCGAACGTCAAGGAAGGGGGGCTGCTGTGGTTCGACATGATGGTGATCCCGAAGGACGCGCCGCATCCCGAAGCGGCCCTGAAGTGGATCAACTATATCGAAGACCCGAAGGTCAATGCGGCGATCACCAACGAGGTGTTCTATCCGACCGCGAACCGTGCCGCCCGGCCGTTCGTCAACCCGGTCGTGTCGCAGGACCCGAGCGTTTATCCGGGCGATGACGTGCTGAGCAAAATGACCCTGATGAAGCCGTTGCCCATTGACATTGTCCGGCTGGAAAACCGCTTGTGGGCACAACTGAAGGCAGGGCGCTAATGGCGTCGAATAGCGTGATTTCAGCGACCACCGGGCCCCGAGCGTCGCTTCGCATGAAGCCGCCGCCACGCTAGCCCGCCTGCGCCGCTAACGCGCGGCCAACCTTTCCCTGAACGCTGCACGTCTTGTGAGCCGCCTCGCGCGCCTCGCAGGGGAACGCTCGCGCGCGCGTCCCGTGAGAGGTCGGCTCGCGACGGCCGGGGCCTACGCAAATCAATCGCAATACAACAAACGAGGAGACATCGCGTGAGAAAGAAACTGATTTGCCTGCTGGTGGCGGGCTGTCTGCCCGGCATTGCGCTGGCCGACACCACGACCGGGCAGATCCGGGCACTGCAGGCGCAGCTCGACGCGCTGCAAAAAGAGGTGAGGCGATTGCAGACGCAGCCGCCGGCTAAATCGGCAACTACGCCGGCAACTACGCCGGCAACTACGCCGGCAACTACGCCGGCAACTAAACTGGCAACCAAGCCGGCAGCCGCTGAGCCCGCGGCCGCACCGGTCGATGCCTCATCGTCCGCCTATGGCAAAGCGCAGGCGACGCTAACCAACGACGACGTCACTGCCATGAAGCAACAGCTTGCGATTCAGCAACTGAAGGTGAATTCGCTCGAAGACGCTGCGAATACCGGACCGATCGCCGGTCTCTCGGTGACGGGTTATATCGATCCGACCTACGTGTATAACCGCGCGCAAGGCAGTTCTTCGTTCCTGTTCGCAAACCATGAAAGTACCGGCGGCTACTTCAACAGCACGTTCGGCGATCTGTACCTCGACATCAAGAAGACCTTCGGCGTCGGGCCGATGGCGCCGTCGGCCGAAATCACACTCATGCCCAATCGCGGTAACGGCATCACGCTGTTGCAGAACGAGCATGGTCAGATCGGCAACAACATTCTGAACACAGCGGTCGTCAGCGTGCCGCTGTCGGCCACGACGACCTTCGTCGCTGGCCTGATGTCGAGCTTCGGTGGCTATGAAGTGCAGCAGTCGAATCAGATGCTCACGCTGACCCACAACCTGCTGTATGACTTCTCGGATCCGGGCAGCTATATCGGCCTCGGTGCGAACTACTCGAAGGGAAATTGGGCGTGGAAGTTCCTGCTCGGCAATGAACAGTACCGGACCAACGGCGCTATCACGCAGACCGGCACGAATGCGCTGGGCGATCCGATCACGACCAGCAACAAGGTGCCGACCTTCACGGCACGCGCGGACTATACGTGGTCAAGCGCGCTCGATATCGGGGCGTCGTTCAACATCGGCCGGCAGACCTTGCCGAGCGCCATCAATCCGACGACCGGTGCGGTGAGCTACGGTGTGAGCGGTCAGGCGCCCAGCGGTTTCGGCACGTTCTTCTTCTCGGAAGCCGACCTGACCTACCTGCTCGCCGACGTGCAGTACAACGTCGAGCTCGACTATGGCCAGCAGCAGAACGCCGCATTCAACGGCGGCCAGGCGCAATGGTATGGCGTCTCGCTACTCGCGCACCGCAAGTTCAGCTTGCCGGGCGTCGGCCGGATGGGCGCGACGTTGCGCTACGACTTCCTCGCCGACAGCAAGAACGGCGGCGGTGGTGGCGGCGTTGCGCTGAACGGCCAGGGCCGCGACCCCTACAACGGGTTCGGCATCGGCGCGGGCTGCTTCGCTAATGCGCAGGCGAGCGGCGGTTTGGGTCTGCAGTGCAAGGGTTCGAATCGTCAGGACGTCGCGCTCGATCTGCTGTTTTTCCCGACCGGGCAGATTACAGTGAAAGTCGAGTACCGGCACGACTGGGCCAATAACAAGGTGTTCCTGCGCAACGACGGGTCTTATAGCAGTTCCAACGATCTGCTTGCCACGCAGTTTATCTATTCGTTCTAGCACGGCATGCCACGGCGTCATCCATGCTCTCGCGCGGATGATGTCGTGACATGCAACCCGCTAGAGATTCAAACTAGGCTTCAGGGCCACGGCCGGAATCGGCTTCTTTGCCCTGCGCCAGCAGCCATTCGAACATCTGCTCGACGATGGGTGAGCGCGACGGCCCGGCCACGCGCGACAGCCACCACGTCATGCCCGGCAAACGCGAGTAATCGGCCAGGATGGTCAACGCACCCTGATCAATACCGCCTTGCGCCACCAGCCGGGACAGGCAGGCAATGCCACGCCCACGCAACACCGAGTCCAGCACCAGGCGCTGATCGTCATAGATCGCGTTCATGCGATAGGCCGACAGTTGCCCGCGGAAAATCGGCCCGGTGCTCTCGCTGGTCAGGTTCTCTTCCAGACAGATCAGGCCCGTGTGCAAATGATGTTTGGCGCGCGGCACGCGCTCTAATTTCGCCGCGAGTTCCGTTGCGCACACGGTCACCCACTCGTCGTACAGAAACGGTATTTCCGATAGGCCGGCCTGTTGCATCGGGCGCGCGCCGATCGTCATATCGACGTCGATCTCATCGACATAACGCGCGCTCTCGTCGGTGGAGAGCAGTGGGCATAGATCGGGAAGAACCTGTTGCAATTGATCGAGACGCGGTTGCAGCCAGCCGTGCAGCAACGGCGCGGGACACACCAGCACGACCAGCCCAGGGTCCAGATAGGTCGCGATCCGTCCGAGCCCGCTGCGCAGCGTTTCCATCGAGCGCTGCACGCTTCGCTGCAGCACCTCGCCGGCGACCGTCAATTCCACGCCGCGGCCGATTCTACGAAACAGCGGCTGTCCCAGTTGCTCCTCGAGCTGCTGGATCTGATGGCTGATCGCCGATTGCGAAAGGTGCAGTTCGTCGGCTGCGCGCGAGAAATTGCCCAGTCGTGCGGCCGCTTCGAAGCCCATCAACAACTTCAGGGAGGGGACGCGTTGCATGGAGATATGAGAAAAGTTGATTGATTTGACCAATAAACATCATTTTTATTCAAGTGTAACCCGTATCACAATGACTCACCACCTAACGACGGAGATAGCAGAATGAGTCGCTTTGATGCTCGCCGATACGGCTACCGGATGCCCGCTGAATGGGAAACAATGGACACCACCTGGTTGGGATGGCCGATTCTGGAAGGCCGCGAAGACCTGTGGGGGGACCACTATCTGCGAGTCTGCCGGGAGTTCGCGCTGGTCGCGCAGACTGTCGCCCGCTATCAGCGTTGCGTGGTGAGCGCTCACCACAGCCAGGCGGATGCCGCGCGCGAGTTGCTCGGCAACGGCGTCGAGGTTCTTGGCGTTGCCGCGGAAGACAACTGGCTGCGTGACTGCGGGCCGATTTTTCTGCTGGGCGAGCGCGGCCGGCTAGGCGCCGCTTCATTTCGCTTCAATTGTTGGGGCGAGAAATACCAGCCGTACGACGGTTGCCAGCAGGTGGGGCAGGACATCGCCCGCGCGGCCGGGGCGCAGATATTCAACTCCCATATGGTGCTGGAGGGCGGCGCCTTTTACGTGGACGGACAGGGTACGCTGGTCACCACGGAAAGCTGCTTGCTGCATCCGAATCGCAATCCGCATATGAACCGCGCTGAAATCGAGGCCGAACTCAGGCGCATGCTGGGGGTGGAGAAGATTGTCTGGTTACCTGGCAATCCGGACGAAGTGGAAACCAATGGGCATGTGGACGGCATTGCGTCGTTTATCGCGCCGGGCAAGATGCTGTGCCAGAGCGCGAGTCCGGTGCAGGGCGATTACTTTCAGGTGATGCGTGAGAATCGCCGTGCACTGGAGTTAGCCACCGACGCTGCCGGGCGCCGCTTCGAACTGCTCGATCTGCCGTCGCCGATTGTCAGCGAACGCTATGGATCCGAGCGCTACTGCGATTGTTACGCGAACTACATTCTGGTCAACGGCGCGGTGATCGCGACCGCGTTTGGCGTGGAGCAGGACCAGGCCGCACGCGAGGTCTTCGCTCAGGCGTTCCCGGAGCGGCGGGTGGAGCTGCTGCCGATTCCCACTTTGTCGATCGGCGGCGGCAGCATTCATTGCTCGACACAGCAGCAGCCCGCTGTCACCGGTAACGTCACCACTAACTGATCCAGACCGAATCCGATCGAAGGAACCTTGACATGTCGTCGCGAAACATCACCGTAGCGTCGGTGCAAATGGCATCCGGCAGCTGGACCTTTGAAGACAATATGGCCACCGCGGAACGATTGATCCGTGAAGCCGCAACTCAGGGCGCCAACCTGGTGTTGTGCCCCGAGCTTTTCATGATGCCGTACTTCTGCCTGGATCAGAACGTGCAGCATCTGGAGCTGGCCGAGCCGTTCGCGGGCAACCCGCGGATTGCCCGCTTCGCGAGACTCGCGGGCGAACTGGGTATTGTGTTGCCCATCGGCTTTTTCGAGCGGGCCGGCAATGCCGCCTACAACTCGATTGCCGTCGCCGATGCCGACGGCACAATACTCGGCGTGTATCGCAAGACGCACATTCCGGACGGCCCCGGTTATACGGAGAAATTCTATTTCACGCCGGGCGACACCGGCTTCAAGGTGTGGGACACGCGCTTCGGCAAGATCGGCATCGGTATCTGCTGGGATCAGTGGTATCCGGAAACGGCTCGCAGCCTCGCATTGATGGGCGCGGAAATTCTGTGCTTTCCGACCATCATCGGGTCGGAGCCGTTCAGCAGCGATTTCGACTCGGCGGCTCACTGGCAACGCACGATGCAGGGCCATGCGGCGGCCAACATGGTGCCGGTCGTCGCCGCTAACCGGATCGGCCGTGAAGTCGGTTTCGGCAACGGCAATCCGCAACAGCAGGGACTGGCCGGCGTGTTCTACGGTTCCAGTTTCATTGCGGATCACACGGGCGCGAAGCTGGCCGAAGCCAATCGCACGGACGAAACCATTCTTCTGCACACCTTCGATCTGGACGCGATCCGCGCGGATCGACAGTCGTGGGGATTTTTCCGCGATCGCCGCCCAGAGATGTATCGCACGCTGCTGACCAGCGACGGCACCTCTTCATGCTATCGCTAAGGAATACGTGATGAAAAAGCATTGGCTCCCGGTATTCGCCGGTCTCGGAGTTTGTCTGTGCCTGTTGGCCGCGCAAGCCCATGCCGAGGAAGAGAAGGTACTGAACCTGTACAACTGGAGCGACTATTTCGCCCCTGACACCTTGTCCGAATTCCAGAAGGAAACCGGCATCAAGGTCCGTTACGACGCTTACGACAGCGACGAAACATTGCAGTCCAAGCTGATGACGGGCGACAGCGGATACGACCTGGTGTGGCCGACCAATGACTTCATGGCCAAGCAGATCCAGGCCGGCGCATTTCGCAAGCTCGACAAGAGCAAGCTGCCGAACCTCAAGTATCTCGACCCCGCACTGTTGAAACTGATGGCGCAGTCCGATCCCGGCAATCAGTACGGCGTTCCCTACATGTGGGGCACCGTGGGTGTGGGATACGACCGCGCCAAGGTCAGCGCCATCCTCGGCAAGGATATGCCGACGAACAGCATGGACCTGCTGTTCAACCCGGCGATTGCCTCGCGCATCGCCGCGCACTGCGGACTGGGATTGCAGGACTCCGCCAGTACGGTGCTGCCGCTGGCGTTGCGCTATGTTGGCCGCGATCCGGTGAATCCGAGCGCGCAAGACTATGCGGCCGCGCAGACCATGCTGATGAAAGTCCGGCCATATATCCGTCTGTTCGTCGATTCGGCTAACGCCAACGAGTTGATCGACGGCGAACTGTGCGTCATGGTCGGCTACTCCGGGGCGATCAACCTGGCCGCGCCAAAGGCGAGAGAACTGGACCACAAGCGTGACATCGTCTACGACATCCCGAGCATGGGTAGTCTGATGTGGTTCGACGGCATGGTCATTCCGAAGACCGCGAAGCACCCGGACAACGCGCATGCGTTTATCAACTACATCCTGCGGCCCGACGTCGTGGCGAAGATATCCAATGCCACGCGATACGCTAATGCCAATCAGGGCGCACTGAAGCTGATGGACCCCGCGCTGGTCAATAATCCGAACGTCTATCCGGATGAGCAAAAGAAACGAACGCTGTTTACGCCGGTGGTCGAAGCGCCCGCCACCGCTCGTTTGGAGGGCCGAATCTGGCTTGGCCTCAAGGCGAGCAAGCCCTGAATGGCAGGCTATGCATCCGGCTTTACCGATCTACATGAGGTGTTTTCCATGACGACAAGACGTCATTTTCTGAAACGGGGACTCCTGGCCTCCAGTGGCGCGCTGTTGTCGGGTGCGCTCGGCAGTGGCTTCGGCACGATGGCGCTCGCGCAGAGCGCCAACTGGCGGATGCCAGACGAAGGCGATGCCCACGCCGCGACCTGGATGGCATTCGGCCCTGGCGAGGCGATCTGGGGCGGCAAACTGCTGCCCGTGGTCAGGGAGAATCTGGCTGGCATTGCGAAGGCCATTGCTGCGCACGAGCCCGTGAAAATGCTGGTTCGGGAAGAGGACCACGAGATCGCCGCTCGCCTGTGCGGCGCTGCGGTCGAGCTCGTGCCTCAAGCAATCGATGATCTATGGATGCGGGATACTGGGCCCGTGTTCGTCAAAGGAGCCGCGGGCCAGCTCGGCGCCGTGGGCTTTAACTTCAACGGCTGGGGTAACAAGCAGGAGCACGAACAGGACGCGGAAGTCGCGGCCTTTGTCGCGCATCGAGTCGGGGCGAACCTGCTCGAAACGCATTTGGTGCTGGAAGGCGGCGGCATTGAAGTGGACGGCGAAGGCACGGCCATTATTACGCAGAGCTGTGTGCTGAACGCCAATCGCAATCCGGGTCTAAGCAAAGCGCAGTGCGAAGCGGAATTGTCCCGCCTGCTCGGGCTACAGAAAATCATCTGGCTGCCAGGCATAGCAGGCAAGGACATTACCGACGGCCACACCGACTTCTACGCGCGCTTTACGAGCCCGGGTGTCGTGGTTGCCGGGCTCGATCCGGATCCGTCTTCCTACGATCACGCGGTGACAAAGCGGCATCTGGAGATCCTGCGCAAGTCCACCGACGCGAAAGGCCGTCCATTGAAGGTAGTGGTGCTGCAAGGCCCGACCACCGTGCGCCGGAAGTATGAGAACGACCAGTTCGCGGCCGGATACATCAACTTCTATGTGTGCAATCACGCGGTGATCGCCCCCGAGTTCGGCGACAACAAAGCCGATCGCAATACGCGCGATATTCTCGTGGATATGTTTCCCGGCCGGGACGTGATTCAACTGAATATCGACGGCGTCGCCGCAGGCGGCGGTGGAATTCACTGTACGACACAACAGCAACCCGGCTGATCCCACATCGCGAGCCGCGCCACGATGCGGGCTCACGATTCCCCTCACGGTCGACGTTTCTGACCTTGGCGTAATTCGGTCTTCTGGTGCGTTGAATCGACTGCGGAGCAACACCGCGGCGGGGGAGATCGTCGGCCGGTGTTTTGTGCGCTCGCAGAAATACCGTCGAATTCCCGGCCGCAATCCGGAGTCGGCCGCCAGGCGCAGTGACAGGAAAATGGATATGACAAAGAGCAAGCGCAGCAAGGCATTTCAATCATCGGCTGAGCGCACGCTAGTGACGCGTCGCAGCTTTATCAAAAGTTCTACTACCTTGTTAGGGATCTCCTTGATGGGAACTCTGGCCGCGTGCGGAGGAGGTGGATCGTCGAGTTCGTCATCGCCGTCTTCGCCGGCAGCATCTTCACGGAATCCGTCGCCGGCCAATGGCGTGTCGTACCTTCTGCCGGGCGAGGATTTGCCGCATACGGCGACGTATATGGCGTTCGCCTCGGGTTCGGAAGGGATCTGGACGCCGGTGACGCCGCAGAGCACGGATGCCGGTATTGATCGGGTCCGTGCCGACCTGATGGACGTGGCCAAAGCGATCGGCACGTATGAGCCGGTCAACATGCTGGTGCTGCCGGTCGACCTGAGCGTCGCGCAGACCTTGCTGGCGATGCCGAGCGGCGCGAATCCCGACATCCACGCGAACTATCTGGCCCGGGGCACGGGCGCGGGCGGCGTCAATCTGATCCCGCTCGCCAATGGATTCGACGATCTCTGGACGCGCGACACCGGTTGTCTGTTCGTCAAGGACACGGCCAACGGCAACGCATTGTGCGCCGTGAGCTTCAACTTCAACGGCTGGGGCAACGCGAATACGGATGGCTTGAACCTGAACGCGGGGATGACGGTGCCACCTTCGGTTGCCGCGAGCAGCAACAAGTCCAAGGCGGGCAAATTCTTCCAGCCGTTCGCAAACGATCACACGCTAGCGGGATGGATGGCGCAGGCAAACCACGCGACGCTGATTCAGAGTTCATTGACGCTCGAAGGCGGCGCGATTGAATTCGATGGCGAGGCGACGGCGATCCTTGCCGAGTCCGCCGTGCTGCACGTCAATCGCAATCCGCAACTGTTCGCCATTCCAGATGGCGTGGTGGCTAACGCGACGCTTCTGCCAACCGCCAAAGACACGGTGCTGGCTGAACTGCAACGAACGCTCGGTGTGCAGAAGATCATCTGGATTCCGGGCACCGCGATCTATCCACGAGGCTGCGGGGTCGGTGGCCAGGGTGGCGCCGCCACGCCGGCCAATGAGACCGACATCACGAACGGACACGTCGACTTCTATGCGAAGTTCCTCGCGCCCGGCGTCGTCGCCTACGCAGCCGATCCAACCAATTCGACCTACGAGCAAGCACTGATGGCCGCCAACTACGGAAACCTGGTGGGTCAAACGGATGCCAAAGGGCGGCTGCTCACGTTGATTGCGTTGAATGCGCCGGGTAACTACGGCACATCCAACGGCGTAACGCTGAGAGACAAGCAGATGACGAACTTTGCCGCGGGTTATATCAACTTCTACAAATGTAACGGGGCGATCATCGTGCCGAAATTCAACGACCTTGCGGCCGATGCCGCCGCCGTGGCAACCATCCGGCCGTATGCCGGTTCACGAGCGATTGTCCAGGTGGACATCCTGGGCATCGCATCGGGTGGCGGCGGTGTGCATTGCGCGACCCGTGAACTTCCCGCTTAGGCAAACCCGCCCGCTTTAGAACACCTTCACCGGCACATTCACCACCAGCCGGTACTCCATATTGTTGCCATCGGAGTAATACCGCGAGGCGTTGTGCCACATCGCGATGAACGTGACCTTCGTGTCCTTGAAGCGGCCGCTTTGCAGTGTATAGCTCGGAATAAACCCGAACTCGTGATGATGACCGTGCACCGGTTCGCCGTTCTTCCAGTACAGGTTGTGCAGCGGCGCCGACGCCGAAGCGTTTTCCGCGGCACCGGCCGAAGCGTCCGCCCCCCAGCCGTACTCGCCCCAGAACATCGCCTTGAGCCCCGGCAGGCCAGCGTATTTGCCGTCGAACGTGTAGCGCAATTGCAGCGACTGCTCATGCGGCGCGTTGTAGTCGACGTCCATCGAGTTGGTCAGGTAGATGCCGTTGGTCTCGTTGACGTAGTCGAAGAACTGGTCGCCGAGCACCTGCTGGTAACCGAGCAGCAGCGCGTGCGGGCCGTGCTGTGCGGAGACTGACAAACTGTACGCGTTGCTGTTGATATGCCCCTGACGGGACGCGCCGGTATCGTGCGTCGAATAGATGTTCGCGAGACCGCTCCACTTGATCGTAGTCGGGTCGCCGAACGACTGCGCCACCGAGCCGTAGTACTGACGCCAGACGTCGTCTGCCTGGTCGGCATACAGCGCCATTTCACCGTTCTTTGCGTAGTGCCAGGTGCCGCCCACGTAGGTCAGGCGGTCGATGCGCGTACCGCCGTACGAGGTGGTCAGGTTGGTCAGGTTCGTGTGGCCGCGTGCGTCGACTTTGGTGAAGCTGCCGGCCTCGAGCGTCGTATGAACCAGATCGTTGCTCACCATCGAGACGCCGAGGAAAGTCGGCGGCAGCGCGCGGTTGTCATGCGGCTCGAGGAACGGGTTGGTGACGATCTGCAGACCGTATTTCACGACCGTTTCCGAAATGCGACCCTTGATGTCATACATGCCGGGATAGGCCCATGCGAGCTGTTGCGAGCCGCCGCCGTCCTTGCCCACGTGCACCATGTTGCCGGCGCCGTTGCCGCCGTCGAGTTTGAGCGCGGCGAACAGCGACGCGTCCACGCCGAAGCCGACCGGGCCTTGCGTGAAGCCTGATTCATAGTTGACTTGCGCGCCCTGAATCCACGCATGACGATAGATCGCAGTGGGTGCCTGGAAGTAGTCGGAATAGTTGCGGAATTGCAGGTTGAGATGGCTATCGGCGATCAGGCCCTTGCTCGCCGCCTGGCTCGACGGCGGCGTGGGAGGCGTGACCGTCTGATCGGCTTCCGCGTTGACGATGGCGTTGGTGGTGTCGGGTTGATCGTTGCGCACCTGGCCGCCCTGGTCGGCTCTGCGCTTGCCGGCGGTGTTGGCTTGCGAAGTTTGCGTGGCCGACGAAGCTTGTGACCGTTGCACAGGAGAAGACAACGTTTGCGCGAGTGTTTGAGTTTTCGTCGTATCGGAGGTGGGCTCCAATACGACGTCATCGGCATAGGCACTTGCGCCGAGGGTCAGCGCGGGCAGCGTGAATGCACAGTAAAAGAAGGTGGCTGCATTAGTTTTTTTTGACCGTTTTTTTGTTCGGCTATCTTTCATGGTGTACGTCTCTGTTATTTTGGTGAGTCTTTGGCCGGCAGTTAGCCGGTCCACGTGCATCGTTCGTCCTGCTGACGACAGGACGAACGAATCCAACGGCGCGACGGCCCGTCGCACCGGGGAATACGGTTTTAGATTTCCAGACTGTTTTGTTTAGCGACGCCCGAGGAGCACTTCCTTCGGGGCGTCGCTCAAGGGGACTTACATTGCAGCGTCGCCTACGCGAATGCACGCGACGCGAGTCGTACTCGCACCGTGCGTGACGGGCTGCGGAATCTCGCTGGCGCAGGCCTCAATCGCATCCGGGCAACGCGTGCGAAACGCGCAACCGGAGGGTGGGCTGAGCGGCGACGCAATCTCGCCGCGCAACAGCAGGTGACGGCGTGCGCGTTCAACCACCGGATCGGGCACCGGCACCGCCGACAGCAACGCGCGCGTGTACGGATGGCGCGGCATGCCATATACGTCGCGCTTGTCGCCGAATTCCATCACCCGACCCAGATACATCACCAGCACGCGGTGGCTGATCGCCTTGACGACCGCGAGATCGTGCGCGACGAACAGCAGCGACAGCGACAACTCGCGCTGCAGATCGCGCAACAGGTTGACGATTTGCGCCTGGATCGAGACGTCGAGTGCCGACACCGGCTCGTCGCAGATCACCAGTTGCGGTTCGCCGATCAACGCGCGCGCAATCCCGACGCGCTGACACTGGCCGCCGGAAAACTCATGCGGATAGCGGCGCAGATGCTGTGCGTTGAGGCCGACGCGTTCGAGCATGGTCAGAACGCGCCGTTGCACGTCGGTGCGGGCAATATCCTGGCCATGCGTGAGCAAAGGTTCGGCGACGATCTGTTCGATCGTCATGCGCGGATCGAGCGAGGCGAGCGGGTCCTGGAAAATCATCTGCACGTCGCGGCGCAAGCGCGAGGTATCGCGGCGCGCGCCTGTCAGCACGGTTTCCTTGTCGAGCCAGCGCACGCTGCCGCTCGCCACCGGCACAAGGCCGATGATGGCGCGCGCGAGCGTGGACTTGCCACAACCCGATTCGCCGACGAGGCCGACGGTTTCGCCACGCCGCACGCTGAACGACACGCCGTCCACCGCGCGCAGGGTTGCTTTGCCGGACCACGGAAAGCCGCCGCGCGGCACGCCGAATTGCACCTTGAGATCGTCGACCGATAACAGTGTTGCCTGATCCAAGCCTTGGCTTGTAATGGAAGTCGCGTTCATACGTGTTGTACCTCCATGATTTCCTGCACCGGCCGATGGCATGCGCGCAATGCATCGGCAGCCGTCGGCGACGCCGTAAGCGCAGGGCGCGACTCGCGGCACCGATCGCTGCAATACGCGCAGCGCGGCGCGAATGCGCAGCCCTCACCGACTTCGCCGGGCAATGGCGGGTTGCCGGGGATAGTTTGCAGCGGACGGTCATCGTCGTCGGTCAGGCGCGGCAACGCGTTCAGCAGACCGATCGTGTACGGATGCGTGGGCGCGGCAAACAGCGTGGCGGCATTCGCCTGCTCGACGGTCTGGCCGGCGTACATCACCATCACGTCGTCGCACAGCCCGGCCACGACGCCCATGTCGTGCGTGATCAGAATGATCGCGGTGCCGCGTTCGCGGTTCAGTTCGCGCAGCAACTCGATGATTTGCGCCTGCACGGTCACGTCGAGCGCGGTGGTCGGCTCGTCGGCGATCAGGATTTCCGGCTCGGAGAGCAGAGCCATAGCGATCATCACGCGTTGCCGCATGCCGCCGGAGAACTCGTGCGGATACATGTTGATGCGCCGCTCGGCATCGGGAATGCGCACCGTTTCGAGCGTTTCGATGGCGCGGCGGCGCGCTTCGCGGCGCGACATCTTGCGATGCAGTTGCAGCGTCTCGGTCATCTGCCGTTCGATCGTCAGGAACGGGTTAAGCGAGGTCATCGGGTCTTGAAAGATCATGCCGATGCGGTCGCCGCGAATCCTGTTCAGCTCGGCTTCGTTCATCGTCAGCAGGTTTTCGCCGCGATAGGTCGCAGCGCCCGACACCTTACCGTTGCCGGCCAGCAGGCCGAGCAGCGCCATCACCGTCTGGCTTTTGCCCGAGCCCGATTCACCGACAATGCCGAGCGTGCGGCCCGCTTCGAGCGAAAACGATACGCGCTGCACCGCGTCGACGGGTGCGCCCTCGCGGCGCGTGAAGCGCACGCTCAGGTCTTTGACTTCGAGTAGCGGCATGTCAGCGGTCCTTCGGATCGAATGCGTCGCGCAGACCGTCGCCGACGAAATTCACGCAATACAGGGTGACGCACAGCATCACCGCCGGGCACAGCAGCAGCCACGGCATCGATTCGAGCTTCTGCGCGCCGTCCTGGATCAGCACGCCCCAGCTCGTCATGGGTTCCTGCACGCCGAGGCCGAGGAATGACAGCACGGATTCGGTCAGCACGATGTTGGGCACCGTCACGCTGGCATACACCACCACTACGCCAAGCAGATTCGGCACGATGTGGCGCGCGATGATCGAACGCGAACTCACACCGATTGCTCGGGCGGCGTCGATGAATTCGCGCGAGCGCAGCGACAGTGTCTGGCCGCGCACCACGCGCGCCATGTCGAGCCACGAGAACGCGCTGATCGTCAGCACGACCAGGTAGAACGCGCGGCCGAACATCGTCATCATCAGGATCGCGATCAGCATGTAGGGGATCGCGTACATCATGTCGACGATACGCATCATCACCGCATCGACGCGGCCGCCCAGATAGCCGGCGGTGGCGCCGTAGGCCACGCCGATCAGCCCCGACACGAGCGTGCCGAGCAGGCCCACTTCCAGCGAGACGCGTCCGCCTTGCAGCGCGCGCGCGAGCAGATCGCGGCCGAGCTCGTCGGTGCCGAACCAGTGCATGTTCTGCAGCGTTGGCGCGAGGCTGATCGCGCTCCAGTCGCTATCGATCGGATTGTTCGGCAGGAACCACGGACCTGCCACGCAAGCGAGCACGATCAGCATCAAGATGACGAAGCCGGAAAACGCCGCGCGATTGCGCACGAAACGCAGTGCGGCGGTGGCGAGCGGCCCGCGCGAACGCGGCGCCCTTGCGAGGGCCGCGAGCGGATCGAGCGCCGCGGCGGTCGATTGAATTGAGCGGGGCATGGATCAGTACCGGATGCGCGGATCGAGCCAGGCGTACGCCAGATCGACCAGCAGATTGAACAGGACGGCGACCGCGGTGGTCAGCACGACGAGGCCAAGCACGAGCGTGTAGTCACGGTTGATCGCGCCGTTGACGACCAGTTGGCCGAGGCCGGGCAGGGCGAACACCGACTCGGTGACCACGGCCGCGGTGATCGACGAGATGCAGATCGAGCCGAGCAGCGACACCACCGGCATCAGCGCGGGCTTCAACGCATGGCGCAAGACGATCGTGCGTCCCGGCAGTCCTTTGGCGCGCGCGGTGCGGATGAAATTGCCCGACAGCACTTCGATCATGCTGCCGCGCATCACCCGGGCAATCGCGGCGACGTTGATGATGGTGAGCAGCACGATCGGCAGCACGCGATAGCGCCATTCGCCTTCACCCCAGCCGCCGGCGGGCAGCCAGCCATGACCTTCTGACGTCTTCAGCAGAATCGCGAAGATCCACACCAGCACCGGACCCAGCACGAATGGCGGCACCACGTTGCCGATATTGCCGAGCACCATGACCAGGTGATCGATGAAACGGTCGCGCCGCACGGCGGCCAGCGTGCCGAGCGTGACGCCGATCACGACCGCGATCGGCACCGATACGCCACCTACGCCGAGACTCACCGGCAATGCCTTCCACACCAGATCGTTGACCGACCAGTCGGCGTAGCGGAACGACGGACCGAGATCGCCGTGCAGCAGCGAGCCGAGGTAGTGGAAGTACTGCAGCCACAGCGGCTCGTCGAGGTGATACTTGGCGTTGAGGTTCGCGAGCACGGCCGCCGACAGGTGTTTCTCGGTGTCGAACGGCCCGCCGGGGGTGAGATGCAGCAGCAGATAGCACGCGGTGATCACGGCGAGAATCGTCGGGATCGCCCAGAGCGTGCGGCGCAGCGTATAAGCCAGCATGACGGTGCTCCCGCGCTTAGTGCTTGATCAGATACATGTCTTGCGTGGCGCGCTGGTCGACGTAATTGGTCGACGTGTAGCCGCCGACATACGATTTGACCAGCCGGTCCGCCGAGTACTGGAAGAGCGATACCAGCGGGTAGTCGTTCATCGCCAGATCGTGCGCCTGCGTGAGCAGGGCGGTGCGCTTCGCGTCGTCGAGCTGCTGGTTGCCTTCATCGATCAGCTTGTCGACTTGCGGATTGCAGTAGCGCTGATCGTTCTGCACGCTGTTGCAGCGTATCAGATCGAAAAACGAGTTGGCGTCGTTGTAGTCGACAAACCAGCCGTCGCGCGAGGCCTGCACCTTGCCGTCGTGGCGTTGCTTGAGCAGGACCTTTTGTTCGACGTTTTCGAGCTTGGCGGTCACGCCGAGCTTGGTGCGCCATTCCGACGTGGCAAACAGCGCGACCTTCTTGTGCAGGTCGTTGGTGTTATAGGTGAGCGTGAATGTGAGCGGCTTCGCGTCAGAGTAACCGGCTTCCTTCAGCAGGTTGCGCGCGTAGTCGACGCGCTTGGCCATCGGCCAGCTTGCCCAGTCAGGCGTGAAGACGTTCGCGCCTTCCGTGCCCTTGGCGATCAGGCCGTACATCGGCACCTCGCCGTCGGCCGTCAGACGCTTGGTCAGCAGGTCGCGGTCCAGCACCATCGCCAGCGCCTGGCGCACGCGCTTGTCCTTGAATGCCGGGTCGTCGTTGTTCAGGCTGTAGTAGTAAGTGGCGATCTGCACGCCGGTTTTCAGTTCGGAGCCGAACTGTTTGCTCACCTGCGCATAGATGCCCGACGGAATCGAGTACGTGTAGTCGAACTGGCCGGCCTGATACATGCGCATTGCCGTTTCGTCGTTTTCGATCGGCAGATAGGTCACTTTCGTGATCACGACCTTGCTGGCATTCCAGTACGTGCTGCTTTTGGTTGCTACGAGGCGATTGCTCGGCTGCCAGTCGGTCAGCGTGTAGGGGCCGTTACCGACGAAGTTGCCCGGCCGGGTCCAGTCGTTGCCGAACTTGGTGACGGTCGCGCGATTGACCGGGGCGAGAGCCGGCATGGCGGTCAGTTGCGGGAAGAAGGCGGCGGGGACTTCGGTGGTGACTTCGAGCGTGTACGGATCGATGGCGCGCGCGGCGAGACTCGAGAGCGGCGCCTTGCCGGCGAGAATCGCCTTGGCGTTCTTCACGAATTCGACCAGCACGGTGTATTTCGAACCCGTCTTCGGATCGAGCACGCGTTGCCATGAATAGATAAAGTCAGCGGCCGTGACCGGCTGGCCGTTGCTCCAGCGCGCGTCATGGCGCAGCTTGAAAACCCACGTAGTCGGCCCGGTGCGCGTCCACGATTGCGCGACGCCCGGCACGATCGCGCCGGCTGCGTCGATGCGCGTCAGGCCTTCGAACATGTCGAGCGCGATCGTGTCGCCGGTCCAGGATTCGATATGCGCGGGGTCGAGCGATTCGGTTTCGGACGGCACCTGGCGGGTCATTTCCTGGCTGGCAGCGAGGGTGACACCCGCGGGTACCGTGACGGCGAAGGCGGAGGGCTGAAATGTAAGGACGAGCGCGGTCAGCGCCGTCGCGTAGACGAACGGGGTTTTCATCGGTTGAGATCGCAGGAAAAGTCGAGAGAAGAACGCGCTGGCGCCAGGGCGCCCGGTTATCCGCCGTGCTCGGACCGGGGCGGCCCTTGTTGGTTGCTCGACATGCAGGATTCCTTACATTTCGTAATGCAGGCAATCCCTGGCCGGATCAACCGGAAAAGGTGCCTGCTTTTTAAAACAGTCTCGGTGTGCCCACCCAGACGACTACCGACTCTTTGCGTGCGGTATTCACCCAGCTGTGCGGCACTGTCGATTCGTAATGCGCGCTGTCTCCCGCATGCAACACGAACGTCTTGCCTTCCAGGGTCAACGACACTTCGCCGTCGATCACATAAACAAACTCTTCCCCGGCATGCGTGGTCACTTCGGAGCGCTTCTGCCCGGGCGGCATCCTCACAAGGATCGCTTCGAGCTGACGGCCGCCCGTCAGATTGGTCAGCCGTGCAAACAAATTGGCCGAGTCCGCAAAACCGAAAAACTTCAACTGATCGCTACGGCATACCGAGCGTTCTTCGCTTGGCGTGTCGACGAAATACTGCACTGTCACCCCGAGCGCGTGGGCAATTCCGGCCAGCGACGTGATGGACGGTGACGCCAGGCCGCGTTCGACTTGCGACAAAAACGGCTTGGAAATACCCGCCGCTGTTGCCGTGTCATCCAGCGTGCGCTTGAGCCGTTGCCTTAACGCGCGGATCTTGCTGCCGAGTTCGAGTGCCGGATTCTTCTTTTGAATTGTCGTGACCATAGCAGGAGGAAATTAGCCCGTCAAAATTTGTTTGATATAAGTAAATATGGTTTGATCGCAGTCCAGACCGGGGTGGCGGGCCGTTCAGCTTCCGGTCGTGCAAGGGACCGCGTTTTCGAGACAACGCTCTATGTTGCCAGAACCGAAATTCTCCCCAGCCGTTTTGACCGGGAATCGACGAGAAACTGAAAGCGGATGCGGTAAAGACTGCAGTACGCATAAGGGTGTCAGCATTGATGCAGATTGAGTATCGGGAAGGGTTAAAGGCATGACGTCAAAGGCTATTTTCAGTCAAACACGATTTCGCAACGAAGCGATCTGGCGTGTAAGAACGGGTAATTGGCGTGGTAATTGGCGCGATATCAGTGAATTCCCTGAGTGACGAATCGCGCGTCTGTTTGCAGAATCTGCCCCGCTTGGCGGTTGGGCGCGCGTGTTCGTATCAGACGCGACACCGGCCGCTGTTTTTCATTCCGCACGCAGCGATCCTGCGCGGCGGAGCGTTGTCCGGCACGTTCCAACCGAACGCTGGCCGGGCTGAGGACATGACTATCACTGCCGATTTTTCCTGCCGCGGGCATCGCGTTCGCCATCTGGCGCAGCCGCCATCCGCCAGCCGCCTGGAAGCCGGCCCCTGCAAAGCGGGCCTCCGGAAAGCCGCCCCCCGGAAAGCCGGCCTCCGGAAAGCCGGCCTCCGGAAAGCCGCCCGCCAGACCCCCGTTTCCCGCAATGCTTTATCATTGAGCCCGTTCCGCCTGCCGGAGCCCGAGCCCGATGTGACGCAGCGTCCCCCAATCCCCCAAGGGGACTTCCTTCGGGGCAGGGGACTCCCTTCGGGGCGCACCGCGTGGCGGGCCACTATCCCATCCCCTGGTTTTTCCGCTGGTATTGGCGCCTCAGTTTGCAATCTGGTTTGCAGATGAGCGCGCAGTTCAGTTTCCAGATGAACGTGTAGATGAACGCGCCATCGACCACGCGCAGGCCTGGGGCCATGCATGCGTCGTGTCGCGCAGGATCCGCCGAACGTTTTGCCAGATTCCGTTTTTCGCGCCGCGTGGCCAGCCCACGCGCCGCCGCAACCGTAAGCACAAGAGGTACATGATGAATTCGTCCAATCCCGCCGGCGCACCGGTCTCGCAGACCCGTTCGTTCTCGACGGTCTTTCTGATCGAGATGTGGGAGCGCTTCGGTTACTACGGGATGGCCGCGCTGCTGGTCCTGTTCATGATCGACAAGCTGAACTTCACCGACAGCCACGCCACCCTCACATGGGGCGCGTTCACAGCGCTGGTTTACGCATCGCCGTCGATCGGCGGCTGGATCGGCGACAAGATTCTGGGCGCGCGCCGCACGATGATCTTCGGTGCCGGCGTGCTGGCAGCCGGCTATTTCATGCTGGCGCTGCCCAACGAGCAATTGAGCTACATGTACGCGTCGCTGGGCGTAATCGTGGTGGGCAACGGGCTTTTCAAGGCAAACGCCGCGAATCTCGTGCGCCGCATCTATGAAGGCGACGACGCGCGCATCGACAGCGCATTCACGATCTACTACATGGCGGTCAATATCGGCTCGACAGCGTCGATGCTCGCGACGCCGTGGATCAAGGACCATTGGGGCTGGCACACGGCATTCGCGGTCTGCTGCGCGGGCATGCTGCTGTCGGTGCTGAACTACTTCATCATGTTCCGCACGCTCGCGCATATCGGCTCCGCGCCGGACGCCGAACCGATCCGCTGGAAACGCGTCGGCGCGGTCGCGCTGGGCGGTATTGTGCTTGGCACCGCAACGATGTTCGTGCTGCAGCACAAGGCGATTGCGGTGGCCTGCGTGTACACGGCCGGCGTCGCGATTCTGGCGATCTTCGGCTACATGCTGGTGAAGTGCGAACGCTCGGAGCGTTCGGGTCTGGTTGCCGCGCTGATTCTGACCGCGCAGGTGATCCTGTTCTTCGTGTTCTATGTGCAGATGTCGACGTCGCTCACGCTGTTCGCGCTGCGCAACGTCGATCCGCGCTTCATGCTGTTCGGCGAGACGCTGTTCACGTGGAGCGCCGCGCAGTTCCAGGCGCTCAATCCGATCTGGATCATGGTGATGAGCCCGGTGCTCGCGCTGCTCTATACGAAGCTCGCGAAGAGCGGCAAGGACGTGCCGGTGGCGGTCAAGTACGCGTTCGGCTTCGCGGTGGTGGCGGCCGGCTTCTTCGTGTATGCGGCGAGCGGCAACTACGCGGTGAACGGGCGCGTCTCGTCGTGGTTCATGGTGGGCGGCTACGGCTTGTATTCGCTCGGCGAATTGCTGGTGAGCGGGCTGGGTCTCGCGATGATCGCGCGCTACGTGCCGGCGCGGATGAGCGGTTTCATGATGGGCGCTTACTTCGTGGCAACCGGCGTGTCGCAGTATCTGGGCAGCGTGGTGGCGAATTTCGCGCAGATGCCGAAGGGCGATATGGATCCGCTCGAATCGCTGCCGTTGTACGTCAAGCTGTTTACGGGCCTGGGCTGGCTCGCGGCAGCGGGCGCGCTGGTTGCCGTGCTGCTGTTGCCGCTGATGCGCAAGCTGTCGCGCGAACATCAGCGTTGCGGCGACGAGGCGCGTGAGAACGCGCGGCAAACGGCGGCCCTGAGCGCGGTGGCGGCGGAGTAATCGGCGGCGTGTAAAGCGGCCCCAGGGCGTCGGCCACCGGCCGCAAGAAAGTACGCGCCGGCCGTTCGGCATCCCATGCGTCTGCCACGCCCGGCAGCGCAAAAAAATGGCGTACCCCGTCTGACAGGGGTGCGCCATTTTGCATTTTATGCGCTACGTTGCGCTAGTTTGCGCATGAGCGGACCTGCTCCACGCGCTTACTCCGGCATTTTCCGGAACGAAACCGCAATCCGGTTCCAGCCGTTGATCGCAATGATCAGCAAGGTCAGGTCGCCAATCTCCTGCTCGGTGAAATGCGGCTTCACCGCTTCCCACACTTCATCCGGCACGCGCGTTTGCGCGACCAGCGTGACCGATTCGGTCCATTCGAGCGCCGCGCGCTCGCGCTCGGTGAAGAACGGCGCTTCGCGCCACGCCGCCACCGTTGCCAGACGCCGTTCCGTTTCGCCGTGCTTGCGCGCGTCCGTCACGTGCATATCCAGGCAGAACGCACAGCCGTTCAGTTGCGACGCGCGGATCCGCACCAGTTCCGCGAGCGGTTTGTCGATCGTGCTTTTGCTGATGGTTTCTTCGAGCGAGATCATCGCGCGGGTGCCGCTCGGGCTGGCTTTGTAGAAGTCGAGACGCGGTTGCATGAGCTGTTCCTTATCGTAAGTGTCCGCTCCGATGGCGGCGACGGAGGTAAGCTTACGGTTGGTATTGGTCTTTCGAAATAACCATTTCCCGGATATTTAAGGTAACCACTCGGATGGAAATCCATATCGCGGTCGAAGGCCGTCACGATCTGTCCGGACAGATCTACCGGCAGTTGCGTGCCGGCATACTCGAAGGGCGGCTCGCCGGCGGGACGCGGTTGCCTTCCACGCGCGATCTCGCCACGCAACTGGGCGTCTCGCGCAAGACCACGCTCGAGGTTTTCGAACGACTCCTTTCGGAAGGCTATCTGAGTGCCCGCGCCGGCTCGGGCACTTTCGTCGCTGACGGCCTCGAGCGTCTGCCGGTGGAGCGCTCGTCGCATGCACTGGCCGCCGACTCCGCGCCCGAGCGGGCGAAGGCGAAACAGAAAGCTGCGGCGCGAGCCCAGCCGCTGTGGGAGCAGATGCCTGAAAACTTGCCGTTGCCGAAGCCCACCGTGGCCTCGCCGCACGATTTCATTGGCGGCGCGACTGACAAATCGCTGTTCCCCTTCGACGTCTGGCGCCGCTGCGTGAACCACGCCTTGCGTGTGCAGGCGCGTGGTACAGGCACGTATCGCGACGCGGCGGGCGAGCAGGAGTTGCGACTCGCGATTTCGCGCTACCTGGCGTTCAATCGCGCGGTCACGAGCAACTGGGACGACGTGATTGTTACTCAAGGCGCCCAGCACGCGCTCGATCTGATCGCGCGCATCACGTTGCGGCCCGGCGAGATCGCGGCGCTCGAAGACCCCGGCTATCCGCCGGCCCGGGCGTGCTTCATGGCCACGGGGGCACGCGTGGTGCCGGTGCCGGTGGACCACGAAGGCCTGATCGTGAGCAAGCTCCCGGACAAGGCGCGGCTCGTCTACGTGACGCCCTCGCATCAGTTCCCGCTTGGCATGCCGATGAGTCTCGAGCGGCGCGTCGAGTTGCTCGAATGGGCGCAGAAACGCGGCGCCGTGATCATCGAGGACGATTACGACTGCGAGTACCGTTTCGAAGGCCGGCCGATGGAGCCGCTGAAAAGTCTCGACCGCGCCGGTCTCGTTGCTTACGTGGGCACGTTTTCGAAGACGATCTTCCCGGAGTTGCGGGTCGGTTACGTGGTGCCGCCCACATCGCTATACGCGCCGCTTTTCAAGGCCCGCCAGATCGCCGACTGGCACGGCTGCACGCTCACGCAAACCGCGCTCGCGACTTTCATGCTCAACGGCGACTTCGCCAAGCACCTGCGGCGCATGCACAAGATCTATGCGGGCCGCCGCGCGATGCTGCTCAAGCATCTGCAGGGCGATCTCGCGCCGTGGTTCGATCCGATCGTGCCAACCGCCGGCATCCATATGGCAACGCGGCTAAAGGCGCCGTTGACCGAGGAGGCGGTGGTGAGCGCCGCGCGCGAAGCGTCGATCGGTTTGTACGGACTCGCGCCGTTTTATCAGCGCGCGAAGCCGGAGCCCAGCTTGATGTTCGGCTACGGCAACATTGCAGAGGAGCACATCGACGCGGCACTCACTAAGCTCGCCGACATCCTGCCTCGCCTTACGCGCTGATAACCCGAAGCGCTGTCAATATTACTTAAACCTATCTAACACCATACAAATCAGTGTCATAAAGCGACCGTAACCTTGCGCCTCTGTAATTGTTTGTAATGCAACGCCGGCCCGGATGGACCGGCACGACAACACAACAAACCGGAGGGCAGTAGGGATGCGAGTGACGTTTATGGCAGGAAAGAAGATGCGCGCGCTTCGCGCAACCGGTGTCCAGGGTGCGCTGGGCGCATTAGGCGTGGTAAGCGCGATCGGCATCACGGCATGCAGCAGCGACCTTGAGACGACGCCGTCACAGCCGCAAGTGGCGAACGGCACGAAGGCGACGCTCGCCTTGCTGGAAACCACCGACATCCACACCAATCTCCTCAGCTACGACTATTACAAGCTGGCCGAAGACAAGTCCCTCGGTCTGGAACGCACGGCGACGCTGATCGCGGCGGCGCGCAAGGAATTCCCGAACACGATGTTGCTCGACGACGGCGACACGATCCAGGGCACCGCGCTCGCCGACTACCAGGCGCAGGTCGCGCCGATCGATTGCAAGACGACACTCGGCGTCTACAAGGTGATGAACCTGCTGAAGTACGACGCCGGCACTATCGGCAATCACGAATTCAACTACGGCCTGCCGTTCCTCGCACAAGTGACCGGCAGCGCGTTCGACGTGCCGAACATGAGCCCGGTCGCGTCGCAACCGGCATGCTCGGGGCCGAACTTTCCGCTGGTGCTGTCCAACGTGCTCGGCGCGAAGTCGCAGCAACCGATTTTCAAGCCGTACACGATCCTCGAGCGCACGCTGAGCGCCACCACGCCCGACGGCAAGACCGTCAGCGCACCCGTGAAAATCGGCGTGATCGGCTTTACGCCGCCGGCGATCATGGCGTGGGACAAGCGCTGGCTCGACGGTAATGTTTACACGCAAGGGCTGGTGGAAAGCGCATCGAAGTACGTGCCGGAAATGAAGGCGAAGGGTGCGCAGATCATCGTCGCGATGTCGCATGGCGGGCTCGACAATTCGACCTATTCGCCGTCGATGGAAAACGGCAGCTACTATCTTTCGAAGGTGCCCGGCATCGACGCGATGCTGATCGGCCACTCGCATCAGGTGTTCCCCGACAAGAACAGCACGGTCACGCAATTTAACCTGCCGGGCGTGGACAAAGTGAAGGGCACCGTCAACGGCGTGCCGACTGTGATGGCGAATTTCTGGGGCAAGCATCTCGGTGTGATCAAGCTCGCACTGAACTACACGAACGGCACGTGGACGGTGGACCGTAATTCGAGCACGGCGGAAGCCCGCTCGATCCAGAACGCGGATAACAGCTACGTGGCGGTCGATCCGGCGATCTCGCAGGCGATCGCGGCCGAACACAGCGCGACCATCAACTATGTGAAAACACCGATCGGCACGACCAATTTCCGCATGAGCACCTACTTCGCCGACGTGGGCGACGTCTCGGCCATCGAGATCGTCAATCAGGCGCAGGCGGCCTACGTGCAGGACTACATCGCGGCGAATCTGCCGCAATATGCGGGTATTCCGGTGTTGTCGGTGAGCGCGCCGTTCAAGAGCGGCTTTGGCGGCGGCAACGATTTCACCGACGTCGCGCAGGGAAATGTCGCAATCAACAACGCCGCCGACCTCTACCTCTATCCGAACACGATCTACGCGGTGAAGGTGACGGGCGCCGATCTCAAGGCCTGGCTCGAAACCGCGGCGAAGCGTTTCAACAAGATCGATCCGGCGAACACGGCGGCGCAGGCGCTGGTCAGCACCTATCCGGGTTACAACTTCGACATGATCACGTCGAAGGATTTCAGCTACGAAATCGACGTCACCCAGGCAGTCGGCAGCCGGATCCGCAACCTGAAATATCAGGGCGCGGCGATCTCGGAGTCGCAATCGTTCATTGTCGCGACCAACAACTATCGCGCGAGCGGCGGCGGCAATTTTCCGGGGCTGGACGGCAGCAAGACGATTTACGCCTCACCGGATGCGAGCCGCGACGTCCTGATCGCCTACATCAAGAAAGTGCAGGCCATCAAGACGGCGAACAACGGCAGCGATCGTAGCTGGCGCTTCACGAAGGTGGCGACGGCCGGGCAGGTGACCTTCAAGGCGGCGCCGAACCTGGTGGCGCTCGCGCAGACCAACGGTATCGCCAACGTCACCCAGCTTCAGGCGGACGACGGCACCGGCAAGGGGCTCGCGGTCTACTCGGTGAATCTCAACCAATGACGGCGCGCTTTTCCTTGAGGCCGGCGGCTGGGGTGGCGAGCCTTGCGGTGGCTGTCGCGATCGCTGCCGGAACACTCGCCACGGTCGCCACGGTCGCGGCCACGCGCGTATCCAGCGTGCAGATCGAAGATTGGCAGATGCAGGGCGCGGCCACGCATGCCGCCTGGCCGGTGTGGCGGCTGCGCCTTGCCGCGGCGTTCGGCAACGCGGCGGCGCGTGAGGCTTTGGCCGACGTGCTGGTGAGTTCGGCGCACCGCGACGAGCGGCGCGAAGGCGTGGCCTTGTATCGCCAGCTTGCGCGCGACGCTGTGCCGAGCGCACAAGGCACGCTCGGACATCTGCTGTTGCGCGGGCTGCCCGGGATCGCGCCGGATTACGTGGAAAGCCGCCGCTGGTTGAGCGCGGTTGCGTCGCATGATCCGCAAGCTGCTTACGATCTGTCGACGCTTTATCGCAACGGCTACGGCGTGGCGCGCGATCCCGACCTGGCGATTCGCTGGCTGGAACAGGCAGCGCAAGCGGGCGTGCCGCTCGCGCAATTCCAGCTCGCCAACGAGTATCGCTTCGGCACGGCGCTGCCGCACGACGACGCGCTGGCGCTGCAATGGCTGACACGCGCGGCCAATGCGGAGTTACCCGAGGCCAATCTGGCGCTGGCGATCGCCTATCGCAACGGCGAGCTCGGCATGGCGCGCGACGAAGATGCGTACTGGGCTCATGTGAAAGAGAGCGAGCACGATCTGAAGCACGTCAGCCGGCCATGAACGCGCGTTGAAACGGCCTGCGATTTTCTGTCGCAGAGCAACGTTAGCCGCCCCCTGCAGAGACTTTCGCTGCAGGGGGCGTGTTTTTTCCGCCGCGTGAATCGGCGTCGTGAGCGTGTCGGCGAACCAGGGCTGGGCCATCGAGTCGCCATCCACGAGAGATCGTCCGACGCCAAAAGTGCCGTTATTCACGTATCGAAATGGCTTGTAACGCACGTTACGTGTTCGTGTTGTGGACCTGGCCGTTGCGCTCCGACGCACGTTTACCCGCTAAAACAAGGATCAAAATGTGTTGCGCAGTCTGCGCCGCGCAACAAACCTTCGCTGTTATACACAAAAGAGTCGCGCAAATCGTATTAGCGCTTGTAGAATCCGGCGTTGAAGCGTGCACATACCGTATGCGCTTCGTGCAATTCACTGACCACTACAGGTAGGAGAAACATGCCGACTTCCGCAAAAAAGGTGGCCAAGAAGGCTGCTGCCCCGGTACCGACCAAGAAGGTTGCTGCAAAGAAAGTTGTTCCTGCGAAGAAGGCCGTCGCAGCTAAGAAGGTCGCCGTGAAGGCTTCCAGCGCTCCGTCGCCGATCAAGGACACCTTCACGAAGGCCTCGCTGGCTGCACACGTCGCTGAACGCGCCGCTGTGGAACCGAAGACCGCCAAGGCTGTGCTGGCCGCGCTCGAAGACACGATCCTCGGCGCTGTGCACAAGAAGGGCGCTGGCGAATTCACGCTGTCGGGTCTTCTGAAGATCGTCGTGCAAGCTGTGCCGGCGAAGAAGAAGCGCTTCGGCAAAGACCCGTTCTCGGGCGAAGAGCGTTGGTTCCCGGCCAAGCCGGCTAGCGTGCGCATCAAGGCACGTCCGCTGAAGAAGCTGAAAGACGCAGCAGCAGGCTGATCGAGCTTCATGCGTTGCCGCGGTTTTTGAGCGCGGGTTTTTAACGGTGCGTTTTGAACCTTGCGCTTTTAACCAACGTTAACGTTTGAGCCGACCCGCAGTGCGAGTTGTCCGAATCCCCGTGGATGCGAATCCACGGGGATTTTTTCATGCGCGCCCGCGGTGGATTGGCGAACGCGCCGCCGTCCGCCTCGGTGCCCCCTATGCACCGTACTAGCGCATCATGGGCCGCCGCAGTACGATGGCAACGAGGCCATGCCGGTCGGGATGCGCTCTTAGCGTGCATGCACCGTGTTCAGCACGCGAAAAAGCTCAATGGCATAGCGCTTGCTTGAACGATTGTCGAACACCGAATGCGCAGCGCATTCGCCTTCTATCCGACAACAAGAGCGGGGCGTGACATGCGATGCTATGACGAGATGCGTCATCATGACGATGCCGTGCGGCCACACTACGCGCGCTTTGAGCGGTGGCTGGTGAAGCAGGGCAACGAGGCGATCGCACGCAAGCGTGCGGAAGCCGACCTGCTGTTTCGCCGGGTCGGCATCACCTTCGCGGTGAACGGCGATTTGTCCGGCACCGAGCGGCTGATTCCCTTCGATCTGATTCCGCGCATCATTCCGCGCAGCGAATGGCAGACGCTGGAGGCCGGTTTGCGCCAGCGGGTGCAGGCGCTCAATCTGTTTATCCACGACGTCTATCACGATCGCAACATTGTGCGCGCCGGTATCGTGCCGGCCGAACAGGTCTATACCAACGCGCAATACCGGCCTGAAATGCAGGGCGTTAATGTGCCGCTCGGTGTTTACGCGCATATCGCCGGGGTCGACGTGGTGCGCGCGGGCGACGAGGGCGACTTCTACGTGCTCGAAGACAACCTGCGGGTGCCGTCGGGCGTGTCCTATATGCTCGAAAACCGCAAGATGATGATGCGGCTTTTCCCTGAGCTATTCGTGCAGAACCGCATCGCGCCGGTCGCGCATTATCCCGATCTGCTGCTCGACACACTGCGCTCGGTGGCGCCGGAAGGTGTCGACGATCCGGTGGTGGTGGTGCTCACGCCGGGCATGTACAACTCGGCGTATTTCGAGCACACCTTTCTCGCGCAGCAGATGGGCGTCGAACTGGTGGAAGGCAAGGATCTGTTCGTCGACGACAACTATGTGTTCATGCGCACCACGCAGGGGCCGAAGCGCGTCGACGTGATCTATCGCCGCGTGGACGACGATTTTCTCGATCCGCTCGCCTTCCGCAATGATTCGGCGCTGGGCGTGCCGGGTCTTCTGACCGCGTATCGCGCCGGACGTGTCGCGCTCGCGAACGCCATGGGCACCGGCATCGCCGACGACAAATCGATCTACCCGTACGTGCCGGAAATGATCGAGTTTTACCTTGGCGAGAAGCCGATCCTCAACAACGTTCCCACGTTCCAGTGCCGCAAGCCTGACGATCTCGCCTACACGCTCGCGCATCTGCCCGAGCTGGTCGTGAAGGAAGTGCACGGCGCGGGTGGCTACGGGATGCTGGTGGGGCCGGCGTCGACGAAAGCCGAAATCGAGTCGTTCCGCGAGCGCCTGATTGCGCGGCCCGCGGGCTATATCGCGCAACCCACGCTGGCGCTCTCCGCGTGCCCGACCTTTGTCGAATCGGGCATCGCGCCGCGCCATATCGACTTGCGGCCCTTCGTGCTGTCCGGCAAGAGCGTGACGATGTGCGCGGGCGGTCTCACGCGCGTGGCCTTGCAGGAAGGCTCGCTCGTCGTCAATTCGTCGCAGGGGGGCGGGACTAAAGACACGTGGATGGTCGACTGACACGGTTGCCAGCGCGGTTGCTGCGGTGGCTCACGTAACAGCTCTGATGCAGCAGTCAGGCAGCAGCTCCTGTAGCCAGGCAGGCAACCGCGTCCCGCAAACTGACGCACCGGCATAGGCATCGAATTGCCGCCGGCGCACACGGATAACCCGCGCGGACCTTTTACCGTTGCAAAGGTCTCGCGTCATCAGATACGGAACGCCGTCATGCTAAGCCGAACTGCCGATCACCTCTTCTGGATGGCCCGTTACATGGAGCGCGCGGAGAACACCGCCCGCATGCTCGATATCAACCTGAAGGCGTTGCTGTTGCCGCAAACGCCCGAACAGGAGGCGCGCGCCCAACGCTCGGTGCTGCGCATCTCCGAACTCGAATCTGCTTTCGCGCAACGCTACGACGAACCGACGCGTGAACACGTGCTCGATTTCATGGTGGCCGACGCGACCAATCCATCGAGCATTCACTCATGCTTGCAGGCCGCGCGCGAAAACGCCCGCGCCGTGCGCGGCACCTTGACGACCGAATGGTGGGAAACCATCAACGACACCTGGCTCGAGTTCAACGAACGCGCCTCGTCTGGCCAGGCGTCGAGCAATCCGGGCGCGTTATTCGAGTGGGTGAAATTCCGCTCGCATCTGTCGCGCGGCGTGACGATCGGCACCGCGCTGCAGGACGACGCGTTTTTCTTCACGCAGCTCGGCACCTTTCTTGAACGCGCCGACAACACCGCGCGGATTCTCGACGTGCGCTTTGCAGACGTCGAGCCGAATTCACGCGATGCCGCGCGCCAGCTCGAAGATTTCTATTACTGGACCTCGATTCTCAGTTCGGTGTCGGCGCTGGAGATTTATCGCAAGGTGTATCGCGATGTCGTCACGCCGGCGCGGGTGGTCGAATTGATGATCCTGAACCAGCAGATGCCGCGCTCGCTGCTCGCGTCGCTAGAGGGTGTCTGTGCGAATCTGGCGATGCTGCGCACGTCCGGCTCGAACCAATGCGAACGGTTTGCCGGCAAGCTGCGCGCCGAGCTGGTGTACTCCGACATCCGGCAGATTTTCGAAGCCGGCCTGCACGCCTATCTGACGCAGTTCCTTGCTCGCGTGTTCGAGCTCGGCAATCTGGTTGCGCGTACCTATCTGATGTTGCCAGTCGCCTGACGGAGTTTTTTATATGTACCTGACGATCCGCCACGACACGTCCTATCGCTACGAAGCGACGGTCCATTATTCGATCCAGCAATTGCGTCTGACGCCGTCAAGCGGTGCCTCGCAGGTGGTGCGGCGCTGGAGCATCGATGCGCCCGGCAAGCTCGACGCCACCTTCGACGCCTACGGCAACGTGCTGCATACGCTCGTCATCAACAAGCCGCATGGCGAGATTCGTCTGCATGTAGCGGGCGAAGTGGATACGATTCCGCTGATCGATGGGCAACTACCCGACGCCGTCGGCCCGATTCCGCTGGAGCATTTCACCTGCTCGACGCGTCTCACGGAGGCCGACGCGGCGATTCGCGAGCTGGCCCAATCGGTGCCGAGCCTCGCGAGTTCGAGCAATCTGATCGAGTTGTCCGAACAGATCTTGCAGCGCGTGAAGTACAACCCCGGCATCACCGAAGTCACCAGCACGGCCGCGCAGGCGCTCGCGCTCGGCAACGGCGTGTGCCAGGACCATGCGCACCTGATGCTGGCCTGCTGCCGCGCGCGCGGCATTCCGGCGCGTTACGTGAGCGGCTACATCGAACCCGGCGACGTCGAGCACGGCGCGAGTCACGCATGGGTCGACGTATGGCTCGACGGCCGTGGCTGGATTTCCGTCGACGTCACGCATGCGGCGTTTGCCAGCGAGATCTACTGCCGGCTTGCCGTGGCGCGCGACTACGAGGCGGCCGCACCGGTGCGCGGCCGGCGTATTGGCGGGCTGGAGGAGCAGTTGAAGGTGTCCGTCACGGTCAGTGGGCAACAGCCGCAATAGCGGCGGGGTAAGGCGCATGCGAGTCGCATTACAATAGCGCCGTTCTGTCGTTTTTTGCGGGTACCTTTCCTTATGACTTACTGTGTCGCGATGTGCGTCGACGAAGGGCTCGTGTTTCTTTCGGACACGCGCACCAACGCGGGCGTCGATCACATCAGCACCGCGCGCAAGATGTCGGTGTTCGAGCAGCCGGGCGAGCGCATGCTCGTGCTGCTGGGCGCCGGCAACCTGTCGCTCACTCAAGCGGTGCTGCACGAGCTGTCCGAGCCCGCCGATCCTTCGCAGCCCACGCTCTGGAACGCGCCCACCATGGCCGACGCGGCCCGCGTGATCGGCCGCGCGGTGCGCGGCGTGCATCAGCGCGAAGCCGAGGCGTTGCAGGAATTCGGCGTCGACTTCAATTGCAGCTTCATTCTCGGCGGCCAGATCGCGGGCAACCGGTCGCGCCTCTTCATGATCTACGCGGCCGGAAATTTCATTGAAGCGTCGGCCGTGAACCCGTATTTTCAGATCGGCGAGGCCAAGTACGGCAAGCCGATCATCGATCGGGTGCTGACGCCGTCCACGCCGCTCGACGAAGCGGCCAAGTGCGCGCTCATTTCGATGGATTCGACGCTGCGGTCGAATCTTTCCGTGGGTCTGCCGCTCGATTTGCTGGTCTACGAGAAAGATTCGCTGCGCGTCACGCGTTTCGTTTCGATTGATCACGACAATGCGTACTTCGAGATGATTCACCGTACGTGGGGCGAGCGGCTGCGTCAGGTATTCGGGGAGATTCCCGATCCGGACTGGCAGGATTCGCCCAATGTGCCGCTGCAGCAGCGCGAGCGTGCCTTGGTGCTGCATCGTGCGCCGGTGGGGGCGGACGGCGTGGAGCATGAGCTCGATGCGAAGCCGGCTCAGACGTTGGCGCAGGCGGAGAAAGGAAAGGCCCAGCGGCGCTAGGCGCCTCAGCGTAGGGCTACGGCCGGAAGCATCACAGCAAGGTCGTCACGAGCCTGTTAAGGGCTTGCTGGCGGCCTTTTCTTTTAGTTCGCTCGTTTGAGTCGGCGTGACCCGGACGGTCCGGTCTACGCCGCGCGTGTCAGAACCAACGGACGAAAAAAAACCAGCCACGGGCTTATCGCCTGTGGCTGGTCTTCAACTGCGTATTGCTTCAGCAGTCAGTCTGTCAAGCTCGATTAGAACTTGTGGCGGATACCCAGGCTGAGGATTTCTTGCGAGCTCGAAGCCGACGTCACGCCATACGAACCGACCGAAGCCGTTGCCTGAACGGAGGAACCGTCTGCAGCACGTTGGTTGCCCGTTGCGTGCTGGTAGGCACCAACCAGGTAGAAGTCAGTACGCTTCGAAATCGAGTAATCCGCACCCAGCGAAACCTGGTTATACGTCGCCGACGTATCGCCGCTTGCCTTCGTGTAGATGTAGCCGAGGCCCACCAGCATTGCCGGCGTTGCCTGATAGCCAACGTACGCGCCGCCAACGTTGTACTTCTCGCTCGACGTGAAGCCCGTCGATGCGCCGTCCGGCTTGTACTGTGCGTTGCTGTAACGCAGACCGAACGTGAACGGACCTGCGACGTATTGCGCTGCAACTTGAGCGATACCGATCGACTTGGCCGACGAGTACGTGTTGTTGATCAGCGAACCGTCAAACGTGCCGTCCGACGTGCTGCTCCAGGACGCGCCCGTTGCCGCGCTGACCTTACGTGCCGTTGCCGACGAGTTGTTGTCTGCGAGGAAGTAGCCTGCAGCGATGCTGAACGGACCCGTTGCATAGGTTGCCGCGGCCGACCACGTTTGGCCCGAACCCGTTTGACCGGCCACGCCGCCGAGTGCGTACATGCCTTCGAACTGGAAGCCGCCCCACACCGGCGAGGTGTACTTGATAGCGCTGTTCGTGCGCGAGGAGTTGTCGTTGTTGTCGACGTCGCCCGGCGTTGTGAAGGTGGAACCGAAGTAGTTGTCACCCGTCAGCGGCTGAACCAGGTCGACCACCGGGTCATATTGACGGCCGATCGTCGCGGTACCCCACGAGTCGCCCGTCAGGCCAACATAAGCCTGGCGGCCGAACAGCGCGTTCGTGCCGTTGTAGTTGCCCATCTTGCCGTTGTTCGGGTTGAAGCCGCTTTCCAATTGGAAAATCGTCTTCAGGCCGCCGCCCAGGTCTTCCGTACCCTTCATGCCCCAGCGGCTGCCCTGCAGATTGCCGGCTGCGAGGCCCACCGAGTTGGCGTTCTTGCCGCTAGCATCAACGGTGTTGTGAATGTACTGGACCGAGTCGTCGATCAGGCCATAGAGGGTCACGCTGCTTTGAGCATGTGCTACGCCGGTAGCGCCGAGAAGCGCCAGCGAGAGGGTAGACAGGGCGATTCGTTTCATCCAATTCTCCACGCAGATGATTAGTTTGTTGTTGCGGAAAGGAGAATAGCTCACTGCCTCAACCGGCAAGAACTGGAAAAAAAAGAGTGTCTCTAAAAAGTGACAATCGACGCAAAGCCTTGTATTTAAAGCCCGTTAACGATTGTTGCTATTTTCGCAATATTTATTCGTTGACTGAGCATTATTGTTGTTTTGTTGACAGTGAAGGCTCCGGTACCTGCAATTTAGACACTTGTTTGAATGGCCTTTGTAATCTAGTCGTCTAGATTTCGACGCCTGTTTGCAGCATCCATATAAAAATCGAGTCGCGTAGCGCTTGACGGGCGCGCTGGACAGAATTTATGCGCTGTGAGCAGGCGCAACCGCTGCGCCGGCCACTTGTGACCGAGTGGCCGCTTCAGTCCTCACTCGCGACGGCCGTCATCGTCCCCGTTGCGACGCGCCACGGTCGCGACGGCCAGTCCGGCTGCCGCCGCAAACAGCACCGAAGTCCACGGATGTCGTCTGACATAGCGATGGGCCGCGACGGCCGTGCGGCCCGCTTCGACCAGCGTGACAGCGGCGACGCGCGTCGCCTGCGCTTCGGCAATGACGACGGTGCGGCCGATCTTGACCGCGGCGGCGCGCGCGGACGTCTCCTTTCGCGTTTGCACCTGCGGCAAAGCCGAAGCCGGTGTAGCGGCGGCAGGTGTCGAGGCTGATGCCGCTCCGGTTGCAGGCGCCAATCCGGCAGCACGGGCATCGCCGTCTTCCATGCGAGGCACGGCACCCGCGCTGACTGTCGACGCCGCCAGCACGGAAGCGAGCTTGGCGCGGCTGCCGGGCGGCGACTCGTCCTGCATGCCCCATCCGCCGCGTGGATCGTGCATGCGCCCGCGCGCCGCCGAAAACTCCGCGCCGAGCAGGAGCACCGCGGCCGAGAAGTACAACCACATCAGCAGCACGGCCAGCGAGCCGGCCGCGCCAAACGAACTCGCCATCCCGGCGTGCGCGATATAAAGCGCGAACAGCTTCTTGCCCGCCGAGAACAGCACGGCGGCGACGATCCCGCCGACGAACGCATCGAGCCAGCGCACCTTGGCGTCCGGCAGAAACTTCAGCAGGCCGGCAAAGGCGAAGGCCAGCACCAGCAAGCCGACGCCGAACTGCAGCAGATTGCCGATCACCACGTACGGCGAGTCGCCCCACAGCCATTTGCCGATGAAGGTGATGACCGTATCGAGCACCAGCGAGACGATCAGCAGGAACGCGACACCGAGCACCAGGCCGAACGAAATCAGGCGCACGCGCACCATCGCGATCACGCTCGACGAGCGCGGCCCGGTGTAGGGCCACACTAGATTGAGTGCGCTGTTGAGCGACGAAAAGGTAGCCGATGCGCCGATCGCCAGCATCGTGAATGAAATGATCGCCGCGATGCCACCGGCGCTGCCGCTGTGATGGGCGTTCTCAACGATGGTTTGCACGCCCGCGGCGGCCTGGTCGCCGAGCAGGCCGTGAATGTGGGTGAACAGTTCACCGCGCGCGGCTGCCGCGCCGAAGAACCAGCCCGCCACGGCGATCACCATGACCAGCGTGGGCGCGAGTGAGAATGCCGCATAGAAGGCGATGCTGGCGGCCATGGCCGCGCAGCGGTCGTCGGCAAACTGTTTGAATGCGCTGATGGCCCAACTGGCCTGCTTGCGGGCTACCAACTGGAGGTTCTCGGCGGAAAGCGTGTCGGTGTCCATGGTCGTTTTTTTCTCAAGGGGATACTGGCGCGAGATACGCCGCGTGCGTGCCGTTGAGGTGGCCTCGGCGCCCTCTACATCGACGCCTTTCGCAAACCTTGCGTCTGTCACTATAACAAGCGCTGCATGCACGTGGGCGCGATACGCCGCAAGCACGTGTGCCGTTAGAATGCCGATGGACCTTTACACGTTGAGCACCATGCACTCGCACGAACTTATCAAGCAGTTGGACGTCATTCCCACGGAACAATTGAGCGCACATTTGCCGGCGCATGTCGTCGACAATCTGCCCGCCCAGGGCGTGACCGTATTTGCCGTTAGCGACGACGCTTCGGACACCGCCGAATTTAGCGCGCGCTACGGCTTTGGTCTCGAGGACTGCGCCAACACGATCGTGGTCCGCTACAAAAAAGAGGGCGCCGAGCACTACGCGGCGCTGGTCTCGCTGGGTTCGCTGCGCCTCGACATCAATGGCGCGGTGAAAGCCGCGCTGGGGGCACAGCGCCTCTCGTTCGCCAAACGGGAGGCCGCCGTGGAGCATAGCGGGATGGAGTTCGGCGGAATTACGGCGTTCGGCTTGCCGGAAGACTGGCGCGTTCTCGTCGACGCCGCCGTCATGGAGCGTGCTCAGATCGTGATGGGGGCAGGGGTTCGGGCGGCCAAATTGTTATTGGCGCCCGAGGTGCTGCAACAGTGGCCGCGCTGTGAAGTGGCCTCGCTTGCGCTGCCGGTCGAGTGAATCGTCGTGAAGGCAGCCGGCGGCGCGGCTGCATGGCGGCGACTGGCGGTGACTGACGGTGACTGACTGCGTCTGGCGAGTGCGTTTGCTCAGATGATCAGACGAGAGACCTTGGTGCCTTCGAGCGACACACCGGCCATCAAGCCGCCGTTCGTCAGCACAAAAGCTTCGACCGGGCTGGTGGCGGTCGAGGTGTCGACCGCGCCGTTCGCGCCAACCTTCAGCACGGCGACTGTTGCATCGGCGCCTGCCGCCCATCCCTGGCTGCCGAGGAAGTTGTTGAGCGCGTCTTGCGTCATGAACAGGAAGATGAGCGCCTTGGACTGTGCGCCGATCTGCAAACCGAACGAGCCCGCGACGGTGCTGTAATAGCCCGCCGTGCGTCCGGCCACGCGCAACGCGCCTTCGCCGTATTGCCCGCCAACCCAGAAGCCCGCCGAAATCACCGAGGGGAACACGAGCACGCCGCGCGCCTTGCCGACCAGCTCACGGGAGCCGGTGACATTCTCGTAGAGACGTGACAATGTTGAATCGACGCCGGCGTTGATCGTGTCGCGTTTGCTGGCGTTCGTCGAGGACGACGAGGTCGAGGACGGTGACGTAGTCGTGCAGCCGGCGAGACCCAGGCCCGCCGTAGCCAAAGCGGCGCTCGTGGTCATGATGAATTGTCGTCTGCGCATGATTGTTCTCCTTGTGCGTGATGAAGGTTGCGATTTCTCATTTGACACTGGGTGCCAGGTGCCGTGACACCGGCAGGCCCGTACATTTTCTAACCAGCATGTAGCGTGCCTGACGTCACGGCCTGGGTATCAGACTGTCATGATACGCAGACGTTCGCGCGGGGATTCACGGCGTTCGACGCCGCGTCCCCCGATCCCTACGCCGCCGGGCGGATATTCTGATTGTGGCGGAACAGATTGTGCGGGTCGTAGCGGTTCTTCACGGCGGCGAGACGCTCGTAGTTTGGCCCATACGCGTCAGCCACCCGGCCGCCTTCCTCCTGCGTCATGAAGTTGACGTACACGCTGCCTAGCGCGAACGGTGCGGCTGCGTCGAAGAAAGCGCGAGCCCAGGTAATGCAGCGCTCGTCATCGTTCGCGTCATCCCAACGGCTATGCACGTTCATCGCGTACTGCGTGTCGCGGCTCGAATAGGCCGTGGCTTCGACGGGCACCCGGCTCGTCTGTGCACCGATCTGCCCGAAGAAGATTTCGCATTGCGGCGACGGCAGGTTGTCGATCGCGCCGAGCAGCGCATCGATGAGGCCGTCCGGAATCCCGTCGAGGTTGTGCGACTTCCAGTAGTTGCGAGCCCCCGGCGTAAGCAGCGGGTCGAACGCCTGCTGCCACATGGCGTACGGCATCGGCCCAAGCTGTTCGCCGACCGGCGTGCCGAAGCCGCGTACAGGCTCCACCACGGCCGGCCCGTTTTCGACGGGGCCCGAATAGCACATCGCGAATACGATGACCGGCTTGCCGTGCACCTCGGGCGGCAGGAACGGCAACGGTGGCGCAAGCCGCAGCACCGCCCATACGCTCAATTCCTCAGGCATGTCCTTTACAGCCGTGCGGTACTGGAGCAGGGCATTCCTCGCCTGATCGAGCGGCAGCACAACGAGCCCGCCGTATACGAGTGGCCCTACCGGATGCAATGCGAATTCGAAGCGCGTCACGACGCCGAAATTGCCGCCGCCGCCGCGAATCGCCCAAAAAAGATCATCATGTGAATCGGCGCTCGCGTGCAGTAACTCGCCGTCGGCGGTGACCACATCCGCTGAAATCAGACTGTCGACGGTCATGCCGTATCTTCGGCTCAGCCAGCCGAACCCGCCACCGAGTGTTAAACCCGCTACACCGGTGGTCGAGTTGATGCCAAGCGGCGTGGCGAGCCCGAACGCTTGCGCTTCGTGGTCGAAATCGCCGAGCGTCGCGCCGGGTTCGACATAGGCGCGCCGCGCTACCGGATCGATATGTACGGATTTCATGGGCGACAGGTCGATCACGAGGCCGTCGTCGCACAGCGCGGTGCCGGCGATGTTATGGCCGCCGCTGCGCACCGCCAGCGGCAGGCCGTTGTCGCGCGCGAATGCCACGCCGCGGCGCACGTCGGCCAGGCCGGCGCAGCGCAGGATCATCGCCGGATGCCGGTCGATCATGGCATTCCAGATGCTGCGGGCGGTATCGAAACCCGCGTCGCCGGGCAGCAACAGCTCGCCTCGGATCGCGGCTTTGAGTTCTTCAGCGGCGCTGCTGGACACACTAACCATGACACACCTCCAGACATGATGGGAGACGCACTCAAAACACAATTCAGCTGAACAAAGTAAATTGAAAGCGTCCGGACAGGTTCATTTTGCGTCCAGTAAACGGTCCTGCTTCCTTAACTCAAACGAAGGTAAACCCGCGTCTGCGATCGACGCGGCGCGAAAGCGCGTGCTGCAAGTGTCCGCGCGTTGCGGCGCGAGCCATGCCCGTCGCGGCCGCTACGTATGGTGGAAATGCTCCGGGGAAAGACCGCGAGAAGAACTGTTGGTTGTGCGCCGCGGTGGTGGCTGCGTGGCGACACTTCTGTGGCCGGAAGGCGGCATTTTTGCGGTATCGCGACGCACCGGCTGGCGCACTACCCGGCTTGATTGTGTTGCGCCGGCTCGCCGTGCGGCAGGGTCGAACTTACCGAACTGCCGCGCCCCGAGCCTGCGCGCGGTGAGGTGCTGGTGCGAATCGCCGCGAGCGGCCTGAATCCACTCGACACCAAGATCCGCGCCGGCACCGCCGGGCACGCGAAACATCCGTTGCCGGCTGTATTGGGAATCGACATGAGGGGCGTCGCCGGTTAGCAGCACGCATTGTTCGGATAAAAGCATCTCCTTTTCTGTTGTCGATGAGATTGCGGTTTTCTCTCGTTCGCTCAGTGGGACGGCGCACGGATAAAAACGGCACTCGTTGAGAGGCAGTCGTCGATGTGCGTAACGGCGCGTGCCTCGCGTTTGAATTGCACTGTCTGTGTGATTGCGCTCACTCCCGTCTTTGCAAACTCTCTTTTGTGTTCGGACAAACACTTATACGAAACGTTTGTTCGAGTCACCGTCTGCTCCTCTTCTCTCACATTGCCAGTCTGTGGGTGACAGGTTCGCGTGCGGCTATTCGATTCATATGATGAAGAGATTCGCACATCAAATGAAAATAATAGTTTGGACTGCATATCTACAAACAAAAAGTCAGAACATTTTTCACGGCGGTAATTGACGATATTTGACAGTCTGGCAACGCAATTAATCGGAAACAGGTCATCGCTATCGCCTTGCGTGGGCTAGCGCACGGTCGCCGGACGGCGCCCCGCATAACTTCAACTTCTATCAGGCCCTGCTGTGCTCTTTTCAAGGCTTTGTTCGCGCACGGCGAGTTGTTTATCCCGGACCGCGTCAAATCGGACCGGGACTGTCCGCGGGAGAGATGTCGCGCGTCGCGCATTCTTCGTGCCGCACGCGGCAATGTCGACCGGGCTTTGAAGTTTCATTTTTTAACAGCGAACAGAGATTCACTCGTTATCTGGATCTGTATTTCGAGATGTATGTTTAGGAGAATGAAATGAAAAAGCAAAACGGGGACGCGCGGGCGTTGGGGACAGGCAAAGCGGTATTGGCTGTCGCTGTGAGTCTTTATGCGGCGATGGCGGGTGCTCAATCGGGTTCGGAGACTCCCGCGGCGCCATTGGCCAATTCGACGAAATTGTTGGTTGCGCAAGGATTGCCGATCGGTTGTTCGCTATCCGACACGTTTGCCTGCAGGCAGGAAGCGGGTGGATCGCGGGCATCCGGCGGAGCCGGAGTGGCAGCGACCGCAGGTCTGGGGTCGACATCGGGTTCGGGCTCGCAGAGCGGCAATGGCAGCGGAACTTCGTCGGCCGGGGCGGGAGTCGGCGGCGGCTCGACATCCGGCTCGGCGGGACTGGGTGCGGGGGCTGGGAGCGGTGGTGGGGGGAAGAGTGGGACGGGCAGTGGTGGGTCTGGTAGTGGTGGAAGCGGTGGGAGTGGTGGGACGGGAAGTGGTGGAACAGGGAGTGGTGGAACGGGAAGTGGTGGGACAGGAGGTGGTGGGACAGGAAGTGGTGGGACAGGAGGTGGTGGAACAGGAGGTGGTGGGACAGGAGGTGGTGGAACGGGAGGTGGTGGGACAGGAGGTGGTGGGGCAGGAGGTGGTGGAACGGGCGGTGGTGGAACAGGAGGTGGTGGGACAGGAGGTGGTGGGACAGGAGGTGGTGGGACAGGAGGCGGTGGGACAGGAGGCGGTGGAACAGGAGGTGGTGGAACGGGCGGCAATGGTGACGGTGGTCATGGCGACGGTGGTCACGGCGACGGTGGTCACGGCGACGGTGGTCACGGCGATGGCGGTCATGGCGACGGTGGTCACGGCGACGGCGGTCATGGCGACGGCGGTCATGGCGACGGTGGCCACGGCGACGGTGGTCACGGCGACGGCGGTCATGGCGACGGTGGCCACGGCGATGGCGGTCATGGCGACGGTGGTCACGGCGATGGCGGTCATGGCGACGGTGGCCATGGTGATGGTGGTCACGGCGATGGCGGTCATGGGGACGGTGGTCACGGCGATGGCGGTCACGGCGACGGTGGTCACGGCGATGGCGGCCATGGTGACGGCGGTCATGGCGACGGTGGTCACGGCGACGGCGGTCATGGCGACGGTGGCCACGGCGACGGCGGTCATGGCGACGGCGGTCACGGCGATGGCGGTCATGGCAACGGTGGTCACGGCGATGGCGGTCATGGCGACGGTGGTCACGGCGATGGCGGTCACGGCGATGGCGGTCATGGCGACGGTGGTCACGGCGATGGCGGTCATGGCGACGGCGGTCATGGAGCTGGCGGTCACGGCGACAGCGGTCATGGCGACGGTGGCCACGGCGACGGTGGCCACGGCGACGGTGGCCACGGCGACGGCGGTCATGGCGACGGTGGTCACGGCGATGGCGGTCATGGCGACGGCGGCCACGGCGACGGCGGTCATGGAGCTGGCGGTCATGGTGATGGTGGCCATGGCGACAGCGGTCATGGTGATGGTGGTCATGGCGACGGCGGCCACGGTGACGGCGGTCATGGAGCTGGTGGTCACGGCGATGGCGGCCACGGCGACGGCGGCCACGGCAGTAGCGGCCAAGGCAGCAGCGGCCAAGGCAGCAGCGGCCAAGGCCACGGCGGCCAAGGCCACGGCAGCGGCGGCCAGGGAGGCGGTTACGGCGGCGGCCACGGCCACTGATGCAGCGGGAGTTCCTCAGCGCGCGGCAACCGGCAAACGGCTTCCCGCGCTGATGTCCTGGCCGGCATGAAACGAGCGGACAGCCGAAAGTCCGTCTCCTTTCACGCCCGCAAATTCCGCGTAAAGGAAGAACAGAAATACCAACACGCGACAATCGCGTGCACAAAAAATCCCATCGACAGTGTCGCCTTGAACCCAAAAGCCATCCTGTCGATGGGATGACTCACGGCAACCTCTCCCCACCCCAAAAAGCCAACTGCTACCCAAGGCCCTCACTGCACCACTTCAACCACCAGCCTTCTCAAACTCAACAAGCATCCGCTCAACGCAATCCTCGGAAACGCAATCGACGTCCGCCTGACAGCGTGCCATCTGTGATTAAATGCCGAGGTCTCGCTAGCCAACTAAAACGCCAAACTCAAACCCCAGCGGGCATACCGCAACGATCCATTCATAACGGAGTTCGCGTTGATTAACAAACAGACCGCGCTACCGCAAACGCCATTGCGAATTGCGGCAGCGCAAGCGCAACCGGTTTCCGGCGACATCATGGCAAACATTGCCAGAACGGTCGAACTGGCCGGCGTTGCCGCCGACCGCGGCGCGAAACTGGTGGTTTTTCCAGAGAAATTCCTGAGTGGCTACGAGCCCGGCCTGATTGCAGGCGATCCCGCAAAATACGCCTTCGAAGATCACGACGCGCGGCTCGAGCCGATTCGGGAAGTCTGCCGCCATCGCGAGATCGCCGTGATCGTCGGAGCGGCAACGCGTGACGCAGATGGTCTTCATATTTCTTCGCTGGTGTTCGGCCGTTCCGGCGAGCGGATCGAGCGATATCACAAACAACACCTCTATAGCAGCGAGGCGGCGATCTACCGGCCAGGCACGCAAGGCTGCATGCTGGAGATCGGCGGATGGCGGCTCGCGCTCGGCGTGTGTTACGACTCGGGCTTTCCGGAGCATGCGCGCAGTGCTGCGATGAACGGTGCGCACGCGTATCTGGTGAGCGCGCTCTTCAGCCTGAAGACCGGCTATCACCAGTCACGCATCTGGTTTCCGGCGCGAGCTTTCGACAACACCATGTATGTGCTGTTGTCGAATCACGTCGGCACCACAGGCGGATGGGAAACGTGCGGTGCGAGCGCGATCTGGGGCCCCTATGGCGACGTGGTGGAAGAAGCGAGCCGCGAACGGGCGGAGGTGATCACCGCGCTACTCGATCCGGCTGTGCTGGCCGACGTCCGCGAACGCGAGACAGTGCTGGCGGACTTCAAGGCGCACGGCGACGAGACAGCGGGTCGTTACGTGGTGCGCCGTCTGGATTAACAGATTGCGCGACCCGCCTGAGCGATGAAGAAGCGCATAGACTCAGCTACATGCTCAAGAGGGAGGAGCAGCAAGTGGCGCAACTGACGCAATGCGAAATCGCGAGAAGCGGACCGATACCGATACCGTTACGATTACTGTTACTCAGCGAAGACGTCGAATAAGTCCGCACGTGCAATCATGCAGAGCAGAACATATCATCCGCTACAATGACGCGCACTACCCACCTGGAGACTCGCTTTGAAATCTATCCTTGCTTTGGTCGCCGCGGCTGTTCTTTCGTCCACGGCGATGGCCGCTTCCACCATCGAAAAATTGCCGTCCGGCGTAGTCGTTGAACATCTTACGCAGGGCACGGGTGCGCAGCCGGCCGCTGACGATGTCGTGAAGGTCAACTACCGTGGCACGCTCGCTAACGGCACTGAGTTCGATAGCTCGGCGAAGCATGGCGGCGCGGCAACCTTTCCGCTGAACCGCGTGATTCCGTGCTGGACGCAAGGTGTGCAGAAAATGAAAGTCGGCGGCAAGGCCAAGCTGACTTGCCCGGCGGCCACTGCCTATGGCGATCGCGCCGTCGGACCGATTCCGCCGAATAGCGACCTGACGTTTGAAGTCGAGCTTGTTGGTATTGTCAAGTAATGCGGCGCGACGTGCGCTGAGAATGAACCCCGCTCCGGAGGTGGAAGCGGGGTTTTTTCTTTTACGGGCACTGCTTTTTGTGCCCTGCAACCCATCCTCGATCAAGCCTCACGACTATTCGATCGTAAAGGAAGAGCGGTTCTGGTCTTACTCGGACGGCGCGAAAAGCATCGATACGTACACAATAGTGGAAACGACGATAATGCCGACGCCGACAAAGACTTTGGTGCGATTGAATTCAAGGCCACCGTTGATGGCGACGCCAATACCCACTACAGAAGATAGCGTGCCGATAGTAGCCAGCCAGACGTGAATCTTGCTGCGTATCAGGCTACGCCGCTCCGGACTTGCGCCCGCTCTCCATTCACTGAGTTTCATTGCAGGTTCCTCATTCGCTAGCGTGTTAGTGGCTCGAAGGCTCGAATTAGAGACAATGCGACAAAGCGTGTCGTTTCGCATTGCGACTGGTTTTTCAATTATTCGAAGCATATATGAGCCGCCGGAAGGTGCAAACCATAAGCCGGAAAATTTCAGCGTCTGGTTGACGCAGCGCTATTCGGTGGCGCAACCCATATCGGATCGGCTATGGGGATCGATCTGCCGGATTCACTTCCAGACAGGATCGGCGTAATCGGCAGTGGGGCCAGCTTCGCGACCGATTACACAGGGCGGTAAAGATCGCGACAACGGCAGTCGCTTTTTTAAAGTATTGTTGCACTCGGTCGTTTACGTTCTACGCGTGCGCCGCGCTGCAGCCGCCGCCTCGCGCATTCCGGAATCACTGGCATTCATTCGTTGCGCGTCGGGAGCGCCTGCCATGAATATCGACTTTCACTACGGTGTGGTCTACATCGTCGCCCGTACCGGCGGGATGTCGGCCGGCGAGGCACTCACCGTGGCGCATGCCTGCCAGTACGTCGACGACGCGACCACGTCAGGAATACTGCGGTTTTCTGGCGGTGAGACTTTCGAGCGCTTCGCCACCGCTCACAAGCTATTCGACTATACCAACACGGAAAACGACCAGAACCGGCTGGTATGGGCACCATTCCATTTTCTGCCCGCCGGTGTCGGGGAGACCCTCGAAGACAAGGCGGTGTGCCGGGCCGATAGTGCCGTTGCCCGCGAGGTGGTCCGCCGGGCGATCAGACAGCGGGGCGCCGACACGGCGTTGCACCGTCTGGGCGTGACGCTTCACACGTACGTCGACACGTGGGCCCACCAGGGCTTCGCCGGTATCGAAAGTCCGACGAACCGCGTTCATTTTCTGGAGGCGGAAGATTGCACGCGGGAAGGCTGGCTTGCTCGCCTTACGCGCGCCACACGGCATCTGGTCGAGCATATTGAGGAAGATGTGCTGACGCTTGCACTGCCCGTCGGTCACGGTGCCGCCTTGCACTATCCCGATCAGCCGTGGGCGAAATGGCATTACGTCGATGGCAGAAACGTGCGCGTCAATAGGCACAATCTGCCTGAGTTCATGCAGGCGGCTGAGATGACTTGCCGCGCGGTGCGCGCTTACGTTGCAGGACGGGAAGATTTTGAAAACCAGCCCGGTCTGCCGGAAGATGTCAAAGCCGCGCTGACAGCGCTTCTCGACACCAATCGAAACCCGGACGACAACAAGCGCCTGCAGAGCATTTGCGAAGCGGTGAAAACCGGCGCCATTCCAGGCTTGTCGGAGTCGATTCCGGACTATGTGCCCAAGGGGCCAGGCTCCTGGAAATACAAAGCCACCGGATTGCAGTCCGACGACGACAGCGGGGACCGGCCCCGCTGGAGCGAAGTCTTTGAGAAAAGCGATTACCGGTGCTTTCACGACGCCGTCAAGGAGCACCGTTTCGTGACGACGCAGGAGATTCTGCCGGCGTGCGGATTGCGGATCGCGTGAACAGTCCCGTCTATTCCATCCTCATCGGCTGACGTTGCGCGACCCGTTCTTCCGCCTGTTTCTTCGCCAGATGTCTTCCCATCAGGCAGCCGCCCACCGCGCCCACTACCGCGTGGTGTCCGGCATAGTGGCCGGCGACTCCACCCACCACCGCGCCTTTCATACAACCGGCCGCGTTCGCCGTGCCGGCTGCGGCCGAACTCAGTGCAACTGCCGCGAGGGCAACCTTGATAGATCTAGCGTTCATCTGAACGTACCTTGCTATTGCGTCTTTCGAAAGTGATGGTTTCGCGCGTCAATTCAATAGCCACCCCAGCGGCCGCGTTCATGCCATTCGTGCTCGCGCCATTGCTCGCGGCGCCATTCATGTTCACGCCATTCGCGGCGTTTGCGCCACTCGCGCGCGCGCCAGTCGTCGTAGCCGCCGTAGGCAACCGCGACCGGTGCCGGACCGTAGGCGACCGGCTGTGCAACATAAACGGGAGGTGGCGGCGTATAGACGGCGACCGGCACACCGATTCCGACGGCTACGTTCACGTGTGCCGATGCCACAGACGATACCGCCAGAATTGTCAGGCCAAATGCCGCGCCAATGATCTTCTTGTTCATCTTCCTTCTCCTTGCACATCCAGTGCGATGCATCCAATTGCTACCGGGTTGCCATTGCTCTGCTGCTGAATACGGTTCGGAGTGTAGGAGGAGGGTCCGGACACAGGTGAAACAGCGGTGCGAGATTGGTAACGCGGGGTTACCGGCAAAAAAAAGAACTACCGCCCTTTGAAATTACCAATGCTTGCCTATAGTAGAAGCGGTTATTGCCGTATTGCACAGCGGCCGGCTTCTCTCGACGTGGGTGACGGGGAAAGGACATGACGCAATCGAATGCTGCGATCTATCAGGCTCAGACTTGCACGCCGGATTCATTACGAACGCTTGCCGGCTATCTCGAGCTGGCACTCGACGAAGGCGCGAGCGTGGTTCTGATGCGGATCGGTACGCAGGTGCGCAGTGTTTACGTGGGCGATCCGTCCGGCGCGCTGGAGGATTTGACGGATCACGGCGTAGTGGCCGCGTTTGAGGCCGAAGAGATGCTGGCTTTGACGCAGTTGGGACTCAACCGGATAACCGCCGACGATCAACAATACCGCTTCATGCGCAGTGTGAGGTATATCGCCGACCGCCAGGTTGTTGTCTTTACGCCGATTTAAGTAGCCGGCCGGCAATTGGGAAAGCGAAAGAATGCGGCTGCCGGATAGTGGACTTGAAAGATTCGTACTCCACGGGATGCGTTTCCCGTGCCGGTCTGTTGCCTTTATAGCCGCATAGATCTGCCTTTCTGGCGCTATTCATGGCATAGTTCGATCGATTACCACATAAGGAGCAATCAAATGCCCACGTTAGAGCAAATCCAGGCAAAGCTTAAGAAGCTCCAGGCGCAAGCTGACGTCCTTATTGCCAGGAAAGCACAAGCCGCGGTCGACCAGATTCGCGAATTGATGATCAAGCACGGTCTGACTACCGCAGATATCGAAGCCAAGGCAAAGGCGAAACGCGCCGCGCATGCATTGAATGGACGTGTTGCAAGTGGCAAGGCAAAAGCCGCCGCAGGCAAGTCGATTCCGAAGTACCGCGACAGTAAAACCGGCGCGACATGGACCGGCCACGGGCGTGCACCGGCCTGGATTGCGGCCGTCAAAGACCGGACGCTATTTCTGATTGAAGGCGCTAGTGAGTTGAAATCCGTGTCGAAGGCATCGGTCACTCGCGCCAAAGTCGGGAAAAAAGGTCAGCCTAAAGGCGCACAGCCGGCCAGGTACCTCAATCCGGAAACCGGCGCTACCTGGAGCGGACGCGGTCCGGCGCCGGCATGGCTCGCATCGGTCAAAGACCGAAGCAGGTTTCTGATTGATAGCGCTGCGGCAACCGGCGCGGTCGCCGCCAAAAAAGTAGTAACGGCGAAAAAAGCAGTCGCGTCGAAAACGGTTGCGAAGAAGGGCGCTGCGGCGACTAAAAAGGCCACGGCCAAGAAAAGCGTCGGCAGGCCTGCTATGAAAAAAGCCGCCGCAAAGAAGACCGCTGCGGTAAAGAAAGCACCGGGTCGCAAGATGGGTGGCAAAGGCAAAGCCGGCGCGACAAGCGCTGCCGCAGCACCGCAAACCTCGACGGTGCAAGCCGGCGCGTGAGCGCAACGGAGTCGTGAAGTAGATGACTAGTACGCTCGACTTACCCCAGCAGGAAGACCATGTCGTCCTGCTGGACTCCGTTCCTCATCCGGCAGCCGACGCCGCCGAACCGTTCATTGTCGCGAGCGATCGCCGGGTAATCCTGGCTTATCCGATTGCTGAATCCGACTTCGAAAGATTCGGACCGTTCGATTCCGACGACGATCCATTTTGCACGGTGCTGTTTCCCGACGCCGAGTTTCATCGGCTGGGACCGCCGGGCGATGTCGATCTCGAGATCCATCCGCTTGCGTCGCAAGGGCTCAGTGGGTACTCGGTTCATGAAGTCATGAATTCGTCGCTGGCCGCCGAGATTTCGGCCGTCACTTCGCCTGGTCCTGCACGGCGCCATTTTGTCATCACGTTTCAGGGCTCCACGTTCGAATGCGTGGCGTCGGACTATACGGTGGTCGGCGTGTACGGCGCGGGTGAGATTGCCAGCCGGGAAGCGTTCTCACTGGTTCGTTAGCGTGCCGGTGGTTGATGCTGTGCGGTGTAGCTGCTTGTTTCCAGTCCTGTCCTATCGCCCAAACGCTCGCTTGTGCAGCGTTTCGGGCTATCCGATTCACACCTCGTCGATCACCCGGCACTCAGCGTAGCAACTGCGGTCTTGCGGACGAAGTACGTCGAGAGGCCTGCGCCGCTGCGGGATATGCGGCTGCGATGCAATGACTGCGCAACGCGATGCTGTTTCCTTTCAATAACATTTTCCTCGCCAATTTCGAACGTATGCTCAATGACTTTTTTAGTTTTTATTTTTGAAATATGTTAAAAACCTTTTCGTCATCGTATGTTGACATCAAGTCTTCACGCAGTGAGGGCAGACTGGCGTCTACGAATGGCGTGCGGCAGAGATTGAAGCAAAGCTTTCCCAATTACATATAAATATATTACGAGGCATCGAACGCTCGATTGAAGCGCGCCTGAGTTCAGGCACGCACCAAAAAGCGTTGGCAGGTATCACATCGAGTGGTACATGTTTTCGGTGCAGCAGCGGTCGTCGCGGATCGGACTTGCCGGCGTAAAGGCAAGTCGCATGGGCCTGATCCCCGGTAGTACGGCCGCAAGGCGTCCGCTAGAGCGGGCGCGGTATCGGTACGCATTTGCGTTGCGCAAGTGCATGCGAATACGCCATGCCCATCGAAAAACTCCTTGTTCCGCTACCGGCGGGCCTGAAAGTCTACGTTGAACGTCACGTATTCGATCCGGCCTTCGAGAGCGTCATTCTGATCAACGGCGCGCTGGCCACCACGGCGTCGTTCGGACAGACAATCAAATACCTCGGCGAACGCTACAACCCAATTTGTTTCGATTTACCTTATGCGGGTCAATCGAAAGCGCATAACGTGTGCGACTTCGTGCTCACAAAAGACGATGAAGTCGACATTCTGCTGCATCTAATAGGCTTATTCGAGCCGAGCTTCCTGTTGTCGGTGTCATGGGGCGGAGTAGCGTCGCTGCTTGCCCTCTCGCGGGCGCGCACCAGTGTGCGGCGCGCGGTGATTGCGTCGTTCTCGCCGCGGCTCAACGAGGCGATGACCGCCTACGTGACAGCGGCACGCGACCACATCGCCGCCGGCGAAAATCTGAAGGCCGCGCAACTGCTCAACGATACCGTTGGCCGGCATTTGCCGCGCATCATGAAGCTCTACAACTACCGCTACCTCTCGACACTGCCGCGCGATGAGCAGGACCAGGTGGCCTTTCACGTCGACCAGATTCTGGCCATTCGTCCGGAAGACTATCTGCACGAGTTTCGCAACATCGATTGCGGATTGAAATTTCTCAACGGCGAACTCGACGACTACACCACGCCTGAGGACGTCCGCTCGCTCAGCGCGCATCTGAAGCGCGCCGAGTTTCTCACGGTCGAGCAGGCCGGGCATTTCCTCGATCTCGAAGGCCGGCCCGCGTTGCGTCAGGTCAGGACGGCGATTTTCGATTACTTCGGCGCCGCGCGAGTGCAGGCGGCGGGCCGTGCGCTCGACTGCTTCGACGCGTTCGCCGCCCGCTCGCCCATCATGCCGCCGCAGCAACCCGCCATTGCCAACGTTGCGTTGCAGGCCACCGCCGATCACTCGTTCCAACAGGTCGAACTACCGTGAATATCGCTCAGAGCATCGCCATTGTCGTACCGTGGGCGTTGTGGCTGCTGTATTGGGTCGCGACATCGAACCGCGTCAAGGAGACTGCGCGCAAGGAGGCATCGCTATCGCGCACCTTGCAGTCGATTCCGCTGATTGGCGGGGGCGCGCTGATCGTGCTGCCGGACTTCAACACAGCGGCGTTGTCCATCGATCCGCATGCGTTCGGGCCGCTGCAGCTCGCCGGCTTCGCTGTGCTACTGGCGGGCCTTGCGTTTTCCGTTTGGGCGCGGCTGCATCTGGGCACCAACTGGAGCGTATCGGTCACGCTGAAGGAAGGGCACGAGCTGGTGCGCAGCGGGCCTTATGGACTGGTTCGTCATCCGATCTATACCGGTTGCCTGCTGGCGCTCCTGGGGGGCGTGATGATCGGCGCGCAATGGCGTGGCGTGGCCGGATTATTGCTGATTTTCGCGTCGCTCGCGTACAAGGTCCGGGTCGAAGAGAGCTGGCTGACCGGTCACTTCGGCCGCGCCTATTCGCAGTATCGTCGCGACGTCGCCGCGCTGATTCCAGGTCTTTTCTGAGCTATCTGAATGACGAAAGTCATCATCACTGCGATCGGCTCGGCGGGTGACGTACATCCTTTGCTCGGCATCGGCGCGGCGCTGGCTGCGCGCGGCCACGAGATCGTCTTCTGCACGCATCCGCCGTTCGAGGAGTCTGTCTCGCGCCAGGGCTTCGCATTCGTGCCGATCGGCACCGCCGCCGACTATGAGGAGGCGATGGCGAACCCGGCGCTGTGGAATCCGCGCACGTCGTTCCGTACGCTATGGGCGGTGATTGCGCCGACGCTGCGAACGCATTTCGACACGCTGACCGCGTTGACCGCGTTGGCCGATAGCGACACCGTGCTGGTCGGCACGTTATGGGCTTTTGCCGCACGGTTGATGCAGGAGTTGTACGGCGTGCCGTTCGTGTCGGTGCAGGTATCGCCGTCGACCCTGCTCTCCGCGCATGCGCCGCCGACCCACCCGCGGCTGACGATTCCGCGCGGCTTGCCGCTGGCTGTAAAAACGGCGCTGCTGCGGCTGATCGAGCGACAGGCGCTCGACAAGGTCTGCGGCCCCGCATTGAATGCGTTGCGCGCGGAACTGGCGCTCGCACCGGTGCGGCGCATTTTCGGCGAGTGGCTGCATTCGACCGATGGCGTGCTGTGCCTCTTTCCGGAGTGGTTCGCGCAGGCTCAGCCGGATTGGCCGACGCCGCACTGCCTCAGCGGTTTTCCGCTGTTCAACGACACGAGCGTGCCCGCGCCGGATCCGCAACTCGACGCTTTTCTCGCCGCAGGCGAGCGGCCGGTGGTTTTCACCGCGGGCTCAACCTTGATCGATCAGGAACGCTATGAAAATGCCGTGAGCGCGGCGCTGATGGAAGGCGGGCTGCGCGGCATTCTTTTGACGCCAGATGCGCCACGAATCGATTCGACCTCCGCAGCGGATAGACGCGCAGACGCGCAGGGCGCGCTGCTCAAGCGGCGCTACGTGCCGCTGCAGACGCTGCTGCCGCGTTGCCGGGCGCTCGTGCATCACGGCGGCATCGGCACGGCAGCGCTTGCGTATGCCGCCGGCATTCCGCAAGTGTTGACGCCCTTCGCGCACGATCAGTTCGACAACGCGCAGCGCGTAGTCATGAGCGGCTGCGGCGTTCGGCTCGACAGGCCGCTGCAACCGCACGCTCTCGCGCGTGCATTGAGGCACGTACTTGGCAGCCCGTCGATCGCGACGCAGTGTGGACGCGTCCAGGACCGCCTCGGGGCGTCGCCGGACGGCTGCACGGCAGCCGCACGCTATATCGAAGGTGTCATGCGGACTGGCGTGCACACGCAAACCGTCGGAAGCACGTTTTTGCCGGCATTGGCAGGCAGTGGGCACAGCGCATGAGCACCGCCACGCCGTTGCCGAAGCGCGCCGCGTCGGCCGACGCGGCGCATGGCGTCGGCGCGGGCGTGGATCCTGCCGGCGAGCGAAACGTCCCCCGCATGCGCGGCGTGCAGCTCGCGTTGCTGACGTTCGCACTGTCGCTGGCTACTTTCATCGAAGTCCTGGATTCGACGGTAACCAATGTCGCGGTACCGTCTATTTCAGGCGGCCTCGGCGTGTCCAACAGTCAGGGCACGTGGGTGATCAGCTCGTACTCCGTGGCCGCGGCCATCGCCGTGCCTTTGACGGGCTGGCTATCGCGGCGGCTCGGCGAAACGCGGCTATTCCTCGGCGCGGTGATCCTCTTCACGTTGACCTCGCTGCTATGCGGCGTGGCCGGCGACTTTCACCTTCTGGTGGTATGCCGCGCATTGCAGGGGCTCTTTTCCGGGCCGATGGTGCCGCTCTCCCAGACTATCCTGCTGCGTACCTTTCCGCCTGATAAGCGCGTGGTGGCGCTTGCACTGTGGGCGATGACAGTCCTGCTCGCGCCGATTTTCGGCCCGGTGGTCGGCGGCTGGATCATCGACAATTTTTCGTGGCCGTGGATCTTCCTGATCAATCTGCCGATCGGCATCTTCTCGTTCGCGGTATGCATGACGCTGCTGCGCCCGGACGCAACTGCAGCCAAAGCGGCGCCGATCGATCTGCCCGGCATTCTTCTGCTGGTGGTCGGCGTCGGCTCGCTGCAGACGGTGCTGGATCTCGGTCACGATCGCGGCTGGTTCGATTCACCGTTGATCCTGACGCTGGCAATCGTCGCCGGGCTGGCGATCGTGTCGCTGTTGATCTGGGAGGCGGGTGAAAAGCATCCCGTGATCGATCTGAGCCTGTTCCGCGATCGCACGTTTTCGTTTTGTGTGCTGATCATTTCGCTTGGCATGATGAGCTTTTCGGTGGTTGGCGTGATTTTTCCGCTCTGGCTACAGGCCGTGATGGGCTACACCGCGTACCAGGCCGGGCTCGCTACCGCACCGCTCGGCGTGCTTGCGCTGGTGTTTTCGATTCTGGTCGGCATTTATGCCGCCCGTTTCGACGCGCGCGTGCTCGCGACTTTCGGCTTCCTCGTGTTTGCGGCCGTGCTGTGGTGGGACGCGCATTTCACGCTGACCATGACTTTCACGCAGATCATCACGCCGGGTCTGATCCAGGGCATCGGCTTGCCGTGCTTCTTCATTCCGTTGACCGCGGCGACGCTCTCGCGCGTGTCCGACGACAAGCTCGCCGCGGCCTCCAGCCTGTCGAATTTCTTGCGCACGCTATCGGCGGCGTTCGGCACGGCAATGAGTGTGACGCTATGGGATAACCGCGCGCTGTATCACTACGATGTTGTCGCGCAAGCGGTGACGAAATCGTCCGGCAATACGCAGCGCTTCGTTCAAAGTCTGCATGGCATGGGTATCGACGGCGCACGCGAACTCACCACCTTGCATCACATCGTGCAGCAACAGGCTTACATGATGGCGACCGGCGACATGTTCTACATGGCAAGCATCACCTGCCTCGTGCTCGCCGCGATGATGTGGCTCACTCGCCCGAAGCGCGGCGCGGCGATGGCTTTAGGTCACTGAGGAGCATCCAATGACGATCCTGGGCGCATTGATCATTCTGTTTCATCCAACCGAGGAGCAGCTCGCACGCGCGGTGGCGATGCGCGCGGAGTGTGATCGCCTGCTGGTGGTCGACAACTCGCCGTTGCCGGATGCGCGCGCCGCGATGAGGCTGGGTGAGGCGGGGGTTACGCTGCTGCATCACGGTAATCGCAATGGCATTGCCGGCGCTTTCAATTGCGGCTTGAGCGCCCTGTTCGACTCGGAGGTGGATGCGGTCGCGCTGTTCGACCAGGATTCCGAGGCGCCGGCTGACTACTTCGCCGTGATGCGTGAGCGGTGCGCGTCGATGAGCGGCCGGGCGTTTCTGGCCGGTCCGCGGATCTTCGATGAAAACGACCAACGCTTCCTGCCCGAACTCGCGACAAGCGGCCTCGCGGTCGAACGACTGTCCATCCACGCTGACGCTGCGCTGCAGCGCTGCGCTTTTCTGATTTCCTCCGGCTGTGTCATTTCGCGCGAAGCGTTCGCGCGGCTCGGCCGCTTCGACGAAACACTGTTTATCGACCACGTCGATACCGAGTACTGCTTGCGCGCGCTGCTGCGCAATGTGCCCGTGTATGTCGTGCCCTCGCTCGTACTCCTGCATCGGATCGGCTCGCGGCGCCGTCACAAACTGGGCCCTTTGGAATTGACGACGATGAATCACCCCGGTTTTCGCCGCTACTACAGCGCGCGGAACGCGATGCAACTGGCGCTGCAATATGGGCTGCGGTTGCCGGTGGCAATTGTGCCGAACGTGCTGACGCTCTGGCAAGTCGTGCAGATCGTGCTGCTGGAAAAAGGCAAACTGGCGAAGCTCAGAGCGATTGCGCTGGGTCTGTTCGATGGGTTCTTCGGACGAATGGGGCCGCTCGAACGCACGCGCCCACGACTCGCAGCCAAAGTAACCAGAACCGCCAATGCGCAATATGCGGCTAATGCGGCTGATTCAGCGATGCCTGGCGATATAAATACGCCAGTGGCTGGAGAACGCGCAATGCCTCGTACCTGGCACTCATGAGGCGGCCTATGCGATTTCCCGTGCTACGCGCCTGGCCCTTGCTGCTGATTGCTGCGGCGCTGACGGGTTGCGTGAGCGATTCGGGGCTGCACACGAACGTCAAGCCACTCAAACCATCCGCCGACGCGCTCGCGCAGACCATCGGGCCAGGCGCTAACGGCGCATGGCCCGCGCCCGATTGGGTGAAACGCTATCGCGATCCGCAACTGGATGAACTGGCCACCGAGGCGTTGCAGAACAATCCCGACCTGCAGATCGCCAGGGCGAGGGTGGGTACTGCGCAGGCGCAACTCGAACAGTTTGCTTCGCTCACCGGCCTCACCGGCACGGCGGGCGCGACGGTGAGCAAGGCCCGTTTGCCGCAGCCGAACGACGTGGCCAATGTATCCGTCGGTGGTCAGCAGATTCCCGTGCAGTTGTTCAACGATCCGACAGTCTCCCCGGCCGCGGTGTTCGCCGGGTTGAGCTACCAGCTCGACCTGTGGGGCAAGAATGCCGCGCTGACGGGCAGCCTGCTCTCTACGCGCGATGCGGCGCGAATCGATGCCGAACAGGCGCGGCTCACGTTGACGGTCGCGCTCGTGACGCTTTACTGCGAGCTCGACCGCGCCTTTGCGATGCAGGACATTCTGCTGCAAAAGCAACAGGCTGCGGATAGCGTCGATACGGTGTTGCGCGAGCGTGGTGCGCGCGGCATCGATAACGCGTACGACTCAGCCGATGCCGCGCTCAAGCGAAGCCGGCTCGCTTCACAGCAGGCGCTCAACGACGAGCGCGTCAAACTGACCGAACTGCAGATCGGCGTGCTGACGGGGCGCGGCGCGGAGCGGGGTTTGTCGCTGCATCGTCCGCAACTGGCTGCGGCGGCCGACGCACCGATGCCCGCGCAACTGCCGGTCGACCTGCTGGGCCGCCGGCCCGACATCGTGGCGGCGCGTTTGCGGGCCGAAGCCGCGCTCGCCAACATCGACGCCACGCGCGCGCAGTTCTATCCCGACGTGAACCTGGTGGCCTTTGCCGGGTTGACCGCATTGACGCCCGCCGCGCTGTTTTCACGTGCGGCGTTGACCGGTTCGGTGGGGCCGGCGATCTCCTTGCCGATCTTCGACCGGACCCGGTTGCACGCGCAACTCGGCGGCGATTACGCCAATGTCGATGCCGCGATAGGCCTCTACAACAAGACCGTCGACGAGGCGCTCGGCGAGGTCGCGCGCCAGCTAACTTCCCTGCGTACGGTCGATACGCTCGCGGCCGAACAGACTCGCGCGGTGGACGCGGCCTCGCGCATCGTCGCCATCGCCGAGGAGCGGCATCGTCGCGGGATCGGCATGCAGAAGGACGTGACGCTCGCCGACCTGTCGTTGCTCGACGAACGCGCGCAGCAGGTCGATTTGCAGGGCCGCCGCCGAATGCTGCAGGTCTCGCTGGTCGGCGCGCTCGGTGGCGGCTTCGACGTACGCAAGATGGCCGGCGCGCCGATCTCTCACTATCAGCCGACCTTTTCCTCTCACGCACGCATCACGGATACGCACTTCGACTGAATGCACAACGATAAACAGGCACAGCATGCAGCCGGCTGGACCCAGGGGCAGGCAACCCCGGCAGACCCGACAGGCATAGCGAGCGACGCGCACAGTGCGAAGCGGGCGGCGCGGCGGCGCCGTTTTGCCGCTTTCTTCGGCGTGGTGGCGCTCGCCGGCGTGGCGTGGCTGACGTATTGGGGTTTGAGCGCGCGCTTCTACGAAGAGACCGACGATGCCTACGTGGCGGGCAACATTGTGCAGATCGCCGCACAGATACCCGGCACGGTCACCGATATTCTGGTGGACAACACCCGGCAGGTGCGTGCGGGTCAGCCGCTTGTCAAACTCGACGACGCCGAAGCGGCGGCCGCGTTCGCGCAGGCTAAAGCGCAACTGACGCTCGCCGTGCGACAGGTGGCGAACGCGACGATCTCGCGCCAGCTCTACGTGCAGTCGATCGATGCGCGCCGCGCCGAACTCGCCTTGGCGCAACGCGCGTTGGCGGCGCGCGATCATGCGTCGGTGGAGGTCGTGTCGCCGGAGGAGTTGGCGCGCGCCCGCGAAGCCGTGGCCGTGGCGCAAGCGAACCTCGCTTCGGCGCAAGTGCAGCTCGACGCCGCCCGCGCGCTCGGCGGAAAATTTCCGGTCGAAGCCAGTCCGTCGGTTCTGCAAGCCGCCGCGCAATTGCGGCTCGCTTATCGGAATCTGCAGCGCACCACCGTCGTCTCTCCTATCGACGGCACGGTCGGACAGCGTTCGGTGCAGATCGGCCAGCAGGTCGGGCCGGGGCTCGCCCTCATGTCGATCATTCCGCTGGAGCGCCTGTGGGTCGAGGCGAACTTCAAGGAAGGCCAGATCCGCAGCATGCGCGTGGGGCAGCCGGTGCGGATCGTGTCGGATGTGTACGGCTCGCAAGTCGTGTATCGGGGACGTGTGGAAGGCTTTTCGGCCGGCACGGGCAGTGCGTTTTCGATGCTGCCCTCGCAGAACGCGGCCGGCAACTGGATCAAGGTTGTGCAGCGCGTGCCCATCGTGATCTCGCTCGACCCGGCCGAACTCGCGGCGCATCCGCTGCGGCTTGGCCTCTCGATGCAAGTGTCGGTGGATACGCATGTTCGTAGCGGCCATCTGATCGGCAACGATACGGCGGCGGCCACGCAAAGCACCCGCGTCCACGATAACGTCTCGCGCGACGCCGATGCACTGATCGCGCAAATCATTCGGGACAACAGCGATCGCGGTGGTGCCGCTCAGTAGGTTAGCGTGCTGCGCCACTCAGATAGCGTGGCTAGTTGCCCGGATCGGTCACGGGTTTGTCCGGGTCTGCAAGCGTTTTATAGGGTAGCGACGCTGCATGCGGGTTGATTGTGGTGTCGTCGATTACGCGATCGACGTCCGCGGTTTTCGCAAGCTCGGCGAGGAACGTCTTCTTGTCGAATCCGGGTGCGACGCAGCCTTGCACGTAAATAAAGCGGCGTTGCAACGTGAGCCATAGCGTCGACTGTTCGCGCCAGTGCGTGGCGTAGTTGATATTGGCGAGCCGCCGTTGGACGGCGTCGGCGATTTCCGCGTCGTAGAGATACGCGTTCGACAGACGGCAACGGCCTTCCACCCAGCAGCTATTGCCGCGCTCGATCCGGTAATGGCTGTCGTCGAGCCATTCCTGCTCGGTTTCGAGCGGGCCTAAGGGCACCGGGCATTCGCTGATTGCTTTGGATATCTGAAAGAACGGGTCGTGGCCGTGGTTGATGCGCGGCGCTTCGGCATGGGCATGCGCCGTGACCATGCAGATCAGCAGACTTGCCAGGTGCGGTTGGATCAGGCGTTTCATCGTCTTGGGCTCCGGGATGTTGAGCGTGGGAAAGACGGATCGACGGTTTTGATTCTCGACTAGCTAGTGGAGATTATGCAACGGCGGCGCGGGACCTCACCGGCTCTTACGCCGATTTTCGACGGCGAACTTGATCAACTCGGCCTGACCTTCGATATCGAGCTTGCGCTTCAGATTCAGCCGATGCGTTTCCACCGTGCGCACTGACAGGTCATTGCGTTGAGCGATCTGCTTGCTCGAAAGTCCTTCCGCGAGTGCCTCGAGAATATCGCGCTCGCGCGGGGTGAGCCGTTCGATGGGCGATTGGGTTGCCGATGCCTGAATCAATCGCGCGCCCAGTCCCGCGCTGAAAAACGTCTTGCCTTCCAGTACCGCGCCGATGGCATGAATGATTTCGGTGGCGGGCGAGTCCTTGAGCACGTAGCCGCTGGCCCCTGCACGCACCGCCTGCGTGACGTACTCGAGGTTGTCGTGCATGGAGAGCATCAGCACGCGAATCGCCGGAAAGCGCTCGTGAAACATGCCGGCCAGTGCGATGCCGTTCATCCCGTTCATGCCGACGTCCATCAGCACCAGATGCGGCTCCTGACTGGCGGCGAGCGCGAGCGCTTCCTGCGCATTGCCCGCTTCGCCGACGATTTCGATGTTGCGCACGGCTTCGAGCCGGGCACGCAAACCGTCGCGGACCAGCGGGTGGTCGTCGATCAGGATCAAACGTGCGGTGGCAAGTGACATGTCGTTCATGGTCAGATTTCCTGCAAGGCGGGCGATCGAGGCGCGGACGTCGCCACCGGCACGCGCGCGGTCACGATCGTATGACCGGGTTGCGAGCTGAGCGACAGCTTGCCGCCCAATGCGTCGAGCCGCTCGCGCATATTGCGCAGACCCACGCCCGCGCGCGGACTGACGAGTGCGTGCGGCACGTCGAAACCGCGCCCGTTGTCGGAAATCGTCAGCGTGACGGCGTCGTTCGATATCTCGAGCGATAGCGCCGCGCTGGATGCGTGTGCGTGCCGCACGATATTCGTCAGCGCTTCCTGGGCGATACGGAACAGCACCGTGTTCACGGCTTCCGGCAAAGACGCTGCATGGGTGTGGGCGATCTGCGTGAAACCGATCTGGATACCGGACTCCTCGCTCAACTCGCGCGTGAGCTGTTCCAGCGCGGCCGCTACGCCGAGGTCATCGAGCATGGACGGACGCAGTGCATGAGAAATGCGGCGCACTTCACGCAAGGTATCGCCAATGCGCGCGACGCTGGTCGATAGTGCGGCTTCTGCTGCGGGCTCGCGCACGTCGCTGCGTTCGAAGCGCGCCAACGCCGATTCGAGCAGCAGCTTGACGGAGACCATCATCTGGCTGATGCCGTCGTGCAATTCGCGCGACAGGCGTGCCCGTTCGTTTTCCTGCGAGTCGACCACCTGCTGCGCGAGCCGCTTCAGTTTTGCATCGGCACTGCGGTATTCGGTGACGTTGAGCACCAGCGCGCACAATGCGATCACGGCGAGTCCGGCGAGCGCGATGGCATCGATCCACTGCATCGTGCGATCGATGTTGGCCGCCGCGCGCTGATCGATGTGCGCGAGCGTGGCGTCGACATCGTCGAGATAAATGCCGGTGCCGATCATCCAGCCCCAGCGTTCGAGCGGCACCACGTAGCCGAGTTTGGACGCGAGCTTACCCGTCGACGGACGATGCCACACGTAACGCACATAACCGCCGCCACTCGAGGCCGCGGCGAGCAGTTGCTGGATCGTCGGCGTGCCTTGCGGATCGCGCAGCGCCCAAAGATCGCGTCCAACGAGGTCGGGCTCGCGCGGATGCATCAGCGAACGGCCATGCATGTCATAGACAAAGAAGTAGCCGTCCTTGCCGAAGTCCATCTTCTCCAGGATGTCGAGCGCGCGTGTGCGCAGCATCGCGTCGTCGCGCGCGTTGTCGCGGCCGGCGTCGTAAAGCGGCGCGATCGCCGTGGTCGCGAGCTCGACGTAGTGCTTGAGTTCGATTTCCTTGCTGGCCATGTACGCGGCCTGGGTGGTCGCGTGCTGCGTTTCGGCGAGCGCCGTGGCTTCCTGGCGTACGCCGATTTCGATGCTGGCGATGGCCGCCAGAAAGGGCACTATCGCCAGCAGGACAATCTTTGCTTTGAGTTTCATCGTAGGAAGGACGGCCGACGAGCTACGTAGTATTACGTAGCTGGCTTACGTAGTTGCGCGCTTGTGAGGACGCTCACGAAGGCGAATACTACATCCCCACGGCGTATCGCGCCTTGCGACGCGTATTGTTGCCGCGCGCACGGTTGTGACATTCACGCCGGCCCGGCAGGTAACCGGTGTTCCGCGCGCCCGGCCACGAGTCATGGCGCGCAATTTCAATAATAGACTTAGGAGACGTTCGTGGAGACCTCCCCATCCGCCGGCCGTTCATGGCTGTGGATTATCTTGCTGATCCCGTACATCGCGTTGCTGTGGTTGCCGTTCTATAACGACACGCGCCCCTCGTTCGCCGGCTTTCCGTTCTTCTACTGGTATCAGTTCTTGTGGGTTCCGTTGACCTCGCTACTGATTTACGTTGTGTACCGAGGTGTCAAATGAGCGATGTCAATCCAGTGAATCCGGTCGCGATGACCGTCTTTATCGCTTTCTTTGTACTCGTCACCGTGATTGGTTTCTTTGCCGCGCGCTGGAAGCGGGGCGACCTGACGCAATTGCATGAGTGGGGCCTGGGCGGCCGCCAGTTCGGTACGGTAATTTCGTGGTTCCTCGTGGGCGGCGACTTCTATACCGCCTATACCGTGATCGCCGTACCCGCACTGGTGTATTCGGTGGGCGCGTATGGCTTCTTTGCGCTGCCGTACACGATCATCGTCTACCCGTTCGTGTTCGCGGTGATGCCGAAGCTGTGGAAGATCGCGCACGCGAAGAACCACATCACGGCAGCGGACTACGTGCAGGGTGAATACGGCGGCAAGTGGTTTCCTGCTGCGGTCGCAATCACGGGCATTGTCGCGACCATGCCGTATATCGCGCTACAACTGGTGGGTATGCAGGTGGTGATCAAGGGGCTTGGCGTGACCGGCGAAATGCCGTTGATCGTCGCCTTCGTGATTCTTGCGCTGTACACCTATGCCAGCGGCTTGCGGGCGCCGGCAATGATCGCGTTCGTCAAGGACATCATGATCTATATCGTCGTGATCGCGGCGGTCTGGCTGATTCCGGCGAAGCTCGGCGGCTACGCGCATGTGTTCGATGCGGCCGATACGTATTTCAAGGCGAAGGGCGGCGCAACCGGGATCATTCTGAAGCCGGCGCAGTTCACCGCTTATGCATCGCTGGCATTGGGCTCGGCACTCGCGGCGTTCATGTATCCGCATACGATGACCGCGGTGTTGTCGTCCGCGTCGGCGAACACGGTGCGCAAGAATGCGATTTTTCTGCCGGCGTATACGTTGTTGCTGGGGTTGATTGCGTTGCTCGGCTATATGGCCATTGCGGCCGGCGTGCATGTGAAGTCGGCGTCCGATATGGTGCCCGCGCTGTTCAATACGCTGTTCCCGTCGTGGTTCGTTGGCTTTGCGGCCGCGGCAATCGCGATTAGCGCGCTGGTGCCCGCCGCGATCATGTCGATCGGCGCGGCCAATCTGTTCACGCGGAATTTGTGGCGTCCGCTTGTTTCGCCGACTATCACGCCTCAGGCTGAGGCATCGACTGCGAAGATCGCTTCGCTGGTTGTGAAGTTTGGCGCGCTGTTGTTTATTGTGTTTTTGCCTACGCAGTATGCGATTGATTTGCAATTGCTGGGTGGGGTCTGGATTCTGCAGATTTTCCCGGCTATTGTGTTTTCTCTTTACACGCGGCGATTGAATACGTCAGGGTTGTTTCTTGGGTGGCTCGTTGGGATCGTTCTCGGGACGGGGCTGGCTATTTCGCAAGGGCTCAAGCCGGTGTTTGCTTTGCATGTCGGGGGTGACACTTATCCGCTTTATATCGGGTTGATCGCGTTGGTGGTTAATATTGTGGTGAGTTTTGTGGTGTCGGGGTTGGCGCCGCGGAGGGTTGGGGTTTGATGCTTTTGTTTTTTTGGGCTGGCGCTGTTGGGGTGTTTGCTCGGCGGTTTTGGCCTTTCCTTGCTTTCTTTGTGGTCTATTAGCGTTGCCCCTGTGCGGGGCGGCACCTACTTTTCTTTGCCTGCCGCAAAGAAAAGTAGGCAAAAGAAAGCGGCTCACACCGCTAGCCTATAAGCGGGTCCCCCGCACAGTTGCGGTAGTGGTGCATCTGGAATCTGTGTTTTCGCACATTCGGCGTTAGTGACAAGGGCGTCATTCTTCCGGCGGCGCTGCGCGCGCCGATGCGTACTTCATCGAGGCGTTGGGTGGTCTTTCGGTCTGTGCATCAGGCAATCTTTTTTTTGGTTTTCCGCAATTCTGTTTCCATGGTCGTCAGTCGTTGCAGTTGCAACCATTCGCCAGTTTTCGCAGGCTCAGCGATTGGGGACGTCGCTGCAAGGATTGTCTATTCAAATTGCATCTGTAACATTTTTACCGATTGGTCTGCTAGCATGGTGAGCAATTTATAACGGCCGCCGGTCGGCGCGTTCAAGGGACGGTCCGGCAATCGGTATCCCGCCGGGTCACGAACGCCAGCGGCGGCAGAGAGCAATCAGGAGATGCGACTGAATGCGGGTTTTGAATTCTGCTCCTAACCGTAACCTGGCCATCAAGGCGGCTTCCGGCATGGCCTGTCTTGTGCTCCTCGCCGGATCCAACGGAGCACACGCCCAGGAGTTTTCGCTATTCGGCGGCGGCTCGCGCGCGGGCAACACGAATACGTACACGTGGGCAATCAACTATCAGGAAGGGCTCGGGCAATACTTTGCCGCGAGCTTCACCTGGCTCAATGAAGGACACATTCCGGACCATCATCGCGACGGTCAGATGATCCAGCTATGGGGCCGTATTCCGGTGGGAAATCCTCAGTTCGTCCTGCAGGCGGGCGTCGGCCCATACCGTTACTTCGATACCACCACCGCCGTGCAAGGCGGCAGTTATTCGGACACGCACGGCTGGGGCGTCGTGTACAGCGTGCGTGCGGCGTACTACACGTCGAGCCGGTGGATCACACAACTGCAGTTGAATCGCGTGCACGTGCAACGCGGGCCGGATGCGACAAGCGTGATGTTCGGCGTCGGCTATCAGCTCGATGCGCCGGGCAGCCCCGGTCCGCGCGACTGGGCGAGCGGCAGCACCCACAATGTCACCAACAACGAAGTGGCGGTCTACCTCGGCGAGACCATCATCAATTCAACCAGCTCGCCGACCGCGCTAGGCGCTGCGATTGAGTACCGTCGCGGCCTCGCGAAGTACCTCGATGTGACAGTCGGCTATCTTCACGAAGGCAGCAGCAAGGTATCGCGCCGCGACGGTATCACCAGCCAACTGTGGGCGACGCGTGCCTTCCTCAACGACAAGGTAACGCTCGGGCTCGGGCTCGGCGCCTACTACGCAATCAACGAAAACGAAAACAGCCTGACGCCTGGGCCGGGCGCCGGGAAGTTTTCCGGCCTCGTGACGATCGCGGGCGCCTATCGTCTGACCGATCACTGGGATGCGCGGATCGAATGGAACCGTGTCGTCACACGCTATGATCGCGACTCAGATGTGATTTTCGGTGGCGTGGGTTACCGTTGGTGAATTCTTGACCCGAGAGTAAAAACTCACACAATAAAACGGAGAAGAGCATGAGAGCCAGCACCATCGCCGAGCGGGAGGCCCGTGGCCGTGCCGCCCGCGAGCACTCGAAACGATCGAGCCACCGTACGGTCGGCGAATTGCATCGCAACCCGATCGAGTTGCTGAAGCAGAGCAGCGAGGGGCGGGTGGAAAAGCTCGTGCCGCTGCGCTATGGGCGCATGTCTGTCTCGCCTTTCACGTTCTTTCGCGGCACCGCGATCATTCAGGCTCACGACCTGAGCCGGGTTCCCGACACCGGCCTCACCATGCCGATTTGCGGCGACGGTCACCTGATGAATTTCGGCGGTTTCGCGACGCCGGAGCGTCAACTCGTATTCGATCTGAACGACTTCGACGAAGTCGCAACAGGTCCCTTCGAATGGGACTTGAAACGCCTGACCGCGAGCCTCGTGGTCGCCGCGCGTCACATGCGCCTGAGCCGCGGCACAGCCGAGCATCTGGTGATGACCGCAGCCACCGAATATCGCGACCGGATGGCGCAATACGCGCAGTGCGGCGCGCTTGAACTCTGGTACGACCGCATCACCTTCGATTTGATGGCCGAAACCGCGTTGACGCCCGAGCGCCGCCGCATTGTGCGCCGCGGCATGGAGAAAGCCGCGGGCCGTACCCACGAAAGCCTGCTGGAGAAAATGGCGGAGTTCGATGGCAACCGCTGGTCGATTCGCGATGCGCCGCCCGGACTCTTTCATGTGCATGGCGCCAATTCGCTGTTTTCGCCCGATGACGACTGGTTCTCGATCGGCAATTGGGACAAGTTGATCGCGGGGACCTGGGGCGAATACCTGAAGACCTTGTCGCACGACCGGCGCGAGCTGCTCAGTCATTTCACGGCACAAGACCTGGTGTTCAAGGTGGTGGGCGTCGGCAGCGTGGGGACGCGCTGTCTCGTGCTGTTGAACGTCGATCACATGGGCAAACCGCTGTTCATCCAGATCAAGGAAGCACGGCCATCGGTGATCGCGCAGTACCACAAGGCGCCGGCGCTCAAACATGAGGGCGAGCGGGTGGTTCGGGGGCAGCGCATGCTGCAGGCGGCGAGCGACATCTTTCTCGGCTGGGCGAGCGGACCGTCAGGGCGCCATTTCTACTTCCGGCAACTGCGGGACATGAAACTGTCGGCGAACATCGAGTTGTTCGATACCGATCTGCTGGAAGGTTACGCGAAACTCTGCGGCTGGATCATGGCGCGCGCGCATGCCAAGGCAAGTGGCCAGGCGATCGAAGTCAGCGCGTATATCGGCCGTGGGGATCAGTTCGCGGAAGCGCTCACCGGCTATGCCACCAGCTACGCGGACCAGGTGGAACGCGATTACGAAGTGTTCCTGAAGGCCTGCCGCAGCGGCGAGCTCGAGGCGCGCACGGACGACGACATGGCAGCGGATTTCCGCGTGTAACAGCGGTGTTTGTGGCCCACCGCCTACCGGCGGCCGGGCCGCGCGCAACGGATCGGGTTTAGTCGTCGAGACGCGCTTCACGCAGCGTAACGAAGCGCAAATGCTTTTGGCGAGCCGCGTCGATCACGCGCGGCAGGACGGCAAGGATCAGCGGTTTGCCCTCGATGGTGAGCGCGGCATTGCCGTCGTGCAGCAGCAGGATGTCGCGCGGAGCAAGACCGTCGAGCAGCCGGCGCGCAACCACATGCGGATCGCGTTCGCGCGTGTCGTAGCCGCGCCGCGTCCACGCCGCGAGCCGCAAATCGAGTTTGCGCAGCACGGGCTCAAGAAAGATATTGCGCAACCCCGCCGGGGCGCGGAAGAACATCGGCCGCTCGCCGCTCAAAGCCTCGAAGGTGCGCTGCGCCGCGTCGATCTCGCGTGTGAGTGCACCCGGAAACGTGACCGAAAACGTGTGCACGTGAACCTGCGAATGGTTCTCCAGCGCATGGCCGCGCGCGATGATTTCGCGTGTGAGCTCCGGGTAGCGTTGCGCTTTCGCGCCGATACAGAAGAAGGTGGCGCGCACGTCGAACGCCTCGAGCAGGTCGAGCACTTGCGGTGTGACGACCGGATCGGGACCGTCGTCGATGGTGAGGGCGATCGCGTCCGCGTTGCGCGCGCCGACGGGCAGGTGCGTCCAGTTCGGGCCGAGCAGCGAGGTGCGCGGCAACAGGCCGGCCACCGTGAAAATAGCGTGATTCGCGAAGATCGCGGCCAGCCACCATGGCCACGCGGCGGGCACCAGCAGACATCCAGCCAGCACGAATACATGCCACGCGGCGGTGGCCGTGACCATCGCGGGATAGCCGGTGCGCGGCCAGCGGCGCTGCGGTGCGGCCTCGCCGCTTTGTGATGGCGTGAAGAGTTTGTTCATAAAGCGTGCTTCCTGTCTTCCTTCCCCCGTCCTGGGAAGGCCTTGAATTGCGCGCGTGACGCGCAACAGCAAACGATACCATTGATGCGCCGTTCGACGCAGCCGCGCGCAGGAAAGGCCAGCAATGAAAGCATGCTGAAAGACGTCGTCCTGCATAGGGCGGAATTGCCGCTGTCGGCAAATGTGCCGTTCATGACCGTCATGGCGAGCAAGATGCCGTTCGTCGGCAGGCATTGAGCGCGGCGCCGGGCGTTCGCGGCGCGAGCGGGTTGAAGGGAAGGGCTTGGGGCGTGAGCTGAAGGCGAGCGTTCAGACCGAAGCACCGCCGCGCGCGTTGCAGGAGATCAACTTATACTGAGCGCTTCCCGCCTTTCGAAAAAGCGATTCGCCGTGCCCCGTGCCTCACCGAAGGACGACCCGCAGCCGGTGCCGCCCGTGCAGCCCGAGCTCGAGGATTGTTGTCATAGTGGCTGCAATCCGTGCGTATTCGATCTCTACGATGACGCGCTCGAGCGCTATCGGTTGGCGCTCGCCGAATGGCAACTGCGGCAGGCGGCGCGGACGGTGCGTGCCCCGCCAAGCAAATCGCGCACGCGCCGCTGAACGGCGTTTCAGGTCCTGCACCAGGGCCGCAGCCATCCATTGTTCCCGTCATGACCGACCCTCAGCCCGCGCACATCGAACCCTTCAACGAATCGCACACGCTGGACGACCTGCATACCTTCGTGCAGCGCTATCCGCGTCTATTCGTTCTGACCGGCGCGGGCATCAGCACCGACTCCGGCATTCCCGGCTATCGCGACGACAACGGCGAATGGAAGCGCTCGCCGCCGATCACGCTGCAGGAATTTCTCGGCACGGCCGCGATGCGCCGGCGCTATTGGGCGCGCAGCATGGTCGGCTGGCCGGTGGTGGCCGACGCGCGGCCGAATGCCGCGCATACCGCATTGGCCCGGCTAGAGGCAGCGGGCCATGTGCCGACGCTTGTCACGCAGAACGTCGACGGTTTGCATCAGCGGGCCGGCAGCCGCGAGGTGATCGAACTGCATGGCGGCATCGACGGTGTGACGTGTCTGGACTGCGGGATGCAGCATTCGCGCGCGTCGATCCAGCTGACGCTTGAAGCGGACAATCCCGCGTTGCTGCACGTCACCGCCGAAACCGCCGCCGACGGCGACGCGCATCTGGAGTGGCACGATCTCGACTCTTTTCGCGTTCCGACGTGCACGAACTGCGGCGGTGTGCTGAAGCCCGCAGTGGTTTTCTTCGGTGAAAGCGTGCCGCGCGAGCGCGTCGAGGCGGCTTCGCAGGCGCTCGACGCGGCGGACGCGGTGCTGGTGGTCGGCTCGTCGCTCATGGTCTATTCGGGCTACCGTTTCTGCGTGTGGGCGCAAAAGCAGGGCAAGCCGATCGTCGCGATCAATCTCGGTCGCACGCGCGCCGATCCGTTGCTCTCGCTGAAAATCGCCGCACCGTGTGCCGATACGCTGACCGCGCTCGCAGGTCGTTTGGCACTGGACTGAACACATGGCCCGAGTCGCGCGGCCCGCGTAAATCGCCGATAATCCTCATCCACGTAGCGCCGCTCTCACAAAAAGCACTCGCCACGCAAAAGGAACGCCGATGTTGACGACGATCGACCAGCTCGAAGCAATCTACGGTCAGCCCCACGAGCGCTCCGTGCGCAAAGAGATTCCCTACGTCAACGAAGACTATCGTGCGCTCATCGAAGCCGCACCCTTCGTGGTGCTCGCGACTGCCGGTCCCGAAGGCCTCGACTGTTCGCCGCGCGGCGACGCGCCGGGCTTCGTGCGCGTAATCGACGAACACACGCTCGCGCTGCCGGACCGCATCGGCAACAATCGCGTCGACAGTCTGCGCAATATCATCGTCGAACCGCACCTGGCGCTGCTGTTCGTCATTCCGGGCGTAGGCGAAAGTTTGCGTGTGAACGGGCGCGGCCGCATTTCCAACGATCCGGAATGGCTGGACAGTTTCGCCGTCGAAGGTAAACTGCCGCGCACCGTGCTGCTGATCGATGTCGACACGGTGTACTTTCATTGCTCGAAAGCGCTGGTGCGCTCGAAACTGTGGGACCCGGTGCATCATGTCGAACGCTCGCGCCTGCCGAGCGCGGGTGAGATCCATCGGCGCATCAACGGCACACAATTCGACGCCTTGACCTATGACCGTGAACTCGCCGAACGCGTGCGCACGACCCTGTATTGAAACAAAGCGAACATGACTGACTCCCATCCGGCGCTGCGGCAACACTCGCCGTCCGCGGAACGCAATCGCGAACCGATCCTTGCCGTCTTGCGCGAGGTGCTGCCCGCCACCGGCCGCGTGCTGGAAATCGCGAGCGGCACGGGTCAGCATGCGGTCTGCTTCGCCAGCGCGTTGCCTGGGATTGACTGGCAACCGAGCGATCTCGATGCGGATGCGCGTGCGTCAATTGCGGCGTGGATCGCGCATGGTGGGCTGACGAACGTGCGAGCACCGCTCGCCCTCGACGTGCATCAGGCGGATTGGGGCGTGGCCATGGCCGATAGTTTCGATCGACTCGACGCCATAGTCTGTATCAACATGATTCACATCTCGCCGTGGAGTGCGGCGCAAGCGCTCTTCGCCGGCGCGGGCCGACGCCTGGCCGATGGCGGTGTACTGTATCTGTACGGTCCTTACAAACGCGGCGGGACGCACACCTCGCCGAGCAACGACGCGTTCGATCAACAGTTGCGCAGCCGTGACCCCGAGTGGGGCGTGCGCGACATGGAAGCGGTGGTAGCGTTGGGCGCATCGGTCGGGCTCGTGTGCGACGAACCGATCGCGATGCCGGCCAACAATTTCAGTCTGGTGTTCAGGAAACGCTAACGGGTTGAGCGAGTCAGACAGAACGGTTGGCTGCTCGTGGAAGCCCGAAGCGCCACGCGCAGTGAAAAGCTCCGCTCGTTGAGTGTCAACGACTGCAGAAGAGCGCCAATGTGCGCCAGCGTGCGGCAAGCCGGCATTTCTTTTATCCTTTCACCCTCGACGTCCCGCCGACGTTTCTTCCGGCGCGGCGTCTCGACATTTTTTGTACTCTGGAGAATTCACATGGGCAAACAGGCAATCGGCGTGGTGGGGCTGGCGGTCATGGGCCGCAATCTGGCGCTCAACATCGAGAGCCGCGGCCACGCGGTGTCGGTGTACAACCGTAGCCGCGAGAAAACCGACGAACTCATCGCCGAATATCCGGACAAGAAGCTGGTGCCGGCCTTCACGCTGGAAGAATTCGTGGAATCGCTGGAAAAGCCGCGCCGCATTCTCATGATGGTCAAGGCAGGCGAGCCGACCGACGCCACCATCGCTTCACTCAAGCCGCTGCTGGACAAGGGCGACATCCTGATCGACGGTGGCAATACGCATTTCACCGACACGATCCGCCGCAATCAGGAACTGGCAAAAGCCGGCCTGCATTTCATCGGCACGGGCGTGTCGGGCGGCGAAGAGGGCGCACTGAAGGGACCATCGATCATGCCGGGCGGCCAGCGCGACGCCTATGACCTGGTTGCCCCGATTCTCACCGAAATCGCCGCCAAGGCGCCGGACGGCGAGCCGTGCGTGGCGTATATGGGATCGGACGGCGCGGGCCACTTCGTCAAGATGGTGCACAACGGCATCGAATACGGCGACATGCAGCTGATCGCAGAGAGCTACGCGGTGCTCAAGCAGGTTGTCGGCCTCTCGAACGAAGAGCTGGGCAAGGTCTACACCGAATGGAATCAGGGCGAGCTCGATAGTTACCTGATCGAAATCACCTCGAAGATTTTCAGCAAGAAAGACGAGGAAACCGGCAAGGACCTGGTCGACGTCATCCTCGATCGTGCAGCGCAGAAGGGCACGGGCAAGTGGACCAGCCAGAACGCGCTCGACCTCGGCGCACCGCTGCCGCTGATCACGGAAGCCGTGTTCGCGCGGGTGTTGTCCTCGCTGAAAGATCAGCGCGTGGCCGCCAGCAAAGTGCTGGAAGGGCCGGCGGCCAAGCCGCTCGGCGCCGAGCGTGAGGCGTTCATCGAATCGGTGCGCCGCGCGCTGTACTTCAGCAAGGTGATCTCGTACGCACAAGGTTTTGCGCAACTGCGGGCGGCGTCGGAAGAGTACAAGTGGGATCTCGATTACGGCACGATAGCCAAGATTTTCCGCGCCGGTTGTATCATTCGCGCCCGCTTCCTGCAGAAGATCACGGACGCCTATGCGAAAGACAAGGCGATCGCCAATCTGCTGCTCGATCCGTACTTCCGCGACATCGCGAAGAACTATCAGTCGGCTTTGCGTGAGGTCGTGATTGCCGCGATCAATGCGGGTGTGCCGGTGCCGGCATTCGCCTCGGCCGTGGCGTATTTCGACGCGTATCGTTCGGAACGGCTGCCGGCAAATCTGGTGCAGGCACAGCGCGATTTCTTCGGCGCGCATACGTTCGAGCGTATCGACAAGCCGGGCAGCTTCCACGCGAACTGGAGCTAAGCGTTTGAATTGCGGCCCGGCGCGCTTGTTGTCAGGCGCACCGGGCTGCGCGATCGATTGAAATCGGACTGGGCAATTATTGCTGAAAACTATTGGGCAGATAGCGAGCCAATCCACCAGGCTGTCTACTGTTGCGAAATTCGAAATAGAGTTTCGTTGTTTTAGGTGTTTCCCCTAGATGTCGACGCTCCTAAACTTCTACTTAAGCGCTACGGGACAAGAAGCCCAAAGCGAATCAAATACAAGTTCTGGAGGTTTACATCATGAAGACCCTTATCTCTGCAGTTGTCGTCGCCGCAGCTCTGGTTGCTCCTGTTGCTTCGTTTGCTCAATCGAACCAGCCGGTGACGCGCGCTGAAGTCCGCGCTCAACTGGTGCAACTCGAAAAGGCGGGTTACAACCCGAATAGCGATCAAATCAGCTACCCGGCTAACCTGCAAGCCGCACAGGCTCGTGTCGATGCACAGAACGGCACCGTTCAAGCTGTGAACAGCGGCTACGGCGCACCGATCGCAGGCAGCTCGCAAGCCGGCCGTCCGGTGAGCGGCAACGACCGTAACTCGGTCTACTTCGGCAACTAATTCGCGCCGAAGCTGATGGAAACGCCGCCGGGCTGATTGGCGGCGGGTAAGGAAAAAAACAGAAAAAAACGCCGCCCGGATTTTGCCGGGCGGCGTTTTGTCGTGTGCGGCGCTGCTTGGCCGTCAATTGAATTGCAAGGCATGCATCAACGGTTCGGCAGATGGGGAATCCCTTCGTTGCTGGTGAGATTGAGCTGGTGAATCTGCCGATGCGCCTTGTTCAGATGCGCTTGCGCGGCCACGCGTTGCGCTTCCAGTTGCGACACGTCCTTGCGCACCTGATGCTGCCGGTTCGACACCGCCTGTTCCTGCGCGCCGCGCCGTTGCAGATCCGTGCGCAGCCGTTCGGCCTGTGATTCGGAGCGCGCGATCATGCGCGCAAGCTGTTCGTTCTGCGCCTCGAGTTGGGCACGGCGCGTTTCACCCTCCGAGAGCCGCGTCGCCTGTTCCTCGAAGTGATGGAAGGCCGTTTCCGCGGCTTCGAGGTCGGCGGCTTTGAGCGCGCGCCACAGCGAGCCATCCTGATACAGCGCGACGTAGTACGCCAGTTCCTTCGCGTGGAACAGCAGGCTGACCGAATAGGCGAAGCTGCGGAATACGCGGAACGGCGTCAGCGCTTCTTCCTCGGCGAGCCATTCGATTTCGGCGGTGTCGGCCATCTGCACGCCGCGCGCGCTCACCGGCGAGGGCACCACCGGCACCGGCCGCAGCGTCGTCACCGGCCGCGCCGGCTCGGCGCTCGGCGCGGCGGGTTCGGCAGGAGCGGCAGCGGGCGTGACCCCGGCCGCCGCCAGCGCCGCTTCTTCGCTTTCGTCGGGCGATACGGGACCGGCGGCGTGCTCTCGCGCAATCTGCACGAGATGCGATGGGCCTGCCAGCACGCTGCGGCGGTTCAGGAGACTTTTCACGGCGGTTCCTCCAGTTGACTCGCCCGAAACCTTCAGTCGGCGCCGACGGTCAAGCATGCCGGACACTCTGGCGGTTCAGGCGGTGAGCGAAAAGTGGCGGACCGGCGGCGCTTGGCGGTGAGCGCCGGGGTGCGCGCAGCGCGGATGCGTGTCCGCGAGCGCAGCTTTAATGCAGCGTGCGATGCCGGCGGCCGATTTCGTCGAACAACGCGCGGCTTGGTTCCAGCGCAAGCAGCCAGGATTCGTCGTAACCGCTGAGATTGTCGAGCGCCTCGCGCAGCCGCTCGATCGCCAGAGCCGGAATCTCGACGCTGGCTTCGACGCCGCTCGACAATCCCGCGATGCTGGCCAGCTGGACCAGCGCGTCGGCGGCTTCGGCAACATCTGCCGCGAAAACCAGGTGCGTGTTCAGCAACTCGACCAAACCGGGCGACGCCGCAACGTCGTCGACATTGAGCTGCACGGCCAGAAACGTGGCTTTGTTCATTCCCAACTCCTTGCAGGATCCAGGCGTTTGCGTACGGCGCGTTCCGGCAGCATGACTGAGTATAGGCGAGGGTTCAAAGGATTCAATAGTCACACGAATGCGCTCGCGCAGCCCCGTACCGGCGGTTGGGTCTGCCGCAGCACCTATAATGGGCGCAGTCGAAACGCGTAATCCCGACGGGCCGGGTAGTTCGGTATGCGGCACGGATAACGCGTCGTCGGCTGCATCTGTTTCTCAACCCGTTATCCGCCATGAAGATCATTCGCAGCAAGAGCTTCACCGCGACGCGTCCCTGGGGCGCGCTCGATATCGCCAACATGCGTGGCATTACGACACGCCTGCATTGGACCGACCAGCCGTACAAGTGGCACGTCAACGACGGCGAGGAGGTGTTCGCCGTCCTCGACGGCCGCGTGGAGATGCGCTACCGGGAAGGCGGCGTTGAACAGTCGGCGATTCTGGAAACGGGCGATGTGTTTTACGCGTCGGTGGGCACCGAACATGTCGCGCATCCGATTGGCGTGGCGCGCATTCTGGTGGTCGAGGCCGAGGGCAGTGTCTGACGGTTTCCTGGCCCATGCCGCGTCGAAGCCTTGTGCCGATGCGCACGGCGGCATAATGGATATCGCCGTGACGCCCGCACCGGACGGCACGGCACATGCTTGGGCTGATTGAATCCGATTGAATCAAAGTGTCGAGGAAAATCACATGACAAGACAATGGCATTTCACGGCGACCCGGTTGCTGATCTCGGCGACACTCGGCGTGATGTTCAGCGGCTGTACGACAATGCCGTGGGAAAGTACGCCGTTCTACAGCAGCGCGCCGTCCCGCCCGACTACCCTTGCCACGGTCCCTGTGCCGGCCGGTTACTACCGCGCGAATCCGGGTGACACGGTGGCTGGCATTGCGTCGGCGTACGGCCGTAAGCCGCAGGAGATTGCGGCGTGGAACGGACTTGCGTCGAATGCGGCCGTCAATCCGGGACAGGTGCTGCGGGTGGCTCCGCCGATGGCGTCGGGCAGCGTGGTGACACCGCCGGTCAATGTCGCCGGCCAGAATGGTGCGGCGACGCCTGGTGCGCCCGGCGTTGCGCAGCAAGGCGTGTTGCTGTGGCCGTTGCGTGGCCCGGTGCTGAAAACCTTTGCGCCGGGCAGGTCGAACGGCATCGTGATCGGCGGCCATCCGGGCGATCCGGTCAAGGCGGCCGCCACCGGCCGGGTGGTTTACGCGGGTACCGGAATCGAAGCGTACGGCCCGCTCATCATCATCAAACACGACGACTCGCTGATTACCGCCTACGGGCAGAACAGCACACTGCTGGTCAAGGAAGGCGACGCTGTCGCGCAAGGGCAGACCATCGGCGAAGTCGGCGTGGACAGCCGGGGCGTGGCGTCGATCCAGTTCGAAGTGCGCCAGAACGGCCAGCCGGTCGATCCGCTTGCGTGGCTGCCGAAGTCCGGCGGATGATGCCATTTCTACCCAAACTGGGACACCCAAGGTTCTCACCATGATCGATTTGCGCAGCGACACCGTAACCCGTCCGACTCCGGCCATGCTCGCGGCCATGTCGGCCGCCGAAGTGGGCGACGACGTCTGGGGCGACGACCCAACCGTGCTGCGTCTGCAAGCAACGGTCGCGGAGCGCGCCGGCAAGGAAGCCGGCCTGTTCTTCCCGAGCGGCACGCAAAGCAATCTGGCGGCGTTAATGGCGCATTGCGCGCGCGGCGACGAATACATCGTCGGCCAGTTGGCGCACACCTATAAGTACGAAGGCGGCGGCGCAGCGGTGCTGGGCAGCATCCAGCCGCAGCCGCTCGAGAATGCCGCCGACGGTTCGATCCCCCTCGAGAAGATCGCCGCCGCGATCAAGCCGATCGATAACCACTTCGCGCGCACGCGGCTGCTGGCGCTGGAAAACACCATCGGCGGCAAGGTGCTGCCGGCCGGTTATGTCGACGAGGCGGTGGGCCTCGCGCGCCGGCACGGCTTGTCGGCTCACCTCGACGGCGCGCGGGTCTACAACGCGGCGGTTGCATCGGGCAAGCCGGTCGCGGCGCTGTGCGAGCTGTTCGACTCGGTCTCGATCTGTTTTTCGAAGGGTCTGGGCGCGCCGGTCGGCTCGGTATTGGTCGGCAGCCAGGCGCTGATCGATGTGGCGCATCGCTGGCGCAAGGTGCTGGGCGGCGGAATGCGCCAGGCCGGCGTACTGGCGGCGGCCTGCCTCTACGCGCTGGATCACAACGTCGAGCGTCTCGCCGACGATCACGCGAACGCCGCGCATCTGGCGGCCGGTCTGGAAGCGATCGACCACGTCAAGGTGCAGTCCATCGCGACCAATATGGTGTTCGTGCAGTTTCCGCAGCAGCATTGCGCGCCGCTCGAAGCGTGGCTCAAGGAGCGTGGCATCCTCACGCAAATGCTTTACGCGTCGCGCTTCGTCACGCATAAGGATGTGTCGCGTGCGGACATCGATACGTTTATCGCCGCAGTGAAGGGGTATTTCGCCGCGCATTGATCGATCGAACGGCAGGATTCAGCGCGGACGCGGGCTGGGCGCAACGGGAAGGCCAGCGCTGAAAACCAGTCTTGCAGGAGCGGTTAAAAAAGCGAGCGCACTGCTGTGACAGTGCGCTCGCTTTGTTTATTCCGCCGACGCTTTCACGGGCAAGCTCGAGCGGTGCGACGGCGCGAACAGCCGCAGTCCGCTCGCGAGGCTCGCCGCGCCGGCAAAGAAGGCGCCGGCGCTGAGTGCGAGCGTCGGTCCATGCCGCCCGGCGATGCCGAAGCTCAGCGCGACCAGCGCAGCGCCGGTGGTCTGTCCGAGCAGCCGGGCGGTCGCGACGATGCCGCTGGCGCCGCCGCTGCGTTCGGGCGGCGCGCTCGCCATCAAAGCCTTCAGGTTGGGCGACTGGAAGAAGCCAAAGCCCGCGCCGCAAACCGCCATGCGGATGCCGATGTCGAGCACATGCGGATGCACCGGCAGCAACGCCAGCGACGCCATCCCTGCCGACATCACCGCAAGGCCGATCGCACCGAGCAAGCCCGGCGGATAGCGGTCGGACAGACTGCCCGCCAGCGGTGCGGCCAACGCGACCACCACGGGCCATGGCGTCATCAGAAAACCGGTCTCGACCTGGCTGCGATGCAGCACATCCTCGAAGTAGAAAGGCAGCGACACGAACGCCAGCCCTTGCGCGGCGAACGAGCACACCGCGGTCACCGCGGACAACGCGAACACCGGCCGCCTGAACAGATCGACGGGTAGCATCGGTGCGGGGTGGCCGGCTTCACGGCGAATCAGCAATACACCGAACGTCACGGCGATCGCGGCCGCGCTCAGCACCAATTGGGTCGAGGCACGCTGGGCTGCTTCGCCGAGCGCGAAGATCAGCGCGGCGAACGTGATCACGTTGAGGAGCGCCGCAATCGGGTCGAAGTTGTGTTTGCCGCGCTCGGTGTACGGCAGCGCGGGCCATGCGAAGGTCAATGCCAGCAGGCCGAGCGGCACGTTGACCGCGAACAGCCACGGCCATGCGGCAACCGACAGAATCAGCGACGCCACCGTCGGACCGACCGCGAACGATACGCCGACGATCAATGCGTTAGTGCCGAGGCCTCGTCCGAGCCGATGCGGCGGATACAGATAACGGATCAATGCCGTGTTGACGCTCATGATCGCGCTCGCGCCGAGACCTTGCAGCACGCGCGCGGCGGCGAGCATCGGCAGTGTGGACGCGAGCGAGCACGCCAGCGACGCCAGTGTGAACAGCGCAATGCCGCAGATATAAATCCTGCGATGCCCAACGATATCGCCGAGCGCGGCGAGCGGCAGCAACGTCGCGACCATCGCGAGCTGGTAGGCGTTGATGATCCACACCGACGCCGCGGGCGCGGCGTGCAGATCCGCGGCGATGGCGGGCAGGGCCGTGTTGGCGATCGCGGTATCGAGCGTGGCGAGCGCGACCGCGAGCATGATCGCGACCATCGCACGGCGATTGGCGGCGCTCATCGGGCCGTCCGCCGGAAAGGTCGGGGTGGCGGTGACGCTGGGTTTGTCGGACAAGGCGTGGCTCGTCGGGTTATGCATGCCGCAGCGCCGGCGCTGCGGAGGGACAGCGCGGCGCGCAAGCGGCAGGGTTGTGTGGCGTGAAGCGCGTGGGCCTGAGTCCCGGGGGCAGGGCGGCTCGCGCGGCGAATGGTGCGATTGTTACAGAGACGTGGAAATCGTGCTGGGCGGTCAGCAGGACGGGGCGCTTTGACTAGCGCTCACAATGCAACTAACGGTCAAGCCCGGATGGCGCCTTTGAACCGGCGCGGTGTCGGGGTGTCGCGCGATCGCGCTATCGCGCGCCACTTCGGCATGACCGTTCAGCAGATGAGGCGCGCCGATTTGACCACATATCGAACCGGTCAACCTGTTCATCGGCGGGTCACACGTCGAACAAGATAATCGTGCTATCTCTCCCATGCAGGCCGCTTTCACCGCTTGACGTCGTTTGCCTGTTTTGCGCGCCGATGCACGCGCGCAGTGCTGCGTGCAGGCCGTTTGCACCGCGCACGTGCGCAAAACCCGTGAAACGCCGCGCGTCGGCGGGCATGGCATGTGCGTGAGCACCCGCTCGCGCTCGCCGATGTCCGAGGGCCGTAAAATGTCGTACTCTGTTTGTTAACCCGCCTGACCGGCACGCGCCTCCCGTCCGTCATCTATGCGGTTCGCGTATGTCGCGTCGTTTTTCCCCGGAGGCTTCGATGACAGCCGTCGATCTGGAATTCGACCAGCTCAACAGTACCGTCGACGCGCTACGGCGCTCAATTTCCAATCGCATGATGTACGGCGTCGGCAAGGACGCCGTCACGGCTCACCCGCATGACTGGCTGCACGCCGCGGCGCTCGCGGTGCGTGACCGGCTGGTTGCGCGCTGGATGAAGACCACGCGCCTGCAGTACGAACAGGACGTCAAACGCGTCTACTACCTGTCGATGGAATTCCTGATCGGCCGCACGTTCACGAACGCGTTGCTCGCGCTTGGCATTCACGATCAGATGAAGGAAGCGCTCGCGAGTCTCGGCGTCGACATGGACATGCTGGTCAATATCGAGCCGGACGCGGCCCTCGGCAACGGCGGTCTCGGGCGGCTCGCCGCCTGTTTTCTCGATTCGATGGCGACGCTCGGCATTCCGGGTTTCGGCTACGGTATCCGTTACGAATACGGCATGTTCCGCCAGGAGATCGTCGACGGCGAGCAGGTCGAAGCGCCGGACTACTGGCTGCGCGCGGGCAATCCGTGGGAGTTTCCGCGGCCCGAGATCAAGTACATGGTGCATTTCGGCGGGCGCACGGTGCAGCGTAACGAGCATGTCGAGTGGATCGACACCGAGCATGTGAACGCCACGGCCTACGACACGGTGATTCCGGGTTACGCGACCAGTGCGACGAATACGCTGCGCCTGTGGTCCGCGCGCGCAACCGACGAACTCGACCTCGGCGCGTTCAACCGCGGCGATTATCGCAACGCGGTCGACACCAAAAACATGTCGGAGAACGTGTCGCGGCTGCTCTATCCGGACGATTCGACGCCGGCGGGCCGCGAGTTGCGGCTGCGTCAGGAGTACTTCTTTGTTTCAGCGACGATGCAGGATCTGATTCGCCGCTATCAGCGCACGCACAGCACGTTCGGGCGCTTCTCCGAAAAGGTTGCGGTGCATCTGAACGATACGCACCCGGTGCTGGCGATTCCGGAGTTGATGCGTTTGCTGGTGGATGTTCATCATCAGCCGTGGGACAAGGCATGGCAGCACGTCACAAAGATCTTCTCGTACACGAACCACACCTTGATGCCCGAAGCGCTCGAAACGTGGGACGTCGAGATGCTTGCGCGCCTTTTGCCACGCCATCTGGAGATCATCTTCGAGATCAATGCGGGGTTTCTCAAGCACGTCAGCGAGCAATCGGGACATGACGGCGAGATGATCCGCCGCATTTCGCTGGTCGACGAATATGGCCAGCGGCGCGTGCGGATGGCCTACCTGGCGATCGTCGCGAGTCACAAGGTGAATGGCGTATCGAAGCTGCATTCGCAACTCATGACGCGCGATATTTTCGCCGACTTCGCGCGCCTCTATCCGGAACGTTTTACCAACGTCACCAATGGCATCACGCCGCGGCGCTGGCTGGCGCAGGCAAGTCCGTCGCTGTCGTCGCTGATCGATCAGCAGATTGGCAAGCATTGGCGCAGCAATCTGTTCGAGCTGGAGCAACTGCGCGCGCTGCGCAACGACAGCGCGTTCATCGACGCTTTTCATGAAGCGAAGCGGCAGAACAAACTGCGGCTCGTGCAACGGCTCGCGCATCACACCAAAATGAGTTTCGATCCCGATGCGTTGTTCGATCTTCAGGTCAAGCGTATTCACGAATACAAGCGGCAGTTGCTGAACGTGCTGCACGTGATCGTGCGCTATAACCAGATCCGCGCGAATCCGGAGCGCGATTGGGTGCCGCGCGTAGTGATGTTCGCCGGCAAGGCAGCTTCCGCGTATCGCATGGCGAAGACGATCATCAAGCTGATCGGCGATGTGAGCGAGAAGGTCAATCACGACCCGTTGATCGGCGATCGTCTGAAGGTGGTGTTCGTGCCGAATTACGGCGTGAGCGTGGCCGAGTTGATCATTCCGGCGGCCGATCTGTCGGAGCAGATTTCAATGGCCGGCACCGAGGCATCAGGCACCGGGAATATGAAACTCGCACTGAACGGCGCGTTGACGATCGGCACGATGGACGGCGCCAACATCGAGATCTGCGACGCGGTGGGGCGCGACAACATTTTTATCTTCGGCCATACCGCTGACGAAGTGGACAGCCTGCGCGCCACCGGTTACCGGCCGCGGCATGTGTACGAGGAGAATCCCGAACTGCGTATGGCCCTCGACCAGATCCGCACGGGCTTCTTCTCGCCGGACGATCCACTGCGCTTCTCGGACATCTTCCATACGTTGGTGGATTGGGGCGATCACTATATGGTGCTCGCCGATTTCGCCGCGTTTGCGAAAGCGCAGGACGAGGTGGATGCGCGTTTCGTCGACAAGCGCGCGTGGACCGGGAGCGCAATCGAGAACGTTGCGGGCATGGGACAGTTTTCGTCGGACCGCACCATCGCCGAATATGCGCGCGATATCTGGCATGTGAATCCGCTCAGTATGGAGTGATGCGAGCGCGTTTGAGGCGCTTGCTCAAATGAAAAAGGCCGTGCGAATTTTTCGCACGGCCTTTTTTATCGATAGCTGGACATCACGGGGCGAATCGTTCGCTCTCCTGTGCTGCATGCAAACCGAACTGCCCGCGCGGGAAATCGAACAGCACGTCGATGTTCTGCATGGCCATCAATCCGACCACGATCCGGTTCGCGTCCGGCTTGGCCTTGACGATCGTGATCTGGGCTTTCTCGTAACGGTGCACCCATGATCCCGTGCCGATTGCCGTCTCATAGTTGCCCTGATCGAGCACGCTGCCGACATCGCCGTCACCGGCCCAGTTGGGTGCTTTGTCCATCTCGATACGAATCATGCCGGTGCTGCCGGTTGCGAACACCAGCGGCGCACAGAAGGTCATCTTGCCGCCCACATTCACGCAGCCTCTCGGCCATTGCGCCGTGCCGTCTTTCGACATTGTCATCGGCACCATGGTGTAGTCCTTTGTGATGACGTTCGAAGGGCTCAACACCACGTACGGCTTTGCGAAGTTCGCGTGCACCAGATAACGTTGGCCGATGTTGCCGGGCAACGCGCGCAACGGTTGGGTGCAGCAGCTATCGTCCGGCTGCGCGGCGCCGACGCCGACAATGCCGGAAAATGCCCAGCCAAATTCACCGGTGTAGCCGTCCATGCCGACGCACTTCCGCGCGTTCGGCAGGCAGCGCACGACGTCCACTGCTTGCACGGCGATCGACGTTGGCGTGGTGCCGGCCACGCTGAACGGCACCTTGACGGCCGAGCCGAGAATCTCCACGCCGTTCGCGAATGACAATGAAGTCACGCCGCCGGCGCTTGCATAGTTCGAACCCGGCAGCACCGACTTCAGCACCCGCGCACCTTGCGTCCCTGTGTCGAACGCCATGTACACCGGCTTGCCGTCGAGCTGGACCGGCAGGCCGAGGCGTGCGTGATCTTCGTCGGCACGCTCCACGTGCAGCGGGATTAGCAGGCCGTCGTTGCCGCCGTTGATCAGCGCGGCATTGGGGGCCGGCGGCGTAGGGGTGGGGAAGGTAACGGAGCAGCCGGTCAGCGCGGCGAGCGCGCCGGCTGTGACCAGCGCCGCTGCGGTTGAACGACGCAACTGACGACAAAAACGAAGACGAAAATGAAGACCGGCACACCGGCGCGCGGCATTGAGAGACGACAGGAACATAGGATCACGCTTTGCAAAAAGGCGGGTCCCAGGCGAAGGCGATGCATCTTGAGCTGCGGGTTGGACAACTCGGATAGCACTGGCGGCAATCTCACTGGATTGCCGCGGCGTGGGCGGGGAAACCGGGACGCTTGCGGGAGCCTGCGGGAGGGAACACGCGATAACAGGAGCGGCGACTCTACACGGGCACCCGCGGGCAATTGCAAAGATGTGTAAAGGTTTGGGCGGCGGCTAGCAAGTTGCCGGTGCAAGCATTGATCTACGTCAATAGTCGCGCGGGCGGCGAATCACGGTGGCCTGGGCGCGGCCGAGCGTGGCGCGATCGAGGGTGGCCGTCAGCAGGCCGATTACATCATCAAGCGAGCGCGAGGTGACTTCGACACGAAAGCCCACGCGCTCGTGCTGATTGTCGACGGTAACGACATAGAGACGCAGATCGTCTCCGAGGGCGGCATGCAATGCGCGCCGTCCGCTTGCCGACGAAGTGCCGGGCACCGTGACGTCGATGATGACGAGCGGGACGACGACATGCGTGCGGCGGCGAATGCGTGGTTCGCGCGACGTGCGCGGGGCGGAGATTTGAGACGTTGCTACGGACGTAAGCATCATGGTTGCGCCGATTCGGCGAGGCGGCGCGCGTTGTTGACACCCAACCACTGTAGAGGCGCGCGCCTCAACGACATGCAAAAGCTGCCGGGCCGCGAATCAAAATTGTGTTAACGCGGCGTGCGGCGCGCGGCGAACGGCGCCACTCAAGCGCGGCGCGCGGCGGCTGCCTTCGCATCATGCACGGCAGCGGCGACGCGCTCGACGAATTCGCGGTCGGTGCTCATGAGCGCTTCGCGCAAGCCATTCCCGGTCTGCACCATCAAGCGATGCGTGATGTCCTGAGTCGCCCACGTGAGCCAGCCGACCACGATCAGCATCGTGCCGCATACCATGCCGACGGGGGAGCGAAATATCCCGCCGAAAATAGCGCCCAGGAGTCCAGCGAGCGAGATTGCGCGCGGCAGGAGTTTGTTTTTCTGCACGGTGACGACTTGCACGTCGACGATGTCGCCAAGCGGAAAGACCTGGCCGGCCGACGAGAGTGCGTTACGCGTGACCGACACGCCGCGGTCGTTGAAAGGGGTTTCCATCGAGTCCAATGCAAGCGGTAGCAAAGGGCGCAGCGTACCAGATGCGGTGGCCGCACTGGAAGTAGCCGGGCGTCGCAACACAGGGTTGCGTCAACACCGGTGCCTGAAAAACCGATCCTCAAAAGAAAAACGCCCCGTAGGGCGTTTTCCAGAACCTCCGGTCGGCAAGGAACTCGCGTTCTTCGCCGACAAGGGTAAAGCGTGCTTAGAACTTATGACGGATACCGACGCGGAACGCCAGTTGGTTGTCCGCACCCGTGCCCGATGTGCTGAAGTAGCTCGTGCTTGAACCGATCTGCGCTTGCAGATTCGTCTTGCCGACCTGGCCAGCAGCGATCTGGTAGATACCCAGTGCATACACGTCCGTACGCTTGCTCAGCGCGTAGTCGACGCTCAGGTCCACCTGGTTCCAGTGGCCCGTGTTGGCGTCGCTCAGGTGCATGTACGTGTAGCCTGCACCCGCCGTCAGCGCCGGCGTGAACGCGTACTTCGCGCCCGCTTCGTATGCAGCGAACGTGGTCGCGCTGCCCGTGATCGGTGCGAGGCGCGTGTTCGTGTACAGTGCCCACAGCGTCGCTGCGCCGATTGCGTAGCGGCCGCCAACGCCGAACGTGCGCAGATCCTGGATCTGGCCCGTGCCGATCGTCGGGAACGTCACGTTAGCCATCGACGTCGAGAAAGCCGGCGTCGACTGGCCCGGGTAGCGGATGTCCGTGTACGCTGCGCCCACGCCGAACGGGCCGTTTGCGTAGTTCAGGCCGAAGCTGTATGCACGCGACGAACCTGAGACCGGTGCCGCGGCCGTGCCGCTGCCCGGCACGCCGGCGAAGGCGCCAGCCGTGTTCGAGAAGCCGTACATCGCGCCGAAGGTCAGGCCCGCGAAATTCGCGCTGCTGAACTTGACCGAGTTGTTGATGCGGCTCGAAGTCAGTTGGTCGACGTCATTGATGTGGTAAGCGTAGTTACCCGCGACGGTTTGGCCACCAGTCGAGTAGTTGCCGCCCAGATAATCCGTCGAAAACGAATACTGACGACCGAACGTCAGCGAACCGACGTTGTTCTGCGACAGACCGACAAATGCCTGACGGCCGAACAGTGCGCCGCCCTGGCCGAGCGTGCCGTTGCCGCTGTTGAAGCCGCTTTCCAACACGAACAGCGCCTTCAGGCCGCCACCGAGGTCTTCGGTGCCGCGCAGGCCCCAACGGCTGCCTTGAGCAACACCGTCGTCATACTTGAAGAGGTTGTCGTGACCGGTCGAGGTCTTCGAGTTGTTCACGTAGCTGATACCGGCATCAATCAGGCCATACAGCGTGACGCTGCTTTGCGCGTGGGCGGCACTGGCGAAGGCGGCGAGAGTAGCGGCGGCAAATACTTTCTTATTCAAGACAATTCTCCGATTAAAAATTAAGCGATCGCCACGCCGGCTCTCTGGCAAGGTCGTGCGATGGCCCGAAATTTAAGGGAATGCAGAGTAAGGTATGTGACAGCTTTGCTTATTTTTGGAATCTGTAGCGCCGGCGCGACACTCACATAGCGTCGCTGGTTGAAATCACGCAAGGCACGCCGCTCATAAGCTTTTTCCAGATCGTGGATATGAACGCGTGAAAAACGATGGGTTTTCGGGTGCATCGGCTGCATGCAACGCCGCAAAATCATTCAGAATCTGCCCACTATCGCCGCCGTTTCGCTGACGGCAACGTTTGCGCATGCCGACGATAAACAACTCAGGATCGGCACGATGAGCGGCTCGAAAATATGAGCCGATTCGGATGATTTGAGCCGATTGTCTTTTTGAGCGGATTCTCGGCTGGCATGAATCCATAGTTCACTTTGGATCATGGATCACTGTCGTGGGTGATGCTAAGTGACCCGCGCCGCTCATGCTGCCCGCAAAGTCGCACGCGATTCAAAACCGGTGCCGCACACCCACCCGGAGCGCCCACCCGGGGCGCCCACCAATTGTTCGCCGTGCCCGACGTGCCGAAGTCGTTGGCGTTCAGGCCGAAGCTGTACGCGCCGGCCGTCTGCTCCTTAGTTGCTCAACAACGACCCGCTTCTGAACGCCTTCGCACCGGCAATGCGCGCGAATTCCAGCCCGGCCGTCGCGAAGCGCGTCAAATGCCGTGCGTACAGCACGCCCGCCACGCTGCTCTTCAGGGTCACGACACGATCGGTCAACGGATCGACGATATCGGCGATCTCATGGCCGACATCGACCCAACTGCCGACTTCGCAGCGGTACACCAGCACGCCGCTGATCGGCGCGACGATCGGCTCTGCGCCGGCCAGAGGCGTCGCGGCGAATTCGAGCGCCGGCAGCGGCGCCGGTGTGCCGTCGATCACGCCACGCATGGTCAGGTACTCGATGATCGCCTGGGCGTCGTGTTCGGCGTACTCGTACGAGACTTCGCGTTGACCGCGCAGTTCGATCGTGACCGAGATCGAACCGTTCGGAATCGGGAAACGGTCGCCGTAACGGCCGCGCAGATCCGACCAGCAGAAGCTGTGGATTTCGTCGAACGGATTGCCCACCGAATTCAGCGCCAGCAGCGACGCCTTGGCGTCCAGATAGCAGGCGAGCGGCTCGACTTCCGACCACAGGTCCGGATTCGTGTACAGGTGCATCGCGGCTTCCCAGTCGCAGTGCAGGTCGAGCACGACATCGGCGTCATAGGAGAGCTTTTGCAGCGCCAGCCGTTGCGATTCGAGTTCGGTTTCCGGCTTTTGCGCGTCGAGCGCTTCACGCATCGCCGCGCGGATGGCCGTGCGATTGGCGTCGACGTTGTCGGTCAGACGCGCTTCGATGCCGGGCTGAATCAGCGCCGCCAGTTCGTAGAAATTGCGGTTGAAGTTCTGCGCGCTGTTGGTCTCGAAGCGGCCCGTCAAATGGCCGAGAAAGTGCTGGTTCAGACCGATCGGATTGGCCACCGGCACGATCACGACTTCGCCGCGCATCTTGCCGGCGGCTTCCAGCGCCGCGAGCTTGCGGCGCAACGCCCAGGAGACCAGCATGCCAGGCAACTCGTCGGCATGCAGCGACGACTGGATGTAAATCTTCTGCCCGCCGCCAGGACCATAGTGAAAACTCGTCAGATTACGGGCGGTGCCGAGCGTCGGGGCAATCAGCGGATGGGTTTGGGTTTGCATGGTTTTCGAATTCGCGGGCAAGTGGGGCGTGCCACGCTATGTCGTTGATTACAGGGAGAAAGGGTGCTTCACGGCCGGTCATTGGCGGGCTCGTTCGCGGCGCCGCGGTCGCACGATCTTAGCCGATATGAGGCGGCGCGTGGTCTTATGCGGCGTGATCGGAGGTCGGAGATCGCGCGCGGCGCGCGGGCAGTCCTGTCCGGTTCGATCGCCGTCCGGGCGGCGCGGCAAAGCGGCTTCGCAAATGAAACGGGCTCCGCATGACGCGGAGCCCGTTCTTTGCAAGCCCGCAAGCGCGCCGTCAGACGCGCCTCGCCGGCTTAGCTGCCGTACACGTCGAAGTCGAAATACTTCTTCTCGAGCTTCTTGTACGTACCGTCCTTGATGATGTCGGCGATTGCCTTGTCGACCTTCGCCTTCAGATCGGTGTCTTCCTTACGCATGCCGATGCCTGCGCCGTTGCCGAGGATCTTCGGATCGTCGATGTCCTTGCCGACGAAGTCGAAGCCCGCGCCGCGCGGCGTCTTCAGGAAGCCGATTTCAGCTTGCACCGCATCTTGCAGTGCTGCGTCCAGACGGCCCGACAGCAAGTCTGCGTAGACCTGATCCTGGTTCTGATACGGCACGACCTTCGCGCCCTTCGGTTCCCAGTAGGTCTTCGCGTACGTTTCCTGGATCGTGCCTTGCTCGACGCCAACCGACTTGCCCTTGAGCGAATCGGCGGTCGGCAGGATGCCCGAACCCTTCTTCGCGACGAGGCGCGTCGGCGTGTTGAACAGCTTCGCCGAGAAGGCGATCTGCTCTGCGCGTTGCGGCGTCATGGACATCGACGACAGCACGCCGTCGAACTTCTTCGCCTTCAGGGCCGGGATCATCCCGTCGAAGTCGTTTTCGACCCACACGCACTTGGCCTTCAGGCGCGTGCAGATTTCATTGCCGAGGTCGATGTCGAAGCCCGCGAGCTTGCCGTCCGAGCCTTTCGACTCAAACGGGGGGTAGCTGGCGTCAACGCCGAAACGGATAGTCGACCAATCTTTAGCGTGTGCGCCAATCGAGACGGTGGCAAGCAGAGCAACCGTCAAAGCCGCTAGCAGTTTTTTCACTGTTTAACTCCTCGGTGTAGTTCAAATACTCCCGCATGCGGTTGTGCCGCTGCGGGACACCTGGCGCGACTCACGACCAGGCTTGGGTTGAAGCTGCCGGCCGGGGCGGCCAGCAGCGCGCGCCAAGCTTATCAGTTCAAAAAGATTGGGTAGCTAGTGAAACACCGGATGGCGGATGGCAATAGCTTCTAAAGCTTGAATGTGGTGGGGATTCGACGGCGCCGTCATGCGGATTGCATGGCCCCGGTACGCTGCCTGTTGCTTTGTAACGGTGTCGTAATGAAGTTGGCTAATGGTGGCGTTTTTGCCCCAGCACTTCCCAGCACTTCGCATGATGCGTTGTGGCGGCCAAACCAGCATTGAAAATGTCGCTATTTACCAGCGCCTATTGCGGATTATTACAACGTTCGCGATTGTTTCAATTGGCTGTCTATGAGTTAAAGATTTCGCATGAACTACCGTTAAATGCAGATGAGCGCATTTGTTAAATCAGGTCTGACGAGTTGTTTTTCTCGATTGGGACGGGGCCGGAACCAAAAATGCATTGCTTGGCGCTATTATTTACGCTCCGCATGCCTGTCTTCGCAGCGGGCGGGCGTATCCGTATCTGTCTGATCAAAGTCATCGAGCACGACGTGCACGGTTAATCACCGCGCGCCTGTTTGCGTTCGTCTTTATGGCCTTCTGCTAAGTGGTGTTGTATATGCACACGATTTCGATGGCAGATGAAATGCGCTGTTTCAAACCATCGCTCCCGCGTCGAATTGCAGTCGCGGCAACACGCGCGAATTCGTTGCGCCGGCGCGGCGTTTCCGGGTTTTTGACGCTGCTGATCAGCGCCGTTTTCTGCTGCAGCCTTTTGTCGTCGGCACCCGTTGTGGCAGCGGGCAACGTGTTGCGCGTACTGGCATGGCCCGGTTATGCGGACGCCGATGTCGTCAAGACTTTCGAAGCGCGCTACAACGCGAAGGTCGAAGTCACGTGGGTCGCTTCCGACGAGGCGCTATGGGCGCGGATGCATGCCCAGGGTACGCCGCAGTTCGATGTGCTCGCGGCGAATACGGCTGAAATCGAGCGCTATACCCGCGCGAATCTGCTGGCGCCGCTCGATCTTGCCAGTTTGCCGAATACGAAAAAACAGTTGCCGCGGTTTCAGGCGCTGTCGTCGATTGAAGGGCTGACCTCGGCAGGTCATGTGTACGCCATTCCATTCACGTATTCGTCGATGGGACTGATCTATGACCGCAAGCAGATCGCTATTGCGCCGCGCTCGATGCGCGAATTGTGGAACCCGCGTTACCGCGGCAAGGTTCTGGACTTCGATAGCGCCCAGCATAATTTCTCGTTCACCGCGCTGGCGCTTGGCTATCCCCATCCGTTCCAGCTCGATGCCACGCAGATGCGCGTGATCGCTCGCAAGCTCGTCGATCTGCGCCGCAACCTGCTGACCTATTACACGCTGCCGGAAGAAGCGACCGCGTTCTTCATCCAGCATAACGTTGCCTTGATGTTCGGCAACTATGGCACCCAGCAGGTTGAATCGTTGCGTCGCGCCGGCGCCGACGTGGGCTACGTGATTCCCGACGAAGGGGTGCTCGCCTGGCTGGACTGCTGGTCGATGACGCGTTTCGCAAAAGATCGCCCGCTCGCACTCGCGTGGATCAATTACATGCTGGAGCCGGACGTGAGCGCGTTATTGACGCAACGTCAGGGGCTCGCCAACACGTTGACGGCGCCGGCGGAAAACGGCGACAAGGCGCGCATCGTCTGGATCGGTCCGGTGGAAGATATTCAACGGCGCGAAGAACTGTGGAACAGAATCGTGTCTGGCGACAGGTCGGAGCGTTTTTGATGATACGACCCGGCTTGACCTTCAAGTTATCGATTCTGCTGGCATGCATTGGCGTGCTCGCGTCCGGCGCGACCGGTTATTACACGTATCGTGCCAACCGTACGATGCTGGTGAACGAAGCCGGACAAAGCTTGCTGACTTCAACGGAACTGCTGGGCCAGCGCTTTTCCGCGGCGATCGACGATGTCGGCGCGGACGCGCTGGTGCTCGCGAGCCTGCCGTCTACGGCAAACGTCGTGCAGACCGACAACGGCCTTGGCGCAAATGCGCCGCGCGAACAACTGGCGCAGGTGTATGCCAGCTTCATGGTTCACCACCCCGAGGACCTGCAGATCCGCTTGATTACCCGCAAGCACTACGGACTCGAACTGATCCGTTTCGACCGGGACGCGGACGGCCTGATGCGGGTCGAGGGAAACAGCCTGCAGGAAAAAGGGCAGTTCGCGTATGTGTTCGACACGCTGGCGTTCTCGCCTGGGCGCATTTACACCTCGCCGATCACGGTGAATCACGAGTACGGTACCCATGCCGCCGAGGGCAAACCGACACTGCGGCTCGGCACACCGATCGCGGACGCGAGTGGAACGGTGGTGGGCGTCGTCATTATCGACATCGATCTGGCCGGCCTGCTCAACCGGTTGCAGAGCGATTTGCCGAGCGACTATCGGTTCTATCTCGCCAACGAATGGGGCGATTTCCTGGTCCATCCGGACGCCTCGAAAACGTTCGGTTTCGACAAGGGGCGCCGCGTTCTGATGCAGGACAGTTTTTCCGCCACCAAGCCGCTCTTCGATCAGGCAACAAGTGAAGTTCTGCTGAACGGTCTGGTGCAGCCGGGGCAGGCGGCCGGCCAGGTGCTCGCTTTCGTGCGCAGGCCGTTCGGCTCGTCCGAGGGCAGCCGATTTATCGTGCTTGGCCTCGCGAGACCGCTCCAGGATGTACTATCCGGCGCCACGCAGCTAGGCAACAGAATCATCCGCATGGTGTTGATCTTCAGCGTGTTGGCGCTATTCCTGGCGATTCTGTTCGCACGTGCCCTGACCAAGCCTTTGCACATTCTCGCGTACGCCGCGACGCATCTGTTCGCCGAGCACGCGATGGAAACGCTGCCGCTCAAACGCACCGACGAGATCGGCATCCTCGCGCGCTGTTTCGATCGTCTGCGCCGCGAAATCAAGTCGCAAATGGATGTGCTGCATAACAAGCAACGTGAGCTCGTGCATCTCGCCACTCACGACGGGCTGACCGGCCTGCCGAACCGCATGTTGTTCATGCAGAAAATCGAGGCGGCGATCGCGGAAGCGACACGGCGTGAGGAAGGGCTGGCGGTGCTGTTCGTCGACCTCGACCGCTTCAAGCAGATCAACGATCAGTTCGGCCATTCGATTGGGGACAAAGTGCTCGCCGCGGTAGCGCACCGGCTGACGCAGGTGCTTTGCTCGGCGGATGTTGCCGCGCGCCTTGGCGGTGACGAGTTCATCGTGTTGATCGAGGGGCCGCGTTCCGCCGAGGCCGCACCAGGGATTGCCTCGCGGATCATCGGCGCATTGAACGAAGAACTACTGATCGACGGACACAGCATGACAGTCGGCGCGAGCATCGGCATCAGCCAGTTTCCGGACGATGGCGCCACGGCAGAAGAACTGCTGCTCAATGCCGATGCAGCAATGTATGCGGCCAAATCCGATGGACGGTGTGCGTATCTGCGCTATCGGGATGTGATCGAAGCACGCAAGCTGAAACGGGAGCAGGCGAGCGAGGGGGCAACGGAAGGCCGCGAGGCGGAGCCGACGGCCTGAATCGCTCACGACAATAGTCGGTCATTGCGAGGCCGCAATGGCGCCCCGTGCGCCGTTTTCGTGAAGTAGCTGCAATGCCTGCCGAAGGGTTTTTCTGAACTCTGGAAGGGCAGCCAGATCGGCCGGAAACACGTCGCGCACCGACAGCAATGCATCCATCAGCGCCTGCGGCTCGCCCTGTGCGGATGCCGCGAGCACCGTCAATCTGGCGGCCAACGGATCGCTGATTTCGTAACGCGTGCCGTCGTCCGCATGGCCGCGCAAAAACATCATCCAGGCCGCTACCGCCAACGCAAGACGCGTGAACGATTGCCCCGCGTCGATTCGTGCCGCAATCGTGGCGAGCAGGCGCGGTGGAATCTTCTGGCTGCCGTCCATCGCGATCTGCGCGCAGCGATGTTTCAGTGCCGGATTCGCATAGCGCTCGAGCAATGCGTCCCGATAGGCGGGCAGGTCGAATGACGCGGGCATGGTGAGCGTCGGCGCGATTTCCTGCGTCATCATCGCGTGAATGAGATTGCGCATGGTGGGGCGGGAGATCGCTGCGTCGACGGTGTCAAAGCCGCCGAGCATCGACAGATAAGCCAGCGTCGAGTGCGTGCCGTTCAGCATGCGCAGCTTCGCCAGTTCGAACGGCGTGACATCGTCGACGAGTTGCGCGCCAACCGCTTCCCATGCAGGACGTCCCCCGGGAAAACGATCTTCGATGACCCATTGCCGGAACGGTTCGCACGGCACCGGTGCGGCGTCCTCATAAACGATCGCGTGGGCCACGGTGGCGCGTTCGGCGCTGGTGGTGGCCGGCACGATACGGTCGACCATGGTCGATGGAAACGCAACGTTGGCGGCGATCCAGTCGGCCAGTTCAGGGTCGAGTTGCCGCGCGAACGAACAGACTACCTGGCGCAGTGCGGCGCCGTTATGGGAAAGGTTGTCGCACGAGAGCACCGTGAACGGTTGTCCGTTCGCACCGTCGCGCCTCTCGCGCAATGCCGCGACGAGAATGCCCGGCACCGTGCGCGGTTCGAGCGGGTTAGTCAGATCGTGCACAACGGTGGGATCGTCCAGCGCGACCTCGCCGGTTTTCGGGTCGCGGCAATAGCCTTTTTCAGTGACGGTCAACGAGACGATCCGTACTAGCGGATCCGCGAGGCGCGCGAACAGGGCGGCGCGATCGTGCGGCATGGCCAGCACTTCGCGCAACGCACGCACAACCGTCACCCTGGCGCCATGCGGACCACGTTCAACCACGCTATATAACCCTTGCTGCTCCATCAGCGCGTCGCGCTTGCCGACGTCGCCTTGCAGTGTGACGCCACAGATGCCCCAGTCGCCGCCCGCGGCAATCATGGCCTCCTCCGTATAGAGGGCCTGATGGGCGCGATGGAAGTTGCCAATCCCCAGATGAACGATACCGATGCGCGGCTCCTGCCATTGCGGCGACAGCAGATGGGTTTGCAGTGTGGGCAGTGCTTCGCGGACGAGGCGGGGCAAGGTGGCGGCAGAGATCATGTCGTGAAATCCAGCTAATCCAGGTAACAAGAAAAGAGCCAAAAAGGCTTCGGCACGACGCCGTTCAGCGGGAAAACCCTGATTTGACGTATCGCTATACTTGTATGGTAGCATCGTTCAAACGGCTTGAGACAGGCGATGAAGGTGATTTTTAACTTCAGCCCGTGCTCGAAACCGACATGAAAAAACAGCAAGTCGCATGCCGCCGTTTTACGCGGTTCACAACTTGTTTCTGCAAGGAAGATGTCATGAAGATCGTTCGCGCCGATGTGATCGTCACGTGCCCGGGCCGCAATTTCGTCACGCTGAAAATCGTCACGGATGAGGGCGTACACGGCATTGGCGATGCAACGCTGAACGGCCGCGAACTGGCGGTCGCTTCGTACCTGAAAGATCATGTCTGCCCATTGCTGATCGGACGCGATCCCGGCCGGATCGAAGACACCTGGCAATACCTCTACAAAGGCGCGTACTGGCGCCGCGGCCCGGTCACGATGACGGCGATCGCCGCGGTGGATATGGCGCTGTGGGACATTCTCGGCAAAGTAACGGGTATGCCGTTGTACAAGCTGCTCGGCGGCGCCTCACGAGACGGCGTGATGGTGTACGGCCACGCCACCGGTCGCGACATTCCCGAAGCGCTCGACCGTTACGCCGAGCACATCGAGGCCGGCTATCAGGCCATTCGCATTCAATGCGGCGTGCCGAATATGCGCTCGGTGTACGGCGTGTCGAAAGGCAGCGGCATGTACGAGCCGGCCACCAAGGGCGCGGTCGAGGAGCAGAGCTGGTCGTCGGAAAAGTATCTCGACTTCGTGCCGAAGCTTTTCGATGCGGTGCGCGACAAGTTCGGCTTCGATACGCATTTGCTGCATGACGTCCATCACCGTTTGACGCCGATCGAAGCCGCGCGTTTGGGCAAAGCGGTCGAACCGTATCGTCTGTTCTGGATGGAAGACCCGACGCCCGCCGAAAACCAGGCCGGCTTCCGGCTGATTCGTGAACATACCGTGACGCCGATCGCCGTGGGCGAAGTCTTCAACAGTATCTGGGACTGCAAGCAGTTGATCGAGGAGCAGTTGATCGACTATATCCGCGCAACCTTGACGCACGCGGGCGGCATTACGCATCTGCGGCGCATCGCGGATTTTGCTTCGCTCTACCAGGTGAGAACCGGCTGCCACGGGCCGTCTGATCTGTCGCCGGTGTGCATGGGCGCGGCGCTGCATTTCGATCTGTGGGTGCCGAATTTCGGCGTGCAGGAATACATGGGCTTCCCGCAGGAAGCACTCGACGTATTCCCGCATGCATGGCGCTTCGATCGCGGCATGATGCATCCGGGCGAAGCCCCGGGCCACGGCGTCGATATCGACGAAGCAGCGGCTGCGCGGTATCCCTACGACCCGGCCTATCTGCCGGTCGCGCGTCTCGAAGACGGGACGCTGTGGAACTGGTGAGCTGATTTCGCTCAACCCTTAACCAACTTACTAAAAAATCATGGAGACACGCGTGAACCCAGCACGTCCGCAAGCCGCCGCGCCGGCCAGCACCGCCATGCTGCGCCGCGTGGCCTTCGCCTCGACCATTGGCACCGCGGCTGAGTACTACGACTTCTTCGTTTACGGCACCGCCGCCGTGCTGGTGTTCGGCCAGAAATTCTTTCCCGCCGCCGACCCGCTGATCGGCACGCTTGCCGCCTTCGCCACCTACGCGGTCGGTTTTCTGGCGCGGCCCTTGGGCGGCATCGTGTTCGGTCATTTCGGCGATCGCGTCGGCCGAAAGAAGGCCTTGATCGTGACGATCCTGATTGTCGGTTTGGGGACGTTCGCGATCGGCTTGCTGCCGGACTATCAGTCGATCGGCATCTGGGCGCCGATCGCGCTGATCGTGATTCGCGTGCTGCAAGGCTTCGGTGTGGGCGGCGAGCAGGCGGGCGCGGTGCTGCTCACTGCGGAATACGCACCGCCTGCTCGGCGGGGCTTCTTCGCGAGTCTCGTGCAACTCGGCGCGCCGGCCGGTTTCCTGATTCCTTCGGGTCTGTTCGCGCTCCTGAGCGCAACCTTGACGCAGGCGCAACTGCTCGACTGGGGCTGGCGCATTCCGTTTCTCGCCAGCGCGCTGCTGGTCGCCGTGGGCCTGTATATCCGCTTGCGCACCGAAGAGTCGCCGATCTTTGCGACGATCCAGCAGACCAAGGCAGTCGCTTCGCGCCCGGTGGTTGAAGTAGTGCGGCAGTTCGGCCCGACGATCGTCAAAGGTGTCGGGGCCAAATTGATCGAGGCTTGCGCCTTTGCGATGTACACGATGATCGTGCTGGCCTACGGCAAAGCACACGGCATCGCGCAAAGCATGCTGCTCGAAACGGTGATCGTCGCGGTGGCGCTCGAACTTGTGACGATTCCGCTCGCTGGCGCGTTGTCCGATCGCATCGGGCGGCGTCCAACCTTCATTGCGGGCGCGTTATTGCACGTGGCACTGGTGGTGCCGTTCTTCATGGCGATCGATAGCGGCAATCGCGCGGCAATCCAGCTCGTGATGATTCTCGCCATTAGTGTGGGCCACAGTCTTTGCTATGCACCGCAAGCGGCGCTGTTCCCTGAACTGTTCCCGGCACGCGTGCGCTGCAGTGGTATCGCGCTGATCTGGCAAATCGGCTCGTTGCTCGGCAGCGGCGTGCTCGGGCTGCTGGCCGTCAAACTGATTCAGGCTACGCATGGCAATTCGCTCGCGTTGATCCTCTACGTGGCGGTGCTCGGCATCGTGTCGGCCGCCTCGCTCTTTGCCTTGCCGGAAACGGCGCCCCGGCGCCGCGGCGGCGATCTCCATGACTGGAGCGGGGGCGAGCCGGTGGAGGGGCGCACCCCAGCGCAAGCGTTCCCGTCCTCATCTTCGTCTTCCGTTGCGCAGCACTGAGCGCGCGACCTTCGCCATACCGGAGTTCATCATGCTTGCAGCCGTGCTTCACGAACCCAAACTGATCCGCATCGACGAAGTCGATCCGCCCGAACCCGGTCCGGGCCAGGTGCGTGTGCGCGTGCGTGCCGGCGGCATTTGCGGTTCCGATCTGTCGTACTACTTCAAAGGCCGGAGCGGCGATTTCGCGGTGCGCGAGCCGTTCGTCCTCGGACATGAAGTGGCCGGCGAGATCGATTCGCTCGGCGAGGGTGTGAGCGCGGAGCACCGCCTGACGCCTGGGCAGCGCGTTGCCGTGAATCCAGGACTCGCTTGCGGGACGTGCCGTTTTTGCATCGTCGGGATGCCGAATCATTGTCTGAGCATGCGCTTCATGGGCAGTGCATCGACGTTCCCGCATACGCAGGGCATGTTCCGTCAGTACATTGTCGTCGCGGCGCGGCAATGCATACCTGTGCCCGATGGTGTCGATTTTGCGCAGGCGTCGATGGCCGAGCCGCTTGCCGTCGCGTTGCATGCGGTGAAGCAGGCGGGTTCGCTCGTCGGCGCGAACGTCTTGCTGGTGGGTTGCGGGCCGATCGGCTGCATTTTGCTGACCGTGGCACGCCGCGCCGGCGCGCATCGCCTGGTTGCGCTGGATCTTTCGGATCGCGCGTTGCAGGTCGCGCGGCAACTCGGCGCGGATCAGACCGTGAACGCGGTGGACTGCTCGACGGTCGGTCAATGGCACGCACAACGCGGCACGTTCGACGTGGTCATCGAGGCATCGGGCAGTCCCGCCGGCCTCGATACGGCGTTGCGTGCGGCGCGCGCGGGCGGCACGGTGATTCAGGTGGGTAATCTGCCGGCCGGCCAGTCGCCGGTGGCGGCGAACCTGGTGATGTCGAAAGAACTCCGCTATCAAGGCTCGTTCCGCTTCACGGATGAATACGCCATCGCCGCCGATGAAATCGCCTCCGGCAAGGTCGACCTGAGGCCGCTGATGACGCATGCGTTCGCAATGAACGAAGCGAACTGTGCGTTCGAGGTGGCGCTCGACCGCTCTCAGTCGATGAAGGTGCATCTGACTTTCGACTGAATATCCGCCGTGGCAGCAGTGCCCGGCGAAACCAATCAAACTATTCGAGCTATTTGAACGCCCGCCAAGAGGCGACCCGAAGGAGACACCTGATGATCAAGAGTCAACGCTGGTTTGTTGTCGCGCTGCTGTTTCTGGCCGGCGTCATCAACTACCTCGACCGCGCGGCGCTGTCGATTGCCGCACCGCTGATCCAGAAAGACCTGAACTTCTCGCATGCGCAGATGGGCGTTGTGTTCAGCAGTTTTTTCATCGGCTATGCGCTGTTCAATTTTGTGGGCGGCGTGCTGTCGGACAAGGTCGGCGCGAAACGCGTATTCGGCACCGCCATGGGCGTGTGGTCGATATTCTGCGGCGCGACCGCGTTGGCAAGCGGCATCGGTTCGCTGATCGTGCTGCGCGTGTTGTTCGGCATGGGTGAAGGTCCATTCAGTTCGTCGAACAGCAAGATGGTCAACAACTGGTTCCCGCGCAAGGAAGTCGCGAGCGCGATTGGCGTGATCAGTTCGGGCACACCGCTCGGCGGCGCGCTGGCGGGCCCGGTGGTCGGCTTCATGGCGGTGCAGTTCGGCTGGCGCTGGGCCTTTGTCGCGATCATGCTGCTGGGTCTTCTGTGGCTCGTCTTCTGGGCGGCAACGACGACCGAACACCCGCACGAAAATTCGCGCGTCACGCCTGACGAGATCGAACTCATCCGCGCCGGCCAGGCGGACGAACAGGCGATCGCGCATTCGGCCGACGGCGAGAGGCTCGGCCTGCGGCACTTCCTGCGCAAGCCAATCATTCTTGCGACCGCCTTCGCGTTCTTCTCATACAACTACGTACTGTTTTTCTTCCTGTCGTGGTTCCCGACCTATCTGACCGAAGCGCATCACCTGAGTCTGCGCGATATGAGTTTCGCCACGGTGATTCCGTGGTTGCTTGGCAGTATCGGCCTCGCGGCGGGCGGCTTCATCTCGGACTTCATCTTGCGCTTGACCGGCAAGCCGCTGCTGTCGCGCAAGCTCGTGCTGGGTAGCTGTCTGGGCGCGGCGGCGGTGTGCGTGGCGTTGGCCGGGCGCGTCGCCAGCACGCAGAGTGCGGTCGCCCTGATGTCGGTGTCGATCTTCTTCCTGTACGTGACGGGCGCGGTGTATTGGGCCGTGATTCAGGACACCGTGCCGCGCGAACACGTCGGCGGCGTGGGTGGCTTTGTACACTTGCTGGCGAATCTGGCCGGCGTGATCGGACCAGCGGTGACCGGCTTTATCGTCGAAGCCACGCATGGTAATTACACCAGCGCATTCGTGCTGGCGGGTGCGATTGCCGTGCTCGGCGCGGTGTGTTCGCTGGTGTGGATTCGGGAGCCGCGTGTGGAGGTGTTGAAGATGAAACGTGCATGGTAGTATGGTGCGGCGCACCTGAGTGAGTATTCACGGTGTGCCGTTTCCCTCGCTACTCCATTGTTATTCATTCGCTGCTTTGCCCGATGCCGACCAGGAACCTCCGCGCCAACGCGTCTTCTCTCTCCTCCGATACCGCACTCGCCGCGCCTCGCACACGGCGTCGCGTGAGCGTACAGGCCGGCGCGCGCGTCGAACTTCCGGATCTGACGGCTAGCGTCTCTTTCGACTCGCACGAGCCGATCGGCAAACAGATTTTCCGCGCGCTGCGCGAGGCGATTTTCGCCGGTCAGATGGTGCCGGGCACGCCGCTCTCGGAGAAGGAAGTGTCCGACATGTTTCAGGTGTCGCGGCAGCCGGTCCGTGAGGCGTTCATCAAGTTGGTCGAAGCGGGCGTGCTTCAGGTATTGCCGCAGCGTGGCACTTTTGTGAAGCGCATTTCGCCGCGCCAGGTGCGGGAAGGGCGCTTCATTCGCGAAGCGATCGAGACGGCGGTGGTGCGCAAGGCCGCCGTGTCGATCTCCGACGAGCAATTGCAAGCACTCGCCGACAACCTTCGCGACCAGAAGCTCGCGGCGAAATCGAACGACACCGCTGCTTTCCTCGCGCTCGACGAGGCGTTCCATTACGCGATTGCGCAGGCGATCGATTGCACGGCGGCGTGGGAAACGATTCAGGACATCAAGGCGCAGATGGATAGGGTGCGCTATCTGAGCCTGCCTGACGTCTCGCCGCTCGATCTGCTGATCAGGCAGCATGCGAAGATTCTGGCCGGCCTTCGCGCGCATGACCCGAGCGCCGCTGAAGAGGCGATGCGCAACCACCTGCGCGAGATTCTGGTGTCGCTCGGTCCCATTGCCGAGCGCAATCCAGCGTGGTTCGATGCGGACGAGCCGGAGCGCGTGCCGCTTTCGACGTAAGCCGATAACCGCTTGCTTACAGACAGTAAGGGGTGTGGACTCACACTACGCCCGCCAGCCCATCTCATACGCGCATCCCCCGCGGAATTGTGTTCCGCGGCGTCTCCAGCCTCTCAATCCTCCTACGAATAAACCGCTCGAAACGCGAGGCAACTTCCCCTCGTTCGACGCTTCATCGAGCGCCGAAGCAATCGTTTGCGCCGATCTTGAGGTAACTCTTTTTGAATTTCGCAGGCGTGTTTCCGGCCTATCAACTTTCCCGTTGGCTTGCCGAAAACACCGCTATAGCAACGGGATTGACTGGAGACAGGTGTGAAGCGACAGGTGTGGTTTTTCGTAGCCGTTCTCGCGCTGGCCGGATGCGCACAGATGCCTGCCCAGAACGCCGCGCGCACGGACAAGGCGCCCAACGAAGTCATCAGCTTCGAGATTCCGCCGGACGCGCTCGGCGCGCACGACCCGCAACTCACCGCCGTGCTCGCCAGGGCAGGCGCATTGGCTGCCGCGCAGCAGCAGTCCACGGTCGTGCTGGTCACCGCGCTGGGGCAGGATTTCGCGTACGTGAACCAGGCGGTATGGAAGGGCGTACCGGCGCAACGCATGTCGAAGGTGAGCTTCGAAAATCGAACCGCCGGCCTCGGTCAGCCCTATAGCGTGTCGATCAGGACGGTGCAATGAAGGAGGCCATCGCGATGCTTCGAATCAGCTCACGGATCACCTTACGGATCACCTTGTTGACCACCTTATTGACGGTGGCCGCGCCGGCCTTTGCGGGCCAGCCGGGAACGGATCTGCAATCGGCCAGTGCACTTACTGCGGCGCTCCCGGCCGCGGCGGACAAGGTTTATCCACCGTTGCCATCGCTCGCGATGCTGCCGCCGCCGAGCGGCGCGGACGATGACTTGCCGGTGAGGCCGGCAACGCATCGAAAGAAGTCGCGTGTGCCGATCCAGATGCAGGAGCGCAGAGGGCCGCCAATGCCGCCCGTCCGACTCGTCGTGTCCGATGCTTCGCATGCGTACCTCGACTCCGTGCAAAGGCAGATCGATCAGGCTCTGGTCAAATAATTTTTATCGCGATTTATCGTGATCAAGCGGAAGGATGAATCGTGTCCTTGAAAATCTTCTGTTTTGCGCTGGCGTGGTTGTCAATATCCGCTGTGGCCCACGCGGAGGACGATTGCTTCAATCAGGCCGCCGCGTACCAGGGCGTCAATCCCTGGGTATTGCGCGCCGTCGCATGGTACGAATCGAAGGGGGACCCAACCGCGATACATCAGAACGCGAACGGTTCGATCGACGTCGGCCAGTTGCAGATCAATTCGATTCATTTCGGGGACCTCGCGCGAGAGGGCGTGCCGCATCGGGCGTTGACCGATCCGTGCGTGAACGTCTATGTGGCCGCCTGGCTGCTGAAGCAGAAGATGGTCAAACACGGCAACACCTGGCGCGCGATCGGCGCATACCACTCGGAATCGCCGAAGCAGCGCGACGCCTATGCAAGAAGCATCCAGCAAGTGCTGGCCGCATGGGGACAGTTTCCGCCCGCCCCACCGCCGCTGGTGGCTAGCCGCTAGTCACGAAAACGCAGCGTCGAGTGGTTATCATGAGGCCTCGGACGGCCTCGATTTCACACGCGATACAGCGCTTCCATGCTGCATTGCGCGGCGAAAGCAGGGCCTTGCTGCACTTGCGGGGGCCTTTGTTGATCAGATCTCATACGCGTAAAGCGGCAGTGTTGGTGGCGCTTGCCGGTATCGGCCTTGCCGCCGGCGCGCCTTTCGTTCTCAATTCGCACACGGCGTTCGCCGGGTTGCGTCATGTCTCCCTCTACGTGTTCGCCGCGCTTGCTGTGAGCGCCGCAATCAGCGCGATGGCGAAGACCGGCAAGCTGCATCTCATGCAGGCCGCGCTCGGATTCGAGGTGAGTTTTCTGCGCACTTTCGCCATCACGCTGGCGACCGATTTTGCATTTCTGGCTTCGCCGCTAGGTGCGGCGGGCTATGGCGTGAACATCGGCCTGCTTCAGCGCGCCGGGGCATCCTGGTCGCTCGCGACGACGGTCGTCGGTGCGGATCAGGCGCTCGATCTCGCGTTCTTCGCGACCGCCGTGCCGGTCTCCCTGCTGTTCGCTTTTGGGCCGCTGACGCAATTGCTGCCGCACGCGAGCGCACCGCTCGTGTTCGCTGTACTCGCAGGCGGTGGGTGTCTGGCCGGTGTCTTCTGGTTGACCCGTCAGCGTGTGGCGGCAGCGCTGGACGCCACGGGCCGGCGTGTCCGTTGGCTGAACGAGCGCCGGGCGAGGTTGTCGCGCTTTTGCCGGAGCGTCGGCCGGCAATGGCGGGAACTGATTGGCGGCCGGAAATGGCGGCTTGCCGCGCTGCTGCTGCTGACCACGTTGCAGTGGCTGCTTCGCTATGGCGCGCTTTGGTATATTTTGCTCGAACTCGGATACCGTCTGCCCTTGGGTTTCGTTCTGGCCGTGCAGGCGGTCGCCTTGCATGCCGCGTTGTGGACCGGGGTACCCGCGGGAGGGGGCACGGGCGACATCGCGCTCGCTGCCGCGTTCGCGAGCTGGGTGCCCCGGGCGAGCATCGCGACCGCACTGGTGTTGTGGCGCTTTGCGACGCTCTACTGTCCATTGATGCTCGGCGCGGCGGGTTTTGTCGCGCTTGCAATGAGGGGGCGCAGCGCATTGCCGGCAGCGGAATGAGCAGTCGGCTGCGAAGCGGGCACGAGCGGCTGGCTCGGCTCCGTGAACGCTTCAGCGTGGACTATCGGGCACTTTGCGCATGCGTGCCGCGAAACTCGCGCGTGGGCCGTGATCGATGCGTAAGCAAAGCAATTGAAAGGTCTGTGAAATCAGCGCAAGCGGATAAACAGCCTTGAAGAGGTCCGCGATCATGCGCCATTCCGCGCGCAAGCCTTTCCAATAGCCGAGCTTCTCGGTTTTGCGCGCCTGCGTGACGCGCGGCCAGTGAGTGACGGCGATAGGCAGGCGGCGCTCGATGATGCGGCGGTTCATGAACACTTCCACCCCGAAGCGCGGCATGCCGTGAACCTCCTGCAGGACTTCGCTTAGCAGCGCTTTTCTAACCACCCGTTCGCCGGAGACGAAATCGAGGCCGATGGCGCGAAACACCGTCAGGCTGTTCTGGCGCAGGCTCAGGCTGACTTGCGCCTTGCCTTGCAAAACGGGAACGGCGAGCGCGCTGATGCACTCGGCGGTCAAGCCCTTCAGGTCGGCATCGAGCAGCATGAGCCATTCGCCCGTTGCCGCGGCGATGCCGGTCGCCATAGCGGCGCTTTTGCCACGGTTTTCCGCGCATCGAATCAGCCGCACGGATGCGAAGCTTTCGACTATTTCAGCGGTGCCGTCGGTCGAACCGTCGTCCACCACGATGATCTCGCCAAGCAATGGGTGGGCGCAGGCCACCGCGAGCACCGTGCCGATGCGCGGCGCTTCGTTATACGCGCAGATGACGCAAGACATGCGCGGAGAATGAGGGTTTGGAGCACGAGGTGTCATAGAAAGGAATGGTGTGAACAGTCTATGGTGCGGTGCAGCACAATGCTTACTTTTCAGCTATAGTCAAGAAACGGCACATGTCCAGAGAGGTGCAGAATGTATGACGCCGAAATCGCCGCCACGCTCCTGAATCGCTGGGCCACACGTTCATCAACCGCTGACTTCGACGTCTATCTCGACTTGCTGCGTGAAGGCAACCTCAGTTTCACCTATCAATGCGGTCACGTGCGCGAAGCCGGCCTTGAAGAAGGGAGCGCGCTCAGTATCGAAACCCTCGTTTTCGATGATGGCTCGCGCACCCTGCGCGTCGAAGCGCCTGACCGGACACCTCGCTGGACGCGTTGGGCCGCGGTGGAGCCGCTGCTGCCCGCCACCACCGAGGCCTGAACACATCATCACACGATCCGCACGCCGGCGCGGTACGTTGCGCGCGGCACCGGCAGTGTCTCGAGCATCGTGACGCGCACGAAGTCCGCTCGCAAACCCGCTTCGATCGCCCCGCGGTCATGCAAGCCCGCCGTGCGGGCCGGTTCGGCTGAGACTGTCGCCATGGCGCGCGGCAGAGTCCAGCCGGCCTTGCTGACGAGTTCGAACACGGCCGTCATCAAGCTGGAAGGCACGTAGTCTGACGACAGGATGTCGAGCAAGTTCGCCTTCGCCAGTTCGAGCGCCGACACGTTGCCCGAATGCGAGCCGCCGCGCACGATATTCGGCGCCCCCATGATGGTCGAAATACCGTGCTCGCGCGCCGCTTCGGCGGCGATGCGGGTGGTCGGAAATTCCGCTAGCACAATGCCTTCGGCTTTGGCCTGTTCGACGTGCTCGATCAGCGTGTCGTCATGGCTTGCCACCGGAATGCCGAGCCGCTTGCAACGCGTCACGATCTCGTGGCGGTGCGCGTCGGCGTAACGTTCCTGTTCGGCATTCAGTTCGACCAGCGCGGTCGCCACGTGTTCGTCAGTCAGCTTGCCGTTGCGCTCCTGGAAGCGGCGCCATTGTTCGCGATCGTGCCATTGACGCTGGCCCGGCGTGTGATCCATCACCGAGGCAAGCCGCAGCAAAGGATGGTCGCACAACGAATCGAACACTTCGACCACGTCGGCGGTGGCGATTTCGCAGCGCAGATGCAGAAAGTGTTCGGCGCGCAGCAGCTTGCGCTCGGCGAAGCGCATGAGGGATTCGGCGCATTGCGTTTGCAGATCCCGGCCGCGCAGCCCGACGTTCGTGCGTGAACCGATCGCGAGGGCATCGAACACCGTGGTGATGCCGGCCGCCGCCACCTGGGCGTCGTGGATCACGAAGGCGGCATCGGTATTCCATAGCACGCCCGGACGCGGTGCCAGATGCTTCTCGAGGTTGTCCGTGTGCAGTTCGATCAGACCCGGCAACAGATAATCGCCGTCCCAATCTTCCGCTTCGCGCGCCGAGGTCGTGCCGCGCTCGACATCGCGAATTACGCCGTCTTCGATGCGTATCACACCGGTAAATACTTCGTCTCGCGTCACGATGCGAGCGTTCCTGATCAACATCGACTTGCTCCGTAGTCTGTCCTGGGTGGCGCACCGCAGTGCTTTGACCTGGTGCTTCAACCCAGTGGTTCAGCAGTTCAGTTTAGTGCCGTTTCGTGTCAATTAGTGACGTAACGGCGGACGTAACGGCGGACGTAACGGCGGCTGGAGTTCGAGGCGGCGCGTGGCCACCTTGTTGCGGGTATCTTCGTCGTGAAAGATGCCGACGATCGCAGCGCCTCGCTCGCGTGCTTCGACGATCAGATCGGCGACCACGTCGCGATTTTCGGCGTCGAGCGAGGCCGTGGGTTCATCGAGCAGCAGTACCGGATGCTCCGCGATCAAGCCGCGAGCAATGTTCACGCGCTGCTGTTCGCCGCCGGAGAAGGTGGCGGGCGCGAGCGACCACAGCCGCTCAGGCACGTTCAACCTCGCCAGCAGGACTGAAGCACGCGCAAGGGCTTCGTCTTCCGCCACGCCGCGCGATAGCAGCGGTTCGGCGACGAGCGTCAGCGTCGGCACGCGCGGAATCACGCGCAGAAACTGGCTGACGTAGCCGACCACGCCGCGGCGCAGGCGCAGCACGTCGTGCGGTTCGGCACCCGTGATCGACACCGGCGGCCCGTCATCCGACGCCGCGTCGCGAATCGCAATGGAGCCCGTACTGGCCAGGTAATTACCGTACAAACAGCGCAGCAGCGTACTCTTGCCGGCGCCTGAAGGCCCGATCAGTACGACACACTCGCCACGCTCGACATCGAGCGACACGCCCGCGAGTGCCTCGATCTGCACGCCGCCCTGGCCGTGTAGCGTGAAGGTCTTGCCGATGCCGGCCGCGCGCAGCATCAGTGCATTGTTCTCGCTGAACGCGCGTTCAGCGGTGTGTGATTCCTTGCTTGTTTCAATGGATCGCATTGTGAGCCTCAAACCGGCAGAACCGAGGAAACCAGCGTTTGCGTGTACGGGTGCTGCGGATCGTCGAGCACCTGATCCGTCAGACCGGACTCGACCACTTCGCCGCCTTGCATGACCATCAGGCGATGCGCAAGCAGGCGCGCCACGCCGATATCGTGGGTCACGATCAGCACCGACAGGTGCAGCGTGGACGTCAGCGTGCGCAGCAAATCGAGCAGGCGCGCCTGTACCGATACGTCGAGACCGGCCGTCGGCTCGTCCATGAAGACGAGGCGCGGACCGGTGACGAGGTTGCGCGCGATCTGCAAACGCTGCTGCATGCCGCCGGAAAACGCCGCTGGAAATTCGTCGATGCGTGTGGCGTCGAGTTCCACCCGCTCCATCCATTGCGTTGCCGTGTGGCGAATATCGCCATAGTGGCGAGCGCCCACGGCCATCAACGGCTCGCCGATATTCGCACCGGCGGAGACACCGCTGCGCAGGCCGTCGCGCGGATTCTGCTGCACGAAGCCCCATTCGGTGCGCATCAACAGGCGCCGGCGCGGTTCGGATAAAGCGAGCAGATCGAGCTGTTCGCCATGTGTGGCCGTGTAATGAAGCGAGCCGCTATCGGCTTCGGTTTTCAGGGCGAGTGCATTCAGTAGCGTGGTCTTGCCCGAGCCGGATTCGCCGACGATGCACAGCACCTCGCCCGCATACAGATCGAAGCTGACGTTCCTGCAGCCGTTGCGGCCGCCAAATTGTTTGGTAAGCGAACGGGCGCTCAGCAGCGGCGTCATGCGGTTTCTCCTTTGCGCGCTTCGTATGACGGCAGTTCGAGGTCCTGATCGCCGCGGCGTTCATGGCAGTAGTCGCTATCCGAGCAAACGAACATGCGCTTGCCCGCGTCGTCGACGATCATTTCGTCGAGGAAGCTTTCTGTCGATCCGCACAACGCACACGCGTGCTGCCACTTCTGCACTTCGAACGGATGATCGTCGAAGTCGAGACTGCGCACGGCGGTGTACGGGGGGATGGCATAAATGCGCCGCTCGCGGCCGGCGCCGAACAATTGCAGCGCGGGGTTCATGTGCATTTTCGGGTTGTCGAACTTCGGAATCGGCGAGGGCGAGCTCAGATAGCGGTGATTGACCATCACCGGGTAGTCGTACGTGGTGGCGATGCTGCCGTGATGGACGATGTCCTCGTACAGCTTCACGCTGATCAGCCCGTAATCGGCCAGTGCGTGCAGCTTCTTGCATTCGGTAGCGCGCGGTTCCAGCTTGTATAGCGGTTCGGGCATCGGCACCTGATAGACCAGAATCTGCTTGTCGGTGAGCGGCGCCTCCGGAATCCGGTGACGTGTCTGGATAATCGTCGCTTCGGTCGTGCGGCGCGTGGTCGCCACGCCCGTGGTGCGCGCGAAGAAACGGCGGATATTGACCGCGTTGGTGGTTTCGTCGGAGCCCTGATCGATGACCTTCAGCGTATCGTTCCTGCCGATGATCGCCGAGGTCACCTGAATGCCGCCGGTGCCCCAACCGTATGGCAACGGCATTTCCCGCGAACCGAACGGCACCTGATAGCCCGGCACGGCGACCGCCTTGAGCAACGCGCGGCGCAGCATGCGCTTGGTCTGTTCGTCGAGGTAGGCGAAGTTGTAGCCGTCCGCCGCGCTGTCGTACGAAGCGGTGGTGAGGGAGGTGTCTGGCGCGTTCATGCGGCTTGCTCCTGCTGATCCTGATCCTTGCCTTGATCGTTGCCCGGCTCGTTGCGTTGATCGTTATCCTCTGCGCTGTGTTGCGCCCGCAGGCGTCTGACGAGTTCGAGTTCGGACTGGAAGTCGACGTAGTGAGGCAATTTCAGATGCTGAACGAATCCGGACGCTTCGACGTTATCGCTATGCGAGAGCATGAACTCGATATCCTGCGTCGGCGAGGCGAGCGTTTCACCGAGTTCCTCGGCGCGCAATGCGCGATCCACCAGCGCCATCGCCATTGCCTTGCGTTCCGAGTGTCCGAACGCGAGGCCATAGCCTTGCGTGAACGTAGGCGGCACGTCGCCGCTGCCGGCGAACTGGTTGATCATCTGGCATTCGGTGATATCGATATCGCCGATTTCGACTGTCTCACCCAACTCGTCGAGTTCCATTTCGACGGCGACCGTGCCGAAGCGGATTTCGCCGGCAAACGGATGCGAATGCGCATAGCCGCGTTGCGTGGCGTAACCCATGGCGAGCAGAAAGCCTTCGTCGCCGCGCGCCAGATTCTGCAAACGCGTGGCGCGGCTCGCGGGAAAGGCGAGCGGCTCGCGCGAGAGGTCGCCGGGTTCGGGCGCTTGCGGCGTGGGGCGTTCCTGCTCGATCAGGCCTTCCTTGTCGAGCAGCGTGACCACGCGTGGCATGGCCTCTGGTGCGGACTGAGCGGCTTGACTGGAAGAAGGAGGCGCGAGCGCATCGGTTGAGGCGTCGCCTTCGGCGAGCAAGGCGAAATCCAGCAGACGCTGCGTGTAATCGTAAGTCGCGCCGAGTACCTGACCGCCGGGCACGTCCTTGAACGTCGCCGAAATGCGACGCTCGACTTGCATGGCTTCCGTGTCGATCGCCTGCGTATAACCGAAACGCGGCAACGTGGTGCGATACGCGCGCAACAGAAAGATCGCTTCGACCAGATCGCCCGCGGCCTGTTTGATCGCGAGCGCGGCGAGTTCTTCGTCGTAGACCGAGCCTTCGGTCATCACGCGCGCAACGGCCAGGCGCAATTGCTCGCGAATCTGCGCAACGCTGAGTTCGGCCAGCCGCGTATCGCCGCGGCGCGCCTTGTCGAGCAGGCGCCAGGACGCTTCGATCGCGCGTTCTCCACCCTTGACGGCAACGTACATCAGTTCACCTTCGCTTGAGTTGTGCGCGGCAAGCCGATCAACGCGCTGCCGCAGACGAGATAACAATCGATGCCACACGGAAAGAGCGGCGCAAGGGCGGCGCGTTCGCGCCAGAAGTGTTCAGGCAGGCCGACTGGCGAAATTGTCTCGGTGTGCTGAATACCGGGGCCGCTCAGCGCGACCGGCGTGCCGCCCGTCAGCGCTTCGACGCGAATCAGCAGCGTCACCGATTGCTCGGGCGATTCCGCCGCGCCAAGTGCAAAGCTTTCCAGCGAAGGCATCGCGCCTGCATCGTGGATATAGGCGAAGGCGGCAAGTCCCGGTTCGTCGACGAGCGGCGCGCCGGTATGAAAACGCAGTGCCGACGCCAGCGCCGGATCGGCTTGTGCGAGCCAGACAGGTGTGGCGTAGTCGCACAGCGTCAGCAACGCGGCGAATGCGGCGAGCGCGGCGTGAGTTTCCCGTACCTCGGGCAAACCGTTTTCGACGACGCCTACCGTGCCGGGACGCGACAGCGTGTCGAGCAACGTACGGAATACCGCCTGGGTGTCGTGGACCGGGTCTGCGAAACCGGGCGTTAATGTGCTTAATGAGGTGGCCAACGAGGTGGCCAAAGAGGTGGCCAATGAGGTGGCCACCGAAGCAGGCAATGCAATCTGGGAGTTTTCCATCAGTCGCCTCTGACCATGGTGAAGAATTCGACGCGTGTCGCCGCCACGTCCTGCCGGCGCTCCGCACGTTCCGCGGCCTGCTGTGCGGCAAACGGCTCGATCAATTGCTGATGCAAGGCAGCGTGATGCGCAGGCATTTGCAGCAGCGCATCGGCCAGTGCCGCCAGTTCGGCGCGGCGGCGGTCGCGGCCCAGATGACATGCAACGCCAACGGCTGCCGGTGTGTCGCCCGTGGTGCGCAATCGCAACGTGGCGCGCGTGACGGTGGCTTCGCCGAGATTGAACGGGTCGCCGCTGCCGCCCACGCGGCCGCGCACCATGGCGAGGCCGATTTCGGGTGGCCGCAGCCAGTCGTAAGCCGGGGGCGGGACGCCTTGCAGCGCGCAATTCAGCGCGGCTTCGAGATCGGCGCGCGGCGTGCGGGCCAGCACGGCCATCCATGCGCGCCGCATGGCGGAGGAAGGCGAGGTGGAAGTGGCACTCATCGATATTCCTGTTGATCCAGCGAGTGGACATTTGACCATCTATTCATCTAAACGTCTAGACGTTTATGGGTATGCTTGTCGCGTGTTGTCACACATGGCCGTCATTTCACATTTCCATCACGGCTTGCGCACTACAATGCATGGCATAGCAAATATTTGAACCCAAGGGAATGACAGCACCATGACATCAAACGACAACGCAACGTCGGGCACGCTGCTCGAACGCGGTGCGGGCGTTGCCGTCTGGCGGCAGATCGAGCAGATTCTGGCGGCGGAGATCGCAGCAAGCGGCTTCGGCGAAGAAGGCCGTTTGCCGAGCGAGGGCGAACTGGCCAAACGTTTCGACGTGAACCGGCATACCGTGCGCCGTGCCATGCTCGGTCTGGCCGCATTGGGCCTCGTCAGCGTCGAGCAGGGGCGCGGCACGTTCGTGCAGCCCGGTGCGATCGACTACTCGATTGGCCGGCGCACGCGGTTTACAGAAAACTTGCGGCAGCAGAATCACGCTGCGGCGGGCACGATGTTGTCGGCTTCGCGCGTGAAGGCCGAGCCGAACGTCGCGAAGGCGCTCAGCCTGCGGGCAGGCGCGTCGGTTTACCGGATCGAGACGCTGCATGAATCGGACGGAGTGCCGCTCACGTTCGCGCGCAACTGGTATCCGGCCGCGCGTTTTGCGGACTTGCCGGAGGTGCTGGGGCGCACCGGCAGCATCACCAAATCGATGGCCGAGTATGGCGTGACCGACTATCTGCGCAAGTGGAGCCGTATCGGCAGCGTGTTGCCCGAGCCGGAAGTGGCGCGGCGTTTGAATATCAACCGTCAGCAGCCGGTGCTGTGGGTCGAAAACGTCGACGTCGATCTGGAAGGCACGCCGGTTAAATACGGGTTCACGCATTTTGCGGCGGACCGTGTGCAGTTGCTGGTGGAGCAGGACGTATGAGCGGCGCGGTTTGGGGCGCCGGGGCACGTTTCGCGGTGTATTACGCGCCGTCGCGCGAATCGGCATGGTGGCGTGCGGGTTCGGCGTGGCTCGGGCGCGATGCGGAAAGCGGCGAGCAATGTATGTCGCCTCAACCGGAGGACCTGGCGCGTCCGCTGGCCGACCTGACCGAAGCACCGCGTCGCTATGGTTGGCATGGCACGCTGGTTGCACCGTTTCGTCTTTCGCAAGGCGTGACCCAGCAAGATCTGCTGGTAGCAACGCGCGAATGGGCCGGCACGCAAACCCCATTTTCACTAGCTGTCGAAGCGGCGACGCTTGGCGATTTTGTGGCACTACGCCCTGCTGATTCGTACGGCGAGGCGAACATTCGTCACGTGGCGTCCAGTGCGCTGAAAACACTCGATGCACTGCGCGCCAAGCCGTCCGCCGCTGACCTCGCGCGCCGTCTTGCTGCGCCATTGAGCGAACGGCAGCGCGCATTGCTGGTCGAATGGGGTTATCCGTACGTCCTGGATGAATTCCGTTTTCACATGACGCTATCCAGTTCGCTTGCCGATGCCGACGAACGCGCGACGCTGGTTGCATGGTGGCAGGCGCAAACGCCCGCGCTTGGGGCCCTAGCTCTCGATCATGCGGCACTTTTTGTCGAACCCGCGCCCGGCGAGCCGTTCGTTCTTTGGCAGCGTGTGCCGTTTCAGAATCACGAGGTGAACTAACAATGGCAGGTCGTTTTATCTATGTAATGGGACCGTCCGGCGCGGGCAAGGATTCATTGCTGGGTTTTGCGCGCAGCCGCCTGATGGGCGAGCCGATTCTGTTTGCGCATCGCTACATCACGCGTCCAAGTGGCAACGGTGAAGCGCATGTCGCGTTGAGCATCGAGGAATTCGCGGCGCGTTCGGTACTCGGTCTGTTCGCGCTCGAATGGTCGAGCCACTCACTGCATTACGGCATCGGTATTGAACTCGATGCATGGCTTGCACGTGGATGCACGGTCGTTGTCAACGGATCGCGTCAGCATTTGCAGCACACGTTGGTCCGTTATCCGCACACGGAAGTCGTGCATGTGGACGCCGCTCCGCATATTCTCGAAGCACGGCTCGGCGCGCGGGCACGTGAGTCGGCGGAACAGGTTGCGGCCAGGCTCGCACGGCGGGCGCCGTTTTCGCTGCCTGATGGAGTTCGGTGCACGACGATCGATAACTCCGGGGCGCTGGAAGAAGCGGGGCACGCGTTGGTTGCCTTCTTGCAGGCGGAAGCCGACGTTCGATAAGCGCGAGTCAAGCACGCCTACTCAGCCGCCACCATCCGTTCCCTGGTCGCTTCCTGCAAACACGACACAAACTGCAGCACCGCGGGCGTGGGCAGCAAATCACGCCGCGAAATGATGCTGAGATCGTAGTTCGGCAGCGCTTCTTCAATCTGCGCAATGCGAATGCCAAGCGGCGCGACCATCTGCGCCAGTGGGCGCGTAAAGCAGCCGATCACGTCCGTTTGCGAGACCAGTCCGAGCGTCACCGCGAACGACGAGGGCGCCCGCACCAGCCGCTTCGGCACCGGCAAGCCGTGTGCGTTGAACATCGCCATCATCACGCTATGCGGAAAGTGATCCGCGCCCACCGTCACGATCCACTCCGCGTCGAGCAATTCGTGCAGACGTGTGACGTTCGCGAGCGGATGCCCGGCGCGCATCGCGACGACGAACTGGGTCGAGTAGAGCGGCGCCTGCACCAGATCGCTGTCGAGTGCCTGCACATGATGGATCGCCGCGATATCGAGCGCGCCGTTACGCAAACGCGCGACTGCGTCCGGAATCGTGACTTCTTCCAGATGCAGATTCACGAGCGGCATGGCGCGGCGAAACTTCGACACCGCGTGCGGCAGGGCGGTCAACGCGATCGACGGCATGGTGCCCACGCTCACCTTGCCGGCCAGTTCCCCCTTCACCTGTTCGACTGCTTCGACAGTGCGGCGCATATCGCCCAGCAACTGTTCCGCACGCGGCAACAGCGCAAGCCCGCATGCGGTCAACTCGATGCCGCGGACGCTGCGCACCATCAACTCGGCATTCAGTGCGCTCTCCAACTCGCGGATCGTATGGGTGACGGCCGGTTGCGTCACGCCAAGCTCGCGCGCGGCGGCGCGCAGACTGCGGTGATGGGCGGCGGCGACGAACGCTTGCAACTGCTGCAGCTTCATAAGGGTAATCCCGTATATAACGTTTGTTAATCGGGGTGAAAAAATCAGCATCTTATTCGAACAAAACGGCGTGGCTATAGTGCTTGCCTATTCGCCGCGTGATGCGGCGTGATTTCCCATGGAGCAATAGATGAGCGAAGCCGCGCGTTTTACTGAAGTGTCCGACCTGGTGCCTGCCGCCGAAAGCCTGCGCGAGATCCGCCATCACATCCATCACCACCCGGAACTGGCCTACGAAGAAGTGCGAACCGCGGCCCTGGTGGCGGAGAAACTCGAACAATGGGGCTGGCAGGTCACGCGTGGCGTCGGGCAAACCGGTGTGGTGGGCACGCTAAAGGTGGGCAACGGCACGCGCAGCATCGGCATTCGCGCCGACATGGACGCGCTGCCGATCATCGAACAAACCGGCCTGCCGTATGCGAGCGGCACCCACGGCAAGATGCACGCATGCGGCCACGACGGCCACACGACAATGCTGCTCGGCGCCGCGCAGCGCCTTGCCGCCACCCGCAATTTTTCGGGGACCGTGCATCTGTACTTTCAGCCCGCGGAAGAAAGCGGCATCGACAGCGGTGCGATGAAGATGATCAACGACGGCCTGTTCGAGCGCTTTCCGTGCGACGCCGTATTCGGTCTGCACAATCATCCGGGCGAGGAGCCGGGGGTGATGCTGTTCCGCAAGGGGCCGTTCATGTCGGCGGGCGACAAGGCGATCATCACGATCGAAGGCGTGGGCGGCCACGCGGCGCGTCCACATCTGACAGTCGATCCGGTGGTGGTGGCGGCGAGCATCGTGATGGCGTTGCAGACGATCGTTGCGCGTAACGTCGACCCGTCGCAGCCGGCGGTGGTGACGGTCGGCTCGATGCACGCGGGCACCGCGAACAACGTGATTTCAAGCAGTGCAAGGCTGGAACTGAGCGTGCGGTCGTTCAGCCCGGAAGTGCGTACGCTGCTCAAAAAGCGCATCACCGAACTCGCGGAAAGCCAGGCCGCGAGCTATGGCGGCAAGGCGGTGGTGGAGTACATCGAAGGCTATCCGGTAGTGATCAATTCGGATGCCGAAACGGATTTCGCGGTGCAAGTAGCGCGCGAACTGGTCGGTGAGGACAAGGTGGTCGAGCAGACCGACATCCTGATGGGTAGCGAGGATTTTGCCTTCATGCTGCAGAAACGGCCCGGCACGTTCCTGCGAATCGGTAACGGTGCGGGCGAAGACGGTTGCATGGTGCACAACCCCCATTACGACTTCAACGACCGCAATCTGCCGGTCGGCGCGGCATTCTGGACGCGGCTGGTGGAGCGGTATCTGGGGCAATGAGAGGGTGATGGGGCGCTTTGGGTGCTTGGGGCGCTACGCTGAGCGTGTGCGCCGCCTGTCACTCAACCGCGCCGCGCCACCATCTCCGAGACCGTCTGCGCGGCCTGCTGCAACGGCTCCAGAAACGCCTTCACCATCTGCCTGGCCGAATTGCGCTGGGCGTTGCCGCTGATATTCATTGCCGCAATCACGCGCCCCTGGCGGTTGCGAATCGGCGCGGACAGCGAAATCAGACCGCCTTCCAGCTCCTGATCGACGATCGCCCATCCCTGGCGGCGCACCTGCGCAATCAGCTTTTTCAGCTCTTCCTTGTCGGTTACCGTGCGCGGCGTGTGCGCGTAGAGCGGCGTCGAACCGAGGGTCGCGTCGAGCGCTTCGTCGTCGAGCGCGGATAGCAGCACACGGCCCATCGACGTGCAATATGCCGGCAAGCGGCTGCCGATCGACAGGTTGATGGTCATGATCTTGTGCGTCGGCACGCGCAGCACGTAGACGATCTCGGTGCGGTCGAGCACGGCCGCCGAGCAGCTCTCGTGAACCTGCGCCGACAGACTTTCCATCACCGGTTCGGCGAGATTCCAGAAGGGCATCGAGGTCAGATACGCGAAACCGAGGTCGAGGATCTTCGGCGTGAGGCGGAACAGGCGGCCTTCGGCCTCCACGTAGCCAAGCGTCTGCAGGGTCAGCAGGATCCGGCGTGCGCCGGCGCGTGTCAGGCCGGTGGCGGTGGCGACGTCGGTGAGCGTCTGTTCGGGACGCGCGGCATTGAACGCGCGGATCACCGAGAGGCCTCGCGCGAACGACTGCACATACGAGTCGCCCGGTTTGTCCGAGGCCGGCTCGGCACTGACAGGATCGACAGAAGACGGCGGCAGGGCTTTGCTCATGGACCTTGAAAATGCGTTCGAAGAAGGGCGCACAGCGCTCGCGCGGTTCAGCCGGCGCGATGCTGCGCAAAGGCGTGACGATAGCTTAAGCCTTCTGTTTCGCCAACTTTGAGCGCTTTTGCCAAAAACACTCAGGGTTTGCATGGATGCTGCCGAAGTCTCAAATTTGTATGATGACCCGACAACATGATCCATCGGGTAATCCATGTTCGACAAGATTCCTGCCCGTGCGATGAGCGATACCGTCGCGCAGCAGTTGCTCAAGCAGATCGACAAGGGCACCTTCGCGCGTGTCGGCAAGCTGCCGACCGAGGCGGTGCTGGCGCAGCAGTTCGGCGTGAGCCGCACGGTGATCCGTGAGGCGATTTCGCGCCTGAAGAACGAAGGCGTGGTCGAGCCGCGGCAGGGCAGCGGCGTGTTCATTGCCGCACACGGTGCAATCCGGCCGCTGCGCATCGACTACGCGGAGGCGGTTGAAGCGGGCTCGGTGCTGCAAATCCTTGCGTTGCGGCGGGCGATCGAGGCGGAAGTTGCCTCGGAAGCCGCCGTGCGCCGCAGTGACGCGGAGATGATGTCGATCGACGCCGCCCTCGCCAGGATCGACGAAGCGGAGGCCGACGGCGAGAACGGTGTTGCCGAAGATGTCGCTTTCCACCGCGCGATCGCCGCTGCTACCGGCAATCCCTATTTCCTCAAGACGCTCACCTTCCTGAATCAGTACCTCGAGGCCGGCACTCTGGTCACCCGCCGCAACGAAGCGCTGCGCGATGACTTCTCGCGTCAGGTGCGCGAAGAGCATGCGGCCATTGTCGCGGCGATCCGGGCGGGCGATCCGATGGCGGCGCGCATTGCGGCGAGCACCCATATGAACAACGCGGCGCGGCGGCTCGCGCAGGCGGGCATTAGCTGAACCGAACCGGCTCGCGTTGGGACGGGTTGGGCTTCAGCGAGGCGCGCGCGGCTAATCAATGTAGAGGTCAGGCATGTCCAGAAATGTCGGCGTTATCGGTCTCGGGGCGATGGGCATGGGCGCCGCGCGCTCGCTGCTGCGCGCGGGCTTTCAGGTCCACGCGTGCGATCTGCGCAGTGAGATCCTGCAAGCGTTCGTCGCGGCAGGCGGCATCGGCTGTGCGTCGCCTGCCGAGCTTGGCGCGCAGTGCGAGGTAGTCGTCACGCTGGTCGTGAATGCCGCTCAAACCGAAACGGTCCTATTCGGCGAGCAAGGCGCGGTTGCCGCGATGAAACCGGGCAGCGTGGTGATTGCAAGCGCGACCGTGGCGCCGGATTTCGCGATCGAACTCGGCAAGCGAATCGAAGCGGCCGGTTTGCAGATGCTCGACGCGCCGGTGTCCGGCGGCGCGGTGCGTGCCGCGTCCGGTGAAATGACGATGATGACGTCCGGCCCGGACACTGCCTACGCCGCGTGCGAGGACGTGCTGGCCGCGATGGCGGGCAAGGTATATCGGCTGGGCCCGGCGCACGGTGCGGGTTCGAAAGTGAAGATCATCAATCAGCTGCTGGCCGGCGTGCATATCGCGGCGGCCGCCGAGGCGATGGCGCTCGGCTTGCGCGAAGGCGTCGATCCTGGTGCGCTGTACGAGGTCATCACGCATAGCGCGGGCAATTCGTGGATGTTCGAGAACCGCGTGCCGCATATTCTGAGCGGCGATTACACGCCGCTCTCGGCGGTCGATATCTTCGTCAAGGATCTCGGCCTCGTGCTCGATACCGGGCGACGCTCGAAGTTTCCATTGCCCTTGTCGGCGGCGGCGCATCAGATGTTCATGATGGCGTCGACCGCGGGGTATAGCGGCGAAGACGATTCCGCGGTGATCAAGATTTTTCCCGGCATTGACTTGCCGGCGGCAAAGTAAGCGCGGAGGCCGCCATGACTACGTTGTCCGGACGCGCGCTGCTGGGCTGTATCGCCGACGACTTCACCGGCGCCACGGATCTCGCCAACATGCTGGTGCGCGGCGGCATGCGCACGGTGCAGACCATCGGCGTGCCCGCGTCGAACGATGCCGTCGAAGCCGATGCCTTAGTCGTCGCGCTGAAATCACGCACGATTCCCGCTGCCGATGCGATCGCCCAATCACTCGCCGCGCTCGACTGGTTGCGCGAGCAAGGGTGCCGTCAGTTCTTTTTCAAATACTGTTCGACGTTCGATTCGACCGATGCCGGCAATATCGGTCCGGTCACGGATGCCTTGCTCGATGCCTTGTCTTCTGAAACTCGAGCAGGGGCTTTCACGATCGCCTGCCCTGCGTTTCCTGAGAACGGTCGCACGATCTATCGCGGTTATCTGTTTGTCGGCGATACGTTGCTGAACGAATCAGGCATGGAAAATCATCCACTGACGCCGATGCGCGATGCGAACCTCGTGCGTGTGCTTCAGCGGCAGACCGGATCGAAAGTCGGCCTGGTGCGTTACGACGCAGTGGCGAAAGGCGTGTCGACGGTACGCGAATCCTTCGATGCATTGCGCGGTGACGGCGTGCGAATGGCGATCGCCGATGCCGTATCGGATGCGGATCTTTACGTACTCGGCGAGGCCTGTGCCGACCTCACGCTGATCACGGGGGGCTCCGGTGTTGCGCTAGGTCTGCCAGGTAACTTTCGCCGCGCCGGTTTGCTCGGGGAAAGCAACAATGCCGCGCAATTGCCGCACATCGAAGGATTGTCCGCGGTGCTGGCCGGCAGCGCCTCGAAAGCGACCAACACGCAAGTGGCGGCCTGGCGCGAAACACGGCCGGCGTTCCGGATCGATCCGCTAGCAGCGGCGCGCGGCGAGCCGGTGGTCGAGCAGGCACTGGCCTTTGCTCAGCAGTACCTGGATAGGAGCGAAGCCGTGCTGATCTACGCCACCGCGACGCCCGACGAAGTCAAAACGGTGCAACGCGAGCTCGGCGTCAAAGAGGCGGGACACCTGGTCGAATCCACGCTGGCGTCGGTCGCACGCGGTTTGCGCGAGCGCGGCGTGCGCAAGTTCGTGGTGGCGGGTGGAGAAACCTCGGGCGCCGTGGTGCAGGCGCTCGACGTGCGCTCGTTGCGGATCGGCGCGCAGATCGATCCGGGTGTGCCCGCCACCGCAACGACAGACGCCGAGCCGCTTGCGCTCGCCTTGAAATCCGGCAACTTCGGCACGATCGACTTTTTCGAAAAGGCACTGCGTCACCTCGATGGAGGCGTGCAATGACCGCAACGCCTGCCCTTCACACGACGAACGAAGCGCGAATCCGCGAAGAAATCTGCGTGACCGGCGCGAGTCTCTATCAACGCGGCTATACGGTGGGCAGCGCGGGCAATATCAGCGCGCGCCTCGACGACGGCTGGCTGATCACGCCGACCGATGCCTGCCTCGGCCGGCTCGATCCGGCCGACATTGCCAAGGTCGACGCCGACGGCAATGCGGTGTCCGGCGGCAAGCCGTCGAAAACGCTGACGCTGCATCGGGGCATCTATGCGCGCAACGGCGAGGCGCGCGGCATCGTCCACACGCATTCGACGCATCTGGTGGCGTTGACGCTCGCCGGCGTATGGCACGACAACGATGTGCTACCGCCGATCACTCCGTACTACGTGATGAAAGTGGGCCACGTCCCCCTGATTCCTTACCGACGGCCCGGCGATCCACAAGTGGCCGCGCGGATCGCCGCGCTTGCGGGCACCGTCCGCGCGGTTTTGCTCGAGCGCCTCGGCCCGGTGGTGTGGGAGCGCTCAGTGGCGCAGGCGTCCTATGTGCTCGAAGAGCTTGAAGAGACCGCGCGCCTGTGGCTGATGACGAACCCGCGTCCCGCGCCACTCGACGATGCGGCGCTCGAAGAACTTCGGAGGGTATTCGGTGCGCGGTGGTAGACGCTCACCCCTTCATCGCGAGATTGAAATCTTGTGCGCGGAGAACACATTCGATGCTGCTTTTCGCGTGCTGAACCAAACCGTTTCCTGGGAGTTACCGCCATGCCTCGCTTCGCTGCCAACCTGACGATGATGTACAACGAGCACGCGTTTCTCGACCGTTTCGCCGCAGCGGCAAAAGACGGCTTCAACGCAGTCGAGTTTCTATTTCCCTACGATTTTCGCGCCGGGGAAATCAAGGCGCGGCTTGAAGCGAACAATCTGACCCAGGCGCTGTTCAATGCGCCACCCGGCGACTGGGCCGCTGGAGAGCGCGGCATTGCTTCGCTACCGGGCCGGGAAGACGAGTTTCGCCGCAGCATCGAAACCGCGCTCGATTACACGCGCGTGCTCGGCAATCGCAAGCTGCATGTCATGGCCGGCTTGATCGGTGCGGATCAGCCGCGCGCAAGGCACCGCGAGGTATATCTGAAGAATCTCGCCTATGCCGCCCATGCCGCGCAAGAGGAGGGCATCACTGTCGTGATCGAGCCGATCAATACGCGCGATATGCCGGGCTTCTTTCTGAACCGCCAGGACGACGCGCAGGCGATTTGCGCGGAAGTGGGCGCGCCGAATCTCAAGGTGCAGTTCGACTGCTATCACTGCCAGATCGTCGAGGGCGACCTTGCGGTGAAGCTCAAACGCGATATGGCGGGCATCGGCCACATTCAGGTCGCGGGCGTGCCGGAGCGCCATGAGCCCAATATCGGCGAACTGAATTATCCGTATCTGTTCGATCTGATCGACACCCTGGGCTATGACGGCTACGTCGGGTGCGAATACCGGCCGCGGGCCGGTACGTCGTCAGGACTCGGCTGGCTCAAGCCGTATCTGCATAACGCTCGCCTGGAAGGTAGAACGACCTCATGAAAGTACTGATTACCGGCGGCGCGGGTTTTCTCGGTCAGCGTCTCGCGCGCGAGCTATTGGCGCGTGGCGCTGTGAAAGATGGGCATGGCAAGCCGCAAGCGATTACCGAACTGGTGTTGCTCGACGTGGTGCGCGCAAGCGATTTCGGCGACAGCCGCGTGCGGCCGGAGGTGGGCGACATCGCTGAGCGCGGTGTGCTCGAGAGCTTGGTCGACGACCGGACCGAGGCGATCTTCCACCTTGCCGCGATCGTGAGTGGCCAGGCCGAGGCGGATTTCGATCTCGGCATGCGCATCAATCTTGACGCGTCGCGCTTGCTGCTGGAAGTCTGCCGGCAGCGTGGGCATACGCCGCGGGTAGTGTTCACGAGTTCAGTGGCCGTGTACGGCGGCGATCTGCCCGAGATCGTGCAGAACGATACCGTGCTGAATCCGCAATCGTCGTACGGCACGCAGAAGGCGATCGCGGAGTTGCTGCTCAACGATTACACGCGGCGGGGCTTCGTCGACGGCCGGGTGCTGCGGCTGCCCACCATTAGCGTGCGACCGGGCAAGCCGAACGCGGCAGCCTCGTCGTTCGCGAGCGGCATCATTCGCGAGCCGCTGAACGGCGAGACCGCGGTATGTCCGGTAGCGGGCACGACGCGCGTGTGGCTGCTGTCGCCGCGAAAGGCAATCGAAAGCCTGATCGCCGGACTCGAACTCGATTCCGCTGCGCTCGGCAACCAGCGTGTATTGAATCTGCCGGGGATTTCGGTGAGCGTCGACGAGATGGTGGCGGCGCTGCGCGAGGTGGCGGGCGAAGAAACCGCAAGCCGGATCGTGTGGGCGCCGGATGCGCGGGTGGAGAAGATTGTCGGCAGCTGGCCGGGGCAGTGGGATGCTTCGCGTGCTGAACGGCTCGGGTTGACCGGCGAGCGCAGCTTTGCCGACGTGATTCGCAACTATATCGCCGACGAGGGTATTCAGATCCGCTGAAAGCGCGCGTGCCGAGGTGGGTGTTTCAAGGGTACCGTCCGTGGACCGTGGAATGGTCCAAAGCCGCGCGCCGGCAGACCTAAGGCACGCCTGCCGGCACAAGCGTGCCAATCTTCAGATCCTTTGCACACCGATTGCAAAAGGGCCGCCCGCCTGCACGTATTCCCTGGTCCGGGACCCGCTTCGCTTGACATGGTTTCGGCCACGCGCCTATTATCGTGTCTAATTGTTCGGTATATGACCGCATGTTCGTATATAGAACAAATCCCCGCAATTCCGGGTCCATCGTTCACCATCCTGCGCTAAGCTGAATTGAAGCGACGGCCGCTAGACGGCTGCTTCCCATTGCATTCGCCGGGTCGAGGCTGCGGAGCAGCCGGCTCGTGTGGAGCGCAAGCGGTCAGCGCCGCTAACGGGTATCCGCTGGCAGCACAGCGCACGCAGCACACCAACTGGAGACATCACATGACCGAAGCATTCCTGTGCGACGCGATTCGCACCCCGATCGGCCGCTACGCGGGTTCGCTATCGTCGGTTCGCGCCGACGATCTGGGCGCAGTGCCGCTCAAAGCGCTGATGGAGCGCAATAAAGACGTCGACTGGAACGCGATCGACGACGTGATCTACGGCTGTGCGAACCAGGCCGGTGAAGATAACCGCAATGTCGCGCGCATGTCGTTGTTGCTGGCCGGATTGCCGCAAGGCGTGCCGGGCTCCACGGTGAACCGCCTGTGCGGCTCGGGCATGGACGCCGTCGGCATCGCCGCGCGCGCGATCAAGTCGGGCGAGGCTGCATTGATGCTGGCGGGCGGTGTCGAAAGCATGAGCCGCGCGCCGTTCGTCATGGGCAAGGCCACCAGCGCGTTTTCGCGCCAGGCCGATATCTTCGACACGACGATCGGCTGGCGCTTCGTGAACCCGCTGATGAAGCAGATGTACGGCGTCGATTCGATGCCGGAGACGGGCGAAAACGTCGCAACCGACTACGGGATCAGCCGCGCCGATCAGGATGCGTTTGCGCTGCGCAGTCAGCAGAAAGCCGCACGTGCACAACGTGACGGCACGCTCGCACAGGAAATCGTCGGCGTGACGATCGCACAGAAGAAGGGCGATCCGATCACCGTATTGCAAGACGAACATCCGCGCGAAACCAGCCTTGAAACGCTCGCCAAACTGAAGGGCGTGGTGCGCCCGGACGGCACCGTCACGGCAGGTAATGCTTCGGGCGTGAACGACGGCGCGGCGGCTTTGCTGCTTGCCAATGAAGACACCGCGAAGCGCTTTGGCCTCACGCCGCGCGCACGCGTGCTGGGTATCGCAACGGCAGGTGTCGCGCCGCGCGTAATGGGCATCGGCCCGGCGCCCGCCACGCAGAAGTTGCTGGCTCGCCTGAACATGACCATCGATCAATTCGACGTGATCGAACTGAACGAAGCATTCGCCTCGCAAGGTCTTGCTGTGCTGCGCGCTTTGGGTGTCGCGGATGACGACGCCCGCGTGAATCCGAACGGCGGCGCGATCGCGCTCGGCCACCCGCTCGGCATGAGCGGCGCGCGTCTGGTCACGACCGCGATGTATCAACTGCATCGCACGCAAGGCCGTTTTGCGCTGTGCACGATGTGTATCGGCGTCGGTCAAGGCATCGCGATCGCGATTGAGCGTGTGTAATGGTTTGGAGCGTGTGCAGGGAGGCGCCGCAGCCTCGCTAGCAGTCGACACGGCGCGTATAGCTACTCCCATTGCCGCATGATGAACGGCCTCTTCGCTCAGGCGACGGGGCCGTTTTATTTTGTGCGGCGAATGGATTCGGCGGCTATTGAATGTGTGTTTAATCGTTTTAAGTGACGGATTCCGATTGCATTGTGGCGAATACTGTCGATAAAAAGATTAATGAATCATCGGGCTGTCATGCAGTATGCGTTTAATGCTGTGCGCATACCATGTACCGTCGCCGTATATGAATGGCCGGCAAGATTGACGCGCTGTTGTCAATCCGCAAGATGCCGCCGCGACGGTGCGCCGCGACAATTAGCATGACGCCGTCCGCTGATTTGAAAGTCGCAATATCAATAATAGTAGTTTCTCGTGAGCCATGTACAATCGTTGCGCCATACCGCTTTAACAAGTGAAACCCTGAAGCTGTATGCATTCGTGGCGATAATCGGCATCCCGCGGTTTCAGATCGCCGTAGCGTCAGATCGAACAATTTCTCGAGGAGAAGGTAAATGAAGGCAGCGACGATTGGAGCAGCGTTAATGGTAGCGGCTTTCGCCGCAGCGCAGCCGGCGTGGGCGCAAGATGCGATGGCCAGTGCCGCGCAGGGCATCGTCAGCGCGGTGCAACCGGTGCATGTGAAGGCGCAGATCGTCGGTATCGACCCGGGCAGCCGCACACTCACGCTCAAAGGGCCCGGCGGCAACGCGGTGGTCGTGCTGGTGAGCCAGCAAGTTGCCGGCTTCGATCAACTCAAGATCGGCGATCGGGTGGACGTGCTGTACAAGAATGCATTGCTGTTGAAGGCCGACAGGGTCACCGGTGCGGACAAGGGCATTCGTGAACGCGTCGATACGCAGGTCTATGCGCCGGCCTCGGGTGGCTTTGAATCCGCGCGTCAGGTCGAAGTGCTCGCCACCGTGCAGAAGATCGATCACAAGAAACGCCTCGTCACGCTGCGCGGTGCTTACCAGACGCAAACGCTCGAGGTCGGACCGGACGTCGATCTGAAGGGCGTCAAGGTCGGCGATACGATCCACGCGGTATTCGTTTCGGCAGCGGCTGTGCAGGTGACACCGCAATAATTGACATTCGCAGTGAATGCCATGCGGGTACTCGGCACGGCTGATCGGCAAACACCCCTCATCGCAGGGGTGTTTGCTTTTGTGCTGTACGAAAGCGCGACCGTCGAGTTATTACGGGGCACGCTATCGGGTCATCGGCGGCCCCAGACTCAACCATGCGAGCCGCCCCAGCCAACGCGTGACGAAACCACGTCGGGCGGGTAGCGCGCAACTCAACGACACGCGCGCGGTGCGTTCGCCATCCGTGCTGATCCACACGCGTTCACCGCGTTGCAGCCGGAACTCGCTGCCCGGTTCGAGCCAGTGATCGTAAGGCGAGTTGACGCGCGTGAGCCATAGGCGCGCGCCGTGCGCGCGCAGTGTGCTGTCGGCGACGACACGCCATGTCAGCGTTGTGCCTGGCACTACGGAAAAATGTAGCACGACCTTCGGCAGACGCTCGTCCCGTCGCCAGGCAGACAGACTTGAGTCTTCATCCATGCACTGCGGGCTTGCCTGATCCATCTTGCTCTCCGTTATCGAGCCGGCGGACAGAGGTACCCACAAAACAAAAGGCCCCTTCCGTTACCGGCGGGGCCTTTGGGTCTTGTTTGCAGATTCAGACTGCTAACGCGCACGTGCTCCCAAATGCCTGCCGATCATGGCATGCATTGTTCGATTTTTAATCGCGACGGGGATGGGGGTGTGCGTCAACATGAGAACGAGTGTGCCGTTTTGCCGCAGGTCTTGTCAATAAAAAATTGCAATGGATTCAAGCGACAACGCGAGGTGCGTAGAGTCGCTCTGTCTTGCTTGCCGCGACGTTGCGGCGAATCTGCACGGCGAGTGCGCTTCGCAATGCGTAACGCTTGCGTCGGGTTGCGTTGCCGGTACCGTCGCCTTCGCGTTCGGCCAGATAACGCGCCGGTGGCGCGAGGACGAACCAGCCGTTCCAGCGCGCGAGCGCTCCGCATTCCATCGAGAGCCGGTCATAGTCCGCTGCCACGCGACGCTTTCTCAGGCAATAGCGCCAGTTGGCATAGACGTGCGCCTGCTTCGAGACGATGAAGGTGCCGCCCGCGTCGAGCGCCGCGGCGACACATTGCGCGAGGTAAATCACCAGCACTTTCGGCCGTAGGCCATACCAGCGACTCGTGAGCGCGCGAAACAGTTCGCGGCCGTTTACTGAACTGTCCGGACCCTGCACGGAGCCGATGCAAAGACGTGGGCGGCGCACTTTGCCGCCGAGATAGGCGAGACTGAACGTGCAGGAGACGATGCGCTGGTCGCGCGCATCGCGGATGCATAAGGTCCAGTCGCCTTCCTTCTGAAACTGTTCGATCGACTCGAGCGACACATGCCAGTGCTCGGCGCCCACCCCGAACGAAGCGATCGGCGCCGAGCCGACGGCGGCGATGCGCGCGGCGAGTTGCGGCACGCGTTGCTGCGTCAGCGCATGATGATCGAGGCTCGCCGTGAGGCGTTCGCGCGGGCTGAAGCGGGTATGGAGGAACGGCCGATGCATGCGTTCGAGCGCGGTGGGATGACGTTGCACCAGATCGCGCAACGGCGAAATGGCGCAGCGTTTGAGCCATACTTGCGTGGAGCGCCACGACATCAATGAGCGCAGCCACATGCGCATCCTGCGCCAGCGATGAAACACGCTGGTGCCGGGATAGAGTGCATGAGCGGCTTGCTGAATCACCGCAAAGGACGCAGTGGCTCTCGCGAACCACGGCGAGCGGGCGCGAGTCCCTTCGTTGGAAACAGTCGTCACGGCGGATCCTTGGGCTATTTCAACCGGGGGATGCTAGCCGCGCGGATTGCGCGTCCGTGTCGAAATGCCTGGGCGTTTGTCGAGTTTTGTCGAGCGTGTCGCACGATGTGCGGCGCATCCGCTATGCTGTGCGTCGAACCGGCTCGTCCGGCCGGTGCCAGTGCGGTCTCTCGCCGTGCGGATCTGCACGTAGCGATGCACCATCGCTTGCAGGCCGTGCACCGCGCTACACCGTTGCCCGCCGCTATTGAACAGTCAGCCCTGAACGATTTGCCCCATGCCATTCCGGATCCTGCTTGTCGAAGACGATGATCGCTTGTCCGCGCTGGTCGCCGGTTATTTGCGCAAACACGAATACGAAGTCGAGACTGTGCTGCACGGCAACGACGCCGTGCCGGCCATTCTCAAGCGCCGCCCGGACCTGGTGATTCTCGACGTCAACCTGCCGGGCAAGGACGGTTTCCAGATTTGCCGCGAGGCGCGCGAGCAATTCGACGGCGTGATCATCATGGTGACCGCGCGCGACGAGCAGTTCGACGAAGTGCTGGGACTCGAATTCGGCGCGGACGACTACGTGCATAAGCCTGTCGAGCCGCGCGTGCTGCTGGCGCGCATCAAGGCGCAGCTACGCCGCGTGACCGCGCGCACGCCGGAGGCGGCCCAACCCGAGAGCTACACCTTCGGCAAGTTCGAGATCAGCCGGGCAAGCCGCACGGTCAAGCTTCCGGACGGCAGCCTGCCCGAACTGACCTCGGCCGAATTTGATTTGCTGTGGGCATTGGTGAGTTGCGCGGGCGAGGTGGTGAGCCGCGACGAGTTGATGCGACAGTTGCGCGGTATCGAGTTCGACGGCCTTGACCGTACGATCGACGGCGGTATTTCCAAGCTGCGTCGCAAGCTACATGATGACGCCGGCACCCCGCAGCGCATCAAGACGGTGCGCGGCAAGGGCTATCAATTCAGCAAGCTGGCATGGAATTGACGGTGCTTGCCGTTGAGGTTGAGATTTAGGTTCGGGTGAGTTGGCGTTGAGTTTCGATTGCGTAATACGTCGAAATATCGGCCGACAAAACTCCACAAACGCGGCAGCAAATCGACAGTCATCGGAGACGGGGACGATTAGCATCGCAGGCTTGTGCAACGACAGGCTTAGCGATGTCCGCTCGCGTTTCCCCACTTTCCGGCCATGCCGTGTTGATGATTCACGGTTTGGGCGGCACGCGCCATGATTTCGGCGCGCTCGACCGCAAGTTCGAGCAGATCGGTTGCGACGTGCATTTACCGTCGCTGCCGGGCCACGGCTCGAACCCTGACGCATTGAGCCGGGTGACGTTGAGCGACTACATGCAAATGCTGAGCCGCACATACCGCGAGTTGATGACGCGTTACGAGCGCGTGGATGTCGCGGGCATTTCGATGGGGGCACTGCTTGCATTGATGCTGAGTGCGCGCGAGCGCATGACGACGGGGCGCCTGATTCTGTTGTCGCCACCGTTATTCCTGGACGGCTGGGGCGGTTCACGTCTGCGTCCGCTGCGGTATCTGATGTACTGCGTGCCGGGGCTACGCCGTTTGATTCGCGTACCCGAGGGCGAGCCGTTTGGCATCAAGAACGCGCGCATCCGCAACCTGATCCGCCGGCACTTGCAGAAGGGGAGTGGCGTTCACTATCCGTACGTCCCGTTGGCGGCGATCGAACAGGTTGACTGGATGCGTTTCGCGGTGAGGCGCGCCTTGGGCCGCGTAACCTGCGAGACCTTGGTGATGCATTCGGAAGAAGACGAGGTGACGAGCATCCGCTCCGCGGAATTCGTATGCGAGCATTTGGGAAGCCGTTCGGTGACGTTCGTACGCTTGACCGACAGCTACCACATGATCACACTGGACAACGAGCGTGACACGGTAGCGGAGCGAACATTGGAATTCGTGCGGAGGGCGTAAGAGTCAGGGGGAAACGCGGAACTAAGCGAATCAAACCACGTCGGCACAGCGAAGAAACCAAGCTAAACTGCCACTGGTTCCAGGAAGAGGGTTTCGGCGCGCGCAGCGCCGCCGGAAGAATGACAGCCTTGTCACCGGGGCCGAATGTGCGAGAACCCAGATTCCAGATGCACCACTACCGCAACTGCGCGGGGGACCCGCTTAAGAGCTGGCGGTGTGAGCCGCTTTCTTTTGCCTACTTTTCTTTGCGGCAGGCAAAGAAAAGTAGGTGCCGCCCCGCACAGGGGCAACGCTAATAGACCAAAAACGCACGAAAAGAAGCGAAGAGAGAAAAATGCCACCCCTTGCGGAGCAAAAAAAGCTAACCCCTTACCGATATGGAAAATGGCGCTGGCACCGTTTCCGCCGTTCCTGGACGGACACGAGGGCGGACAGAATCCCGAGCTGGTCGAGGCTATACGTCCGCGTCTACACGCGGCTATTAACGCTAACGGTGCTAGTACTGGCAGCCTCAATAACAACCTTATCCCTGACATTAAAAACAACGCCATCAATCTGGCAAACCTTAACAACAGCCAAAGCCTCACTACCTATCGCATTAGCAACCCTACTGCTGCCGGCAATAACAGCCTACCGCTGGATGCGCCCAGTCTGGCTAGACCTGGTCATGGTCCGCGAACGCGCCATCGACTTCACGGGCGGCCGCTTCAACACCCGCGCCCGCGAATCCCACAGCGTCATCATCGGCCCTTTGGCCCGCACATTAAACGCGCTGGCCGAGCGCATGGAGCGCCTGATCGCCGCGCAGCGCGAACTCACCAACGGCATTTCCCACGAACTCCGCACGCCCTTGGCCCGCGTGCGCTTCGCACTCGAAAACCTGCGCGAACCCGCTTCCGCGGCCGAATACAACAGCGCATTGGCAAGCATCGACCAGGACGTCACTGAACTCGACGAGCTCATCGACATGAGCCTGACCTACGCGCGCCTCGAATACAGCTCCCTGCAATCGAACCTGGATTCCACCTTGCTGGCCGCATGGTTCGACAGCCAGATCACCGATGCCACGCTGCTTTACGCGGACAAGCAACTCGTCCCGCAAGTCGACGTCGACCCGTCGCTACGCGTCGTGATGGACAAGCGCCTCATGTCCTACGCGATGCGAAACTTGCTGCGCAACGCCAGCAAATACGCGCATTCGCGCATCAAGATCGGTCTGAGCGTGAAGCACGGCAATGTGGAAATTTACGTGGAAGACGACGGCGCAGGCGTGCCGCCCGAGCAGCGCGAGCGCATTTTCGACGCCTTCGTGCGGCTCGATCGTCAGACTGGCGGCTACGGCCTGGGTCTCGCGATTACGCAACAGGTGCTGCGCGCGCATCACGGCCGCATTGCCGTCACCGATCCCTTGACGCTCGGCGGCGCGCGCTTTGAAATGAGCTGGCCGGTGGGCGCGTTGACGTGAAACACGCCATGCCCGCGCAGCCTCAATAGGTATGTCCCAACTGGAAGTAAAAGTTACTGCGCCCGCCCGGTGCGAACGCTACGCCCAGATACATCGGTCCGAATGAACTGGTCAGCGCGGTGAAAATCGTCACGCTGCGCTTTAGGGGTCCGCTGCCGAACTGCGAATCGCGGGTCCAGACGTTGCCGGCTTCAACGCTTAAGCCCGCAAACAGGCCACGAATCGGCGATGCGTTGAACGTGGCAAGCTGATTCATGTACGTGACCTGGCCATACACCATCGAGTTACCGGACAGTTGGTCGGCGGCGTAAGCCGACAAATGCTGGAAGCCGCCTAACGTGAAGCCGAACGGATTCGTCAGGTTGGTGCCGCCGAAATCGTTACCCGCTTCGATGCTTGCGTTGACACTGTGCCGTCCATAGCTCGCCGCGACAAGACCTTTGCCGTACACCTCGGTAAAGCTGTCGCTGCCCGCGAACAACGACCGTTCTACGCGTAGTTCGCCGAAGTAACCTTTGCGCGCAAACAGCGGATCGTCGAGCTGGTCGATCACAAGACGTGCGCGCGCGCTAAGCTGCCGCCCGTAGATGTCGGGGAACAGCAGCGGCGAGTTGAGACCATCGTCAAGCGGCAAGTTGTATTGGGGCGACGCGAAGCCGTGCGCGTAGGCCACGCCGATACGGAAGTCGCCGAGACGCGCGAGCGGTACGCCGAAATCGAGCCCGGCGACCTCGGTTTGCAAGCGGTATTGCGTGACCTTGACGTTGCCGGAGTCGTCGTAGAGGTTGGCATAACGGCGTTGAAACTCGAGATAGGGCGCGACGTAATAGCCAAAAGAACTCGACAGCGGCTGTCGCAGCTCCGCATGCAGGTTAAGCAGATCGCTGCCGACGGTCGCGTCCACTCGCCCTTCGAGTCCTGACGAAGTAAGCCACGGCCGGCGATAACCGAGATGCAGCCGGAAGCCGCCTTCATCCGTCGAACTACTCGATAAACCGAGCCCGAACAGCAGGAAATTGGGTCCCCATTGTTTCTGCTGCGCGGAGACGACGAGCTTGTGTTCGTCGCCCTCGTTGACGAGTTGCTGGCTCACGCTGTCGAAGTCGCCCGTGGTGGAGAGCGCCAGCAAGTCCTTGTTGAGCGTGGCTGGATCGTACACGTCACCGGATTTGACGTGCAACGCGGCGCGGATGCGTGCCTCGGGCACCGCGCCTGGCGAGGCGATCTCGATCTGCGTGATCCGCACCGGACGCATTGCGGGTGCACCGTGCCGGGCGCGCCACGCGGCGTAGTCGGCGGGCGAGAGCGCGAGATGCTGAAGCTGCGGCATGGCTGCGCGCGTGGCGGCGGCACCGGCCGCGATCGCCTGGCTCGCGTTGGCGAAATCGGTGAAGCTCAGCGAGCCGAGCGCCGGTTCAATCAGTACGTCGCCGGTTTGCAACTGTTCACGCTGGCGCGCAACGTTCTGGTGAATCAGAATGCCGATCATCTGCTGCATCACGTCGGCGGGCGAAGCGAGCGCATCCAGCGGCCGCAGCGGTGAGCCGATATCCACGGCGATGACGACGTTCGCACCCATGTCGCGCGCCGTTTCGATCGGCAGATTGCTGACGATGCCGCCGTCCACCAGGGTGCGCCCGTCGATATCGGCCGGCGCGAACAGGCCGGGCAACGCCATGCTGGCGCGAATCGCCTGGGGCAGCGAACCGTGGTCGAGCACCACCTTCTGGCCGGTGCTCAGATCGGTGGCGATCGCGCGATAGGGAATCGGCAACCGGTCGAACGAAACGTTGCCCGGCACGGCGGAGGTCCAGTCCTGCAGCAACGCTTGCAGGCGATTGCCCTGAACGAGCCCGACCGGCAAGCGGAAGCCATTGGCGCCATAACCGAGCGAGAGGCTGTTCACATACAGCCGCTCGTCTTCGCGGCGCGATTGGGGCAGGTCTGCGCGGTCGGTGACGTCGAAGGCGATGTCCGCGAGGTTGATCCCGGTGAGGCGGTTTTGCATGTCCTGCGCCGTCATACCGCTCGCGTACAGGCCGCCGACCACCGAGCCCATGCTGGTGGCTGCGATGCAGTCGACCGGAATGCGGTTTTCCTCGAGCACCTTCAACACGCCGAGATGTGCATAGCCGCGCGCACCGCCGCCTGACAGCACGAGGCCGACCGAGGGCCGGCCCGCCGGGCCGGCTTCGGCGCTGCACGCGGATTCGGCGGCGTGAGCGGATCGTGCGAAGGTGGCGATCCCCCACGCCAGCAGCACTGCCGTGCACCGCAAGCGAAGAACGATAGGCCGGCGCCGAGTGCGCGCCGCTGTTTGTTGTAGTTGTTCGTCCGCCAACGCTCGACTCATCTGTTTTGATGCAGGAAGAAAGACGAGAGATTACATGGTTTTGCCCCGGCAAAAACAGGTGATTTCGTGTAAACGCGGGTTTACGGAAAAGCGTAGTCCTAACGCCTCGAGCCTCGCTTCAATGCGTGGTGTCCGGACGAAGTGTGCCGGCGCTGAGCGGACGGCGCGACGTCCCGCGTCGCCATCGCTAGCTGCGCACCAAAGCACGCACGGCCCTCGCCGCCAGCGGATGCCCCATATCCTGCGCAACGAAATGAGCCACTTTGCGCGCGGCAAGGTCGATCGTCACGTAGTCGTTCGGCGCCTTCGTGTTGAGACCGTCGGATGCCGAGTGATACTCGATACGCAATTGCGACGCGGTGACGACGACACGCAGATAGCCATAGTTGGTGTCATCGTAGTTTTCCAGCACGACCTGATCGGCGGTGGCCGAGGCCGCCTGCATGACTTGCGGCGCACGGATGGCAGCCGCCCCCTTTGAGGCGAGCTTGATCAAACCGTGTCCGCCGTTGCCGCACACGAGGTAGGGAATCTGCGTGCCGTCCGCATTTCGTGTGCGCGTGAAGCGCTGATAATTGTGGGCATGGCCGGAAAGAAACGCGTGCGGCCACACGCCGTTCGCTTCGCAGACCTTGTCGATCTGCGCCAGCATATCGACGCTCGATCCGTGTCCGCCCGCGGAGTACGGCGGATGATGATCCGCGATCAGCAGTGCGCCGTTGAACTGCTCCGCTTTGACACGCTTGAGTGCGGCGTCGAGAAAATCGAGCTGGGTACTGCCGATCGTGGGATTTGAAATCACACCGGGATCTTCAAGCGTATTGCTGTAAATCGCCAGCACGCGCACGAACGGTGCCTCGAATGTGAAGAACACGCCGGGCTGAATTTGCGCGGTACGCGACAATCCGCCGGCTTCGGGCGTCACGACGAAGGTCTCCGCACAAAAATTCCGGAGGAACGCAGCGAGACTCGTGGCGTGCGCTTCCGGTGAAACCATGCCGTCATGATTGCCGGCGCAGGCGAGGATCGGTGCCGGATAGTCCCGATAGGGTTCGTAAAACTGATCGTAATAGTACTGGCTCTCGCCAAAGCTATAGACGACATCACCGAGCAGCAGCGCGAACTGCGGCACCTCGCTGGCTTCGGCTTCGTTGAAGTCGGCGGTCAATTTGTCGGCTACTTCGTTTTGGGTCACCGGGCCTTTCGTACTGCCGCAATCGCCTAGTGCGTGAAAGACCAGTTGTCCGGCGGCCGTGATTCTGTCGATGGCCGCTGCATTGCCGCCCATGACCTCGGCCAGGGTGAGCCGGGGCTCCACGCCGCCTCTCGGCGCGGGAAACGGCAACGGAAACAGTTTGTGCTCCGCATTGAGCTTGTCGATTTCCTTATAGGCCGCATCGTCCGATGGATGGGGTACACGGAACACCGTTGGGTCCGCGGTTGGCTGAGGCTGCGCGAAAACGGGCGTGTCTAGTATCCGCGGACTGAACGCTGCCGCGGTGGCCGTGCCCGCAGGCTGGTTCGCGCCGCTGGCGAGCGCGGTTGTTTTTTTGCCGGATGCCGCGGCTTTGGCGGCAGGCTTTCGTTTGGCTTCTGCTTTCGCCGTGCTTTCTTTCGTCCTGGCTTTGGGTTTCGACTCGCGTTTTGTCGACATGAGCGCCTCTTGAAGGAAGAGTAAGCGGGGTGACAAGTAAGCGGCTTGCGCCGCTGCATTCATCGAACCCTACGACAGGCGTTTTTCAGAAAAGTGTCACGGCGGTGTCGAACAGGTCTCGCTGCCGCGTTTGACCCCACGCGCAGCCCGGATGGGGCGCAGCCCGTAACAACTTATGTCGCCCTATGTCGCGGACCGTTCGAATCGTCCGCAAACCCTTATCCAGCGGGACTCTGCCACGGTGAAACAGGGTGACATATCTTCGCTGCTGATTAAATCCTGGTGTCCTTCTATAGTCCGTTTGTCGCCACGCCGCAGTGCGCAAAAGTGGCCCGAAATCAAGAAGGACATACCGTGAAAAACCGTTCGTTCATCGTCCGTGCCGCCGCTTCCCCTGCCTCCGTGACGACCGTCGTATCTGTACGCAGCGCGCTTCGCAAGCTCGCGCTGAGCGCAACCGTCGCCGTACTCGCGCTTGGCAGCGCGTCGGCTTTCGCCTGGTCGCAACATGGCACCGCCTACACGTCACGTGGCACTTACAACGGCGCGCGTTACGGCTCGTGTGGCGGCGGCAGTTGCTCGCATGCCGGCGGCGTGGCTGGCCCCTACGGTGGCGTGGCAACCAACACCGGCACGGTGACCCGTAACGCCCCCGGTCAGTTCTCGAATTCAGGCACCGCGACGGGACGCTACGGCAACCAGGTCCAGCATTCGGGCGACACCAATTGCGCGGGCGGCACCTGCTCGCATACCGGCAACCTCACCGGACCGGACGGCAAAACAGCCACGACCTCCGGCGATGTGACTAAGACCGCGCCTGGCCAGTATTCGTCGTCCGGGTCGATCACCGGCTCGAACGGCAACACGGTCAACCACTCGGCCTCGACCAACTGCGCGGGTGCTTCGTGTTCACGTTCGGGCACGGTGACGGGGTCTGATGGTGGCACCGTCAATCACTCCGGTACGGCCACGCGCGTTGCACCGGGCGTTGTGACGACGTCGACGAGCGCGACGGGTACGTACGGCCACACGGTGACGACAAGCGGGACGGTCACGACCACCGGCGTTGTCACGACAGGCAGCACGACGGTAGTGGTTGCGCCGAAGCCGGTTGTTGTCGTACCGCCGCCGGCAGTGTATGTGCCGCCGCCTCCGGTTGTTTATGTTCCGCCGCCCCCGCCGCCTGCCGTGTATGTTGCACCGCGTGTTGTCTATGTCGCGCCTGCGCCGCGCCCGGTCGTGTGGGTGCCGGGGCACTGGGTGGGCAATGTCTGGGTGCCGGCGCACTGGTCATGAGTGAAAACCTGCGAACTGGAACCGGCGACAAGGCCGGGCAGCGAAGTCCGTCGTGGATGAGCGGGCAGGCAAGTGCACAGGCAAGTGCGCAGGTGGTCCGGTCGGGTTTCAACGCGATTCGCACGCGGACGTTATGCAAGGTCGGCGCGTTGGCAACGATGATCGTTGCCGCAGGTGTAGTGATTGCGCTGGGTGAGGGCGTCATCAACACTGACACGCCTGCGGTGCAGCGAGCGATTGAACCCCAACAGGACTGTTCGGCGAAATACGTCGCCTTGCTCGACCTCGCCGAATTGGCCAGACGTGACGGCAAATCGTCCGAGGTTGTGGTGCGGGGGCTGAGCGATCGCGGTGGCGCAATGAGTGAATGTTTGCCGGCCGGCAGGAACGCCGGGGCCGGGTAGTCGGGTAGAAGCGCGAATGGCCGGAGCGGCCATTCGCGCTTGTCAAAGGCGGTCCTGCAAGGAAGGGATGCCCTCGCCAATGAGCAATGACCGGCCGCTAGCGGCCCTGCTGCTGAAGATACTGCCTGACGTCGCTCATGGTCACACTTCCCTTATGGCTTGTATCGATCTGATCGAAGTGCTTGGCGACATAGCCGAGCCCCGCGGTCTGAGCCTGAGTTTTCGTGACCGCCGCGCCATTGCTAAGAGCCGTATTCGCTCCCAGCCGCGCTTCAAGCCGCTGCTGGGCTTCCTGCTGCAGGGCAGTGCCGGTCGACGGCGCGACGGGAGCCGCGCGGTTTTGAGGGAAGAACGGACCGTCGACGCCTCTGGCCCCGTTTGGCGGCGTCGCCGGCGCGACCGCTTGCGGCGGTAACGCATGCGCGCTGCCAATCAGGCAACTGAGGACGATCAACGGGGAAACACGCCGCAACATATCGAAAAGAGACATGATGACTCGCATTGTTTGAGTGAATAGAGTATCGCGAAGGAAGCACATCGCGTCAGTTCAGTCAGGGCGCCGTGGCTTGCGCCGTGGCGGTAGCGGTCGGCTGACTGGCGGGGCTCTCGTCGCGCCACGGTGCCGGCAGCGTCCAGAGCGCGAGCGCATCCGGAAGCGGCGTGCCGCGATAGAAGCGCACCAGATCCCGTTTCATCAGCGGACGGGCGACGTCATCCAGATAGATCATATGTCCGCCCTGGAAGAAATTCACCTGCAAGTCCGGATTCAGACCCGGCACCGTTTGCAACCGCGCCAGTTGTTTCTCGGTATTGAAGAACGGTGTGGCCAGATCATGAAAGCCGTTTTCCGCGAGCACCTTGAGTTGCGGGTTAAGCGTCAGCGCGCCGAGCAGATCCGGGATCGTGTCGGGCAAGGGCTGCCCGTCATGCGAGAAATCCCATACCTGAATGATGTTGTCGTTCAGCGGCAAATAGGTCGCGTTCGGCGCCGTGTACCCCAGGTAGTCAGGCATCTGCGTTGCCAGCGCCGTGGTGAACGGCTGGGAGATCAGGATGTCGGACGGGTCACCGTCGTTTTGCAGACGGGGGTCCGAATTCGGTAATGACACGCGTCCGTCGTACCGGCCGATCGTCGTGCCGGGCAGAAGGCTTGTCGAGAACGGGTTGGCGCCGAAATAGCCCTGCAGCGCCTGCACGGTCAGACTGGATGGCAAGGTCCAGGACTGAAGCGTTTTGGCGTTGGGAAACACCGGCGTGCCCAAAGCATCCGGTATGCCTAGCTGACTGAGCACCCACGATTGCGAATACCGCCTGAACCGGTTGTACTCCGCCGTGACGAACAGGCCCGCCTGGTATGCATACAGGTCCTGATTGAGCGGGGCCGGCGACACCTGGTTGTAGTAAGCCGCAACCATGGCGTAGCCGGGGAAATAGCCGGCCAACGTATCCGTATCCAATGCCAGCGCGCTTGTCGAGTTGGTAATGGCGACGGCTTCGATCGCATCCGCGAAATAGTTCAGGATTGCAGACTGAAGAACGATGCCGGTCAGATGCACGCCGGCCGATTCGAGCGCCAATGCGAGCATATCGGTGCGAGGCGTGCCGTACGACTCGCCATACAGATAGATCGGCGAAGTACTGCGACTATTGACCGTCAGATAGCGCTGGATGAAGTCGCGCATGATGTTGACGTCCGCGTCGGTCGTCCAGTACTTCTGGTTCGTATTCGGCAGAATCGCCTCTGAAAGACCGGTTCCCGGCGGGTCGATGAAGACCATATCCGTGGTGTCGATCAGGCTTTCCTTATTGTCGACGAGTGGATAGTTCGGCCAGTTCCCGAATACCGGATCGGGCGTGGCGACCCGCGTCGGCGCGAACGATCCGAGCCGCAGCCAGATGGAAGAGGAGCCCGGGCCGCCGTTGTAGACGAACGTGACAGGCCGCGGCGAGCCGTTCGTACTCGGCACGGTGTACGCGACGTAGGACATCGTGGCTTCGGGGTTGCCGCTCGAATCGGCGGCGGTCAAGTGGCCGGTCGTCGTGGTGTAGTTGATCGGCGTTCTGCCTTGCGTCCACTGGTAGTGCATGACCGCGGCCTTCTCGGAGGCCTGAGCCGGCGCGAGGCCGTCCGTGGCGTTGCCCGAATAGGCGACCGGGTCGATATAGGTTTGATTGCCTGCGGGTGTTTGCGATTGTGCGGCTTGTTGTGCGGTGAGTTGCTGATTCGCTGCAGTCTGCTTCATGCTCACAGCCGTGCCTGAGGAAGAACCGCCGTCCCCTCCGCCGCAACCGCCGAGAAGCATGATCGCGACCGCTAAGGTTCCCATGCCCGGCAGCCTGCTATGGCGATAGTGGCTATGGCCGGTAAGACGCTCGTCTCGTTTCATCTCTATCCTTGGTGGTGGGTTCAGATACCGTTTCACAAAGGCCGCTGCCGCCGATCAGGATGTATCGGAGTTCGAAATATTAATGGTGCATTTTCGGCGCGCAACGGTTGAGACCAACCTGCTTCAAAGAGCATAGAACTGCATCTCTATGCAGTATGCGTAGAATAACTAAATATCTGGATTGGATATTCCGGTTCTTTCGGGATACGCATTCCTTAGTCGGATATTCGTATATTGGCGGCAGATGAAAAATAGGTGACACCAACAAGGTTTGTCAAGGACGTGCCGAATTTCCGTAATTGCAACTTCGGAAAGTTGCGATTGAATTCGTGTGTGAGTCGATCGGTCCGGGAGCGGGACCGGTGTGAGTTAATCGGTTATTTATTACTAAATAAAATGTTTTTGTTTGTTAATCGTAATAATTGAATGTCAGAAAACGATCTCGAATGTTTACGCAATGCGCGCGGCACCGGCGTGCGAATGCGTTGCCTGTTCATTCGCTAGTTTCGTTGCAGACCGTTCAAGCGACCGCCGTATCCGCCTAACCACCCGCCTTCAGGAAATCCACAAACACACGTAACGGTGCCGGCAAATGGCGGCGGCCCGGATAGTAAAGAAAGGGCCCTGAAAAGGGCTGCCACCACGGCTCCAGGATCGGCTCCAGCGCGCCGCTATCGAGATGCGGGCGCAGCATATCCTCGAAAAGGTGAATCACGCCCACGCCCGCGACTGCTGTACTGACTGCAAGGTCGATTGCCGCACCGGGCCTCACGAGGAGCGGTCCCGACGGATTCAACTGGATCACCTCGCCGTCGCGCTCGAAATACCAGGTCGGCGTAGCGCCGCCGGCGAATTGTCCACGTAAGCACGCGTGAAAGAGCAGGTCGCGCGGATGCTCGGGTCGGCCATGGGTGTCGAGATACGCCGGCGCCGCGGCCGTGGCAAAACGCTGCGCACGTGGCCCGATCGGAATCGCGATCATGTCCTGCTCAAGCCGCTCATCGTAGCGAATGCCTGCATCGCAGCCGATTGACAGCACATCGACAAAGCCATCCTCGACCACCACCTCCACACGTATGTCGGGATAGGCCTTCAGGAACCGGGGAATGATGGTCGGCAACACGATGCGCGCGGCGCTCGACGGCACGTTGAGTTTGAGTGTGCCGCTCGGTTTGTCCCTGAACCTGTTCAGGACATCCAGCGCGGCTTCCATTTCGCTGAACAAGGGCGTTAGCTTTTCGATCAAACGCAGTCCGGCCTCGGTCGGGGCGACGCTGCGCGTGGTTCTGTTGAGCAGGCGCAACCCGAGCTTCGACTCGAGACGCCGCACGGCAATGCTTAGACTGGAAGCGGAGACGCCACTGACGCGCGCAGCGTCGCGAAAGCCGCCTGCTCGAGCGACCGAAACGAAGGCGGCAAGATCGTTGAATTCCATGGCCGTTGTTCAAAATGTTTAACAACCCGTGCAATCTAGGCCGGATTATCGAACAATGCAATCCCCGTCATACTGCCGCTCAACCCCTCACATCAAGGAGAGCGCTATGTCGAACTTCACCCCCGTGGACACATTTTCGCTGGCTGGCCACCCTGTGCGACGCATGGGCTATGGCGCCATGCAACTGGCCGGGCCCGGCGTATTCGGGCCGCCGAAAGATCGTGACGCAGCGATCGCCGTACTGCGCGAAGCGGTGGCGTCGGGTGTCAATCACATAGATACGAGCGACTTTTACGGGCCCCACATCACCAACCAGTTGATTCGCGAAGCACTGCATCCTTATGCGGATGATCTCGTCATCGTCACCAAAGTCGGTGCCGTACGCGGCAACGACGGTTCGTGGCTGCCGGCGCTCGAGCCCGAAGATATCGAGCGCGGCGTTCACGACAACCTGCGCAATCTTGGGGTCGACGCGCTCGACGTCGTCAATATGCGGATCATGGGCAGTGTGCATGCTCCTGCCGAAGGGTCGATTGAAAAGCAGGTCGCGGCGCTTGCCGAACTTCAACAGCGCGGCCTGGTTCGCCATGTCGGTTTGAGCAACGTGACCGCGACCCAGATCGCCGAGGCACAGAGTATCGCGGAGATCGTCTGCGTACAGAATCATTACAACCTGGTTCACCGGGAAGACGATGCGCTGGTCGATGAACTTGCGCAGAAGGGGATCGCTTATGTTCCGTTCTTCCCGCTTGGCGGATTCACGCCGATCCAGTCGTCAGCGCTGTCCACGGTCGCGCAAGCGATCGGTGCGACGCCGATGCAGGTGGCGCTCGCCTGGCTCCTGCATCGCGCGCCTAACATCCTGCTCATTCCGGGTACCTCGTCGCCTGGGCATCTGCGTGAAAATATGCAGGCTTCACGCTTGATCCTGACCGATGAGGTACGCGCTGAACTGGATGCGATTGGTGCAGCGTGATCGCGCATAGGCAATTGCGCATGGCATTCGCATCGGCCCGGTGCTATCGATGTGCTCGCGCGGACGGGCTAGCCCGGTAACGTAGCGCATCGACCAGTACAGCCAGGGCTCGTGATGATTGACGGCGGCTCGGGTAATAAAGGTGGTAGCCCGGAAAGGTCGGGCTCCAGTCTTTGAGAACCTGCCTGAGCTGCCCGTCGGCGATGTACGGTCGCGCCAGATCCTCCGGAACATAGGCAAGACCGCAACCGGCCAGCGCGGCGTTGAGCATCTGGTTTGTTCCGTTGAACACGAGCTGGCCTTCCACGCGCACTTTCAGTTCGTGACCGGACTTTTCGAACTCCCAGGCATAGAGGCCACCGTGGGTCGGAAGCCGAAGATTGATGCAATTGTGATCGGTCAGGTCCTGAGGTGTCCTGGGCCGCGAGCGTTTCGCGAAGTAGGAGGGCGCGCCGACGACCGCCATGCGCATGTCAGGCGCAATGCGTACCGCGATCATGTCTTTCGCCACCTGATCGCCGAGACGCACGCCAACGTCATATTGCTGCGCGACGATATCGGTCAAGCCAAAATCGACGATAACCTCGACCTTGATGTCCGGATACTCGGACAGAAGTTGTGTCAGCTTCGGCTGAAGGATCGAGTTCGCCGCGTGTTCGTCGGTCGTCACGCGGATGGTGCCGGCGGGCTTGTCCCGAAGCTCGCTCAATGCGGCGATTTCTTCGTCGATCTCATCGAATCGCGGTCCCACGGTGGCCAGCAGTCGCTCGCCGGCAGGCGTAGGCGCAACGCTTCGCGTTGTCCGGGTCAGCAGACGGATGCCGAGCCTCGATTCCAGCCCGCGAATGGTGTGGCTCAGTGCCGACTGCGATACGCCCAGTTTTGCCGCGGCTTTGGTAAAGCTGCGCTCGCGCGCGACCGCGAGGAATGCAAGCAGATCGTTCAGGTTTTCGCGTGCCATTCATGAATTTCACTCATAGGTGTTTGCCGATTCTACCGTCTAGTCACCTGCCCGCGCAGCCAGTAAATTGAGCGTCGTAGGCGATTGAGCCGGCATGGGCGCGCGGCGTCCGTCCGGCAGATCGTGATCTGGATCTGACCCGGAGATGACTTCATGGCTAATGAACCCACCGAACCCACTGAACCCACCGTTGCACGCAAGGCATTTGGCGATTTGGCGCCCGCACTCGCGGACTACACCGATAAGGTGCTGTTCGGCGACGTGTGGGCACGTCCGGGGCTCTCGCCGCGCGACCGTAGTCTGATCACCGTCGCAACCCTCGTTGCCCTTTACCGCAACAACGAACTTCCCTTTCACATCGGCAAGGCACTGGACAACGGTGTGTCCCGTGACGAATTGATCGAGTTGATCACTCATCTTGCTTTTTACTCGGGCTGGCCGACGGCCAGCACAGCGCTGCCGATCGCGAGGCGAGTGTTCGAAAGCCGCGACGCCTGACCGGCCGGTTTTGAGTCTTTCAGCATTTTTATCTCAGGCGCAGCCTGAACGGAGCACACATAATGGATTATCGGTATCTCGGCCGCAGCGCCCTGAAGGTTTCGCCTTTGTGTCTCGGCGCCATGATGTTCGGCGGCGAGACTGACGAGGCGAGCTCGCAGCGGATCATCGACAAAGCCTACGAGCAGGGTGTCAATTTCATCGACACGGCTGACGTCTATCACGCGGGCCGTTCGGAAGAAATCGTCGGGCGGGCCATCGCGGAACGCCGGGACAACTGGGTCGTGGCCACGAAGTTCGGTTTTCCGACCTCACAGGGTCCGAACGAACAAGGCCAGTCGCGCAAGTGGATCATCCAGTCTGTCGAAGCAAGCCTGAAGCGGCTTGGTACCGACTACATCGACATCCTCTACTTTCACCGCTCGTTGACCGATGCGCCGATGGAAGAGGGCGTGCGCGCCATCGCCGATCTGATCCGCCAGGGGAAGATCCGCTACTTTGGCGTATCCAACTTCAAGGGCTGGCGCATTGCCGAAATCGCGCGTCTTGCCGATCAGATCGGTATCGACCGGCCGGTTGCAAGCGAGCCGCTTTACAACATTGTCGACCGCACGGCGGAAGTCGAACAATTGCCCGCGGCGCATCACTACGGTCTGGGTGTCGTCTCGTATAGCCCGCTCGCACGCGGAGTGCTCAGCGGCAAATATGCGGTAGATGGAACGCCCCCGGCCGATTCGCGCGCAGGTCGCGGCGATAAGCGAATCCAGCAGACCGAATGGCGGCCGGAGTCGCTCAGGATCGCGCAGACGATTGCCCGGCATGCGGCGGAGCGCGGCACGACTTCGATTGCATTCGCGCTGGCGTGGGTCCTCAAGAATCGGCTCGTTAGCAGCACCATTGCCGGACCGCGTACCGAAGCGCAGTGGGACAGCTACGTCGATGCGTTGAAATTGCAGCTCGGACCGGACGACGAGAAACTGGTGGATAGCCTCGTTGCGCCGGGTCATGCTTCGACGCTGGGTTATACCGATCCTGGATACCCGGTTGAAGGGCGGCGCGTCATTTGAACACGCGCTGAGCACGCGTTTTCACGTCGCCACCGAGTCCACGATGCATTCCCGCAGCCATTGATGCGCTGGGTCGCGATGAGAGCGTTCATGCCAGAGCATCGTCATTTCGTAGCCCGGCACTTCAACCGGCGCCTCGACGACCCTGAGCGCGTTGTTGCCACGCACCAGCCGCGCAGGCAGCATCGCTACAAGGTCGGTGTTCGCGAGAACTGACATCATGAACAGGAAGTGCGGAACCGAGAGCACAACCCTGCGCGTAAGACCTACCTCGGCCAGCGCGTTGTCTGTGACGCCGCTAAATCCGCCGCCATCCGGCGAAACGATCACGTGCTCCAGTTTGCAGAACTGCGCAAGCGTTGGCCGCCGCTTCAGGCGCGGATGATCCGCGCGGCCTGCCAGCACATATCGTTCCTTGAAAAGCAGGCGCCCGCGCAACTCGGGCGGCGCGCCTTCGCTGGTATGAAAGGCCAGATCGATGTCGCCTCGTTCCGCTTGCCTCGCGATGCGTGGCGGCACAGCTTCCACGATTGCGAGCCGGGTGCCGGGCGCCGCCGCGCGCAAACCGGCGAGCGTGGGCAGCAGGATCGTCGATTCGGCATAGTCGGTAGCGGCCACGCGCCACGTATGGTTCGCTTCGGCCGGATTAAACGGGCTGGCCGGCGCCACCGCGTTTTCAAGCGCATCGAGCGCCTGGCGCAAAGGTTCGCGCAATTCTTCGGCCCTTGCGGTGGGCCGCATACCTCGTGGCCCCGGCAGCAACAAGGGGTCGCCAAAGACATCGCGCAGCTTGGCAAGATGCACGCTCACCGAGGGTTGAGAGAAGTTCAAACGTTCCGCGGCACGGGTCACATTGTGTTCGGACAGCAGAACATCGAGTGTCACCAGCAGGTTGAGGTCCAGTCTTCTGAGATTATTCATGGCTATACCTGACATATTGGCAATTCATTTCCAATATACCGGATGGAAACCTATTGTGTTTCTTTCTCGCAATGGAGGTCAGGTCATGAATGTTCTTCTCGTCTATGCACACCCGGAACCCCGGTCGTTGAACGGGTCTCTCAAGAACTTTTCGGTAAAGCGTCTTCAAGACGCCGGGCACGTCGTGCAGGTATCCGATCTGTACGCAATGAACTGGAAAGCATCGCTCGACGCAAACGACAACCTGGACAGGCAAGCCGGCGCGCGTTTCGACCCCTCTCTCGACTCGAAGCGTGCTTTCACGGACGGTCGGCAAAGTCCGGACATCGCGCTTGAACAGGAGAAGCTGAAGTGGGCGGATGCCGTGATTCTGCAGTTTCCGCTGTGGTGGTTCTCGATGCCGGCGATCCTGAAGGGCTGGGTGGAGCGCGTCTATGCCTATGGGTTCGCGTATGGCGTAGGCGAGCACTCCGACGCGCGTTGGGGTGACCGTTACGGGGAAGGCACGATGGCAGGCAAGCGGGCAATGCTGATCGTGACAACAGGGGGATGGGCGTCTCATTACGGCCCGCGCGGTATCAACGGCCCGATCGACGACGTGTTGTTCCCGATTCAGCATGGCGTTCTGTATTACCCCGGTTTCGACGTGCTGCCACCGTTCGTTATTCATCGGACCAGCCGGGTCGACGAAGCACGGTACTCGGAGGTTTGCGACACGCTCGGACAACGTCTCGACGATCTGTGGACGACTGCGCCGATCCCGTTTCGCCGGCAGAACGCTGGAGCGTATGACATCCCGGCGCTCACCTTGCGGCCTGAGGTTGTGCCCGATCGGATCGGCTTTTCAGCACATATTGAATAGACGCATCGCCTTCCCTGCATTCGCATGCCGGGCATATCCGTTGAACCGACGTTCGGTTTGGGCCGCTCCAGGCTCCCTGCGGAGCGGCGCCAAGCTGACGGGACCGTATGCTTCGTTGAAATTTGGTTGTAAGTCGCCGTTGTTAGAGTCGTTGTCAGAATTTTGCCGCCAGATGCCAGACAGTGTCCTTCGGGCACATAGAAAGGGGAGAGCGACAAACCATGAAAATGCATCGTGCGTTCTGGCTCATTCTGACGTTGTTGTTCACGAACCCGGTCTGGGCGTTTCAGTCCAGGGTCGTCACCATTCCCAGCGCGGCCATGCATAAGTCGCTTGGGGCGACTGTGGTGCTGCCTGATCAATATGCGCACGGCAAAGCAGCCGATCGGTACCCCGTCGTCTACTTGCTTCACGGCTCAGGCGGCGACTACACCGACTGGACCGCGAATTCACCTATCGGCAAACTCGCCGATCGCTATCACGTGATCCTCGTCATGCCGGACGGTGGGCATGAGAGCTGGTATATCGATAGCCCTGTCGATTCGCACAGTCGTTATGAAACCTATGTCGGTACAGAAGTTGTCGGCTATATCGACACGCATTTCCGCACCATTGCGACGCGCCAGGCGCGTGCGATTACCGGCTTGAGTATGGGCGGGTTCGGAGCGTTGCATATCGCGCTGGACCGGCCGGACGAATTCGGCGCCGCGGGAAGTATTAGCGGAGCAGTCGATCCGCGCGGGTGCGAGGATGAGCCGGGAATCGATCAGGTGTTCGGAGATCCGACTCGTCACGCAGACTTCTGGAACAACGAGGCGATTGTTGAAAACGCCCGTAGTCTGGCAAGCGCGCATATTGCGCTGACGATCGACTGTGGGGTGAATGACTCGCTCGTTCAGTCGAACCGGATGCTGCATGCCCGGCTTGTCGAGTTGGGCGTGCCGCACGATTATGCGGAGCGTCCTGGCGGGCATACGTGGAAGTATTGGGCGAATGCCGTGCAATACCAGGTGCTCTTTTTTGCGAGTTCGTTCAAGCGAAGTGGGGGCGCGGCGCAGACGTGAGACGTGAATTCAGTTCGCGTCTAGAAACCCGCAGACCGTGCGATGCAAGGCCTTTACACCGGGACTCGATTCGAGCGCACGCCAGCACCCATGCACGAGCCCGGTTCCAATCCACAACCGGGCTTGTCCGCCGGCCGCATTGACGCGTTCGGCAAACACTCTCGCGTCGTCCCGTAGCGGATCGTGTTCAACACCGATGGCAAGTGTGGGCGGGAGTCCGTCGAAGCGCGTAGCCTCGAGCGGAATCGTCCACGCAGGATAGCGCGCGTCTTCGTCCTCGCGTTTGCCCCAATACAGATCGCGAAACGCAAGGACATCGGCAAGCGTCAGCATTGGCGCGTGCGCTTCGCTTTCGCGCGCGGGCATTTGTGGCTCGGTACCGAGCATCGGATAAACCAGCACAAGTCCGTGTACGCCCTGAACGCCGTCGTCGCGCAACCGCATCGCAACGCTGGCAGCGAGATTGGCGCCGGCACTGTCGCCCGCCAATTGCAACGCGTTGTCCGCTAGCCGATCAAACGGCAGCCGGCCTTCCAATGCCGCGAGCGTGACCTCCAGACAATCGTCATGAGCGGCCGGCGCGCGGTGTTCAGGCGCAAGCCGGTAATCGACCGCAATCACATCGAGGCCGGTATCCGCGGCAATACGCGCCGTCACGATCTGATGGCTCTCTAATGAGCCGAGTACGAATCCGCCACCATGAAAGTACAGGACGGCGCCACCGGTTGTCCCGTTTGGCTTTCTACGATTCCGATACAACCGCAACTTGATCGGATGCCCGGCGCTTGCCCCGAATACAGCGTCTTCGGTTATCACATCGGGCGGTAAAGGCGGCGTAAGTGCAGCTGCATAGCGCTCGTAAATCGCGCGCTGCTCGCTCGGCGGCAATGCAGTCGAATGCCCCGCATAGATGGCAGCGGTCCGTTCGATGAATGCGGCGATCTCCGGTTCAAGCATGCTCGCTCCCTTAACCTTCACTACGCGGCGCCTTGCGCGGCAATCCGATCACGCGGCCCGCGAAGCCGGCCGCCGGCAACACGGCATGCGCGTCCGCCAATGCTCGAACGCGCGTCGCGACATCGAGATCGAAGGCAACAGCGCGCGGGCCGCTGGTATCGACGTGCAGCAGCATCTGTTCGCCCGCTGCAACCGGTTCGACGCCATCATCGGCAAACATCTCGAGGTAAAGATGCAGCCGCTTCGCGTCATGCCCAAGCACGCGCATATCGACGCGAACCGAAGCGCCTTCCTTGATTTCATGCAGGTAGTTGATATGCGCTTCGAGCGTATAGATCGAGCGGCCACGTTCTTTGCGCACCGGATCAGGCAACCCGATTTCGTCAATCAACGCGTCGGTCGCAAAGCTAAAAATCAGCATGTAGAACGCGTCGCGCAAGTGGCCGTTGTAGTCGACCCACTCGGCACGCACGGTATCGCGATAGCAGGGCAGCGAAGCGGGGTCCGGCATATGCAATTGTCTCCTTGGTCAGTTTGGGCCGCACCGGCCGCTGCGGGGACGCACTGGACTCACGCCGCAGTGCGTCTGTCGGCACGTAGCCGCATCACTCACTCAGTGGGAAGCAGGCCGTGCCGCGCCTTGGCTTCTCCAATCGCCGCCAGCACACTCGTAATGCAATCGTCCCGATAGCGTTCAAGCTGTTTGATCGAGCGCGGTCCGACCTGTTCAGACGTTCCGTCCACCACGCGATCGATCAGTTCGTCAGTAAGCTGCGGTGCTACCAGTTTAGTCCACGGCAGCTCCAAAGCCGGTCCAAACTGTTGCATGAAGTGCCGCATTCCCGCATCGCCGCCCGCCAGCGTGTACGTCAGGAACGTGCCCATGAACGACCAGCGGATGCCGGCGCCAAAGCGGATGGCGTCGTCGATTTCGCCCGTGGTTGCCACGCCTTCGTTGACCAGATGCAGCGCCTCGCGCCACAACGCTTCGAGCAATCGGTCGGCGATAAAACCGGGTACTTCCTTGCGCACGAGAAGCGGTCGCATCGACAGCGAACGATAAATCTGCATCGCGGCGTCGATGGTTGCCGGTGCGGTGCGTTCACCGCCGAGCACTTCGACGAGCGGCAGCAGATACACCGGATTGAACGGATGCCCGACGATGCAACGCTGCGGATTCACCGCCCGTGCGTAGAAATCGCTCGGCAGCAGGCCGGAAGTGGACGAAGCGATGATCGCATCCGCTTTCGCCGCACGACTGATCTGTTCATGCAAGGCGAGCTTCAATTCTTCGCGTTCGGGCGCGCTCTCCTGAATGAAATCCGCGTGTTCGACACAGGCTTCGATCGTATCGACGAAACGTAATCTGTCGGGAGAGGCGCCCTCGGCGAGACCGACGCGCTCCAAAGCCGGCCACGCATTCGCGATGTTCTCGCGCAACTGTTTTTCCGCGCCGGGAGCGGGGTCCCACGCGACGACGTCGAGCCCATGCGCGAGCGCGCGCGCTATCCAGCCGCTGCCGATCACGCCCACGCCGATTGCCGCAAATGTTTTGATATCGACGATCACTGCCATTGCTGATGTTTCCTTTTGCCGATGAGTTCTCAGGTTCCGAAGCGCGCGTTATCAAGCGCATCGGATACACCAAATAGTTAAGCGTACTGTCCAGCCGCGCGCCGCTCTAACTGCCGCTCGCCACGCGCGGGCAAACCGAGTTTGCGGCGACCTTCGGCGGGCGTCAGCGCCCGCCCGCCGAGCCGTTCGATGATCTCGACCGCGCGTTGCACCAGCGTGCCGTTCGTTGCATGCACACCTTTGTCGAGCCAGATGTTGTCTTCGAGGCCGACACGCACGTGGCCGCCGAGCAGCATCGCCTGCGCGACCATCGGCATCTGCATGCGGCCGATGCCGAATCCGGCCCATTGCGCGCCGGGCGGCAAGTTGTCGGCCATCGCTTTCATCGTCGTGGTATCGGCCGGCGCACCCCATGGAATGCCGAGGCAGATCTGAAACAGCGGTGGTGCGTCGAGCAGGCCTTCCGCGAGCAATTGCTTCGCGAACCATAGATGGCCGGTATCGAAGATCTCCAGTTCCGGCTTCACGCCGAGTTCCTGGATACGCTGCGCGCCGGCGCGCAATTGCGCGGGCGTCGACACATAGATGTAGTCGCCGTCGCCGAAATTGAGCGTGCCGCAATCGAGCGTGCAGATTTCCGGCAGCAGTTCCTCGACGTGCGCGAGCCGCGTCAAACCGCCGACGAGGTCCGTTCCCGCGCCGAAGCGCATCGGGTCTTCGCCGGCGCCGATCTCGAGATCGCCGCCCATGCCCGCCGTCAGATTGATGATGACGTCGGTGCCTGAGGAGCGGATCCGGTCGACGACCTCGCGATACAACTGCGGATCGCGGCTGCCTCGGCCGGTCTTCGGGTCGCGTACATGGCAATGCGCCACGGTGGCGCCGGCTTTCGCGGCTTCGATAGCGGCTTCGGCGATCTGCTTGGGCGTGACGGGAATGGCCGGATGCCTGCCGACCGTATCGCCCGCGCCGGTGACCGCGCAGGTCACGATGACTTCATGATTCATGCGTGCTAGTTCCTGTGGATTGAAATGCGCAACTGAATGGATGCAAAGCGGACCGCGTTTAGGTCAACCGCATCAAAGCCCAAGATAGGCTTTCACCGCGGGCAAGCCGTCCTTACCGTCATAGGTTTTCACGCCTGCGAGCCACGCATCCAGTACTTGCGGGTTTTTCTTCAGATACGCTTTGGCGGCATCGGCGGGCTTCTCCTTGTTCATCACCGATTGCATCACCACGTTCTCCAGTTGCGTCGAGAAGCGCAGATTGCTCACGAGCTTGCCCGCGTTCGGGCAACGCGTCAGAAAATCGGGGGACGTCAGCGTATAAACGCGTGCCTCGCCGTCGTTCGGGCCGAATACGCCCTCGCTGCCGGTGAGGTATTTCATATCGATCTGGATATTCATCGGATGCGGTTCCCAGCCGAGAAATACCACCCATTTTTTCGCGCGAATGGCGCGATCCACCGAAACCAGCATGCCCGCTTCACTCGATTCGATCAGCTTGAAACCGCCGAGGCCAAACTGATTGTTGGCGATCATTTTCTGAATCGCCGCATTCGCGCTGCTGCCCGGTTCGATGCCATAGATCTTGCCGTCGAGCTCATCGCGATGTTTGGCGATGTCGGCGAATGTCTTGAGGCCTGCGTCATATTCGTAACCCGGCACGGCGAAGGTCGCTTTGGCACCGGTCAGGTTAGGCGGTTGCAGCACCTGGATCGATTTCGAATCGACGAACGGTGCAATCGCCTTCTCTTGCACGGGCCACCAGTAACCAAGCGACACGTCGAGTTGTTTGCTCTTCAGGCCGGCGAACGAAATCGGCACCGAGGCCACGGTCGTCACCGGCTGATAGCCGAGTCCCTCGAATACGGTCGAGGCGAGCGCCGTGGTCGAGGTGATGTCTGTCCAGCCAATGTCGGCAAAATGCACCGCGCGGCAGGCGGCGGGATCCTGTGCAAACACCGGCGATGCAGCCACGACGGCCGTCAGACAGGCAAGGTGGGCAAACAAGGATTTGACGCGTAACTTCATGACGTTCCCCCTTCGGACACGTTGAACAGCGTGTTTTGAACCGGGCCGCGGCTGAACTGGCAGAGCGGTTCCCGGACATGCGCGATACGGCTTGAGTGATGCCTGAACTGCACGAATGACGTAACGAATGACGCAACGTTAATGCCCCATATTCCTTCCAAAGCGACCGTCAGCGACCCGTTCTTGCTTCCACGCGACAACGAGGGAAAACCAGCATCGTTCGCATTGCAGTGCAGCATTGATATGCGCGGCGAATTTTGGTGCGCCTTGCCGGCTTGCGCGCTGCTTGCTACGCTCGCCCGGAATCCCGCGTCCGCTTGCGGTTTGTGTTCCTGATCGAGTCAGTGCCAGATGCCCGAAGATATGTCGTTCCTGCTGCTGCCGGGCTTTTCGGCGATCGGCTTCATGTCGGCGGTCGAGCCGTTGCGCGTGGCGAACCGCTTTCGCGGCGACCTCTACCGTTGGCGCATTCTCAGTCTCGACGGCGCGCCGGTCGCGGCGAGCAACGGCATTTCGATCAACGCGGAGGCAGCCATCGCCGATGTCCGTGAGGCGCAGACTGTGTTCGTCGTCGCGGGCTTCGAGCCGCTCGCCTGCTATACGCGCGTGCTCGGCGACTGCCTGAAGCGGCTCGAGCGCGCCGGCGCGACGCTCGGCGGCATCGATACGGGCAGCTTCATCCTCGCGGAAGCCGGGCTCCTCAGCGCGTCGGATAGCGTGACTGTCCATTGGGAAGCATTGTCGGCGTTTCGCGAGCGCTATGGCTCGCTGAACGCAAGCCAGGAACTATTCGAAATCGGCGCGCGACGCATCACGTGTGCGGGCGGCACGGCGTCGATCGACATGATGCTCGACCTGATCGGCCGCAAGCACGGCGCGGCGTTGGCCTCGGCGGTATCGGAACAGTTTGTGGTGAGCCGGATCCGGCAGCGTTCGGACCATCAGCGTATGGAAATCGCGGCGCGGTACGGCGTGCATAACCGCAAGCTGATTCAGGTGATCGGCGCGATGGAGCAGCATATGGAAGAGCCGCTCACACCCGACCAACTCGCCAGTGAAATCAGCGTGACGCGGCGGCAACTGGAGCGGCTGTTCTGCGCGTCGCTGAAGGACACGCCGACGCATTTCTATCTGCAACTGCGCCTCACCCGTGCGCGCGAGTTGCTGCAACAGACCGACATGTCGATCACGTCGATTTGCGTCGCCTGCGGATTCGAGTCGCCTTCGCATTTTTCGCGGACGTATCGCGCGCGGTTCGGCGTGAGTCCGAGAAGCGACCGGCAGGTGACGGGCGGCAGAAATGGCGATGCGGGGGTGTCGTCGAGCGAGGACGAGGGCGGAGGCGAGGGCGAGGTAACGCGGGCATTGGCTCCATCGCCGAGCTTCCAATAAACTTTCACGACGATTGGGCCGTTTCTAGCAACAGTGAATTCGTTAATTAGGGGTTTACCCTATATCGCCTGACTCCTAGACTGTCATCACTGGCTGCAAACAAACAGGTTTGCAGCACGGCAAAAAACAATCTCTGGAGGTAGTCGTCATGAAATCCCTGATCGAAGCTGTTGCTATCGCTGCTCTCATCACTGCGCCGCTCGCTGCTTTTGCTCAATCCAACCAGCCGGTGACCCGCGCCCAGGTGCGCGCTGAGCTTGTGCAACTGGAAAAGGCCGGCTACAACCCGTCGATCTCGAACGCCGACGACTACCCGTCAAACATTCAGGCAGCCGAAGCGCGTGTGGCTGCACAAAACGGCGCCGCTCAAGCCAGCGGTTATGGCACGGCGACGAACGGTTCTTCGCAAGCAGGCAGCCGCACCGAAACGACGCCGAGCTCCTATTCGGCTCCGGTTGCGAACTTCGGTCACTAATAGGCAACGAGGTAGCGGCGTGAGTTGGTGAGTTGGTGAGTCGAAGTCTCGCGCCCGCCTGATTCGCATCGTTCGTATCGTTGTAGAGCGGCCCTGCTTTCACTTCGAAGTGAAAGCAGGGCCGCTATACGATTGAACACCGGACGGGGCAACCGGCGCTTTTATTCGTTGACGGCGGTTAGCTGCCTGAGTTGCTCCAGCAGCTTCACCGCCGGACTCGGCAAAATCCCCTGGCGGCGCCGAAACGCCGTCAACGTGCGGCGCCCGACCAAACCCGGAATCGGCAGCGTATCGAACACGCCGGCCGCGCTTTCGGTGTCGTACATGGGCGTAGCCATCCAGCTCAGAAATCCCGCACGCGTCACCAGGCTTTTCAGCACTGTAATTGAGCGCGTCTCGACGGCAATCTGCGGCATGCCGAGCCCGTGCTCGGCAAATACGTGCTGCATATGCTCGAACGGACCCGTCCCGCGCGGGGGCACACACCATTGCTGATCGAGCGTGTCGACAAGCGTTAAATCCGTTTTGTTTCGCAGCGGATGATCGAGCGCGGCGACCACATAGCTCGTGTCTTCCCACCTGCAATCGGCAATCGCGGCGATCTCGTCCGTGTCGGGCACTGCCATGCTGAGCGCGAGATCGATCTCGTGTTTCATCAGACTATCCGCAAGCCGGTCCCACACCCCCTCCATGATCTCCACACGCAGATTCGGCCAGCGCGCGAGCACGCCACTCACCGCGAGCGGCAGCACGAGTGTTGCGATACTCGCCACCGCGCCGACGCGAATCGTCCCTTTCGCGAGGCCGCGCATCGCGTCGATCTCCTCGCGCGCGTGATCGGCTTCGCGTTGCAGCAGGGTGGCGTGCGGCAGCAGCGCACTGCCGATCGCAGTAAGCTGCATACCCTTCGAGTGCCGTTCGAACAGCGGTGCGCCGACCTGATCCTCGAGCCGCTTGATGGTGCGGCTCAGCGCGGGCTGCGTGACGTGCAGCACTTCGGCGGCACGGCCCAGGCTGCCGCTCGCGACGATGGTTGCGAACGCATGCAATTGTTGAAGATTGAAAGTCATGCGCAAAAGTAATGCCTTTTCTCAAAAAAGGCAATTTTCAATCAACCTCGAGCTTCCGATAATGTGTCCATCGACAGGAGACATGGATGACCAGCAACGCGCCCCGCTCAGACACATTGGGATCCTCTCAACACGCATCGTTCACCGTGCGCCACGCCGTCATCGATCTCATGCGTCGCCTCGGCATGACCTCGGTGTTCGCCAACCCGGGCTCGACGGAATTGCCCTTGTTTCGCGATTTCCCGCAAGATTTCCGTTACGTGCTAGGTCTGCAGGAAGCAGTGGTGGTTGGCATGGCCGACGGTTATGCGCAGGCCACCCGCAACGCGTCATTCGTCAATCTGCATTCGGCCGCGGGCGTGGGCAATGCAATGGGCAATATCTTCACCGCCTTCCGTAACCGCACGCCGATCGTAATCACCGCCGGCCAGCAGGCCCGCTCGATTCTGCCGTTCGACCCTTTCCTCGCGTCGACCCAGGCTACCGAATTGCCGAAGCCATACGTCAAATGGAGCATCGAACCGGCGCGCGCCGAAGACGTGCCGCTCGCAATCGCGCGCGCCTATCACGTGGCGATGCAGGAGCCGCGCGGGCCGGTGCTGGTGTCGATTCCCGTCGACGATTGGGACCGCGCTGCGGAGCCGGTGCCGGCACGCGTAGTTAGCACGGAGATGCGGCCGGAGCCGTTCGTGCTGGAGCAGATCGGCGCTGCACTTGATGCGTGCGAACGGCCGGCTTTCGTGGTGGGCGGCGCGGTCGACCGGGCCGGCGCCTGGGACGAAGTCGTCAATCTCGCCGAACGCCACAACGCCCGCGTGTTCGTCGCGCCGATGACAGGCCGCTGCGCGTTCCCGGAAGACCATCGCCTGTTCGCCGGATTCTTGCCGGCCATGCGCGAGAAGATCGTCGAACTGCTCGGCGGGCATGACCTGATCTTTGTGATCGGCGCGCCGGCCTTTACGTATCACGTCGAAGGGCACGGCCCGCATCTGCCTGCCGGCGCAACGCTGTGCCAGTTGATCGACGACCCGGCTATCGCTGCGTGGGCGCCGGTGGGGACCGCGGTGGTCGGCAATATTCGCCTCGGCGTAGTCGATCTGTTGTCGCGGCCCGCGCCGAAATCCCGTCCCTTGCCCGCGCCACGCGCGGCACGTCCGCGCGCGGAACCGTCGCCATCGATGTCGGTGGCGTTCGCGTTGCAGACCCTCGCCGAGGTGCGCCATGCGGACGACATCGTGGTCGAGGAAGCACCGAGTTCACGGCCGGTGATGCAGAACTACCTGCCGTTCACGCGCAGCGGCACTTTCTACACGATGGATAGCGGCGGCCTCGGTTATGGCATGCCGGCTGCTGTCGGCGTGGCGTTGGCGAAGCCCGGCACGCGCGTGATCGGCCTGATCGGCGACGGCTCCAGCATGTACTCGATCCAGGCCATCTATAGCGCCGTGCAGATGAAGTTGCCGATCACATTCGTCATCCTGAACAATTCACGCTATGCCGCATTGCAGGATTTTGCACCGGAATTCGGCTTTGGTCCGGGCGATCCTGTGCAGGGCACCGATCTGCCGGGACTCGACTTCGTGGCGCTTGCTGCGGGGATGGGTTGCCCCGGCACGCGCGTGACCGATGCTGAACGCTTGCATGACGTACTGCGCGATGCGTTAGCGTCGTCCGGACCGATGCTCGTCGAAGTTATCGTGGCTTGACCTCAAGCGAGCGCCACGCCCGCATTCATAAATTTTCCGCAGGAGACAACCCGATGCAGAGTATTTCGATGCTGATCAATGGCGCGGCAGTGCAAGCGAGCAATGGCGCCACCTTCGAACGCCGCAATCCGCTCGATGGCGAAGTCGCGACGCGTGCCCCCGCGGCGACGGTCGCCGACGCGGTCGCTGCCGCCGATGCCGCGGCAGCGGCGTTTCCGGCATGGTCCGCGCTGGGGCCGAGCGAGCGCCGCGCGCTGTTGATGAAAGCAGCACATGCGTTGGAAGCGCGTAGCGCCGAGTTCGCGGCGGTGATGGCGGCGGAGACAGGCGCATCGGCAATGTGGGCGGGGTTCAATGTGCATCTCGCCGCCGGTGGTTTGATGGAGGCGGCAGCGCTCACGACGCAGATCGGCGGCGAGCTGATTCCGTCCGACGTGCCCGGCAGTCTCGCGATGGGCGTGCGTCAGCCGGCCGGCGTCGTGCTCGGCATCGCGCCATGGAATGCGCCGGTGATTCTCGCGGTGCGTGCGATTGCGTTACCGCTCGCATGCGGAAACACGGTCGTGCTGAAGGGTTCGGAAGTTTGCCCCGGCACGCACGGCCTGATTATCGAAGTCTTGCAGGAAGCGGGCTTGCCGAAGGGCGTGGTGAACTTCGTCACCAACGCACCGGCCGATGCAGGCGCGGTGGTCGAGGCACTGATCGCGCATCCGAAAGTCCGGCGTGTCAATTTCACCGGCTCCACGCACGTGGGCAAGATCATCGCGGCCACGTGCGCGCGCTATCTGAAGCCGTCGGTGCTGGAACTCGGCGGCAAGGCGCCGTTGATCGTGCTCGACGATGCGGATCTCGATGCGGCCGTCAATGCTGCTGCATTCGGCGCGTTCGCTAACTCGGGGCAGATTTGCATGTCGACGGAACGGATCATCGTCGATCAGCGTATCGCCGACGCGTTCGTTGCCAGGCTCGCGCAGAAAGCGCGCGGCTTGCCGCTCGGCGATCCGCGCAAAGGGCCTGTGGTGTTGGGGTCGGTCGTCGATATGGCCACGGTGGAACGCTGCAACGCGCTGATTGACGACGCGCTCGCCAAAGGCGCCACGCTCGTCTGCGGCGGAAAAGCGGACAGCACCTTGATGCCCGCCACGCTGCTTGACCATGTGACACCCGCCATGCGGATCTACGGCGAAGAATCGTTCGGTCCCGTGAAGGGCATTGTGCGCGTCAACGACGAAGAGGAAGCCGTCGACTGCGCGAACGACAACGAGTATGGGCTTTCGTCGGCGGTGTTCAGCCGCGACGTGGCGCGCGGGATGAATGTTGCAAGGCGTATCGAATCGGGCATCTGTCACGTCAACGGGCCGACCGTTCACGACGAAGCGCAAATGCCGTTCGGCGGCGTGAAGGGCAGCGGCTTTGGACGCTTCGGCGGTCAGGCGGGAATCGCTGAATTCACGGATTTGCGCTGGATTACCGTGCAAACCACGCCGCGTCATTATCCGTTCTGAAGGGGCGAGTGTCGTTCCGTTCGCTGCATATCGCTGCACGTTGATTCATGGCGGCGATACGCGCGTCGTTCAAGCCATGCCTACATGTCATGGCTTTTGCGCGAAACGGCAATGTCAGTAGGCGGTCGCTCGCTCACATACTGAACTCAAAAGCGTGACACAGAAAGCGCGGCGCTCAGATCGCGCACACAAACCAGGAGACAGCTTCATGACCAGTTATGTACCACCGGCCGGCCCGGCCAACGTGGCAACCGGTGCGACCGGTGCGCCGCTCGCCGGCCATCAGGCAGGAATCGATGAGGGACGTCACACAGTCGACATCGGCCGCACGCTCGACGAAGGCCCTTACACCACCATGCAGAAGCTTGTGGTGTTTCTCGCGGCGTTGTCGATCGTTCTGGACGGTTTCGACAGCCAGTTGATCGGTTTCGCGATTCCAGTGTTGATCAAGGAATGGGGCGTCACGCGCGCGGCTTTTGCGCCGGTGGTCGCGGCCGGTTTGATCGGCATGGGCATCGGCAGTGCGTGTGCCGGGCTGCTGGCCGATCGCTTCGGCCGCCGCTGGGCGGTGATCGGCAGCGTGCTGGTGTTCGGCGCCGCCACCTGCGGCATCTGCTTCGCGCCCGACATCGTGACGATTGCCGTGCTGCGTTTTATCGCCGGTCTCGGCATCGGTGGCGCGTTGCCGAGTTCGACGACCATGACCGCCGAATTCACACCGGCTCGCCGCCGCACCTTGGCGGTCACCGCGACGATCGTCTGCGTGCCGCTTGGCGGCATGGTGGCGGGGCTGTTCGCGCATGAAATTCTGCCGACGTACGGATGGCGCGGCTTGTTCATGATCGGCGGCGTGATGCCTCTCGTGCTCGGCGTGTTGCTGCTGTTCACGTTGCCCGAGTCGCCGCGCTTTCTCGCTCGTCGGCCGCAGCGCTGGCCCGAACTCAAACGCCTGCTTGGCCGGATGTCGCGTCCGGTGGCGAGCGGCTGCGTATTCACCGACTCGCGCGAACAGGCCGTTGAAAAACATACGGGCTTTACCGCGTTGTTCCGCGAGGGCCTGGCGCTCGATACGGTGGCGATCTGGTGCGCGTTCTGCCTATGCCTGCTGGCCGTCTATAGCGCGTTCAGCTGGCTGCCGACCATGCTGAGCACGCAGGGTTTGTCGGTGTCGGTGGCGGGTGCGGGGCTCACCGCATACAACCTCGGGGGCGTGGTCGGCGCGTTGCTGTGCGCCGTGGTGATTGCTCGCACGGGTTCGCGCTGGCCGTTGATTCTCTGCAGCGCGGGTGGTGCCGCGAGCGCATTGCTGCTGCTCGGCGTGAACATCTCCGAGCACACTGGCTTGCTGATCTTCGGTCTCGGCGTGCACGGCCTGTTCGTCAACGCGGTCCAGTCGACGATGTTTGCGCTGTGCGCTTACGTCTATCCGACCCGTGTGCGTGCAACCGGCACCGCATCGGCGCTTGCGTTCGGCCGGCTTGGCGCGATTGCCAGCGCATTCGCGGGCGCGGTGGTGATTACGGCCGGCGGCGCATCGTCGTATCTGTGGATGCTCGGGATCGCGATGCTGGTCGTGATGGTCGCGCTGATGGTGGTCAAGCGTCATATTCCGAAGCCGAGTGTTTGAGGGGCGCCATGTCCTGAATCACGGCGATTGGGCGCGAGACGTTGATCGCCGCTATCTGAAGCAGTCAATTGTGAGTGTGCGGGGCGGCTTGAACAGCGGTCCGCATCGTCACGCCTGTCATTAGTATCACTACATAAAAATGCCGCGTTTGAGTTGCATGTAGATTGGTGTGCGCTCACACAAAGCACAGGTCATGGAGACACAGAGATAATGAAAATCAAACTCGCTTTGGGCGGCATGTTGCTCGGACTCAGCGCTTCGTCATTTGCGCAGAGCAGCGTAACGTTGTACGGGATCATCGATACCGGCATCGAACTGGTGACGCATGCAAACGCGGCAGGTGATCGCGTTGTGCGCATGCCGGGCATTACGGGTGAATTTCCGTCGCGTTGGGGGATTCGCGGCAAGGAAGGCCTGGGTGGTGGGCTGTCCGCGGTATTTGTGCTGGAAAGCGGCTTTAACACCAAGGGCGGCACGCTCAATCAAGGTGGCCGGTTGTTTGGGCGACAAGCCTATGTAGGGTTCGAGAGCCCCTATGGGACGTTGACATTCGGCCGCCAGTACACGATGACGTACTGGGCGATACTCGATTCCGATTTGCTCGGCCCTGATATATACGGCGGTACGGGGTCGTTCGATCAGTACATGCCGAGCGCGCGCAGCGACAACACGATTGCCTACAAGGGCACGTTCTCGGGCGTCACGTTCGGCGCGACGTATTCATTCGGCCGCGATTCAGCCGGTACGGGCAATTCGCCGGGGCAGGGCACCTGTGTTGGGTCGATTCCGGGCAGTTCGCAGAGTTGCCGCGAATGGTCGGCGATGCTGCGCTATGACATGAACGGCTACGGCGTGGCGGGCGCCTACGACGAACAACGCGGTGGCCCGGGCGCGGCCGCGAATATGTTCGATGGCACGGCGCCTTTTGCGCTGACCCAACCTGGCGACAAGGACGTGCGGATGCAGTTGAACGGCTACGGACACATCGGGCCGGTGAAACTCGGGGCGGGGTGGCTGGGTCGTCACGTCGAAACGGTGTCCCCGGCGTTGCCGGACGTGCGCTCGAATCTGTACTACGTGACCGCGTCCTATAACGTGACGCCTGCGTTCATCTTCGACGGCGGCGTGTACCGCATCATCAATCGTGCTGACGACACCCGCGGCACAATCGCCGCGCTACGCACCACGTATCTGTTATCGAAGCGTTCCGCGGTTTATCTGCAAGGCGCGTATCTGTTCAACAGTCCGCATGCCGCTTATACGGTGAGCCAGGGCGGCGGGGGTACGACACCGGCGCCGGGCATCGGGCAACTCGGTGTGATGGCGGGTATTCGCCATTCGTTCTGAGCGATGCAGTAATCTGGGGCAGACCTGCGGCAGACGTGGGGCGGATATTCGGCATTCGTCACGTGTTCTGGGCGACGTGCTGCATGCTATAGCGCAAGTTAAGTACCAGTCGTTTCGTTCATGCTCAAGACAAAAAGGCCACGCCGGACATTCCGACGTGGCCTTTTTTGCTTAGATACCGCCGACGCACATGTACTTGATGACGACGTAATCGTCGATACCGTAGTGCGAGCCTTCGCGGCCGAGACCGGATTGCTTGACGCCGCCGAACGGCGCGACTTCGTTGGAAATCAGCCCGGTGTTGATACCCACCATGCCGTATTCGAGCGCTTCCGCGACACGCCAGACGCGGCCGATATCGCGGCTATAGAAGTACGAGGCGAGGCCGAATTCCGTATCGTTGGCGAGGCGGATCACTTCTTCGTCTGACGAGAAGCGGAACAGCGGCGCGAGCGGCCCGAAGGTTTCGTCGCGCGCGACCTTCATGGCGGGCGTGACATCCGCGAGCACGGTCGGCTCGAAGAAGCCGTGACCGAGCGCATGGCGCTTGCCGCCGGTAACGATGCGCGCACCTTTGGCGAGGGCGTCTTCGATATGCGATTCGACCTTGAGCACGGCGGCTTCGTTGATCAGCGGACCTTGGGTGACACCATCTTCGGTGCCGCGGCCGACCTTGAGTTGTTCGACGGCGACGCGCAGTTTTTCGGCGAATGCGTCGTAGACTTTATCGTGTACGTAGAAGCGGTTCGTGCAGACGCAGGTCTGGCCGCTATTGCGATATTTCGATGCGATGGCACCGGCGACGGCCGCATCCAGATCCGCGTCTTCGAAGACGATGAACGGCGCGTTGCCGCCGAGTTCGAGCGACACTTTTTTGACCGTCGGTGCGCACTGCGCCATCAGCAGACGGCCTACCGGCGTCGAGCCGGTGAAGGACAGTTTGCGCACGATCGGATTGCCGGTCATTTCCGCGCCGATCGCTTTCGGCTCGCCGGTGACGACGTTGAAGACGCCGCGCGGCACACCGGCGCGTTCGGCCAGCACGGCGAGGGCGAGCGCCGAGAGCGGCGTGGCTTCGGCCGGTTTGACGATGATCGGGCAGCCTGCTGCGAGTGCCGGGCCGACTTTACGCGTGATCATGGCCGCCGGGAAATTCCACGGCGTGATGGCCGCGCAGACACCGATCGGCTCTTTCGTCACGACGATGCGTTTGTCGCCTGCCGGCGTGGGGATGGTGTCGCCGTTGACGCGTTTGCCTTCTTCCGCGAACCATTCCAGGAACGAGGCGGCATACAGGATTTCGCCTTTGGCTTCGGCTAGGGGTTTGCCTTGTTCTGTGGTCAGGATTTTGGCCAGATCGTCGGCGTTTTCCAGCATCAGGTCATGCCATTTTCGCAGGATCGTGGCGCGGTGTTTGGCAGTGGTGGCTCGCCATGCTGGCCATGCGGCGTTGGCTGTGTCGATTGCACGGCGGGTTTCGGTTGTGCCCATGCGGGGCACTGTGGCGATTGTCTCGCCTGTGGCTGGGTTTTTTACTTCGAATGTTGAGGTGTCGTCGGCGGATTGCCATTCGCCTGCTATGTAGGCTTTTGTTTTTAGTAAGGAGGGGTCTTTTAGGATCGGCGTCGGCATTTTGGGTTTGCTCCTGGTTTTTAAATGTAGGGGTTTTGCCTGCGCGGCGCTTGTTGGCTGTGTGCCTTTGGCGTTGGCCTTTCCTTGTTTTCTTATTGGTCTATTAGCGTCGCCCCTGTGCGGGGCGGCACCTACTTTTCTTTGCCTGCCGCAAAGAAAAGCAACCGTATTGGAAGTCAAGCGGCGAACAGGTGCTCAAGGTAGCAAGTGTCAGAGGCAGGGAGCATTTTGCGCGCAT
>NZ_CAJNBK010000007.1 GCF_905220975.1 Paraburkholderia haematera | reverse complement strand
CTTCCGGCTTCTGATAGTTCGTCAGCAGGCTGTCAGCCAGCTTGACGAGCTCAGGATCGGGTTTCACTCGTTTGTTGCGTTTCGCTACGGTCATCGTCGCTCCTGTTACTGACAGTCTCCTGCCAAATGACCGTTTACACAAAACTAATTACACCCTCAGAAGGGGCTACGCCTGCGAATCGCTGCGGCAGGTGAAACTCGCGCGCGCAACCGAACAGACGGTTCCAGGAAATACGTGTCGGCGCGCGCAGCGTCGCCGGAAGTATGACTGCCTTGTCACTGACGCCGAATGCGCGAGGGCACGGATTCCAGATGCACCACTACCGCAACTGCGCGGGGGACCCGCTTAAGAGTTAGCGGTTTGAGCCGCTTTCTTTTGCCTACTTTTCTTTGCGGCAGGCAAAGAAAAGTAGGTGCCGCCCCGCACAGGGGCAACGCTAATAAACCACTAAGAATTCAAGGAAAGGCCAACGCCCCAGGCAAACAAACGAAAGCGCCGCTCAGCCATAACCCCAAAACATCAAATAGCCTGCTTCTTCATCAACAACTTCAACAACACAGGCAACAACAACAACACCAACGGCAACTGCACAATCAACCCGGAAATAATGGCAATCGCCAAAGGCTGCTGCATAGCCGACCCTTGCCCGAGGGCAAACGCAAGCGGCAGCAATGCCAGAATCGCTGCAATCGTCGTCATGGCAATCGGCCGCAATCGATTCCGCCCAGCCGCAATCAAAGCCTCCTCAAACCCAACACCTTCATCCCGAATCAACCCCTGCAACTCAGATACATAAAAAATCGCCACCTCAGTCACGATACCGATAATCATCGTCATCCCCATCATCGCGGAGATGTTCAACTCGATGCCGGTAATCCACAGCCCAATAAACACCGCACCCGACGCCAGCAACGGCATCGCCATCACCGCCAGCGAAACCCGAAAGCGTTCGTATAGAAACAGCAGCAATCCAAACACCAACGCAATCGCGGCGCCGAACACAGTCAACAAGCCCTTGAAGGCAATCTGCTGTTGCTGGTACAACCCGCCGAGCTCGTAATACACGCCGCTCGGCAACAAGCTCTTGTCGCTCAACGCGTTCTGCACGTCGGCAATCGTCGAACCCAGATCGCGGCCGTCGATTCGCGCCGTCACCGCCACCATCCGCTTGAGATTGTCGCGGCTGATTTCCGGCTGGCCGGTCACCTTTACCTGATCGGCAACACGATTCAACGCGAACAGATGGCCGTCCGGCGCGCGAATCTGCAACTGCCCCAGTTGCGTATCGGTCAGCTTCAACGCACCGGCCACGCGCACCCGCACACCCACCGTCTTCGGTCCGGTCTGGAATTGCGTCGCTACGTTGCCCTCCACCATGTCGGACACGGCCTGCGCAATCGACTGCGGGTCCATGCCTTCAGCCGCCGCAGCTTCGGGCCGGATGTGCAATTCGAGTGCGTCGCCCGCCGGATTGATGCCGTCGTTGACGTCCACCACGCCCTGAATCTTGCCGATCTGCGCCGCGACCTTGCGTGCGGTCGTGTCGAGCGTGGTCTGATCGTCGGAGTAGATCTTGATCTGGACCGGCTGCGGCACCGCCGTCAGGTCGCCAATCAGGTCCTCCATCAACTGCGCGAGTTCGATACTCACGCCGGGCACCTGCGTCTCGACCTTCGAACGGATCTCTTCCATCACCGTTCCGATCGGCTCGCGGCCAGTCGACTTCAACCGCACGAAGAAGTCACCCTTGTTAGGCTCGTTCAGATCGCCGCCGAGACCGGCGCCGGTGCGGCGCGAGTAAGTCGCGACGTTCGGATTCGCGCGGATGATGCCCTCGATCTGCTTCATCAGCCGGTCCGTTTCGGTCACGGAGGTGCCCGGATCGGTGTGATAGTCGAGCACGAATCCACCTTCGTCCATGCTCGGCATGAAGCCGCTGCCCACCCGCGTGAAGGCGAACGCGGCCACCACGATCAGCGGCAGCACCCCAAGCAGCACGAGAACCGGGCGTGCCGTCACGCGTTCGATCAGAAAGCCGTAACGCCGGTTCATCCATGAGGCGAAGCGGGTTTCCTTGTGCTCTTCGGCGTCTTTGGGCGTCAGCCAGCGGTCGCACAGAATCGGCACCGCGAGCCAGGTGACAAGAAACGAAATGAACAGGGCGCTGGCCATCGTCACCGAGAGCGCCTTGAAAAACGCGCCCGTCACGCCCGACAGAAACGCGAGCGGCACGAAAATGATCAGCGTCGCCGCCGACGATCCGGCAAGCGGCCGCGTGAATTCGAGCGCCGCCGCCATCACGCGGCCGTGAAACTTGTGCGCGCCACCTTCGCGCATGCGTCGCACGATATGTTCGATCATCACGATCGCGTCGTCGATCACGAGGCCGACGGCGGCGGCCATCCCGCCGAGCGTCATGATGTTGAACCCCATGCCGAACACGTCGAGCAGCAGGATCGTCGCGGCCATCACAACGGGCACCAGCGCAACCGCGATCGCGGTGATCTTCCAGTTGCGCAGGAAGGCAAACAGCGTGAACGCAGCCAGCACCACGCCAATCATGATCGCGTCGCGCACGCTGCTCGCCGAAGCGATCACCAGCTCGCTCTGGTCGTACCAGTTCGAAAGATGCACGCCCGCCGGCATCTGATGCTGGAAGTCGGCGAGCTTCGCGCGGATCGCCTTGGCCATCGCCACGCTGTTCGCGCCTGGCTGCTGGAAGACGTTGAGCAGCACAGCGTCCTGGCCGTCGGCGGTGACGCGCATCCATTGCGGCACGACGCCCTGACGGACCGTTGCAACGTCGCCCAGACGGATTTGCGTCGCGCCGTTGGCCGAGACCACCACGTTGCGCAGCTCGTCGAGTTGCGTGATCGTGGTGTTGGCAATCACGAGGTACAGCTTGTAGTGATCCTCGATGCGGCCGGTGGCCATCAGCACGTTGCTCGCGCCGATCGCTTTCGACACGTCCGAGAGCGACAACTTGTAGGCGGCGAGGCGCGCCGGATCGATCGCGACTTCAAATTCGTCCTGCGCGCCGCCGGTCACTTCGACGCGCGCCACGCCTTCCACGGACGACAGCAACGGCCGCATCTGGAACTGCGCAAGATCGCGCAGCGCCGAGAGCGATTGCTGTTTCGACGTCAAGCTATACGCGAGCACGGGGAACACCGTCGGGTCCATGCGCCGCACCTGCATCGAGGTGCCTTGTGGAAGCGTCGCGAGGATCTCGCTAATCGCCGACTGTGCCTGCAACGTGGCTTGCGCCATGTCGGTGCCCCAGTCGAAATTGATCGAGATTTCCGCCGAACCGCGGCTCGTGGTCGATTCGACATCGCGTACGTTCGGCACGCGGCGCAGCGCCTCTTCGACCGGCATGGTCACAAGCGTGGCCATCTGTTCGGCGGGGCGGTCGCCCGCGTCGAGCGCGACAACGGCGCGCGGAAAGGCGACGTTCGGGAACAGCGAGATCGGCAGGCGAAACGCGGTCAGCGCGCCCGCGATCGCCAGCAACGCGATCACGAACAGCAGCGAGCGCCGGTGCTTCTGCATCCATTGACCGAAATTCATCGCGGCGCGCCTCCCGCAGCCCGCACCGTCATGCCGTCCTTCAACTCATAGTTGCCGCTGACGACGAGGCCCTGGGCGCCGTCGATCGGGCCGTCCACGCCGTAGCGGTCGCCGTTCTCGACCTGCGTGACGACGGCCACGCGGTGCGCCTTGTTTTGCGGCGTAATCTGGAACACGTACGCGCCTTTGTCGTCTTTCAGCACGGCGGCACGCGGCACGACCCAATGCGTGCCGCTGCGCGTCGCGATATCGGCGCCGACACGCGTGCCTGGAATGAACGCACTCTGTCCGAGCGGGACGTTCGCGCCGATGTTGACGAGCTGGCTTTGCTGATCGACCGATGCCCCGACCAGCACCACATGGCCGTCTACCGCGGCCTTCGCGAGGGAGGTGGACAGGCCATGCAACGTGACGGTGTCGCCGGCATGGATAGCGGACACGTCCGACGGTTCGACGCCGAGCGTCACGTTCGCGCGGGCATCGCGGCCGCTACCGCCGGCCAGTTGCAGGATCGCGGCGCCAGGCTGCACCTGATCGCCCTGTGCTGCCGACACCTGCAAAACCACGCCGTCGATCGGCGCCGCGATGACCTTGTTGCCGCTCGCGACTCCCGTCTGGTTCTGCGCGGCGAGCGCCTGCTGCGCATCATCGGCGGCCTTGCGGGCGGTGGCGAGTTGCGATTGCGTGGCGAGTCCTTTGTCGTACAGCGATTGCGTGCGCGCGAGTTCGCCTTGCGCCAGTGTTACCGCGCTCTTGGCCTGGGTGGCGGCAAGTACCGCGGCAGGATCGGCCTGCACAACGAATAGCGGCGTGCCGCGCGTGACGCTCTGGCCGGCCTGCACGCGCATCTGCACGATACGCGCGAGGTACGGCAGATTGACCGTGGTCAGGTTCGACGCGGACGCCGCGACGATGCCATACGCGCGGACCGGTTGCGCGATGACCGCACGCTGTACCCGTACGGTTTGCACGGATACGACGGATTGGTCGGCTGCATCGTCGCCCGTAGAGGCGCTGGCTGCACCGGCAGGGAGGACGGCGGCGCTCATGAGCGCGGCGCAGGCAAGGGAAATCGCATAAGAGGCGATGCGCGGCCGCCGCGCCGACAGTGGGCTATTTCGCATGAGTTTCGGTGAAGGTCTGAGCGGAGGTGAAGGCGTCGGGGATCGCGCTGCCGAGCAGCGCCTGCATGCCGACGCGTTGTTCGGCGAGCGATTCGCGCAGCGTGACGACGTCGATATGTTTGCTGAGCGCGGCGCTTTCTGCATCGGCGTACGCGCCGAGCACGAGATTGTGCTGCGCGTAGGCCGCAGCCGCGTGTCGCGCGGCAAGATCGACCTCGGGCAACGCGAGCTCGGTTTGCTGCAACTGCCGCGCGAGAATCACGCTGTCCGCGCGCATATGGGCGACGTCGGCATACGCCTGATTCAGGCGCGACTGATATTCGTCGCGCAGGCGCTGGCGCGTCGCTTTTTCGATCGCGACGTTGCCTTGATTGCGGTTGAAGATCGGCAGGCTCAGATTGATCTGGAAGCCGCTGGTGTAGATGTTCGAGGTGTCTCGCGCACGCACGAAACCCACGGAAAGACTCGGGAACTGGCTGAGAATCGCGGCGCGGTATTTCTGCTCCTGCGCTTCATACCCCGCTTGCAGCGCGATCAGGTCCGGGCGGCGCTGGGCAAGTTTGGCCAGTGCCGCGTCGAGCGTTGTGTCGGGTAGTTCGGCCGTATCTTCGCTGCCGGTGAGGTGCAACTGAACCTCGGGTGAGAGGCCGAGCAGCGCGTTCAGGTCGTGATGAGTCTGTTCCGCGGCACGTTCGGCGTCGGTGAATTGCTTGCGTGCGTCGCTGTATGCGGTGAGCGCGGCGGTCAGTGTGTCGTCGGTCAGATTGCCGTCGCGGTGCGCTTCGGCCATGCGCTCGTAGCGCGTGCGAGCGAGGTCGCGCTGTTGTTGCAGCAATGGCAGCGTGTCCTGCTGGAAGCGGGTCTTGATGAACAACTGCCGCGCCTGGGCAACGATCTGCCATTCCTGCCACAACAGGCCGAGATCGGTCTTGGCCACCGTCGCGTCGGCGGATTGCTTGTTCGCACTACGCAGCACGATCGCCATCACGTCGATGCTCAGACCATAATTGAACGCGCGCGTGGTGCCGGTCGCGCCCGGGTAATCGCTCGATACGCTCAGTTGCGGGTCGGGCAGCAGTCCGGCTGAGTAAGCCTGTGCCCGGGCGATGCCGAGATCGTCGCGAGCCAGCTTCAGGTCAGGATTGTTCGCCACGGCCAGCATCGCGACTTCGTCGATATCGAGTCCGTCGGACGGATCGAAACGATGCGCGGCCAGTTCCGGCAACGGCATGGTCGAAGGATCGATCTGAATGCGTTCGAGCGAGCCGGAGGAGGTCGACGTATCTTGCGGTGCGAGCGGCTCGCGGTGATACCACGTGCACCCGCCGAGCAGGATTGCGCAGAGGGGCACGAGTACGCGCCACCGTGCCGCAGGGATAGTCGCTGACTTGGCCGACGATTGAGCCGCGAGCGCGGCGCTCTGGCCGGCCGGTCGCCTCGCTGCTGAGGTGGCCGCTGAAATGGCCGCTGCGGCGGCGTTGAAAACGGGCAAAATCCGACTCCTGAGCAAAGGGTGGGACAGCCGCGAGCGGATGTCGCAGAACAGGTGCCGATTCTGCTCATGGAGAGCTTAAGGAACGCTTAACCGAAATTTAAGCGTCCCATCAGCTTCCCTTCAGCGTCGCCTAAGCTTCCCTTAAGGATGTCATAAGGAAGCGTTAAGCTAACACGCCGGACAATGCGGACAAACTGGAAAAAGGAGAGGCCATGCGTCTGTTACTCGTCGAAGATGACGACATGATTGCGGAGACGGTATTGGGCGCGATGCGCCGTTCGGGCTATGCGATCGACTGGGCCGAAGACGGCCGCGCGGCGGAGTTGTCGCTGGGTAACGGCGTGTACGACCTCGTGCTGCTCGATCTCGGCTTGCCGAAGAAAGACGGCATCGACGTGCTCAATGCGTACCGCAAGAGCGGCGGTGCCGCGCCGGTGATTATCCTGACCGCGCGCGACGCCGTCGACGAGCGGATTCGCGGCCTCGATGCGGGCGCCGACGATTACCTGATCAAACCCTTCGATCTCGACGAGCTGGCCGCGCGGGTGCGCGCGCTATTGCGCCGGCGCACCGGCCAGAAGCAACCCATCTATGCGCACGGCGAACTCACACTCGATCCCGCAGCGCATGAAGTCACCAAAAGCGGCGACGTGCTGCCGCTCGTGCCGCGCGAGTTCGCGTTGCTGCAGGCACTGATCGAAGAACCCACGCGCGTGTTCACCAAGGCCGAGCTGGAAGAAAAGTTGTACGGCTGGGGCGAGGAAGTGGGCAGCAACACCATCGAAGTGCATGTGCATAGCTTGCGGCGCAAGATCGGTGCGGAGCAGGTGGTGACCGTGCGCGGCGTGGGCTACCGTCTGAAGAGGTGCTGATGACGTCGATTCGCCGCTGGCTGCTGGGCTGGCTGATTTTCGGGCTGGCCGCGGCCTCGGGAGTGGCCGGCTTCGGCATCTTTCACACCGCGCGCGAAGAAGCGAGCGAACTGTTCGACTACGAACTGCGCACTGTGGCGCTGTCGTTGCCGTCGAATCTGGCCGGTGCGAGCGACGGCGAACATCGCAACCCCGACCTGGGCGATCTGGCCGACGACCGGGTCGTGATCGAGATCTGGGACCGGTCCGGCCAACTCATCTATCACTCGACGCGGGCACCGGTGTTTTCGCGTTTGCCCGCGGGCTTTAGCACGGTCGAGCGCGGCGAGGTTCACTGGCGCGCGTTCGGCCTGGAACAGCGCGACCGTTATATCCAGGTTGCGCAGCCGATCTCCGTGCGCGAGGACCTCGCGCTGCAACTGGCGCTGCATACGCTGTGGCCCCTCGGCGTGCTGGTGCCGGTGACGATCCTGCTGGTGCTGCTGGTGGTGGCAAGGGGACTCGCGCCGATTGGCGGCCTGACGCGTGCGCTGACGACCCGTTCGCTCGATTCGCTGGAGCCGTTGCATCTGGACGGCACCGTGCCGGTCGAAATCAAACCGCTGGTGGAAGCGCTCAACGATCTGCTGCAACGCCTGAACGTTGCCTCGCAGGCGCAGCGCACGTTTATCGCCGATGCCGCGCATGAGTTGCGCTCGCCGCTTGCCGCGCTGAAGCTGCAATTGCAGGCGGCGTCCCGCGACGGCTCGTTAAAAGGCGAGGGGCAAGCGCTTGAGCGCGTCGAGGGGCGCGTCAACCGGATCATTCACCTGGTGCAGCAGTTGTTGACGCTGGCGCGCGAGGACGCGCATCCCGTGACGTCGATGGTGCCGGTGAGTATGCGCCGCATCGGCGAGCAGGCGGTGGGGGATCTTTCGCTGCTCGCGGAGACCCGGGAGATCGATCTCGGGCTTGAGTGTGAAGACGCTCGCACGGGCTACGATGCCTATACGGTACTCGCCGAGCCGCATGGAATGAGTGTGTTGCTGGGAAATCTGCTCAACAACGCGATCCGGCATACGCCGCGGGGCGGGCGTGTGGATGTGATTCTGAGGCGCGCTGGCGAGCGGGTGGGGTTCGACGTGGTGGATAGCGGGTCCGGAATACCGGAGGCTGAAATCGAGCGTGTTTTCGATCGGTTTTATCGAGGGGAAGACGCGCAAGGCGAGGGCAGCGGGCTCGGGTTGGCGATCGTGGCGCGAATCGCCGCACGGCATCAGCTTGCGCTTTCGATGCGGAATAATGTCGGGCGGACCGGGCTGTGCGTGTCGGTTTTTGGCCTGACAGTGTATGAGCTTGTGGCGCCTGTTGCGGCCAAAAGTTGATCGTTCCCCGCCACCGGCGCACAGCGCATCGCCGGGTGTCAGGAGCGGGTCCCAACTCGCTGCTACAATCTTGTCTTTCTCGATTGATTGTGCGCTATGGGTTTCGAACAACTCGCTGAATTGAAGAAGCAACTGGCTGCGGCACGCGCCGAAGCTGCGCCTGCGGCAAAGCCTGCGGCCAAGCCTGTCGACAAGGCCGGTGCGAAGCCTGCGCGCAAGCCGTCGCCGCCACGCCGTGCCGCGCCCGCAGCCAGGCCGGCCGCCGAGGCCAAGCCCGCGGCCGAGGCCAGGCCCGCAGTCGACGCAAGGCCCGTGGACCCGGTGGTGAAGTCGATCGGGAGACTGCAAAAACGCTTCCCGAATGTATTCCCGAAGAATCCGGCGCCCAAGCTCCCGCTGAAGGTCGGCATCTTTGAGGACCTCGTGGCCCATGCGAAGGAACTGTCCCTGAGCGAAGCCGAGCTGCGCGACGCGATCAAGACCTGGTGCCGTGGCAGCCGCTACTGGAAGTGCCTGGTCGAAGGCGCCACGCGCGTCGATCTGACGGGTGGCGAAGCAGGCAAGGTCACGGCACAGGAAGCGGCCGGCGCGCAGCGTCTGCAGGCGCATCGTGCGGGCAGGGGCGCGGCGAAAGCGGCGGCTCCGTCGGCTCCGTCGGCTGAAACGTCCGCCAACGCTGCAGCGGCGTCGGACCTGCCGGCTGTCTCGGCCGATCCATTGGCACAAGCACCGCAAGCAGCGCAAGCAGCGGCCGCCCCGCAAGGTGACGCGCAGAGCCAGCCACAAGCTGTCTCGGCGGACGCCCCGGCCGCTGAATCCACAACGCCGCCGGCGGCACCGTCGGTTACCGCCGAAGCGTAAAAAGAGGCCCGCCGCCCCGTCTAGGGGTGGCTGCCTTGCGCGGCCAGCCGGCTGCGCACAAAGCCGACGTGCTCGCGCAACACGTAGAACGCGTCGGCATATGCAAGCGGCATACGCAAGCGGTTAAGCGACGCCTCGATCTGATCGAGTTCCGCGAAAAGCTGCTTGCGCTCCTCTTCGGTCGAGTCGGCGAGTGCGCCGCGCTCGATCGCAATCAACGCCCCGTAATAGCGATAGATGCGCGAGCGTACGCGCCACCCGTAGAGCGCCGGGATTAGCCGCATTGCCGGAATCAGCAGCACCGCCATTGGCAGCAGCAGAACAAGCGTGCGGTCGCCTATGCTCGCGAGCCAGAACGGCAGCGTGCGGTACAGGAAACTCTTGCCTGTCCTGTAGTAGCGCTGCGCGTCTTCGCTGATCTGATATTCATGGGCGACCGGACTCGGGAATTGCCCCGCGTGCTGCAGGAGCCCAGGCAGGCCGTGCACCTCCTGCGCGGCCTCGATCAATAAATCGGAAATGGCCGGATGCAGATTGGTCCGTGCCACGAGTTCAACCGTCGGGCTGATCAGGTGGACGGTGTCGGGCGGAATTCTATGCTTGAGATCCAGCACGCCAGGTGGCAGATCGATTTCGTCGAGATAGGGAAAGAGACGCGTATAAGCGTTGGCTTCGTCGAAATCCATCACGGAGATGCCGGGCACCTTCAGGAGCCGCAGCATCAAGCCGCGCGTGGCCGAGTCGCCGTTCAGGATCGCCGCGTCGACTTCGCCCGCCACGAGTTGCGTGGCGGCCTGCAAGCCGTCGCTCGGCACCAGCACCGTGTCGCCGCCCGGCTCGATGCCGTTTGCTTCGAGCAGTTTGAGCGCGAGGAGGCGCGTGCCGCTGCCTTCGCGGCCGATGGCAATCCGTTTGCCTTCCAGTTCTGAAAGCTCGCTGATACCCGTGCCGCGATAGAACACCACCACCGGGATGTAGAACACGCTGCCGAGCGACATCAGCGATGACGTGTCGAGCCCATCGGCCGCGCCGCCTTGCACGAGTGCGAGCTCGACATGCTGTTTGGGGTCCAGCAGACGGTGCAGGTTCTCCACCGAGCCATCGGACTCCAGCACCTTCAACGTGATGCCGTTGCGGGCGAGGATCCTCTTGTACAGACCCGCGGTGACGAAGACCGAACTATCGTGCGGGCCCGCGCTGATCGTGATGGTTTTCGGCGGCGCCGGATCGACCACCCAGACGATCAGCGTGACCATCAGCACGATAATCGCGGCCACGATGACGTAAGGCACGGTGTGATCGCGCCACTCCGCATGCGAATGATCGCCGGGTAAATGCGGGGGACGCGGGCGATGCGCTTTCATGGACACTCCGTGCCGATAACCGGGATGAGGCATTGTCCACTGTCCGCGGCGAAAACGTGAAATGTGCGGCATAAGCGACGGTTTGCGCGCGTGCATGCGCGGTGCCCCATGTCATAATCGACTGCAGCTTCCAGTCTTGTCACCGGGCGCATCTTGAGTCGTTTCTATCGGAAGATCGGCAGTTGGCTGGGATTGTTTGCGATCCTGATGGCCACGCTCGCGCCAACGATCTCCCATTCGCTCGCTGCACACAACGGCGGTGAACCCGGAATGGAAGGCGAGCATTGCTCGATGCCGTCGATGGCCTCCATGCCGGAGAGGGATGCCATTTCCTCCATGTCCTCCATGTCTTCGATGCCGGATCAGGCATTGGACGACCCCGACGGCAAACATACTGAGCACACTGCCACGTCCGACGGCGACGCCTGCGGCTATTGCAGCCTGCTTGCTCACATGCCCATGGTGCCCAGCGTCGAGACGCTGTTCTCCGTCACCGTCCGCGTGTTTCAGCATACCGTCGCCACCCGCTTCGAGAGCGTTCGCCGCGTCGAACCGCTCACCTTCGCGCAGCCTCGCGCACCGCCGTTCGCATCCTGATTCGAGTCACACCGGCGCGATGCCATGAGTGCATCGCGATGCCGCCGCGGGTCCGATTGTCGATGCGCGCCGGTCTTGTCACGACCCATGAACAGGATGAATCATGCAAACCCAAATAACGCGCAGCGCCATACCGCTGCGCGCGGCGTCGCTCGTTGCGGCCGCCACCGGCGTATTGCTCCTCGCACCTTCAATCGCCAGTGCTCACGCTATCGCGGGCAATCGCGTCTTTCCGTCGACGATGGCTGTCGACGATCCCGGCGTCGGCGACGAAGCCAACCTCGAGTACGGGCACCAGCGCGTGCCGGGCGACAACGGCGATCAAAGCATCAATACCTTCGACTTCGAGTACGATAAGTTGATCACGCCGCGCCTGGCAGTCTCGGTAGACGGCGGCTACGCGATGCAAAACAATCCGAAGGCGCGCGGCTTCGACAACTTTGGCGTCGGTGTGAAGTACCTGCTGTATGTCAATGACGAACACGAGTTCATGACTTCCGTCGGTGTGAACGCGGAACTCGGCGGGACAGGAAGCCGTGCGATTGCGAGCAACTTTTCGACGATCTCGCCGACGATTTACGCCGGCAAGGGCATGGGCGACCTTCCCGCGTCACTGGCCTATCTGCGGCCGATCGCGATCACGGGTGAGGCCGGTCCGGCGCTGACAACGGGAGCGGGGCAGCCGAACGCGTTTAACTACGGATTCACGGTGCAGTACAGCTTGCCGTATCTGCAGCAGCACGTGCACGACGCCGGCCTGCCTCAGCCGTTGGCGAACGTCATTGCGCTGGTGGAGGTCCCGCTCTCGAGAAGCCAGGGGCAGACAACCGGCACGGTCAATCCGGGCTTCATCTGGATCAACCGTTATGGCCAGTTCGGCGTCGAGGCGCAAATCCCGATCAACCACGCAAGCGGTTCGCACGTGGGCATTCTGGTCCAGGCCCACATCTTTTTCGACGATGTCGCGCCGACCACGATCGGCAAGCCTCTCTTCCAGTAATGCAGCAAGCCCGTCACGCAGGAGCAAGCAATGAAAAACGATCGGATTGACCGGCTGCGCGCCGCGGTGAAGGTGCCGTTGCTGATTGCCGGGCTCGCCTTCGCGAGTGCCGCTTTCGCCCATGTATTTCCGCAGAAGCAGGAGCCGGGCGCGGGTGCGACAGTGGCCTCGCCCGCACAGGTGCGCGTGATGTTCGACGGGCCGCTCGAGCCGTCGTTCAGCTCGCTGACCGTGACCGACGCAAGCGGCAAGCAGGTCAACACGGAGAAATCCGCCGTCGACACCCATCAGACGGCGACGATGACCGTGCCGTTGCCGCCGCTCGCGGCCGGGCATTACACCGTGCACTGGGTGGCTGTGGCATCCGACGGGCATCGCACGCACGGCGACTATGCGTTCGACGTGAAGTAGGTCGAAACAGTGATGCGCTGCGTCATCGAAGCAACGATGGCGCAGCGTGTCCGATCTCGCCGGGGATCGTATGCACGTTAAAAGTACTATCATCGATTGCAGGTATTGAGCGCTTGTCTGTGCAATGCAGCAGGCCTTTGCCTCCCGGGAGAGAACCCATGTCGGAGTTTGTGAAGGCGCTCCTCGGCGAGGAAAATGGCCCACCGCGCGTCCAGCAGCGTGGCCATCAGCGCCGGCAGATCGCGTGGCTCTACGCGTTATTACTTACTTTCAATCTCGCGGCATGGGTGGCGGCCTTCGTGGCGTTTCGCGGCTACCCGCTGCTGATGGGCTCGTGCCTGCTTGCTTACTCGTTTGGCCTGCGGCATGCGGTGGACGCGGATCATATCGCGGCGATCGACAACGTCACGCGCAAGCTGATGCAGTCCGGCCAGCGTCCCCTGACGGTGGGGCTAATGTTCTCGCTGGGACACGCCACGATCGTCGTCCTGGCAACGATCGGCATAGCGGCGACCGCCATGGCACTACAAAGCCGGATGAGCGGATTCAAGGAAGCCGGCGCCGTGATCGGCACGCTTGTGTCGACGTTCTTCCTGTTTGCCATCGCGCTCCTGAATCTGATCGTGCTGCGCTCGGTGCTGCGCGCTTTTCGGCTCGTGCGCCGAGGCGAGCCTTGCGTCGACGAAGATCTCGACATGCTGCTCGCCAATCGCGGCTTTCTCGCGCGTGTTTTCCGGCCGCTATTCCGGCTGATCAGCCGGAGCTGGCACATGTACCCACTCGGCCTCCTGTTCGGGCTGGGTTTCGATACCGCAACGGAAGTCGGGCTGCTCGGCATATCCGCCGCCGGCGCCGCGCAAGGCATGTCGATCTGGTCGATTCTGGTGTTTCCGGTGCTGTTCATGGCCGGCATGACGCTCGTCGACACCACCGACAGCATCCTGATGCTGGGCGCCTATGGTTGGGCGTTCGTGAAGCCGGTCCGCAAGCTTTATTACAACATCACCGTGACGGCGATCTCGGTGCTCGTGGCGCTCCTTGTCGGTGGCATAGAAGGCCTCGGATTACTGGCTGACAAGCTGCATCTGAGTGGCGCATTCTGGCAGGCGGTGGGCAGTCTGAACGACCACTTCGGCATGATCGGCTACGCAATCATCGGTGTATTTCTGGCGAGCTGGTTATTGTCAGTCGCGCTTTACAAATGGATGCGGTTCGAGGAACTCGAGATTCGCTAACGATGGTTGTAAGAACTCAACCGCCTGAACCCTGACGGGCTATTGTCAGAGAATTACAGTAGTCACACAGTAGTCACAGCAATCGGGCCAATAGGCCGCGCCATCTCTCGTCAATAAGGGCCGGAATCTGGGTTATTTCGCATCGCTGAACTATACTCAAAAAAGTTTTTCGGGCTCATCACGGTGGGCACCATCCCCAACAATACATGCAGCAAATCCGATCCTTTTGACCGCATCGTGCGGAATTATTGCCGATCGATTGCTGGACACGTGACTGCCGTGCGGCACTCGCCACGTATCTTTGCCTGACCTGAAAAGAACGTGGTTCGCAGTGGAGACACACATCATGGCAGAAGCAGACAACGTCCCCTATGGGCGCAAGACTCAGCACGCGCCGGCTCTCAAGGAAGTGCACATCATCTGGATTACCGCGGGCCTCGGCTGTGACGGCGATTCGGTATCGATTACCGCGGCGACCCAGCCGAGCATCGAGGACGTCATTCTCGGTGCGATCCCCGGTCTGCCTAAGGTCCATTTGCACAACCCGGTATTGGCGTATGAAAACGGCGACGAGTTTCTCAAGCCGTTTCATCAGGCCGCGCGTGGCGAGCTTGAGAACTTCGTGCTGGTGATGGAAGGATCCATTCCAAACGAACGTATTAATCGCGAAGGATATTGGGCCGCATTGGGCACCGACCCCGATACGCAGGAACCGATCACGATTCCGCAATGGCTCGACCGGCTCGCGCCGCGCGCGCTGGCGGTAGTCGGCGCGGGCACCTGCGCGACTTACGGCGGCATTCATGCCATGGAAGGCAATCCGACCGGCTGCATGGGCCTCGCCGATTATCTTGGCTGGGACTGGAAGTCGAAAGCGGGTCTGCCGATCGTCAACGTGCCGGGCTGTCCGGTGCAGCCGGATAACTTCATGGAGACGCTGCTCTACCTGCTCTACCAGTTGGCGGGTCTCGCGCCGATGATTCCGCTCGACGACGCGTTGCGGCCGAAGTGGCTTTTTACCCGCACCGTTCACGACGGTTGCGATCGTGCGGGCTCCTACGAACAGGCGATCTTCGCCAGCGAATACGGCAGCCCGAATTGCATCGTCAAGCTGGGCTGCTGGGGGCCTGTCGTGCAATGCAACGTGCCCAAACGCGGCTGGATGGGCGGCATTGGCGGCTGTCCGAACGTGGGAGGTATCTGCATCGGCTGCACGATGCCGGGCTTTCCCGACAAGTTCATGCCATTCATGGATCAGCCACCGGGATCGGTGCTGTCGTCGAATCTGATCAAGAGCTATGGTCCGTTGATTCGCAGCCTGCGCAAGCTGACCAACAACACGCTCAACGACGAGCCGAAATGGCGTCACAACGGTTCGAAACTCACCACCGGCTACCGTCGCTGATCAGGCGGCCTGGTTGGCGATGTAGTTGACGGAATTCGACTTGTCAGCAGGGAGAAGGTCATGGCCGTTAGTACCGCACCTGAAGCGACCGCAAGCACCCAGGCAGCGCCGGGCAAGCTGGTCGAAATGAACTGGGATCCGATTACGCGGATCGTCGGCAGTCTGGGGATTTACACCAAGATCGATTTTGCGAACCGCCGTGTGGCGGAGTGCTACAGCACGTCATCGATCTTTCGTGGCTACAGCATTTTCATGAAGGGCAAAGACCCGCGCGACGCGCATTTCATCACAAGCCGTATCTGCGGGATCTGCGGCGACAATCACGCGACCTGTTCGGTGTACGCGCAGAATATGGCGTACGGCGTGAAGCCGCCGGCGATTGCCGAATGGATTGTCAACCTCGGCGAAGCGGCCGAATACATGTTCGACCACAACATCTTCCAGGACAACCTGGTGGGTGTGGACTTCTGCGAAAGGATGGTCAAGGAGACCAATCCCGGCGTATGGGACAAGGCGCAGAAAACACCGGCACCGCACGCGGATAAGCATGGTTACAAGACCATCGCGGACATCATGACCGCACTCAATCCGTTCACCGGCGAGTTCTATCGCGAGACCTTGATGGTCAGCCGCTATACGCGCGAGATGTTCTGCCTGATGGAGGGGCGTCACGTGCATCCGTCGACGCTTTATCCCGGTGGCGTGGGCACGGTGCCGACCATTCAGTTGTTCACCGATTACATCACGCGCTTGATGAAGTACGTGGAGTTCATGAAGAAAGTCGTGCCGCTGCATGACGATCTGTTCGACTTCTTCTACGACGCGCTACCGGGTTACGAGGAAGTCGGGCGGCGCCGCATTCTGCTCGGTTGCTGGGGCTCGTTCCAGGACCCGAACGTGTGCGACTACAGCTACAACACGATGACGCAATGGGGCCGCGGCATGTTCGTCACGCCTGGCGTGGTGGTGGACGGCGAACTGGTGACCACCGATCTCGTGGATATCAACCTGAACATCCGCATCCTGCTGGGCAGTTCCTATTACGACGACTGGGATCACGAAGAGACCTTCGTGAAGAACGATCCGCTAGGCAATCCAGTGGACCGTAAGCATCCGTGGAATCAGACCACGTTGCCGCATCCGCAAAAGCGGAAATTCGACGGTAACTACACGTGGGTGATGTCGCCGCGCTGGCTCGACAAGCGCACCGGCGATCACCTCGCACTCGATACCGGCGGCGGACCGATCGCACGCCTGTGGGCCACCGCGTTGGCGGGGCTGGTCGATATCGGTTACATCAAGGCGACCGGTCATAGCGTGAAGATCTATTTGCCGAAGACCGCGCTCAAGCCCGAAGTCGAATTCGAATGGAAGATTCCGAAGTGGAGCAATGCGATCGAACGCGATCGCGCGCGCACGTATTTTCAGGCGTATTCGGCGGCTGCCGCCTTGTACTTTGCCGAGCAGGCGCTGGCTGAATTGCATGCGGGCCGCACTCGCACCTTCAGCGCCTTTACGGTGCCGGAAGAGGGCATTGGCTGCGGTTTCCATGAAGCGGTGCGTGGCGTGCTTTCGCATCACCTCGTGATCCGCGACGGCAAGATCGCCAACTATCACCCGTATCCGCCTACGCCGTGGAACGCGAATCCGCGCGATATCTACGGCACGCCTGGGCCCTATGAGGACGCGGTGCAGAACACGCCGATCTTCGAAGAGAACGGGCCGGACAAGTTCAAGGGCATCGACATCATGCGCGCCGTGCGCAGCTTCGACCCGTGTCTGCCGTGCGGCGTGCATATGTACGTCGGCAATGGCAAGACGATTGACACGTCGCACTCGCCGACCTTCGGCGTGATGCAGGGAGCGCACACGTGAGCGACGACCGCGCGGTCGCCGCGCAGCAACGCCGCATTGACGAACTGATTGCGGCGCTGGAAGCGCTCGACGATCCGCGCGCGCGGGAGCCTGCCAAAGAACTGCTGCAGGTCGTCCTCGATCTGCATACGAACGGGCTCGCGCGGCTGATGGAGATCGTGGCGGACGCGGGCGCGATGGACGAAGCCATGGTCGCGGCATTCGAGCGCGACGCCGGCGTGTCGGCGTTGCTGCTTTTGCACGGCCTGCATCCACAGGATCTGCCCACGCGCGTGTCGCGCGCGGTCGAGAAGATGCGGCCGTTGCTCGGCGCTCAGGGCATCCAGATCGAACTGCTCGACGCCGCGGAAGAAGCCGTGCGTGTGCGCGTGGCCGGCCGCCTGCAAGGTAAGCACAACTCCGTGGGCGAACTGCAGCAGGACATCGAGCGCTCGATTTTCGAAGCAGCCCCGGAAGCGATGCGTGTGGAGATCGAGGGCCTGCCGGACGTCAATGTGCATGAACTGCGCTTTGTGCCGCATCGCGCTGAGGCTGCAGGTGGCGCAACGAGCGAGATGGCAAGCCGGACCGAGGCCGGCGCGCAATGACACCCGCCGCCGTCCTGACACGCGGCTGGGTCGCGCGGCTGCGTCATTTCGTGCGCAAAGCCGACGACATGCAATGCGAGTTGTGCGGACTGCCGCTTCTATCCGATCATCCCCATCTGTTCGAACCCGCCCGGCGGCAGCTCCTATGCTGTTGCCGTGCATGCGCGCTGTTATTCGGCAGTCAACAGAATGCGCGCTATCGTCCGGTGCCGCGCGATGCGCAATATCTCGCGGGTTTCCACATGAGCGATGCGCAATGGGACGCGTTGGCGATTCCCATCGATATCGCGTTCTTCTTCCACGACAGCGAGGCACAGCGTATCGTCGCGCTTTATCCTGGCCCCGCCGGCGGCACGCAATCGCTGCTGGAATTGCAGGCGTGGGACGAACTGGTCGCCGGGAATCCGTTGCTCGCGCAACTGCAACCCGATGTCGAAGCGCTGCTGGTCAACCGCAGCGAAGGCGCGCGCGATTATTACCGCGTGCCGATCGACCAGTGTTATGCACTGACCGGCGTGATTCGCGCACGGTGGCGCGGACTGTCCGGCGGCCGGGAAGCGTGGGATTCGATTCATCGTTTCTTCGCCGCGCTGAAGACTCATGGCCGGGTGCCGGAGGGCTTGCTCCATGCCTGATCTCGGGTTCACTGTCGAGTCGGCGGAAGTCGTGCCGTTCGCCGCAGCGCCGCTGCTGACGTTCAGGTTGCGTGTCACGAACACGCCGGCGCAGGAAGAGATCGCCAGCGTGACCCTGCAATGCCAGATTCAGATCGAAGCGGCCAGACGCCGCTACACGCCCGCTGAACAATACGGACTCGAGGACCTGTTCGGCTCGCCGCCGCGTTGGGGCGAAACGCTGCGCACGCTGCTATGGACTCACACGACGGCAATCACGCCGCCGTTCAGCGGCGAATGCGCGCTCGAATTGCCCGTGCCGTGCAGCTACGATTTCAATGTGGCCGCAACCAAATATTTTCATGGCCTCGAAGAAGGCGAGATTCCGCTGATGCTGCAATTCAGCGGCACGGTGTTCTACCGCGACGCCGGCGGCGCGTTGCAGGCCGCGCCGATTCCGTGGCACAAGGAAGCGGCGTACCGGCTGCCCGTTGCGCTATGGCATGACATGATGACCCGTTACTACCCGAACGGCGCCTGGCTGTGTTTGCACCGGGACGTGTTCGATCGCCTTTCGCGCTATAAAAGCAGACGGGGCCTTACAAGCTGGGAGCAGGCGGTGGCAAGCCTGCTCGACGGGGTTGAGGAGGACATATCGTGAACGCGGTCGAACGTGTCGTCCAGGCGGTGCTGTACGAAGGCTACATGCTGTATCCGTACCGGCCGACCTCAGTCAAGAACCGGCAACGCTGGACCTTCGGCGGCGTGTATCCGCGCGCCTATGCCGAGGCGTCCGGCAGCGATCCGTGGGTGACCCAGACCGAGTGCCTGCTAAGCGGCTCTGAGCGGACCCGCGTGGCCGTGCGGCCCGGCTTTCTGCAGGTGATCGAGCGGACGGTGCTGGAGGCGGCTGACGGGTCCATGGCGCGGCCGGAGTCGGGTGAGCCGGCGTGGCGCACCGTGCCCGCGCTCGATATCGACGAACGGCGCTACACCCCGTGGCAGGAAGCGTCCGAGCGGCATATCGCCGTGCCGGTTCTGGTCGTCGGCGAATTGCTCGACGCGCCGCGGCAGATTGCGTTTTCGTTCGAGGCGACGAGCGAGCTCGAACCGCTCGCTGACCGGCAAGGAACGCTGCGCGGTGCGCTGCACCGTACCCGGGCTTCGCTGCAAGGCCGCGTCGAATTGAGCGCCGCCAGCGTGGCGGCCGGGGTTTATCGTTTGACGGTGCGCATCGTCAACGAGACGCCGCTTGACCATGCCCGGGGCCTGAAGCGCGATGCGGCTTCGCTGTATGCGCTGGTGTCCTGCCATACGGTGCTGAGCGTCGAGGGCGGCACGTGGATCTCGTCGATCGATCCGCCCGCCGAACTGGCCGAGGTTGCTGCCGCGAGCCGCAATATCGGCGTGTGGCCGGTATTGGTAGGCGACGAACAACAGCCCGACACGATGCTGGCCTCGCCGATCATTCTCTACGATTTCCCGCAGATCGCGCCTGAAAGCGCCGGCGATCTATTCGACTCCACGGAGATCGACGAGATTCTCACGCTGCGCATTCTCACCATGACCGACGACGAAAAGCGCGAAATGATCGCCACGGACGAGCGCGCGCGTGCCTTGCTTGCCCGCACCGAAGGCCTTGGCGCCGAGCAGATGGCGAAACTGCATGGCACCTTGCGGCAGGTACGCGTACTCGATTCGGCAAGCGGCAGCGCTTTTTCGCCGCCGGAAACACCCGCCATGCCGGTGTCGCCCTGGGCGGAGCTCGACGCGCGGCCGCATCTTGCCTGCGTGCGGGTGGCGGGCGTCGAGATTCGGGTCGGCGATCAGGTGCGCTTGCACCCACGTGGCCGCGCGGACATCTTCGATATCGCGCTGAGCGGCATGATTGCCACGATCGAATCGATCGAGCGCGATTTCGACGATCACGTGCATGTTGCCGTGACGGTTGACGACGACCCCGGCAAAGATTTCGGCATGCAGCGCATGCCTGGCCATCGCTTTTTCTTCGGTCCGGACGAGATCGAGCCCCTGGTGGGTGCGTCCCGCCCATCTCCCCCATCTCCCTCACCCCGGCCGTCCAGTCGCAAAGGGGGCCACGCATGAGTGCGATTCTGGTGGCGGGCATCGGCAATGTGTTTTTCGGCGACGATGGTTTCGGCGTCGAAGTGGTGCGCCGTCTGCGGGAAAAACTTGCGGCCGGTGAGTTGCCTGCATTTGCCCACCACGTGAGCGTCGCGGACTTCGGGATTCGCGGCATCGATCTTTGCTATGCGCTGCTCGACGGCGTGGACAGCGCGATTCTGATCGACGCGATGCAGCGCGGCGCCGCGCCAGGTACGTTGCATGTGATCGAGCCGTCTGTGGAAGCATCCGTTGGCGGCGGGTCTGACGATCCGTACGCGGTGCCGATTCTGATGTCGCCTCACGAAATGGATCCGGTCAAGGTGCTGCAGACGGTGCGGATGCTCGGCGGCGGTTGCGAGGATATCGTCGTGCTCGGTTGCGAGCCGCAAGACTTCGGGTTCGAGAAAGGCGAGCAAGGAAGGATGGGTTTGAGCGGCGCGGTGTCGGCGGCGCTCGATCAGGCGGTTGACCTGACCGTGACGTTGGTGATGGCGAGAGTGGAGCGGTTGTCCGCGCGTGCGGCCTGAAAAACTGAAGTGGGAGGCGTCATGAAAGGCTTACTGAAGTACCTCTTGTTGCCGGCACTGGTTGTCGGCGTGCTCGCGAATATAAAGGACATCAAGCGCTATCTGCGCATCCGCAACATGTAGGCGGTAGCAGCCAGGGAGGTGGCGATGAGCACGCAAGCACAATCTGCCGGACAATCTTCGGCCCAGCACCCGGCGGTCACCGGGCCGGTCGGCGAGGAAATTCGTGTTCGTGGCCTCGTGCAAGGCGTCGGTTTCCGGCCGACCGTGTGGCGGCTCGCGCATGCATGCGGGGTGGTCGGCGACGTACGCAACGATAGCGACGGTGTGCTGATTCATGCCTGGGGCGATGCGTGGACGTTGCAACGTTTCATCGAGAGCCTGAGCACCGAGTGTCCGCCGCTCGCGCGCATCGACGCGATCGAGCGGCATCAACTGAGCGAAGCGGCCGAGGCCAGCGATTTCCGCATTGTGGCGAGCGTGACCGGTCATGTGCAGACGGGCGTCACGCCTGACGCCATGGTCTGCGCCGACTGTGCCGCCGAGATCGCCGTCCCGGCGAACCGGCGTTACCGTTATCCGTTTACGAACTGCACGCATTGCGGGCCGCGTCTTTCGATCATTCAGGCCATTCCCTACGATCGTGTCAATACGACCATGGCCGCGTTCGACCTGTGCGACGCGTGCCGCGCCGAGTATGAAGATCCCGCCGACCGGCGCTTTCATGCGCAACCAGTCGCGTGTCCGGTATGCGGCCCGCGCGTCTGGCTGGAAGGCCGGCACGGCGCACGTGCCGATGGTGACGATCCCTGCCGCGCGGCGAGCCTGCTGTTGCGTCACGGCTCGATTGTGGCGATCAAAGGGCTGGGCGGTTTTCAGCTTGCCTGCGACGCCTGCGATGAAGCCGCGGTGGCGCGCTTGCGTCAACTGAAACGCCGCGAGCGCAAACCGTTTGCGTTAATGGCGCGCGATCTGCCGGCCGTACGCCGCTATTGCACGCCGAGCCCCGCAGAACTCGCGCTGTTGCAAAGCGCGGCCGGACCGATTGTCATCATGGGGGCCGACGGCGCGGAGTGCGTCGCGCCGAGCGTGGCGCGGGGAGTGGGCACGCTGGGTTTCATGCTGCCCTCCACGCCGTTGCATCGCCTGCTGATGGAGTCGATCGACTCGGCGCTCGTGGTGACAAGCGGCAATACCAGCGACGAGCCGCCGTGCATCGATAACGCGGATGCCCGCGCGCGTCTCGGCCGCATTGCCGATGTCTTCCTGATGCACGATCGCGATATCGCTCGCCGGGTTGACGATTCGGTGGCCCGCGTGGTGCAGGGCGAACCGCGCGTGTTGCGGCGCGCGCGGGGCTATGCGCCGGCGCCGTTGCTGTTGCCGGACGGCTTCGCCGACATGCCGGCGGTGCTGGCAATGGGCGGTGAGCTCAAAAACACCTTCTGCCTTGCGCGCAATGCTCAGGCAATCGTCTCGCACCACCTCGGCGATCTGGAAGACGCGTTGACCTACGCGGACTATCGCCGCTCGGTGGCGCAGTATCTGCGTCTGTTCGAACATGAACCGCAGGCGGTGGCGCTCGATTTTCACCCCGAGTATCTGTCGCGCAAGATCGGCTACGACCTCGCGCAAGCGTGGCGGATTCCGGTGGTCGAGGTGCAGCATCATCACGCGCATCTCGCCGCGTGCATGGCGGAAAACGGCGTCGCACGCGATGCGCCGCCGATGCTCGGCGTGGCGCTCGACGGTCTTGGTTTCGGCGACGACGGCACGCTGTGGGGCGGCGAATTCATGCTGACGGATTATCGCGGCTTTACGCGCCTTGGCACCTTCAAGCCGGTTGCGATGCCCGGCGGCACACGCGCTATCGACGAACCGTGGCGCAGCGCTTACGCGCATTTGATGGCCGCATTCGATTGGCGTGGTTTCACGCGGCAATACGTCGGGCTCGACGTGCAGCAGTTCCTGAGCAGCCGTCCCCGCGCCGCGCTCGATACGATGATCGCGCAACGCGTCAATAGTCCGCTGGCAAGCTCGGTGGGCCGTCTGTTCGATGCCGTGGCGGCGACGCTCGGCGTGTGCCGGGAGCGCGTGCTTTACGAAGGGCAGGCGGCGATCGAGCTTGAGGCGCTGGTCGATCCGCACGCGCTGCAGGACGACGGCGATACCCATGCATATCCGTTTGAAATCGTCAGCACCCTGCCTGACGGCTTGCGTTGCATCGAGCCGAGGCCGATGTGGGAAGCCTTGCTCGACGATGTGTTGCGCGGCACATCCGTGCCCGTCGTCGCCGCGCGGTTTCACAAGGGGCTGGCCATCGCGATCGTGCGCATGGTCGAATGCCTGGCCGACCTGCTGACAGGTCCCGTCGATGCTCGCAGTGTTGCATTGTCCGGCGGTGTTTTTCAGAATCGCATTCTGTTTGAACAGGTGGCCGCGCGGCTTGGCGCAGCAGGTTTTCGTGTGCTGACGCACCGGCAGGTGCCGGCCAACGACGGCGGTCTGTCGCTAGGACAGGCAGTGGTAGCGGCGGCGCGGCACCGCAGCGGCCTTTGAAAGCGGGTGTTCGAGTCGTGGCGCAGAGGTAGCAATACAGCCGGAGCGCCGCAAAAAGCGGGTCAAAGGGCGTGCAAGGGGAGAGCAACATGTGTTTAGGCATCCCAGGACAAATCGTCGAAGTGACCGACGCGGCGAACGATCTCGCGCTCGTCAACGTCGGCGGCGTGCGGCGCGTGATCAATATCGCCTTCGTGATCGAGGAAGGACGGCCGGCGAGCGCGTGCATTGGCGAATGGGTGCTGGTGCATGTGGGCTTCGCGATGAGCCGGCTCGACGAGCAGGAAGCCGCACGCACGCTCGCGTTATTGCGTGAACTAGGCGTCGCGCAGGGTGAGATGGAAGACATGGCCGAGCTGCGCGAAGAATTGCGCAGTGCGCCATGAGTACGCGGTCGGAAGCTAACGGAGACCGGCATGCCCGAACATGAATCGCTGCAGGCGTTATATCCGTTCCTGCACGGCGCGCACCAGGATGCGGACAGGCTCGACGCCGCGTTGCTCGAATCCGTGCGTCTGAAAGCACAGGATAGCGTCGACACCAAACGGCAGTTCTTCGACGAAAACGGTCCGGCGATGGTGCGGATTGCTCATGCGATCGCCGACATGTACCGCCGCGACGGCAGGCTTTTCACCATGGGCAATGGGGGCTCGAGCTGCGATGCCTCGCATATCGCCGTCGAGTTTCTGCATCCGGTGACCACGGGCCGTCCGGCGCTGACCGCGATCAATCTGGTGGCCGACGTGGCCATGATGACGGCGGTCGGCAACGATGTCGGCTTCAGCCATATTTTCGTGCGGCAACTGGTGGCGCAAGGGCGGCGTGGCGATGCGCTGATCGGCGTGTCGACCAGCGGAAATTCCGAAAACCTGCTGATGGCCTTTACAAAAGCGAAAGAGATCGGGCTCCTGACCATCGGGCTGTCTGGCCACGATGGCGGACGGATGGCGAGCAGCGCCGCTGTCGACCATTGTCTCGTGGTGAGAAGCGACAGCATTCACCGCGTGCAGGAGACCCACGTCGCGATTTATCACATTCTGTGGGACCTCGTGCATACGCTGCTTGCTGACGACCGCGGCGGCCTCGCGGCTTCGACCGGCCTTGCAGGGTCAGCGGAAGGAGGCGCGCCATGAAATATGTCGACGAGTTTCGCGACCCGCACAAGGCAAAAACGCTGGAGAAGGAAATTCGTGCGCTGGTGTCCCGCATTGAACGTGCCAGACAACGGCCGCTGCAGATCATGGAAGTGTGTGGCGGCCACACGCATACGATTTTTCGCTATGGCATCCAGCAATTGCTGCCTGACACGGTGGAGTTCGTGCATGGTCCCGGTTGCCCGGTGTGCGTGCTGCCGATGGGGCGTGTCGACGATTGCGTTGCGTTGGCCGAGCGTCCGGAGGTGATCTTCACGACCTTCGGCGACGCGATGCGTGTACCGGGTTCGAAGAAGAGTCTACTGAAAGCAAAAGCCGACGGCGCCGACGTGCGCATGGTCTATTCGCCGCTCGACGCATTGAAGATCGCGCAGCTCAACCCCGACCGGGAGGTGATTTTCTTCGGACTGGGCTTCGAGACGACCATGCCCAGCACCGCGATGACGGTCCTGCAGGCGCAGGCGAAAAAGATCCACAACTTCTCGCTATTCTGCAATCACATCACGATCATTCCCACCATCAAGGCGATTCTCGATTCGCCCGACTTGCACCTCGACGGTTTTCTCGGCCCTGGGCACGTCAGTATGGTGATCGGCACGCGGCCCTATGATTTCATCGCGCGGCACTATCGCAAGCCGATCACCGTGGCCGGATTCGAGCCGCTCGATATCTTGCAATCGATGTGGATGGTGTTGCGTCAGATCGAAGAAGGGCGCTGCGAGGTGGAGAACCAGTATGGCCGCGTCGTGACGGAAGATGGCAATGCGCAGGCTTTGTCGGCGGTGACGCGCGTGTTCGAGACGCGCGAGTTCTTCGAATGGCGTGGGCTGGGTTCGATCGATCATTCGGGTGTGAGGGTTCGTGAGACGTTCGCCGCGTTCGACGCGGAGCGCAAGTTCCCTGTGCCGAACCTCAAGATTGCCGACCCGAAAGCGTGCCAATGCGGCGAGGTGCTGAAGGGCGTGATCAAGCCGCATCAGTGCAAGGTGTTCGGCACCGCCTGCACGCCGGAGTCGCCGCTCGGCTCGTTGATGGTGTCGAGCGAGGGCGCGTGCGCGGCTTACTACAACTATGGGCGTATCGATACGTCACGGATCGACGAACGGCGCGTTGCGCGGCAAGGCGTGCGATCTCCCGGTGAATCGGCGCCCGTATGCCTGGGTGCCGGTGCCGGTGCCGTGGCGGTTGCGGCTGCGGCTGCGGCTGCGGCTGATGCAGCCTCTGCACCCATCATGCGGGGCCATTCATGAACGACCGGGCGTCCGAATCTTTGCAGCCGGCGGCCCATCGCCGGGTACGCGACGCTACCGTCAATCTCGCGCACGGGAGCGGTGGCCGTGCAATGCGCGATCTCATCGAAGACGTCTTCGTTTCGACCTTCGACAATCCCACGCTCGCCGCGCTGGAAGATCAGGCCGTATTCGCGCTCGCCGAGCTCGCCAGGCACGGGGACCGTCTCGCCTTCACGACCGATAGCTACGTGGTCGATCCGCTGTTCTTTCCTGGTGGCGACATCGGCACGCTGGCCGTATCGGGCACGGTCAACGATCTGGCGGTGTGCGGCGCGACGCCGTTATACCTCTCCTGCGCGGTGGTGATCGAAGAGGGTCTTGCCGTCGATATCTTGCGGCGTGTCGCTGCGAGCATGCAACGGGTCGCGCTTGACGCGGGCGTCGCGATCGTGACGGGCGATACCAAAGTGGTGGAACGCGGTTGTGCGGACAAACTTTTCATCAACACCGCCGGCATCGGCGTGGTGCGCCGCGACGTGTCGATTTCGGCTCGCAACGCGCGTGCTGGCGACGTCGTGATCGTCAACGGTTATCTCGGCGATCACGGCGCGGCGATTCTGATGGCACGTCAGCAACTTGCACTGGAAGCCGACGTAGAAAGCGATTGTTGTCCGCTCGGCAGCCTGATTGCGGCAATGCTTGATGCGTGTCCGGAAATTCATTGCTTGCGCGACGCGACTCGCGGCGGTGTCGCGACCGTGTTGAACGAGTTTGCACAGAGTTCGAACGTGACGATACGTCTGCGCGAAGCGGACCTGCCGTTACGCGAGCAGGTCAAGGGCGCCTGCGAGATTCTCGGCCTCGATCCGCTGTATCTGGCCAACGAGGGCAAACTGGTGGCCGTCGTGCCCGCCGATGCCGCCGAGCGGGTGCTCGCGGTTATGCGCGCGCATCCGGCGGGGCGCGAAGCGGCCGCAATCGGCAGGGTGGAAGCAGGCGACGATGGGCTCGTCGTGATGCAGACAGTGTTCGGCGGGCAGCGCATCGTCGATATGCTGGTGGGCGAACAACTGCCGCGCATCTGCTGACGGCTGGAGGTGCGCGCCATGCATGAGTTGAGTATTGCCAACAGCGTCGTCGAGATTTGCGCGGAGCAGGCCAACGGCGCGCGCGTAAGACGTGTGACGCTGGAGATTGGGAAGTTGTCGGCGGTAATGCCCGACGCGATCCGGTTTTGCTTCGACGTTTGCGCGAAGGATACGGCGGTGGAGGGCGCAAAGCTGGAAATCATCGAGATGCCCGGGCAGGCACGTTGCCTCGCGTGTGGCGAGACGCTCGACATCGATGTGCCGTTCGGGCAGTGCGAATGCGGGAGTGCAAATCTCGAACTGATTTCGGGGCAGCAGTTGAAGATCCGGCAGATGGAGGTGGTGTGATGTGTACGACATGCGGATGCTCGAACACGCAGGGCGCGACAGTGACTGATCTGGATGCGCAGGAAGCGGCGCAATCTCAATCGCAATCGCAATCGCAAACCGCGCAGGAGGGTGCCGTGCCCGGAGCGAAAGAACCGGCCTATCGGCGAGTGAGCGAATATGAGAAGGGCCATGCACACTCGTATCCGCGCAATCACTCGCATGTGCACGCTCATACTCATGCACATGATCACCCGCACGATCATGAGCACCCGCACGATCACGATCACGATCACGGGAGCGAGCGCGTCACTTCAATCACGTTGGAGCGGGACATTCTGGCGAAGAACCAGTTGCTTGCCGAGCGCAATCGCGGCTGGCTCGCGGGCCGTTCGATTCTCGCGCTGAACCTGATGAGTTCGCCCGGCGCGGGCAAGACAACTTTGCTCGAACGCACGATTCACGATCTGGGTGAGACGTTGCCACTGACGGTGATTGAAGGCGACCAGGCGACGCTGAACGATGCCGAGCGCATTCGCGCTACCGGTGCGCGCGTGGTTCAGATCAACACGGGCACGGGCTGTCATCTGGATGCGGAGATGGCGTCGCGCGCGCTGACGCAGCTCGATCCGCCGATGCATTCGGTTGTGATGATCGAGAATGTGGGAAACCTTGTGTGTCCCGCGTTGTTCGATCTTGGCGAGGGGGCCAAGGTGCTGATCCTTTCCGTGACGGAAGGTGAGGATAAGCCGATCAAATATCCGCATATGTTTCGGGCTTGTTCGCTGTTGTTGCTGAACAAGATCGATCTGTTGCCGTATTTGCGGTTTGATGTCGAGCGGTGCATCGGCTATGCACGGAGCGTCAATCCTCAGATTGAGATTCTGCAGGTGTCGGCGCAAAGCGGCGAGGGCATGGAGGCCTGGTATGCGTGGGTTCGGGGGCGGTGTGCGTTCGGGGGGCACCGCCGCGAAGACAAAGTCGATATCGATAGCGCGGGCGTGATTTGAGCGAACTGCGGCGCCGCGGCTGCGTGCCTATTCTCCCGTCGGCTCAATGCCGCGCCGAACGCTTGATGCGGTGAAAATTGCGATCGAAATAGATCAACCCATCGCCGTCACTGCGCACGCTGATGCTTGTGGTTTTCACGAACATCACCGAGTGCGAGCCCACTTCCTTCAGGTCGACGATTTCGCCCTGCAGACTCGCGAGTGCGTCGCGCAATACCGGCACACCGTGTGTGCCTTCGTCCCAGATCGGCCAGCCAAAGCGTTCTTCCATCGGTACGTGTGTCATGCCCGCGAAGTGGCGCGCGAGCAATTCGTGCTCGCCGGGCAGCACGTTGATGCAAACATGCCGATTGCGTTCGAAAGTGGCGTGCATTGCGCTCGATCGGTTCAGGCAGACGAGCAGCGTGGGCGGCGTATCGGTGACGGAACACACGGCGCTCGCAGTCACGCCGCAGCGTCCATGCGGGCCGGCAGTCGTGATGACATTGACGGCCGCGGAAAGATGAGCCATAGCCTGACGGAATTGCTGCCTGACTGCCAGATCGGCGTCAGCAACGGGAGTCGATTGCGGGTTCGGCTTCATGTTCTGGGTTCCTCGGGAGACGCGGTATGGATCTGGATTCAAGCGTAATCAATCCACGTACGGAAAGAAATCCGCGCGAGCGGTGAGCAGGAGAGCGTCTTTCCCAATCCATCTAAAGCTTTCCCCCATGCGTGTCTGGGCGGCGGCGCACAGTGCCGGATATTAATCCGCGCCACAGGGTAACTATCGCTTTGCAGTGCTTTTTTCAATGGTTATCATGGGGCGGCAAGACGCTTCGAATCGCACACTCCCCGAACCGTTCCGGCTTACTCCATGTCTCACATGCCTCAGTCCACACCGTCCCCCGCACCCGTCGTCTATATCGTCGACGACGACAACGGCATGCGTACATCGCTTGCGTGGCTGCTCGAATCGGTCGGCGTGAAGTCGGCGGGTTTCGCCAATGCAAACGAATTTCTAAGCGCTTTTGATCCTGGCGTGCCCGCATGTCTCGTTCTCGATGTGCGCATGCCGGAGCAAAGCGGCTTCGATGTGCAAGCGGAACTGAACCGCCGGGGTGCGACGCTGCCGATCATTTTCGTCAGCGGTCACGGCGATATTCCAATGTCGGTGCGCGCTTTGCAGAACGGCGCGATTGATTTCGTCGAGAAGCCGTATAACTCGCAACAGATGCTCGATCGCGTGCAACGTGCGTTGAAACTGGCTGCGCTTCGTCACGCCTCCGATCAGAAACAGCGCGAGTTGAAGCGGCGCCTGGAGTCGCTGACGGCGCGCGAAAAAGAGGTGCTGCGCGGCGTGATCGACGGCAAGGGCAGCAAGCGTATCGCCTCCGATCTGTCGATCAGTGTGAAGACCGTCGACGTGCATCGGGCGAGCATCAAGGACAAGCTCGGCGCGGCCTCGATCGCGATGCTGGTGCGCGACGTGATGGCGGTGTGGGACCAGGATGCGTGCGCGAGCAGTGCGCTTCGTTGAGGCACACCGCCGCCGCATAACCCAGAGCGAGGATTAGCGCATGAAGAGGCCGCCGTTCACATCCCAACACGCGCCATTCGCGAAGTAAGCGTTTTCCGCCGCCAGCATGACCGCGACATCGGCGACGTAGTCCGCTGAGCCTAGACGTCCTGCGGGAATGTTGGCGATCACCGCCTTCAGTTTGTCGGCCGCGACGCTCTCGTGCACGATCGGCAGATCCATCGGCCCAGGTGAAATCGCATTGACGGTCACGCCCGCGGCGCCAAGATCGCGGGCGAACACCTTGGTCAGCGTGATCACGCCGCCTTTGGCTGCTGCATAGTGCGCACCGGTAGCCGATCCTCCGTTCTGTCCCGCCAGCGAGGCGATATTGACGATGCGGCCTGCGCCGGCATCGGCGAAATGCTGGCCGAACACCTGACAGCCGAACAGCACGCTGCGCAGATTCACGTTGATCACCTGATCGAACTGCTCGGCAGTGATCTCCATCACGGGGACGACTTTGGATGCGCCCGCATTGTTGATCAACGCGTCGATGCGGCCCCAGCGTTGCAGGATCGCATGGCGTGCGGATTCGAACGCGGCCTTCGAGGTCACGTCGAGGTTCAGCGCGAAGGCGCTCGAGCCGTCGGCGCTCAGTTCGTGGGCAAGCGCTTGTGCGGCGTCGAACGCAATGTCGCCGATGGCAACCGCGTAGCCCGCTGCATGAAAACGCGCGGCAATCGCCGCGCCGAGACCGCGCGCGGCGCCAGTGACGAGTACGACTCTGTTCTGCATTGCTTCCACTCCGTAAGAAAACCGCTGCTTTTATAGCGGTTTCGTGCTGTGCTTAAACGGCGAGGGCCGCTTCGAAGCGTGCCGCGATTGCACACACCTGTTCGTCCGAACCTTTGCGTCCAACGATCTGCAAACCCGCCTTGAGCGCTGAGCCGTCGATAGGCAAGGGCAGGCTCAGAGCCGGATGGCCGCTCAGGTTGAACGGCCGGATCAACGACGACATGGCGATAACCGAGGCGCCACCGCGTGCCTCGTCGAGCGTGATGGGCAGCGCGGGCAGGGTGGGGAGAATCAATACGTCCACGCTTTCAAGCGCATGATCGACGGCCGCGGTGAATTGCCGGCGTACCGACTCCGCCGCATTGCACTGCGCCGCGGTTGTTTTTGCTGCGGCGCGCAGCCGTGCGTCGAGATCGGCACCGAGCTTACCGGTTGCCACGAGGTGACCGAACGCATGCGAGGTTTCGGCGTTGATGATCGCGAGGCCCGCTTCGAAGGCGGCGGCAAAGCCCGCGAGTGCCACCGTGCGAGCGCCACAGTCGGTTTGGTCTGCTGCGCGCGCAACGGCGTCGAGAATGTCCGGCATTGCGTCGACTTGCACGATACCGACGTTCAACGCACCTGTTTGCGTCGCATTAGCGGCATGGAGGTCGAAGTCGGCGGTGATCGCCTGCATCGCGGCGACGATCATCTGCATCTCGCGCGCGAACGGCCCGACACAATCGAGCGTCGATTCACGCGGCGCAACGCCGTGCCGGGATACGCGCCCATAAGTCGGCTTCAAACCGATCACGCCGCAACACGCAGCAGGTCCGCGAATCGATCCGCCGGTGTCGGTGCCAAGCGCGGCATCGGCGAGTTTCAAACCAACGGCAGCCGCCGAACCGCTCGACGAGCCGCCAGGAATGCGCGAGGCGTCCTGGGGATTTTCAGGCGTGCCTGTGTAGTCGTTGATACCGGTCATGCCGAACGCCAGTTCGTGCATATTCGCTTTGCCGACGATGTGCCAGCCTGCATCGATCAATCGCGCGACGACTTCCGCATGCTGGGTAGCCGGCGGTGTGCCGGCCAACGCGCGGCTCGCGGCCGTGGTTGCGTAGCCGGCGATATCAATCGTGTCCTTGATCGCGATGCTGGGGCCCGTGCCACCCAGTGACAGGGTCTGGATCAACTCATTCATGGGTTCGGTTTCCTTGCATTGACTTGCCAGGGCGCATCGAAAAGACGTTCGGTGCGAAAGTGGGTGATGAGCCAGTCGCGGCCATTGTCGGCGGGCGCGAAATCCACCTCGAGGCGTGCCGAGATCAACTCGGCTTGCATGTCGACGTAGCCGGACGCTTGCAGCATGATCCAGCGGCCTTTCGCGGTTGCGCCCTGCACCTCGATCGTTTCCGAAGTGAGGAAGTGCACGTTCACCGAGAAATGCGGCGACGGCGGCAGGTAGCGCGTGAGCATCCCGAGAATTTGCGCATGGCCGGTGAGGCGGCCGAACTTGCTGGTGTACTGCGGGCCGATGCCGTCCCAGATCGCGTCGGACGTGAAGAGGGCCGCGAGCGTCTCGCCTTCGAGCGCACCCGAGGGCACATCGCATAACGTCATATAGCGCGCCATGGTGCGGCGCACCGCGGATTCGGCTTCGAGTGCCGCGAGGCGTTCAGTCAACAAGAAAAGCGTATCCGGGGTCTCGTTCATCGCGTCACGTTCCTGCATGTTCAGGCCGCATTGGCATGTTGCGGCGGCACTTCGAGCGCACGGCCCACTCGCGCTTCGATCTTGCCGTAGCGCCACAGGTTGTACTCGCCGACCGGCGTGGTGCGATACAGATTGCACACCGCCACGGCGGTATCGAAGTCGCGCACGTCGGCCATGATGTAGAAGGTCCACGGCGAGTTGTCGGCCTGGCCGACAGTGAGGCGGTCGTCGTCCATGATGCCGAGCACGCTGACGCCCTCCATCGATTCGACCGCGGCCAGCATCTTGCCGTAGGCCTGCCAGACTTCACCGATCTTCTCGCGCGGCAAGTCAAAGAAATTCTGCGTCACGCCGCAGCAGAACAGAACGCGCAGGGGCAGCTTCGGGGTATCGGACATGGTGGGGTTCTCCGTGAAATCGTTTGAAGGTCAAATGCAGTAGTGGCTTACAGGTAGCCCGGAATCGGCGGCACGCCGACGAACACGGCACCGGCGCCGTCGAAGTTGCCTTCGCCGAGAAAGGCGTGCTGGGTGACCACCATTGCGTCACGCAAGAGGCGCTGCAACGGATGCGTGCGGTAGATCGCCATCGTGCCGCCGAGCCGGTAGGCGCGCTGCACGACCTCGGCGCCTTCGCGGGCGATCTGCGTCGCAGCGAGGCGCAGCAGGCTGGTCTGCTCCGGCGTAACCGGGTTGCCGGCGAGGATCGATTGCCAGACCGTGTCGGTGGTGTCATAGAAGAACGCACGAGCCGAACGCAATTGCGCCTCGGCTTTTGCCAGTTCGATCCGGTAGTACGCGCGGTCGGCGAGCTGCGGCGCGCCGGTGGTGGTCTTGCGGCCGCCGGCCATCTGGTTGGCGACATCGAGCGCGGCACGGGCGAGACCGAGGTTGACCACGGCCAGCACTTGCGCGGCATAAGCGATAGTCGGGTAGCGATACAGCGGCTCGTCCACGCACGGTTCGCCGCCGCGCACGAAGGTCCAGTCGTCGGCGACGAATTGATCGGTCACGCGCAGATCGTGACTGCCGGTGCCTTGCATGCCGACCACATCCCAGTTCTCGACGATCTCGACCTGATGCGGCCGGAACACGGCCGTGCGTGGCTTGCCGGCCGCGCCTGAGCCGGTCGCACCTAAGCCGGTCACACCGATCCCCACGCCGAGCCAATCGGCGCCCTTGCAGCCGCTCGCGAATTTCCACGTGCCGTTCACACGCCAGCCGCCGTCGGCGGGCTGCGCGGGTTGTACGGGGAAGAGGCCGCCTGCAAACACCTGATCGGGACCGTCGGCGTAGATGTGCGCCTGCGTTGCCAGCGGCAAGGCCGCCAGATACACGTTTGCGGAGCCGAAACTTGCGACCCATGCCGCTGAACCGTCCGCTACCGCAATGCGTTCGATCATGTCGAGAAACGCGCCAGGCGCTAGCGCATCGCCGCCGAAACGCCGCGGCGTCGCCGCCCGATACACGCCCGCACGCTTGAGGCTCGCAATGACGTCGCGCGGCACATGTGACAGGCGCTCGAACTCCTCGCGCCGCGCGGCGATTTCGGCGATGACGTCGGCGAGCGGCAGGGGCGTTGCAGCGGGGCTCGCGTCCGTGATGGCGGCAACAGTGGCGGTGGCGGTGTCTGACATGGCAGTGCATCTCCTTGATTCGTTATCGGCTGAAACTCGCAGCACGTGGGTCGCGGGGGATGAGGCCGGTGACGGCGCGTGCAGGGTGAGGCCAGTCTAGAAATGCAAAAAGAACGCTTCAATTGGGGCGCGGGATGCGTTTTTAGGTAACGCGCCGGGGGTAGCTAAAGAAATCTTCAGACGCGAATCATGCGGACTGGTGTTATGTTCCTTCATCTACGCGATCGAATACGTGATCGAAAACGCGATCGAATTTCTCCACCGTCTCGCCCGATGAATTTCCCCGCCGAAGAAGATTTCCACCGCCTGCTGGACGCGCTGACACTGTGCGTGCTGCTGCACGACGCCGAAACGAAGGCAATCGTGTGGGCCAATCGCGCGGCTTGCGAGGCGCTCGGCTTTACGCTCGAAGAACTGCTGCCGCTCAAGGCGAAAGATATGACCCGCCCGGTGCCGAAGTACCGCCGCGAGATTGGCGTGGGCGCCATGGACCGCGCGATCACCGAAGGTCCGCAGGTCTACGAATGGTGTTACCGCTCGCGTAGCGGGGCCGACATGCTGTCCGAGGCCATTGCCACCTACGTGCCGCTGCGCGAGCGCGCGGTGGTGATGGTGCAGTTCCGCGATATCAGCGTCGAAGACACGCTCAAGCAGACGTTGCGGCGCTACGAATCGCGGCTGCGCGAGTTCATGCAGGACCTCGGCGAAGGCGTCGCCGTACTGACGCCCGCGGGCGAAGTGGAATTCGTGAGCGAATCCGGACGACGTGTGCTGGGTCTGGACGAGGGCGCGCCGATGGGCGACGTGCTCGACTATTGCAGCGAGTCCGATCGCGACCGGCTGCTCGAACAGCTCGCCGCCGCACCGCGCATCCAGCCCTCGGCACCGCAGCGTTATCGCATCACGCGCCGCGATGGCACGCCGGGCTGGTTGCGCATCACGTGTAGAAGAATCGAGATCGAAGACGATCTCAACGGCCGCCTGCTGCACTTTCGCGATATCACGGATGAAGTCGCCGTCGAAGAGGCGCGTCGTCATGAAGCGCGGCTGCTGGAATACGCGGGGCGGTACAACGCAATGGGCGAAATGGCGACCGCCATTGCGCACGAGTTGAGTCAGCCGCTCGCGTCGGTGCGCAATTTCATCGAAGGCGCGATCCGGCGTCTCGCGCAACCCGGCCCCGTCGAGGACGCGGTGTGGGGTTTGCGCAGCGCCGATCGTCAGGCCGAGCATGCGGCGGTCATCATCAGGAGCGTGCGCGATTACGTCGTCAAACGAGAGCCGAGCGAGACGAATGCGGATCTGCGCGACATCATCGCGGACGTTGCGTACTTCATCAAATTGCGCGCCAAAGAGGCAGGTGTTGCGCTCACCATCGAGCAGGCGCCCGAAGCCTTGCCGGTGTATTGCGAACGCGTGCTGATCGGCCAGGTGGTGCTGAATCTGGCGTTCAATGCGATCGAGGCGCTGACGCAAGACACACATGAAAGCACGAACGCCGCGGCACGGCGTGGAGAAGTGCGCCTTGTCACCGGCCTGCGAGGCAAGTTTGCGCTCGTGCAGGTGATCGACAACGGCCCAGGCGTGCCCGCGGGTGCGCATGGCCGGCTGTTCGACGGGTTCTCTTCGTCGAAGGTAGGCGGCAATGGCATTGGTTTGTCGCTGTGCAAGAACATCGTCACGCGGCATGGTGGCGAAATCTGGGCCAAACCGGCGCGGCAAGGCGGGCTCCAATGCAGTTTTACGCTGCCGCTCATCGCCGCGCCTGGCCGCTGATCGCATCTCAGCCCTGCGTGGTGTTGATGTTCTTCGGAATGGTCACGAGCGTGATCGCGGTGATGAGACCGAAGCCGATCAGCATCAAGGCGACCGGCCATGCCGCATGGACCTTCGAATACAGCGCGATGGCGACCAGCGGCGCGAGGCCGCCGGAAAACACCGAAGCGATTTCGTGACCCAGCGCCATGCCCGAATAGCGGACCTCGGTGGGAAAGAGCTCGCCCATCAGCGCGGGCTGCGTGCCGATCATCGCAGCGTGGCAGAAGGGCAAGCCCAATGCTAGCGACAGGAACACCAGCATCGGTTCACGCGTATCGATCAGCCAGAATGCGGGAAACGCGATCACGACGAGTCCGAGCGCGCCGATCATATACACCGGCCGCCGTCCGATCACATCGGATAACCGGCCCCACAGCACGATCGTGACGAGTTCGATCAGCATGGCAAGCATCACGCCGCCGAGCATCACTGGAACCGGCACGCCGATCGTCTTGCCATACACCAGGACGAACGACAGGAAGATATACGTGCCGCCGTTTTCGGCGACGCGCAGCCCCATGGCCTGCAACACCTGTTTCGGGTGATTGCGCAGCACGGTCAACACCGGCATGTGCTTCGGTTTGGCGGTGGCGAAATCGCGGCTCTCGGGCAGGCGCCGGCGAATATACACACCGACGCCGAAGATCAGCACGCTGGCGAGAAAGGGCACGCGCCAACCCCACGACATGAAGCTTTCCACCGGCAGCCGCTGCACCAGATAAAACGCGGCCGCCGACAACACGAAGCCGCCCGCCACACCCAACTGACTGAACGATGCGTAGTAGCCGCGGCGATTGGCCGGCGCGCTCTCGCTGATCAGCAGCACGCCGCCACCCCATTCGCCGCCGGACGCGATACCTTGTACGACCCGCAAACAGACGAGCGCGATGGGGGCGAGGAAACCGATTTGCGAAAACGTCGGCAACAGGCCAATGCCGAAGGTCGCCACGCCCATCATCATCAGCGTGACGACGAGCGCACGTTTTCGGCCATGCCGGTCGCCGATATGACCGAACACGATGCCGCCCAATGGCCGCGCCAGAAAGCCGATCGCGAAGCCGGCGAAGGCGGCGAGGGTGCCCATTAACGGATCGCCGTGCAGCGGAAAAAACAGCGGCCCGAAGATCAGGGCCGCCGCCGTGCCATACAGAAAGAAGTCATACCATTCGAGCGCGTTGCCGAGCACGGAGGCGACGATGATCCGCCGCAGGGTCCGCGAGGTCGCCGGCGCCGCGGGCGTGGCGGGCGATCCGGCCGTGGAAGAAAGCGTGTCGTTTTGCATCGTCGTGCTCGCTGGTATCGTCGTCAATTACAGGAGGAAGCCGATGGCGCTGAGCGTCTCGGTCGAATCGATCAGGCGGATGACCTTCTGTACGATACGCGGCTCGCCGCTCGCGAAACTGATGCGATGCGTGAGGTCCGCCGCGAATAAGGTCGACTTGCCGCGTTTGTACGCGACAATGATCTGCGCCGAGCTCACCTCGACCTCGTCGCTCGTATCGCTCGTCAAAGTGAAACGCGACACCGTGCGCACGGTGCGGGCGGCGTCGCTCGCCGAGGCTGAATAGCCGGACGTCATGCGTTGTACGCGTTTCTCGCGCATGTCCTGATCGTCGTAGGCGTAGTTCAGCGTGGCGGCGAAGTCGGTGGTGCCGGGATCGATCGGCACCACGTAAAAGCCCGCCGGGTCCCACAGCGAAAGCCACTCGCGATAGTCCTTGCGGTCCAGCAACTCGGCTTCGCGCCAGATCAGTTCGATCGCGCCGGCAAAAGTCTGCTGCGAGAACAGCGTGTTCCTGTTGTCCATCATGCTTGCTCCATCATCGTGCGCCATTGCGCGTACGCTTCGCGCATGCCCGTTTCGTCGGTGGCGTGCGCGGTCTTTTCGCCGTTCGGCGCCGTGTGCTCGCGATTCAGGCCGCGGTTCACGAGGATCGGCAGATCGGGACCGGCATGCGAGCCGCGTTGCACGCGTTCCCACGCTTCGGCGTCGTCCGGACTGCCGAAACCGAACGGGCCCTGGAAGTGTTCGTGAATGCGCAGGCGCACACGGTTCGCTTCTTCGGGGCCGCCGTCCATGGCGAGGGCGACGTGGCGGATTTCCGTCTCATTCGCCGAGATGGGCCGCAGCACGCGGAAAAAGGCCATCGACAGCGCGAGATTCGGAAACAGATTCAGGTTGAAGCCGACGCCCATCAGCGAACGCACGATGCGGCGCACTTCGTCAGGCGTGTGTTTTTGTGCAAGCGTGGCGGCGAGTCCCGCGAAGCGCTCGGGGATCGGCGCGCCGTCGTCGCGATCGAGGTCGACGAGTTCCGGCACCAGCACGGCGAGGCTATGGCCGTTGCCGAGCGAGCGGCAGAATGCCTGGTCGCTCGTCATGAAGCTCGTAATCGCGGCGGCGGTTTCGTCGTCGATCGATTTCATCCACGACTTGTGGACAACCGGGAAGTGATACAGGTCGGTGGTGTTTTCGAGCTGGATCTTCCAGTTGCCGTTGAAGCGGAAGCGATGCTCGCCGTTCGCCTTGATCGGATAGCCCGCGCCTTGCTTCATGAACAGGTCGATCCACGGTTTGGCGCCCCCAAGGAAATCCTCGAGCGGCTCGATCTCCTGATTGAAGCTCGCGAAGATCAGGCCTTGATAGATGCCCACGCGCAGACTCGCGAGCGGCAACTCGGTCTTGTCGATCACGCCTTCGTAGCCGTCGCCATAGGGCAGGGCGCGCAATGCGCCGTCGAGGCCATAGGTCCAGCTGTGATACGGGCATGTGAAGCCTTTCGCGTTGCCCTTGTGCTGCTCGCACACCGTTGCGCCGCGATGGCGGCAGCGGTTTTGCAGCACGTTGACGGCGCCGCTCTTGTCGCGCACCACGATCACCGGCTGGCGGCCGATCATTGTGGTGCGAAAGTCGCCCGGATTCGGCAGTTCGCTTTCGTGCGCGACCCAGATCCACGTCTTGTAGAAAATACGCTCGAGTTCGGTTTCGAAAACCGCCGGGTCGTAGTACAGCGACGGGGCGACGCGGTCGGACTGCGCGCGCTGGTACAAGGCGCTCGCATCGACGGTCTGGTATGAGGATTCGCTCATGGCAGTCGTAGGTGGGTGGTCGATGAAGCCAAGTCTCGCCGAGTACCTGATATGCGTCAAATTGATCTAAAATAAAATATAAAATCAATCTCATGGATATCTCGATGAATTCACTGGACCACGTCGACCTCAATCTGCTGCGCGTTTTCCAGGCGATCGTCGAGGAGCGCAGCCTCACGCGGGCCGGCCAGCGGCTTGCGCTCTCGCAGCCGGCTATCAGTTATTCGTTGGGGCGGTTGCGAACCCTGTTCGACGACCCGCTGTTCATTCGTACGCGCGCCGGCATGCAGCCCACGCCGATCGCGCTCGAACTGTCGAGTATCGTCGCGCGGGCGCTGGATACCGTGCGTGAAGCGTTGCGCTACGCAGAGCACTTCGATCCGGCAGTGAGCACGCGCACCTTCAGGTTATCGCTGTCCGATGCGGGCGAGTTGGCGTATTTGCCGCCGATTTGCGAGGCGTTGCACCGGCAGGCGCCGCGCGTGAAATTGCGCATCGAGCCGCTGCCGGTGGAAGAAATCGAAGATGCGTTGCGCGGGAGCCGGCTCGATTTTGCAATCGGCAATCTGCCGACGCTGACCGCGCGCACGCGTCACCAGGCGTTGTTCGAGGAGACTTACGTTTGCATGACGCGCAAGCGGCGCGGCTTGCCGCGTACGAAAGAGCTGAGCATGAAGGCGTTTCTGGACGCATCGCACGTGCAGATCACCTCGGTCGAACACAGCCACTACGCGCTGGACGATGCGTTTCGCGCGCAAGGTGTAGGCCGGCATATCGCGCTCGAATTGCCGCATTTCGTGGCCTTGCCGAGTGTGCTGGCCGTGACCGATCTGTTCGCGACGCTGCCGCGGCGTCTCGCACAGATTTTCAATCGGGACGGCGGGTTTCAGCTTTACGCGTTGCCTGTCACGTTGCCGATGGCGGCAGTGACGATGCATTGGCACGAGCATTTCGACCAGGACGAGGGCAACGTGTGGTTGCGCAATCTGATGGCCGATATCGTGGGGCGGTTCGACGAGCGTTGAGACGGGACGCCTCTTCAAACCCGTTTGAACAACTCCCGCGCCAGCGAACATAGCAACGTCGTGGTTGGCGACTCGTCCTGCAGGCGGCGGCTCATGATGATCGGCGACGCGATATTGGCGGCCGGAACCGGCCGGTACACCACGCCATGCGCGCGTAAGCCTTCCACGCTTTCCGGCACGAGACACACGCCGACTTGCGCCGCGACCAGACCCAGCGCGGTCTGCAATTCCCTCACTTCATGAATGGACTTGGGCTCCAGCGCGTGGTCATGCATCGCTGACAACTGCTGGTCCGCATAGCTCGGCCGCGGCGTGCTCGGATAGACGATCAGCGTTTCCTGCGCGAGCTGGGCAAGCGTCAGCGGTTTCTTCTGGCGGGCGAGCGCGTGGTCTTGCGGCAGTGCGGCAATCATCCGTTCTTCGACGAGCACTTCGCGCGCCAGTTGCGCATCGTCGAAACGCAGGCGGCCGAAACCCACGTCGATACGGCCGCCTTTGAGAGCGGCGAGTTGCTCGATCGTGAACATTTCGATCAACGACAACTCGATATGCGGCGCCGCCTCGCGAAACGCGCGGATCACCGCGGGCAGCGCGCCATAGAGCGTGGACGGCACGAAGCCGATCACGATCCGCTCGGCCAGTTGCGCGAGGCGCCGCGTGAGCGGGGCGAGTTCGTCGGCGTCGTCGACCAGACGCTTGGCCTGCGCATAGAAAATGCGGCCGGCTTCGGTCAGGCGCAGCGGCCGCGAGCCGCGCTCGAACAGCGCAAGGCCAACGCTTTCCTCGATCTGCTGGATCTGGCGGCTGAGCGGCGGCTGCGTCATATGCAGGCGGTTAGCCGCCCGCGTGATGTTCATTTCTTCGGCGACCGCAATGAAATAGCGGAGTTGGCGAAGTTCCATGCATACCCCCAAGGTATGGAAGTAGTCGGAATCGGTGTTGGACTGCTTCGTGGGTTTGTTTTTACTATGGTCCTCCCGGTAAAGCAGTTCAGGAGGGCAACGAATGATAGCAACACCCGTGAAGATCGAGAGCGTGGAGACGATTCTCGTCGACGTACCGACGATTCGTCCGCACCGGCTTTCGGTCGCAACGATGAACTGCCAGACGCTCGTGCTGGTGCGCATCCGCTCTTCCGACGGCGTGGTCGGCGTGGGCGAGGGCACGACCATCGGCGGCCTCGCCTACGGCGAGGAGAGCCCGGAAAGTATCAAGGTCAACATCGATACGTACTTCGCGCCGCTGCTCAAACAGATGGACGCGACCCGTCCGGGCGCTGCGATGGCGAAGCTGCGCGCGCTGTTTCAGGGCAACCGCTTTGCCCGATCGGCGGTTGAAACCGCCTTGTTCGATGCCCAGGCGCAGCGCCTCGGCGTGCCCTTGTCGGAGCTGTTCGGCGGGCGCGTGCGCGATTCGGTGGACGTTGCATGGACGCTCGCAAGCGGCGACACGACCCGCGATATCGACGAAGCCGAGCGTGTTTTCGAAGCGAAGCGGCATCGCGTATTCAAGCTGAAAATCGGCTCGCGCGCGCTGGCCGACGACGTGGCGCACGTGGTGGCCATTCAGAAAGCGCTGGAAGGACGCGGTGAAGTGCGTGTCGACGTGAACCAGGCATGGACGGAATCGGAAGCGATCTGGGCCGGCAAGCGGTTCGCCGAGGCGGGTATTGCGCTGATCGAGCAACCGATCGCCGCGGAGAACCGGGCCGGCCTCAAACGTCTGACCGATCTCGCTCAGGTGCCGATCATGGCCGATGAAGCCTTGCACGGCCCAGCCGATGCATTCGCGCTTGCCAGCGCGCGCGCGGCCGACGTCTTCGCCGTGAAGATTGCGCAATCGGGTGGCCTGACGGGCGCGGCGAGCGTGGCGGCAATTGCGCTCGCCGCAAACATCGACCTGTATGGCGGCACGATGCTCGAAGGCGCGGTGGGCACCATCGCCTCGGCGCAACTCTTCAGCACCTTTGGCGACCTGAAGTGGGGTACCGAACTGTTCGGGCCGTTGCTGCTGACCGAAGAGATTCTCACGGAACCGCTGCGTTACGAGAACTTTGCTTTGCATCTTCCCCAAGGGCCGGGTCTTGGCATCGCGCTCGACTGGGACAAGATCGACCGCTTGCGGCGCGATTCACGCAAGGGCGCAAGCGTCATTACCCACTGACTGACGGGTCATCCGCCAGCCGCCACGAACATTAAACGAAGGAGATACCCCATGAACAAGCAAGCCATCGACGCGCTGCTGCAGAAAATCAACGACAGCGCCACTAGTGAAGGCAATCCGCGCACGAAGCAGATCGTCAACCGTATCGTGCAGGATCTGTTCTACACGATCGAAGACCTCGACGTCCAACCCGCCGAATTCTGGACCGCGCTGAATTATCTCGGCGACGCGGGCAAGAGCGGCGAGCTCGGTCTGTTGGCCGCGGGCCTCGGTTTCGAGCACTTTCTTGATCTGCGTATGGACGAAGCCGAAGCGAAGGCCGGCATCGAAGGCGGCACGCCGCGCACGATTGAAGGACCGTTGTATGTGGCGGGCGCGCCGGTTTTCGAAGGTCATGCGCGACTGGATGACGGCACCGATCCCGGTCAGACGCTGGTGATGCGCGGTCGCGTGTTCGGCGAAGACAGCAAGCCGCTCGCGAATGCGCTGGTCGAAGTGTGGCATGCGAATCACCTCGGCAACTACTCGTACTTCGACAAGTCACAGCCGGCCTTCAATCTGCGCCGCTCGATTCGCACCGATGCCGAAGGCAAGTACAGCTTCCGCAGCGTGGTGCCGGTGGGTTACTCGGTGCCGCCGCAAGGACAGACGCAGTTGCTTCTTGATCAGTTGGGCCGTCATGGGCATCGTCCGGCGCATATCCACTTCTTCGTATCGTCGCCGGGCTGCCGCAAGCTGACCACGCAGATCAACATCGACGGCGATCCGTATCTGTGGGACGACTTTGCGTTCGCCACGCGCGACGGGCTCGTGCCGGCCGTCAAGCAGGCTGAAGGCGCGGAAGGCAAACCCTATAGCGTGGAAGGCAAGTTCGCGCTGATCGATTTCGACTTCACGCTGTTCAAGGAACGCGACAATGTGCCGGGCGCGGAAGTGGAGCGCTTGCGCGCGGAAGCCTGAGGCTGCAACGCTGTAACGCCTGAAAGGTAGGGATGTACCGCATGAATCGATCGACCCTGGCTGCGCGGCATCGTTTTCCGGGCAGCCAGGTTTTTTCGTTACCGAAAAGCCAAGGAGCGCAAACATGCTGTTTCACGTTGAGATGACCGTCAATTTGCCGAATGACCTGGACGCGGAGCGCGCCGCGCGCCTGAAGTCCGAAGAGAAGGCGATGTCGCAGAGGCTGCAACAGGAGGGCGTGTGGCGGCACCTGTGGCGTATTGCCGGCCGCTACGCGAATATCAGCGTGTTCGACGTGGAAAGCCCCGCGCATCTGCACGACGTGCTGAGCCAGTTGCCGCTGTTTCCGTATATGGATGTCGAAGTGCGCGCGTTGTGCCGGCATGCATCGTCGATTCGCGACGACGACCGGTAAGGCTGCAACAGGGGGCGCAAGAAAGAAGGTGCTGCGAATGCAGCACCTGGTTGCGCTGAAGGTCTGAAGATCGAGTCTTAAAGATCGAGTACCAGCAACGGCGAAGCCGCGCGTGACACGCAGCAGCAGATCACCTTGCCGCCGGCTCTTTCCGCTTTGCTCAGACAGTGGTCGCGATGCTCGGGCGTGCCGCTCACCACGTCGACCATGCAGGTCCCGCATACGCCTTCACCACATGACGTATCGACTTCGATACCGATCGACGCCAGCGCGGCGACGATCGTCGTGTGTTTGTCCACGTGGACCGTTGCACCGCTGCTGGCGATTCGCACTTCGAATGAATCGAGCGTGTTCGATTCACCGCTGGCCGCCGAAGCGGGCTCGGCCGCAAAGCGTTCAAGGTGAATCGCTTCGGCAGCAAGGCGCTTTTCGCCTATTGCCACCACACGCTCCATGAAGGGCGCCGGGCCGCAGGTATAGAGGTGCGAGCCTTCACGCGCGCTTGCCACGCAGTCGGCCAGCACCGTATCGAGCTGTTCCCGTTCGACGCCGAAATGAAGCCGCACGTAATCGCTGAACGGCGCGCGCGAGAGCAACGGCAAGAACGCCGCGTGCTCCGCACTGCGCGCGAAATAATGCAATACGAAGGGCTGCTTCTGCTTGAGCAACCGGTACGCCATGCTCAATAGCGGTGTCACGCCAATGCCCGCTGCAACCAGTATGTGTTCGCTCGCACCGGGCGCAAGTTGGAACAGATTGCGCGGCGCGCCGACCGTCAATTCGCTGCCTATCGTCACATCGTCATGCAGCGAGCGCGAACCGCCGCGCGACGCGTCTTCACGTTTGACGGCAAACAGGTGCGCGTCACGATGATCCGGATCGCCGCACAAGGAATATTGCCGCGTGACGCCCGAGGGCACGGTCACGTCGATATGCGCGCCGGGTTCGTAACCGTCGAACGGTTGTCCGTCCAGACGCGAGACGCTGAACGAGCGCACGCCGTGCGCTTCGTCGCGCACGCTGTCGACGCGTACGCTGAAGGTGGTTCTTTCCATGATCTTGCCGTCCAATGGACAGAGAGGGGCAGAGCGGCCGCCGCATGCAATGCGCGGTGGCCGGTTGTGCTTCAAGGATAAGAAACAGCCGACAATCAGGCAAATCGATTAAAAATAGGTTGTCAAATAAACCGTATTGATAATTGAGTGTCAGCCCTACACCTTCGTCATCCTTCGACACCCGCCAGATGCCGGACCAGCGCCTTTTCCGGCCGTTTCAGCGCGTTCAGGTCGCGCATGCAGATCAGCAACTGACGCGTCGCCCAACTGTCCGTCAGTTCGATCGTGCGAATGCCCGGCGTGCCGCGATAGCGTTTCGCGGCGGTGGCAGGCACGATGGCGATGCCCGCGCCCTGTTCGACCATGCAGCAGATGCTGTCGAAGGTCCGCATATGCGCACGGACGCTGAGCGGCTGTCCGGATAGCAGGGCGCGTTCGCCCAGGTATGCGTGCAACGCGCTGCTCGTGCTCAGGCCGATGAATTCACGGTCAGCCACTTCCGCAAGCGTCACGCGGCGCCGCGCGGCTAGCGGGTCGTCCCGGCTCGTGACCAGCACGAGTTTGTCGACGGCGAAGGGCAGCGTCTGCAACGCGCCGTGTTCGACGGCATCCGAGATGATGCCGATCTCCGCCGCGCCGGTCAGCACCGCTTTCACGGTTTCGCTGCTTTGCCGTTCCTTCAGATCGATCTGCACGTTGGGGTGATCGCGCAAAAAGAGACCAATCGCTGAGGGCAAAAACTCGGTGATCGCGGCGGTATTGGTCCACAGACGGATGCAGGCTTTGCTCCCGGCCTGATGTTCGCCGAGTTCGCCTTGCATCCGGTCGATCTGGCCGAGCACGAGTCTCGCGTGATGCGCAAGCGTGTCGCCTGTCGCCGTGGACTCCACGCCGCGCCGGCCGCGCTCCAGCAACGGCACGCCCAATGCATCTTCCATGCCGCGCAAACGCGCGCTGGCCGACGGCAGCGACATGTTCGCGCGCGCCGCGCCATGCGTGATGCTGCCGGTGTCGAGGATGTTCAGGAAAAGGCGGAGGTCGATCAGATCGAAGCGCATGGAGTCGGATTAGAGTGGGTGGCGCAACCGTGACTGGAGTTGCGGGTGCGGTTTCAGCCTTAGCCCTAGCCTAAGTCACAGTACGTATCTTACGCATTGTGGGCGCCGCCGCGGTAATCGAAAATCGCTCACATGACATCCAGAACATCATCCCCATGACCTCTTCTTTTGCGCTGCATGCGAGCGTGATTGCCGCGACTTTCGTGCTGGCCGGCTTCGTCAAGGGCGTGACCGGCATGGGCCTGCCGACCGTCGCCATGGGCGTGCTCGGGACGCTGATGCTGCCGGCGCAGGCTGCCGCGATGCTGTTGCTGCCATCGTTCGTCACGAACGTCTGGCAACTGTTCGCGGGGCCCGGCGTGCGGGAGTTGGTCAAGCGTTTGTGGCCGATGATGGTGGGCATCGTCGCGGGCACGCTCGCGGCTGCGTCGTTCATTGCGGGCGGCGGTGGCGAATGGGCCGTGGCCGGGTTGGGCGCCGCGTTGACGCTCTATGCCGCGGCCGGGCTGATGGCCTGGCGCTTCTCGGTGCCGGCACGACACGAGCGCTGGCTGTCGCCGGCGGTCGGCGTGGTCACCGGCGCGATCACGGGAGGGACCGGCGTGTTCGTCGTGCCGGCGGTGCCTTATCTTCAGGGGTTAACGTTAAAAAAGGAGGACCTGGTTCAGGCCCTCGGCCTGTCGTTCACCGTTTCCACCATCGCGCTCGCTATCGGCCTGACACGGGAGCATGTATTTGCGGTCGACGACCTGGGCGAGTCGCTTGGCGCCGTGGTGCCCGCCTTGCTCGGCATGTGGATCGGCCAACGGGTGCGCGGGCACATTAGTCCGGTGACCTTCCGCCGTTGGTTTTTTCTTTGTCTGCTCGGCCTGGGTATTCAGTTACTGGTGCGCGCATTCGTTTGATCATGAAGTGGGGAGCGTGAAGCAGGAGGGCTGGATTGTGTGGTCGACTATTCTGGATACGTTAGGCGCGTTGGCCGTGCTGGCAAGTGTGGCGGTGCAGATCGCGTTCATCCGCAAATGCGGAAATCGGTGAACCGTCAGGTTCATCCCCGGTTAGCTGGGCTTCGGCAAACTCGGCGGCCAACCCGGTGCGCTAAAACTGCCGACGTTGATCGTGCAGGAAGGCGGGTATCACATCGAGACGCTCGATGCGAACGCGCAGTCGTTTTTTGCGGGTTTGCGTCCAGGCGATGAAGCAGGCGGGTGTCGCGCCGGCGTCAACGCCGGTGCCCGCCGTGCTTTTGTTTGACCTTCCCTCGTGCGTTCCGCCCCCAACGTCTTGCCGATTGTTCGGCTCATCCGACGTATCTATTCGTCTCCAGCCGCTTTATCCCTGCGGCCCGTGTGCCTACATTGTGTCCAGTGACAGCGCCACTGCATTTCCAGCTTCATCGGCGTCAGCGTCGCGACTCTCCGCGATGGCACGTCGGCGCGAACTTCGTCTAAAGGAATCGATCATGAGCAAGCTCACAGGTAAGGTTGCGGTTGTAACGGGCGCATCGAAAGGCATCGGCGCCGCGATTGCGAAGGCACTGGCGGCGCAGGGCGCCTCGGTGGTGGTGAACTATGCGTCCAGCAAGGCAGGCGCGGACGATGTGGTCGCAGCAATTACCGCGGCGGGCGGCAAGGCAGTGGCAATTGCAGGCGATGTGTCCAAGGCCGCCGACGCGAAGGGCATCATCGATGCGGCAGTCGAAACGTATGGCCGCCTCGACGTGCTCGTCAACAATTCCGGCGTGTACGAGATGGCACCGATCGAAGAGATCACCGAAGAGCACTTCCATAAGCAGTTCAATGTGAACGTGCTGGGCCTGCTGCTGGTCACGCAAGCGGCGGCGAAGCATCTGGGCGAAGGTGGCAGCATTGTGAACGTCAGCTCGGTTGTCAGCCGCATTACGCCGCCGGGCAGCGCGGTCTATACGGCCACCAAGGGCGCGGTGGACGCTATCACCGGCGTGCTCGCACGTGAACTCGGCCCGCGCAAGATTCGCGTCAACTCCGTGAATCCCGGCATGGTGGAAACTGAAGGCACGCATAGTGCTGGCTTCATCGGCTCGGACTTCGAGGCGTGGGCGGTCAGCACGACGCCGCTTGGCCGCATCGGTCAACCCGACGATATCGCGGACGTCGTGGCATTCCTCGCCTCCGACGACTCGCGCTGGATGACCGGCGAAAGCCTGATTGCCAGCGGCGGTTCGCGCTAACAGGATCGGCGCGTAGTGTGGGGCCGTGTGGTCGCGAGGCTATGTGCCGCCTCGCCTGGCCTCGCGTCACCCCACGCTTTCCGCTTCAGGACCGTCTATTCAGGACCGTATAAAAAGCCGCCGGGCAGCGCTTGCCCGGCGGCTTACGGTTTTATTGAGCCGTTACCGCAGCGGCGCCCGCCAACTCCACCGCAAACAACGCATCCAGCAGATTCGACCCCGGCCGGCCGGCGAGCCGCGTGAGCGATTCGATCATCTGAACCTGGCAATCCTGGAGCGGAATCATTCTGATCCGCCGGGACTCGTTGAATTCCGCGCGTGCGATCACGCCCACCCCCATGCCTTGCGCGACCGCTTCCTCCAGCGCTTCACGCCCGTCCACATACATCACCGGTTCGACCTGCAACGATTCGCGCACCAATTCGATCTCCAGCAACTGCTGTGTGACCGATTGCGGCTCGCGAAAGATCATGGGCTGCTGCACGAGTTCCGCGTAGCTCAGCTTGCGTTTCTTCGCCACCGGATAGCTTGCCGGCACCATCGCCACCAGCGGATCGCGCCGCAGCACGCGCGACTCGAGCCGGCTGTGCACCTGCGGGGCGGCGGTAATGGCGGCATCGACCGCGCTCGACAGCACGCGCTGCATGCAGTCCGCGGCATTGGCGATCGAGAGCGTCACGACGATTCCCGGATGCAGCTTGCGAAACGCGCCGATCAACGCGACCGCCAGATCGGGCGCGTCCGCGACCAGCGAGAGCGAGCCGGACTCGAGCCCGCCCGCCGATTCGAGCAGTTGCCGTGCGTCGCGCTCGCAACCGAGCATCTGCCGCGTCACGCTGAAGAGACGCAGGCCGAGTTCCGTGGTTTCGACGCCGCGCGGGCCACGCTCGAACAATTTGACGCCGTAGTCCTGCTCGAGCCGCTTCACGTGATCCGACACCGCCGGCTGCGTGAGCGACAGCGCCTGCGCTGCTTTGGAAAACCCGCCATGTTCCGCGACCGCATGAAACGCCCGCAATTGCGCGTATTGCACGTCCGCCTCGTCGAGAGATAAGTTTTTACGATGCCTGCATCGATTATATCGATTTTACCGATGATCGACCTTTCTGTACTGTGTCAAGCATCGAAACAGCGATATCGGAGATTCCGAACATGGACAGCGCGATCGACAGCTCCCCGGCAGTGTCCGCCCTACCTTCAACCGTGACGTGTGCCGCGCCGGCGAAAGGCGAGCCGTATCTGTTGACCCCGGGGCCGCTGACTACGGCATTCTCGACCAAAGAAGCGATGCTGCGCGACTGGGGCTCGTGGGACGGCGACTTCCGCGCGATGACCACTCAACTGCGCAGCAGCCTGCTGGACATTGCCGGCGACACCGCGGGCGAGTACGACTGCGTGCCGCTTCAGGGCAGCGGCAGCTATTGCGTCGAAGCGATGCTCGGCAGCCTGATTCCGCGCGACGGCCATGCCCTGGTGCTGGCCAACGGCGCCTACGGCAAGCGCATTGCGACCACGCTCGGCTATCTCGGCCGTGCCTGCACGGTGCTCGATAAGGGCGACTATCTGCCCCCGCGCGGCGCCGAAGTCGAAAGCATGCTGGACGCCGATCCGCGCATCACGCACGTGGTCGCCGTGCACTGCGAAACCAGCTCCGGGATTCTCAACCCGATCGAAGAAATCGCCGCCGCCACCGCGAAAAAAGGCCGCAAGCTGCTGATCGACTCGATGAGCGCATTCGGCGCGGTGCCGCTCGACGTGAATCAGATTTCGTGCGAGGCCTTCGTGTCGTCGGCGAACAAATGCATCGAGGGTGTGCCGGGCTTCGGTTTCGTGATTGCCCGCAAGCGCGCGTTGCAGGAGGCCAAGGGCCGCAGCCATTCGCTCTCGCTCGACGTCTACGATCAGTGGGACGTGATGAATCGCACCGGTCAATGGCGCTTCACGCCGCCGACGCACACGGTGGCCGCATTTATCGAGGCATTGCGTCTGCACAAGCTCGAAGGCGGTCAGACCGGGCGTCTCGCACGGTATGCGAACAATCGCGACGTGCTGGTCGCGGGCATGCATGAACTCGGCTTCGAGCCGTTGCTCAGCGCGCGTTGGCGCTCGCCGATCATCGTCACGTTTTTCGCGCCGGCACATCCGTCGTTCAAGTTCGAACGCTTCTATGAATTGATGAAGGCGCAGGGCTTCATCATCTATCCGGGCAAGCTGACGGTGGTGGACAGCTTCCGCATCGGCTGCATCGGCCAGGTGGATGAGCGCGTGATGCGCCGCGTGGTGGAGGCCTGCGCGCAGTCGTTGCAGGCGATGGGCGTCGACCACGCCGCGCCGCCGGCGGTGGCGATAGAAGAGCGCAAGGCGCTGGCAGAAGCCGCGTGAAGAGCGTGCCCTGCGCGGCACGCGGCGCATTCCGGGCCGGGTTATATCGGCTGGTTCGAATAACCCGTGCCGCTTGCATGAAAGGGGCAGGGCGTTGTGGCCGTCGCCGAGGTATGACCCGCTAACACGTTTTACGACCCGGGTGCCGTGATTTCCGCCATACCGCAGCGTGCGCTTCGAATCGCGCGTGTCGTGGCTAAATTCGCTTCCAGAGGCGAAGCGGAGTATGTGGCATGGGTAGGATCAGGGGGTTCATCACGGCGCTGGCGCCGGTGCTGTGAGGCACGATGCCCTTGACGGCAAGCGAAGCCACCGCGCCCGGTCATCCGCTTTTCATCACTTGAAATAACCGACAGCGAGATCGATGAATTCGCGGATCTTGCGCGGCACGAACTCACGGCCTGGATAAACCAGCGAGACGGCAACGTCGCCGTTGAGCACGGCCTATTCGTTGAGGATCTTAACGACCTGCGCCATTGCGCGCGACAATCCGGCCATTGGCCACCACCAGCTTGCGCTGCGGCCGCGCGACGATTGCGTGGGCGATCGTATCCGCGTCCAGCAGGACGAGATCGGCACGCGCACCGGCGTGCAAGCCGTAGTCGGCGAATCCGCAGCCTTGGGCGGTGGTGGTGCTGACGCAATCGAACGCAATCGCGAGATCGTCGTCGCGGCGCAGGCCGTAGCGCATGCCGATCAGCATCGCGCGCTCGAGCATGTCCGGCGAGCCATACGGTGTCCACGCGTCGCGCACGCCGTCGTTGCCGCCGAACAGCGTCACGCCGCGTTCGATGCAGGCCTTGAGCGGCGGCACCGGTGTCGAAGGCGGTGCCGTCGTCAGGAGGGCCACGCGAAGGTCGGCGAGCCGCGTGAGCAAGGCATCGCGTTCGCGCTCGGGCAATGCGCCCAGACAGAACGCATGGCTGACGACCACTTGCCCTTGCATGCCGAGTGCGGCGACCCGGTCGAGCAGAAGACCCAGCGTGAACGCGCCGATTTCGCCGGGTTCATGAAGATGAATATCGATCGGTTTGTGATGGCGGTTTGCGATGTCGAAGGTCAGGTTCAGCGACGCAACCGGATCGCCGTCGATCAACGCGGGATCGAGCGCGCCGAGCACATCGGCGCCTTCGCTCAAGGCGCGATCGAGCAGCATGTCCGTGCCGGGACGGCCGAGTACGCCCGACTGCGGGAACGCGACGATCTGCATGTCGAGCACATCGCGCAACCGCTCGCGCGTGGCGAGTACGCCTTCCAGATGGCGCAGTCCCGCGTCGGTATCGATATCGACGTGGGTCCGCAGACGTGTCGTGCCCGCCTGCATGAATGCGCGAGCCAGCGCGAGCGACTGTGCACCCGCGTCATGGCCGCTTTGCGCGCGCCAGCGCCGCTCGTTTTCGATGCGGTCGGTCAGTTTCGGGCCGACCTCATTGCGATACCAGTCCATGCCCCAGGTGGTCTTGTCGAGGTGCGTATGGCCTTCGACGAATCCAGGCAGCAGCAGCGCACCCGCGCCGTCCTCATGGGCGATGCCGGGCGCACGCGGCAGGCCGGGGCCGATTGCCACGATGTGGCCGTCGGCGATCGATACGTCGACGCGTGCGCCGTCCGGCTGACGGACGTCGGTAATGAGCAGATCGTTTGTCACGGCGTGAAGGGTTGTCGAAGTCATCAGAGCGTTCAGCCAGGGGGCGGGGAATCAGGGTTGCGCCGGTACGGGTTGCTCATGGTGCCGCCCCGATCAGCTTGAGCCCGGCGGGCAGCGATTCGCCGAACACGCGGCCTTCGTCGGCATCGTCGAGTTCCACGGTCTCGCTGACCATGGTGATCCACGCGCGCGGCGCATTGGCCGCGTCGAGCCTGCGCACCACCGTCTGGCGCAGTGCTTCGGGCAGGTCGCGCGAGCGGTCGCCGGTCATGCGAGCGATCTGCACGGCGGCGAACGCCGCAGGGTCAACCTTTTTCCAGTCGAGCGCGAGGATCGTGTTCAGCCAAAGTGCCGCGATGTCCGGCGGCACGACGCTATGCGCGCTGCCATAGAACGGCCGCCGCGCACCGATGCGCCCGACTGCCCACCAGCTCTGATGGTTTTCCGCGGGTTTCTTCAGGCGCGTAAGCACCGACTCGCCGAGCTCGATCTTGCGTTCGACCGGAATGCGTTCGAGCGAGGCGCTCAGCCGGACCATGTCGGTGAAGCCGGTCTTCGACACATCGAACGGCAGCTTATGGCGCGATTGCGCGGCGGTTTGCAGATAGGCCATCGCGTCGAGCACGCGCAGTTGCGCGCTTTCGTCGAGGCCGCCCGCCGCGCGGCGCCAGAGCGTCCACCATTCCGACCAGACCTGGCTTTCGTTGACGTATTGAATGCCGTCGTCGAAGAGCGACCAGAGCTGCTCGACGCGCCATTCGTCGAGCGGATAGCCGAAGCCCGGCCGCACACAGTAACCGGCGAGATTCAGCCACAACCGTTCGTGATCCGCCGAACGCCGCCGGCGGCGTGCGCGCTCCCACAGCGCACCGAACAGTTCGCGCAGCAGCGCGCTGTTCCAAGCTTCGCGTGGCCCGAGCAGATGCTCGAGTTGCGAGCGCAGGCGTTTGACTTCTTTGGGGTCGACGTTTTGCGCGCGTGAGCCGAAGCATCGGTCGATGTGGTCGATCGCTTCGTCGAGTGCGGGGTGCCGGGCTTGCGCCGGATCCGCTGACAGGTTCACCTGGGCGCTCACCTGGCCGTCTGCGCGGCGCAACTGGAATTCGAGCAGCCAGCGCTCGGCCGGATTGTCGAGTTCGATGCAGTGCACGTCGAGCGTGCCGACTTCCGTGAGGGAGGTGACGATCTGTACCGCGGTTTCGCCGCGCGCCGTACTCGTGCCGCGCGGTTGTACGATCGTCGCGATCGGAGGCAGCCGGACGAAGTCGCCTTGCGCAAGGTCGGTTAGTTCGCCGGGTTGATAGATCGTGTCCGCGCTTGAAGAGGCGAGGTGAAAACGCACGGGGTGCCCGAGGCGCAGCGCGAACGTACGGTCTTCGATGCGAATCTCGCGGCCTTCTTCGGTGCCGCGCGGCAGCAGGCAGATGCCGCGCTGCGCCGCCGCGGTGTCGCGTTCGCCGTCACCGGTTTCGTCCAGCACAAGGAAATAACTGCGCGCCGAGCCGCCACCGATTTTCGGCGCCTTGCCCGCGCGGGCGAGGGCATAAGCGACGGCGCCGCGCGCCACGGCGACGTCAGGATTGTCGTTGTGCAGAACGTTGAGCGGCTTGCCCCGCCATGTGCCCAGGGTGCTGGACAGGCGCTGTGTGAGCGCTTCAGCGCGAAACACGCCGCCGTTCAGCAGCAGCGTGTCGGGGACTGGCAGAGGTTCGTCCTGACCTTCACCCGTATCGGAAGCATGCGCGGAAGAACCGAGCGCCTTACGCGACTGCGCCGCAAAGCGACTCAGAAACGCTGCGATATGACGCGTGACGGCCGCATCGGTGGCATAGGGCAGGCCGAACTCGACGATCGCGCCGCGCGGCCTGCCGGGCCGTTCGTGCGATGCCACAGCGGGAAAGAATCCGTCGACGATGATCTGCTCGACTTCCTCACGCGTGAGCTGCGCCGTACGCGCGCCGCCGATCAGCTTCGAGCCCGCGCCGAGCAGCGTGATCGAAGCGGACTCCGGCGCGTGCGGGCCGAGCAGTTGTTCTTTCGCGCCACGGCACCGCTCGACCAGTTGCGACAGACTCGCCGCCGACAAACGCGTGCGTTCGTTGCCCGCTTGAGGCAAGCGCGCCTCGACCCGATGCGCGAGCGCGAGATCCATGTTGTCGCCGCCGAGCATCAGATGGTTGCCCACGCCGATCCGCGTGAGCACCGGCTCGCCGTCGCGCATGCCGACTTCGATCAGCGTCAGGTCGGTGGTGCCGCCGCCCACGTCGCAGATCAGCACGAGCCGCGTGTCCGACAGTTCGGTTGCAAGGCGCTCGCGATGATGGAACAGCCAGTCGTAGAACGCGGCCTGCGGCTCTTCCAGCAGCCTTAACGTGGGCAGGCCCGCCATGCGTGCCGCTTCCACGGTCAGCGCTCGCGCACCCTCGTCGAAAGAAGCGGGCACCGTCAGCACGACGTCCTGCGCTTCGAGCGGCGCGTCCGGAAAGTGCAGATTCCAGGCCGCCCGCACGTGCGCCAGGTAGCTTGCGCTGGCTTCGACGGGCGAGACCTTGCGGACATCGTCCGCGGCGCCCCACGGCAGGATCGGCGCGACCCGGTCCACCGACGCGTGCGACAGCCAGCTCTTCGCGCTCGCCACCAGCCGCCCCGGCACCTGGCCACCGAGCGCACGCGCGAGCCTGCCGATCACGACAGGCTGATCCGTCTGGCCTGGCGCGCTACCGTCCGAACTGTCCGCGGTGCGCCAGGGCAACTGCAAATCGCCCGCGCTCAGCTCGCCCGGCGCCGCGTGATATCGCACCGAGGGCAGGAGCGGCCGCGCGGCAACTTCGCCGGGACTGACCAGCTGATCGATCCCGAAGACACGAATGTCCTGCGAGCCCGTCTCGGCGTATGCCAGCACCGTGTTACTGGTGCCGAGATCAATGCCGACGCTGTAGCGCTTCATCGCAGTCATGCATTGGCGCTGCCGCGCACATCGAACTCGACCTTCCAGCGCTCGTCGGTGCCGCGCGGCACGGCTTCGAGTTCGAGCGTGCCGGCTTCCGTCACACGCGCATGCAGCTTCACCGGCACGACTTCACCGGCGGTGCGTCCAGCGGACGGCAACGTCGCCTGGATTTCCTCCAGCTCCTGCAATTCCTCGGGACCCCAGAAGTCGAGCAGCGTGCCGACCTGATCCTGGCGGCGCACCGACGATCCGAAGAAGCGGAAATGCACCGGCTCGCCGACAACCAGCCCGAATTCCTGCGCCGGCAGTTCGGCGTCCGTGCCTTCCTCCATGCCGAACGGAGCGACGCACAGTGCCTGTATGGGCGGTTCGAGACCGGGGACGGCGGGCATCGCCGATTCGATTGCGATGTAGTAGGCGCGTGCCGTGCCGCCACGAATGCGCACGCCCTGGCCGCGCCGGACATAGCCGTAATAGGCCGCGCCGCGCGCGACGGCGAGATCGAGATCCGCGCCTTCGAGCAGGCGTGCTTGCGGCGCGCCTTCGGCGGTGAGCCAGCCATTGAGCGTGCCCATGATCCGCTCCACCAGCAGCGGCGACTTGAACACGCCGCCGTTGAAAAGCACAGCGGTGGGATGCAGGAAGCTTGCGCCTTCTGCGGTGGCGATATCGCGCAGGCCTTCGAGTTCGGCGAGCGCACCCACCTGACGGCCAAGGAAGGCCGCCAGATGCCGCGTGATGCCCGCGTCCTGCGCATACGGCAGGCCGAGTTGCGTCAGACCGGCCCGCGCACGGCTCACCGGACGCGCCGCGCTCTCCACCTGCGGGAAGAACCCTTCGAGGATCGTCTGGGTCAACTCCGCACGCGTGAGCTCGGTGCGGATCGAACCGCCGATCAGCTTCGACCCGCGGCTCGGCACGACGAGCGGCACGGTATCGGTCGACGGGTCGGTGAGCAGCGTTTCCTTGGCCGAGCGGCACGCGTAGGTGAGGGCGCGCAGTTGCCACGCGTCGGCCTGGGTGCCAAGCGCTGCAAGCTTGCGCGCGACCCCATGAGCGAGGGCGAGGTCCATGTTGTCGCCGCCGAGCAGAATGTGTTCGCCGACCGCGATGCGATGCAGTTCGAGATTGCCTTCGCGTTCGATCACGGCGATCAGCGAGAGGTCGGTGGTCCCGCCGCCCACGTCGACCACGAGAATGATGTCGCCGACCTTGACCTGCTTGCGCCACTGGCCGCCGCTCTTCTGAATCCAGCTATACAGCGCGGCTTGCGGTTCTTCGAGCAGCGTCATGCGGCCGTAACCGGCGGCCTCGGCGGCTTCGGCGGTCAATTCGCGCGCGGCCGGATCGAACGATGCGGGGATCGTCACCGTGATGTCCTGCTGGCTGAACGGTGCGTCCGGATGCGCGTGGTCCCAAGCTTCGCGCAGATGCGTCAGATAGCGCACCGAGCTTTCGAGCGGCGACACGCGGGCGACTTCAGGCGGTGCGTCGTTCGGCAGAATCGCCGCGCGACGGTCGACGCCAGGATGGCACAGCCAGCTCTTGGCGCTCGACACGAGCCGGATCGGTGTGGCCGCGCCGCGGCTGCGGGCGAACTCGCCGACCGCGAATTCGCGTTGACCGGTCCACGGCAGGTACAGGTCGCCGGAGGCAAGTTCGTCCGGATGCGGCAGGTAGAGGAACGAGGGCAGCAGATCGAGATTGTCGATCGCGCCGGGGCCCGTGAGCTGCGCGACGGGCAGCACGCCCTGGGCGGTCTTTTCGCCGTCGCTGGCCGTGGTGTCCACGTAGGACAGCGCGCAGTGCGTCGTGCCCAGGTCGATGCCGATTGAGAAGCGTGCGTCGCTCATAGCTCCACCTCGGCCGGTGCGATCACGTGGGCGTTGTGGCTGCCGCTCAGCTTCGGCAGACGGACTTCGTCGACCCGCCAGCCGCGGTGGCTGATGCTGCCGTTAAACGGCGCCTTGCCGACGACGTTGCCGGTCAGGCGAATCGAGGTGGCGTCGAAACCTTCGGCCAGCGTCACGCGGCTGCCTTCGGCTTCGTCGCGCACCGGACGGATCGTGAAATGCTCGCGCAGGGTTGCGCGGCAGCCGTCGTGCACGAGGCGCGCGGCGGCGCCGATGTCGGCGTCGCTATAGCCCTTGATGTCTTCTTCGACGAAATCGATGAAACGCGCGTCGCGTTGCAGCAGGCCGAGCAGCTGGAGTGCCGCGTCCGGGCTTGCTTCTTTCAGCGTGGGCGCCGGCTGCGGCGCGGGGGCCGGTGCAGCGGCAGGCGCGGGTGCGGGAGCAGGTGCGGCGCTCGCGGCAGCGGCCCCACCCTTGCGCAGACGCAGCACCCCGGCGGCGAATTCGCCATCGCCGAGAATGCTGAAAAACGTACTGACGGCAAGTGAAATCCTGCCGAGGAAAGACGGGTTCGAATCGGTCATGAATGCTCCTGAGGGGCTCTGTTAAAGGACGAGCTGTCCTGGCTGCGCCGCACGCGACGGTCCCGAGGTGCCAGATTGGCTTGCTGGGCCGTCGTCATGCGTCTTTGCGAGGGTCGGCGGCCAGTATGCCGCCGAGGTCTGATTCATCCGGTCTTGCGGTGCGTTCCGCGCGCGCAAGACCCGTATTTTGCCTTGTCGCGCGCCCGAAGCGGGCAAAGCCGGCAATTCTAGCGGTCAATGGGGGGAGATTGGCGGGCGGTGGAGGGCGCCTGGCGGGTTGGCCAGACGGCTCATTTCACGCGGCGTGCGGCCCGAATTCGGATACCACCTGGTCGATGAACGCGCGCAGCTTTGGGGTCACGCGGCTCGCCGGAAACACCAGATGCATGGGGCGTACGGGCGCTTGATAGCCGTTAAGCAGGCGCACCAGCCGGCCCGCAGCGATCTCGTCTTTCACCGCCTCTTCGGGCGCGAGTATCACGCCGCCGCCATTGAGGGCGGCGGCCAGCAGCGCTTTCACGTCGTTGGCCTGAAAGCGGCCTGAGATCGGCACCACGTGTTCGCCTTGTGCATCGGCGAAACGCCATTCGGTAGGAACCGGCACGCTTGTATAGACGAAGCTTAGACACTCGTGCTCCGCCAGCGCTTGCGGTGTGGGCGGCTCGCCGCGCTCGGCCAGGTAGCCAGGCGACGCGCAGGCGATCAGCCGGTACGGCATCAACGGCCGCGCGATCAACGAGGAATCCGACAGCGGGCCGAGACGGATCGCGGCTTCATACCCTTCGTCGATCAGATCGACGAAGCGGTCGGTCAGCGTCAATTCGACCCGCACCTCGGGATGAGCCTTCAGATAGCGCGTGATCATCGGCGCGAGACAGCAGGTGCCGAAGGTAACCGGCGCGTTGATGCGCAGACGCCCGCGCGGCGAGGCCGACAGCTCCTGCGCGACCGATTCGGCCGCCTCGGCATCCGCCAGCAGCGCCTTGCAGCGTTCGTAGAAAATCTGGCCGATCTCTGTGAGGCTCTGGCGCCGTGTGGTGCGGTTGAGCAACCGCGCGCCGACGCGTTCCTCCAGCGTGCTGACATGCTTGCCGGCCATCTGCGAGGAGATGCCGAAGGCGAGCGCGGCTGCGGCGAACGAGCCGCTGTCGGCCGTTTTCACGAACACGGCCATGCTGGTCAAACGGTCCATTATTCCCCACTCCTGGTTTCGACAGTCGTCAGATTACGCATATTTATCTTAAAGGAGTTTTGAATAATAGTGTTTCTCACCGCAGGGCATGCGCTCAACGGGGCGATCCTCAGATAGATACGGAGTGTGAAACATGAAGATAGGCATTCTTGGCGCCGGCTTTATCGGCCGTGCGATGGCGACACTCGCGAAGAACGGTGGTCACGAAGTTATGATCAGCAATTCCCGTGATCCGCGGACCTTGACCAGCACGGCCTCAGCGATCCACTGCGCGCTCGGCACGGCAGAAGAGGCGGCGAAGTTCGGCGACGTGGTGGTGGTGGCCGTGCCGTTCATGAACATTGATGCGCTGCCGGTTGCGGCGCTCGACGGGAAGATCGTGATCGACACGGGCAACTACTATCCCGACCGCGATGGCCACATCGAGGCGCTCGACAGTCGCTCGACGACCACCAGTCAGATGCTCGCCGCCGCGTTGCCGGGCGCCCGGGTGGTCAAGGCCTTCAACGCGATTCTGGCGAAGGACCTGGAAACAGACGGCAAGCCGGCCGGCACCCCGAATCGCCGGGCGCTGCCGTTCGCCGGCGACGACCAGCAGGCCAAACATGTCGTGAGCGGGCTGCTCGATCAGTTCGGCTTCGATCCAGTCGACGCCGGGACGCTGGCCGACAGTTGGCGCTTTGAGCGTGCGAAACCGGTGTACTGCATTGCGCTGGATCGCACGGGCATCGTCGAAGGATTGGCCGCGGCGAAGCGGGACGTCGAATTGCCGCATGGGTCGTGGCGGCGCTGAGCGGGGTGCGGCTGCGATTGCGTGAGGACGCAATCGCGGCAAGCCTGTGCCGAGCAAACTGGTGGCGCCCAAACAGCAACGGAATGAGGCCGCAGCGACGTGTTCCCAAAATTAATTCGATGTGCGACTTTGCCTGTCATGGAACCCCGTAACGTACTGTTCAAATCTCATCACCATCACGGTCGCATGCTGTTGCGCCGTGGTTCGTTACGTCCATAGCAGGGAATCAGGACTTGTCGCCCGGTGCCGGCCGCGAGCAGGGTCGTGGCCGGTCTTGGGGGCGCCCAGCTACGGAGCGCGCGACGCCCCATCATCGCCTCGCGCAAGCCCGCTCTATCAAACAGAAAAATCAGTCGATGCCGACAACGCCTTCCACGTTTCGGTTTCCTGCGTAACGTAGGCGTTCTTCTCAGCGATGGCCTTCAACGTGTCGGTGCCAAGCGCCAACCGCAGCGGCGGCGTTTGTGCGTCGGCCAGTTCGACCATGGCTGCCGCAAGCTTCTCCGGGTTGCCCGGCTGGTTGTGGTTCAGGCTGGTAGCGAGCCGGCGAACATTTCCCGACGTCTCGTCATAGTCGGCGATCACGTTGCGGGCAACAACGAGCGATGACGCATCCAGGAAGTCCGTACGGAAATATCCAGGCTCCACGACCGTTGCGTGAATACCGAGCGGCTTCAGTTCGGCGTGCAACGCCTCGGTCAAGCCTTCGACAGCGAACTTGGTCGAACAATAGGCGCCGAACCCGGCGACGGACCGATAGCCGCCGATCGACGACATATTGATGACGTGGCCGGCCTGTTGCGCGCGCATCACCGGCAGAACGGCGCGTGTGATATTCAGCAAGCCGAATACGTTCGTGTCGTACATGCGACGCACGTCGGCATCGCTGGACTCCTCGATCGCGCCAAGCAAACCGAAGCCTGCGTTGTTGACCAGAACGTCGATACGGCCGAATCGTTCCACTGCGGCTTGAACCGCGGCCTTCGCCTGGGCTTCGTTTGTCACGTCCAGTGCCACGGGGAGGAGTGCCGGCGATTGCCCTAAACGCTCGGCGATCGCCGCGGCATTGCGGCCGGTGGCAACGACCGCATTGCCGTCAGCGAGAGCCGCCTGAGCGATCAGGGCGCCGAGGCCGCGCGACGCGCCGGTGATGAACCAGACGCGCTTGAAGCCATTGTTTGTGTGGTTGACCATGATGTTTCTCCTACGATTCGAGTGAAAGTGAACGAATCATAGGGGGAGGGATTGGCACAAACTAGCCACCACCCGGTAGACTGATAATCAATTTTTATTTGCTAATCCGAGTGGCCATGAACGAAGTTCGCGCGATCACGATATTCGTCCGGGCTGCGGCGCTGGGAAGCCTGCGCAAGGCAGCCGTGGATCAGGGCATCTCGCCGCAGGCCGCGAGCCACGCGGTGATGCAGCTCGAAAAGGAGCTGGGGGTTCGGCTTTTCCATCGAACCACACGCAAGCTGAGCCTGACTGAGGAGGGGCAGGGTCTTCTGGACAGCGTGAGACCGGCGTTGGCCGTCCTGTCATCGGCCCTCGACGATGCGCGGCGATCGAAAGACGAGATTGCGGGGCCGTTGCGGGTAAGCGCGCCCAAAGCCGTCGGCCACACTGTGCTGTGGCCATATTTTCTGGAATTCGCCGAATTGCACCCGAATGTGCAACTGGATGTGCAGTTCGACGACCACTTCACCGACCTCGTCAGCGATCGCGCCGACGTAGGCTTTCGTGGCGGTTCTCCGCCGTCGGGCGGTACGATCGCGCGACAACTCTTACCGATTCAACTGATCGTCTGCGCATCGCCTGCCTATATCGAACGGCATGGCGCGCCGCGGACCATTGACGAGCTCGAAGAGCACCGTTGCACCGGCTATCGGAGGGCGAATACCGGCAAGCAGGCACCGTGGGAGTTCCTGATCGGTGACGAGATCGTCTATCGCGACGTTGCGACGACCTTGTGCGTCAATGACACGGAAGCGGAGGCCCAGGCCGTGCTGGCTGGACTCGCAATCGGGCAACTCGGGAGTTTCTCGGCGGCCTTGCCTATCAGGCGTGGCCAGCTCGTTCCGCTGCTCGTGAAGCATGTCACCCAGCGTGAAGCCGTCTACATTTACTATCGCCATCGAACCGAGCAGCCGCTGCGAGTGAGGACGTTCATCGATTTCATGATTGCGCGCCTCGCGGGAAACAGGGATTTCTTTCTGGAATCAGCCGAGCTTCGTGCCGCACGTTGAACGCGTTCTGTGCAATGCGTCCTCAGACGCCTGAACGTTTCAGAACGCTCAAGCCTCTGGCAACGTGGATTTGCCGCTCCGTTTGCGCGGCTTGGGCTCGACACCCACACGCGGATCGCGCGCGAGCACGAGCGCCGTCATTTTTTCCGCGGTGGTTTCAAAGGCGGGATCGTCCTGCGGTACGTAAAGCCATTTTCCGAGCACCGGATGCGGCCGCAACGCGGGCACTTCTTCAATGAGCGCGGCATGGCGTTCATGCGATGTGCACACCAGCAAGCCATTCCACGGCTTCTCGCGATCGGCGGCAATCAGGCACAACAGGCCGTCGATATAGGCGGCGTCGCTGCCGAACATCCGCTTGCGAATATAGGTTGAATCGCGCTCGAATGCATCGAAAATCCAGACGAGCGAGTTGCGGATGGAGGAGGGCATTGACGCGAAGTCCGTGGCGATAAAAGCGAAGATGAGCTTACACAAATTCGGTGGTCCTGGCACCTGGCGAGTCCCATCTTTAAATCGACTTAACCTCTCCACCGTCCATTCTCAACGTCGAGCCCGTCATCCAGTGCGCCGCGGGTGACACGATGAACGCCATCAGTTCGGCAATCTCCTCGGGCGTGCCATACCGGGCGATCCCCGCTTCAAGAGGAAAGCGCGCCGTCGCTTCTTCGACCGTCATGTTGTGCAGCGGCGCCCAATGCTCCAGATAGGATTGCCGCCGACCGGTCATCACCGGCCCGGGCAGCACGCTGTTGACCTGCACGCCATCTGCAATCCCGCGGTCCGAGAAGGCTTTCGCCACCGCTACGATCGCGGCGTTGATCGTGCCCACGGCCGCGTACGCGGCCTTGGGAAACTGCGCCGAGTTGCCCGACATCAGCACCACCGATCCTGACGATTTCTTTAACGACGGCCATGCCGCGATCGTCAGCCGCCGCGCGCCGTGCAGCTTCAACGCGAAGCCACGGTCCCATTGATCGTCGCTCATGTCGAATACATCGATCTGCGGCACCGCGCCCGCGATGTTGAGCAAGGCATCGATCTGCCCGAACGTCGACAGGGTCTGGTCGATGACTTGCTGTGCGGCCTCCGGGTGAGACAGATCGAGGTCGATTGCAAGCGGTTCGGCGCCGGCCTTTTTTACTTCGTCAGCGGTCTGCGTGAGGTTCTCGCGATTGCGCGCAACGAGCACGACCGACGCAAAATCTCGCGCCAACCTGATGGCCGTTGAACGGCCGATCCCCTGGCTCGCACCCGTCACGATGGCTACCTTGCTGGACATGTCCTTCCTCCTTGACGCGTGGATGGGCCGCCTGAACCTCGATTCAATAGACAGCCACCACGCGGTGATTGTCGATCAGCGAACCAGAAATCCCGAGATAGCCGCGGCGACTTCTGCCGCATGCGTTTCTAGCGCGAAGTGGCCGGTGTCGAGAAAACGCACCTCGGCGCTCGGTATGTCGCGCCTGAATGCCTCGGCGCCCGCGGGCAGGAAAAACGGATCGTTCTTTCCCCACACGGCGAGCAAAGGGGGCTGGTGGCTGCGGAAGTACTGCTGGAATGCCGGGTACAACGCGACATTGTTTCGGTAATCCCCGAACAGATCGAGCTGGATCTCGTCGGCACCTGGCCGGCTCAGATAGAACGCGTCAAGCGAGTAGCCGTCGGGTGATACGGAAGCGCTGTCCTGTACACCATGCGTGTACTGCCACACGGTCGTCTCGTGCGTCAGCATGACGCGAAGCGCCTCGCGATTGGCGTCTGAAGGGTCCTGCCAGTAAGCGCGAATCGGATTCCAGCCATCGCTCAAGCCTTCCTCGTACGCGTTACCGTTCTGCGAGATGATCGCCGCGATCCGTTCGGGGTGCCGCAGCGCAAGGCGAAAGCCGGTCGGCGCGCCGTAGTCGAATACGTATAGGGCAAAGCGGTCGAAACCGATTTGCTCGGTGAAGCGTTCGATCACGTCGGCGATATTGTCGAACGTGTACGTAAAAGTGTCCCGGCCCGGCATATCCGATTTGCCAAAGCCTGGCAGGTCGGGCGCGACGATATGGAAGCGCTCGGCAAGCAGAGGGATCAGGTCGCGGAACATGTGGCTCGAACTCGGAAAGCCGTGAAGGAGTAAAAGTTTCGGCGCGTCCGAACGACCCGCTTCGCGATAGAACACCTTGACGCCGTTGACGTCAGCGTAACGATTGGCAATGGAGGACATGGATTGACTCCCGATGAGGTAGGAAATAGCAGGCAACGAGCGCCTGTTTGCATGACAGGTTTCAGGCGTCGCGGACAAAACTAACGAGCCGCGACGGCCTGGACCGCTTCAACGATGACGTTGGTGACGACGTCAGGCGCCGTAACGATCGGCGTGTGATCGACCTCGTGTGAATGCACGCGCGCGTTCATGCGCTGTGCCATGAAATGTTGCGTGTCGGGATTGATCATCCGGTCCTGCTCCGCGGTCAGAAACCAGCTCGGCCGGTCCATCCAGAGCGGGCGCCCGACCGCCTCGCCAATGCACGACACTGAAATAGGGCGCTGAATCGCGCTGAGCACCGTCAGTTCCTGCGCGCTCGCATGCTGTGCGAACGCCGCCGCGAAGGCCTCCTCGGGCAGCCATATCAGGCCATGCCGATCCGGCGACAGCGTGGGTGCCAGCGGGTGCGTTTCGCCGCGGTAGAACACGTCGCTCACAGCTTCTCCTTCGGCAGGCGCAAGCGCGGCGACGTAGACCAGCGCCTTCACGTTCCCGGCGCGCGTCGATCCGATCACCGCGCCGGCGTACGCATGCCCCGCGACAACCACCGGGCCGTCAATGCGTTCCAGCGTTCTGTTGAGAGCGGCCACGTCTTCATGCAAACCGGTGAGCGGCAACGGCGCCGCAACGGCATGAATGCCGTATGCCTTCAGGCGCTCCACGACCTTGCTCCAGCTTGAACCATCTGCCCACGCGCCGTGCACAAGCACCGCGCTCACGTTGCCAATAGACATTTCTCGCTCCTTTGAAGGATTGGGCGCTGCGTGCGATGTATGCACATCGCGTGGTGACCTGCGACATGTAACCCGATAAAACCGTTAATACAGGTTACAAACTGACGATGTAACTTGTCAAGTGCATTTTTAGTGGTTACGATGCAATCATCGTCAATTCATATTCGTCATGAGAAATGGACTACCGTCAGATGCCCGCGATAGTGCTGGCCGATGCGCCCGGCCTCGATTTTCTGAATTCGGTCGCTACACCGGTGGATGAAGAAGTCGACTGGATCAGTGACGGAGAAGGCCTGCTTGCCTGGTTAGACCAGACAGGGCTGGCACCGCGTGCGGTCCTCGACGCCATGCGGGTTCGTTCGTCGGCGGCCGAACTCGACGAGGTGGCGGCACGCGCGCGTGAACTGCGCGAGTGGTTCAGGGGATTTGTCCGGAAGAGGAAGGGGCGGCCGCTGGCCGCCAAAGACTTGCGTGAGCTCGAACCCTTGAATCAACTGCTCGAGCGGGACCAGCAGCATGGCGAAATCGTGACGAACGCTTCGGGCGGTGTGACGAGCTTTGAGCTTCGCGCGAATCGGCGCTGGCAGTCGCCGGAGTCGCTATTGATGCCGATCGCCGAGGCGCTGGCGAGGCTCGTGTGTGAAGAAGACTTCACTTACGTGAAAGCGTGTGAAGGCCTCAGGTGCACCTTGATGTTTGTGGATCACACGCGTGGTCACGCACGCCGGTGGTGCAGCATGGCGATGTGCGGTAACCGCGCGAAGGTCGCGGCTCATCGCCAGCGGCTCAGGGAGCAGGGGAGTTGAAGCCTTTCGCCCCCAACCCGCTAGCTCGCCAGCAACGCCCAGTCGAATAATTCTCGCTTGGTGCGAACGCTGAGCTTCGTGAAAGCCCGCTTCACGTAGGACTCGGCGGTGGAGAGTTTGACGTCCAGATGGGCCGCTGCATCGGGAATCGTCCGCCCGTTGAGCAGCAGCTTACAGATCTCATACTCGCGACGGGAGAGTTGCACATTCTGTCTGGACAGGCGCTCATCGAATCCCGCGTGCGGCGTGCCGCTGACAGGGACCGCGGTTGTCCTGCGGGCGGCTGTGGTTCGAGCGTGGAGTTCGAACAGCGGGAAAAGCAGATCCGCCATTTGACGGAAATAGAACAGCTCGTTCGTCGTGAATTCGGACTGCTGTTTGTTCCGTGCGAGCGCGAACGCGTACTGGATATTTGCCGTGCCGTGCACCAGTACGCATTCCTGGGTTATCTCGGGTTCGTCGAACATGGTCCTGCGAAACTCGCTATCCGCAATCCCGCTCACATTCCGCTGCACGAGGATCGTTCCTGCTTTGCCGCGAACCGGTTGGAATAGCGGATCGATCTGGCAGTAGCTCCGATAGTAGATGTCCATCAGGCTGCAAAGCTCCGCGTACTGCATCCCGCCGCTGCCCAGCCATTCAACCTGATAGCCGGAGCCGCTACGCGTGTCGGAGCGCCACCGTTCCAGGTGAACCGCATCCACGGCAATGCTCTCGTTCACGAATGCGGCGACTGTGTTGACAAACTCGGAAAAAATAAATCCATGTTGAGACCGCAAATGACCACGTTAATGGCGAAAAAGTTGAGAGCGATGTGCGCGGCGCTGGCGCTCGGTGGCGTAGCGAGCCTGGGCATACCGTCGGCGCATGCGGAAGACCAGGTCGTCAATGTTTATAACTGGGGTAATTCGATCGGAAAGGACACGGTCGCCAACTTCGAGAAGGCAACCGGGATCAAGGTCGTCTACCAGGAGTTCGATTCGAACGAGACGTTGCAGGCAAAGCTGCTGTCGGGCTCGTCGGGATACGACGTGGTGGTGCCCTCGGATATCTTCTGGGCGCGTCAGCTCCAGGCCGGCATTTTCCAGAAAATCGATGCCGGCAAGGTGGCGAATTTTTCGAAACTGGACCCGCAAATCCTCAAGCTTCTCGCGGCCGACGATCCGGGCAATCGCTATGGTGTGCCGTGGTCCTGGGGAACCGACGGACTCGGCATCAACGTGGAGAAGGTCAAGGCCGCGCTCGGCAACGACGCGCCGCTCAACAGCTGGTCGCTGCTTTTCGATCCGCATAACGCGCAAAAACTGAAAAGCTGCGGTATTTCGATGATCGATTCGCCCGTCGACGCGTTCGGCATCGCGCTTCTCTATCTGAAGAAGGATCCAAACAGCAACAATCCGGCCGACTATCAGCAGGCGTACGAATTGCTCAAGACCATCAGGCCTTACATCACACAGTTCAATTCGAACAGCTATATCAACGACCTCGCGGGCGGGGATATCTGCCTCGCGTTCGGTTGGTCGGGTGACGTGAACTCTGCGCGTCTGGCGGCTGAAGGTGCCCACAAGCCTTATCACGTCAAGTACGTGATTCCCGACGGCGGCACTGCGATCTGGTTCGACATGATGGCGATTCCCAAGGACGCCCCGCACCCGGAAGCGGCGCTGAAGTGGATCAACTTCGTCCTGTCCGAAAAGGAAAGCGCCAATCTGACCAACGACACGTCGTATCCGTCCGCGGTCCCTTCGTCGCAGCACCTGGTCAATCCCAACGTGCTTGCCGATCCCGCAGTTTTCCCGCCGCCCGAGGTGTACCGCCGGCTGATCGTGGGCAAGCCCATGCCAGCGGAACTTCAGCGCCTTCAGAACCGGCTCTGGGCCAAGTTGAAAACGGACTGACGCCCGGCTGACGCCCGCCTGTTTTGCATGTTCCGAGATCCCGCCTGCCGAGGCGGGCTGGGTAAGCTCGTCCCTATCAATCAATACTATGAAACGCAAGAATATTGCCGCGCTGTGTTTGCTGGCATTCGAGGCCGCAGCGGCGTTTGCTCAGGACCCGCAGAAGTCCACGCCGGACGCGAATCGGCTTCAGGCTTTGCGAGCGCAGGTCAACGCGCTGCAGGCTCAGGTCGACGCGCTGCGTGCGAGTGTCGCCTCCTCGGCGACACCGTCGGCAACAGCGCCATCGGCCGCCGTCTCGGGCGGCCAGGCGGCTGGCCCCGATGCACCTGCCGCGCTGTCCAATGACGACGTGACCCGGATGCGTGAGCAGATCGCCAGTGCTTCGCTCAAGGTCGACTCACTCGAAGAAGCCGCAACCACCGGACCACTTGCCGGCCTCAGCATCACCGGCTATATCGACCCCGTTTATCTGTACAACCGGGCGCAGCATTCGTCGAGCTTCATGTTCCTGAATCACGATCCGGGCGTCTACGACTACTACAACAGCACGATCGGCGACATTTATCTCGACATCAAAAAGACCTTCGGCGTCGGTCCGCTGGCGCCCGCGGCGGAGATCGTCATCCAGCCCAATCGCGGCTTTGGTGCGCAACTCAGCAATGAACACGGTGTGATTGGCGGCAACATTGTGACGCAGGCCAATGTGACCGTCCCGTTCAGTTCGACCCAAACGTTCGAGGTCGGCCTGATGACGAGTCTTGCCGGCTACGAAGTCCAGCCATCGAACCAGATGCTCGCGCTCACGCACGGCCTGCTGTATGACTTCAGCGAGCCGGGCAATATGGTCGGCATCGGGTTGAAGGGCTCGGATGCGACTGCCACCCGTTTCTGGCAGGTGATGCTCGGCAATGAACAGTTGCGGACCTCGGGGGCGATCGTCAACGCCGCGAACAACACGACAAAGAGCAACTGGACGCCCACGTTGACGGCCCGCTTCGATAACGCCACATCGACGGCACTGGATGTCGGCGTCTCCGGCACAATCGGGTGGCAGTCGCTCTTTTCGCCCTGTTCGGAGGCGGGCGGCTATGGCTATCAGTGCAATGCCTCGTCGCCGTTCGGCATGGTGCGTTATCTGGAAACCGACCTGACCTATACGAAAGACAAATTGCAACTGAACGCCCAGCTCGACTATGGCGAATTGCAGAAGGGCGCCTGGAACGGCGGCACGGCGCGGTGGTATGGCCTGTCCTTACTCGGGCATCAGAAATGGACGTCCGCATGGCTTGGGCACATGGGCGCGACCCTGCGCTTCGATTATCTGAACGATACGGCCAATGGGGGCGGGGGCAGCAACATTCTCTATGGGCTTGCGGGCGGCAATCCTGCTGTCAACGGCACGAGCGGCTTCGGGGTCGATCCAGGCTGCCTGCAGCAATCGGCGAGTCATGGAAGCGAGTGCAAGGGCGCGGCTCGCTATGACATCACCGCCGATATGCTGTTCTATCCGACGGCCCAGATCATCGTGAAACTGGAATACCGCCATGACGCCGCGAGTCATCCGGTGTTTCGGGCCAGCGACGGGAGCTATTCGCGCAGCAACGACATAGCCGCGCTGCAATTTGTCTATACGTTCAAGCCGTGGCGCATTCGCGCCTGGCCGGGAAACCGATTAGCAAGGAGTCCTCGCATTGAAAATATATTCCTTCGTCACCGATACCCCCAATCCGCAGCGGCGTGGACAACAGATAGGAGAACGATGGGCCGAGGAAATCAGGCACACTGTGTCGCTTTATCTCGACTTTTTTCCTCGCGTCGGGATCGCCTCTCAACAGGTCCGCGCGCTGGGTGAAGCCGCATTGTGCGCGCTGCAAGCCTGGTCTCCCGATCTGGCGAGCGAAGTAGTGGCGATGGCGGCAGGCGCGCGGCTTCCCGTCTGGCAGCTTGCGAGTCTCAATGCGCGCACCGAGATTCTCGCGACAATGCCGTATTCTACCGAAGGAGAGTGCTCGACCGCCGTCTATGCGCCCTCCGGTGCGCGCGAACCGTTAACACCGTTAACGATTCAAACCTGGGACTGGCACGACAGTCTGGCGCCGCACGGCCTGATGCTGCAGTTGACAGCCCGAAGCGGTCATATCGTCAAGCTGTTTACGGAGTTCGGGATGCTGGGGAAGATCGGTGTGAATAGCGCCGGACTGGGACTCCACTTCAACATTCTTCATCATGAAGCCGATCATGCGGCAGCGGGTGTTCCCGTCCACGCGATTGCCCGCCGTTTGCTGGAGGAGGCCACGAGTGTGGACGAGGCAGTCGCGCTTGCTCGGTCGGCGCGCGTCAGCGCGTCCACGGTCCTGACAGTTGTTTCATGCAGGGATGCGGATCCGCGAGCGGCGAGTATCGAGCTCAGCCCGGCGCGTACCGCTGTGGTCGTGCCGCGAGTAGACGGCTGGCTTTTGCATACCAACCATTTTCTCGATCGGGAACTTAGCAAGGGCGAATGCATGGAGGAGAGTTCGACGACGCGCCTTCGCCTCGAGCACCTGCAGCAGGTTGCCCCTCGCATGGTCTGCGACGACTTGCGGGAACGGGCGGCCGCCATGTGCGGCCAGCGGGGAGACGCCGCGCCCATCTGTTTTTACCCGGATCTGACGCAACCGGATACGGAGCGCTGGGAAACCTTGCTCACCGTAGGCATCGACACTAAAAATACGATCCTCGAGTATGCGGCTGGCAATCCGGATGCGCTTGCCCGAAACGGGTTTATGCGTTTTTAGCGGCTCTCGCAACACGAAACACACGTCACGAAACACACGTCTGCGCCACGAGGGCCTCTTCATGACGAGATCGCCTCCCGGGCGAGCGCAAAATCATAGTGCAGCAGCGAGGTCCCGGCATCGACTGCGTGGCCGGCGGGCGTCGTACCCGGCTGCTGCGCAACGAGCGGCTTGACGAGCGAGTCCTTGACGCCGAACACCACGTCCGAGTCGAGGTACGGGTCGCCGTCCAGAAACACATGCGTTATCAGTTTTTCGTAGCCCGGTGCGCTGATCATGAAGTGCACGTGCGCGGGGCGATAGGGATGGCGGCCTTGTGCTTCAAGCATCTTGCCGACCGGGCCGTCGTGCGGAATGGGATAGAACTTCGGCACGATGGAGCGGAACCAGAAGCGGCCTTCCGCATCCGTGCGCAAGCGGGCGCGTCCTGTCAAACTTTTCAGACCGGCTTCGGCCTGGACATCGTAGAACCCTTCTGCATCGGAATGCCAGGTGTCGACGATCGCGCCGGCCAGCGGCTTGCCGTCGACGTCCGTCACCTTGCCCTCGCAGAAAAGAGCAGGCCCCGGGCGTGTGTCGATGAGATCGCCCAGGGCGTATTCGGGCGGGTTCTCGACGTAGAACGGGCCGAGCACCGTCGTTTCGGTCGCGTGCTTCGCAAGCCGGTGATTGATCGCATCCACCAGCATTGAAACGCCCAGGGCGTCCGAAAGGAGGATGAATTCCTGCCGCGTGTCGGAGCACATTTTTCCGACACCGGTCAGGAAGCCAATGGCCTCGCCCCATTCCTCCTGAGTGGGCTCCACGTCCCGCACGAAGTCATGCAGGTGCCTGACAAGCGACTCGCTGATTTGCCGGGCGCGCGGCGACGTGCATTCTGCGAGTCGATCAATGACCGCAGTGGTGATGTTGTTTTCATCGAAGTTGCGCATTCGCTTGCTCCGTTCTGGTTCACGCCGGCGAGTCAGCCGGGAACTCCAGTATGGCTCCCGCGTCAACCTGAGCGCTGCGCGGTCAAACCCTGACTCGGGCATCTCGCATGCCGGGATCGATTGCGGCAGAATAAAATCGACTCGACTCGACTCGATTAATTCAATTTATTCCATCCGCATACTATGGCGGAAAGGCCGCGCAAGTTTGCACTGTTCATGCAAAGACCCCGGTACTATACGGTTCAGCGGGAATCGGCCCGGGAGCCAGCGTGAGAGAAGCCGGCGTGTAAGCCGGCGCGAGGCGCGCCACATATTCCACGTAATAGACATGAACAATTTTATTCGCCCCCCTGTTTTCTATCCGGCATCGGTCGTTTTCGTGGACGACAGCGACAGCTACCTTGATGCATTGCGTCGATTCTTTCCGGATATTTCAACCAATCTGTTTTTCACGCGGCCGCAAACCGCGCTCGCTTTTATTCGCAAGCACGCCCGCGAGAATTCGCTGGCGTTTGCGCCGGCGTCTGCCGGTCTGAGCGAGACCGGCCTTGAGCGGTTGGTCGAAACCTCGGCGGCGCGAGACGTGCTGGCCCGGGATTCACGATTCGCGGAGGTGGCCGCGGTTGTCGTCGATTACGACATGCCCGGACTGAGCGGCGTCGAATTCCTTTCGTCCATATCCAGTTTGCGTTGCGCAAAGGTACTCCTGACCGGCGTCGCGGATGAGACCGTCGCGGTCAAGGCCTTCAATGCCGGAATCGTCGATCTGTATCTGAGAAAGACGGATGCCGATTCAGCCAACCGATTGGTCCACTTTCTGAAAGACGCCAGGAACAGGCATTGTTCGGAGGCAGGCTGGCTGGGCCTGGGCGAAAATGGCATGATCTATTGCGATCCGCGAACCATCAAGGTGATCGACGCGGTGGTTGCCGCTGAAGGCATCGTCGAGTACTACTGGCGTCCGGAGCAGAATGCGATTCTGATGTTCGACCGCGCGGGCAACCCGAGTGTTTTCCTTGCGTGGGCTGAGAACGACTGGATCTCGCAGGCGGAGATCGTGGCGGATGAGAGTGGGCCGGCCGATCTGCTGAGGCGGATGGCGGTGCGCGAGTCGATGCCTGTTTTCTGGCCACACCTGGCGTTTCGTCCCGGTGCGGACTTCAAAACGGTAACGCCGCAAACCGTCCCTGGCTGGGACGACGCGTTCTATTGCTGGACCCGGATAGATTCGAGCGACGTGGGTTTGAGCACGCTGACATTTTCGCAATGGCGCAGTGACCGGAATCAGCAAGCCCGCACATGAGGAACTGGCCTGTTCGCATACTCCGCTATCGCTCCCCTATAAACACGCCGGAATAGAACCACGTTTCCTGACACCTTGAGCCACATGTACGCCATTCCGACTGCCTTTGTGTCTGCGTTGTTCGTGGTGTTCGGCCTTTACGTACTCGTCACACAAGGGGTGACGCGCCTGTCCGCGCCATTCCTTTTGATGTGCACGGCGACATTTGCCTGGCAGGGCACGTGGACCTTGCTGTTCCAGACGGAAGACCCCCACATTGCGAGCGTGCTGGTTCGGGTCGGTTATCTCTTCATTCTCTTCCTGCCCACCACGTTCTATCACTTCGTCACGGAGGTGGCGGCAAAGCGCCGCGAGCAGCCGATATTGCTCGCGTCTTACGGTATGTGCCTTGTTCTCGCCGTGCTGCTGCCCGGCAACGAAGTGGTCGCCGGCTACCGGCACTACTTCTTTGGCTACTATCCGAGCGCAGGGCTGCTGCATCCATTGCACGTATTGCAAACCGTCTTGCTCGCCGGCCGCAGCGGACAGCTTCTGCTCATGGCCCGCAAGCAGGCCGGCGGCGAAGCGCGCAGGCGCCTCGATCTCTGCTTTGCGAGCCTTTGCCTGTATTCGCTCGCGGCAGTCGACTACGCGGTCAACTACGGCTATGCGTTCTATCCGCCGGGGGTGCTGTTCATCGCCCTTAGCCTGGGGCTGCTTGCGATCACGATCGTCCGTTATCACCTGATTCATCCCTATGCGATCGCGGCGACCATCGCGCATGAAATCGCGACGCCGCTCGCGACGATCGCCATGCACGCCGACGAAATCGCCAGCGTGTGGTCTCACGTGTTCAAAGGTTACCGGCTGGCCGTCACACATGGGCTTTACGACGATCAGGAGATGCATACCGGGCAGTCCGAGCGCATCAGTCAGCTTGCCACGGCGATCAGAAGGGAGGTTGCGGGCACCAGTGCGATGGTCGAAATGGCGCTCGCATCGTTCACGCTGGACCGGCTCGACCGTACCCGCTTTAGCCCGCATTCCATCCAGCAATGCGTGGCGTCGGCGCTGGAGCGCTATCCGTTCCGTGGCGACGAACGTGCGCGTGTGACGGTGGCGCCAATCGACGCAACGCTATGCTTCTCGGGCTCCGACACGCTGGCGGTTTTCGTGCTGTTCAATCTGCTGAAAAACGCGTTGCACGCTATTCACGTGAGCGGCGAGGGCGAGATCGTCATTAGTGCGGTTCAGGAGCACGGCTTTTGCGTATTGCGATTCCGCGATACGGGGCCGGGCATCGCGCCCGACGTGATGCCGCATATTTTCGACGCCTTCTTCTCGACCAAGCGGCACGGAAGCGGCGCGGGAATGGGGCTCGCATTCTGCCGCCGCGCTGCGGAGCTTCTGGGCGGCAGTATCGAATGCAGTTCGTTGCGCGGTGCGCACACGACCTTCACTGTGCGTTTGCCGGTACCGGGGTCGCCCGCGGATCGCGCACTGAGGGAGGCGCCAGCGCGGTCCTTGCGCCGGCGTCATGAGTGAAAGTTAAGGGTGAAAGTTAAGGGTGAACCTTAACGATAAAACCCAGCGATAAAACCCAGCGATAAGACTTTATGGCGGAAGTCAGCCGCTGAGATCACGCGGCTAGTGCCGTCAACGGCAGTTCATACTCCTTGACCCGCCCGACGATGCCTTCCGGGAACCGCCTGATCTTCCGGTCCCGTCCGGCGTACAGGATCTGCTGGTAGCCCTGCGAAACCTGGCGCCCATCCACGCAGAAGCGAAACAGCAGGTAGGCCGAGCACTGCTTGACCTGCACCGTGTTCAGATAGCAATCCACGCGCTGGAAAGGGAAAGTTTCGTGGACGTACTCCTGGTGCGCTCGCTTGGTCACGAACATGCCGTCCGATCCCAGCAGGTCGTTGTGTATGCACTCATGGAACCACCGTTCGCGGCAAACACCTTGCCACTCGAAGTAGCGTGAGAAATACGTGTTCATGAAGGCGTTCGAGTCCTTTAGATAAATGTCGAACGTATGCTGGAAGGTCTTTAGCGAGGACGGCGTAATCGGGTCTTCCGAAAGAAGGGCGGATCCTCGGGTCAGGGCGGTAGGGATTGCGTCACGCATCAACATACGATTTTCCTTTTGCAGGAACGGCTGCTTGCGGCAACCACGCATGCCTCCCTGAACGGCAGGCACATCCCATTCTGTTGGGGATGTGGGCTATATGGCTATTGGCAGACAAACATGCGGCGTCGAAATGTTGAACTTCGTGTGGGTTGGGGTGAAAACCCGGTTAGTCTTTAGACCAGCACGACACACTTCCCAAGCGCCTCGTTGCGCTCCATCAGTTCGTGCGCGAGCGGAACTTCAGAAAAGCCAAATACGTGCGCTGGTTTGCCGTGATAGACACCGCTTGCCTCGAAATCCACGATCTGCTGCATGGGCACGTCTGATAGTGGAAAGTCGGGGTTGCCGAAGTTGAAGCTCCCGAAAAAGCTCAAATGAACGTCACTGGGCATCTGGTTGAGCGGATCGAAGTTTGCTAGCGGCGCGAGTCCGCCCAGAAATCCGGCCAGGCACACGCGACCTCCACGGCGGGTGGCGCGCATTGAGTCGAGAACGGTGCTGTTTCCGGTCAGCTCGAGTACTGCGTCGGCCTTGCCCCCCGGCCAGCCCGGCGCCGCGCATAACTCATCCGCCGCCGTCACGACATGTGCGGCCCCACGCGAACGCAGCAAGGCTTCTCCCTCTGGCCGACGCGTGCTCGCAATCACCTCTGCGCCAAGTTGGCAGGCGATATCGATGGCGGCCAGTCCGAGGCTCGACGTCCCGCCGCGCACGACGAGCGTCTGCCCGGCCTGTACAGCCAGGTTTCTGTGAAGGCACGTCCACGCGACCGCATAAGCCTCCGGCAGGGCGGCGAGATGTTCCCAGTCGAGGTCGCTCTCGACGGCCACGACATTGGTTGCGGGTACGGCGACGTATTCCGCATAACTGCCGTCGATCGTTCGACCCATTCCGCCCATCAGCGCCACGACCTTCTGACCTTCGCGCAGGGTACCGGTGGCATCGGACACCACCGACCCAGCACATTCAATGCCGCTCACTTCCGCCACCTCTCCCCACGACCCGCGGCGCATGTAGAGCTCGGCGCGGTTCAGGCCAAATGCCCGAACGCGAATCAGCACACAACCTGGTTTTACTGCCGGCAGTGGTCTCTCGGCGATGCCGAGCACCTCAGGACCACCAAACTGCTTTCTCACGATTGCCTTCATGTCGATCTCCTCAATAGGAGACTGAATGGTAGGATCGAGATTCGTCGAGATAAATTACTATGTTTCGACAAAGACTGAAGTCTGTTTCTACAATGAACGCACCTACGCTATTGCAGTTGCAGTGCTTTGAGGCTCTGGTTGTCGAAGGCAGCTTTGCCGCGGCCGCGGTTCGCCTGAACCGGACACACCCAACAGTCCATGCCGCCGTGAGAGCGCTTGAAGCTCAAGTGGGAATGATCCTGCTCGACCGGGCCGGGTACCGTGTGTCGCTCACGTCGGAAGGCGCGGCGTATCACGCGCGGGTCGCGCAGTTTCTTCATCAATATGAAAATCTCCAGCGCGAAGCCGCCCAGCTCGCGGCCGGACAGGAGGCGGAGTTACGCGTCGTGGTGGGTGATCTGTGTCCGTTGCCGGAAACACTGGGTACGCTTAGACGGTTCTTTGACGCGAGTCGCGGCACGCGCCTTACGCTGCTATTCGAGGCGATTAGCGGCCCTTGGGAGCGGCTGAAAAACGGCGAGTGTGACCTGATCTTCCATCACCTCGACAAACCGTCGCCTGCCATTGAAACCGTCGAACTTTTCGAGGTAAAGCTCGTGCCGGTTGCCGCGCCAGGATTTCTCAAGCAGTCCCCCGATAAATCGATCGCGCCCGATGACTTGAGGCCTTACGTTCAGTGCGTTATTCGTGACACGAGCAGGCAGCCTTCGGACGCCAATTACTATCTGATCGAGGGCGCGCCAACCTGTACCGTGCCCGATCAGTTGATGAAGCGCGAGCTGATCGTGCAAGGGCTCGCGTGGGGCCACATGCCCCTTCATCTGGTCGCCGGCGACCTCGAGGAACATCGTCTGGTATCGCTGGAGGGGCGGCATCTGCAAGGCGCTACCCTTAAGCACTATGCGGCGCGGCTTCGGGACGCCGCACACGGACCCGTGGCGCAGCGTCTCTGGATTCAGTTGCTGGAACAGGGCACAAGCTGAATGCGTGTTTGCTGTCGCGGTGCAGAGGCGGTAGAGGTGGCAGAGGCGGCAACCATGTGTCACCGGCACCCTGATCGCTTAGAGCGGGAGCTCGGCAACAGCCGGCTTTTCGGTGGTCGGCAACTCGAAACAGAATGCCGTGCCCGTTCCCGCGCGCTCGAGCAGACGGATCTGGCTGTGATGCAATTGCAGCATGCGCTGCACGATCAGCAGTCCGAGTCCGCCGCCGCGATGCGCGCCGCCTGAATTGAACGGACGTTCGAACAGTCCTTCGCGCTGCTCGGCTGGAATGCCAGGACCGGTGTCGCTGACGGTGACCGATACCTTGCCGTCCTTGTGCGCGAGATCGACGTCGATCGATCCTCCGGCGGGTGTGTGGCGGATCGCGTTGTCGAACAGGTTCGTCAAGACACGCTCGATCATCCCGAGATCGGCGCAGACGGCCGGCAGGCGAGGGGGGAAGCCGGCGCGCAACTGGATCTGCCGCGCCTCGGCCGGCAACTCGAATTTCTGAAAGACGTCCTGGACCAGATCGACCAGCGAGAAGGGTTCGAGCGCGGGTTGCACGTTGCCGTGTTCGAGCCGGGCCAGTTCGAATAGCGCCTGCGCGAGCCGTCCGACCTTGACGCTCTGTGCAAGCGCGATCGCCAGATAGCGTTTGCGCTCCGTTTCGCCTAGCGTGTCGGCTTTCAGCGACAGCGTTTCGAGGTAGCCGTGCAGCGAGGTCAAGGGCGTGCGCAGGTCGTGCGAAATATTGGCGATCAGCTCGCGCCGCTGCTGATCCTGACGCGTCAGCGCGCGCCATTGGGTACCGATGCGGTTGGCCATCTGCGCGAACGCCGCTTCGAGCACGGCGATTTCGTCGCCTCGTCCGGCGGGCGACGAGCGTGGCACTGCCGGTTGACTGGCAGGTTCGCCATCGGCATCGAAGCGGCGCATCGCCTCAGTCAGGCGGCGTAGCGGCCGTGTGATCAGGCCGAATGCCGTCAAACCGGCGAGCAATCCCAGCAGCGCGACCAGCGCCATCGACCAGAGCGTAGTTCGCAGCACCGAACTGGCGGCCACGCGCGCAGCGAGCGCATCGTGTTCCTCGCCGAGCAGAACCACGTAGATATAGCCCGACGGCGGTTGCCCGCTCAATTGCAGCGGCGCGGCGCTGAACACTTTCTTCCCGTCGACGCTGCGTGGGTCGTCGCCGAGAATCGGCAACGCCTCTCCGGCGATGAATTGCCTGAGCGGCGCGAGATCCACCTGCGCGCGCTTGACGTGGCCCGTGGGCGCGTCGTCGCCCTTGATACGCCCCTGGTTGTCGAGCAGGTATACCTCGACACTCGGGTTCACCATCATCAACTGCCCGAACAGTTGGCGTACCGCGTCGGGCCGCAAACCGTTCGCGTCCATCAGCGTGGTGCGGTGCGCGATATGTTCGGCGAGATCCTTCGAGAGGCTCTGCACGACTTCCTTTTCGTGCAGATCGCTCGAACGGATCTGCAGCCACGCCGAAGCGCCGCAGCACGCCAGCAGCAGCGCGGAGAAGACGAGCGAGAGCCGCTGGGTCAGCGTCAGGTTCACGATGCGTCCTGATTCTGACGTGTTCCGGTTTCGCCTGGCGTGCCTGGAGCGGCAGGCACTGCGAGCTTGTAGCCGCGTCCCCAGACGGTCAGGATGCGCTCGGGCTGGGCGGGATCGGTTTCGATCTTCATCCGTAGCCGGTTGATGTGGGTGTTGACGGTATGTTCGTAGCCCTCGTGCTGATAGCCCCACACGGCATTGAGCAGGTCCATCCGCGAGAACACTTTGCCGGGATGCTGTGCGAAGTAATAGAGCAGGTCGAATTCACGCGGCGTCAGCTCAATGGGTTTGCCGTCGACCGTCGCCTCGCGTGGTAGCGGATCGATCGTCAGCCAGGCGATCTCCAGACTGCCCGCGTCGATGCGCGAGTCTTTCGCCATGGCTTCGACGCGCCGCAGCAAAGCTTTGACGCGCGCCACCAGTTCGAGCAGCGAGAACGGCTTGGCGAGATAGTCGTCGGCGCCGAGTTCGAGGCCGAGGATCCGGTGCACTTCGCTCGAACGCGCGCTGGTGATGATGATCGGCGTATAGCGCGTCATCGCGCGGGCGCGCCGGCAGATTTCCAGTCCGTCGACGCCGGGCAGCATCAGGTCGAGGATAAGCACGTCCCAGCCGCCTTGCTCCAGCAGGCGCAGCCCTTCATTGCCGTCGGCGCTGTGCACGACCTCGTAGCGCTCGTCGCGCAGGTGCAGGCTCAGCACGTTGGCGATGTCGACGTCGTCTTCAACGATCAGGATGCGCTTGGGTTGGTCCATGGAGGGCTTTGGCCAGAGAGTCTGGGCGTGGTTCAGAACAATGGAAAGAAGGGCGCCCGCAAAAAGCGGGCCGTTGCGCCATTGTGCAAAATTTCCGGGCGGCGAGTTATCACATTTAATTTAACTTTTCGTGAGGACTTCGACATCCCGGGCGACCTAGGATGTGGGCACTTTCCGCGGAATCGCACCGTATTCAACCGCGTACCTACCCTAACCGACTGACAACAACGCCTGGAATCGACATGTTACTCATCGTTCTCGCCTATCTTGGCGGCGCCCTGACGATCCTCAGTCCCTGCATCCTGCCGGTGCTGCCTTTTGTCTTCGCGCGCGCCGATCAGCCATTCGTACGCAGCGGGCTGCCATTGCTCGCCGGCATGGCGTTGACGTTCGCCATCGTCGCGACCCTTGCCGCCGTGGGCGGCGGCTGGGTCACGCAGGCTAACCAGTATGGCCGCTGGCTCGCGATCGCGTTGCTCGCCGTCTTCGGACTGACGCTGCTGTTTCCGCGCTTCGCGGATCATCTGATGCGCCCCCTGGTGAGCGCCGGCAATCGTCTGTCGAATTTCGCGCAGGCCGACGGTCAGCAGGTGCGCGCGGGATCGTCCTTTCTGCTGGGCATTGCGACCGGCTTGCTGTGGGCGCCGTGCGCCGGTCCGATTCTCGGCCTCGTGCTGACGGGCGCGGCATTGCGGGGCGCAAGCGTCGGCACCACGCTGTTGCTGGTTGCCTATGCGGCCGGCGCCGCGACGTCGCTCGCGGTGGCGCTGCTGATCGGCGGCCGGGTGTTCACGGCGATGAAGCGCTCACTGGGCGCGGGCGAATGGATCCGCCGCGGGATCGGCGTGGCCATGTTGGGCGGCGTGGTGGCGATTTCGCTCGGGCTCGACACCGGTGTACTGGCGCGTGTATCGACTATCGCCACCGGCGGGATCGAACAGAAACTGGTCGACACGCTTTCGCCCGGTGCGACGCCGGCCAATCCGGGGGCGGCAGGTGGCAAGGTCGATGCGCCGGCCAATGCCTCGGGTAACAACGATGCCGTGACGACCACCAATTCCGCCGCCGATGCCAGCAACGCCGGCGCCATGATGCATACTGCCGCGCAAAGCGTGCCGGGCGGCGCGGCTGCGCTGCCCGTCGAAGGCGTGCTGCCTACCCTGAACGGCGCTGTTCAATGGCTGAATTCACCGCCGCTGACGGTTCAGGACCTGCGCGGCAAAGTCGTGCTGGTCGATTTCTGGACGTATTCGTGCATCAACTGCCTGCGTTCGCTGCCGTACGTGAAGGCGTGGGCGCAGAAATACAAAGACCAGGGGCTCGTCGTCATCGGCGTGCATGCACCGGAATTCGCGTTCGAACGCAATGTCGACAACGTGAAGAAGGCCGTCCACGATCTCGGCGTCGACTATCCCGTCGCGATCGACAACAACTATGCGATCTGGCGGGCGCTGAACAATCAGTACTGGCCGGCCCATTATTTCGTCGACGGTAAAGGTCAGATTCGCTATCACCATTTTGGCGAAGGCGACTATGCGGAATCGGAAAAAGTGATTCAGGCGCTGCTGATCGAGGCTGGGCATACGAACGTCTCGAAGGTTGCAGTGGGCCTTGGCGGTGCGGGCGCGCAAGGCGTAGAGGCCGCGGCCGACAACGCCGACATGCAATCGCCGGAAACGTATATCGGATACGACCGTGCCGAGAATTTCGCGTCGCCCGGCGGTGAAGCGCAGGACAAGGTTCACACCTATGCGGCGCCGTCGCAGCTCGCCGTCAACGATTGGGGGCTGGCCGGCGCGTGGACGGTGGGTGCCGAACACGCGACGCTCACGGCGGCATCCGGGCGCATCGTCTATCGCTTCCATGCACGCGATCTGCATCTGGTGCTCGGTCCGGACAAGGACGGCAAACCCGTTCGCTTCCGCGTGAGCGTGGATGGCGCCGCACCGGGCGCGGCGCATGGCACGGACGTCACTGCGGATGGGACCGGCACGGTCACCGAACAGCGCCTTTACCAGCTCGTGCGGCAATCCGGCGATGTCGCGGATCACACGTTCTCGATTGAATTTCTGGACCCAGGTGTGCAAGCGTATGCATTCACTTTCGGCTAATCTGAACGGGCGGCGTGATTCATCACGCCAAACCCACAGGTCTCGACATGGATCGTCAGTACGAGCTTGCCATCGTCCGCCGGGCGTTTGCCCGGCGGCTCATGGCTGCAGCCGGCATTGCAAATCCGGGCATTGAGGCGGCCTTCGCTACGGTCGAACGGGAACGCTATCTTGGTCCCGGGCCGTGGCCAATCTTGCGTTCCATCGGCTACATCCCCACGCCTGACGACGATCCCGTCCATCTCTATGCCGATATTCTGATCGGCATCATTCCGGAACGCGGCCTGAACAACGGCATGCCGTCCTACCATGTGCCGCTTCTCGCAAGCGCCGATATTCGAGCCGGTGAGCACGTGGTTCATATCGGCGCGGGTGTCGGTTATTACACGGCCATCATGGCCCGTCTAGCCGGCCCCGCCGGCAGAGTCACCGCCATCGAGTTCGATACCGGCTTGGCCCGGCGCGCGGCGGCGAACTTCTCACATGCGAGCAACGTTCAGGTTTTTCAGGGCGACGGGTTCTCGATGTCCTTTGATCCGGCTGACGTCATCTACGTCAACGCGGGCGTCACCCATCCCGCCGATATCTGGCTCGATCGCTTGAACGACCGAGGCAGGCTGATTCTCCCCCTCACGTCGGAGAGGACATGGTCTCCAGATGGCGCCACACTGATTTCCCACTACGGCGCGGTATTTCGAATTGAACGCCAAGGCGATGACTATTTCGCCGCCTGGATTTCCGCGGTCGGCCTCTACCCGTGTGAAGGAGGGCGCGATCGCGCGTCGGAAGCCGCGCTCGACGCCGCCTTTCAAAAGGGCGGCTGGCGCGCCGTGACGCGCTTGTACCGCGCCGCAGATCTGCCCGACGACCGATGCTGGTTGCGTGGAACCCAGTGGGCTCTGGCGTACGACTGACGCGGCCATAGTCGCGACCTATCGACGGCATTGCAACATTCGCATTCAATTGCTGGCCAGTGGCACCTATATTTTGAGTTGCAGTACGCTGCCGACGCGAGCCGTCTCGCCCAACGCACGCCAGGACACCCGTCATTGGACGACGAGCATGCGCGTCGGATAATCGACAAGGGTGCGCCAACGCGCCCACGGTGATTTCCGGACACCCTGCCTGCGCGGATCGGTCGATGCAGCATAGAATTCTGACGCCGTAGCAGAACATGTAGTGGGTACGTCCTCTCAAGGAGATAACGCATGTCAAATGAAGCAAAGTGCCCGTTCAACCATGCCGCAGGTGGCGGCATGACGAATCGTGACTGGTGGCCAAAGCAACTGCGGCTGGACCTGCTCAGTCAGCACTCCAGCAAATCCAACCCGTTGGACAACAGCTTCAACTACGCCGAGGCTTTCAGGAGCCTTGATCTCGCTGCCGTGAAGAAGGACCTGGCGGCGTTGATGACCGATTCGCAGGATTGGTGGCCGGCAGACTTCGGCCACTACGGCCCGCTATTCATCCGCATGGCCTGGCACAGCGCCGGCACGTACCGTATCGGCGACGGCCGTGGCGGTGCAGGGCGCGGCCAGCAGCGTTTCGCGCCGCTCAACAGCTGGCCGGACAACGTCAGCCTCGACAAGGCTCGCCGGCTGCTCTGGCCCATCAAGCAAAAGTACGGCCAGAAAATTTCCTGGGCCGACCTGTTTATCCTCACCGGCAACGTCGCGCTGGAGACCATGGGCTTCAAGACCTTCGGCTTCGGCGGCGGTCGCGAGGACAGCTGGGAGCCGGACCTGGACGTCTACTGGGGCAACGAAAAGACCTGGCTGGGCGGCGATGTCCGTTATGGCAAGGGCGATGAGGGCGCGATCGTGGCTGACCCCGCGCTGCACGGCAGCGAGACCAGCCGCGGCGACAACGGCCGCAACCTGGAGAATCCGCTGGGCGCCGTGCAGATGGGCCTGATCTATGTCAACCCGGAAGGTCCCGACGGCAATCCCGACCCGCTCGCCGCGGCCCATGACATCCGTGAAACCTTCGCGCGCATGGCCATGAACGACGAGGAAACGGTCGCGCTGATCGCCGGTGGCCACAGCTTTGGCAAGACGCACGGTGCCGGCCCCGCCGACCATGTGGGTCCGGTACCCGAGGCCGCCGGCCTCGAGAACCAGGGGTTGGGCTGGAAGAGCAGCTTCGGCACGGGCGCGGGCGCCGACGCGATCTCCAGCGGTCTGGAAGTCACCTGGACCACCACCCCGACGAAGTGGGGCAACGGCTTCTTCGAGAACCTGTTCAAGTACGAATGGGAACTGACCAAGAGCCCCGCCGGTGCCAACCAATGGGTCGCGAAGGGCACGGATGAAACGATCCCGCACGCTTTCGATTCCTCGAAGAAGCAGCGGCCGACAATGCTCACCACCGACCTCTCGCTGCGCTTCGACCCCGTCTACGAGAAGATTTCGCGGCGTTTTCTGGCGAATCCCGATCAGCTCGCCGACGCCTTCGCGCGTGCCTGGTTCAAGCTGACGCACCGCGACATGGGACCGCGCGCCCGTTATCTTGGCCCGGACGTGCCGGCCGAACAACTGCTCTGGCAAGACCCCATTCCGGCGGTCAACCACCCGCTGGTCGAGGCGCAGGATATCGCCGCGCTCAAGCAGAAGATTCTGGCGTCAGGCCTGTCCGTTTCGCAGCTCGTCTCGACAGCCTGGGCATCGGCGTCCACGTTCCGTGGTTCGGACAAGCGTGGCGGCGCCAACGGCGCGCGGATTCGTCTCGCTCCGCAGAAGGACTGGGCGGTCAATCAGCCGGAGCAACTGGCGAAGGTGTTGAAGGTCCTCGAAGGCATCCAGAGCGAATTCAACGGTGCACAGTCCGGCGGCAAGAAGGTTTCGCTAGCCGACCTGATTGTGCTGGCCGGCGGCGCGGGCATCGAAAAGGCGGCGGAGAAGGCGGGCCGTCAGTTGACTGTGCCGTTCACGCCCGGTCGCATGGACGCTTTGCAGGACCAGACCGACGTGGAATCCGTCTCGGCCCTCGAACCGGTCGCCGATGGCTTCCGCAACTACCTCAAAGGCAAATACAGCGTTCCGGCGGAGGCGTTGTTGATCGACAAGGCGCAATTGCTGACGCTCACCGCCCCTGAGATGACGGTGCTGATCGGCGGCTTGCGCGCCCTGAACGTTCAGGCTGGGCAGAATCAGCACGGCGTATTCACCAACCGGCCGGAAACGCTGACCAACGACTTCTTCCGCAACCTGCTCGACATGGGTACGGAGTGGAAGCCGGCCTCGTCGGCGCTGGACGTGTTCGAGGGGCGTGACCGCAAGAGCGGCGAGTTGAAGTGGACCGGTAGCCGCGTCGATCTGGTCTTCGGTTCGCATGCCCAACTGCGGGCTTTTGGCGAAGTCTATGCAAGCGAGGACGGGCAGGAGAAATTCGTCCGCGACTTCGTCGCCGCCTGGGTCAAGGTGATGAACCTCGACCGGTTCGAGCTCGCCTGAGCGGGCGCGGGGTCCCGCCATGGCGGTCGCTCTGGCGGGACTTTTCTCCGCTTTTTCTGGGGCGAATCTTGCCGCGCTCGCGGCTTGATAGTGCCGGAAACTGAAGCCGATTCCCCGCAGCCTGTGGCAAGAGGAACAAGCCATACGGCTGCGGGCGAAGTCGTATTTACAGTCTTCCGCGAACCACATCGGATACGCTCTTCGCTATCCGGCAAACATATCGGTAGTGCGTACCCAGATAGCGCAGCATGCACGCTATCCAGCGCGTGACGCCACCGCGGATGAAACCCGAACGCGCCATGATTTCGTACTCCAGCCCGCGCGGGCGAAGCGGCCTGATCCGGACCTGTGTGAACTGGATTCGCTGATGCCGCGGGCGCATAGTTGTCCGTACCTTCTGCAAAAACCTGCGGGACTATCGCGGGGTCATGTGAATACCCGGATGGAAACCCACGACGAGCGTTATGTAGACGAGGGCAGCGAAGAGGCCTGCCAGCGTACCGAACGCGTCTCGCGCGCCTGGGCCGCGCCGGAATTGAACTGGAATGCCCACCAGCAGATACGCGAGCGCGAACACGATGGCGACCATCAAAGGCGGCGGCGCGAGTGAAACAACGAAGTCGGCCAATGCGCGCATGCGCAAACCCTGAAAAAATCCGGAACAGCCGCTTTCCCTCCACGGCGAGTTCCGGTGATTCAACCGGCGCAAGCGCGCCGCACCGGGCAAAGCGCCAGTCCGCGCGATTGCGCGAGTCTGGAACCCGTCAATGAAGTTGCGCGACCAATGCGTCCGCGCCCTTGTCGAGGCCGGTTTTCGCCGCACTCAGTGAACCGAAGGCTGCCGGAAGGTTCATCGCATTCGGATACTGCTTCGACACGTAGGCCTTCAGCAGTTGGCCACTGGCACCGTCGTAGATTTCCACGGCGTAGGAAACCGAGCCGCTGAATGCGCCCTGGCCGCCGCGGATCGACTGCACGCCGTTGTAGAGATTGCCCGCAAGGTCGAAATGCATGACTTGACCGACGAGCATCGTTGTCTTTTCGGCGCCCGTCAGGGTCAGCTTGACCCGCAGGGTGTTAGGGCCGGTTTGCTGCGCAGCATGGAAGCGTGCCCCCAGTTTTTCCGAAAACGTCTTTCCCATGTAATCGGCAAGCGCGGCACGGTCGGCGCTCTTCATGTCGCCGAACTGGTTGTCGGTGCCCTGATACACGACGACCGGATCCAGCAGGACCTGCGTGTATCGCGACCAGACCACAGGCGCAGCGTATTGATAGGGCACCTTGCCTGAATCGTCACCGCGGTTCTGCGTCAACTGCGGCGAAGAGGAGATGCCCTTGTAGGCGACCGGCTGCACCCCCGCGCACGCGGTCAAAGTCAGCACCGCCGCGGCGGTGAATAGCAGCGGGGCGAGGTTTTTCTTCAGCATTTTGTGTTCCTTGAAGGGTAAATCAGCGTGTAGGGAGAGCGTCCTGTCCAGGGCGGGACCGATGAGGCCGAACAGTAGCATCGTCGTTATTTTTTGTAAACCGTCTATCCGGGTTGTTTTTATGACGTGCCTGTCACGGTACAATTCCAACCCTCAGCGCGAGCCCGCTTTCAAGCCTGCTTTCAAGCCCGCTTTTGAGCCCGCTTGCGCCGACGGTTTGCGAGTCTGCTCGCGGACTCTGATTCACCGCATCGCATTCATCGTATTACTTGCCAAACACCTTTGCCGCGCCGCAGTTGTCGGGCCAGCGCCGCAATCATCGCGATTTCATCAATATCGATCATGGATAACCAGACCCGTTCGGAGATTTCCCGCAGAAGGGCGATTGAAGCCGCTTTCACCATCCTCACCCGGGACGGTGTCGGTGGACTGACGTTCGATTCGTTAGCGCGCGAAAGCGGCATCAGCAAGGGCGGACTGCTGCATCAGTTCCGCACCAAACACGGCGTGCTGTCCGCGCTGCTGGACTTTCAGCGGCAGCAGTTCGAGCAGATAGGGCGCGACTATATGGCGAAGGAAGGGGCGTCGAAGGCCGAACCGAACCTGGCAGCCCAGATCGCGATTTATCGGGAATCCGTCAATCAGCCGCATTCGGTGGCACGCGCCATTCTCGCGGCGATTATCGAGAGCCCGGCCTTGCTTGACGACATGAAGCCGACTGACGCGGCGAAAATGAAGGCGCTGCAAGACGAAGCGACCGACCTGGATTTGTCGCTGTTGCGATACTTTGCTGCCAGCGGCCTCGCGTTTCACTTTCTGCTGGGCTTGTCGCCAGTGAGCAATTCGGCTCGCAACAGGCTGTTCGATCGTCTCCTCGATGAAGAGCGCTGGCAGGGTCAGACGGTGCCGCCAAAACGCAGCAGGCAGTCCGCGGGCTGACTTGCGCGGCTGTCGCGCCTTGCACGAGCTGACAGCCGCATAAGTCGAATGGATCAAGGCCTGAGCGGCCGGCAAGGAACCGCGATGTAGCGGTGAGCAAGCCGGTGGCCGAATTTGATTCAAAAGTCCGGCCTAAAAACAAACCGTCTGGGCGGTTTACATCCTGGAATTGCAGTGTTACGCTGGCGCCTCACTTGAGTCGTCAAGTCTGGATGTGGATTGTGCGGGGGTATGCGCCCGCAAGTGGATGCAGAACATGAACGAAGCCAAATTAATCGCGTGTCACGAATGTGATCTGCTCCAGTGGAAGGCGCCGCTATTCGAGCGTGGCACCGCGCGCTGTCAGCGGTGCGGTGCGGCCCTCTACAGAAATCTGCCGGCCACCTACGATCGTGCCCTGGCGTTCACGCTGGCTGCCGGGATCCTGTTCGCGATTGCCAACTGTTTTCCGATTGTCGGACTTTGGGTGAAGGGCGCGCTCGTCGAAAGCACGCTTTTTGGGGCGATTTCTTCGCTGTATGCCGATGGTATGTGGCCGATTGCAGGTCTGGTTCTGGTGACGACGGTTCTGATGCCGGCACTGAACATAGCGGCGGTGATCTATCTGCTCTTGCCGCTGCATATCGGCGGTGTGCCGCAACGTCCCGAGATCGTTCTGCGTGTACTAAGGCATGTCGCGCCTTGGGGAATGATCGAAGTGCTCATGCTTGCCATGCTGGTCGCGCTCGTCAAACTCCAGCACTTCGCGAGTGTCGTTCCCGGCGTCGCGATCTGGGCATTCGGCGCGGTGATGGTGCTGCTCGCGGCAGCGGCTGTTTCGTTCAATCCGCGTGATATATGGGCGCGCATTGAAAGCGCGCCAGGCGGCGACGTCGCTTCACACGTGTTAAAGGCAGGCGCCAATGTGGTTACCGCCGCACGCGCCGGTCTATTCGTTTGCCACGATTGCGGCTTGCTGTCAAAACCGCCAAGCCATGTTCATGGCGGGATTTGTCCGCGTTGCAGCGCAGTGCTGCATCGGCGCAAGCCCAATAGTCTCGCACGCACCTGGGCATTCCTGCTGGCCGCGATGGTTCTCTATATCCCGGCGGTTCTCCTGCCAGTCATGGTCACCAGCACCTTATTTAGCGCGCAATCCGACACGATTCTAAGCGGCGTTGTGTTCCTTTGGACCTCTGGATCGTGGGTGCTTGCCACGATCGTTTTCATCGCCAGCGTCGTGGTGCCCATGCTCAAAATCCTGTCACTAGCCTATCTCGCCTGGAGTACCCAGTTGCGCTCGTCTCTCATGCCGCGCAAGCGGACACGTGTCTACCGGTGGGTGGAGCTCGTCGGCCGTTGGTCGATGCTCGATATCTATGTCATCACCATTCTGGTGGCGCTCGTGCAATTCGGTTCGGTTGCAACGATCGATGCGGGTCCCGGGGCGATCGCGTTCGGCTCGGTAGTCGTGCTGACCATGTTCGCCGCACTGTCGTTCGATCCACGGCTCATATGGGATGCAGTGGAGCTGGACGGTGAATAACGCATCAGGGCAGAGCGATAGCGAAGAGACGGCGGGTTTTCCAATGGCGGTCCACGAGAAAAAGTCGAGATGGCACATGCAGCTTGTGTGGCTCGTGCCGCTTGTGGCCGTGCTGATAGCCGGCGGACTGGCGGCGCAGTCGATCATGCAAAGAGGCCCGACCATTACCATCAGTTTTGCCACAGGTGAGGGTATCGAGGCCGGCAAGACAAAGATCAAGTTCAAGAATGTCGACATTGGCGTGATCAAAAGTCTCGCGCTTTCCGACGATCACAAAACCGTGCTAGCCAGCGCTGAAATGTCTCGCAACGCATCCAGCATGCTTGTCGACGACACCCGCTTCTGGGTCGTTCGACCCCGCATTGCGGGAGGCACCGTATCGGGCATCAGTACCTTGATATCCGGCTCTCATATTGGAATGGACATCGGTACGTCGCAAAAAGTGCGACGCGATTTCGTCGGTCTCGAGTCACCGCCTGTTCTCGCTTCAGGGGCGCCGGGGCGGGAGTTCGTGCTCAGGAGCGGCAACATTGGCTCACTCGATATCGGTTCGCCCGTATTCTTTCGCCGGCTTCAGGTTGGCCAGATCGTGTCCTACGCACTCGATCCCGACGGCGCAGGCATGACCGTCCACGTTTTTATCAACGCGCCGTACGACAGGTACGTCACGAACGACACGCGCTTCTGGCAAGCGAGCGGCGTTGATGTGACGTTGGACACGACCGGCGTGAAGGTCAACACCGAATCGTTGGTCTCCGTTCTGATTGGCGGTCTTGCGTTCGAGACCCCACCCGACACAACGAATACGTCTGAAGCAGACGCGAAGCGCCAGTTTCAGCTTTTCGGCGATCGGGCCGATGCGATGAAGCGGCATGATGCGATCGTCGACAAATACGTGCTGAACTTTAACGACTCGGTGCGTGGCTTGACCGTCGGCGCCCCCATCGACTTCCGCGGAATAGTCATTGGTGAGGTATCGGCGATTTCGGCGCACTTCGATCCGGTCAGCAAGGAATTCAGCATCCCTGTCGAGGTCAACATCTTTCCTGAACGCCTGGTCCCGCGTGGGAACTGGCAAGGCAGCATAGGCACTAAGGAGTCGGAAAGAAGGGCGTTTGCGGACTATCTGGTATCGAAAGGGCTGCGAGCGCAACTGAGGACAGCGAGCCTGCTTACGGGGCAACTGTACATTGCGATCGATTTCTTCCCCGCAGCGCCGAAGGCGACAGTGAACTGGAGTAATCCGATTCCCCAATTGCCAACGGTGCCGGGTAACCTGCAGGGTTTGCAAGACGCTATCGCAAGTCTCGTCGCGAAGCTGAACGCCATTCCGTTCGAGGGAATCAGCAAAGATCTCCGCAAGACCATGACTGACGCGGATGCGCTTTTGAACACCATCAATACGGATCTGGCACCTGATGCAAAGGCTACGCTGGCCGCCGCTCGTGAGGCGCTAAACTCAGCGAATCGCGCGATGCAAAGCGACTCGCCATTGCAGCAAGGCACGACTGAAACCATGCAAGAACTATCGCGAGCCGCAGCCTCGGTTCGCTCGCTGGCGGACTATCTTCAACGCCATCCGGAAGCGCTGATTCGTGGCAAAAGCGAGGATAAGCCATGAGCCGATTTTCGTCGTTTTCGTTGGGAGTGATCTTGCTAAGCCTTGTTGTTGGGTGTGCAACGTCGCCGTCCTCGCAGTTCTATACGTTGAGCGCTGTGCAAGTTGCGCAGTTGCGGCCGGATATGAAGCCGATGGCCATGGCGATGGCGATTGCGATCGGTCCGGTTACGGTTCCGGAATTGGTCGATCGACCACAAATCGTGTCCAGGATCGACGCGAACCGTGTGTCGATCAATGAATTCGCCCGCTGGGCCGATCCGTTGAAGAGTCAGATTCCACGCGTACTGGCTGCAGAACTCACTCAGTTCATCCCGGGTTCGATCGTATCCGTCTATCCACAACGCGTGGACGACAATGCCTGCCGGGTTTCCGTTGACGTACAAAGCTTCGATTCATCCACGAGCGGTACGGTGACGCTGGCGGCGATCTGGTCAGTGCGACCGCCGAAGCGAGGAGAACCTGTTACGGGACGCACGGTTGTACACGAGGTCGTAAGCGGGCCCGGCTACGATGCGCTGGTCAACGCACACAGCCGGGCTCTCGTGTCCGTGGCGCGGGATATCGCTGTAGCGACGCAATCCGCTTCCCGGCAGTGAAACAACGGAATCAATGCGATCGAGCCGACCACCAGTGAGTGGGTCGCCGCGAGTGTCGCGCTGCGGGCTGCAATCCCAATCCGATACCGTGTCAGCCCGCATTGCGCGCCTGATCGCGCGTCGCCACATTCTTCGCTGACGGGGCTGCGGCAACCGTGTGCGAGACCACCTCGTTCTGGGCAATGATCTTCGCGATCTCGGCGTCGGCCTGCGCGCCATACTGCTCAAACACGTCGGTGTGGTAGGCCGTGTTCGTTGCCGCGCCGAGTTGCGTGCCGGAATCGTTGCGCGTATCGGCATCGACCTGCATCGACAGGCCGATCCGCAACGGGTGCGCGGCGAGCTCGCGCTGGTCGAGCTGGACGCGCACCGGCAGACGCTGGACGACCTTGATCCAGTTGCCCGTGGCGTTCTGCGCCGGCAGCACGGCAAAGGCGCTACCCGTGCCCGCCGAAAAGCCGACCACCCGGCCGTGGTATTTGACGCTGCCGCCGTACACGTCCGCCGTCAGCTCGACGGGCTGACCGATGCGCATGTGCCTGAGCTGTCCTTCCTTGAAGTTCGCGTCGACCCACACGCCGTCGAGCGGCACGATCGCCATCAGCGGCGTGCCCGGCGCGACGCGCTGGCCGACCTGCACCGAGCGGCGGGCCACATAACCGGTGACCGGAGCCGGCAACGTGTTGCGCGCGTAGTTCAGATAGGCATCGCGCACCTTCGAGGCGGCGGCCTGCACATTCGGATGCTGCTCAACGGTCGTGCGGTCAGTCAGGGCGTGATTGGCCTCGGCCTGCTGGCGGGCCGCATCGAGCGCGGCCTGGGCGACGTTCACCGCATCGCGCGCGTGGGCAATGTCTTCGGCGGACACCGCTCCCGTGCCTGCAACAGCCTGACGCCGGTGCAGATCGTCGTTGGCGCGGGCGAGATCGGCCTCGCGCTGAGCCACTGTGGCGGCATAGAAATTGTTGTTCACGTAAAGGCCGCTGACCTGCCGCACGGTTTGACCGAGCGTCGCTTCGGCGTTGAGCAGCCCGACTTTTGCATCGGCGCCGTCGAGCGTGACGACCGGGTCGCCCTGTCTGACGATCTGCGTATCGTCGGCGTTGACCGCCACCACCGTTCCGGTGACCTGCGGTGTCAGCTGGACGAGATTGCCGCTGACGTAGGCATCGTCAGTCGACTGGTGATAGCGGGCGTATGTCATGTAGTAGGCACCATAGGCCGCGCCCGCCGCCACCACGGCCAGGCCGAGCAGCGCGAGCAGCAGCTTGCGCTTGCCGGGCGGGGTCGCTTCAGGCGCGTGGTCCGCGGGTGTCGAAGCTGCCGCGGACGCGCCGCGGGTGTTGAGGGTGAGGGTATCGGTATCCGCCGTCTTGCGGTCGGACGTGGTGGTATCGCTCATTTCAGTTCTCCTGACAGGTATGCGAACGTGTCGTATCAACGTACGGCGACGACGGGGTTGGATTGCGCGGCAGCATCCGCGCGACGGTTTGGATCTTTCGAGGTATCGACATAACCGCCACCGAGTGCGGAAGCGAGCGCGATCTGCTGGTCGCGGCGGTCCATCTTCAGATCGGCCACTGCCTGATCGGCATGCAGCGCGTTCATGTCGGCATTGAGCACGGTCAACTGGTTGGTCAGGCCGGCCTTGTATTGCGTGATCGCGAGTTCGTCGGCGCTCTGCGCGGCCTCTTGCGCGGTCTGTGCGTCGACGAGCTGCACGTCGCTCGAACGGATCTGCGCGAGTTGCGTGGCTACGTCGGTCAGCGCGGTAATGAGCGTCTGGTTGTAGCCGGCCACGGCATAGTCGAATTCGGCGTAACGGCCCTTCAGTTGTGCACGCAATTCGCCGCCATCGAAGATCGGCAGATGGATCGCGGCGCCTGCCGAGCCGGTGCGGCTCGCGGCAGTGAGGAAGCGGCCGAAGCCGAACGCGTCGAGCCCCATGGCTGCGCTCAGGTTGATGTCCGGGTAGAACTCGGCCTTGGCCTCCTTCACCTCGTGGGTGAGGGCATCGACGCGCCAGCGGGCCGCCACGATGTCCGGGCGACGGCTCACCAGATCCGCCGGCAGGTTGTCCGGCAGACGCACCTCGTCACCCACGCCGAGCGTCGGGCGCGCAATCGACAGGCCGCGATCCGGGCCTGCGCCGAGCAACGCGGCGAGCTGGTAACGGGTGGTCAGGATGCTGCCGTCGAGGGCCGCGAGACTGGCGCGGCTCGTGGCGAGATTCGCCTGCGCGGTCTTGCGCTCCACTTCGGTATCGAGACCGGTAGCGATACGGCCCGCGGTGATGCGGTCGATCTGTTCGCGGCGCGTCACCTCCTGCTGCGCGATGTCGCGCAGTGCGTACAGGCGGGCAAACTGGTTGTAGGTGCGTGCAATCGATGTATTCAGCGTGAGCTTGACGACTTCCGCATCGGCCTGGCTGGCCTCTGTCTGCGACACGGCTGCTTTCAGTGCTTCACGGTTCTTGCCCCACAGGTCGAGGTCGTAGGACGCGGAGAGCAGGCCCTTGTTTTCGGTCTGCCAGGCGCCGGCGTAGGGCGGCGGCACGAGCGCGGTGCCGCTGTACTGCTGGCGCGTGAGCGAGTAGTCCGCGTCGACGCGCGGCAGCGTGTTCGCTTTTGCGGTTTCGCTGAACGCCTGCGCCTGGGCGACCCGGGCACGAGCCTGTTCGAGCGTCGGGCTGCCCTTGAGGGCTTCGGCGAGGAGCGCCTTCAGTTGCGCGTCACCGAACTGGTCGGCCCAGTCGGCAGCCGGCCAGTGACCGTCCCCGGCCGGCACGCTCTGCGTGGATTCGTACTGGTGCGGCGTGGCCATCTGCTTGTCGCTGTGGATGCCGGCGTAGTTGGCACAGGCGGAGAGCACAGCGGCGAAGATGGCCGACACGCCCAGTTTCAACACGCGAGAGCCGCTGCTGCTTTGATGAATCTGTGTATTCATTTTCTGACCTGTCAGATAATTGGGCAAAAAAAACGGACCTGTGAGAACTGGCTCAATCGCCAACGAACTTGCGAAGCAGGTGGCACAGCGTCTCGAACTCGGCCCTGGTGAACGTCTTCAGCCGGGCGTTCAGCACCTGCGGCGCGATTTCCTGAATCTGGGCCGCAACGTCCTCACCCTTCGAAGTCAGCGCCAGATTGACCACCCGGCGATCGTCGACACTGCGCGAGCGCCCGAGCAAACTTTTCGTTTCCAGCTTATCCAGCATGCGTGTCATCAGGCCCGTGTCGATGCCAAGCAGCTTCGACAGTTCGAACGGCGTCGTCGCGGCGCCACGCGTGAGCGAAAGCAGGATGACCATCTGCTGGCTGCTGATGTCGAGATCCTTGAGTGCCGCGTCCATCTCTGCCGTGATCACGTTTCGCGCCGTGCACAGCGTGAAGCCGACGCCTTGCGTAAGCATGAAACTCTCCTTCGAGTAATGATCCATCGAATCCTCCTATCCGCTGATTCATGCATCAGTCATCAGTGCCCACCGGCACCCGCTGCGCCCGCGCTTGCACCCTTGCCGGGCTTCGTCACCCAGATCAGTGGAATGATCACAAGAAAGATGACCCCCGACAGCCAGAAGATGTCGTTCAGGCCCAGCATCGTGGCCTGCGTGTTCAACGACGTCTCAAAGAACGCCGTGGCTTTGGCGGTGCTGACGTCGAGCGTCGTCTGCAGGTTGGCGATGGCGTCGACAAAGGTCGGGTTGTTCACGCTCGTCTGTTCAGCCAGTTGCGCATGGTGCAGGATCGTCCGGTTGTTCCAGCCGGTACTCAGCAGCGACGTCCCGACCGCGCCGGCGAAGATCCGCACGAAGTTCGAGAGTCCGGCCGCCGCCGGGATTTTGTCAGGCGAAAGGCCCGACAGGATGATCGCGGTGAGCGGCGTGAAGAAGAGGGCGGTGGGAATGCCTTGCAGCAGCGTCGGCAGCACGAGGGTATAGGGGTCGACGCCGGTCGTGTAATGCGAGCGCATGAAGAACACGCCGGCAAAGCCGAGGAAGGCCAACGTCGCGAGCACCCGCATATCCGACTTCGGCATGATCTTGCCTAGCAAAGGCGCGAGGATCACCGCGAAGATGCCGAGCGGCGCTGTGACGAGCCCTGCGTCGACCGAGCGGTAGCCAAGAAAGCCCTGAATCCATTGGGGCAGGATGACCAGATTCGCGAAGAATATGGCATACGCGACCGAAATCGCCACCGTGCCGCCGAGGAAGTTGCGTCCGGCAAAGAGCCGCAGGTTGACGATCGGCTTTTCTTCGGTCAATTCCCAGATCAGGAAAAACACGAAGCTGATCGCTGCCACGATAGTCAGCACCCAGATTACCGGGGAATTGAACCAGTCGAGGTCCTTACCCTTGTCGAGCATGATCTGCAGTGACGCGACCCATGCGATCAGCGAGATCAGGCCCACTTTGTCGATCGGCAATTTACGTGCGGGTGTTTCGCGGTCGCGGTAGATCGTCCAGATCACCCCGGCGGCGAACAGGCCCACGGGAATGTTGATGTAGAAGATCCACGACCAACTGTAGCTATCCGTAATCCAGCCGCCCAATGCCGGTCCCGCAATAGGACCGACAGTGGCCGTCATCGCCCAGAGCGACAGCGCACTCGAGCTCTTTTCTTTCGGAAACGAGCCGAGCAGCATCGCCTGCGACAGTGGCACGAGCGGTCCCGCGACCGCGCCCTGCAGTATCCGGGCCGCCAGCAGCACCGGCAGGGTGGGGGCCAGCCCGCACAACCACGACGAGAAGACGAATAGCAGGATCGCCCAGACGAACAGCTTGACCTGCCCCACACGCTGCGTGAGCCACCCGGTCAACGGAATTGATATGGCGTTGGCCGCGGCGAACAGGGTGATGACCCACGTGCCTTCGTCGATCGACACGCCCAGGTTACCGGATATGGTCGGAATCGCGACGTTCGCGATCGATGAGTCCAGCACGTTCATGAAAGTGGCGAGTGCCACGGCGAGCGTGCCAAGTGCGAATCTTGCACCAGTCAATGGCGCCGGAGCGCCTGTAGTTGTCGACGGGTTCATCTTGCATCCTGTAAGTTGATCCGGAGGTTGGCTGCCCATTTCTCGGCAACCACAATATCTGATTAGTCAGATATATGAGCAAAAAAATAAGCGCCATTCGCCCAGGAAATCTGTCCGGCGGCCCGCGCTGGCCTACGGGCAAGTGGGCCAGCATCCACGTCACGGCTATTTCTGATGAGACATTATCTGATAATGCAGATATATGCAAGAATTTTTCTGATGCGGTGTCGCGGGTGTTTGTCGGCCTGCTCGATACGCCAGGTTCGGACCGTTCCGCCTGGAAATTCGCGGAAGGATTAGCGGCGGCTTTGACGGCGTTGGCGAACCATCGCCATTTTCATGGGAAGGTCCGCATCGGCTCGAGCGCGTCCGATCACGCCGTCTTGATCACTGCCTATCAGCCAACGGTAATAAGCGTTGTCGGGATCGGCCCTTAGCGCTTCGTTAAGACGCAACGCGAAGGGGAAAGCAGCGCCTTCCGCCGCGCAATAAGTCTTAGGCTTGCGGATTTCGGACCTGAATAGTCGACAGCCTGTTGGCCGATTGTTGCTGCATCTGCAACAGAGATTTGGAAAAATTAGTACTTACCCTAATGATTGCGACTCTTTAGACTAGGCTCAATCGTGGCAGAGAAGCTTCTTTGTAGCGCCACCAAAAAAATCGTAGAGGTAAGTCATCATGAAGTCGGTCACCAGGATAGTCCTTATTGCTGCTCTTTTTGCAGCACCCGTAGCGTCGTTCGCGCAGTCAAGTCAGCCGGTAAGTCGGGCGCAGGTGCGCGCCGAACTGGCGCAGCTCGAGCAGGCTGGCTACGATCCGCACGACTGGATTCACTACCCGGAGAACATCCAGGCTGCTGAAGCAAAAGTTGCCGCCCAGAACGCCACAGCCCAAGCCCCCGTTTCAGGATACGGCGGTGCTGCTGACGGAACGTCTCGTTCGGGCGCAGCAAGCGGTTTGTAATACTGGGTGTTAGCGCGCGATTTTCGTCAATCGCGCAGTTTTCGGCCGAGTCTTTCCTGCCTGTATCGGCAGGAAAGACTCGGCCGTTTTGTTTTATGTGCGTCTGTCGGCCGTATTCTCGATCCAAGACCTTGCTTTCAGGCCACCGCTGCGACGGAATTGCGCACGTGCGCATTCTGTTCAAAGCGCTGATGTGTTCAGCGTAGGCGGTTAGCCTGCTAATCGACGACTGGGTCTTCGGTAGAGGGTGATCGTCCCGCAGCATGCGCCACAGCCGCCGGCGCCGGAGGATCGACGCCGGGTAAGCTTATGCCGCCCAAAAGCGGACATCTGAACCTAGCTAAAAGCGGACATTACAACTTAGCCTCTACACCACTTGTCAAAGCCATTCTGAAGTGTCGTAGCGGCAGCAAAGTAGAAATGTCGTGGTTTGTGCCTTTGTTATCTCTTTGACGAGGTTTTGAGCACAGGGTCCTGGAGGCTGGCCGTCGTTCTGCCAATCGCGGTGTTCAGATCCTCAACGGTGATTTCCCGCTGCTTCCTTGTGCCAGCCTTGCGCTCCTTTAACTTTGGCGCCTGCCCCTGATTGGTTCGTGATGGCGAACCTGACGCACGGCGGTTATCGCGATCCGCCTGGATCAACTGCGCGACCTGTAGCACGTGACCCAGCCGCTTGTGATCGACCACCGCGCCCTGGTCGATCTCCGAGAGCCGGTCATAGGGCGTGCAGGGAAGGGCGATGCCATCCGCGCGGATCTCGATGCGTCCGTCCGGATACTCGTACACATCAATGTAGCGTCCCACCAGCCTGCGGTTCGCGTCCGTATCGTCCAGCAGATAGATCACCCGGTCATACTGCAGGGTCAGCGAACGCGTGACCCGACGCGGTTCACGCCACGTCAGGATGGTGTCGAGATTCTCGTCTGCACGCAACGGTCGGTGTGCGTTGAATGCACTCTTCGGGGCCTTGCCGAAGCGCATGTTGTAGTCGGCGATGAAGCGGGGCGCATAAGCGTTGGCCGCGTCCCGCGTGTCAATGCCACGCAGCCGCAGTTCCTTGACCAGCCGGTCCTGCAACGTCAGGTTCGCGCGCTCGACGCGCCCCTTGGCCTGACTCGAATTCGCGCACAGTCCGTCAATGTTCAGTTCGAACATCGCCCGGCCGAAGTGTGTCACGCCCTTGCCGCCGGTCGTTGCCGTCTGCGTCGAGCGGAATACGCTGGCCTTGTCACTGTAGAACGCCACCGGCTTGCCGTGCTGTTCCAGATATGCCCGGGTCACCTCGAAGTAGCTGAACGTCGACTCCGTCGCCGTGAAGTGCAGCGCCATCAGCCGGCTGGTCGCATCGTCGACATACACCAGCAGCGTGCACGCCGGCGCGCGTTCCTCGAACCAGCGGTGATCGCTGCCGTCGATCTGCACCAGCTCGCCCAGACACGCACGACGGCTTCTGGGCTGGTAGATCTTCGGCGGCCGCTGTTTGCGCGGGATCCACAGGCCGGCCTCCGTCATCAGGTGACGCACCGTTTCCTTCGACAGCGCCAGCCCGTGACACTCGCGCAGTTTCTCGCAGGCCAGCGTCGGCCCAAAATCGCCGTAGCAGTCCCGGATCAGGTTCAACGCGCGCTCAGCCACGCCGTCTGCAAGCTGGTAGTTGCTCGGGTGCCCGCGATGCCGTGACAGCAGCCCCGAGGCGCCCTGGCTGCGATAACGCACCGTCAGCCGTTCGACCTGGCGCCGGCTCAGATGGAGCCGCTCCGCAGCCTGCCACGGCATCAGCACGCCATCGACCACCGACTGGATCGTCCTGAGCCGGTCAACCTCGCGCATCGTCATGGTGATCGTCCCGGATGTCGTCATGCGAGCCTCCCGTCAAAGGTCAGCCAGCATGACATGCGACGTTTCAGCTTTGCCCAGGTACGACATTACAGCTTAGCCTCTACACCACTGATGTTGATAATTTATATTATGTCAAATTGAAGTTCTCTAACTTGCTCACCTCGGACTACATTCGGCCGGCGGCTGTATCTATTTGTAAGTTTTGTAACGTTTACGTTAGATTACGCGCCGCTTCCGATTTCCAGCAGGATTCCAGGTGTCTGCAGAACAACGGCATGGCTGCCTGCAAGAGTTTCTCGCCCTAACCAACGGTCTTTCAATCGCCGCAGTCGCCCGAACATTGCGCTGTTGCTCGCGCACGATCCGCAACTACGTCGCTGGCCGTTCGCCCATACCGTGGCATCGCATCGAAATGCTTCGCCTGCTCGCGCTTGAAACCTCGGCGACGCAAGGCAGTTCCTGCGACGGTATGACGGCCGACGAAACGCCTGTAGTGGCCAATATCGAACCCGATCCCGCAGCTCCGGACGTCCCGCCGGCTGAACTGCTTGCGTGGGTCGGCGTTCATGCCCCGCATTACCTTTCCAGCAGGCGCAGCTTCGCGCTATATGTGCGCGGCTGGAACGTAGTTGAAAAAATCCGACGTGCCAAGCGTGAAGGCACGTTCGCGGCTGTACTCGCGCGCTGGCGTACGCAGGCCGTCGAGCTGCCACGAATGTGGCGCTCTGGCCGGATGTTTGCGGGCATCGGTCCGCCGGCGTACGTGCACGACAAAACAGCATCGTGACGGCCGATGGACGTACGGGCAGAAAAATGGGGCGTCTAGCGCCCCATGTAATCTGGATGGTTTGGGAACGGTCAGAAATCGAGCTGAGCCGCCGTGATACCGAGCGCAGTCGCGATCTTTTCACGTGAAGCCTTGCGCAAGCGATCGCTGCCTTCCTGTTGTGCGTAGGCCGATTGACTGATGCCCATACGTGCAGCGACCTCAACTTGCGTCAGGCCAAGATGCTCGCGCCAGGCGCGAGCCGGCGTCGCACCGTCAACCGTCAGGCTCACGACTTCGTGCGGAATCAGGCCGCGTTCAGCACTATGCTCGGCGACATACTCCGCGTACGGAATCACGACATAGGCGGGCTTGCCGTCCGGTCCGTTGATAACCTGAATGTTAGTACGTGCGTTCATTGCGTTTCCTCACTTCCTCAATCTCGACGACCTTGATAGCGCCGTCCCAGTTGAACAAGACCCGGTAATTGCCGACGCGGAGCCGGTAGCCGTATTCGTGATCGGTCAGCGCTTTCACGCTCTGGCAATCTGGCATCGCGGCCAGAGTGCTCACGCCGTCACGAATCGCAACCTGATGCTGCCGGTCGAGCTTGCGCAATTGTTTTGCCGCTTTCTGGGTCCAGTTGATTGCGTTCATGACGCAATTATAAGTTAAATATAAGTTTAAATCAACTTGACTTCTTTTTCAACAGTCCCTGCCGACGAGCTTCGCCGATACCCTTGGGTACATCCATCTGTCCCGCGCCCGGCCTGTTGCACTGCCATTTCCCTAGATGCGCGCTGTTTGCCGCACCTGGTTGTAAGGCTCAATGTTTTAGCTGAGACGCGCGGGCGCTACGCCCAATATTCCTGAACGGGCATCTTTTGATTGTCGATGTGCGGAAGCACTGGCGAGGATCGATAACAGTTGCACGCAGGTGTACGATGGAACCAACGCCAGCGCCACTTGCGCGACGTGTGTGTTTCGGGCCGCAGCAATGTCTGCGGCTTCTTTTTATACATTCGGAACCGCCCAAGAGTGTGCGCGAGTCATCCGCACGGTTACCGAAGGGAAAACGGCGGCTTTGGGTGTCGCCGACCATCGATATGGGCTTTTGCGTATTCAACGGCAAACATGCATGCCGCGCTTTCGGATGCGAAGTAACCAAGAATGCCAAACGCTACGCGTTTGCCGTTTCGGTGCGTGACTATCGCTGTTGCTGCGTAGCCTGGGATGGAAACCGGGGCTAGAGGCATGATCGTCGATGTCTTGTACTCCACAGATTCAGCGTGCATGGTATCTCGCTCCTTGTCATCGCTCGGCGAGCGGACTGTGGTGCTTCAATTTTTCTATCGTAGGACAAATCTGTGACGATCAAAAGGTGCAGGACCTAGCCGCCCGCCGTCATACTTCGCCGCCCCCTAAATGAGTCTCGTTGCACGCTTATATGTCGAGACCCAGTCAATCACGCCTTTTCGAATCACTGCCGCCCTCACTGCCCTCCTCGCTCTTTTCATCCGTCAGGTCATTCGCCGGCTCCGCCGACCCGTGACGTGGGGTTTTCTTCCCTCTCGACAGCCGCCTTCCGATCCGATCAGCGGTGTCCCGAAGAGAAGACCGCATGTACCAGGGCCACCAGGCAATGTGGTAGAACCACAGGCAAGCTCCGCGGTATCCCCTGAGCCACTCCGGGCGGATTCCGTCTGTGGGGAAACTCTCCAGTGGGCGATGTCCAACCGACATAACGCCAACCGTCATCCAGGCGAACGCGATCAGCAGGGTTGGAAATGACAAGAGGCAGGCCGCAACGAACAGAGCAAGCGGCAAACAGATCTCGAGTTTCGAACGCGTTCTCACGCCGTGTTCTCCCGTTCAGAATCGAGCCGACTTTCAGCTTACTCCCGATCGGGACGCTCGCCTTATATGGAGTACAACGCGCGCAGCTCGGTCCAACTAGGCGCAATGCGAGCCGCCGTTCAATCATCGATTCTTGAATGCAAAAACGAGAGCGAGGACCGTGACAAGCGCTGCAAGCCATTTCAAACTGGCGACAAGCTTGCTGAGCTTGTCCACCAGTGCACTAATTGAATTCACCTCGCTAACGTTTGTTTGCTGTTGCCCATCGGGTGATCTCTCGCTGTGGTCGAGCGGGCCGAAGCTGACTTTCCCGAAATCGAGTGCGAGATGAACAACGTATCCGCTCGCGATTTCCGGCGATTCCGCAGTGCTGTCTTCCTTGCCCGGCCGGAGGAACAGATACGCTTCTCCAGGGAGGTCAGCACACACCTGCCCCAACGTATAAACGTTCCTTAGACACAGGCCGACCTTGACCGCAGCGAGCCTGCCGGCCTCAACGCCCTCGATGAGCGCCTTCATGCTGCTTTCCGGCACATGGCAAGACGCCCACCACTGATCGGGTTCCTGCATCTCCCTGTCCGGGCGGTTATAGCCGAGCCTTGCAGTGCCCAGTGGGACGTCCGAGAAAGTCGTACCGAGCGCGTCTTGCCATTCGCGAAGGCCATGCCGGTCTGCCGAACGGATTTCCCTGGCCGCAAAGCAGATCTGGACCACGCGCGTGCTGTTCACCGGCTCCCCAATAATTGACAGGCGAACGTCATCGAAGGAAGCGGTCCCACGGACACAGGTAGTAAGGGCGGATTGCATTTCTCCCTCTGCGGGTTCCAGTTGCTGAACGACCTGGAGATCCTGCAAGGTAAGCCAGAGTGAGCTTGCTGGGTAATACGTCGTCGCGTTGCCATCAGGCCCGACGTGTTCGAGCGAGTGGCCACTGCCCTCTCTCAATCCAATTCCACGGCTCCCCTCGCGATAAGCCACATGTACTTTTTCATCGAGGCGCGGATGGGCGCTCGCCGCGAGTTGCTCCGGATCAGGTGGTGTCAGGTAAGTCCTTGCCGCGCTGTTCATGCTATCCAGAATATCGCTACGCTGGCGGATCTCCACGATGAGCTGCCGCTCGCGATCTGTCGGTGCCGCACGGGTGCCCGACAGGATCTCGCCAAAACGATCGGCGAGTCGAAGTGCGTTGGGTGCTGCGGTTTCGGCCCCTCCCTTCCGAATCTGCCTCGCGGTAGGATCGATAACAGGCGGCGGCTGCGGAGCAGCGACCGCCACGAGTGAAGGCAGTAACCGGGTTAAGAGGCTCGCATAGAGGGGAAGTATTGGCAGGAATACACCGGCGAGAACCAGATTGAACAGTGTGTGAAAGTCCGCAACCACACGTGCGTTGTCCGGTTCCATGGTAACCATGAAGCGGCCGATTGGTCCGAGCGCCGCAAGGGCCGCCACAACGCCGATTAATCGCGTGAGCAGGTTTCCAACCGGTAGCCGCTTCGATGTGGGATCGTATGGTCCCGTGCCCGCCAGCACCGGGTTGATAGCGGTGCCGAGGTTCGCACCCATCACCAGTGCAAAAGCCGTATTGGGAGGAACCACGTTCCGCGCACAAAGCGAGGTGATGAGCAGAACAGCCGCGACGTTCGAGTCCGCGGCCCACGTCAAGCCCGCAGCGAGCAGAACATCGACGACCGGTACGGTGGAAGCAGCGCCCAGCAGCATGCGCAGGCTGGGGGCATCCTCGTAATCGGTCATCAGCTCAAGCAGATGGTGCAGCGCGAGCAGCATCAAGCCCAGACCAATGAACATGCGTCCCAGGTCGTGTGCACGTGTGTTCGATACCTTGCGGAACATCAGCGCGCCGACAAGGATCAGGGCCGGCGAAACGGCTGCCGCGAGGTCGAAGGACAGTACCTGCACGATCAATGTCACGCCGACGTTTGCGCCAAGCATTACCGCAAGCGCTGGCACAAGTCCGACGCCCCCCTCAGCAGCGAGGCCCTCAATCATGAGTCCGGTCGTCGTGCTGCTTTGCAATACCGCGGTCGCACCCGTCCCGGCCATGAAAGCCCGGAAGCCACCGCGCAGCGACCTGCCGAGGAGTGACCGAAGTCCGGCGCCGAATGCCCGGTGCATGCCGGTTTGAACCATCTGGGTGCCCAACAGTAGCAGAGCAACGGAGCCAGCGAGATCGATCAGCGTGAACGTCGTTATCATGATTTGGACTCCTGGCGTCCAACCGTTGCTCATGCGACTTCGCCACTGCTCCGCCCTTGCGTGGCCGGGCGTCGCAGCGAATCGATGCCGGTTGCTTGAACCCTCTAAGCACGGCTGGCACTCAACTATCCCGGCGCGTGGTCAGCACGCTAGAGTTGCATAAGCAAAAAAGTGCCCGATCGCGTAGTGAGCCAGTCTAACGCGATATCTTCCCGATTGTTGGAGGGGAAAACAACAATTCTTCACGGATTCTCGCATTCGGCATCGGGGCGTCTGTCGGTATAGCACCTGTGAGATTGCCGCGCCGTATTTTGGACAGGACTTACAATGCCCGATAAAGGTCTGCCGGCGTTACATCACCGCCGGTTTCGACTGATTCTCAAGAAACCAAGCGTACAGGGAGAGAATGAAAGACAGAGCGACCGTAGTATGTGTGCGGGAAAACCGGATTCTGCTGGTTGCCAGAGAACGATCAAGATGGGCGTTGCCTGGCGGGAGAATCCATCGGGACGAGACGCCCCTGGAAGCTGCGCGACGTGAACTGGTGGAAGAAACAACGCTTGTGGCTGATGAGTTGACATACCTCTTTCAATTTACCGGTTTCAACACCTTGCACCATGTCTTTTTCGCTGACGTCGCGCACCATGCCAGCGTGCAGCCCAGCAACGAAATCTCGAAGTGCAGGTGGTTCGTCCCGGTCAAGATAGCGACGCTTTCCGCCAGCATCCCTACTCGTGGAATCGTAGAGCTTTTCTTCCGGTATATCTGCACGCTGGAATCTGACGACGTTCAGCGGATTTCGCAGCAGGCGGAACGGATGAGCCCATGAACCGCACTTACCACTATCACGGATTCAATGTCGAGGTGGCCGTCGAGGCTGACTCCAGCTGGCAGGCCGGACGCAGTGCGTTATCCAGCGTGGGATATGTCGCGGTCGTGAGGATCTGCAAGGCCGGTGCCGCTCTTGCCGTTTTCTCCCCGTTGCGTTTTGGCGAATCGCAAGGAAAGCCATTTTTAAGCGAAGCTGATGCGCTCATGGGCGGTTATAGCGCGGGACGACGGATCGTCGACGACCTGTTTGGTTCATGAGTCTTTGGCAAAAAAGCCTGGTGTTAGTCTGGCCAAAACGCCGTTTTACGGGAGCCATCCCGTCTCACACTTCATAAAATCGGCTGGTGTACGTCATTGCCCGCCCTTGCGAAAATGTGAGCGGTGTCGCTCGGTCGTCGGGTCGTCGCGCATCTCCATATCGAGCGAGGTCGAAAAACCGCCATCGGCGTTGATCGTGTGCGTCGCCTTCTTCACAAGCCACGGCGTTTCATCGATCTCAGGTTTGAAACCCGACACGGTCACGGGCATTTCGGGAAATATCTCAGGCCGCGCCAGTGCCAGTTCGTAGCCGAACGTCGCCTGGCTGCGTTGCGTGCGGTCGTATTCCGCTTGTGCTGCTGCGCGGGCCTGTGCTTCGTTGGGATAGTCTTCTGGTAGCACCTTTACGTTCCTGTTGTTCTCCCCGCCGACCACGACAGATTTGCGCTTGCCCTTTGAATTGGAGTGGTAATGCGCGCGCACGGCCGCGTAACTTTCCCGCTGCGACACGTGGTAACGGTGGCGGTCGCCGCTGGCCCGTGTAATGGCGAGAACGCCTAGCGCCTTGCCGCTAACCGTCTTGCCCGTGCCGATCGGCATGAACAGCAGGCGCAAATCCTTCACGTTCATCACCGCGTCGTAACGCTTCGCGAGGCGCGTCAGAAACGACATATCGCTTTCGTGGGTCTGGTCGATGTGATCGATCAGGATTTTTGCGAGTGCATCGCCGATCGCCGGCTTGAGGTCGTGCCGGCCGGCAATCGCACGCACGATCGCGCCGATCGTCTGCCCGTGCCAGCTCTTTTCCCTTCGCTCATGCATTTCGTTCGTCATCGAGGCCGAGCGAGCGCGCACGGTGATGATATCGGGCGTGCCGCTGTGTTCCGCTTCATTGACGGTGAATGTTCCCTTGTCGATGAGCTGGTCGCCGACCCATCCGATCGCCACCTTGATTTCAGCGCCACGCTTCGGAATAGCGAGATCGCCTCTTGAGTCGTCGAGTACGAGGTCGAGCATGTCGGCTTCGTCGCCGCGAGACTCCGAAACAGACAGGGATATCAGGCGCGGGGAAATCAGACGCGACAGGTCGCGGCCGTCGAGGGTGATGCGGTAGTCGGCTTGTGGCTCGACGCGATCGATCGGGTCGGCCGTGCGTGCCGTTGCGTTGCTCTGCGCAGCAAACATTATTCGCTCGCCTTCTCTTTCTTCCGTTTGATCATCGAGATCATGTCGTCGTCAACACGCTTGAGCGTCAGCGAAAATTCAATCTTTCGCGGGATACCTTCGGGCGTGTGATACGTCTGCGTTTCGTCCAGTCCGTCAATGATCCAGGCGCCGTACACGTTGCCAGCGCCGTCCACCAGCACATTAGCATCGCCGGTATCGCCCATGTCGGCCAGTTGCTTGATAGACGCGATCGAGCCGATCGACTCGGGCGCGACGGTGCCGGTAAGCGTAATCGTGTCTTCGCCGGGGCCGTTGAACTGGCTTGAATTGCGGGCGCCTACGCGCGAGCTGCTGCTGTGTTTCCAGTTGCGCCGGCGTTGCAGCTCCTTATAGGGCGCCGTGGCCAGGCTAAACACGAACTGGTCAAGGGACATCATCATGGTTCTTTTCTCCGTTCACGAATCCGACAGGCTTGAACCCTTGCGCGCCTGCTGTGCACGCTGCGCGCGCTCCAGCTCGGCGCGAACCATGCGGCCGACTTCGGCCGTGTCCATGCCCGCCGGCGGATAAATGTTGATGGTGATCGGGCCGATCGCCGCCGGCGCCGCATTGCCCGCCGCTCTGGCGGCCTCTGGTGACGCTCCGAGAGGCGGGCGGGTGTCAATGGGTACGGTCGCGCGTACGATCGGCACGGCGGCCGCCTGCGCGGTCGCTGCGCCGTTAGCCAGCGCGGGCATGCCGAACGAGGTCGCCGCGATCGTGGCGAGGCCGATCGCCGCTTTCGCTACCCTGCCCTGTTCGCCTTCCATGCCGATCGCCGCGCCCTGCCCGATGAAACCGCCCAGCTCACCGAATACGCGGCTAGGGCTATGGATGCCGAGCTTTTCCTTGAACCATCCGACGGTCGAGTCGGCGACGCCCGTAATCGCATCCTTCACGGCGCCTAGCCCACTGGTGATGCCATTGACGAGGCCGGAAAGGATGTTCGCGCCGAACTCCGAAAACTTCGCGGGCAGCTCAAACCCGAACCATGACAGCACGCCGGCGAATGCCTGATAGAAAACGCCGAGCGGCGACCAGTTGAGAATTAAGGCAGCGATGCCAGCGAGGCCGCCACTAAACGCGGTGTTCGCATCGGCCAGGAATGATTCGATGACGCGTGGTAATCCTGCGATGCCCTTCGCCAGCAGGTCCAGTGGCAGGAAAACGAGTCGCAGCGCCCCGCCGAGTACTTCGCCGAACGTGCGGCCGTAACCGGCGGCCGCGCTCAATTCAGCGCCTGTGCTGCGTACCGGTTCGAGCAGTTGGGAAAAACAGTTCCAGACGCCTGCAAACAGGTCGATAACCGGCGCAAAGATCGGTTTGAGCGCGCCAAACACAGCGCCGAGGGCGGCGCCGATCGGCGCGAGGCCAGAAAGCAGACCGTCGAACATGCCGCCGAAAAATGCCTTGATCGGCTCCCAATACTTGCGGATCACCAGCGCCGCGACGGCGACGGCCGCGACGATCGCGGCGATCGCCAGCCCGATCGGCGTCGCCAGCACGGCGCGGCCGGCGAACATGGCAGCCGAGCCAAAGCCACGCCATGCGGTCGCGCCGGCGCCTAGCGCGCGAGTCAGAAGGCCGCCTTCCATGCCCAGCGCTTTCATGCTGAATTTCACAATCGCGAGCGGGCCGAGTACGCCGGCAAGCGCGATTGTCATCGTGCCGACGACGACCAACAATGCGGCGAGCGCGGCCAGCGTAACGAGGATCACGCGAGCAGCCGTGCTGTGTTCTTTCATGAAACCGACGACCTTATCGGTCGCCGCGGCCGTTGCCTTGAGGGCGGCGTTATAGAGCGGCGAGATTTTTTCGCCGATCTCGAGCTTGAGGTCGCGCAGTTTGGCGAGCGCTGCGATTTCGCGGCCGTGCGTGAGTTGCTGGCCTTTCGCGTTCGCTTCGTCGATGCCATCGGCGCCGGCGTTCAACCGCTCGTTTTTGTGAATCTGATCCTTCTGCATGTACATCGTCGTGAACAGATTCGCCGCCGTCCGATTCGTAAAAATCGTGGCGATCATGTCCTTGACCTTGTCCGGTTCGGTGATGCCCTTTGCGGCCAGCTTCGGCAGCAGCACCTTTTCAAGCCATTCAAGTGGCGAGGCCTTGAGCATGTCGCCGCCGGCGAGCGCGCCCGGTCGAATCTGCTTGATCATGCCAATCTTGTTGTACTCGACCTTGTGCTTATCGAGCAGATCGAGCGCCATCATCTGCTTGGCCGCTTTCACGGTCGTCTTGCCCTGATAGACATTGCTGTATGCGGACATAAGCCCGGTGCCGACAGCGTGCCCGCCCATTTCCTGAATAAGCGGTTCCATCTGGTAATAGAACGCGTCCTTGCGCATCTGTTTGGCCGCGACGCCGCCGGTCTGGATGAAGTTGCGCCACTCATCGCCACCGACGCGGCCGCCCGTGGCCGTCAGCACCTTCTGCACCATGTTCGCTTCGTCCTTGAACGTGGCTTCGTCTTTGGTGCCCCCGCGCAGCTCGATCACCTTCAGCATGTTCATGAACTTTTCTTCGTTCGCGTGCGCGTCTTCCGCGCCGAACATCGCCTCATTGGCAAACTTCATTTTTGACAGCGTCGGCATGACCATCTGCGCATGATGTTCGTCCGCAAAGATCGTCAGCGCGTCGCGCATCATCGTCACGTTGTCGGTCGTGCTGGTGCCATAGACTTTCATCGCGCGTGCGTACTTCGCCGCGTCTTCTGACGCGTGATCGCCGAGGCCGAGCGCCCGGATACGCATCACTTCGATTTCATATTTCTTCGATTCGTCGAGCGATTCGCGCATGTCGCCAAGCATATGCATGCCGGTCGATCGCGCGGCATAGCCGCCGACCGCCATGCCGGCGGCCACACCCTGCATGGCCTGCATTTGCGAACGGGCGGCCGCCATCTTTCGCTCGCGCTGGCTGATTGCGTCGAGCTTGCCCATCTGCGCAGTCATCGTTGCCGTAGTGGCGGCGATGTTCGTGCGCAGCTCGCGTTCGTGCTGCGACAGATTGCGCGTGTCGATGCCGGCGCCGGCGAGCCGTTCGCGCATTTCCTGCAGGCCGGCTGTCTGTTTCTTCTGTTCGGCGTTGAGCTGCGACGCGGCCTGACGTGCCTTCGCCAGATCGGCCGTCATCTGCTGCGAGGGCGGCCCAAACGCGCGCAGCGAATCGGCCATTTCCTTGACGCGTTTGCGGGCCGCCGTGAGCTTGCTATCGGTCGCAGACAGACCCGCATGCATTTCGCGGAACGTGGCGACGTTCTTTTGCGTCTTGCCCAGCTCGGCCAGCTCGCGCCGTGTGTCCTTAAGCGAGCTGGCAAGCCCCCTGTTGCCGGCCAGCATGGTTTTCAGGGGCTTCGTGATGCCGTCGATCATGTCGAACATCACGCGCAGTTTCAGGGCGTTATCCATCGCTATTTGTTCCGCTACGTTGCCGCGCTCGCTCGCGCCATTCCATCAGCTCGGTAAGGCTGAAGGCGTCCATCGTGGCCGGTGTCCATCCGAACACCGTCGCGATATCGGCCATTGGGTCTTCTACGCGTTCAGGGATTCCAGTTTCGATTTCATGGCCTTCGGCATTAAAAAACCGGCGAAGATACCCCCCAGCTGAACGAGGTCGGCCGGGTCGATCTGCGCAACGTCCATTTCGGTAAGCGTCGGCGTGCTGATACGCGGCAGCACCTTCTGGAGCGCTGCAATATCCAGATCGACGAGGCTCGAAAGGGATGTGCCGCGCAGCTCGCCCGAATTCGGCCGGCGCAGCGTGATTTCGGTAATGGTCTGTTTGCCGCGCACGATCGGAAAATCAAGCGTGTGCGTGTTCGGGTCTTTTGCCGCCGGCGCGGCGGTGTCGTGGTCCTGCGAGGCGGTGTTTTGCGTGTTCATGGTCTATCCGTGCGAGTGATGAATTTGGGTGTGCAGCCTGCCCGGTCGAGGGGCAGGCGCGAGGGACTACAGGCCTAGGGGTTACAGACCAATGGCGTTGCGCAGTTGCTGCAGCAGATCCACGCCGTTGATTTTCTCCACCATGTTGATGAAGTCCATTTCGATCAGGTCTTCGCCGTTCATCGAGAGCTTGTAATAGCTCGCCACGGTCGTCACCTTGAAATCGGTGTCTTCCTTCGGCTTCGCGGTGCCGGGGTCGATTTCCTTGTGGCGGCCCTTCACGACGATTTCGATCGCGTCGTAAGTGTCCCTGTCTTCGGCCTGGTAGCCGCCGGCGAAGCGCAGCAGAACGCCATCGTGTTTCGTGATGCCGTACTGTTTGATGACTTCTGGCATGAAGCCGCCGCACGTCCATTCAAGCTGAATGGCTTCCTGCCCATAGTCGATCTGAATCGGGCCACTCATGCCGCCGCCCATGTATTCCTCCATCTTGCGCGACAGCTTCGGCAGCGTGATTTCCTTTGTCTGCCCGACAAAGTTCGCCCCGTTCTGGAACAGGTTGAACCCCTTGAGTTTGCGTGGCATGCCCATCGTTTAAGACTCCTTCTAATATTAGTAGATCAGGCCGTGACACGCGAGGCGAAATCGGCGAGATAGCGATCGGTGATACGCTGGCGAAGCATCAGGTTTTCGAGTGGCGGAACCGGGCAATAGTCGTAATCGATGTAGGACTTACCCGATTTCAGAACATCGGTCGTGTTCGGCTCCGGGTCGAACCATGACGAACCGTCGATCAGGTAGCCTTGCGATTTCCACTCGCGGAATTTGCCGTTGATGCCTTCGATAATGTCGCGGGCGAGCGACGGATTGAGCGGGCCATCGACGACCGGCATCTGTGCTTCGGCCATCGTGTCGGCCAGCACCTGCGCGGTACGTGTGTAGTTCTCGAATGCGAACAGCGGATCATCGGAACAGGTGCGCGAGCCCCAGAAGCGATACCCGTTGCGGTTGATAAGCGTCGTCACGTCCTGTTCGTTCAGATAGCCCGCATCCGTGGCCGGGTCCTGCAGATCCCACGAAACCGGAATGCTGATACCTGTCACGCCATTGACCGCCACGTTGGAAAGCGTCTTGTGCCAGCCGGTTGCTTCGTCGATCAGGGCGCGCAAACCAACGGCGTAAGCCGTGGCCGGCACTTCGACGGTTTTGTTTTCGTTGTCGTCCCACGCAAGAAAATTCGGCCAGATCACCATGACTTCCCGCGCGCTGAATTGCTTGCGGTAGGCGGTGGCTTCTTCCTTCGTCCTGGCGCCGGCGGCGTAGATGTACGCGAACCCCTTCAGCGCCCTGGCGGTGGCGGCCAGCTCGGTCCCTACGGCCTGCGTGTCGAGAAATGGTGCGCCGATAATGCGCGGCTTCACGCCGAGCGAGGCCTGTGAGGAACGCAGCGCCTTAAGGCCCGTATATTTGCCTTCGGGCGTGACCTTACCGATCACGTTCGAGGTCGTCTCGGCTTCGTCCTTGCCTTCTGCGACACGCACAACGATCGTGATCGGCTTGGTCTGTTTGCCGATCGCGTTCAGCGTCCTGTAAAGCGTGCCTTTCTTGCCAGCCTTGCCGAGCGCCGAAATAACGTTCGTCAACAGCACGGGCGTATCGAGCGGGAACGCGGTTGCGTCAGCGTCTTCGGCCGTGCAGACAATGCCGACGATCGCCGTCGAGATTGCGCGAATCGGCCGCGTGCCCTGGTTGATTTCTTCGACGCGTACGCCGTGGTGATAGTCCTGCGCCATGTTGTACAGCTCCTATGGTGAGAGAAAGCGGGAGTCTTCCCGGCTCGGTGTTCCGGCCGGGTGAATCAGCACTAAGCCGGGGTTTGCTCTTGCACCGGCGCATCGTCGGCCGGCGTGTCGGTTGCAGGCGCTTCGTGTTCCGGCGGTGGCGGTGGCACGTAGGCGGCCGGCGTATCCGGCCATTCGACCGAACCGGGGAATGTGTCGCTTTCAATCGCACGAACAAGCGCCATCTGATACGCCGACCAGGCCTTGAAGTAATACGTTTCTTCGTCATTGAGCAGGCCGGCCGCGAGCGCGTCGGCCTTACCGGCGTTCTGCGCGCGCGCCCTGGACATGCGCAGCTCGAATTCGGCCATCATCGCGGCGCGCTTTTCCTGTGCGAGCTGTTCGGCCGATACCGCCCATTCCCCGTCAATCCACGTATGCCGATCGGACGGCCGGGGCTTGTCGGTCAGGTTCAGCTCGGCCGGCGTCCTGCCGGCGGTGAGGATCTCGGTCGGCTCGCCGGTGTCCTGGCGATAGAACGGACGGCCGCGGTAGTCAGGTAGCAGAACCCATGCGCCCTCGCGATAGAACGGCCATGAAAGCGGCGTGCGCTCGGGCAGCGTGTCGGACGTGCTAAAGGCAGGGATAAGCCAGCGCCCATCGTTGCGCGGATCCGCATCGGCCAGGCAGCTATTCAGATAGGCGCCGGTCGTGTTGTCGAATTGGTGAATCAGCATGGTTCGTTCTCTCTAACTCAGTAAGCGCGGATCATTGCGAGCAGCGCGACATTCCGAACGCGCGTTTCTGCACCGCCATCCGCGTTGACGGTGATTGCGTGGCTGTGAGCGCCACCGCCGCCGATGCCAACGTTGTGGCCGTGGTTGCCGTCGGCGTTAATTCCGATGCCGGTCCCGGCGGCTTCTGTTCCAGGCCAGCGGACCTGACTGTTGCCGTTCGACACTGCACCGCCAGGGCCACTGTTGGCGCCTGCGATGTTGCCGGCGACATAGCCGTGCGCGTGCCCTGGGTCACTCACTCCGTGACCGTGCCAGCCCTGGGTGTCGGTCCAGGCGCTGTGGCCGTGGTCGCCAACACCCGCGGCCGAGGCGCCATGCGCGTGCGAGCGGTTCTGGCTGTCTTGCCATGACCCGATCGCGCGAGAGCCGTCAACGCCGCGCCCGTCATCCCAGCAGCGCAGATGCTCGCCGCGCAGCTCGGGAATGCGGAACGTGGTTGCGCCATCGCCACTTGAGAAACAGCCCCAACTGCCTCCGCTCCACTGCGCTTCCGTCATCATTGCGCCGCTTGCCTGCGCATACGCCCACAACGCGGGATAGTCGGCCCGTTTCAGCGTTGCGCCGTTAGCCTTGAGATAACCCGCTCGCGCGGACGTACGCGGCTCCATGACGATTTGCCCGATCGTGGCCGCGCCGATCGCCGCCGTAACCCATTCGGTCGTCGGGATCAGCGTCGACACGTCGCCGGCCGCCGGCGTCGGCCCCGTAAGCGGTCGATCAAATGCGGTGATGGTTGGGGTAAATCGAATAGTCGTCACACCGTTGCACGTCACGGCGAACGTCCCATCGTTGACGTGATAGAGGCCTGTATCGGGCGCACCATCGTTGATGAACGTAAGCGACGGATAGACAGCGCTCCCCTCACTCAGAATTAGCCGCTTCCCTGCTGCGAACGTCACATCGTTATTGAGCGTGCCGCCCTTGTTCGCATCGAGCGGTACAAGGTTGCCGGCATGCCATACCGCAGAGTCATTGACGTAAAGATTCTTCTGCGTGTAGTTGTAGCTCCACGATCCTTTGGTCGGCGAATACCAGCCGGCCGCCGCAGTGTTGCCGTAGAGGTAGCCATCATTCTGGCCAAGCGCCAGTTGGCCTTCGCCGGCGGCCCGGTTGACTGAGATATGCCCGGCTATCTGCAACCGGCTGTAACCGTCATCGGCCGATGTACCGACGAGCACGCGGCCGCCGTCGAGCATCAGTTTCATGAGGGTCGCCGCAATACCGCCGCCGGTGGGCCGCACTATCTCCATGGCCGAGCGACCAGCCGAGTACGCATCATTGATCGATCGGATAGAGAATGCGCCGGTCGATGTATGCAGAATTTCCCAGCGCTTTTCGTCGGCCGCGGCACCTTCACGCGTCAGCAGGATCGATGTTTGGCCTGTGCCGCTACCGTTCGAGGCGACGAGGCTACCAACGTCATTCGAGCCTTTTACCTGGCCTTTCACCTGTAGCGTATTAACGCCGTCATCGGTTGTTGTGCCAACAAGCATGCGGCCATTGGGCAGGACTCGGGCGCGGGCGACGTTGCCGGCAAAGAGGTCGAGAAATCCCGCCGTGCTTTCAGAGCCGACCGATACGTGACCGTTCGAACGGAAATAGGCGATCGTCGCGTCGGCCGTGACCCATCCGATTGTCACGCCATAGCCGAACGTATGGACGCCGCGCGTACTCGCGTTGCCGCCAATCTGCACGAGGTTCGTGCCGTCATCGGTCGCGGTGCCGAACAGCGCGCGGACGCCGGTTGCCACTTGAATACCCTTGTCGAATACGGTTCCGCCTGGCGTGAAGCGGGCAACAGATTTCCCGTTAGACGTGATGCCAAACGAACCATCGGCGATGTGATACAGGCCGGTGTCAGGCGTGCCGTCCTTGTCAAACGTCAGGCTTGGAACCGAAACGCTCCCTTCGGCCAGAATAATTTGGCCACTAAACGTGGCGCCAGTGAGCGCCGCATAGCGGGCGGCCGCCGTCTTTGGCGTAATGGCGCGGGAGTCATCGGCGCCGGCGTTGACTTCGGCTTGCGTCGCCAGCTCGACGACGCCTTGACGTTCGGTCGTCGCCGGCGGGTTCGTGAAACTCGCATTGCCGAAAACGAGCTGGGCCGCATCGATCGTCACGAACTGCATATCAGCCGAGAGAAGCAGCAGTGCCGCCGGTGCCTTCTCCATGATCGGGCCGTCTTCGGCCTTCTGGCAGTAGACGCCGAATAGCACGCCGTTTTCGAGGTACAGGCCAAGGCCATACAGCTTGTACTGGTCGGGCGTGTCGTCACGCAATGTCACGTGAACCGTATCGGCCGCGACGTTGTCGCCGCCAAACGTGGTGATCCGCTTCAGCTCGTTCGGCAGTTTCCTGAGCGTGCGATCGGTCGCATCGAAGAGAGCCGTACTCAGACCGATCTCGACGATCCTGTGTGCATTGGTGCCGGTATTACCGGGCGCGACGAGCGCCGCGCGGCCTGCATCGGTGATGTTTATGAGGGCTCCGGCCATGGTCATTTATCCGTAAGTGAAAGACGGCGATACAGGGCCGGCCGAACAGCCGCTGCTACGCGTTGTGAGCCTTGCAACGAAAAGCCTTGCGTGAAGGTGTAGTGAGCGCGTACCGGCTTGGTGCGATCGATCTCGGCGATGATGTCCGCGACATAGGCGGCCGTGACCGGCACACCATCACGGCCGCTTACCGTCATGACAATGTCGAATGTGCCGGGGACGCCTGGCGGGTTCATCTCGAACCATTCGCGTAGTGCGATATTTCCGCCGAACGTCGCGACGACTTCGCGCACTGCCGCCGCCGTACCCTTCTTTCGTGCGATCGGAATCGCCGCCTTGACGCGGGCGCGCTTGATTTGCTCGGGCCAGTAGTCTTTCCAGGCGTCGATGCCCATGTGCCACGCGAGCCAGGGCAGCAGCTCAAGCGGAATCCTGTCCGGGTTCATCAGGTCGCGCAGTGGCGTTGTAATGTCGCTGATGCGTCCATTGACGCTCGCAAGGTTGCGCTCATGCACGGTCGAGTTTGGCGGCAGCAGATCAGACATTGCTGTACACGCCTCCATCGCGCAGATCGATGCTTGTGCAGTAAGGCGCTTGCGCTTTCGACGCCGGAATGTCAGCAAGCGGACTACGCAGAATTACTTTCTGAACGCCGGCCGGACGCGCCGCGGCATAGATGCCGTCAAGCGTGATTTCCATGCCGAGTTTGTGCATTTCGGTCGTGTAAGTAGCCATGCGCTTACGAGCTTCCGCGAGTGCGACGGAGCGATCAGGCCCGGAAAAGAACACCAGATCCGCGCACACTGCATAGCGGTTGATGGTCGCGCCCTGCACTGTCACCTTGTCGGTCAGCGGGCGAACATCGTCGGCCTGCAGGTTCGCGGCTACTGCGTCAAGCAGGTCTTTCGGCGCAGTGCCGTCGCCGTCTCGCGACAGGACCGTCACTAGCACTTCGCACGGCGCGGGGCTAATCGCCGAGGCATCCAGCACGCGGCCATCGGTGTTGAGTGCATGCGAGATATAGGCGCCTTCGGGGCCGGCGACAGAAAACCCTTGCGGCGCGAGCTGCGTGCGCTTGCGTAGGTCCGTATTGCTTTCCATCACGGCCGCCACGCCGTTGGCAGGGTCGGCCGGCGTGAGCGTCAGCCGTTTGATATCGAAGAACGCGGCGAGCTGTTCGAGGTCGCTATCCATCGCATAGGCGAGCATCACCGCGCGCGCCGCATCGTTGACACGCTGGCGCAGCACGATTTCCCGATAGGCGTTCTCCTGCAGATGGATCGCCATCGGCTCTGATTCGAGCTCGAGCGCGGCCGCAACATCCGCTTGCTCGGCGGCCGGATACAGGGAAACGAGCCGCGCCTTGCGTACGGCCAGCAGCGTTTCATAGTCGATCGTCTCGACAACGTCAGGGGACGGCAGTTGTGACAGGTCGATTGGCGTTACGCTCATGCAGCCCCCCCATTGCCAACCTGAATGCGGGTCGATACCACGTCGCCCGTATCGATCGTCGTGCCTTCGATATCGACAACCTGTACGCCAGCGCCGGTCCCGGTTGTTTCGGTCGAGAGCTGCACACGGTTAAGCCTTAGACGTGGCTCCCAGCGCATGAGGGCGGTGGCGATCGCGGCATACAGGCGCACGCGCGTTTCACCATTGTTCGGCGCGTCGATCAGGTCGGGAATTTCAGAGCCGAACGGCCGGCGCTTCAGGCGCGAGCCGATCGAGGTCGTCAGGATCTTGGCGATCGATTGGTAAAGGTGAGCCAGTCCGGAAATGGCACGGCCGGTCTTTGCGTCCATGCCTCTCATCGCGGGGCACTCACTTCTTTACCGTCGCCCTGTTCCATGTGCGTGTGCTTCGGCAGGCTGATTCCCTGTGATTTCACTTCGCCCGTGAAGTCGGCCGCGCCGTTGATCTTCATGGTCGAGCCGCCGCCAGCGCCGGCGGACCCCGTCATACCGGACTGGAACTCGAAAGCACCCTTAACGAGCATCGACCCGGTCACGGTCGTGGTTTTTGCGTCGATGGTCATTGCGTCGGCCTTCACGGTGGCCTCTTTGGTGCGCACCGTGACAGAACCGGGCGCGACGATCAGCACGGTCGCACCGTCAGGCAGCGTGGCCGAGAGTGAGTGATTGGCGTGGTTGTATTCAACGATCGCGCCATCGGGATAGGCGCGCGTGTGCGTGTCAGGGCTATTGCTTGGCGCCGGCGCATCGTCGGAATTAAGGCCGCAGAGAACGACACCTTGCGCCGGATCGCCCATCGGGCAGAACAGCACGACCTTTTCGTCTTTGGTTGGTGGATTCCATTCACGTGTCGCGCCAGCGCGTGCCGAAATGAACGGCAGCCAGTTCGTTTGCAGGCCTTCGCCGTCCGGGTCGGTCGGGTCGCCAACAGACACGCGGCAGGTCGGCGGGTTGCTGTCGTGATTGACCTCCATGATCGCGCCCTTGCGGATCATGTTGATAATCAGTCGTCGGATTTCGTTAGCGTCCATGCCGACCATGTTGCCGGCCGCACACGCGCGATGCGAGTCATCGGAATCGTAAGGGGTTTGGGTACAAAAAAAGCCCCTCAACAAGGGCTATTTCGTGATGTGATTAAGCAGCACGTCGCGTATCAGTTCGCGATCCTGGGCAGTGAAGCCGAGCAGCGACCGGGCGGGGTATTGGTATTCGGCGCCCTTCGGTGAGACACGATCGCGTAACCCGAACTGGTGGACGCGCGCCACGCGCGAGACGCGGCCGGCGAAGCCAACAGCGAGGCCCATCGCATCGGATTCGACCTTGAGATAGCGAGCCGTGCGCAGCTTCGCGAACATCGCGGCGCGTTTGATGCGCCCTTTTTTCTCGCGCAGCTTGCCGCCCTTCCCTGTTCGCGGCTTGCGTGCAGCGAACGGACTTTCGTCGGGGTTGCGCTGCGCGCCAATGCGCGTTTGCTGGCTGCGCCGCAGCTCGCGCGCTATGTCACGCGTAACAGCGCGCCGGCCGGCCGGCGCGAGCTGCGCGAGCAGCCCGCCTGCCCACTTGTCGAGCGCGTGTAGATCGTTGTCCATCATCCAAGCCAGTGATCGGCCGCGTCGTCGACGTGCCTGATTGTGCGCTTGCCGCTCGCGTCGGTCGATACGACGACACTTTCAGTGAGCTGCAGTTTGATCGACAGATCGACCGTTTGATTGTTGAGGATATCGGCTTCGAAAGTAATGCCGGATTCGCGTTGATCGGCGTTCGTAACAAGGTCAGGCTGATTGGCGCGCGCCCATTCGACGATAGCGATAAAGACGTGATCGGCTTCGCCGGCGAAGTCCAGCACCATCGCATGCGCGGTGTACCGGTATTCAAATGACGGCGTTCGCGTGCCGGTCGCGGCAACGTGGCCGGCGTCGATGAAAACGGTAAGGCGCTCGGGATCGGTCGCCAGCGATGGAATTGCGGCGACGAGCGCCGCGCGTAGGCTTGCAGGTTTAATCATGGTCGGCCGTCCGCGCCCTAAGTTTCGACTGGCAGTCGAACACCATATCGACCTTGGACGCGCATGCTGCCCACGCGGCCTTAACCATCTGTAGCGCGTCGTCGAGGGCGCCGTTAGTTGTCGGTGCCATCGCCGGCAGCGTGCACCGCGTCACCGCCTGGCACTCTTGCAAGGTAATCGGCGGCGCCGGTGAGAGCGGGGCTTGCGTGCATGCGGACAATGTCAGCAGGCAAAGCACCAGCAGCCCACGCGCGGAGTTCTGCGCTTTCATTGTTGTATCTCCTCATTTCGTCACGGATGCCGGCGAGCTTCGCGTCGATGCCGTTGCGATCGGCATCGAGCTTGCGCTGTTGCCTTGCCTTGTCGGCCGCATCGTCCTGCAGGTGCCTGATTGTTTCGTCACGGCCCGCCAGATCGTCTTTGGCACGTTTGGCGGCGTCCTGTGCGCCGCCCAGCTCGGCGCGCAGCCCGCGCACGTACTGGACGCCGGCGACGATCAGCAGCACCGCGACGACGCCGGCGACGACGCGGGCAACAAGACGTGCGGCGAACGCGTTCATGCGGCCGCCTTGGTCGGCCCGGCGTACTTGAGATAAGCCTGTGCGAGCTTCGCGTCGTACAGGTTGCGGGCGTAATCCGCGCCGTTGTAGCCTTTGGCGAACGCCGCCCACTTCCTGCCCTTCAGCGCCGAAAGCAAGCCCGCATCGGCCGCCACATAGCGCACGAACGCGTCGAGCTGGTCGGCTTCGCCGTTTTCCATCCGTGCGACGAAATCGTCGATGCTCGAATAGCCGAGCCGTTGCCAGTGATAGCCCATCACCTGGAATGCGCCCCAGCTCGCCGACTCGTACGCGGCGCCGGCGTCGATCAGCTCGGCTGATGCCAGGCGCGTGTACTCGGCCGCTTTGCCGAGGTAGCCGCCGGCCGTCTGCGAAAGGATGTTCGGATACTTCGCCGCGATCGGCGCCGGATCGATGCCGCGCGCCTGTAGCTGTTTCCAGAATTTGTGGCGTTCGAACAGGATCGCCGGCCGATCATCGAGCAGAAAACCAGATCCACTTGATTCCACCTCATTGACGGCGCGCACGCATGCGAGCGGTACGCCGAGTTTGTCGGCCGCCGCGACGAGATCGGCCAGCGCGAGGTGTTTAGGGTCACGCCGGCCAGTCGCGAGCGCGGCCAGCGTCTTCGGGCCGGCGACGCCGTCATCGATCAGGCCGGTTTTCTTCTGCAGCGCGATCACCGCGGCTTCGGTCGCGCCGTCGTACAGGTGCGTCACTTCTACGGCAAAGCCGGCGCGGATAAGGCGGCGTTGCAACAGGCCCACGTCGTCGCCGTGGTCGCCAAAACGGTGCGTCATCATGATTCATTGCTCCAGAGCAGGCGCGCGACGTTGCCGCGCACGCCAAACACAAACAGGGCCAGCAGTACCGCCGAGCCAGCTTCGAAAATGCCGACAGATTTCGCGTGGAGCGCCAGCTCGATCGCCGAGCCGCCCATGACGACGACAAGCGCCCAGGCGATCCATGAAACATGGCGACGGTGCCGCGCGCCCTGCCTGCGAAACGTCAGCACGCGCACGATTGCGGCGACGTAGGCCGCGAGCGCGATCAAGGCAACGGGAGTCAGCACGGCCTACCCTCCTTTCCTGAACATCGCAAACAGGTCGAGCGTTTTGACCCGATCGATCAGTTGCAGCGTCACGGTGATAACCAGTGCGGCCGCGAAGAACGCCGCCACGCCGGTTGACTTGATCGGTGTCGAGTTGACGATCTCAGGCGCGGCCAGATAGCCCATCACCAGCGAAATCAGCATGTAGGCGACGCGCTTTAACGCGCCGATATCTTTCGACGTGACGACGACGAGCGCGGCGCCCGTGAAGGCGCCAATCAGCGCGTTGCCGTCGATACCCGGCGTGAGGCTCGCGAGGCCGATCGCGGCCGACAGTGCGAGGGTGGTGGTGCTCGGTTCGGCCATGTCGGCTCCTGGGTCCGTGTGTGTCAATCAGTCAAACAGTTGCAAGAGCGGCGTCGATGTATCGACACTCGCCAGCTCGGGAAGAAAAACAGGCGTGCCGATCGGCAGAAATACGCCGTAATCGGCGAGGCCAGCGTTCGCCTCGAGTACCGCCTCAACCGTGCTATCGGTGCGGCCGTAGTGGCGCCAGCAAAGGGAATCGACGGTGTCGCCCTGTTGTGCGGTGACGATCATCAGATCAGCTCAATCGTGGCGCGCGGCAGGCCGCGCATGTCGCTTAGTGCCCAGCGCACGTTACGGCGCGCATCGCATATGGTCGTTTCGAGGTCTTCGGCCTTCTGGCCACCGGATTTCGTCGAATCGAAATCGCGGTACCGCTCGGTGAGGTCCGCGTGTGCGCAGTTGAAAACGGCGCGGCGATAGCGCGCGAGCTGCACACTTTCGCCGCCGATGTTTGGCGCCGGTACGGCGGCCAGATCGACAAAGCCGGCCGCGAGCTGGCCGGCCTGCCATGTGCCCAGCTCAGCATTGATGCTGGCAATCGCATCGATCGTGGCGTCGCGCAAGCGCTCATGTGTCGCGGTGCCGTCGAGCCGCATCGACGCGCGCAAGGCGTTCATGTCGATGTCGGGAAACCAGCCGTCGTTTGTGACGATCGCGGCATTGGCCGGCGAGCCAGGTGTCTGGGGCGTGGTCGGTTCAGCGGTCGCGAGAAAGCTACTCATGGGACATGGCTCAGAAAATGATGGCGGTGGGCCGGCGTCGGAAACGCGTTTCCGTCAGGTGTTGCGTTTCGTCAGCCGGCGCCGCCATGCCGGGGGGGCTCCTTACTTGCGGCCGGCTTTGGCGCCGGCCGCATCGCTCAGCTCGGTTTCGAGCCGGGCAATGTCCTGTTTCACGCCGGCGCGTTCGTCGAGCTGCAACGCGCGGCGTAGGTGATCGAGTGCCGCAGTTCTGTCGGCATCCTGTAGCGCTTTGCCAAGCGCCTTATGCAGCTTGGCCCGCACCTGGTCGTGCATGTCGGCCGACTCTGTCAGCGTCATCACTTCGGCGAGCTGGCCCGCGTCGAACGTGTCGCCGAGCTTGAACGCGGCGAGCGCAGCCTGCGCGAATTCTTCGGCGATCGCAGTCGCGAGCGGCCGGTCGTACTGGTCGGGCAGTGTCATGCGGTGCGCCAGTGCGTACCGGGCGATATCGAGCGCGCCGGCGAAGTCGCCCGCATCGACACGCCAGATCATCACGGTAGTAAGAACATCGTCCTGCGCGCCCCGCCCGCCGCTCAGTGCGCCCGCGACGTAATCGACGTACTCGGGCAGCAGCTCCGCGCGCTTCACGTCGATCTTGCGTTCGATCGACTGGATCGCCTTCAGGCGCCGGCGATCGGTCGCCAGCTTCGCAAGCATCAACTCGTACGCGCTCGCGCCCGCGAGCGACCCGCCAGGCGCGGCCGAGGCAGCCGCCAGTTCGGCCGAGACGCGTTCGTAATGGCGTTGGGCGGGGCTTTTCATCACGCAGCCTTTGGCAGAAGTTCGATGTTTTCAGCCATCGCACCGCAGCCGAAATCTTCGACGACATACGCATCGTTGCTCGATTCGTAGTTCTCGATACGGTCGCGCTTCGAGTTATCGACGATGTTGCGCCGGCGCCCACCGTCCTGCGTGTAGATCGACAGGTTGTCGAAACGCGTAATCAGCAAGGCATGAGGCGGGAAGAACGGCACACTAACCGCCGGCAGGCCGCCAATGCGCTTCTGGCTCACGATCACGTCCGCCGCGAGGGTTTCGGTCGGTGCCTGCGTCGTGTTGACGATCGGGAAATACTTGTCGTGCATCAGACCACGGCCGCAGAAAACAAACAGGCCGGTATCGTCCTGGTGCCACGGATCGACCATGTTCGCGAGAATGTCGAAAACCAGTGCGTCGAGATTCTCGTAATCACCGCCCTTGCCTACCTGCACTTTTCCGGCCGCCTTCGTGCCTTCGTGCAGAACTCGCGCTGCGGCTTCATCGCGATACTTCTGCAACCAGCCCTTATTGACGTCCTGCAACAGCGGGTTTTTCGTGCGGTCGGACGTTGCCGCGCGCGAAGTGCCGTTGAAGCCGATCGCGATCCGGTCGAGCGCCTGACGCTTCACGATCGCATCACGCAATTTCGCCTGAAAGTCAGCGAACTTCGCCCACGCGTCGAGCTTCGCATACGTGATGTGCGAATCGAAGTTCGTTTGCGTGCAGATGTACCCCTTCGCATCGAGGTCGCTAACGTCAGTCGTTTCGCGATCCTGTTTCGTGGTGTCGGTCGTGCCGGCAATCGGCGAGCCGATACCGAGGCCGAGCTTCTCGCCTTGCTGTTCGGTCACGCCGATCATATTGACGCGTTTCAGAAAGTCGCTCGACTCCTGAATGCGGGTCTCGAGCTTTTGCTGCACGCTTGGCGAGACAGCAAATTTCTTGGTGGCGTTCGAAACGCCGTTCAGCTTGGCGACAGTTTCGACGTAGGCATCGAACTTTTCGCGGGTTTCATTGCGCATCTAAAAATTCTCCTAGATCGGTGAGAGGGACGAATGCGGGTTAGCAGTCGGTCACAACAGCAGCGGGCGCGCCGGTTGCCGGCGGCCGTGCCTGCGTGCCGCTGGTCGCCGAAAGCTGCGTATGCAGTTCGTCGAATGCCTTGCGGTCGGCTTCGCGCAGCCCGGTCAGCTCCGCGACGGTTTGCGTGAGGGCGGCGACGGCGTCGGCCTGTTGCTTGCCGTGCGCTGCGAGCGTCTCGACGGCTTGCCCTACGTCAGCGAATCGCGTTTCGTCGCTCGCGTCTTTCTTCTTCGACATGCCGAGCAGTTCGGCGACGCGGGAGAACAGCGCGCCAATGCCCGGCGTCGTGGTGAATTCATCCAGCTCGATCGTCACCGGCTCGGCCGCCGTGAAGAGGTTCGCCGGCGACAGCTTGCGACTTGCGAACGGCGATGCCGCCGGGTTCTGAGCTGCGAAAGACAGAATCTGCGTGCCGAGGCTTGCGGGGCTATCGGTCACGGCGAGGCCGACGAGATACGCCTGATTCGTATCGGCGAATGACGGATCGATTTCGCACGACGTGTAGATCTTTTGCTTGGCTTTCGTTAGTGCGACGAGGTCGGTCGTCGGGGCGATCTGGGCATACAGGCCGAGCTTTCCGGCGAGCGGACCGGTTTCATCGCGGGTTTCCAGTGCGATCACGTCGCCGTATGCCTTGAACGGGCTATCCGGGATGATGCCGCGATAGTGTTCGAGGTTCAGCCGTGCGCCATACACGTCGGGGTTGTAGTTCTTCGCCATCTGCACCAGCGATGCGCGATCGATGCTCCGGCCGTCACTTGTCGCACCTTCGACGGCGATACGAAAAAACTTGGTTGCCGCATGCTTGACCGACCCGCCGGCGCCAGCCGTAGCAATAGAGCCAATAGCGAGCGCGCCGGCGCCGAGGTGGCCGCCGAAGAAATCGGAATGGTTGAGAACGCTACTCACGGCGAGCGTCGCCGCATGCGCGTCCATCGTGAAAGCGAACGCGATCGCCGCAACGGCGAACGACATTAGCGACAGCTTGCGGAATTGCATTTGTTAGGTCTCCAGCGGGTTTAGAGGTTGGTTAAGCGTGAGTCCATATCTTGCGTTTGCGCGCGCCGCAGCTCAACGGTTCGCACATGTTCCCGATATGGGTACAGACGCCCAGGGATGCTTGCGCGCGCGCGTCGCGAGAAACTTGGGGTCATGCTAGAAACCGCTGAAATCGCCCCTGTACTTGAATCGAATGCCGACCCACGCCGTATAGCCCGCGCGCTCTACTGGCAGGGTTGGCGCGTCACGTCGATCGCGCGCCATCTGGAAATCAAGCGCGCGACAGTCGAAGCGTGGAAACAGCGCGATGAATGGGACAAGGCGACGCCGATTGAACGCATCGAGTCGTCGTTAGAAACGCGGCTTGCGGTGTTGATTGCCAAGCCGGAAAAAGACGGCCGCGACTTCAAGGAAGTCGATTTGCTCATGCGGCAGGTTGAGCGCATGGCGCGTGTCCAAAAGTACGGCGAGACAGGCAGGGAGAGCGATCTAAACCCAGCGATTGAGGCGCGCAACACGGCGCCGCGCAAGGCCAAGGCAGTACGCAACGAATTCAGTGACGAGCAGCGCGACAGGATCGTCGAGGCCTTCCGCGATTCGCTGTTCGACTATCAAAAAGTCTGGTATCGCCAGCGCGATCAGCGCACGCGCAACATCCTGAAATCGCGGCAGATCGGCGCGACGTGGTATTTCGCCCGTGAGGCGCTGGTTGATGCGATCGAGACAGGCCGGAATCAGATTTTTCTATCGGCCAGCAAGGCACAGGCGCATGTGTTCCGGCAGTACATGTGCCAGTTTGCGCGCGAGGCCGCGGACGTTGACTTGACCGGTGAGCCGATCCTGTTGCCCAACGAGGCAATGCTTTACTTTCTCGGCACGAACGCGCGCACCGCGCAGAGCTATCACGGCAACTTCTATTTCGATGAGTATTTCTGGGTCGGCGGCTTTCGCAAGCTGAACAAGGTCGCATCGGGCATGGCGATGCATAGCAAGTGGAGAAAAACCTATTTCTCCACGCCATCGAGCATGCAGCATGAGGCCTATTCCTTCTGGACTGGCGACCATTTCAACCGCGGCCGCGCCAAGGCCGATCATCTGCACCTCGACGTCACACACAAGGCGCTTGCACGCGGCCGGCTTTGCGAGGATCGGCAGTGGCGCCAGATCGTGACGGTCGAAGACGCAGTGGCCGGCGGTTGCAATCTGTTCGATCTTGCCGAGCTGGGGCTCGAGTACAGCCCCGAGGAATATCTCAACCTGTTGATGTGTCACTTCATTGATGACACGGCATCGATTTTCCCGCTCGCCGACTTGCAGCGCTGTATGGTGGATTCGTGGGAGCTTTGGGAAGACTTCAAGCCACTGGCGCCCCGCCCCTTCGCTTACCGGCCTGTATGGGTCGGCTATGACCCTGCCCTGTCCGGAGACTCGGCCGGCTTGATTGTGGTGGCGCCGCCGGCGGTGCCCGGTGGCAAGTTTCGCGTGCTCCACAAGGAGCAATGGCGCGGCATGGACTTCGAAGCCCAGGCCGATGCGATCAGGCGCATCACACAGGATTTCAACGTGGAATACATGGCGATCGATACGACCGGTATCGGCCAGGGCGTGTATCAGCTCGTTCGCCAGTTCTACCCGAACGCGGTCGCGCTCAACTACTCGCCAGAGGTTAAAGGGCGGCTCGTACTCAAAGGCCTGTCGGTGATCGGTAAGGGCCGCCTCGAGTTCGATGCGGGATGGACGGACCTGGCGCAATCCTTCATGGCTATCCGAAAAACCATGACGGCGAGCGGAAAGCATGTGACCTATGAGGCGAGCCGCAGCGAGGAAACCGGTCACGCGGACCTTGCATGGGCTTGCCTTCACGCGCTCGGCAATGAACCGCTAGAGGGCATTACCGCCAACAACACAGGCTTTATGGAGTTTTCAAATTGAGCAAGCGCAGACACAACCACACGCACGCCGCAGCGCCGGCGCCAACTGCAGCACCGCCAGCGCGGGCCGAGGCCTTCACATTCGGCGACCCGATGCCGGTTATGGATCGGGCCGAGATTCTGGATTACGTTGAGAGCTGGTCGGCCGGCGAATGGTTTGAGCCGCCGGTGTCGTTCGCAGGTCTCGCGAAGTCATTTCGCGCCGGCGTGCATCACAGCTCCGCGATTTACTTCAAGCGCAATGTGCTTTCGTCTACTTTCATTCCACACAAGTTGCTCACGCGCGAGGAATTCGACAAGTGGGCGCTTGATTTCCTGGTGTTTGGCAATGGCCCGATCGAGAGGCAAAAGAACCGGCTCGGCGGCACGCTCGCGCTCAAGCGGGCGCCGGCGAAGTACATGCGCCGTGCGACAGATTTGCAGCGCTTCTTTCAGGTCAACGGCATACAGGAAAAGCACGAATTCGAACCTGGCGCGATCTTCAATTTGATGGAACCGGATATCAACCAGGAAGTGTATGGCCTGCCTGAATATCTCGGCGCACTGCACGCGGCATGGTTGAACGAGTCGGCAACGCTGTTTCGCCGGCGCTACTATGAGAACGGATCGCATGCCGGGTTTATCCTGTACATGACAGATGCCGCTCAGAAGCAGGAGGACGTTGACACGTTGCGCGAGGCGTTGAAAAACAGCAAGGGACCGGGCAATTTCCGCAACCTGTTCATGTACGCGCCGAACGGCAAAAAGGAAGGGATTCAGCTAATCCCGGTGTCCGAGGTCACGGCGAAAGACGAGTTTTTCAACATCAAGAATGTGACACGCGACGACCTGCTCGCCGCGCACCGCGTACCGCCGCAGCTTATCGGCGTGGTGCCTAGCAATACAGGCGGGTTTGGGGCCGCAGATACGGCGGCCGAGGTATTCGGTGCGAACGAAATCGAACCGCTACAGCGCCGCTTTACGCAACTCAACGAGTGGATCGGCGATGAGGTCGTACGCTTCAATCCCTACAGCATCAAGCGAGCGGCCGCCGCGGCCTGAGCATCCCGGGGTAACTTCAGCCCAAGTTGGCGCCCCTATGGAATACCGTCATGGGGTGCGCTAAGGCCCTGCACGTCATCCTTGACGACCTGTGCATACTCAGCCACTAGGGCGCGCAGAGCTTCTGCGTGACGGGACGCCGCTTTCACCAGTCCGTGGAACCGATCAGCGTCAGGGTAGGCTCTACCGAACAGAGTAACGACGAACATCCCGGTCTCTATTACGAACTTGGTCGCAGAGAGTGAGGCCGCCCGCGACGTATGAAGAAACTCCATCGTCAACCGCCTGCCTTCCATGGTCGTCTCAAGCCTCATGTTGGAATAGAGCGCTTCCTTATTCGGATGGGCTCCGAAATCAATCGCCGTTTGATGCATCTCTTTCGCCCACTTCGATGCATCCTCGCTGATCATTGAAAGCGCGTCAGAGAGCGCTGAGAATCTAAATTCCTGATCCCACTTCTTCCGTTCGCCCCGCGTCTTGGGTTTGTCGTGCCAGCGCTGACAAGCGTCCGGTTTTCCCGCCAGATACCATCCATACAAAGCCGATTCCACCGCAGCACGCCCGGTTGCATAAGCTGACAAACATTGCCCTGACGAGACAAGACGTGCCGAAGCCAGGAAATGGTTATGGGCAGTCATGAATAGAAAACCAGCCGCAGGGTCATCAACTTCGAAGGCGCCGGAAATAGCGTAAGCCGAGCATTTTGAAAGATCTTCGGCTATCGCGCTCAGAGCATTCCGCCACCCCGGAGCGTGGACGAAACTCGCGAACTCGTTTTTCATCCCGGCCCACTGGAACTCGGACAGCGGGTCATCTCCCCAGCCAGGCGGCACCTGGTAGTCAATCGGATTTGATGCGTTCATCGTCTCAGCAATCCTAGCTTGGAAATGGTTCGCCACCGGGCAGATGCCGGCACACCGTCGCAGAAATCCAGGTCTTAAAGTGGCCTCAGATCGTGATAGTCAGCCTCGCGCGCAATTAGTCGATTCGACCACCACGCGCGGGCAACGTAGAGTTCATTTTGTCGAGCCGTTTTTCTTGCTTTTTGATTTCTAGCCCCAGCCACGTTGGCGCCTCTCTCGACTGAGACCAAAAGCTGTACTCTGGAATATTTAACCAGAAGGCAGTAATAGCGTCGGAAAATTCAACGAACTGCGCTTCACTCACCGTCAAGTCCTCGTGACGGGCGCGGAACCACGGTAGGTCTTCTTCCTTGAAGCGACCGTAGTACTCAGGGAACTTGGACGACAAATCGCGGTGCGCGTTTCCATCGCCGTGCTTGTAGACGTTCACAACCTGTCGGCAGGCATCAAGCTTCCTGAAGAAGTCTTTTTCCACGATTTCCATGCCAAGCCATTCAAGCAGTTCCATTAATCGAGGAAAGCCAAGATCCCAAATAATTGGACCAATTTTCTCTCTATCAAGCCAGTGACTGAATTCCCGGACTGCCTTGTCACGTAAGGCTTTGTCAAACTGGTGAAACATCCCAGCGGTTAGTGCGAGTGTGATCGTGTTCTGCATCTCGGTGAGTGCCATCCAGCGGGACACGCCCTTTTGATATGCATCCTCGTACGCGTCTGCGGGATCGTCTCGATCCGGATCAAAATTCCGTCCGGACGTTTCCAAATGTTCCGCCTCTGCTTCCTGCGCCTCGCGCTCGATATCACTGAACTGCGCCAGTAATCTCTTTCTCGCTTCCGAAACGTAGAACTTGTGCGGTTCAAGTACAACCGGAAGGTCTACCTTTGCAAGATAAAACGTCGTGAAGTTGCGGGCGGTCATCAGTGGAATGGCAATCAGAAAGTTCAGAGTTAGTCGAACGCGCAGTTCATCCTTACGTGAGCATACTCGACACAAAGCCCTGCGCCATATGCTTGCACAGTTCAAAGCTAAATAGCGCCGACAAGAGGGTAAGGGTCGTTCGGCGGTGGCTCGCGGGTGCGTTTTGCGGGCTTGCAACGGGCTTGAATGGGCTCGGGGAAGCCACCAAGGACGGTCCGATGCCGCCGGAAGGCTGCAGAGGCCGAGTCAGCCGCCGTTGCTGCAAGATCGCAGTCCCCCTCCCCGCCTGCCCTCCTCTTGGGTGGCCGGTTGTGATGCATTAGGCCGCCGGCCGGTGTAGTGCCAGCTTGTGCCGGGTTCGGGGGGATTTCGAGGCCGGCCGAGTGATGCAATTTGATGCGTGCAGCAGGAGTTTCCGTCGGTTGCAGCGCTGGCTTCGAATGCGTTTCACCGTGTGTTGCTCATGTTGAGTGTTTTGAGACTAGATGCCGTCGCGCCACAATCATCCGGCCTCTCCGGTATAGCGTGCATGATCCTCTTGGAGTTTGCGTTCGGCCTTGGCAAATTCTTCGCCGATTTCGTATTTGAGTATTTGCACGAGCTTCATCGTGACCACGCCGTCCAACGTGTCGCGGTCGTTAGCGAGAAGAATCGATATCAGCGCAAGACTGACCGCGGTATTTTGTCCAGGCTCCATGAGTCCAGCGTTGCTAGCCCCCGCAAGCAAACCTGGCTCGCCCATCAAACCAAGGCGAAAAAACAGCGCATGCGGTCCAGCGTGAACATTATGACTAGCAAGTTTGTAATGAGACGCTAGCGCAGATCGGCCCGCCGCGGCTTCCAACTCTCCTAGGCCTACGACGCCGCGCGAGTTCTTTTGCACAAAACCAAATGCCCAGCCGTACGGCGTCCGGAACTCTTTCCCGAATTTCGCTATGGCGCGATCATAGGCTTCGTCGATTTCTCGGCATTCGTCGGGGTCTAACGGCGCGTAACCCAATTGTTCATAGCAGAGCAAAAATTGATCCTTTCCAGCTTTCGCTTCGATCGCTCTGTGCGCCACGTAACGTTCCGCTAGCGGCTCGCCGTGTTCGACCAAAAGGACGGTGACGACGCTAATCTCGTGAAGTGTTCGCCACCGTGCCATAGCTCCATCGGCAAAGCCGTTTTCCATCAGGGTGATGATCTCCCGAGTAACTTGACATGCCCTTACGTGCAAACGATGTAGCACGTCGCGCGACTGCGAACGGTCGGGAGATTCCGTCTTGGCCGCTTCTGAAGCCTGTTCTATGGATATTGTCAGGAGCATTCGCAACTTTCCTAGTGCTTTGCCCCAGCGTTTTTCCAGGCGCCGTCGGAAACCTTTTTCGTCGCGAATCTGAAGGGAATATTCCTCTTTCCAGTTTTTCTTTAACGTCTTGAGAAGGGATTTGGCAATATCACCTGATACCTCCTCGATCATCGTGGGAATGTTTTCGAGGAAGCGAGCACAGGTCTCTTCAACATTGGCGACGTCCTCGTCTGAGAATGACAGAGTAACGTTCTTTGTACCCATGCTTTCGGTTTGCTCCCCGTCGTCCCACGTAAACGGTTCTGTATTTCCGCTGAACGAATGTTCGACAAGTTGATCCACAAGCGTCTCGCTTGGATCGACGCCGGCCGCGAGAAGCTTCTCTTTAATGGAATTGCTCATTATGAGACGGGGAATCTCTTTGAGCTGCTTCTCGAGCAATGGCTGGATGATGTGCATCGAAGGTGCCTTTTCCTAACTGTAATCGAGGAGTCGCAACCGTCGCGGACACTCCGGGTTTCCGCAGTGCACGTACTCTGGTAGATTGTTTTCAGCGCGTCGCATATTGGGTTAGATTTGGGCGAGCACGGAAATCATCGAGGCACTTTCGCACCGGCAGCGCCGTATTACGCCGCGCTGCACGGGAGTCAAATCCAGTTGACTTTTTTCGTTTTGGGTGGCGAGCTAATTAGGTTCGCGAATGCATCTTGGCCTGACATCAACGACAGCAAACCGTTAAGTGGTATGGCCGCTTTCTTGTTGTTAAGCCATTCGCGCATCCCGATGTTGCAGATGTCGCCTTCGTAATGCGTTATGCCAGCTGGATAGAGTAGATTTCCACCAACTGGCATCAGGAAGTTTTTTACCCGCTTTTCTTGCTTCTGATAAACAGTGGTCGCTACCTGAACCGGACTCCGTCCGCCTTTGTTGCCCTGATGGCACAAATTCGACGCATCATTGACGACGTTCCCCATCCAAACTACGTCATTTACCCCGGAACCGTTGTAACCAGATTTCAACATTAACGCGCGACCGTACGAAACTCCGATGCCGCAACTGATTGCGGCATATCCCTTTTTTTCGAGACGGTAGTTGAGATGGGCAATCAGCGAATTCAGCGATCCCGCGGCCAGCAAGGCTGCCCCCACGTCCTCATTCAGAGGCGTATCGAAGATTCCGCTCACGCAGTCTCCGGCGATAAAGATTTCCTTGCACTGCCGAAATGTATTCAGCAACGCCACGCACTCACTAATGTACGCGCGGTAAATCTTCCCTAGCACCGGGGTGGTGTGCAACGCGGGTAGCTTGGAACTTCCTCGAATGTCAATGAATACTGCAGTGCAGTTGACGTAGAAACCGTTCCTGTAAGTAAGGCGCGCACGATCGGGAATGTAGTCCAGTTCTTCATAAGAGCCAGCCGGAGCGTCAAGAATCTCCTGGAGCCGATCATCGCTGTCGTCGGACGTATAGTTGCGCCAGTTGCTTTCCATTCTCACCCCGCTGCTTTAATGAGTACTGCTCCGACGGTGAAGATAAGCGCCCCGAGCCAGCAGGTCGAAGCGTGCGTAACCCGAGTGTTCTTGATCATGGCCACGTGACTGATAGCGTGATGTTGTTCGAGCGCTTCGCGTGCCAAATCACGATCGCTCATGGCAAATACATCAACAACAAACCGTTTGCCGTCAGGCTCGGCATATTTGCTCGCAACGTAGGCAAAGAAAGTGACTGCCCCGACTGACGGACTAACGTCGAGCTTGATTCGCGGAAATACGACGGTTGCAGCCAGCAGAAGTGACGCCAAAGCGAGGGCCGCAGCAACATACGCGGGTACTCTTACCCAGTGCAAAGGGCAATCCGTAAGCTTCGCGCTCGAAAAAACAAACCCGAGCAATGCCCCATTGATGGCGACCAAAAAGCCCGCCTTAGCATCAAGGGTCGTAACCCATTTTCTGGAAACTTCCGCCATCGCTTGGAAGGTCTTTACCTGCTCTGCGTCGTTCATCGGATCTGCTCACCCCTACCATATGTAGAGCATCCTACTCCCTTTGTTCCATATTTAGTTGGGACCAACCGAAAACGCATCGTGCCAACCAGTTAGGGACGGTGCGCACAGGTCTGTAGGCGATCCAGTACCTCCAACCATTGGACCGTGCTACCTTCCCGCATGCATCATGGGGCGCGAACGACTTGATTCTGAATTTTGGCGGCTACCCAACCCACAACCAGCTATTTAAACAGGATGACGTAGATGAGTATTCAGATAACCGACGTCGCTTCAGTCTCCAAAAAGCTCGAAAGCCTCGGTCTTGGTAAAGTCAATGGACTATCGCTGCTGCCAGATAATTTGGACGATGCGAAATCGGTTGACCAATTGCTCCAGCAGACCGAAGCAGATACTGTTCGAACGCTGCTCCGTATCAACAAAATACCTTACACCGAATTATTTGATGATGAACATCAACCGCCTTACATCCAAAACTACAGCTACGAGTGGTTTGGACCGACCCTTTTGTTCTCTGCAAGTCTTTTAACACAAGACCCCAATCTCACTACAGTAATTCTTGGCCTACTGACCAACTATCTCTCGGACCTTTTTAAAGGCGGCAGTCAGGGGAAGGTATCTTTAAATATTGTTATTGAATCCGCAGACGGATCTTACAAGAAAATTGCCTATGAAGGGTCACCGGAAAATTTAAATTCGGTCGTCGCGGTTGTAGAGAGGCTTAAATAATGACATTAACTTTGCAGTCCATAATTGACAAATTCAATGTAGCAATTACCGAGAGTGAGGCCTATCTTTCGCCTGCAAGGATGACTGTTAAACAACGAGAACGCTGCGACGCCTTGGAAGATCTACTGCACGAGGCGACGTCGTTCAAGCATCAGGCGATCACCCACGGTAGCGAGTCCGATGCAAACTTGTTTCTTGGCTTCGAGTGTGCGATTGGAGCGATATTGTGCGAACTGCGAATGTGGATTTTTTTGAAAAAAGACGACCCAAATAAAGCGTGGGAGCAATTGGTTGCGGCGCAAATGGGGATCGCTGACGCAGCTCGATCACACATTGGATTTGGTAACTTGAACGCGAAAATGAAGCGACTTGAAGAAATTGAGTCGATAATTTTTCCTCCGCAAACGTTCTTGAGCGCCGGATTTACATCTGGATATCTCGAATGCTCAATCTGCGGGCAGAATTACTCTAAATGCGATCACCTTCGAAACAAACCATACATGGGTCGGTTGTGTGAAGTCATTCACCGAAAAATAAGGGCGAATCATCTCGCGACCGTTAAAAACCCTGCAGACAAGCGGTGTCGAATTGTTGCAACCAAGACGGCATTAGGGTTCAAGGACAAGTTGTCATTTAAAATCACTCCGTACAAAAAAGGCGAGAAATATACAGATGACGGTACGCTTGAAGCCCAATCTATATTGATGTCGACAAATCGATTCCCTTATTTAGACTCAAATGCAAAGGTTCTAAACAAACGCCAAGACCATAAGCGCAGACCGCGCTAACATCGAATTACAGCGCACGATCGTGGCCGGCGAAGGCAGTGACGTAGGCCTCGATGTGCGGCCGCGACGAACCTGCATGCCGTATCTCTCAGGATCGGCTTATTGCGTCAGTCACGGAGCTAATGGACTTCGTGTGCTGCGCAATCTCTCTGCGAACGGCTGCCGCTTTCGCTTGGGAGCATCCGAGGTGCTTCCGAATCTCTATTACCGTGCCGCGCAGCGTTCCGTCATGGATCGCGGTCAGGACGTTGGTCACGTCAGCCACCTTCTCAGAAGCCCGTGAGCTGGATGTCTTCTCCGGTCCGGTCGCATCGTTACCGACTGGCGCGACGGCATTACTCGCCGGCGTTACCGGCGTGACTGGCAGTCCATGACTAACTTCCTGCTCGGGCGTGACTACCGCAAAGGGCCGGTCGGAAAACCTGAGCGCCAGCAACCAGCAGAAGCAGGCAATGCCCTCAAGCACGACGGCGAACGCCATACCGACTATCAGATCGACCCGGCTGGTGGATACGCCGAACGCGGTCAACAACCCTGCAACCGGATCAGCTTTCGCCGTCGTGCGCGCTGCGTCCGCACGCTCGAGCGTCAATTCGCGACGCGTCACTTCGGCCGACTCGGCGTCGAGTGCGACGAGTTGCGCATTAAGAGTTGCGCGTTCCATACGAACCGCTGCGCATTGGCCGCCGCATCGACGCTCGGTCACGCGGGCCAGTCGGGCAACGGCGCCGGCGCGGTCACTCGCGATCTCTGCCAGATTACGACTAGGAGCTGAGATTACCGGGACGGCCGCCGCGCGGACCTCGCCGGCATGTTTCTGAGCCATGACGAAAAACACCGCGTGGCCGTAACAGGTTGCCGTCATGCAGGCACTCCAAAGCACTAGGCCGAGCACCCGAATCCGCCAATCATGCGGGCGGCACAATGCAGGGAGCAAATGAGCGGCGACGACCAGCACGACGCCCACGCAAACCAGGAGCACACGCTCCGTAAGTAACCCGCCCCGCTGCCATCCGGCGACTATCGATAAACAGGTTGACGTTATGGTGGCCGCGAGCGCGAGCGCGAGTAGTGCTGGTGGTGCTCTCATTGGCATAGACATTCCGTTTCGCTCCCCTTGGAGCTGGTTAAAGATCAAACTGCAATTCAGTGTTGCTTCGCCGTTGCCGCTTAGGTATAGGCAGTTCAGGCGGGAACATTTCGAGCTTCGTGCGGTACGTGTGACCGCACGTCACGTCATCGCACTGAAAGTCAATTTCCCAATCCGTCGCCGACTTCTTTTCCATCGCGCGCGCAATGCCGCGAGCGTCGCAATGCGGGCAAGCGATTGTGAATCTCACGGCCGTTTCTCCCGATTCATCGTTGTGCGCGCGTTGACCGCGCCGCGCAGCGTCGGCGACGGCCGCACTTCGAGCGACACGCCTTCGCGCGGCCTGGACGACGCCGACAGTGAGAACAGGATTTCAAAGCCCGCCGGGGTGCGATAGCCGCAGTCCTCGCAAACGAAGTACATGCGCCGCAGCGTTGTAGAAAGACCTTCGGTATGGCGTGCGTCAATTTCGCCGCCGCAGCACGGGCAATCGATCTTCATTTGTGTCATGGGAATTCCTCGCTCTACAGATTCCATTGACCCCATTTCGCGCCGTCCCCTTCCCCACCGACGCTGATTTCGTTGCTGCGATCCATCTGCGCAATCGGATCGGCCACCCCTGGCCGAACGCTGCGCGTACAGTTATTGACACAAGTCCGAGTGCTCGCGGCTTCGCCGCTGCGCTCAACCTTCCGCCACTCGTAGCGAGTAGCCGGAACAAAAATCTCTGTTTCTTTCGAGTACGCACACATACCGTCCACGATGTAGGCAATACCCGTTGCCGCCACGCCGTGCGGTACTTTGACCGGCGCAATTCCGTAGCGACCTTCCCTGTGCTGCGTGGTGCGCTTCACGTAAATGAGGCGTTCTTCGCCGGCAACGCCGCCCATGGCGCGCGCGTATTGCGCCCAATCCGCTTTATGGGTATCGGTCTTCTGTGCCGCATGCCATGCCGCCACGATTGCGGGGGATTCTTCGGCGGTCGGCAGGTCTTCAGCCTTCACACGCCGCAGCTCACGCCACACGCCAACAGGCGCACCGCCGAACTGCTGGAACTGGCGAATGCCCCACAGCGCGGCCCAAGCTTCCACGCGTTGCGATGGTGTAATTTCGTCTTCGCCCCACATATCCGCTTGGACGATATAGCCCTCTTGCGTCTTGTGGTCGCCGACTGCATGGCCGTCGATGTTCTTGGCGATGTACTTCGCGATGTAGCCAACTGCCGAGCCTTTGGCGCTGTCGATTCGCTCAAACTTCACACGCCGTTCCTGTGCCCCTGCCTCGTTGCCCGAATCGCGCAGGCCGTGGGCGCGCATCACCGCGCAAACGCGGTCTACATCGTTCGAGAAAATCAGGCCGTGCCAATGCGGGGTAGCGTCGTGGTGCGGCTCTGCCACGCGCATGCCGAAATAGGTCACGCCCTCGCGCTTGAGCTGCGCACGAATCCGCGCCCACACCTTTCGCAAATACACCTGCCCATCGCGGGCCGAGGCGCCGCTGTATTTTTTGTTCGGAATGAACCGGATGCCGTTGCCCAATTGCCGGATGGCATGAAAACGGCTCGGGCAAGTAAGCGTGAACATCACGCCTTCAAAGTGGGCCGCGACTGCGAGATCTTCACAACCGCGTAGGCGCGTCATCAGCTCGCCGCGCTTAAGTGCCTTGTTGGAAATGCTCTTTGCTGCCAGCTCGGCGAGCGTGAAACGGTGGCCGAGTTCGTTTTCTAGCGTGACAGCTTCGAGCGTGGCCGCGTTGCGTCGGTTCTGCGCAATGCGCCGGCGCACGGCTTCATCGCTCGCGTACGGCTCTGCCTTGTAGTGAACGTAATGCAGGCGGATATTCGAATGTTCCAGCGACCGGATATGCAGGCGCCTTAGTTGCCGCCGCCACCACAGTTCGCACTTCACACGTAGCACCTGTTGCGCCGGTTCATCGAATGCCGGCATTGGCACACCATATGCGGCGCATGTGCGGGCCGCGACTACGAGCGCCTGATTGGCGTCGAGTCCGAGCGCACGAAGAACAAAATCGTTGGCGAGCGTGCGCGCCTTCATGCAGATTTCGTAATCGGATGCATCGGGGCGCACTGGCATGGAATCAGGCGCGTGTTCGCCCACAAACGCGGCCATGGTGCGCGCGGCGGCATTCATGTCGAAAAGATTCGGCGCACCGCTCTTGCGAGCGCTCTCTCGACCGGCGCCCTCGGCCGTGCGATATGCTCGGCGATACCATTTATATGGGAGGCGCTTACGTGCCTTCTGCACATCGGGCAGCTTCGGCAGTTCAGTCGCAACGGCGTTGGCGTAGATCCACATCGCTTACTTGCCGCGCGCTCAGGCAGGTTTGCCGTTCAGCCACGCCACCCGGCGGGCCGCTTCTTGTGGTGAACCGTGATCGGATTCCGGCCGCCACTCGCCGGACGGGTCATAGAAACCCACGGTGTAATTGACACGGGTAAATCCGTCGTCGCCTTGGACTCGCTCTGATTCGATATAGACGTACATTCCCTGTTCCCTCGCCTATCAGCTACAAACGTAGGGCCGCGCCGAGGCGGCCTCCTGGTCTTGCGTCTCCCCATGCACACCACACCACGCGAGGATTGCAACGACCGAAATCAGCCAGATTGCCCACAACGGCATTGGCTTATCGAGGTTCCGTTTCTTCATGAAATTTCCTACCGAATGACCCGGCGGCGCCGTGCCAGTTTGTTTAGGAGGGGCCGCAATTCATCCAACGCACGGGCCGCAGCCCTGTCCGCATGCGCGGTACGCGGCGGGGCGTAAACGACGAACGGGGGTACCAGCACCCCCGCCCCGACCCCAAACGCCGCGAGGTCTTCAATCAACTCTCCACGGCTGGGTCTTTTCTCATTGGGAGCGATTTCGGGATTCACTCGCGCCCTTGTGTCTCATGCAGCGCGGCGCCAAGCGCCTCGTCACGCGTCAGTAGGTATGACGAGCTGAGCGGCGCGGTTTCCTCGTACCAGTGGATCTGACGTCGCCCTACCATGAAATAACCGCCGCGCGCGTGCCGTTCAAAATACGGACCACACTCAACGACACCCGGCGCCACCGTTCGCGGCTGCGCCTGTTCAATATCAACGTCCGTCATGCGACACCCACGGCAGTCAGGTACGTGCGCGCTTGTTGGCGTGCTTGCATCACAAACATGCTTGCGCAGCGCGCCCGGTAGCGTGCGCGCTGCGCCTCATTGTGTGCATTCAACTCGCGGCGAATCGCATCGGATTCGTCGCCCATCACGTTAGTAGTCCGATTCATAGACAACATTAAATCTCCACTTCGGTACTGGTTCTCTGTAGTTATCAAGGCGTGGCGTTCGCGTCTATCCGCCACGCTTTAATGAGGCTGACAATTGGAGCCGGCAATTCACCGGCTCAGTCCGCCCCTGCCAGACCGCCCGTCGCACTCGAAGTCCGCTTGCGAAGAATTTTCTGCATTGAGTCCATAAGCGCACGCCATGCAGCGTCTACAACCTGTCGCTTAAGCGCGGCCGGTCTGTAACCAGAATGTGTGACTTGTAACGAAATGTGCTGCATTTGACTTCCCCTTGTTCAACCCCTTGAACGATGTACGGCGTAAAACTCGCCCGGCGGCTGGGTAGCTATTCCAGCACCGGCGGGGTTGGGAACCGGTTGCCGGGCGACAGGCGCAAGCATAATGCAAGACTCTTGCAGCATGCAAGTACCTTGCAATTGCAAGTTTCTTGCATATTGCACTAGCAAGGTACTTGCAGTACCTTTGCTTCGGGTTGAAATTAAAGGGGTTTTTCCATGAAGAGCTGCGATCACTACCTTGATCTAGCGAAGATCAAGCGGGACCTTCCGTCCGACTACGCGCTTGCGAAGTTGCTTGGCGTGAGCCCTTCTGGCATCACGAACTACCGCAAGGGCCGTAGCCATTTTGATGACGCGATGGCGATCAAACTTGCCCATCTGTGCGAAATCGATCCGGCAGAGATTCTTTTTGCGATGCAAATCGAGCGCGCGAAAAGTGATGAGGCACGCGCTGTTTGGTCTGGTCTCCTGGAAAAATTTTCCAAGGGTTTTCGGTGGCTGGCGCTACCCTCTAACGCTTGTGGGGCTTGGGTCCCGCAGGTGTAACGCCAGCTTTAGTTAGAGAACTTCTTTATATTATGTCAATTAAAGGACGCGAACCGCTGCGAACCGGCCAAGCCGCGGGCCAACATGAATTGGCGGCACATGTAGTACACATCATCCCCGATGGCGAACGGCAACAGCGGCACTGGCGTTGTTCTGAACTCAGACGGAACAGCACGTTGACTGTCGATGCTCCCGGACCGGACCGGACCGGACCGGACCGGCCCGGCGCCGCCGCGCTTCACGCAACGGTCGAGCCGCCGGATGCTCATTAAATTTTGTTAATGAACGCGCAGCGGGACACCCGCGACCACCGCGTCCCGTGCTTCCGATCGCGCCATGCCCTGCTCGAAAACGCGTTCTTTGCCATCGGCGCGTCGCCCGGCATGGGCTTATGTGATGCTCTGTTCGAACTACCGGTTCGTTTCCTTGCCGGTGCAACGCGAGGCGAGAATTCGGTCAGCCCACACGGCGATGAAAACGGTGAATTCTGACTTCGTCCCAAAGTCCCAGCGCGAAGAACGGATCGTTACGATTGAACGCCTCGACTTCCTCGCGTGTTTGCGCTTCCACCAGAAAGAAGCTGCCGATCTTTTTCTCACCAGCGTCGTCCACCAGCGGACCGGAGGTGACAAGAACGATCGGCCTGGTCTCCAGATAGGCACGATGCTTCGGCGTATTGGCATCGCGAAGCCCATGCGCACCAAGCTTATCGGTGCAGTAAACGATCCAGTTCATGTTTTGCAGTTCCCTATCGAGGCCAAACTGGCCAAAGAAGGGATTCAGTATCGTCCATTGCTGCATAACCGGATGTGCTGCACGTCCTGTGGTTTACCGAATGATCCGATTTTTCCTGGTCTTGCCTGAACCAGTGCTGCCCGCGGACTCGAGGCGAGCCAATCTGCGCCTTGCCCGTGCCAATTCAGACAAGAACCGCACAAATACCACGACGTCCCGATGTGCCCGGTTCGAGCAGGCCAAGGCCTTCATTAACGCCCATTTGAAAGACACGGACCTGAGCTTGGCAAAGGTCGCTGCGGGTTGGGGGCCGATGACTTTGCCCGCCCGCGTTCATTCCGGTACGCCGCGTCCGCTTCGCCCACCGATACCGGATGCAACACCCGCAGCACGCTAGTGTGCCGGGCAGATTCACTCTCCAAAAATGGCTACCTGAAAATTGACAAAACTGGCTATTTAATAAGGCCAGTTAGCGTCCTAATCTTCACTCGCCGGCCCACTGAGTGAGGCCAACCCATCAAGGAGTGAATCATGGAACAACGCCTCGACTTCTACAAAGCCAACCCCGCCGCCATCAAGGCGCTGGTCGGCGTCGAAGAACGCATCGGCAAATCGGCCCTCGAAAAATCGCTGACTGAACTGGTCCGTCTGCGCGCGTCGCAGATCAACGGCTGCGCGTTCTGCGTCGATATGCACACCACCGACGCCCGCAAAGGCGGCGAATCCGAGCGGCGCCTGGCGACCGTCGTGGTTTGGCGTGAAACGCCCTTCTTCACCGACCGTGAACGCGCCGCCCTCGAATGGACCGAAGCGCTCACGCTGGTGTCGCAAGAACATGTACCCGACCCTGTGTGGCAAGCCGTACGCCCGCATTTCAGCGACGAGGAACTGGTCGACCTGACACTGCTGATCTCCGCCATCAACGCGTGGAACCGCTTCGCGATCGCGTTTCGCAAGTTGCCAGCCTGAGCATACCGCTGGCGCGGCGAACGGGGCCGCTCCGGCGAAGCCGGAGCCGGCCTCACTTTTAAAACAGAACAACGATGCTATGGCGTTGAGCCAGGAGTAGTCGCATGAATATTCGTACGCTTATCGCGACGGCAGCGCTCGCCGGTCTTGCCGTCGCGGGAATCTCCGAAACCGTATTCGCCGCCGATGCAGCCGCTACACAGGAAACGATTACGCCGGCGTTTACCGAGGCAATCGCCAACGTTCCGGGCAAAACGATGACGGCGCTTGTCGTCGACTATGCGCCCGGAGGCAAGTCGCTACCGCATCGGCATGGACAGGCCTTTGTGGTCGGCTATGTTCTCTCAGGTGCGATCCGCAGCCGTGTCAACGACGGCGAAGTGCGCGTCTTTCATGCGGGCGAACACTGGACCGAAAAGCCCGGCGCGCATCATACGGTCAGCGAAAACGCGAGCGATACGCAACCCGCGAAGCTGCTAGCTATTTTTGTGGCGGACACGAAGGATAAAAATCTGGTCACGTTCGACAAGCAGTGAGTGCGTCGTGTGAGAGGCAGACGCCTCTCGCGCACATCCCGCCGCGCCGCCCTCACCGGCTGGCGCGTTTTTTTAGAACTTCGGATGACATTCGAAACTCACTGACGATGCGTGCTCGGTCATCATCTGCACGCCGCTCACCGTTTCAGTCGTGACACTGATCTGCATGCCACGACGCTCGCAGAACTCACGCGCCTCGCTTACTGCCTGTTCATGCGCGCGGGCCCAGGCCATCCGACCGCCAGTCGCGCTCGCCGCAACCGTGTAAGTGCCGGGTTTGTCAGTGGCGACCACGTCGGTCGCCGATGCGCATCCCGCCAGGCTGGCGCACGCGGCCAGCGCCGCGACAAGCGCGCGAGCCCGCCTCGACAGTGCGCTTCCGGGCCGCAGCGCGAGCGCTGCCCGCTCCTGATCGAGCCTGTGATCTGAGACAGGGTTGAACATATTCGCCTACATTTTTAACCGTTTTGTCAATCCCGAAATTATGCGCAATCAGGCGTGCCAGATCAGCCTCGTCACCTGAAAACACTGTTGCATACGCCTTAACAATCGACGGCAGGCCATGCCGGGAAGGGACTTCGCAAGTCGTTGGCGCGATGGGCGAACAGCGTCATTCCGCCGGGCTAGCCAAGGTTTTCATGGTCTCTCCATCTCATGCAGTTTCTGCACTCTTCTCATAAAAACAATGCACTGGCTTTATCCCGTCAGTTGGCTTGAAATTAGCACGGTCATGCCATTTTGACCGTGACCGGTCGGGGCCGATGAATCCAGACCGCACTCGCCCTTGCAGCAAGGCTGTGCAATCAAGTCCGTAACAGGCGGATATAAAAAGAGGAGACATGCATGCGTTTTATCAATCATGGCGTTTGCGGAGCCACGCTGATTCTTGCCGCCGGTGGCGCCGCGGCCGCCGAGTCGAGTGTGACCTTGTACGGCGTTGTCGATGCGAACATCCAGTATCTGGACAACGGCGGCGTCCACTCGTATGCCGAAAAGAGCGGCGGCTCGACCGGTTCCCTGTTCGGCCTGAAGGGCACGGAAGACCTGGGTGGCGGCCTGTCGGCGCAGTTCAACGTCGAATCGGGCTTTAACGTGAACAACGGCGGGCTGTTCGCCGACACCTCGGCGCTCTTCTATCGTCAGGCATGGGTCGGCCTGAGCGACGCGAAATACGGTACGTTGACCATGGGGCGTCAGTACGAGCCGAGCTTCCGGGTCATCTATCCGTCCGATCCGTTTCGCGCGAACGAAGTGTTGTCGCCGTTTTCGGCCAACGTCCTCGCGGTCGATCGGAATACGCTCTCGACGCAATACGATTCCGGGCGGGCCAGCAATTCGGTCATGTATCAATCCCCGGATCTGAACGGCCTGAAGTTTTACGGCATGTATGCGTTCACCGCCACGGTGAGCCAGCCCGTGCCGGCCACCACCGGCAACATGCTGAACGTGGCGGCCACTTACTCGGGCTACGGTTTCTACGCGGGTCTTGCGTACGTGAACCAGCATCCGGGACAAGTCACCATCGCCGGCCTCCCTACTTCGCTGAGCCTGCTGGGCACCGAGCATTTCATCGGCGCCCTCGCCTACCGGATCGGCATCGTGAACCTCCAGTTCAACTACTCATTCAATCGCGCGGAGGACCCGGCGCACGGGTCATTGGCCGCCCACCTGGGGACCGGTCATTCGCTGAGCATTGCGGAGCTGGGCGCGACGATCCAGGCAACCCCGGCCGACACGGTCACGATTGCGGGCGTTCAACGCAGCGTGCGTGGCGCGCATGACAGTACGTCGAGCATTGAACTGGGGGCTGACCATGCGCTATCCAAACGGACGAGTCTGTACATGCGGGCGGGTTACATGAAGAACAACGGCACCGCCACGGTGAGCTGGCCGGGCGTGACCGTGACGGCACCCGGAACCAAGCAGATTCTTGCGACGGTGGGTATGACGCATCGGTTCTAAGGCGAACCGCGGCAGGGGGCGGCTCGGGGCCGGCGGCTTTGGCGCCGGCCCTTCTCCGTCAGGGCGAAGTGCTGACGCTCGCCGACGCGCCCACGAGCGGGCGTGCCGTGCCCTCGCCTGTGTCCGGCGGCGCGTTGTCGTCCGGCGTGGGTGTCGGCGCGAGAGCCGGCTCGCCGCTTCCATGCGTTTCACCGTCGACTGACCCGTTCGCCGTCCCGCTTGCCACTCCGCTTGCCACCCCGCTCGCTGGCACAGGCGCTTGAAGAAGCGGCGGCTGTGCCGGGAGCGGCTTCGGCTCGATATCCGTGGCGGACGCAAACGCTGACGCAGATTCCGAAGCCGATGCAGTAACGGCAGGCGCGTGTCGCGCCGGATTGCGCGTGACAACCGGCGCCTCCGTCTTCGCGGGCGGCGCCGCAAACAGATGCTGGAACCACTCGCGCAACCTGCCCGACCGTTCCTCAAACCAGCCCGGTGTCTGGTCAGTCGCGAATCTGATGCGGCTGTCGACCAGCTTCGAGCGTTGCGCGCGCTGGAAAAAGTCGCCGACGATCGGCAAGGCGCTGTGCGCCCCCTGTCCCCAGTAGTCGCTGCGCAAGGTCACCCGGCTGTCGTTGAAGCCGACCCACGCCCCGGCCACGAGCTGCGGCTGGATCAGGATGAACCAGCCGTCGGCGTTACCCTGCGTGGTACCCGTCTTGCCCGCGACATCGCCGCGAACGCCGAAGCGGCTGCGAATGCTCGAACCCGTGCCCCGGCTCACCACGTCGCGCATCACGTCGACGAGCGTGCGGGCGGCGGCGGCCGGCAGTTCCTGCTTGGGCGCCACCGGCGCGAACTCGGCCAGCACCTCGCCATTGCGGTCTTCGATACGCGTGACCATCACCGGCTCCACGTAACCGCCGAGGTTGGCGATCGTGCCGTAGGCCGAAACCATTTCCTTCAGCGTCACCGGGCTCGTGCCCAGCGCGAGCGAGGGCACCGGGTCGAGTTCGCTGTCGCGCACGCCCATGGCGCGCGCCAGTCTCGCGACCTTGTTCGGACCGACCGTTTCCATCAACTGGGCAGTGATCCGGTTGCGGGAATACGCGAGGCCGTCGCGCAGGCTGATGGCGCGCTCGCTCGGTTCGTCCTCGTCGCTCGGACGCCAGACTTCGCCGCCGGCCAGCGGAATCTCGACGGGCTTGTCGATAAACGTATCGGAGGGTTTGGCGCCGTCTTCGAAGGCCGCGGCGTAGACGAACGGCTTGAAGGTCGAGCCCGGCTGACGCCGCGCCTGCTGGACGTGGTCGAACGGGTCCTGGCTGAAGTCGCGGCTACCGACCCATGCCTTGATCTGGCCGTTGCGCGGGTCCATCGCGAGAAAGTCCGCCTGCACCCGGGTTTTGGATTCGCACACCGCCTGGACCAGGTTGCGGTCGGACGAGACGCGCTTGAGCGCCTCGTCGTCCGTGAGGCCCGCGTCTTTCGCGGCGCGATAGTCGGGCGTTTCGCGCAGGAAAGTCTGCAACAGGTCGCGGCCACCCGCACAACCCGCACGCGTGCCCCACGCCGAGTTTGCAATGCCCTGCAACTGGTTGCCCTGCAAGGTCACGGCCTGGGTGGCCATGGCCTGCAAGCGTGAATCGATAGTGGTGCGTACGACCAGGCCGTCGGAATACAGGTTGTAGTCGTTACGATCGGCCCATGCTGCGAGCCACTTGCGCAGTTGCTGTGCGAAGTGAGGCGCGGGTCCGGGCGGCTCGGTTTGCCGCTCGAAATCGATACGCAAGGGACGGCGCGCGAGCGTTGTGTAGGCCGCGGGCGTGAGCTTGCCGTATTTGACCATTTGCGCGAGAACCGTGTTACGGCGCTGCAGGGCGCGTTCCGGATTGAGCACCGGGTTGTAGTAGCTATTGCCTTTGAGCATGCCGGTCAGCGTTGCGCTTTCCAGCACGTTCAGGTCGCCGGCCGATTTATCGAAATAGGTTCGTGCCGCCATCTCGATGCCATAGGCGTTGTAGAGGAACGGCACCGTGTTGAGGTAGGTTTCGAGGATCTCGTCTTTGGTGTAGAGCGCCTCGATCTTGAAGGCGGTAATCGCCTCCTTGATCTTGCGGGTCAGCGTGGGCGCGCGGCCGATTTCGTCCGGATAAAGATTGCGGGCGAGTTGCTGGGTGATGGTCGAGCCACCCTGACGGTCGCCGGAAAACGTATGCAGCGCGGCCGATGCCGTGCGGCGCCAGTCGAGCCCGAAATGCTGATAGAAGCGATGGTCTTCCGTGGCGATGAGCGCGTTCACCACGTTTGGCGAGATGTCCTTGAGTTTCACCCACTCGCGGTTCGAGGGCTTGAATTCGGCAAGCAGTTTGCCGTCTGCCGAGAGGATTTGGGCCGGCTGCTCGATTTTCGCCTTGCGGATGTCGCCGATGCTGGGCGTGAATGGGATCAGGGCCAGGACATACACGACGAAGAGCGCCGGGATCGCGGCGCAAGCCCATGCCATGCCGCGCAGCGTGGGATGGCGCAGGTGCCATAGGGCCCGGGCAATGGGCTGGTTTGCCTGGGTTAGTCCTTTTTCAAGGATCTGCAGGAATTGGGGGATCAGGCGCTTCACTCGGGGTTACCGTTCTGCTTGACAAAGGCAGCATCGTAGCAGGGGCCTGCTCGGCGGTTTGTTTGGGGGGTGGTTTTTTATGGTTTTGGCCTTTCCTTGATTTGTTAGTGGTCTATTAGCGTTGCCCCTGTGCGGGGCGGCACTCACTTCTCTTTGCCGCCGCAAAGAGAAGTAAGCAAGAGAAAGCGGCTCACACCGCTAATTCTTAAGCGGGTCCCCCGCGCAGCCACGGTAGTGGTGCATCTGGAATCCGTGTTCTCGCGCATTCGGCGTCAGTGACAAGGCAGTCATACTTCCGGCGACGCTGCGCGCGCCGACGCGTATTTCCTGGAACCGTCTGTTCGGTTTCGCGCGCGAGTTTCACCCGCCGCAGCGATTCGCAGGCGTATCCCCTTCTCCGCTGCGCCAGCGCTTCATTCGAAGTGCGAATTCAGTCCTGCATTCGACGCCGCGGCTTGCCGCCGCGCGGAGCTCTGGGCGGGACATTCTGAATCACCTATATTTTCTGTGCTTCGCCGAGGCGAAGCCGACGGCCCCCACCGCGCACGCCCGAAACCCCTGGTTTCCCATGCATACCCATCCGCGACGTACGCAGTGCGGAGTGGGAGCTGATGAGCCCTTAGTCACTAACGTGGAGTGTGCGGGGGCACGGATTCCAGATGCGCCACTACCTCCTCCAAGCCAGGGGACCCGCTTATGAGCTGGCGGTGTGAGCCGCTTTCTCTTGCTTACTTCTCTTTGCGGCGGCAAAGAGAAGTGAGTGCCGCCCCGCACAGGGGCAACGCTAATAGACCACTAACAAAACAAGGAAACCACAAAGAAAACAAGAAAAGACCAACCCCAAAAGGCAACCAGACAAAAAAACCCCGCCGAGCAGGCCCAAACTATAATGTCGGCAATTCCGACAAGAGGTGCTTCATGATCATCAAACCGCGCGTGCGTGGCTTCATCTGTGTATCGACCCATCCGACCGGCTGCGAAGCCAACGTCAAAGAACAGATCGAATACGTCAAGGCACGCGGCCCCATTGCCAATGGCCCGAAGAAGGTGCTCGTGATCGGCGCATCCACAGGTTACGGCCTCGCCGCCCGCATCAGCGCCGCCTTCGGTTCGGACGCGGCCACCCTCGGCGTGTTCTTCGAGCGCGCCGGCAGCGAAACCAAAGCCGGCACGGCAGGCTGGTACAACACCGCCGCCTTCGAGAAATTCGCCGCGGAAAAAGGCCTGTACGCCACGAGCATCAATGGCGACGCCTTCTCCGATGAAGTCAAACAACGCACCATCGAAGTCATCAAGCGCGATCTTGGTCAGGTCGACCTGGTCGTCTACAGTCTTGCCGCCCCCAAACGCACGCATCCGAAAACCGGCGAAGTGTTCAGCTCGACCCTGAAGCCGATCGGCAAGGCCGTCACCCTGCGCGGCATCGACACCGACAAGGAAGTCGTCAAGGAAACCGTCCTCGAACCCGCCACGCAAGAAGAAATCGACAACACCGTCGCAGTCATGGGCGGCGAAGACTGGCAGATGTGGATCGACGCCCTGCTCGAAGCCGGCGTGCTCGCGGACGGCGCGAAGACGACCGCGTTCACCTATCTCGGCGAAAAAATCACGCACGACATCTACTGGAACGGCTCGATCGGCGCGGCCAAGAAAGACCTCGACCAGAAGGTGATCGGCATCCGCGAAAAACTCGCTGCCAAGGGCGGCGATGCACGCGTCTCGGTGCTCAAGGCGGTCGTCACGCAAGCAAGCTCCGCGATCCCGATGATGCCGCTGTACCTGTCGCTGCTCTTCAAGGTCATGAAGGAAAAAGGCACGCACGAAGGCTGTATCGAGCAGGTCTACGGGCTTTACAAAGACAGCATGTACGGCGCAACGCCGCACATCGATGAAGAAGGCCGTCTGCGCGCCGATTACAAGGAACTCGATCCCGACGTGCAAGCACGCGTCCAGGCGCTCTGGACTCAGGTGACCAACGACAATATCTACGAACTCACCGACTTCAGCGGCTACAAGACCGATTTCCTGCGTCTCTTCGGATTCGAGATCGCCGGCGTGGACTATGACGCCGACGTCAATCCGGATGTGCAGATTCCCGGGCTCGTCCAGATGTAAGTCTTCGCGGGGCCCTCGCGGCCCCGTAAGCCGCCTGATTCAAAACGATCGGCGGTATCAGCAGGGAAACGCCGCCTGAAGCGTGCGCAGAATGGCGAGGCCGATCGGAAAGTCGTCTGAAATACCCGGATGGTTGGTGAAAAACTGATCGAGCAACGGGTAGACATTCTGGTTGCCGATAGCCAGGTTTTGCGGCGGGCAGAACAGCGGCGGACGCTTCTTCGACACCAGATCCCCATTCGCCCACCCCAGCGCGTTGATCGTGCCCGTGATGTAGGCCGCGTAGACCGAGTTGTTGTCGGTATGCGCCCAGACCTTGTATTGCGCGGCCGTCATCTCGGCGCTTGCGTTGAGCGTGAAACTGGCCGTCAGCAGCGCCAGTGCAAATTTCAATACCCGCATCGTTAAACCTTCAATCTGTGTCGCAAAAGCGGCCATTGTAGGCGCATCGGGCCGTGGTGCGCAGGAGCATCCGGCACTCAGAATTCCGTAAGGATTTCGCTCGCGTGTTTGTAAGCATTCGTCTGCAAACGAATCCTGCGACATCAACGTCGCCGCCACCCACGCGGCCGCCTCAAGTTCTCCATTTTTTCGCCGTAGTCCGTGAAGGTAGCCCTAAAACCGCGGCCCGGCTCGGGTCGTGCCGAGGTGCCGCAGCAGGCGTTCCATTCCAGATCGTGCAGCAGCCTCCCCCACTCTTCACGGAAACCATGATTTCCTCACTCCGAACCCGCATCCTCATCATTTCCTCCGCTACGGTCATCGGCGCGCTCGCGCTCTCGGGTGCCACCGCCTACGTCACGGTGCGCGCCAATACGATGGCGACCATCGCGGAGAACCTGAGCGCGATCGCCGACGCCAATGCACTGGCCATCGACAAGTGGGTGGCCGCTAAGGCCCAGGCCGTGAAGGTGACCGCTGAAGAGGTCGAGCACGGCGATCCGCAAGGCTTCGTCAAGCATATGAGCAATGCGGACGGCTTTCCAATCACCACCGTCGGCTGGACCGACAAGACCTATTTCTCGACCAGCAGCACCACGCCCAAGGACTACGATCCGACTGCCCGGCCCTGGTACAAGGCGGCCGTCGCGGCCGGTACGCTGATTGTCACGAAGCCGTACGGCGACGCGTCGACCGGCGTGCCCTACGTCTCGTTTTCCGCGCCGATGATCCGTAACGGCGAAGCGACCGGCGCGTTGAGCGGCGCCGTACCACTCGACGGGGTGCGCGAAGTGGTCGCCGCCGTGCATCCGACGCCCTCGAGCCTGGCCTTCGTGGTGGCGCGCGACGGTCAGGTGATCGCGCATCCGGATGCCAAGCTGATTCTCAAGCAGGCAACCGACATCTCCGCGGCGCTCACGCCGGACGCGCTGAGCTCGCTCGCGCAAGCCGGTGCGCCGATGCAAGTCGAGCTGGGCGGGGTGGCGAAGCTGCTCAAGGCGCAGCCGGTGCACGGCACCGACTGGTATCTGGTGATCGCACTCGACAAGGCAGAGGCAACAGCAGGTCTGGCCAACGTCCTGCAAGCACTCGGCGTGGCGATGGTGTTGCTGACGCTGGCGGCGGTGGGCATTGCCGCGTTCTTCACCTCGCATTCGTTCCGCGGCCTCTCGCAGGTGCGCGATGCCATGGATACGATCGGCTCGGGCAGCGGCGATCTCACGCATCGCCTGCCGGTGGTCGGCAACGACGAAGTCGCGCAGATTTCCGCCTCGTTCAACGCGTTCGTCGACAAGATCGGCACGGTGCTGCTGGAAGTGCGTGCCGGCGTGGAGAACATGAAGACGGCGACCAGCGAAATCGAAATGGGCAACCGCGATCTGTCGCAGCGCACGGAAACGTCCGCCTACAATCTGCAGACCACCTCGGCGGCCCTCACGCAGTTGACCGCCAGCGTCAGGCAGTCGGCCGAATCGGCCGTGGAGGCCACGCGGCTCGCGACCTCGGCAAGCCAGGCAGCGGCGCGCGGCGGCGAAGTCGTGACGAGCGCAGTCAGCACGATGGACGACATCGCCCGGTCCTCCGCACGCATTACCGAAATTATCGGCGTGATCGACAGCATCGCGTTTCAGACCAACATCCTGGCGCTCAACGCGGCGGTCGAAGCGGCACGGGCCGGCGAGAACGGCCGCGGCTTCGCCGTGGTAGCGGGCGAAGTTCGCACACTGGCGCAGCGCTGCGCCACCGCCGCGCGCGAGATCAAGGACCTGATCCAGGCATCCGAAGCCAGCGTCGGCACGGGTGCGCAGCGTGTGCAGGCCGCCGGCGCGGCGATGCAGGAAATCGTCGCCGGGATCGACCGCGTGAATCGCGTCATTGGCGAAATCGACGGCGCAATGAACGAGCAGAGCGCCGGCATCAGCCAGATCGACCGCAGCGTCGCCGAGATGGACCAGTCGACCCAGCAAAACGCCGCCCTCGTGGAGCAATCGACCGCCGCCTCCGCGACGCTGAACGAGCAGGCGCACGGCCTGTCGCGCATCGTGGGGTTGTTCAGGCTGCGCCACGCCGAGACCCACGCGTAAAGCGCATCGACGGCGCGACGCCGCCTCAGGCTGCCCTTGCCACTTGGGCCTATGGTTGTTGGGCCGCACAGCACAGACGTACGGCTCACGGCGTGCCGTTGCGGCAGTAGTCCAGATAACCCGGGCGCGCGGCAAGACGCGCCATATAAGCCGTCAGCGCGGGAAATTCGGCATGCTGCAGCGGCGTTTCGAGCCAGCGGTTGATCGACAGCGCGATCGGAATATCCGCAAGCGAGAACGATGGACCGGCGATGAAGGCATCGGTCATGTCCAATTGCCGGTCGACGATTGCAATATGCCTCGCCCAGTTCGCGCACGACAGGTCGATCTGTTGACGGTCCCGATGCGCCGGCGAATGCCGGACCAAGGCCAGAAACGCGTAGCTCCAGGCCCGGTTCAGTTCGCTTGCCTGCCAGTCGATCCATTGATCGCACTTTGCGCGCTCGCAAGGGTCCCTCGGATAGAGAGACTCGCCGCCATAGCGGCCGGCCAGGTAGCGGATGATCGAGTTGGATTCCCACAGCACGAACTCGCCGTCCCGGATCACCGGAACCATGGCATTAGGATTCAGCGCGACAAACTCGGGCACGTCGGTCGCCCTGAAGCCGGAACCCCAGTCCTCCCGTTCGAACGGCAGCCCGAGTTCGGCGCACGTCCACAGGACTTTGCGGACGTTGATGGAGGTGGCTTTGCCTAGTATCTGGAGCATGGGAGCATGGGAGCATGGGATCGAGGACCGTCAAACCGACTCAAAACCCGTCAGCACATTCACCGCGTTCACCCCGATCGCCGCGACCGCGTAGCCGCCTTCCATCACGAACAAGGTTGGTTTTCCCACGCGTCCAATCGCCTCGCCGATGCGCAGATAGTCCGCGCTACGCAGCTTGAACTGCGAGATCGGATCCTCTTCGAAAGTATCGACGCCCAGCGACACCACCAGCGCATCCGGCGCGTAGTCGACGACACGCGCGCAAGCCGCGTCGAGCGCCACCGCATAGTCCGCCCACGCCGTCCCCGGTGGCAGCGGGAAGTTCGCGTTGTAGCCGAGGCCCGCACCCGCGCCGGTTTCGTCGGCGTGCCCGAGAAAGAACGGATACTCCGTGCGTGGATCGCCATGCAGCGACGCGAACAATACGTCCGGGCGGTGATAGAAAATGCTCTGCGTGCCGTTGCCGTGGTGATAGTCGACATCGAGAATCGCCACGCGTTTCGCACCCGCGTCGAGGAATGACTGCGCCGCCACCGCCGCGTTGTTGATATAGCAGTAGCCGCCCATATAGTCCGCCGCCGCGTGGTGCCCGGGCGGCCGGCACAACGAGAACGCGCCGCGCGCGCCCTCCCTCACGTGGCGCGCGCCGGTGAGCGCCACGTCCACCGCGTCGCTCACTGCGGTCCAGGTGCCCGAGGTGATCGGCACACCCGCGTCCATCGCGTAGTAGCCCAGCTTGCCGTCGATATCTTCCGGCACGCGGTCCTGGCGCATGCCGCGCACCGGCCAGATGAGCGGCAGCGCGTCATGCTTGCGGCCGAGTGCGCTCCATTCGTCCCACGCACCGCGAAGAAACGCGATGAAGCCCTTGTCGTGAACACGGTGCACGGGATCGAGCCCGAACGGCGCGGGCGCAATCACGTCGCCAAGCTTCGTTTCGCGCACCCGTTCCAGCACGAAATCGGCACGGCTCGGCATCTCGAAGCAAGGCTTCATTTCGCCATCGATCAATTCAGCACGGCCATGGTGCAGCCGGTGCCGCTCGCTATACACAGTCAACATGCCATGTCTCCTCAGGATGCGTGCTGCTTGAGTCCTGCCTGAATCCGCTACCCAACCCGCCCGGGCCGGTCACACTCGCGGATACGATGCGCCAGATGCGCCCTCCGCGGTACGGTGTTCGCCATCGCTCGTCGCGAGGATGCCATAGCAGGCCGGACGCCGGTCGCGGAATACACCCCATGCGTGGCGAGTCTCGGCGAGCGCATCCAGATCGAACCGATGAAGCAGGATCGCGGGCTCGTCGCGCCCCGCTTTCTGCACCTGCTCGCCATACTGATCGGCGATGAACGACGATCCGTAATAGCGCTGCGCAAAGTCGCGGCCCTGCTCCCGGCCCGTGCGGTTCGCGGCGATCAGCGGCACGAGGTTCGCGCCTGCGTGACCCTGCATCACCCGCTGCCAGTGCGCGCTGCTGTCGAGCGAGGGGTCTTGCGGTTCGCTGCCGATCGCGGTCGGATAGAACAGCAATTCAGCACCGAGGAGCGCCATGGCGCGAGCCGTCTCAGGGAACCACTGGTCCCAGCAGATACCGACGCCGAGCGTGCCGTAACGCGTCGGCCAGACCCGGAAACCCGTGTCGCCGGGCGTGAAGTAGTACTTCTCGCTGTAGCCGGGGCCGTCGGGAATATGGGTTTTGCGATAGCGGCCGAGCACGCTGCCGTCGGCGTCGATCATCGCCACCGTGTTGAAGAAGACGTTGCCGGCCCGTTCGAAGAAACTGACCGGCAGGACCACGTTCAATTCGGCGGCGACGCGGCTCAAACGTGTGATGGCGGGATGGCCTTCGTACGGCAGCGCGTGGCGAAAGTGCTTCGCGTCCTGCTCGGTGCAGAAGTACGGCAGCTCGAACAGCTCAGGCAACAGGATCACCTGTGCGCCCTGTGCTGCCGCTTCGCGCACGAGGCCCTCCGCCTGGGCGAGATTAGCCTCGCGATCCCATCCGGATACGGCCAACTGGATTGCCGCCACGCTGACTTCGCGCATCTTGTGTCTCCTATGTCGATGGTTTTGTCCGGGAAAATTCTGCCCGAGGTGCGCCCATGAGTGATAACGGAGAAGCGGTCATCGAGGGGATAAATGTGGCCAATCTGAGCGAAATGGCAGCGCGTCAGGACGTGACTTCACAGCGCGTGGCGGCGCCGTTCATGCCTCGGCTTCCAAAGGACTTTCGACAGAACCGCCGGCTACGCGCAGCGGTAGTCGCTCGGACAATGGCCGGTCCAACGGCGGAACGCATGCCGGAAGCCGGCCGTTTCGCTATAGCCGAGCCGCTCGGCGATATCCGACATCGACAGGCGCGTGCGCATCAGGTAGTCGAGCGCGAGATCGTGGCGCACGCGGTCGAGCAGCGCCTGAAAGGCGGAGCCGCTACCCGCCAGACGCCGTCTCAGCGTACGTTCCGACACGCACAGCGCATCGGCGAGCGCGCTCAGCGAACCGTAGCGGCGCGGGTCGGAATACAGCAGGCGCAGGCTGCGTGCGGTCACGTCGTTGCCCGCCGCGGTGGCCCATTCGCGCTCCAGTTGCGCGCATTGCTGGCGCGACATCAGATAACTCACCGGCTCGGCAAGGGGCAGCGGTTCGTCGAGCCAGCTGGCCGGAAATATCAGCGCATTTTCGGCGGCGTCAAAGGTGGCGTGGCGGCCTATCCGCTCTTCGTAGGCATCCGCGTGAGCCGGCGCGCCGAACGTCACCACGAGCGCGGCAGGCGCGCGACGGGCGGCCAGCACGTCGCAGACAATCGCCCACATCGACGCGAGGCACATGTCCGTGTTGATCACGGTGAGGTCCGGCCGGTAGTGATAATCAGCCGCGACGATTGCCGCTTCGTCGCCGTTGCGGCGCAGCGAAACCTTGAAGTAGCTGCCGAGCAGGACGGGGAAGTCCTGGGCGCATTGCAACGCGTCGCCGAGCGTGGGACTCACCAGCATCGCGTAACCGAGGATGCCGTAGCTCGAAATATGCATGGCGCGGCCGATATCGAGGCCGAGGCGCGTATCGCCGCAAGCGCCGAGTGCGTTGGCGAACACGATCAGCTCCTGCGCGTGCGTGACGAGCCCGGACGGCTGCCGCAAATCGCCCTCGCTGATGCCGCTTCCCGCCAGCAGCGCAGCAGCGTCAATCCCCTGCCGCTCCAGCAAGGAGACTGCAGCAGCAATCGTATGCAGGGTCGCGACGCATTGGGCCGGCGACGGGCGTGGCGAACACGGTGCATCGGTCATGGGCGGTTCTTGGGCTCTCTCGGTGAGAGCATGATATTTGATCAAATTTCCCAAAAGGGGAAATCCGTGCGATGATTTGATCAAATCTCATGATGCAAAACGCCCAGCTTTCCCGAACAGACAGCTCGTCGCGCAAGATTTGCAGCCGCGCTTCGCGCCGTCTTCATCAACCGACTGGAGTCAACCTTGCCAAGCGACCTACGCGACGACCTGCGTGCGGATTTGCGTGAATTCCTGGAACATCACCGCATTCATGAAGTGGAATGCGTGATACCGGACATGACGGGCGTCGCGCGCGGCAAGATCGTGCCGAAGAACCTGTTTCTCTCGGAAGGCAAGATGCACATGTCGAACGCGCTGCTGATGATCACCGTCAACGGCGAGTTCGCAGATTTCGAGCGCTTTGTCGGGCCGAGCGATCCCGACATGGTCTGTATCCCCGATCCGAATACGGTGCGGCTCGTACCGTGGGCCATCGAGCAGGTCGCGGTGGTGATTCACGATTGCGTCGGACTCGACGGCAAGCCGATCGGCATTTCGCCGCGCGCGGTCTTGCGGCGTGTGTTGAAACTCTACGAGGAAAAAGGCTGGCGTCCCGTGGTCGCGCCGGAGATGGAGTTCTACCTGATCGCCCAGAACAAGAACCCGCATGAACCGTTGCGCCCGCCGCTCGGCCGCGCGGGGCGTCACGAAGCCGGCCGCCAGTCGTTTTCGATCGACGCCGTCAATGAATTCGATCCGTTCTTCCAGGACCTCTCGCGCTTCTGCGAGACCACGCATCTCGGTGTCGAAACGCTCGTGCACGAAGTCGGCGCGGGGCAAATGGAAATCAATTTCTCTCATGGCGACGCGCTCGATCTCGCCGACCGCGTGTTCCTGTTCAAGCGCGCGGTGCGCGAAACCGCGTACCGTCATGGCATTTTCGCGACGTTCATGGCTAAGCCGATGGAGCACGAGCCCGGTAGCGCGATGCATATTCATCAGAGCATTGTCGATAGTAAAACCGGCGAAAACATCTTTTCGCTGCCTGACGGATCGGCCAGCCCGCTGTTTTTCAACTATATCGGCGGCTTGCAGAAGTACATGCCACAAGCCATGCCGATGTTCGCGCCTTATGTGAATTCCTATCGGCGCCTGTCGCGCTTCACCGCGGCACCGATCAACGTGCGCTGGGGCTACGACAACCGCACCTGCGGCATCCGCGTGCCGAACTCGGGGCCCGACGGCCGGCGGCTCGAAAACCGCGTGCCGGGTGTCGACGTCAATCCGTATCTCGCGATGGCGGCCACCCTCGCCTGCGGCTATCTCGGCATGGTGGAGCAACAGGAAGCCTCGGCGCCGATGATCGAAAGCGCGTACGACCTCGAATACGAATTGCCACGCGGTCTCGAAGACGCGCTCAAGGCGCTCCTGAAATGCACCGAACTCGCGGACGTGCTGGGCGAAAACTTCGTGCAGGCCTATTGCTCGGTGAAGGAGAAGGAATTCGAGACCTTCTCGCAAGGCATTACCGCGTGGGAACGCGAGCATCTGCAACTGCTCGTCTGAGCGCGGGCGGCTTATGGAAACATCATCGGAGAAGCTGGATTTGAATACTCGCCAAGGCATCAACTGGGAGCGCGCGCAAGCGCTCGTCGAACGCGAACGCCGCGCGTTTGCCGAAGCCATGCCGACCTCGCGCGCGCTGTCCGAACGCGCCGCGCGGCACCTGTTGTTCGGCGTGCCGCTGCACTGGATGAACGACTGGTCGACGCCCTTCTCGCTCTATGTCGAAGAAGCACGCGGCGCCGCGTTTACCGACGTGGACGGTCATCGCTACGCCGACTTCTGCCTCGGCGACACGGGGGCGATGTTCGGTCACTCGCCCGCTCCCGTGGCCCGCGCGTTGGCGGCCCAGGCTGAGCGCGGTCTGACGACCATGCTGCCGGGCGAGGATGCCGCCTGGGTCGGCGAAGAACTCGCGCGCCGTTTCGGGCTGCCCTACTGGCAGTTCGCGATGACGGCGAGCGACGCCAACCGCTTTGCGTTGCGCTGGGCGCGCGCCGCGACCGGACGCAAACAGATTGTGATTTTCAACGGCTGCTATCACGGCACCGTGGACGACGTGTTCGTCGATCTCGTCGACGGCAAGCCGCAACAGCGCGACAGCCTGATCGGCCAGGTGCACGACCTGCTCGAGAACACGCGCGTGATCGAATTCAACGACTTGGCCGCGCTGGAAAACGCGCTGAAAGACGGTGACGTCGCCTGTGTGCTGGCCGAACCCGCGATGACCAACATCGGCATGGTGCTGCCCGAAGCGGACTACTGGCGGCAAGCACAAGCGCTGATGCGGCGCTACGGCACGCTGCTGGCGATCGACGAAACCCACACCATCAGTTGCGGGCCGGGCGGTTACACGAGAGCGTACGGCCTCGAACCCGATCTGTTCATCCTCGGCAAACCGGTGGGCGGCGGCTTTCCATGTGCGGTGTACGGTTTCAGCGCGGAGCTCGCGGCCCGTGCGCAGCACGCCAAACGCAGCGCACCGCCCGGCCACTCCGGCATCGGCACCACGCTGACGGCGAACATGCTGGCCATGAGCGCGATCCGCGCGACGCTCTCCGAGGTGATGACCGATACCGCCTACGAGCATATGTTCGCGCTCGCCGAGCGGATCGAAGCCGGCCTGAAAAGTGCGATCGAGCGTCATGGCCTCGCGTGGTGCGTGACGCGCGTCGGCGCCCGCACCGAATTCCAGTTCACGCCGGCACCGCCGCGCAACGGCACCGAGGCCGGCCGCCAGCTTGATCCGGAACTGGAGCATGTCGTGCACCTGTACCTGCTCAATCGCGGTGTGCTGATTACGCCGTTTCACAACATGATCCTGGTGTGTCCCGAGACGTCGGCGGCCGACGTCGACAAACTGGTTTCCACGTTCGACGCCTGCCTTGCCGAACTGACGTGAGCCTGATTGGATCGAGGCCGGTCGAGCATGGCCGGCGCTAAACTAGCGGCCGTTTTTCCGGCGTTTTTGCAGCCTGTTCGCAGCTTTTTTCGGCCCCTGCACCGAGCTTTATGAAAACTTCGCGCCATCACACGCTGCAGGACCAGACCTACGAAACGCTGCGGCAATGGCTGACGATTGGGCGCTTCGTGCCCGGCGAGCGCATCAAGATCCGGCACGTCGCCGCCGAACTCGGCGTGGGCGAGATGCCGGTGCGCTCCGCCTTGCAGCGGCTGGCGGCCGAATCCGCGCTGGTGAACGTGCCCAATTGCGGCGTGACGGTGCCCCGTCTGTCGAAAGCACAATTCGACGATGTGCTGCGTGTACGCATGATTCTCGAGGGCCAGGCCGCCGAACTGGGTGTGCCGCATCTCAGCGAGCACGATCTGGAAACGCTGGAAAAACTGAATGCGCGGATGGTGCAGGCCTTGCGGACTGCCGACGCCAAGGGCTATCTCGACGCCAACGAGGCGTTTCACCTGATTCTGTACCGCGCGGCCGGCTCGCCGCTTCTGCTCGAATTGATCGAAACGGTGTGGCTGCAGGTTGGACCGATTTCGAATCTGTTGTTTGGCGACGCGCAGTTCGCCGCTACGCTCAACGACGCCCACGACGATTTGCTGAACGCTGCGAAGTCGCGCGACGCAGCCGGCGTGCGGCGCGCGATTGAGCACGATCTGAGTCATGCGGCGAGCTGTTTGCGCGCTCAGTGTTTGTAGAAGCTGGACTTGCCCTGGGCGTTCGTACCCGGGATTCGCGTCACGTTTCGGGCTTCAGGTTTCGAGCCCGATACCCTGCGCCCGGCCGCCTTCGTCACGCTTTCAGCGTCGCCTGCTCAAGAATCATGTCGTAGAGCGCCTGCGCCGCCGGTGACAACTGGGCGGTTTTGCGCGCCACAAGAACCAGCGTGCGCGACACCACCGGATGCGTGAGTTCGACCATACGAACCGTCGGATACGCGCCCTTCTGAATCGCTAGCGCCGGCACGACGGCGGCGCCCACGCCCTGAGCGACCAGGCCAACCGCAGTCGAACTGCGTTGCACTTCATAAAACGAGCGCAGCGCCAGTTCGCTCTTTTCCAGCGCGACATCGAGCAAGGCGCGATTGCCGCTGACCTCGCCGGCAAAAATCAGCGGATACGGTTGCAGTTGCGGCCAGGCGATGCGCCGCCGTTTTGCCAGCGGATGATCTTCATGGCAAATCAGCACGTAGCGGTCTTCCGTCAACGGCACGCTGGCAAGATCCGGATGATGCTCGCCGGCGATGTTGATGCCGAACTCCACCTCCCGGCGCAGCACGGCTGCCTCCACCGCGGACGAGGCGTGATCGAGAATCTTGATGCGGTTATGCGGATAACGCGCGGCATACGCCTGCAAAATGCGCGGCAGATACTGCACGCCCACGGTCGGCACACAGGCGATCGACACATCGCCGCGACGCGCCACGCCTGTCTCGCGAATCTCCACCAGCGCATCGGCAAGTTCGCCCAGCAAACGCCGCGCCTGCGGCAAAAAACTGCGCCCTATTTCCGTCAGCGCCATGGATCGGGTGGTCCGCTCGATCAACGTGACGCCGAGGTACGTTTCGAGCTTGCGCAGACGTTGCGTAATGGCCGTTTGCGTGACGTGGAGCGAATCGGCGGCGGCTTGAAAACTGTCGCGATCCGCAATCGCGACGAATGCCTGCACGCCGAGGGTGTCGATTTTCATTAGAAAAATGAAGGAATCTGGATAATAAATTCATTTTACTCCGCCTTCATCACCGCAGAGAATGAACGGATTGGATCGGCCTGACACCGCACACCCCACACCGCACACGGCGCGCGGAGGTCGGCGGAAACGATCCAGCGATCGAAACAAAGGAGTGTGAGATGACTTCAACGACGAATTGGCATGCGAAGCAGTACGTGTTATTCGAAAACGAACGCACGCGGCCCGTCAGGGATCTGCTGGCGGCGGTCCCGGCAACGGATGTACGAGTGGCGGTCGACATCGGCTGCGGCCCCGGCAACTCCACCGAAGCACTGGCGGCCCGCCTGCCCGGCGCGGCGGTCAGCGGTCTGGACAGTTCCGCCGACATGATCGCGGCGGCCAGGAAGCGCCTGCCACAATTCCAGTTCGACATAAGCGACATTGCGACGTGGGAGGCTCCGGGCCCCTACGACCTGATCCTCGCCAACGCCGTGCTGCAGTGGGTGCCGAATCATGAGCAGGTGTTTGCGTCGCTGGTGAAGAAACTCGCGCCGGGCGGCAGCCTTGCCGTGCAAATGCCGGACAACCTCGACGAGCCGGCGCACCGTCTGCTGCGCGAAATCGCGGCGGACGGTCCTTGGGCCAACAAGTTAAAGGGCGTGGAACGCACCATGCGCTACGGCGCCGACTGGTACTACTCGCTGCTCAAGCCGCAATGCGCGCGGGTCGACGTGTGGCGCACCGTCTACCACCATCCGCTGGCGGGCGGCGCGGATGCGGTGGTCGAATGGTTCAAGGGCAGCGCGCTGAGGCCGTTTCTCGCCGAGCTCGACGACAGCGAGGAAAGCGTCTTTCTGCAGCGCTACCGGGATGCAATCGCGCGGGCGTATCCGGCCCAGGCTGACGGCACCGTGCTGCTGCCCTTCCCGCGGCTCTTTATCGTCGCTACGCGCTAGCGGAGTCAGCCGCCAGCCGGTTGCCGCGCGGCGTTTGTGGCGCCGGAGCCGCCTGGGTCAAGCAGGCATTGCCGCTCGTGAATTCTGCGTGATATTGTGTAACGTATGCGAGGGGCGGTTTGCCGTCCTCACCGGAACGCAAATTACAGCAGCGAGCGTCGCCATGAGTGATGTACGCCATCATCTGAGTCCACGGGACCGTTTGGAGCTGTTGTGCTGGCTCACATGCGGCTGCCTGGGCGCCTATTACCTGAATGAGGACTGGCCTGACGCGGCGTTTCACGTGCAGGCCGCTCACAAGTGGCTCGACTATCGGTCCCGGGAAGCAGACTGGTTGAGCATCGCCAGACTGTCGGCAACCGCGCTGGAGATCGCGCAGCGGCACGCGAAATTTGTCGAGGCCGATTGGGCGCGGGATGCTGTCGAGGAAATTCTCGATACGGACGAGCTCGACCCTCAAGCGCGACTGGTGAAGCAGGTGCTGGCGGATTGCCAGAACGCGCTTTCGGACAAGCGCCTCGCAGATTAATTTTTTCACCGCGTGGCACGTTGCGTGAGTCGGGATGCGGCGTTGGCTCCGTTAATCTGTTTGCCAGCGCCGCACCGGCAGATTAAAAATTGTGCCGCAAACCCACGATCACGGAGAGTTGTTTATCCGTGTCCGAATTGACGATATTCGGAATCTGCGCCAGATTCTCCGTCTGCCCCGTCGACGGATTGATCCCCAGCCCGGCACCGGACGATTTCTGTCCGATCGCCACCGCATAAACCGCCGTCCGTTTCGACAGGCTATACACCGCGCCAAGGTTGATCTGGTGCACACGGGTCGACGCGCTGCTGCTCGGTTTGGCATCGTTGAAAATATAGGCCAGACCAAGCTGCAAATCCGGCGCGAGCATGTAGGTCGTATTCAACTCGGCAATATCGAAAGAGATATCCGCCCCCGCAGGTCTCGCGGCATTCGCGAAATACTGGCTCTGCGACAGACGCGTGTGCGTATAGGTCACTGCCACGCCCGCCTTACCGAATGCATACGAGCCCCCTGCTCCGAATATTCTCACCTTGCTCGCCTGCTGCAGCAGACAATACGACGCGTCGGCATTCGCGCAACTGAAATCGCCGATATACCCGGTTGTACCGCCTAAGGCCGCCTGCAACGGCTGGTTCAGCTCAAGATACCCAGCGCTCAACGACAACGAACCCTGCGCGTAATTCGCCGCCAGCGCCCAGCCCTTGTTCTGCGAGAAATTCCCCGCCACACCGCCGAGGCTGAACAATCCGCCGACAGTCAACCCACCGAAACTCCGGCTGATGTACTTGATCGAGTTGTTAAAGTTGAACGCTTCGTTGAGGTTGTCGACGTCGCCGAAATGCGAGCCATACAGCGTTGCCCAGTTATTGCTCGACGCATACGCGCCCATGTAGTCGGAGAACGGATCGTATTGACGGCCGAATGTCAGCGCGCCGTACGTGCCGTTGTTCAAACCGACCCATGCGTTGCGGTTGAACAGCGTGTTCGATTGCAACATCGCGCCGTTGCCGATCAGAAAGCTGTTCTCCAACGTGAAGTTCACCGTAGTGCCGCCGCCAATATCTTCAGCGCCCGTCAAACCCCAACGCGACGGCACCAGATTGCCGCCCGCCAGTTGATAATTCGCGTGGCCGTTGGTGCTGCCGTCGGCGAGCGTCGTTTGCTGGTTGGTCGTGTAGACGACACCGGCGTCGACCGTGCCATAGAGCGTCACCGAAGATTGCGCATGCGCGCCCATCGTAAGGCCGCACGCGGCCAGCGCAAGCGCCGAGCGCTTGACGAATGTGTCTGCCATAGTTTTGCCGAAAGTTGAGTGGTGAAATCAGCGGACGAACGACAGCACTCCGCTACCGTTCGGGAATGAACGGCAACAGTCGATCGTTAGAACGTGGCGAGCTGGCGCGCGCTGAGTGTCTTGCGCGCTGTTCGATTACTGCCCGAAGCGCGCGTAGATATCTGGTCGCTTCTTACGCAAGATGAGACCGATCACGACGCCGGCGAGCGCCACCGCGAATACGATCCAGGGGAAAGACTTGACGATCGGGCTATCGGACCCGCTGAGCGCATCGAGATTGCGCACCAGAATCACGCCGATATACAGCAGGCCGATGCCGCCCAGGAGGGGCGCAACAAACGAGTGCCACACGCGCGTGTCCTTACGCGTCTTGCGGAAGAACGCGATAACGGAAAAACTCGTCACCGCTTGCAACATCACAATACCGATCGTGCCGAGCGCCGAACTCCAACTGAACACGATGTTGAACGCATCGCTGCCCGCCGCGATGAAGAACCCGAGCAGAACGCACACCGAGAGCGTTTGCAGATAGCTTGCCACATACGGCGAACGGTATTTTTCGTGCACCCGGTTAAGCGCTTCCGGCAGGATGCCCTCCATGCTCAACGCGTGGATATAGCGCACCAGCGTGTTATGAAACGACAACAGACTCGCGAAGATACTGCTGAGCAACAGGAAGCTCATCACCGTCGTCACCGCACCGCCCAGGTACTTGCCGGATTGAATGAACCAGAAGTCACCCGGCTGCTTCGTCGCGACCGCGACCACGTCGTTCAGTCCGTACGCGCAGACAATCGTCCACGTGACGAAAGCGAAGAACACGAGAATCAGCATGACCGACACATACGTCGCGCGTGGCACGGTCACCTTCGGGTCCCGGCATTCCTTGCCGTAGATCGCCGTCGCTTCGAAACCGATAAACGAGGCGAAGGCGAACATCACCGCAATGCCGAGGTGGCCGCTGAACACATGCTCCGGCGTGAGCGGCGCGAGCGTGAGCCCGTTCGGGCCACCGCCATGCACGACGATCGCAATCGCGAGCAGCAGCAGAATGCCCAGTTCCAGACACATCAGCACGCCGAGCAGCCGGCTATTCAGATCGATACCGCGAATGCCGGTGAATTGCACCACCGCTACGCAGATGAGCGAATAGCCGTACCAGGGTATCGCGGTATGCAGTAGTGGCGCAAGAATCACCGTGCAGAAAAATCCAAACAGCCCGTACAGCGCGATCTGGATGAACGTGTACGACATCAGCGCGACGAGTGCGCCGGCCATGCCCAACGGCCGTCCGAGTCCGGCGGTGATGTATGCGTAAAACGCGCCGGCGCGCACCACGTGGCGGCTCATCGACGCGAAGCCGACGCTGAAAATCAGCAACACAATGCCGGCAATCACGAACGCGCCCGGAATGCCGGCGCCATTGCCCAGGCTGATCGCGGGCGGCACCGCGCCGAGCATGCCGGTAAGCGGCGCTGCCGCGGAAATCACGAGAAACACGATCTGCCACAGGCCCAGCGTATTGCCCTTCAGTTCCACGGGATTCTCCGCGTCGACCAGACGGGTCGGAGAGTAGGGTTCATTCATCGCTGCCTCTATTTTGTTGGCTAGTCTGGAACTCGCCTAAACCCTGGAAATACTGGTCCAGGCGCTCGGTTGACCGACGTTCGATGTTTCGGTGTGAGCGCATGGTAGGTAGCTAAAAAATAAAGCGACTTCGCGAACTGCGCCAAATTTTCGATAAATTGCGCCAATGCTCGCGAGCGTCTCAGGCACTGCGGTTCGCAGCGAATAGTTAGGAAACGGAAGTTTTTTCGTGTGAAGATTGCGCCTTCATGTGCTTTCAGAATGAAAGCACATGCGGCGCCACTACCTTTTATTGTTTTTTCCAGTTGCGCGTGGCGCGCCACAGCACGGTTGCGTCGGCATAGCCCACGGCGCGAGCGATCGCCGCATTGGTGAGCCCGTCGCGTTCCAGCAGTCCTTCCACACTACGCTGCCGCTCTTCGCGCACGATCTGCCGCACGGAGGTCCCCGCCTCGGCCAGATGCCGTTGCAACGAGCGATGCGAGAGACCGAGATCTTTCGCGATGTCGGCAACGATCAGCTTTTCGTGCGCGAGCCGCCGCGTCACCAGATCGCGCACCTGGTCGGCGATGCTGTGGGGCACTGCATCGCGCGCAATCAGATCGGTGGCATGGCGCTCCATCATGCGCGCCATTTGCGTGTCGGCGCTTTTGAGCGGCGCATCGAGATCCGATGGACGCAGGATCACGCCATTGAAAGGCTGCTGAAAGCGCACTGGTACGCGGAAAATGCGTGCATACGGTTTGAGGTCAGTGGGCGCGGCATGTTCGAAATGGACTTCGGCCGGATTCCACGCTGAGCCACGCACGGCCCGGATCATATGGCACATCGTCGAGAGGCTGTATTCCGCGTCCTGCCTGCGCGGCCAGATCTGCGGATTGGCGATCTGATAGGTCCATACCGGCCATTCACCATCGCGCAGCAGCTCGCAGGTCGTGGTGTTCTGCCACGACGCTAGCGCGAGCGAGAACTTGCGCACTGCCGCATTCAAGGTCGGCGACGATAGAAACACGAGACCCGCCGGCCCGAGCTCCGTCACCTGCAATTCGCTGCCGAGACGCAAACCGAGCAACGGTTCGCCGAGTACTTCGGCTGCGCGCTCGAATGCCGCTACGTAACGCGTGAGCGGCAGGATTTCATACGGATTTGACAGGAGCTTGCGGCTCATGCCGAACGCTTCGAGCAGCGCGTCGCACTCGGCGCCTGATGCGTCGAGTGCGCGCACAACCGGTCCCATCACCGCAGCGCGGATCATTGGGAAACTGCCGTTGAGCGTGACTTTTTTCATGCCGACCGTCTCCTCCCGAGTCTTCGCTGATGTGCTGCCGTGTCACTTCTCATGGCGCACTTTATCGTTCATTTGGCGCGATAAGCAAGCGCGAAAATATTATTGGGTTCCTACGATTTGCCATCGACTCAGCGTTCGCCGCGTTTCCTCCAGCCGCGCGGGAACGTGGTCCGGTCCAGCACACTCCTTACGGGAACCTTATGAACACGAATGCCACGAAAGCCGCTCACGCCCCCGTTCATCCGCTCGATCCGCTGAGTTCAAACGAAATGCAGCTTGCTTGCGATCTCGTGAAGGCCGCCGAAAAACTCGACGTGCATGTCCGGTTTCCGATGGTCGAATTGCGTGAGCCGCCGAAGGCCGACGTGGTCGCATTCAAGACCGGCGACTATTTTTCTCGCGTAGCGTTCGTTCTGGCGATCGACCGCACGAATGGGACGACCATTGAATATAACGTGGACCTGAGAGAGAAAAGAGTCGCCTCGCGCAACGTGTTGCCGTTCGATCAGGAGCCTTACGGTCAGCCGCCGATCATGATCGAAGACTTCATGAACGCCGAGCAGATCGTCAAGAACGACCACGCATGGCGCGTTGCGGTCATGAAGCGTGGCATCACGGAAAAGGATCTGGAGCGCGTCCAGGTCGATCCGTTTTCCGCCGGCTGTTTCGACCGCGAAAACGAGAATGGCCGGCGCCTCGTGCGTTGCGTGAGTTACTACCGCGAGAACGTGACCGACAACGGTTACGCGCACCCGATCGAGGGCGTGGTGGCGGTGGTCGATCTGCTCGAGAAGAAAGTGATTGAACTGGTGGATGACGGCCGCATCATTCCGATTCCGCGCGCGAAGCACAACTACGACACCCCGAGTCTCGGCGAGCCGCGCAGCACACTCAAACCGCTGTCGATCAGCCAACCCGAGGGCCCGAGCTTCGAGATCGACGGCTGGCACGTGAGCTGGCAGAACTGGAACTTCCGGGTCGGCTTTACGCCGCGCGAGGGGCTGGTATTGCATCAACTGTCATGGGACGACGGCAAGAGTGCGCGGCCGGTCATCTACCGTGCGAGCGTGACGGAAATGTGCGTACCCTACTCCGACCCGAGCACGAATCACTACTGGAAAAGCGCGTTCGATGCTGGCGAATACGGCCTTGGCAAGCTGGCGAATCAACTTGAACTCGGTTGCGATTGCCTCGGCACGATCCGGTATTTCGACATTCCGTCCGCAGACGATTTCGGCAATGCGTTTCTGATGAAGAACGCCGTGTGCATGCACGAAGAGGACTACGGCACCTTGTGGAAGCACTATGAGTTTCGCACTGGCGTTTTCGAAATGCGCCGCTCGCGACGCCTTGTGATCTCCTTCTTCGCGACGGTCGGCAACTACGACTACGGTTTCTACTGGTACCTGTATCAGGACGGCACGATTCAACTCGAATGCAAGCTGACCGGCATCGTCCAAACGTCGGCTGTGGCAGACGGCGACACGTATCCGTGGGGCGGCATGATCACGGAGCACCTGGGCGGCCCGACCCACCAGCACTTCTTCAATGCACGGATGCACATGATGGTGGACGGTGAACGCAACACCGTGACCGAACATGAGTTCGTGCCGCGCCCGATGGGCGAAGCGAATCCGTATGGCAACGTCTTCGACACCACGAAGCGCGTGTTCAGGACCGAGAGCGAAGCCGCGCGCATGGCGAACGGCGGCACGGGACGTTACTGGAAGGTGACCAACCCGAACGTGAAAAACGCCGTGGGTGCGAATCCTGGCTACAAGCTGATCGTGAACGACTCTCCGCTGATGCTGGCCGACGAGCGCTCGAAGGTCCGGCAACGCGGCGGCTTTGCTACGCGTCACGTGTGGGTCACGCCATTCGATCCGTCCGAGCGTTACGCGAGCGGCGACTATCCGAACCAGCACGCGGGTGGTGACGGCTTGCCGCGTTACATCGAGGCAAACCGCAACATTGAGAATGAAGACATTGTCTTGTGGCATAGCTTCGGTCACACGCACGTGTGCAAACCCGAGGACTTCCCCGTGATGCCGGTGGAGTACGCCGGCTTCATGCTCAAGCCGAACAACTTCTTCTCGGCCAACCCGACGATGGACTTACCGTCCGAGCGTGACCAGAACAGCGTTGAAGACGGCAAGACCACGGATCATGGCTGCTGCAAGCGCTGATCCGACGACGCGCGCCGGACGGCCCGCCGCTGCACGCGTCGCCGATGCGACATCCGTGCGTCCCGGGATTGCTGCGGGCTCGGCACGCATGTTGATGACGAGCGCGGATGGCGCGGCACGCGGACTCATTGCGAGCGTGATTGGCGCAGCGTGCGTGCTACTCATGAGCGGCGCCGCGACGCTGGTGACGCAAGCCGGCTTGGGTCAACGCGTTAACGCGCTGTGGATGAGTGCGCTGGCATTGACAACGATGGCGCTCGTGCCGCTGTCGATGTCGCGCATATCCCGAGGGCACGGCACGCTCGCTACGGCTGCGACGCTGATCGCCACGATGAGCGCGATGGGCGCCGTACCGGCGTACATGAACGGGTTGGAACATCGCACCGCGACATTTGGGTTGGTTATGTTGGTGGGAGGCGTGTTGCTGATTTGCGGGTGGCGCCTGTCAGGCGCGCCGGCCTTGCTCACTGACAATTTCGATCGAAGCAAGGACGCGAATAAAAACGCGAACCGACCGACCCGTGCCTTGCAAACGACCGGTTCGACGATGTTGCTCGCATGGTTTGCGGGCTTATCGAGCGGCAGTCTTGCGCGTTTCCAGCTGTATGCGATTTGCGGCGTGAGTGGTGTGCAACCGCTGTGGCAGATTGTATTTTCGGTGGGTGCTGTTTGCGCGGTAGCGCTTATCGCTGACCGGTCCGGCAACATCAAGCGGACGTTGATTGTGCTGTACGTGCTACGGGCGGTGTTGATTGGAGCGCTCGCAGCCGTAGACGGTCCGACGCTAGCGCTCCATGCGGGAAAGATGTTTTTGGTTCTCGACTGCCTGACGATTCCGGCGCTGATGAAACTGCGAGGCAAATCGCGTAGCGCAATGAGTGCCGGCTGCCCCGGCGTGGCACACCACATCGGGATGGTAATGGGAGCAACGTTATCGATGACACCCTATTTTTTCGGCGACGGCTTCATGGTGCTGTATGTGCTAAGCGCGATAGCGAACGTAATATGCGCAGGCACATTGGCAGCCAATTGGCTCGATAGGAGCGCAATTCTCGAGCACCCAACCCATCCCCCCCACCGGCCAGCCCCTTCCGGCGAGCGCGAAGTGCGAGCCGGGAAGTATGAGTGCCTTGTCACTCACGCCGAATGTGCGAGGGCACGGATTCCAGATGCACCGCTACCGCAACTGCGCGGGGGCCCCACTTAAGAGCTTGCGGTGTGAGCCGCTTTCTTTTGCCTACTTTTCTTTGCGGCAGGCAAAGAAAAGTAGGTGCCGCCCCGCACAGGGGCAACGCTAATAAACCACTAACAAAGCAAGGAAAGGCCACCATCCCAAGAGCAAGCAACAAAAACACCCCCACCAATCCCCCCCGGAGAAGCCACAAAATGCCCGAAAAAAATAGCCAAACACCCCAACTCCCCCACACCATGTTCATCAACGGCGAAAAAACCCCAGCCGCCGCAGGCAAAACCTTCCCAATCTACAACCCAGCAACAGGACAAGAGCTAACCCAAATCCCAGACGCATCGGAAACCGACATCGACCACGCGGTCCAAACTTCAAAAGCGGCCTTCGACTCAGCCACCTGGCGCAGAATGCCGCCCGCCAGCCGGGAGCATCTGCTACTAAAACTAGCCGACCTGATCGAACAACACACTGACGAGCTAGCCACACTAGAAACCCTAAACCAGGGAAAACTAATAGCCTTCTCAAAGATGCTGGAAGTATCAGGCAGCGTCCAATGGCTGCGCTACATGGCCGGCTGGGCCACCAAAATCGAGGGCACGACTTTTGACCTGTCGATCCCCTTCCCGCCTGGCACCCGTTACAACGCATCGACGAAACGCGTCCCGGTGGGCGTCGTCGCTGCAATCGTCCCGTGGAATTTCCCGCTGCTGATGGCGGTCTGGAAAATCGCCCCGGCACTCGCATGCGGATGCACCGTCGTGCTGAAGCCGGCCGAAGAAACCCCTTTAACAGCGATCCGTCTGGCCGAACTGGCACACGAAGCAGGCTTCCCGCCTGGCGTATTCAACGTCGTGACCGGCCGGGGCGAAACAGCCGGCGCGGCGTTGGTCAAGCATCCTCTGGTGAACAAAGTCACTTTCACGGGATCGACCGAAGTGGGCCGCATCATTGGCCGCCAGTGTGCTGACGATCTGAAACGGGCGTCGCTGGAGCTGGGCGGTAAAAGCCCTGTGATCGTGCTGGACGATTGCGATCCGAAGAAAGCGATTGAAGGCGCGGCAGGGGCGATTTTCTTCAACCATGGGCAGGTCTGCACCGCGGGTTCGCGCCTGTACGTTGCGCGATCGATCTATGACGAAGTCGTGCAAGGCATTGCGGCGGTCGCCGACGGCATTACATTGGGTTCGGGTTTCGATGCCGCGACGCAGATGGGACCCATGGTCTCCGCGCGGCACCGCGACAAGGTCATGGGCATGATTGCGCACGGCAAGCTGGAAGGTGGCGAGATTCTGTCGCGCGATGCGGCCGTTGATGCGGATGGTTTTTTTGTTCGGCCGACGGTGATTGCCAATCGCGCATGCAAGCCGCTTTCTGTTGTCAGGGAGGAGGTGTTCGGGCCGGTGCTTGTGGCTATGCCTTATGACGATATCGATGAAGTGCTGGCGCAGGCCAATGCGTCGGAATATGGTCTTGGCGCGAGTGTCTGGACTAATCAGCTCGATAAGGCACTGCGGTTGGTTGATGGGCTTGAAGCGGGAACTGTTTGGGTCAATACGCACAATATGGTTGATCCTGCTATGCCGTTCGGCGGGTTTAAGGCGTCCGGGATCGGGCGTGAACATGGGAAGGTTATTGTTGATTCTTATACTGAAAGTAAGTCTGTTTGTATTGCTTATTGATGTGGGTTTTTTGCCTGCTCGGCGCGGTTAGTCTGTGCGCTTACAGCTTTGGCCTTTCCTTGAATTCTTATTGGTTTATTAGCGTTGCCCCTGTGCGGGGCGGCACCTACTTTTCTTTGCCTGCCGCAAAGAAAAGTAGGCAAAAGAAAGCGGCTCACACCGCCAGCTCATAAGCGGGTCCCCTGGCTTGGAGGAGGTAGTGGCGCATCTGGAATCTGTGCTCTCGCACATTTAGCCCTGGTGACAAGGCCGTCATACTTCCGGCGGCGCTGCGCGCGCCGAAAGGTAATTCGAAAAACCTCCGCTATTTTTTCAAGCAGGCGGTAGCCCTTAAACCTCGTGGTGTTCGCGCATTCAGCGCATCGTCGAGGCGAAGCCGATGGCCCCCCCCCGCCACGCGTGAACGAAGCCCCTGGTTTCCCACGCATACCCATCCGCGACGCACGCAGTGTGGAGTGGGCGCTGATGAGCCCTTAGTCACTAACGCGGAGTGTGCGAGGGCACGGATTCCAGATGCACCACTGCCTCCTCCAAGCCAGGGGACCCGCTTAAGAGTTAGCGGTTTGAGCCGCTTTCTCTTGCTTACTTCTCTTTGCGGCAGGCAAAGAGAAGTGAGTGCCGCCCCGCACAGGGGCAACGCTAATAGACCACTAACAAATCAAGGAAAGGCCAAAGATTCCAGATCAAGGAAAGAGACGAACAACCAGCTAAAATACCCACCACCCGCGCCGCCGCGCACCAGCCTCCCCTCAGGTCTCCGATCTTGAAACGCAAAATGCCCGCGCTGAACGCGCTGAAAGCCTTCGAAGTCGCCGGCCGCACCGGCAGCTTCACCCGCGCAGCGGAGTTGCTCAACGTCACGCAAAGCGCGGTAAGCCGCCAGGTCCGGCAACTCGAAGCCCAACTCGGCGAGACCTTGCTCCAGCGTCACCATCACCATCTGGAGCTCTCGGCCGCCGGCCGCATCCTCCTGCAAGCGCTGCAACAATCATTCGACCGCATCGAACTCACGGTGCGCAGCCTGCAAGAGAAAACCCACCGCAATCGCCTGCGTATCAACGCACCACCCACCTTCACGAGCCGCTGGCTGATGCCGCGTCTCGGACGCCTGCGTGACGCCCATCCCCATCTCGAACTCAGCCTGTCCACCCGGGTCGACGACAATCTCGCCGAATCGGGCGTGCTCGACTGCGCCATCCGCTTCGGCAACGGCGAGTGGGAGGGCTTCGACAACCGCCTACTGATGAACGAACGGCATATCGCCGTCTGCGCGCCCGCGTTGCTCGCGCGCCAGGCCGGCCGTGGGGCCATCGACCTGAATCAGTTCACCCTGCTGCACGTGCTCGCGAGCGCCGATCAGCGCTATCTGACCTGGCAGCATTGGTTAAAGGCCGCCGGGATTGAAAACGTCGACACCCGTGGCGGCTACGAATTCGACCTGCTCGATCACGCAATCCGCGCAGCCATCGACGGCCTTGGCGTGACGATTGCCGATCGCCACATGATCGGCCGCGAACTCGCGGAAGGCCAGCTCGTGCAGGTGCTGAACGTGCACGTCGACGGACATCAGTCGTACTGGCTCGTCACGCGCGCGGAACAGGACGAGCTGCCGCACGTCGCGTTGTTCCGCGACTGGCTGCAACAGGAAATCTGGTTGACCGAGCGGGCGCTCGATTCGTCGGAGTCGGTGCCGTCAGCTTGAGCGCGTCAAAGCCGACATGAGAAAAATGAGAATAAACCGCGTCGACGGCATCGCATCGGCGCGGTTTATTGACGACGGTGAAGCTTTACCGACCAGCTTCAAGCCGCAGCAGAGAACTCTGCCGCATCGGCTTTAAAGGCGGCCTCCGTGGCGGCGTCCATGAGAATCATCTCAGCGCCCTTCTCCGCCACCATCATCGTCGGCGCATTGATATTGCCGGAAGTGATGTTCGGGAAGATCGACGCATCGACCACGCGCAAGCCGGACACTCCGTGTACCCGCAAACGCGCGTCGACCACCGAAGTGCGCGGGTCGTCACCCATCGCGCACGAGCCGCACAGGTGATAGATCGAACCCGATTGCTCACGGAAATACTGCAGGAAACCTTCGCGCGTGTTCACCTGCGGTCCTGGCGAAATTTCCTCGATCGTAATCTCTTTCAACGCGGGCGAAGCCATCACCTTACGCACCAGTTCGCAACCCTGGATCACTTCGTCGATGTCCTTCTCCGTGGTCAACGCATTGATGCGGATTTTCGCCGCGTCTTCCACACGGTTCGACGCAATCTCGATCGACCCGCGGCTTGTCGGGCGACACGGGTTGAATGCCAGCAGGAAGCCTGAATACGGCTCGGGTTCGAGACTCGCCTTGTTGCTCTTCGGAATCCGGTACGACAGCGGATTGAAGTACAACTGCAGATTCGGCTGCACTTCCTCGTCATTACCTTTGAAGAACCCGCCCGACTGGTTCACGCTCATCGCGAGCGGCCCCTTGCGCGTCAGCAGATACTGCAAACCGAGCTTGAGCTTGCCAAGCAAGGGCCGCATCTCGTCGTTCAGTGTTTTCACGTTCGCGCGATAGTAGAAGCTCACGCACAGATGGTCCTGCAGATTCTGCCCCACAGCGGGCAGTTCCTTCACCATGGCGATGCGATGCTTCGCCAGCAATGCGCTATCACCGACACCCGAGAGTTGCAACAGCTTGGGCGAATCGACCGCGCCCGCTGACAGGATCACCTCACGGTTCGCCATGAATTGCCGTGTAGCGCCGTTCTGCGTCACGCTCACGCCAATGGCCCGCTGGTTGCCGTCGAATAGCACGCGGCTTGCCAGCACTTCGCGCTCGACTGTCAGGTTCTTGCGCGTCAGCACCGGATGCAGGTACTCAAAACTGCTCGACGAACGCCGCCCGTTACGCGTACTCACGTCGTAGATGCCCGCGCCTTCGAATCGTGCACCGTTAAAGTCGTCGCTGCGCTTGTAGCCGGCCTGATCGCAGCCTTTCAGGAACACGTGGCAGATCGGATGGACATCATCCTTCATCGGCGAGATGCGAATCGGGCCGTCCGCGCCGTGATATTCGGTGTCGCCGAGCGGGTGCGATTCGAGCTTGCGAAAATACGGCAACACGTCGCGGAATGCCCAGCCCGGGTTGCCCGCCGCGGCCCAGTCGTCAAAATCATGCGGCTGGCCGCGCACATAGATCATCGCGTTGATCGAGCCGGAGCCGCCCTGCACCTTGCCCCGCGGGCAATAGATCGGCCGGTTGTCGAGTTCTTTTTCGGGCTCGCTGTAATACATCCAGTTATAGGTTTCGTTGTAGTACGTCTTGGTGAAACCCACCGGGACCTTGAACCAGAACGAGCTGTCCTTGCCGCCCGCTTCGAGCAACAGTACCGAATATTGGCCCGACGCCGAAAGGCGATTGGCGAGAATGCAGCCCGCCGAACCCGCGCCGACGATGATGTAATCGTAGTTCATGCTCTATATCGCCAAACGGCGCCCAATCCATTGAATGCGAGAAACTGGTTGAACCCGCCAGGTCGAATCCGGCAGGTTCAATCCAGATTCAACCCTTGGCCGGCGCCAGGTCTTTCACGTCGGCGGGACGAGCCGCCATTTGCAGATGCAGCCGCTCGCCGGTGTAAGGCGTGTGCTGCCGGACGACGTCCATGTTCAACTCCACGCCCAGGCCCGGTTCCTGCGAAGGAATGATGTAGCCGTCTTCCCATTGAATCGGCTTCTTCAATACCGCCGCATGAAAACCGTCCCAGGTGCCGATGCTTTCCTGAATCAGGAAGTTCGGCGTGCAGGCGGCGAGCTGAATGCTGGCAGCCGCGCCGATCGGCCCGTTGTACAGGTGCGGTGCGATCTGCGCGTAGTAAACCTCGGCGATCGACGCGACTTTCTTCGCTTCGAGCAGTCCGCCCACACGTGCCACGTTCAGTTGCAGAATCGATGCCGCGCCCGCTTCAAGCAGCTTGAAGAATTCATACTTGGTGGTCAGGCGTTCGCCCGCGGCAATCGGAATACTCGTGTGCTGCGCGACTTGCGCCATCGCGCCCTCCTGGCCCGGCGGCACCGGTTCTTCGAACCACAGCGGATCGTATTTCTCCAGCCGTTTGGCAAGCCGGATGGCCGACGACGGCACCATCTGCCCATGCGTGCCGAACAGCAGATCGGCCTTGCTGCCGACCGCTTCGCGCACGCGGCGGCAGAAAGTCTCGCAACGGTCGAGCACTTCCATCGACAGTTGATGACCCGAGTAAGCCGTGTACGGCCCTGCCGGATCGAACTTCACCGCGGTGAAACCCCGCTTTACATTTTCAACGGCGCATTCGGCGGCGAGATCGGGATCGTCGTAGTCGTATTCGCCTTTGCTGTTCTTCGGATACAAGTACGTATAGGAGCGCAGGCGCTGGTTCACCATACCGCCGAGCAGCTCGTACACCGGCTTGTTCGCCGCCTTGCCGATGATGTCCCAGCACGCCATTTCCAGCCCGCTGACCACGCCCATCATCGTCAGGTCGGGACGTTGCGTGAAACCGCTCGAATACGCTTCGCGCCAGAGCCGTTCGATATGGTGCGGATCTTTATCCAGCAGATATCGGCCGAATACGTCGTCGATGATGTGCGTCATCGCCTTCGGATGGAACGTCGCCGAATAGATTTCGCCGACGCCTTCAATACCGCAATCGGTCTTGAGCTTGACGAAGATCCAGTACATGCCGCCCACGTGCGGCGGCGGTACGGCGACGATATGCGTTTCGAGCGAGACGACTTTCATTTACGCAACCCCTTTCTTATTAAGCATGTTTCTCAGCGCCAAGCCGGCAAAGCCGCCGAGCGCCGCCATTCCGGCCACATAGCCGAAGTAAAGCTGGTAACCGAAAACGCCCGGGAAGTTCTGCGTCAGATAGCCGTTGATCAACGGCAGGAACACGTCGGGCGAATAACCGAGTACGGAGATCAGGCCGATGGCGAGGCCCATTGTTTCGACTGGGATATTGCAGCGATCCAGGAGCGACCAGTACAGACCGCGAATCGCGTAAGTCAGAATGCCGATGAAAAGCACGAGGAACACCAGCAGCACGTGGCTCGAGATACGCGGCGCCGCCATCAGGCCCAGCAGCGACAGTGCGGCGAGGAAGAGCGCGATTACCAGCACCGAGACCTTGGAATAACGGTCGCCGAGAAAGCCGCCGCCGATGCCGCCGATCGGCCGCATCCACAGCTTGAGCGTGGTAATCGTGCCGGCCATCACCACCGTCAAACCGATCTCACCTTCATGCAGGTAGGCGGAGAAACTGTACGTCGCCCAGAACACCTGATAACCGCAGAACACGATGGCCGCGACCAGCCACAACTCGGGAATCGACGCGAGCGTTTTCAGATCGACCAGCACGTTTCTGCGTTTGCGTGTGGCACGGTTCGCGGCGGCGTCCTGAGCGCCTTGCGGATCTTTGACCAGCGCGAGTATCACGCCGAGCGCAATGCACAGAAAGGCGTACATGTAGACGACCAGCTTGAAGCCGGCCGCAACCGGCTCGCCTTTGGTCTGCGTGAACCACGCGAATAGCGTGATCGCGACGGTTGCAAGCATGGCTTCGATCAAGCCGCGTCCGCCGTCGAGCAAACCGAAGAAGCGGCCCTGCTCGTGCGTGCCGGCGATCATCGTCACACGCTTGATAACGGCGGCCCAGAAGGTCAAACCGGTCGTCAAACCCCAGCCGCCGAAGATCAGCATCAGCATCTGGAACGACGGCGCGGTGGAATACCACAGGCCGAGCACACCGGTTGCAATCAACGAAAAGCAGATCAACAGGCGCGGCGCGATCCGGTCGGCGAGCCAGCCGCTCGGCAGGTAGCTCAGCAGAAAGATCGTGCCGAGCGACGAATACAGATAGCCAAGCTGACTATCGGTAATGTGGAACACTTCGAGCATCGTCGGCTGATAAACCTGCCGCAGATACAGAATCGGGTAAATCGCGCCGGCCGCCACCACGAGCAACATGAGCTGGACGTAGCGTTGAGTCTTGCTGTTTTGCAGCGCGGTTTCCGCTTCGCGTGAGGCAAGCGAGGCCGCGGTCTGAACGGATTGAGATGACACGTAAACGCTCCTGAGAGACACAGCGCCGGTTTACCGGTCTGCCGGACTCCAAACTTTTTTATTAGTGCAGCAGGTTCGCTGCGTTTCTGTGGGTTTCAAGGCGACGCGTGCCGTCTACTCCGATTCGAGCGGCGCGCGCCGTTTTCTGCTTCAGTACTTCATGACCACAAGACGGGTCTGCGTGAATTCGAGCATGCCGTGCTTGCCATCGTCGCCGCCGAGACCCGAGCGTTTCCAGCCCGCGTGGAAACCTTGATACGGATCGGCCGGCGTGCGGTTCACATACAGCTCGCCTGCCTCGATGCCGTTGGCGATCTTCATCGCGCTGCGGTAGTTCTCGGTATAGAGCACCGACGACAAACCAAATTGATGGTCGTTGGCCATCTCCAGCGCTTCGTCGAGCGTGCGGTATTTGACGACCGGCATGATCGGACCGAAGGTTTCTTCCTGGATGATTTCCATGTCCTGACGGCAGTTCGACAGCAACGTGGCCGGATAGAAAGAGCCCTTGCCTTGCGGCAGCCTGCCGCCAGTTTCGAGCGTGGCGCCCGCCGCAATAGCGCGCTCGACCATGCCGTGAATCGACTGGCGCGACGCCTCGTTGACGAGCGGCCCCATCACCGACGGCTGTTCGCTGCGATCGCCGCTTTCCACCGCGCTCATATGCTTCTTCAGCAGCGCGACGAACCGGTCATGCACGCTTTCCTGCACGTAGACGCGTTCGATCGCCGTGCAAAGCTGCCCGCAGTGGGTGGTCTTGGAGGCGACCAGATCGCGCGCGGCCTTCTCCAGATCGGCATCCGCCTCGATGATGGCGGGCGTCTTGCCGCCCAGTTCGAGCGACGGCTTGGCAATGTTCGCCTTGCAGTATTCGAGTACCTTGCGGCCGGCGCCGACGCTGCCGGTCAGCGTGATCATGCCGACTTTGGGATGCGTGCAGAGCGCCTCGGCAGTTGCGTGGTTCATCGCGAGAATGTTCACGACGCCGGCGGGCAGCCCTGCCTTCTCAACCGCCTTGGCGATCTCGAACGCGGAGGTCGGCGTGTTGTTGCTCGGGCGCACCACCACGGTGTTGCCGGCGATCAGCGCGGGCGCCACCTTGCGCATGAACGTATAGACCGGGTAATTGAACGGGATCAGGCACGCGACCACGCCGATCGGTTCGCGATGCAGCACGAGGTTTTCGTCGGGCGTGTCGCTCGGAATCACCTCGCCTTCGATGCGGCGCGCCCATTCGGCGTGATAGCGGGTGATCTGGCCGGCGTAGATCGCTTCATTGGTGGCGTCGGCCACGCTCTTGCCCGACTCCAGCGCAAGCGCCGCGCCAATGGCGGGGGCGCATTCGGTGAGGGCATCGGCGAGCTTGTGCAGATAGACCGCGCGCTCGGCTGAAGGCAGCTTGCGCCAGCCCTTTTGCGCGGCTGCGGCGGCATCGACCGCCGCGATGGCCTCGGCCTGGGTGGCGCCCGAGACGTGGGCAATCACCGCCTCCGTGGCTGGGTTGGTGACGGCGATGAGCTCGTCGCTTGCCGCGTCGATAAAGCGGCCGTTAGCAAAATTCCGATCGAGTCGCATGTCGTCTCCTGAGATGCCTGGTGCGGTGGCGCATTGCCTTCGGCTATCACGTTCATGCCAAAGGTGCATGAACGGAATTTTTCTCCCGGAACCCGCCCGCCACAAGCGAATAATTCGCGGGACAAAGATTCAAAAAAGTCACGTTTATCCAGGGATGTGCCCCATACGCGAATTGCATCTCGAATAGCAAAATCCCGGCTTTGCCAATATGCAGCGGCCTTTGAAGCCGGTCGGACCCCGTTTCTGACCATGGGCCCGCTCACTACCGACGTCTGGAGCTCACAATGAAAAAGAATGTCATCGCCGCCGCCGCATTCACCGCGCTTGCCTCGCTGGCGGCCTCATCCGCCTTCGCGCAAAGCAGCGTGACCCTGTACGGCGTGCTCGACGAAGGCATCGACTACACCAACAACGCCGGACACGGCGCGGTCTGGGAAATGGCTAGCGGCTATGCGCAAGGCAGCCGCTGGGGCATGAAGGGGTCGGAAGATCTGGGCGGCGGCCTGAAGGCGGTGTTCCAGTTGGAGAACGGCTTCGACGTGAGTTCCGGGCGCCTCGCCCAGGGCGGCCGCATGTTTGGCCGCCAGGCTTACGTGGGCTTGAGCGACGGCCGGTTTGGCACCGTCACGCTCGGGCGCCAGTACGATTCGGTGGTCGATTACCTCGCGCAGACCACGGCTAACGGTAACTGGGCCGGCTACCTGTTTGCGCATCCGTACGACAACGACAACACGGACAACTCATTCCGTCTCGGCAACAGTGTGAAGTACGCGAGCCCGGAGATCGCGGGCTTCCAGTTCGGTGGCGTGTACAGCTTCAGCAACGACACGAACTTCGCGAACAACCGCGCCTATAGCTTTGGCGGCCAGTACGCGAACGGCGGCCTGCTGATTGCGGCCGCGTATCTGCAGGCAAACAATCCGGGCGCGGGGTCCACCGGCGCGATCACTGCGAACGACGCGAGCTTCATTGCCGGGCGCATGCGGGTCTTCGGCGGCGGCATCAACTACACGTTTGGCTCGGCGACCGCCGGTTTTGCCTACACCAACTCGAACTATCAGGATCCGACCGGCAACGGCTATATCGGCATTCCGCTGGCGGCGTCCGGCGTCAAGTTGAATACCCTGAAGTACCAGAACTTCGAAGTGAACGGCAAATACCAGTTCACGCCGGCCTTCTTTATCGGCGCGCAGTATGTGTACACGATGGAGAACTACGATGCGTCGACCGGCAGCGTGAAGCCGAAGATTCACTCGGTCGGTTTGATGGCGGATTACAACCTGTCGAAGCGTACGGACGTTTATGTGCAGGGCGCGTACCAGAAGGTCGCGGGCGACAAAACCAACTCGATTCTCGACAACGCGTTCATTCCGGGTGTGCAGGCGCCGTCGTCGACGGGGAATCAGGTTGTCGCGCGGGTCGCGCTGCGCCACAAGTTCTAAGCGGCGGGGGGCGGGAGGATTGGAGCCGCGCCGTCGGCGTCAATCCTCCTCCACCGCCGCCTTCAACCTCAGCAACGTCTGATCCCACTGCCGCGAGATCGTTTCGAGCGCGCGCCGCGCTTCGTCCAGGTGCGCCGGCTCGAACGCCCATAAGCGTTCGCGGCCCACCTTGACGTCGCGTACAAGGCCCACATTGGCAAGCACCTGCAAATGTTGCGTAACGGACTGCCGCGTCATCTCCGTGCCGGCAGTGAGTTGCGCGATCGACAACGCACTCCCCGCACACAACAGGGCGATCAGACGCAGGCGCGTTTCGTCGCCGAGCGCGGCAAAAATCTGTGCGGAGCTTTGCAGTACAGCGGCCTTCACGCGCGCATGACCGGCAGCCGGTCTATCCCTTGGCGACATGCTTTTCAATGTTGACCATCTGCTCTGCCCAGCCGCCGCTATTCATGCGGAACGCCTCGTCGCGGCGCGCGGCAGGAATCTGATCGAAGCCCGATTCGACCACGCGCAGCAAGGTGCCCGTGCCGACCTCGGTCAATTCGAATACGACGAGCGTAGTCGGCTCGGACGAGTAATCGACCGACGCATCCACCGCGGCCGGATGCCAGCGAAACGACAGAAGATGTTCCGGCTCGATGCGCTCGACCAGCACGTCCATCTTGAGATATTCGTAGCCCGGATACGTGATGTTGCCTTGCAAGGGCTGACCGGCCACGAACTGTTTGCCTGGGTGTTTGCGTGGGTGTTTTTTGGCAGATTCCTTCTTCTCCCACTGAAGAACAGCGGCACGGATGCCGGCATTGCACTACTCCGTTGCGTGCGCGTGCATCGCGCCGGTGTGCATCGACCACGCCATCCACGGACGACGCAGCGCAACGATCGCGACAAACGCGCAAGCCGCCAGTGCGCCGAACGTCGCAAAACCCATCTGATAGCTGCCCGTGCTTTCCCTCGCCATGCCCATCACCACCGGCAGATAAAAGCCGCCGACGCCGCCCGCGGCGCCGACAATGCCCGACATCAGCCCGGTGCGGCCGGCCCAACGATGCGGCACCAACTGGAAAGTCGCGCCATTACCCAGGCCGAAGGCCACGTACAGGCACACCAGCAGCGCAATCCCGCCCGCCAATGACGGCATTGCGGCGGCGAAAACGAGGTCACACACCGAGATAATCGCGAGCAGGAAGGTCAGCGCGCGCACGCCGGACACCTTGTCGGCAATCAGGCCACCGAGCGGCCGCACCATCGCGCCGGTCGCGGCAAGCAGCGCCATGAACAGACCCGCGTCGATCTTCGACAGCTGATAGAGGTTGGTCAGTAGCAGCGAAACATACGACGACATGCCGACAAAGCCACCGAAGGTGATGCTGTATACGAGCATGATCACCCACGTGTCGCGCTCGGCCAGCACCGAGCGATAGCGCTTGGGCAGCACCGCGATCGCCAGCAGCGCACCGATCACCGGCAGCAGCAGCACACCAGTCTTGCCCGAACCGAACAGACCCGCTTCAACCAGCAGCACGAGCACGATCAAACCGACGAGCGTGACCGCAAAGCTACCGAACGCGCGCAGCACGCTGCCCGATTTGATACCGGAATCGTTGGCCCAGAAGTACAGCGTGATCGCAGCGATGGCGAGCAACGGCAGCGCGCCGGCGGTCGCCATTTGCCACCCGTAGTGGGTCGCCAGTTGCGGGAACAGGAAACCGTCGAGCACCGCGCCGATGTTGCCAGCCGCGGCAAGACCCAGCACCAGGCCTTGCACTTTCGGCGGGTAATTGCTGCCGGCCATCGGCAGCGCCACCGCGAAACTCGCACCGCCCACGCCGAGGAACACGCCGAGCACCAGCAGCAAGGTGTACGACGGCACGAACGGCAACAGCGGCAGCACGATCGTCGGCACCGCCGAGAGCAACACGCCCATCAGCGCGATGCGCTTGCCATGCGCCGATTGATAGAGGTTGCCGAGCGTGACACGCAGGATCGCCGCCGACAGCACCGGCACGGCGACCAGCAAACCTTGCTGCGCAGGTGTCATTGCGATGGTCTTGCTGATGAACGGCGCGAGCGGCCCGTACAACACCCAGACAGTGAAGCCGGTGTCGAAATAGAGAAAACACGCCACCAGCGCGCGCCAGTCTCCACTCTTTAGTGAGCTCATCACGTTTTTCATTAGGCATCCTCAAATATGCTGATTGTTTGCTAACCTGGTGCGCGGCGCTGACACCTTGCGCCGGAACACTGCGAACCGGAATGGTCATGATGTTGAATACCGGAAATAACATGCAACCTTCATGCCATCCGGTCTCTTCTTTTCAAGCTTGACTGCGTACTCTCTGAAAGCGTGTTGTCGCGACGATAGCGGCCGCTCTAAAAATCAATAAACGTCGCGTGCATAGCGCTTTTCCTGCGCTAAACGGTTCACATACTCGGTAGCCTTTTCTTCGTTCATGCCACCGTGCCGGGCAACCACGTGCCTGAGTGTCGCGTCGACGTCTTTTGCCATCCGGTTTGCGTCGCCACAGACGTAGAAATGCGCACCTTCTTCGAGCCACGCCCACAGTTGTGCACCCTGCTCGCGCATGCGGTCCTGCACATAGATCTTTTCCTTTTGATCGCGCGAGAAAGCGACATCGAGCCGGGTCAGCACACCGCTGTCCCGCATCGCCTCAAGTTCGTCGCGGTAGTAGAAATCCGTGGCCGCGTGTTGTTCGCCGAAGAACAGCCAATTGCGCCCCTTGTCACCGCGTGCACGGCGCTCGTGCAGAAAGCCGCGAAACGGTGCAACGCCGGTGCCCGGACCGACCATGATGATCGGCGTATCCGAAACGTGAGGAGGACGAAAGTGTGCGGACTTCTGCACGAATACCGGCACGTTGACGTCGCCGGCGCGGTCGGCGAGGAACGTCGACGAAACACCCTTGCGATTGCGGCGGCCATTGCTGTAGCGAACCGCGGAAACCGTCAGATGAACTTCGCCGGGATGCGCTTTCGGGCTCGATGCAATCGAGTACAAACGCGGTTGCAGGCGCTTGAGCATGCCGGTCAATTCCGCTGCCGTCAGGTTGACGGGAAATTCGTGGAGCACGTCGGCGAGTTGTTGGCCCCACAACCATTGTTTGAGATCGGCCTTGCGTTCTGCGCCAAGCAGATCGCGCAGTGCGCCGTTGCTGCTGCGTGCGGCAATGAACGCGAGCGCGTCGGGACTCGGGCGAGCGATCTCGTAGTGCCTGGTGAGCGCGTCGGCGAGGGGCATTTCGCCCGCACCGGACACGCTAACCGAGGCGTCGGCGCCCAAGCCGCTCAGGCTGATCAGTTCGTCGACCAGTTCCGGACAATTGCTTGGCCATACGCCGAGCGCATCGCCGGCTTCGTATTCGAGGCCCGAGTCGCCAGTACTCAAGGAAAAGTAGCGCGTGTCCTTTGCAGTGCCCTGCTTGTTCAACTGCAGGTTTCTCACGAGCCGCGATGCGGCCGGACGCGTCTTGGTCGGCACGGCGCCAGGCACCACGGCGTTGATCATGCCGCCCGGCGGCACCGCATGCAGCGCCGCATCTTCTTCCTTGATGCGCACGATGATGCTTTCGAGCCACGCGTCGGCATCCTCCTGATACTCGCTGTCACAGTCGACGCGATCCATCAAACGCATCGCGCCAAGTGCTGCGAGACGTTCATCGAGGCGGCGGCCGTGGCCGCAAAATTGATCGTAGTTGCGATCGCCCAGCGCGAGCACCGCGTAGCGCAGGCTGTCGACACGAGGCGCTGCGTCGCTGCTCAGTTGCGACCAGAAACTTTGCGCGTTATCGGGCGGATCGCCGTCGCCGAAAGTGCTCGACATCAGCAGCACGTATTGCGCTTTCGCGAGTGCCGAAGCCTGATAGTCCGCCATGCACGATGTGCGGATTTCGAAGCCCGACTCCATCAAACGCGTGGCATAACGTTCGGTCAGCGATTCGGTGTTGCCGGTTTGCGAGGCCCACAGCAAGGTTACTTTGGGGCGCACGCGCAAGATGCGCACACCGGATGCATGTGCCGCGTCGGAATGCGGTGTGACAAGCGCACCTGCCGGCACGGCCGCCAGGGTTGCGCTGCGGCTATAGAGTCCGGCCAGCAAACCGTCCACGTACAGGCGGTTCGCCGGATCGAACGGCGCGCCGGCCGGGAGCACCGGCACGCTATCGATACCCTGTCCTTCTGCCGAACGCAGGCCGCTGACGAAACCACCCAGATAGGCCCGCTCGGTTTCCGTGAACGAAGGCGCGGGTGCCTGTGGAAGCTGCAACAGGCTAGTCAGTGCATTGATGCGGGGCATGTCCAGATCCTTGGTGTTCGTCGATATAGCGCTTGCTGTTGTCGCCGCGTCGGCTCCAACGGCAGGCGCTTCGATACGCGTCCCGTCGTCCGCATTCGAAGCCGGCGCGATGGCGTCGAGCGCAACCGGGCTCAGCGCGACCGCACAGAACTTGAGTTCGGGTTGCTGCGAGACCGGATCGATTGAATCGCTGGTGACTGCGTTGATACACAAGTCATCGCCGAAGACGTCGTTCCAGTGCATCGGCGCGAAGCAGTTCCCTGCTTGCACGCGTTCAGTCACGACCGCCGGCAGCACGGCACGTCCGCGCCGCGAGCGGATCTCGACCGGATCGCGGGCCTTGATGCCGAGCGTGGCCGCGTCTTCGGGATGAATCTCGACGAACGGGCCCGGGTTCAGCTTGTTGAGCATCGCGACCTTGCCGGTTTTGGTCATGGTGTGCCATTGATGCTGCAATCGTCCCGTATTCAGGACGATCGGAAACTCCCGATCGGGCAATTCGGCCGGCGCTGAAAAAGCACGCGCGAAGAACACGGCTTTTCCGCTTGCAGTCGGAAACACGAACCGCGGACGGCTGCCGTCGGGCCGTTCCTTCAGCGTCTGGCTGACGCCGTCGTTGACGTAGCGAATTGGATTGCGGTCGGCAGCGTCGTTAGAAGCAAGCGGCCATTGCAACGGCGTTTCCTTCAGCCGGCGATGGCTCGCACCGCGCAGGTCGTAGCCGGTTTTAGGATTCGACACGCGGGTGATTTCCGCGAAAACTTCTTCGGCGCTCGCGTAGGTGAAGGCATCGGCGAAACCCATTTCACACGCGACTCGCGCGATAATCTGCCAGTCCGGCAGCGCAGCGCCTGGCGGCTCGATGCCCTTTTGCATCAGCGTCAGATTGCGCTCGGAGTTGATCATCACGCCTTCGGCCTCGGCCCACAGCGCCCCGGGCAACAGCACGTCGGCGTAACGGTTGGTCTCGGTATCGAGGAACGCATCCTGTGAAATCACGAGCTCAGCCGCGCGCAATCCGGCGATCGCGTTCTGTCGGTTCGCGACGCTCGCCACCGGATTCGTGCAGATGATCCAGCACGCCTTGATCTCGCCCGCGGCCATGCGGTTGAACATATCGATCGTGCCGTTGCCGACGGCTGTTTTCAGCGCGCCCTGCGGAATGCCCCACAGGTCTTCGATAAACACGCGGTCGTCTTCGACCAGCACCGAACGCTGGCCCGGCAAACCCGGCCCCATGTAGCCCATTTCACGGCCACCCATTGCATTGGGTTGGCCGGTCAGCGAGAACGGTCCGCTGCCGCGTCGGCAGATCTTGCCCGTCGCCAGATGCAGATTACAGATCGCGTTCGTGTGCCACGTGCCATGCGTGCTCTGATTCAGGCCCATGGTCCAGCAGCTGATCCACTCCGGCGCGGCGCCGATCATGTGCGCGGCACGGCGGATGTCTTCTACAGAAAGACCCGTAATCGCCGACACTTTCTCCGGCGTATAGTCCGCGAGGAAAGCGGGCATCGCGTCCCAGCCCTCCGTGAAGTCCGCGATAAAAGACGCATCCGTATGGCCGTTCTGGTGCAGAAGATGCAGCAGGCCGTTGAGCAATGCGAGATCGGTGCCGGGCTTGATCTGCAGAAAGAGATCGGCCTTATCGGCGGTCGTATTGCGGCGCGGATCGACCACGATCAGTTTCGCGCCGGCCTTCACGCGGTCCATCATCCGCAGGAACAGAATCGGGTGACAGTCGGCCATATTCGCGCCGATCACGAAGAACAGATCGGCATGATCGATGTCGTCGTACGATCCCGGCGGGCCGTCCGCGCCGAGCGAGAGCTTGTAGCCGCTGCCCGCGCTCGCCATGCAAAGACGCGAATTCGATTCGATATTGTTGGTGCCGACAAAACCCTTGGCGAGCTTGTTGACGAGGTACTGCGCCTCGATCGACATCTGCCCGGACACGTAGAACGACAGCGCGTCCGGTCCATGTGCGTCGAGCAGGCCGCGCAAACGCGCGGCCGTGTCGCTGATCGCCTGCGCCATTGGCAGCGGCACCGGATCCTGGTCGCGCGCATGACGCACGAACGCGCTTTCGAGACGGCCTGATTTGCGCAACGCGACATGCGCCGATTGGCCCTTCGTGCAGAGTCGTCCGAAGTTGGCCGGATGCTCCTTGTCGCCTGAGATTTTCACGACCTGCCCGTCCTCGACGTGCAGCACCATTCCGCAGCCGACGCCGCAGTAGGGGCACACCGTTTTTACGCTATTCGAGGACATGGCAGGCGACTTCGTTCGAAGATGTTGACAAAGAATCAGTGGCTCACATCGCGACCCACACCTGCCCGCTTTCCACCCGCGCGGCGAACGCGTTGACGGAATACGCCGGTGTTTCCAGGCACTCGCCGGTGCGCAGATCGAAGTGATGCTTGTAGATCGGCGAAGCGACCACGAGACGCTCGCCGAGGCTGCCGATCAAGCCGCGCGAGAGTACCGCCGCTTGCGAGCCCGGATCGAAGTTTTCGATCGCATACACGACGGTGTCTTGGTCGCCATTGTCCACATGAAATACCGCCACTTGTTCGCCGTTGACGAGCGCGCACACGCCCGTGTTCGGGACGATCTCGTCGAGTGGGCAAATCGGCGTCCAGGCAAGCGGAAGGCGGTCAAGGTTCATGGCAGAAGTCCTCAGTGAATGACGCAAGGAAGAATCAAACGGTTTCGACAACGACAGGAATCGAAGCGAGTTTCGAGCGCCGCTCGTCGCTCGTCGCAGGGCGAATCTGGCCGCGTTCCTCGACGAACGCGACATTGCTGTCCGGCTCGCCGCTGTTGACGAAATGACGGAAACGCTTACGCGTTTCAGGATCGGTGACGGCCTTCTTCCATTCGCATTCGTAGGTTTCGACCACGTGCCGCATGTCCACTTCAAGCTCCGCGGCCACGCCCAGGCGATCGTTGACGACCACGTCGATCAGGTATTCCAGGCCGCCTTCGAGGTTGTCGCGCCACACGCTGGTGCGTTGCAGACGGTCGGCCGTGCGCACGTAGAACATCAGGAAGCGGTCGATGTATCGCACCAGCGTTTCCTGATCGAGGTCCGAGGCGAGCAATTCGGCATGACGCGGTTTCATGCCGCCGTTGCCGCAAACGTAGAGATTCCAGCCCTTCTCGGTGGCGATGATGCCGACGTCCTTGCCCTGCGCCTCCGCGCATTCGCGCGTGCAACCGGACACGCCGAATTTGATCTTGTGCGGCGTACGCAGGCCCTTGTAGCGGTTCTCGAGTTCGACTGCGAGACCCACCGAATCGCCGACGCCGTAGCGGCACCACGTCGAACCGACGCACGACTTCACCGTGCGCAGCGATTTGCCGTACGCATGGCCCGATTCGAAACCGGCCGCGATCAGTTCTTCCCAGATGAACGGCAGTTGCTCGACCCGCGCGCCGAACAGGTCGACCCGCTGGCCGCCGGTGATCTTCGTGTACAGGCCATATTTCTTCGCCACCTGGCCGACTGCGATCAAACCGTCAGGCGTCACCTCGCCGCCCGCCATGCGCGGCACGATCGAATAGGTGCCATCGCGCTGGATGTTCGCGAGGTAGTAATCGTTGGTGTCCTGCAGCGAGGCGAGTTCTTTCTTCAGCACGAATTCGTTCCAGCACGAAGCGAGGATGCTCGCCACGGCCGGCTTGCAGATATCGCAGCCGAGACCGTGTCCGTGCTTCGCCAGCAATTCGCCGAAGCTGCGCACGCCCTCTACGCGCACGAGGTGGAACAATTCCTGGCGCGAATACGGAAAGTGTTCGCACAGGTGGTTGTTGACCGCGAGGCCCTGCTTCTTCATTTCGGCTTTCATCACTTGCGTGACGAGCGGCACGCAGCCGCCGCACGAAGTGCCTGCACTAGTCGCGCATTTCAAAGCGCCGATATCAGTCGCGCCCGCGCACACAGCGGCGCACAGATCGCCCTTCGAGACGTTGTTGCACGAGCAGATCTGCGCGCCGGCGGGCAAGGCCTCGACGCCGAGCGCCGGTTTCGCCTGACCGTCGGACGACGGCAGAATCAGGAATTCAGGCGATTCCGGCAACTCGATGCGGTTCAGCATCATCTGCAGCAACGTGCCGTATTCGCTCGCGTCGCCGACCATGACCCCGCCGAGCAGATACTTGCCGCACTCGGACACCACCAGCTTCTTGTAGACCTGCTTGCGTTCGTCGCTGAACTGATACGCGCGGCTGCCCGGCGTGTTGCCGTGTGCGTCGCCGATGCTGGCAACGTCCACGCCCATCAGCTTCAACTTGGTGCTCATATCCGCGCCGGCGAATTCCGCCGGGTCGCCGAGCAGTTGCTTCGCCACGGTGCGCGCCATGTCATAGCCGGGCGCAACGAGGCCGAACAATTGACCGTTCCACAGCGCGCACTCGCCGATCGCATAGATGTGCGGGTCGCTGGTGCGGCACGCGTTGTCGATCACGATGCCGCCGCGTTGACCGAGCGCGAGGCCGCTCGCACGGGCGAGATCGTCACGCGGACGAATGCCCGCGGAGAACACGATCATGTCGGTGTCGAGGAAGCTGCCATCGGCGAATTGCATGCGATGCGTACCGTTCTCGCCGTCGACAATCGCCGAGGTGTTCTTCTGCGTGTGCACCGTCACGCCGAGCTCTTCGATCTTGGTGCGCAGCACGCGGCCGCCGCCTTCGTCGACCTGAACCGCCATCAGGCGCGGCGCGAATTCGACCACATGCGTTTGCAGGCCCATGTCGCGCAGCGCCTTCGCGCATTCGAGACCGAGCAAACCGCCGCCGACCACCGTGCCGGTCTTCGAGCGGGCGCCGCATTCCTGCATGGCTTCGAGATCGTCGATGGTGCGGTAGACGAAGCAGTCGGCCCGCTCGCGGCCTTGCACCGGCGGCACAAACGGATAGGAACCTGTGGCGAACACCAATTTGTCGTACGGCAAGGTCTCGCCAGTCGATACCGTCACGGTGCGCGCGTCGCGGTCGATCGCCACGGCCTTCGCATTCAGTTTCAGCAAGACGTTCTGGCGTTCGAAGAAACCCGGCTCGACGAGCGACAGGTCGTCTGCTGTCTTGCCCGCGAAGAATTCGGACAGATGCACGCGGTCGTACGCCGGCCGGGATTCTTCACACAGCACAGTGATATCGAGGCCGTGCGCCGCGTCTTGTGCCAGGCATTCGACCAGTTTGTGGCCGACCATCCCGTGACCGATAACGATGATTTTCATGAGCGCGGTTCCTGAGTGTGCTGTGCTTCGGTTGCTGACGCGTGGCATCGGGCGAAAGCGATTCCGGAAATAAAAACGGCGTCCCGCGAACCCAGTCGATGACTGAATTCGGGGGACGCCGTTGTCCTGACCTGTGCCGCAGCGAGTGCCTTGTTGTTGCGCTCGCGCCGGATCCACGTTGATCCGATGGCATCGCTTAACGCAAAGGCTGTGCCAGGTGTGAAGAATTTGGGCCGCAGCGCCGTGGCGCGGGCCTTTGCGGTGATTCAAGCATGTGTGCGGCGAACGCCGCGTGCGTCACGATTTGATGCAGCGAAGCACAGGGATGGTGCGACGCAGCACTGCGCCCGTGCGAGCGAGCGCGGCAGAGGCCCTCGCCCAAGCCGCATGAAATCACGCCGTGCCCGGTCATCTCGCAGCGGACTTCGTGCCGCGTTGAACCCAACCTAGTCGCCAAAGCCCAACTCGGCTTCGACCGCTTGCCCGACGCGCAGCCATGTTCCGGCTCCGCTCGCGACGACTGCATTGTTGCCGAACGTTAGCGCGCCATTTCGCTGCGGATTCGCCCGGTAGACGCTCATGGTGTCGGTGGGTTCGTTCGGCCAATCGGGATCGGGCGTGCCCTTCGCCTGATCGATGTTCGGCATTGGGCAGCGCGAGCATAGCTTGACCAGTTGCAGTTGCACGGCCTGATCCTCTGCCCCGTCGACATTCAGGCGCTCGACATAATCCTCCTCATACGCATCGAGCCCCGTCAGCACGACGTTGGGGCGAAACCGGTCGATCGGAATCGACGGCGCGCCCTTGCTGTTCAGGCGACCGTTCAGATCGTCGAGCGACGCCTGGCCGATCACCAGCAGCGGAAAGCCGTCGGCGAAATGCGTGGTGGCGCCGCCGACGCTACCTGTGTACTCCGGATCGACAATCCGCTCGCGCTCGGGATTGAAGCGCAAAAGCCGCGCCGGCACGCCGAGCACCCCTGAAAACCATGCGGCGCTTTCTTCGCCGGTGTCGAGCCCGTAGGCCGCGTCGCCCCAGACCACGGTTTGCACCTTTTGCGGTGCGTTGAGTCCGGCGGCGTCGAGCGGCGTGCGCAACTCGCTCATGCCAGGCGCACGGATCACGAGGTCATGTTCGCCGATCTCGACCTTGATCAGCGCCATGCGGGGATACGCGCGCTGCGTGAGCATCGCCCCGCTCGGGTCGGTGACCATCCAGCACCGATCGTATTCGAGACCGGTGGCGAGCAGGCGCGCCTGATTGAGCGCAATGCCGGCACAGGATTTGATTGGATAGACGAAAAGCTCGCTGATGGTAGGCATGGTGTGGAGCGTGGGGCACACGCGTTTTTGTTGTGTCGATACTCGATTGTAAGGCGCAACGACGCACCGCTTAAAACTGGCCGGGGCATGCCGCCGTTCCTCGCGGCCCCGCTTGGACGTAAAATCCCAAAGTTAAGCACTCGGACAAACGCTGGGACAATACCGAGGCCTGCGTCGCGGCATCCGCGCACCCGGGTGCGCCACTGGACAAAATTTGTAGAAGCATCCCTACCATCAACGAAACAGGAAAATCATTATGCTGAGCAAACCCGTGTTGACCGTTGCCGAAACGACCCGAATCCTCGAAGCCGCCCGCGCGGAAGCCGAGAAGAACCAGTGGGCCGTCGCTATCGTGGTGGTCGACGACGGCGGCCACCCGCTCGGAATGCTGCGTCTGGACGGCAGCGCGCCCGCCAGTTCGTACATCGCGACCGAAAAAGCCCGCACTTCGGCGATCGGCCGCCGTGAAACCAAGGTATACGAAGACATGATCAACAACGGCCGCACGGCATTCCTGAGTGCGCCGTTGCAGGGCACGCTGGAAGGCGGCGTGCCGGTGATCGTCGACGGCCAGGTGGTCGGCGCGGTCGGCGTATCGGGCGTCAAGTCGGATCAGGACGCACAGATCGCCCGCGCGGGTATTCAGGCAATCGCCGCTTAAGTTCGGATTCGGTTCGAAGTCCGTTCAAAGCGGCGGCAATAGAAGAACGAAGCACAACACGGGCCGATGCCCCCACATCGGCCCTATTCACATAGATGGAGCAGTCGATGACTCAGATGAACCCGCGCGGTGGACTGCAAGTCGCCGCCAACCTCGACCAGTTCGTCGAAACCGAAGCCCTGCCCGGCACCGGACTCGACAGCGCCGCTTTCTGGTCAGGTTTCGACGCCCTCGTGCACGAGCTGGCGCCGAAAAACCGTGCGCTGCTGGCCGAGCGCGACCGCCTGCAAACCGAACTCGACACCTGGCATCGCGCCAATCCGGGCCCGGTACGCGATCTGCGCGCGTACCGCGCCTTTCTCGAAGGCATCGGCTACATCGTGCCAACGCCCGCGAGCGTCAAAGCCACGACCGACCACGTGGACACTGAAATCGCCGAACAGGCCGGCCCGCAACTCGTCGTGCCGCTGTCGAATCAGCGCTATGCGTTGAATGCAGCCAACGCACGCTGGGGCAGCCTGTACGACGCCCTGTACGGCACCGATGCGATCCCCGAGACCAACGGCGCCGAAAAGCAGAAGGCCTTCAACCCGGTGCGCGGCGCCGCGGTGATCGCTTATGCACGCAAGTTTCTCGATCAGGCCGCGCCGCTAGCAAGCGGCTCGCACGTCGACGCCACGTTGTATAGCGTCGAAGGCAGCAAGCTCGTCGTCACGCTGAAGAGCGGCAAGACCGAACTGAAAACGCCGGCGCAATTCATCGGTTATCAGGGCGACCCGAGCGCACCGTCCGCCGTGCTGTTGAAGCACAACGGCCTGCACTTCGAAATCCAGATCGACGCGAACGATTCGATCGGCAAGACCGATTCGGCACACGTGAAAGACGTGCTGGTCGAAGCCGCGGTGAGCACGATCATCGACTGCGAAGACTCCGTTGCCGCTGTCGATGCCGACGACAAGGTCCAGCTCTATCGCAACTGGCTCGGCCTGATGAACGGCGACCTGGCGGAAGAAGTCACGAAGGGCGGCAAGACCTTCACGCGCCGTCTGAATGCCGATCGCGAGTACACGGGCGCGGACGGCAAGTCGCAAGTCAAGCTGCATGGCCGCTCGCTGCTGTTCATCCGCAACGTCGGTCATTTGATGACGAATCCGGCCGTGCTGACGAAAGACGGTCAGGAGATTCCGGAAGGCATTCTCGACGGCGTCATCACCACGCTGTGCGCGCTGCACGACCGCCAGCACAAGCTGAATTCGCGCACCGGCTCGATCTATATCGTGAAGCCGAAAATGCACGGCCCGGCGGAAGTCGCGTTCGCGAGCGAACTGTTCGCGCGCATTGAAGATCTGCTGAAGCTGCCGCGCAATACGATCAAGATGGGCATCATGGACGAGGAGCGGCGCACCAGCGTCAACCTGCTCGCCTGTATCGGCGAAGCGTCCGAGCGTGTCGCGTTCATCAACACGGGTTTCCTCGACCGCACCGGCGACGAAATGCACACGGCCATGGAAGCCGGCCCGATGATGCGCAAGGGCGACATGAAGTCGAGCGCATGGATCACATCCTACGAGCGCAGCAACGTGCTGGCCGGGTTGAGCGCGGGCCTGCGTGGCCGCTCGCAGATCGGCAAGGGCATGTGGGCCATGCCCGACCTGATGCACGCCATGCTCGAACAGAAGATCGTGCATCCGAAGTCCGGCGCGAACACCGCATGGGTGCCCTCGCCGACCGCCGCAACGCTGCACGCGATGCACTATCACCAGGTCGACGTGCAGGCGGTTCAGCAGGAGCTCGAACGCACGGACTACGCGAAGGTGCGCGACGAGCTGCTCGACGGCCTGCTGACGATTCCGGTCGTCGCCGAAGCGAAGTGGAACGCGGATGAGATCCGCAGCGAAGTCGAGAACAACGCGCAAGGCATTCTCGGTTACGTGGTGCGCTGGATCGATCAGGGCGTGGGTTGCTCGAAGGTGCCGGACATTCACAACGTCGGTCTGATGGAAGACCGTGCCACGCTGCGTATCTCCAGCCAGCACATTGCCAACTGGCTGCATCACGGTGTGGTCACGCGCGAGCTGGTCGAAGAAACCTTCAAGCGAATGGCGAAGGTGGTCGACGAGCAGAACGCGGGCGATCCGCACTACAAGCCGATGGCGCCGGGCTTCGACACGCTGGCGTTCAAGGCCGCGCAGGCGCTGGTGTTCGAAGGACGCCAGCAGCCGAGCGGCTATACGGAACCATTGCTGCACAAGTTCCGGCTGGAAGTGAAGAAGGCACAGTAAAGGCCTTTTGCGGCGTGGTTTGGGGCTAAAGTTTTGGGCCCGGGACTCAGCCGCAATCGAGGCCAGATAGAAAGACGGGCGCCGCATCATGCGGCGCCCGTTTAAATTTGCGCGGTCGTGCTGCGCGTTGCTTCTGCGTGAAACCGTTGCGGCGCCCGCTTACCTTCAGGCCGCTTCCGCCGTGTACTGCGCCGGCACGCTGGCCTGCATATTCGCCTGCATATACGTTTGCAGATACGCTTCGAATTCCGCCTTCACTTCCGGATGACGCAGCGCGAATTCCACCGTCGCCTTCAGATAGCCAAGCTTGCTGCCGCAATCGAAGCGCGTGCCGAAGTAGCGGTACGCGAGAACCTGCTCTTCAGTCAGCAGCGATTGCACCGCGTCGGTCAATTGCAGCTCACCGCCCGCACCCGGCTTGAGCGCACGGATATGCTTGAAGATGGTCGGCATCAGCACATAGCGGCCCACCACGCCTAGATTCGACGGCGCCTTGTCCGGCGCCGGCTTTTCGACGATGCCCGACATCTTGATCACATTGTCTTCCCACTCCCGGCCGTCCACGACGCCGTACGAGCGGCTGTCTTCGCGCGCGATGGTCTCGACGCCGATCACCGAGCTGTGATAGTGGTTGAACGTGTCGACGAGTTGGCTCATCACCGGCTTCGAGCTGTGCAGCAAATCGTCGGCCAGAATCACGGCGAACGGGCTCTCGCCCACCAGTTTCTCGGCGCACAGCACCGCGTGACCCAGACCGAGTGCTTCGGCCTGACGCACGTAGAAGCAATCGACGTTGGCCGGCTTGATGCTGCGCACGAGGTCGAGCAGCTTCTGCTTGTTGCGCGCTTCGAGTTCCGCTTCGATTTCGTACGACTTATCGAAATGATCTTCGATAGCGCGCTTGCTGCGGCCCGTCACGAAGATCATTTCAGTGATGCCGGCGGCAATCGCCTCTTCGACCGCGTATTGAATCAGCGGCTTGTCGACGACCGGCAGCATTTCCTTGGGGCTTGCTTTGGTAGCCGGCAGGAATCGTGTCCCGAGGCCCGCTACGGGAAACACGGCTTTGGTGACTTTCAGCATGGTAGGCATTCCCACATCGGTTAGAGATTAGTGTGTTCGCGGGCCTCGCGGCCACTCAACGTCGCCGAAAAGGCTAACAAAAAATTAATTCATTTCATGCGTGAATTTTTTCGATTCGAATAAATAAATCGATAAATTTCGATATTCCAGATAGTGGCGCATCAGGGAGCTGCATCAGGAAACAATTACGCATTCAGATCGAATTATTTTCGGGAATTCCGAAAATTTTACTTGCCCGGCGAAACGGGTAGCGTGCATCGCGAACGCGTTCAAACGCTCCAGAGCACCTCTCATTCGTTCTCGTCGAGCTGGGGCAGCTTGCCCGGGTTGATGCGGAAACGGCGGATCGGCTCGTTGCGCAGCGCCTCCCGGTAGGCGGAGGCAGCAACAAGGATCAGCAGCACGGCAATGCCGGCAAGTAAATGCAGGTTCATGACTTCACCTCGGGTCAAGAGAATCCGTGCCTTAAATTAGCACAACAAAACCGGCAAATAATTCGATGTAGCAAGTGCTTATACGTAATTACAATTCGTCACAAAACCGCCATCTAATGCGATTCGATATGCAATTTTTTAGCGATTTTTTTGCTGCCGCGGTGCACTAGGATGTGATGCACCGCGGGCGCGCACGACGTGCCCGGGAATATGCTTTTTCTTCCTTCAGAATAAGGACCGCGTATGAGCGACTCAGCACTGGATGCCGCCGGCTCATCCCTGCCCCTCCCCCCGTCGCGGCGGGCCGCCGCGCCGCGCGCCCAGAGCGAAGCGCGCGCCGACAGCGCAGGCAAGGAACACGTGATCGACGCGATGCGAGGTTTCGCCGCGCTTCTGGTCGCGTATTTTCATTGCCGCCAGGTCGAATGGGTCGGCATGCAGGCCTTTCACCAAAGTGTCGGCCATTCTTTCAGTTTGAGTACGATTGCTGCCTATCTGACGTTTCCGATTGCGTGGGGTTCGGCCGGCGTGCCGATTTTCTTTGTGATCAGCGGTTACTGTATTCATCGCGGCGGCGCGCTGCGCCTCGCAAAAAATCCCGACTACCGGCTCGATACCGGCAATTTCTGGGTGCGCCGCTTCGCACGTATTTATCCGGTGCTGCTGGCGGCACTCGTGCTGACGTTTGCACTCGACTGGGCCAGCTTGCAGTTGCCGCCCGTCAATCACAAAATCCGTGAGATCGGCCTGCAGGCGTTCCTCGTCAACCTGTTTTCGCTGCAAGGCGTGGCCGGCAAGACGTTTGGATCGAACGGCGCGCTCTGGACGCTATCGCTCGAAGTGCAGTTCTATGCGATCTACCCGCTGCTATTCGCGCTGCGCCGGCGTCTGGGGATGACCTCCGTGCTGGCGATCGTCGCTGTGATCAATGTGGTGTCCGCCTATGTGCTGGAGCGCCACGATATCCAGTTTTTTACGTCTTACTGGTTTTCGTGGACGCTCGGCGCGTGGATCGCCGACGCCCGTGCCCGTGCCACACCGGATGTGCGCTCGTCGACGTGGCTCTATGTGCTGGCCGCGGCGTTCGTCGCGCTCGGCTGCGCGGCGTTCCATTTCGGGCAGTACGGTGCATTCCAGTTGTGGGCGGTCGGTTTCGCGTTCTATCTGTACAAGGCGCTGGAACGGCCTGCTGGCGATAAGGCCCATCAGGCCGATGGCTTGGGCATGCGTCTTTTGTCGCGCTTCGGCGACTTCAGCTTCTCGCTGTACCTGATTCATCTGCCGATCTTCGTGCTGCTCTCGTCGATTCTGTTCCGCTCTTCGCTGCAAATGTCGATCTGGCCGTCGTTCGGCTACATGCTGGTGGCCGTGCCGGTTGCGTACGTGTTCTATCGGTTGGTTGAATTGCCGGCGATGAAGTGGTCGGCGAGTTTTAAATCGCGATAGAGAGCAGGTCCGGTGTCCACCTCTTTCCGTGGGTGGATGAAGCTCTCAGGGCGATGGATCGAGACCGCCGGCTTTGAACCTGGACAGCGCGTGCGTATCACCGTTGAGCACCAGCGGCTCATCATTACGCCGCTTTAATACCAGAGGGCGGCAACCCATACGACCCGCTGACCACCACCAGCTCACACCAGGAGTTGATCATGGCTGATGCCAATCATAAAGCACGTCCACCCGTCACCGAACGGTCCGTCACCATCCAGGAATCCTGGCGCTACCAGAAACCGGCACGCCTGCCCTTCCATATGCGCAAGGAGCCGGCCACCTTTCCGTGGATGAAGCTCTCCGGACGGTGGATCGAGACCGCCGGCTTTGAACCCGGATCACGCGTGCGTATCACCGTCGAACACCAGAAACTCATCATTACGCCGCTTTAAATGCAGAAGGGCCGCAAGCGGCCCTTCTGTCACGTCACGGATGCTTGGCAATGGTCAGAACCTTAGCTGCTCGACGCATCGTTGACGATCCGGAATATCTCATCCGTGTCGTCTATGACGCTTTCATCACCCACGAACTGAGACATCTCCAGTCTTCCGTCGTTAAATACATCAATCTCTATCCGCTTGCCGGGCAACGTCAAAGAAACCAACACCGAGTCTATACGGTGCCTACTTAAGCTGTAGTACAGCCGCCGACTATCGAGCTCTTCCAACAAGTCGTACAGCGCGTGGGTCATAGCGCCTCCATCAAGTTCACTTTCTGAACCGGCTATCGTTCAAGAGCTTCCAAGCCGTCTTGGCATCACGATCTCCGCTGCGCGACAACGCTTTTATCTCGTCCAAGGTCATGCCCAGATATTGCCCTGGGAAAACGCGCCGCACACTCGCCTGGCATTGACTAGAAATAATCTCATCAGCAGTCGGTGTCGTAGCCAGACCAAACGGATCGACGTTTTGAACCGGGTTCCCAGCCACATAAGCATACGCATTCGTCTGCCCACTCGCGTAGCCTATGGGGTCTTCACTGATGAACCTTCCGGTCGCCGGACTGTAATACCGATTGCGATAGTAGACAAACGGTACTGCGACAGACCAAACCAGTTTGCAGTTGCGTGGTCACGTCGTAGTCGCATTGATTGAAGGTACTTACGTACCGAGTAGGGCCTGTCCGCAGACATCGCATCTCCGGTTACGCGGGCGTCAGCGGTATGAACTCTATGCGGATATTTCCATCAGGAAGGTGCAGGCATTCTGGACTTAAAAATCACAATCCCGAGTCGAACGCCAATCCATATCCCGCACGCCATTCCGAATGGGAACAACGCCAACGTAGCCTCACGCCACCCGTGCTTCGCCCACAGAGAAAGTCCACTACTGGCAACCACTACCAGCAAAACCGTCGAGTAGAAATCAATCAGTTGCCACGGTGATAACAAACCGTTCGACCATCCTGGTAGCCTCCATTTCTTAGCTTTTGGCCAGAAAAGATGGTTTAAAAGGAGAGCACACAAAGCCAGGAAAAAGCCCATCGCACCTGCTAGCCCGCCAAGGAATACCCAACTCTCAAACGGCATATTGGCAACAGGTTGCACGGACAATCCTGCCACAAACACTACTGTTAGCACCACCACCTTGATCGCAGGCCAGAACATGAGTTTATTTGCCACGACTATAGGTCACCTCAATGCCAACTGCAGCACAAGCAGCGCCCCCAAAACCTGCACTTGGAAAGCCGATCGCGATACCGCCGCCCGCCCCTCGATAAGGCCGCCCCCCGAATCCCGGAAGGCCGGACGAACCAGACTGGTTGAATTCCACGCCGCTGGAGGCACCGACGCTTGCATTAAAAGGACCTAAGCTAGTGCCCGCCTCCGCAAAACCACCGATAGTTACCGACGAACCATCGCTACTTCTACTTGGTACTGCGCCGTTTGGATCGAAACTAAGCCCTATACCTGCGCCGCGCCCGCCGCGTATCCCCACCCCAGTAATGCTCGAAGCCGTTGGGGCAGAGCCGTCGCCGTAGACGGTGACCTGTACGCCGAAACCTCCATACACACTCCCGCTGACGCTCCAGAAACCGAAAGGGTCGTACAGCGACACGGGATTCCCGTTGACATAAGCATACGCATTCGTCTGCCCACTGGCCCACCCGATCGGATCCTCACTAATGAACCGGCCCGTCTGCGGACTGTAATAGCGGTTCCGATAGTAAACAAACGCCCCGACACGAATCCGCCCTTATACCGGCCGCTTTCCCTTATCAGGCAAGGCTTTCCAGCATGTCGACTTCGCCGTTCAGAGAATTTTTTCCAGACGCGATTCTCGATTGATTCGCATCTCGAAACAAGTAGCAGGATCGCTGTTATGCAGCAACGGCCGCCGCCGCAGGATAGGCGCGTGGTGCCATCACGTATTACGTGCAGATATCGTCCCGCCGGGTTTGACGGCGCGCGCAGCGCGACGGCAAACCCGGCGGAACAGGGCCGTCGTGCCCCACTGCTCCAGAACGGCTCAAACCTTCGTGAACCATCCTGACGCCAACCCCGTCAAGGTCGCGCAGCGCGCGCCCGCAGGGCCTGGCCTTGACGGCCACCAGGGTTCTACGCTCAGCAATGCGGTGCAAGACGACATGGCGGCTTGCACCGCATGCGAAGCACGCTTTGCGCTTTTTCGTTCTTCACTTTGGGGAGCCCCATGGGGGCGGACGGGAGGCAGGCTGCGAGCACGGCGCGAAGGCCGCCTGCGGCCGCAGCCCGCGCGCAGCAGACTGACGGGTGGGCGGGGCTCACTCCATTCACTGGCCGCCTCGCGGCCCCTGACTTTGTCTTGCGCGTAGCGCCATGCCTGGCTGTTGCGTGTACCAGGTGACTGGCCGCACAGCGGCCCTGATGTATTGCTGTGCGCCTCGCGCACCCGGCCGGGCCGGGGGCGCCAGACATAACGCAAATTAGCACCGGTTAGCGGGCCGGCCAACGGGACAGGTGGAGCGAGGCCGGCCCGCTAACCGGTGCTAATTTCCGGGCGTTATGTTTAATGTTGGGACGGCACAGCCGGCCCAACATTTACCCCCGGCCCTCGTTGCCTCCGGCCGCAGGCCGCTGGACCTTCTTCACCATCGGGCCGCCAGGCCCGCACTCCCTTATTCGGCGTCCCCGTCCGCTTCGGCCCCGATAGCAGCTAGCAGGGAGAGCGCATCACGCTCCAGCTTCGCCGGATGCGTCGCCGCGTGGATCTCCTTCAGTTTCCCGATCGCCACCTGCGTGTAGATCTGCGTGCTCGACAGGTCCGCATGGCCCAGCAGCGCCTGGATGAACCGGATATCCGCACCGTTCTCCAGCATGTGCGTCGCGCACGCGTGCCGCAACACATGACACGCCCCCTCGCGGATGCCCGCCCTCTCCATGTACCGCTTCACCAGGTCAGACAGCCGCCCCTTGCCGAACGGCTCGCCGTAGTCCGTCAGGAACAGCGTCCACTCGTCGGTCCTCACCGCGAGCGACGGCCGTATCCGGTCGCAGTACCACTCCACCCAGTAGCACGCCCGCTCGCCCAGCGGGATATACCGGTCGCGCCGGCCCTTGCCCTGCCGGATCATCACTGTGCCGCCAGACAGATCGATGTCCGAGATCGTCAGCCCGATCAGCTCCATGCGCCGCATGCCCGTGCTGTACAGCACCTCGAGAATCGCGCGATCACGCGCACCCGTCAGTCCGCCCACGTCCGGCTGGTCCATCAGCCGCTCGACCTGCACCACCGACAGCACCACCTTCGGCAGCAGTTTCGGCGCGCGCGGCAGCACCAGCTCCGCCGCCGCGTTGTATTGCACGTGCCGCTCGCGCGAGAGCCACCGGCACCACCCGCGCAGCGGCGTGAGCATCGTCTGCTGCGTGCGGATCGTCAGCGGCTTGCCGTCCTGCTTGCGGTACAGGTAAAGGTGTCGTTGATAGGCTTCCAGCACCGAACGTGTGAGCTCCTGCGGACGGCTCAGGCTACGCTCTGCGCACCATCGCACGAACCGCTCCAGCGCCACCAACCGGCTGCGCACCGTCTGCTCCGTGCGACCCGTCACCGCCAGCCAGTCCAGATACCCTTTAACAAACACCATCAGCGCGCTCTCCACGTGCTCAGGCGTGTACGCCGTCACGCTGCGTCTGGCCCGCAGCTTGCGCTTCCTGCGCCGAACCACCGCGCCGCTCTCCATCACATCGGCTCCCGCTGGTACGACGTACGCACTGCCACATCCGGTTTTTTATTCCCGTAGATGTGCAGTTCTGCTTCGTTTCCCGACTCATCGCCGCACGGCCTTTCACCGCCTGAATCTGCGCGGTTTTGCACAGGGAGCGATGGGGGAGCAGAAGGGGAGTTCTGGCGGAGCGAACCGGGAGCGAACTCACCTTCACCGGGGGGCGAACTGCCAATCGTAGTCACATCCAGCAAACCCGCCAGGTGCGTCGCGTCGCTGCCGTCGCCGTCATACATCAGTTCGTATTCGAAGCTCTGACCACGCTGCCCGCGGTGTGTCAGCAGATATTCCAGTTCGACCAGCCGTTCAAGGTGCTTGCGCAGCGGCGTGTCACCGAGCCCCGTCCACTCCCGCACTTCGCGCCGGCTGAAGCGCACCGACGCACGCGGCAACGGCTTGCCCTTCACCGCCTGCGTAATCTCTTCCAGCACCCGCCGCGTCACCGGCGGCAACTCGTCGAGACTCCGGCCCAGTACCTCATGCACCAGTGCATTCGCCTGCTCAATGTCGGCCAGCGTGACCTCGATATAGGCCAGCTCGGCCCCAGCATGCCGCACCGTTTTCACTTCCCGCTGGTACTGGTGCAGCAAGGCTATCGTGTCGATCAGCGTCAGGTATTTCTCGTGGTCGCGGCGCATGCGCGTGCGCTCCGACTGGAACGTCAGCTGGTCGGCGTACGGGTTCACCACGGCCAGCGGTTTCAGCAACCGCTGCGCGTTACGGTGTAACGACAGCACGCGCTCCTTCTGTGCCTTCAGCTTCAGCCCGTCGAGGGTCCGCTTGTGACGCTGCAAACGGTGGATCGCCTCGGTCTGCTCACGTCCCTCGTCGACCGTCAGGATCAGGCAGCGGTTCAGCAGTTCCTCGTCGATCTCGATCGCCGTCGTCGTCAGCATGATCGACACCGGACCTTCAACCCGGTATTCCTGCGTCACCAGGTTGCCCGTCTGCGCATCCTTGCCCGTGCTCGCAATCGTCAGTTCACCATCGCTTTGCAGCAGCTTCAGTGCATACGCCGCACGGCTCGCCCCTTCCTCCTCGCAGATCGCCAGCACCTTGTGCTTCAGGTTCGTCTCGCCCATGTAGAACAGACTCTGCCCGGTCATCGCCGAGTACTTGATCCGCTCCTCTTCCGGCACGAACGCCAGCACCGCATCCATGAGTGAGCTCTTGCCCGCCGCGCTCGAACTCTGGATCACCACCGCCAGCGGCGTATCGAGTTTGCGTGACACCGCCGCGAGATACCCGACGAGCTTGTTCGTCTCCTCGCCCACCACGCCACACGCCGCGAAGTCCGACACGATCCGCTCCAGCAGCGCCGGCGTGCGTAGCAGTTCGAGCGCCTCGCGCTCCTCATCGGCCGTCATCTGCGCGCCGGCCGCCAGCGCATCGGCCGCCGCCTGCAACATCTCCAGCTTCAGTAATACCCGCCCGAGGTCCGCCTTCACCACATCATCGGTCAGCCGCAACTCCGCCGCCGCCCGCGCAATGTAGTTCGCCCGCGCCTTCGCGTGGTACAGGTCGAACGTGTCAACGTGGAACCGTTCGCCCACGCTCGCCAGAACATTCACCTTCAGCACGCCCGCCGTCGCCTTCGCCCTGGCATCGAACCCGCGCACACGGTAGCGCACCGGATCCAGCGCGAACACGATCTCCGACCCACTCACCTCGCACGGGATATCGAATGCCGGCGCCGCGGGCTCAACGCTCGCCGGCAGCACGACCGCCGCTTCCCGCAACGGCACCAGCTCGGGTTCCGCCTCCTCTTTAGCGGCTAAAGGGAGGGCCGGTTCAGCCATGACGGCTGGCGATCCAGCGTTACCGCGTAACGCAACCGTCCCCTTGGCAGCAAGGGAAGAGGATGCGGGCACCACCACCTCACGCACAGGCGCCGCCCCATTGCCGAGCCACTGCGCGCGCCGCATCAGCACACCCAGGCTCTTCGCCGCAGGCGTCACCTTCAGCGCATATTCATTCGCGTCCAGTCCGTGCGGGAACTGCACCCGGTAGCATCCGATCCCCTCGACCGTGAGCCGCCGGGCCAGCTTCTGCGCGCCCGCATCGCCCGCCGCATCCCGGTCGTACGCGATGATGACCCGCTCGACGCCCTGCGCCCTGAACAGCGCCAGGTGATCCTCCGTGAACCCGTCCGCACCGAACGACGCCGTCACGTTCTGATACCCCGCACACCAGAACGTCAGCGCATCAATGACCGATTCGCACACGATCACTTCCCGCTGCCCACGCACACCGTCCGCGTTGAACACCCCGCGATGCGGCCCCGGCAGGTATAGATGCTTCGGCAGGTTGCGCGCCTGGTTCTCCACGATCTTGCGCCCGTACAGGCCTGCAACATGCCCCGCTTCGTCACGCCAGCCGAACACGATGCACCCGTTCAGGTGCTCGTGGCCGCTCTCGCGGATCACCCCGATTCGCTGCAACCGCGTGCGGATCGCCTCGCCCGCCACCCGGTTCTTTTCCGGCAACCGCAGCCCCAGCGTCCGGTTCGCAAACCCCAGCCGGAACGGCTCCACCGCCGCCGCAATGCCGCGCTTCTCCAGGTACGCCAGCGCCTCGGGCGAGCTCTTCAGGGTCTGGTGGTAATAGTCCACCACCTGATCGAGCAGCGCCGCATCATCCACCTCCACCGACACCGGCGACTCCAGCGCGCGCACCGTCGTGCGCTCACCCGCTTTAGCCGCTAAAGCAGGAATCCCCTCGCGCAGCAGTTCCACCGCGTGCCGGAACGAGATCCCGTTCGCTTTCATCGCCCAGTCCACCGGACCACCACCGAGCCCGCAGCCGAAGCAGTGCCACAGGTTCTTCGAAGGCGTCACCACCAGCGACGGCGTGCCGTCCTCATGGAACGGACAGCGCCCCCGCCAGTCGCGGCCCGACTTCACAAGCCCGATGCCGTGCGCGCGCACGAGCTGCTCCACCGACACCTCGGCCTTCATGCGCTCAAGCTCGGATTCGGGGATGCGGGCCATAAAACCGTCCTTTGGCTAAAACCCTGTCAAGGGGGTTTTCATAAAAATAACTTACAACCCAGTATACTTCGTTTTGAAGTATACTGGACATTGTTTTGTAGAACCCGGGGTATCTTGTGGCTGTCCTCATACATGAAGTTCCGACATCAGCCATGTCTATCTCCGACGACGAGCGTGCTTTTTTTGTCGCCCTGGGCGAACGCATCACCCAGTTCCGCAAGACGCGCAACATCACGCAGGTCAAGCTTGCCGAAACACTTGGCGTGTCCCAGCAGACCTATCAATCGTATGAGGTAGGGCGCAGGCGCATTCCTGTCTCGGCGCTGCCGGTCGTGGCGCGAACCTTGTCGGTTTCGCTGGAGGAGTTGTTCGGCGAGCCCGATAGCTCACCGCGCAAACGCGGCCCCATGCCCAGATGGCAGAAGCACATCGAAGCCATTGCGCAGTTGCCTAAAGCGAAGCAGCAGTTCGTCGCGCAGATGCTCGAAGCCCTGCTCGCGCAGGCGCAGCAGCAGTAAGGAAGGCGATGTAACGCCGTAAACGAAGCGCGGGCGATGAGTGCTACCAACACTCACCGCCCGCTGACCACCACCCACTCTTATCAGGAGAGTCGATCATGGCTGACGCCAATCATAAAGCACCACCGCCACCCGTCACCGAACGGTCTGTCACCATCCAGGAATCCTGGCGCTATCAGAAACCGGCACGCCTGCCCTTCCATATGCGCAAGGAGCCGCCCACCTTTCCGTGGATGAAACTCTCCGGACGGTGGATCGAGACCGCCGGCTTTGAACCCGGACAGCGCGTGCGTATCACCGTCGAACACCAGAAGCTCATCATTACGCCGCTTTAAATACAGAAGGGGCCGCGAATGCGGCCCCTTCTGTCGCTGCAACTTCAGATTGCACTGGCAACGCTCAACCTAATTTACGCCGTCACTTGCATAAACATATATGTCAACGGTCGCACCGACGTCGCCAACTGCCTTGAGAAACGATGGCGTGAGCGAAATGGGGTAAATAGCTGTGTCGGGCAACCAGAAGAGGCCCATGCGGAACTCGACCGCGTCCACCCCGGGAAACCTGACCAGCCGCCTCACTTCAGCCTCGTAGCTTCGCAAGAAACTGAGCGTCGCATCAATCTGCGGTTCAAGGAGATGCTCGTCAATTGGCGACACCGCGATTTGTAGGGACGAGGACTCTCTGATGGGGCGGTATGCATTCCCAGTCGGCCCGCGTCGAAATATGTCTGCTATACCGGACCACGGAGAGGACGCCAAGAATCCGTCTACGTCGAAGTCCGCACCAGATCCACAAAAAATGCAACCAGGCATAAAGTTCATCACCTCACAAATATTGAGCCTTCACCCGCATTGCCCGGTCTCTAAAAGATATATCTTGTAGTACTCCAACGCAGTGTCTTTCGGGACCTGCCCGGTCCGTGGGTCTTTAAGCTCTTTGATCAACGAACCGCCATCTTGCCGGTGGAGCCAATTCCAATAAGTATTCGACAAGCCATACTTCTGGTCCCATGGTCCAAGCCCAAACGGATCATTGAACTGAACAGGATTGCCGTTGACGTAAGCATACGCATTCGTCTGTCCACTCGCGTAGCCGATCGGATCCTCACTGATGAACCTGCCGATGCTTGGGTTGTAATACCGGTTCCGGTAGTAAACAAACGCCCCGACACGAATCCGCCCTTATACCGGCCGCTTTCCCTTATCAGGCAAGGCTTTCCAGCATGTCGACTTCGCCGTTCAGAGAATTTTTTCCAGACGCGATTCTCGATTGATTCGCATCTCGAAACAAGTAGCAGGATCGCTGTTATGCAGCAACGGCCGCCGCCGCAGGATAGGCGCGTGGTGCCATCACGTATTACGTGCAGATATCGTCCCGCCGGGTTTGACGGCGCGCGCAGCGCGACGGCAAACCCGGCGGAACAGGGCCGTCGTGCCCCACTGCTCCAGAACGGCTCAAACCTTCGTGAACCATCCTGACGCCAACCCCGTCAAGGTCGCGCAGCGCGCGCCCGCAGGGCCTGGCCTTGACGGCCACCAGGGTTCTACGCTCAGCAATGCGGTGCAAGACGACATGGCGGCTTGCACCGCATGCGAAGCACGCTTTGCGCTTTTTCGTTCTTCACTTTGGGGAGCCCCATGGGGGCGGACGGGAGGCAGGCTGCGAGCACGGCGCGAAGGCCGCCTGCGGCCGCAGCCCGCGCGCAGCAGACTGACGGGTGGGCGGGGCTCACTCCATTCACTGGCCGCCTCGCGGCCCCTGACTTTGTCTTGCGCGTAGCGCCATGCCTGGCTGTTGCGTGTACCAGGTGACTGGCCGCACAGCGGCCCTGATGTATTGCTGTGCGCCTCGCGCACCCGGCCGGGCCGGGGGCGCCAGACATAACGCAAATTAGCACCGGTTAGCGGGCCGGCCAACGGGACAGGTGGAGCGAGGCCGGCCCGCTAACCGGTGCTAATTTCCGGGCGTTATGTTTAATGTTGGGACGGCACAGCCGGCCCAACATTTACCCCCGGCCCTCGTTGCCTCCGGCCGCAGGCCGCTGGACCTTCTTCACCATCGGGCCGCCAGGCCCGCACTCCCTTATTCGGCGTCCCCGTCCGCTTCGGCCCCGATAGCAGCTAGCAGGGAGAGCGCATCACGCTCCAGCTTCGCCGGATGCGTCGCCGCGTGGATCTCCTTCAGTTTCCCGATCGCCACCTGCGTGTAGATCTGCGTGCTCGACAGGTCCGCATGGCCCAGCAGCGCCTGGATGAACCGGATATCCGCACCGTTCTCCAGCATGTGCGTCGCGCACGCGTGCCGCAACACATGACACGCCCCCTCGCGGATGCCCGCCCTCTCCATGTACCGCTTCACCAGGTCAGACAGCCGCCCCTTGCCGAACGGCTCGCCGTAGTCCGTCAGGAACAGCGTCCACTCGTCGGTCCTCACCGCGAGCGACGGCCGTATCCGGTCGCAGTACCACTCCACCCAGTAGCACGCCCGCTCGCCCAGCGGGATATACCGGTCGCGCCGGCCCTTGCCCTGCCGGATCATCACTGTGCCGCCAGACAGATCGATGTCCGAGATCGTCAGCCCGATCAGCTCCATGCGCCGCATGCCCGTGCTGTACAGCACCTCGAGAATCGCGCGATCACGCGCACCCGTCAGTCCGCCCACGTCCGGCTGGTCCATCAGCCGCTCGACCTGCACCACCGACAGCACCACCTTCGGCAGCAGTTTCGGCGCGCGCGGCAGCACCAGCTCCGCCGCCGCGTTGTATTGCACGTGCCGCTCGCGCGAGAGCCACCGGCACCACCCGCGCAGCGGCGTGAGCATCGTCTGCTGCGTGCGGATCGTCAGCGGCTTGCCGTCCTGCTTGCGGTACAGGTAAAGGTGTCGTTGATAGGCTTCCAGCACCGAACGTGTGAGCTCCTGCGGACGGCTCAGGCTACGCTCTGCGCACCATCGCACGAACCGCTCCAGCGCCACCAACCGGCTGCGCACCGTCTGCTCCGTGCGACCCGTCACCGCCAGCCAGTCCAGATACCCTTTAACAAACACCATCAGCGCGCTCTCCACGTGCTCAGGCGTGTACGCCGTCACGCTGCGTCTGGCCCGCAGCTTGCGCTTCCTGCGCCGAACCACCGCGCCGCTCTCCATCACATCGGCTCCCGCTGGTACGACGTACGCACTGCCACATCCGGTTTTTTATTCCCGTAGATGTGCAGTTCTGCTTCGTTTCCCGACTCATCGCCGCACGGCCTTTCACCGCCTGAATCTGCGCGGTTTTGCACAGGGAGCGATGGGGGAGCAGAAGGGGAGTTCTGGCGGAGCGAACCGGGAGCGAACTCACCTTCACCGGGGGGCGAACTGCCAATCGTAGTCACATCCAGCAAACCCGCCAGGTGCGTCGCGTCGCTGCCGTCGCCGTCATACATCAGTTCGTATTCGAAGCTCTGACCACGCTGCCCGCGGTGTGTCAGCAGATATTCCAGTTCGACCAGCCGTTCAAGGTGCTTGCGCAGCGGCGTGTCACCGAGCCCCGTCCACTCCCGCACTTCGCGCCGGCTGAAGCGCACCGACGCACGCGGCAACGGCTTGCCCTTCACCGCCTGCGTAATCTCTTCCAGCACCCGCCGCGTCACCGGCGGCAACTCGTCGAGACTCCGGCCCAGTACCTCATGCACCAGTGCATTCGCCTGCTCAATGTCGGCCAGCGTGACCTCGATATAGGCCAGCTCGGCCCCAGCATGCCGCACCGTTTTCACTTCCCGCTGGTACTGGTGCAGCAAGGCTATCGTGTCGATCAGCGTCAGGTATTTCTCGTGGTCGCGGCGCATGCGCGTGCGCTCCGACTGGAACGTCAGCTGGTCGGCGTACGGGTTCACCACGGCCAGCGGTTTCAGCAACCGCTGCGCGTTACGGTGTAACGACAGCACGCGCTCCTTCTGTGCCTTCAGCTTCAGCCCGTCGAGGGTCCGCTTGTGACGCTGCAAACGGTGGATCGCCTCGGTCTGCTCACGTCCCTCGTCGACCGTCAGGATCAGGCAGCGGTTCAGCAGTTCCTCGTCGATCTCGATCGCCGTCGTCGTCAGCATGATCGACACCGGACCTTCAACCCGGTATTCCTGCGTCACCAGGTTGCCCGTCTGCGCATCCTTGCCCGTGCTCGCAATCGTCAGTTCACCATCGCTTTGCAGCAGCTTCAGTGCATACGCCGCACGGCTCGCCCCTTCCTCCTCGCAGATCGCCAGCACCTTGTGCTTCAGGTTCGTCTCGCCCATGTAGAACAGACTCTGCCCGGTCATCGCCGAGTACTTGATCCGCTCCTCTTCCGGCACGAACGCCAGCACCGCATCCATGAGTGAGCTCTTGCCCGCCGCGCTCGAACTCTGGATCACCACCGCCAGCGGCGTATCGAGTTTGCGTGACACCGCCGCGAGATACCCGACGAGCTTGTTCGTCTCCTCGCCCACCACGCCACACGCCGCGAAGTCCGACACGATCCGCTCCAGCAGCGCCGGCGTGCGTAGCAGTTCGAGCGCCTCGCGCTCCTCATCGGCCGTCATCTGCGCGCCGGCCGCCAGCGCATCGGCCGCCGCCTGCAACATCTCCAGCTTCAGTAATACCCGCCCGAGGTCCGCCTTCACCACATCATCGGTCAGCCGCAACTCCGCCGCCGCCCGCGCAATGTAGTTCGCCCGCGCCTTCGCGTGGTACAGGTCGAACGTGTCAACGTGGAACCGTTCGCCCACGCTCGCCAGAACATTCACCTTCAGCACGCCCGCCGTCGCCTTCGCCCTGGCATCGAACCCGCGCACACGGTAGCGCACCGGATCCAGCGCGAACACGATCTCCGACCCACTCACCTCGCACGGGATATCGAATGCCGGCGCCGCGGGCTCAACGCTCGCCGGCAGCACGACCGCCGCTTCCCGCAACGGCACCAGCTCGGGTTCCGCCTCCTCTTTAGCGGCTAAAGGGAGGGCCGGTTCAGCCATGACGGCTGGCGATCCAGCGTTACCGCGTAACGCAACCGTCCCCTTGGCAGCAAGGGAAGAGGATGCGGGCACCACCACCTCACGCACAGGCGCCGCCCCATTGCCGAGCCACTGCGCGCGCCGCATCAGCACACCCAGGCTCTTCGCCGCAGGCGTCACCTTCAGCGCATATTCATTCGCGTCCAGTCCGTGCGGGAACTGCACCCGGTAGCATCCGATCCCCTCGACCGTGAGCCGCCGGGCCAGCTTCTGCGCGCCCGCATCGCCCGCCGCATCCCGGTCGTACGCGATGATGACCCGCTCGACGCCCTGCGCCCTGAACAGCGCCAGGTGATCCTCCGTGAACCCGTCCGCACCGAACGACGCCGTCACGTTCTGATACCCCGCACACCAGAACGTCAGCGCATCAATGACCGATTCGCACACGATCACTTCCCGCTGCCCACGCACACCGTCCGCGTTGAACACCCCGCGATGCGGCCCCGGCAGGTATAGATGCTTCGGCAGGTTGCGCGCCTGGTTCTCCACGATCTTGCGCCCGTACAGGCCTGCAACATGCCCCGCTTCGTCACGCCAGCCGAACACGATGCACCCGTTCAGGTGCTCGTGGCCGCTCTCGCGGATCACCCCGATTCGCTGCAACCGCGTGCGGATCGCCTCGCCCGCCACCCGGTTCTTTTCCGGCAACCGCAGCCCCAGCGTCCGGTTCGCAAACCCCAGCCGGAACGGCTCCACCGCCGCCGCAATGCCGCGCTTCTCCAGGTACGCCAGCGCCTCGGGCGAGCTCTTCAGGGTCTGGTGGTAATAGTCCACCACCTGATCGAGCAGCGCCGCATCATCCACCTCCACCGACACCGGCGACTCCAGCGCGCGCACCGTCGTGCGCTCACCCGCTTTAGCCGCTAAAGCAGGAATCCCCTCGCGCAGCAGTTCCACCGCGTGCCGGAACGAGATCCCGTTCGCTTTCATCGCCCAGTCCACCGGACCACCACCGAGCCCGCAGCCGAAGCAGTGCCACAGGTTCTTCGAAGGCGTCACCACCAGCGACGGCGTGCCGTCCTCATGGAACGGACAGCGCCCCCGCCAGTCGCGGCCCGACTTCACAAGCCCGATGCCGTGCGCGCGCACGAGCTGCTCCACCGACACCTCGGCCTTCATGCGCTCAAGCTCGGATTCGGGGATGCGGGCCATAAAACCGTCCTTTGGCTAAAACCCTGTCAAGGGGGTTTTCATAAAAATAACTTACAACCCAGTATACTTCGTTTTGAAGTATACTGGACATTGTTTTGTAGAACCCGGGGTATCTTGTGGCTGTCCTCATACATGAAGTTCCGACATCAGCCATGTCTATCTCCGACGACGAGCGTGCTTTTTTTGTCGCCCTGGGCGAACGCATCACCCAGTTCCGCAAGACGCGCAACATCACGCAGGTCAAGCTTGCCGAAACACTTGGCGTGTCCCAGCAGACCTATCAATCGTATGAGGTAGGGCGCAGGCGCATTCCTGTCTCGGCGCTGCCGGTCGTGGCGCGAACCTTGTCGGTTTCGCTGGAGGAGTTGTTCGGCGAGCCCGATAGCTCACCGCGCAAACGCGGCCCCATGCCCAGATGGCAGAAGCACATCGAAGCCATTGCGCAGTTGCCTAAAGCGAAGCAGCAGTTCGTCGCGCAGATGCTCGAAGCCCTGCTCGCGCAGGCGCAGCAGCAGTAAGGAAGGCGATGTAACGCCGTAAACGAAGCGCGGGCGATGAGTGCTACCAACACTCACCGCCCGCTGACCACCACCCACTCTTATCAGGAGAGTCGATCATGGCTGACGCCAATCATAAAGCACCACCGCCACCCGTCACCGAACGGTCTGTCACCATCCAGGAATCCTGGCGCTATCAGAAACCGGCACGCCTGCCCTTCCATATGCGCAAGGAGCCGCCCACCTTTCCGTGGATGAAACTCTCCGGACGGTGGATCGAGACCGCCGGCTTTGAACCCGGACAGCGCGTGCGTATCACCGTCGAACACCAGAAGCTCATCATTACGCCGCTTTAAATACAGAAGGGGCCGCGAATGCGGCCCCTTCTGTCGCTGCAACTTCAGATTGCACTGGCAACGCTCAACCTAATTTACGCCGTCACTTGCATAAACATATATGTCAACGGTCGCACCGACGTCGCCAACTGCCTTGAGAAACGATGGCGTGAGCGAAATGGGGTAAATAGCTGTGTCGGGCAACCAGAAGAGGCCCATGCGGAACTCGACCGCGTCCACCCCGGGAAACCTGACCAGCCGCCTCACTTCAGCCTCGTAGCTTCGCAAGAAACTGAGCGTCGCATCAATCTGCGGTTCAAGGAGATGCTCGTCAATTGGCGACACCGCGATTTGTAGGGACGAGGACTCTCTGATGGGGCGGTATGCATTCCCAGTCGGCCCGCGTCGAAATATGTCTGCTATACCGGACCACGGAGAGGACGCCAAGAATCCGTCTACGTCGAAGTCCGCACCAGATCCACAAAAAATGCAACCAGGCATAAAGTTCATCACCTCACAAATATTGAGCCTTCACCCGCATTGCCCGGTCTCTAAAAGATATATCTTGTAGTACTCCAACGCAGTGTCTTTCGGGACCTGCCCGGTCCGTGGGTCTTTAAGCTCTTTGATCAACGAACCGCCATCTTGCCGGTGGAGCCAATTCCAATAAGTATTCGACAAGCCATACTTCTGGTCCCATGGTCCAAGCCCAAACGGATCATTGAACTGAACAGGATTGCCGTTGACGTAAGCATACGCATTCGTCTGTCCACTCGCGTAGCCGATCGGATCCTCACTGATGAACCTGCCGATGCTTGGGTTGTAATACCGGTTCCGGTAGTAATACAGCCCCGTCCCATCATTCTCCCGCCCTGTGAACTGCTGCGGGTTCGGGTCTGCCACTCCCGTTTGCGTCGTCGCACCATACGGCTCAAACCGGTACTGTGTCTGACTCTGCTGATTCGCATCCGTCAGCGCAATCACATTGTTGTTCGCGTCGCGCAGAACATACCGGTCCTGGCTCGCGTCATCGCCGATACGCCGGTACGTCAGTTCGTCCAGCCCACTCTCCGGATACGCCGAAAACTGGCGGATACGGTGCGCGTAGTCGTTATCGACAATCGTGAAGTTCAGTTCGTCACCGATCCAGAACGACTGCGTCCGGTGACCATTGACCGTCTGGTCCCGGCGATGACCGTAGATGTCGTAGCTGAAGCTCGCCGTCACCCCACCGCTGATCTGTCCCAGCAGATTCTGCTCGTTCCAGTTGTACAGGTTCGTGCCGTCACTGCTCAGGTTGCCGTTCAGGTCATAGCCCAATGTCCTGCCCGACCAGCGCGTGAGCTGGTTCGCCGCGTTGTACTGTGCGTCGTTCACCGCCAGGGGCAGGTCCACTTTCGCGAGACTCCCGCCCACCTTCGTGCGACGCCCGCCCAGGTCGTAGCCGTACGTCAGCTCGCCCAGCACGCTGCCGTCGGCGCGTTTGTACGTGATGCCGGTCAGCTGGCTGGCTGCGTCCCATGTGTAGGCCGCCGTGATGCCGTTGGCAAGCGTCGCCTGGCTGCGACGGCCCAGCGCGTCATAGCTGTACCCGAACGCGCGCGGCGTCTCCCCGTTCACCTGGTACTGGATTTGCGTGACGCGGTGTTCGGCGTCGCGGCTGTAGTCCACCGTCGCATCGTTCATCTCGATGCGCGCCAGATCCCGGCTGTCAGCCGCGTAGCGCAACCACCAGCGCCCCTGCTGGCTGGCCTGTTCAAACCACCCATTGAAGTAACCGGTCACACTGTCGTAGTAACGATAGGTCGACGCCGGGGGCCGGCTTACGCCCGTGTCCAACGTCATCTGAAGCCTGCCGTACGCATCCCTGCCGTAGCTCCAGTTGCGTACGGGCTTGCCGCGCGGATTGCCCCGCGGCGTGAAGTAGACCGTCTCCAGGTTACCGGCGGCGTCATAGTCATATGTCCTCGTCTGGTTCATACGATCGGTCAATGTCGCCAGCTGCCCCGCACTGTTCCACGTGTACGTTTCGCTATGGCCCAGCGGATCGGTTCTGCTCACCGGCCGCCCAATCGCGTTGTAGGCGTAGCGCGTCGTCACGCCCTTCGGATCGGCCTGACTGAGCAGGCGCCCATTGCGGTCCCACGTGAAGCGGGTCACCCCGTTCAGCGCGTCGGTGACGTCAGTCGTACGGTCCAGCGCGTCAAGCGTGCGCTTTGTTTTATTGCCCAGCGGGTCCTGCACCGCCGTCACGCGGCCGGCTGCGTCCGTGGTGTACTGCGTGGTGCGGCTCAGCGGATCGGCAACACCGCTCAAGTCGGCACCGGTCCAGGTGAACGTCGTCACGCCCTTGAGCGCATCTGTCACCGTGAGCGGACGGCCCTGGCCGTCATTCGAGAACGTCGTGCGATTGCCCAGCCGGTCGGTCACGCTCAGGAGGTTGCCCTTCGGGTCGTACGTGTAGACGGTCGCCACGCCCCGCTGCCAGTCGCCCGCCTGCGCTTCGGTCAGCACCTGGCTGTAGCTGTCGAACGTCCGCGTGACCAGCGTGCCGGACTGGTCGGCCTCGCTCGTGCGGTTGCCGTTCGTGTCGTAGGCGTAGGTGTACTGGCGATCGCCTGCGGCAAGATTCGTCACGCGGCCGTTGGCGTCGTAGGAAAAGGTCTGCACCTGCTGGATCGACTGGCCAGCCGGATAGGTGTTGCGCACCACGCGTCCGTTCGCATCGAACTCAAGACGCCGGATGCTGCCGCGGCGGTCCGTTACTTCGGTCTGCATGACCTTGCCGTCGGCGACCGTGTACGCGAAGCCGAAGGTGCTGCCGTCAGCGAGCTTCTGGAAAGTGATGCGGTCGTTGTCGTCGTAGGTATTGGTGACCTGGAGGTTGCCTTCGGGGTCAGTGACGCTCACCAGCCGTGACTTGCTGTCCCAGCCGTATTTCCAGACACCGCCGCCCGCGTCCGTCACCTGGATGAGGTGGTCCCGGCTGTCGTACGTATAGCTGACCTGCCGGTTCAACGGATCGGTCACGCGCGAGACGAGCGGCGTGCCGCGCGCGCCCACAATCGACGCGAATGTCAGCGCCCGGCCGTTCGGGCCGGTGATGCTGGTGACCGCGCCCGTCGTGCTGTTGCGGGAAATCGTTACCGTACTGCCGTTTCGGTCCTGCACGCTGCTGAGCCGGTAGATCCCGGCAACCATCGTGAAGCGCTGCACCCGGCCGTCGCGCAGGGTGAGAATCCTCGTCGTACCATTGCGGTCAGCATTGCTGATGGTGGCGCGGTAGTAGTCTCCGGGGCTGGCCAGGTCGTCCCAGATCGTACTGGTACCGGCACGCAGGGTGAACGGAATACGGATGCCGCTCGGCAGATACAACTCGACCCGTTGCCTCAAGCCATTACTGTCCGCCGCACTGATCGTGAGGTAGCTGTCGTAGTTAAACGTCGCGCCGATGCCAAAGGCGCCGGCCATCGGCCTGCCCGAGGTGTCGTAGGCGCTGCTGCGGTACACCCGCGCCAGATCCAGAGCGATCGTGTCGGCGACATGCAGGTCGTGAGCGACCAGATGGAACTGGCCCGTGTACAGCTTGACCGGGTCGCCTCCCGAGGTGCTGCTGCCGCAGCCGGCCGTCGCCTCAGCCGCACAGCCGCCCGCGCTGCCGGGGTTGCCGTCCGGTCTGTCGCCATCGAGGGTGACTGTCTCGTCTGGAGAGAAGGGTTCAACCGTGGTGCCGCCGGAAGAACCGCCACAGTAGGCGGCGATCGTATCCGGTTCGCCGCACGCATAACCACCGGTTTTAAAAGTGGCGCTTGCCGCCAGCAGACCGCAGGTCGGATTGGTCGGGTAAGCGCCGTTCGAGGCGTAGTCCTCGGAACAGTCGGCGAGCGCGTTCGGCGCCACGAACCACGACAACAGCACGAAGAAGAACAGCACGAACGGGCGCAAAACGACCCGACGCGCCGCGAGGGCATCGATGGAGTGCATAGAGGTCTGAAAAAGACGGGGGAAGGGATCGGGCGCGGCGAGCCTACCGCGCGCTGACCTGAGTCAGGTCTGGCGAAAATGCCGGTTTGCCGGCATCCGATGCGGGCGAAGAATCCGCGCCGTTCGCCGGCACTGCCGCAGACAACACCCCCTGCCGCCGGATTGCCGTGATGTTGCCGGCTGCGTCGTAGTCGTAATAGGCTGTCGCACCTGCGACGGTTACCGAAGTCAAACGCCCCAATGCGTCGTATCCGTAGGTAACGTCGTCGGCATAGCAGAAGGAGCACAACAGTGCTGCGCCGACGACCAGCGCTTTGGCGGCTGCGTTCCGGACGGCTAACGACGACACTCCCACGCTACCCTCAACAGGAATTCTCACCGTATCTCCTCGCAATAGTTACGTTTTACAAACTGGTTGCGAACAATACGGCACTGACCACAATTGAAGAATCAGTCGGTTCAGTTTGTTGCGTAGGACGACCCTGCACCCGAGTCGGAAACACCCTTCATCAACCCGCACTAGAATCCCAAAGCCGCGTTGAAATACGCTTGACCGCAACATGCCGCCGGGGCCGCGTTGTACAACCCCGTTGCGCACGCGGCCCGTGACGCAAAAAAAACGGAGCGAAGTCCCTCAGGACATTCGCTCCGCCGCGCTAACAACAGGGACCGGCCGAGTCCCTGCCTGCCCCCCCGTTAAATAACCTCATCTCCTCCGCGCAAGCCCCTCAACGCCCCGCCACGCGCTTCAGAATCCGCTCGACACCTTCCACATAGGTTGCAGTACCAAACCGGCTCAGCGCCGTCTGATACCCGTTCCTGACCAGCCTGTTGCGCAGTTCGTCGTTCGAGCGCAATTCAGCGAGCGTATCGGCAAGACCATGTGCGTCCCCGGGGGTGCACAGCACGCCGTTCTCGTAGTCGTCGATGATCTCCAGCACGCCGCCCGCACGTGCCGCCACCACCGGCCGCTGCGCCAGCATCCCCTCGACGATCACGCGACCGAACGGCTCCGGCGTGATCGACGTATGAACCACCGCGTCGACCGCGCACATGCAGGCCGGAATATCGTGCTGGAAACCGAGAAAATGCACCCGGTCGCCGAGGTCGTGCGCGTGGACGAAGGCATGCAGTTCGATCTCGTACGCTTCCTCGCCGAACAGCGGCGCTCCCACCAGCACCGCATGCATTTGCGGATTGAGCACCATTGCCTCGAGCAGCACGTGCTGCCCCTTCCAGCGCGCGAGGCGGCTGAACGAGCCGGCCAGAAACACGTCTTGCGGCAGGTTCAGGCGCCGGCGCAGCGTCGCTTGCGAGACCGTGCGCAACGCGGCGAACGGTGCGGCGGAAATACCGTTGAACACCACGTCGATACGCTTTTCGTCGAAACGCGTGAGCTCAGTGAAGGCGCGGGCGGATGCCGCCGAATTGGCGATCACGTGAGTGAGGCCCAGACGCGCGCACCACTTGATAATCGCCAGTTGCTTGCCGCCGAAATGCTCGGGACTCACGATGTCGCGCAGATGCCAGACCACTGGCCGCCTCGCGAGCTTGCCGGCAATCGCGCCGATCACCATCGCACGCTGCGTGTTGGCGTAGATCACCTCCGCATTGCGCGCACGTTTCGCGGTGGCCCGCACGAGCGATATCAGGCCCTTGAGCGCCTGGCCCTTTGGCAGGGAACCGCCCTGCTTGCGGACATTACGCAAGGCGCCGGCGTCCAGCACGTTGACGCTCACGCCGGCCTTGGCCAGCGCGGTACGGAACGGGCCGTCGTCGAACAGCACAACTTCAATTCGCGAGCGCAAGGCTTTGACGATCTCCAGCAGCGACAACTCAGCGCCGCCGAGCACGCCGCTCTGGTCCACCGCAAGAATGCGAGGCGCGTTGGCACCCGGGTCTGCGACATAAGGGACATACGGCGGCAGCGTCGCCGAGCGCAATGCCGGCACCGAAGCCCGCACGCGGGCGAAGAAACGTTCGCGGAAATGGGCGGCGGAGAATTGCTCGGCGTTCGCGCGGCAATCCACCGGCGAAAAACGCTTCGCGTGATGGTCGAAACGCTCCACCGCCGCAATGATCGCCTCGGCGTTCTGCTCGTCGAAGAACATACCGGTGGGCCGCGGCTCTGACAGATCGCGCACCGTTTCGAGCGCCCCGCCCTTGCCGTACGCGATCACCGGTGTGCCGCACGCCTGCGCTTCGACCACCGAGATCCCAAAGTCTTCTTCGGCGGCGAACACGAAGGCCTTCGCGCGACTCATTTTTTCCTTGAGCATCTTGAACGGCTGGTAACCCATGATTTCGACATTGGGCCCCGCCTTCGCACGGATCTTCTGCATGTCGGGGCCGTCGCCGATCACCACCAGCTTGCGCTCCGGCATCCGCGCGAATGCTTCGACGATCAGATCGATCTTCTTGTACGGGACCATCCGCGAGGCGGTCAGATAGAAATCTTCCTTGTCGGTGCAGAGCGAAAACGCTTCGACGTCCACGGGCGGAAAGATCACTTGCGCTTCGCGCTGATAAACCTTCTTGATGCGCCGCGCGATGAAATCGGAGTTCGCGACGAAGCAGTCCACCGAATTCGACGTGCGGATATCCCAGTTGCGGATGTAGTGCAGAATCAGCCGCGCCATCGCGGACTTCGGACCGGCGGTCAGTTTCGACTGCTGCAGATACTGGTGCTGCAGATCCCACGCATAGCGGATCGGCGAATGCACGTAGCTGATATGCACCTGATCGGGGCCGGTGAGAATTCCTTTTGCCACGGCGTGGCTGCTCGAGATCACCACATCGTAGGCCGAGACGTCGAGCTGCTCGATCGCGAGCGGCATCAACGGCAGATACGTGCGGTATTTGGTTCGCGCAAGCGGCAGTTTCTGGATGAACGAGGTCGTGACCGGCTTGCCGCGCAGGAAGCTGCGGTCGTCGAGAAAATCGACGAGGCTGAACAGGTCCGCGTCCGGAAAGCACGCGACGATCTGCTCAAGCACCTTCTCGGCGCCCGCGTAGGTCACGAGCCAGTCGTGCACGATCGCGACACGCACGGACTTGTCAGTGCGCCACGCCGTGTGGCGCGGCGGCGCCTGAACGCCGGGAACGGTGGTGGGCTCAGCCAGTGCGCTGCGCGTCGTGGATTGCAGCACGGCTTCTTCAAGGACTTCGTGGTTCATGCGCTTTTCCTCGGATTCAGTCGCAACAGCAGTGAACGCGCAAGATCGCGCAAGGCGGGTGTCATCGTGATTGACCAGGCGACGTTCGCGCCGACCATCAATACGCCGGCGACAATCGCCAATGCGAGACTCGGCAGGAAGCTGGCAAGCCAGAGGCTGGCCAACAGAAAAGCGAGGTGGGCGAGCATGTCGAGCGCAATCTGGCGCGCGCGAATCGCCGACAGACGCAGCAGCACGGCGTAATCGAACAGTGCCCGGCCGGCCACGGCGACGGCCGCGCCGGTCAAACCGAAATGGGTGATGCCGAACCACAATGCCCCTGCAAACAAGGGCAATTCGAACAAACCGACTCGCGCGGCGGTGGCCGGGTTGACCTGCGACTGGATGAGAATCCGCGTGACGTTCGCCTGGCCGACGAGCCACACGGCGACGATCATGATCCGGCCCACCGGCGCGGCTACCGTCGCAATCTCATTGCCGACCCAAAGATGCAGAAACGGTTCGAGCACGAGCATCGCGACCAGCGCGACCGGAGTGAACACACCATTGAGGAATTCGAGCGACTGCTGCGTGATGGTGTCCGCATCCGCGCGACCTACCGCGGACAGGCGCGGAAACAGCGTGCGCACCAGCGCGGTCGGCACGATGTTCAAACGCGTCACAAGGTTTTGCGGCACCGTGTAGTACGTGACAAAGCGCGCGCCGAGACTCGTGCCGAGCATCACGCGGTCGAGCGATTCCGCGATCATGTTGGTCACGCTAGCAATCAGCATCCAGCCGCCGAAGTTGAAAAGCCCCTTCGCAACGCCAAGTTGCGGTGGAAGAATGCTTCGGATTTCCAGCACCTTCAGCGCAGAACGGCCCAGCAGAATCGCGGCCAGAATCCGTGCGAACACCGCGGCGGCGAGGACGTTCTGCAAGGTCGCTCCCAGCCACAGCGCAGCGCCGAGCGGCAGCAACTGGAACAGGAAGGTGCCGATGGTCTGATTGGTGTTGTAGACGCCAAAGCGTTCCGCGCCGTTGATGGCCCCGGCGAACACCCATGAGACGTTGGCAATCGGAATCGCCACCGCAAGCCACGGCAGCGCCATATAGACCTCATGCTGCAACTCCGGCGACACCTTGGTGAAGTACGCGGTGTACAGAAACGCGCCGAAATAGATGATCAAACCGCCGACGATGCCGGTCGCGAGATTGAGCCACGTTGCGCTCCAGAACACGCGTGCGCTTTCGCCCTTGTCACCCGAGGCGCGCGCCTTCGAGATGTGGTTCTGCGCGGCCATGCTCATGCCGAGATCGAGAATCCCGAAGTAGCCGATCAAGGTCCACACGAGACTGATCACGCCGTAGCGCTCGACACCGAGCAGCCTGATATACGACGGCACGGTCACGAGCGAGACGAAAGTCGGCAGCACCAGCCCGAAGAAGTTGATCGCTACGTTCTTGAGAATGCCTTTGTCCATCGGATGCCTTGGGTTAAATCAGTTGCCTGACGATTCATTTGGAAGCCGTCGTACCGCGCGCGTCACGTTCGTCACGCCACGTCACGTCACGTCACGGCTTCCAGCGATACATCATCACTTTCCCGCGCGCGTCTTCTTCGACGAACACGAGGTACTCGCCGTTGCTGCGTTTCGCGGCGCTGATGCCGTTAGGCACGTCGACCCAGCCCGATGCGCGGCCCACTTCCGGGCCCGGGCGGATCACGCCGACCTCGCGGCCGCTGTCCTTGTCCCACACGTGCACCGCGCCGACCGGCTCGACGCCGAAGAGGTATTGCCCTTCGACCGTGAGGCCGATGATCGTGGCGATGGGTTTGGTCTGCGTGGTCCACGGCAGCGTGATCGAATAGCGCTGCACCGGATTGCCGCTCGACCATTTGTCGTAGCGCACCAGCACGCGGCCCACCTCTTTCCAGAAACCGCGATCCACCGGTGTATCGGGCGTATAGCCGGTCACGTACATCGTGTCGGTGTCGGGGTCGTAAATCGCGCGATGCAGTTCGGTGAACGGTTGCGGCACCGGGTATTGCGTGAGATTCGAATACGAATAGATGGGGTTGCCCTTCGCATCGAGGCCGCCGAAACGGAAGCGATAAATGCCCTTGTTATCGCGGGTGCGCCAGATATCGCCGGCGCCATCGACCCACCAGCCCCAGCCGCCCGCGAGCTTCGTGCCGCTCGTGTTGAGCGTGAATTCGTCCGTGTTGAATTTGCCGTCGCCGTTCACGTCGCGCCAGATCCAGTCGCCACCCGGCGGCGCATTCGGCACCTTGGCAACGGCGCGCTCACGCCCGGCGATAAAGCCCGAAGGAATCGCCACTTCGCCGTCGCGCTGCGGATCGAAGCGATAGATCTTCAGGTGGTCCGCGTACATGTCGGTCAGGTACAGGAACGTGTGGCCCTTGAGCTTGCGGGCGATCGGCAAGCCCGGATATTGATCGGTGTGAAAGACGGGATCGTCGGGATACTTGAAGCGGTTCGACAGAAAGCCCGCATATTTCCAGTCCTGGCCTGCGGGTTTCGAGAGATCGAGCTCGAAGCGCTTGTTGCCGGTATAGACGCTATCCGGACGTGACGGATCGATCCATGCGCCGTCGACAAACAACAGGCCTTGCACCTGCCAGTTCTGTTTGCCGTCGGGCGCATAGCTTTCGAGCGTGGCGCCGAGGCCCGCGCCGATCGGGTCGTAGCGCGGACCGATACCGTTGGTCGACACATAGACGTTGCCGCGCGCATCCACGCCCACGCCGGTCAAACCGTTGAAGCGTTGCGGTCCCGGCTTGCCGGGGACGCCGCTGAAAATGCCGCCGCGTTCGCCGAGCGAGCCCGACTCCGCGTAACGGCCGTTGCTCTTGCTGAAGAACAGCACTTGCTGACGCGGGCCGTTGTCGGCGATCAGAACGCGGCCTTGCGCATCGATAGCGATATCGACCGCGACTGTATCGGCCGGCAGCGTGAGCGTTTCGTCGATGCGTTTACCCGCGGCGGTGTAGTGCTCCACATGCGCAGCCTTGTCATTGCGCGTGCCGCTCAACACCCAAAGCGTGCCGTCGGGCGCAAGCGCGACGCGGCCCGGCTCATGCACAGTCCACGTCGTTTTCTGCTGCATCGATTCCGCGTCGTACACCTCGATGCGATCGCGCGCCGTGTTCGCCGCGTAAAGCGTGGTGTCGTTCGCTGCTAATCCGCCGATTTCTGCGCTCGTGCCGGTCGGCACTTCGTTCATCATCAAGAAGCCGGCTGCCAGTTGCGCATGCGGGTCAGCGCTTTTTGCGGCCGGCTGGAACGGCGCGGCGAGCTTCGGATCGGCGATCTGCCGACGCGAAATACCGAACCATTGCTTGCCCTTCTCCGGCCACACACCCTGCTCGACCAGACGTCCCTTTTCGTTGCCGACCGCGATCGCCACGAAGGCGTACTTGCGATTCACCGCGATCGCGCTGCCGCCGCCGTTGCCCCAACCGTGCGTGCCACCCGCGAAGCCGAGCATCTTGCCGTTCTGGTAGACGCTCGCTTCGGCGCCGCTTTCGTCCCACGGCGCGTTCGTATAGACCTTGCCGTCGGGCGCGACCGCGATCGCGGTGATGTTGATCTGCGTCCACGTGCCGTCGCCAAAACCGAAGGTGTTGCCGATCCAGGAATTTTTCGCGTTCAACACGGTTTCCGCGGATGCCGTGAAGCTGACCGATGCGGCCGTCATCGCGGCCGCATAAGCGAGTACTGCAATCCAGCTTTTGAACGTGAAACGGGCCAAAGTAATTCCTCCAATCCGGGCCGTGCCGCGATCGGGCACAGGGCCCGCACGGGTGCAAATTCCAATGAAGTGACAGCAGAGACCGCTAGAAGCGACGTAAGAGCGTGAGACCGATTCACGCAAGATCACGCAAGACACGACGTAAAAGACGAGGCTTTGAGACCCGGCTCGCTGCAAGGCCTTCGTTCGACCGCGAGCCCGGTCGAACGCGAGTACTGAGCGCGTGACGCACGCGCCCTCCCGGGCTGTCCGATCCGCACGGCTCACATTACGCGGAAAAAACGCCGCAACGAAAATCGAAAATAATTCAAAAATATTCGAGGCTTTAAGCGAATCGAAAGAAAATGATTTAAAAATCGATTAAATGAAAATATCCGTGAAGACCTGCGCCGAGCCGTGCCTCTGCACCCATCCTTACCGATGCAGCCTGATGCCGGCGGCACTTCTTACGCATTACGACAGCATCAAGTCGCAAGCATAAAAATCTATTGAGAATGGGTAACGAAACACCCTGTTTCAATCTGATTCATTTATCTATTTCATTCCCGTTTTTTCATCAATTTATTTTCCCTAGAATCGATTGCACTTCCGTTGCGACGCGAAGCGAGCGCGCCCCTGCTTTTTTCTTAAGCCCTGTTCCTGCCCGGGGAAGGCTCGCGCGGTCCTTCGCCCGGCTCAATCCGCTTCACACCATGGACGGTTCATGACAGCTAGCGCACTGCCTTTAGCGCCTTCTCACTCACGCCGCATCGTGCAGCTCGACGGCTTGCGCGCCATCGCCGTGCTTGCCGTATTCGCCCAGCACGCGCTAAAAGCGCCGCTGTGGATGGGCGTCGATCTGTTTTTTGTTTTGAGCGGATTTCTGATTACCGGCATCCTGCTCGAACGCAAGGCGCGTCAGCAGTCGTATTTCGGCTATTTCTACGCGCGCCGGGCGCGGCGCATCCTGCCGCCTTATCTGCTGCTGATGGTGGTGTCGTCGATTCTGTTTGGCTTCGGCTGGGCGCAGCACTGGCAGTGGTACGCGTTCTTCGCGACCAACATTGGCGACGCCCTCAATCAGAGCGGCCATGACAGCCTGAATGTGCTGTGGTCGCTGGCGGTCGAAGAGCAGTTTTATATTGTCTGGCCGTTCGTGATTCTGTTGCTGCCCGAGCGCGTGCTCGGCTACGTAGCGGCCGCGTTGATCGTTCTGGTGCCGGTGCTGCGCGCGATCGCCACGCCCTGGTTCGATTCGTTCTGGCCGATCTATTACCTGACGCCGTTCCGCATGGACCTGCTGGCGGCCGGCGCGCTGCTCGCGGTCGCCGTACGACGCGATCGCAATGCACTCGAGCCGTTCAAAGGCCTCGCCGTGCTTGGATTTTTTGCCGCGCTCGCCGTGCTTGCGTGGCTGCATCTGCATTACCCGCGGTTCCGTGCGGCGAATACGCCGCTGTCGAACGCCGCGCTGTATAGCGTTTCGCTGGTGCTGTGCACGTCCGTCGTGGTCATCGCCCTGCAAAGCAAGGGTATCGTCAAACGGCTGCTGTGCAACCCCGTGCTGGTCTATATCGGCACCATCAGCTACACGATCTATCTGATCCACCTGAGCGTGCTGTACACGCTGTGGCCGCTGCATCTGAACCGTTTTCTGACTGCGGCGCTCGCGCTCGTGATCACCCTCGCCTACGCCAGCATCACGTGGTTCGCGTTCGAAAAACGTTTGATCTTCGGCTCGGCTGGCCAAGCCCATGCGCCCGCTAGCAGCGTGTCGAGGGGCGCGTCGCAACCGCCGCAAAGCCGCGCATGAGGCGCCGCGCGTGGCTCACCGCGAGCGTATCCGCCGCTCTGACCGTGCTGGTTTCGCTGGCACTGGATGCGCATGCCGGCAGTCCGGCCACGCAGGTGCGGGTGGACGCCTACGGCGACTCGACCACGCTTGGCATTACCTGCAGCGGCGGCCACTGCGGACCGCAGGGGCAAAACGCCGTGGCATATCTGCAGGACGAGTTGCAGGCAAGGCACGGCGACCGGGTACGCGTCACCAACTACGGCGTGGGCGGCACGATGGCCAGCCAGTTGCGCGACGGCACTGGCAACCGCCGCGCCGGCCCGACTGCCGGCCTGCCGTGGCAGGAACGGCTCGCCGCTTCGTCCGCGCAGATCGTGTTGATCAACTACGGCATCAACGAAGTGATGCAGAACCAGACGCCCGAACAGTTTTACGCGGCCGAAACGACGCTCGTGAAAACCGCGCGCGCGCTCGGCAAAGTGCCGGTTTTGCAGACCTCGAACCCGATGCCCGACAACCGCCTCAACGCGCGGCTCGCCGCGATGGTTTCAATGACGCGCCGCGTAGCCGCCGAACAACAGGTGCCGCTCGTCGATCAGTTCGCGTACATCAGCAATCTGCCTGACTGGAAGACGCTGATGTCCGACGGCGCGCATCCGAAGCCGGACCTGTACCGGCTCAAGGCTGAACAGGATTTTCAGGTCGTCGATCCGCTGGTGCGGCGGCTGCTGGACGGCACGCTCTGAAGCTTCTTTTTTCAAGTGCGCTTCTTTTTTCTTTTACCAATATCGAAGGCAAGCTATGAGCCAACCACGCAAAGCGATCATTACCGGCGTATCCGGACAGGACGGCGCCTATCTGACCAAACTGCTGCTCGACAAGGGCTACCACGTGACCGGCACCTACCGGCGCACAAGTTCGGTCAACTTCTGGCGCATTCGTGAGCTCGGCGTGTTCGATCATCCGAATCTGCGTCTGGTCGAACACGATCTGACCGACCTCGGTTCGACGTTGCGCCTGCTCGAAGGCGCGCAGGCCGACGAGTTGTACAACCTCGCCGCGCAAAGCTTCGTGGGCGTCTCGTTCGACCAGCCCGTGACGACCGCCGAAGTGACCGGTATCGGCGCGCTGAATCTGCTCGAAGGCATCCGCATTCTGAATCCGAAGACCCGCTTTTACCAGGCGTCGACGTCGGAAATGTTCGGCCTCGTGCAAGCCGTACCGCAACGCGAGGACACGCCCTTCTATCCGCGCAGCCCGTACGGCGTCGCCAAGCTGTTCGCGCACTGGTCGACCATCAACTATCGCGAGTCGTACAACCTGTTCGCCAGCAGCGGCATTCTGTTCAATCACGAATCGCCGCTGCGTGGCCGCGAGTTCGTCACCCGCAAGATCACGGACACCGTCGCCAAGATCAAGCTCGGTAAACAGGACGCCCTCGAACTCGGCAACCTGAGCGCCAAACGCGACTGGGGCTTCGCGCTCGAATACGTGGAAGGCATGTGGCGCATGCTGCAAGCCGACGAACCCGACACTTTCGTGCTCGCCACCGGCCGCACCGAGACGGTACGCGACTTCGTGCGCATGGCGTTCGCAGCCGCGGGTTATCAGATCGAATGGTCGGGCAAGGAAGAGCGCGAGACCGGCATCGACGTCGCCACCGGCAAGACGCTGGTGCGCGTGAATCCGAAGTTCTACCGCCCAGCGGAAGTGGACCTGCTGATCGGTTGCGCCGACAAGGCACACGAGAAACTCGGCTGGAAGCCGGAAACCACGCTCGAACAGCTATGCCACATGATGGTTCATGCGGACCTTGGGCGGAACGAGCATCACGAGACGTTCTGAGCGATCGTGTCCGGCCCCGGCGCTCGGGCTTTTTTCCCGGCGTGGGGAAAAGCCCTTGCGTGCGTGGCCGGTGACGAATCAGGGATTCTTTCGTGTCGGGCTCGCCTGGCGTGCTCGGCCCACAACTAAGCTGAAAAACGACAATCGGTCGGCTTACTTAGTTGAATTGCGACAAAATTCAAATTTACCACCGCAAACTTAGCGCGTTAGCGACAAATCCGTTCGTCAGCGCTTCACAGCCAACTTAGCTGAAAAACGACAAAAGAGGTAGAATCTAAGCTCGATAGCGACATTCAGGCGCTGACATGCCCCTTTCTTTAGCGGAAAAACGACTTTCGGACGACATCCTGTTTGCGAATGGCGATCCGAAGTTTGACCGAGGCCTTCAGCGGCGCGCGAAAGAAGGCCATCTGAAACGCGTCGCTCCTGGCGTGTACGTCCAGCCTGGCACCGACGAGGAAGTCGCCGGCCGAATCAAGCGAAACTGGCAGAAAATCGCCGCACATGCAGTGCCTGGCGCCGTTGTCTCCCATCGCAGCGCATTGACGGGCGGCATCACGCCGTCCGATGAAGTCGTGCTGTCTCATCCAACACGATTCAACCGGCGCATTCGTTATCCGGGCCTTACCCTAGTGCTGCTGAAAGGCCCCGGTCCGCAACCTCGCGACCTGCGCCTTGGTTCGCTCGACCTTTACTGGGCATCGCAAGAACGTGCGCTTCTCGAAAATCTCGGTCGAGCTGCAGCCACGACCCGGGCAGCGCGCGATGACATCGAAGAACGCCTGATTACCAGCCTTAACGCGAGCAAGGAGGCGGGACTCAACCAGATTCGCGACCGTGCTCGCGAACTCGTCGAACCGCTCGGCGCGCAAACCAGTTACGACGTACTCAACGGTTTGATCGGTGCGTTGCTGAGCACGCATTCAAAGGGCGTACTCAAAACGAAGGCGGGGCTGGCGATCGCCCAGGGCACCCCCATCGACATGGAGCGTATGCGTCTTTTCGACTCGCTCGCCACGGTGCTACGCACGGTCGTACTGCCGGATATCGCCGACATAGCCGATCAAGGCAACAGCCGTATCCATTTCGCCTTTCTCGAATCGTATTTTTCCAACTACGTCGAGGGCACCCGGTTCTCCGTGGAAGAAGCCGAAGGCATCGTGCTGCGTAACCAGATTGTCGCGCAACGCCCCAAGGATTCGCATGACATCCTCGGCGTGTTCAATCTCGCGTATCGGAGCGATACCCGGGCAATGGTGCCACCCGCCGGGGAAGATTTTGTCGACGTGCTTCAGGAACGCCATCGAATCATGCTCGAGCGCAGACCGGAGGTCGACCCTGGCAACCTCAAACTCGAGGCAAACTACGCGGGCACGACCCAATTTGTCCAGCCATCCCACGTTCGCGGAACCCTTGCCGAAGGATCGCGCCTCGCGCTGTCAATTCCTGAAGGTATCGCGCGGGCGATCTACTACCTCTTCCTCGTCGCGGAGGTCCATCCCTTCGCGGACGGCAATGGACGTCTGTCCAGACTGGTCATGAACGCGGAGTTGTCCCGTAGGGAACGCTGCCGCATCATCATCCCAACGCTTTTCCACCCGCAATTCGTGGATTGTTTGCGAGCCCTTACGCAAAGTGAGCGCCCGGAGCCACTCATCACTGCCTTGTCGCGAATGGCCACCTGGTCTGCTGAATTCGACTACGCCGACGTTGCAAGTCTCATAGCCAGCATGAGAAGCGCTCACGCATTCGAAGAGTCTCCTGCCGAGTTCCGGCTTCTCAATGCCGACGGCAGCCGTGCCACCTGACAGCGGCACGGCCTGGCCTCGGCCACTCAATGCACCCCACCCGCCTTAATCGCCTCGCTGTACACCGAAGCCACGCGCTTCGCGATCACCGAGTTATCGAACTTTTCACGTGCATAGCGGCGGCAAGCCTCGGCATCCGGCAACTTTAGCGAGCCATTCAACGCGCCCGCCAGACCCGCCGCGATCGCCTTCGCGCCCGTCTCCGGCAGCACCAGATTCGGCGACAAACCCGCCACCGCTTCCGGCAAACCGCCCACCGGCGTCACCAGCACGGGTGTGCCCGAAGCCAGCGATTCAACGGTAATCAGCCCGAAACCCTCCAACGCCACCGTCGGCACCACGCTGATATTCGCCGCACGGTACAACGCCGCCAGATGCTGATCGGGCACGAAGCCCAGCAGCTTGACGTTGTTCTCGAGACCCGCCTCGGTGATACGCGCCTGCAACTCGCCTTCGAGCCGCCCCTTGCCCGCGATCAGCAGCAGTACGTCAGGTTCAGTGCGCTTGAGCAGTTTGATCGCATCGATCAGGTCTTCGAGACCCATGCGGCGCACCAGACGCCGCACGGCCAGCACGATCGGCCGGTCTTGCGGCAACTGCAGCTTCAGGCGCGCCTCGGCGGGCGTGATCGGCAGATTGAACTGCTCGACATCCACGCAGCCCGGCACGACGCGCACGCGCTCCGGTGAGATGCGATAGCGCGAAGTCAGAATCTTGCCGAACGCCTCCGACAACACGATCAGCCGCGACGAACGGGCATACACCGATTGCTCCAGATAACGCTTGGCGCGCTGACCAAACGAATCGGCGCCTTCGACGTGACTCTCGTCGGCCCACGGCCCCTGAAAATGCGACACCTGCGGAATGCCGCGCGTCACGTCGAGACCTGGAAACGTGTACAGCGCGAAGTGCGACGAAATCACGTCGGGGCGCGAAGTGCCGATCTCCTGGCGCAGCGCGCGGCGTGCCGCCATCAGCCGCAGCGGCAGCGATTGCGCGGCGGAGCCGAAACCGTTGATCGCGCCACCGGTGTCCGCGGCGACTTTGGGCGAGCCGGCCACCACGCCGCGCACGGCGACGCCCGCGCCCGGCAACGCGCCGACCAGCGAGTAGTACATGCGGTCGAGGCCGCCCGCGCGCTCAGGAAACCAGTGCATCCCGATCTGCAGCGATTTGATTGAACTCGTGGTCATGATTGTTGCCCCTGTGCGTTCTGAGTGTGGTGGTGAATGGCTTGCCCGGCCAGCGTGTTCAACGTCAGCGCGTCGTTCCTCGCCACCGCGGCGGCTTCCGTTTCGCGGCTGCTGCGATCCTTCTGTTGTCCTTCCAATTGCCGGTACAGCGCGATGTATTGCGCGGCCATCCGCGCCCAGCCGAAGCCGGTCGCCAGTTCGTTGGCAGCGGCGCCCATCGCGCGGCGCGCGTCGTCGTTTTCAGCGAGACGCGCGACGGCACCCGCCAATGCCTTGGGATCGTCCGGATCGTCGAGCACGATGCCGCATTCCGGCGTGATGATTTCGGCGCCGCCCGCCGTCCGCGCCGTGACCACCGGCAGGCCTGCGGCCATTGCTTCGAGCAGCGAGAGGCTCATCGCTTCGTAGCGCGACGGAAACACGAACGCGTCGACCGAATGCATCAGCACCGGCATCTCCTTGACCAGCCCGAGAAAATGCACGCGATGCGCAATGCCGAGCGCTTTCGCTTGTTCCGGATACGGGCTGCCCGGCAGAAAACCGGCCACCGCGATCTGCACGTGTTCGGGCAGATGTTTGAGCGCGGCCAGCACCGTGCCGAGGTTTTTGCGCGGCGTACGCAGGTCGCCCACGAACAGCAGCAGAAATGCGTTCGCGGGCAAGGCAAATTTCGCGCGGTCGCCCGATGCGGCCGCGAAGCCTTGCGTATCGACGCCGTTGTAAATCACGTCGACCCGGTTATGCGGCGTCAAACCGATCGCGCGGATTTCATCGGCGACCTTTTGCGACACCGCCGTGATCACTTTCGAGCGCCGGTAAGCCCAGCGTTCGAGCACCGCGTTGCAGCGCGTATAGATCGACTGATACGCGGACCACACGCCCTTCGTGAGTCCGAACGGGTAATACTTGCTGCCGAACCAGCCGCTATGCACGAAGTGCGAGGTGTTGACGTCGGCGGGCATCCACGTGATGAAGCCGTTCACGTGCAACACGTCGTATTCGCTGCGATGCGCGCGCAGCCACATCGCGCTCTTGAACGCGAACACCTGTTGACGCAGCAGATTGGTGGGCCACCAGCGGCCGATTTTCATCGGCACCCAGCGTACGTTCGGATGCGCGAGCAAATCCGGCGCAACGTGCGAGGCCACCAGCGTGACGGCGATGTTCTCATCGAGGGCGGCGCGCGCAATCTCGTGGTTGACGCGCCCCTGGCCGTCGTTATGGCGCACGACGTGCGTGACAATGGCGACTCTCAATCAGTGCCTCCGTGGAGAAATGGCGTGCGTCTGCGGTTCATCTTGTCGTAGTGCACCGCGGAAAGAATCGAAAAAACACTCATGAAAAGCAGCAGGCCACCCGTGCCGACCAGCGAATTGGTAAACACCAGCATGGCGAAAGTCGCGAGACTGAGGCTCAGGCAGGCGGAAACGAATTTGTCGTTGCGCAGCTTGAACGACGCGAGCGCCGCGCGTATCACCAGCCAGACAATGCCGGACATGTAGAGCAAGGTGCCGGGCCAGCCGAGCACGAACGGGATGTTCATCACGCCGCTGTCGAAGTTGCCGTACTGGCCGAGTTGGCCACCGTCGTTCGAGAGCTTGGTCGAGGTGCCTGTCGCGCCCATGCCTTCACCGGAGACATCGGTAAACGCCGTCTTCGCGAAGGTCGCGTAGAACTCGTTACGCGCGGCGTAGCTCTGGTCGTCGCTCAGGTTGACGAGTGTGTTCAGGCGCGCCTGCATCCGCTCGGCGACCGGGCCGACCGTGAGCAGCGGCACGCAAAGACCGGCAAGCAGCACCGCACTCGCGACGATCCGCACGCGCACCTTGTTGTTCGCCTTGACCAGCTGGATCAGAAGCGCGATCACCCAGCCGCCCCACGTCGAACGCACGAGGCTCAGCGCGAACGAAAAGAACCCCAACGCCGCTGCGACCCAGCGCACGCGGTGCGTCGCCGCCATCACGTAGACCATCGCGCCCATCATCGCGAACGCGAACGGTCCCGACGAGTTCATCGTGCTGAACACGCGCACGCCCATCGGCACGGGATCGCCTTGCGAATTCATTTGCGAGCCGAGCATCCACAGCGCGTCCCACGGCGGCATGATGAAGAACTGGATCAGACCGTAGCCGCCCATCGCCAGCATGCCCCAGATGAAGGTACTGACGATGGTGTCGCGATACTTCGGGTACTGACGCGTGTGCGCCATGATGTGAAAGCCGATCAGGATCGGATAGAGCCAGTTCGCGAGGTCATAGGTCGCCGCGAGCGGTCCGCTCGACATCACGCCGATCATGAAGGCGTAGGCGAGCCCCATCAGAACCAGCAGCACCGGCAGGCCGCGGCGTTGCGACAGCAGCTTGTAGTACCGGAGCAAGGACAACGCACTGATCATTGTCACGGCGAGCGGCGCGACCTGGATCAGACTGGTCGGCGTGAACGAGCCCTTGGACCAGTCGGCGAGACGCCGCACTTCCGGGCTCAGGAACCACAACCACCACATGAAGCCGATGTAGCGCGCCGGGCTCTTGAAGTAGAGCCACAGGCCCGTCAGGATCGCGAGCACCGGGAATCCGAGCGTGAGCACCGTGCCCTGATGCGCGACGATCAGCATCGCCGTGATCAGCCACAGTAAAGCCTCCGGCAACCACTCCTTGCGCGTGCCGGACAGCACCCGCCCCGCGTTGTCGTCGCCGGCTCGCGTAATCGTCGACATCGTTTAGAGGCCTCCGCGTGATTGGCGCGAAGGACCCTGGCTCTGGCCGTGGCCGTGAGCTTGCCCCTGCACCTGCGCGTGGCTGCCCGCGCGGATTCGCACCGGCTGCTTCATGGTCGTGGCCGGCGCGGCGCGCGGAGCCGCTGCGGCTGCCTTGAGCTCGGCATCGGCCGCGCCCGCCGTCGCACGACCCCGCGACGCGGCGCGCGCCCGCAGCATCTCCTGCGTGAGCCTCACGTGCTGCATCGCATAGTTCTGCGTGGTCAGGTCGCGCGACAGCAAACCGGCGGCCGCTGCCTGCGCCTGGTGCAATGCGTCCATGGGAGACGCGGCGAGCTGGTCCACCGCCTCGCGCAACGCCTGCGGGTCGAACGGCGGGATATAAGCCGCCTCGTCCGCCGGAAAATAATCCTGCAGGGCGCCGACGTTGGTGACCACCATCGGCTTACCGACCGCTGCTGCTTCCAGCATCACCGTAATGCCCGAGGCGTGCGAATTCGGACGCAGCGGCACCACGATCACGTCGGCCCAGTCGTAGAGTTCGTGCTGTTTCTTGATGCCCGAGAACAACGCGATCTCGACGTTCGGCGCACGAAGCGAAGCGGGAATCCGCCGGCGTGTCGCGAGCTTCACCGTGTAGCGCGCATCGTGGCCGAAGGCCTTGATGAGCGTTTCCCAATCGCGGTCGCGATCGTTGCCAATCGCGGCGATTCGGATCGGCGTATGCGGCTTCCATTCGGTGGGCGCCTTCACGGGAAAGTCCTGCGTGTTCAGGCCGTAGAAGAGCGGCTTGGCATCGCGCCCGAAATACTGCTGGCACAGTTCGGCGTTTTCGCTGGCGAGCGTCGTGAGCTGGTCGGCTCGCTTCATCAGCTTGCGATACAGCCAGCTGCGCAGAATTCCATAGGAAGGCCATTTATCGAGCAGCCACACGCTTTGCGCGAGCAGCAAGGGGCCTGAGTCAGCACCCGCCTTGCGGCCGCTCAGCAGCAGCATCAGCGCGGCGGACAGCCATTCCTGCTCGGTATGCGTCCAGATCACGTCCGAGCGCAGCATCTCGGCTCGGTTGCGCCACGTATGAATGAAGTCGAAGCCGAGCGCCGCTTTCAGCGCGCGGCGCAGCAAACGAACCGGCTTGCTTTCGCGCGCGTCCTGCGAATAGGTCAGCGCGAACGCATCGGATTGCGCGTGGTGATAGCCGTAGAGACAGCCGATGTTGTCGCCCGGCCGGTAAAAGCGCGGGTCGGCACCGTAAAACAGATGAACGTGAACTTTCGTACTCATGCAGACACTCCGCTCTGCCGGTGGAAAGGAGCATCGGTATGCGCCAGCAGGCGCGAGTACCGATGCACGAACGTGCAGGACGATCGGGTCAACGTGGGGTCACGCAGGGGCTTGTGGGCGCATGCGACTTCACGCGGTGCGGGACAGCGCGCGGCGCGCCTCATGCGCGCCAGTGCGCACCGCGCGCCAGCGCGACAGCCTCAGACTCGCCTGTTTCGAAACCAGCGCGAGCGCGGCATGCGTGAGGCCCGGATAGAGCCGCGTGCCGACCAGCGTCCACCACCACCACGCGGTTTCGCGTCGCAGCGGCGGCAACTGATCGCGCAGGATCAGATGGAAATTGAAGGCGGCATTGCGCAACGCCGCCATGGTTTGCGCGTCGCGCCGATCCTCGTCGAAACGTTCGGCCGGAAAATGGTCGACGGCTACGCGCGGGTCGTACATCAGCTTCCAGCCGGCGTTCTTTACGCTCAGGCTGAAGGCCATATCGTTGTGAACCTGGGCACCCGCGCCGCGCAGACGCTGGTCGAAACGGATCGTGCGGACCGCCTCGCGCCGGTAGCTCATGTTGGCGCCCTTCAGGATGTCGACTTCGCGTGCGCCGCCGACCCCGAGGTGGTGATTGCCGATGATCTTGCCGTGCGCCGTGACCTTGCCGACCAGCGGCCGTTCTCCGTCCAGCACGCGGCCTTTTTCGTGCACCCAGTCGCGTCCGCCCAGCGCACCCAGGCGCGCATCGCTTTCGAACGCGGCAGCAATCCGTTCGACCCAGTCCGCGTGCGGCGCGGCGTCGTCGTCGGTAATCGCGATCACCTCGCCGGTGGCCGCGTCCAGTCCGCGATTCAGCGCCGCGACCTGGCCGGGCACGTCCACCAGCGCGACGGACAACGGCAAGCTGCCCGGTACGGCCGGATCGCGCAGGCAGGTGTGGGTCGCTTCGTCGTCGGCGCGCGCGACCACCACCACTTCGTCCGGTGCGCGCGACTGCCGTTGCAGCGCCGCGAGGCAGCGTGCCAGGTCGGCCGGGCGGCGGTAAGTCGGAACCAGTACCGTCACTTTCATCGTGATGTCCTTTTATCGTGTTTGCGCTGGGATCAGAACAATGGGCTCAGTCTGGTGGCTCAGGTGCTCAAATATTCATGGACCACTGCGTAACCACGGTCGTAACCGCCGCGCGAACGCGCCGGCATCCCGTTGAAGATGCCGCCCTGCACGTGCACGCCGGCTGCGCGCAGGCGCTTCAACGCTTCCGCGATCTCGCCTTCGTTGTGCACGCCCGAGCGCATCACGAAGAAGGTCGACCCGGCGTACGCACCGATGATCGACGCATCGGTCACGGCCAGCACCGGCGGCGTGTCGATCAGGATCACGTCGTAGCGCTTGGCGAGGCCGTCCAGGTATTGCGGAAGACGCGGCGACATCAGCAGTTCCGACGGATTCGGCGGACGCCGGCCGCATGAGATGAAGCTCAAACCTTCGACGTTCGAGGCGCGAATCGCTTCCTCGAGCGAGATCTGCCCGCTCAGCAATTCCGACAGACCGTTGTCCTGCACACCGCCCAGGTAACGTTCGAGCACGCCGCGACGCATATCGCCGTCGATCATCAGTACGCGTTTGCCCGAGTTCGCGAGCAGCACCGCCAGATTGACCGTCAGGAAGCTCTTGCCGACGCCGGACAAGGGACCGGTCAGCATGACGATGCGGTTCTTCGCGTCCATCATCGTGAACTGCATGGAGGTGCGCAGGCTGCGCAGGCTTTCGATCGTGACGTCCTTCGGCCGCGCATTCGCCAGCACCGAGCGCAGGCGTTCGCCACCGCGCTGGAAGCCGCTTTCGAGCACAGCCTGTTCGGCGCTCAAGGGCACGAGACCGTACACCGGCAGATGGAACGCGCGCTCGATATGGTCGGGGTCGTCGATCCCCTTGAACATATTGCGGCGCAGGAACACGAAACCGGTGCCGCAGATCAGGCCCAGAATCACCGCCGCCGACAGGATCAGGACCTTCTTCGGCTTGACCGGCGCACCCGGGCGCATTGCCTGGTCGACGATATGCACGTTGCCGCCGGTGCCGGCCTTCTGCACCGACAACTCCTGCACGCGGTTAAGCAGCAGCACGTAGATGTCTTCCGCCACCTTCGCGTCGCGTTGCAGCTGCACGGCCTTGACTTCGGTCGCCGGCAGATCGCGGAAGCGGTCCGCGTATTTGGCGCGTTGCGCCTCCAGTTCGGCCATCTGCTGGCGCGCGGCCACGAGCATCGGGTGGTCGTCGCCATAGCGCTGGGTCAGTTGCGACATCTGCAGACGCAAACCGGCGATCTGCTGCTCGTACTGCACGCTGCCTTCGAGGTAGACCTTGGCTTCATCGCTCGCATTGATCGAGCCGGACTGACGCTGGTACGCGGTCAAGGCGGCTTCGGCGCGTTCGAGATCGGACTTCAGGCGCGGCTCTTCGCTCTTCAGGAAGTCGAGCATCTTGCTCGCATCGACCTGTTTGTTCGACACGTGCTGACGGACATACGACTGCGCGAGCGCGTTGGCCACCAGCGCGGCGTGCTCGGGGCTCTTGTCTTCCAGCGAGATCTGGATCACGCCGGTTTGCTTGCCCTGCTCCTGCACGGTGATGGCCGACTGGAACGCGGAGATCGCGTCGAGGTCGTTATAGCGCGTGACAGTGAACTCTTCACCCGGACGTGCCACCAGCTTGCTGACGAGAATCGTCACGCCGCCGCCCTGCTCCTGCTGGCCGACCTGGCCGCGCAGCAGCAGTGAACCGTTCTTTGCATACAGTTCGTAGTGCTGGTCGTCGAACACCTTCATCGTCAGCTTCTCGCCTTCGAGCGCGGGCGCCACATCGATCGAATCGACCTCGGCGACTTCACCACCCCAGGCGTAGGAAGACAGACCCAGCCACGGCCGCGCCGGCTGGCCCGGCGTTGCAATGTGCGCGGCGATGCTGCCGAGCAGCGGAATCGTCTTCGGCACGACGCTGAAGTTCAGCTTCAGTTGCTGGACCACCGGACCGACTACGCCGCGGCTCTTGATGATTTCGATTTCGGCGTCGGTCGGCAGCGAAGTCGAGCCAGTGGTGATCGCCGCACCCGTCTGCGTTTGCGTGAGCGCCTGCGAGGTGTTATCGGACTGCTCGACCCGCACGTGCGCATCGGCCGAATAGATCGGCTTGGCGAGGAAGCAGTACGCGGCGGCCAGCCCGACGATCACCGCGGCGATCGCGATCAGCCACCAGATGTCGTCGAGGATCACCTGCACCAGTTGCCCGAGGACGACGTCCTCTTCTTCGGTCTTGATCGGACCGGCCATGTGTGGAGAGATTTGATTGCTCACAATTCGATCCCGTTTCGGTTGCTTCGGCGTGTGCTTTGGCATGTGCTTGCACGTTTGCCTCGGCGTTTGCTTCGGTCCCGCGCCCTGAGAGAGCGGCGCGGGCCTGTCGGCGGCTCAGACGGTTATTTCGTCAACTGCTTCAGGTAGAACAGCGTCTGTATGGTCGGCAGGACCTGCTGCAACACACGGTTGAACGTGGTCGAAGCGGCGGTGCCCACATACACGACATCCATCGGCTGCAACTGGAACTGGGACGACAGCATGATCGCGTCGGGCTGCGTCATGTCGAGGCGGTACACGTCCGGCGTGGTCGGATGCTCGCGCATGCCGCGCATCACGAAGATCTGGCGCGGATTGGCGTCCGTGTCGAGAATGCCGCCCGACTGCGTGAGCGCGTCGGCGATCGTCAGGCGGCCCTTCACCATCGACAACTGGATCGGCGTCTTCACTTCGCCCATCACGAAGATGCGGCTGTCGTTGTGATCCGGCACGTTGATCACGTCGCCGTTTTGCAGCATGACGTTCTGCGTGGTGTCGCCCTGGTCGAGCATGCGGTTCGCGTCGAGCACGTACAGCTTGTTGTTGCGCGTGAGGCGCACACGCTGGATGTCGGCGTCGGTATTCGTGCCGCCCGAACGCGTGATCGCGTCGACCAGTGTGAGCGGCACGTCGCTGATGGCGAGCGGGCCCGGCGTTTTCACGTCGCCGGTCACCTGCACTTTCTGGCCGCGGTACGACAGCACACGCACGTCGACCTGCGGATTGCGGATGTAGCGCACGAGCCCGGCGCTCAACTGATCGCGCAACTCGCCCACGGTTTTGCCCGCGGCCTTGATACGGCCGACGAACGGGAAAAAGATCGTGCCGTCGGCGGCAACGGTCTGGCCGTACGGATCGGCCTGGCCCGGCAGCGCGGCGGTATACGGCTGCTGCAGAGCGCCGCCGACCGACTGCGTGGTGTTGCCGCCCGCGGACAGCGTGCTGCCCTGCGGGGTGGTCAATTCAGGGTGGTCCCACACGGTGATGCCGAGAATGTCCTGCGGCGAAAGCCGGTACACGTACTGCGACGGATCGCTGTAATGCGAAACCGGCAGCGCCTGTTGCGCGGCATTGGCTTGTGCCTGCGCTTGCGCCGCCACCAGCGGGCCGTCGATCAGATGGACCGGATAGGTTTCGTTAGCTTGCTGACTCTGGTGCTGGCCGTCGTCTTTCAGACGGGACGTGTCGAGGTAATTGCCAGGTGCGGTAGCGCAGGCCGACAGAAAGGACGTCAGCAAAAGCGTAGTGGCGAACTTCGAGTTGAGATTCGCGTAGGTGTGTGCAGTGAGTTTTTTCATCAGCATATTTTCTTCAGCCATCCCATGACCAGATGTTCGATGAGCACGAGACTCTCTCTATAGTCGGCTTCCTTGCCGCCGTGCGGGTCGGCGACGTCGGAGTCGTGTTCCCACTTGCCGAGCGGATAAACCTTGCCGCGCGAGGCCGGATCGAGCGCTTCGACGGCGCTCACTTGCGCACGCTCGCTGACGAGCACGAGGTCGGCCGCGCGCACAAGCTGGCGGTCGAGGCGCCGCGAATAGTGGATACCGGAGGCGACGCCCTGCTCGTCGAGCAGGCGCCGCATCACCGGGTCCATGCCGTGACCGTTAGCGGCGCGCAGGCCCGCCGAATGAAACGCGATCGGCGCCGACGACGGGCGCGACGCCGCCGGCTGCCGGGTCTTGAACAGCATTTCGGCAGCAGGCGAACGGCACACGTTGGCGTGGCAGACGATCAGAACATTGGCGAACATGGCAGGCTCCTTAACGAGGCGTAGCGGCACGGCGGCTTGTTGGTCAACTTGGTGGCCAGCTTATTGACCGGCTTCGACCGCGTCGGCCGAACGGGCCGTTGTCGTCAAGCCGCTCGCGCCGACTTTCGCCGGCGCATTGCGCAGCGCATGCTGACGGCCGATCGCGTGATACTCGATACCGAGTTCGAGCAGCACGTCCGGTTCGTACAGGTTGCGGCCGTCGAAAATCAGCGGCGTCTTGAGGCTCTCCTTGAGCGAAGCGAAATCCGGGCTCTTGAAGACCTTCCATTCGGTGAGGATCACGAGTGCATCGGCGCCCTCGGCCGCTTCCATTTCCTCGCTCACGAACGAGAGCCGCGCATGCTGTTGCGGCACATCCTTCAGATCGCGTGCGAAGACGCGCTTCGATTCGTCGATCGCCACCGGGTCGTAGGCCTTCACGCGCGCGCCGCGGCGTAGCAGCTCGGCGATCAGCGGACGGCTCGGCGCTTCGCGCATGTCGTCCGTGTTCGGCTTGAACGCGAGGCCCCACACGGCGAAGGTGCGATCCGACAGGTCTTCGCCCAGACGATCGACGATCTTGTGCGCGAGGATCTTTTTCTGCGTGTCGTTGACGGCTTCCACCGCTTCCAGAATGCGCAGGTTGGCCTTGTGGTCGGCTGCCGTGCGAATCAGCGCCTGCACGTCTTTCGGGAAGCACGAACCGCCGTAGCCGCAACCGGCATACAGGAAGTCGTAGCCGATGCGCGGGTCGGAACCGATGCCGCGGCGCACCGCCTCGATATCCGCGCCGACGCGGTCAGCCAGATTCGCGAGCTCGTTCATGTACGAGATGCGCGTGGCGAGCATTGCGTTGGCCGCGTACTTGGTGAACTCGGCCGAGCGCACGTCCATGTACAGCGTGCGTTCGCGATTGCGGTTGAACGGCGCATAGAGGCGCTTCATCAGTTCGCGCGCCTTTTCGCCGGGCACGTCTTCATCGCAGCCGAGCACGATGCGGTCGGGCCGCGTGAAGTCTTCCACCGCGGCGCCTTCTTTCAGGAACTCCGGATTCGACACCACGGAGAACATGTGGCTGGCGCTGCGCGCGGCCAGTTCCCCGGCAATCACCTCGCGCACGCGCGAAGCCGTGCCGACCGGCACCGTCGATTTGTCGACGATCACCTTGAAGCCCGTCATATGGCGGCCGATGTTGCGCGCGGCAGCGAGCACGTATTGCAGGTCGGCGGAACCGTCTTCGTCGGACGGCGTGCCCACCGCGATGAACTGGATGTCGCCATGCGCGACCGCGGCTTCGATGTCGGTCGAGAACTTCAGGCGGCCGGCCTTGCGATTGCGCGCAATGATCTCCTGCAGACCCGGTTCATGGATCGGCACGCCGCCGTTGTTGAGCACGTCGATCTTGCGCTGATCGACGTCGAGACAGAACACGTCGTGGCCGATGTCGGCCAGACAAGCGCCCGTCACGAGGCCTACGTAGCCACTACCGATGATCGTCAGGTTCATGTGTTACACCTCGGAAAATGGAGTTGATTCAGGAGAGCGGTCACGCGATGCCTTGCATGACCGCGGCTCGATAAACGGTCAATCAGCCGCTTAATATGCGTTGCTGCCCACGAAGCCCTTCCACAGCGTCAGCACGACGATCTTGATGTCGAGCCAGAAGGTCCAGTGCTGCATGTAGTACAGATCGAGCTTGACGCGGCCCATCATCTTTTCGATGCGATCGGTTTCGCCGCGATAGCCGTTGATCTGCGCCCACCCGGTGATGCCCGGCTTGATCCGGTAACGGTGCATGTAGCCCTTCACCAGATCCTTGTAGATGTCGTCGTGTTCGAGCGCATGCGGGCGCGGACCCACCACGGACATCTCGCCGCGCAACACGTTGATGAATTGCGGCAATTCGTCGAGGCTGGTGCGCCGCAGGAACGCGCCGACCGCGGTGATGCGCGGATCGCGCCGCGTGGCCTGAGTGATCTTGCCGACCTCTTCCTTGTGCATCTTCATCGAGCGAAACTTGTAGATCTCGAACTGGTTGCCGTCGATGCCCTTCCTCTTCTGGCGGAAAAACACCGGACCTGGCGAGCTCAGCTTCACCATCGCGGCGATCACCAGCATCACCGGCGCCAGCGCGGTCAATGCCGCCAGCGCGAACAGGCGGTCAAAAATGCGTTTGGGCAGCACGCGCAGATCGGTGATCGGCGAAGCGGCCAGGTTGATCGCCGGCACGCCGAGCAGATCGACCATCGGCTGATTAAAGAGCGTCAGGCTGCGCACGTCCGGAATGAAGCGGATGTTTACGAAGTCGTGCTTCAGGTCCATCACGAAGCGATGGATCGCCTTCTCCTTCGAGATCGGCAGCGCGAGCCAAAGTTCACGAATCGCGCGCTGACGCACCAGTTGAAGCATCCGCGCGTAATCGCGCTCGACTGGCACGCCTTCGATCGAATCGCTCGTATCGGGGTCCTCATAAGGATTGATCGTACCCTCCTCGTCGAACAGCACAACGGGGCTAAAGCCCGCTTCCGGGCGGCTGCGCATCTGCTCGATCAGGAAGCGCCCATACGGCGCGCCGCCGACGATGGCCACCGCGCGCTGATTGAAACCTTCGCGGCGCAGTCCGCGCAGGATCGAATAGACGATCACCTTGGTGACGATCAGCAGCGCGATCGTGGCAACTGCCCAGTACACGAGCCACAAACGCGACAGGCTGTCGGAGCGGTGCAGGCTGAAGCTGATCAGCACGCCGGTGACTTCAACGATCAGCCAGCCGCCCGCGACGCGGCACAGCAGGTCATAGAGCGGCTTGCCGCGCCACGACTGATAGATCCCCAACGCAGGGAAGAACACCACCACGAGCAGGCAGTCGAACGCGAGCGATACGCTTTGGACGTCGTCCAGCCAGACCAATTTCCCGCTGTGCACGGCCGTCGCAATGGCGGCGCCGAGCGCGACCATGGCGATGTCGATGATTCTCGATAGAACGCTCAGCATGCGCTGCCCCTCAGTTCGTCAGTCAAGTGCCATCCGTTGGTTGGTTGAATTTCCGTCACACTCATCGAGTCCGGCCGCCCGGAAACAACGCCGGTATTCGCGCCTGCCGGATACATGCGCGACGCGAACCGATTGAACCCGTGCTAATTGCCCTGCCGCTTCCCGGAATAAAAAAATCCTGAATGAACGATTCGGGACGATTCGGAAAGCAGGTGTCGGAATGAGTGAATACCCTTGTACAGGTATAGATAAGGCGGTATTAAAATTCGGACTGCAAGACAGCAAAATATCTCAAATTGTATCGGTCATTTTTTCGGTATTTTTTCTGAATTTTGCGCGGCAATTGTTACCGAATTTTCGTTTGAGTTGCCCTGCTTTCGCCTTTTCTGAGGCCGAAGCGATCCAAACTGTCTGTTTTCTTACGAGGCTTACGCCTTGCTTTTCGCCTTCATTTTCCTTTGTTTCCTCGGGCAAAAAAATTACCCTCGATTTTTTTCAGGTAATTTTTCTTTTTAAAAAATTGTTCGGACATTTTTCCTTCACGAAGTAGCTGATTTTATTATCCGATTTATATAGTTTCTATTTAACGTGCTTTTATTGATTCCTGACTTCGTGATAAAACTCGACGCATTCACCCAGCCTCGAGGAGTTCATCATGACAGCTCCGGTTACGGCCACGCCCGCCGACACCCGGTCCATGCAAGCTATGTCCCCTAACGTCAAGCTCAAGGTTCATCCCGTGATTCTGGCGGGCGGCTCCGGCACACGGTTGTGGCCGATGTCGCGCGAACAGCATCCGAAACAACTGATTGGCCTGCTCGGCGACGACTCGCTGTTGCAATCGACCACCCGCCGTCTCGACGGACTCGAGGCCGGTCATCCGCTCGCCGGGCAACTCGTCGTCGTGGCCAATGAAGAACAGCGCTTCACGACTGCCGAGCAATTACGCACGAGCGGCAAACCGACCCGGCTGATTCTCGAACCCGCCGGGCGCGACACCGCGCCGGCACTGACGGTGGCCGCCCTTTCGATTGCCGCGCAGGACGAGGACGGCATCATGGTCGTGATGCCCGCCGATCACGCGGTAACCGACATCGACGGTTTTCATGCAGCGGTGGCCGCCGGCGTGCAACATGCGGCCGCGGGCCATATCGTGACGATGGGCATCGTGCCGACGCGCGCCGAAACGGGCTATGGCTACATTCGCATTGGCGCGGCGCTTGGCACGCCTAACGACGCTCGCGCGACCGACGCCGACGCCGACGCAGCCGATACGATCGGTGCGCACAAGCTCGATCGCTTCGTCGAAAAGCCGCATCTGGAGCTGGCGCAGCGCTATATCGCATCAAAGGAATACTGGTGGAATAGCGGCATTTTCATCATGCGCGCATCGACCTGGCTGAAGGCGATCCGCCACTTCCAGCCGGCGATTTACGAAGCCTGCGAAGCAGCGTTCGCAGGCGGCAAAGCGGACGGCGATTTCTTCCGTCTGCAACGCGACGCGTTCAGCGCCTCGCCGTCGAATTCGATCGACTACGCGGTGATGGAGAAACTGGGCAACGATCAGAGCGCCGCGTCCGGCGTGGTCGTGCCGCTGCAAGCGGGCTGGTCGGACGTGGGCTCGTGGGACGCGATCTGGGATATCTCGGAGAAAGACGCCGATCAGAACGTGGGCCGCGGTCGCGTGATGTTCGAAGGCGCGGCATCGACCTTCGCGCATTCGGAAGGACGCCTGATTGCCTGCGTCGGCACGCAGGATCTCGTGGTGGTCGAAACGGCCGATGCGATTCTGGTCGCGGACAAATCGCGCGTGCAGGACGTCAAGAAGATTGTCGGACGGATTCGCAACGATGGCGGCCTGGAAGCGGCCAACCATCGCAAGGTGCATCGCCCATGGGGCAATTACGATTCCGTCGACACCGGCGAGCGCTTCCAGGTGAAACGTATTGTCGTGAAGCCGGGCGCGCGGCTCTCGCTGCAAATGCATCATCACCGCGCGGAACATTGGATCGTCGTGCGCGGCACCGCGCTCGTCACGCGAGGTGAAGAGCGCTTCATCGTCTCCGAAAACGAATCGGCTTATATTCCGCTGGGCGTCACCCACCGTCTCGAGAATCCGGGCAAGATGCCGCTCGAAATGATCGAGGTGCAGTCGGGTTCGTATCTCGGTGAAGACGATATCGTGCGCTTCGACGACACGTACGGACGCCAATGATGATTCACAACGGATGAAGCGGGAACCTGCGGCGGTTGCTCCTACCGGCCGCGGGGTACTGCTGCTGTGTTATCCGACGCGTTTACATTCGTACTTGCAGCCGCACTTGCAGCCGCACTCATCCCACGTGGGAGATGAGTTCCGGGTACGACGGAAAACGATCTGATGCACTATTGTTTTCGGTCGCGGGTGCGGCCGGTTCGCCAGGATAGCGGCGCAGCGGTCCGCGGAACGCATTGAGCGGACCGTGCAACGGACCGCCGTGATTCACCATGACCGGTTCCGGCACATGACGCATGGCCGGCAACGGACGCGCCACTGCCGCAGCCGCGTTGACTGCAGGTGCCGCCTCTGCTGCGGACTGCGTGCGCCATTCGCGGTCGATCCACTGCCGCGCCCATTCGAGCGCGTAATGCTCCGCCGCGTCTGCCTCTGTAAAACGCGGGCCGACGAGGCCGGAACGCTCGACGCGTTTGCCGTCCTTCATGATCTCCGCCCACGCGCGATACATGGCATTGGGCACCTGCTCCGCCGCAACGTAGATCACATAGCCGCGCCGGTCGGCGACCTGCGTGCCGCGCGGCGCGAGGCTCATCGACAGCGAGCCGCGTTGATCTTCAAGCTGTTGCGTGCGGCGTGCCGACGCGATGGCCGAGTCCAGACTGTGCATGGCCGCGTCCACCGCCCGCGCTTCGTCCGTGCCTTGCCAATCGGCACGCATGGCGGGCCGTGCCACGTGCGACACAGGTGCCGAAGGCGCACGGGATACCGGCGGCACGTTCGTCAATCCGGACAACTGGCGTGTGATATCGGCAATCGGATCGGCCGAACGCCAGTTGCTCAGGCTGCTCGAGGCGCCAGGTGTCTGCCACGATTCGGGGCTCTTCCACGACACGCCACGCAGACTTTCGTCGCGTGCGTTGGGGGTTGGTGCGACCGGTGCTGCCGGCTTGGCCGCGACGGGCGCCGCCGGCTGCGGGACGTACGCGAAGGTACGCCCGGTTTGCGACAACAGCCGAACCATCTCGAGGAGGGTGCCGTTCAACTGCCATTCCTCGAAACGACGCCGGCAAGTCGGACCCGACGGATAGCGCCCCGGCAACTTCGACCAGGGTTCGCCCGTTGTCAGAATCCACAGGACGGCATTCGCCACGATGCGCGGTTCGGCGCGGGGGCGGCCGCGCCGGTTCAGACGGACGGCTGGCTCATCAGAGACAAGCTCTGCTAGCAGCGCCCATTCGTCATTGCTTAGCTCATCGAAAAACATTGGGTTTTCTCCACGCAGCCTGGCCCGGCCGCGGCTTTGGGCAGCCACGGATTCAATTTTCACGATCCGTGTACAGCCCTCGGTTGCACAAATATGTTTTGTACGTTCTGTCTGCTGGTCAATATCGCACTGGGTTAGTGCGGTTTGTCCCTATTGCGAAGCACAAAACGTGGTCTCACTCGTGCATGGGAGAATTTGTGCACGAAGCATACCACCACCAGGGTTTGCGTGAATATCGTTGAGACAAGTGTTACGGATGGAAACAATCTTGTCCTTTTTGCTGCGTCGTATCACTTATTGCTGTAACAGAACGGCTGTCGGTTCCGGCCTCGGGAGCCGCTATTGCACAGCACAATAGTAGATCAAGATTGACCAATTGCCTTTACGAAATCGACGTTTGATCCGCAATGCATTTCCATACGTTTTTGACGTAATTTTTGCCGAGCTGGGAGGTGGCTGGATGCAGCGGCGTGGACAGCACCTGGCTGACATCGAGGTGCAGTTTCCCTACCAGCGAACACAACGCCCGCGCATGCTGTTTGCATTCCTCTCGACGCCGCGCGAGCCCGGTTGATCGACTTGCCACTAGCGCACAGGATTCGCCGCGCCCTCACCCACCACGGTCATCCATGGGCGTACACGCCAGCGCTCCACAAGCCCCGCGATCACGTATGGATCGGCTCTGGCAAAGGCTTCGGCGGCTGCGGGAGAGTCGCTTTCGAAAAGCAGCACGGCAGTATCCACAGGTTCGGTCAATGCGCCGGCCAGTTGCAATTCACCGCGCTGCGTTGCCGCCCAGGCGAGCTTCAGATGGTCGTCGCGATAGGCGCCACGCCGTTCGAGGTAGTCCGGTACGAGGTCATACATCAAGAGGTAGTGCATGGCGAGCCTCCTTTGGCTTGCGTGACGCAGACGCCGGGCAGCGCCTCGGCGCGGGAATTCGAGTCATGAATACGCCTAAGATCCTAAATGGGATTTTCGGCCGATTTCCTATTCATTTGCACCTGCAGCAATGCGGATCGGATGTTTAGTCTTTGATCGCCCCCTCTCGAATGACAGCGGGATAATTCATTTGCATGCGCCTTGCCAATTAATCTGGATTGCATAACATATTCTGGCACGGCTGCGATTGAGCCGGTTCACACGCCGGTTCACACGCCGGGTCACACGTCGGCACACACGCCAGTTCACACGCCGGCACACCGCGATCCCCCGTCGCGTAAGGGAAAACCACCGTGAGCGCGTGTCAACCGGAGTGCCCCTTTGTCCGTTCTGGCAGACAGCATTTGCCATAATGCACATGCCGAGGGGTTCTCGACGCTGTTGACACCCACGCGCATGAACGACCAAAAACGTTTTCACCACCGATGGAGTGTCACATGAAGATCCAATCCGCTATCGCTACGCTGGTGCTGGGTGCTGTCCTCGTTTCGCCGGTGTTCGCGCAGAACAGCCAGCAAACGAAAATGGCCGACTGTAACAAGCAGGCCGGCGACAAGAAAGGCGACGACCGCAAGGCCTTCATGAAGACCTGCCTGTCCGCCAAGCCGGCCGCCGCAGCGCCGATGAGCCAGCAGGACAAGATGAAGGCGTGCAACACCCAAGCCGCTGACAAGAAAGGCGACGATCGCAAGGCTTTCATGAAGACCTGTCTGTCGTCGTCCGCGCCGGCTAACTAAATCAACGCAAGGCAATCGGCGCGGGCCACTCGCCGCGCGTTTAGCCGCGTATTGCTCGAACATGGCCGCGCCGTTTTCCGGCGCGGCTGCCGTCTTTCTCCTGTCCTCGCTCCAGCCCGCGCTTCCGTTCTTCCTCCTGCTCGCCTTCGCAGTTCATCTCCCCGGCAACCATCCTCCCGCTAGCGATTCCTTCGCGGTCCACCCGCGCGAACGCGCCGTTTTTCTTCTATGATGGCTGCGGAGACGGCCCACCCCCATACACAACATTAGACGGGCCGCCATCTTGTCGTTGGTGCTGCAGAGCACCGATCGGAGGCAAGGATGGTATCGAAGCATAAAAACCGCTGGTTGAGGCGGTGGTTGGTCGTCATCGTATTCTGGGCCGTGCCCGTGGCGATCGTTGCGGTTAGCGAGATCCGGGAGGAAATGGCGTACAACGCCGTCGACCTCGACCGCGCGCTGACCACCTGGAATTTCACCGTCGCACAACGTGCCGCCGGCGCCCCCGCGCGCTGCCACGGCAAGCCTGACGAGGCGCAAGCCGCCGGCTGCCCAGCCGATGTACTGGCAGCCAATGCGCCGCGCCAGCAGGACGCCCGCAACGAATATGGCGTGCGTCGCTCTACGCTCATGGCCTACCTCTGGCATGCGTTCGTCGGCTACTGGGTCGTGCCGGCTGTCACGCTGTTCCTGATCGGCGTGTTGATCGGAATGATTCGCCGCGCCCTGCGGCGCCCGCCTGTCAAAAGTCCGGCGAACCACGGGTGAGAACGCAGGTGCAGCGTCGCAGCAACACTTTCAGTTGGGTTTCATCACCAATGATGGAATCGAAAAAGTCGGTAAAAATAGGTGCCTGATGCGGTCCCGGCGCAGCCGCCGGCAAGCCGTTCCCGGCCCGGCATGGTTCGCCGGGGCCCTTTCGAATGCCTTGTCAGAGTGTCCTTCAACGCGGTTCCGCGGCCGGTCAAAATTACTTCAACGCATCCGCCAATAGCTCGCAAACCCCCGCCACACAAGGCTTTTCACCGACCAACGAAGTACGCCTTCCGCGCTTGCGTGTGATATAACGCAAATGCAACCCGGCAGCACCATATGAGGTTGTGCCCAGGAACCATGATGGAGAAAAACGATGCATAGACGAAACTTCATGCTGAAGACTACCGCTGCGCTCGCTTTCGGAGGCCTTGCACTCGCTGGTTGTACCACCAACGGCAGCAGCCCGAACACGCCCTCCACCGATGCATCCAAACGCCAGTCGATCGACGCCAGCGTCGACGGCACCATGTCGCGCCTGTTCACAACCGTGAAGGGTTCGCGCGAACTCGTCTCCAAGGCGCGCGGCGTACTGGTGTTCCCGTCGGTCCTGCAAGCGGGCTTTATCGTTGGCGGCCAGTATGGCGAAGGTGCGCTGCGCGTAGGCGGCAGCTCGGTGGGTTACTACAGCACGATTTCCGGTTCGTTCGGTCTGCAGGCAGGCGCGCAATCGAAGGCCATCATCTTCCTGTTCATGACGCAGGACTCGCTCGACTCCTTCCGCAATGCCGATGGCTGGTCGGCGGGCGGCGACGCCTCCGTCGCGCTGGTGAAGATGGGCGCCAACGGCGCAATCGACACAACCACCGCGACCGCCCCTGTCGAAGTATTCGTGCTGACCAACACCGGCCTGATGGCCGATATCGCGCTGCAGGGCACCAAGGTATCGCGCCTGAAGATCTAGGCCTCTACCCGCTTACCCGGCAGCAGCGGCAATAAGAAACGGCGACGCACATTGCGCGTCGCCGTTCTTCATTCTGCCGCGTCAGGCCACGCTACGGCGCTCAACTCCCCGACGTATCGATCACTTTGAAGCGCGAACGCTTCTGCGCGCGAATCACCGACTGATACGCCTCCACATACTGCCGCGCCATCCGGTGCGACGTGAAGCGATCTTCGAAGCGTTGCCGCACACCCGAGCGCGGCACCTTATGCAGGCGATTGACCGCCGCCACCGCGCCGATCTCGTCTTCGACGATAAAGCCTGTCACACCGTCATCCAGCACTTCCGGCACCGAGCCGCGGTTAAATGCGATCACCGGCGTACCGCACGCCATCGCTTCGATCATCACGAGGCCGAACGGCTCCGGCCAGTCGATCGGGAACAGCAGCGCATGCGCGCCGGATAGAAACTCGGCTTTCTGATGATCCGCGATCTCGCCGATGAACTCGACATGCGGCAAGTCCAGCAAGGGCCGGATTTCGCGCTCGAAGTATTCGCGGTCGGCCGAGTCCACTTTCGCGGCAATGCGAATCGGCAATCCGCAGCGCCCGGCAATCCGGATCGCGGTATCGACCCGCTTTTCCGGCGAGATACGGCCGAGAAACGCGAGGTACCTCTGCTCGACCGGCTGCGGCGTGTAGAGCTGCTCCGGCAGGCCGTGATAGACGGTGGTGAGCCATTTGGCCTGCGGCAACGGATGGCGCTGCGAATTCGAAATCGAGATCACCGGCGCGGTATTGAAGGTGTCGAATACCGGTTGCTGCTCGGGCAAATCGAGGCGGCCGTGCATCGTGGTGACGAAGGGTGTCTCCTGACGCTTGAAGACCGAAAACGAGTAGTAGTCGAGGTGAAAATGCAGCACGTCGAAGTTTTCGGCCTGGCGGCGCACCAGTTCCATCAACAGCATATGGGGTGCGATGCGATCGCGGATCCCCGGGTCCAGACGCAGTGCGCTTGGCCAGACCGCTTCGAGCTTGGCGCTCGTGACGGAATCGCCGCTCGCGAACAGCGTCACGTCATGGCCGAGGTCGACGAGCGCCTCGGTGATATAGGACACGACGCGCTCCGTGCCGCCGTATAGCTTCGGCGGCACGGATTCGGTCAAGGGGGCGATCTGCGCAATCTTCATTTTTTGTCTCCGTGAACTGACGGCTTGCGCCAATGGCGGTGCACGTCAGCGGCGCTGGGAATGGTAGCGCCGGTCCTTCTCCATCAAAGCGGCAAACGCCGGGCGTCCGCCTGCACCATCCACATCAAAGCATTATTCATCAGGGCGCAACAAAATGCCCTTGGCCTTGCAATTCCTGCGTGCTGTTACATCCAGCTTACATACAGTGGCACGTCCATTATCCGCCTCACCGCCGTTATCGCAGCTGTTGTCACGGCTGTTATCGCGGCTGTTATCGCGCCGGCCATTTCCAGCCCGGCAGGTCGCGATCGTCCGCGTCGGCGATGCGCGTCGCGCCGAAGTGCTTCTCGAGCACGATCGACTGGCTGCCGTCCTCCCGCTCGAGCGCCGCGATCAGCCGCGCCGCGTGCGACACCACCAGCACCTGGGAATGCGCTGAAGCCCGCGCGATCAGGCGCGCCAGAGCCGGCAGCAAATCGGGATGCAAGCTCGTCTCGGGTTCGTTCAGCACGAGCAGCGCGGGCGGACGCGGCGTCAGCAGTGCAGCCACCAGCAACAGGTAGCGCAAGGTACCGTCCGACAGTTCCGCGCCCTTCAACGGCCGCAGCAAGCCGTGTTGCTGCATCGACACGTCGAAACGGCCGTCCTGCGTGGCGATATCGAGGCGCGAGCCGGGAAAGGCGTCGTCGATGGCGGCGTCAAGCGCAACCGGATCGCCAATTTCGCGGATGGTTTGCAAGGCCGCGGCAAGATCGGCGCCGTCGTTCGAGAGCACCGGCGTGTGCGTGCCGATCTGCGACTGACGCGCGGGCGCTTCGGCATCCGTGCGGAAGTGGTCGTAAAAGCGCCACGAGCGAATCTGCTCACGCACTGTGATCATCTCGGGAGCGGTCCGCGGGTCGGAGAACTCCGTCATCATGCTGTCGAAACTGGCGACGGGTTGCGGGATGGTTTGCCAATCACCCTGTTCGTCACGCGTGCGCAGCGCGGCGCCGTGCCGGTCGACCAGCAAGGCCGACGGACGCAGCACCGGGCCGCTCCAGATGCACTCGCGTTTGATCGTGGGATCGAGGGGAAACCGGGTGGCCCGATCGAGCGGCGGCAACCCGAGATCAATCGCATAACCGAATTGATCGCCGGAAAATCCAAGCCGCAGGCTCACCGGTTCTTTGCGGCGCGTGCCCTCAACGGGCATCTCGCCGGCCAGCACCGCGCGCGAGAAACGTTCGGGTCCGGCCCACAACGTGGATTGCAAACCGCCCTCACGCGCGAGCGACGTAATCACGCCGCCGCGCGCGGTTTCAGCCAGCAGACGCAGCGAGCGATAGACGCTCGATTTCCCGCTGCCATTCGCGCCCGTGACGACATTCAAATGCCCGAGCGGGACGATCAACTCGCGTAGCGACCGATACCCGGCGATGGCCAAAGTCCTCAGCATGCGGCCACCTTTCGACTCAGCGCGCGCTTCCGGGCGCTTCCTGGTAGTAAAACACCTTCATCCAAACACATCATTACTTATGCCCGCCACCCTTGCCCGGCTTCTGCACGGGCACATTGCGCAAATCGTTGAGAAAGGTATCGCGCCACACGCCAAGATCGTTCTTGCGCAGCGCCGCCATATTGATCTCGTGACGCCGCTGGCGCGCGTCGAGCGGCATTTGCAGCGCGCGTTGCAAGGCTTCGCACATGCCAATCGCATCGTGTGGATTGACCAGCAGCGCGCCGGTCAACTCCGCCGCCGCACCGGCGAAAATCGACAACACTAGCACGCCTGGGTCGTCGGGATTTTGCGCGGCGACATACTCCTTCGCGACCAGGTTCATACCGTCATGCAACGGCGTGACAAAGCCGATCTGTGATTCGCGAAACAGCGACATCAGCTTCCAGCGGTCGTATTGCTGATTCAGATAGCGGATCGGCGTGTAATCGAGGCTCGAATAACGGCCGTTGATGCGTCCCGCTTCGTATTCGAGATCCTGGCGGATCTTCTGATAGGTGGCGACGTCCGAGCGGGTCGGCGGCGCGATCTGCACCAGCGTGACGTTGCCGCGCCATTCGGGCGAGCGTTCCAGCAACTGCTCGAAGGCGCGAAACCGTTCGACGAGCCCCTTCGAATAGTCGAGCCGGTCGACGCTCATGATCAGCTTGCGGCCCTCCAGACTTTGCTTCAGATCGAGCACGTGCTGGCGGCTTTCGTAGCGCTTGGCCTGTTCCGCGATTTCGTCGGGGAATACGCCGATACGATAGACGCCCGTACGCAGCTTGCGGCCGAAGGCTTCGACCTGATTGCCCTCGCTCACGGTGCCGCGTGCGTGGCGCGTCACGTAGTCGTGGAAAGCGAGTTCGTCGGTGGCGGTCTGGAAGCCCAGCAGGTCGTAGCACGACAGCGACTTCACCAGCTCTTCGTGCGGTGGAATGTTGAGCAGAATCTGCGGCGCGGGAAACGGAATATGCAGGAAAAAACCGATGCGGTTGGTGACGCCCTCGGAACGCAGCGCCTCGGCGAACGGGATCAGGTGGTAGTCGTGGATCCAGATCACGTCGTCGGGTTCGAGCAGCTTGATCAGCTTATGCGCGAGCCATGCATTGACGCGCCGGTAGCCCGCGTACTCGTCGCGCTCGTAACGCGCGAGGTCGTTGCGGTAGTGGAACACCGGCCACAGCGTCGCGTTCGAAAAGCCGCGGTAGTACTGGTCGTAATCCTTGCGCGTGAGGCCAACGGTCGCGAAGGTCACTGCGCCGTCCTGCTCCAGCGTCGGACCGGCGTTGGCGACGGTCTCGCTCACCACGTCGCCGCTCCAGCCGAACCACACGCCCCCCGCATCCTTCAGCGCGCCGAACACGCCGACCGCGAGGCCGCCCGCCGATCCTTTGGTTTCCGTTGGCGTTGCAACGCGATTCGACACGACGATCAGTCGGCCCATGTGAGTTGTCCTCCCTGGTTCGCGCGGCGCGGCCGATGTGCGGTGGAACACATCGCGTGATTCCGGCGCGGCACCCCTGTAGACATCTTAGGCGTTCGTCCGTTCGGACTGGAGAAAGGCATGCGTGCCGACAGCTTCGAGGTGCGGACGGCCGACCGTGAGCCGGAATAAAAACAGGCTCGCGGCGCAGACGTCAGCCGCGATTCACAACACATTCAATTCAACTACGCGATCAGTTGCCGCTCTTGCAAGGAAATGCCTTGCCGAGCCCCAGCGAGATCGCCGTGCTGGCGTTATAGCCCGCGACGATCGGATTCTCGGCGATGTACTTGCGTACTGCGTCGGTGAGTTGCGCCGAGCGCGCGTCTGCCGGCAGGCAGTAGTACTGGCCGACGCGCGGCCCCGTGGTGCCGCCGATCGCGTCGATCGTGTTGAAGATGCCGTCGGCGGCGCCTTCGATATACGCGGCGCACGCACTACGCGATGCCACATCGGTCTTCGTGCACAGCTTGTTGAGGTCGCCCCCCGTAAACGCGGCTGCCGATAGCGGTACGGCAAGCGCGCTGGCGAAAATCAAAGCCCGCAGCATGGTGTTCCTTTCCAGGGTCGTTTATCAGGCGGTCTTGCGCCGCATCGAACCGGCGCGCCTCGTCGTGCGCCAAGCCGTCATTCTGCACTGTTTTGCAAAGCGGCAGGCATGCCAATGGCCGCTATCTTCAGGCAAATTTGCGTGGCCCGGAGCGCCAGTACTCCGGCGCACCGGTTTTCCGTGCAGTTCACTTCTGTTGCATCTGCTGCAGGCGCGCGGTGAGTCCTTCGACTACGTCCGGCTCCTTGTAGGTCTTCGCGAAATCGAGGGCGGTCAGGCCGATCTGGTTCTTCACCGTGAGGTCTGCGCCATTGTCGAGCAGAAGCTTCACCGTCGACACATGACCGCCGCGCGCGGCCATCATCAGCGGCGTGGTGCCGTTCGGCGAGCCCGCGTCGACGTAGGCCGAATGGTCGAGCAGGACTTTGACGATGTCGTCATGGCCGTTCGCGGCGGCGTAGTGCAGCGGCGCCCAGCCCTTCTTGTTGACTTCGGCGTCCTTCGCGATCAGCTGCTTCACGAAATCGAGGTCGCCGTTCAACGCAGCCATCATCATTGCGTTCTCGCCGGCCTTGTCCTGGATCTCGATGTCGGTCTTCGGATTGGCGAGCAGCGCGGCGCCCACCTTGTCCGACTTTTCGCGCGCGGCAATCACCAGCAGCGGGAAGCCCTGATTGTCGACGCTGTTCGGGTCCATGCCCTTGGCGAGCAGCTTGTTGACACCGTCGACGTCGTCGAATTTAACCGATTTGATGAGCGAGTCGATCGGCGCAGCCTGAACCGGCGAAGCGACCAGCGAGGTCAGCGCGGCGCAGGCGAGCGTAGCGGCCAACGCGAGGTGCGACGCGCTGCGGCGTACCGAACCGAGAGCAGTCTGCACCACGGAAGCTTCTTGAAACGCTGCGGTCAAAGCCGAATATTTTTTCATGTTTTACTTTAGGAGACGTTCCTATCCTTTTGATATTTATCAACTTTATCAATCACGCGCCAGCGGGCGCGGGAATCTTGAAAAGCCGGAAGAAGTTTTGTGTCGTCGCGGCGGCCAGCGCCGTATCCGGCATGTCGCGCTGTTGCGCGATGAAGCGTCCGACATAACTTACGTACGCAGGTTCATTAGGCTTGCCGCGATATGGCACGGGCGCAAGGTACGGCGAGTCCGTTTCGATCAGCAAACGCTCGAGCGGCACGCGGCGCGCGACATCCTGCACGTCGGTCGCGCTCTTGAACGTGACGATGCCTGACAACGAAATGTAAAAGTTCTGCGCCAGCGCCTGCTCGGCCACCGCCCACGGTTCGGTAAAGCAATGCATCACGCCGCCCGGCTCGCTCGCGCGCTCCTCGGCCATAATGCGCAGCGTGTCTTCCGCCGACGAACGCGTGTGAATGATCAGTGGTTTCATGGTGGCGTGCGCGGCGCGGATATGGGTGCGGAAGCGCTCGCGCTGCCATTCCATATCCGCGATCGTGCGGCCTTCAAGGCGGTAGTAGTCGAGGCCTGTCTCGCCGATCGCGACCACCTTCGGATGCCCGGCCAGCTCGACGAGTTCGGCGAGACTCGGCTCGCGCATATCCTCATGATCCGGATGCACCCCGACCGACGCGAACACGTTCTCGTGCCGGCTGGCGATCTCCAGTACAGAGGGCAGCGTCTCCAGGTCGACCGATACGCACAGCGCATGCGTGACCGAATGGCTGCGCATGTTTTCGAGCACCTGTGGCAGGCGGTCGGCGAGTCCCTCGAAGTTGATATGGCAGTGCGAATCGACAAACATGATGATGTCCTGCTGATAAATAGCTTGGTGAGAATCTGGCCGTACTCAGCCCGTCAATCAAGCGGAAGCCACGTCGAGCCGCTTGCCGAGAATCACCAGATCGCGCTCCACGCCATCCAGTACCGCGACGCGCGGGAGCGACCCCCACGTGTCGAAACCGAACCCCCGGAACAGGCGCAGGCTCGCGTCATTGTGGCCAAAGATAAATCCCAGCACCGTGTCGATGCCGAGCGCCGGCGCCGTCGCGAGCGAGGCTGCAAGCAGTCGCTTGCCGAGCCCCTTGCCGCGCGCGCTTTCGTCCAGATAGATGCTGACTTCGGCAGTGCGCAAATAGGCCGGACGGCCGTAGAAATCAGAGAAGCTCAACCACGCAATCACCCGCCCGGACTGCTGCGGATCTTCCACCACCCACAGCGGGCGCTTGTGCGGGCCGTGCGCGTGAAACCACGCCAGACGGCTTTCGACGCTCACTGGCTCGAGATCGGCGGTGACTTGCCGCGACGGCACGGTCGAGTTGTAAATGGCGACGATCGCGGGCAGATCGTCGAGCGTGGCATCGCGGTAAGAAAGGCTCATGGCGATTTGAACGTGAAATGGAGGACGAATCGGCGGACGGACACACGGGTGGGCGCGGCACGGTAACGCGCACCTGCCTCGGGCAGACCGTCCGGCAGCAACAGACTTACGCGAACAGCTCGCGGTAGCCGATAAACAGTTCTTCGAACACCAACCGCGCGTTCAGCGGATGGTTCTCTACGGCGCGCTGGCGCGTCACGGTGCGCATGAAGCGTGCGAACGCGCTGGCGTCGGCTTGCGCTGCACAGCGCGTCAATGCCGCCGATGCCTGCGGAAAATAGCGTGGCGTGCCGGCTGCGCGCTGCGCCAGCAAATCGTACATCCAGCGCTGCAGCCAGCCGAGCACGAGCGGCACCGGCAGCTTCTGCAATGCCTCGCCGCAGGCAAAAGCGTCGCAGTCGGCGCCGGCGGCCAGTTGCTTGAGAGTCCAGTCACGCAGCGTGCGGTTCTCGTCGCTCGCCAGTGCGAGGGCCGTGAGCGGCGCACCGCCGGCTTCGGCGAGCAGCGCTGGCGCTTCAGCGACGCCTTGCGCGGCGAGCCACTTCGTCGCCACATCTGGCGCGGGGACCGTCATCGGCCACTGGCGGCAACGGCTGATAATGGTGGGCAGCAGGCGATCGACGCGCGCCGACACCATCAAAAACACCACGCCCGCGGGCGGCTCTTCGAGCGTTTTCAGGAGCGCGTTGGCCGCGGCAATGTTCAGCCCCTCGGCGGGATACAGGACGACCACGCGCGCACCGCCACGGTGCGAACCGACGCCGACGAAATCGAGCAAGCCACGAATCTGCTCAATCTTGATTTCCTTGCTGGGCGCGCGCGTTTTCTTGCCTTCGTCGCCGTCGGCCTTCTCGGCTTTTTCCTCTGCGGCGTTACCGAGACCGGCTTCGGCGGCCAGCGCTTCAGGCACGACGATCCGATAGTCCGGGTGATTGCCCTGCGTGAACCAGTTGCACGCCACGCACGTGCCGCAAGGCTCGCCGTTGGCCTGCTGGGCCTCGCACAGAAGCCCTTGCGCCAGGTGCTGCGCGAAGCGCAGCTTGCCGATCCCCGCCTGGCCATGGAGCAGCAAGGCGTGCGGCCAGTGCCCACGCAACTGCTGCAGGCGATTCCAGTCATCGGCTTGCCACGGATAAATCATCGTTTCTCTTTTAAATCAATCAGTTGACGATATTTGATGAGGCATCAAGCGAACTTCGTCGCTGTTATAATTCAGGATTATATTGCTTTGAAATCAAAGAACTGCAATCAATTCTTCAAGTTGCTTCTGAATACGTGCAATGCTCTGCGAAGAGTCAATGATAGCGAACCGGTACGGCGCTTCTTCCGCGCGGCGCAGATATTCGGCACGGGTGCGGTTGAAAAATGCCTCCGACTCGCTTTCGAACCGATCCGGATTGCGCGCGGCGCTGCGCCGTTCGTTGGCGATTTCCGGGGCCAGGTCGAACAGCACGGTCAGGTCCGGCTGAAAACCGCCCTGCACCCATCGTTCGAGCGTTTCCAGCTTGTCGCGCGGCAGACCGCGGCCGCCGCCCTGATACGCGAAGGTCGCGTCGGTGAAACGGTCGGACAGCACCCAGTCGCCGCGCGCCAGCGCCGGCTCGATCACTTCGGCCAGATGCTGGCGGCGTAGCGCGAACATCAGCAACGCCTCGGTTTCGAGGTCCATTTTCTGATGCAGCACGATCTCGCGAATCTGTTCGCCAAGCGGCGTGCCGCCCGGCTCACGCGTCATCACGACCGAGCGGCCGGTGCTCGCGACTTTCTCTTCGAGGCGTTCGCGAAACCAGCCCAGATGGGTGGTCTTGCCGGCACCGTCGATGCCTTCAAACGTGATGAATTTGCCCCTCGCCATCATTGCCCTCGAATGTATTTGTCCACGGCCTTGTTGTGATCGCCGAGGGTGTCAGAAAAGATACTGCTGCCGTCGCCGCGCGATACGAAGTAAAGCGCGGTGGATTGCGCCGGGTTCATCGCCGCCTGCAGCGATGCGACTCCGGGCAGTGAGATGGGGGTTGGCGGAAGGCCCATCCGGGTGTAGGTATTGTAGGGAGTGTCGGTCTGCAGGTCTTTCTTCCTGATGTGGCCGGTGTAACTGTCGCCCATGCCGTAGATCACGGTCGGGTCGGTTTGCAGCGGCATGCCGACACGCAGACGGTTCGCGAACACGGCCGCCACCATCGGCCGGTCGGATGGCTTGCCGGTTTCCTTCTCGATGATCGACGCCATCGTGAGCGCGTCGTACGGGGTCTTGTACGGCAGGTTCGGCGCTCGGGCGGTCCATGCTTCGTCGAGGCGCACGCGCATCAGCCGGTACGCGCGGCGGTAGACGTCCAGATCGCTGGTGTTCTTGTCGAACAGATAGGTGTCCGGGAAAAACAGGCCCTCACCGTTGCCGATCGACGCTTCCGGCGCGCCGATCGCGTTCATCAGATCGGTGTCGCTCATGGTGACCGTGTCGTGCTTGAGCGCCGGATTGGCGTCCAGCTCGGCACGCATACGCTTGAAGGTCCACCCTTCGATGATGGTCGCCACGTATTCGTTGACGTCGCCACGCGCGATTTTCTGCAGCACCTCGTACGGCGTGATGCCCGTCTTGAACTCGTAGTTGCCGGATTTCAGATCGCTTTGCAGCCCGAGCAGCCGCGCCATGATAACGAACAGTTCAGGCTCGACCGGCACGCCACCGCGATTGAGCTGCTGCGTGACACTGCGCAGGCTGCTGTGCGGTTTGACGGTGACATCGAGTTGCGCGGGGGTCAAATCGAGTGGGCTGGTGGCCCAATGGTATCCGCCTGCGATGGCGGCTGCGGCCAGCACAACGACGATTGAGCCGGCGACGAAACATTTCTTCAGAAGGGACATGTAAAACGTGGCTGGGTTGGACCTCATATAATACTTGTTTGCCTTAGCTAAAGTCAGAATTGACTGTTCTCGGAATCCATGAACACACCGCTCGCTACCGCTTCAGGCACGCCTTCAGTGACTCCCGCAATCGCACCCGTCGGCGCCCCTGCCACAGCGCAGGCCTCCGCGCCCGTCGGACTTCCTACGCTGCCGCGTCCTGCCGCTGACGAATTCGACGCCGTGATCCGGCACGGCGCCTACATGCCGCTCACGCAGTTCGGCGTGATCGACGCGACCGGCGACGACGCGGCGAGCTTCCTGCACGGCCAGTTGACCAACGACACGCAGCATCTCGACGCCGCCAATGCGCGCCTCGCGGGCTACTGCTCGGCCAAGGGCCGGTTGCTGGCGTCGATGCTGACGTGGCGCACGGGCGAGACGATCCGCCTGCTGGTGTCGAAAGACCTGCAGGCCGCCGTGCAGAAGCGGCTGTCCATGTTCGTCCTGCGCGCCAAGGCCAAGCTCGTGGATGCGAGTGGCGAACTGGCGGTGGTGGGCCTCGCGGGCGACGTGCGCAAGGCGCTTTCCGGTGTGTTCGATGCGCTGCCCGATGGCGTGCATGTGCAGGTGGACGGCACGGCGGGTTCGCTGATTCGTGTTCCGGACGCGCTCGAGCGGCTGCGCTATCTGTGGATCGGCCCGAAGGCCGCGATCGAAGCGCGCCTGCCCTTGCTCGACGAGAAGCTCAAGCGCGTGTCGCCGGCGGTATGGGACTGGCTCGACATTCGTGCGGGCGAACCGCGCATCACGCAACCGGTAGTCGAGCAATTCGTGCCGCAAATGGTCAATTTCGACGTGCTCGGCGCAGTCAATTTCCGCAAGGGCTGCTATCCGGGCCAGGAAGTGGTGGCGCGCAGCCAGTATCGCGGCACGATCAAACGGCGCACCTCGCTTGCGAACGTGGCGGACGAACTGGAAACGGTCAAGGCCGGTGCGGAACTGTTCCACTCGGACGATCCGGGCCAGCCGTGCGGCATGGTGGTGAATGCGGCGTCGGCGCCGGCGGGTGGCGTCGATGTGCTGGTCGAGATCAAGCTGGCGGCGCTCGAAGGCGGCACCGTCCATCTGGGCGCGGCCGACGGTCCGGCGCTGACGTTCCTGGCGTTGCCGTATGGGTTGCCGACTGAGGTTTAAGCGCCCGAAGCCGAGCGGCGCGATCAAGCGCCGCTTTTTTTCCGGCATCTGTTCCTCTATCGCTCTACGGGGAGACCGTACCCGATGTGCCTGATCGTCTTTGACTGGCGACCCGATGCGGTCGACGGACCGCTCTTCACGCTCGCCGCGAATCGCGACGAATTTTTCCGCCGCACCGCCGAGCCGATCAGTTGGTGGCATGACGCGCCGACCGTGCTGGCCGGCCGCGATCTGCTGGGCGGCGGCACGTGGCTCGGCATGTCGCGCGACGGCCGCTTCGCCGCGCTGACCAATTATCGTGCGCCGCATGAAATGCGCGCCGATGCGCCGACCCGCGGCACGCTTGTCAGCGACTGGCTCAGTGGCGCCGCAAGCGGCCCGGACCACGACCGGCACGAAACGCCGCTCGACTATCTGCAACACGTCGCGCGAACCGGCGACATCTACAACGGCTTCAATCTGCTCGTCGGTGACTGGACGCGCCGCGAACTCGGCTGGTACTGCAACCGGTCGAACGTCGCGCCCACGCTGCTTGAACCCGGCACGCACGGAATCTCGAACGCGGTACTCGATACCGCCTGGCCGAAGCTGCTTAAGAAGCGCACGGAACTGGCCGCCCTGCTCGCGCGCGACGCAATGCCGCCGCTCGAACGCCTGATCGATCTGATGCGCGATCCGCGCCTCGCGCGCGACGATGAATTGCCGTCCACCGGCATTCCACTCGAACGTGAGCGGGCGTTATCGGCGGCATTTATTGAAACGCCGGAGTACGGCACGCGCGGCACGACCGCGGTGCGCGTGATCGCGCATGGCGAGGTCATCAGCGTGGCGGCCGCCGAGCGCAGCGACGATAACGGCTCGCACCGGATCGTGCGGCCCGGCGACTTCGAGCGAAGCTTTGCATTCAACATTGAGCGCGAGATTGCCTGACGCGCTGCGGACAGCGGCGATTAGTCGACGCCGAAAGCCGCCCGCAATGCCGCGGCGGCATCCGCATGTGCCTTCGCCACGTCGGGCACGAAGCCACCCATCTTGAAGAACTCGTGAATCATGCCTGCGTAGCGATTCAGGGTGACCTGATTGCCCGCTGCACGCAGTTTTTCCGCATACGCATCGCCCTCGTCGCTTAAGGGATCGTATTCGGCGGTCGCGATCCAGGCCGGCGCGAGTCCGCTGAAATTGGGCGCGCCACGCGTACCGTCGAGCGGCGCGAAACGCCAGTCGTCGCGGTCGCGCTTATCGCGCACGTACTGCTCGAAGAACCATTGGATCGTGTCGCCGGACAGCAGGAAGCCGTCGGCAAGGCGCGAGTGCGAGTCGGTTTGCTGATAGGCCGTGGCACCCGGATAGATCAACAATTGCAGCACGAGTTTGATGCCCGCCTCGCGTGCCTGAACCGCGCACACCGTTGCCAGCGTACCGCCCGCGCTATCGCCGCCGACGGCCAGCCGCTCGGGATCGACGCCGTATTCAGCGGCGTGCGCGTGCAGCCAGGTCAACGCATCGAACGCGTCTTCAACGGCGGTGGGGAATGGGTGCTCAGGCGCGAGCCGGTAATCGACCGACAACACCGTGCACTGGCCGTCGCGCGCGAACATCCGGCACAACGCATCGTGCGTATCGACACTGCCGACCGTGAAACCGCCGCCGTGGTAGTACACCAGCACCGGCGCAGGCTCGGCCCAACTCGGCTCGACAGGCTGATAAAGACGCGCGCGAATCGTCGCGCCGTCGCGCATCGGCACATGCAGGTCCTCGACCGCGAACATTTGCGCGCTCGCGATCTCCAGAATCGGCGCGCTTTTTTCGTAGGACGCGCGCGCCTGCTGCGGGGTCAACTCATGAAGTTGCGGGCGCTTCGCGCGCGCGATCATGTCGAGTATCTGCTCGATCTTCGGATTCAACGGCATTGGGCTTTGGATGGCGAGTGGGCGCCGAAGGTCAGTAGGTCAAAAATCGGTCAAAAATCGGTCAAAAGATGGATACCGGGCGCCCCTAGCTCGCGTTCTTCACTTCGGGCTTCAGCGACATCGGATCGGTCGGATTGCGCAAATGCTCGATATCCTCGTGGCGCAGCTTCACCGTCGCCATGATGCCCGGATGCGTGATGATGTAAAACCGCCGCGCGGCGATCGCTTCGAATGTGATATCGGCGACGTCGGCCGCCGTCAGCTTGCCCGATTGCACCGCGCGTTGCAGTTGCTTGCCGGCGGCGATCTGCGAGCGGGTCGGTCCGCTATCGTTGCGCAGCTCCGCGGGCCGCGCGCGTTCGGCGTCGGCGATGCCGGTCGGCACGAAGGCCGGGCACAACAGCGAACAGCCGACCTCGCCGCCCCCCGCCGCCTGCGCGAGTTGCAGGTCGTGATAGAGCGTCTCCGTGAGCGACACGACGGCGTGCTTCGAGGCGTTGTAGATGCCCATCGCGGGCGGCGACAGCAAGCCCGCCACCGACGCCGTGTTGACGATGTGCGCGGGTTCGTTCTGCCGCAGCATGATTGGCGTGAAGGCGCGCACGCCGTGCGCGACGCCCATCACGTTGACGTTGAACACCCACGCCCAGTCGTTCGCCGAGCTCTCCCAGAGGAAGCCGCCCGAGCCCACGCCCGCGTTGTTGAACAGGAGATGCACTTTGCCGAAGGCGTCGAGCGCCGCTTGCGCAAGCGCTTCGACCTGCGCGGCATCGGACACGTCCGTCGGCACGCCGATTGCCTCGGCGCCGCCGGCGCGCAATGCGTCGACGGCTTGAGAAAGCGCCTCAGGATTCACGTCGGCAAGCACAAGCTTCATGCCCAGCGACGCGCCCTTCTCCGCGAACGCCCGGCCGAAACCGCTCGCCGCCCCGGTGATCACCGCCACCTTGCCTGCAAATTCAAACATCGTTTCTCTCCTGGGTTTGCCGGCCTGGTTTTATCGGCTCAGGTCTATCCACTCGGATCTATCGGCAGGCGGCCGTCGGCACGGGTCAAGCGGGCCCGTTCGACAGCCGCCGCGCTCAGATCAGCTTGACGAGCTGCTTGCCGAAGTTCTTGCCCTTCAGGAGACCCATAAACGCCTCGGGCGCGGCATCGAGCCCTTCTGCGATGGTCTCGCGATACTGCAGCTTCTTCTGCGCGACCAGCGTGCCGAGTTGTTTGAGCGCTTCCGGCCACACGTCCATGTGTTCGCTGACGATAAAGCCTTGCACCAGCAGCCGCTGCGTGAGCATCAGCGACGGCTGCTTGAGCGGCAGCGGCTGGCCATCGTAGCCCGCGATAAATCCGCACAACGCGATGCGGCCGAACGCGTTCATGCGCGCGAGCGTCACGTCAAGCACTTCGCCGCCGACATTCTCAAAGTAGCCGTCGACACCGTCCGGCGTGACAGCTTTGAGCGCCTGATACAGATTGCCGGCCTTGTAGTCGACGCAAGCATCGAAGCCGAGCGTTTCGACCACGTAGCGGCACTTTTCCGCGCCGCCCGCAATGCCGACCGCACGCGCGCCGGCCAGCTTCGCCAGTTGCCCGACCACACCGCCCACGGCTCCACTCGCCGCGCTGACCACCACCGTCTCGCCCGCTTTCGGCGCGATGATCCGGTTCAGGCCGTACCAAGCCGTCACGCCGGGCATGCCGACCGGCCCAAGCCAGGCTGACAGCGGCACGTGCGTATCGTCGACTTTCTGCACGCCCGCACCGTTCGAGACGCCGTACTCCTGCCAGCCGAACATCGCGACGACCTTGTCGCCCACCGCGAATTTCGGATTCTTCGACTCCACCACTTCGCCCACCGTGCCGCCGATCATCACTTCATTCAGCGGCTGCGGCGCTGCATACGACTTGCTGTCGTTCATGCGGCCGCGCATGTACGGATCGAGCGACAGAAAGTGATTGCGCACGCGGAATTCGCCATCGGCAAGCGGTGCAAGCGGCGTTTCGACGAGCTTGAAGTTGTCCGGCGTAACAGCGCCTTGCGGACGCGAAGCCAGCACGAGTTGACGGTTGATCTGGGGCATGACGATCGTCTCCATGGGTTACCGATGTAATCGGCGAATAATTCGAATGAACGGTAACGCTGTCTGCAACAACGAGATCCGGCACGCGCGGCGCTCAGCACGCGCGCTGGCCATCTTGCGATTAGCTGTCGCTTGGACCGGGTTTTGCCGAAGGATCGCTGCGCAGACGCTGTCGCGTCACGTCGCGGCCCACGGCGAGGCGCCGCATGTATTTGAAGGTGCCGAGCGCCTTGGCGACGAAGTGCCCTTCGCTATCGCGGATCTCGCCTTCGCAATAGGCCATGGTGGTCGAACGGTGCAGCACGCGGCCGGTGGCGCGCAATTCGCCGCGGCCGGGCTGCATGAAGTTGACCTTCATCTCGACGGTGACCACGCCGACGCCGTCGCCGGCGAGGCTGCGCGCGGCCATCGCGAGCGCGACGTCGGCGAGCGTCATGGTTACGCCGCCATGCGCGACATCCCACGTGTTCATGTGATCGGGCTGCAGCGGCAGCACGATTTCGCTGACGCCGTCGCCAACCGACACGAGTTGCACGCCGAGCCGGTCGACGAAGGGACTTTCGGGCAATGAAGCGCCGCCCGTTTTAGATGATCTGGATGAGGGGGAATCGGTCATGGCTGATTTCAGATTTCGTAGTCGACACATTCACGCGATTCGCGCACCGCGCCGACGAAGCCCTTCAGCGCCGTGTGCGCCGGATGGACCTGGTAGGCGTCGAGAGCGGTCTTGTCGGCGAAGTCCGACACCAGCACGACGTGGCAGGTCGATTCGAGGCCCGATGCCGCGATGCCGACTTCGAACTTGAGCATGCCGGGAACGATGTCGCGGCAGCCTTCGAGCTTTTCCTTCAGTTTCAGGGCGTTTTCAGCACACGAGGCACCTTCTGCGTGTTCTTTGAGCTTCCACATCACAATATGACGGATCACGGGATCACCTTGTTCGGTTCGATTCGTTGGTACGCTCAACGGCGCACGCACGCAACGGGAAATGATAACCGCTATGGCGTTCACGCATGCGCCACCATCCGTGCCGCGAGGCGCCCTAACCTGCGCACCGCCTCATCGGCCTGATCGAGATCCGTGCTCGGACAACTCAGGCGAATAAAGTGATCGAAGCGCCCAGCGTTCGAGAACACCGTTCCCGGCATCACGCGGATGCCTTCATCCAGAGCTGCATCGAAAAAACGAGACGACGACACGTCGCGCGGCAGCTCGATCCAGAAGAACATGCCGCCGCCCGGTGGCGTGAAACGCGTCCCGTCGGGAAAGGATGCGGCAATTGCCGCAGCCATTCGTTCGCGCTGAATCCGCAGACGGTCGCGCAAACGCCGCAGATGCCGTTCATACGCATTCGTTTCCAGAAATTCGGCGAGCACGACTTGCGACAACTGCTCGTTATGGCGCGACTGTGCGAACTTCAGCATGCCGATACGCGGATGCCACCGCCCGCCGTTGATCCAGCCGACCCGCATGCCGGGTGCGAGCGTCTTGTTGAACGACGTGCAATGGATCACCGTGCCGTCTGCGTCCCAGGCCTTCAGCGATCTGGGCGGCTGAGCGGTGTCGGCGAGTTCGCGGTAGGGATCGTCTTCGATCAACGGAATGCCGGCTCGCGCGCACAGTTCGACAAGCCGCGCCTTGTGTGCGTCCGGCATGACACTGCCGAGCGGGTTCTGCAGATTCGGCACCACCACCACGGCCTTGATGTCGGGATGCGTTTGCAGCGCGAATGCCAGCGCTTCGATGGCGAGGCCGGTGGTCGGACTGGCCGGGATTTCGAGCGCCCGCAGGCCGAGGCTTTCGAGCGCCTGCAGCAAGCCGAAGAAGCACGGCGATTCCACCGCGACCGTGTCGCCCGGCTGCGTGACGGCGCGCAAGGCCAGGTTCACGGCCTCGATGCCGCCGTGGGTCATGATCACGTCGTCCGCACCGATCTGGATGCCGACGTCGAGCGCGCGGCGCGCAATGATCGCGCGCAGTTCAGGATCGCCCTGATCGGGTCCGGCCGCGGTCAGCAAGGTCGGCCGTCGGCGCAACGCGCGCAGCGCGGCTTTCTGCAAAGCGTCAGTGGGGTAAAGATCGGGCGACGCGGTCGCGCCGCCGAGATTCAGCGCGTCGGGATAGCGCTGAAATTTCGACACGATTGCCGAAATCGCGGAATGGATGCCAACGAACTGCGCGGCACCGGGCGCGGCCGCGAGGTCGGGTTCGGTTGCGGCCGGCAACGTAGCCGTCTGGCGGGCGCGCACGAAGTAACCCGCGCGCGGCCGGGCGTCGATCAGCGCATCGCGCTCCAGGGTGCGATAACTCTCGGTAGCCGTCGCGAGGCTTACGCCGTGCCGCTGCATGAACGCGCGCATCGACGGCATGCGATCGCCGGGGCGCAGCACGCCGTTATCGATTGCACGACGGTATTGCTCGGCTAGTTGGCGGTAAAGGGGGCGGCCGTCCGTTGGGCGACCGTCAGAGGGATGGCCATCCGGCGATAGACGGTCCGCGCGCAGGTCCACGGCCGGCGCTTGCGCCGACAGGCTGACCGGGGTCCCGTCCACCGGCGGCACTTCCGCGCGGTCCACAAGCGGTTCATCTGGCATAAGGATCGAAGCGTTCATGATCCGATGGTGCGGATAGTTCGTGCGTGGCGACAGATACACATCGGCTCGATTCCAACCGATACAGCATGCGCAAACGCCATGTTGTACCGGTTCACATTGCCCATGGCTGCGCCTGTTTTCATGTGGACGAACTCAATAAGCTGTGCAGCATGGAAACGGTTTAAAGGAATCGGTCATGCCCATCACTCAACCTCGCGCCGGTTTGCCTCGCGACACCGCTACCTCGCGCGTTGCGGCCGGCCAGATGGCCGTGCACGATCTGCGCGCACGAACTTCGATCGTGGCTGTGGAAGGCAATCTCCAACTCGACTTCCGCGATCATTCTCTGGCGTGGCTCGGCGACAGCGTCCCGGTCACGTCAGTCACGCTGCCCGAAGGCGATTGCTATGTCATGCCACAGCGCGGCGTTGTATCGATCAGCGCAGCGCATGCGCAATCCGCCGTGTTCGCTGTCCAGCCAAGCCGGGTCGAAAACGAGCGGCACGGTTTCGTCAGCCAGGCCGTGCGTAGCCTGACCGGCCTCGTCAAGACGCGGATGCGGCGCGCCACTTAAAACGTCCCTACCGGCGCGGAACGGCCCGCTACAATGCATGACCCAAGCCGCTTCCTTCGAGGTGCCGGTCATGTCCTTCCTTCGCGCGTTGCTGTCCCGCCGTCCTGCCCGTTTAGCCGCAATCCTCGCGGTCGTCACGCTAACGCTCAACGGCTGCGCCGGACTGTTCGGCGGCGACCCTTTGCGCGTCAACGTGGCCGGCATCGAGCCGGTCGACGGCCAGGGCCTGGAGATGCGCTTCAACGTCAAACTGCGCGTACAGAATCCCAATGAATCAGCGGTCAACTTCGACGGCGTGTCGCTCGATCTCGAACTGAACGGCAAACCGTTCGCCAGCGGTGTCAGCGATCAGAGCGGCACCGTGCCGCGTTTTGGCGAGACAGTCGTCAATGTCCCGCTGACGGTGCCCGCCTTCGCCGCGGTTCGCCAGGCATTCGCGTTTGCTGGCGCCGTGCAAGCGGGCGCCGTGCAAGCGGGCGCCGTGCAAGCGGGCGCCGTGCAGTCGGGACAGATTCCGTACATCCTGCGCGGCAAGCTCGCCGGCGGCCTGACAGGCACGACACGCTTCGTCAATCAAGGTACGCTAAGCCTGCCGGCGCTCGGCATGGCTTCGCCCTGATGCGGCGGGTCCGTGCAGCCGGCAGATGCCGGTGATTCATGCCGGCCACCCGGGCCAGCCCGACCCACGCGAACAAAAAACGGGTGCCATGGATTCAATGCCTGCACGTCTCATCGCACCGAACCACACGACACCCGCTTTTAATCAGGCCAGCGCCCGCGCCTGATCACACTACTTCGAACAGACCCGCCGCGCCCTGGCCGCCGCCGATACACATCGTCACGACAACCAGCTTCGCACCGCGCCGCTTGCCTTCGATCAGCGCATGACCGGTCAAACGCGCGCCCGACACGCCATACGGATGACCCACCGCGATCGCGCCGCCGTTCACGTTCAGGCGGTCGTGCGGAATGCCGAGCTTGTCGGCGCAATACAGCACCTGCACCGCGAACGCTTCGTTCAGCTCCCACAGGTCGATATCCTCGACCTTCAGGCCTGCCTGCTTGAGCAGCTTCGGCACAGCGAAGACCGGGCCGATGCCCATTTCATCCGGCTCGCAACCGGCCACCGCAAAGCCGCGGAAAATGCCCAGCGGTTGCAGACCTTCGCGCTCCGCGACTTTCGCGTTCATCACGACGCAAGCCGACGCGCCGTCCGAGAACTGGCTCGCGTTGCCCGCGGTGATCACGCCGCCCGGCATCGCTGTACGGATCTTCGACACGCCTTCGAGCGTCGTATCGGCACGAATGCCTTCGTCGGCGCTGACAGTCACTTCTTTCGTGAAGAGACGGCCGGTCGCTTTGTCGGCGACGCCGGCCAGCACCGTCAGCGGCACGATCTCGTCCTTGAACTTGCCGGCTTCGAGCGCGGCCGCGGCACGTTGTTGCGAGCGCACGCCGTATTCGTCCTGACGTTCCTTCGAGATCGAATAGCGCTTCGCGACGTTCTCGGCGGTCTGCAGCATCGACCAGTAGATTTCCGGCTTGTTCTTGCTGAGCCAGCCTTCGGCCACCATGTGGCGGTTCATCTCGTTCTGCACACACGAGATCGATTCCACGCCACCCGCGACAAACACATCGCCCTCACCGGCGATCACGCGTTGCGCGGCCAGTGCGATCGTTTGCAAACCCGACGAGCAGAAACGGTTCACCGTCATGCCCGGCACGCTGACCGGCAAACCCGCGCGCAGTGCGATCTGCCGCGCGATGTTGGCGCCCGTCGCGCCTTCCGGATTCGCGCAGCCCATGATCACATCTTCAATGCGCGCCGGGTCCAGCTTCGCGCGCTCGACAGCGGCCTGCGTCGCATGGCCGCCGAGCGTGGCGCCGTGCGTCATGTTGAAACCGCCGCGCCATGATTTGGCGAGGGCCGTACGGGCGGTCGATACGATTACGGCGTCAGTCATGCAAGTCTCCTATGTCGACCCGAGTTGGCGCTTTAGCGCTTACTCGGGTCCTATGCAAAGCGGTCGACCCGAGTTGGCGCTTTAGCGCTTACTCGGGTCCTATGCAAAGCGGTCGACCCGAGTTGGCGCATTAGCGCTTACTCGGGTCCCAAGCCAGTTGGCTGGTCAATCCAGATGTTGATGGTGGGCACGCCGGCGAATCGCTCAAGCGCCCCACTTCATTCATTTCGCTTATTTCACCCAGGCAGCGGCGATTCAACCGTTGAACCCACGGCCCTTCGCCGCAAGCTCCGCGATGCTCGGTGCCAATTGCCACGCGTCGCCATTCGGCCGCGACGCATAGCGGCGAATCGCGCGCTCAACGTTGTAAAGGCCGACCGTATCCGCGTACAGCATCGGACCGCCGCGATAGAGCGGGAAGCCGTAGCCGGTCAGATAGACCATGTCGATGTCCGACGCCTTCGACGCAATGCCTTCCTCGAGAATCTTCGCGCCTTCGTTGACGAGCGCGAACACGAGGCGCTCGACGATTTCCTCGTCGCTGATCTTGCGGCGCTCGGCGTTGGTTTCCTTCGAGAACGCCGCAATCATCTCGTCGACCACGTTCGACGGATACGCGGTGCGGTCGCCCGCCTTGTAGTCGTACCAGCCGCCACCGGTCTTCTGGCCAAAGCGCCCCGTCTCGCACAGACGGTCGGCGATCTTCGAGTAGTGCATGTCAGGTTGTTCCTGATAGCGGCGCTTGCGGATCGCCCAGCCGATGTCGTTACCGGCCAGATCGCTCATGCGGAACGGGCCCATCGCGAAACCGAACTTCTCGATGGCCTTGTCCACTTGAGCGGGCAATGCGCCTTCTTCGAGCATGAACAGCGCCTGGCGGATGTACTGCTCGATCATCCGGTTGCCGATGAAGCCGTCGCACACGCCCGAGACCACGGCGGTCTTTTTGATCTTCTTCGCGAGCTTCATGACGGTGGCGAGCACGTCTTTCGCCGTGTCCTTGCCGCGCACCACTTCGAGCAGCTTCATCACGTTGGCCGGGCTGAAGAAGTGCATGCCGACCACGTCTTGCGGACGCTTAGTGAAAGCAGCGATCTTGTCCACATCCAGCGTCGACGTGTTCGAGGCCAGGATCGCGCCCGGCTTCGCCACTTCGTCGAGGCGCTTGAACACCTGCTCCTTGACGCCGAGTTCTTCGAACACGGCTTCGACGATCATGTCGGCGTTTTTCAGGTCATCGTAGGAGAGCGTCGGCGTGATCAAAGCCATGCGCTGTTCCAGCGCTTCAGGCTTGAGCTTGCCTTTCTTGACGGTCGCTTCGTAGTTCTTGCGGATCGTGGCGACACCGCGATCGAGCGCTTCCTGCTTCGTTTCCAACAGCGTGACCGGAATGCCCGCGTTGATGAAGTTCATCGCGATGCCGCCGCCCATCGTGCCGGCACCGATCACGGCCACCTGCTTGATGTCGCGCACCGGCGTATCGGAAGGCACGTCAGGAATCTTGCTCGCGGCGCGTTCACCGAAGAACGCATGACGCAACGCATGGCTTTCCGGCGTCTGCACGAGCGCGATGAAGCATTCGCGTTCGAACGCGAGGCCCTTGTCGAAACCGTTCTGTACGCCCGCTTCCACCGCGTCGATGCACTTCAGCGGCGCCGGGAAGTTTTTAGCGACAGCCGCGACGCTATTGCGTGCGAACTGGATGAAACCGGCGGCATTCGGATGCTCGATCTTGCGGTCGCGCACCTTCGGATGCGGGTCGGTTTTGGCGCCGACCTTGCGGGCGAACGTGAGCGCCGCTTCGGCGAGATCGCCTTCCACGACTTCGTCGAACAGGCCCGAATCGGCCAGCTTCTCCGACATCACCGGCGCACCGGAAACAATCATGTTGAGCGCGGCTTCAAGGCCGATTGCACGCGGCAGACGCTGGGTGCCGCCTGCCCCCGGCAGGATGCCGAGCTTCACTTCCGGCAGCGCGATCTGCGCGCCGGGTGCGGCGATGCGGTAATGCGCGCCGAGCGCCAGTTCGAGACCGCCGCCCATGGCAACGCTATGAATCGCGGCGATAACCGGCTTGGCGCTGCCCTCGACGGCCTTGATGACCGTGGCGAGCGTCGGCTCCTGGGTTGCCTTCGGCGTGTTGAATTCGGTGATATCGGCGCCGCCCGAGAAGGCTTTGCCGGCGCCTGTCAGCACGATCGCCTTGATAGCCGGATCGTTCTGCGCGCGCTCGATTCCTTCAACGATACCGGCTCGAGTCGAGAGGCCGAGACCGTTTACCGGGGGATTGTTCAGCGTGATGACGGCCACGCCGTCATGAGTTGTGTAGTCCACTGCCATCTGCCTGCCTCCGTGCGATGAGGCGGCGCATGACGCGCCGCCCGTCCGGTTGATCGAGTCGGTTCATTGTCCGACTTTAGCGCCGATTTCCCGGGGTCAGCAGGCAGAATACACAAAAAAGCACGCTCGTTCAATTTATCGTTGGGCGGGGTTTCCCCTGGCAAGCGGCGTAAGGGGGCAATCCTTCTCGTCTTCGAGCGCGGACGGCAGGACGTGGTCGCGGAAAATGTCGCGCAGCTTGAGTTTTTGCAACTTGCCGGTGGCCGTGTGCGGGAGTTCGTCGACGAAGACGACGTCGTCGGGAATCCACCATTTGGCGACCTTGCCGTCGTAAAACGCGAGCAGTTCTTCGCGCGTCACGTCGAAACCCGCCCGCTTGACGACCACCAGCAGCGGCCGCTCGGTCCATTTCGGATGCGCGCAGGCGATGCACGCCGCCTCGGCCACCGCCGGATGCGCAATCGCAACGTTCTCGATGTCGATCGAACTGATCCACTCGCCACCCGACTTGATCACGTCTTTCGAGCGATCCGTGATATGCAGGAAGCTATCGCGGTCGATGGTGGCGACGTCGCCGGTCGGGAACCAGCCGTCCACCAGCGGCGAATCGTCCTTGCGGAAATAGCGGTCGATCACCCAGGGGCCGCGCACGTGCAGATCGCCGAACGCCACGCCGTCCCAAGGCAGATCGCGTCCGTCTTCGCCGACGATTTTCATATCGACGCCGTACAGCACATGGCCCTGCTTTTCGAGCAATTTGCGCTGCTCTGCCAGCGGACGCTGACTCTGCTCCCACGTCAGTTTCGACAAGGTACCGAGCGGCGACATTTCCGTCATGCCCCATGCATGGATCACCTGCACGCCGTACTCGTCCTCGAAGGCTCGCAGCATGGCCGGCGGACAGGCCGAGCCACCGATCACCGTGCGATTAAGCGAAGAAAAGCGCACCTTGGCCTCGCGCAGATAGTTGAGCAAGCCGAGCCACACGGTCGGCACACCCGCCGAATACGTGACGCGCTCGCTTTCCATCAATTCATAGAGCGATTTGCCGTCGAGATCCTTGCCGGGAAAGACCAGCTTCGCGCCGGTCAGCGGCGCGGCATGCGGAATGCCCCAGGCGTTCACATGGAACATCGGCACGACCGGCAGCACGGAGTCGCGCGCGGACAGGCTCATCGCATCGGGCAGTGACGCGCCGAACGCGTGCAGCACGGTGGAGCGGTGCGAATACAGTGCACCTTTCGGGTTGCCGGTGGTGCCCGACGTATAGCAGAGGTACGACGCCTGACGCTCGTCGATGGCCGGCCATTCGTAATGGCCATCCTGCGCGTCGACCAATGTTTCGTAGCTCTGCACCGGCGTTTGCATTGCCGGCAGATGGGCTTCGTCGGCCAGTGCGACCCAGCCGCGGACTTTGGGGCACTGTGGCGCAAGCACATCGACGAGCGGCGCGAACGTGGTGTCGAACAGCACGTAGGCGTCGTCGGCGTGATTGACGATGTAGGCGATCTGGTCGGGAAAGAGGCGCGGATTGATGGTGTGGCACACGGCGCCGAAGCCCACCGTGCCGTAATACGCTTCCAGATGCCGGTAGCCGTTCCAGGCCAGCGTGGCCACCCGCTCGCCCGGTTCGACGCCGAGCGCGATCAGCGCCTGCGCCAACTGCTTCGCGCGCTTTTCGCAGTCGCGGTAGGTGTAGCGATGCACGTCGCCTTCGATGCGTCGCGACACGATCTCGGTGTCGCCGAAATGCCGCGCGGCATGCGCGAGCAACGAGGACACGGTGAGCGGCACGTCCATCATCTGGCCTAGCAGCGGCGTCGTCATAAAGAGAGGTCTCCTCGCCTTGTTTGCTTCATTGGGGTTGCAATTCGGGACCGCTCGGCGCGCTCCGTTCGAGTCGCGCGACATGCGCCGGTGGGTTTCTCGCGGCGTGCACTGGAACGGCGCAGGCGCGCTTCGGCAGGAGACGCCCGGCACGCAGGTGGCGCCGGGCTGACGGCCAGCCAGCAGTTCCGCGGGCGCGGACTTACAATATCGGTTAATCCAGAGGCGCTCAATATGTCGTTTTCCCCAAGCATTGCAGGGTTATCCGGGCCTTTGTCGGCTCTTTCCGACGCACTTACCACCTCGCCCGAAAGCGCATTTGCGCGCCTTGGCAGCACGTTTCTGACGCGCCTGCCCGCGGCGCCGTTGAGTGCGCCGTACGTGGTCGGGTTCTCCGAAGAAACCGCCGCGCTGCTCGGTTTAGAGCCCGGGCTCCAGAATGATCCAGGCTTCGCCGAACTGTTCTCCGGCAACGCCACGCGTGAATGGCACGCCGACGTGCTGCCGTATGCGTCGGTATATTCAGGGCATCAGTTCGGCGTGTGGGCCGGCCAGCTCGGCGACGGCCGCGCGCTCGGTCTCGGCGAAGTCGAACATAACGGCCAACGCTTCGAGTTGCAGTTGAAAGGCGCGGGCCGCACGCCCTATTCGCGCATGGGCGACGGCCGCGCGGTGCTGCGTTCGTCGATCCGCGAATATCTGTGTTCGGAAGCGATGCATCACCTCGGCATTCCGACCACGCGGGCACTCTGCGTGATCGGCTCCGACCAGCCGGTGCGCCGCGAGGAAGTCGAAACCGCTGCGGTTGTCACGCGCGTGGCGCCGAGTTTCGTGCGCTTCGGGCACTTCGAGCATTTCTATTCGAACGATCGCGTCGATGCGCTGCGCGCGCTCGCCGATCACGTGATCGAACGCTTCTATCCGCATTGCCGCGAAGCCGACGATCCCTATCTCGCGCTGCTGAATGAAGCGGTGATGTCGACGGCCGATCTCATGGTCGAATGGCAGGCCGTCGGCTTCTGCCACGGCGTGATGAATACCGACAACATGTCGATCCTCGGCCTCACGATCGACTACGGCCCGTTCGGTTTCATGGACGGCTTCGACGCCGGCTACATCTGCAATCACTCGGACTCGCAAGGCCGTTACGCGTACAAGATGCAGCCGCAGATCGCGTACTGGAATCTCTTTTGCCTGGCGCAAGGCCTGCTGCCGCTGCTGGGCGAACAGCATGAGGAAAGCGTGCGCGGCGATAAGGCGATCGAAGACGCGCAGCGCGTGCTCGGCGGTTTCAAGGAGCGTTTCGCGCCGGCGTTGGAAAAGCGCATGCGCGCGAAGCTCGGCCTCGAAACCGGGCGCGAAGGCGATGACACACTAGTCAACCGTCTGTTCGAAGTGATGCATGCCAACCGTGCGGATTTCACGCTGACGTTCCGCAATCTGGCGCGCATTTCCAAACACGATGCGAGCGGCGATGCGCCGGTGCGCGACCTGTTCCTCGACCGCGCCGCCTTCGATACGTGGGTGAACGACTATCGCGTGCGCCTGTCCGAAGAATCGCGCGACGACGCCGCGCGCGCCATTGCAATGAACCAGGTGAACCCCAAATTCGTACTTCGCAATCATCTGGCGGAAACGGCGATCCGCCGCGCGAAAGAGAAGGATTTCTCCGAAGTGGAACGCCTGGCCGCCGTGCTGCGCCGTCCGTTCGACGAGCAGCCGGAAAACGACGCGTATGCGGGGCTGCCGCCGGATTGGGCCAGCTCGCTGGAAGTGAGTTGCTCTTCCTGATGTGACGTCACGTGATTTGAAGTGACGAGCCCCACACAATAACCCCGAGACAGGAACCCCGACCATGAACAAACCCGACGACTCCAACACCGGCGCCCCCGCCGTGCAGAAAGACGACGCCGAGTGGCGCAAACAGCTCTCCGAGATCGAATATCAGGTCACCCGCCACGCGGCCACCGAGCGCCCCTTCACCGGCCGCTACCACGATCACTGGGACCGCGGCGTCTATGACTGCGTCTGCTGCGGCACGCCGCTGTTCGAATCGGACACCAAGTTCGATGCCGGTTGCGGCTGGCCGAGCTACTTCAAGCCGATCAACGGCGAGGTGATCGCCGAGAAAACCGACCGCACGCACGGCATGCTGCGCATCGAGGTGCAGTGCAAGAACTGCGGCGCACATCTTGGCCACGTGTTCGAAGACGGACCGGTGCCGACCGGTCTGCGTTACTGCATCAATTCGGCTGCGTTACAATTCGAGCCCAAGTAACGCAGCGCGGAGTTCGACGCGTTGCCGGCAGGCATCTGTCTTCAGGCGCCCGCCGGCCGCGACACGCTTCATCCGGCTTGCGAACCGGTCAATGCGGCGGTCACCCCGGCGCGGCAATCATGCTACGAACGGCGCGCCGCGCCGCTCCCGGCAGCCGCGGCGGGTTACTGCAGCATCCCTGCCACCGGGCGCCCGGCGCCGTGTCCCTGTTTCCCTGACCCACTCTCCGAATTCCCGACCAGATAATGAAATTCCTGTTCGATCTGTTCCCGATCATCCTGTTTTTCGTCGCCTTCAAGTTGTGGGGCATTTTCACGGCGACGGCAGTGGCGATCGTAGCCACGCTGGTGCAGATCGCGTGGGTGGCATTCCGCCACCGCAAGGTCGATCCGATGCTGTGGGTGAGCCTCGGCGTTGTCACCGTGTTCGGCGGCGCGACGCTCGTCCTGCACAACGACACCTTTATCAAATGGAAGCCGACCGTGCTGTACTGGGCGTTTTCGGTCGCGCTGATCGTCTCGCAAGTGGCCTTCAACAAGAACCTGATCGAAGCGATGATGGGCAAGCAGATCACGCTGCCGCACGTGATCTGGGGCAAGCTGAATATCGTCTGGGCGATTTTCTTCGTGCTGCTGGGACTGGTCAACCTGTTCGTCGCGTATCACTACACGACCGACCAGTGGGTCAATTTCAAGCTGTTCGGCGCGACTGGGTGCCTTGTGGTGTTCATCGTCGGACAGAGTTTGTGGCTGTCGAAGTACATGAAGGAAGAATGACATGACGAGCGAAGTGTTCATGCACGCTACCACCGCCGAGCGCGCCGCCTTGATCGAGGCGCGTCTGAGCGCCGCGCTCGCGCCGGTCGCCTCGATCCGGATCACGGATGACAGCGCGCAGCATGCAGGCCATGCCGGCGCCTCCGCCGGCGGTCATTTCTCTGTCACGATTGTGGCGGCCGCATTCGCCGGGAAAGCCCGCGTGGCGCGGCATCGCATGGTGTATGATGCGCTGGCCGATGCCATGCAGCGCGGCATTCACGCCCTTGCAATCACGGCGTATACGCCCGAAGAATTCGCTTTGTTGCCCCGCTAGGAAAATTTCTGATGACCTTGAAGAAAACCCACCTTTGGGTATTGCTGGCTGCCTTTGCGGCCGCACCTGCATTTGCACAGAACATCGCTGTCGTGAACGGTACGCCGATTCCGAAAGCACGCGCCGACGCGCTGATCGATCAACTGGTTCATCAAGGCCAGCAAAACACGCCGCAACTGCAAATGGCCGTGCGCGAAGAGCTGGTGAACCGCGAAATCCTGATGCAGGAAGCGCTGCGCCGCGGCCTGCCGAATCGTCCGGACGTCAAGGCGCAAATCGCCGTTGCACAGCAAACCGTCGTGCTGCGCGCGCTGATCGAAGACTTCGTGAAAAACAACGCGCCGACCGACGCCGAAGTCACCGCGCGCTACAACGCGCTGATCAAAGATGCGGGCGGCAAGGAATATCACCTGCACCACATCCTGGTGGACAACGAACAGCAAGCGAAGGATCTGATCGCCAAGATCAAGGCCGGCGCAAGCTTTGAAGACCTCGCCAAGCAATACTCGAAGGACCCGGGATCGGGCAAGAACGGCGGCGACCTGGACTGGTCGGACCCGAAGGCCTACGTGCCGGAATTCGCGGACGCGGCCACGCATCTGCAAAAAGGCCAGATGACCGACACGCCGGTGCATACGCAATTCGGCTGGCACATCATCCGTGTCGACGATGTGCGCAACATCACACCGCCGCCGCTCGAGCAAGTGCGTCCGCAGATCGTGCAGCAGATCCAGCAGGAAAAGCTGCAGGCATTCGAAGAAGGTCTGCGTAAGAACGCGAAGATCCAGTAAGCGTTTTTGGCCTGCTGCCGCCGAGGATCGAGCGCCCGCTTCGCGTCCCGGTCAGCGGTCTTCGAATCTGCTCAAGGCCCTGTTCAGTCAATGACTGAACAGGGCCTTTTCTTATGTGATCATGTGGTCATGTGAGTTTGGCCGCCCCCGCCATGGCGCCAGTATCACGAGCGCAGCGCCCTGCTCATCTCCGCGAGCGGCATCGCGACGATCGAGTCGAGCAGTCTGACTTCGCCGGCATTCGGCTGCGCGATCTCGTCGACGGCGCGCCGGGTGTCCGCCACCTTGGCATCCAGAACGGCCAGCATCTCATCCAGCAACTTTTCCAACCCTTTCGGCGAGAGGCGAAGCGCCTCGCCGAATGCCAGCATGTTCTTTCTGGAAATATCCGCGAACTGGGTTGCCTCTCCAACAGGCATTGTCAGATCGCAATGCGGCCAACGGTCCTGCTGAAGCGGCTGGTAGGTCGGCGTATGGTAGACGACTGTGCTGACCAGATCGTAAAACGGCGCCAGCATGTAGCCTCGAGAACTGACGAAGAAAGAGAGGTTTTTCAGGTGGGAGTCCGCGTTGCCGATGAGCACGTTGAAGACCGCCCATCGGAACACATCGAGACGTGCCATTGCCCGCGTGCCCGTTTTTTCGATAGCATCCCTGAGTACCTCCGCCGTCGCATTCTGATATTTGAAGTGACGGTCGTAGTTCAGCAGTTGCATCGCGTCGACCGTATGCAGACGCCGAACGGGCTCAGCTTCCATATCGCGGTCGAAGCGGTCAATGACATAGCAGGCCGAGGGCACTCGCATGAAATGCGTAGGTGGCACGCGCAGGCCCATCGCTCGCGCCAGCTGCATGCAGAAAAATTCGTTTATCGCTGAATGGGGATAGCCTGTGCTTCGCATGTCAGGCTTGAGCAGATGCATCGACGGCTCATTACCCACGGGCTCGAAGAGCTCATAATTCGGCGCCTCGCCTCGCAAGGTCAGCAACAGCTTTTGTTGGGCACCCGCCGCGGACATGCGTTTGGGCGCAGTGGCGGTGAGCGCGCGCTGTGGCATGGCCTGAATGCGAGCCTCCAGGTCCGCGTACGACAAAGATTGCAGACCGCCGGACGCCTCATCCTCACCCTCGGCGAGGAGCGTCAAGGCTCCAGCCGACTCGCGGCCATAGTACGCAAGCAGACCCCACGCATCGCTTGCATTGACTTTGGCTTCACGAGCGAGTGCCGTGCGCATTTCCTCTTCAGGCAAAAGATTATCGAAGAACCATTGCACCGGCCGCTGGCTCGACCCGTCGACGAAAGGCCCGGCATGCAGAGGGAAAGCGGGTGAAAGCGCGAATGCGTCTTCGCGGCCCAACCAGTCTTTATCGTAGGTAAATGACCAGATGCCGCTTTCATCACTCACGACGCCAACGCGCCGGCCATTCGCGTAGGCGGCGAGCGTTCTAGCTGCCATGAGCGGCCCGTCGGCGATGGAGCACTTTGGTGGTTAAGGCCGGGGGAATGTCGACCGAAACCTGCGCGCAGAGCGTGATGCCCAATTCAGCGAGGAGGTGGAGCACCTTGCCGATCTGGGCGGTCGGCTTACCCGCTTCGATATGCGTGATGAACTTGGGGGACAGTCCAGTGGCGATGGCCACGTCGTCGCGCGTCAGCCCTTGTGCGAGCCTTGATGCCCGCACGAGATCGCCCAACGCCGTCATGTTACTGACGAGAACATCTGATCGCTGCATTCCCCCTCCTGCCCGTTCGTACCCGCTCGGGAACATTATGCCACGGGACAAAGCTAGAGGTTCGACTTCGTACCCGAGCGGGTACCAAACAGCAATTTGAAGGTCCGTCAGCCCTATTTCGTACCCGAGAGGATACGGGGGGCCTTAAAGCGAGGAATCGCGCGCTTTTTCGTACCCGAACGGATACGGATCGGGATGCCCTCTGTCTAACTACCTGTGCGAGGCACGCCGGTGCATGCTCGCCTGTATTGCCGGCGTACACGGCCGCACGAGACATTGCGGCCGTGGCGCCGGCAAGCCGCCGCGCAAGGATAGCGCGGCGGCTTGCCTTACACCATCAACCCAGCCAGCGGCGTGCGTTCTGGAACACCCGCAGCCAGGGGCTCGCGTCCGTACTGCCCTCGCCCCATCCTTCCGGATGCCAGCTCATCTGCACCGCGCGATGCACGCGCTCGGTGTGCGGCATCAGCACGGTGAAGCGGCCATCGGGCGTCGTCACCGACGTGATGCCGCTCGGCGAACCGTTCGGGTTGAACGGATACTGCTCCGTTGCCTGACCACGGTGATCGACATACCGCATCGCCACGGCCACCTTCGACGCATCGCCTTGCTGCGAGAAGTCCGCGTAGCCCTCGCCGTGCGCGATCGCCACAGGAATGCGCGAGCCTTCCATGCCGGCAAAGAACATTGACGGCGAAGCCTGCACTTCAACCAGCGAAAAGCGCGCTTCGAATTTCTCCGATTTGTTGCGCGTGAACTTCGGCCAGGCTTCAGCGCCCGGGATCATCGACGCGAGGCTGCTCATCATCTGGCAGCCATTGCAGATGCCCAACGCAAACGTATCTTCGCGGCCGAAGAACGCGGCGAACATATCGGCCAGTTGCGCGTTGAAGCGGATCGCCTTCGCCCAGCCTTCACCGGCGCCCAGCGTATCGCCGTATGAGAAGCCGCCGCACGCCACCGCACCGGCGAAATCCGCCAGGTCGGCGCGGCCGGCCAGCAGGTCGCTCATGTGCACGTCGTGCGCGTCGAAACCGGCGCGGTCGAATGCATAGGCCGTTTCGAGGTGCGAGTTCACGCCCTGTTCACGCAGAATCGCGACACGCGGACGGGCGGCCTTGCCAACATATGGCGCGGCGACGTCTTCAGAAGGGTCGAACGTGAGGATCGGCGAGATGCCCGGATCGGCGGCGTCGGAGAGCGCCTCGTATTCGGCATCGGCACAAGCCGGGTTGTCGCGCAGACGCGAAATACGCCAGCTCACTTCGCTCCACGCGCGATGCAATTCGGTACGCGGTGCCTCGTAAATCTTCTTCGCGTCGCGGTAGATTTCGATCGTGTCGCGCTCGTTGGTTTTGCCGATCACATGCGAGCAGGCCGACAGGCCGTGTTCGCGCAACGCGCCCAGCACCGCGTCGCGGTCCGTGGCACGCACCTGGATCACCGCACCCAGTTCTTCGTTGAAGAGCGCGCGGATCGTACGGTCTTCACGGCGGCCGCTGGTTTGCTTCGCCCAGTCTTTCGCGTCGCCGAAATCGGATTCATGGTTCGGATCGAGCACCAGCATGTCGACATTCAGCGACACGCCAACGTGACCCGCAAACGCCATTTCGCACACCGTCGCCCACAGGCCGCCGTCCGAGCGGTCGTGGTACGCGAGCAGCTTGCCGTCGCTATTGAGCGACTGGATCGCGTTGAAGAAACGCTTCAGATCTTCCGGATCGTCGACGTCCGGCACTGTATCGCCGACCTGCTGCGTGACTTGCGCGAGAATACTGCCGCCCAGACGATGCTTGGCGCGGCCAAGGTCGATCGCGATCAGCACGGAATCGCCCTCGCCACCCGTTCCGCTGGCGCGGCGCAGTTGCGGCGTGAGGTGCCGGCGCACGTCTTCAACCGGCGCGAATGCCGAGATGATCAGCGAGACCGGTGCGACCACTTCCTTCGCCACGCCACGGTCTTCCCACTTGGTGCGCATGGACAGCGAATCCTTGCCGACCGGAATGCTGATGCCAAGCGCCGGGCACAACTCCATACCGATGGCCTTGACCGTGTCGTACAGCGCGGCGTCTTCGCCTGCCGCACCGCATGCGGCCATCCAGTTTGCCGACAGCTTGAGCTTATCGAGCGACGCGATCGGCGCCGCTGCGATGTTGGTGATGGCCTCGCCGACCGCCATACGGCCCGACGCCGGCGCGTCGATCACGGCGAGCGGCGTACGCTCGGCCATGGTCATTGCCTCGCCGCGGAAGCCCGCGTAATCCATTGTCGTGATGGCGACGTCGGCCACCGGCACTTGCCACGGGCCGACCATCTGGTCGCGCGCGGTCGTGCCGCCGACCGAGCGGTCGCCGATCGTGATCAGGAACGACTTGCTGGCAACGGTAGGGTGACGCAGCACGCTGACCGCGACTTCCGACAACGCGATGCCGGTGACATCCACCGGTTCGAGTTTCGCTTCGACGCGCCTGACGTCGCGATGCATGCGCGGCGCCTTGCCGAGCAGCACTTCCATCGGCATGTCGACCGGCTCATGCGCGGCGTCATTGTTCGATTCGGAATCGATCACCTTCAGCTGACGCTCGACCGTGGCCGTGCCGACCACCGCGAACGGGCAACGCTCGCGCTCGCACATGGCTTCGAAGGCCGGCAGATCGGCCGGCGCAATCGCCAGCACGTAACGCTCCTGCGCTTCGTTCGACCAGATTTCGCGCGGCGACAAACCGCTCTCTTCCAGCTGGATATTGCGCAGATTGAAAATCGCGCCCTTGCTCGCGCCGTCCACCACTTCTGGGAACGCGTTCGACAGACCGCCCGCGCCCACGTCGTGAATGCTCAGAATCGGGTTCTTTTCGCCGAGTTGCCAGCACGCGTTGATCACTTCCTGCGCACGGCGCTCGATTTCCGGATTGCCGCGCTGAACCGAGTCGAAGTCGAGTTCGGCGGTGTTGGTACCGGTCGCCATCGAGCTGGCGGCGCCGCCGCCCATGCCGATGCGCATACCCGGGCCACCGATCTGGATCAGCAACGAGCCTTCCGGCAGATCATGCTTGTGCGTGTGCTGATCGGAGATATTGCCGATGCCGCCGGCGATCATGATCGGCTTGTGATAGCCGCGCACCAGACCCGCGACGTTCTGCTCGTACGCGCGGAAATAGCCGCCCAGATTCGGACGGCCGAATTCGTTGTTGAACGCGGCGCCGCCGAGCGGGCCGTCAATCATGATTTGCAGCGGCGACGCGATGCGGTCGGGGCGGCCGTACGCTTCGTACTTGTCGTCCGGGTTGCGGTGCGCCAGAGGCTGCGCGGCGTCGCGCGCGTTTTCCCAGGCTTCGACGCCATCCGGCAATTCCAGATTCGATACCGTGAAACCCGCCAGACCCGCCTTCGGGCGCGCGCCGCGGCCGGTCGCGCCTTCGTCGCGGATTTCGCCGCCCGCGCCCGTCGAGGCGCCCGGGAACGGCGAGATCGCCGTTGGGTGGTTGTGCGTTTCCACCTTCATCAAGGTGTGCGTCAGTTCGACATTGCGGCGATAGTGCTCGGGCAATTCGTTCGCGCCAAGCTCAGCCGGCGTGCGCGGGAACCAGCGCTCAGCCACGCCACCGGCCATGATCGCCGAGTTGTCCGAATACGCGACGATCGTGCCCTGCGGATTCAGCTTCTCCGTATTGCGGATCATGTTGAACAGCGAGATGTCCTGCTTTTCGCCGTCGATTGTCCAGTCCGCGTTGAAGATCTTGTGACGGCAATGTTCGCTGTTGGCCTGCGCGAACATCATCAGTTCGACGTCGGTCGGGTTGCGGCCGAGCTTTGTGAAGGCGTCGACGAGGTAGTCGATTTCGTCGTCGGCGAGCGCGAGGCCCAGCTCCGTGTTCGCCGCTTCCAGCGCGCCGCGGCCATGGCTCAACACGTCGACGGTTTGCAGCGGCTTGGCCGGCAGTTCGTCGAACAGATGCATGGCGTGGTCACGCGAGGGCGACACGCTCTCGGTCATGCGGTCGTGCAGCGCTGCGGCGACGGCCGCGCGGGCTTCGTCCGAGAGTGCCTTCTTGCCGCCCAGCAGGCCGCTTTTCAGCGTGACCGTGTATTCGACACCGCGCTCGATGCGGCGCACCTGTGTCAAACCGCACAGGTGAGCAATATCGGTTGCCTTGCTGGCCCACGGCGACACCGTGCCGAAGCGCGGCACCACGAGGAACGTTTCGGCCGTGCCGCGCTCTTTGGTTTCTTCGAGCGGATCACCGTAGTGCATCAGCGCTTCGATCTTCGCGTTGTCTTCCGCTGACAGCGGGGTCTGCGCGTTGACGAAATGCAGATATTGCCCGCGCACGCCGGTGATATTGGCGTCGATGCGCGTAAGCGTTTCAAGCAGGCGGGTTTGACGGAAATCGGAGAGGGCCGAAGCACCGGGGAAACACGAGAAGTGGGCCATGGGTTGACGTTGCGTCGCTCAATGATGCCGATGAGTCGCGCGTAAAGGCGACGTGAGGCGGAAAGGAAGTCCGGGATTATACCTCGGGAACGGGCTTCCAACGGGCCTTGCACCAGGGTTTTGGCGAGGCCTGCATGGTGGCTCGGGCGCGCCGTTGCGGCGCTTCGGCGTCGCGCTCGCGTGGCGGAGCCGTCCGTTTGGCTGCTATCATTCGGCCTTTCACCAGATCGGCGCGAGCGGCCTGAGCAATGCCCAGGCAACGCGCCGCATGCCACGCTTAACGGGAACGCGGCGTTTTGGCGTCCCGCCGGCAAATCGAATCAGATCATGGATGTCATCGTCATTGGCGGCGGGATTGTGGGCGTCGCCACCGCTTATCAACTGCGCGCGGCCGGCCACCGGGTATGCGTCGTCGAGCGCCACGCAACGGTCGCGCAAGGCGCGACTTATGGGCACGGCGGCACCGTGCTGCCGACGCCCCTCGACGTCTGGTTCGGGCCGACTTTCATGGCGAGCCGTCAGGGCGCCAAAAACGGCGTGATCAGCAAGACCGGCTTTAACGGGGCGGCACGCCAGTTCGTCAAGCAACTGGCCGCTTTGCAGGAGCCTGAGGCATTCAGCCGCCAATACGCGCGGCTGCGTCCGCTGATCGAAGCATCGCGCGAGGCGATGGCCGATATCGAAGCGCGTTTCGGACTGGAATTCGAACAGGCAAGCGGCCTGCTCTATCTGGTGCGCTCCGAGCAGGAATGGCAGCAGACACAGACCGCGCTCGATCTGCTGCGGCACTATGAAGTACCGCACCACGTGTTGACGCCGGCCGAATGCGCCGCGCACGAGCATTCCGTGCGGACCGAGCCGGAATTCGCCGGCGGCGTGCTGTTCGACCATGAGCGCACGGCCAATTGCCCGCTTTTCGCCAAACTGGTCAAGCAGACCCTCGATACGGAGGGCGGCGTGCAATTCATGCTGGGCAGCGAAGTCTCGGCGATCCGCCTCGAAGGCGAGCGCGCCGCGGTGGAGCTGGCGCCACGGCCGGGCACGGCATCGCGCTCACGCGAAGTCGACGTGATCAACGCCGACGCGATTGTCGTCGCCGCGGGTTACGGGAGCCTGCCGCTGCTCGAACGCCTGGGGTTGCGGCTGCCGCTGCACCCGTTGCGCCTGCATAACCTGGTAGCGCCGATCGCGCATGAGGAATGCGCACCGCATGTCGCGATTGTGGATGCGGTCAAGCGCATCACGGTCAGCCGCATGAATCATCGGCTGCGGGTTGCGGGCGGTGCGGTCTTGCAGAGCGCGGGCCAGATCGACAAACCGCTCGGCGAGGTGTTGACGAAGGAAGCGCTGGCGCTGCTGGGTCAAGCAACTCACGACTGGATTCCGGGCGCTGCCCGGATCTCCGCGGCATTGCCATGGGAAGGGGTCAAGCTGCTGTCGCCGGACGGAATGCCCGTGATCGGCAACGCGCTTCATCCGCGTCTGTTCGTCAACGCCGGCCACGGCCCTGCCGGATGGGGTCTGGCATGCGGTGCGGGCAAACTGGTCGCCGACCTGATTTCGGGCAAGACCCCCGACGTCCCCGCGGACACCCTGGCCGCGCTGCGCGCGGACCGGTTCCAGTAAATGGCGGGCCCGCTCCGGTGCGGGCCGCACGAGACGCAAGCGGAATAAGCAGGTGCCGCTTCGCGCCGGGCCACGCCGATCTTGCTCAATCAAACCAAATCAGCAAAAACAAAGCAGACTCGGGCCGGCACGACGCGCGCCCGAAGCCTATCGGCACTACCATAGTGGCTCCCAAAGCTTTCTCACCTCGCAAAAGGTGAACGCCAAGCCTCGCCATGACCGTGCCCGAATCCACGCTCCCGACGTTAATCAGCCCCCGCAACCGGGCGTTGCCGCTGCTCACGCTAACCGACCTTCGGATCCTTGAAACCCAGGCCGCGGCGACCCTGCCTCAGCACGCGCTGATGTCCCGCGCAGGCAAGGCCGCCGCGAGCTATCTGCAGGAACTGATCACCCGCGACACATCGACCGAAAAATCGAAGCACAAGGTATGGGTCGCAGCAGGCCCCGGCAACAATGGCGGCGACGCATTGATCATGGCCGCGGAGCTGCACCAGGCAGGCATTGCCGTAACGTTGTGCATGCCGCTTGAAGTCAAACCGGACGACGCCCGCTGGGCGCTCGACACAGCCCGCGCGGCGGGCGTGGCCATCACCACGGCAGCGCCGGACTCGCTGGAAAGCTACACATGGTTGGTGGACGGCATGTTCGGCATCGGCCTGACCCGCCCGCTGGAAGGCAGTTTTGCCATCATCGCCCGGCAACTCTCGCAACGCACGAAAGCCAGGCCCGCAAGAGGCGGCGTTCTGGCGCTCGACACGCCCAGTGGTCTCGACGGCGACACCGGCACGGTAGTCGGCGAAGAACGGGAACGGAACCGGGTCCTGGGCGGAAGCGAAAATCAGCGCGATGGCCTCGCGGTCCACGCCACCCACACGATCACTTTCATCGGCGCGAAACCGGGTCTCTTCACCGGACAGGGTCGCGATCTCGCCGGCACGGTGATCGTGGCGCCGATCGGCATCGACAGCACCACCCGCACGGCCGTGCAACTCAGCGCGCCCGAGCTGTTCGCCGGCTTCCTGCCGCCGCGCGACTTCGCCACCAACAAGGGCACATTCGGCAGCCTCGCCGTGGTCGGCGGCGACACGGGCATGTGCGGCGCGCCGATCCTCGCCGCGCGCGCGGCGCTCTACACCGGGGCGGGTAAAGTGCACGTCGCCTTCCTCGGCGACGGCGCCCCGCCCTACGATCCGCCGCACCCCGAACTGATGCTGCATGCCATCGACGATCTGCCGCTGGACAAGATGGACGCGCTCGCCATCGGCTGCGGCATGGGTCTGCGCGATGGCGCCACGCGTGCCATGCACGACGTACTGCGGCTCGACGTGCCCAAACTGTTCGACGCCGACGCGCTCAATCTGATGTCGACAGACCCGTCGCTCGCGGCCGAGGTCACCGCGCGCGGCGTGCAAGGCGACCCGTGCGTGCTAACGCCGCACCCGCTTGAAGCCGCCCGCCTGCTCGGCACCGACGCGCCTGGGGTGCAACGCGACCGCCTCGCCGCAGCGCGCGCGCTGGCTGCGCGCTTTGCCGCCGTGGTCGTGCTGAAAGGCACCGGCACGGTGATCGCCGCGCCGGACGGCCGCGTCGCGATCAATCCGACCGGCAATGCCGCACTCGCGACGGGCGGCACGGGCGACGTGCTCGGCGGCATCATCGGCGCGTTTCTTGCCCAGCATCTGCCGCGCTACGAAGCCGCGCTGGCAGGCGTCTACCTGCACGGCCTCGCCGCCGACACGCTGAGCGCCCAGGGCCACGGCCCGGCAGGGTTGACGGCGGGCGAACTCGCCCCGATGGTGCGGACCTTGCTAAACCGCATGTTCTATCCGGCTGTGGCTCAATGAACCCACCCATCCCACCGTGTGCCTGGGACGCCCAAACCGCTGTCACCCCGCTGTCACCTGTCACCTGTTACCTGTCACGCAACGCCGTTATACTGATTGACCGCGCCGCGCGTCAGGTCGTCCCGGGTTGCAGCGAACTTCAGCAAGCCGGTTTGATCGCAAGGCAGGCTCGCGAAGCTTCACGGCAACCCATCGCGAACCCGGCCGCGCGGCATCGCTCTAACAGCATCGTTGCTTCATCCTCGGCAGCGCTTCACGCGCGTGCCATTCTTCGTGCCCCTTCGTTAGACGGACGCTATGACGCAGAACTCGCTCCCCTCCTGGTCCTCGCTGCAAACGCATTGCGAGAAGATTCGCGATGCGCACATGCGCGACTGGTTCGCCCCCGAGAACGATCCCGCCCCTACCCGTGCTGAGCGCTTTGCGTTCGCGGGCGGCGGTCTCGCGGCCGATTTCTCGAAGAACCGCATCACCGACGAAACCCTGAAACTGCTGGTGCAACTCGCGCGCGAAGCCGGGCTCGAGAAACGCCGCGACGCGATGTTCGCGGGCGAAGTCGTCAACCCGACCGAAGGCCGCGCCGCCTTGCACACGGCCCTGCGCGCCACCGATCCGAAAGCACCGTTCCATGCGCAGATCCTGGCCGAGCGCGCGAAGATGGCCGCGTTCGCCGACAAGGTCCGCAGCGGCGAGTGGACCGGCTATACGGGCAAGCGGATCCGCTATGTCGTGAACATCGGCATCGGCGGCTCGGATCTCGGGCCGAAGATGGTCGTGCACGCCCTGCATCATCTGGCTACGCCGGAGATCACCACGCACTTCGTGTCGAATGTGGACGGCGCGGATCTGTACAACGTGATGCAGATGATCGATCCCGAAGAGACACTCGCGATCATCGTCTCCAAGACTTTCACCACGCTCGAAACAATGACCAACGCGCGTTCGCTGCGCGACTGGTTCATCGAGAAAGGCTGCCCGGAAAGCGCACTGGCGAAACACTTCGTCGGCGTGTCGGCGAACCCGGCCGAGGTGGTCAAGTTCGGCATCGCGAAAGAGAACGTGTTCGAGATGTGGGACTGGGTCGGCGGCCGTTATTCGCTGTGGTCGGCGGTGGGTCTGTCGATCATGATCGCGATCGGCCCTGAGCAGTTCGGCGAACTGCTGGCCGGCGCCAACGAGATGGACCAGCATTTCCGCGACGCACCGCTCGAGAAGAATCTGCCGGTGCTGCTCGGCATGATCGGCATCTGGTATCGCAACTTCTTCGGCTCGCAAAGCTATCTGGTCGCGCCGTATTCGGAAGCGCTGCATTTCCTGCCGTCCTACCTGCAACAACTCGAGATGGAGAGCAACGGCAAATCGGCGCGTCTGGATGGCGCGATGGTCGACTATCCGACCGCCGCCGTGACCTGGGGCGAACCGGGCACGAATGGTCAGCATGCATTCTTCCAGATGCTGCACCAGGGTCCGACCATCGTGCCGATCGACTTCATCGCCGTGCTGACGCCGGAGCATCCGCTCGTCAGTCATCATCCGAAACTGCTGGCGAACTGCTTCGCGCAAAGCGAAGCGCTGATGCTGGGCCGCACGCTCGAAGAAGCGAAGAAGGTTGCCGGTGCGGACAAGCCGGAACTGGCGCCGCATCTGGTGTTTCCGGGCAACCGTCCGACTTCGACGCTGCTGGTCGATGCGCTCACCGCGCGTTCGCTTGGCGCCTTGATCGCGCTGTACGAGCATAAGGTGCTGGTGCAGGCATCGGTATGGGACATCAATCCGTTCGATCAATGGGGCGTCGAGCTGGGCAAGATCCTCGGCAAGGTGGTCGAGGCGGATCTGACGTCAGCAAGCGTCGACGAAAAGAAGCATGACTCGTCGACGTCGGCGCTGATCGCGCGAGCGCGCGCTGCCCTGAAACGATGAGGCAATGAAGCGTTGGAACAGCCGAAATGAAACGCGGGCCGCAAGGCCCGCTTTTCATTGGTGGCGGTGGTTATCGATTTCTTTCGACCTGGATCAGGCCAGACGTCCGGCTTCGATCGTCACCGTCGTATCGCAACGACGCGCCAGTTCGACGTCGTGCGTGACGAGTATCAACGTGGCGCCGTTCGCGCGGTTCATCTCGAACATCAAGTCGATGACCGCGTGACCGGTGGCTGCATCGAGACTGCCGGTCGGCTCGTCGGCAAACAGGATCGCCGGATGCGTAACAAACGCACGCGCAAGCGCAACCCGCTGCTGCTCCCCGCCCGACAGCAGCTTCGGATAGTGCCCGGTACGCTTCGCGAGTCCCACCTGCTCCAGCAATCCGCGCGCGCGCGCCGCGGCCTCGCGCGTGCCGATGCCGCCTTGCAGTTCGAGCGGCAAGGTGACGTTTTCGAGCGCCGTCAGATGCGGCATCAGTTGAAATGACTGGAACACGAAACCGACTGAACCGCTGCGCAACGCGGCGCGTTCGTCCTCATTCAGTTCCGTGAGTTCGCGGCCGAGCAGCCGAACCGAGCCCGAACTCGCGCTGTCCAATCCTGCAAGCAAGCCGAGCAGCGTAGACTTGCCCGACCCGGATGCACCGACGATCGCCACACTGCTGCCGGCATCGATAGCAAGATCGATGTCTTCAAGAATCGTCAGTTCGCCCGTTGCATCCTTAACCTTCTTGCACAAACCCCGCACTTCAATGACTGGATCAGTTTTGTTTAGCATGGTGAAGCGTAGGTTGAAAGTGCGCGCCATAGCGCCTCGCGCGCTGACGCTGACTACGGCATTCGGTTCGGCCGTGCTGGCCGCAACCCTGTTTTCGCTGCCCGTCCCAGCCCGCGCGGCCAACGCGCCGGACCAGACGAGGCCGGTGATCGTCGTGCTCGGCGACAGCATCTCCGCCGAATACGGCTTGCCTCGCGACACCGGCTGGGTAGCCTTGATGCGCCAGCGCCTCACCGATGAGCGAATCGATTATAGCGTCGCCAACGCGAGCATCAGCGGCGACACCACGAGCGGTGGCCGGGCTCGCTTGCCGGCGCTCCTCCAGCGGCTCAAGCCGAGTATCGTGATCGTCGAGCTCGGCGCCAACGATGCATTGCGCGGCGTGCCGCTCGCAACCACCGAAGACAACCTGCGTACGATCATCGAGCAGGCTCAACAAGGCCACGCGAAAGTCGTGCTGGTTGGCATGTATGTGCCACCCAATTACGGCCCCGACTACACGCAAAAGTTCCACGGCCTGTACGGTGAACTCTCGAAGCAATTGCGCGTGCCGCTGGTGCCCTTCCTGCTGGCCGGCATCGCCGACAAACCGGACATGTTTCAGGCGGATCAGATCCATCCGACGCAGCAGGCACAGCCAGTGCTACTCAACAATGTGTGGCCGGCTGTCAAGCCACTCCTTCGCACAAGTTCGCCGCACTGAAAAGCTCGCTAACAACTTGTTTCCGGTAATTGGGGAACGCGGATCGGCAAAGTCAATCGGACACTTTCGTAATCCCGCGTAACCCAGCTCGATTCTGAGCGACTTTTGAGGAGATAACGTGAAATATTTACCGTTAATCGCTTTGACCGTGGCACTTTCTGCATGCGCCGCTCAACCGCCTGCCGGGGTCCAATCTGTTGGCCAAAGCCAGCAGCCGCCGAAGGCCGTCGCTGCGTGCATCGCGCAAAAGTGGGCTAATGGCTCGCAACAGCAAGTCGTGTCGCAAGACATCATGGCTAACGATCAGGCCATGGATGTCTATGTGCCGGGTCAGCAGCCACCTGACGGCGCAGCGGCCGTGGTGCGGCCCTCCTACAAGGGCCCGGGTTCGTGGGTCGGGTTCCGCGCCCATGGCGCCGCGGGCAGCGAAGCCACCAGTGCGATCAGCGCTTGCCTCTAGGCCGCTGACGGCATGACAAGCCGCGTGTTCTCAAGCAAACCGTTTGACGAGCTTGCACGCGGCGCATAAAAAAGCCCCGCAATTGCGGGGCTTTTTTGCGCCTGCGCGCTTTACGTGCTTGCGCGCAGGGGGTGCAGCTGCGACTTATTCGCCACTCGCCTGGGCATTGCTGCTGTCGAGCGCGCCATAGAACTTCACCTTTGAACGGGCCCGCAGTGCCTCGACGTACGCCTCAGTTTCGGACTGAGCGTCGACTTGCGCAATCTGCTGCTGCGCGGCGGCCAAACGCTGCGGATCGATCGGGGCGCCCGCGACAACCGCGTTCACGCGATAGATCGCATAGCCGTTGTCACCGAGGTCAACACCCACGTAGGCAGGTAACTTTTGCGCGTCCGCCTTGTAGATTGCGCTCAATGCAGCCGGCGGCACGCCTTGTGCGTCGTTGCGCGAAACCTTCAGCGGCGACGAAAAGCCGGTCGTGGCCTTCGACTTGTCGAACTCAGCCAGCTTCGCAATGCCATCCTTGTGAGCGGCCTCGTTCGACTGAACCGCGATCATTTTCTGACGTACTGCGTCCTTGACGGCGTCGAGCGCCGGCACGGCTGCGGCCTTGTAATCGGTCACGCGCGCTGCGATCAGCGTATTGCCACCGACGTCGGTCGCCTGCGTGTTGTTACGCGCGGTGACTGCGTCGTTCGCGAAGACAGCGGCCAGAAACTTCGCATTGTTCAGCGGGCTGTCAGGCGGCAGCTTCGGATCCGGCTGCGGCGTCACCGTGGCCGTTTGCATTTGCAGCTTGTACTTGTCTGCGGCAGGCTGCAGGCTCTTCGCCTTCTCGTAGACGATCGACGTAAAGCCTTCCGAGTCGTCGCTGAATGCCTTGCCCGCCAGCTGTGTCTTCAGGTCCTTTGCGATCTGATCTTTCACTTCGTCGAACGGCTTTGTGACTGCCGGCTTCACGTCCGTGACCTTGACGATGTGATAACCGAAGTCGGTCTGCACGATGCCGCTGACTTCGTCTTTCTTGAGGCCGAACACGGCGTCGTCGAACGACTGGCCGCCGGCGATCATGCCGCGGCCGAAGTAACCCAGATCGCCGCCCTTCGACGCCGAACCCGGATCCTGCGAGTTCTGCTGCGCGATCTGCGCGAACTGGTCCGGATGCGCCTTGATCTGTGCGAGCAACTCTTCGGCCTTCTGCTTCGCCTTGGCCTTGTCAGCCGCGCTCGCATCTTTCGGTGCGGCGATCAGGATGTGGCTCGCGCGCACCTGAGCGTCCGTGCGGTAATGCGCGATGTTGTCGTCGTAGTACTTTTTCAGGTCGGCGTCGCTCGGCTGCACGGCGGCAGACAGCGTTGCCGGCGACAACACCAGATACTGGATCGTTGCCGTGGCGGGCGTGGCGAAGTCGTTGCGATGCGCGTCGTAGTACGCCTGCAGTTGCGCGTCCGTGGGCTGCGTCTTCGCGGCGTAGTCACGCGGATGGAAGGCGATACCCTGCACTTCGCGCTGCTGTTCGGCGAGCTCGGTCAGGTGCTGCGCGAGGGTCTTCGACGTGAAGGCGCTGCCTTGAATGCCGCCAGGCAACTGCTGCGTGGCGAGGCCGTAGCGCACCCGTTCGTCGTACTGATCCGGCGTCATGCCCTGCATGGCGAGCAACTGCTTGTAACGGTCGACGTCGATCGAACCGTCAGGATTCTTCAGCGACGAGATCACCGGATCGTTCAGCAGCACGCGGCGCACGGCGTCGTCCGATGCGGTCAGATGCAGGCGCTGTGTTTCGTCGGCCAGCACACGCTGCTCGATCAGGCCGTCGAGCATTTCGCGACGGCGCCCGGGCGTATCGAACGACTTCATGTCGAACTGCGCGCCGAGCATCTGACGGGCGCGGTCGAGCTGCTGACGCATCGCGTCGTCATACTCCGCGCGCGTGATCTTGTGACCGTTGACGCTGGCGACGTTTGCACTTTCGTCAAAGAAGCCGCGGAAGCCTTGAATGCCCACAAAACCCAACCCCGGCACAATGACGAGGATGAGCATGAACATCATCAGGCGTTTGTGATTACGGAAAAAATCGAGCATGCGTGAGGGGTGCCAAAAACAGAACGCCCGATCTTACAACAGCGGGCAATAAAAAAGGCGAACCGGAGTTCGCCTTTCGTGGATACTGGCGGAGTGGACGGGACTCGAACCCGCGACCCCCGGCGTGACAGGCCGGTATTCTAACCGACTGAACTACCACTCCTTATACTGCAACTGCGCTGCAACGCTTAACCGAACCTGAAACGGGTGGTGCCGTGGAGTTCGAACCGTGGAGTTCGAAAACACCCAGCGAAGCCTTTTGAAATAAGGCGCCCACGCAATTCGATCCAGCGGATACAACGAAAAATACAGCGATCCGGGATTCTGCCGCAAATGTCGCGGCTTGGCAACGGAAATATGGCCGTGCCAGCTAACCCGAAGGCGCCGTGCGCAGCGTTTCCTGGCAGGCCTGCACGCCGCAGGACACGACGACCACTTCCGACGCCGCGCCGGCCTCCTTCAAACGCACGGCCTCTTCCACGCTGATTTCGTCGAAGGGGTTCATCGACAGCTTCACATTCGCGATGTCGACGGCGCTGCCGTCGGCCTTCACGCGGACTCTCACATTCGCGTCGACGACGCGTTTGACAGGAACCAGTACTTTCATTGCCTACTCCATTTCGATAAGGACTGCGTGACGCTGTCCATGTGAACCGGCCGCACGAGGTTTCGTTTTTGTCCGTGCAGGACGCGCGCCGCCGGGGCGAAGTTTGTGCGCCGCAATATGATTCGCCGCGGCACACATGCCTCCCCTCAAGGTGGTTGGGCGTATCATTTCCCGAGCGAGACACCGGTTCAGGGCGCCCGCCTAAGGGCGATTCCGGACCGGCCGGCGTGCCGCACCGTTATCCATCTGTGGAACTGCGTGCCTCCTCGCTGGAATCCATAGTGTCTGAGCGCAGCACCGCGCAGAATCCCCGTTAAAGGGGAGCACGATCGCATGGACGGGGGATGGCAGCCAGGGTCAACCCGTACGCCTGGAGCAACTGATGCACGTGACAGAAGCGACGAAAGCGACGAAAGCAACAAACGCAACGAACGCGACAACAGCGCCGCCCCCGAACAGGCCACCTCTGTTCCTCGCAACGAAGGTGTTCCCGCCACGCCTGCCCGCCGGCTTGATCGATCGGCCGCGCCTCGCCTCGCTTGCCGCGCAGACAGCAATGAAGCGCCTGACGGTGATCAAGGCTCCCGCTGGATTTGGCAAGACCTCGCTCGCGCTCACCTGGCTAAACGTGCTTGGCACGAGCAGTGCGCGGGTCGCCTGGCTAGCGCTCGACGCCGACGATGACGAACCCGCGCGATACTTCAATCATCTCGCGCAGGCATTGCGGCAAGCCTGTGGCGACGTTGGTGCCTCAGTGATCGGCTTGACCGCCGAAGCGTCGTTTGTGCCGGCGAATTCACTCGCCTCGACGCTGATTAACGAGCTGGTCGACGTCGACGACGAGGTCTACCTTTTCATCGACGACTACCACTTGATCAGCGAGGCACCGATTCACGAAGCGATGTCGCACTTCATCGCCAATGTGCCCTCGCAAGTCCACGTGGTGCTGTGCACCCGAACGGATCCCCCTCTTCCTACGGCCAAACTGCGAGCCCGAAACGAGCTCCTGGAAATCGACGCGTCCACGCTGAGATTCAACTTCGACGAGACGCGCCGTTTCGTCGAGCGCGAATGCCCCGGCAAGCTCCACGCCACGGACATGAAGTCGCTGTTCGCGTCCACCGAAGGCTGGGCGGCCGCGCTGCGCATTTCCGCGTCGGTGCTGGCCCGGGACGACCGCCCCCGAGGCTGGAAGACAAGCGCGCCGACCGGCGCGTCAAGGCCGCTCGCAGACTACCTCGAAGACATCCTTCACTCTTTACCGGCCGGGATGCTGGGATTCATGCTGCGTACGGCGATACTCGATCGTCTGAGCGCACCGCTGTGTGAGGCGCTCACCGGTCTCAAGCAGAGCCAGACCATGCTGGACGCGATTGTCGCGCGCCAGTTGCTGCTGGAGCCGCTGGACCTGGAAGGACATTGGTTCCGCTATCACCCGCTCATGGCCGAGTACCTCAAGCGCCGGCTGGCGGCCCGGCACCCTGAGGAGATCGCTGAACTGCATCGCAGCGCGTGGCAATGGTATGCCGCAGAGCGCCAGTGGACTGACGCCGTCAGACATGCCATTGCAGCCGGCTCGACCGGCGACGCCATTCGCCTCATGGAACACTGCGCCATGTCCCTTCTGAAGGGAGGCGATCTGCTCACGCTGGTCGGCTGGCAGCGCCAATTCCCGGCCGACCTGATGCGGGCACAGACCACCGTCACACTTGCCATCGCCTGGGGCACGGTACTCGCCCTGCGCTTCGGCGACGCGGTCACGATGCTGGATTCGATCGAACGCGATGCCGCCGGCAAGGGTATCGACGCGGAGCACGTCCGTTGGGAGTGCATCGCCATTCGTTCGGCGCTCGCAGCCTTACAGGATGACCCGCAAAGAGCGCTCACGCTCGCGCAAGAATATCTGGGCCGACCGTCGCGCGATTCCTGGACCACCAACGCGGTCTCGAACGTGGCCCGCTTCGCTCACTGGAAAGCGGGCAATCTTGAAGCCCTTCACGCCACGCCGTGGATTCCCGACTCGATCGAGGAAGACCAGCGCAGCATATTCTCCACGGTCTATCGGCTTTGCCTGCTCGGCCATGTGGAAATGCAACAACTCCACTTCCCGCTCGCCGAGCGCCGTTTCAACGAAGCCATGGAGCTTGCCGTGCAGCATTCGGGCCCGCATTCGATAGCGGCAGCGATGTGCGCCCCGATGATTGCCCAATTGCGTTATGAACAGGGCCGGCTGGACGAAGCTGAAGCGCTGCTCGTCGAGCTCATGCCGGTCATTGAACTTGCCGTATTTCTCGACAGCGTGCTAATCTTACTGTGTCAATAAAATATTCACATCAAAGCGATACCTGGTAGTATTGAATAATACAGACTTTGGATGATCGCGATGAGAGAAGATATCGACGAATTTGACGCGTATC
>NZ_CAJNBK010000006.1 GCF_905220975.1 Paraburkholderia haematera | reverse complement strand
CTCAGGATCGGGTTTCACTCGTTTGTTGCGTTTCGCTACGGTCATCGTCGCTCCTGTTACTGGCAGTCTCCTGCCAAATGACCGTTTACACAAAACTAATTACACCCTCAACTGACGTTGACGCCCTGCCAATCGCAGCCCATCGTACGACTGCTCTCGGGAAACGCGGAGGACTGAAGTCGACCCACATCCGCCACTCAACACTCCGCAACTCCGACGGCTGCTTCCAGCGGCGGAACGGCCATTCGCACCCGAATGCCATATTAGGCGAACTGGCTGTTATCTATGGCGGAAGTCCATCGTAACGCAGCGCGCCAATCACCTCATCTTGACAACCACCTTGCCTTTGGTCCGTCCAATATCGACGTAGGCCATGGCCTCTCTGATCGAATCGAATGGAAAGATGCGATCCACGACTGGGCGTATAACCCCGGCGTCGATGAGCGACGTGATCTGCCGTAGCTGATCTCCACTTGCCCGCATGAACAGGAACGAATAGCTGACTTTGAGGCGTTTAGCTTCCCTCCTGATTCGGTAGCTCAGTAGAAGCATCGCCAGTCTGAGGAAGCGCGGCAGACCAAGCTCCTCTCCGAAGCCACCGTCCGGCGGCCCCGAGATGGAAATGAGCCGTCCGCCGGGTCTCAGCACACGAAGGGATTTGCGCAACGTCGCCGCGTCCAGGCTGTTTATCACGACGTCATAATCGGCAAGCATCTTCTCGAAGTCGTCCTTCCTGTAATCGATAACGACGTCGGCACCGAGTCGCTTCACCCATTCCACGTTCGCCGTGCTCGTTGTCGTCGCCACGAATGCACCTAGATGCTTCGCCAGTTGGATCCCGAACGTTCCGACACCGCCGGAACCTGCATGAATGAGAACCTTTTGTCCTTTTCGGAGCTGCGCTTTTTCGATCAACGCTTGCCACGCAGTCAGACCAACCAGCGGAATGGAGGCGGCCTCTTCCATGGTGAGTGTGTTCGGCTTGCTGGACAAGTCCGCTTCTTTCACTGCAATCAGCTCGGCAAACGCGCCAATGCGATCTTTATCCGGCCGCGCGTAGACTTCGTCGCCGACCTTGAATCGCTGCACACGCGGTCCAACTCGCACGACCACGCCAGCCACATCGTTGCCGAGGATCAGCGGCAAGCGATACGGCAAAATGAGCTTGAACTCGCCGTCGCGTATTTTGGAATCCAGAACGTTAAGGCTGGCGGCGTGGACCTGAATCAAGACGTCGTCGTCGCGTTGTTGCGGCTCCGGCACCTCGCCGATACGCGCGCCATCCTTGCGTCCGTAGCGTTCGAGAATGAATGCTCTCATGAGCTTTTCTGGTCCCTGGTGTGATTGGCGCTCGATGGTTTTTCACTCTTGCAAAAGCGGGCTTACCGACTGGGACGCAGGTATCGTGTCGAGTCGCAGATCTTTACGAAGTCCGGCATCCACGAGGCCGGCCGGCGCGAATCTCCGCAGCATTTGCAGACGGCTCGCGAGCGCGCCGGCTGGGTAGCGCAGCTTCGGCTTCGCCGCGACTGCCGCCTTTAACACGACCTCAGCGACCACCGAAGGCTCCGTCGCGGTTGCCATCACTTCATTGATCCGTTTGCTGACGACCGCACGGGCTTCGCGATACGCATCGAGCGTGGCGTCGGGTTGCAGGAAGTTCGCGTCGAACGGCGTCTTCGTGTAAGCCGGCTCGATGACCGACACACGGATGCCCCACCCGCGCAATTCATGATCGAGCGATTCGGAATAGCCCTCAATTGCATGCTTCGTTGCCGCGTAGAGCGCCCCGTACGGCATGGGCACGAAACCCAGCACTGAGCCGATGTTGATGATGCGGCCGCTTCCCTGGCGCCGCATGTAAGGCACGACCGCGCGGGTCATCCGGACGACGCCAAAGAAATTCGTATCGAAGATCGACTGGGCCTGCGCAATCGAGCTTTCTTCCGCGCCGGCGGGCGCGACGCCGAAGCCGGCGTTGTTCACGAGCAGATCGATGCGGCCGGCACGCCGCAAAATCTGGGCGACCGCGGCGTCGACGGATTCATCGCTCGTCACGTCGAGCGTCAGCATGTCGAACGGATGTCCGCCCGCTGGGCTTGACCGCCGGCTGGTGCCGAAAACCTTGTAGCCGGCCTCGGCCAGTCGCTGCGCCGCGGCCTGGCCGATACCCGAAGACGCGCCTGTGACAAGGGCGATACCCAAATGCTTTTTGTCGGTCATTTCAAGCTCCTTGCGCGGGCCGTCCGCGTCACTATCAAATTGAAATCGACTATACTGGCAAATCAAAGCCATGTCACTATCAAAATAGTATGGACGACAGAAATCTCTGCGATGAACCGTGTCCGATCGCGCGCAGCCTGAGTGTCGCGGGCGACGCGTGGGCCCTCCTTATCTTGCGCGATGCCCATGCCGGACTCACGCGTTTTGACCAGTTCCGCAAAAGTCTGGGCATTGCACCGACCATGCTGACCCGGCGACTGGCAACTCTGACAGAGGAGGGACTACTGGAAAAACGCCGCTACTCTGAGCGCCCGCCGCGCGAGGAGTACTTGCTGACGGCTGCCGGGCGAGATTTTCTGCCGGTGCTCTTCATGATCGGTGCTTGGGGACGGCAATACCGTGGCGATGGCAAGCTGGTTCGCTTTCTCGATGCGGAAACAGGAACAGAGATCAGGGCGGTGGCGGTCGACGAGGTCACGGGAGCGCGTATCGGGACTCGTCCCATACGCGTCGTCAACCCAGAGAAGGATTGACACTGCGATGATGCGCTGCCCCGGTTCTTTGCGTAAGTCAGCCGGACGCCGTGGCGCTTCGATTCCAGATGGCTCCCGCCGGGAATCAAGGCGGCACAGTTCATGACAGTCCATTAACTGAACCTGAGCAGGCGCTCCGATGTCTGGGCGCAGGTGCAAGTGCGATCGCACGTCCGGAACTGGCCCGGTCACCGCCCTGGCATAACGGCAGGAGCTAGACGAGGGTTGCGACGCTCTCGACGAGACGGTCGTACAGCCGTTCGGACTCGGCTGTGTCCAAGCCAGGTCTCCGCAACCGCCCGGTTCGAAACGCCCGCGCGTGCATAAGCTCAATGCCCCGGCAAATCCGGACGACGCATTCTGTATTGCTGGGCTGATAGGTAAATCCGGGAACAACGCATTCCAGGTCAAGTGCCGAGGTTACCCCGCAACGTGCGAGGGCGTCGCACGCCACGGCGGTGACAGACAGCGGAACCTCGTTGATCCGCTCGCTCCGCTTCTGCGCAGTTACCACGATTTCCTGCACGTAGGCTCGATCGCCACGGTCCTCGCGGCTCTGAATAGGCGTATCAATCTCGATTCCGCCGGTCGAATGAGTTAGCTGCCTTTCCCAGTTAGGAGGATTGATCGACCGGCTCGGCCCTGATCGTCGATGAGGGTCGAGTCGGGTTCTCATTCAAACGCTGCCTATGCCGCGGGGATCTGCGTGGTGTTGTATCGGACGATCTGCCACGCACCAGTTTCCGATTTGCGGAGCAGGAACAGCTCCAGATATTTGGCAGTCTCGGTGTCGCCGGTCGCCTTGTTTGTTTGAGTGCCCTCGGTCGCAGAGCGAACAAAGCCCCAGTCGGCGCTCGTCTGAAGGACTTCCGTTACCTTAGGAACCATGTTGAAATCGACTGCGTCGAACAGGCCCGGATACATCTCGGCAAGCTGCTTCTTGCCTTCGATCGCCGGTCCGATGGGGGCCATCAGCACGCCGTCCTCAGCATAAGTCGCGAGCACGGCAGGGATATCGGCGCGCATGAACGCGGTCATGTATTCCATCACGGTGGCTTCCAGGGCCGCCGATTCATCACTGAAATCTTTGCTCATCATTTTCTCCTTGAGTTGACCGGTTTCTGATGGACACCAGGGCTGAGGTCCATCCAAAGCCAGAACGCGATGAAGGTAGCTTTGCACGGTCTATCTCCATCTATCGCGCATACCTACGATACGAATACGCGCCATTGCTGGCGCGGCAGACGGTAGTCGCAGTGTGCAGCCCATGACGGGTCCGGAAGACCAACCCGTGTCATCCTGCCAATCGGGTAATTGCTATTCGGCTGCCCGCCTGCTCGCGCAAACGAAACTTCTGGATCTTCCCCGTAGCGGTTTTCGGCAATTCGCCGAAAATCACTCGGCGCGGGCATTTGAAATGCGCCAGTCTTTCACGGCAGAACGAGATGACGTCCTGCTCCGTGATGTGCGGCGCATCCGGCTTCAGTTCGATAAAGGCGCAAGGCGTCTCGCCCCATGTGTCGTCCGGCTGCGCGACCACGGCTGCGTTCAGCACGCCCGACATGCGGTAGATCACCTCTTCCACTTCCACAGATGAAATGTTTTCCCCACCCGAGATGATGACGTCCTTCGAGCGGTCGGTGATCTGGATATAGCCGTCTGGATGAACGACCGCCAGATCTCCGGTATGAAACCAACCGCCGGCGAAAGCTTTTTCGGTTGCGTCGGTATTCTTCAGATATCCCATCATCACCGTATTGCCGCGCACGAGAACTTCGCCGCAGGACTGGCTATCGGCTGGCACGGGTTCGAGCGTCGCGAGATCGGCAACCGACATTTTCTCGAACGCTGCTGCACGCACGCCTTGTCGCGCTTTCAATTTCCCTTGCTGCTCCGGCGGCAACGCATCCCACTCATCGTGCCATGCGCAGCTGATCGGCGTGCCGGAGATCTCGGTAATTCCAAACACGTGATCGACGTCGAAACCCATCGCGCCGACGGCCTCCAGAACCGCTGCCGGCGCCGGCGAACCGGCGGTGAGAACGCGCACTCGACGCGGCAGCGGCTGACGTTGCGACTGCGGCATGCTAGCGATGCCTGCGAGAACAATCGGCGCCGCACAAAAATGATCGACGCCATGTTTCCCGATCGCCGAAAGGATATTGGCCGCGTTGACTTTGCGCAGGCATACATGCGTTCCCGCCGCGGCAGTAATCGCCCATGTGAAGCACCAGCCGTTGGCATGGAACATGGGAAGCGTCCACAGATAAATCGGCGCACGCGGGAGCGGCCAGTTCGTCATCTGCAGCAGGCTCATTAGATACGTGCCGCGATGGCTCGGAACGACGCCCTTCGGATCTCCTGTCGTGCCCGAGGTGTAGTTCAACGCGATCGGCGTCCATTCGTCGACGGGGCCACGGCCGGCAAATGCCGGGTCGCCGCTGGCGAGCAGCGATTCATAATCGGTTTCGCCGATGGCGGCACCGTCGGGCGCTTCGTGATCGTTGATGTCGACGAGACGCGGCGGATTCGGGACTGACTGCAACGCTTTTTCGACCAGCGCGGCAAACTCGCGGTCCACCAGCAGAAGCTTGCATTCGCCGTGGCGCAGGATAAACGCGACGCCGTCAGCATCGAGACGGCAATTGATGGCATTGAGCACGGCCCCCGAGAGCGGCACGCCGAAGTGCGCCTCGAGCATGGCCGGTGTATTGGGTGCGATGATCGACACGGTATCGCCCGGCTCGATTCCCAATTGAACGAGCGCCGACGCGAGGCGGTAGCAACGCTCGCGGGTCGTCGCCCACGTCTGCCGGAATTCGCCATGAATGATCGCGGTTCGTTGCGGATAGACGTCGGCGGTTCGATCGAGAAAGGTCAATGGCGTCAACGGAACGTGGTTCGCCGGGTTCTTCTCGAGACCTCGCGAGTAGGCCTTTGCACTCATGACTTTGTCTCCGTTCATTCATTATAGAAAGTAGTGAAATCGCTCACTGGGACACGGTCCGTCACTAGCGAATTCTCGATGCAGTCGTGATCGGCATAACCCAGGCTCATTCCGCAGACCAGCATCTGGTTATCGGGAATCGACAGTTCGTCGGCGATCACGCGGTGGAATTTGTTGAAAGCCGCTTGCGGGCAAGTGTCGAGGCCACGCGCGCGAGCAGCGAGCATCACGCTTTGCAGGAACATGCCGGTGTCCAGCAGACTGCCTTCGCGCATGACGCGGTCCACTGTAAAAAACAGGCCGACGGGTGCATCGAAGAAGCGATAGTTGCGGCCGTGCTGGACGTGCATTCGTTCCTTGTCGCCCTTCTCGATGCCGAGCAACCCGTACAGGTTCCAACCGACCTTGCGGCGGCGGTCCACATACGGCGCGATCCATTCGCGCGGATAGTAGTCGTAGGGCTCGTCGAGGTCGGAACTGCGGGCGGGATCGTCATTGATCTCGTTGATGACCGCAGACAGGCGCGACTTCATCGCGCCTGTCACGACATGCACATGCCACGGCTGGATGTTGACGCCGGTAGCACTGAAGCGCGCGACCTCCAGGATGGACTCGATGTCCTCGCGCGCAACCGGTGTCGGCAAGAAGGCACGAACGCTGCGCCGGGTGACGAGCGCCCAGTCGACGGCTCGACTGACGTCGATAAACGAGGTGAAAGGAGGCGGAGATAGACGATCCATTTCTTTCTGCATGTTGAAAATGTACTGCCGCGTGGACGTGGCTTCTCTAGTGAATAACCTGCAATAGTCGCAATTAGCGCCCTGCACTGCGCTGAACTGCGGGAATAGTCGCACTGCGTCCGCGATAGGAATCGGCGCGCGCGTGATCGATCAGCGTCACGGCCATGGCACCAATAAGACCCGCCACGCCGATTGCCATGAAGTTCTGTTCCAGCGGCAGCTTCAAAGACACAAGCCAGCCGATGAGCACCGGCGCCACGATCGCGCCGATGCGGCCCACGCCAGAAGCAAAGCCAACACCCGTAGAGCGGATCGCATGAGGATAGAAACCGCCCGCATAAGCATAGGCGAGCAATTGAGTACCCAGCGTCGATGCGCCCACAACGAATACAACGACAAACAATGACGCTGTCGATTTCGTGTATCCCATCAGCGAGAGTGCAACGGCTCCCACGACGTAGAACGCGATCAGCACCCGCTTGATATTGACCCTGTCGCCCAGCCAGCCGCCGAGAATCGCACCCGCAATGGCGCCGACGTTAAACACGATCACGAAGTTCAAAGCTGAACCGAGGCTGTATCCCGCCATTGCCATGAGCTTGGTCAACCACGAACTCAGCGCGTACACCATGAAAAGGCCCGTCATGAATGCGACCCACATCATCGTAGTACTGAAAGCGCGGCCGTCCTGAAAGAGTCGTCGCACGGAAACGTCCTTGCTCTTGTCCGACGACGGTCCTGCAAACTGCTCGTCGTCACTCACCGGATAGTCGGGCACCAGGCGCTTCACGAGCATACGGAGTTCATTACGTCGGCCGTTCTTGACCAGAAAGGTCATCGAATGAGGCATCGTTTTAATGATGAACGGGATCAGCAGGACAGGCAGACCCGCGGCAAAAAAGACGGATTGCCAGCCATAGCTGCCGATAAGCTGCTTTGCAGTCAGCGCGACCAGAATGCCGCCGACCGAGTATCCGGCGAATACGAGTGTGACCAATCGAGTGCGCAGTCGGTCAGGCGAGAACTCCGCCATCTGCGCGGTGACGATCGGCAAGACGCCTCCAATGCCGAGGCCCGCAATGAATCGGGTTACGCTGAAACTGACGGGATCGTTCGTCAGCCCAGCGGCGGCTGTAAAGAGGCTGAACAGAGCCACACAAACGCAGATCATCATCGGGCGGCCAAAACGGTCAGCCAGCGTGCCAAGAAAAATAGCTCCGAGCATGACGCCACAAAGTGCCGATGCGGCCATGATGCCGGCACTGGTCGCGTCGATGTGCATGCCCTTCATGATCGACGGCAACGCTGCACCGACGATGGCGAGATCGTAGCCGTCGACTATCAGCATCAACACGCACCAGAACAGGACCAGCCTGTGCAAGCCGTTGAACCTGGCCTGGCCCGCGAGTGAATGAACATCGATCTGGTTCATGCTTGTCTCCTTTGGTTTAATGTCGTGGCCGAAGTCCGCGCAGGCCGCTGTGTTGCAACCAGTGTCCGGCGAAGGCTCCTGGCAGTCGATGTCCATTAACTTCAAGATGAGTGAGGTCGCCGAACACCTGCGTTTGCGGTGTTGTGACACTGGCGGTCCCGACGTAACGCTACTGCTCGGAACCGCACTAGGCGTGCGCTTCTAGCCCGCTTAGTTAGAGCACACGAAGCTGGCCGCAAGGTTCTGGTCGCCGCCGACGTATTTGGGCCACTGTGGGTATTCGCACATTGGCCGCGTGCGTCCGGCTGTCGGCGGAGTCAGGTCGGTGATAATCAGATTTTTGGGCTCGGCGCCTTTCGTCACCCAGTTGTCCAATGCCGTCAGACCGTCATATGAACCATTGAATTGCCCGCCGACACCGTGCGCCGCGCCCGGCACCAGGTAGAACTTTAGAAATTGACCCAGTGGTCCCTGCCCGAACCGGGACACCAGTCGGTCGTAGTAATCAATCGACAATTGCGCCGGAATGAACTGGTCCGATTGTCCGTGCTGCATAATGATCTTGCCGCCGCGGGCCTCGAATTGACTCAGGTCGGTGCTCGTGCTGTCCATGAGCGCGCTGACCGCCTGCACGCGCGAGGTCAATAATCCGGGGTTGGCTGGATTAAAGTTGAGAATGCTCAAACCGGGGTCGCGAGCAACCGCGAACCGAAGCATGTCATTTGAAAACGTGTAGTAAAACGCGCTTTTGCCGAACACGCCAGGCTCGACTATCGCATCGGTGGCTGACGCGCCCCATGCAAAGCCAACGGACCAGAAGTCTGCTCCCGTGAACGCGCTAAATGCGGGGAATGACTGAATTCCGTTTGCCAGGTTGAAGCTAAAGTTAAGCGGCGTGCCAGCAGTGGTCATCGTATTGATTTGTGCGTCCGACAAGCAGCTATCACCCGTGTCGACCCCGCCAGAGCAGCGAATCGTTGCCGGATCGAATACGCACGCCGCGGGGTTACTGATGATGCCGTCAGCCGCGCCATCCAGAGCGTCGCATTGCTTCATGACCGCTGCGAGAAGCGCCTTGCCTTTAGCAGGTGTGACGTATCCTCCGGGTGCGAGCAGAGATCGCGAGATCCTGCCCATCTGCAGCCATAGTCCTGTTATTCCTGAAGCGGGAAATGTCGAAATGATGCCGTCGTAGTCGTGCGGGAATCGTTGCGCCGCAATCAGACCTTGCCGGCCTCCGCTCGATCCACCAATAAAATAGCTGTGAACGAAGTCGGAGCCATATCTTGCCTTTGCGAGGTAGGCTGCGAAGTCATGTGTCTTCTTGATGTGGTCGCCTGCGTAGTTGGCGAGTGCCTCATCGTTTGTTGCAAAAGTACCGTCGAAGGCGTTTGCCTCATGTCCGCTGTCGCTCCCGAAAGTCACATACCCTCTGCGCAACGGTGTACTGACGCCTGCGGGCTCTGCGCCGGTCAAGAACCCATCGGCGGGAGAGCCCTCAGTATCGGGAATGGTGCCGTCAAATCCCCCACCGCCGAAGTGAACGGATTTCCCGTTAAAGTTAGTCGGTAGATCCACCTCCGCCCGGATATCGGGCGCATTGAAATCCATCGGATGAATACTTCCGAGCACTTTGCAGTACTCGCCATTGTTGTTACCAGGATCGGTATCGGCAACGAGCGTCGCGGACACGACCGTGGCACCCGTTGTCGGCAATCCGATCGAGCCAGCGGGAATAGTGATACCAGTCAACGCACTGCATTTCGCGGCTGGGGTCGCGGCCGCGGCGTTTGCCGGTGCGGAGTCATTGCCGCCGCAGCCGGATACGGCAATAGCCGATGCGGCGAATAATGCACCCACAATCGCCGAGCTTCGGCGGCTTCTGAACCGGGTTCTCATTCTCGTCTCCGTATATTTTTTGTACCGCAATGACTGACTCGGTTACTTGCGCAACCGGGCGCGAGGCGTCTTTTGATTTGCCGAACGCGAGTGAAGTGTCAGCCTGGTTGGCGCACCGATCCATGTCCGCCGACCTCAGTTTTCATGAGGCGTGTGGACACCTGCGCTTTAATCGAATGAGCGTTCGCGCGAGACGTGATTTGGAGAAGAGAATGAAATCTTTCGACCGTTCAAACGTGCAAGCACCTCTGAACGCATGAACAGTGTGATGACGACGCTGCGAGTTCTAACGGTTAAGAATTCGCCCTGCCATGACGGTACATTCCCGGACTGGCCCCGGTCCACTTCCTGAAGGCCCGGTGGAAAGCACTCGTTTCCTGAAATCCGGTCCGTGCAGCGACTTCCGCCACCGTGAGAGAACTGCTGGAAAACAACTCGATCGCGATGTCACGGCGCAATTCGTCTTTCAGTTGCCGATAGTTCGTACCTTCGGCCAACAGGCGGCGTTGCAGCGTGGCCACGGACAGATTCAGTAGTCGCGATAGCGCGTCAAGGTCGGGCCAGTCGTCGGGGGCCTGGTTTCTGAGTCGGCGTCTCACCAGGACCGTAGTGCTGGATTCGTTGCGATATTTGACCAGGATATTGGCTGGTGCGTTGTGCAGAAATGCACGCAGGCTCTCTTCCGTCCCGGATAGTTTCAGGTCGAGAAAACTGCGGTCGAAACGGATCAGGGTTTGTTCCGCGGAGAACGTCACATCCTCGCAGAAGCGCATGCGGTAGTCGCTGTCATCGATTGGCGCGGAAGCGCGAAACCTCATCTCGATCAGCGGAATCCGTCTGCGCGCCAGCCAGCACGCAAGGCCATGTACGAGGATGAACCAGGTCCCGTAGGCAAAGAGGCGGCGCGTCCGCCCATCGTCATGCAGGATGATCAGTGCATGCTCGCCTTCGCAGCGCAACTCCCCATGAATGTCGTCGAGAACCGCACGCAGGAACTTCAGCATGCGACGCAGCGCGTGCTCCAGATTGTCGGCATGCAGCACGGCATGACACATCAGAGCGTAACTGCCCCGCCGCAGTGCGTGGCTGTCGAGACCAAAGAACTCGTCGTCCATCAAGTCGGCCAGAGCCGCCCACACGCGCGAAAAGGCTAACGCCGGCACACGGGCTCTCGGCGCATTCAACAATTCCGCCGCGATTCCAGCGTGCTGGAGAACGGCCGCTACATCGAGATTACGTTGCGTGGCAACGAGAATTGCTTCACGCACCAGGCCGATAGAGGTTGTGCCCTTGTCTTGAGCCTCATTCATGGTCAGGGTCCACCCACAGAAAGTGTACTTATGTTAATCGCTACCGCGCCCAAGCGAAACCTGGTACGACTGAGCACGAGCAGTCATCGGGCAAGGAACGCTGGGAGCGACGCAATCCCGGCACGATATGTCCGAAAGGCGCACGCATGAAGAGGTCTATGGGCATGGGCGTGCTTTCGCGTGCCGCTTACCATGACCAGCCAGTTGATCGTCGCAAATATGGCTTTGTCGGCCGGGGCCATGCAGCGTGCCGGTCGCATCACATGACCGTCCAACGGGACGCATGGCTCCGGCATTCCGTGCTCACAGCGAAGCACGGGCCCGGTACCGTGCGCGTCGAGGTGGTCACTTCCGGGAGACAGAAGTGCAGATTCAAGGGAAAAGTTTCGTCGTCACAGGTGGCGCCTCAGGGCTCGGCGCAGCCACGGCGCGCCGTCTGGTGGCGGGCGGCGCCTGCGTGCTGCTGATAGACGTCGACGAGGACGCCGGTGCCGCGCTCGCGGCGGAACTGGGCGGCAATGCCCACTTCGCCAAGGTCGACATATCCGACTCAGCGAGCGCTGAGTGTGCGTTGGCCGCGTTTTGCGACACCTTCGGCGCGCTGAATGGCCTGATCAATTGCGCAGGCGTTGCCCCCGCCGAGAAAGTGCTCGGACGCGAAGGCCCGCACCGGCTAGAGAGTTTCGCGCGCACCGTTCAGATCAACCTGATCGGCGCCTTCAACATGGTACGGCTGGCCGCAGCCTGCATGGCCGGGAACATGCCCGAGACCGACGGCGAGCGCGGGGTCATCATCAATACCGCTTCGGTCGCGGCCTTCGATGGCCAGATCGGGCAAGCGGGCTACGCTGCTTCCAAAGGCGGTGTGGTAGCAATGACGCTGCCCGTCGCGCGGGAATTGGCCCGTCATGGCATTCGCGTGATCGCCGTCGCGCCCGGAATCATGGAGACGCCGATGCTCAAAGGCATGCCCACAGAAGTACAAGACGCCCTCGGGAAGATGGTCCCTTTTCCCGCGCGCCTTGGTCGACCTGAAGAATTCGCGGGCCTTGTGCTGCACATCCTCGAAAACACCTACCTCAACGGCGAGGTGATTCGCCTTGATGGCGCCATCCGCATGGCGGCCAGGTGAACCTGGTCAGTGCCTGGAGTGCGCATCGTTATTCCTGCTGCCGCCGTGCTCGAGTCCCCTGAGCCGCCCAATCCCGATTGGCTCAGATGATTCATCGACGACGACACTTTCCTCACCCCTTGCAAAGCCGCCACGAAGCGGCGAATGGAGACTCGCATGCCTGCCTCTTCGACTTCGAATGATCCCGTCGTGATCGTCGCTGCTGCCCGCACGCCGCTGGGTGGATTCCAGGGCAACTTCGCTTCTCTGACGGCGCCTGTGCTGGGCGCCCACGCTATCCGCGCCGCAGTGCAACGTGCCGGGCTGCAACCCGACGCCGTCGATGAGGTGTTCATGGGCTGCGTGCTGCCCGCAGGCCTCGGTCAGGCGCCCGCGCGCCAGGCGTCGCTCAGCGCGGGTTTGCCGGTATCGTCGGGCTGCACCACGATCAACAAGGTCTGCGGCTCGGGTATGAAGGCAACGATGCTGGCGCACGATCTGCTGCTCAGCGGGTGTCAACGGATAATCGTGGCGGGCGGCATGGAATCCATGAGCAACGCACCGTACCTGTTGCCCAAGGCCCGTTCGGGCCAGCGTCTGGGACACGGCCAGGTACTGGACCACATGTTCTTCGACGGCCTGGAGGATCACTACGGCCTCGCCTCCGATGGCCGCCTCATGGGCACCTTCGCCGAGGACTGCGCACGCCACTTCGGTTTCACGCGCGAGGCGCAGGACGCCTTCGCTTCCACCTCCACGCTGCGCGCGCAGCAGGCGCAGCGCGACGGCCTGTTCCGGTGGGAGCTCGCGCCGGTGACCGCGCCGGGTCGCAACGGCGAGATACTCATCGACGAAGACGAGGCGCCTGCGAAGGCGCAACTGGCCAGGATCCCCAGCCTCAAACCCGCCTTTGGAAAGGACGGCACAGTCACGGCAGCGAATTCCAGTTCCATCTCCGACGGTGCAGCGGCTTTGGTTCTGATGCGCCAGTCAACCGCGCGCGAGCGTGGCTTATCGCCGCTGGCCGTTATCCGTGGACACGCCACACACTCTCAGGAGCCAGCGTGGTTCACCACTGCGCCTGTGGGCGCCATTCAGAAGCTGCTAGCCAAGGTGGGGTGGCAGGCGAGCGATGTCGACCTGTGGGAAATCAATGAGGCATTCGCCGTGGTCGTCATGGCCGCGATGCGCGAGCTGGCGCTTTCGCATGAGCGCGTGAATGTGCATGGCGGTGCTTGCGCGCTGGGTCACCCGATCGGCGCGACCGGCGCGCGCCTTGTCGTGACGCTGCTCGGCGCGCTCCGCCAGCGCGGCGAGAATAGAGGCGTGGCGGGTCTGTGCATCGGCGGCGGCGAGGCCACGGCGCTGGCAATTGAGATCGTCTGAGCAACATCATCGGCGCTTAACGCGAACCGGGAGCCCACCGCTCGCGGGGCCTATCGGATTTGAACTGGCTCTCGGAGATGCTGACTGGCTAATCGCTGGCTAAGGTCGGTCGGATACTCGTGGGCTGCGCGGCACTCGCCCCTTGTTCCGGCCGGCGCGCGTCGACTGTCGATGCTCAGCCTTGGCTCGCGTCCGGTGCCACCAACGCGTCGGTGTTTTCGTGTCTCCGTGAAATCTTGCGGAAGATTCGCTCGCGGCATAGGCCCATCATGGTTACCTCGCCATCGAGGTCATTGTGACGCTTGTTGCAAACCCAGCCGAACAAACGGCCCGGCGCCGACACGGTATGCGCGGATCCGCTGCGGCTCGAGGAGTCTCGAATCGATGCGTGGCGCCGGTAGGCCACGAATCGGCAGTTTCGCGCTACGATCGGCCGTTCGAACGGCCGATCAATTTGACTCGTGAACGGCGCCTTCTGGCCGGCTACTGCCTGACGCAAAACTATCCGGAAGCGGACACTCATCGGTGATACCGCGCAGCGACGAGCGTCCGCTCTGGCCGAATAGTGCGCATAGCCTGCCCGCTAGGCTTCGGGTCCCTCCCGCCGAAGCAGTTGCGATAACGAGCAATACGCACATCCTCCGCAAAAAGAAAAACCGCCCTAAAGAATACTGTCCAGCGCCTTCGCGAGCCTGGCCACCGCACCTTCAACGTCATGCAGTTTGTCCAAGCCGAATAATCCGATGCGGAAGGTCTTGAAATCTTCAGGCTCGTCGCATTGAAGGGGAACACCAGGCGCGATCTGCAAGCCGGCATCAGCGAACTTCTTGCCGGATCGTATTCCGTCATCGTCCGTGTAGCTGACAACGACGCCCGGAGCTTCAAAACCTTCGGCCGCCACGCTTTTGAAACCGTTGTCCACGAGGAGTGAGCGAACGCGCTTGCCGAGTTCAAGCTGCTCTGCTCTCACTTTATCGAAGCCGTATGCCTCGGTCTCCTTCATGACGTCACGCAACGTAGCCAGACTGTCCGTGGGCATCGTTGCGTGGTACGCGAACGCACCGTTCTCGTAGGCTTCCATGATCTGCAGCCATTTGCGAAGATCACAAGCGAAACTGGTGCTAGTTGTTTCGTCGATTCTTTCGCGGGCAAGGGGGCTAAGCATGACCAGTCCGCAGCACGGTGACGCGCTCCATCCCTTTTGCGGCGCGCTGATCAGGACGTCAACGCCGCTCGCCTTCATGTCGACCCAGACCGTGCCGGAAGCAATGCAATCCAGTACAAACATGCCGTCGACGGCATGCACAGCGTCGGCCACCGCGCGCAAATAAGCGTCAGGCAGCATGATCCCGGATGCGGTTTCGACATGCGGCGCAAAGACCAGATCCGGCTTGTTTTCCCTGATCGCAGCGACCACGTCTTCGATCGGTGGCGGTGCGTAGGCAGCTTGTCTCCCTTGTTCGACCGGGCGCGCCTTCAGCACGATCGATTCAGACGGAATGCCGCCCATGTCGAAAATCTGCGACCAGCGAAAACTGAACCAGCCATTCCGGATGACAAGACACTTCCTGTTTGTTGCGAACTGCCGGGCAACGGCTTCCATGCCGAAGGTCCCGCTGCCCGGGACGACAACGGCCGACTTCGCGTTGTAGACTTTCTTCAAAGAATCGGAAATATCGCGCATGACTCCTTGAAAGAGCTGCGACATATGATTGATTGAGCGGTCGGTGTAAACGACTGAATATTCGAGGAGTCCCTCGCGGTCGACATCGGGAAGTAAGCCTGGCACGTTTGTCTCCGGTTATAGACGAATATAAGGATCGAAAACAGATTCTAACGAAAGCCACCGGCGGCTGAGGCAAAAAGCATTTTGACATTGTTACCGCTGTACCGGATCACGAGACCGCGTCGGCTTGAGAGTGCGCATAGCTTGCGGCGCAACGCGCTCATGGGTAGCCATGTGCGAACGGCGCGATCGAAGATGCGCAGGCGCGCTGGCACGAACCCGTGGCGACCGTCGCGATCATTTCCAGCGCACCGACCTATGCATCACGCAAGCCAAGCACGGCCAGCGCCGCCATCCGAGTCTCATCACTCGCATACAGCAGCACCACAACATCGTCTCGTTTCGCATGAATAAACGGCTCACTCATGTGATCCGCTATTTTCTGCACATTGTCGATCGCGACGGTCAGCACGCTTTGGCTTCGACGAGTTGCTATCTTGCCCAGCGAGAGCGTCTCCATCGCGGAGTGTAGCTGGATGAAAAGCCGCTTACCGTCCACAACGGAAACGACTTTTCCTTCGTGAATACCCCTTCCCCATTTGCTTTTAATCCTCATATTCTCTCAGGCCTTTTTAAATTTTTTATATCGTTGCGTGACCATTGTTTCAGCCATCCGCGAACGCACTTGACCGCCCGTCTCAGTAAACGCCCGTTCCTGATATGCTGGGATACCTACACTAGCGCGTTCCGAGCGGGCTAGTGGCTCAGCATAAAGTTCAGCCGCACGGGGCGGATCAAAACTGGACGAAAATCAACGACGAGCACGGCCTTGAACGACGATCCGCAACACACCGCCACACCGCTAAGCCGCTTGTTGTTGCCGCCCGAGCCACCAACGATTGCTCCGGGCATCGTGCACAGCACGTTCAGCGTTCAAGGCGACGCCCGTCAAAGCTTCCTGGCCTGGCAGGAGCGGATGAGTCCGGTCTACGACATACAGCCTTCGTCAAAGCAGGTTGAGGAGACGTTCGATTCATCGCTGTCCCGTTACACGATCGACAACCTGAGCCTCTTCGATTTCCGCACTGCGCCGAACCTGGCCGTGCGATCGTTGGGTCGGGTTTCGACCGAGAGCTTTCGCGACATCACCTTCAGCGTGTTCCTTAAGGGGCCGCCGTCGCAGTTCGTAGGCGGCAAGCCACAACTCGATGCGCCGCACATACCGCAAGTGCCAAGTATCCTCGCGCTGGACATGGATCAGCCGTGCGCGATCCGAAGTTTTCATGGTCGGCTACTGCTCCTTTTTGTGCCACGCGCGCTGGTGGAAAGGTCGTTCCCCGATGCCGCCTCGCTGCATGGCCGCTGGGTCCACGCCACCACCCCTTTGACACGCCTGCTGATCGAGCATCTGGTGGCGCTCAAGCGGCAAATCGTCGGACTGGGCAAGAAGGAAGCGCACCAGTCCTTTCTCACTGCGGTAGAGCTACTCGTCGCAGCTTTCAGCCGTCAAGCGGGGCTTTCCGGCAACAGCCGCGCGGCAGTACGTGCTGCTGTCTATGGACAAGTGCGGCGGTATGTCGAGACCCATCTGCACGATCCGGATTTGTCGCCCGACAGCGTGTTGGCATCGCTGCATCTCTCGCGCGCCAGCGTGTACCGCATATTCGAGCATGAAGGCGGCCTGGCCGCTTATATCCGTAGCCGCAGGCTGCGAATGGCAGCCGATGAGCTGGTGCGCTTTCCGCATATGGACGTACAGGACATTGCCGCGGGCTTGGGTTTCAATGAAGCGTCGAGCTTTACGCGTGCATTCCGTCGCGCCTTCGACATCGCGCCACGGGATTTGCACGAGTACGCGCCGTTGCTCCAGCGCACACATGCAGCACGGGCGCGTTTCACGTAGACGGGCAATGTTGCGCCGGCTGCGTTCGGGAGGCTGCGGCTATTGATCGTCAGCCAACACAGCGCGCGAGGTGTCGCCCATCAGATATCGCGCACCACTCCCCCGCCGTCGGGCAACATCTTCGGGGTTATAGAGAGAACAGGACTTCAGCGAAAGGCACCCGCAGCCTACACAGGATGCAAGCTGATCGCGCAATGCAATAAGACCATCGATTCGTTCTTGGAGCAGAGGTTGCCATGCGCGCGAGAGACGTTGCCAGTCCTGCCGGGTCGGCGTGCGTTGCCCGGGCAATGTTTCAAGGGCAGAACGAATCTCCGCAAGGTTCAATCCGACAGCCTGTGCGGCGCGGATGAACCCTACGCGGCGGAGGACCTCCCTTCGATACTGCCGTTGGCCGCCTTCTGTTCGGGTACTGCTAATCAGCCCCTGTTCCTCGTAGAAACGAATCGCACTCGTCGCTACGCCCGAGCGCTTCGCCAGTTCACCAATTGAAATCGCCGTCTCGTTCATGACGCTCCCACGCATTTTCTCTTGACTTCAAGTTTACTTGAACTTTCACAATGCGTTGGTTCCCTTGATTGAGAGACGGCAAGATGCGTAAGGACCCCGTTAGGCTCAAGTTGAATGAGCTTCTAGATGCAAACGCTCGCTTCGATCTGATGGCTAGAGGTACGACCAACCATTGTCCGATGGCGCTTGTCGCATTGGCCGAAATGGGAGCCTCGCCCGCTCGACTGCAGGAATTCTTCGATAGGTGGGAGCGCGAATACGCATTGAGTGCACCACCTGTCGATGCAATCGTCAGCCGCCACGAATGGTCGCGGCAATTGGGCAATGCCGCTGCATTCGGCGCTTTGCGCGTTTGTTTTCTGGACTGGATCGCCGAGGCCGGCTCCGTCCCAGTCATCGCGGCCGTGCTGAAAGAGGTGCCGTTCGCACCCGCAACGCAGGCCTTTCACGCGCTTATCCGGTTGGCATACGGCATCAAGGCGGCGCATTCCGGCGAGATCGCCTCCGGCCTGGCCGCGTTAATCTCGTCGCATCTGCATATTGACGCCCGTTTTGATGAGAATCGCACAGCAGAAAACGTCGAGGCGGGGTTTGACCACGTCGTATGCGCAATGGGCAATGGTGCTGTTCCGGGCAACTCGATCACGTCGCGCTTGCGCGCTGTTGCAAGCGATGTGCGGTTCAGGCATGCCATCCTTGCGCCTCCGCCCGCTGTGACCTTACTCGACGATCTGGCGCGGGCGACGATTAGCGCGTACTGGCGCTCGCCAGACTTCACCGTGCTTCACACGGTGACAGCGACACACGCAGCGCGAATCCTCCTGGCTCAATTGCCTGACACCTCGGCAAAGCAATTGCTGCCTGGCTTGTGGATTGCGCTGTGCACGGCTTACGCAACGGTGGGCAGACCCGCGAACGTTGAAACAGATTCGTCAGATGTCACCGTTAGCTGGAGCGATGTCCGCCGGATGGCGGTGGCATCAAACGATGATCATGTGATCAAGATGGCATACACGTGTCTTTGCGAGGACCGTCACCACCCATCGCCGCTTTACCTTGCGTCAGCAGCACGACTGGTTTTCCGCACGACGAAAACGTGATCGGGAGCGCAAGTGCGTGTAAATTCGGAACCAGTGGTTTCCGACCCGCCACAGCGTCTTCGAATCGGTCGTTATCGGAGTCGGTCCGACAGTCGTACAGGAGCCGGTATGAGCACGAAGCACAGCAAAAAAGAACATCTTCAAGCCGCAGCGTCACATCACGAGCAGGCAGCGCGATATCACCACGGGGCGTCGCGGCATTTCGAGGGGGGTAAAGACTATGCCCACGCCGCGCACGAGGCGATGATGGCCCATGGCCACACCTTGCACGCGATCGATCAGGCACACGACGCGGGCGCGCACAGCGCCAATACGCCGCCGGTTGCACCTGCATCGCCCGGCGCCGGCGCAGACAGTGCAATCGCGGCAAAACATCACGCACTGGCAGCGGAGCTTCATGAGCAGGCGGCGCAGCATATGCGCCACGCCGTCAAACTCTTCGATCAGGACCGTAGCGCAGCCGCCCACGACGCGCAGCTAGCGCTCGCCCTTGCACTGCGCGCTTTGTCCCACGACAACGAAGCAGCCAAACTATTTCTCAAGCTCGCTTCCGCCGAAGCTTCGTAAGTGATGCCGACTTTACGGCACCGGCGTCGGCCAGCTTCAGGTTGTCATGCGGATCTTTACGGCCGGGGCCGGCCGTAAAGATCCGCGCACGGTGTGCGCGGCTATATCCCGTGTTCCAATCGGGGCTATGCCTTCTGGTTCAGCAAGTCTGCCGCAATAGACTTCGCATGTGCGACGGCTTCGTTCGGGTTAGGGAATACGCCGAGCTGTTCCCAATGCTCTTCGACCGCGTAAGTGCCCCTTATACCGAGGGCCCTTTGTACGCGCAATTGCGCCGCGTACTTGCCGTCCTCCAGCGGTCGAGCCGTTGCAATCACTTTGTGTGGTAGATCAGGTCTCTCCGGCTGCCTCAACTCAACAGGACCGCCCGGCGCGCCGATATCGTTCAACGCGTTCCTCGTTTTGCAGTCTGGGCAGTAGAAGCACCACCCCTCGTTCTCGCTAACGGTTCTGACCTGTCCGCGGGCCAACACGGCGCGACATTCAACGTTTTCGCAGATGAACGGCATAGCAGTCTCCGGAGTTGTTTGCGAGAAATCCTAGCATGACCGCCGCCCGTCAACCATCGGCATTGTTGCCGTGCCTGTTCCGCGCGCCTGAGGCCGGGAGCCACTCCTATCCGTCCCTCAGGAAAACCCTCAAGCGCGGGTCGGCGCGATCGCGGTACGCGGCCGCAGCGTCGCCATGATCAGGTACATGCCGCCGCCGATCACCACGCCGAAGAACCACCCATAGGTATTCCACCAGACCGGCAGCAGGTTGGTGAAGTTGGGCAGGAAGGTCGAAAACACGCCGCCGACCGCCACGGAGACCAGTGCGTTGACGTTCCAGCCGCCTTCGTAGCGGTACTCGCCGTGCTCCTGGTAGAGCGCCGCGACGTTGATGTTGCCCTTGGCCACCAGGTAGTAGTCCACCAGAATAATCCCCAGCAGCGGGCCCATTGTGGCGCCGATGGCATTGACGAAATGCGCGGCGTTACCTTCCCACGGCGCGAACGGATAGAGCACCAGCGCGATGGCCGCGGCGATGTAGCCGCCCTTCTTGAAGCTGATCCGCCTGGGGAACGTATTGGAGATGTCGAACGCGGCCGAGACAAAATTGGCCACCACGTTAATGCCTAGCGTGGCGACAGCGAAGGTCAGCGCCGCGATGAGTGCCAGCACCCAGCTGTCGAACTTGGCCGAAATCTGTTCGGGGTGAAGCAGCACTTCGCCGTACACCTTGAAGGCGGCGATGGTGGTGACGCCGGCGACCAGCGAGAACGCGATCAGGTTGACCGGCAGCCCCCACAGATTGCCTTTCTTCACCGCGTCGCGGTTTTTCGCGTAGCGCGAGAAGTCGCAAAAATTCAGGTACAGCGCCGCGAAGTAAGTGATCCAGGTTGCGCCCACCGCCATGAGTGCCCAGAACGAGCCTGGTTCGCCGCTGACGCCGGCGTCGCCGGTCTTCTGTAGCAGCACGTTCATCGGAATGCCATGGCTGAAAGAGAAGCCGCCGGCCTTGACGCACAGGCCGATTGCCAGGATCAGCATCGCGACCCACACCGCCGGGCCGGCCCAGTCCTGGAATTTGCGCACCGTCTCCATGCCTTTCTGGATGATGAGCAACTGCAGCGCCCAGATGATCACGTAGCAGATCACCTCCAGCCCTGAGTGGCCAAGCAACTGCGTGCCCTTGTGGAACGCCATCAGGCTGTCGCTGCGGATCAGCAGCGCGACCATCGCGCCCGACGCGGCTGCCGTCTGTGCGCCGTACCAGAAGCAGGCCACCACGGCGCGCACCATTGCCGCCAGGTTGGCGCCCCACACGCCAAAGGAGGCGCGCGCCAGCACCGGATACGGCACACCGGTTTTCTCGCCGGCGTAGCCGATCAGGTTCATCAGCGCGAAGATCACCAGCGAGCCGAGCCCGATCGCCAGCACGAAGTTGATAAAGCTGCCGCACAGCAGGAACAGGCTGGCGGCGAGGTAGTAGCCCCAGAGGCTGTGCACGTCCGAGGTCCAGACGTTGAAGATACTGAAGGCACCCCAGTTGCGCTGCCTGGCAGGCGCGAGATCTTCGTTGTAGAGGCCGGGGGAAGGATCGCGGATTTCCATCTGACATCTCCTTTGAGTTCGTGGAACTGAGGAAACACCGCCGGGCACGTCTGGAGGAAATGCCCCCGCGTCTGAAGATACCGCTACATGCTGGCGTTTTCAACGACACGGCCTTCCGCTCGCCAGCGGAGCATGCCGCCGGCAAGGTTGGCAACCCGCTCGAACCCGGCCTGCCGCAGCATGACCGTGGCTTGCGCCGAGCGCCCGCCGGCCCGGCAGACGGTCACGATCGGGCGCTCCTTCGAGAGTTCGGCGGCACGCGTCGCGAGCTCGCCCAATGAAATGAGCGTGGCTGCGGGGATGCGCCCCAGCGGTCCGTCGAACTCGTCGGGCTCGCGCACGTCGACGATCTCGACGGCACGAAGATTTTCCTCGAGCCACTGGGCGTTGATTTCCCAGATGCCCGCAAAGCTGCATGTCAGTGGCGCCCAGTCGGGCTCCGCCGTCTGCGCGGGGTAGCTCGCCGCCAGGCCGCATTTCAGGTTTGCAGGCACCGCTACATCGATCTGCTTCGGGTGCGACAGGTGCAGGTTCGTCATGTATCCGATGAAATCGTCTTCACACAGTTCGCCGCCCAGGCGTGGATTGAAGCGCCGCTCCTCGCCCACGCTGGTGACCGTCAAACCGCGATAGTCGTGGGCCGGATAAAGCAGGCACGCGGCGGGCAACGTAAAAATGTGATTGTGGATCGCGCGAAACATGGCGTGCGCGTCGCCCCGCTGGAAATCCGTGCGGCCCGTGCCCCTGATCAACAGGCAATCGCCGGTAAACGCCATGGTCTCGTTGTCGAGTACGAGTGTGATGCATCCATCGGTATGACCCGGTGTCGCGCGTACGACCAGGTATCGCGTGCCGAACTCGACCTTGTCCCCCTGGCTCAGATAGCGGTCCGCGCCTTCGGCGCCGCTCGCAGCCGATATCGCAATCCGGCTGCCTATACGGCGATTCAACATCCATGCACCGGTTACGTGATCGGCGTGGACGTGGGTGTCGATGGTGTAAAGCAGATGCAATCCAAGCTCTTCGATCAACGCAGCATCCCGGCGCACCTGTTCAAATACCGGATCGATCAGTACAGCCTCGCGCGTTGTGCTATCGGCAAGAAGGTACGTGTACGTTGAAGACTGCTGATCGAATAGCTGCCGGAAGGTCAACACGATTTCGCTCCGTGGCCCGCTCTTGCGGGCACTTAAAAATGGCGGCCCATGCAGCGCCGCCAAAACGTCCTGCAGGTGGTCGAATTGGGCTCAGCCCGTTCAGAAGGCCGCGCACATCAATGCGCCCGGACTCGCATCGGGCGCCGGACTTTCCACGGTCTGGCGCTCGCCCCTCCAATCAATGAGCGCTTTACTTCGGTTGCTCAACGTACCGCAAGTATGGCTTCACGGTCTTGAAACCCTGCGGATATTTTTGCATCGCGGCATCGTTTGAAACCGATGTTGGAATGATCACGTCTTCACCCGGTTTCCAGTTCACCGGCGTCGCCACAGTGTGTTTCGCGTTGAGCTGGAGCGCGTCGAGCAGCCGCAGCACTTCGTCGAAATTGCGGCCCGCACTCATCGGATAGACGAGCATCGCTTTAACCTTCTTGTCCGGCCCGATGAGAAACACCGAGCGTACCGTCGCGTTGTCCACGGCGGTGCGCGGGCCGCCGCTCGCCTCGGGATGAATCATGTCGTAGAGCTTCGCGACCGTTAAGTCCGAGTCGCCGATCAGTGGGTAGCTGACCTCGTGGCCCTGCGTCTCCGCGATATCCTTGACCCACTCCTTGTGGTCACTGACGGGATCGACGCTGAGCCCGATAATTTTCGTGTTGCGCTTATCGAATTCTGGCTTGAGGCCCGCCAGGTATCCGAGTTCCGTGGTGCAAACGGGTGTGAAATCCTTCGGATGTGAAAACAGAATCACCCAATGGTCGCCGATCCATTCGTGAAATCGGATGGTCCCTTCGGTGGTTTCAGCAGTGAAATCGGGAGCGTCTTCTCCTAGTCGAATCGACATCATCAGTCTCCATAGGATGGGTGCACCAGAGTACCAGTGCCGCGGTCGGAGCAACGCCCTCCGGGCTGCCTGGGTGTTTAGTCAGGGGATTGATCTGACTTGAGATCATCCTCCGGCCGGTTGCACCGTAACGCACTGGAGGACCATCTGCGAGTGCAGCAATTTCAGAGGCCCTCACCGATCGCCGCGATGCGGGACGGGCTTCGGGACGCGCTGCAGGCCGCACATATAGCGTAGAACAAAAAAGACTGTCGCTGTAGGCTGAACGCAGGGTTAATCCGCCGTTGTGGCGACACGTTCGCCTGCACTCCGAAGACATGGAACCCGCACTTTGATTCGTACCCGTACACGGATTTCCGCCTCAACCCTAGCCGTTCGCTGCGCTGCAACTTAAACTACCCGCGTGCCGCCAGCTCTCCCGGAACGTATGCCTCCTCGCGAAGACCATAACGCCCAGCCGCTTGCCTCGTCCCCCGCAGGGGACGGCGCCGACACGTTGCAAGACCCCGCCCTGCTGCGCCGCCTGCTGCGCGCCAAAGACCGCATGGACGCCGCCTCGCACGAGGCCTGGCCCGTCAAGCGCCTGGCGGAAGTCAGTGGCGTCTCGGGAGCCCATTTCGCGCGCTCCTTCAAGCGGGCCTTCGGCCTCCCACCGCACCGCTACCTGCTGACACGGCGCATCGAGCAGGCCACTACCCTCCTGCGCGACACCGAGCTTAGTATCACCGACATTGCCTTCGCCACCGGGTGGGAGAGCCTCGGCACCTTCGGCCGCACCTTCCGCGACATTACCGGCCAAAGCCCTGGCGCCCTGCGCCTCGAGGCCCAGGCCAACAAGCCTCAGCTCGACCGCGTGCCCGCCTGCGTCCTGAAGGCCGCGCAGCGCCCCGACCTCAACATCGCAGTTTTGGAGAAGCGCCGCCGCGTGGCCGACGATACATTCCTCCCATCAACCAAGGAGGAGTCATGAACCAAGGTGTCAATGTGGTGGGTTTGTATGTCGATAACCAGGACGAAGCGCTCTCGTTCTACGTCGACAAGCTCGGTTTTCGCGTCCACACGGACGTGCGCAACGGTCCCTACCGCTGGCTCACGGTCCAGCATCCGGATCAACCCTCATTCCAGCTTGGCCTGTTCACACCCGGCCCGCCGATCCACGACGAGGCCACCGCGCAAATCCTGCGCGCGATGGTCGCCAAGGGGGCCATGCCGCCCCTGGTCCTCTCCGTGGACGACTGTCGCGCCAGCTACGCCCAGTTGAAAGCTCGCGGTGTGGAATTCACTCAGGAACCGGTTGACCGCTTTGGCAGCGTCGACGCCGGTTTCCGCGACCCCGCCGGCAACGGCTGGAAGATGATCCAGGCGCCGAGGAGCACGACATGAACACCAGCGCATGGATTCGTCAGTTTCACCGGTGGGTATCCATCATCTTCACGCTGACGGTTATCGCCAATTTCACCGCCATGGCCATGAGACACGGCCTGCCGCCGCCCTGGATCACCTACGCGCCGCTGCTGCCGCTGGCCCTGCTGGTGTTCACCGGGCTCTACCTGTTTGCGCTGCCCTACTTCAGCCGCGACCGTGCCCGTCATCGCCCTTCGCAGCGTTCCGTAGGCGACCAGGAGGCGCCACTGGCATGAAGAACGCTCCCGTCGTGCACGCCGAGCCCGCGTCCGAACTCATCGACGCCCGGATTCAGTCGCTGGCCGACTGGCGAGGCGATCTGCTCGCCAGCCTGCGCAGCCTCATCCGGGCGGCTGACGCCACCATTGTCGAGGAATGGAAGTGGAGCACCCCAACCTGGTCCAGCCACGGCCTGATCTGCACAGGTGAAACCTACAAACAGGTCGTCAAGCTCACGTTCCCCCGGGGTGCCTCCCTGCCGGACCCGGCTCGCCTCTTCAATTCAAGCCTGGAGGGCAAGGTTCGTCGAGCCATCGACTTCCGCGAAGGCGCAGTGGTGAATCAGTCAGCACTAAGCCGCCTGATTCAGGCAGCGGTGGAATTGAACAAAGGTTCCGCGCGTTGACGATCACGCCGATTTCAGCGGGCCGATCGCGACACGGGACACCGCGGCGGATGTAGGCCAGTGCCAGGGCAAGGTCAAACGTCACCGATCTTTTTGGCCTGGCGCGGGAACGTCTGAAGCCGTTCCATTTGCTCGCGGGCGGGGTCCTGATGGGTTTGGGTATCGCCAGCACGCATTACATGGGCATGGCCGCGGCCAACTTCCCCGTCGGATCGCTTTGCGGCGCAGCGAATGGTGTCAAACCTCAATGGCTTGCAGCCACCGTCATTCCGTTCGCGTTCGCGATTCTTATCGTGACGCTGGTTTTTTCCCGCCTCAATGCCAGAGTGGCCTTTCTCGCCAATTCGGTCGCCCGACTCAATGATCAGTTCGATCGCATGCAAGGCGCATAGCGAGCCAATTACTTTTTTCGACGGGGTTGTTGGCCGTACAATCTGGCGAAATTTAAGGGTCCCCGGGGAAACAATGCTCACCGAAGTATTCAAGCGCAGCTTATCGCTTTTGATTCCCACTGCATTGATCCTCTTCGTCATTCAGTACCATGAAACAGGCAGGGTAACTGCCTTCGGAATAGCGGTGTCCCTCATTGCATTATTGGCTACGGGCATGGCCGTTGAGGGGTTGAATGTGTTGTGGAGACAGCGGTTCGGGACGGGCAAGGGCTCGCGCATTGCGCAGGCCGTGCTCTGGTCCGCTGCAGCAGTCAGCCTGTATTTATTCTTTCGCCACATGGACCGCGGCTGATTAGAGGCTGCCTCGTCCAAAGATGAACGGGGTGCCAGCAAGCGAACCGCAACATACTCCGAGGGCTCGCATGGTCTTACGCAGGGTCATACTGAAAGGCATCTTAGCCAGTGTCGTCGGCGTCATTGGAATCTTGTTTGCCCTACATGAAGACCTTGACGTGCACGCCGACATTCTCATCGATCGTTCGCCTGCCGATGTTTGGAAAGTGGTATCAGATAGTGCCGCGTATCCTGCCTGGAATCCGTTCATCACTCAGGTTGACGGCGATTTCAAGGAGGGAGCGACCATCAGGATCGTGCTAGGCAAGGCATCTGACGCGACGGTGTTTAAGCCAACTGTCTTGACCGTTCGCCGGGAGCACGATCTTTGCTGGCGTGGGAGCGTCGGGATTCGCGGCGTCTTCGACGGGACGCATTGCATTCACCTGTCGACCGTAACGGGCGGCACCCGTCTTGAGCAAACGGAGCGTTTCTCGGGAATTCTTGTTGGTCACCTAACGAAAGACGTGGTCGAGGAAACCAGGCAAAACTTTCAAGCGATGAATGCCGCTGTAAAGCAACGTGCGGAATCGGAGGCGCCCTGAGCACATATGCCCGTTCCTCGTGCGATACAAACGGAATCGGGTGCGGCAGGCGCCCGTCGACAACCACCAGCCATTCCAACGTCGTTCCTCGCGTGAGAGAAGCTGGCGCGGCATAGCATTTTCTCGGTGGGATAACCCGACGAGGCCTTGATCTCCATCGAGATTGCACCGGTCAGCACATTGTGCAGAAGTGGTATATGATGGCCATCATGCAAAAGTCATCGTTCAATCGGAAAACCGCCAGCCGTAAGGAAGTTACGCACGAACGCATCGTCGAGGTTGCCGCGCGCGCGATTCGGCGCAGCGGGTACGACGGGACGGGCGTGGCCGACATCATGAAAGAGGCTGGCCTGACACATGGCGGCTTCTACGCTCACTTTCCATCGCGGGAGGTGCTGCTTGCCGAAGCGGCTGACCGCGCCGGTGCTGAGGCCGTGGCCCTGTCGGAGCAAATTGCCGCCTCCGTGCCGCCGGAGCAGGCATTGCCGTCGATGGTGCGCGCCTATCTCTCGAAGGAGCACCGCGAAGCCATAGAGACGGGCTGCCCGGTCTCCGCCCTTGGTTCGGAGATGCCGCGTCAGGCGCCGGTCGTTCGGCGCGCGGCCACCCGCCGCATCAAGGAGATGATCGATGTCGTTGCGCGCCAATTGCCCGATTGGGGCCAGCCGGGCGCGCATGAGCAGGCACTGATTACCGTTGCGGCCATGGTCGGCACCATGGTGCTGGCGCGCGCCGTCGACGACCCCAAGTTGTCGGACAGCCTCCTTGAAGCCGCATTGAAAAAATTCGCACCCTCTGACGAATAAACCCGCTTGCCCGGCGTGCATTTTTGTTGGGTCAAAAAATATGATGAACATCATATTTTTGGCGAGATGAACGCTCGACTAACCATGTAAAGAGTTTCCTCACTACCGGAAGGACATGATGAAAAGTGGAATAGCCCTCGTTACGGGCGCCTCGTCGGGCATCGGCGAAGCCACGGCAAACCGTCTTACCAAGGCCGGGTACAAGGTCTACGGCACCAGCCGGCGCGGTGCACAAGCTGGCCAGCAGACGTTCGAGATGCTGCCGCTGGACGTGACTAGCGAAGCATCCGTCGAAGCAGCCGTCAAAGAAGTGCTGCGCTTGGACGGTCGCATCGATCTGCTGGTGAACAACGCCGGCTTCGGTGTCGCCCCCGCGGCTGCAGAAGAAAGCTCGCTTGACCAGGCCCGTGCGATCTTCGATACGAACTTCTTCGGGATTATCCGCATGACGCGTGCCGTGCTGCCCCATATGCGCCAACAAGGCAGTGGCCGCATCATCAACATCGGCTCTGTCCTGGGTTTCTTACCCATGCCCTATATGGCGCTGTATTCCGCCACCAAGCACGCGGTTGCAGGCTATTCGGAGTCGCTCGACCATGAGTTGCGCACAATGGGCATCCGGGTATCGGTCATTGAGCCTGCTTACATCAAGACGCCGTTCGACGCGAACTTCATGGCGCCCGACGCTCCCCTCGACACGTACCGCGAGGTCCGCGCGGCCATCGATAAGCGAGTCAAGGAGGTGGTCGAGGGCGCTGACGGTCCTGAGGTCGTGGCCGAGACCGTGCTGCAGGCCGCTCTCGCGGCTCGCCCGAAACTCCGCTATACAGCGGGAGGACTCGCCGGCCGCCTGCGATTGCTACGCAGATTTGCGCCTGCGGGCCTGGTGGACGCCGGCATTCGCAAAGATCTGCGGCTCACAACGTAGACGGTACGACTTCACGCAACGAGAAACTGAAAAGGAACAATGAATCATGATGAAGGCATTCGTCGTCGATCGATATGGACGCAAGCAAGGCGTACGGGCTGGCGATATGCCGGTTCCGGAACTGCGTGAGGACGACGTATTGATCCAGATTCACGCCGCCGGCGTGAACCCGCTTGATTCAAAGATCAGGGATGGAGAGTTCAAGCTCATTTTGCCCTATCGTTTGCCGCTGATTCTGGGCAATGACCTGGCCGGGGTGATTGTCCGCGTCGGATCCCGTGTGCGGCGATTCAAACCGGGCGATGAGGTGTATGCACGACCGCCCAAAGATCGGATCGGCGCTTTCGCGGAATTTATCGCAATCAAGGAAGACGCAGTGGCGCTCAAGCCCAAAGCGCTCAGCATGGAAGAAGCCGCCTCAATCCCGTTGGCAGGTTTAACCGCGTGGCAGGCGCTGGTCGAACGGGCGCAACTGAAGAAAGGTCAGAAGGTGCTCATACACGCCGGCTCCGGCGGCGTTGGCACCTTTGCTATTCAACTGGCGAAGCATCTTGGCGCGACCGTCGTGACAACAGCGAGCGCCGCAAATGCCGGATTAGTGAAGCAACTCGGTGCGGATATCGTCATCGATTACAAGAAAGACGACTTTGCCACCGTATTGAAAGACTGCGACGTCGTGCTGGATACGCAGGGCGGAAATACGCTCGAAAAATCACTGCAAGTGCTCAAACCGGGTGGCAAGCTCATCGGGATCGCCGGTCCGCCCGATCCTGATTTTGCCAGGCAGTTGGGGGCTTCCTGGTTCCTGAAAACGGCGATTCGGTTTCTAAGCTATCGCATCCGAAAGGCGGCGAGACGTCGTGACGTCCGCTATTCATTCCTTTTTATGCGTGCCGATGGAGACCAGCTAGCCCAGATTGCCAAGCTCGTCGACGCCGCTGCGATAAGGCCCGTGATCGATCGGATTTTCCCGTTCGAATCAACGCGAGAGGCTTTGGCTTACGTCGAAACAGGACGTGCGAAGGGTAAGGTCGTCATCAAGATCCGATAGAACGAGGGATCCCTTCGATCACGCGCTCGAGACACCATCACCACGGGATCGTTTCGTTTTCCCAGCGCGTGAACGTCCCTGTGGGGCTGTCCGGGCCCAGCAGCGCGACGCGCACCGCTTCGCGAGCGCCCGCTTCGACCGTCTCCGTGCCCGCATATCCGTTGAGGTTCGTCCTGGTGAAGCCCGGGGAGACGGCGTTGACCTTGATCCCTTCCGGCTCCAGCTCGATTGCCATGGCAACCGTCAAAGCGTTGAGCGCCGTCTTGGACGCTGGGTAGACGGGGCCGAAGATCGCGCGGTGGGCAAAGGCGGAGTCTGAGTTCGCCGTTAGCGACCCAACGCCACTCGACACGTTGACGATGCGGGCGCCGGGTGTCTCGCGCAGGATCGGCAGCATCGCCTGGTAAACGGCGAGAACGCCGAACACGTTGGTGTCCCACACCGCACGCATTTCTTCGAGGGACACGTTGCTCGCGCGGGTCGTCTTCACGTACTCCTCAACGGACTGCCCGGGCAGCTTTGTCGTATTCGAGATGGCCGCGTTCTGGATGAGCACGTCGAGGCGGCCAAACTCGTTACGAACGCGCCCCGCCGCGGCCTTGATCGAAGCCTGATCCGTCACATCGAGCTGGAGCGCGTGGGCGTCCGGCCCAACCTCCCTGGCCGCCGCCTCGCCGCGCTCGAGATTGCGCGACCCGACCAGCACAGTGAAGCCGTGGCCCGCGAGATCCTTTGCGATCTGCAGACCGATTCCTTGATTGGCCCCGGTGACCAGGGCGATGGGTTTGTCCTGCATGGCAATCTCCTTTCGTATTGCGAAGTAATGCGCAAAAAATTCAGGGTGCTGGCGCGCCGACCGGTCAGCGAACTTCGGCAGCCCATGCTTCGGCGTCGGCGCCGGCCGGGATGCGCATCGGGGATGACGGGTCGGTCGCCGCGCGCCACACGGCTTCGGCAACGTCCTGTGCCCGGGTGATCGGGGCAGACGTATCCGCCAGGTGCGCGACGACACCCTTGACGAGATCGGCATAGGCCTCGTGCTCGAAGCCGTGTATGTGGGCGCGCGCGTTCTCTCCGAAGCGGGTCTCAGGCGCACGGCCCGGCAGCACCAGGCGCACCCGGACGCCGAACTGCTCGAGTTCCAGCGCCATCGACTCAGTGAATGCGTTCACCGCCGCCTTGCTCGCGCGGTACGCGGCGATCAGGGGCAGTGCCTTCAGCGTCACGCTCGACGTGACGTTCACGACAACGCCGGCCCTGCGCTGCCGGAACTGGGGCAGCACGGCCTGCGTCATTGCGATCGTGCCGATGGCGTTGGTCTCGAAAACCTCGCGCACCGTCGCAATCGGGACGAGTTCGGCTGGGGACGCCGCGCCGAAGCCCGCGTTGTTGACGAGGACGTCGATCGGACCTGCGGCCTCGACAGCCTTGCGAATGCTCTCGGGATCCGTGACGTCGAGCGCCAGCACGCGCAGGCGGTCTGAAGGTGGCAGCACGTCGGCATGCGGTGTACGCATCGTGGCGACGACCTGCCAGTCGCGGGCTAAAAAGCAGCGAGCGATCTCGAGGCCGAATCCGGAAGAGCAGCCGGTGACCAGCACGGTTTTCATGGGACATCCTTTGGTGTGATTTGGGTGTTCCCACACGATAGATCTCTGAGGCCGTACTCGCTACAATCGAAAGTCCGAATTTCATTCGCAGGAGTCCGGCGATGATCGATCCATTAGCCGAAGTCGTGACGCTGCTGCAGCCGGGTGCCCGGTTCTCCAAACTCGTCCTCGGCGCCAGCCCCTGGCGCATCAGTCGCTCGGATGCCGGCCAGCCGTTCTATTGCGCGATTCTCGAGGGCGGGTGCCGCATCGCGATCGACGGACACGACCCGATCGAGCTCCTGTCGGGTGACTTCGTCCTGATTCCGGCGGCCTACGGCGTGGCGATGTCCAGCCTTGAGCCGCCACCGCCGGGCGTCGAGACGCTGGCACCCGTCGCGCTAGGCAATGGTGAATTCAGAATCGGCGCCCCGGGCAGCCCGATCGACTCGCGAATGATGGCGGGCCACTGCAGCTTCGGTTCAGCGGATGCCTCCTTGCTGGTCTCGCTGCTGCCGCAGCTCGTGCATGTCCGCGGCGAACAGCGCCTCGCCACGCTCGTGCAACTGGTGCGAGAGGAATCGCGTGAGCAGCGGCCCGCGCGCGAGGTCGTGCTCTCGCGACTGCTGGAAGTGCTGCTCATCGAGGCGTTGCGGTCCACGGCGGAAACGAATGCGTCACCGGGCCTGGTGCGCGGGCTCGCCGACAGCCGCCTCGCGACCGCGATCCGCGGGATGCACGAACGTCCGACGCACGCGTGGACAGTTGCTGAACTCGCGAAGGAGGCTGCGCTCTCGCGCTCGACCTTTTTCGAGCGCTTCAGCCGCGCGGTCGGCGTCGCGCCGATGGAATATCTGCTCACGTGGCGCATGGCGCTCGCGAAGGACCTGCTGCGGCGCAACGAAGGTCGTGTCGCGGAGATTGCACTGCGCGTTGGCTACAGCTCCGCCAGCACCTTCAGCGTCGCCTTCACACGGCACGTCGGCCGGCCGCCAACGCAATATGCGCGCGAGGAACAGGCGGCCGCGAACGGCGCGTAAGACAGCGGAAACAGGCAGATCTCAGATCTGGACACACGTCCCTGGCTTAATCAGGTCCCACACACACGTCCTGCGCAATCGCCAGATATCGTTCTGATGCCATGCGTGTTCGATCGCCTTGACGGACCAGCGCTCGACTAGCTGCCATCGATTCATTAGGACTTATATTAGCGATAATATCGACTAGGCTCGTACCTAACTGCGCCACTCCCCTCTGTATATGGGCACAAGTGTTCGATCCCTTTATGCGGACATAGGGGATTGTACCGAGGTGGTTAGGCGATATTATTGACTAATATTATTACCTGACGCGACGACCTTACCGCCTCGCGTCATCGGATGCTGTCGCGCTGGGCAGCCAATCGATACAACGACGGTGGAGACAAGCATGGTGAGCCGCTGTGTACTGCAACGGACGGCGGTGACGCTGGTCGCTGCCCTCGTGTACTAAGCCACCGGCGCCAACGACACGCGATGAGCGCCATGCTGCCGCTAGCCGCCAGCGGGATTCTGCTTGACGGCCGGCCAGTGTGTTTCGACTGCCCGACCGCCGCGCAGCATGCTGGCATCTTCGCGATCTACCAGACGATCAACCTCATTGCCGCGTGCTGCATGGCCGAGACGGCGCGCTGCATCGCCCGGCAGCGCATTTTCTAACCCGCCGGAAATGAGTGGCAGTTCCGAAGAGTACCTGCTTGATCTGTGATGATTTTTGGTAAATCAGTTTGCATAACTAAGTTGTGCAAGCCTAATCAGAAGCGTGGTTTCATAGGAGGATGTCATGGTGTCCAGAGGAACCGGATTAATTGCTGTCTTGTTGGCGATGACCGTCGGGCTTGCCGCCTGTAACGGAGATAGTAGCGGCACGCCCGGATCTCAAGCGACAGGGGTGTCAAACTCAAGTACGTCGCCGACGAACAATGCAGCCCAGTCAAATTACAGTACCCCAACGGAAGAGGCGACGACAAGACCTCTACCGTGCGACGCCGCAGCATCTGCCAACACGCCGTGCTCCGCGGCTCACAGCGTGACACGCTTGCTGACAAAGAATTACAGGGGCCCGCTATTCCAGGTTCAACGGGCATCCGACGGTGCAACGCAGGACGTCAATCCCTATACGTCGAGTACCTTGCCGAATGGCGCCGACCGCACGCTGATTGGCTCGGCCAACGTCAAAAGCGCAAACGCGTTCTGCAACAACACAACCTGTTCCGTCACGTACATTTACGACCAGATCGACCTGGTCGCGCCCCTCAAGGGCGGAGCATTTGGCAATGTGCCCGCCACCCTCACACTCAACCAGGACGGCACAGAGTCACTGACCGTACCGAATAGCGGCTCAGGCAGCACAAAAACGACAACCGTTCCGGTCCTCAACGGCTTTGCGACGATCACGCTTCCAGGAACCGGCGGTGCATTGACCGTTCAACTTCTGCAGCCCCCTACCGCGCTGACCACCCAGTCACCAACCCTCCAGTTATCTATCGGGAACGATTTGCCGGCGCTCGCCGGCACGCCGGCCAAGCTAGGCTTTGTGCCGCGGCACGGCGTCCAGATTCCCGCTCTGGGTACCTTGGCGGGACAATCGTACCGCAACAGGTTCGGCACAGTGAACCAGTCGATCGGTGATAGCGATATTGCCGAATATATGGTGGCGGGAGCGCACTATAGCCAGTCCTCCACTTGCTGCGGGACTTACGGAAATATGGAAAGCAGTGCTAACCCGGGCACTTATGCACATGGAGAAGTCGAAGGCGAAATGTTTGCGCTGGCGTTCTCGAACGGCAACGCAGCTGTTTTTGGCTATTGTGACGGCGACTCCAACCAGGCACCCAACGTCAAAGACCCCGTATGCAACGCACTCGATATTAACTGGCCGGGCGTCGACGCAGAGGCAGGCGTTTATCTCTACGGCCCGCAGCAGCCTCCGGGAGAAAAATTCGTCACGGTGCTCTCCAAATACTCACCGGTGACCGCGTCAAATATCTTCGCGGTTAAAGGCGGCTCTGCCTCGCAGAGTGTACTCACCGCACTCTATGACCAGGCGCCCCCAGAAGCCTTGAACTTTGGCAACGACGCGGGTCATGCATTTAACGGGCAATGGCAAGGTGGTCTTTCGCTTGGCGAAGGCGGAGACGGTAGCGCCGCTCCCATCCAGTTCTTCGAAGGAGCGGTGATCACCAAGGCGACATCCGACACGACCGATAACGCGATCCAGGCGAGCATTGCAAGCTTTTATGGACCGCCTGCCGACAAGACCATGGCCGCCTGCTATGCAAACAATCTGATCAATTCGCCGCTGAGTCTTGCCACGCCGGATGCATGGTCGCAACAAAATGGCGGCACCGCCGTGCCTGCGCCCGATATCTCCGGAGTGAACAGGGGCGCCGCTATGGTTACCAGCACGAACGGCTCGTCAGTCTCGAATGTCCGCGAAATCATCAGGGTTCAGGGTGGGCAATCGTATAGTTTCACTGATTATGTTCTCGCTACCACGAACGCCACGGTCTTTCCTGGTGGATCAATCCAGACCGATGACCCGAACGGCACCGAATTTGGCTGGGTTCTCAATACGAATACGGGCGCTGTAGTGCGAGGGACATGGGGCGGCGGACAGGCGACATCGCTGAGCGCGGTGAAATCGGGCAACTGGTGGAAAGTGACGATGACCCTCACCGCACCCGCGGGATCGAACAATGCGTCAGTTTTTATCGATCCCCCGACGTCTAACGCTGCCGGAGTTCGCTCACAGCAAGCGCCGTACTTGAGCGCAACGCATTATTGCCCAAGCCTTGCAATCTCGACTAACTCGGGAACGTAGGCATGCACCGAGTCGTGAGTTCCGGAGACACCCGCTCTTAAGGGAATGGAGTCACGGAAAACACAAGGAAGAAGTCAGCGAAGTGCTCACCAGAAATGAGTGAGCACTTCGATAGCGGCCAACTTCGGTTGCCGGGAAAGACTTTGATTAACTGAGCGCGCCAGGCCGAACGGGATCGGGATGAGAGCCGCCTGGCCTCGCGAGTCCGCTCGCTGGAAGGGTTAGGCCTCGGGTTGGTGGCAAACCACTTCGATGTTGTGCCCGTCCGGACCAATGACAAAAGCCGCATAGTAGTTCGCGTGGTAGTGCGGGCGCAGACCGGGCGCACCATTGTCTTTGGCACCCGCCTCCAGAGCCGCACGATAGAAAGCTTCGACTTGCTGGCGACTCTCGGCCGTGAACGCCAGGTGAAGATGCGCAGGTTTCTCCTCGGTTTGGAACAGGCACAATGAAGCCTTACCCTGTGGGCTAAGCTCGACCCCGTACGAAGGCGGCCCCTCCGAGACAACAGCTACGCCGAGCGGTTCGAGTGCCTTGACGAAGAACGCCTTGCTTGCTGCATAGTCGCTGACTCCGAATTTGACGTGGTCGAACATGCGTTCTCCTGAGGTGTGTGGGCCTGCGCGAGGCCTAACGTGATTGAGAGATCACCGCGATGTTGCCACACGTAGCCACAAGTCGCCACCGGTGGCAGTCTTGCGACAATGTCTCGGGTCAACCGCTCACTGAGTCGTCCGCTGGCGCTGCGGTGACGTTCTCGGCGATCGTCGCGGGGTTGAAGCCCTACATACAGGAGAGCCCAGCTATATGCCCGACTTCAACTTGGCCCAAAGACGATGCTCCAGACGGATGATCTCAACGGGCAACGGCTTGAGTGGGAACAAGGTTTTCATCACCGACTCCGGAGGATAGATGGTCGGGTCGTTCGCAAGCTCCGGCTTCACATATTTCCTCGCGGCGAGATTGGCGGTTGGATAGAAAACTTTGTTCGTGATCTCGGCATTGATCTCGGGTTTCTCGATGAAATTGATCCACGCGAGGGCGGCCTCCGGATTGGGCGCATCCTTGGGTATAACCATCACGTCAAAGCCAACGGGTGCGCCGCTCCTGGGAATGACATAACCAATCTCGTAACTCTTGTGTGCTTCGATCGCGCGATGCCTGGCGATGTTCACATCTCCGGAGTAGCCCAACGCGAGGCAGACGTCATTGTTGGCCAGGTCGTTGATGTAGCCGGACGAGTTGAATTGGGTGATGTAAGGGCGAATCTGTTTGAGTACCTCGAAGGCAGCCTGATAGTCCGCGGGATTCGTGCTGCTAGGGTCTTTGTGCAGATAGTGCAACACCTCGGGAAGCACGTCGGTGGGTTCGTCGAGCACAGAGACCCCGCAATGCTTCAGCTTGGCCAGATTCTTGGGGTCGAACAGCAAGCCCCAGCTGTCGAGTTCGGCGTCGTTGCCGAGCGCGGCCTTCACCGTCGTGACGTTGATACCAAGACCGATCGTCACCCAGGCCCATGGAATGCCGTACTGCGCGCCTGGGTCAGTGCTTTGCACCATCGCCATGATTGACTTGTCCAGATTGACGAGGTTAGGCAATTTGGACTTGTCGAGCTTCTGATAGATGCCGGCGTCGATCTGCTTTGCCATGAAATTGGCTGATGGCACGACGATGTCGTAACCGGTGCCGCCCGCCAGCAGTTTTGTTTGCAGGGTGTCGTTGCTATCGTAGACGTCGTACTTCACCTTGATGCCGGTTTCCGTCTCGAAGTTCTCGACAGTTTTATCCCCGATGTAATCCGACCAGTTGTAGACATTGAGGATCTGACCGGCGCCCATGGCGATGCTGCTGGTGCCCAGCAGACCCCACACTATGGCTCTGAATAGCGGGTTTTTCATGGTGCTCTCCTCAACGCGTTTGTGCGGCGTACTGCGGCGACGTGATACAGGCGATATTTCCGCCGCCAAGCAGTATCTCGCGCGTATTGGGAATGCCGATGATCCGATGCCGCGGGAACACGTCGGCCAGCATCCGCTGCGCAGGCAGGTCGTTGACGTCGCCAAACTCGGGCACCACGATGACGCCGTTGCCGACGTAGTAGTTGATATATGACGCGCAAATCCGGGTGCCCGCCACACGCGCCATCGCCGCGTCGCCATGGTCTAGACCGGCAGCTTCTTCTGCAGTCCAGACGAGTGTTTCGGGCGCAAGAATCTTGTGAATTTTCAGCGATCGCCCTTTCGCATCGATGGTGCTGCTCAGGATGGCGTAAGCCTCCTGGTAAATCTCGTATTGAGGGTCGCTGGGGTCGTCCGTCCATTGCATCACCACTTCGCCCGGACGCGAAAAACAGGCTAGATCGTCAATATGGCCGTCGGTCTCGTCGAATTTGCACCCGCGTGGCAGCCAGATGACTTTGCGCGCCCCCAGGTAGTCGAGCAGGTGCTGGGTCACGGCTTCCTTGCCCAGCTCGGCGTTGCGGTTGACATTGAGCAGACACTGCTCGGTCGTGAGGACGGTACCTTCGCCGTCGCATTGGATCCCGCCCATCTCGGCGATGATCGGTGCGCGGTAACGGTCGGCGCGTTCGGCTTCCAGAATCTTCCCGGCGATCTGGTCGTCCATGTCCCACGGAAAGTAGAGGCCGCCGTTCAATCCGCCATAGGCATTGAACTGGAAATCGACGCCACGCACCTCGCCGTGATCGCTGAGCAGCCATGCCGGGCCGCTGTCGCGAAACCATGAATCGTTCACCGTCATTTCCAGCACGCGGATATGCGGCGGCAACATAGCCCTCGCATTCGCGTATTGGCGCGACGACACGCAGATGGTGACAGGATCACTCCCGGCAATCGCGGTAGCGATCTCCACCCACACCTTCTGCGCCGGCTTGCCGCCGTTGCGCCAGACGTCGGGCCGTTCCGGCCAGCCGAGCCAGCAGCCAGCCTTAGGTTCGAATTCGCCGGGGCATCGAAAACCGTCGTTGCGGGGAAGTGTGGTGAGAGTACGCGCCATGGTGTCGCTCCAGTAGTTGGGGGCGTGCCGGCAGGTGCCCGGCATTCATGGCTTATCCTAGGTTGAATATTTTTTGCTAACTAATGATCAATTCTCTTCAATCGGTGAATTGATTTCACATAAATATTGTGCGAGCCCGGCAAACTGCATGAACGCCACGAGCCGGGCCTCGGTCCGTTTGCGCCGTTCGGCAACCAGGTAGTAGTTGCCCGGCGAAGGAACCGAAACGGCGAATGGGCGAATCAGCCGGCCGCTTTTCAGCTCGTCGCCCGCGGTTAGCGTATCCGCCAGGCAGACCCCGACCTTCTGCAGTGCCGCCTCGATGGCGATGCCGGAATGCGCGAAGTGGAGGTTGCGCGCGGGAGCCGGCAACGAGGCGGCATGAGTACCGAGCCACGTGGCCCAGGTTTTCCCATCCTGGTCGTCATGCAGCAGACAAAAGCGCACGAGATCGGCCGGAGTTTGCAAGCTGCCTTCGCCCTCAACCAGGCTCGGATGGCATACGGGGAAGAATTCAATGGCGCGAAACGGTACGGCCCAGTACCGGGCCCAATCGGTGTCGCCCATCGAATAGAGAATGGTGATGTCCGCACCCGGATTGATCTCGTTCGAATCGCTATCGTGCACCAGGAGATGGATGGTCAGGCCTGGGTAGCGTTGAGAGAATTCGCCGATCACTCGTGGAAAAAAGCGATGCGCCAATTCGGCCGGCGCGGAGATTTTCAGGGAACCGCGCATGCCTGGGTGAGCAGCGTCGCTGCACGCTTCGGCCATCATGTCGAGTGCCTGCTGGACCGAGTGCAGCAACCGCAGGCCAGCGTCGGTCAAGTGAACCTGGCGTCCCTGCTTTTCAAACAACGTGACTTTGAGCACCTCTTCCAACGAGCGCACCTGATGACTGATGGCGCTATGAGTCACGCACAGCTCGTCAGCGGCCCTGCCGAAATGACGATGTCGCGCTGCAGCCTCAAAGGTCTTAAGCGCGCTGAGTGGAGGCAATTTCCGCATGGATCGGTATCGAATGAATTCGTTATGGCACAGATCGATCGCGCGTTGCTACGGCTCAAAGCCAGTCGCTCAGCGACTGACTCACCCGTTGTAGATGGCTATTCGCGAGGGTTCGGATCCGACGATTGCCGCCTCATTGTAAGGGGCCTCGCTGACAACCCGGAATCCGCGGCCTCTCCAGATTGGTCGAGAATGGATCTGTCGCTCACAACGAATCTTCGCGTCCGGGTTGCGGTGTTTATCTGCTGCAATTTTAAAAAAAACAGTTATTTCAGCTACGACGGCTGCACTAGCATAGCCCCCGAACAGAACAATAATCCGGCCGGCGTAGCGCGCTAAAGGACATCAATCGACGCGCGGCCTCTCGACCAATCTGGGGCAATTATGGGAATCGCCGTTTTTTGCAACGTGATCGTCGCACTTGCGACTGGCGACACGTTCGTGGGCACAGGCATCGGGCGTGTCGTACGAAAGCACACGTTGACGCACCGGGCAGCGCGCGGAATCATCGGCATGGGTTGTCACGAACCCCACCCGCACCCCCAGCACCTCTAGCAGTAGCACTGCTATCTGTCCTGAACCGCAGCACCGATTGCGCGGTTCCATTCGCCACATCCGGCATTTCGAAGACTCACCGGCTCGCTGACCTCATCAGCAACGCGTGTGCATGCGCACGCCCTATTTCCGTCGACAAAGACTCCGCCATGGCTCAAATCAACGTTTCCACCCGGCTCGCACTCGGTTTCGGTACCGTCCTGGCGCTGCTCGTGGCCACTTCTTTAATGGGCATGGCCGGCGTTGCCAGCATTCGCGGCAAACTCGACGACATCGTTCAAGTCCATGACGCCGAAACGGGATTCGCGACGAACCTGCGCGGTGCGGTCAACGGCATCGCCATCTCGATCCGCAACATGGCGCTGCTGACCGACGAGAATGAAGTGGCAAAGGAGCAAACGTCCATCAAGCGGCAGGAAGCGGTTTATGCCGAGAATTATCAGGCGTTGGCGCGGATGTTCAGCGCTTCGCCGCTGACGACCAACGACGAGCGCCGTCTGCTCGCCAAGCTCAAGCAGGAAGAAGCCGCAACCTTGCCGCTGGTCGAGAAGGAAGCGATGAACTGGGCGCTGTCGAACGATCCGGACGCGACGGTCAAGGTGCTCGTCAACGAGGTGCGTCCGAAGCAGGTCGCCTGGCTGACGACCCTCGACGAACTGCTCGCACTTGAACAAACCCGCAGTCATGACGCAGCGAACGATGCCGCGGCAACCTATGCAACGCTGCAGGCGGTGACCATGGGCGCGGTAGTCGTCGCATTGCTGATCGGCCTCACGGCAGCGGTGCTGATCACGCGCAGCATACTCAGACAGCTCGGCGCGGACCCGGCCGAGGCGCAGCGCCTTGCCAGCGAGATCGCAGGCGGGAATCTCGCGGTGACGGTCAAACTGGGCAAGGGCGACGCGCATAGCCTGATGGCGTCGCTCGAGGCGATGCGTCTGCAATTGATGTCCATGGTCACGCAAATCAAGACCTCGGCTGAATCGATCGCTGTCCATGCCGGGGAAATCGCCGACGGCAACACCGATCTTTCGAAGCGCACCGAGGAACAGGCGGCGTCATTGCAACAGACGGCCGCCAGCATGGCGGAATTGACCTCCACCGTCAGGCAGAACACCGAAGACGCGATGCAGGCCAGCACGATCGCCAATGCGGCGTCCAACACCGCTGTCCAGGGCGGGCAGGTCGTCGAGCGGGTGGTGACGACCATGCAGGACATCTCCGCGAGTTCGTCGAGGGTCACCGAGATCATCAGCGTGATCGAAAGCATCGCATTCCAGACCAATATTCTGGCACTCAACGCTGCGGTCGAGGCGGCTCGCGCAGGCACGCAAGGGCGCGGTTTCGCCGTGGTAGCGAGCGAGGTGCGCACGCTCGCGCAGCGCAGCGCGGATGCAGCCAAGGAGATCAAAGTGCTGATCGGGCAGTCGGCCGATCATGTTGAGGCCGGCTCGCACCTGGTGGCCGATGCGGGTGCCACGATCGAGCGGGTCGTGCGATCGGTGCACCAGCTGAATGACTTCGTGAGCAAGATCGCGCTCGCATCGACCACGCAAAGGACGGGTATCGAGCACGTCAATCAGGCGGTTGCAGAAATGGAAAAAGTCACTCAGCAGAATTCGGTGCTTGTCGAACAGGTTACGACGGGTGCGCAGACCATGGCCGGACGGGCGAGCGCGTTGCGGGAGTCTATTGCCGTCTTTACGGTTGGTGATCGTCAGTAGACCCTCAACAGGTTATGGCGATAGCTTCGCCTGCCCGTTCTGGCCCGCGTTCATCGCCGCTTCTCTTTCCGCTCGATGTTTAGCGGCAACCTTCTCTTCTGCAGCCTGAAGATCGGCGGGGTACGAACCATCGTCCCCCTGGGAAGGGTTGTAACCCGCCTCCTCCAATTCCTCGAGTTCATGCATAACTTCCGCGCGTGTGACTCGATGGGGCGCGGACTCCGGCGCGGTTTGAGCATAGACGCTCGCCGAACTTGCCATCAGTACTGCCCCTGCTATCACGAGGCTGAGTAACGGCGACTCAACGCGCCGATTCAACGAATGCGATTCCATGTTGGTACTCCTTGCTCCTCGAGAGCAAACGAATGACGGACGTTCACTGAGCCATGTTGTCCGGGGCCAATGCGTTCTGCTGCGCTCGATGCTCATGCTTCGTGCGTGCTCACCTTGCAAGACCGCTTGCGTGCGCCGGTTATTCCCGCATTCACCTGGGGACCGCAGAGAGCAGAGAGCAGGACCGAAATGGAACGACGCTCGCGCATTCGGCAAGCTCGCCACCTTCTTACGAAGGCTCTTGGGTCGCGGAGCGCTACAGCGTCGTGGGCGTGTTGGTGGAAGCGAACGCGCGAACGCCTTGCCGTTCCCCTAAAACAGTCCACAATGCGATGGATAGGGTCGCACACGTGTCCGATCTGATTGGTCGCCTGCATAAACGACCTCAACCCAGCGCCAGATTTGCTGTTTGCGATATCCCCGCGGTCGTTGCAATTCGCGCTGAGCATTTTTTCCAAGACATCCAACTTGGGCGGCGTTGCCGCAACAAACATGACCCAGCAGCAATTCGACTCGCTACTTCACCACCATATCGTTACGACCTTTATTCAAGAAGGTCACGCGCCGACCAACGCGTTACTCGCACGGAAGGTTGCATCGAGCGTCGACGATGTAGAAACTGGGCTGTTGCGCCTTCAGGCTTCCCATGGCCTCGTGCTTCATCCAGGCCGGTGCGAAGTGTGGGTGATACATCCGTTTTCGTCGTCGCCTACCCACACCTGGGTGCAAGCGGGAACGAAAGGATGGTGGGCTCCTTGCATGTGGTGCGCGCTGGGTATAGCGGCCCTTGTTAAGGGAAGACTGACTGTGCATACCCGGATTGGAGGCGAAGCGGAGCCGGTACAGATAGATGTCGCGGACGCTGTTCCCTTGCAAACCGAACTGTTCGTTCATTTTGCCGAACCGCCACGCAGGGCTTGGGACAACGTTCACCACTTTTGCGCGCGCGTTCTTCCATTTCGATCCCCAGAAGATGTTGGCGATTGGGGAAGGAGACATCAGCTTCCATTGGGTGAAGTCATGCCGATTGCACAATTGGCGGAGTTGGCTCAACGCTGGTATTCGCACCACGCCGACTCGGACTGGGAGAAATGGACGCCAGCTCAAGCCATGGAGATATTCCGCTCGACCGGTCTGGTCAGCGATTTCTGGAAGCTCGATACTTCGGCCGGGCGTTACTAAGGCTTTTGCTATCGGAACGGCTTTTGCATTGGAATGTCCGCTAACGAGAAAACTAAAGGACCGTTGAGGGTCGATTGCACGTGTTCGCTGCTAACCGTCGGGCAAAAGGGCACCCCAAATCGCGCGCGGATCGACACAAGCTGCGCAGCTTCCAGGACCGGCTCTTTGCTCAGCTCGACGCATGAGCGGCAAAGCATGAACGTTGCTGACCGGTAAGAACGCTGACAAACCGTAATTGCGCAGCCAGTCGGGTGCAATTCAAAGGCCACCAGGCTTGTCCAAGCAATGTGGCCCTGCTATCGAGGCGCCGTTATGGCCGGGACAAAGCGAATAGCGCACCTCATGCATGGACCGCTCTTTCCGTGGGAGGAATCGTGCAAAAGCAAATCGTCATTCGAGCCATCGCGGGAGGCGTTTGCCTGATGGCGCTGTCCGGCGCGGCGTTCGCTCAATCGCTGGCGTATTCGAATCAGCCCGTGGACGTTTATGCGGGTCCGTCCGGCGACTATCCGGTGGTCGCGCAATTACCGCCGAGTGTGGAGCTTACGGTGTACGGCTGCGTTTCCGATTACAGCTGGTGCGACGTCGGAGCGCCCGGACTGCGCGGCTGGGTCTACGGCGAATATCTCGACTATCCGTACCAGGGTACCGAGGTGCCGATCATGACTTACGGCTTCCAGATCGGGCTGCCGATCGTGGCGTTCTCGTTCGGCACTTACTGGGATCACCACTATCGCGGCCAACCTTGGTATCACGACCGGGACCGGTGGGCGAATCATCCGCCGCCGCATGGTGGTCCGCCGGCAGCGGGCGGTCCGGCCATGAACCCGAGGCCGGTCATGCACGGCGGCCCGCAGCCGCAACCCCAGCCGGGGTACGCTCATGGGCCGGTGCAGCCGCAGCCGGGGTACGCGCACGGGCCTGCGCAGCCGCCCCGACAAACGATGGGCGGTCCTCAGGGACAGGCTGCCGTGCACCCGGGCGGTCCGTCCGGTGAGCACGGCGGCGAGGCGCGCGGCGGCAATGAAAACCACAATCATCCACAGGATAACCATTAGCGATTTAACGCTTTTCGCCCGCCACCGCTTCACGATCGCATGACAACGCGCCAGGCGTCCATGCCGCTCACTCCGACGGATGATCGTCGGCGTGATCGTGAAGCGGGTCCGGGCTCTTTTGCGTCGAGCGCAACACGCCTGCGTCGTCGAAATAGAAGTGAAAGAGCTGGTACCACGTATTGTCTTCCAGGTACCGGTAGCTCCAGACTTCGCGCTTGACGAGCGGCAGATACATCGTTTCTTCGGGACGGCCGAAATTGACGAGCACGTCCGTGCGGGTCCATTTTCCCGGCTCCGCGCGATAGAACTCCAACGGCTGCAGCACCTGGCGGACGTCGACGACTTTGCCGTCCGCGTCGATATCCGCGGCGACGGTGGTTTCGCCCATCGGTTGCGTCGGCCACATCAGACGCTTGCCGCCCTTCGGAAGGTCATAGGTTTCTTTAGGCTGGCCTAGTGCGGCAGTCACGGCGGATTCCGGCTCGCCGGCCTTGAAGCGATCCCATGGTTGAACGCAGGCGCTCAAGGCAAGTGTCAACGCAAAAGTAAGCGTGAAGCGCCACACGTCCAAGCGATGTACAAGTGGACAGCCGACCTGCGATTTGCGCCGTGTCATGCCGAACCTCGTGCGCGATGCGATGCATTAGGGTTGGACACGGCGCGCCGGAAAAGATTTGAGGCAGATCGGCGACGGACGACGGATATCAGGGGTTGATGATTTAGGGTGGTAGGCGGTCAGAAGCGGACGTTCGGCACCGCGCCAAGCTGGTCGGGCGCGGCCGCTCCACACTCGGAAGCAGCCGTAACCGCGTTGACACGGGCGATGTGAGATGCAATTTGCGTAATGTGGCGCGACCGCCTTTGGATACAGTGAAGATCGGCGGCTGCTTGCCGTTATGGTACGTGGGAAACCAGATGCAGGAATTTGCGATTCGCAATTCTTTCTACAACTGCATATTGGATACTCCAACAAAGGGAAAAAAGGAGTTGGAGAAAATTCGATCCGAGTGCAATGACAAGGCGGACGCCACTTCAAGCCTGGGGGGAGACAAGCTCGATGCGCTTGTCGAGCGCGCCCAGCGCGAGGAATTTGCCATAGTTCCTCAGCCTTTGAATTGCACCGCTATCAAGAAAATGCTCTGAATCTTTGTATGGTCGTGGATCAGCCAGCCTTGATCGTCGCCAATCGTGGAGGCGTTCGCTTGCAAGTTCGCTCACCGGCCCGCTCCAGCGGCTATTCGCTATCCACGCAGCCCAATCAGTTTCCTCGCGGGTCACGTAGCATGCACCGCGCAATGCCGAACCACGTCGGCCTCCGATTGGGGACCAGGACCCATTAAGGGTAATTCCAGAAATCGAAATTCACCCTTGCGAACAATGCGCTTAATTATCAGCGACCGCTTTCCTAAACTTGATGTCGCCTGCTATGGACTCGATCCCGTGCTGTCGGGGCACTGTATGTCGTCAATACTGTGCAATACCGGCCTGAGAAGCCTTATCCCGCGTCACATGAGCTGATTGAGACATAGAGGGCATCGCGGGCCTGAACGAGGTACCGGTCACCCAGGCAGGCCTTAGGCGGGCGTAGATTCTTTCCGGGAATGAAGTGCGTGTCTCGTTGCCAGCCCTGAGCGGCGATCTGTGGTTTGCTTCACGTGCATGACTGCGAACGGGTCGCGCGCGTTTGTTTGATCGCCACGAGCCAGGCGTACAAAGACCGCTAGGGAAAAATACGAAAGGATCGCTTGCGTCGAAATTCCAGTCCAATCAAGGAGGAACGGGTCATGAACAAGGCAGCCAGTACATTAATCGCGGCAGTCGCCGCACTCACGCTGTCGGGCGGCGCTTATGCACAGAGCAACAACACGCTGGCGACCCCCACCACCGTGTCGCCGGCCGCCGTGTCGCCGGTCAATGCAACAAGCGGCTATGGCACGCCTGGCGTCACCAACTCGGACAGCGGCATGAGTGCCGGGTCGCCGAACTCGGGCCTGCCGAATAGCACTACCAATAGCTCAACGTCCCTCATCAACGCTCCCGGAAGTCACAACACGCTGGCGACCCCGAGCGTAGTGTCGCCGGCCGCCGGCCAATAGCAGTTGTTATAGCTGACAACCCGGTCCAAATAAGCGACTGTGGGGAAAAGTTAATGTAACTGGCCTGTCATAACGCGCCAGATGGCTGAATTCGGCCCAACGTTGACTGACCGCTTCGGGGAAAAGCGAAGGACCGAAATGGGCCGCGATCCCCCCTTGGATCATCGCCTCGAAGCCGCTTGCCGCACCCTCGTTATTGGCGCCATATAGCGCTGGCATTTCCCCGCCATTTATCGCTGAAAGTCGCAGCCCTAACCTGACCATGTTGGCATGGCTCGCCTGACATCAGGATACGGTATGGCCTAAATTGGCGGACACTACTCGGCACCGACGTGTTTGCTGCGCCGGCTTTTCGACCTTGCCACCGCAGCGGCATGGATCGCGCGGGTCGCCCAACGAATCAGTTCGTGCGGATCGTCGGCTATCTCGTCCGGCAATTGGTAATAGCTGGCGACCCTGACAGTTTTTGATTGCCCAGAGTAGCTGAAAGGGACTGCTCCCAATGCATCGAAGGCTGGGCGTGTCAGATCATCCACACGCAGATACAGTGCCCCCTTGATGACAAAGCCGAACTGGATGCCGTCCTTCACCAGTCCCGCTCCACCGAAAAATCGGGTAACCGAAATTGGCCCGATCATATTCAGGCGATCCACAAATTCGAGCGCTCTTTCACGTGCGGCGGAAAGATTCATGTCGGTTGATCTTCATCGGGTCGATAGAAAAACCCGGTAATGCTCTGAAGTCGCCCGTCATTTGAAAGCAGACCAAAGCTGGTCCCTGTCTGTAGCGTACTGTTATCCGGCCCGTGCAAACTCCAGTGTGCGAGCGTGCGATCGTGATGGTGCAGAAGCGTTCGAATACGGAATGTTCCACCGGGAACGTTTTGCTGAAAGTCACCCATGTAGGCCGAGATGGCCAGACGGCCCTCGATGGGGCCGTTTGGATCGCAATACATCACGTTATCCGCGAGGCAAGCTGCAAGTTCGCCAATACGGGTATCCGAATCTCTCGACCAGGTAGCCGCATACCGATTCCAAAGTGTTTCAGGTGACATGGCGGAGTCCTTCCAGTCGGTCGAATTCGTCATTGATCAGCGCCTTTAGCAGCGCCTTGTCATAGCCGGCACGAACGAGCACGAGCGTTCCCTGATAGAGCGCCAGTAATTTCGAGGCCGCACGTGCGGGTTCTATCTCCGTTGAAAGCTGGCCGGCACGGCGTGCCGATACAAGCCGCGCGGTAAACGTGCGCGACAGAATCTGGAGTCCCTCATCGATACCCGTCGGCATCGAACGGCCACTGCCGCCAAATTCGATTGCGGCGTTGGTGATCAGACAGCCGAACGACTCTCCGTCCGGTTCACGGAGCAATGACAAAAAGAGCTTGCGTAAGCCACGCAAGCCTGCCGCTTCCGACGCAAAGTCAGCAATGCGTCGGTGCAGAACCTTCTGGTTGTAGTGAGCGAGAGCAGCAGAAAACAAACCGGCCTTGTCGCCGTAGCTGTTGTAGATGCTGCCGCCTTTGAGACCGGTAGCCTCCTCCAGATCTTTGATCGAGACCGCGAAATAGCCTTCGCGCCGAAAGGCGTGCATTGCACCTGTCAACACTAATTCCTCGTCGTACTCACGTGAGCGTCCCATATCTGCCATTTCCTGCATTTCTTGATTGTTCATTTTAGAATATGCAATCAAGAAACTATTGTCAAGCCGACTGAGATATCCCTTGTAGCGGCAGCCACCGGCACCCTTCCAGATACTGACCGCCATCGGGCGATCCGATTGCGAATAGAGACAGGATCAGCCGTAACACTGCTTAGATAACAGCGCTGTAATCAACCGGACGGTTTCGGGTAAGGACACGCGATTTACTCTACAGACCAGCGCCGGCGTTTGATTTTGCCCGGGCGCCCGCGCAATGCCAATCACCCGCACAGAGTTCGACAACCCGGCCGACGGAGTAGATATCCCGTGTCCTTTCGCCATTCCGCCCCTCCGTATTACCTCACCAGCCGGCTGTCCCGCCATCACCGGAAGACGCGATGAATCAGCTCGCGTCGATACGCATCTTCACCAAAGTCGCGGAATGTCTGAATTTTGCGGAAGCGGCCAAGCAATTGGGTATTTCCAATTCGGTCGTTACCCGCAGCGTGGCGGCGCTCGAGGAGCATTTGGGCGTGCGCCTGATCAATCGGACCACACGGCGTGTTTCGCTGACAAGCACCGGGCAATCCTATTGGGCGTGTTGCGTCGAATTGCTCAAACAACTCGACACGATGGACGAGTGCATTGCGTCCGCCGTGGGGCAGCCGGCCGGTTTGCTCAGGATCGCGGCGTCATCGCTCTTTGCGACGACGGACCTGCCTGACGTGCTGGCGGCATACCGCCTGAAGGAGCCACGCATGAACTTCGAGTTGACCGTGTTCGACAATATGAACGACGTGGCGCCGAGCGAGTTCGATGTATGTTTCGGCGCCGAGCGGCGCCTGCGCGACTCGTCGCTTGTCTGCCGGCCGCTCGCGCAGACTCGCGACGTGATCGTTGCGAGCCCCGCCTATCTGGCGAGGTGCAGGGCGCCGCGCACGCCGGCGGAACTCGCATCGCACGACGTACTAGTCGCCTCGGATGCGCCAAGCCGCTATTGGGAATTCCGCGACGCGCACGGCACGCAGCGCGTCGTCGTGCGGCCGATTCTCAACATACAAAGCCCGTTGGTCGTTAAACGGGCTGTGCAGGCCGGGCTCGGGATCGCACGGCTCTCCCAATCCGTGGTACAGCAGGAGCTCGCGGACGGCAGTCTGCGCGCACTGCTGAGCGACGCGACACTGTGCGCCGACGAGCGTACCGTATGGCTGCTCTATTCCGGGCAGCCGCACATGGCGCGCGCGCTGCGCAGCTTCGTCGACTTTGTCGTCGAGCGCTATCGTCACACGCCGGAAGAAAGCAAGCGGAAGGATGCGATAGGCGTCGGCCCGCTACAACACCAATCGGGCAATACTGAATTGCTGTGGAACCGCATTTTGTAGGTCCTAAAGTGCACGAACCTGACGCCGGATATCTGTGCCGCCGCGCCGTTGACGCGACGAAATACCGGCGAGGTCATCATACCCACAAGGATCTGCATTCATGAAAAAACTCCTGATTGCCGCGGCTGCCAACACGGCGCTCGGCTGCGCGCTTGCCCCAATGAGCGCGATGGCGCAAAGCAGCGTCACGCTGTACGGCTTGATCGACGAAGGTCTGAACTACACCAGCAACTCGGGTGGGCATTCGAACGTACAGATGGAGAGCGGCTTTGCGCAAGGCAGCCGCTGGGGCTTGAAAGGCACCGAAGATCTGGGTGGCGGAACCAAGGCCATCTTCCAGTTGGAGAACGGCTTCGACGTCAACTCGGGCAAACTCGGCCAAGGTAACCGGATGTTCGGCCGGCAGGCATACGTCGGTCTCAGTTCGGCGCAATTCGGCACACTGACGATGGGCCGGCAATACGATTCCGTTGTCGACTTCCTCGCACCGCTCACGGCGAACGGCAACTGGGCCGGCTATCTGATGTCGCATCCGTACGATAACGACAACACCGACAACTCATTCCGCCTGAACAACAGCGTCAAGTACACGAGCAACACTTATGGCGGCGTAACGTTCGGCGGCCTGTACGGTTTCAGCAACCAGGCGGGCGGCTTCGCGAACAACCGTTCATACAGTCTTGGCGCGCAATACGTCGGCAGCTCGGTGACCGTGGCGGCAGCGTACATGCAGATCAATAATCCGGGCGGCACGTCAGGCGGATCGCTAGCAGCCGACGACACAGACTTCTTTGCCGGACGCCAACAGGTTTGGGGCGCGGGCATCAACTATACGATCGGTCCGACGGTGCTTGGCTTCGTGTACAGCCATACGAGCCTGAACGACGCGACGGGGTCCGTGTATGTAGGAAACTTCGCGAACACGGCGAGCTCGTTGAAGTTCGACAACTTCGAAGTCAATGCCAAGTATCAGTTCACCAAGAGTGCCTATGTCGGCGCCATGTACACCTACACGCTCGGGCATTTCGACAGCAACGCGGGCAACTCGAAGCCAAAATGGCAGCAATTCGGCTTGATGGCGGACTACAACCTGTCGCTGCGTACGGACGTCTATGTGCAAGGGCTTTATCAGCACGCGTCGGGCGGAAGCACGGTGGCGGCGCCGCTGAATACCGCCTACATCACCGGTGCCGATTCGCCCTCGACGAGCGCGAATCAACTCCTTGCGCGTGTCGGCATCCGGCACCAGTTCTAATCGCTTAGGAGTGCCGCGAGCCCGGGGATAGCAGTGGACCCGAGGCCGCGGCGCTGTGTGGCACTCATGGGCCCGCTAGCATTAATTCGATGCGTGGTCCGGATGGGCGGCAAGCGAGCCGCCCCCCTCGACCACGACCCGCATCGGAAAGACTAGTGGGTCGAGAACACCGAGATACCGCCGTTGGGAAAGCCCGCCGCGCCGGGCTGGAACGGCACGTACACCTGCCCAAGGGCGCTGTCGATGGCGACAGAATGTGCGCCTGTACCCACCGGAATCTTGAAGAGCAACTGCCGTGACGCGCCATCGATTACGCCCATCTGCGGACTAAAGCCAGACGCGGCAGCAGTACCGCTCGTCACATAGTGCCGGGCCGGCAGGAAATAGCGATTGGAAGCCGGATCGTAATTGACCTGGTCTACCCCGCCAAACGGCAAGCTGGCTTGAATTGCACCACTCGAACGATCGAGAATCAGCGTGATGAGAGGGTCGCCGGCCCGCGGGTCGCAACCAATGAGTACGTCGTTATTCGGGCCCAGCACGATTCCCGACGGTCCGCATTTCCCTAGTGGAAACGACTTGCTGACAGCGGGACTTCCCGCCACCGCGGAGCTGGCGGTAATGACATCGAGCTCACCCTCGGGGTTCGCAGCGGTCCCGTCATTGTTGATCAGGAAGCTCTTCGAGGCAGGATCATAGGTGCACGCTTCGAGCCCCGACGAACCGTTGAAAGGGAGCTTGACGACCGCCTTTTGCGTCAGCGTGGAAATGAACGTGACGAACGGCGGCGAGTCTCCAGGGCTCGCGTACATGACGAGATGATCGTCAGGATCGTAGCAACCCTCATCCACGCGCGATCCGGAATTACTGATGGCGATTGTGTTGACCGTCGCTTGCGTAGCCGTATCGATCACTTTGACTGAGTCCACGTCGCCGACATAGATCGTGTTCGTGCCGGTGATACCGACAATTCCGTCTGGACCGGACTCGTTTGTCGTGGCGCCGGCGCCGATGAATGGCCCCAGGATCTGGGCGATCAACGTGTTCGACTTGGTATCCACGACATCGACTGCTTTGTTATTTCGGTCAGTAAGATAGTATTTTCCGGCCTCGACGTAACCGATGTCGAAACTGAATGGCGGGCTCGAAGCATTGGGCACTGCGATGTTCGTCAGTAGTTTGGGCGGTGTCGGTGCGCTGACGTTATCTCCACCTCCGCAGCCGGCCAATGCGGCCGCAGCGAGCAACATCAAGATCTTCACGCGATTTTCCATCGATTTGTCTCCTTTCCGTTTATTGGTCCGATCAACGAACGATTTCTTAAGGAATCTTAATAAATCATCATCTGAAGGGATAACCATGTTTCCCATGCGTGCGGCGACGCAGCGCATGGTTCGCGGCTATTTGGTCCGGCTGTACGGTTCACACAATGGCGGCGCGACGGAAAATCGGAAAGTAAAAGTTATTTATGGTCTGTATTGAGTGAACGCTATGCCTGTAATGAATTTGAAGCTTCTCTAGACGAGGCGGTGACACGCCGGCCGCAATTTCACGCTGCCGTGCGTTTGCCGCAGAGGAGCGCTCACCGGCGCGTTGCCTTCGTTCGAGATGCGTTCCGGGGTGGAACGAGGCGCCAGGTCAGCAACACCACCAGACCGAAAGCGCCGTACAGGAGCGTAAATACCCAGACTGGAAAATCGTAGAAGAGCAAACGGCTCACCCAACGCTGGATGAAACCTTGCGCGAATCCGTTCGTTTCCAGCGACCCCGTACGCAGCCAGTCTTCAAGTGTCGTCAACGGACATGCGACCCCAAGCAGCGAGAGGGTCGACACGATAACGATGAGGAACAGATGTGTGAGCCGGAAAAGTTTATGGCGTATCCACTTCCAGCCGAGGCCGGCACCCACCCAGATCGCGGCGAATCCGCACACGATGAAAACCGCAAGCAGCGCATGCACGACAAGCACTGTATTGGCTAGCCAGATCATGATCGGCTTTCTTGTGACCTGATGTGCTGCGGGTCCGATTGAATCAAACAGGTTCGAACGCGTTCAGTAGTCAGGCCGGCATCGCTGAGCCCGAATCCAGTCGGCTCGGCTACGCGGTCGCGTCCATTTGAAAAGGACTGGTCTGGAAATCCGCGCGAGTTGCCCTCAGCGCCTATGGCGCATCACTTCCCAGCAATCGCGATGATCCATCCGCTTGAGTTTCCGCCGCCGCGTCAGCTCGCGCCAATAGTGAACGGCGATCAGCAGCACGGCAGCGCTTAGCCCACATAGACCCACAACGATTCCTGTCCACGACTCGGCCACGGAACACTCCTTGACTGTCAAACCGATCAAGCGATACGTGTCATTCGTCGTTCAGAATACGAGCGGCGGCCTTCAGAAACATCTGTCCGTCATCGGTAATGAGCGGGCGTTGCTGCCCGGAGGGGAGGTTTTCCAGCGTAACGAGCTGGCGGTCCAGAAGCGCTTCCAGATCGGCGCCGTCCAAACTCAGCAGATCCGGCGCATCCTTGAGCAGCATGAGGGTCGCGAATTCATGTGGACTGAGCATCTCCGTCTCCTGGCTGAGCCTGGTGCTTCGCAGGGAATCTGATCCGTTGGCCTCGCTTTGCGAGCAGGATCGATTCGGGGATGGCTGCCGCGGGCTGTCACCTTGCGTTCAGGTGGCATATCGCGAGCCAAGGGGCCCATCTTAATGCTGAGGTGTCCAATAGATCAATATGTGGGAAAAGCTTTTTTCGATATTTTTACGGCGCTACCGTGAAGTCGTCGCAGTGCAGCATGAACCGTCGGCCGTTGATCTCGTATCGGTTCGCACCACGTGTTCGTCAGCGTACATACTTGATGCGTATCCGTCTGATCCTGATGATTGTCCTGGCAGCGCTTCCATGCGCCAGCCTGCATACTCGATACTAAGCCCGGTGCCGGGCGCTATGATCGAAACCTGAAGGAGACAACCATTGACTACCTTCCTCCTACGAAACGGCGCGCTTCTCGATCCTACCCATCCTGATCTCCTCCAAGGCGTCGAAGTTCTCATCGAGGACGGCCTCATCCGCGAAGTCTCCGACAAGCCGATAACGAGCCGCAACGCGTGCGTCATTGACGTCAAAGGCAAAACGATCATGCCGGGTCTGATCGATCTGCATGTGCATGTCGTTGCGGTCGAGTTCAACCTGCCGCGCGTCGCGACGCTACCCAACGTGCTGGTTACGCTGCGCGCCGTGCCGATCATGCGCGCGATGCTGCGCCGCGGTTTCACCACCGTGCGTGACGCAGGGGGTGCCGGGCACCCGTTCAAGCAGGCGGTCGAGTCTGGACTCATCGAAGGTCCACGGCTCTTCGTCTCTGGCCGCGCGTTGAGCCAGACGGGCGGTCATGCCGATCCGCGCGCCCGCTCCGACTACATGCCACCCGATTCACCTTGCGGATGCTGCGTGCGCGTGGGCGCCCTTGGTCGCGTGGCGGACGGCGTCGACGAAGTGCGCCGGGCCGTACGCGAGGAACTGCAAATGGGCGCCGACCAGATCAAGATTATGGCTTCGGGCGGTGTTGCTTCACCGACCGATCCGATCGGCGCATTCGGTTATTCAGAAGATGAGATCCGCGCGATCGTCGCCGAAGCGCAGGGACGCGGCACCTATGTTCTCGCTCATGCCTATACGCCTGCAACGATCGCGCGCGCGGTGCGCTGTGGCGTGCGCACGATCGAACATGGCAATCTGATTGACGATGAGACCGCCCGTCTCGTCGCGGAGCACGGCGCGTATGTCGTGCCAACCCTCGTCACATACGACGCCCTTGCCAGCGAAGGCGAGAAATATGGGCTGCCGCCGGAAAGCATTGCCAAGGTCGCGGACGTGCATGGCGCCGGCATGCATTCGATTGAAATCATGAAGCGCGCCGGGGTCAAGATGGGCTTCGGTACGGATTTGCTCGGCGAAGCGCAGCGTCTGCAAAGCGACGAATTCCGGCTTCTGGCCGAAGTCATGTCGCCCGCCGAAGTGATCGCGAGCGCGACCCTCATTGGCGCGGAAGTGTTAGGCATGCAGGACAAGCTCGGCAGAATCATGCCGGGTGCCCATGCCGACGTGCTGGTGGTCGATGGCAATCCGCTGAAGTCCGTCGATTGTCTGTTAGGCCAGGGCGAGCATATTCCGCTCGTCATGAAGGACGGCCGGATCTTCGTCAACGAGCTCTAGTGGTGTTGGCCGGTTAACGCTGCATCTGTCGCGCCCCACAGCCCCTATTGGAGCCTGCTTATGTCGATGATCGCCGCTCGCATCGAGCGCCTGCCGTTTTCAGGGTTTCACCGCCGCCTGCTATTGATGGGCGGCCTCGGCTACACCTTCGATGCGATGGACGCCGCCGTGCTCGCTTTCCTGCTGCCGGTGCTGCGCACGCAATGGGGGCTGACGAGTGTACAGACAGGCGTGCTGGGAAGCGGCACGTTCATGGGCTATTTCTTCGGCGCGATGCTCGCGGGCATGCTCGGTGACGTCATCGGCCGACGCAAGGTCATGATGTACGCGCTCGTCATTTACTGCGTAGCGTCTCTTGCCAGTGCGCTCGCGAACGATTGGGGATTTTTTCTTGCTACGCGCATTGTCGCCGGCTTGGGGACGGGAGCGGAAAGCGCCATCGTCGCGCCGTTTCTCTCTGAGTTCGTAGCGCGCCGGTATCGCGGGAGTTTCACCGGCAGCCTCGCGGGGTTTTTCTCCTTCGGCTTCGTGGCGGCTGCACTGCTCGGCTATCTGGTGATCCCGCTCGCCCCCAATGCATGGCGCGCGGTCATGGTCATCACTGCACTGCCCATCCTGATGCTCCTCTGGTGGCGCCGCGCGTTGCCCGAGTCGCCGCGCTGGCTCGAGACGCGCAACCGGCACGAGGAGGCCGATGCGATCGTATCGCGAATGGAAGCGGAGTTGACCCGGGCAGGCATGCAGTTGGAGCCGCTGTCACCCGTTCGCGGCGGCAACGTTCCACTCGCAGCCGGGCGTGCGTCGATCGTCGCGAACGTCAAGGCGTTGTGGGCGGCGAAACTCGCGCGCATCACGGCCATGACGTGGCTCATGTGGCTGTCCATCACGTTCAGCTACTACGCTTTCTTTACGTGGATCCCCGGCTTGCTGGTTCAGAACGGCATGACGATCACGCGGAGCTTTTCGTATTCGCTGGTGATCTACATCGCCCAGATCCCGGGATACTTTTCAGGCGCGTGGCTCAATGAAAAGATCGGCCGGCAAGGGACGATCGCGACATACATGGTATTGGGCGGCGTATCGGCGCTTGGGCTTGCGTTGACGCGTACGGATGCGGGCATCATGGTGTCGGGCATCCTGCTTTCGTTCTTCATGAACGGCACCTATGCCGGTGTTTATGCGTATACCCCGGAGGTTTTCCCCACCGACGTGCGCGCAACAGGCACGGGGCTGGCTTCGTCGATTGGCCGGCTGGGCGCGATTGCCGCGCCTATTCTCGTCGGGTACATCTATCCGCTGCTGGGCTTTGCCGGGGTGTTTGGTGCGACAACGCTTGTGCTCCTGACCGGTGCGATGGCCGTGGTACTGATGGGGGTGCCCACACGCGGCAGATCACTCGAGGACATTGCCGCAGGACAAATCGAACAGTAAGAGAAACGCAAACCGCCGACCCGAACCTACTATCGCTATCCGGTGACGCCACTGTGTCAGGACTCGAAGCCGTGACGCAGCCACGTGCGGTTTTGGCGAACAGGCGTTCTTATGACATCATTTGCTGGCGCATACGTTTTGCGCGTTGATGAACGAACCACGTCACATAGCGATGCAATCAACACGCAGCAGGCAGCCAGCCTCCGCACGAAAGGCAAATAAACTAGCCAGGCAAACCGGAATCGGTAGCTTTCCGAACTGAAAACAAGCTTTCATTCTGCGGATGGTGTCACTGAGCCGGACACCACCAAGATCACTGACCATGGACTACCGTCATCTGCAACAGCGCAAGAGCCTGCACGGCCGCATTGTGCAGGAACTCGGCATGGATATCGTCAGCGGCAAGGTACAACCGGGCCAGCGGTTGCCTGCCGAGGCTGTCCTGTGCGAGCGCTATGGCGTGAGCCGCCCTGTGCTGCGCGAGGCCACCCGTGTGCTCGTGGCAAAAGGTCTGGTCGTGTCGAAACCGCGTGTCGGCAGTGTTGTGAGGCCTCGCGCGGAATGGCACATGCTTGACCCCGATGTGCTGTACTGGACGATCAACAGTGTTCCGGAAGGCGAGTTCTTCAGTTCGCTCCTGACCGTGCGCCGCGTTATCGAACCCGCGGCGGCCGCACTCGCCGCCACCGCTGCGACAAGCGAAGATATTGCGCGCATTGCATCGGCTTACGATCAGATGGAACGTGCGGAAACCGCCAGCGCGCTACTGGATCCCGACCTCGAGTTTCACCGCGCAATCATGGCGGCCACGCACAACGACCTACTGGCCTATATTGGCAACATGCTGTCGCTTGCGCTGTCGGAATCGATCAAACTGACGAGTCGTCATCCCGACACGCATGCACTTTCGTTGCCGCGGCACAAGGCAATTCTCACTGCGATCCAGAGCCGTGACCCACTGGGCGCGCGGCACGCGAGTCTGGTTCAGCTCGACAATGCGCGCGCCGACGCCGAAAGCGTTCTGGAAGCCGGCAGCCAGATTCAGACGCAACCCTAGTCCGGACGTGGCAATTTAGCCGGACCATTGGGCAGAGCGTAGCGGGCGCTGTCCGCTTTTCGTGCCCCTCTCCCTCCAGAAGTTAATTCGATAGTCATACTATTCAAGCGGCACATCGTGCAGATCATTTCGACAGCACATGACCCGCGCCCCATGAGCCAGGTCTGCCCCATCATCGTGTTGCGCTGCACGGATGGATGCACATACGGAAGGCTGCGCTGCACCGCAAAAAATTAATTAGTCGGACTAGTTAAGGGTATACATCGATTAGTAGGTAAAAGGGCGTGATATAGCATTTTCTGGAGGGTAGTCATGCGCACGCGCATGCACGTGGGTTTCATGAAAGAAGTGATGCCCGGCTCCGGTGCATTTCTTGCCGGGGCTTTTCCTGCTTGCGCCGTTATGGACAGTGAAGTGTTCAACAACTGAGAGACGGGAGATCGAGATGGCGCAAGCGAAGGAAGACAAGGACGACGTGCAGGTTGCACGTCGGGGATTGCTGCAGGGCGCGGGCCTGTCCGCAGCACTGGCGCTAATGGGCGGCATGATCACGCCGGCCCAGGCGGCGGAAGCCGGATCGTTTCCGGCGCACAAGCGGTGGAAGATCGTATTCGTCAATCATGTCACCACGAATCCGTTCTTCGTTCCGACGCAATACGGCATTCAGGATGCGACCGCTTTGCTGGGCATGGACTATCAATGGACCGGCTCGGCCAATGCCGACATTGGCGAAATGGTGAATGCAGTCAACGCGGCGATCGCCGGGAAAGCTGACGCAATCGCCGTACCGATCGTCGACCCCAAAGCGTTCGACAAACCCATTCAGGCCGCGCTCGACGCCGGCATTCCCGTGTTCGCCTACAACGCCGACGCACCCTCGGGGTCCACGAATCCGCGCCTTGCCTATATCGGCCAGGATCTCTATCTGTCCGGTTACCAGATGGGCGAGCGAATCGCTAACCTCATCGATAGCGGCCTCGTTGCGCTCTTTATCGCAACGCCAGGCCAGCTCAACATTCAGCCGCGGCTTGACGGTGCAGCGGCTGCAATCAAGAAATCGGGCAAGAAGATCGACGTGCAGACCATCGCCACCGGCGCGACCGTCAACGAAGAGCTATCGAAGATCAAGTCGTTCTTTCTCGGCCATCAGGATCTCAAAGGCATGTTTGCGGTGGATGCCGGCAGCACCCAGGGCGTCGCGGAGGTGATGAAAGAATCCAACCTGCCCGCGAAAGGTGTCCACGGCGGCGGCTTTGATCTGTTGCCGCGCACGGTCGATCTGATTCACGAAGGGTTCCTGGACTTCACGATCGATCAGCAACCCTACGTACAGGGATTTTATACGGTGATGGAGGCCTTCATCTTTCTCGCGTCCGGCGGGCTCGTTGGGCCGGCCAATATCAACACGGGCCTGAAGTTCGTCACCAAGGGCTCAGTCGATCCCTACCTGAACACCTCGACGCGCTATGAAGGCAAAAGCACGAAAGCCCAGATCGTGCCACGCACAGGCGCAATCAAAGGGTGACCTCTGCCGTGACGGACGTTCGAAAAACCGCTAGACGTCCGAGGCGCTGGTCAGGCGCACTCGGGCGTTCCAGCGAGATCCGCATCCTTGCAGTCGCACTTATCCTTTGCATCTACTTCGAGACAATCAACCATGACTTCCTGCTGACTGGTGCGAGTCTGCAGAATCTTTCGCAGTTCATCGCCCCAGTGGCGATCATTGCTTTTGGTGAAATCATGCTGATGATCGGTGGGGAGATCGACCTCTCCGCCGGGATGGTGTTCGCGTTTGCGCCTTTCATCATGCATTTTTCTCTCGAGGCCGGGTTGCCAGCCTGGCTTGCCCTGCTCATCGGCGTCATTGCGGCCGGCCTCGTCGGGCTCATTAACGGCGCGGTGACGGTGTACCTGCGCATCCCGTCCTTCGTGACGACGCTCGGTACGTTGTTCTTCGTGAACGGCCTTACGCTGACGATCTCACGCGGCACACCGGTTTCGCCGCCGGAGGACTCCGCATTTTCGGCGTTCATGGGAGGATGGGGATACAGCGAAATCATCTGGACGCTTGCCATTGCCGCGGTCATGCACGTGCTGCTTCGCCACACACGCTGGGGTTTGCATACGATCGCGTCAGGAGCGAATCCACTGGGCGCGAGCGAAGCAGGGATACAGGTCAGGCGGCTGAAGCTCGGCAACTTCATTCTTGCCGCAGTGCTGGCCGGTCTTACCGGGATCCTGGAGGGCTTTCGTATCACCTCGATCGATCCGCAGGCGGGCGGCAACCAGATCATGTTCCTTGCCGTTGCCGCAGCCGTGATCGGCGGCACGCCGCTCGCCGGGGGATCAGGCACGATCATCGGCGGGCTGATCGGTGCGGCGGTGCTTGGCATTCTCAACGACGGCTTCACGCTGATCGGCATCAACGCCTTCACCTTCAACATGATTCTCGGCGCGGCGATCCTCGGGGCCATGATCTTCAACATCCACGTGGTTCGTCTCGCGCGCAAAGGGGAATTGTGATGTCCGAGGTGCTGGAGGCGCTGCGCGGCGAAGATATTGTCAAGCGCTTCGGCGCGGTCACCGCGCTCGATGGCGTGTCACTGACGCTGAGACAGGGCGAGATTCTTGGCGTGCTTGGCGACAATGGCGCAGGCAAATCGACGTTGATCAAGATCCTGACCGGGTTTCATCAGCAGACCAGTGGCAAGCTCTTTGTAGGTGGCGAGGAAACCATGCTTCGCTCGGTTGATCACGCCCGTTCACTCGGCATTGAATGCGTCTACCAGGATCTGGCGCTCGCCAATTCGCTGAGCATTTATCACAACATGTTTCTCAATCGGGAAATCATTCGTCGAGGGCCGTTTCGACTGCTGAATCATCGCGCCATGCGTGAGCGCGCGGCCGAGTGTCTCGAAGAAATCGGTGTACACGTGCCCTCGGTCGATTTGCCGGTCGAGCAGCTTTCCGGCGGACAGCGACAGGCCATCGCGGTTGCTCGCGCGGTCAATTCGAATTCAAGGATTCTGCTGCTTGACGAACCACTCGCCGCGATGGGCGCCCGCGAGGCTGGACTGATCATCGACCTGATCCTTCGGCTCAAGAATAAAGGTGGCCTGTCCATCGTCATGATCATGCACAACTACGCCCAGACGCTCGACATCGCGGATCGCGTGATGTTGATGCAACGCGGACGTGTCACTTACCAGCGGGAAGCAGCCAGCACGTCGGTCGAAGAGCTGATGGATATCGTGCGACGCGAATATCGTGCAATGCGCACAACGACAAACTGAGGCCACTCCGTTACTTCGTCAGTTCGGCAAGCCAGGAATCTCAACGCCGAACGTTTGCAGTATCAGCACGACATTGAACGATAAGACGACGAATGCCGCCAGCGTGGCGATCACCGCGACGAACGCGCGATTTTTGTATGGACCCATCACGTCTTCGCGGCAGGTGAACCACAGCAACGCCGCCATTGGCAGCGGCAAGGCGAGACTCAATACCACCTGACTGAGGACGAGTGCCTGAGTCGCATTGACCCCGAGCGCAACCACGACGAAACTCGGCACCATTGTGACGGCCCGGCGCAGCCATAGCGGAATGCGAAAGCCTACGAACCCCTGCATGATCATCTGACCCGCCATGGTGCCGACCACGGAACTCGATATGCCCGAAGCGATCAACGACAACAGGAAAATCCCGGCCGCCCCAATCCCCAATAGCGGCGCCAGCGTGTGATAGGCCGTTTCGATTTCCGCCACCTCGGGGTGCCCGTGGTGGAATGCACCGGCGGCCATGATCACCATCGCCATATTGATGAGACCGGCAATGGTCAGCGCGATAACGACCTCGATATTCGAGAATTTCAGCAACTTGGCCCGCTCGGGCTCCGTTCTCGCGGGTGCTCGCAGTTGCGTTAGGCCGGAGTGCAGGAAAAGCGCGTGCGGCATCACGGTTGCACCCACAATACCGACGGCAATCGTGAGCGCATTCGCGTCGGGCAATTGGGGGGAAAACGTGTGGACGAAGACACTCGGCCACGCAATCGGCGTAATGAACAACTCGGCAAGATAGGACAAGCCAATGATGCCGACGAGTGCCCCGATTGCCAGTTCAAGGGGACGGAAACCGGCGCTCTCGAACAACAGCAGGCCGTATGTCACGACCGCCGTGACCACCATGCCGGCGAGCAATGGCATGTGAAACAGCAACGACAGTCCGATTGCGCCACCGAGAAATTCGGCCAGATCGGTTGCCATCGCGGCAATTTCGCTGACGCCCCACATGCCCAGCAGAACGGGTTTCGAAAACCGTTCGCGACACAACTCCGCGAGGTTCCGCCCGGTGACGATGCCGAGCTTCGCCGAGAGTGCCTGAAACAGCATCGCCACAAGGTTTGCCAACAGCACCACCCAGAGCAATACGTAACCGTATTTCGCACCTGCCTGAATATTCGTCGCAAAGTTGCCCGGGTCCATGTAGGCAACAGAAACCACCACGGCCGGTCCAGCGAACGGCAGAAGCATCAGCGCGCCGCGGCGGCGGCCTTCCAATACTTCTCTTACCGCCAGCGTTGTACGCTCGGTTCTCGTCGCTGGTCTGGCTGCCTTGTGAACGCGATCGTCCAAGCTCCCGCTCCTTGCACATGAAAACGACAGGCCTGCCCGATTGACCAGGCAGGCATGGCATTCATGGCATTGCACTGCTGATTACACCCACGACGCTTCGCAACAGCGAAGCAGTCGCCGCGCCCTCATCGCACATAGTCATAAATGTACTGCAGAGTGTTCCAGGTTGCGTTTCATGCGTCGCCGGCCTTCGCGCCAAGCGGATCCTGGAATGGCAGCCCGGCCGCCGATTCCCACGTAACTGACCGACCGTCACGCGTCAGTAGTAATCTTCGGTACGGGATGTGAAACAGGGGCAATACGGTCAACCGACGATACAACCTGAGGAGCCGGGTCAATGGGAAGCACCAGCGCAGTTGCGGCGGCGGCAGTCGCCTTCGTGGGTAGTCACTTTCTCCTGTCTCATCCGCTGCGCGGGCGCTTGGTCCGCGCCATTGGCGAAACGGGGTTCCAGGGCATCTATTCGCTGGTCGCGTTCGCTACGCTTGGCTGGCTGATCGTGGCCTACCGTAAGGCGCCCCTGACGGCGCCACTATGGCCGGTAGGAGATGGGCTCTGGGCGTTGGCGACCGTCGTCATGCTGATTGCATCGATCCTCCTGTTGGGCTCGCTGATCCGCAACCCGGCGCTTCCCACAGGCGGCCGGCCCAGCGCGTTCCCGGAAACGGCGCGCGGCGTGTACGCGATAACGCGCCACCCGATGATGTGGTCGTTCGCGCTTTGGGGGCTATGCCACATCGCGGTGTTCCCGGTGGCCAAGAACATCATCGTCGCCGTGGCGATCGTCGTCCTCGCGCTCGTCGGCGCAGCCTTGCAGGATCGGAAGAAGGAGCAGCTTCAACCCGATCTCTGGCCCGTATGGGAATCGAAGACGAGCTACCTGCCGTTCGCGGCGATCGCCGCCGGCCGTGCGCGGCTGGGCGGGTTCGGCTTGCACGCGCTGTTGGGTGGCCTCGTCGTCTGGCTCGTAGCGACCTGGGCGCATATGCCACTCACCGGTTGGGCCGCGGGCATCTGGCGCTGGCTGTAGCCGCGGCCCGGTTTTGTCACGCAGCGAGTTGCGGCGCAGCGGGGAAGTCCACCGGTACGCGCGTCGTTCCGTGCAGATAGTTAGTGACCGTCTTGTCGCCGATCACGACGATCGCGTCGACCAGATTGGCCTTGGTCCAACCCGCGGCGAAGAACGCATCGACGAGCGCCTGATCGGCGTGCCCGCGGTTGACCGCGATGTTCTTCACCAAGCGTGCGAGCGCGTCGAACTTCGCATCGAAGCTTGCGCGGCCACCGCGGATTTCCAGAATCTGTTCGTCGGTGAAGCCGTTCATCTTGCCGATCACGGTGTGGGCCGCCAGACAGTATTCACAGCCGTTGACCTGGCTCACGACGAGATTCACGACTTCACGCGCCTTGCCGCTGATACTGCTCTTCGCGTTCTGGAACGCGAGGTAGCTGCCGAGCGCATGTTCCGAATGGGCCAGCGTCGCGTACAAATTGGGGACCGTGCCGAGACTGCGCTTGAGCTTGTCGAAGATGGCCTGGTTAGCCGGGGAAACTTCGTCGCGTGTCGGGACATTGATAGTGGTCATGGTGATGCTCCTTGGCAAAAAGACGAATCAAGCTGCGTGGAAAAATCCGTGCGTTATTGCGCGGTGTAGGCGCCGTCGACTGCGATGTTCTGCCCGGTGAGGTAGCGCGCCTTATCGCTCGCAAGGAACAGGATGGTCTGGGCGATCTCGTCCGGGGTCGCGGCGCGTCGCGCCGGTATCGTCGAGAGGAAAGCTGCTTTGCCTTCTTCGCTGCCGCCGGCAAAACGGTCGAGCATTTCGGTGGCGACAGGACCCGGCGCCACGGCGTTGACGCGCACGCCGGCGGTAGCGCCTTCGAGCGCCGCGCTCTTCGTGAGGCCTTCGACCGCATGCTTGCTGGCGACGTAGACCGACGCGCCCGCGATGCCGACCTGGCCCGCGATCGACGAAAGGTTGATGATCGAGCCCGCGCCCTGCGCCAGCATCACGCGCATCTCGTGCTTGAGCGACAGCAGCGTGCCGAGCACGTTGACCGAGAACGTGTCTTCGTAGTTGGCCGCAGTCTGCTCGACGATCGGCGCCAGTTGACCTTCCGTGCCGGCGTTGTTGACCGCCACATCGAGACGTCCGAAACGCTCCACGGTCTGCTCGACGACGCTGCGCACTTCGGCTTCGAAGCGCACATCGACGCGCAGGAATTCGGCTTCGGCGCCGAGGGCGCGAAGTTCGGCGGCAAGCGCCAGGCCGGCCTCCTCGCGACGGCCGCTGACGACCACGCGGTTTCCTTCACGAGCGAAGGCAAGAGCGGTTGCGCGGCCGATGCCGGTCAGCGCGCCAGTGATCAGAACGACGGGTGAGTTCATGTCGGTACTCCTTGAGTTGGGTTGCATCGAATCGCGTTTGCGATGACTGAACTCTGACTGATTCCAGATCGACGATATAGATGGTGTATGCTCCTATCACTAATTCCACACAGGAATATATTGAGCAAAATGGATAAGCTGCAGGCCATGAAGACTTTCGTGCGCGTGGTGGAAGCGGGCAGCTTTTCCGCGGTCGCGCACGAGACCGACACGACACAAAGCGCGGTGAGCAAACAGGTCGCGGCGCTCGAGCGCGAGCTGGGCGCGCGGCTGCTGACGCGAACCACGCGTTCGCTTGCACTGACCGAAGAAGGTGAACACTATTTCGACCAGGCGCGGCGCCTGGTCGCGGAGGTCGCGGAGGCCGAAGCTACGCTCCGGCGCGGCGAGCAGCAACTGACAGGCTGGCTGCGGATCGCGGCTTCGGTCGGCTTCGGGCGCCTCAAGCTCATGCCAATGGTTCAGTCTTTTCTGGCAGAGCATCCCGGCGTGAAGATCGATCTACGCCTGAGCGACGGTTTCGTCGATCTCGTGGAACAGGGGATCGACGTCGCGGTGCGGCTCGGCGATCTGCCGGACAGCAGCTTGATCGCGCGTCGCGTAGGAACGGCCCAGCGCATGCTGATGGCGCATCGCAGCTACCTCCGCTCACTCCCCAAACGAGCCAGGGCGCCGCGTGTGCCCGACGACCTGGTCGAGCACAACTGTATCGTCTACACCGAACTGGCGATGCGCAACGCGTGGCGTTTTACGGCAGGGCCCGGCGCTTCGGATCCGATGGGAACCACGCGCATCGTGCGGGTCGAAGGCAATCTGCAAACCAACAGCAGTGAGGTGATGCGAGCGTCGGTCCTCGCGGGCATGGGGATCGGCTATTCGCCGACCTGGCTGTTCGATCACGAACTGGCCAGTGGCGAAGTGCAGCGGATGCTGCCGGACTGGGAAACGATCCCCATCCCGATCCATCTGGTGAGCCCGCTAGAGCGCCGGCATTCGGCCAAGGTCAAAGCTTTCGCCGAACATGTCGGAAAGGCGATGGCGCGTAGCTGAATGCCGGATGTGCTTCTTGGCTTCTTAAGGCGGCGCCCTAAGTTGAAGGCTTAAAGTCCGGCTTTACAGATAGCTGCAGACGTAGTCGAGCGTGTCGATCACATCGATATCGAAGCGGCTCTTGCCGGGCACCGAGAACGACTCGCCCGCGCCATACGTCTTCCACTCGTCGCCGCCTTCGAGGCGGATGCGGCATTGGCCGGCCTGCACTTCCATGAGTTCCGGTGCGTCGGTGCCGAAGTTGAGCGCGCCCGGCAAGATGACGCCAAGCGTCTTGCGCGTGCCGTCGGCGAAGAGAACCGTGTGCGAAACACACTTGCCGTCGAAATAGACGTTGGCACGTTTGATAACGGAAACCTGATCGAATTGCATTGCGGCCGTCATGGCGGTCTTCCTCTGAGTCATCGTGAATGAATGCGTTGGCGCCGCGTAGCAGCAGCGGGCGGTGCGCGATCTGCTCGGACCACCTGCGCAAGCTTTCGGTCTCGCGCCAGCCCGCAATCATACAGGCGGCCGGGGGTGCCAGTCATTGGCCTTCGTCCCGTGGCCGCCTTGTCAGAGCACTACCGCGGCGTGATCCCGACGATTAGTCGACCCGGCACCAACGACCAGAATTGGGGCACACAGAGGCCAATTCTCCGTTCAGCCGGACTTGCTCTGCATCCTCAGCGTCCGGTTGCAACGCGGTCGTAGGGGCGACGTCGAAAGCGACCTTAAGTGCGCCCCCAACATGGGCGTCTTCAATGGGAAGCTCCCAGGTCAGGAATATCTGGACGTAATCCTGGTCCGGCGTGAAGTCAGCCGCATTAAAACCGCTGCTGTGGCGCTGAATGACGCCATGAGGCTGGCAGGTATCGAATATCACAGCGGTGCCCCGGGTCAGGGGAATGCGAAGGTCCAAAGCGGGGAAATGCAAGTCCAGCCCCTTATCCTCGCTCAGGAAAAGATTGCAAAAAGCTGCACCGCCATATTGCGCGCCATCATGGTGGTACCTCGCGCCGCGGCAGGCCATCAGGGCTACGTCGCTCGCGGCAAGCACCGCGGGCATTCCAAGCTCGGCCGTCCAATCGGACACGGCCTGCACGCAGCGCGAGTAGTCTGGCCAGCGCGCCCGCGCGCGCGCCAAAGGCATTGTCTCGACGTCGCCGGGTTCGAGAACCATGCGTGACGAGATCTCCCTTTCCCAATCCGCAAGCAGACGTGCAGGGGGCGCAGGCACGTCGACCGTGCCTGTGAGCACGATGTCGCTCACACGTCGACTGCGGATGGCGTCGCCACTCCAGAAATAGGAGGTCAGCATGTCTGGCACGCGATGCGGTTGAGAGGATTGATTCATCCGGACGATTGTAACGATTCCAAGGGATCGCTTCGGCGCAGATTGGTCAACTCCGGCGGTTCGTCTGGATCACCCGTATTCGCCGGAGCACGATCTGACAGCTCGTCGGGCTGATCGATATATTCCCCTCCGCTCGTTTCCGATGAGAAAAATTCGTGGCCATTCCGCCAGCGAAGTTTTCCCGACCAGTTGGTGACCACCCAGGCCGCCCTCGGACGAGCGGACGCCCCGTCTCAAAGCGGCCAACAGTCCCCCGCCGAAGTCCCCAGGTCTCCGCCCACTCACTCAAATGTTATGATCGGAAACACCTGACGCCTCGCCAGGGCGCGCATTTGAGCTACACCCCTATGGACACCCACCTCACCAAACCCGCCGACGCATCCACAACCGACCTTGGCCGGCGCGTGCGCGCCGCCCGCCAGGCGCAGGACTTGACGCTCGAAACCGCGAGCCGCCTCTGCGGCGTCTCCCGCTCTACACTGTCCAAAGTCGAGAACGGCCTGATGTCCCCGACTTTCGACGTCCTGCAGAAAATCGTCCTCGGCCTGAAGATCGAAATCGGCGAGCTCTTTGGCTCGACACCCAAAGTCAGCGCCAGCGGCCGCCGCGCGTTGACCCGCAAAAACGAAGGCCAGCGTCACGCCTACCGCGGCTATCAGATGGAGTTACTGGCCACGGATCTGGCGCACAAAGCGATGTTGCCGTTCCGCATCCGCATCTCGGCCCACACGCTGGACGCGTTCGATGACTGGGGCCGTCATGAAGGCGAAGAATTTCTGTACGTGATCAGCGGCAGCGTCTGCCTGTATTCCGAGTTGTATGCGCCGACGCATCTGAACGCCGGTGACAGCCTTTACTTCGACAGCCGCACCGGCCATGCGGCGGTCTCCACTAGCGACGAAGATGCCGAAGTGTTGTGGATGGCGACCAGCGCCGACATTCCGCAGACATCGGCCGCGGTAGAACCGGCGAAAAAATAACGAAGGCGGCTGGACCACCCACAGCACATAGAAACGCCAAAAAGCGAAAGCCAGCGTCGCCAATGCCGATGGCAGCGCCACCGGCAAATGGCAATACTAAAGCCCATGCCAACACCCATGGCAACGCCGCCACAGCGTTTCAACCGCGCGCCGCCAACGCCCGCTGCGCCAGTTGCGCGATATGCATCGCATGTTGCCCGGTCCCCTGCTCGATCTGCTCACGGCAACTAAAGCCGTTGGTCAGCACAATCGTTTCCGCATTCGCGGCGGCAGCAGCACGCACGGCAGGAAACAGCCTGTCTTCGCCAATCTTCTCCGAAAGCGCGTGATGCTTGTCGTTAAAGCCAAACGATCCCGCCATCCCGCAGCATCCCGTATCGAGCAGTTTCCATTTCACGCCGAGCTTGTTCAACAGCGCGGTATCGCCTTGCATGCCGAACAGCGCCTTCTGATGACAATGCCCGTGCACGATCACGTCCGCGGCAAGCGTCGGCCACTCGAACGGCTGACGCGCGACGAAGTCGGAAAACAGAAAAGTCTGCGCCGATAGCTGCTTCGCTAATGTATGACCGGGAAGCTGCTTCAGCAACTCGTCCTTGAATACCGACAAGCAACCCGGTTCGAGACCGACCAAAGGAACACCAGCGGCGATATCGTCTCCGAGGTCATCAAGAATCGTGGTCAGCAACTCACGCGCCCGGTCGAGCAAACCGAAGTCATACAGCGGACGCCCGCAACACAACCGCTTCTTCGGGAGCACGACGTGCCAGCCCATTTGCGTCAGCACATCGGCAGCGGCCTGCGCGATCTCGGGTGTGAAGTGATCGTTGAAAGTATCAACCCACAAGATGACTTTCCTGACCTCTCCACGAACATGAGCACTAGCACGAGCGTCACCCTCAGCCTTCAGCGATCGCTGTGCAATCTGCCGATAAGTCCGCGTGGCAAACTTCGGCAATTCCCGCGCCTGCGCCACCCCGGCTGCCCACTTCCCAACTGCCGCCAACCCCGGCGCCGACGTCATAAAATTCGTCAGCCGCGGAAACTTCGCCGCCCACGGCGCCCATTCGCCGATCCGCCCCATAAACAGCGCCTGGCGCGGCCGGCGATTCGTCTCGTAGTAATGCGAAAGAAATTCCGCCTTGTACGAAGCCATATCCGTATGCGTCGGGCAATCGGATTTGCAGCCCTTGCACGCGAGGCAAGTATCGAGCGCTTCTTTCACTTCGCGGCTTTGCCAGCCATCGGTGATCACGTCGCCTTGCAGCATTTCCCAGAACAGATGCGCGCGGCCACGCGTCGAGTATTTCTCTTCACGCGTTGCGCGATAGCTTGGGCACATCGTGCCGCCTTCGAGCGAACGGCACTTGCCCATGCCGATACATCGTTCGATCTCGCGCTGAAAGCCATCGCCCTCCTGGCTCGCGAACGTGAGCTTCGTTTGCAGGGTCACCGGTTTGTACGCCGGCCCCATGCGCAGATTTTCATCGGCGCGATACGCATGCACGACCTTGCCAGGATTCAATCGATTGGCCGGATCCCAGATCGCCTTGAACTGCTCCATCGCCTGCATCAGTTCGGGGCCGTACATGATCGGCAGGAACTCAGCCTTGGCCTGGCCGTCGCCGTGTTCGCCCGACAGCGAGCCGCCGAATTCGACCACCAGTTCCGCGGCTTCGCGCAGAAACTTGCGCCACGTCGCGACGCCTTCGGCGCTGCGCAGATCGAAGGTGATGCGCGCGTGCACGCAGCCATCGCCGAAATGGCCGTACAGACTCGTCTCGTAGCCGTAGCGATCCACCAGCGCCTGAAACGCACGCAGATAGTCGCCGAGGCGCAACGGATCAACCGCCGCATCTTCCCAGCCGACCACCGGATCGGGCGTGCCCGCCTCCACCGACAACGCCACGGCCGACGCCCCTGTCTCGCGGATCGACCACACCTTTGCCTGCAACGCACGATCTTCAACGAGCATCGCCGACACATTCGGCCCTGCTTGGCCCGACGAAAAATACGCCGCAGCGTTTTGCGCCTGACGCACGGCATCGTCTTGTGTATCCGCGCCGAATTCGAGCACGACCCATGCGTCGCCGTCCGGCAGCAGGGCAATCTCGTCTTTCTTCAAACCGCGCGCCTGCAAGCCGCGGATGATCGCGCGGTCCAGTCCCTCGACCGCGATCGGCCCGCAGCGCATGAAATGCGGCACGGCGTCCGCGGCGGTGTAGATATCGGTGAAACCGACCACGACGATCACACGTTTCGCCGGACTTTTCACAAGCCGCACTTTCGCCTGCAACGTCACGGCGCACGTGCCCTCGGTACCGACCAGCGCACGCGCGACGTTAAAGCCGTTTTCCGGCAGCAGTTGATCAAGATTGAAACCCGACACGCGCCGCTTGATCTGCGGGAATTTCGCGCGAATCTGATCGGCGTAAGTGTCGCGCAGCCGCTTGAGCGCGGCGTAGATTTCACCCTGGCGGCCGCCTGCTGCGATGATGCGTTCGAGTTCGCCGTCAGAAGTCGGCCCGACCCAGAAACGCGCACCATCGAAGGTCGCGATTTCCAGCGCTTCGACGTTTTCGACCGTCTTGCCGGCCATCACCGAATGCGCGCCGCACGAGTTGTTGGCGATCATGCCGCCGAGCGTGCAGCGGCTGTGGGTCGCGGGATCCGGGGCGAACGTGAGGCCGTGCGCTTCGGCGGCGTCGCGCAAGGTATCGCAGACGACCCCCGGCTCGACGATCGCGACACCCGCTACAGGATCGACCGAGACGACGCGGTTCACATACTTGCTCGCGTCGGCCACCACCGCGACGTTCACGCATTGGCCGTTCTGCGAAGTGCCACCGCCGCGCGGGAGGAAGGGCACATCATTGCGGCGGCAGGCGGCGAGCGTTTCGAGCAGGTCGTCGACATCCGACGGCACGACCACGGCGAGCGGGACTTGCCGGTAGTTCGACGCATCCGCGGCATACAGCGCTTTCGAGCCTTGATCGAAACGTACTTCGCCGCGCACGTTACGGCGCAAGTCGGCTTCGAGTGCCTGCATCACAGCGGCTGTGCCCGCAAAGGGTTTGGCAACGCGCGGCACTTTCAAGGTGTCATGCGCCGCGCCGCTCGACGAAGCATTCACGCCCGCGCCCTGTTCTTCATCCAATGACGTTCCCACCGCGTTCCTCACGTCTCGTGTCCAACGTCCGCGTTATGGCCTGAACTACGCATCACGCAGCCTGGCTCGCGGTCATCTTGAAGATGCCCTGCGCGTTGCCCGCGTCGAAACGCAGGTCCGTTTCCCAGCGGCGTGCGTCCTGATCGAAAGTCCGCTTGCGCGTGATGAACTCATAGAACGAGCCTGGCACCTCACGCGTCACGATGCTGCTGTCGGCCGCACGGAATTCGCGCCGCACGGTATCCGCGCGGTACGCGGTCTGAAACACGCGGCCCGAACGCGAACGCTCGACTTCGGGTTTCATCGGACGGCCCTTCGCCTTCTCGTCATCGGAAAGCTTGAAGACGTCCGCGACGCGGTCGGTGGCATGATTGAAGGCGTTGCCTTCAGTCGCGATCCACGCCATTTCCGCCGACTCCTTCAACAATACTGCGTAATCGGCTTCACGTGGCGTCTCGTGCTGACGGGCGAACGCGCCGACGATCACCGGTAGCAACGCGTGAGCCGCCTCGAGCGGCAGCACGCCTTCGCGTTCGAGCTCCCACAACTGGCCGGCGGCTTGCGGCGTCAACGGATCGCGCGAGGCGCCGATCACGTTCGTCACCGCCTGCTGAAATTCCGCCGAAAACCGCTCAGGGTGCAATTCGCTGACGAAGAACTGGGCGATTTCATCCGGGGAGTCGTCGTGCGCCCAGGCGCGGCCGGTCATGCCGAGACGGTCGAGCGGATAGCGGCCGTTGATACTGAAGCCAAGCGGCCGCAGAATGCGCGCGAAAGCCGCTTCGCCCGGCGGCAGCGCGCCGCTCTCAGCCCAGCGCACAGTGCGCAATGCGCCATGGTCGAAGTAGACGCTGCCGCCGGCGGCGATCGTCTCCTCCGTGTACTGGCGGCCATTCACCGAGCGCGCCAGGAGGTCTTCGAACAGCGCCATGTTCATCGCCTGCGCCATTTCGGCGCGCGTGACCGTGCCGTCTTCCCATTCGTTGAGAATCCGCGGATGGTTCAGCGTGGCGAACAGCCTTGCGGTTTTCTGGGCGCCGAGCAGTTTCAGCAGCAGTTGTTCGACATTCGCATTCTTGACGTTTCGCATATCGGTTCCGGGCGGGGTGCGGTGAGCACGCGTTCATGTATTCGAAGGTGACCTGCCGACGCGGCTTCGGGACGCAAGCACGGCATCGTTGGATGCAAGATTATTCAAATCCACAGCCTTGCCGTAAAGCGAGATAAAATTGCCACTTGATGCGTTTTTGGAATTAACGTGCGAAAGTTCAAGATCCCTAGCATGGGCGCGCTGCTCGCTTTCGAAGCCGCCGCGCGGCACGAGAGCTTCACGCATGCGGCGCGCGAACTCTTCCTTACCGAGAGCGCGGTGTCCCGGCAGATCAATACGCTGGAGAGCAATCTCGGCGTGCGGTTGTTCGTGCGCGCGAAGCAGCGCGTGGTACTGACCCGGGCGGGCAAGGTCTATAGCGCGCAGGTGCGGCGTTCGCTGGAACAACTGGACCGCGACACGCTGTCGATCATCGCGCATGGCAGCGGCGGCGGTTATCTGGAACTGGCCGTGCTGCCTACGTTCGCATCGCAATGGCTCATTCCGCGCCTGGCGGCATTCAACGCGCAGTATCCGGACGTGCGGGTCAATATGGGCGTGCGCACCGGCACGTTCCCGTTTGCCGATACGCATTTCGAGGCAGCGATTCACTACGGCAAACCGACATGGCCCGGCACGTCGGCGGATTTTCTGTTCAGCGAGGAAGTCGTGCCGGTGTGCGCAGCGAGCCTGCTGACGCGGCCTGTCGAGACAGCGGCCGATCTGCTCGACTACCCCCTGCTCCATTCCACCACCCGGCCAGACGGCTGGGCGTCGTGGTTCGCCAGCCTCGGTGTCGACGATAACCGGACCATGCAAGGGGTTCGCTACGAACTCCACACGATGCTGATCAGCGCCGCCGCTGCCGGTCTCGGCATCGCGCTTGTGCCGCGTTTTTTCGTCGATGCACAACTCGAACAGCTCGGACTCGTGATACCGCTCGACGCGCCCGCGCTCGCCGACTCGGCGTATTACCTCGTTTATCCGACCGAGTTGAGCCACGGCAAGCCACTCACGAGCTTTCGTGAGTGGCTGTTGCGGGAAGCGGCTTCATACGGTGCGGTGAATCCGGAGCTGGTCGGCCATCCCGCTCCCGATTGATTGATTGAATCGGCGCTAAGCGCCGGCTTACCCGCGTGCCTGTGCCAACGCACTCAGATTGCCTTCGCCAAAGCCGTGATGCCCTTGCCGCTGCACGATTTCGAAGAAGATCTCGCCGGCACCGCGTCGCACAAAGGTCTGAAAGAACAGCAACGGCTCACCCTTGGCGTCGATCTCGCCATCCACCAGAACGTGCGTGCGCTTGAGCCGCTCGACATCGAGCCCATGCCCCGGCAGACGTGCATCGAGTTGCTCGTAATAACGCGGCGGCGGCTCGACGAATTCGACGCCGTTCGCGAGAAGTTGCTCGACGCACGCGAAGATGTCGTCGGTGGCGAGCGCGATGTGCTGCACGCCTTCGCCCGGATGATCCGGCAGATACTCGTGCATCAGATTCGTGCGGCGCGTGCCCTCCTCATACAAAGGCACGCGGATCGCGCCGCATGGCGACACCATCACGCGCGATTCCGCCGACACATGCCAGTTCGCGTGCAGCTCGTGGATCTCACGAAAGTTGAGCAGATCGCGATAGAAGTCGAGCCACTCCTGCATCCGGCCCTCACCGACCGTTTGCGTCAGATGATCGACCGCGACGAGGCCGGTGCCGGCATGATTCAGATCGGCTTCTGCGGTATCGATCTCGATCGGACGGAAGTCGATATCGAAGATCGAGATGTCGCCAAGGCCGCCACGCTGGCCGCCACGGCCGCGCCACCGGTCGACGAAATAAATGTGTGAATCGCCAATGCCCTGGATCGCCGGAATCAGCAGTTCGCCCGCGCCGATGCGTTCGCCTTCGAACGCCCATGCGCCGAGTTCGATCGCGCGGTCGAAGGCACGCTGCGCGTTGGCCACGCGAATGCCGATCGCGCAAATGCCCGCGCCGTATTCCTCGGCGTAGCGCTCGGCAAACGAATCCGGCTCCGCGTTAATCAGGAAATGCATCTCGCCCTGGCGATACAGCGTGACGTTCTTACTGATATGGCGTGCGATCGCCTTGAAGCCGAGTTTCGTGAAGGTCTCGCCGAGCACCTTCGGCTCACGCGAGGCGAACTCGACGAATTCGAGGCCCGCGGTGCCGAGCGGATTGTGCTCAGGCGCCGACACGGCGCGCAGCGCGGCGTCTGGAGTGGGCAAGTCGCTGGGCATGGCTATCTCCTTGTACGGTCTTTCGTACGCTGTTCCGAGTGTTCGTGATGTTTCCGGTGTTCGACGCAAGCCGTCGTCCGCTCGCAGTGTGACACCGCGCCTGTAGTGTGTCGCAGCCATGCGCCCGGCAACGGCTTTTGCACCGTGTTTGTACACCTGCTAGCAGGGCGTTCGCAACCTTCATTTTGTACTAGATGGTTCACGGTCGGCGAATCGGGGCGCCGCATGCGTCTTTCGCGTCTCTTTCGCGTCGCTTTCGCAGCACCTGAACCGCGGCACCGCTGCGCAGCATGCGTCAGCGCCTGGGCGTCCCGCCGCCGCGTTTGGACGCGCGTTTGACCGCAGGCTTACGGGTGGCAGCCGCCATGCGCTGCTGCGCGACCTCGCGCACGGCATCGATGAACGCTCGACCCACCGGCGTGGGCTGGGTGTCCGAGCGCCGGATCAGCCCGACGGGCTCGCCGGTGCCCGCGAACGGTAACGGCAAACGCACCAGCATCTCGTGTGCCAGTTCGTATTCGACAGCGCTCAGCGGCACAAACCACACCGCGTCGTTCTCCAGCGTCAATGCACGCCCCGTCGACACGGACAGCACTTCGACAAACCCTGATAACGGCGGCACGCCCCATGCGCTCAACAGGCTCTCAGCGGATTGCCGGATCAATGTGCCGAACGGCGGCAGCACCACCGGAAATTCCTCCAGCGACGTGGCCGGCAAGCCGGCCCCCAGTGCCAACGGATGTCCGGCGCGCACGACGGCAATCAACGGCTCACTGAAAAGCTGCTCGAAACTGAGCCCGACCATCCTTTCCGGGTCCGCCAGACGGCCGATCGCGAATTCGATCGTCCCGGCCTTCAGACGTTCGAGCAATTCGGGGTTGGCGCCGGTGGCAAGGCGCACGATCACGCGCGGCCAAAGCGCCGCGAAGCGCTTCAACGCCGGCGGCACCAGCGCCGCCGCGACGGTCGGCAGAATGCCTATTTCCAGCGTGGCGGCCGCCGCGCCTTCCTCGCGCGCCAGCAAATCGACGCCCTGCCTCAACGCACTGACGCAGGCGCTCGCATGCGGCATGAAAAGCTGCCCCTCGCGGGTCGGCACGGCGCCGTGGCGGCCTCGCTCGAACAGCTTCACGCCGAGAATCGATTCCAGTTCAGCCACTGTCTTGGAGACCGCGGGCTGCGTAATGGACAGGCTTTCGGCGGCCCGCTGCACGCTGCCGAACTGGGCGACGGCCAGAAAGCACTGGAGATGGCGGAATTTGACGCGGCTGTCCGCGAGGCTTCGTTGCATAACGGGAGGTTATACGAAATGGACGAAAACGTCATTTTGCATAACCTCTCAGGTTGGATAAAGTCGCTCCATACGCTGTATCCCACAATTCCCGAAGGAGACACTGATGGACGAGTCCTTTCTCACCACGCGCGATTTCGCGTCCCACCCCGCCTACGTTTATCCCGGCTACGGTTCTTCGGTAAAACGCGGCCCCACGCGGCCGCTGATTCCGCTGAAGGAAAAGCTGCGCGACCAGCGCGTGCCGGTCTACGGCACCGAAGACCTCGGCGCGCTCGATCACGATCTGACGCGCAATGCGGTGCGTAACGGCGAGCCGCTCGGCGAGCGCATCATCGTGACGGGCCGTGTGCTCGACGAGGGCGGCCGTCCGGTACGCAATACGCTGGTTGAAATCTGGCAAGCCAATGCAGCCGGCCGCTATGTGCACAAGAACGATCAGCACGACGCGCCGCTCGATCCGAACTTCCTCGGTGCGGGCCGATGCATCACCGATAACGAAGGCCGCTACCGCTTCCTGACGATCAAACCGGGCGCTTACCCCTGGGGCAATCATCCGAATGCCTGGCGTCCGAACCATATTCACTTCTCGCTGTTCGGCGACTATTTCGGCTCGCGCCTCGTCACGCAGATGTACTTCCCCGGCGATCCGCTGCTGGCCTTCGACCCGATTTTCCAGGGCACGCCCGAGCATGCACGCGACCGTCTGATCGCAAACTTCTCGCTCGATACAACGCAAGAGGCCTATGCGCTCGGCTACGACTTCGACATCGTGCTGCGCGGCCGCAACGAAACCCCGATGGAGCGCTAAGCCATGACGACCCTCAAGCAAACGCCTTCGCAAACGGTTGGACCGTACTTCGCCTATGGCCTGTGCCCGCAGCAATACGATTTCGACTTCAAGAGCCTGTTTACGCCGGTTCTGGCGGACCGTGAAGCGGCCGGCGAGCACATCACGATCGTCGGCCAGGTATTCGACGGCGACGGCAACGTAATCGGCGATGCAATGCTGGAAATGTCGCAGGTGGACGCGCAAGGCGACTATCCGGAATCACGCGAGCAAACCCTGAAGACGGGCTTCCGCGGCTTCGCCCGCGTCGGGACCGGAACGGATCCGCAGAAGCGTTTTGTCGTTGAAACGGTGAAACCTGGCCGTTCGAGCCCGGATGAAGCACCGCATCTGAATGTGATCGTGACGATGCGCGGCATGCTGCTGCACACCTTCACGCGCATCTATTTCGAGGACGAAACCGAAGCCAATGAACGGGATGCGGTGCTGGCAGCGGTTCCTGCCGAGCGTCGCGGCACGCTGATCGCGCGCCGCGAGCCGAATGCGGCCAACGTGTACCGGTTCGATATCTATATGCAGGGTGACAAGGAAACCGTCTTTTTCGATCTGTGATGCGGATTTTCTATGCTTTCATATAGCTTTCGCATACACTGGAGATGATCCGTCTAGCGACTGGATCGCGAAACTCCGAGTAATTGAGCCCGCCCCGTGCGGGCTTTTTTTTGATTTTTGCGCCCGCCCGGCCATCAGTTTGGATGCCGAATCAATGGGCACCAGTCAATCAGCCTGCTTTTCAGCGAACGCGGCACGACTCGCCGATAGTCAGCCACTGCAGGCCGAACAACGCGATGTAGCACGGCCACACGGGAAAACGATTAGCAGAGGAAACTGTGGCCACGCTCAACAGCGGAAATGGTCGATGTTCTGTCCTGCGTAAATCGCGCGTGCGAGCCAATCCGGTTTTTCACCATGACCGTCCCACGTATTACCGTAGGCGTCGCGATACATCACGGCCCGGACCGCGGCTTTGTCGGCTTCAATTGCATCGGCAAGCGCTTCAATCGTAATGCCGTATTCGTCCATGCGTCGGCGGATCCACACGATCAGGCGCTCACGAGCATTCCCGTCGAGGTCGAACAGCCGTTGTTCTTCTCGCTCTTTCATAACGTACCGGTTTCGCGGCTGATAATGCTCGCGTTCGAAAAACAAAAAGCCTCGCTAAACAACGCGAAGCCTAGATGTGAATCAGATGGGTTGAGTGCGAATCGAACTCACGACGCATCTCCCGATGCTGAACAACTAGCATCTGGAATCCTGCCCAATAAATCCTGGATTAAGGGAAAGTCGTCGGCAAACAGCTCGAATCGCGCCCGATTGGCCTTGGTGCTCCAAGGCTGCTTTAGCGTATGGACGGTGATTCTAGCATCCAATTTCCGCTGCTTGCAGCAACAGATTGTTTGCCTGCGGCGATGAGTTTTCTTTGTCATTCCGCTTGCGTCCGGCACCGGCCTGTCCGATTCTTGCGAGATCTATTGTGCTGACCAGAACCAGAACCCCGCCTTCTCATGCTATGTTTCATTGACCCGAATCGCCGACCGTAGGAGACACATAAAAATGCCCGCCTCGACAGCCATCGTCACCATTCTGGCCGCGCTGCTACTCGGTGCCATGAGCCCCGGACCGAGTTTCGTCATCGTCGCCCGCAATGCAATCGGACTCTCGCGCGGCGACGGCCTCGCAACAGCAGCCGGCATGGGCATTGGCGGCGTGTTCTTCAGCGGTATCGCCCTGCTCGGCCTGTACACTTTGCTGGCGACGGTAGAGTGGCTGTACGTCGGCTTGAAAGTGGCCGGTGGCCTCTATCTGATCTACCTTGCGTCGAAGATCTGGCGCGGTGCGGCCAAACCGCTCGCGTTCGATGCCGCGCAAGCCGCCGCGACCAATGTGCGTAAATCCTTCTGGATCGGTTTGAGCACGCAACTCAGCAATCCGAAAACTGCGGTCTACTACGGCAGTATCTTCGCGGCCTTGCTTCCGCAACATCCACCGCTGTGGTGCTACTTTGCATTGCCCCCTGCAATCTTCGCCATCGAAGCCGGCTGGTACACCGTGGTCGCGTTGTGCTTTTCAAGCAAACGGCCGCGCGAAGTCTATCTGCAGTGGAAAGCCTGGATCGATCGCGTCGCCGCAACTGCCGTTGCCGCGCTCGGATTACGCCTCATCCTGACGGCGCATAAAGTGGGTATCTGAAACGGCAACTCCACTTGCGCGGCTTGCCGTGCCACGCGACACGACAAGCCAGTAACGAGGGTCGCATCGCCGCGCGCCGAGCGCGCGGCAGCAGCGCGTATAACAAAACAGTTACAAGATAAGTGTTGACGCTGATACGCCCCGGCGGTTACTGTGGCGTTCGAAGTTCAAGAAGTTCGATTGCTGTTCATCAATGTCTCGCTCCTCAGCGGTATTCGTTGTCCTCTCCCTCCTTGACGCTTCACGCGCTCCTCAACAGAGCAAATTTTTCTATTTTTACTCAAGGATTCTTCATGGATACCGGTACCGTTAAGTGGTTCAACGACAGCAAAGGCTTTGGCTTCATCACCCCGGACAAGGGCGGCGACGACCTGTTCGCGCACTTCTCCGAAATCAGCGGCGACGGCTTCAAGACGCTGGCTGAAAATCAGAAGGTGAGCTTCGAAACAAAGCAAGGCCCGAAGGGTCTGCAAGCGGCTAACATCAAGCCGCTGTAAGTTTGAAGGGCTCGGTGTCCGGAAACGGACATCGGGCTGCAGCGACATCCTCGCGGAGCTTTGTCTCCCACAGTTGGCGCGATCGCTTTTAGCTGCATGCGTTGTTCAGCAGCAAGTCCCAAGCGCCAAACGCCTCGTTGCACCTCATTCTCCCCCTCTGGCTTTAACGCCCTTTTTTCGCTTTCCGACTGCGTTTGGATTCGGCTCGCAATGGCTTGAATCAGCTCGTCCGTGGCCCGTACAACGGCTCGCACGGCAGGCGCGCACTCGAACATTATTAAAATATAAAATGCAGAACAAACATATTCATCATTACAACGGCTATGCCGTCAAACCCTCGGCGCATCGTTTGCCCGACGGTAGTTTTTCATCCAACCTGTTGCTCGAACGCGCTGACAGCGCGCGCACCGAAGGGCGCTACCAGTTCTATTCGCTCGACTACTTCCCGAACGAAGAACAGGCACTGCAGCACTCGGCACGCTGGGCACGCCGCTGGGTCGACACGCGCGGTTAAGCGCGAGTCGAATCTGGTGCGCGCGGGAACCCGCGCTTGCATCGTTCAGCACCCCATAGCGCGCCATTCGGTGCGCTAGACTATCGCGCGCGGTCTATTCGGTTTGTTCCGCCTTGATTCGCGCGCGCAGTTCGAATTTCTGAATTTTTCCCGTCGACGTCTTCGGCAATTCGCCGAAGCGCACCGCCTTGGGCAACTTGTATCCCGCAAGAAACAGCCGGCAGTGCGCGATGATCTCTTCTTCGCTGACCTGAGCGCCTTCCTTGAGCTCGATAAAGGCGCACGGCACCTCACCCCACTTCGGATCGGCCATCGCCACCACGGCGGCAACCGAGACCGCAGGGTGACGGTACAGCGTGTCTTCGACCTCGATGCTCGAGATGTTCTCGCCGCCCGAAATGATAATGTCCTTGCTGCGATCGCGGATACGGACATAGCCGTCAGCCATCCGCACGCCGAGGTCCCCGGTGTGGAACCAGCCGCCGTGGAAGGCCGCTTCCGTGGCGCGCTCGTTCTTCAGATATCCCTTCATGCAGATGTTGCCGCGGAACATGATCTCGCCGAGCGTTTCGCCGTCGTCAGGCACTGGCGCGAGCGTGTCCGGGTCGAGCACCGCTACGGCTGCCTGCAAGTGATAGCGCACGCCTTGTCGTGCGTTCATTTCGGCGCGCGCGTTGTCGTCGAGCGTTTCCCATTCCTCCTGTTTTGCACAGACCGCGGCCGGGCCGTAGGTCTCGGTGAGTCCGTACACGTGCGTCAGATCGAAACCGATCTCCTTCATCTTGGCGATCACCGCCGGTGCGGGCGCCGCGCCCGCCACCATCGTCGACACGCGATGCGCGATGCCTTCGCGCCATTCGGCGGGCGCGTTCGCCAGCGCGCTTTGCACGATCGGTGCGCCGCAATAATGCGTGATGCCTTCGCGGCGAATCAGTTCGAACACCGACTTCGCGTCGAATTTTCGTAGACAGACGTTGACGCCCGCACGCGCGGCGACCGTCCACGGGAAACACCAGCCGTTGCAGTGAAAGAGCGGCAAGGTCCATAGGTAGATCGCATGCTTTGGCATATCCCATTCGAGGATATTGCTGAGCGCATTCAGATAAGCACCACGATGGTGATAGACCACGCCCTTCGGGTCACCGGTCGTGCCCGAGGTGTAGTTCAAGGAAATAGCGTCCCACTCGTCAACCGGCAAGGTCCAGGCGAACTCGGGGTCGCCGGTTTGCAGGAACGCTTCATAGTCGGTTGCACGGATGAACTTGTCCACGTCGGCGGGCATTGCATCGGCCACGCTGATCACGCGCAACTCGGGGAATTCCAGCGCCGCGCGGTGTGCGAATTCGCAGTACTCCGTGTCGACGATCAGCGCCTTCGCCTCGCCATGGCGCAGCATGAACAACAGCGACGACACGTCGAGCCGCGTATTCAGCGTATTAAGCACGGCTCCGGCCATCGGCACACCGAAATGCGCTTCTATCATCGGAGGAATATTCGGCAACAGCGCAGCAACGGTGTCGCCGCGCTCGATACCGGCCTGCCGCAACGCGCTGGCCAGTCGCCGTGCGCGCCCGTAGGTTTCGCGCCAGTTGCGGCGAATCTCCCCATGGACGACCGCCGGCCGCTCACCGTAGACTTCCGCTGCGCGCACGATGAAATCGATGGGCGTCAGCGGGACATAATTGGCCTCACGCCGCTGGAGGCCTTCTTCGAACATGTGCTTCATCGCTTTGTCTCCTGAGGCGCTGGCCGCGCCGTCGCCTGTTCTGATTGATGAACTAGCCTAGCAACTGACATGGTGAACTGTCTGTCATTCAAATGACAGAGTGGCGCGCCGTGGCTCTACTCAACCGACTTCACCGGCCCACGCCCTGCCAGCCCCTTATGGATGACGCTTCGTTCACCGCCCTCGCAGACGTCCGCACGCACCGTCCTGAACGGGTCCCGCGCGCCGATCTCCCGCGGCTGTTCGGCACCTGCGCGTGGTTCAGGGCGCTCGCCGCCGAGCATCAGGCCAGGGTCCTTGCCAGCGCGTACGCGGAGCATCTGGAAGGGGGCGCATGGATCGCGCGCCGCCAGGAACCGTCGGACTACTGGATCGGCGTCCATTCCGGCCTCATCAAACTCGCCATCTACAACGCCTCAGGACGCAGTTGCACGCTCTCCGGCGTGCCACCCGGCGGCTGGTTCGGCGAAGGCAGCGTGATCAAGCGTGAATTGCGCAAATACGACGTCGCGGCCATTCAGCCTTCGCTTGTGATGTTCGTGCCATCGGAGACGTTCCATGCACTCCTGGAGTCGAGTCTGCCGTTCACGGGGTTCGTGATCCGGCAATTGAACAACCGCATGGGCGAATTCATCGCGGCGATCCAGAATAGCCGTCTGCTGGACGTAGACGCGCGCGTCGCCCAGTCGCTTGCGCAACTGTTCAATCCCGACCTCTATCCCGACACCGGACGCACGCTGGCCATTTCGCAGGAAGAAGTCGGCCTGCTGGCAGGCGTGTCGCGGCAACGGATCAACCAGGCACTGCAAAACCTCGAAAGGCTGCAGATTTTGCGCCTCTCGTACAACCAGATCGACGTACTGGATCTCGAACGCCTGTGCGCGTTCGGTCAGGAACAGATCTAGGGTAAGCGCGTGTGGCTGGCTGCGACAAGTTCACTCGACGAGCAGACCGACCGTCTGCGAAATGCAGCTGCCGTGTTCAAGGTCGAACAGCATGCCTGATTGAGCGGCGCGCTCATGCAGCCGATAAGAAAGGCCGCCATCCGGTTAACGGATGACGGCCTTTCTGTTTGTCCTGCCAAAGCAATTCTGCACCCGCTAGACAGTGCGCGGGTCGTTCCGGCGAGTGACAGGCCGCGCCAGCACGGCATCGGTGTCGAACAGCGCAAAAGCGATGTTCGCCAGCACGCCTGAATTTTTCCAGCGCAGATAGTAGCGATGCGCAGTCTGGTAAGGCGCATACCGGTCGGGCATCGCATGCCACGGTCTGCCGGTGTGCAATACCCACAGCACACTGTTCACCACGCGACGAATATCGATGCAGGGACGACCACGCCGAGGTCCGTGGTCTTTCATTTCAGGCAGGAGCGGCACGATGCGGTGCCATTGCTCGTCGGTGAGATCCTGAATGGCTGGCGAGCGAGCCGGCGGGTTTGAAGGGGGAGTATCCATGCAGTAAGAACGCGCACCTGCAGCACACGTGCTAGCGTCGCCGCGAAAAAAGTGTGTATAAATTGATCGTTTTCAGACTACCCCAACCGCGCTTTCAAGAAGGTCAATTATTGTCAGACTGGCGTGCGCAATTGTCAGAAATCGCAATACGTTATCGCGCCAGCGGGTTAATGGCACGGCGAGCGTAGTGGTCTGTCATTGGCGCGCCCATAAAAAAAGGTGCCGCGAACGGCACCTTTTTTGCAACAACTCGCTTCTGCTGAAGCTTAGAAGCGGTGACGCAGACCGATCGTAGCGGCCGTCTGGTTCTTCGACGACGACGGCATTTGCGTGTTGTCGCCGCTGTAGATCGAAGCAACACCGCCGTCGCCCATTGCGTGCTGGTACACAGCTTGAGCGTAGACGTCCGTACGACGCGACAGCGAGTAGTCAGCTTGCAGACCGATCTGGTGGAAGCGAACCGACGGCGTACCACCGTCCACGGCAGCGCCGTAACCCTTCGCGTCCGTGAACGTGTAAGCAACGCCCAGGCCCAGAGCCGGGGTCACGTTGTACTTGCCGTTGACTTCGTAGTTGTTAGCGCTCAGCGATTTTCCGCCAATAGCGTTGTCTTCACGCGATTGCGTCCATGCCAGACCAACCGTAGCCGGGCCAAACGAGTACGAACCTGCTGCACCGAACTCACGCTGACGGAAGCTGCCGGCGAGGCCCAGGATCGAACCGTCCGAAGCACCGCCGTTGCTTGCGCCTGCTGCGTTCGTTGCACCCGGGTTGTTCTGCTGTGCGTAAGCAGCGCCCAAACGCAGACCTTGCCACTGGTATGCAGCACCAACGCTGTATTCGCGGTTGTTTGCGAATGCGCCAGCCTGGTTCGAGAAGCCATACGTGCCGCCGAACGTGAAGCCAGCGTAGTTAGCGCTCGAGTACTTGATCGAGTTGTTGACTGCGTAGCCGCCGTTCGTGCTCAGGTTGTCGTTGTTGAACGGGTGAGCGAAGTACGTACCGCCCCAGCTGCCCGTTGCGGTCAGCGGTGCCAGGTAGTCTTGTGCTGCGTCGTATTGACGACCCAGCGTGACCGTACCGAATTGCGCGCTCGACAGACCGACAAACGCTTGACGGTTGAACATGCCGTTGTTGTTAGCGAACTTGCCGTTACCGATATTGAAGCCGCTTTCCAACGTGAAGATTGCCTTCAGACCGCCGCCCAGGTCTTCCGAACCGCGCAGACCGAACATGCTTTGGTTGATGCCGCCGTTACCCGCTGCCCACTTTGCGTTGCCGTGGCCGACGCCGTTGGCGGGGGCGACGTTGCTGGTGTACGTCAGACCTGCGTCCAGCAGACCATACAGGGTCACGCTGCTTTGTGCGTGAGCGACGGAAGCGAACGATGCGGTAACCGCAACAACGATAAGACTCTTTTTCATGCGTGGGACTCCAGTTCGATAAATTTACGCGGGGAGCGGAACCTGCCTCAGCAGCTCATGCGTCACTCGCTGCCGCCCTGTTGGCCGAACCGTTGCGGATCAGCCGGGCACCCTTTAAGCGAAGCGTGAGTGTAGGGGGAGACCCTAGTAGCGACGCTCGCAATTTACGCAACATGATTTTTCAGAATCCGCAACAATCAAATCGAGACAAGCACTAAGCCTTTATCTTTCATACGTTTATCGCAAAATGTGGATGATGGCGCTCCTGCTCCGGACAGAAGTCATTTGCAACTTTTCAATATTAAAGTTGTGTGTATGCAACAGCAGTTAATATGCGCGACTTAATCGGGTCGGAGCGTTTGAAAAGCGCGAGACGTTTGATTGCTCGAAAATCAGGCAATTGCGACGGAGCCAATTCGACACGCGTAAATTTATTTTGGAAAAGCGGGAACTTAATTGACTTAATGCAGTCTGCATTCAAACCCCGAACACCAGGGGACCGGATATGCGTAATAGCCTTGATTAAAGTGATAAGTGATAAAGGCGATAAAAGCCGGGGCGCGAATTGGCATTCAGCCGCGCAAGTGCCGGTCTTACTTCGAGCGAATGGCGATATTGTCGTGGAGACAGGCGACGCTTCGGAAGCTCCGCGCACCAGATTAATCGCACAGCGGAAGTGGCGTATTGCCGCATCTGATATTGGCTTCTCATCACAAGACAAGAAGGGTTCCGAAAACTCGGAACCCTTCTTTATAACGATGGTGGGCCGGCTCGAGTCGCGCCCGGGGTTAGGGCCGCCGGTAATCCGTTCTTGCGCGCTCTGCACAAACGCCCGTGCGATACGTTCGTAGTTCTGCGCGGCGTAGTGATGAACCGCCTTTTCCGGTTCGCCATGGACTCTGCGGCCCGGCATCTCAACAAATGACGATTCATGATTCCATGAATCTGTTTTGGTGAATCAGCGCGGATCGATGACTTGCGACAACTGCCGCACGCTCTCCGTCAATTCGCTCTCCAGTTGCGCGAACAATTCCGCTGCGGGCAAAGCCCTCGCGAGCGCGGCTGCCTGACCAGCCCACTGAGCGCCGTAGCCGAACTCGCCCCTGGCTTTGGCTGCGGCATGAAGCGCCTTGCCTGCGTCGTATGCAACCGGATACGCCGGTGTCTTCGGTGCACTCGCGTCGTTGCCGGCTTCTGTGAACCGGTTCACCACGCTTCTCGCAACGCGCCCGGAAATGGCCGCAGTAAATGTCGTGTGACGAGCCTGGTCGCCCAGAATGGCTCGACGATATCCGTCGTCAATCGATGTCTCCGGGCAGGCAACGAAGGCCGTTCCAAGTTGCGCGGCTTGAGCACCGAGCGCAAGGGCCGCGGCAATGCCGGCGCCGTCCATGATGCCGCCCGCGGCAATCACCGGCAGATCGAATTCCTTGACCAACAGCCGTGTCAGGGCGAAGGTCCCCAGCCGGTCGTCGGCCCCATCCGGATCGAATACGCCGCGATGTCCGCCTGCCTCGATGCCTTGGGCAATGATCGCGTCGACACCCGCTGCTGCCACCTGCGCCGCTTCCTGCGGATTAGTCGTCGCAGCGAGCAGTCTGATGCCCGCGTTTTTCAACGCGGCAATGACTTCGGCGGACGGCAGGCCGAAATGGAAGCTGACGACCGCCGGCTTCTCCTCGAGGAATACTTCGAGCATCGCCGCATCTGCGACGAAGCTCGTATAGATCTCGGACAGCGATGCGGGCGGCGTCGCGCCATACTTTTCGAACTGGGGCGCAAGCCAGTTCAGCCACTGCCGCTCGACCCGCTCGTCGGCCGTTGCGGGGCTATGGCAGAAGACATTGATGTTAAAGGGCTTCGCAGTGAGCGCTCGGGTGTCCCTGATGACCTTGCGGGCGCCCGCCGCGTTCATCGCGCCGACGCCCAACGAGCCAAGACCACCCGCGTTCGATACGGCGGCCGCCAGCGCCGGCGTGCTCACACCGGCCATGGGCGCCTGGATGATCGGTTTTTCGATGCCCAGCAAGCGCAAGAGCGCTCGATTGTCTGACTGCTTAGTCATGTTTCAGCCTCTTCAAATGGGGTTTAAGGCACATGCGGGTACGTTGAGCTGCGTGAGACTACGCGCGCAGCGGCTCACAATCGGCCCTCGAACCAGAATACCGTGCGGCGCTATAGTCTGGTTATCAAAGGAGAGCGACCATGAGCGGCAACCCTTTAACGCGCGGAGTCGATCATATAGGGCTCACGGTTCGCGATCTGAGCGTCACGCGGGACTTCTTCATCCAATGTCTCGGCTGGACCCTGGTTGGAGAGCGTCCTAACTATCCCGCGGCCTTCGTGTCCGATGGACACATCATGCTGACGCTCTGGCAGGTTACAAATCCAGACAGCCGCGTTGAGTTCGACCGCAAGACCCATGTCGGTTTGCATCACCTGGCGTTTCGGCTAGACAGCGAAGAAGCGCTCAACGAGATCTTTGCGCGCGTCTCAGGATGGCCCGGCGTGATGGTTGAGTTCGCGCCGGAGAATCTGGGTGAAGGACCCAAGCGGCACGCAATGGTGTACGAACCCGGCGGCATCAGGCTCGAGTTCGATTTCGACCCGCGCATTCAAGCGGCGTGACCGCGGGCTGCAGCACTCGTGGGTACCGGTATCGCGGCGCTGCCCGAAGCAATGATTCGCGAAGACGTGGGCCCTCTCAGGCGCGATCGCGCACAACCAGGGCCCTATGCAACGCGTTTAATGAACCGATTCCTGCGTGCTGGAAGGGCTATGCGAGTCCATCCAGTCGTACGATTCGTTGCTGTGCGCCCACGCCCAGTTCCTTGCCGTCACACGCGTCTTGCCGACCGCCGGTGCGACCGCTTCGGATGGCGAACCTTCGTTGCGCTTGTCGTTCGTGCGCTCAGTGAAGCTGATGTTTATGGTGTTCGATCCGTCGTAGTTCATTGCTGTTCCTGTTCGAGATTGCTGTCAACGCGCATCAATCCTGCTCCACCAGCTCTTCGTGCATTGACGCGGCGAGAAGCTCGGCGAAGCGCTCAAGCGCCGCGACGGAGCCGTACACCGTCCGGTACTCCTGACGACCAATCTTCGCGTCAAGAACCACCGTCATTCCCGATTTCCGAGCCAGGTCAAGGATGTCCATCTGATGCTCCACACCGTTGAATCGTGCGATTCAGTCAGCACTCTGATGCGCGTGAACGGTTTGTCCACGGAATCCATTCTAAGCACTGCACACAGGACATCAATGGAGCTACGGCGAATTCACAGTTTTCAAAACAACAACAATAGAGACAGCAGCTGGATGCTTCGAGGCCCGTGCAACATTCCCCATGCGAGGAAATACAAATCGTCGGAAGATTGGCCGTGAGGTTAATCGGATCTTTGCCGGCAAATCCGGCTGGCACGCCCTCATTCCCTTTCTTGCACGGCCTTGATGAGGTTGTTACGGAGCGTGGCGATGGTTTTCTGCACCTTGCCGAACTCCTGGGTCGTCAGCCCGCAAGCATCCACGAGATCCATGCCTAAGCCCTTTTCACGCAGACGCCGACCACTTTTGGTCAAGCTCACCAGTACCTGTCGTTCATCCGAAGGATCGCGCTGCCTGTAGAGATAGCCCATCGCCTCGAGCTTCTTGAGAATAGGTGTGAGGGTGTTCGATTCGAGAAACAGCTTTTCGCCCAGGCCGCCGACGGTCTGATTGTCTTCTTCCCATAACGCAATGATCGTGATGTATTGCGTATAAGTGAGCCCGAGTTCATCGAGGATGGGCTTGTAAGCCTTGCCGAAGGCAAGATTGGCCGAGTACACCGCGAAGCAGAGAAAGTCGGCCAGCTTCGGGGTCGTGCGGTCGGCCGTTTCGATCGTGTTCATCTGCGTCCTCTTCAGCGCGAAGCTGGTCCGTCATGGGAGACGTATTATATATCGGATGCGATTAAATCGTAAGTGCGCATTCTTTCCAGCCATCATCCACGCGATGGTTGAGCGACAAAAACTACGGGGCCGATTCCATGGCCGATTGAATCGAGTGACGGAAGGATGTCTTCCGGATCGCGGAGATTCTCTCCCAAACCGGTTCAATCTAGACTCGCTCCATCAAAGACGGGTAACGGGCGGCTAACCCGTCTGTCGGAGAGGTAGGCGATACGCAATGTTGATCGACGTCCTCCAGGTTCTTGCCGCTTAAGTCTTGATCGGCGCGGCTTCGCGCCGGTTGTCGATCAGTTTGCTGCGCTGAGGACGAAATGAATCAACCCGCTCAATCGCTGTTACGGCCGGCGCGCTCGCCGCGCCCTGCCAGTTACGCCGAACGCAACCAGAATCACTGGAAGCGCAATCTTGCGGTTTGCGTATTCGGTTCGTTTACGACGCTGGTCAGCCTGAGCATGCTGTTGCCGTTCCTGCCGTTGTACGTGAAACAACTCGGCGTCGAATCCTCGTCGGCGGTCATTCAATGGTCGGGGGTCGCGTTTGGCGCGACCTTCCTTGGCACGGCAGCCACCGCGCCGCTGTGGGGGCGCCTTGCCGATCGCTACGGACGCAAACCGATGCTGGTGCGCGCGGCGGTGGGGATGGCCGTGGTGATGTCGCTGATTGGGGTCGTCCACACGGTCCATGAACTGGTTGCGTTGCGTCTGATCGCCGGCCTGGTGGGCGGCTACGCGTCGGCGTCCACGGTGATGGTCGGCTCGCAGGCACCCCGTGAGCGGGCCGGCTGGGCGCTGGGGATACTGTCGACCGGCGCCCTCGCGGGCAACCTGGTTGGACCGCTGGTGGGCGGCTTGTTGCCGGGATGGATCGGCATTCGCGGCACATTTTTCGCAGGCGGCGCGATGATCGCGTTCGCGGCCCTGCTCACGATCGTGTTCGTGAAGGAAGACTTCAATCCGGCGGACCACGCGCGGCAGCGTGCCGCTAGCGAGACCGCGGCATCGAGTCGTCCGACCCATTACGCGGTGCTGGCCGCGCTCCTTGTCACCGCGATGATGGTGCTGCTCGCGAACATGTCGATCGAGCCGATCATCACGGTGTACATCGGAGGGCTGGGTGTTCAGGCGGATCACCTGACTCGCGTCGCGGGCCTGGTCATGGCGTGTTCCGCATTGGGCAGCATGTTGACGGCGGCCCGGCTCGGCGCACTGGCTGATCGTATTGGCAGTTGGAACGTGATCCTTGCCTGCCTTGTACTCACCGGTCTGGTGATGATCCCGCAGGCCTTCGTCGTGCACTGGTGGCAACTGGCCGGATTGCGCGTATTGATGGGCATGACCCTCGCGGGCCTGCTGCCTTCCATTGCCAAGCTGGCCCGGCAATCGGTCAGCGAGAGCAGGACCGGGCAAATGCTCGGCTATCTGCAATCGGCGCAATTCAGCGGCCAGGTCGTCGGCCCCGTGATCGGCGGCTTTATCGGTGTGCATCTTGGACTGCACTCTGTGTTCTTCGTTACCGGCACGCTGCTGGTCGCATGTGCGGGACTCGCGCAATGGGCGCGTGCGCGGTAGTCGTGCTTGCCCTTCTACGACGCGGTGGCCTTGAACAGTACCGGATCGCTGCGATAGAGGGCCAGTGGAACTTCTCAACCGTCGGCTCCCAGGTGAACGGGTTGTCCAGCCCACCTTCGAAGCCAACGTGCTCTCTGGAGAAGACGCGGCCGACGCATTGGTCAATATCAATCAGGATTCCGTAGGTTTTACCTGGGAGCTGGCAGCGTCCGTGCACATGGCCCGCTCGCCGGGCTATCTGCATTCGCCGGACGGCTTTCGCAATATCGTTCTGCGCACCAATGACGTCGCCAGACATGCGGTAGCGCTTTACGCGGACCTTGATTTGTTCCTGGTACGCAAGAGTGATTGTCCATGGCGGGTATTCGAGTTTCGAGGCGACGCGCCTACATTCACACCCAAGGGCAACGTCAGCCCGGTCAGAAACAGAGCCAACTCAACTTATCCTGAGGTTTGATATGAGCAATTCGAAGAAGGTCATCGTCGTTACCGGCGCGTCGCAAGGCATTGGCGCGGAGACAGTCAAGGCATTCCGCAAGCTGGGCCACCAGGTCGTCGCCACGTCGCGCACCATTCAGCCGTCCGATGACCCGGACATTGCCACCGTTGCCGGCGACATCGCCGATCCGGCCACCGCGCGCCGTGTGATTGATGAAGCGATCGCGCGCTTCGGCCGCGTCGACACGCTGGTCAACAACGCCGGCATCTTCCTCGCGAAGCCGTTCACCCAGTACACCGCCGAAGACTATGCAACGGTCACCGGTGTGAACCTCGCAGGCTTCCATTTCATCACCCAACTCGCGGTAGCGCAGATGGAAAAGCAGTCGAGCGGCCACGTGGTCAGCATCACGACGACGCTGGTCGACCACGCGATCGACGGCGTGCCCTCGGTGCTGGCATCGCTGACCAAGGGCGGCATCGCCGCGGCGACCCGGTCGCTCGCGATCGAGTACGCCAAGCGTGGGATTCGCGCGAATGCGGTGGCACCGGGCATCATCAAGTCGCCGATGCACGCGCCGGAAACGCACGCGGCACTCGGCGCGCTGCATCCGGTCGGTCACATGGGCGAAATGAGCGACATCGTCAATGCGATCGTGTATCTGGATTCGGCACCGTTCGTGACGGGCGAAATCCTGCACGTCGACGGCGGCCAGATCGCCGGTCACTGAGCGCGCTCCGGGCGCTGCCAGGCGGTGCCCTCTTCATCAATCACGATCAAGGAAACCGACATGCCTATCGTTACGATTCAGGTGACCCGTGAGGGCACCAAACCGGGTGCCGACTCTGTCACCGCGGAGGAAAAGGCTCAACTCATCAAGGGCGTGAGCCACCTGCTGCTCGATGTGCTGAACAAGCCGCTCGAAGCCACGTTTGTCGTCATCGAAGAAGTGGAGATGGAGAACTGGGGCTGGGGCGGACTGCCGGTTCCCGAGTATCGCAGGCAAAAAGCGTTGAAATAACCTGGACCGCTCGGGATGCGGGTGGCGCAGGCCCCGCCGCAGCCCGGGCAAAAGACGACTCTCTGGATATCTGTGACATCGGCATCCTTAACGATGCGATCGATTCGATATGGAAGCGATACGGAAGCGATATCGAACGGGACGCCTCGAGCGGAGCGCGCTGATGGCGATGTATCGCGTGTGCGTGAAATTATACATCGCATGCGATTTAATCGAAACCGCTTTACAGCACCGAACATCCTCACCACAATGCGTCGCATGCGATTCATTCGCATGCGACATCAATCTATCGTCACCTAGCAAGGAACACATCATGAGCCAGATCGAAAAAGTCATCTACACAGGCAAAACGCACGTTTCGTCCGGCGGTCGGAACGGCACGGCACGGAGTTCCGACGGCCGTCTTGACGTCACGCTTTCGTCGCCCGGCAGCGCCGGCAGCGGCACCAATCCGGAGCAATTGTTCGCCGCCGGTTGGTCCGCGTGCTTTATCGGCGCGATGGGACTTGCAGCCGGCGCGAAGAAGATCAAGCTTCCACCGGATCTGGCGGTCGACGCGGAAGTGGATCTTGGCACGACAGACGGCGCCTATTTCCTCCAGGCGCGCCTGAATGTCAGCGTGCCGGGTCTGGACCGCGATGTCGCCCAGGCCCTGGTGGACGCCGCGCATCAGACTTGCCCGTATTCCAAAGCCACGCGAGGCAACATCGAGGTCACGATCAATCTGATCTAACCCGGATCTTTCAACGTACAGCATCGCAACGCGGTCAAAGCGTAGAAGCGATCGCCGTCGGGCGGCCGGATTCGGCCGCCACGCAGGCTGCAACCTCGGGTTACGGTGGCGACGTGGACAATCCTCGCTTATCGCGCCTTTGTTCGTGGCGACACACGCGTGAGACGTTCGACGAGGAAATCGACGAACACCCGGACGCGCGACGAGAGATAGCGTCCATGCGGATAGAGCAGCAGGAACGGCCGCGAACAGCCGCCGTTGCCGGGCAGCACCTCGACGAGCCGGCCGTCGCGCAGATCCTGCTCGACGATGAAGCGATAGGTCTGGAACAGGCCCGCGCCGCTGCGCGCAAGTGTCACGCCGGACAGTACGTCGCCGGACGTCCCGTACCCGCCTTTCGTCGCGACGTCGATTTCGCCGGATTCATCCCGAAACGCCCAGATCAGGTTGCGACCGCTGCTTGGCAGCTCGAACTGTATGCAGTCATGGAGTTGCAGCTCCTCGATCGATTTCGGCGTACCCGCGCGTTTCAGGTATCCGGGCGTCGCGACCACGACGAGCTCCGCATCTTCCAGCTTGCGCGCGATCAGGCTCGAGTCGTCGGGCGCGCGGCCGCGAATCGCGAGATCGAATCCCTCGTCGGCAAAGTCGATGTTCCGGTTGCTCAGGTGCGTCTCGACTTCCACTTCCGGATACTTCTCGCGAAACGCCGGCAGCAGCGGAAGCGCGCGATAGTGGCCGTACGGCGTCGGCATGCTGATCCTCAGCACGCCGGCGGGCGTTGTCTGCTGCCCCGTCACCTCACGTTCCGCATCGACGAGTTGAGACAGCGCCTGCTGGGTTTGCTCGAAGTAGCGCCGGCCGGAATCGGTCAGCCGGATCTGCCGCGTCGTCCGTACGAAGAGGCGCACGCCGAGGCGCTCCTCCAGTCGCGCGACCGATCGGCTCACGGCGGCCGGTGTGACGCTTGCGGCGGTCGCTGCCAACGTGAAGCTGCCAAGCTCCGCCGCCAGACAGAACAGCTCGATACTGCCCAGCAACAAATCGTCGAATTTTCGTTGCATGTTCTTTTCTATCGTCGCCAACGAGTTGATACGCGGCGTGCTTGCGCGCGTGACGAGCGCCGGATGAACGAGTGTGCCCGAATCTCATGCCGGAAACCAGCGAAGGGGGCGCGGCTCCCGCGCGATGCGAACTCCCGATTCCCGCGGGACACGCGTGGATTTTGGAGGCGAGTGTAGATTAGTTCGCGGTTCGGGAGAATCGCCGCCAGACGAAAGTCATTCTTCCGTATGACGATTTAATGGCCATCGGTAATCTGCCGAATCTGCTCGAATTGCTCGCGCAGACGCGGGGCCGCAAAGTCGACAAAAGCGCGCACCTTGGGCGCGGACAGGCGGCCGTGAGGGGTCACAAGATTGACAGGCAACGGGGCATGCTCACAATCGCGCAAGACGATCTCCAGGGCCCCTGCGTTGACTTCTTCGGCCACGTGATAAGAAAACATCCGCGTAATGCCATGACCGGCCACTGCCGATGCCACGGCGCCGCGAATCGTATTGACGACGAAGCGCGGAACGAACTGGACGACCAGCGGAATCGCTGATTTGCCGGCCGGAGGGAAGCTCCACGAATCCAGCCCAAAGTGCGTCATGGAAATGATTTGATGTCCGGCGAGATCGGCCGGTTCGTTGATGGCGGGATGTTTCGCCAGGTACCCGGGCGCCGCGACGATGACGCGACGGACTTCGCCGATGGGAATCGCAACCAGCGTCGAATCGGCGAGATGCGCAATGCGCAGGGCCACGTCGATCCCCTCGTCGATCAGCCCGACGGGACGGTCGAGGAGTTGGAGCCGTATCGATACGGTGGGGTGACGGTCGATGAACTCGTCGAGGATCGGCCGCAAGATGTCCTCGCCGGCCGCAACCGGTGCGGTCACGGTCAGCATGCCTCGTGGTGCCGAGCGTTCGTCTGCCACGAACATATCGGCTTCTTCGAGATCGGCCAGGATGCGCCGGCAGGCCGCTGCATACCGCTCACCCGCTTCACTCAGCTTGATCGTGCGCGTGGTGCGGTACAACAGGGGAGTGCCCGTATGTTCTTCGAGAAAGGCAATGGCCCGGCTCACCGCCGCGGGAGAGCGGCCGAGCCGGCGCCCCGCGCGAGCCAGACTCCCCTCGTCGAGCGTCGCGACGAACACCTTCATGGCATCGATTCGGTCCATATACCGTCATGATCGACAAATAAATTGCTCCCGGAGTCTACCGCACGCGGGACAGCGGCGCGTCGTACGGGGGCGACGGCGCGCCGCTTGCGCCATCACGTCTTCGCGCCGCCAAACCGCGAGATACCGCGCACAAAACTACCAGGAGATGCCTGATGCGTATCGACACGCCCCAACGCATTGATGACCTTGAGGGTCATCGTTGCGCGCATGTTCTTTTGATTTCTTTCAGGCTCACCGATGGGACTTCGAGGGCGCAAACGGGACCGAGCGTTTCCTGCTGCCGGCCATGCTGTTTCGCGTGAATCGTGCAGAAGCACTGGCGGCTGCTTGATGCGAGGGTGTCGGGATAGGCGCACTGCCGATGGCCAGTGATCCTCGACTGGGGTTCAAAACCGCTGAAACCTTTGGTGGGCCGGGTCGGATTCGAACCGACGGTGTCCTTTCGGAGGCGGATTATGAGTCCGCTGCCTGCAACCAGCACGGCGTCCGGCCCAAGAAAAAGACCCGGTCATGAGTGCCGGGCCAATTCGTTGATTGGCCGACATACTACACGAAAAAGGGGCCTCCGCAACTGCTTCGCTCTAGCGAAACAACCGGGAGACCCCTGTCAAACTGCCACATCATTTCCCACGACCGCCAACTTCGATCAATTCCCTTCGAGGAACGACTTCAGCTTGTCCGAGCGACTCGGGTGACGCAGTTTGCGCAGCGCTTTGGCTTCGATCTGACGGATCCGCTCACGCGTCACGTCGAACTGCTTACCGACTTCTTCGAGCGTGTGATCGGTGCTCATCTCGATACCGAAACGCATGCGCAGCACCTTTGCTTCGCGCGGCGTTAGCGAGTCGAGCACGTCTTTCACGACATCGCGCATGCTGGCGTGCAATGCGGCGTCGGCCGGCGCAACCGTGTTGTTGTCTTCGATGAAGTCACCCAGATGCGAATCGTCGTCGTCACCGATCGGCGTTTCCATCGAGATCGGCTCCTTCGCGATCTTCATGATTTTGCGGATCTTGTCTTCCGGCATCTCCATCTTCTCGGCCAGCGTTGCCGGATCCGGTTCGAGACCGGTTTCCTGCAAAATCTGACGCGAGATGCGGTTCATCTTGTTGATCGTTTCGATCATGTGAACCGGAATCCGGATCGTACGCGCCTGGTCAGCAATCGAACGCGTAATGGCCTGACGGATCCACCACGTGGCATACGTGGAGAACTTATAGCCGCGACGATATTCGAACTTGTCCACCGCCTTCATCAGGCCGATGTTGCCTTCCTGAATCAGGTCGAGGAACTGCAGACCACGGTTCGTGTACTTCTTCGCGATCGAGATCACGAGACGCAAGTTCGCCTCGGTCATTTCGCGCTTCGCCTGACGCGCCTTCAGTTCGCCAGCCGCCATCTGCCGGTTGGTTTCCTTCAGGTCCTTCAGCGGCAGCACGACACGTGCCTGCAAATCGAGTAGGCGTTGCTGCTGTTCGCGAATGGCCGGAATGTTACGCGTAAGGATCGCGCTATACGCGTGACCTTCGCCGACGATCTTGTCGGCCCATTCCAGATCCGTTTCGCTGCCCGGGAAACGCGCGATGAATTCCGCACGCGGCATGCCGCACTTGTCGACCACCGTATGCAGGATCTGACGCTCGACCTGACGCACTTCGTCTACTTGCGCACGCAACGTGTCGCACAGACGCTCGACGGTACGCGCGGTAAAGCGGATCGTCATCAGTTCGTTCTGAATCGTTTCCTGCGCCTTCAGATACGACTTGGACTTGTAGCCTTCCTTTTCGAACGCACGACGCATCTTGTCGAACCATTCGCTGATCATGGCGAACTTCTCGAGAGACGCACGCTTGAGCGCTTCCATCTGCGCTGCGTTGGCCGTGGCTTGCGCGGCGCCGTCGTCTTCTTCCTCGTCGTCCGATTCCTCTTCCTCGGCTTCCTCGTCTTCGCTTTCGATCGCTTCCGCTTCCTGTGCCGAGAAGCCGTCCGCATCTTCCGCGTTGGCGTCGATCAGGCCGTCGACCAGTTCGTCGATACGGATTTCCTCGTTCGCCACGCGCTCAGCCATCGCCAGAATGTCGGCGATCGTGGTCGGGCAGGCGGAGATGGCCATCACCATGTGCTTGAGGCCGTCTTCGATCCGCTTGGCGATTTCGATTTCGCCTTCGCGCGTGAGCAGCTCGACCGTACCCATTTCACGCATGTACATGCGGACCGGGTCGGTGGTGCGGCCAAATTCGGAGTCGACGGTGGAGAGCGCGACTTCCGCTTCCTCTTCCACTTCGTCGTCAGACGAAGCAGCGGGTGCGTTGTCGTTCAGGAGCAGCGTTTCAGCATCCGGCGCCTGCTCATACACAGCCACGCCCATGTCATTGAACGTGCTGATGATGCCTTCGATCGCCTCGGTCTCGGTGAAGTTGTCCGGCAGGTGGTCGTTGATTTCCGCGTACGTGAGGAAGCCGCGCTCCTTGCCGAGCTTGATCAGCGCGCGCAGTTTGGAGCGGCGCTCTTCGAGCTCCTCGACGGTGCCCGGCTGCGACGACGCGAACGCGTCTTTCAGCAGTGCTTTTTCCTTTGCGCGACGATCGCGAGCCTTGACCTTTTCCACCTTGCCGGGAACGGCCGCAGGGGTTTCCTCGCTTTGGGTTGCATCGTCATCGACGGGTGTTTCGTTCAGCTTTTTCGTCATGGAGTTCGTCGTACCGGCTGTAGTCTCGACTCGCGGCTGTTGGGCAACAGCCGGTTGAACCGTGGATACTGGAGTCTCGCGCTCTACCGCATCATCCTGCACGGCAGGCGCTTCCCTTGCGCTTCTGACATCCGGCCGTTTTGCGGCCGGTGGTGGTACAGCTTTCGCCGCCCTGACCGGCTCCGCTCGCGCAGCGGAAGTGGTCGAGGATTTCTTCCCGGCAGCAGGTGTGACGCTTGCGGCAGACGTTTTTCTTGGGGAAGAAGCTAACTTGGCCTCGGTGACCTTTCTGGTCGGCTCGTTCGAGCCTGTGCCTGTTGCTTTTTTTCCGCCTGGTGTCTTTGCCATCGCAATCGCCTTTTCGCCTTTGCTAGGAAAACCATTGAAAAAACAAACCGCTAGAAACCTTTTATTATAGCATCCAGGTTCCTGCCATCCCGCTTACAGCCCGAGCTGGCGCTTCATCTCAGCCCGCTTCTGATTCAGCCCCGTCAGCTCCGCAAACTCCTCCGGCGTGTGCCGGGATTGCCGCGAAAGCTGCTCGAGACGATCACAGTAAGCGTCGTATCGCATCTTCAGAATCGCCGCTTTCAGTTCCTCTCCCACGATCCGTTCCTGCTCGCGCCGCTCCTCGATGACGGTCGCATCCTCCGGGTCCTTCAGCAGCAAATCCCGGACATTTTCATCATAGTCTAGAATTTTGCGAAAGATTTCCTCGAAAGTTGGGGCATTCGCGCCGTTTCGCAATAGGTCGGACAGCAACTGAAACTCCGCCGAATCGCCCAGCGCACGCGCATGCGTCGTCACTTCTTCGAACAGCTCACCGTGCCGCGTGACGCTCAGAAGCGCCTGCTCGGCTTCCTCGTCGAGCACGGCCACCGTCCGCGGATACATCACCAGATTGCGCAGTGTCTTTTCTTCGATCCCGGTCACACTCCGCCGGTCCTTGCGGGCCGGAGCCGATCGGGCAGCCGCTGCAATCCGGGCGTCGACCTCGCATAAGGCGGCCACTTCGTCGAACGGCACATCGAGCCGGTCGGCGAACATATGCATGATCTGCGCGCGCAGCGCATTGGCCGGCAGTTGCTGCAGCAGTGGTTTCGCGTCGAACAGCGCGCGGGCGCGGCCTTCCGGCTGGTCCAGCTCCTTGCCGGTCAGCACCTCGTTCAGCATGAACTGCGACAGCGGCATGGCACGCTCGACCTGCTCGGCGAACGCTTCGGTGCCGAATTCGCGCACATAGCTGTCCGGATCGTGCTCGGTCGGCAGAAACAGGAACCGGATGGTCCGGTTGTCCGCCGCATGCGGCAGGCAGGCATCCAGCGCCCGGCGCGCGGCGCGGCGCCCTGCCGAATCGCCGTCGAAACTGAAGATAACCGTATCGGTCTGGCGCATCAGTTTCTGCACATGAATCGGTGTACAGGCCGTCCCGAGCGTGGCAACCGCGTTCTGGAACCCCAATTGGGCCAGCGCGACCACATCCATGTAGCCTTCGACCACCAGCACGTAGTGCTGTTCGCGAATGGCCAGACGCGCCTCGAACAGCCCGTACAGCTCGCTGCCTTTGTTAAATAGAGGCGTTTCCGGCGAATTCAAATATTTCGGCTCGCCGCCGTCCAGCACGCGCCCGCCGAAGCCGATCACCTGCCCCTTCACATTGCGTATCGGGAACATGATCCGCTCGCGAAAGCGGTCGTATCGGCGGTTCTGACCTTGTGCATCCGACTTTTCGCTGACGATCACAAGCCCCGACTCGACCAGTGAGTCGTCCCGATAGTTGGGGAATGCGGGCTCGAGGTTCTGCCAGCCGTCCGGTGCATAGCCAAGGCCGAAGCGGGCGGCAATCTCGCCGGTCAGGCCGCGTTTCTTCAGATACTGGATTGCAACCGGCGCGCCGCGTAGCTGCTTGCGGTAGTAGTCGCATGCGGTTTGCATGACATCGGACAGCGCCGTGGTCACCGCCTTGGACGCGGCCGGCGAATACCCGCCGGAGCCACCGCCGCCATATCCCGGGGAAGGCTCGTTCGGCACGGTCAACCCGACCGATTGCGCGAGTTCGTTGACCGCCTCCGGGAACGTGGAACCGACGTGCTCCATCAGGAAGCCGATCGCCGTACCATGCGCGCCGCAGCCGAAGCAGTGATAGAACTGCTTAGTCGGACTAACCGTAAACGAAGGGCTTTTCTCGTTGTGAAACGGGCACAGCCCCATGAAGTTCGCGCCGCCCTTTTTCAACTGCACATACCGGCCGACCACGTCGACGATATCGACGCGGTTGAGCAGGTCCTGCAGGAATGACGGTGGAATCACAGTGAATGACGCTACCTAAAAAACTCAAGGCTGTGCGCGCCGTCAAGCAACGGCGCGCACAGACCGGAAATACGGGAGTTACTTCGCGAGCGCGGCTTTGACTTGTGCCGAGACAGCGGTCATGTCGGCACGGCCGGCCAGCTTCGGCTTGAGCACGCCCATCACCTTGCCCATGTCCTGCGGGCCGGCGGCGCCAGTTTGCGCGACCGCGGCCTGAACTTCAGCAACGATCTCCGCTTCGGACATCTGCGCCGGCATATAGGCGGACAGAATAGCCAGTTCGGCCTTTTCCTTGTCGGCGAGATCCGTACGGCCAGCGGCTTCGAACTGGCTGATCGAGTCTTTGCGCTGCTTGATCATCTTGTCGATGACGGCGGTGATCGCCGCGTCGTCAAGGGTGACGCGTTCGTCGACTTCGCGCTGCTTGACCGCGGCGAGCAGCAAACGGATCGTGCCGAGACGCTCGGTCTCGCGCGCCCGCATGGCCGCTTTCATATCGTCGTTGATCTGGTCCTTGAGACTCATCACTCACCTGAATGCGTTGAAAATTTAAAAACCGGCCGGCTAACCGTACCCATACCCTGCATCAACGCGCTGCATCCAGCACAAACGCCCGCTTGGGACTGCTTCCTCAAGCGGGTTGGCGCGATTTTGCGTAGTGGATGCGACCCTGCCGGCTGGCCCGGAGGGCCGTGTTTTCCGCGACGGCACCAGTTGGGCCGTCACCGTTGGATGTCGCCGCTCCGTTCAAAGGGAACCGCGGCAACGCCAGAATCAGTAGAACTTCTTTGGCAGCATCTGGCCACGCAGACGCTTGAAATGACGCTTAACCGCAGCCGCCTTCTTGCGCTTGCGCTCGGCCGTAGGCTTTTCGTAAAACTCGCGAGCGCGAAGTTCCGTTAGCAGCCCGTTTTTCTCCATCGTGCGCTTGAAGCGGCGCATGGCAACTTCAAACGGCTCGTTGTCTTTTACGTGGACAGTCGTCATTTTTCAATAACGGAACGCTGTAAAGGTTCAGGAGTATAGCAGAGCTTTCTCACAAAGCTAATGCGCCGTCAAGCCCCTAAAACGTACTCCGAGCACGCCTGGCCGGCTGCCACGCCGGAGGCCCAGGCCCATTGGAAGTTGTAGCCGCCGAGCCAGCCGGTCACGTCGACCGCCTCTCCGATGAAGTACAAACCCGGTGTGCGGCTGCTCATCATCGTCGCCGACGACAGGTCGCGCGTGTCGATACCGCCGCGCGTCACTTCGGCCTTGCGGTAGCCTTCGGTGCCGTTCGGGGTGAGCGTCCAGCGCGACAACGCTTCACCGACGCGGCGCAGTGTCTTGTCCGGCAGATCGGCCACGCGCGCCTCGGCGGGAATCTGATGGGTTTCAAGCCAGACGTGGGCGAGCCGTTGCGGCACCCATTCCGAAAGCAGATTGGCGATCTGGCGCCTGGTGCCGGTTTTGGCTTCCAGCAAGGCGGTCGTGGCGTCCCGCTCGGGCAGCAGATTGATGTGAATCGGCTCGCCGGGCTGCCAGTAGCTCGATATCTGCAGAACCCCCGGGCCCGACAGGCCGCGGTGCGTGAGCAGCAGGTCTTCGTTGAACTCGGCGCCGGTCTTCTTGTTGCCGGTCGCCAGTTGCACTTCGAGTGACGCGCCGGAGAGCGCCGAGAACGGCTCCCAGTCGGCCGGGGCGAAGGTCAGCGGGACCAGCGCGGGGCGAGTGTCGATCAGCTTGTGGCCGAATTGTTTGGCGAGGCGATAGGCGAAATCGGTGGCGCCAATCTTGGGAATCGACAGGCCGCCGGTCGCCACCACGAGCGCGCGGGCTGCGATCGGGCCCGAGTGGGTGTCCAGCGTGAACCGTCCCTCGGCGTCATGCCGCACCTCCTCGACCGCGAGCGGCGTGCGCCACGCAATGCGGCCCGCGTCGCATTCGTTCTTCAGTACGTTGATGACCGCGTCGCTCGACTGATCGCAAAACAACTGCCCCTTGTGCTTCTCGTGCCACGTCACGTGATGGCGCTTGAGGAGCGCCATGAAGTCACGCGGCGTATAACGCGCCAGCGCTGAACGGCAGAAATGGGGGTTGGCCGACAGGTAATTGGCCGGTCCGGCGTACAGATTCGTGAAGTTGCACCGGCCACCGCCGGAAATGCGGATTTTTTCCGCGAGACGCTGCGAGTGGTCGATCAGCACCACGCGACGGCCGAGTTGCCCGGCCACGGCCGCGCACATCATGCCGGCCGCGCCCGCGCCGATCACTGCGATATCGAAGGATTCCATGGGGCCGCATTGTACCCGCGCGTCTGCGGCACACTATCCGCGCTGCTATACTTTGAGGCTTGCCTCTCCACTTTTTGGAGCGGGAGTGGCTTCACTCGCGCGCCCGCTCAAACCACCCATCATGCTCGTTCTCGGCATCGAAAGCTCCTGCGACGAAACCGGTCTCGCGCTCTACGACACAGAGCGCGGCCTGCTCGCGCACGCGCTGCATTCGCAAATTGCGATGCACCGGGAATACGGCGGCGTGGTGCCGGAGTTGGCGTCACGCGACCATATCCGGCGCGCACTGCCGCTGCTCGAAGAGGTGATGGAGCGCGCCGGTGCGGCGCGCAGCGACATCGACGCGATCGCCTATACGCAGGGCCCAGGCCTCGCGGGCGCGCTGCTGGTCGGCGCGAGCGTCGCCAATTCGCTGGCCATGGCATGGGACAAGCCGACCATCGGCATCCACCATCTCGAAGGGCACCTGCTGTCGCCGCTGCTGGTGGACGAGCCGCCGCCGTTTCCGTTCGTCGCCCTGCTGGTGTCAGGCGGCCATACGCAACTGATGCGTGTGACGGATGTGGGCGTCTACGAGACGCTCGGAGAAACGCTGGACGACGCCGCCGGCGAAGCTTTCGACAAAACCGCCAAGCTCCTGGGCCTAGGTTATCCGGGCGGCCCGGAAGTGTCGCGGATGGCTGAATTCGGCACCCCTGGCGCAGTCGTCCTGCCGCGCCCGATGCTGCATTCCGGTGACCTCGACTTCAGCTTCAGCGGCCTGAAAACCGCCGTCCTCACGCATGCCAAAAAGCTGGGCGGCGCGAATATCTGCGAGCAGGCGAAAGCCGATCTGGCGCGCGGTTTCGTCGACGCGGCCGTGGAAGTGCTCGCGGCGAAATCACTGGCCGCGCTCAAAAGAACCAGGCTCAACCGGCTGGTCGTCGCGGGTGGCGTCGGTGCGAACCGGCAACTGCGCGAGGCGCTTTCTGCCGCGGCGAAGAAACGCAATTTTTTCGTGCACTACCCGGACCTGTCGCTGTGTACGGACAACGGCGCGATGATCGCGTTGGCCGGCGCTTTGCGATTGCAACGCTGGCCCGATCAGTCGGGTAAAGACTATGCGTTCACGGTGAAGCCGCGCTGGGATCTGACGTCCCTCGCACGCTGAGCGTCGCGACCTGATGGCGTAAAAAAGCCGCTCTTTGAGCGGCTTTTTCATTCAAGCGATCTCGAACACGCCAATCACGCCGCCCGTTTATCCCGCTCGATCACTGCATACGCGCTGTGATTGTGAATCGATTCGAAGTTCTCAGCTTCGAGTTCATAGGCAACAATACGCTCGTCCGCATTCAGACGCTGGGCAACATCACGCACCAGGTCTTCGACGAATTTCGGATTTTCGTAGGCACGCTCGGTGACGAACTTTTCATCCGGACGCTTCAGCAAGCCCCACAGTTCGCACGACGCTTCTTCTTCAGCGATACGAACCAACTCTTCCACTGCCACGTCGTCCGCCAGCTCGGCGTTGATCGTGACGTGAGAACGCTGGTTGTGCGCACCGTACTGCGAAATCTTCTTCGAGCATGGGCACAGGCTCGTGACCGGCACCAGTACTTTAAGGAACAGACGTGTCGCACCGTTGCGAGTCTCGCCTGTCAACGTCACTTCGTAGTCCAGCAGACTTTGTACACCCGACACCGGCGCGGTCTTATTCACGAAGTACGGGAACGACACTTCAATACGACCCGCCTCGGCCTCGAGCTTTTCGAGCATCGCGGCGAGCATGGTGCGGAACGTGGCCGCCTCGAGCGGGGCCTTGTTCTCTTCCAGCAGCGCGACGAAGCGCGACATGTGCGTGCCCTTCTGATCGGCAGGCAGATGCACGTCGAGATTCCACGTGCCCACAGAAGGCTGCACTTCGCCGCCTTGCGTGCGCACCGTCAACGGATGACGCACACCCTTGACGCCGACTCGTTGAATCGGAATCTGACGCGTATCGGGCGTGCTCTGCACGTCGGGCATCACAAAGGCGGGGTTCATCTGGTTCATATTCTTGTCCTTTCAAGAAAACGCCGGGCCGTCCCACGTTTTCAGCTCCGCGGGAAATCCCGCCCCGAAGGGAGTCCCTTTTGGGGATTGGGGGAACGCCCCGTGTGGGAGTGTCGCAAAGCGACAGATCTGGGGGCGCTCAGCAGCCGAGCGAATCAGGGCACGCAACGGCGAACGCCGGCCCCTGCCGGCGTTGGATGATGGACCCGAAGGCCCATCGATTCAAGTTGGAGATTGCTATGGCCGCCATAGCCGCGGCACAGCGCACGGCGGAGCAGCTGAACGACTCAGTCAATCGACACAGCCACGCAACGCCGTTAAGCGACGCGCTTCACCGAGGATTGACCGGCGACCGCGCCGCTGGAAAGAAAGCGTTCGCGAATCGACTTGGCGATGCCTGCGGCGTCGAGACCACACGCGGCGAGCAGCTTGGCCGGATCCCCGTGATCGATGAAGCGATCCGGAAGGCCCAATTGTAGTACGGGCCGCATAACCCCACTCTCAAGCAGGGCTTCGACGCAAGCCGAACCCGCGCCGCCCATCACGCAGCCCTCTTCGACGGTGACGATGGCGTCGTGCGTTTCGGCCAACTGGCGGACCAGTTCGGCGTCCAGCGGCTTCACGAAGCGCATGTTAGCCACCGTGGCGTCCAGTTGCTCAGCAGCCGCCAGCGACGGCGCAACCATCGTGCCGAATGCCAGAATCGCAATCCGCTTGCCGGCCGGTTGCGACGTTTCGCGACGAACCTCGCCCTTGCCAAGCGGCAGCGCCGTCATTTGCTTGACGGTTGCCACGCCTGTGCCGGCGCCGCGCGGATAGCGCACTGCCGTCGGGTTCGGCTGTTGCAACGCCGTGTACAGCATCTGACGGCATTCGTTTTCGTCCGATGGCGCCATCACGGTCATGTTAGGAATGCAGCGCATAAACGCCAGATCGTAAGCGCCCGCGTGCGTGGCGCCGTCCGCGCCGACCAGACCCGCGCGGTCGATGGCGAACACCACCGGCAGGTTTTGCAGCGCGACGTCGTGGATCAGCTGGTCATAAGCGCGTTGCAGGAAGGTCGAGTAGATCGCGACCACTGGCTTCATGCCGTCCGTGGCCAGACCGCCGGCGAACGTCACTGCGTGCTGCTCGGCAATGCCGACGTCGAAATAGCGATCCGGGAAGCGCTTCTCGAACTCGACCATGCCCGAGCCTTCACGCATGGCCGGCGTGATACCGATCACGCGCGCGTCCAGTTCCGCCGCGTCACACAGCCATTCGCCGAACACCTGCGTGTAGGTTTTCTTCGACGGCGTGGTGGCCGGTTTGATGCCTTCGGCCGGATTGAACTTGCCCGGACCGTGGTATAGCACCGGATCGGCTTCAGCCAGCTTGTAGCCCTGGCCCTTCTTCGTCACGACGTGCAGGAATTGCGGACCGCGCAGTTCCTTGATGTTCTGCAGGGTCGGGATCAGCGAATCGAGGTCGTGACCGTCGATCGGGCCGATGTAGTTGAAACCGAACTCTTCGAAGAGCGTGGCCGGCACGATCATGCCCTTCGCGTGCTCTTCGAGCTTGCGCGCCAGATCGAGCATAGGCGGCGCCACGCGCAGCACGCGTTCGACGCCCGCACGCGCGGCAGCGTAGAAGCGGCCTGACATCAGGCGCGCCAGATGGCGATTGAGCGCGCCGACCGGCGGCGAAATCGACATGTCGTTGTCGTTGAGGATGACCAGCAGCGGCACGTCATCTTCAACGCCGGCGTTGTTCATCGCCTCAAAGGCCATGCCGGCCGTCATCGCGCCGTCGCCGATCACGGCGATGCCCGTGCGGTTTTCGCCCTTCAGCTTGCTCGCGATCGCCATGCCGAGCGCGGCCGAAATCGAGGTGCTGGAGTGCGCGGTGCCGAAGGTGTCGTATTCCGACTCGTCGCGCTTCGGAAAGCCCGAGATGCCGCCGAGCTGACGCAACGTGTGCATCTTGTCGCGGCGGCCGGTCAGGATCTTGTGCGGATAGGTTTGATGGCCGACGTCCCACACGATCCGGTCGCGTGGCGTGTCGAACACGTAGTGCAGAGCAATGGTCAACTCGACCGTGCCGAGATTGGACGAAAGATGGCCGCCCGTCTGCGATACGCTGTCGAGCACAAAAGCACGCAACTCGTCGGCAAGCGGTTGCAATTGGCGGCGATCGAGGCGGCGCAAGGCTGCCGGGTCGTCGATGGTTTTCAGCAAGTCGTACATCGTCGTTCCATTGTAGGAAAACTTACGCGCCCGCACTTCATACATGCACCCCGTAGCAAAGGTGCGCGGCGGCGGGCTTTCGCGTTCAGCTAACCCGGTTCACCACCAGGTCGGCCAATTCGGCAAGACGCTGCGCGCGCGCGCCAAACGGCGCAATCGCAGCATGAGCGTCGCTGCGCAGTTGCGCTGCAAGCGCACGCGACGCATCCAGCCCAATAATCGACACGTAGGTCGGCTTGCCGTCCTTCGCGTCTTTACCCGCCGTTTTGCCAAGCGTCGCGGAATCGGTCGTGACGTCGAGAATATCGTCGACAACCTGAAACGCGAGGCCGACAGCGGCCGCATACGCGTCGAGCGAACGCATTGCGTCCGCATTCGGCGTTTCGCCGGCCAGCGCACCCATGCGCACCGCAGCACGCAGCAAGGCGCCGGTCTTCATCCGGTGCATGGTTTCCAGCTGAGGACGCGTCAGCGTATGGCCGACGCTCGCCAGATCGATGGCCTGCCCACCGCACATGCCGATCGAGCCGCTCGCCAAGGCCAGTTCCTTCACGAGCGACGCCTGCTGCGCCGGCGCCAGCACGTCCGACGTGAGCGCGACGAATGCCTGCGCTTGCAGCGCGTCGCCAACCAGCAGCGCTGTGGCTTCGTCATACTTGACGTGTACCGTGGGTTTGCCGCGACGCAGCGCGTCGTCGTCCATACAGGGCATGTCGTCGTGCACGAGCGAGTACACGTGGATCATTTCCAGCGCCGCCGCTGCCGCGTCGAGGCACTCGGGACGCGCGCCGGTCAGCTCGCCGGCCGCGTGGCACAGCAGCGGGCGCACCCGCTTGCCGCCGCCCAGCACCGCATAGCGCATGGCTTCGTGCAGTTTGGCCGGCTCGGTCGCCTCCGTGGGCAGATAGTGTTCTAGTGCCGATTCGACACGTTCGAGTACCGCACGTGTCCATTGTTCGAATGTCATAGGTCGTCCCCGCTTTCAGTAGCGGCTGTGCCTGCGGTATTCACGGGCAGCGGCTTGAGCGTCTCGCCATCGAGCACGCGCACCTGCTGCTCGACTTTCTCGAGCTGCTGCTGGCAAAACGCCACGAGGGCCGCACCGCGCCGGTAGGCCGCGAGCGACTCCTCGAGGCTGAGATTGCCGCTTTCCATGCGTGCAACCAGCCCCTCCAGCTCGGCCTGGGCCGCCTCGTAGTTCTCGGGCAGCGGCGTGGTATCGACGCCTTCAGCAGACGCGGCAGCAGTATCTTTCGACGCGGTCTTCGCCATGAATAGTCGCAAAATTAAAACAAGTCGGACATTCTACGGCAAAAGCAACATTTCCGATCCGCAGGCCAGCCCGCGCCCCGCCTTCGCCCTCCGTGTCCGACCCTCAGTCTCGCAGAAAAAAAACGATTGGTCTGCGGCGAAAACCTTGAACTTCCTTGACATTTTTTACCCAAATCAGGCACTTAAGCGCCCCACGGAAGGGGAATCGGGTATAATCGCGGGCTCCCTAAATCGAATCTATCGATGGTTGGGTTGTTCACTGCTTTCACGTCTTCACGGGAGTGGGAATGTCCAATCTGAGCAATGCATTGCAGTTGCGGTCTGTCCACAGCCAGCTGCCAGTCACGGCTTACTTTGACGAAGCGCTTCTAACGCGCGAAATCGACACCCTTTTCAAGAAAGGTCCTCGCTACATCGGCCACGATCTCATGGTGCCCGAAGCGGGGAATTATTTTGCTTTGCCCAGCGAGAGCGAAGGGCGTGTGCTCGTCCGTAACCAGCAGTCGCAAGTCGAACTGCTGTCGAACGTGTGTCGCCACCGGCAAGCCATCATGCTCAACGGCCGCGGCCAGACGGAGAACATCGTCTGTCCCTTGCATCGCTGGACGTACGATCTGAACGGCCAGCTCCTCGGCGCACCTCATTTTGCGGATAACCCCTGCCTGAATCTCGGCGCCACGCCGCTGCAGAACTGGCAAGGCCTGCTGTTCGAAGCGCAGGGGCGCGACGTCGCGCGGGATCTGGCGCGCCTCGGCACCAAGCAACACTTCGATTTTTCGGGCTTCATGTTCGATCACGTCGAAGTGCACGAGTGCAACTACAACTGGAAGTCGTTTATCGAGGTCTACCTCGAGGATTACCACGTCGCGCCGTTCCATCCGGGACTCGGCAGCTTCGTCTCGTGCGACAACCTGACATGGGAATTCGGCGAGTGGTACAGCGTGCAAACGGTCGGGGTCCATAAGGGCCTCGAGCAGCCGGGCAGCCCGACGTATCGCAAGTGGCACGACCAGGTGCTGCGCTTCCGCGAGGGCAAGGCCCCCGAGTTCGGCGCAATCTGGATGGTGTACTACCCGGGTCTCATGATCGAGTGGTACCCGCACGTGCTGGTCGTTTCATGGCTGATTCCGCGCGGTCCGCAGAAAACCACCAACGTGGTGGAGTTCTATTATCCTGAGGAAATCGCGCTGTTCGAGCGTGAGTTCATCGAGGCGGAGCGCGCCGCCTATATGGAAACGGCCCGCGAAGACGACGAGATCGCCGAGCGCATGGACGCAGGCCGCCGCGCGCTGATGGAACGCGGCGAATCGCAGGTCGGCCCGTATCAGAGCCCGATGGAAGACGGCATGCAGCACTTCCACGAATTCTTGCGGCGCGAACTCGGCGCAATCTGATCCACGCGCTGCCCGCATTGACCGGTGTTTGAGCCGGAACTTGCGCGAAGCGCATCAAAGCATGGAAAGACGGGCTTCGGCCCGTCTTTTTTTGTTTAGACTATCAGTACCGTTCGGCCATTCGCTAGCGGCGCCAAGCCGCCGGGCAAGCGCCGCAATCGCCCGCTTCGCAACCATCGTGCATGGGACCGGAGTAAGCGCTAAAGCGCCAACTCCGGTCGACCGCTGATGCATGGGACCGGAGTAAGCGCTAAAGCGCTAACTCCGGTCGACCGCTGATGCATGGGACCGGAGTAAGCGCTAAAGCGCTAACTCCGGTCGACATAGGAGACGTCATGCCGCACACTCACTACACCACCCTCATCTCCGCGACAAACCTCGCGGAACGGCTGGCCGCAGCGCCCGGCAGCGTGTTCGTCCTCGATTGCCGTTTCGATCTGGCCGACACCGAGGCGGGCGAGAAAGCCTACTTGGCCGGGCATTTGCCAGGCGCGCATTATCTGCATCTCGATCGCGATCTGTCAGGGCCGAAGAACGGCCAAAATGGCCGCCATCCGCTGCCGGACCGCGCGCGGCTCGTGGAAACGCTGGAGTCTCGCGGGCTCAAGCAGGGTCAACAGGTAATTGCCTATGACGCGCAGGGTGGCATGTATGCCGCGCGCGCATGGTGGCTGCTGCGCTGGCTCGGCCACGACGCGGTTGCACTGCTCGACGGTGGATTGCAAGCCTGGCAAGCCGCCGGCCACCCGTTGACACAAGACGCACCGGCGCAAAACACAGGCGATTTCAAAGCAGGCGCGCCCCTTTCTGTCACCGTCGACGCGCAGACCGTCGAGCGCAATCTCGGCACGAAAGAACGCGTCGTGGTCGATGCCCGGGCGAGCGATCGCTATCGCGGCGAGAACGAAACGCTAGATCGCGTCGGCGGCCATATTCCGGGCGCACTCAACCGGTTCTTCAAGGACAACCTCACGGCCGACGGACGCTACAAACCGGCACACACGCTGCGTGAGGAATTCCACGCGCTGCTGGGCGACACGTCGCCGGAACACGTCGTCCTGCAATGCGGCTCGGGCGTGACGGCATGCATGAACGCGCTCGCGATGGAGGTCGCCGGCATGCATGGCGCGGCGCTCTACGCGGGATCGTGGAGCGAATGGAGTTCCGATCCGAAGCGGCCGGTTGCAACGGGTCCGAATCCTTAAGCGACCCCATGCTGCTTGAACCACACTAGCGCCCGCCGCCAGCCGTCCTCGGCGTCGGCCTTTCTGTAACTCGGCCGGTAGTCGGCGAAAAACGCGTGGCCCGCATCGTCATACACGACGAATTGCGAGCCGCGGCCCACCTGCGGACCTTGCGGGATGGCCTGCTTCATCTGGGCAAGCGTCTCTTGCGGAATGCCCTGATCCTGCCGCCCGTATAGCCCCAACACCGGCGCGTGCAGATCGCCGACACGATCGAGTGGGTTCGCCGGCGTGGTTGCGCTGTGCTCTCCGCCCACGCGCCCGTACCACACTACCGCGGCCTTGAGCCTCGGATTGTGCTCCGCATACAGCCACGCAATCCGCCCACCCCAGCAAAAACCGTTCACGCCGAGCCGGTTCAGATCGCCGCCGTGTTCGCCCGCCCATGCGACGGTGGCGTCGAGGTCGTCCAGCGCCTGCTCGTCCGGCACCTTGCTGAGAATCTGATCGCTGATCTGCTGGATGGTCGGCAGCACCATCGGATCGCCCTCGCGGACGAACAGATCCGGCGCGATCGCCAGATAACCGAGCTTGGCAAAGCGCCGGCATACATCGGCAATATGCTCGTGCACACCAAACGCCTCATGGATCACGATGATCACCGGCAGATGCGTCTTGCCCTTCGGCTGTGCGCGATAGGCCGGCACGAGCGTATCGCCCGAACGCACGCCAATCTCGCCGGCCTCAAGACCGTCACTATCGGTATGGATGGTTTGCGCCGACACCGGCAGCACGGCCACGGCGAATCCGGTGCCAAGCGCGGCTTTGATGAACGTACGGCGATTGAAGGGAACGTGCGGGACCAGGCTGTCGATGTCAGGTTTCAGCATGCGGCGCTCATCAAGTGCAGATTGGAGGCAACAGGATACCCCTGACCCGCATCCTGTTGCACATGCAACCTTCTTAAGCGCGGTCAGCCTTCAGTGCAGCTTGACCCGCGGCAGCGTAGTGCGCCGCAACCAGTGCGCGAAGGTGTCGAGCACCATCCGCGCGTAGCCGTGCAGCGCCGCGATATGCAGCCTGTACAACGACATGTACATAAAGCGCGCGAACAGTCCTTCGATCAGCATATTGCCGCCGATCACGCCGCCCATCAGATTGCCGACCGCACTGAAGTGCCCGAGCGACACCAGCGAGCCGAAGTCGCGATAGGTAAATTCGGGCAGCGGCTTGTTCTCGAGCCGGGCCGCCAGCGCCTTCATCAGGAAGCTCGCCTGCTGGTGAGCCGCTTGCGCGCGCGGCGGCACGTTGCGCTCGTTGCCCGGCCATGGGCAAGCCGCGCAATCGCCCAGCGCGAAGATGTTGTCGTCGACTTCGGTTTGCAGCGTGCGGCGCACGATGAGTTGCCCCAGACGGTTGACCGGCAGGCCGTCGAGCTCACTCAGGATCGCGGGCGCCTTGATGCCCGCCGCCCACACCGTCAGGTCGGCACGCACGGTTTTACCGCTGGCCGTGCGGATCATGCCGGGCGCGACTTCGGCCACGGTTTCACCGATCATCAGCTTCACACCGAGCTTGGTGAGCAATTCGGCCGTGGCCGTCGACACACGCTCCTGCAAGGCCGGCAAAATGCGCGGCCCCGCCTCGATCAGCACGATGCCGACGTCGTGCCGCGGATCGAGCTTATGCAAGCCGTACGCGGACAACACCTGGGCCGTATTGCGCAACTCGGCTGAGAGTTCGACGCCCGTCGCACCGCCGCCGACGATCGCCACCTGGATGCGTGGCTCGGAGGAAGGCGAGGTGCCCGGATTCGATTCGACGGGTTCATGCACCTGATGTTCTGCGCGGATACAGGCCGCGATCAGGCGTTTGCGGAAGCGCTCCGCCTGGCTGACCGTATCGAGCGCGAGAGAAAACTCGGGCGCGCCCTTCACGCCGAAGAACGCCGTGGTGCTGCCGATCGCGATGATCAGCGTGTCGTATTCGAGTTGGCGTTCGGGCAACAGTTCTGCGCCGTCGTCGTCGAGCACGGTGCCGAGCGTGAGACGCTTGTTCGCACGATCCAGACCGGTTAGATCGCCTTGCTGAAACTCAAAGCCGTGCCAGCGCGCTTGCGCCGCATACTCGAGCTCCTGGGTGAACGGGTCCATGCTGCCGGCTGCTACTTCATGCAGCAGCGGCTTCCAGATATGGGTTGGATTACGGTCGACGAGCGTCACTTGCGCGCGTATACCGCTTTTGTTTTTGTTGCGTGCATAGCGGTCGCCTAAGCGTGTCGCCAGCTCCAGTCCCCCCGCGCCCCCGCCAACGACGATAAATCGATGCATTGAACTCTCCGTATTTGCCGATGGGTAGTGCGTCGCGACGGCGCGCCTTGAACATCAAAGGCGCGCCGTCTGTTCTGGCGATTGTCCGCGACCGACACGGGTTGTCACAAGCTATCAATACGCATATGTGACATGCGCACGACGTTATCGACTATCAAGCGCTCCGTCATATTCACGTCAATGCGCTTCTTCCCAGTTCAAGCCGGCGCCCACTTCGGCGACCAGCGGCACTTTGAGCGCAGCGACACCGCACATCAGTTCCGGCAAGCGCTTGCGTACATCGGACAATTCCGCGTCCGGCACTTCGAGAATCAGTTCGTCGTGCACCTGCATGATCATGCGTGTACCGACCTTCGACTCTTCGATCCACTTCTGCACCGCGATCATCGACAGCTTGATCAGGTCGGCGGCCGTGCCCTGCATCGGCGCGTTGATTGCCGCGCGCTCCGCTGCCTGACGGCGCGGACCGTTACCGCCGTTGATCTCCGGCAGCCACAGGCGGCGGCCGAACGCCGTTTCCACGTAGCCCTTGGCCTTCGCGCTCAGACGCGTTTCGTCCATATAACGCGCGACGCCCGGATAGCGCGCGAAGTAGCGGTCGATATACAGTTTGGCGGCATCGCGAGTGATGCCAAGGTTGGCGGCAAGACCGAACGCGCTCATGCCGTAGATCAGGCCGAAGTTGATGACTTTCGCCACACGCCGTTGATCGTTCGACACTTCAAGCGGCGTGACGCTGAAAATTTCCGACGCAGTGGCGCGGTGAATGTCTTCGCCTTGCGAGAACGCACGCAGCAGCGATTCGTCGCCGGAAATGTGCGCCATGATGCGCAATTCGATCTGCGAGTAGTCGGCGGAGACAAGTTTGTGGCCCGGCGGGGCGATAAACGCCTCGCGGATGCGACGGCCTTCGCCGGTACGCACCGGGATGTTCTGCAGGTTCGGATCGTTCGACGCGAGCCGGCCCGTGACCGCCACGGCCTGCGCATAGTTCGTATGGACACGGCCGGTGGTGGCGTTGACCATGCGCGGCAGCTTGTCCGTGTAGGTCGATTTCAGCTTCGACAAGCCCCGATGTTCGAGCAGGATCTTCGGCAGCGGGTAATCTTCGGCGAGCTTTTGCAGCACTTCTTCGTCGGTAGACGGTGCGCCGCTCGGGGTCTTCTTGACCACCGGCAATTCGAGCTTCTCGAAGAAGATCTGACCGATCTGCTTCGGCGAACCCAGATTGAATTCGCCACCGGCCAGCACGTACGCTTCGCTTTCCAGTTGAATCAGACGCGTGGCGATTTCGCTGCTTTGCGCGCGCAGCTTTTCCGCGTCGATCAGTACACCGGTGCGCTCCATCTTGCGCAAGACGCGTGAGGTGGGCACTTCGATGTCGCGATACACGTAGTCGAGTGTCTTCTCAGCGGCCACTTGCGGATACAAGGCCTGATGCAGGCGCAAGGTGATGTCGGCGTCTTCCGCCGCGTATTCGGCGGCCTTATCCAGCGCGACTTCGTCGAAGCCGATTTGCGACGCACCTTTACCCGCGACCTCTTCGTACTTGATTGTCTTGATGCCGAGATGGCGCAGCGCGAGGCTGTCCATGTCGTGCGTGCGGTGCGATTCGAGCACGTACGATTCCAGCAGCGTGTCGTGTTCGACGCCGCGCATTTCGATGCCGTAGTTCGCCAGCACCTGTTCGTCGTACTTCATGTGCTGGCCGACTTTCTTGTGCGCGGCGCTTTCCAGCCACGGCTTCAACTTCGCGAGGACTTCGTCGCGCGGCAGTTGCACGGGTGCATCCGGACCGCGATGCGCGACCGGCACATAAGCGGCATAGCCGGGTTCGACCGAGAACGACAACCCCACGATCTGCGCGACCATCGGATCGAGCGAAGTGGTTTCGGTATCGAACGCAGTCAACTCGGCGGCGTTGATTTTCTCAAGCCAGGCGTCGAACTGTTCCCAGGTCTGCACGGTGTCGTAGTGACGTTCGTGATCCACGGTGAGCGCCGGCGGCACATCGGCCTCCGGACCTTCCACCGCTTCCGCGCTTTCCGCTTCGCGCAGCCAGGTCTTGAAACCGTTGCGCGCGAACACGTCGCGCAGTTCCTCGCGAGATTCGGGCCGGCTTTGCAGGCTTTCTTCGATCGACACGACATGGCCGGTCAGATCGCATTGGCGCTCGACGGTGACGAGTTTCTTCGCCATCGGCAGAAAATCGAGCGCGCGTCGCAGATTGTCTCCTACCGCACCTTTGATTTCGTCAGCATGTGCGACGATGCCATCGAGTGTCTCGTACTGCGTCAGCCATTTGATTGCCGTTTTCGGCCCGCATTTGTCGACGCCTGGCACGTTATCGACGGTGTCTCCAATCAGCGACAGGTAGTCGATGATGCGCTCCGGCGGCACGCCGAATTTGGCGATCACGCCTTCGCGGTCGAGCTTCTCGTTCGTCATCGTATTGATGAGGGTGACATGATCCGACACGAGCTGCGCCAGATCCTTGTCCCCAGTCGACACGATCACGTTCATGCCGCGTTTTTCCGCCTCGGTGCTGAGCGTGCCGATCACGTCGTCAGCTTCCACGCCCTCGATCATCAGGAGCGGCCAGCCGAGCGCACGCACGGCGACGTGAATCGGCTCGATCTGACGCGAGAGGTCGTCCGGCATCGACGGGCGGTTCGCCTTATAGTCGGCATACCAGTCGTCGCGGAACGTTTTGCCCTTGGCGTCGAACACGCACGCGCTATACTCTGCTGTGACTTCCTTGCGCATGCGCCGCAGCATATTGATCATTCCATAGAGCGCACCCGTCGGACCACCCTCGGGTCCGCGCAGATCAGGCATCGCATGATAGGCCCGGTACAGATAACTCGAACCGTCGACCAATAGCAGGGTCTTACCTTCTAGGCTTCGTTCTTCAGGCATTATGACTAAGAGAAAAGTGATTCCGAGTCTGCGATCACTCGCAGATCAAGAGCGCGCAACGGCTAAGAAGGCCCGCGCATCGTGGCAGATGTTCACGATTATGGCAGAGTTTATCGAGGCGACCGAGTACCTCTCGGAGATTCGTCCGGCTGTCAGCATCTATGGTTCAGCGCGCCTGAAACCGAACTCGCCGTATTACAAACTTGCTACGCAAATCGCGCGCAAGTTGTCGGACGCGGGCTTCGCTGTCATCTCGGGCGGCGGCCCCGGCATCATGGAGGCGGCCAACAAGGGCGCCCATGCGGGCAAGGCCCCATCGGTCGGCCTGAACATCGAACTGCCGCACGAGCAATCGGGCAATCAGTGGCAGGACATCTCGCTGCGTTTCCGCCATTTCTTCACGCGCAAGGTCACGTTCGTGAAGAACTCGGACGCGGTGATCGTCATGCCGGGTGGCTTCGGCACGCTAGACGAGCTCGCTGAAGTCCTCACGCTGATTCAAACCAAGAAGTCGCGCCACGTGCCGATCATTCTGGTGGGCGGCGAGTTCTGGGAAGGCCTGCTTGCATGGTTCAAGAACTCGCTCACGCCGATGGGCCTGATCAATCCGACGGATATGGACTTGATGCAGGTGATCGACGATCCGGACCAGGTACTCGAAGCGGTGTTGAAGTTCTACGAAGACCGCGAAGAAGCCGAACCGCATCCGGTCAAATCGGATGAAGACCGGATGTTCTATCTGTAATGCTGAACCTTCGCGCCCCGTGCGCGAATTAAGTATGCGTTGTTGAATGTGCATTGAACAACGCGCGCGAGTTCTAGCGGGCGGCCTCCAGGTCGCTCGCTTCCGCTAAGTCGGTCTGATCACCCTGCGCTTGCAACCATTCGCAGAACTGCGCCACTAGCGGCGCCTGCGCAACCTCCCGCCTCGCCACCCACCAATAGCCGCGTGCATCGATACGCGGGCCGGCCAACGGCACGACAAGTCTTCCCGATGCCAGCTCATCCGCGAGCAAAGGCAACGGGCCGAGCGCCACACCGAGGCCATCCACCGCAGCTTGCAAGGCCAGATAGAAGTGATCGAATGACTGCTTCTTCCGGCAATTCGCCGTTACGCCAGCGGCGGATAACCAGTTGCCCCAGGCATCGGGACGCGTGTCGGAATGCAGCAGCACATGCTTCGCGAGATCGTCGGCCATGTTGATGGGCGAGCGTTGCAGGAGCGCGGGACTGCACACTGGAATCTCGCTCTCACCCAGGAAATGGCCGCTCACGCAGTTCGGCCAATGCGCGGGACCACGCCGCACCGCGACGTCAAAGCTGTCCAGCGTTTCGACCGGCGCGTTTGAAGTCGACAAGCGCAGCTCTGCATTCGGCACCTTGCGCTGGAAATGATGAAGCCGCGGCAGCAGCCATTTCATCGCGAAGGTCGGCAGAGCATTCACTCTTAAAACGTGCACGACGCCCGTATCGCGCAATTGGTCCGTGGCCAGCGCGATGCTGTCGAATGCGGCCTGCACCGTCGCCAGATAGCGGCGGCCGTCGTCGGTCAGACGCACGCGCTTGCCGCGGCGATGGAACACCTGCACGCCGAGCCACATTTCAAACGCCGCGACTTGCCGGCTGATTGCACCGTGCGTCACATGCAATTCGTTCGCCGCGGCGGTGAAGCTTTCATGCCGCGCCGCAGCTTCGAAGGCGCGCAGCGCAGGAAAAGGAGGAAGTTGACGAGCCATGCTTGTGATTCTAGATCACAAAGGCGCGCTCAAAAATCGTTTTGCTCACCGTCGGTTCGGCGCTAACCTTCTGGGCTTGAACGGGAAGCTTAGCGATATGGATCACGATCTCACCTCGGCCGGGGCCGCTCTCGCGCCCACGCCCACATTGCGGGAAATTTTTGGCGGCTTTCTCGGGCTCGGGCTGATCTCGTTCGGCGGCGCACTGCCGCTGGCGCGCCGCGCCGTGGTCGAACAGCGGCGCTGGCTGACCGGCGCGGAATTCACCGATCTGCTCAGCCTTTGCCAATTCTTGCCGGGCGGCAATGTAATCAATCTTTCTGTGGCGATCGGGATGCGCTTTCGCGGCGTGCCGGGCGCGCTGGCCGGCTTGCTCGGATTGATCGCGGGGCCGTCGATGGTCGTGATCGGACTTGGCGTGCTGTATGAGCACACGCAAAACGACCCGCACGTCCGCCATCTGTTTGCCGGTCTCGCTGCGGCGGCGTCCGGCCTGCTGATCTCGATGGCCGTGAAAATCCTGCTGCCGTTACGGGACAAACCCATGGCCGCGCTCATCGCGGCGCTCGGTTTCATCGCGATCGCGGTCATGCGCCTACCGCTTCTGCCTACGATGCTGGTACTCACGCCGCTCAGCATTTACATCGCGTCGAGGGCCGCACGATGAACGACACACTCGTTTCCCTTGCGATCATTTTCAGTCAGCTTTCGCTGCTGGCGTTCGGTGGCGGCAACACGATTCTTCCGGAGATGCAGCGTCAGGTGGTGGATGTGCATCACTGGATGCCGGCCAGTGAATTCAGCGCACTGTTCGCGCTCGCACAAGCGGCGCCTGGGCCAAATCTGATGATCGTGACGCTGGTCGGCTGGCACGTGGCGGGTTGGGCCGGGATGCTGGTGACTTCGGTGGCGAAGTTCGGACCGTCTTCGCTCGTGACGATTCTTGCGCTGCATGCGTGGGATCGATTCAAGGACCGTCCGTGGCGGCGTTACGCGCAAATGGGCCTGGTGCCGGTGACGGCCGGCATTGTTGCGGCGAGCGCGGCCCTGATCGCCGAAGCGTCGAACCCGACGGCGATTGCATGGGCGATCACCGCTTTTACCGCTGTGCTGGCGTTGAAAACGCGCATTCATCCGCTGTGGCTGCTGGCGGCGGGGAGCTTGATTGGGCTGACGGGGTTTGGGCAGTTCTGAAATTTTCCGCCAAGCACGGCGTCGTTACTTTGGCGAGAAGAGCTCTCTTTGAGCCTAGCGGGGTCGGAAAGCGCTGCCCGACGCTGACTGACGGGCAGATGATGGGCGGCTCATTGCACTTTCTTCGGCAGGCAAGTTATGCAAGACTTCGACACATTGTCTTCGAAGTATGTGCTAATCAACTGCCTCTTTTTCTATCCACCTTTAACTCAATAAACTCATCGCCACAGCTTGGAAAATACTCCACAAACGCCCACCTCTTTTTTGAGTACAGAAAAATTCTGTGGATTGTGTAGCCCCCCCATCCCATCATCGACATACCATACCGAAAAATACTTTTTCCTATCAAGATTAGAATTCTCAACTTTTATATTTATCTTTCTCTCCGAATCGACGGCTATTTCCCCGCTACGGGTGAAATTAGCTCCATGAATCCTATAAAAAATCGATTTTCCCTCCACTTTTAACGCCACCTCTACGCCATCACCAGGCGAAAATCCTACCCGCCTGCTCGACGCCAAAGTATCACAACAAAATAACATTTATAAAATATTAAATAATATATTTCTCAACATTTTCCCGCCGCCACCGATACACGTCGCTCTTATTTTTCAATGATCTGCATCAATATCCATTTCAAAAACGAAACCTGCTCCATTCCAAACATATACTGCACCCGATTGGTGTCCTGTCGACGGATCATATGCATCGTGCTCAGTCAGAACTGGCACGCCACCTACGTCATGACCAACTTCTACTCCCGTGCCGAACGAAATTAATTGGAAGTGAAGGTTTCCTCGCAAACCAGCAAAGACACCAGTGTAAGAGTTTCGCGCGATCTTTATCGGATCAACGAGACAAATATTCAGAGGGCCGCCACGAAAAGATTCAGAATATGCGCGAAATTTCAAGCCATGATAAAATTTATCGGTTGAGCACTTATCACTTCCACAAACGAAAAGCCGCATATCCGTATCGGAAAACAGCTTGGACGCAAGACGGTGCTTGAGTGAGAATGATCCGCAGGCCTGAGCAGGTACGCAGACAGTCAATGCTAAAACTATTAGAAGCCGTCTCATGGGCTCTGCCTCTCCAAAGAGACCTGTATGGTATGCACTATCGGGTAAAATTTTTTCTTAGGCCTATGCGTATGCGGATCCAACATGGGCGTGCCGTCAGGATTAAGGATGGGCTCCTGCTCTGAATTTCGGCGCCAAACAAACGACAGTCTCTCGGTAGCATCTGACTTGATCAAGTCAAGGAGAATGTATTTTATATAAATAAAAGACTGCAGCCTGCACTCCAAACCATTTATTTTTTCATTAACCACATTCCCATTTGTCGATTTCGATGAGTCAACAACGTTAGCAACATCGATACCCAAATCCGATGTTTTCAGAGAGTTCTTCCCAACGGCTGTCATGACTGGACATACCCAGTAGAGTCCGGCACTATCGGCACAATTCGCACGATTAAATGAGATATTATCTTGTGCTATTAGAACATTGGGATTCCAACGAAGCGCATGGAAATCAGATGCCGCGGACGCATTATCAATCGGAAATTTTCTATAAACACCATATTTTTCGTAATTTGGAAGATTTGTAAGCTGAATCAAACCTCGCCCAAAATACGGACTGTAGCTCCTCTGCTCCCCGCCAATCTCCCGGACGAGCCGAAGAAATCCCGACTCCTCCATTAATTGGGCCAAAAAGTGAGTGACCCTCTGCATGGTCGAAGCCACAAGATACTTTCTCATCGACAGATTAAGGTCGATATGCCATGCCTTTCCTTGCTGAAACGCCGCAGGCCATTGATTCGTCACAGGAACGAATTGACGGCCTTGCAGTTTCAGGATCTTGCGAGGGATGCACTGTGCGATCTCATTTTTGGAGAGCCATCCACACCTCCTGAAATGTCGGATAAACGCAGTCGGATGAAAAAACCAAAGCTTCCCGCCGGCAGGCAATCCCGTGTGATCCCAGAACTGAAAAGACGTCAGTAGGCGGAGAAATTTCGTGTAACCGGCGTCATTGCCATCGTAGAACTCGCCGGAGTCTTTCAATTTCCGGAAGCGATCTTCGTTTTGCGTGCTGTCCCATTCGCTCGGCGCTTCACATACAAAGCCACGCAACTGTTCGCGCACGCCCTCAGTCGTCTTCACGTAGCGAACGAGCGCATCTTCCTTCTGGTATTCCTCAGTTTGCGCTGCTTCCTGCGGTGTCTCGTGATCCTTCGCATCTTGCAATATTTTCTTCAAGGCATCGATGTCGCACAGCCCGTCCGCATTGAATGGCCCGCCGCCTTCTCTGATCTTTTTCCAACCCTTGAAGAACGGGAAATCAGCGTCTGACAATTTCAAAATGCCCTGATTGTTAATGTCGACATACCCTTCCTGCCCCGCTGCAAAGGCAACTCGCATCCAAGTAGTACGTGCCGCTTCCGGCAACGTTACGGGTGCACTAAGCACACGCCCGAAGCGCAGCATCTCGTAGCCGTCACTCGGACAGCCCGGGTATAAGGCGCTCGCCCGGCTATACAGGTTATATTCGTAGTCAGGCTCACGAATCGGTTCTGCGGTCAGCAGTTCGAACCGCGCCGCCCCCGCGTCGCGCCACACCTTGGTGAATTTCGAGCCTTTGTGAAACCATGTCTCGACATACAGCGTGCCGGCATTGCGCCCAGCACGCAATTCGTCGAATCGGATACCGTTGAGTTTGTGGTGTGCGTCCGCACCCACCGGCAATCGCAGGAACTGCTGTTGGGGTGGAATGACGTAATAGCTGTTGCCCCAATAGTCCCCGGTAGCAGGGGTGGCAACCTGTTCCTCGCCTAATTGGCTATGCCCAAAATACGCGTCGAAATCCGGTTTCGTCATGAAGATTTCGAAGTGCAAGTGCTGCTGGCCGTGGCATCGTCCCGTCAATCCGAGGATATCCTTCCGATAGACTCTACGGTCGCCGCCGGCCTGAGCTGGAGCGACGACAGGCGGCTGCATATTGGGTCCGGGCGAGGGCGCCCGCAAGAATGACGGTAAAACGTCTGAGTGAACTCCGTGGTCGTTATAACCATCGAGTTCCAGCAAGTGCATGTAGAGCGAATAGAACGTCAGCTTACGACCTTCGCCTGTCTCGGTGGTATGTTTGAGTAGTACGAAACCCGCATTGCTGTCCCGTACTCCGCCGCCGCCGTCGAAGGCATGTTGGCACACCCGATACGCCACGACCTCGCCGTCAGCGATCGCGCGAATTTTTTCGTTCTGCATTCTCGGTGTTAGATGCATGCCGGGATGCCAGCGACGATCGAACGCAACCGGATAGATACCGTGCGCCATTTCATAACGATCAATCGCATCCATCACGGGGTCGGTCGAGTTGGCGTCGTGCGTTTCGGGCAAGAAGGGAGGGCTGATTATCATAGTCTCAGCGCTCCAAGTGACTCGATTCGGAAGCCCTCAAACGGCTAGCCGGATGGGCTGCCAACAGGACGTCTGAGCTAACATCCATGCCGCAACCGCCCTTATTCCCAACTGATAACGGAAAGTTTGCGGAACAGGTTGCAAAGCTGACTCGAACACCCTCGTCGGGCCATTGCGGCAGCTTACAGCTCACTGTCGCGGAACGGAAAACGACCTCAGCTACGAAGACGCGGGAGTATTCCCGCCGGCCGTACTTCAGATCTGCAATTGTCCTAACCTTGGTCTGCATCGGGGCATCTCCGGTCTCTTGTAGTCGGATCGGGTGATGCCGATTCGCTCGACATCATCCGATCCGACTCTTTTAATGTGACCTTCGACGCTACCTATTGTCCCGGCTCGCGCATATAAGAGAAGTCCGAATTTTCTCCCGAGCAGCCACAACCCTCCAGATGGCCGGTCCACTCGCAGCGGGATTTTGCCAAACCGCCGCTTACTGAAACGCCACCTCCGCGAAACTCCGCAACTTACGGCTATGCAAACGATGCAGCCCATTCATCCGCAACAGCTCCATCGCTTTCACACCGATTTGCAGATGCTGATCCACCTGCGCGCGATAGAACTGATCCGCCATGCCGGGCAGTTTCAATTCGCCATGCAAAGGCTTGTCCGACACACATAACAACGTGCCGTAAGGCACGCGGAAGCGGAACCCATTGGCGGCGATCGTCGCGCTTTCCATGTCGAGCGCAACCGCTCGACTTTGCGACAGCCGCTGCACCGGTTCGCGGTGATCGCGCAGTTCCCAGTTACGGTTATCCACACTCGCCACCGTGCCCGTGCGCATCACGCGCTTCAACTCGACGCCATCCAGTTGTGTGACCTGCGCAACCGCGCGTTCCAACGCCACCTGCACTTCGGCAAGTGCGGGAATCGGCACCCACAGCGGCAAATCGTCGTCGAGCACATGATCTTCGCGCACATAGCCGTGCGCCAGCACGTAGTCGCCCAATCGCTGCGTATTGCGCAGACCCGCGCAGTGGCCGAGCATGATCCACGCATGCGGACGCAGCACGGCGATGTGGTCCGTGATCGTCTTCGCGTTCGACGGCCCGACGCCGATGTTGACCATCGTGATGCCGCTGCCGTCTGCACGCTTCAGGTGATACGCAGGCATCTGCGGCAGACGCGGCGGCGCCGTGCCTTCCTGCGCCTGCTCGCCGAGATTTTCGTTGTACGTGATCACGTCGCCCGGTTCGACGAACGACGTGTATTCGCTGCGATAGGCACGCAGTTCTTCGTCGTCGGTATGGGCCATCATCGTGCGGCCGAGTTTGACGAACTCGTCGATATAGAACTGGTAGTTCGTGTACAGCACGTAGTTCTGGCAATGCGTGGGCGAGGTCGCCGTGTAGTGCTTCAGCCGATGCAGCGAGAAATCCACCCGCGCCGCCGTGAACAGCGCAAGCGGATGCGGCTCGCCCGGCGGCGGCTCATACGTGCCGTTGACGATGCGATCGTCGAGCAGCGCCAGGTCCGGCGTGTCGAACACGTCGCGCATCAGGAACAGGCGTTCGCGATCCAGATCGCCTTCGAGGTGGATGCCTTCGGCAAAGGCAAAGTGAATCGGAATCGGCTGTTCAGACACGCCGACTTCGATTTTCACATGATGGTTCTTCGTCAGCAGACGCAATTGCTCACGATAGTAGTTGCCGAACAGATCGGGCCGCGTGACGGTTGTCTCGAACACGCCCGGGCCCGCAACGAAACCGTACGAGCGGCGCGAATCGATGTGCGTGTTGACTTCGGTGCGCACGCTGACGAACGGGTAGCAGGCGCGCACCCGGCGCTCGAACAATTCGTTGCGGCGGTAGCGCGCGAAGGCGTCGCGCAGGAACGAGGTGTTCGCTTCGTAGATCGCCGACAAACGCGTGACGGCCTCGGTCGCGTCGTCAAAGGATTCGGTTGGGAAGCTGTTGGCGGGAGTCTGCACCGCGCGTTGATTGATATCGTTGTTCATCTTCATTCGCCCCTATTGATGAGATGACATTACCACGGAACCCGTGATCACCAAATGACCTCGGCGCGCCTATCACAACTGCCCCGACAGCGCCCGCAAGATTGCGCGCACGTCGCGCGAAAGCGGCGCAAAATAAGGCGATCGCGCCCGTAGGCAAGGCTGGATTTGCTAGAATCGGGGCACCATATTGGAGAATCACCATGAAGCCGCTCCTTCCCGTCGCCGTTGCACTGGCCCTCGCCTTTGGCAACGCCGCGATGGCTGCCCAGCCTGTCGATGACACTCCGCCCGCCGGCGCGCCCCAGTCCGCCAATGAACGGGCTGGCCTGCCAGACCTGGCGAAGATCAATCGTCCGGCCGCCGAGGTCAGCTCGAAGGTCGAAATCAATGTCCCGCGTACGCCAAGCTTCTACGAACGCAGCGCCAACGGCACCGAAATCACCGAATACCGCGACAAAGGCAAGCCCGTTGAAATCAACGTGCACTCGAATCTCGGCACGCGCTATCAGATGAGCGCGCCGCTCGACACGTCGCCCACGGTGCGCGACAACGGCCGCGCGAGCACGCGTTTGCCGTCCGTGAATCTGACTTATTGATGCATGCCGGGGTGGCGGCGCGGCGTAAGCCGCTCCCCTGGATCTGTGCGGCCCGCGGGCGTCGCCCCGGGTTTTCAGCCTGCTTGCCGATTTTCAGTACCCCACATCTCGCACTGGTCGCATCGCGCCAGCCCGACTAACCTGATCCGACGTTTCCCGCATGGCTGTCTTCACCGCTGTCACCGAACCCCAACTAGCAGAATGGATGCGTCACTACGATCTCGGCGAAGTCGTCGAGTTTCGCGGCATCCCGTCCGGTATTGAGAACAGCAACTTCTTTCTGACGACGACGCGCGGCGAATACGTCCTCACGATTTTCGAAAAGCTGACGGCCGGGCAATTGCCGTTCTATCTCGATCTGATGCAGCATCTGGCCGCGCACCGCGTGCCGGTGCCGGACCCCATGCCACGCGAAGACGGCGCGCTGTTCGGCACGCTGCACGGCAAGCCCGCGGCCATCGTGACCAAGCTCGAAGGCGTGCCGGAGTTGGCGCCGCAAGTCGAGCACTGCGTCGAGGTTGGCCAAATGCTCGCGCGCATGCATCTGGCGGGACGCGCTTACACACGCTATCAGCCGAATCTGCGCAGCCTGCCGTGGTGGAAAGAAACCGTGCCGACCATCCTGCCGTTCATCGCGGGCGCGCAACGCGACTTGCTGTCGTCCGAACTGGCGCATCAGGAGACGTTCTTCGCGTCGGCGGATTACGCCGCGCTGCCCGAAGGCCCCTGCCACGCCGACCTGTTCCGCGACAACGTGCTGTTCGCGCGTGCCGCGCCGGAAACCGGCCACGAGGTACGCCTGGGCGGCTTCTTCGACTTCTATTTCGCCGGCTGCGACAAGTGGCTGTTCGACGTCGCGGTAACGGTTAACGACTGGTGCGTCGACCTCGCAAGCGGCAAACTGGACGAAGCGCGCACCGAAGCCATGCTGCGCGCCTACCAGACCGTGCGCCCGTTCACCGTCGAAGAAAACCGCCATTGGGGCGACATGCTGCGTGCAGGCGCCTACCGCTTCTGGGTCTCGCGCCTGTATGATTTTCATTTGCCGCGCGCGGCCGAGCTACTCAAACCGCACGACCCCGGCCATTTCGAGCGCATCCTGCGCGAACGCCTGACCGGCGTTGCACTTCCAGGCATTCATACCTCATGCAACTGATCGAAGTCCCCGCGAAGACCGGCTATGTCTGGTTCCGGCAGGGTATCTGGCTGTTCCGCAAGAACCCGCTCGCGTTTCTAACGCTTTTTTTCACCTATCTGCTGGTCATGACGCTGGCGGCGCAGATTCCGATCATTGGCGGCGTGCTGCCGCTGGCTTTCATTCCGGGCGTCGCGGTGGGCTTTATGGCGGCGTGCCGCAATACCATCGCGGGCAAGCCCGTGTTCCCGACCATTCTGGTGGACGGTTTTCACTCCTACGGCCCGGCGGTCGCCAAACGTCTGTTGCTGCTGGGCGTGCTGTACGTCGTCGCAATGGCGTTGGTGCTGGCCGGCTCGGCACTCGCCGACGGCGGCATGCTGCTGAAGGTCATGCTCGGTATTACCACAGTGGATCAGGACGCGATCGCCAACAGCAATATCCCGCTGGCGGTGATCGCCGCGTTCGCGTTCTATATTCCGGTCGCGATGATTTTCTGGTTCTCGCCGATTCTTACCGCGTGGCACGACGTGCCGCCCATCAAGGCGATGTTCTTCAGCGTCGTCAGTTGCTGGCGTAATCGCGGCGCGTTCATCGTGTTCGGCGCACTGTGGTTCGCGGTGGCGACAACGGTCTCGTTCGGACTGACCGCACTGATGCAGGCGCTGGGCGCGGCCGATTTCGCGTTCGCGATTCTGATGCCCGCCACGATGATCGTCACGACCATGCTGTATTGCTCGTTCTACGCGACCTATCGCGGCTGTTTCGGCGTGCAAACGCCCGAAGCACCGGACCTGCCGACCACCCCGGCGGCCTGAACGCTGTCCAGGCGCGGGCGCTTTTCTGGCGCCCGGCCGTAGTTCTGCCGTAGTTCCGTCTCAGGGCGCGCCACGCCGCCCGCTGCTTCGTCAAATCCCAGCCGTACTCGTCAACCTGCCCCGATTTGCGGCACAATAGTTTGCGCGCAATCGATTTGCACGCTCTTTTTATGCGAGATGCACCATGACCCAGCGCCCCGCCTTGCCCTTCACGCTCGACGAGCAACTCTGCTTTGCGCTCTATTCGACCTCGCTTGCAATGACGAAAGCGTACAAGCCGTTGCTCGACAAGCTCGGCCTCACGTATCCGCAATATCTGGCGATGCTGGTGCTCTGGGAAGCCGACGACGTCACGGTCAAGGACCTCGCCGCGCGGTTGAATCTCGACTCGGCAACGGTCACGCCGCTGCTCAAACGTCTCGAAGCGCAGGGATACCTGGAACGGGTACGCGGTATCGAAGATGAGCGGCTCGTCTACATTCGGCTCACCAAAGCGGGCACCGCCCTGAAGCGCCAGGCGCGCGAAGTGCCGGCAGAGATCTTCTGCGCGACCCAGCAGACGCCGGAATTCCTGCTCCGTCTGCGCGACGATCTGACGCGCCTGCGCGCCACCCTCAACGACTACATGGGCCACTAGCCGGCCCGCTTGAAAACGCACGCTATCGATCTGATACAAAAATTCATTTGCACACAAATGATTTGTGCACTATCTTTATCACATGCCGCTTCGATACGGCTCCGCCAGAAGGGCGGACAAGCAGCGGCAAGCATGCAATCCCTGATAACCGAGACAATGGAGCATCACCATGAACATCCTCTACAAAGCAAGCGCAACCAGCACCGGTGGCCGTGACGGCCGTTCAGTATCGTCGGACAACGCGCTGGACGTGAAGCTGGCAGCACCGCGTGAACTGGGCGGCAACGGCGCAGCGGGCACAAACCCGGAACAACTCTTTGCAGCCGGCTACTCGGCATGTTTCCTGAGCGCGATGAAATTCGTCGCCGGCCAGCACAAGCAAACTTTGCCGGCTGACACGCAAGTGACGGCAGAAGTGGGTATCGGCCCGAACGACAACGGCGGCTTCGCGCTCGACATCGATCTGCGCGTCTCATTGCCGGGCCTCGCTGCCGACGCAGCCAAGGAACTGGTCGACGCAGCGCATCAGGTCTGCCCGTACTCGAACGCTACGCGCAACAACGTCGCGGTGCGTCTGCAAATCGCGTAAGCCGCCGCCTGAACGGCTGGTGGATGAATAGTTGACGCCGCACGGCAAAATCGCGGCACCTGAAACAGCGCCCATGCCCTGCAAAACGGGGATGGGCGCTGCACCGTTTTACGGGCTCGGCACGCAATGTGGGATTCCGATGAGACGCGTTCAGCGCCTCGACGACGCCTTCGATAGCGGTCTGGTCTGGGTTCGCCACGAACTGTACAGCATGGACAACGCCCCGCTATACCATGCGCTCAAGCAATTCGAGCGCATCTGATGCGAGCGCCGTGGCTGCCGGGTGCGGAAAGGGGATCGAGAGGAATGCGGCGGGATATTGGGCAAGGATTGTCCTGCACCAATCGTCGATCACGACGAGGCGCGGCAGCGTACGCTTGCCCTTTTCGGCAAGTAAGTACCCGCTCACGTTGTTGTGATCGGAGTGTCTGGGAATACTGTAAGAAGCGCCGTTTGCCGTCGCTACTCGTGTTTTGGCGCTGATCGCCTGGGCACGCCCCCAAGCACCGGCGTTCTTCAATACGCGCCGATGCTTCAAACAACTCGCGCAGCTTAGTGCTGGGTCATCCACGACGGATGGCGGGTGGTCGCCTCACGATCCAGCTTGCGCATACGGAATTCCAGATCGTACAGATCGGTTGCTTCTGCGAGGAAAGCGTCAGCGCGTTCTTTCGCGAGTTGATCGGGCGATTTGGTCAGGAACAGAAACAGGCGGCTAAGCAGATACATGGTCAACCTCGACAATGAGTTTAGGCGTTAACGCCTAGGGGATAACCCGCATTATAGGGAAAACCCTAGGATTACGCTATCACTCATTTCGAGGTGTTGTTCCAAGTTCACCGTTCGTCCGCCGAGGCTTCTGTGACGGTGCTTTCAGCGATACGACCGGTGCCCGTGCGGCGCTGGTGCCGGAAGAATTCCCACACCATAGAGCTTGCGTCGGGACCTTTGGCGGAGTGGAACGGTACAGCGTCGTCACCGCCGCTCCAGGCGTGCGCGAGACCTTGCACGCGGCACAGGCGCACCACGCGCCGTCCGCCGCGCACATAGTCACGCATCACCACGCCTCCCTTGCGCTCTTCCTTGACCTCACCCGATTTGCGCACGCCTTTCTCGTCGACGATCCGGTTCAGGCGGAGAAACTGCTCCGCCAACTGGTCCGCATTGACCGGCGCGACCACATGGTCGGCGTCGCCATGGAGAATGATGGCCGGCATGCCGGGGTAATCCGCCACATTAACGAGTTCGTCGACTAACTCGGCGGGCTCGCGTCGTGTGCCGCGCCTCATGACGTCCATGGCGGTAATGCCGGAGCGCGCCTCCCCGAAAGCGGGGCCGGAATGCAGCGCGACCGCAGCGAAATGCTCCGGATAGTTGGCGGCCAGAAGCGCGGTCAGCCCGGCGCCGGCGGAGATTCCGGCGACATACACACGCTCGCTGTCAAAGCCGTGCTCGGCAAGCAGCGAATCCACCAGCGAGACGACCGCACGCGCCTCAGCGCCGCCCGCGTTATCGCCGGCGTCGTACCAATGCCAGCAGCGATGCGAATGCACATGCTTCGACTGTTCCGGATAAACCACGGCGAAGCCGAACCGGTCCGCGAGCACATTCATCCGCGTGCCTTCCGCGAATTCCTCAATCGACTGGGTGCAGCCGTGCAGCATCACCACCAGCGGCATCGCCTCGTGTGCATGGCCGGTCGGGATATACAAACCGTACTGAAGGTGGTTGACGAGCCGCCCCGGCGAGACAGGCGCCGAATGGAACGAGCGCGTCCATGAACCGCTCGCCCAGGCCGAAGCGCGCGGACGAACCCGCGACTCCCGTGGCGCGGCGCGCGGCGCCTCGCGTTTCGCGGATCCGCGCAGCGCGGCCACCGGCTTGACAGGACGGACCTTGGCCGAAGGCTTACTGGTCGCAGCGCGTGCCGGCCGCGTGGGAGCACGCTTGGTGGTTGCGTGGGCGTGCTCGGTTTGAATGGCGAGCAACCGCTTGAGACCGCGCAGCCAGATTTTCGATAGACTTTTTGCCATCGGCGGGTAACCTCGCAAAAAGGGACAGGTGACGCTCGATAGAACGACGCTTTGTTGTGCAATGCACAATAACACCATTCCTCATGCGATGCTGGAAGCCTGAGCCCCTGTCGAGCACCGATTTTTCCGCCCGGCGAACCTTGCAGCAGCAACAACGTCAAATCATTGCAAAGCTTGTTCGCCAGCCAACGTCCCGTCACAAAAAGCCTGACGCGTGGCAAGCCTGGTCCGAAGCACCCGTCTATACTGGCGGGTAAATAATTTCGGAACACGTCTTTGCGGCGTCGGCGATTCACGCCGTTCGCGCGTTAAACCACTACCAACCCGATTCTACGCGGCCTTGGTCGCGCTTTTTGCCATGCCCGATTTACCTGCCCATCTGTGGTACTCGATCACCAGCCTCGGCGGCGCCGGTATGACGCTGCCGCTCGCGTTCGCCATCGCACTCTGGCTGGCGGTCGGCTACACGTGGCGCATGGCTGCCGGCTGGTTGCTGCTGCTCGGTGCTGCCATCGGCATTGTGACCGTGACCAAGCTGGCCTTTCTCGGCTGGGGCGTCGGCGTACGCGAATTGGATTTCACCGGTGTCAGCGGTCACGCCATGCTCTCTACCGCCGTCTATCCGGTCGCGCTGTTCCTGATGCTGCTGCCGGCGCGTCCGGCAATTCGTCTGCTGGGCGTCATACTGGGCCTCGCCGCGGGCATCGCGGTCGGCTTGTCGCGCGTCGTGCTGAGCGCGCACTCACCGTCCGAAGCCGTCACCGGCTGCCTGGTCGGCGCGCTGGCGGCGCTGGTCTTTGTGCGCATGGCGTGGAATCTCGAGCCGGGCCGGCTGTCGGCGTTGCCCGTCACCGCGAGTCTGATGGTCCTCGCGGTGCTGATGCACGGCGTGCACGTGCCGACGCAACGCTGGGTCACGCATATCGCGCTGAAGGTGTCCGGCCACGAGCGGCCGTTCATCCGAGCCAAGTGGAGGGCCGTGCGTGACGTACATCCCGCCACGGCGCCGCTGTCGCAAACGCTCAACACGCTGACGCCGCCGCACTCGCCGGACGTCTGAAGCACACTCAACCGATTGCCCTTCCGGCAACTGAAGTCCACACCCGCCGATCCACGCGCCACCTCATGCGCGCAGTTGAATAATCGTCATGGGTACCGTTATAACCTTTCATATATTACGATAGCGTTTTAACCCACCGTTCCGGTCCACGCCGGACACTCAAGTCTTCATGACCCTGTCCCTCCGCCTTGCGAAACATGCGCTGTTCATCGCCAGCGCCCTCTCCGTTGCCGTCAGCGCCAACGCACGTGCCGACGAACTGGTGGTCTCCGCTGCCGCCAGCCTGACCAACGCGTTCAAAGCAGTGAGCGAGGTCTTCGAACAGCAGCATCCCGGCACCAAGGTCCTGCTGAACTTCGGCGCGTCCGACGTGCTGATGCAGCAAATCGCCAAGGGTGCGCCCGCCGACGTATTCGCCTCCGCGGATCAGAAAGCGATGGACAAGGCCGCCGCGGAAAAAGTGATCGTTCCCGCCACGCGCAAGGACTTCGCCGCCAATTCGCTGGTGCTGATCGTGCCGGCCGACAGCCATTTCGCACCGGCCTCGCTGAACGATCTGGCGTCGGCGAATGTGAAGCGCGTCGCTTATGGTGATCCGGCTTCGGTGCCAATCGGGCGCTACGCGCAAGGCGCGCTACAGGCCGCGGGCGTGTGGGACGCGGTTAGCGCGAAGGCCGTGCTGGCATCGAACGTACGCCAGAGCCTCGACTACGTGTCACGTGGCGAAGTCGACGCCGGCTTCGTGTTCAGCACCGACGCCGCCGTTATGCCGGACAAGGTCAAGGTCGCGATGAACGTGCCGACGCAAACGCCGATCACCTATCCGATCGCGCAGGTCGAAGGCAGCCGTCACGCGGCCGATGCGCAGGCCTTTATGGGCTTCGTGCTCTCTCCGGCCGGCCAGGCCGTGCTCGCGAAGTACGGCTTCAAGCCCGCACACTAATCCAGGACCGGCACGCTCATGCAACAGGCCTGGATTCCGCTCCTTCTGTCGTTGAAAGTCGCGGGCTGGGCCACCGCGCTCAATCTGGTGTTCGGCGTCGCGGCCGGCTTCGGTTTGTCGCGCTGGCGCTCGGGCGCGCGCGACGTGATCGATTCGCTGCTCATGTTGCCGCTCGTGATGCCGCCCACCGTGCTCGGCTACTACCTGCTTGTCCTGCTGGGCCGACGCGGCGTGATCGGCGCGTGGCTCGACCGCTTCGATATCCAGTTAGTGTTCACCTGGCAGGGTGCGGTGATCGCGTCGACGGTGGTGGCGTTTCCGCTCGTGCTGAAGTCGGCGCGCGCCGCCTTCGAAGCGGTCGATCCGCAGCTCGAGCGGGCCGCGCGCACGCTCGGCGTCAGCGAAACGGCCGTCTTCTTTCGCGTGACGCTGCCGCTCGCCGCCCGCGGCATTCTCGCCGGCGGATTGCTGGCATTTGCGCGGGCGCTCGGCGAATTCGGCGCGACGCTGATGATTGCGGGCAACTTGCCAGGACGCACGCAGACGCTTTCAGTCGCGGTTTATTCGGCCGTGCAGGCCGGCGACGACAGCACCGCTAATTTCCTCGTGCTCGTGACTTCGGTGACGTGTGTCGTGATCCTGTTGCTCGCGGGCCGTCTGGTGCCGCAGCACACGCTTTTGTCGTCCCGCTGATATGCCGCTCGCCGTCGACATCCGCAAGACCTTCGAGAGCGCCGAGCGCCGTTTCACGCTCGACGTCTCGTTCAAGGCGATCACGCAGCGCGTCGTGCTGTTCGGGCCATCCGGAGCAGGAAAGAGCTTGACGCTGCAAGCCATCGCGGGTTTGCTGCGCCCCGACGAAGGGGCGATCACGCTGCACGGCAACGCTTTATTCGACAGCGTGCGTGGCGTCGATCAAAAACCGCAGGCGCGCAAGATCGCGTATCTGTTTCAGGACTACGCGCTGTTTCCGCATCTGAACGTGCGGCAGAACATTGGCTTCGGGTTGCAGCAGGGGTGGTTCAATCCGCGCGCGCGGATCTCGCACCCGCAAGTCGATTACTGGCTCGATGCGCTCGAGTTGAAAAGCGTGGCGGGTAATCATCCGGCGCAGCTTTCGGGCGGACAGAAGCAGCGCGTGGCGCTGGCGCGGGCGCTGGTCGCGCAACCCCGGCTGCTGTTGCTCGACGAGCCGTTTTCCGCGCTCGATAGCGCGTTGCGTCAGCGTATGCGGCGCGAGCTGTCAGACCTGCAAACGCGGCTCGATATTCCGATGGTCTTGATCACGCACGATCCCGACGACGTCGCCGCCTTCGGCGATCAGGTCGTGCAGGTTAGCGATGGCTGCGTGCGCGAAAACAGCCGTAACGTATTCAGTCCTTCACCCCAAGAATCACGCTCGACGCCTTGAATGCCGCGACGGCGGTTCCGCCTTCCATAAGGCCGAGCGTATCGACGCTTTCGTTCGTGACGACCGCGGTGATCACCGCGCCGCCGTCCAGCACCAACGACACCTCCGCGTTGACCGCCCCGCGCTTCACGCTCAGCACGGTGCCGCGCAACTGATTGCGCGCGGACAGTTTCAGCGGCGCGCCGCTTTCGTTCTCCACGAGCAGCACCACCCACGACGCCTTGATCAACGCGAACGCCGCCTCTCCCTTCGCGAGCCCCAGCGTCTCGGTGCTTTCATGCGTGACGACCGCGACGATCGTATGGCCGCCCGGCAGCGTCAGCGACACTTCGTCGTTGACTGTTCCGCGCGTGATCGCCGACACGGTTCCATAAAGCTGATTGCGCGCGCTCGTTTTCACGCCGATGCGGCCAATCAGATCCCAGTCCGTCGCGAAGCCCTCGATCGCCGCGCCCGCGCGTTCGAGAAAACGCCGATGCTCGCGTTCGACCGCCCGAAACGTCTCGATCAGCTTCACCGCGCGCGGCGTGAGCGTTGTGCCGCCACCGCCTTTGCCGCCGGTCGAGCGCACGACGAGCGGTTCGCCGGCGAGGTTGTTCATCGTGTCGACGGCATCCCACGCGCCCTTGTAGCTCATGCCTACGGCTTTCGCCGCGCTGGTAATGGAGCCGGTCTCGCCGATCGCCGCGAGCAGCGCGATGCGCGCGGCGCCGCCGAGGGTTTGCGCGCCCGCCTTAAACCAGAGGGAGCCGCCGAGTTCAAGGGTTTCGTGAGACGGATCGATGCGGTCGGATGTCATGGCGGCAAGGGTCGATATGCGAGGAAAGGACAGCGAATCATTATAGCGACGCAGCGCCGCTCAACGGCTGCCCACATCCCGCGCCGCCGACCTTAAACCGCGTACTGAGCGATTCCGTTTCCGAACGACCAGTTCTCCTTCAGCACCTCGACGAGATTGATGAACACATCCTCTCGTCGCAGTCCCGGCGACTCCGCCAGTTCATCCGCCAGGCGCTTGTACAGCGCCTTCTTTTGTTCGAGTGTGCGCGAATTGGTCACCGTGATCTGAATCACCACGAAATCGTCGCTGCGCTCGATGTTCAGATACTGCCTGTCGTAGACAAAATTGCCAGCTTCGTGCTCAGTGATCAGCATGAAGATGTCGTCTTTCGGCACATTGAACGTGTCCACCAGCGAACGCTGAATACTGTCCGTCAGCGCCTTCCGGTATTCCACCGGCTTGCCGGCGCGCAATGCAATTCGAGTGAGCGGCATGATGAAACTCCTTGGTTGCAGTGATTGGGTAAACACAGCTTAGGCGCGCTCAGTCATAATGAACAGCCATCATTGGCTATTTCATCTATATTCAACTGAAATGAAAGTCCTCGACCTCGATGCCGTGCGCGCCTTCGTGCTGGTCGCCGATCTGCACAGCTTCACGCGAGCCGCCGACGCGCTCGGCACCACGCAATCGGCTGTCAGCCTGAAGCTCAAGCGGCTGGAGGCGCACCTCGGCAAGCAGTTGATGGAACGCACGCCGCGCGTCGTGCGTCTTTCCGCGGACGGCAACGCGTTCCTTGGCGCGGCCCGCGATCTGCTGAATGCACATGAGCGAGCGCTGGGTGCCCTGTCGGTGGAGCGCCGGCGACTCACGCTGGGGCTAAGCGAGCATGTCGCGGGTACGAACTTGCCGCAGTTGCTTGCGCGGCTCAATGCGCACGATCCGGGTCTGGTGGTCGAACTGCATATGGGCACGTCGGCGGCGCTGCTCGCGCAATTCGACGAACGGCGCCTCGACGCGGTGATCGTTCGCTATGGCGCCGACGAGCCGGCGCGTGACGACGCGCAAGCGCTGTTCAGCGAGCCGCTTGGCTGGCTTGCTACGCCGGAATGGTTGCCGCGCGTCGGCGAGCCGTTGGCGTTGGCGCTGCTGAGTCCGCCGTGCAACGTGCGCGACGTCGCGCTGCACACGCTGAATCAGGCGGGGATTGCCTGGCAGGAAGTGTTCGTTGGCGGCGGCGTGGCGGCGGTCGGCGCAGCGGTCGCGGCCGGTCTCGCCGTGTCGCCGCTGGCGCGCAGAGTGGCGCCGCGAGGGTTGGTGGATGTCGGTGCCCGGCTGGGTCTGCCTCAACTGCCGGAATCGCGCGTAACGCTGCATTCGCGGGTGCGGGATAAACGGTCGATGGAGACGTTGCGGTTGGTGACGAATGGGTTGGCAAGCGCCTGAGGCATTCGGACGCTTCATCATAAAAACCCAGGCGGCTGCCCGCGAGAACGGCAAGAAAGGCGGCCGTCCGCGAAAGGCTGCTTGAGGTCTATCACCCCCAATCACGCGCCGCCCTGACCTGAGCCTAGTGGAGGATCGGCGGCAACGAACCGCTGCTGGCTGTAGCGGGATTGGCGGCCGCGGGACTCGTCGTTACATTTGCAGCCTTGGCAGGCGCGCTCGTATGGACAACAGCCGGCTTGGCCGCGCCGGTTTTCGCCGCCACCGTGACCACGTGGGGAGGTGCTGTATGACCCTGAACCAGGTTAGCGTGCATGATCCTGGCTTGACCCGGTTTCGCCTGGGCAATATGTGCCTGCGGCTTTTTACCTTGCACCACCACAACTGCCTTCGACTTAGGCTTGCCCGAACTCTTGACCACGCCGCCGTGGGTAGGCTTGCTTGCCGCAACTTTCTTCACGCTGCCATGCGCCGCCGGCCTGCCGCCGTTCTTTGACGCCGACGCGACCCGCTGCGTGCCATGCTGGGCATTCGCCGCATGCTTCGAACCCGCCTTCGCGCCAGCGGCAGACTTAACCTTGGGGGCACCCGCATTAGCACCCGTATTGGCACCCGTTTTCTTTACATGCTTCGCCGCATGCCCGCTCGACTCGGGCGGATTCCACACTTCCGCATAACCGGCAGCCATTGCCACACCAGACACACACCACACTGCAACTGCTGTTGCTACTGCTCGAACCCACATCTCCTGCTTCTCCTGATTTTCGGCTTCATAACGAGCCAGGATTATATTCTCTTGCAAAAATCCATTTATAGACTAATATAAACTTCAAGTACAGATAAGGACTCACCCGATCATGGCTCACGCTGCCCGCGCCACCCAGCCCGAACCGCCGATCCGCCGCCCGGTTTCGGAACCCACGCTCACGGAAATGTCGGCGGCGGGCCTGCGCGCCTTCTTCAACATCGCGCGAGACTGGGACTTGAGCGCCGAAGAGCAGATCGTGTTGCTTGGCTCGCCGGGCCGCTCCACCTACTTCAAATGGAAAGCCGCCCCGGCAACAGCCCGTCTCGGGCGCGACACGCTGGAACGCCTGTCGCTGCTGCTCGGCATCTACAAGGCGCTGCAAATCCTGCTGCCGCAACCCAGCGCCGCCGACACCTGGATCAAGCGCCCCAACAGCGCAGCGCCGTTCGGCGGCCGCCGCGCGCTAGACCGCATGCTGGCCGGCAATATTAGCGACCTCGTGGCCGTGCGCCAGTATCTCGACGCGATGCGAGGCGGCTGGGCGTGACACAACCGCATTGGCAGGACCGCTGGCGCAGCGCGCCGCTCGACTGGTCGCCCGCGTATCGCGTGATTCCGACGCGCTTTCCGGCCGTCAATCTGTTCGACCGGGTCGCATCGCCTGAAGATTTCGACGCCCTCTACGCGCTCGAAGCAATGACCAACGACCGCTTGCGCACCGAAGTCGGCGAACTCGATCTCGTGCCACGCGAAGAGCGCCGTTTCGGCCCGGGATACGGACCGATCATGGCGGCGTTGACGCACCTGAATCCGCTCGGCAGCCGCTTCTCGGACGGCACGTACGGCGTGTTCTATTGCGCCCGTTCGCGCGCAACCGCTATCGCCGAGACGCGCTATCACACAGGAAAATTTCTGGAAGCAACCGCCGAGCCGCCCATGCGGCAGCAGATGCGGCTTTACACCGTGGTGGCGCAAGGCAACGTGGTCGATATTCGCGGCGACGGTTCGCTCGATCTCGCGGTGCTGTCGCCCAACGACTATCTCGCCGGACAATCGCTCGGCCATGCCGTGCGCGAGGCTGGTGCGCCGGGCATTGTGTATCCGTCGGTGCGGGATGACGAAGGCGAGTGCCTCGCCGCGTTCAGAACCACGCTGCTGCACGACTGCCATCACGCCGCGTATCTGGAATACAACTGGAACGGCACGAGCATCGACATCGTGTTCGAGCTCAATCAGGTAGGCTAACAAGTAGAAACAATCAGGGCAGCGCGAGCGCCGCCGCCCCGCTCTCCCGCGCCGCCTCAACCGTAATCGACCAGCGCAGCAACGCGCGGGGCTCAACGATCGTCAGCTTGCCGCCAGGCCCGAACGCGCCGGTGTCGATGAAAATCTGCGAACCGATCTGCTGGATGTCACGCATCGGCGTATGGCCGCAATAGGTCAGCGAAAGGCCGCGCTGCCGCTGCGGATCGCCATTGCCCAAGGCCAGATCGCGCCCCCACAGCAACCGCTGGCGCGTTTCGTCGGAAAAATTGCCGGCGTCGAGCTCGGCGTCCGTGCCGAAGAATTCGGCGTGCAGAATATTGAAGCGCTCCTTGCCGCTGCCGACCACACGCACGAGCGGCAGCGTGCGCAGACGTTCGGCGTAGTCCTGCAAGCGTTCGTCGGACACATTCGCCGCCCATATGCCGCCGATTCCATACCACCATTGGCGCCGCAAGCGCCCGTCGACGACCGCGCACAAAGTGTCTTCGTGATTGCCGAGCACCGCGTGAAACCACGGCTTGTCGAGCAGGGTCAACGCCTCCTCGGAATGTTCGCCGCGGTCCACCAGATCGCCGACCGAAAAAAGCCGGTCGCGCGCAGGGTCGAACGCGACATCGCGCAGCAGATAGCGCAACGCATCGACACAGCCATGCAAATCGCCTACGACAAAGTCGCGGCCGCTCCGATTGGCCGGATGATGCTGGACGGAGTTAACGAGTACGGAAGCCATTCGCTCATGATAGTTCGGCATCCGCAAACGCGTATGCGCGTTGCCGATCTTTTCCGGGCGCTCCGCACCGACGGAATTACGTAGAAACAACGCAAAAACGGCATATCTCCAGCAGAAGTTACCGGGAAACGCCCCGTCGACACAGTCATTATTGCTGCGCGCGCAGCTTGGCGACCTGGTCCACCGTCACTGTAGACTGTGGATTGCCGAACTGTTTGGTCACGTAATTCGTGATAGCCGCCACCTGATCGTCGGTGAGCTGGGTGCCGAATGCGGGCATCAGCACGTCAGCCTGTTTTGTCGTACGACTCACGCCGTGCAGGATCACCATCGCCAGATTGTTGGCGTCGCTCGCACCAACCGCCGAGTTGTGGATCAGCGACGGATACGCGCCCGCCGCACTTGCGCCAACGCCCTGACCGGTCCAGTTATGGCACGTCGCGCAATTGGCGATGAACAGTTGCGCACCGTTCACCGAATTGATCGTGGTGCCGCGCATCGCAGTGACGTCGTCGACGGCGGGATTGCCCCACTGGTCGCGCGGACGCGATTCGCCGCCGTTGATCGGCGGCACCGAGCGCAGATACGTGACGATCGAGCCAACGTCCTCGTGCGTCAGATACTGCGTGCTGTCGGTTACCACCTCGGCCATTGGGCCCGCCGCGTTGGCGCGGCCCGGCGCTGCGCCGGTCGACACGCCGGTCGACACGCCGGTCGACAGATACGCGGCCAGTTCGTCGTCGCTCCAGTTGCCCACGCCGCTGTTCTTGTCCGGCGTGATGTTGTACGCATGCCAGCCGGCCTGTACCGCGCCGGAGAAGCGCGAACTTGTCTTCAAGCCCTGCATGAAATTGCGCGGCGTATGACACTCCTCGCAATGCGCGAGACCTACCACCAGATACGCGCCACGATTCCACTCGGCGCTTTGCTTCGGGTCGGGGACGAAACGGCCTTCGTCGAAATTGAACAGATTCCAGAACACCATCAGCCAGCGCAGGTTGAAGGGGAATTTCAGGGTATTGCTCGGCGGTGCGTAGTGGATCGGCGTCAGCGTGTTCAGATACGCGCGAATGGCGAGCACGTCCTGATCGGTGACCTTGGTGTATTCCGCATAGGGGAAGGCCGGATACAGCCGCTCGCCGCTCTTGCCGATGCCTTCATGCATCGCGCGCAGAAAATCGGCGTCGCTCCATTTGCCGATGCCGGTGTCTGGATCGGGCGTGATGTTCGGCGTCACGATCGTGCCGAACGGCGTGTTGATCGGCAGGCCGCCCGCGAACGGGCGTGTCTTGTCGGCCGTGTGGCAGGCAACACAATCGCCGGCGCGCGCGAGGTATTCACCGCGTTTCACGAGTTCGCTGCCGGCTACCGCCGTTGGCGTGGCCGCCGCATTGGCCGCTGTATCGGCCGATTGCGAGGCGTCGTCCGCGCGGGCCTGCGTGATCGGCAGCTCGTCGTTATGCCGCGCAGTCGGCCCATGCGCTTCGTGCCAGGCGACATACAGCGCAAACAGCGAAAAGACGGCCGCCAGCGCGGTCACCCGGAGGCGACGACGAGGCGCGCCCTGGACCGGCGCATCGGCCGGCTGCACGCGAGAGGTTTTCTTCGTCATTGTGGCTCTCCGTTCAGGCTCAGATTTCACGCTTGAGCTTGTCCGCCAGTTTCAGCGACAAGGCCGCGATCGTCAGCGTGCAATTCACGGAGGCCGCAGTCGGCATCACACCGCTGCTGGCGATGAACAGATTCGAGTGATCGTGCGTGCGGCAGTCCGCGTCGACGACCGAATCTCCAGGATCGCTGCCCATGATCGTGGTACCCATGATGTGATTGTTCGGCGCGAACGTATCGTCGAACGAGACCTCGGCGCCGCCGAACAGCGCGGCGATCTGCGCATACACTTCATGCGTGTTGGCCGCGCTCTTCTTCACGTAGTCGTTGATCGAGTAGTAGATCTCGGGCTGCGGAATGCCGAGCGCATCCTTGTGATCCGCCGAGGGCACCACACGGTTCTGCGGCTCCGCGAGATGCTCGTGAAAGCTGTTGATGTTCAGCGTGCGTGCCGCGCGATCGCGAATCTGGCGGTCGAGCTCGGCGCCGGTGAGGCCTTTTTTCAGCAGATCGGCGGTCACGCCCATGGTCGGCACGCCGTTCGAAAGATGCAGCTTTTTCGCGGCGTAATCGGAGCGGAACGCGCCGTCGCGGAAGTTGACGATCGAGGTCATTTCCATGGGCCCGCGTCCGGGCCACAGCGGCTCATTGGCGAGGAAGGTGACGCCCGTGCCCGGATGGTCCATCAGGTTGCGGCCCACCTGGTCGGAGCTATTGCCGATGCCGTGCGGGAATTTGTCGGAGCTCGACATCAGCATCAGCTTCGGCGTTTCGATACCGTTCGCGGCGAGCACGAACAGCTTGCCGGTCACGCGCGTGCTGTTGCCGTTCGGGTCCTTGTAGTGGACTGCCGTGATAAGCCCTTTGTTGTCCGCTTCGACGCGGTACACGACCGCTTCGGGAATCAGCTTCGCGCCGGCCTGCTCGGCCTTCTCCGCATGCACCACGCCGTTGTACATCGCGGCGATCGGACAGATCGGCATGCAGTTGTTGTTGCCGCAGCAGGTGGGCCGCGCATCGTACGGACGGCTGTTACGCGCGACCGGCTCGGGCACCACCTTGAAGCCCTGTGCGTTGAGCACGTCGCTAAAGCGCTGATCCATGTACGACAGCGGCAACGCGCTCATCGGATAAGGCTTGGAGCGCGGCGAACCGAGATCGACCGTGCTGTCCGGCCCGGAAACGCCCAGTTGCGTTTCAGCCGCCAGATACCACGGCTCCAGCGTTTCATACGGATAAGGCCAATCGCGTCCCACGCCATACAGCTTGTGCAACTGGAAGTCGGACGGCAACAGCCGCCACGCAGCGGCCGCCCAGTGCCACGTCGTGCCGCCGACCAGCCGCACATACTGCGAGTTGTACGGATAGTCACCCTTCTGGATCAGGTAATTGTTGGCGGGCGCGTACTCGGGATGCGGCGCGTACGCCGTGGAGGGATACGGCGTCGCGAAGTCGGACTTGACCGGCGAGTTGCGAAAGTTCTCGACGATCTGCCAGCGTGGAATGCGCGGCCCGGCCTCGAGCAGAATCACCGACGCGCCGGCCAGCGCCATCTGATGTGCAACCAGCCCACCTGCCACGCCCGACCCGACCACGACGATGTCGGCGGAATTTGAGTTTGCCATTGTTGCCCTCTGCTGGCTTATCGTTGCTTGCTGGGCACGCGTGCCGGTGTTTCGTCGAACGGCTCAATCAGGCGATATGACGGTACGGCACGCGCGCGAGGAACGTCGTTCAGGCGCTTACCGGTTTCTGCGTCCAATAGAACGGCACGTCGCGGCAATAGGACGGAATCGTCAGCACGTCCTTGACCGGCTCGAACATCAGCGCTTTTTCATAAGCGACCACGTCCACATGCGGCATGTCGCCCACGAGACCGAGATACCACGCGCGCATGATCGCGCCGACGGACTTGGCGAGCGCCGGCTGATCGGCCTGTAATGCCTGCGTGACCGTATCGGACGGCACACCGCCATGACCTTGCAACCACGTGTTGAGCGCGGCGACGTTCTGCGAGAACTGGCTGTCGGATTTGGCGAGGGCATCGTAGACACGTTTGCCGAGCACGGTGTCGAAGCCCGTGCGACCGGTCAGACGTTGCGAGAGCGCGAGGAAGGCATCGAGTCCGCCGCCGGCGGGCGCATCGGCGAACGCCGGAGCGATCCACGAGAGCGAGCGGCCCGCGCCGGCAAATGCCAGCGCGGCGGCGGTGGCGCATGCGCCGAGCACCCATGCTCTGCGCGGGGCCGAGAACGAAAACGAACGCGAAGCTTGAAGCGAAAGGGGCTGCGAAGACGACATTGACGACGAAAGCCCGGCCGGGTGCGTCACTTCGTGGTGCGCGTCATTGTTCTCAGGAACATCTGTCATGGGGACTCCAGATGGTGAGTCGATCGTGAGTCATTCTCAACGGGTAACACGGCCGCGGCCGCGATACCGCTCGCGCGTTACATTGCGCATTACGTCGATTGCTCTACCCCAAACCTGGTCTGGCGCCGCTTGAGCGGTCTTGTGTGGCTGCATGATTCCGATGCAAGCCGCATTACGTTGTGCTGATGACAGCCTTGTGAAACAGCGTCTGCGTGCCGCCTGCCAATCGCCTTTCAACTGAAAGCGGCGCGCAAGGCCGTTGCGAAAGACTATAGCCTGTGATTCCCCCATTCGACAAATGGCGCCCGATGCGCGAGTAGAATCCGCGACACAGACGGCCCTCCACTCCAGATCTCATGCTCACAAAATATTATCCGCAGGTTCTTCGCAATCGACCACGCATGCTGATCGGCCTCGCCATCGGTCTCGTGGCCGCGCTGGTGCTCCCCGAACACATGCGCCCCATGGTGCGTGTTCTGGCCGGCTGGGATGCCGCGGTGTGGAGCTATCTCGTGCTGATCTGGATACACATGGCCGCCGCCGACGAAGGCCATGTCCGCGAATTCGCGCGGCGCGACGATGAAAACGCGGGCGTGGTGCTGGTCGTGATCTGCATCGCGACGATCGCCAGTATTGCCGCGATCGTGCTCGAACTGGCCTCGGCGAAGGGCACAGCCGGCGCCTCGACCGCATGGCACTACCTGTTGACCGGCCTCACGATGTTCGGCGCATGGTTCATGATCCCGACCATTTTCACGTCGCACTACGCACGCCTTTACTACGACGCAGATGCAACGGAGACCGCCCTGCTGTTTCCCGACCACAAGCTGCAGCCGAACTACTGGGACTTCCTGTACTTCTCGTTCACCATTGCGGTGGCCTCACAAACCTCAGACGTGGTGCTGCGCTCGCGGTCGATTCGCCGCGCGGCGCTCGCGCAGTCGATCCTGTCGTTCTACTTCAATGTCGCCGTGCTCGGCTTGTGCGTGAACATCGCAGCGGGCTTGCTCGGCTCTTGACCTCGTCAAGCCAGCCACGTCGTTTTTTTGCGGTAGCCCCTCCGCCCTTTCTGCGCCCCGTGTAAAAGCCGGACGACGCCCGCCCGTTTTACACGCGGGCCGTCCGCGCTCACGGGCAACTCCGCCTTCGGCGTCCCGCCGCCCTTCCTCCCTCAGCCCTTCCCGCAGGGCGCTCTTCCCCCTCCTCATCGCTTCAATCCAAAGCGCACTGGCACAACTGGCACAACGTTTGCTGCGTCCTGCGAATAGTGCTGGCCGGCCTCGTGCCATCGACGTCTGGCGTCAAAGCACCCTCAACTGGCCAGCGGCGTGACGATCTTTGCACTACATTGACCAGTACGCGCCCTGGCTTCACGCGTCGCGCGGTATCCGGCTCTGGAAGCCCAATGAGCGCTGTGATCGCATGTCCATTGCATCCACACCGCAGCAGGACGAATCTGGAAACGACCGATGGAATCTCCAAACGGGTACGCGCCACGGATTTATTTTTTTCATTCACTTCTCGTCGGGCCGCTCAATGCATGGCCTGCGCAGTTCGCTCATGCAGCCGGACTGGGCTTCGATCACGCACTGATCGGCGGCGTCTTCGAGCCTGGCCGGGCGGGTCACGGGCAGGTGGTCGGCAACCATGGCCGGCTGCATCCGGTGTTCGAGACTCCGCAACCGGCCACGGAGGCGATCCGCTCGCTGGCACAGGCCGCCCGTCAGAGCGGCCTGACCTTGCTGGTCGATCTGGTGATCGACCGGATGGCCGCCGATGGCGCGTTGTACGCCGATCATACCGGCTGGTTCCACTCATTCGAGTCTGACGAGGCGCGGCTCGATCCACGCCATGTGCATCACGAAGACAACGTCGCGTATGCCAACTTCAACGACGCAGGCAGCCGCGCGGCGCTGGTCGGCTGGTGGACACAGCAACTGCTGGCACTGGCCGGCGCGGGGGTCGGCGGCTTCCGGTTCGATTCGCCGCATCGCGTGCCGGCCGCCGTTTGGCGGCAACTCGGCGACGCGGTTCGCGCAAAGCATCCCGATGTGCGCTTCCTCGCCGCCACGCCGGGTCTCGCCCGTGGCGATCTGCTCAGCCTCGACGGCGCGGGCTTCGACAGCGTGTTCTCGTCGGTGCGCTGGTGGGACTTCCGCGCCAGCTGGATGGTGGAAGAGCATGCCGCGCTCGCTCGTATCGCCCCCCCTATCGCCTTTCCCGAAGCGCCTTACGGCACCCGCCTCGCCGCCGATCTCAGCGATGCGCACGACGCCGCCATCGTCGAGCGGGCCTACCGGCGCGCGCTGCTCGCATCGGCGTCGACCGGTACCGGCTGGATGATGCCGATGGGCTTCGAGTACGGCATCGCCGAGCCGATGTCACAGACACGCGGCGATGCGGCGCAGTTCGCCCGCGCCTGCCAGGCGAAACCCTTCGATCTCTCGGAACGGATCAGCCATGCGAACGAGATGGTGCGCAATACGACCACGCTGCACGCCAACGGCGAATTGCGCCCGCTAAGCGGGCCCGGCGCGCCCGCTGCGGTGTTGCTGCGCGCCGACACGCCCGATCTGCGCGACGCCGGCGAAGCCATCCTGATCGCCATCAATCCAGAACTGGGCGCGCCTGTGCGCGTCGATCCGGCCCGCTTCCTCGCAGGCGTGCCGGGCAATGTCACGCGTTTCGTCCCGCTCGACGCGCCCGGGCATGCCACGCCCGCCGGGTTGACGCCCTTCACCCTCGCCCCCGGCGCGGTCCGTTGGTTCCGCGGGGTTGCCGATCAACCGATCCGTCTCGCGCCGCCGATCGACAAGGCGAACAGCAAGCACAGCGGCCACAAGACCGTGCTCGAAGCGATCGCCGCGCCGCGCGTGGCGATCGAGAGCGTGACACCCTCGGTCGACAATGGACGCTTCCCCGCCAAGCGCACGGTGGGCGAGCACGCCGAAATCACCGCAGCGATCTTCGCGGAAGGCCACGACAAGATCGCCGCCGCCATTGTCTGGCGCGCCGCGGACGAAACCGCCTGGCACGAAGTCCCGATGAGCCCGGCCCCGCCGGCCGGCCTCGATATCTGGAGAGCGCGCATTCCGCTGGAGCGCCTCGGCCGTCACGAATTCACGGTCATTGCATGGCGCGACGACTTTGCGTCGCTGGTCGAGCATATCGAGAAGAAGCTGAAAGCAGGCCAAACCGTCGAACTCGAACTCGACGAAGCCGCGCATCTATTCGCTTTGGTGCTCGCCGAAGTGGAAACCGCCGAGGGCTCGGAAGGTACGGTGACGAAGTCGCTCGAAGACATCGTCAAACGCTTCACCAAGGCCGACGCCGGAACGAAGCTCGCGCTGCTGCTCGAACCGGCCACCGCGGAGGCGATGCGCGCCGCGCGCCATCGCCCGTTCCTGAGCCGCGATCCGATCGTCTACAAAATCGACGCCGAACGGACCGCCGCGCGTTTTGCCAGCTGGTACGAGATCTTCCCGCGTTCGATGAGCGACGACGAATCGCGTCACGGCACCTTCGCCGACGTCGTCACGAAACTGCCACGCATCCGCGACATGGGTTTCGACGTGCTGTACTTCCCGCCGATCCACCCGATCGGCCTAGCGAACCGCAAAGGCCGCAACAACACGCTGAACGCGCAGCCGGGAGATGTCGGCAGCCCCTATGCGATCGGCGCAGCCGAAGGCGGCCACACGGCCGTGCATCCCGAACTCGGCACGCTCGACGACTTCAGGCAGATGCTGGCCGCCGCCCACGCGCACGGCCTCGAAATCGCGCTCGACTTCGCGATCCAGTGCTCGCCGGATCACCCGTGGCTGAAGGACCATCCGACGTGGTTCGCCTGGCGTCCGGACGGCACGCTGCGTTACGCGGAAAATCCACCGAAGAAGTATCAGGACATCGTCAATCCCGACTTCTATGCGCACGACGCCAAGCCCGCTTTGTGGCTCGCGCTGCGCGACGTCTTCCTGTTCTGGATCGAAGCCGGCGTGCATATTTTCCGGGTGGACAATCCGCACACCAAGCCGCTGCCGTTCTGGGAATGGGTCATCGACGACGTGCGCTCGCGCTACCCCGACACGATCTTCCTGGCCGAAGCCTTCACGCGGCCGCGCATGATGAACCGCCTCGGCAAGATCGGGTTCTCACAGTCGTACACGTATTTCACGTGGCGCGAGTCCAAGCGCGATTTCATCGAGTACATGACCGAACTCACGCAAACCGGCGCGCGTGATTTCTACCGGCCGAACTTCTTCGTCAATACGCCGGACATCAACCCGCGGCATTTGCAGTCATCGGGGCGTTCGGGGTTTCTGATTCGAGCGGCGCTCGCCTCCACGCTCGCCGGTTTATGGGGCGTGTATAGCGGTTTCGAATTGTGCGAGGCCGCCGCGTTGCCGAACAGCGAGGAATATCTCGACTCCGAAAAGTATCAACTGCGCGCGTGGGACTGGAACCGGCCAGGCAATATCGTGGGCGAGATCAGTGCATTGAACCGGATTCGCCGCGCCAACCCGGCCTTGCAAACGCATCTTGGCCTCACGTTCCTCACCGCGCACAACGACAACATCCTGTTCTTCGAAAAAGCGACCGACGCTCGCGACAACGTCATCCTGGTGGCGATCAATCTCGACCCGTTCAACGAACAGGGCGCGGACATCGAATTGTCGTGGGACACTTTCAGACGATGGAATCTGCACGACCATGGCGCGCTGGAAGTGACCGATCAGATGACCGGTGCGCGTTTCGAGTGGCACGGCCGCTGGCAGCACGTCCGGCTCGGTTCGGGGCAGCCGTTTTCGATCTGGCGGATCGCGCCGCTCGGCGGCCTGCCCGCCGACCGCCCGGACGATGCCGACAGCGACTATCACGCAGACCACGCCGGCAACCCAATCTTCACTGAAGCGGAAGGTGCGACATGAAGCGTGACGATCCAGCCCAAACCACGTCGCAGGCCCATACGGGCGCAGCCGCCGGTAGCGCCGTCAAAGCGCGCTCGCATCGGCGCGGCAAGCCCGCCGCCTTGAGCGACGATCCGCTCTGGTACAAAGACGCGATCATTTATCAGGTGCACATCAAGTCGTTCTTCGACGCGAACAACGACGGTGTGGGCGATTTCCCCGGCTTGATCGCGAAGCTCGATTACATCGCCGAGCTTGGCGTGAATGCGATCTGGCTGCTGCCGTTCTATCCCTCGCCGCGTCGCGACGACGGCTACGACATCGCCGACTATCGCAATGTGCATCCGGACTACGGCCAGCTTGCCGACGTGAAGCGCTTCATTCAGGAAGCGCACGCACGCGGTATTCGCGTGATTACGGAGCTGGTGATCAACCACACGTCGGATCAGCACCCGTGGTTTCAGCGCGCCCGCCGCGCGAAGCCGGGGTCGAATCATCGCAACTACTACGTGTGGTCCGATACCGATCAGAAGTACCAGGAAACGCGGATCATCTTCATCGATTCGGAGCCGTCGAACTGGACACATGATCCGGTCGCGGGCGCCTATTTCTGGCACCGCTTCTATTCGCATCAGCCCGATCTGAACTTCGACAATCCGGCCGTGCTGAAGGAAGTGCTGCAGGTGATGCGCTTCTGGCTCGACATGGGTATCGACGGGCTGCGGCTCGACGCGGTGCCGTACCTGGTCGAACGCGAAGGCACCAACAACGAGAACCTGCCCGAAACACACGCAGTACTGAAGAAGATCCGCGCGACCATCGACGCCGAGTATCCGAACCGCATGCTGCTCGCCGAGGCGAACCAGTGGCCGGAAGACGTGAAGGAATACTTCGGCGACGAAGACGAATGCCACATGGCGTTCCACTTCCCGCTGATGCCGCGCATCTATATGTCGATTGCGAGCGAAGACCGCTTCCCGATCACCGACATCATGCGGCAAACACCGGACCTCGCGGAAACCAACCAGTGGGCGATTTTCCTGCGCAATCACGACGAGCTGACGCTCGAAATGGTGACGGATTCCGAGCGCGATTATCTATGGAACACGTATGCGAGCGATCGCCGCGCGCGCCTGAACCTCGGCATTCGCCGCCGCCTTGCCCCGCTGATGGAGCGCGACCGCCGCCGCATCGAGCTAATCAATTCGCTGCTGCTCTCGATGCCCGGCACGCCCGTGATCTATTACGGCGACGAGCTCGGCATGGGCGACAACATCCACCTCGGCGACCGTGACGGCGTACGCACGCCGATGCAATGGTCGTCGGACCGCAACGGTGGTTTCTCGCGCGCCGATCCGGAACAACTGGTGCTGCCACCGGTGATGGGTTCGTTGTATGGCTTCGACGCCGTCAATGTCGAAGCGCAAAGCCGCGACCCGCATTCGCTGTTGAACTGGACCCGGCGCATGCTCTCCACGCGCCGCGCGAAACAAACGTTCGGACGCGGCACCATCCGTTTCCTGAAGCCGGAAAATCGCAAGATTCTCGCGTATCTGCGCGAAATCCCGGACGAACCGCCGATCCTGTGCGTGGCGAATCTGTCGCGCGCGCCGCAAGCGGTCGAGCTCGATCTCTCCGAGTTCAACGGCTCGGTGCCGGTTGAAATGACCGCGGATTCCGTGTTCCCCGCGATCGGTCAACTCACCTATCTGCTGACCTTCCCGCCGTACGGTTTCCTGTGGTTCATGCTGTGCTCGGGCGACCAGCGTCCGACATGGGCGCAGGCGCATTCCGAACCGCTGCCCGAATTCGTCACGATCGTGATCCGCGAGGGTCAGGTCGGCCCGACGCCGGAAAACGTCCGCCTACTTGAATCCGAAGTGCTGCCTTCCTGGCTAAGCCGGCGCCGCTGGTTTGCATCGAAGGATCAGAAGATGCATGCCGTGCGCCTCGCCGCGCTGACCACGATCCCGAACGGCGGCTTCGCATTTACCGAAATCGAAGCAGACGTCGGCAATCACACCGAACGCTACGTGGTGCCGATCGCCATCACATGGGGTGGCGAAACCACCACGCCGCTGTTCCTTCAGCTGGCGCTGGCACGCGTTCGCCGCGGCCGCAACGTCGGCCACCTGACCGACGCGTTCGCCCTGCCGATCTTCGCGCATGGCGTACTGCGCAAGCTGCGTGAACGCGCTGTTATTCCGACCGTGCAGAAGAGTGAAATCAGGTTCATACCCACCGAGCGTTTCTCCGAACTCGACCATCTCGACGAGCGGCCCGAGATACGCTGGCTGGCGGCCGAGCAAAGCAACAGCTCGCTGATCATTGCCGACGCCGCCGTGCTAAAACTGGTACGGCGTCTGGTGAGCGGCATTCATCCGGAAGCGGAAATCAGCCGCTATTTGACCCAGCTCGGCTACGCGAATACCGCGCCGCTGTATGGTGAAGTGGTGCGCGTCGATCCCGAAGGCGTGCCGCACACACTCGCGATCCTGCAAGGCTATATCGACAATCAGGGCGACGCCTGGAACTGGTCGCTCGACTACCTGCGCCGCTCGGTGGACGAACTCGCTATCGCCGTCGACACGGACGGGCAATCACCGGACCGCGACAACGAGGCGATTCTCATGGAAGGCTACAGTACGCTCGCCGGCATCATCGGCAAGCGGCTGGGTGAATTGCACGTGGTGCTCGCGTCGCCTTCCGACGACCCGGCGTTCGCGCCGGAACCCGCCAGCGCCGAACAGGTGAAGGCGTGGGTCGACGGTACGCAATCCATGCTCGCCAGCGCGCTCGATCTGCTCGCGCCGCGCATCGAGCAGATGAGCGACCCGGACACCAAGGCATTGGCGCAAAGTCTGATCGACCGCCGTGCGGCGCTTGTTCAAGCCGTCGACAAACTGGTTGCGGGCAATGCGGGTGCGTTGCGCTCGCGCATTCACGGCGACTTCCATCTGGGCCAGGTGCTGGTCGCGCAAGGCGACGCGTATCTGATCGACTTCGAAGGCGAGCCGGCGCGTACGTTAGAGGAACGGCGCCAGAAGTCGAGCCCGTTGCGCGACGTGGCCGGTTTGATGCGCTCGCTGTCGTATGCGAGCGCCGCGGCGCAGTCCACCATGGAGAGCGCACCGCAGCAAACCGCCGATCGCAAGCGCATCCTCTTCGAGCGTTTCCGCGCACACGCCACCGAAACGTTCCTGGCGGAATACCGTGCGGCCATCGCAGATTCGCCCGTGCCGCTGGTGGCGCCCGAGGCCGAACAGGCCTTGCTCGATCTGTTTCTGATCGAGAAAGCCGCGTACGAAATCCGTTACGAAGCGGCCAATCGTCCGACGTGGCTCAGTTTGCCGGTACGCGGCCTTGCCGCGCTCACCAGCCGGTTGCTCGGCGACACCGGCAGCCCGCAGCACGATCCATCCACTGAGGCGCGCGACGCCTCCGCATCGCCTAACCCGGCCGAGGGCGACTATGAGTGAGCATGATCCGGCCGCCGGCCTCCAACCGCTCGATATCGACGCGCTCGTTGAAGCGCGACACCCCGATCCTTTCTCGCAACTCGGCATGCATCAGACGGATACCGGTCCGGTGGTCCGCGCGCTGTTGCCCAACGCCTCACACGTCACCGCGATTTCCCGCGCGGATGGCTCCACACTCGGCGAGCTCGAGCAACTCAGGCCGGGGCTGTTCGCCGGTCGTGTCACCATGGCCGCGCCCTATCGCCTGCGCATCGACTGGCACGGCACCGTGCAGGAAATCGAGGACACGTATTCGTTCGGCCCCGTTCTCGGCGACGAGCCGTTGAGTCGTCTCGCCGGCGGCGACCCGTACGCGGTGCTCGAGTGCCTTGGCTCACGCCCGATGGAAATAGCCGGCGTGCCAGGCGTGCGCTTTGCCGTATGGGCGCCGAATGCGCGGCGCGTGTCGGTGGTAGGCGACTTCAATTCGTGGGATGGCCGCCGCCATCCGATGCGGCTGCGTCATCAGGCCGGTGTATGGGAATTGTTCGTGCCGCGCGTGGGGCACGGCACGCGCTACAAGTACGAATTGCTCTCGCGCGACGGCCATCCGCTGCCGCTAAAGGCCGATCCATGCGCGATGCAAACGGAAAGGCCGCCGGGCACCGCTTCGGTGGTCGCGCATGTCGACGAGATCGAACAGTTTGAATGGACCGATCACGACTGGATTCAGTCGCGCGCCGCCAGACAAACCCCGCGCGTGCCGATCTCGATCTACGAAGTGCATGCCGAATCATGGCTGCGTGTCGCTGAAGAGGGTCAGCGCGGCCTCACCTGGGAAGAGCTCGCCGAGCGGCTGATTCCTTACGTGAAAAGCATGGGCTTCACGCATGTGGAATTCATGCCGATTGCCGAGCATCCGTTCGGCGGTTCATGGGGCTATCAGCCGCTCGGACAGTTCGCGCCGTCCGCGCGCTTCGGCAAGCCCGAGCAGTTCGCCAGGTTCGTCGACAAGGCGCACGAGGCCGGCCTCGGCGTGATTCTCGATTGGGTGCCGGCGCACTTTCCGAACGACGCGCATGGCCTCGTCGACTTCGACGGCACGCCGCTCTACGAGCACGCCGATCCGCGCGAAGGCTATCACCAGGACTGGAACACGATGATCTACAACCTCGGCCGCAACGAGGTGAGCGCGTTCCTGGTGGCTTCGGGTCTGGCCTGGTTGAAGCGCTATCACGTCGACGGCCTGCGGGTGGATGCGGTCGCCTCGATGCTGTATCGCGACTATTCGCGCGAGCCCGGTGAGTGGGTGCCGAATATCTACGGCGGGCGCGAAAACCTCGAATCGATCGCGTTCCTGAAACGGCTGAATCATGAAGTCGGCTATGTGCCGGGCGTGCCGGGCGCGATCACGATCGCCGAAGAATCGACCGCGTGGCCAGGCGTGACGGCGCACGTCGAAGACGGCGGCCTCGGCTTCCAGTTCAAATGGAACATGGGCTGGATGCACGACACACTGCACTACATGGAAGAGGACCCTATCCACCGCCAATACCATCACCACATGATGACGTTCGGGATGGTGTACGCGTATTCCGAGCGCTTCGTGCTGCCGCTCTCGCACGACGAGGTGGTGCACGGCAAAGGCTCGCTGCTCGGCAAGATGCCCGGCGACCGCTGGCAGAAGTTCGCCAATCTGCGCGCGTACTTCGGTTTCATGTGGACGCATCCGGGCAAGAAGCTGCTGTTCATGGGCGGCGAATTCGGCCAGATGGCCGAGTTCGATCACGACACGTCGCCGCACTGGCATCTGCTCGATGATCCGGACCATCACGGCGTGCAGAAGCTCGTGCGCGACCTGAACCGCCTGTACAACGAGGAGCCCGCGCTCCATCGGCTCGACAGCGAGCCGGGCGGCTTCCAATGGCTGATCGGCGACGACAGCGGCAACAGCGTGTACGCCTACCGCCGCGCCGATGGCGAAGGCCGCGAGCTCGTCGTCGTATGCAATATGACGCCGGTGCCGCGAGTCGGATACCGGATCGGCATGCCGCGTGGCGGCCGCTGGGTGGAGGTGCTGAATACGGATGCCAGCGTGTACGGCGGCTCGAACATGGGCAACGGCGGGCTGATCCATACCGACGCGATCGCGAGCCACGGCTGGCCGCATTCCGCGGCGCTGACGCTGCCGCCCTTGGCAACGATTGTTTTGCGCGCGGATTGATGGATGTGTTGTAAGGCGAGCGCGCGCTCGCCGCATGACGTCCCACGATAGCGTTCATAAAACAGAACAAGGAAGGGGAATCATGTCGCATGCACTGCCCGACCGGCTTCTGCCCGGCTCGCCCTATCCGCTCGGCGCCAGCTGGGATGGCCTCGGCGTCAACTTTGCGGTGTTCTCGGCGAATGCGCAGAAAATCGAACTTTGCCTGTTCGATCCCACCGGTCGCAAGGAGATCAGACGCTTCACGCTGCCCGAATGCACCGACGAAGTCTGGCACGGCTATTTGCCCAACGCGCACCCCGGCACGGCCTACGGCTTTCGCGCGCATGGGCCGTATCAGCCGCAGCATGGGCATCGCTTCAATCCGCACAAGCTCTTGCTCGATCCGTATGCACGCAAACTGGTCGGACAGTTTCGCTGGTCCGACGCACTGTTCGGTTATCGCGTGCATTCGAATCGTGCCGACCTGTCGATCGACCGCCGCGATTCGGCGCCGGCCATGCCGAAATGCGTCGTGATCGACGAAGCCTTCGACTGGTCGCACGATAAGCGCCCGAATGTGCCGTGGGGCGAAACCGTTATCTATGAAGCACATGTGCGCGGCATATCGATGTTGCGCGCCGATTTGCGCCAGCACGAACGCGGCACGTTCGCCGCGCTGGCTTCGCCGGAATTCATCGAGCATTTGCTGAAGCTCGGCGTGACCGCCGTCGAATTGCTGCCCGTGCATGCGTTTCTGAACGACCGCTTTCTGGTGGAGCGCGGCCTGCGCAATTACTGGGGTTACAACACCGCGGCATTTTTTGCACCGGAGCCGTCGTATCTGAGCACACACCGGCTCGATGAAATGCGCATCGCCGTGCGTCAGTTGCACGCGGCCGGCATCGAAGTAATTCTCGACGTGGTCTACAACCACACCTGCGAAGGCAACGAGATGGGGCCGACCGTCTCATGGCGCGGCCTCGACAATGCGAGCTACTACCGCCTGATTCCCGGCGACGAACGCCACCATATCAACGACACGGGCTGCGGCAATACCGTGAACCTGCCGCATCCGCGTGTCCTGCAGATGGTGATGGATTCGCTGCGCTACTGGTCGACCAAGTTCAATATCGACGGCTTCCGGTTCGATCTCGGCGTGACGCTCGGCCGCGAGCAACACGGTTTCGATCCCGGCTCCGGTTTCTTCGACGCCTTGCGCCAGGACCCGATCCTGTCGCAACGCAAGCTGATTTCCGAGCCGTGGGACATCGGGCCGGGCGGTTATCAACTCGGCAATCATCCGCCGGGGTTCGCCGAATGGAACGACCGTTTCCGCGACACAGTGCGCCGCTTCTGGCGCGGTGATGCGGGCCTGCGCCCCGATCTCGCCGCGCGCCTGACCGGTTCCGCCGATCTGTTCAACCGTCGTTTCAGGAAACCATGGGCATCGGTCAACTTTGTCACGTCACATGACGGCTTTACGCTCGCCGACGTCACCGCGTACGAGCACAAGCATAACGAAGCGAATCGCGAAGACAACAACGACGGCCACAATGAAAACTGCAGTCGCAATTGGGGTGTGGAAGGCCCGACCGACGATCCGGCCATTCTCGACACCCGCAAGCGCGTGGCCCGCTCGCTGATTGCCACGCTGCTGGTGGCGCTCGGCACGCCCATGATGCTGGCAGGCGACGAATCGCTGCGTACGCAGAATGGCAACAACAATGCGTACTGCCAGGACAACGAACTATCATGGATCGACTGGGAGCGCACGGAATCGCTCGACGGCCGCCAGATGTCCGCGTTCGTCGCGCGCGTGATCGCGCTGCGCAAACAGCATCCGCTGCTACGCGAAACGCGTTTTCTGTTCGGCGACCGCGAAGTGTTACCGGGCCTGTTCGACGTCGGCTGGTTCGACGAGCACGGCGATCCGCTGACCATCGAAGCCTGGCAGGACCCGGAAGGCCGCGCGTTCACGCTGCGTCGCGCGGGTCCGGGCTTGAATGGCGAAACGGAAGTATTGTTGATGATGCTCAACGCCGCGGCGGAAACGCTGCGTTTCACCCCGCCCGCGCCGCATCTGGAATGGCATGTGTTGCTCGACACGGCCGAGCCGGAAAGCGCGCCGCACCGGTTGGCGGTGCCGGAGGTCGAAGTGGCCGCGCACAGCCTCGTGATACTGGCGGCGCAACCCGTCGGCGAAGCGGATTGGCAGGCGGGCTGGAAGGCCGGCGCGCAGTACGGGCCGCGGCTGTTGACTGCCCTGCCGCCCGATCCGGGCGCGCATCCGCCGAGCGGCGATACGTCGCCGACCACGTAGGCGAGAAGCAAAACCGAATGGTGATGAATCATGTCCGAAAGTCCCATTGATCCTCACGCGCATCATCACGCGCACTGCCTGCCGTTCAGCGCGCAGTTGCTGGGCGCTACGGGCGCGAAGCCGCGTACGCGCTTCCGTTTCTGGGCGCCTTCGTGCAGGACGGTACAGGTGGACATCGAAAACGGACCGGCCCAGGGCGAGCACGACATGACGTCCACCGGGAATGGCTGGTTCGAAGCAACCGTCGACTGTGGCGCCGGCACGCTGTATCGCTTCCGGCTCGATGGCGAGCATGCCGTGCCCGATCCTGCGTCGCGCTTCCAGCCGCAGGACGTGCACGGCCCGAGCGAAGTGATCGACCCGCGCGCCTATCGTTGGGAACATACGAACTGGCATGGCCGCCCGTGGGAAGAAACGGTGTTGTACGAGTTGCACGTCGGCGCGACGGGTGGTTATGCCGGCGTACAGAAACGTTTGTCCGCGCTGGTCGCGCTCGGCGTAACGGCGATTGAATTGATGCCGTTGAACGACTTTCCCGGCAAGCACAACTGGGGCTACGACGGCGTGCTGCCGTATGCGCCCGATTCCGCGTACGGCCGGCCCGAAGAACTGAAAGCATTGATCGACGCCGCGCACGGCCTCGGATTGATGGTATTTCTCGATGTGGTCTATAACCACTTCGGCCCAGACGGCAATTATCTGCACGAGTACGCCCGCTCGTTTTTCCGCGAGAACACGCACACGCCGTGGGGTCCCGCGATCGATTTCAACCGCTGTGAAGTGAGTGACTTCTTCACGGACAACGCCGTCTACTGGATCAACGAATATCGTATCGACGGTCTGCGTTTCGACGCGGTGCATGCCATTGACAATCCGGCGTGGCTGCGCGAATTGTCCGACCATATCCGCGCAAAAGTGCAGCACGGACGGCATGTGCATCTGGTGCTGGAAAACGAGCACAACAGTGCGAGCCTGCTGGAAACGCATTTCGACGCGCAATGGAACGACGACGCGCACAACACGCTGCATGTTCTGCTGACGGGCGAAACCGAAGGCTATTACCACGCCTATAAAGATCAGCCGATCCGCCGCCTCGCGCGCGTGTTGTCCGAAGGCTTCGCGTATCAGGGCGACCCGTCGCCGATTCACGACGGCGCACCGCGCGGCGAACCGAGCCGGCATCTGCCGACGACGTCATTCGTGATGTTCTTGCAGAACCACGATCAGATCGGCAATCGCGCATTGGGCGAGCGTCTGCGCAAGCTGACTTCGGACGATGCCTTGCGCGCCGCCACCGGTTTGCTGCTGCTCTCGCCGCAAATTCCCCTGCTATTCATGGAGGAGGAATACGGCTCGACTCAGCCGTTCCTGTTTTTCACCGACTACACCGGCGAACTCGCCGACGCCGTGCGCGAAGGACGGCGTCGCGAATTCGCACGCTTTTCAGCGTTCAGCGACGAAACGCGTCGCGCGCAGATTCCCGATCCGAACGACGTAAAAACCTTTGCGGCCTCGTCGCCGCCCGAGCCTGATCAAGGCACCGCCGCGGATGACACCGCGAAAGACCGTCTCGACTGGATGCACTTCTATAAATCCGCGCTCGCCGTGCGGGGGAAGCTGATCACGCCGCGCCTGAAACATTCCAAAGCGCTCGGTTCGACCGTGCTGGCCGCCGCAAACGGCGGCGACGCCAATGCGCTAGTCAGCCGCTGGAAACTCGGTGACGGCGAAACCTTGTCGATCGCGTTGAATCTCTCGAAGGAAAACGTGGCGTTCCCCGATCTGCCTGCGGGCAAAGTGATTTTCGAAACGCCGCCGCGCGTGCGCGAGCAGGTCGACGCCAGGACGTTGCCGCCGTATGCGTTTGTCGCATGGGTAACCGGCGACGTCAGCGACTATGCCATCGGCCACGATGCGCGCATCGCGAGCCAACAGGAGCACCACGCGTGAGTACCCGACGCCCGACCGATACGATCGACACCCTTGCCACTCGCGCCGGCTTCGAGGTCGAATGGCGGGATGCGCACCATACGACGCAGCATGTGCCGGAAAGCACGCTCTGCGTGCTGCTCGAACGAATGGGGCTGCCTTGCGGTAATGCCACGCAAATCCGCCACAGCGCGGCCACGCTCGACGCCGAACTGTCCGGCCGCAAACTACCGCAGCTGATGACCGCGGAGGTCGAGCGCGGCATCGCGCTACCGGCCGCGGCGATCAAATCCGGCAGTCACTACCGGATCGAACTCGAAAGCGGCTCGATCATCGACGGGCGCTTCACGGCGCCGAAAGGCGAGGAAGCGTTGCTCACCCCGATCGACGAAACCGGCTATCACACGCTGGTGATCAATGAGCAACGCATGACATTGGCCGTGGCGCCTTCGCGCTGCTATACCGTCGCGGACGCATGGCGCACGCTGCACGACGGCGCCGCGGCACACACGACACATGCGCCGCCGCTGTGGGGCATTGCCGCACAGTTATACGGCTTGCGCCGCACGGGCGATGGCGGCATCGGCGACTATACGGCCCTCGCGCAGATGGCGATTGAAAGCGCCAGGCGTGGCGCGCACGCGCTCGCGGTCAGCCCGACACACGCGATGTTCAGCGCCGAGCCGAATCGCTTCAGTCCGTATTCGCCGTCGTCGCGTTTGTGGCTGAACGTCACGCATATCGATCCCGCTGCGGTGTTCGGCACGGACGCCGCGCGCACCGCGCTCGAAGCCGCACAGGGCACCGGCACATGGTCCGCACTCGAAGCCTTGCCGCTGATCGATTGGCCGAACGCGGTCGTGCTGAAGCTGAAGGTTTTACGCATGCTGTACGAGAACTTCTGCACACATGAACGCACGCAGGACACGCCGCGTGCGCTCGAATTTCATGGCTTCTGCGAACGGGCCGGCCGTTCGCTCGAAGATCACGCGCGTTTCGAAGCGCTGCAGGCAGTGCAGTTGACTCAAAAGGGCGGTCATGGCCATTGGCGCGATTGGCCTGAAGCGTTGCGCGATCCACGCAGCCCCGAAGTTGAGGCCTTTGCCGAAGCGCATCGGCATGAAGTCGATTTTCATCTGTTCTTGCAGTGGCTCGCCGCCAAGGGTTTGTCGCACGCGCAGCGTGCCGCGACCGACGCCGGGATGGCCGTCGGCCTGATCGCGGACCTGGCCGTCGGGTGCGATAGTGCCGGCAGCCATGCATGGTCGTATCGCGACGACATGCTGCAAGGTATTTCAGTGGGCGCACCGCCCGATCTGTTCAACCAGGCCGGCCAGGCGTGGGGGCTCACTACCTTCTCGCCGCGCGCGATGCGCACGCAAGGCTTCTCCGCGTTCATCGACATGCTGCGTGCGGCGTTCGCGCATGCGGGCGGCATCCGCATCGATCACATTCTCGGCTTGCGGCGCCTGTGGCTCGTGCCCGAAGGCGAAAGCGCGCGCAACGGCGCCTATCTGCGCTATCCGCTCGAAGATCTGCTGCGGCTGATCGCGCTCGAATCGTGGCGGCATCGCGCGATCGTGATCGGCGAAGACCTCGGCACCGTGCCGCACGGTTTTCGCGAGCGGCTCGACGAACACGGTCTCGCCGGCATTCGCGTGCTGTGGTTCGAAGGCGCGGAAGGCGGCAACGGTTTCAAGCCGCCGCACGCGTGGGACCGCAACGCCGTCGGCACCACGACCACCCATGATCTGCCGACCGTGGCGGGCTGGTGGCGCGGCAGCGACATCACGTGGCGCAACCGGATCGGTCAGACGATGGCGCGCGCCGACGGCCGCGACGCGGAGGAAGTGGCCCAGGCAGAACGCGCCACCGATCGCGCTCTGCTTTGGCGCGCGTTTCAGGACGCCGGCGTCGCCGTGCCGGACGTGGGAGCGCCGCCGCCCGACAAGGCGCCCGTGGACGAGGCACTCGCCTTCGTCGCCGCTACGCCCGGGCCGCTCGTCACACTCCCGCTCGAAGATTTGCTCGCGCTCGTCGAGCAGCCGAATCTGCCCGGTTCGATCGACGAGCATCCGAACTGGCGCCGCCGCGTGAGCTTGCCCATCGACGAATTGTTCCAGGACGACACCTTCAGCGATCGCCTGCTGGCCGTCGATCGCGCGCGCCGCGGCGCAACGGCCGTTCCTGCTTCCTCATCCAGCGCTTCTTCGGACCCGGATACGCCATGACCGTCCCGCGCTCCACGCTCCGCCTCCAATTCCATCGGGGCTTTACCTTCGACGATGCCGCGAAGCATGTCGACTACTTCGCCGCGCTCGGCATCAGCCACCTGTACGCGTCGCCTATCACCACTGCCGAGCCGGGTTCGATGCACGGCTACGATACCGCCGACTACGCCCAGGTCAACGCCGAATGCGGCGGCGAGGCTGGCCTGAAACGCCTCGTCGATGCACTGCGCGCGCGCAACATGGGGTTGATCGTCGACGTGGTGCCGAATCATATGGGCGTCAGCGGCCCAAGCAATGCGTGGTGGCTCGACATCCTCGAATGGGGCCGGCACAGCACGTATGCGCGCCATTTCGATGTTGACTGGCACTCGCCCGATCCGGCCCTGCGCGGCAAGGTGCTGGTGCCGGCACTCGGCGCACCTTACGGCGAGGAACTCGCGGCAGGGCGGATTGCGCTGCGTTTTGCGGCTGACAGCGGGCGCTTTTATATCGGCTACGGGCCGCACGTGTTTCCGGTGTGCCCAATCGATTACGCGACGATTCTGCAAAGCGGCGACCGTGCCGATCTCAGCGCACAGGCCGAACGTTTCCAGGGCCTGACGACGCAACCGGCCGACCAGCCGCGCGCCGCCGAAGGACGCGACATGCTGCGCGAGTTCGTCGCGCAAAACGGCGCCGCGGCGATCGAGTCGGTGCTGCAAGCGTATGCACCCGCGGATCCGGTAGCGCGTGACCGTTTGCATCGTCTGATCGAACGGCAGCACTTCCGCCTCGCATGGTGGCGCACCGCTTCGGACGAGGTGAACTGGCGGCGTTTCTTCGACATCTCGACGCTGGCGGGCGTGCGCGTGGAGCGGCCCGAAGTGTTCGAGGCCGTGCATGCGCTGGTTTTCCGTCTGTATCAGGAAGGCGTGGTGGACGGTTTGCGAATCGACCACATCGACGGTCTCGCCGAACCGCGTGAGTACTGTCAGCGCCTGCGGCAGCGCCTCACCGAATTGCGCGACACGGCGCCGTATGTGGTCGTCGAAAAAATTCTCGGACGCGACGAACCGCTGCGCGACGATTGGCCCGTGGACGGCACCACCGGCTACGATTTCATGAACGACGTGGGCGCGCTGCTGCACGATCCGGCCGGCGCCGAGCCGCTTGCGCAGACGTGGGCCGAACTCACCGGCGGCAGCCCGCGCTTCGCCCACGAAGCCCTGGCCGCGCGCCGGAAGATTCTCGCGGAGAACCTCGCGGCGGAACTGGATCGTGCAGCGCGCGCGTTGCATCGGATTGCCCGCGATTCGCTGACGACGCGCGATTTCACCTTCACTGCGCTGCGGCGCGTGCTGACCGAACTGGTCGTGCATTTTCCGGTGTATCGGATCTATCCACAAAACGGGCTGCGCAGCGCCGCCGATAACGCGTATTTCGAGCAGGCGCTGGCAGGCGCGAGGCAGACGCTTTCGCGCGCGGACTATGGGGTGCTCGACCGCGTGAATGCGTGGCTCGGCGGCAGCGCCGAAGACGTGCCGAACGCACGGGGCAACGCCCCTTCACAGCAGCAGGGACCGAATGGCGCGCCGCCGAGTCATGCCGGTTCCGCGCGCCGCACCGCGCAGACGCTGTTTGCGCAATTGACCGCGCCGGTCGCGGCGAAGGCGATTGAAGATACAGCGTGCTATCGCTATGGACGTTTGCTGTCGCGCAATGAGGTCGGCTCGGACCCGGGCGAGTTTGCGTTGTCAGTCGAGCAATTTCATGCGGCGAATCTCGCGCGCTCGCAGCGCTTTCCTCACGCGATGCTCGCCACGGCGACGCATGACCATAAGCGTGGCGAAGACGTGCGCGCGCGGCTTGCCGTGTTGAGCGAAATCCCGGATGAATGGAGCGTCAGGTTGCGCGCGTGGTCGACACTGAACGCGCCGCTTCGCCGCGCCGTCGACGGTAAGCCGATCAGCAGCGCAGGCAAGGACGCAAGCAGCTACGATTGGGCGCCGGGCCCCGCCGCCGAGGCGATGCTGTATCAGACGCTGGTGGGCTGCTGGCCACCGGATCTAAAGCCGGACGATGCAGCCGGCGTCAAGGCACTGGCCGAGCGGGTCGCGCAATGGCAGTTGAAAGCGCTGCGGGAAGCCAAGCTGCAGACCAACTGGCTCGCTCCCGACGAAGCCTATGAGGCCGGTTGCCGCGATTTCCTGTTCGATATCCTGGCACCGCAGCGGCGCGACGGTTTCCTGCGCGAGTTGTCCGCTTTCGTCGCGCGAATTGGACGCGCCGGTGCGCTCAATAGCTTGCAGCAAACGGTGTTGCGGCTCACGTCGCCTGGGATTCCCGATCTTTATCAGGGCACTGAGTTGTGGGATTTCAGTCTGGTCGATCCTGACAATCGCCGGCCCGTCGACTTTGCCAAGCGTGAGGCGTGGCTGGTGCAGACACCGCCTTCGGAGTTCCTGGCAAGCTGGCGCGATGGCCGGGTGAAACTCGCGGTGGTGCAGCGCGTGCTGGCGTTGCGCGCGCATTTGCCGGAGTTGCTGAGTCAGAGTACTTATCTGCCGCTCGAGGTGCGCGGTGCGCATGCGTCGAATGTGATCGCGTTTGCGCGGCGGCATGGGAATGCGTGGGCTGTGGTGGTGGCGAGCCGGCTTGCTGCCGGCTTGCTCGGTAATAGTGGCGAAAGCGGCGAAAGCGGCGATCTGCCGATGGTCGATCCGGATAAGTGGGGCGATACGGCAATCGCGATGCCTGCGGATCTGGCCGCGCGGGCGCTGTTCGACTGGTTGAGTCCGGCGGCGCCTAAAGTCGATGAAAACGGCTTGCTTTATCTGCGCGATGCGTTGGGTGCGATGCCTGTCGCCGTGTTGGTGGAGGACGGTGTGCCACGCAGTTGATCCGCGATTTTTAGCGAGTTGCAGGCGGTTAAAGTACCTGTGCTTTAACCGCCTTCGTCGTCGAATATCTTCGGATAAACGCGCACGAGGACGATGCGCGGTCCCTTCATCTTCTTGACCACCACGTCGAAGCGATCGAACTCGACGCGCTGCCCTTCGCTAGGCAGATCGTTGAGCGCCTGAATCACGAGACCGCCGACCGATTCGGCCTTGCCTTCGTCGATGTCGATCCCGAGCGCACGTTCCAGCGACACCACCGGCAAGCTGCCCTTACCCATCAACGTGCCGTCGTCCATGCGCGTCCAGTCGGCGTCGCCCTGGCGGAATTCGTCGTGGATTTGCCCAACCAGTGCGCCGAGCAGATTGTCCAGTGTCAGAAAGCCGATCGGCTTCGAGTTCTTATGACCCACTAGCGCGAAATGCGGCGCACCCTTGCGGAAGCGGCGAAACAGTTCGAGCGCCGGCATGTCCGGCTTCACATACTGCACGGGCCGCGCGTATTTGGAGAGGTCGTCGAGCGTGCTGCCCGCATGCCTCGCCAGCAGCAAATCCTTCAAATGAATCATGCCGGCCACGCGCTCGCCGGACGCGTCTTCGAACAACGGATAGCGGCTGAAGCGGTGCCGCGCCACCACTTGCATGTTTTCGCGCAACGGCACATCGCGCCGCATGCCGACCATCTCATGGGACGGACGCATCAGGTCCGAGACGGTCATGCGCGAGAAATCCAGCGAATGCGCAATCGTGTTCCATTCGTCCTGGCTGTACGCGCCATCCGGCGCACCAAGCCCGGTCGCGACATTGGCGTGGCGGCCACGCAGGATCAACTTGAGTTCGTCCGTCGAGTAATGCGAGTCGTGGCCGTGGTCCGCGTCGAGGCCGGCGAGTTTCAACACGGCATTGGCGCTCGAGTTGAGCACCCAGATCGCCGGATACATCGCCCAGTAGAAACCGTACAGCGGCGTAGCAGCCCACAACGAAACCTTTTCCGCTTCACGAATCGCCAGCGACTTCGGCGCCAGTTCGCCCACCACGATATGCAGGAACGAAATGCACGAGAACGCGAAGAACAACGAGATGCCGTGAATCAGCTTCTCCGATTCCACGCCCAGCAGACTGAAGACCGGCGTGAGCAGTTCCGCGAACGCCGGCTCGCCGATCCAGCCGAGTCCGAGCGACGCCAGCGTAATGCCGAGCTGACAGGCGGACAGATACGCGTCGAGCCGTCCGTGCACCTTCGCCAGCAAACGCCCACGCATGCCGTGTTTGGCGGCAAGGCTCTGCACGCGGGTCTGCCGCAGCTTCACCAGACCGAATTCGGCGGCGACGAAAAAACCGTTGAGGGCGACGAGAAACAATGCACCGATAAGGGCGACTACCTGGATCAAAGCGAAGGGCTCCGGCAACAAAAGTTGTCAGTATAGAGGGCGAAAGCGAGATGAAAGTTAATCGCGTACAGGAACGCGTGCCGGGGGCCGCCGCTCACGTTGGGGTCGACGCCGTCAGTGGCACATGCAGTGCGAGCGTAACAGTTTCGCTCTCAGGTGCCTCGCTTTGTTCGAAGCTACCGCTGTGCGCTTCGGCAACGCGCTTGCACAGCGCGAACACCCACGCGATCCGTTTGGCTTCGCGCGGCTCGCGCGCCTGTTTGCGGGCAAAGGCTTCCAGCAAATGCGGCAACGAAGGGTCGTCCAGTGCCGCGGCGCTCTGATTGAAGGTGACGCTGGCGTACCACCTGGTGGCATCCGCACGTGTGGCCAGCGTGACGACGGCACCCTCCGTGCCCGCCTCCACGGCAAACGTGAGCATTACCCATAGCGCGGCGGCCAGGCGTTCACGGTCGCCGTTGAGCTGCTCCGTAGCGAGCTGCGAATCGACCGTGACCTCGACGCCGCGCGCGCGCGCCAACCCGGAGCGGACTTCTTCAACGGTTTCATCAAGTAGCGGATGCAACGGAAACGAAGCATGAGCCAGCGGCAGCGATTTGGTCCCGGCACGCGTGGCATCGACAATCGTCTCCAGCAGCTTCACCTGCTGGTCCACGCCGTTGCGAATTCCGGTGACGGCGCGCTGCGAGTTGGGGTCGTTCGCATCGAGCTTGCGCTCGAGCACGTACGCCCAGCTATGGATGGCGTTCAGCGGGCCTCGCAGGTCATGCGACACCAACGAGAGTACGTGGTCGCGCATGAACAGCGCGGTCTCCGCGCGCAGATGTGCGGTGCGTTCGGAGACGGCAAAGCCGGAAAGAACGGGATTTGCGCCGACGGTCCCGTTGGAAGACGTTGTCACGATCGAGCCCTCTCAGGCGGTACATGAAATATTGAACGGAACCCCATTATAGGCATGCCGCCCGACGCAACCAGCCTGGCCGGATGGCTAACGTCGCCGCAAACGGCATGCCACCCGGGAATCCTCGGCGACGCAACGCCAACACGCCTACAATGTCGGTTTTTATGACGTGACCTAAGGAGCGACACATGTCGACTGTGACTACCGAATCCGGCCTGAAATATGAAGACATCGTTGAAGGCAACGGCGCCGAAGCGGTTGCCGGCAAGACCGTCAGCGTGCACTACACGGGCTGGCTGACCGACGGCCAGAAGTTCGACTCGAGCAAGGACCGCAACGACCCGTTCGCGTTCGTGCTGGGCGGCGGCATGGTCATCAAGGGTTGGGACGAAGGCGTGCAAGGCATGAAGGTCGGCGGCACGCGCAAGCTGACGATTCCGCCGCAACTCGGCTACGGCGTGCGTGGCGCAGGCGGCGTGATTCCGCCGAACGCAACGCTCGTGTTCGAAGTCGAACTGCTCGGCGTCTAAGTTTTCGCTGTTTTGCAATCGGGCCGCGCCAATGAGTCACCCCGCCGTCACCGCACCTAGCGTTTCGTTGCGCCGGTACGGCGCGATCGAAGCGTCGGACGTGCACGACTTTCACCAGGTCGTGCTCGGACTCGACGGTGCAATGGTGATGGCGGTAGACGGCGTCGCGCATCAGATCGACGCCGGCTCAGCCTGGCTCATTCCGGCCGGGGCGCGGCACGATTACGCGGGCATCGGCGAGAACCGGCAACTGGTGCTGGATTTGCCGGCCGCCTCGCTGGCCGTGCCGGAACGTCTGTTCGACCGCGCGCGGGCAGTGACGGTGGATGCCTCGCTCACGCAGCTCGTCTATCGGATTGCCGCGCACGCCGCAGGCGGCGCAGGCGGTGAACAAGCCGACGATCTGGATACCCGGCGTTTTCAATGGGATGCAGCCGCACGATTGGGTGCTGCGTTGGTCGCCGACTCCGGCACGGTGGCCGGGGCACAGGCATACGGCGCCGGCCTCGACTTTGCGCGCATCGACCGCTGGCTGCGCGCGCATCTCTCGGAGCCACTGCGTATTGCCGACCTTGCCGCGCACTGCGGTTTCGGCATGCGCCGTTTTCATCAGCTTTTTATCGAGGCCTTCGGCGAAACGCCCCATCGCTATTTGCAGCGTCTGCGGCTCGATACGTCTCTTGGCTTGCTGTCCGATCCACGTCTATCGCTCAGCGATATCGCGCTGGAAATCGGCTTTGGCGATCAGAGCGCCTACACCCACGCATTCACGCGGCGCTTCGGGCTGGCGCCCGGTCAATGGCGCGCGTTGCGCCATTGAGTTCGTGCCGTTCGCGAGCCACCTGAAAAGGCAGCCCGCGTTTCTTCCTGCTCTTTTGCTACTCCACTTCTGCAAGTGCCCGGCGTGATCAACCCGCCAGACCGCGCTGCAGATCGTCGCGGATATCGCCGGCGTTTTCCAGACCCACCGCAAGCCGGATCAGGCCTTCGCTAATGCCCGCCGCCGCGCGCGCTTCGGGCGTCACGCGAGCATGCGTAGTGGTGGCCGGATGCGTGATAGTGGTACGCGTATCGCCGAGATTGCCGGTAATCGAGCAGATCTTCGTGTTATCGATCACGCGCCAGGCATTCGCGCGCATCTGTTCAGGCGTATCGCCCTTCAGCTCGAACGACAGGATCGCGCCGCCCGCCTTTTGCTGGCGCATGGCCAGTGCATGCTGCGGATGCGATTCCAAGCCCGGATAGAACACGCGATTCACGGCCGGATGCTTTTCTAGCCAGCGCGCGATTTCGAGCGCATTCGCCGACTGCTTTTCAACCCGCAGCGTCAGCGTTTCCATGCCCTTGAGCAGCACCCACGCATTGAACGCGGACAGCGTCGGCCCGGCACTGCGCACGAACGGGAACACCTTTTCCATAATGAACTGCTTCGAGCCGACCAGCGCACCGCCAAGCACACGTCCCTGGCCGTCGAGGAACTTGGTGGCCGAATGCATCACCACATCCGCGCCGAGCTTCAGCGGCTGTTGCAACGCCGGGCTGCAGAAGCAGTTGTCGACCACGAATATCGCATTGGCCGCCTTCGCGATCTTGCTGATCGCTTCGATGTCCGCGACTTCGGTCAGCGGATTCGACGGCGTTTCGAGGAAGAACATTTTCGTCTCCGGGCGCACGGCGTTTTTCCACGCGTCCAGATCAGTCGGATCGACGAAGGTCGTCGTGATGCCGAACTTGCTGAAGATCTGCGAGAACATGCCGAGCGTCGAACCGAACAGCGCTTGCGAGCTGACCAGATGGTCGCCGGCCTGCAGCGTCGACATCACCACCGACATGATCGCGGCCATCCCCGAAGCCGTCGCCATACACGCCTCGCCGCCTTCGAGCGCGGCCAGACGGTCCTGGAACATCGTGACGGTCGGGTTCGTGAAGCGCGAATAGGTATAGTTGTCTTCGGAATTCTTGAATTTTTCGGCGGCGTCCGCGGCACTTGCGAAGACGAAGCTCGAGGTCAGGAAAATCGCTTCCGAATGTTCGTTGAAGTCGCTGCGCACGGTGCCCGATCGGACTGCCAGCGTGTCGAAGTTCAGTGAGTCGTCCATGTTAGTTCTGGTTTCCAATGTTCCATGGCTGGGTTCGGCGTCGACGGCTCACGTGAAACGAGCACAACAACGCCAAACGACAGCAACAAAAAAGCCCGCTTTTGCGTCGGCATAAGCGGGCTTCATGTGCGGGGGAAAGCTGGAGCGGAGGCGGATGACTGCGGTATTTCCACCTGTCGCTTTAGCTGTTTTGGGTTGCCCCGCGTCCGCAAGCTGAGATCAAATCGACGCAAGCCATCATGCTAACACGCTCGCGGCGTGGCGTGCAGCAGGCCACACCGTGAGCGCTATCACTCAACCGACCGACAATTGCAGATGCAGTTGCGAACGCGCCGGACCACCGCCGTCGGCCGCTTCGCTCGCGGCGTCGCGATCCGATTGCGAAGCCGGTGCGAGACGCGCGGTTTCGATGCGGTCGAGATACTCGGTCGTGATATCGCCGGTCACGTAGTTGCCGTCGAAGCACGAGGCTTCGAATTCCTTCAGCGCCGGGTTGATGTCGCGCACCGCCTGCTTCAGGGCGTCAACGTCCTGATAAACGAGATGGTCGGCGCCGATCATGCGCGCGACTTCGTCGTCCGTGCGGCCATGGGCGACGAGCTCACCGCGCGTGGGCATATCGATGCCGTAGACGTTCGGGTACTTCACCGGCGGCGCTGCCGAAGCGAAGATCACCTTGTTCGCGCCGGCATCGCGCGCCATCTGCACGATTTCGTGCGAGGTGGTGCCGCGCACGATCGAATCGTCGACGATCAGCACGTTCTTGCCCTTGAACTCGATACCCATCGCGTTCAGCTTCTGGCGCACCGACTTCTTGCGCATCGCCTGGCCCGGCATGATGAAGGTGCGGCCCACGTAGCGGTTCTTGAAGAAGCCTTCGCGATACTCGACGCCCAGTTTCTTCGCGACCTGCATCGCGGCCGGACGGGACGAATCGGGAATCGGCATCACGACGTCGATTGGGACGTCGGGCAATTCACGCTTGATCTTTTCGGCGAGGTAATCGCCCATGCGCAGACGCACGTTGTAGACCGGCACGCCGTCGAGCACCGAGTCCGGACGCGCGAGGTACACGAGTTCGAAAATGCACGGGTTCAAGCTCGGATTCGTCGCGCATTGCTGCGAGTGCAAATTGCCTTCGAGGTCGATGAAAATCGCTTCGCCCGGCGCAATGTCGCGCACAAATTCGAAACCGATGCCTTCAATCGCCACCGATTCCGACGCCAGGATCCACTCGACGCCTTCCGATGTTTCCTGCTTGCCGAGACACAGCGGGCGAATGCCGAACGGGTCGCGGAAACCGAGCAGGCCGTAGCCGGCGATCAACGAAACGATCGCGTACGAACCCCGCACCCGGCGATGCACGCCCGACACGGCGTTGAACAGCGCGGCCGGATCGAGCTGCAGGCTCGAACTTGAGAGCTGCAATTCGTGCGCGAGCACGTTGAGCATCACTTCGGTGTCGGAGTTGGTATTGATGTGGCGCCGATCGATGCGGAACATCTCATCTTTCAGTTGCTGCCAGTTGGTCAGATTGCCGTTGTGCGCGAGGATGATGCCGAACGGCGCGTTCACGTAGAACGGCTGGGCTTCTTCTTCGCTCGACGCCGAACCGGCGGTCGGGTAACGGACCTGGCCGATACCGGTGGTGCCGGGCAGGCTGCGCATGTTGCGCGTGCGGAACACGTCGCGCACCATGCCGTTGGCCTTGTGCATGTGGAAGTTGCTGCCGTTCGCTGTCGCGATGCCGGCGGCGTCCTGACCGCGGTGCTGCAGAAGCAGCAGGCTGTCATAGATCAGCTGATTGACCGGAGAGTGGGAAACTACGCCTACGATGCCGCACATGGCATGTCCTTCAAAGGTACGAAATTCGTAACGGCGGCCGGTGCCTGCGGTGCTGCGCGAGGGTACGCAACGGTACGCGGTGGTGCATAAAGGCAACCGGATTGCGCCGGAGTCCTGCTGCGCTCCTCTAACCGTTCACCTGATCGTCACACGCGGACGTAGGCAGCGAGCGTCTCGGGAAGCAGCGGTTTCATTACGTGCACGCCCTCGACCGCATAGGGCCGAAGCAAGGCGTTGCGCCAGAATTCCTGTTGGGGCAGTTCGGTCAAGCCTGCGAGGGCGACCAGAATCAGCACCAGAATGACCCCGCGTACGAGGCCGAACATCAAACCGAGCGAGCGGTCCACGCCGCTCAAGCCGGTTGCCTGCACGATGCGGCTCAGCAACGCGTTCAGCACGCTTGCCACCAGCACCACGCCGATCACCACCAGCGCGAACGCGAGGAGCCACTGGGTCAGCGCGCCGCCCGGCCACGTGGCGGGAATCAACGGCACGACATAACCGACGAAGCGGCAAGCAATGAAAAACGCCGCGATCCAGCCGATCAGCCCGAATATCTCAGACAAAAAGCCGCGCCATGTGCCGCGCAAGGCCGACAAACCGATCACCGCCATTACAGCGTAGTCGAAGGCAGTGAACATCGCTCGCTTACTGTGCAGCGCCGCTGTTCGCGCCCGACGTCAAGCCGGCCTCACGAACCTTCGCAATCGCGGCGCTAGCCGCTGCACGATCGGCGAACGGTCCGGCGCGCAATAGCGTGAGTGTCGAGCCGTCGGCCTGCTTCCGATGTTCGGTATATGCGGGCACTCCCGCTGCTTTCAACTTGGCGGCCCAACTTCGCGCGTTGGCGTCGTTCGCGAATGCGCCCAGCTGGACGGCGAAGCGGCTGCCCGGCGGCGATGCCGGCGTGCCGGAATTGGCGTCCGCGCTTGCGGCGGCAGTATTCGCGCTGTCTTCGCCCGGTGCTGGAGCGTTCGCTACGCTTTGCGTGGCGGGTGGGTTGGTCGGTTTGGCCGTGTTGGTTGGCTTGGCCGGTTTGACGACCGCGGCGGGCGCTGCAGGTGCCGTATTGGCGGCGACGGCGGGCGCTTGCGGTTTCACAGCCGGCTTGGCTGCGGGCGCTGTGCTCGTAGCCGTGCTCTGCTGCTGAGCGGCGCCAGACTGGCCTTGCGTGGCTGCCGTTGTCGGCGCAAGGCCGGAAGCGGCAAGTGCCGCGTCGGGCGCTGGGTTATCCGGTGCTACGCCCGCCTGCGTGTCTTCGTCGGTCTTGGCGAGCTTCGGCGCGGGACGGCTTGGAATGTCAATCGAGATGTCGTCTGTGACGGGCTTTGGATGTGAATCCAGCACCATGGGCAGGATCACCACCGCCGCGACGACCAGCGCGATCGCGCCGACGAGCCTGCGTCGCGCACGCTGCTTTTCGGGCAACGTAGGGTCGAGCAGCATCGCATCGGCATCCACGGTGCGCTCCGTGCGGCGGGTTCGCCGCTCCACACGCTCGCCACGGGCGGCCCGGGTGGAACTGGTGTTTGCGCCGCGCCGGCTGGGCGCGTCGTCTTTCTTGCCGAACGAGAAAATTCCCATGAATCGCTTGGTTCGAGCCTGGCGCCCGTTCAGTGTTGCTGCGATTTACGGTAGGCCATAACGCCTGCTACCGTATAGAAACTGCCGAAAACCACGATTCTATCATTCTCTGACGCTCGTTTTAGCGCGTCTTGGAATGCTTCTGCCGGTGTTGCGTAGCGCGTCACACTGCTGTCATTGCCGTCGCTCACACCCTGCTCGCGCAAAGCCGCTTCGAGTTGTTCCGCAGAAGCCGCACGCGGGGTCGGCAGATCGGTCACGCACCAGTGGTCGATTTCGCCTTTCAGGTGCGTCAATACGCCGGCAATGTCCTTGTCGCGCATCGCGCCGAACACGGCGTACGTGTACGGGAAAAAGCCCATATTGCCGAGGTTTTGCGTCAAGACCGCCGCGGCGTGCGGGTTATGGCCGACGTCGAGCACGATGGCCGGCTTGCCGGGCAACACCTGAAAGCGCCCCGGCAATTCGACGTTGGCGAGACCGAGCCGTATGTCTTGCGCCGACACAGGCAAACGGTCGCGCAGCGCTTCAAGACCGGCCAGTGCCGCCGACGTGTTGATCAACTGATTCGCGCCGCGCAACGCCGGATAGGCGAGCGAGGAACGGCGCATGGTCGGGCCCACGTAGCTCCATTGCTGGCGCTCGCTGCCTGCCTGCCCTTCATAACGGAAATCGCGGCCGAATAGCCACAGTTCGGCGCCGATCTCTTCGGCGTAATCGATCAGGGTTTGCGGCGGCACCGGATCGGCGCAGATCGCAGGCTTTCCCGGACGGAAAATACCGGCTTTTTCGAAGCCGATTTTCTCGCGCGTGTCGCCGAGATATTCGGTGTGGTCGATATCGATGCTGGTGATGATCGCGCAGTCCGCGTCGAGGATGTTGACCGCGTCGAGGCGGCCGCCCAGGCCGACTTCGAAGATCACCGCGTCCAGCCCGCGCGAAGCGAACAGGCTCATGATCGCCAGCGTAGTGAATTCGAAGTAAGTCAGCGTGACCGGTTCGCCGAGACTCAGGCGCGCGGCTTCGACGGCTTCGAAATGCGGCAGCAGATCTGCGTCGCTCGCCATTTCACCGTTCACGCGTGCCCGCTCGTTGAACGACAGCAGATGCGGCGACGTGTGGCAGCCGACCGTGAAACCCGCGCGCAGCAAAATCGATTCAAGGATCGCGCAGGTCGAACCCTTGCCGTTCGTGCCGCCGACCGTGATGATCGGGCACGCGAACGACAACTGCATCGCGTCACGCACCTGGGTGATACGGGCCAAACCCATGTCGATGCCGACCGGATGCGCGGATTCAAGGTGCGTGAGCCACGCGTCGAGGGTGGGGAATGTGGTCATCGAATGAATCTGTGCTGCGTTGCGAGACCGTGATTATCCCGGAAATGACAGCGCGCCGCTTGATGACTCTCGCGGCGCGCTATGTTTTTTTACTGCTTTTCTGACGGCTGCCGCGCCCGTCGGGGCGCGCAACGGCAGTGACGCGAAGGCTTACGCGACTGCGTCCGCCGGCTGATGGCTCAGGAGCGCCATCAATTGCGCGATTTCTTCACGCAGCTTGCGACGGTCGACGATCATGTCGACCGCGCCCTTCGTCAGCAGGAACTCGGCGCGCTGGAAGCCTTCCGGCAGCTTTTCACGCACGGTTTGTTCGATCACGCGCGGACCGGCGAAACCGATCAGCGCCTTCGGCTCGGCGATCACCACGTCGCCGAGGAACGCGAAACTCGCCGACACGCCGCCCATGGTCGGATCGGTTAGCACGGAAATGAACGGCAGCTTGGCTTCGGCGAGCTTGGTCAGCATCGCGGTGGTCTTCGCCATTTGCATCAGCGAGAGCAAACTTTCCTGCATCCGCGCGCCGCCCGAAGCGGTGAAGCAGATAAACGGCACTTTCTGTTCGAGCGCGTTCTGCGCGCCGCGCGCGAAACGCTCGCCGACCACCGAACCCATCGAGCCACCCATGAACGAGAACTCGAAACACGCGACCACCACCGGCAGCGTGTGGATGGCGCCGCCCATCACGACCATCGCGTCGGTTTCGTCGGTGTCGTCCATCGCCTCTTTCAGGCGATCCGGGTACTTGCGGCTGTCTTTGAACTTGAGCGCGTCGACCGGCACGATTTCCTGGCCGATTTCATAGCGGCCTTCCGGATCGAGCAGGCCGTCGAGCCGCTCACGCGCGCCGATACGCATGTGATGGTCGCACTTCGGGCAAACGTGCAGATTGGCCTCGACGTCATTGCGGTAAAGCACGGCTTCGCACGACGGGCACTTGATCCACAGGCCTTCCGGAATCCCCTTGCGGCTCTTCGGGTCGGTTTGTTTGATTTTCGGCGGCAGCAGCTTATCGAGCCAGCTCATATTGAATCCTTCTGGGGTCAGCGGTTGCGCAAACGGCGGGATGAACCCGCCGTTCACACTACAGACGACAAAAATAACTGTTATCGGGCAGTCGCGACGCTATCGAGCGCCTCGCGCACTTCGGCGATGAAGCGCGTGAGCGTCTCGGCGGCGGTTTCGGGAGCCGCCTGTTCGAGCAATTGCACGATACGGCTGCCGATCACGACGGCATCGGAGACTTCCGCCACCGAACGCGCTGTTTGCGCGTCACGGATGCCGAAACCGACGCCCACCGGCAGGGGTACGCGCGACTTGATGGCCGGGATTTTACTCGCGATGCTGGAAACGTCCAGATTTGCCGCGCCGGTCACGCCTTTCAACGACACATAATAGACGTAGCCGCTAGCGATTTTGCCGACTTCCGCGATACGCTCATCCGTCGAAGTGGGCGCAAGCAAAAAGATCGGATCGATGCCGGCAGATCGCATCTGTTCGGCGAAGTTAACACACTCTTCGGGCGGGTAGTCGACAACCAGCACGCCGTCCACCCCAGCTTCCTTCGCCGCTTTGGCGAAAGCCTCGGTGCCCATGCGCTCGATCGGATTGGCGTAGCCCATCAGCACCACCGGCGTCTTGTCGTCGGTTTCGCGGAAGCGCTTCACGTCGGCCAGCACGTGGCGCAGCGACACGCCATGCGCCAACGCGCGTTCGGACGATTGCTGAATCACCGGGCCGTCGGCCATCGGGTCGGAAAACGGCACGCCAAGTTCGATCACATCGGCGCCGCCGGCAGCGAGCGCGTGCATGAATTCGACCGTGCGCGCCGGATCCGGATCGCCGGCCGTCATGAACGGAATCAGGCCTTTTTTACCCTGGGCGGACAACGCGGCAAACGTGTTCTTGATACGGGACATGGAATATTCTCGGATTTTTAAGCTACTGCGCTTATTGCGACTCGGTTTGCTGCTCAGCTTTGGCCGCGAGCTTGCGAGTTTTGCGAGCGACAGTGGGCGACGACGCGGCCAAGCTAACGCGTTCGCGCGCTATTGCGCAGTAACTTTCATTGATCTCATAGCCGACGAATTCGCGCTGCTGCCGGGCGCAAGCGACTGCGGTGGTGCCGCTGCCCATAAACGGGTCGAGCACGCGCCCGCCCTTGGGACAACTTGCCAGCACCATCCGCTCGACGATTTCCAGAGGCTTCTGGGTCGGATGATCGACGCGCTCGGCGTGTTGCCGATGCAGCCGCGATACCGACCAGACGTCCTTCGGATTATAGCCAAGCTCCAGCCACTTGCTTCCTTCGAACAATTTACGCGAACGCGCCTTCTTCGTGACGGCATCGTACGGGATGCGGACGGGATCGAGATCGAAAAAATAGTCTTTCGACACCGCGAAAAAGCCGATGTTGTCATGCACCGAGGTGAAACGGCGCACCGTTCCGCCCATGCTCGGCACGCGCCGGTCCCAGATGATTTCGTTGATCATCGTGAGTCTTGTCTTCAGGAAGCTGAAGATTTCCGGCGCGTACTGCCACGTGCAGAAGATATACAGCGAACCCGACGGCTTGAGCTTCGGAATAGCCAGCTCGAGCCAGCCACGCGTCCAGGCGAGGAAGTCCTCGCCGGAGCGCATGTCGGAGTCGTTGCCATAATCCTTGCCGAGCCCATAAGGCGGATCGCAAAGGATCAGGTCGATCGACCCGTCGGGGATGTTCGCCACATCGGACAGAAAATCGCGGTTCAACAGCCGGATGCCGGCGGGCACCTGCGGTAACAGGAGTGCAGGCGCCTCGGCCGCCACTACGTCGGCGACCGGGCTTGTTTCAAGCGCCGGTTGCGGCTCGTCGAACTCGTCGCGCATCGTCGCGGCGCTCAGAACTGAATGCCCGATCGCTCAGCGACCGTATGCATGTCCTTGTCGCCGCGGCCCGACAGATTGACCAGAAGGACTTTGTCCTTGGGCAGTGTCGGCGCGAGTTTCGCCGCATAGGCCAGCGCGTGGCTGGATTCCAGCGCCGGAATAATGCCTTCGATGCGGCAGCAATCGTGGAACCCCTTGAGCGCTTCTTCGTCGTCGATGCTGACGTATTGCGCGCGCTTGCTGTCTTTTAGCCACGCATGCTCGGGACCTACGCCCGGATAGTCCAGACCGGCCGAGATCGAATGTGTTTCGATGATCTGACCGTTTTCGTCCTGCAGGAGATACGTGCGGTTGCCGTGCAGCACACCCGGCGTGCCGGCGATCAGCGAGGCTGCGTGCCGGCCGGTTTCGATCCCGTCGCCCGCTGGCTCGACGCCGATCAACTGCACCGAAGTGTCGTCAATGTACGGGTAAAAGATCCCCATTGCGTTCGAACCGCCGCCAACGCACGCAATCACGGCGTCCGGCTGGCGACCAACCATTTCAGGCATCTGCACCTTGCACTCGTCGCCGATCACGCGCTGGAAGTCGCGCACCATCATCGGATACGGATGCGGTCCCGCCACCGTGCCGATGATGTAGAAGGTGTTTTCAACGTTGGTCACCCAGTCGCGCATCGCTTCATTGAGCGCGTCTTTCAGCGTGCGCGAACCGGACGACACGGGTACGACGGTCGCGCCGAGCAACTTCATCCGGTACACGTTCGCGGCCTGGCGGCGCACGTCCTCCTCGCCCATGTAGACCACGCATTCCATGCCGAAGCGCGCCGCGATGGTTGCGGTCGCCACGCCGTGCTGGCCCGCGCCGGTTTCTGCGATCACGCGCGGCTTGCCCATGCGCTTGGCGAGCAGCGCCTGGCCGATCACGTTATTGATCTTGTGCGCGCCGGTGTGATTCAGGTCTTCGCGCTTGAGGAAAATCTGCGCGCCGCCGAGCATTTCGCTCCAGCGTTGAGCGTGATAAATCGGCGACGGACGACCCACGAAATGCTTTAGTTCGCGCTCGTATTCGGCGACGAATTCCGGGTCTTTCTGATATTTCTCATATGCGGCACGCAGCTCGTTAAGTGCGTGAACCAGCGTTTCAGCGACGAACACGCCGCCATATGGGCCGAAATGGCCTCTTTCGTCAGGCAAGTTATACATGGTGATCACTCTTCTCAGTGTGGCGCACGGTTTTGACATGAAAAAACCGCGCCGCCTGAATCATTCAGCGTCCGCTGCGCGCACTGCGCGCACGAACGCCGCCATCCGGGCGTGATCTTTCACGCCCCTGGCGCCCGGCACTTCGATGCCGCTCGAGACATCGACCGCGTACGGGCGCACGCGATGGATCGCGTCACTGACGTTTTGCGCGTTCAACCCACCACTCAAAACGGCCCGACGCGCGAGCTCTGCTGGAATAAGTGACCAATCGAAAACCTTCCCGCCGCCGCCATAGCCTTCGACATGGGTGTCGAACAGAAGGGCGCTGGCTGCTGAATAGTTAAGCGCTGATTTTACCAAATCTGCCGGTTGAGTATCCGCCGCGATTCGCAAGGCGCGCAACCAAGGCAAACCCGCAATGCCGGCAAGGGATTCGCACTGCTCCGGGGTCTCGTCGCCGTGGAACTGCAGCAGCGTAAGCCCGACATTGCAGACAACTTCGCGAATCCAGTCCTGCGTTGCGTTCACAAACAAGCCGACGACCGACACGAACGGCGGAACGTCATGCACCAGCTCGACGGCCTGCGCGACGCTCACCGAGCGCGGGCTCGGTGGATAGAACACGAGGCCGATCGCGTCGGCGCCGAGGTCGATCGCCTGAGCCACGTCTTCCGGTTTCGACAGACCGCACAGCTTGATACGCGTGCGATGCGGCATGGCATGTTGCGATGCGTCCACTGGAGCTTCGGCTGCCAGATTTTCGGTTGATTTCATGTTTGCGCTTGCTCGGTCCATACGGTGCTCCACGGCACGCTGCCTATTTGTGGCGCGGGCACGGCGAATTGCTCAGGATAGCCCACCTGCGCCAGGTACAGGCCGTCAGGCATGAAAGTCGGCGCGGCGCAGTCGCGATCACGGCTCGCGAGAACCTCGACCATCCATTCGGCCGGATGGCGTCCCTGTCCGATATTGACGAGACAGCCCATCAGATTACGCACCATATGGTGCAGGAACGCATTCGCCCGAAAACGGAAATGAATGAAGTCGCCCTGTCGCAATATGTCGATCTGATGGAGGTGCTTGACCGGTGTTTTCGCCTGGCATTGCGACGAACGAAACGCGGAAAAATCGTGCGCGCCGATCAGATGGGCGGCGGCGGTCCGCATGGCGTCGACGTCGAGCGGCGTGTGCACCCAGCCGGCCCGAGTAGCCTGCATCGGCGAGCGGAACGGATGAACGTACAGGACGTAGTAATAAGTCCGCTCGAACGCCGAGAAACGCGCGTGAAACTCGTCGGGCATCGGCTTGGCCCATTGCACGGCGATTGTTTTCGGCAGGAAGGCGTTGGTGCCGCGAATCCATGAAAAGTCCGTGCGATCGAGTTCGGTATCGAAGTGCACGACCTGGCCGAGGCCGTGCACGCCGGTATCCGTACGGCCCGCCACCACGGTTTGCACGGGCGTTTGCGCGAATTCGCGCAACGCCCGTTCGAGTTCGTCCTGCACGGTCTTGCCGTGCAGTTGCGACTGCCAGCCGCAGAATGCCGAGCCGTCGTACTGGACGCCTAGCGCAATACGCTTCACGACAACGGCGCGAGCGTCGAAAGCAGCGCGCGGGCCTCGGTGCGCGTGGCCGGATCGTTCGCTTCGATCACTTCGTTGATGAGCACGCGTGCGCCGGACAGATCGCCGAGGTCGATGTATTCCGCGGCCAGATCGAGCTTGTTCCGGGCGATACGGGTGAGATCGGCCTGCGTGAAGGCGGGCAAGGGTTGAGCCGGACTCGGCGGCAATTCGAGGTCGAAATCGAGCTTCAACGCGCCGAAGCCCGCCGCGCCCAGACCCGCGACGGCTGCATGGCCCGCAGTGCCGGCAGCGATTTCATCGGCGATGTGCGGGGCGTCGTCCGCATCGTACGGCGCAATGGCTTGCTGCGCGGTGGTTTCCGGTGATGCAACCGGTTGTGTCGCCAGCGATCCGGGTGCGCTCACGGCTGCCGCGTCGGTCAATTCGAGGCGCGGCGGCAGGGGCATGTCCAGACTGCTGAATGCATCGACGGCGTCGCGCGGGAACTCGGTCGGTACGGACAGCGCGGGCTGGATTGGCGCAACGGGTGCCACCGGCTCGAAATCCGGTGCGCCGCCGGGCGTCGCCGTTTCGATTTGCTGATGTGACTGCGACTGCGATTGCGGTTGCGGTTGCGGCTCATAGGACGGCTGGTACGTCGGCTCTGCCAATCGCGCGCCCGATGCCGGTTCGTCGTCCCATTGCAGGCGGTGCGGAGGCACCTCTTCCGGCAAGGTGTCGTTGACCGGTTCAAGCGACGTGCGCGGCAATGCCTCAGCGCCAAGTTCCGCGGCAGCAGCAAGGCTCGCAGCCGTGGTCGCTCCGTCGAGATTTTCGTGATGAGCGGCGGGAAGAGATTCCGACGTGAACCCGCTTTGGGCGGCCGGCTCTACTTCCGGGCCCGGTTGCGCAGGTTCGAACGGCGCGGGTGCCGCATGGCTTTCCTGCCCTGCGTGCTGGGACGCATTGCGATCTTGCGCAGGCCGGTCTGCGTGCGGTTCGCGGGCAGCGGCTTCATGTTCTGCCGCAGCCTGTTCTGCTGCCCCACGCTCCGCCTGTGCACGTTCTTCGGCCGCGCGTGCGGCGGCTGCCTGTTCCGGCACCACGTCCGTCGCTTCACGCACAGGAACCGCTTCCGGCGTCGAATCGATATCCTGCGACCCAGCCGCCCGCGCGGCAGCCGCCGCTGCGTCCTTTGCCAACGAGCCTTCAGCCGCGGCAACCCTGGCGCGCTTACGCCGACGCAGACGCCAAGCCCCCAGCAGCACGACCAACGCCGCACCGACCGCCGCCGCCACGCTCAAATTCGTCTGCGAGATGCCGATGTCGTTCGACGCGGAAATCGCAGCGCCGCCATGACCGGAACCGGCCGCCGCAGACGAAACGCCGGCAGCCGGCTGCGCACCGCTCGTCGCAGGCTTGACCGTCGCGACCGGCGAACCGCCGATGCCATGTTTCTGCAACTCCATCAGCACACGGTTTTTCAGCGCAAGCAATTGCTGCAAGCTGGACACCTGCGCACGCGGTTGCGACGCCGGCTGTGCGGTGGCCGCCACCGACGCGCCTTCCGCAGGCTCGCTGGCCGAGGGCTGGATCGCGCCCGACCAGACGTGGGCCTGGCTGCCCGACAACGCGCCTGCAGCCTGTGAGCCCGCTACGGGCGCCGTCGCGACAGCGCTGGCCGCTGTCGCGCTACCTGGTGTCGCCGGACTTGCTTCGGCCGTTGAGCTGGCCGTCCCCGACACCGCAGGCGTGGCCGGCGCTGCGGCACTCGCGGCACCGGCTGCCGCCGCGTTCGGCGCGGAGGCAGGTGCAGCAGTCGCTGCAGCGGCCGATGGCGCGACAGACGCAGAGCCTGCAACCGGCGCAGAAGCCGCCGGGGCGCCCGACGCATCCAGCGCCGGGACCGTCAGCAGCGCGCCTACGCGCATCCGGCTCGGGTCATGACTCATGAAGGCATTCGGATTCGCATCGAACAGCGCGCGCGAAGCGCGTGCGAGCGTTCCCCGGTCGTGCGATTGCGTGACGGCGATCGCCACGTCGTTCAACGATTGCCCGGGCCGCACCGTATATTGACTCCCGGCGGCGTAGGAAACGGAGGCGCCATCCGGCGCGCTCGCGGCGTCGCCGGGCGCGGCCACCGCACTGCCAACGCCGGCGCAGGCCAGCGCGAGCGCCAAACCAGCTGCGGCCGTCAGCCGGTCCGTACCTTGATGCATAAACATAGCCCGAAGGGATGAGAGTCGAAGGTTCATCGGGACCCCTGGCGCGTCAGCGCGCAGCCCTTTTTTGCGGTTGGAAAGAGACAAGATAATCGGAGCACACAATGAAAAAAGCGCCGCGCAAGCGCGACGCTTCTTAAGTTTTCTACGCGTCGTGAGCGCGTAGTTTACTTTACTTGTCGAGCACAATGCGAAGCATGCGACGCAGCGGTTCCGCCGCGCCCCACAACAGCTGATCGCCGACCGTGAAGGCCGACAGATATTCGCCGCCCATCGCCAGTTTGCGCACCCGGCCGACCGGCACGGTCAACGTGCCCGTCACCACCGCCGGGGACAGATCGCGCATCGAGGCTTCGCGCTCGTTCGGCACGACCTTCACCCAGTCGTTGCCCGACGCGAGGATGCTGTTCACTTCATCCAGCGGCACGTCCTTGTTCAGCTTGATGGTCAGCGCCTGCGAGTGGCAGCGCATTGCGCCGATCCGCACGCAGAGACCATCTACCGGGATCGAACCCGGCGTGCCCATGGCCGGCTTGCCGAGGATCTTGTTGGTTTCCGCGCCGCCCTTCCACTCTTCCTTCGACATGCCGTTACCGAGATCCTTGTCGATCCACGGAATCAGCGAGCCGGCGAGCGGTACGCCGAAGTTATCGGTCGGCATACGATCGCTGTTCATTGCGCTCAGCACGCGGCGGTCGATGTCCAGAATCGCCGACGACGGATCAGCCAGGTCTTCCTTGGCGGCGCCGTACAGCGTGCCCATTTGCTGCAGCAGTTCGCGCATGTTCTGCGCACCCGCGCCCGAAGCGGCCTGATACGTCATGGCCGTCATCCAGTCGACGAGGTTTTCGCGGAACAGACCGCCCAGCGCCATCAGCATCAGGCTGACCGTGCAGTTGCCGCCGATGAAATTCTTCTGCCCCTTGACCAGCGCGTTCTTGATCACGTCGAGGTTGACCGGATCGAGAATGATGACCGCGTCGTCTTTCATGCGCAGCGACGAAGCCGCGTCGATCCAGTAGCCGTTCCAGCCCGCTGCGCGCAGCTTCGGGAACACTTCATTCGTGTAATCGCCGCCCTGGCACGAGATGATCGCTTCGCACTTCTTCAGGTCCTCGATGCTTGTCGCATCTTTGAGCTTGGTCTCGTTTTTGGCGAACGACGGCGCGTTGCCGCCCGCGTTGCTGGTGCTGAAAAACACCGGTTCGATCAAGTCGAAATCGCCTTCCTGCTGCATACGTTGCATCAGGACGCTGCCGACCATACCGCGCCAACCTACGAGACCTACGTTCATGACTTCATACCCTTCGAATGGAAACTTCCCCGCATCTTTGCCCGCAGTGACCGCGCGGGGAAGATGAGCGGGCACGACGGACGATCAGCGTTTCGTGATCGTTTTCGGGGTAATCGTTTTGGTGGTAGTCATGGCGAGCTCAACCACACGGGCCGTTTTGCCGTGCAGTTTCGAAATCGAGGAGATTTGAGCTATATGCGCCATCGCTACAATATACACGAAAACCGGAATCTGGCGACGTCATCCGCCGCTATCGCCCGTATTACGCGCGAATCGGCCTCTTTCGAGGCCAATTCGCGTTTTAAAGGCCGCTTTGAAGACTGGTTAGCAACCGAACTACCGCCTGCCCCAAAGCGCCTTACAGCGCGGCGACCACGGCGTCGCCCATTGCCACGGTGCCGACCTGCTTGCAACCCGGCGTCAGAATGTCGCCCGTCCGGAAGCCCTGTTCCAGCACGTTCTTTACGGCGTTTTCGATGCGATCCGCCTGTTCCGCCTTGTTCAGCGAATAGCGCAGCATCATCGCGGCCGACAGGATCGTTGCCAGCGGATTCGCCACGCCCTTGCCGGCGATATCCGGCGCCGAACCGTGCGACGGCTCGTACAAGCCCTTGTTGTTCTTGTCGAGCGAAGCCGACGGCAGCATGCCGATCGAACCCGTGAGCATCGCGGCTTCGTCCGACAGAATGTCGCCGAACATGTTGCCGGTGACGACCACGTCGAACGCCTTCGGCGCCTTGACCAGTTGCATGGCCGCGTTGTCGACGTACATGTGCGACAACTCGACGTCCGCATACTCCTTCGACACGTCGATCATCACGTCGCGCCAGAACTGCGATGTTTCGAGCACATTGGCCTTGTCCACGCTTGTCAGCTTCTTCTGGCGCTTTTGCGCGGCCTGAAACGCGACGTGCGCGATGCGGCGCACTTCGGGTTCCGAATAACGCATCGTGTCGAAGCCTTCTTTCGCGCCTTCGAACAGCCCATCCGGTGACGAACGCACGCCGCGCGGCGCACCGAAGTAAATGTCGCCGTTCAGTTCGCGCACGATCAGGATGTCGAGGCCCGAAACGATCTCTTCCTTCAACGACGAAGCGCCCGTCAGTTGCGGATAGCAGATTGCCGGACGGAAGTTCGCGAACAATTGCAGGTGCTTGCGCAGACCGAGAATCGCCTGCTCCGGGCGCAGCGCGCGTTCGAGCGAGTCGTATTTCCAGTCGCCGACGGCGCCGAACAGGATCGCGTCGGCTTCTTTCGCCAGCGCCAGCGTCGAATCGGGCAGCGGATGACCCTTCGCTTCGTAGCCGGCGCCGCCAACCGGCGCCTCTTCGAGTTCGAACTTTTCGCCGAGCACGTTCAAGACCTTCACGGCCTCCTTGACGATTTCGGGACCGATGCCGTCGCCCGGCAAGACTGCGATCTTCATGCGAATTTCCTTGATGATTTTCTTCGAGATGATTCAGCGAGCCATCGGGCTCTCAGGCCTGTCAGCCTTTATCCGACGATACGGTGATTCAGCCACGGCTGCTTTGCGATCCGCTCGGCTTCGAACTGGCGAATTTTGTCGGCATGACGCAGCGTCAGGCCGATATCGTCGAAGCCATTCAACAGGCAGTACTTGCGGAACGCAGCCACTTCGAACGGATATTCGGCGCCACCGTCCGACGTGCGCACGACTTGCGCTTCCAGGTCGACGGTCAGCTTGAAGCCGTTGAACGCGTAGGTTTCGTTGAACAGGTGATCGACTTGCTGTTCGGTCAGCACGATCGGCAGCAGGCCGTTCTTGAAACAGTTGTTGTAGAAGATATCGGCGAAACTCGGCGCGATAATCGCGCGGAAGCCAGATTGCTCCAACGCCCACGGCGCATGCTCACGCGAACTGCCGCAACCGAAGTTCTTGCGCGCCAACAGCACCGACGCGCCCTGATAGCGCGGCTGATTCAGCACGAAATCCGGATTCAGCGGACGCTTCGAGTTGTCTTGACCCGGCTCGCCGTGGTCGAGGTAACGCCATTCGTCGAACGCGTTCGGACCGAAACCCGTGCGCTTGATCGACTTCAGGAATTGCTTCGGAATGATCGCGTCCGTGTCGACGTTCTCGCGATCGAGCGGCGCCACGACGCCGGTGTGTACGATGAATTTATCCATGACGCTTGCGCCTGTTTCAAGACCGGGCGATGCCCGTGGCGACCGGAAGGCCGCCACATGCATCGCCGGCAAAAATCAAAAATCGCTTATTTGTCAGCGTGATTGCTGATCGAATTGCCGAGGTGCGACATGTCCTCGCCAAATCCGTGCACCGTATTGCAGCCGGCCAGACCGAGCAGGAGCCCGGCCAAGGTACCGAGTGCGAAGCGGCGCAATAGAGTGGTGCGATTCATGTTCTTCATCATGCGTGTTTATCCAAGCTTGCGAATATCGACGAAATGCCCTTCGATAGCCGCTGCGGCAGCCATCGCGGGGCTCACGAGGTGGGTACGGCCACCGGCGCCCTGACGACCTTCGAAATTACGATTCGACGTGGACGCACAACGCTCGCCCGGATCCAACCGGTCGGCGTTCATCGCGAGACACATCGAGCAACCGGGCTCACGCCATTCGAAACCGGCATCCGTAAAGACCTTGTCGAGGCCTTCGCGTTCCGCTTGCGCCTTCACCAGACCCGAACCCGGCACGACCATGGCCAGACGGATATTCGGCGCGACGCGGCGGCCGAGCTTTTTCACGACGTATGCCGCAGCGCGAATGTCTTCAATGCGCGCGTTGGTGCACGACCCGATGAAGATTTTATCCGGCTTGATGGATTCGATCGGCGCGTTCGGTTCGAGCGCCATGTACTTCAGCGCGCGTTCCATGGCGTCGCGCTTGACCGGGTCTTTTTCGCGTTCCGGATCCGGCACGCGGCCGTCGATTGCCGTGACCATTTCCGGCGACGTGCCCCATGTGACTTGCGGCACGATTTCCGCGGCGTTCAATTCGACCACGCGATCGAATTGCGCGCCTTCGTCCGACTTGAACTGCTTCCAGTACTCAACCGCGTGATCCCACTCGACGCCTTCCGGCGAGAACGGGCGGCCCTTCAGGTAGTCGACGGTGGTGTCGTCTACGGCGACCATGCCGGCGCGCGCGCCTGCTTCGATCGCCATGTTGCAGACCGTCATGCGGCCTTCCATGGACAGCGCGCGAATCGTCGAACCGCCGAATTCGATTGCGTAGCCGGTGCCGCCTGCCGTGCCGATCTTGCCAATGATGGCGAGCACAATGTCTTTCGCTGTACAGCCGCGCGGCAACTGGCCTTCAACCTTCACCAGCATGTTCTTGCTCTTCTTCTGCAAGAGCGTTTGCGTGGCCAGCACGTGTTCGACTTCCGACGTGCCAATGCCGTGTGCCAGCGCGCCGAACGCGCCGTGCGTGGACGTGTGTGAGTCGCCGCAGACGATCGTCATGCCCGGCAGCGTGGCGCCCTGCTCCGGCCCGATGATGTGCACGATGCCCTGGCGCAGATCGTTCATCTTGAACTGCGTGATGCCGTACGCGTCGCAGTTGCTGTCGAGCGTATCGACCTGCAGCTTCGAGACGGGATCAGCGATGCCGTGGCTGCGATCCGTGGTGGGGACGTTGTGGTCCGACACCGCCAGATTCGCGCTGATACGCCACACCGGACGCTCAGCCAGTTTCAGGCCTTCGAACGCCTGAGGGCTGGTGACTTCGTGCAGCAGGTGACGGTCGATATAGAGAATCGTCGTACCGTCTTCTTCCGCGTGGATCACGTGTGTGTTCCACAATTTGTCGTAGAGAGTCTGTGCCATGGTATGCGGGGTAGTAATGACTGCGGGCTGACTGTGTTCGATCGATTATGCCACGCAGAGCCGCGCTTTGGCCCACGAAATCATGGAAAAACCGATAAAAAACAGGGAGTTGGGTGGTAGTGACGATACCTGTATTGGCGTTACCCGGCATGGTGTGGCGTGGCGCTGCGCTCGAACAGCGGCACGACGGGATGTTACGCGCGGCCAAAAGAAAACGCCCCAACGGTCAACCCGTCGGGGCGTTTTTCAATCCATCCTGCCTCGGGCGTTCCACGACCCAGTGGGCCATGCAAAACGTGAGGCAGACTACCGCTTAGCGTTGCCCAATCGGCTTCGCTACACGCGGCGTATCGCCAACGAACAGCTGACGCGGACGGCCAATCTTCTGTTCCGGATCGGCAATCATTTCGTTCCACTGTGCAATCCAGCCGACCGTACGTGCCATCGCGAAGATACACGTGAACATCGACGTCGGGATGCCCAGCGCGCGCTGCACGATGCCCGAGTAGAAGTCGACATTCGGGTACAGCTTGCGCGACACGAAGTACTCGTCTTCCAGCGCGATCTTTTCCAGTGCCATGGCCAGCTTGAACAGCGGGTCGTCGTGCAGGCCCAATTCTTCCAGCACTTCGTGGCAGGTTTCGCGCATCAGCTTGGCACGCGGATCGTAGTTCTTGTAGACGCGGTGACCGAAGCCCATCAGCTTCACGCCCGAGTTCTTGTCCTTCACCTGCTTGATGAACTCAGGAATGTTGTCGACCGAGCCGATTTCTTCCAGCATGTTCAGTGCGGCTTCGTTCGCACCACCGTGCGCCGGGCCCCACAAGCAGGCGATACCAGCAGCGATACACGCGAACGGGTTAGCGCCCGACGAACCCGCCAGACGAACCGTCGAGGTCGACGCATTCTGCTCGTGGTCAGCGTGCAGGATCAGGATACGGTCGAGTGCGCGCACCAGCACGTCGTTGACCTTGTACTCTTCGCACGGGTTCGAGAACATCATGTGCATGAAGTTCGCGCTGTACGACAGGTCGTTCTTCGGGTACGCAAACGGCTGGCCGATGCTGTACTTGTACGCCATCGCGACCAGCGTGGGCAGCTTCGCGATCATACGAATAGCCGATACTTCACGGTGACGCGGATTGTTGATGTCGAGCGAGTCGTGATAGAACGCCGACAGTGCGCCGACTGCAGCAACCAGAATCGCCATCGGGTGCGCGTCACGGCGGAAGCCACGGAAGAAGAAGTGCATTTGCTCATGCACCATCGTGTGCTTCGTGACCGTGCCCACGAACTCCGCATTCTGCTGCGCGTTCGGCAGTTCGCCCTTCAGCAGCAGATAGCAGGTTTCGAGGAAGTCTGCGTTTTGCGCGAGGTCGTCGATCGGGTAGCCGCGGTACAACAGCTCGCCCTTGTCGCCGTCGATGTAGGTGATTGCCGAATTGCACGCCGCCGTCGACATGAAGCCCGGGTCGTACGTGAACTTGCCAGTCTGGCCGTACAGTTTGCGGATGTCGATCACGTCCGGGCCGAGAGTGCCCTTGTAAATCGGCATTTCAACGCTCGGCGAATTGTCGCTGAACGATAGCGTGGCTTTAACATCTGACGGGGTCATAGCACATCCTCAATCGAAGTATGGAAACAGGGTTTCGATAATTTGCACGCCTGGGAACAACGGGCAAGCGGCGCTCAAGACGTCAGCGGCGCTCAGGCATTCCGCAACAGCTCCAGCACCCGGATCACATCCGGGTCGCCAAGGTCGCCTTCCGGTTCCTTGCGGACCAGCAGCAAGTCCATCAGGTCGTTATCGCTCAGCTCGAGCAGGCGGGTGAGTGCGCCTACGTCGGCATCGCTGAGGTCATGCTCATATCGGCTGAAAAAACGTTCAAAGATCAGATCGTTTTCCAGCAAGCCGCGCCGCGCGCGCCAGCGAAGGCGCGCGCGGCGAAGAGGGTCGGACTGATGCGATGTTTCGTTCATGTCAGTACGCGCCGGGCCGCCCCCAAGCGTACTGACCGCCCCCTCGGGGGCAGCGAACGATAGGGAGCGTGGGGGTTGCTCATTCATCCTAGACTGCGCGGCGAACCATCAATTCCTTGATCTTGCCAATCGCCTTGGTCGGGTTCAAACCCTTCGGGCAAACGTCGACGCAATTCATGATGGTATGGCAACGGAACAGACGGTACGGATCTTCCAGGTTGTCCAGGCGCTCACCCGTCGCTTCGTCACGGCTGTCCGCGATGAAACGATAGGCTTGCAACAGGCCAGCCGGGCCGACGAACTTGTCCGGATTCCACCAGAAGCTCGGGCACGACGTGGAGCAGCTAGCGCACAGGATACATTCGTACAGACCGTCGAGCTCGTCGCGTTCTTCCGGCGACTGCAGACGCTCTTTTTCCGGCGGCGGCGTATCGTTGATCAGGTACGGCTTGATCGAGTGATACTGGTTGAAGAACTGCGTGAAGTCGCAGATCAGGTCGCGCACGACCGGCAGACCCGGCAGCGGACGCAACACGATCTTTTGCGGCAGGTCGTTCATGTTCTGCAAGCAGGCCAGACCGTTCTTGCCGTTGATGTTCATCGCGTCCGAACCGCACACGCCTTCTCGGCACGAACGGCGGAACGACAAGGTTTCGTCCATCGCTTTCAGCTTGAGCAGCGCGTCGAGCAGCATGCGTTCGTGCGAGTCGATTTCGATCTCGTACGTTTGCATGCGCGGCGCTGCGTCCTTATCCGGGTCGTAGCGGTAAATTTCAAATGTACGCTTGGCCATTTCTGAATTCCTTTGACTTGTGCCTTAGAAGGTACGCGCTTTCGGCGGCACCGATTCGACGGTCAGCGGTTGCATGTGAACCGGCTTGTAGTCGAGGCGATCGCCTTCGCTGAACCACAGCGTATGGCGCAGCCAGTTTTCGTCGTCGCGATGTTCGAAGTCGTTTTGCGCGTGCGCGCCGCGGCTTTCCTTACGCGCTTCAGCAGAAATCATCGTGGCACGCGCCACTTCGATCAGATTCTCCACTTCCAGCGCTTCAATACGTGCCGTGTTGAACACCTTCGACTTGTCTTTCAGATAGATGTTGTCGACGCGTTCAGCTACTTCGCGAATCCGTTCGACGCCTTCGGCCAGCAGCTTCGACGTGCGGAACACACCGGCGTGCGCCTGCATCGTGGAGCGGATGTCGGCTGCAACGGCTTGCGAATATTCGCCCGACGTGGATTTGTCCAGCTTGTTCAGACGAGCCAGCGAGAATTCGCCCGCGTCGGCCGGCAGCGGCTTGTGCTCCTTGATTTCCTTCACGTGCTTGACAATGTGGTTGCCGGCCGCGCGGCCGAACACCACCAGGTCGAGCAGCGAGTTCGTGCCGAGACGGTTCGCGCCGTGCACCGACACGCACGAGCATTCGCCCACTGCATAGAAACCGTTGACGACTTCCTTGTGACCCTTCGACGTGCCAACGACCTGGCCGTTGATGTTCGTCGGGATACCGCCCATCTGATAGTGAATGGTCGGCACAACCGGAATCGGCTCTTTAATGCAATCGACGTTCGCGAACTTCATCGCGATTTCGCGGATCGACGGCAGACGCTTCATGATCGTCTCGGCGCCGATATGCGACAGGTCGAGCAGCACGTGATCCTTGTTCGGACCCACGCCGCGGCCTTCCTTGATTTCCTGGTCCATCGAACGCGAGACGAAGTCGCGCGGCGCCAGATCCTTCAGCGTCGGCGCGTAGCGTTCCATGAAACGCTCGCCGTTCGAGTTACGCAGAATGCCGCCTTCACCGCGCACGCCTTCGGTAATCAGCACGCCCGCGCCGGCCACGCCGGTGGGGTGGAATTGCCAGAATTCCATGTCTTGCAGTGCGATGCCCGAACGCGCAGCCATGCCCAGGCCGTCACCGGTGTTGATGAACGCATTCGTGGATGCCGCGAAGATCCGGCCCGCGCCGCCCGTAGCGAACAGCGTGGTCTTGCCTTCGAGGATATAGACGTCGCCGGTTTCCATTTCCAGCGCGGTCACGCCGAGCACGTCGCCTTCGGCGTCGCGGATCAGATCCAGCGCCATCCACTCGACGAAGAACTGCGTCTTGGCAGCAACGTTTTGCTGGTACAGCGTGTGCAGCAGCGCGTGACCGGTACGGTCAGCGGCCGCGCAAGCGCGTTGCACCGGCTTTTCGCCGTAGTTGGCCGTGTGGCCGCCGAACGGGCGTTGATAGATCGTGCCGTCCGCATTGCGGTCGAACGGCATGCCCATGTGTTCGAGTTCGTAGACAGCGTGCGGTGCTTCACGACACATGAATTCGATCGCGTCCTGGTCGCCGAGCCAGTCGGAACCCTTGATCGTGTCGTAGAAGTGATAGTGCCAGTTGTCTTCGCTCATGTTGCCGAGCGATGCGCCGATGCCGCCCTGGGCAGCAACCGTGTGCGAACGCGTCGGGAACACCTTGGATAGCACGCAGACCGACAGACCGGCGCGCGCGAGTTGCAGCGAAGCGCGCATCCCCGAGCCGCCTGCGCCGACGATAACCACGTCAAATTTGCGACGCGGCAGAGAATTCTTGATTGCAGCCATTCTTTTACACTCTCCAGAGAATCTGCGCAGCGTAGCCCGCACATGCGAGCAGCCAGACGATCGTCAGCGCCTGAAGAAACAGGCGCATGCCAACGGGCTTCACATAGTCCATCCAGATATCGCGGATACCAACCCACGCGTGATAGAACAGCGAGAGCAGCGTGACAAACGTGGCGAGCTTCATCCATTGCGTGGCGAAGATCGAGGCCCAGCCGTCGTACGAGAAATCGCGCGCGCCGAAGAACCAGGCGAGCAGGATGACGGTATAGACCGCCATGATGCAGGCGGTAATGCGCTGGGCAAGCCAGTCACGCAGGCCGTAATGAGCGCCGACGACGAGACGCTTCGGACCGATTCGGTTATTAGCTGCCATTTTTTTAGAATGCTCCGAAGAGTTTGAGCGCAAAAGCAATCGTCAGAAGCGACGACACGACCAGCACCACGATGGAGGTTTGCTTGCCCTTCTCTTTAGTCGTGAGGCCGTGGCTTGTGTCCATGAACAGGTGACGCACGCCTGCACAGAAGTGGAACAGGAAGGCCCACGCGAGAACGAGCGTGATGAGCTTGACGACGATGTTGGAGAGGAAGCCCTTGAAGACTTCGAAACTGAGTTCGGAAGTCAGGCTCTGATCGAAGAGGTACAGCAGGAACGGAAGAAAAACAAAAAGCAGCCCACCGCTTAAGCGGTGCAAGATCGACACGCGCCCCGCTAGCGGGAGACGGTATGCCGTCAAAATCTGCCCGATACCGATGTTCCGGAATTCCGGCCTCGGTTTTTTTACGGCTTCAGCCATGCTAGACCCCTACTATGTAGTCACACTAATCCGCAATTTTAGCGCCTTTTTATATCGCGCTGCAGCGAAAACCACGACAGGTCCGTTACAGCACGCGCGATAAAGACGCCTTCAAACAGGCGCGCGCGTGGGACGCGACGCCTTTTTTCATCCGATTCAGCTCAGATCGTTCTGATAGTAATACCCGGTTGTGACATACCAACCACGGCGCACCTCAACCGGCCGGTCTCCATATGTATAGGACACGCGCTCGACCGAGAGCAGCGGAAAACCCGCCGGCACATTCAACAGGTCAGCCACTGAAGGCTCGGCCGCAACCGCCCGGATCTTCTCCGTTGCGCGGATCATGCGAGTGCCGAATTCAGTCTCGAACATGGCGTAGAGGGGACCTTTATACTCCGACAGCCGTTCAAGCGTGAGCCCGCGGAACACCGCGCCGGGCAACCAGATTTCGTCGAGTACGGTGACTTCGCCGTCGAACTGCAGCAAACGCTTGATCAGCACCACCGGATCGGCAGGCTTCAGATCGAGTTGCCGGGCGATATCCGCCGAAGCACGCAAGCGCCGGCATTCAAGCAGGCGGCTGACGTGCGGGTGCTCCGCGCCGTCATCGGCCAGTAGCCTGAGAAAACGAAACTGGGCGCGGTCTTCATTGTGCGTTGCAACAAAAGTACCCTTGCCCTGGCGGCGCACCAGCAGGTTGTCGGCGGCAAGCTCGTCGATCGCTTTGCGCACCGTCCCCTGACTGACCTTGTATCTTGCCGCCAATTCGACTTCACTAGGAATGATCTCGCCGGGTTTCCATTCGCCGTTTTCCAGACTCTGCGTAATCAAGCCCTTGATCTGCTGATACAAAGGACTGAAAGTAGGCGACGCAGCGGGAGCGGCAGCGGATACACCCTCTCCCGCAGCTGTTTGGCCGCTCGGATTCGTGGTGTTCGCCGGGTTCGAATTCATCCGCGCATTTCATCATAAAGGGCTGGGTCGCGTCTAGGGTTTTCCCCGCAACAGATATGTCTTATATAAGACATAAGATAATGTTGACTTTGTGCCAGACGACTCCTACACTCCCTGTCGAGCAAGGGTTTGCGGGGTTTTCGGCGGCTGTTTTGCACTGTGTTATGCAGCGCCGCCACGCACCGGCAGCCACTCTGCACCATGCTGTTCCCACGCAGTCCAGGTTTCGATTCGCCGCCATTCGTTGGTCAGACGCTTGCCGAAACGCGCTGTTTGCAGGAGCCCGCACCGTGCAGTGGCTACCCGGCGCCTGATGTTCCGCTCCCCGCTCTGCAGTACAGGTTTCCGGCATGGCGGTTTTGCCGCAACGCGCCGCACGGCCCGGCATATTCCGAGGCTGTACGCGAACAGTGAATTCCGCCGTGTTTCACAACGCTTCGCTGAACGCGCATATAGAATGGCGTTTTCCCTAGCGTCTAACGCATCGTCCTGGAGATTTCTCAATGGCTAAGCCCGCAAAGCGCGTTGCCGTCACCGGCGCCGCAGGTCAAATCGCTTACTCCTTGCTGTTCCGCATCGCCAATGGCGATCTGCTCGGCAAGGATCAGCCGGTCATCCTGCAACTGCTCGACCTGCCGCAAGCGCAAGGCGCCGTCAAAGGCGTCGTGATGGAACTGGATGATTGCGCATTCCCGCTGCTGTCGGGTGTCGTGATCACTGACGACCCGAAGGTTGCATTCAAGGATGCAGACGTTGCCCTGCTGGTCGGCGCACGTCCGCGTTCGAAAGGCATGGAGCGTAAAGACCTGCTGTCGGCAAACGCCGAAATCTTCACGGTTCAGGGCAAGGCGCTGAACGAAGTCGCAAGCCGCGACGTGAAGGTGCTGGTGGTCGGCAACCCGGCCAACACGAATGCTTACATCGCCATGAAGTCGGCACCGGATCTGCCGAAGAAGAACTTCACCGCCATGCTGCGTCTCGACCACAACCGCGCGCTGTCACAACTGGCCGCCAAGTCGGGCAAGCCGGTCGCGTCGATCGAAAAGCTGGCTGTGTGGGGCAACCACTCGCCGACCATGTACCCGGACTTCCGCGTTGCAACGGCTGAAGGTCAAGACCTGACCAAGCTGATCAACGACGAAGAATGGAACCGCAACACGTTCATCCCGACCGTCGGCAAGCGCGGCGCCGCGATCATCGAAGCGCGCGGCCTGTCGTCGGCAGCGTCGGCGGCTAACGCCGCAATCGACCACGTGCGTGACTGGGTGCTCGGCACGAACGGCAAGTGGGTCACGATGGGTATCCCGTCGGACGGTTCGTATGGCATCCCGGAAGACATCATCTACGGTGTGCCGGTTACGTGCGAGAACGGCGAGTACAAGCGCGTTGAAGGTCTGGCAATCGACGCGTTCTCGCGCGAGAAGATGGACGGCACGCTGAACGAGCTGCTCGAAGAACGCGAAGGCGTTCAACACCTGCTCGGCTAAGCGCCTGATGCAGACGAACCGGAACTCGTGAGAAAACGCCGGGCCGCCCCAAGGTTTCTCACCCCCTTGGGGGGGCCTGGCGCGAAGCGACAGGCCTGGGGCGCTCCCAGGCTTTATCGCGGCGGGTTCCGGTTTTTTACGTGCGAATTTGCGTGCGAACGCCAGCATTCGCATCTGATCCGAACGCGTTTTTGTACGGCTGCCCAATGATGGCCGAACAGAGCGCATCCGCATCAGATCCCCTAACGACCATCCACACGCCTGACGCCGAAGATGCGCGCCCTCACACCCGCCGAAGTGCTGTTTGACGGCGAAGTGCCGCCCGCTGTGCTGCCTGCCTGCGATCACTACGCCGGCAGCGAGAAGCTGATGCTGAAATCACTCGCATTGCAGCAGCAACTCGGCCCGGTGTTCGACATCACGCTCGATTGTGAAGACGGCGCCCAGGTCGGCCGGGAAGCCGAACACGCGCAGCTGGTTGCGTCGCTGCTGGGTAGCGAGCATGACCACTTCGGCCGCGTCGGCGTGCGGATTCACGACTTCGATCACGCGCATTGGCGTGACGACGTCCGCCTCATTCTGCGCGCCGCGAAGCGAGCGCCCGCTTACATCACTCTGCCAAAGATCCGCAACGTCCCCGATGCCGCCGAAATGGTCGCGTTCATCGAGGCTACGCGGCGTGAGCTCGGCATTGCGCAACCGGTACCGGTGCAACTGCTGGTCGAAACGCATGGCGCGTTGACGCGCGTGTTCGATCTGGCCGCGCTGCCCGGCGTCGAGGCGCTGAGCTTCGGTCTGATGGACTTCGTTTCCGCACACGACGGCGCGATTCCCGATACCGCCATGCGCTCGCCCGGTCAGTTCGATCACCCGCTGGTGCGGCGCGCGAAGCTCGAGATTTCGGCGGCCTGCCACGCGTACGGCAAGGTGCCATCGCATAACGTCAGCACCGAAGTGCGCGACATGAGCGTGGTTGCAAACGACGCCGCCCGCGCCCGCAACGAGTTCGGCTACACGCGCATGTGGAGCATCCACCCGGCGCAGATCGAGGCGATCGTGGCCGCGTTTGCCCCGCGCGACGAAGAAATCGCCACCGCTACCGAAATTCTGCTGGCCGCGCAGTCGGCGCAATGGGGACCAACGCGCCATCACCACACGCTGCACGACCGGGCAAGCTATCGCTATTACTGGTCGGTGCTGCGTCGCGCGCAATCCACCGGCCGCGCCGTTCCGCAAGACGCCGCGCCGCTCTTCACGAAAGTGGGCGCTAACCGGCAAGCCGCATCATGAGCGCGAAAGTCAACGCAGCAGCCGGCGTGACAGTGCTGGCCGGCGCCCGCGCATGGCCTCGTGCGAGCGAAACGCTGCACCGCCTCGCGCAGCAGGAAACAGAGGTCGAATGCGCGGTTCAATCAGAAGCATCGAGCAGGCACAAAGGAGATTGCGGGAGATGAGCGAGACGACGCAAACCGCCGGTGCACAAGGCGAGAACGAATCTAAAAGCGGTTTCAAACCGAAGAAATCCGTCGCCCTGTCCGGCGTGACGGCGGGCAACACCGCGCTGTGCACGGTCGGCAAGACTGGCAACGACCTGCACTACCGTGGCTACGACATTCTCGACATCGCCGGTGCGTGCGAATTCGAAGAGATCGCTTATCTGCTGGTCCACGAAAAGCTGCCGACGCAAGCCGAACTGAGCGCCTACAAGACGAAGCTCAAGGCGCTGCGCGGCCTGCCCGCGAATGTGAAGGCCGCGCTGGAATGGATTCCGGCCGCCGCCCACCCCATGGATGTGATGCGCACCGGCGTGTCGGTGCTCGGCACCGTGCTGCCGGAGAAAGACGACCACAACCTGCCGGGTGCGCGCGACATCGCCGACAAGCTGATGGCCTCGCTCGGCTCGATGCTGCTGTACTGGTACCACTACTCGCACAACGGCAAGCGCATCGAGGTCGAAACCGACGACGACTCGATCGGCGGCCACTTCCTGCACCTGCTGCACGGCGTGGCGCCGTCGAAGGCATGGGTCGACGCGATGCATGTGTCGCTGAACCTGTACGCCGAGCATGAATTCAACGCCTCGACGTTCACCGGCCGCGTGATCGCGGGCACGGGATCAGACATCTACTCGGCGATCACCGGCGCGATCGGCGCATTGCGCGGTCCGAAACACGGCGGCGCGAACGAAGTCGCGTTCGAGATCCAGTCACGCTATCAGACGCCCGATGAGGCCGAAGCCGACATCCGCCGTCGCGTCGAAAACAAGGAAGTGGTGATCGGTTTCGGTCACCCGGTGTACACGATCTCCGACCCGCGCAACAAGGTCATCAAGGAAGTCGCGAAGAAGCTTTCGAAGGAAGCGGGCAACCTGAAGCTGTTCAACATCGCCGAGCGACTTGAAACAGTGATGGCAGATGTGAAAAAGATGTTTCCAAATCTCGACTGGTTCAGCGCGGTTTCGTATCACATGATGGGCGTGCCGACGGCGATGTTCACGCCGCTGTTCGTGATCGCCCGCACGGCTGGCTGGAGCGCGCACATTATCGAGCAGCGGATCGACAACAAGATCATCCGTCCGAGCGCCAATTACACCGGTCCAGAGAATTTGAAGTTCGCGCCGCTAAATAGGAGAAAATAGCGGTCGCTGTGCGCTTTCGAAGCGCGTGCAGTTCAACCCTCGCGGATGCCGGGACCGGTAGCCCGCGTAATGTTTAACTGAAATTAGATAGAAAGGTTCTCCACCATGAATAAGCTGTTGATCGCCGTTGTAGTCGGCGCTTTGTCCACGACGATGCTGACCGTTGCGACGGAAGCCGCTGCGCAAACCACCACCACGCCGGCTGCCAAGGCCGTGCCGAAGAAGCCGCAGCCGAAACGCCTGATCAAGCGCAAACCGAACCCGGCCAAGGAAGCGAAGGTCGATCCGGTACCGGAAGGTGCGGAAAAGTGGTCGTGCAACGAAGGTCTGGCATTCGACCTGAAGGGCGACATGAAGCGTGACCAGATCGTCACGGTTCACTGGGCGAACAAAAACTACAATCTGCCGCGCGAAGCGACCACCACGGGCGCAGACCGTTTCCACGACGCCGCAACGGGTATGGACCTGGTCGTGATCCCGACGAAGGCGATGTTGTTCTCGGATAAAGACAGCTCGCGTCTGGCCGACGAATGCAAGACGGCAGCCATGATTCAAGGCGCACCGGCTCCGACGCAATCGAACGCGATCAACAAGACGAACTAATCCGTTACATCAGGAAAGCACCTCGATGTCCGCTCCGATTTCCAACGTACGACCCGCCCCGGACCGCGTCCTGGTCGATATCGTCGATTACGTGCTGGATTTCCCGATCGACAGCACGCTCGCGCTGGACACCGCGCGTAACTGCCTGATCGATACGCTCGGTTGCGGACTCGAGGCGCTCACCTACCCGGCCTGCACCAAGCTGATGGGACCGATCGTGCCGGGCACGATCGTCCCCAACGGCGCGAAGGTGCCGGGCACGTCGTTCCAGCTGGACCCGGTTCAGGCCGCCTTCAACATCGGCGCGATGATCCGCTGGCTGGACTTCAACGACACCTGGCTGGCCGCCGAATGGGGGCATCCGTCGGATAACCTCGGCGGGATTCTGGCGACAGCCGACTGGCTCTCGCGCAGCGCCATCGCAGCGGGCAAACAGCCGCTGACGATGAAAGACGTGTTGATCGCCATGATCAAGGCGCACGAAATTCAAGGCTGTATCGCGCTCGAGAACTCGTTCAACAAGGTCGGGCTCGATCACGTACTGCTGGTGAAGCTGGCTTCCACCGCAGTGGTCGGCGAACTGATTGGTTTGACCCGCGACGAGCTGATCAACGCGGTCTCGCAGGCATTTGTCGATGGGCATGCATTGCGCACGTATCGTCACGCGCCGAATACCGGCTCGCGCAAATCGTGGGCGGCGGGCGATGCGACTTCGCGCGCGGTGCGGCTCGCGCTGATCGCGAAAACCGGCGAGATGGGCTATCCGTCGGTGCTCACCGCTAAGACGTGGGGCTTTTACGATGTCCTGTTCAAGGGCAATGCGTTCAAGTTTCAGCGTCCGTACGGTTCGTACGTGATGGAAAACGTGCTCTTCAAAATTTCATTTCCGGCAGAATTCCACGCACAGACAGCAGTGGAAGCGGCCATGAAGCTGCACGCGCAGCTCGCTGCTCAAGGCAAGCGCATCGAAGACATCAGCAAGATCACGATTCGCACCCACGAAGCCGCGCTCCGCATCATCGACAAGAAAGGCCCCCTGAACGATCCGGCCGACCGCGATCATTGCATTCAATACATGATCGCCGTGCCGTTGATCCATGGCCGCCTGACGGCCGCGGACTATGAAGATTCGATCGCGCAGGATGGGCGTATCGATGTGCTGCGCGCCAAGATGGCATGTGTCGAAGACGCGCAGTTCACGAAGGATTACCACGATCCGGAGAAGCGTTCGATCGCCAATGCACTGACGATCGAATTCAACGACGGTTCGACGTTCGACGAAGTTGTAGTCGAATACCCGATCGGTCATAAGCGTCGTCGCGAAGACGGGATTCCGTTGCTGGTCGAGAAGTTCAAGACCAACCTCGCGCGCCGCTTTCCGGTCAAGCAACAACTGGCGATTCTCGACGTGTCGCTGGATCAGGTAAGGCTTGAAGCCATGCCGGTCAATGAGTACGTCGATCTGTACGTCATCTAGTCAAGTTAAGTAACGTAGTTCCGCGATCAAACCAAGGAAAACACCATGGCCCACAACCTCCACAAAACGCTCAAGGAATTCGACAGCGGTTCCGGCAAAGGCAAGTTCTACTCCCTGCCGCAACTCGGCAAGGCATTGAACATCAAGATCGACCGCCTGCCGGTTTCGATCCGTATCGTGCTGGAATCGGTGCTGCGTAACTACGACGGCAAGAAGATCGCCGAAGAACACATCGAGCAACTCGCGAACTGGAAGCCGACGGCTGCACGCGTCGACGAAATCCCGTTCGTCGTGTCGCGCGTTGTGCTGCAAGACTTTACCGGCGTGCCGCTGCTCGCCGACATCGCTGCGATGCGCGGCGTTGCGAAACACATGGGCAAGGATCCGAAGTCGATCGAACCGCTGGTCCCGGTCGATCTGGTCGTCGATCACTCGGTGCAGATCGATCACTTCCGCGAAAAGAACGCGCTCGACCTGAACATGAAACTGGAATTCCAGCGCAATAACGAGCGCTACCAGTTCATGAAGTGGGGCATGCAAGCATTCGACACGTTCAAGGTCGTGCCGCCGGGCGTGGGTATCGTTCACCAGGTGAACCTGGAATACCTCGCACGCGGCGTGCACAAGAAGGCAGAAGGCGCGGACACGGTCTACTACCCGGATTCGCTGGTCGGCACCGACAGCCACACCACCATGATCAACGGTATTGGCGTGGTGGGCTGGGGCGTGGGCGGTATCGAAGCTGAAGCCGGCATGCTCGGCCAGCCGGTGTACTTCCTGACGCCGGACGTGGTGGGCGTCGAACTGAAGGGCAAGCTGCGCGAAGGCCTGACGGCGACCGACCTGGTCCTGACCGTGACCGAACTGCTGCGCAAGGAAAAGGTTGTCGGCAAGTTCGTTGAGTTCTTCGGCGAAGGCACGAAGTCGCTGTCGCTGCCGGATCGCGCAACGATCGGCAACATGGCGCCGGAATACGGCGCAACCATGGGCTTCTTCCCGGTCGACGAAAAAACCATCGACTACTTCAAGGGCACGGGCCGTACTGACGCAGAAATCTCCGCCTTCGAAAACTACTTCAAGGCGCAGGGTCTGTTCGGTATTCCGAAGGCTGGCCAGATCGACTACACCAAGGTCGTCACGCTGGATCTCGGCACGGTGACGCCGTCGCTGGCAGGTCCGAAGCGCCCGCAAGACCGTATCGAAATCGGTCACGTGAAGTCGACCTTCAGCGACCTGTTCTCGAAGCCGGTTGCAGAAAACGGCTTTGCGAAGAAGGAAGCCGATCTGGACGCGCAATACACGACGAGCAACGGCGTCGATGTGAAGAACGGCGACATCCTGATCGCTGCGATCACGTCGTGCACGAACACGTCGAACCCGAGCGTGCTGCTGGCTGCTGGTTTGCTGGCCAAGAAGGCGGTTGAAGCCGGCCTGACGGTCGCTCCGCACATCAAGACCTCGTTGGCTCCGGGATCGCGTATCGTCACGGAATACCTGACGAAGACCGACTTGATGAAGTACCTCGACAAGCTCGGTTTCACGCTGGCCGCTTACGGTTGCACGACCTGTATCGGTAACGCGGGCGACCTGACGCCGGAACTGAACGAAGCGATCACGAAGAACGACATCGTCGCGGCAGCGGTTCTGTCGGGCAACCGTAACTTCGAAGCACGTATTCACCCGAACATCCGCGCGAACTTCCTGGCCTCGCCGCCGCTGGTTGTGGCTTACGCGATCGCCGGCAACATCACGCGTGACCTGATGACCGAACCGGTCGGCAAGGGTAAGGGCGGCAAGGACATCTACCTGGGCGACATCTGGCCGACCAGCGAAGAAGTCGACGCCCTGCTCAAGTTCGCGCTGGACGCAGATGCGTTCCGCAAGAACTACGCGTCGCTGACCAAGAAGGGCGACCTGTGGAGCAAGATCGAAGGCGAAGAAGGTCAAGTCTACGACTGGCCGAAGTCGACCTACATCGCAGAGCCGCCGTTCTTCGGCAAGGACTTCTCGATGACGCCGGCAGACAGCATCGCCGCGGTGAAGAACGCACGCGCACTGGGCATTTTCGGTGACTCGGTCACGACCGACCACATCAGCCCGGCAGGCTCGATCAAGGAAGACTCGCCGGCAGGCAAGTGGCTGAAGGCGAACGGCGTGCAGAAGGCCGACTTCAACAGCTACGGCTCGCGCCGCGGCAACCACGACGTGATGATGCGCGGCACGTTCGCGAACGTCCGGATCAAGAACCTGATGATCCCGGCGAAAGCAGACGGCTCGCGCGTGGAAGGCGGCCTGACGATTCACCAGCCGAGCGGCGAACAAGAGTCGATCTATGACGCAGCGATGAAGTACATCGACGCGGGCACGCCGACGGTTGTGTTTGCGGGTGAAGAGTACGGTACGGGCTCGTCGCGTGACTGGGCTGCGAAGGGTACGCAATTGCTGGGCGTGAAGGCTGTGGTTGCTCGCAGCTTCGAGCGCATTCACCGTTCGAACCTGGTGGGCATGGGCGTTCTGCCGCTGCAGTTCAAGGGCTCGGATAGCGTGCAATCGCTCGGTATCACCGGCGAAGAAACGTATGACATCGAAGGCCTTGGCGCTGACTTCAAGCCGCAGCAGGAAGTGACGCTGGTGATTCGTGGCAAGGACGGTAAGGAGAAGCGTGTCGCCGTGCTGCTGCGTATCGATACGCCGATCGAAGTGGACTACTACAAGCACGGCGGGATTCTGCCGTTCGTGCTGCGTTCGCTGCTGGCGGCTTAAGGGTTTAGGTAACGCGTGCTGTAACTGCGAGCTGTTTGCAGGGGCCGCGTCCTGTGGAGGACGCGGCCGACTTTGGAAGCCCGACTTTGGTCGGGCTTTTTTTATTTTTGCGATGTGCCGGCGCCTGCGCGGAAAGCCTCGGGGTTGTCTGTGACCCGACGCTGAGTCATGCGAGTGTTCCAGTCGGTGTCCGCCGCCGTTGACGCACGCGTTGCGACGTGCGTGCGCGACTGCTGGACGGCCCAGTTGACCCACGCTGCGTCGCCGACCGCGCCATCTCGCGCCGACGAGCTTGATCCGGGCCATTCAGCTTGCTTAGACACAGAGGGCCGCGTGGCTGAACCAGCGGTGCTGCTTAACGCGAGCCGATCGTCGACATTCGTCGCAGTCATGCGAGCGACGGCAACTTTGTGTCCCGCCTTTTCGGCGTAACTCCGCGTTGCTTCGCGGGTCGACGCTAACGCGGTCAGCCGCGGCGTGATTTCCTGCGATTGCAGCGTCCGCTGGTTTCGAGGCGCCGCCCGAGTACGGTCATTGTTCTTCGCACGGCTCCCCGACGTCAGCGTAGGCGCTGAGTGACTTGCCGCTGGACTCGCCGGTGCGACAGCTACGACGACACTGCGTGTCGCCAAGCCTGAGCGAGGTATCGTCGCTGCCGCAGTAGAGTTTGCTATGGCTGTCTCCGGCACCGCGCTCGCAGCCGGGCCCACACTCTGCGGAACCACCTGCTTATCTTTCGCTGCCAACGGCGCCGGCCGTTGCGGACGATCCGCGGGCGTACCGTCGAGCGCAGGAACTGACGGAAGCTTCGCAGTCAGTTCCCTCGCTTTTCCGGCATCCCGCACCGTGCATGTCACAAGCAGCCATGCCAACGCGAGGCTGCAACCCGCGAAAATCGCCGCCCCGAGTATGTGATCCGAACGCGATGAACGCGGGAGAACGTTGCCGCTATCAAGATAGCGCTTCGCTTCTACCATCGCCATATCGAAACGATGCGAATCTACGCGTTTCGGCGGCAGCTTGTAGAACAGGATGTGCTTCGTACCCTGGGAGACCCGACTGGGTCGTGCCAACCGCGCGGCGCCCTGTGCCAGCCCATATGGCGAATGTGCCGCCCGCCGCCCCGAACCAAAAGGCGGGGGCAAGCTGTCGAATGGCAGCGGCTTCGGGATGGCAAGATCACCTTCGATCAAGGCCAACGGTCGGTTCATCGTACCGCGCTCCGGTGGGGACCGATCGCTTCGTCGAGTTGCATCATCAGGTTCCTCGAGCGCTTTACGAGCACGTCGATTGCGCCGGCTTCATATTGTTGCAAAGTGGCGCTCGCGCCCTGCAGCGCCTCCATCAAACTGCGCGCACCGACGAGACCGACGGTTCCACTCAATCTGTGCAGTGATGCGCGTAAACCTTCAATGTCGTGCTGGTCACGCAAGCCGTGCAGCCGCACCAAATCTTCGTCCATGGAACAACGCCAACCGCGGACGAACGTGGGGAGATCGATACCCTCTCGCGACAACGCGTTGAGATAGTTGTGGTCGAAGGGTTCAGTCGAGGTACTCACGAGGATTTCCTCAAGTTGTGTGGCAACGGCGGGCCGATTCTCCCTCCGCATCTTGCAGGTTGCAGGCCTGCCGCATGGGTTGCTGCTCCCGAGCGTCATGGGCGATCATGGCCGGAGCGGGGCGCGAATTGTCAACGAGCGATACGCTATCAGCCAGCGGTGCAGCGTTGGATCGTATTGAGATCACACACAGCAGAGCAAACGCGCAGAGTCCGCCGAATACCGTTGCAAATCGAATCGAAGCAAGGCGTGCGGTGCAAGCCATACGTGATACTGGACCACGACGGTGCGCTGAAAAACCAAACAAAACCACTTTATTCATGGCGCAAAACTCAGTCGGCCAGTCTGTGTAACGATGCGAATTCGATCAGCCCGGCCAACGACGTCAACCCAAGCTTTTCCTGGATCCGGCTCTTGTACGTGCTCACCGTCTTGTCACTCAAAATTAGCCGGGCTGCTATATCGCGGTTGCTCACACCACGCACGAGATATTGCAGCACCTCCACTTCGCGCGCCGATAGGAGGTGTAAACCATTTTCAGTTGCTGAATTGGCTGTCTCTGCCGGAAAGCAGTCGTAGCCGTATAGAACAGTTTTTATGGCGGTAATCAGTTCACCGATTTCCCGCCCTTTTCCCACGTAACCATTTGCGCCGGCAACGCGCGTATAGCCAGCCATGACGCGCTCCGGTTTAGCGGACAGCACGAGAATTGACATTTGACCGTTATGTTCCCGAATACGACGGATCATGGCCAAACCATCAAGGCTCGGCAAATCGAGATCGAGAATGACCAGATCGGGATTCTCAGAGAGGACCATCGCCAGCCCGTCCTCACCATCACCGCATTCTCCGATGACTTCCAGCTCTGGGTCGGCACTCAGTACGCCGGACACCGTTCCCCGAATCATTGGGTGGTCGTCAATAATCACAATTCTTTTCACACGCCGCTCCATTATTGAAAATGAGTAAATGGGCGACAGACCGCATCGAATAGGCCACCCTAGAAACAGAAGAAAATTCTAACAACATGTTTGAAACATTTCTTCTATGCCGTCAGGCGATACTTCCGCAATATTTGTCCGACTTTTCCCACAGAATGAATTTGAAACCCCTACACGAAAGGCACTACCTTCGATCGCCTTGCGTCTATTAGCAGCAGTTCAGATTCAAAGTACTTACTTTTTTAGGTTAATTTCTCCGGGAAAGGAGCGCTGAGAGACGGATAGTCCACTCGAGTCTTCAGAACGGAACAAAGGGAGATGGGATAAGAAGCGAGCGCGAACCTTGTTCGCGCTCCTTGGAAAAGAAGATTCGTGGCGGCGCGCGCGTTTTCTCGCGCGCCGGAAAGAAGTCATCGACTTCAATTGATGTGTACTACATTACTACCGCACAAAAAAATCATCGAATTAGAATTTCCCGCCCTTCTTATTGCTCTTGCTGATCCTGCTGATTTTGCTGAAACGGTCGCTGCGGTTGTAGTCGCGATGTCTCATGCACGGCAGACATCGGCGCGCTGCTACGCGCAAAATCCAACTCCACCCGACGATTCGGCGCAAGACAGTCGATCAGCGCCTGCTGATTCCGGTTGTCACACTGCACTACCGGATCATCTTTACCCCGACCGTGCGCCGTCATCGGCGTCCGAACACCACCGTTCTGCAGATAACGTTTCACCGTATCAGCGCGCTTTGCCGACAACTGACGGTTATAGCTGTCGCTACCGAGGCGGTCCGTATAGCCTTCAATGCGAATGCTCGTTACGTCGTCAACTTGGCGCAGGCCACGGACCAGTTCGTTGAGCTTAGCCTTACCGCTCGGCAACATACCGGCCAGATCCGAACGATCGAATCTGAAGGTTGCATCAGCCTGCAGCGTCATCTTCTCGGGAATCGGCGAAACGACCGGCGCTGCCACCGGCGGCGGCGTGCACGCTTCGAGGGCTGCTCCGATACCGGGCATACCCTTCTCTACGCCATCAACGATCCGCTGACTCGCGTCAAAATCACGCGTCCATGCTTCGTGCCCAGCGTGAATCATTTCGACCTCGGAACAGGCGGTCAGACGCTGCGCTTCCTGACATTGCGGGAAAAGCTGCGAGGTCTTCGCGGCAAGAATCTGCTTCCACAGATCGGGCCGGATAACCGACGCGGTTCGCAACTCGGGATTATCAGCGGAGAGTCCCTGACCCGTTTCGAGTGCGGTGGTCAAATGATCGGCCTGGTGCAATGCCTCCTCGACAAAGCCCCAGCCGTCGTGAAGCGAGCGCTCATCGCTGGCGGCGTTGAGCCAGCATTGGGCCTTATCGCCGAAATAGTTGTTCTTGCGCTCACCCAGCGCGTTCAAGCGTGTCTGAACCGCGGTCAGCATCGGACCATTCTTCGTGCTGCTATAGGTTCCGATCCACTGCGGCGTGACCGCGCCAGAGTTTACATCTTGCGACGCCTTGAAACCAGTTTGTAGGACCGTGGGGTCCTGAATCTGCAGGCGATCGCGCATCGCGGAGGACGAACATCCCGCGAGCATCGCGGCCAGCGCGATGGCAATCAATGAATACTTCATATCTGTGTCTCATGGAAAGAGGGTCGCACGGAAGCTTCCCGTGCGACCCAGACAGCTAACGTCTCGAGCTTCTATTCAAGGCCTTGCGGCCTTTGCTTAGTTGCCGAGGACGATGCCGATACCAGCGCGAACGATGGTGCTATTGCCGCCCGAAGAAGACACGCCAAGGTTGTAGTTGACCGTGCCCTTTTCGTTCCAGCGGGACACGCCCAGACCAAGCGCCTGGTAGCCACGGTAGTTGGCAATACCTGCGTTCAGCGTGGTACGGCCCGGCAGATACGGCGTGACGATGTTCAGCGCCGATGCCGATGCAATACCCTTGGCCGCGCTGCGGTCAACGTTGTTGATCGACTGCTGCATGCCGCCCATGGCGTTGTTCAACTGGCCGAGGTTGACTGCATCGGTTGCCTGCGTACCGGCTGCGACGTTGGTGATCTGACGCTCGTGACCGGTGGAACCCATCGATACCGAGTTGTCGCGATCCGTCGTCGAATTCGAACCCAGCGCGACCGAGTTGGTGTTCGGAGCCGAAGCACCTTGACCCATCGCAACCGAGTTGTCACCCGCCGTCACTGCGTCCTTGCCGATTGCAATCGCTGCCGTGCCCGATGCAATAGCACCGTTACCGATCGCGATCGCATCCGTACCTGACGCGGACGCGGCCGTACCACCCGTACTCGGCGTGTTGATGTTGACGTAGGTCGTGCTGCCGCCACCGCCGGAAATGTTGTTCACCTGGTTTTGGAGGCTCGAGAACTGCGAGAAGTTAACCGCGTCCGTACCATTTGAACCCGCCGCCACGTTCGTCAGCGTCACCGGTGCATGACCCGCGCCGCCGAGAGTCACGGTGTTCTTGTTCGTGTCGTCATAGGCCACTGCGTTTGCCGTGCCACCGCCACCGGCGTTCTTGGCGACATACGCCTGCATCTGGCCAACGTTGACGGCATCGGTCAGGGCATCACCGACAGCCACGTTCTTCAACTGAACCGGCGTGGTGGAACCAAAACCGCCGAACGTAACCGTATCCTTGCTAAGGTTGTCGTACGCGACAAACGAGTTGGTCACGTTACCCGACGTATCGACGGTCAAACCAGCTGCCTTCAATTGCTTGAAGTTCACTGCGTCGTTATCGACCTTCGCGTCAGCCACGTTCGAAAGTTGCACCGGCGTCGTCGAGCCGGCACCGCCAAGCGTCAGCTTGTCGTGCACCGACGTGTCATAAACCACCCCGTCCGGCGAACCGGTGCTCGACTTTGCGTCCAATGCGGCCACTGCTGCGTCAACGCCGCTGTACGTGTTGCCACCAACCGTGTAGTTCGGTTTCGTAAGCGTGCCATTCGTCGTCACGCTGGAACCACCACCCAGTGCTTGAGCAACGCTACTCACGGTACCGTACAACTGCGAACCGTTGATCGCGTCCTTGCTGCTCTGCGTGACTTGGCCCGTTGCAATGTTGGTGAGGCTCACCGGCGTAGTAGAACCAACGCCACCCAACGTAACCTTGCCCTTCGAACTATCGTCATACGCGACGAATGCACCCGACACGTTGCCGTTGCTGTCGATTTTCGCGCCCAGCTCCGTCAACTGCTTGACGTTCACGGCGTCGTTGTTGGCCACACCGTCAGCCACATTGGACACCGTCACCAGTGTCGACGAACCTGCACCACCCAACGTCACCTTGTTGTGCGATGTCGTGTCGTACTTCACAGCATCGGCCGAACCACCGCTGCCACCCGCTGCAACTGCCGCCAGTGCCGCGCCGACGTCGTTGTAGGTGCTACCGTTAAGTGCGTAGGCCGGCTTGGTAACCTTGCCGTCCGTACCCACTGACGAGCCGCCGCCCAGTGCTGCCGCAACGCTGTTCGCTGTGTCATACAACTGCCCGCCGTTCACTGCATCCTTGCTGCTGGATACAATCTGGCCTGCCGCCACGTTGGTCAGCGCAACCGGCGTGCCCACGTTGCCAAACGTCACCTTGTCATGCGCCGCCGAGTCGTAGATCACCGCATTAGGTGCACCGCCGCCTGAGACAGTGGCAATCGCGGTATTCAATTGCTTGACGTTCACCGCATCGGTGTCCGCCGTGCCGGCCTTCACGTTGACGATCTGACGCTCCGCATCCTTTGCGCCGACCGAAACCGTATTGGCACGATCCGCTATCGAATTCGCGCCCAGCGCTACGGAATTAGCCACGCTAGCGGTCGCACCCAAGCCGACAGCAACTGAATTCTCACCACCCGTCACATACGCGTCGCTACCAATTGCCACGCTGCCAGAGGTATCGGTCTGAGCAGCCGAGCCCATTGCCAACGAATTGACGCCGCCCACGTTGCTGTTGTAACCGATTGCAACTGAATAATCCGCGCCGTCCTCGGTCGACGCGGCTGAACCGATCACGGTAGTGTAGGAACCCACCGCATTTGCGCCCGCACCGATAGCCGTAGACTGACCGTGGAACGTGCTGGCACCCTTGCCGATCGCCAACGAACTGACGCCAGCCGCTTTCGCGGTCGGCCCAATCGCCATGGCGTCCATCGCGCCATCCGTACTCGTTGCGGTACCGCCTGTCACGTTAGGACTTACTGCGATATAGCTCGTGACTGGCAGCGCGTCGCCAAGCAGCGGACCGGCTCCAAGCAGCATCGACTTAACACCACTCGATTGCGCCGCAAGCTGGGTGACCGTGGTCTGCAACGCCTGAAGCTGGCCGAAGGTAACAGCGTCGGTGGCCGACACGCCGTTGGCCACGTTCACGATCTTGCGTTCGCTACCCTTTTTCCCGACAGAAATCACGCCGCTCACATTTGCGACCGAGTTTGCGCCCAGTGCGATCGAGTTGTCAGCCGACGCAAGCGAACCCGAACCAAAAGCCAATGAGTTCAGCCCTGAAGCCTTTGCGCCGCCACCAATCGCCACAGCTTCACCGCCAGATGCAATCGCCGCACTCGCTGTAGACACGACGCTGATGTACTTCGTGGTGTTGGTGATAGTCGTGTTGATCGAGCTGACAACACCATCCATTCCGGTCAGTGCCGCGCCGACATCGGCGTACGTTCCCATGCTGAGCTTATAGGTCGGACTGGTTACCGTACCGGTCGAGCTCACGCCGGAACCACCGCCCAGTGCAGCCGCCACGCTGTTTGCCGTGTTGTACAACTGCGAACCATTCACCGCATCACTGCTGGTTGAGGTAACGGTGCCGATGGCAAGGTTCGTCAACTTCACAGCCGGGGACGTGCTAGCACCGCCCAGCGTTACCTTGTTGTGCGACGAAGAGTCATACTGCACCGCGTTAGCCGAGGCCGTGCTGGAAGCAGAAGTCACAGCTGCCTGCAACTGGCTCACGTTCACTGCATCGGTCGATGCCGCACCAGCCGCCACGTTCGTCAAGCGGCGCTCACTACCCACCGAACCGACCGACACTTCGCCTACAGGCGCCGTGCCAGACAGCGTGCCGCTTGTCGAAAGGTACGCCGCAGCATTCAGGTTGGTCACCGTCGTCGAGTTCGCACCCAGCGCCACCGAGTTGGCTGCCGTCGCTTTCGCGTTGCCGCCGATCGCCACTGCATCCGTAGCCGTAGCAGCCGAATCGGGCAGCGTCGAATTAGCGTGGAAATACTTGATTCCGCCACCATTGGTGATGTTATTCACCGTGTTGGTAATGTTTGTCACATTACCGGCCATATTCGCCACGTTCTGGTTCGTCGAGTACAACTGCGTACCGTTGACCGCGTCCGTGCTCGATGCCGACAACGCACCGGCAGTGAGACCCGTGATCTTCGTCGATCCGTTCGCACCCTTCAGCGTGATCGTGTTCTTCGTCGTGTCGTCATACGAAACAAAAGCGTTCTTAAAGTTGCCACTGGAATCGACGATTGCGCCCATCGCCTGGAGCTGTGCGAGATTCACCGCGTCCAGGGATTGCGTACCCGCTGCAACGTCAGTAATCTGGCGAGAACCCACGTCGACCGTGTTGGCGCGGCTGGCGACCGAGTTCGAACCCAGCGCCACCGAGTTGTTCGCCGTCGCCTTAGCATTACCGCCGATCGCCACGGCATCCGTACCCGGTGCCGACGAATCGGGCAGCGTCGAATTGACGTGGAAATACTTAATGCCGGCATTACCGTTGGTAATGTTGTTCACCGTATTGGTAATGTTGATCACATTACCGGTGACGTTCGCCACGTTCTGGTTCGTGGAGTACAACTGCGAACCATTGACCGCGTCCGTGCTCGATGCGGACAGAGTACCAGCCGTGAGACCCGAGATCTTCGTCGAGCCGCTTGCGCCCTTCAGCGTGATCGTGTTCTTTGTCGTGTCGTCGTACTGCACTGAATTGGCCGAACCGCCGGATCCGGACGCCGCCGCAGCGATGGCCGAGCCGACATCCGTGTAGGTCTGACCGCCCACCGAAAAGGAGGGCTTCTTGATTGTGCCGTCAGCGTTCACGGCCGTGCCACCGCCAATCACATCCGTCACGCCCTTCAACTGGCTGACGTTCACCGCGTCGGTATTCGCCGTGCCGGCTGCCATGTTGACGATCTGGCGCTGGTACGTGCTCGAGCCAACAGACACTGTGCCATCACGATCGGCAACCGAACTCGAGCCGATGGCAACCGAGTACATCCCGCTCACGCTAGCTTTGTAGCCTACCGCAATGCCTTGCTGGGTCGTGACCGATGCCATCGGACCAATAGCAATTGAATCCGAACCCGTCGCGGTCGAATCAGCAATGCCCGAGTTCACATGGAAGTACTTGACGCCAGCATTACCGTTGGTGATGTTGTTCACCGTATTGGTAATGTTGATCACATTACCGGTGACGTTCGCCACGTTCTGGTTCGTGGAGTACAACTGCGAACCATTGACCGCGTCCGTGCTCGATGCGGACAGAGTACCAGCCGTGAGACCCGAGATCTTCGTCGAGCCGCTTGCGCCCTTCAGCGTGATCGTGTTCTTCGTCGTGTCGTCGTACTGCACTGAATTGGCCGAACCGCCGGATCCGGACGCCGCCGCAGCGATGGCCGAGCCGACATCCGTGTAGGTCTGACCGCCCACCGAAAAGGAGGGCTTCTTGATTGTGCCGTCAGCGTTCACGGCCGTGCCACCGCCAATCACATCCGTCACGCCCTTCAACTGGCTGACGTTCACCGCGTCGGTATTCGCCGTGCCGGCTGCCATGTTGACGACTTGGCGTTGTGCTGAACTGCTGCCCACCGCAACGGTGTTGGCCCGATCCGCGGCGGAATTTGCGCCAAGTGCCACGGAGTTAAGAGCAGAGGCCGTAGCATTGTAGCCTAGGGCAACCGCGTTGTCGGCAGCGCCAATAACAAACGCTTCGTTACCGATTGAAATGCCGTTGGTGGCGTCAGCCTGGGCAGCCGATCCCATCGCGAGTGCATTGGTACCGCCCACGTTAGCGTTGTAGCCGACCGCAACAGAATAGTCGGCATAAGTACCGGTCGACGCGGCTGAACCGATCACGGTGGTGTAGGCCGCCGCCGCATTTGCGCCGGCACCGATAGCCGTAGACTCCTTGTAGAAGGTGCTCGCACCCTTACCGACCGCCAACGAGCTGGCGCCACCCGCTTTCGCGGTCGGCCCGATCGCCATGGCGTCCATCGCACCATCCGTTGACGTCGCGGTACCTTGGGTTACGCTAGCGCTCACTGCGATGTAGTTCGTGACAGGCGGCGCCGCTCCAACCATAAGCATCGACTTAACACCGCCCGATTGCTGCGCAAGCTGCGTGACAGTTGTCTGCAGTGCGCTGAGCTGACCGAAGGTGACTGCGTCGGTAGTGGCCACGCCATTAGCCACATTCATGATTCTGCGTTCGCTGCCCTTTTTACCAACGGACACCGTGTTGTCGACGTTTGCGATCGAGTTTGCACCGATCGCGATCGAATTGTTAGCCGAGGTGTTCGAACCCACACCAAACGACAACGAGTTCTGTCCCGAAGCCTTTGCTCCACCGCCGATCGCTACGGACTCCATACCGGTTGCTGATGCAGCACTTGCTGTCGACGCTACGCTGATGTACTTAGTGGTGTTGATGACGTTGGTGTTGATCGCCCCGATTTCGCCGTCCAAGCCAGCGAGCGCCTGACCGACGTCGCTGTACGTCCCGCTACTAAGTTGGTAGCTCGGATTCGTGACCGTGCCAGTGCCGGTCACGCTCGCGCCGCCACCCAGTGCTGCTGCAACGCTGTTTGCCGTGTTGTACAGCTGCGAGCCGTTCACTGCGTCCGTGCTGCTTGACGTGACCTGACCTGCTGCCAGGTTCGTCAGTGCGACTGGCGCGGGAGCACCCACGGCGCCGAGAGTGATCTTGGTGTGCGCTGAGCCGTCGTAAAGAACGGCGTTAGGCGAGCCACCACCAGACCCGCCAGCGATTGCCGCATTCAGCTGCGCCACGTTCACTGCATCGGTGTTTTGCGTGCCTGCTACCACGCCTGTGATCTGGCGTGAACCGACGTCAACCGAGTTGTCGCGAGTCGCCATCGACTTCGAGCCCAGCGCTACCGAATTGACGCCCGTCGCCGTCGATGCTCCACCGATCGCTGTCGAATCCGTACCGGTTGCCGACGAATCGGCCAGCGTCGAATTGGTGTGGAAGTACTTGATGCCACCACCGTTGGTGATGAAGTTCACCGTATTAGTGACGTTTGCCACATCGCGAGATAGGTTCGTCACGCCACCCGACAGGTCAATCAAGCCACCCGTCACATTCGCTACGTTCCGGTTCGTGTCATACAACTGGCCACCGTTCACTGCGTCCGTGCTCGAGGCCGACGAGATATCGCCTCGCGCTACGTTCGTCAGCTTGACTGGCGACGTGCTGCCTACTCCACCGAGCGTCAAGCTGTTGCGACTCGACGTGTCATACAACACAACGAGCGGCGAGCCTGCGATGCCGTTGTTTACGATGTTGTTGACAATGTTCGTGACGTTATTCAGGTTGTTGGTCACGTTTGTGACATTACCTGCTACGTTGGCGACGTTCTGGTTCGTCTGGTAAAGCTGCGAACCGTTCACCGCGTCCGTGCTCCACGCCGACGAGATGTCGCCCGCAGTCAGATTGGTGATCTTCGTACCACTCGAGCCCTTGAGCGTGATCAGGCCCATTCCTGAGTCGTTATACGTCACAGCGTTGGGAACAGTACCACCACTACCACCGGTGATTCCGGCAAGGGCAGCGTTCAGCTGGTTAACGTTGACTGCGTCGGTACCCGCCGCGCCTGCCGTCACGTTGGTAATCTGCCTGGTGTACTGCGATTTACCATCCGCCGTCAGATAGCCGACTGACACGCTATCGTTACGGCTGGCAACCGAGTTGGCGCCCAGTGCAACTGAATTTGACACCAATGCAACGGCGTTAGCACCGTAAGCACTGGAATTGCTTCCAACCGCCTTCGACGACGGTCCAGAAGCAACTGAACTGGCGCCCATCGCCCGAGCATCCGTAGACGGATCGTCTGACGGGGAATTTGCGTTGAAATATCGTGTGCGTTGATACAGCTGCGCGCCATTAACCCCATCTGTACTCGAAAGCGACACGTCGCCCGCGCCTAGGTTCTTGATCTGATTCCCATACATGAGCACGTTGTCCAGCATGGAAATGCCGTTTTGGCCATGAAGAACGAGATCCCCGGCCTTCGTGCCATAAACAAATGCTGGCTGACTCACCTTACTGAAACCGTCGCCGTAGCTGACGAACAGACCGAAACCGTCCACCCCAGTTCCGACATAAGGGGTCGTGGACGTTTGTGCCTGCTCAATCGAACCCGGTATGCTACACCCAGAGGTATTGACACCGTAAGCTTTGCTAGAAGCGCAAAATTCCACGCCAGCCTGCCCGTCTAGAGGACTGAAAGGACCTGGGTTGACAGGCATAACGTCCGCGCTTGCCAGACTGCTAAACGTTAAACCTGTTGCAGCAATTGCAAATGCGCCGCCCAGGACTCCCGTCATCCCCCTACTGCTCAAACTGCTTTTCGATTCCAATATCTGATTGCCAGCGCGCTCCGCTTCTAGCACGCCCGCTGCTAAAAGACTTCTACCACCGCGCGCTTTCTTTCCTTTGGCCTTAGTCGTTTCCGCTGCGGCCACATACGTGCCCGCGTCCGCGTTCCACACCGATTTGTATACCTTGTTCATTCTTGTTGCATTCCCTAAATAACGGGCGAGCCCCGCTTGCAGTTCAATTTGAGAAACCGTGAAAAACGGTCACCGCAAAAAACTGGCCGTTCACCCTAAAGGCTCGACCCAAAGTTTTCACGCGTCGCAAATCTAACTGGCGGTTCTATCCCTAAAAATCAGGAAAAGCGAAAAGCTCGCGGGAATTTTCCGAATAACCATGAGAGAAGTAGCAGCACACTGAATGTCAGCAGCCAGCTTGAATCCCGACCAATTCGGCTGTAGCTGGAAATCCACGTTATACGTTGCTGTCGTGGTGCCGTTGCAACGAAATCGAGTCGGCAACTACATTCCGCAGGAAATCTAACTAATGACGATCTACCTTAGCCTCAGTTCTCGACTATGAGAACCATGCTGTAGCCGTTTCCGACAGCGACTCACGTTACGACACATGGCCTTCAACTCGCCCCCTCTCCATGCACAAACGCATCGCCAGACAACACAGCCACCCCGCCTAAATAACGCCCTGTCGACTAGCAGTCCATGTCACCCGCTCTCGCGGAAAGTGGAACGAATCTCTATTGCTTGATGCGCAGCCCCACATAGGGAACTACACCGCAAAGGTTCGGAAATTTCCCCCTCCTGCAACGTCACTCCATTCCTATACTTCGCCCCGGCACTGTTGCTCGTGCGTTTTGAGCAGTGAATTGTTTAATTTCTGTTTCTGTTCAAGACAACAAAGCTTGCAAAGCCGTGTCCAGGCAACATTCAATCTTTTGTATTAACTTTTTTTGAAATAGAGATCATGAAAATTTCTCAAATTCGCCGCAAAAATAAGCAACTCGGTCAAGGTATGACGGAATACATCATCATCGTCGCCCTGATCGCCGTATCGGCAATCGGCGTGTATTCGATGTTCGGCCAAACCCTGCGTAACCAGACCGCCGGTCTTGCGGTGGAAATGTCAGGTCAAAACGCTCAGGGCAACATCACGACAGCGCAGACCAACGCGAATACGGCGACTACCAACGCCAACAAGACGAAGAACATGGGTACGTATAACGACGCCAACAACGCTGGCAACTAATCTCTGCAGATTAACGATATCCATCATGAAAAGCTCTGCCCGTAAGGGCAGGGCCAGGGTCGCCGGCGCTAGCGGGCAGGCGCTGGTCCCTGCACTATTGTTTCTTCTGGTTGGCTGTATCGGCCTCTACGTGGCGTTCAACTCGTTCCAGATGACGAGCGCCAAAATCAAACTCCAGAACACTGCCGACGCCGCTGCGTACAGCGCAGCCGTGCTGCAGGCACGCGACTACAATTTCTCCGCCTATACGAACCGGGCAATGGTCGCCAATCAGGTCACCGCGGCACAGATAGTTGCGCTGAAATCCTGGATTGACGAACTCGATTCGACTTACAGCACATCGCAACTCGACGACATCGTCAATGGGATCGCGGATCATCCAGATAGATGGAACACGCCCAAACGCATCGGAAAGAATGACATTGCACCGGTGCGCGCAGCGTTGGACGCATTGTTGCCCGGTGTAGCCGCAGGCATTGGCTCACTTAACCGTGCGCTGAGCGATGCGCAGGCCAACTACCACGCGGCTGTCTTCAGCGCCGTGCCAGACACTGCTGACGCAATTGCGCAGCAGAACCAGCCTGATACGCGCGTCACAGCCGGATACTTCATCAGTGACCGTAACGCGGCACAACTTGCGGCGTGGTCTTCCTACACGGCCACCGTCACGCCTGCCGGAAGTCTCGGGCAGGACAATTTCGCTGACGTGGTAACGGACCAGAGCACGCTTGACGGTTTCATCAAGAATCGCAACTCCGTGCGAAGTATCGCGCCGAATTTCCAGCAGCTCGACGACTCGGCCAACAAGATATGCGGTGCCAACAGCACCTTCACGATCAACGTCACACACGACGGTGGTACCCAGTTACGTAACGACAAAACCGGTTGGGAATCCATCGACGCAAGTACTGCGCACGTGAACATTTCCTGTATCGGCCCGCTCGAGGCCGAGGCAGGATTCGGCGGCAGCGCCAACGGTAACGTCACCACTTACATGACACATCCTCCCTTTGCTGCCTGGCAAGACTGGGAAGGTTACGGCGGCTACTTCAATTTCGGCTACCAAGGGAGCGAGACGCCTGGTTGGCAGGTGCCGGACGCCATGGCTGAACAGTTCAGAATTGGTCCGGGCCCGTCGCTTGACTTCGCCAACGGCGGCCTGCTGCCTTATCAGGAAGTGAATGGCATACAACGCGCCAGCCAGGCGCCACGAATCACGATCGAAGTGACACGCAACAGCAACACCTTGGTGAAAACCGTGGGGCTGCATGGTGGCGGTCGGATGGAAGTGAAAGACAACGCTGTCAGCGGTGCGATGCGAGCATTGTCGAGCGCTAACGCCTATTTCGTGCGTCCTGACGAAACGTCCTTCGGTCGTTCGATTATTGGTGGCCTGGTGAACGCCAACCAGTGGGCGCGCGCCGACCGCAAAACCGAATACCCGAGCCTGTTCAGTCCGTACTGGCAAGCCACGCTCGCACCAGTCAGCGACAGCGAACGTCAGGCTGCTCAGGCAACCCAAATGTCGACAGCAACTCAAGCCAAACAGCAATGAAACGAATCGCCCCAAGAACATCCGCGCAGTCTGGTCAAGCCATGGCGGAATTCCTGATTTCAATGACGCTGGTGATGAGCGTGCTATTGCTCGGCATTGCGATGCTTGGCAAGTTCAACGACGTCCGTAACCGAACGTTGATGGGCTCGCGTTACATCGCATGGGAACGCACCGTGTGGACAGACACCGTCCCCAAGAAGGGGTTTATTAGTGATCCGTCCACCACGGAAGGCTGGTCCAGTAGCTACGGCAGCGCTGCTTTAGCTGCGCACAAGATGGATGAGGAACTGAAGTCAGAGGTAATACAACGCGTCATGGCGGGCGACCGCTCCCCGGTTTCCGGCACCGACCGAAAGTATGGCCCGTCGCTCGGTTCCCGGCCCGCAATGTGGGACGACTACGGAGGCAATCCGTTGCTCGCCTCAACCGCCGATGTCGTTGCAACCACAACTGCGAGCGAGAATCCCGCAAGCAGCAATGCAAGGGCCGCCGTCACGCCCTTCGGAACGATCAGTACTGGCACTGGCGGCACCTACCTGTCGAAGCTAGACCTGCCGACACGCACGCTGCAATCCGGCACTCTCAGCATTTCGATCGCACGAGATAGCGATGTATTGAAGCGGCTTTGGCCTAAGGATCACTTACTACCCGCCTTCAGCGGCCTGACTTTCTCCGACACGAACGTGCTGATGGCCAATGCATGGGTGGCTGACGGCTCGGACAACGCCAAGGCCGTATTCAGTCAGGCGGTGCCGGCCGCGAATGTCGTGCTGGTTCAGCCCTACGGGTATCTGGGTCTTCAAAAATATGCGCCCGAGATCTCGTCGCTCCAGTTCGGTCTTATTCAGCAAGACGTAGTACCCGCAAATCGTTTGAGTCAATGAAACTAGTCTATTACCTTGCGCGCGGCGGTTGCCTCGCCGGCGCGTTGATCGCCGGTGTGGCGGTGGCCGGCACTGCGTGCAACAAGCAGCCAGTGCAACCGCAAAGTGTTCAGGCTATCGGCCGGGACATGATCGTGAATGGAGTGGCGACGTCAATCGTCGGCATACAGTACGCCGGAACGCCAGACGACGTGTCAAAGGCATTCCGCGAGTTCTGGACCGCCGAAAATGTACCCGCGAAGAGCCAGAACAACCCTTCGGGGCTGCTGCTCAGCGCTCTCGACGGCCCGTGTCTTTACACGCTCACCATCGCGCCACAACCGGACGGATCCCGCACGCGCGGACTCATGAGCGTGATCAGAGTTGGCAACGAACAGGTAACCCATCGTATTCCTGATGCAGCCATTCCGCTGCCTGAAGGCGGCAAGGTCGTCTCGGATATCGAAAGTCGCGATCCCGGTCAAACCGGACGTACGTGGATGATCAATCTACAAGGCGACGCGCGCTGGAATGCGCTGCAATATCGCAACAGGCTTGCAGCGCAGCGATGGTCGAGTGTTGGCCGTCAGCCTGACTATCAATCCAGCGGTGCGCGATCTGTCGCAGGCACGGCGTTCGTCATGCAGCGCGATGCGGATAGCGTCGACGCGAGTTTTTCAGATCGCGATGGAAAGACCGTGGCGGTCATCAATGCAATCAGGAGCCGTTGAGATGAAACAACCGGGACTTATGAAAACACCTGTCGTACGGCTCAGTCGGCAACGCGGTCAGGCCTACGCGGAATACATCACCATCACAGCTCTCGTGTTCATTGCGGCAATAGGGTTGTTCTGGGAAAACCCGGCTTTGCCATTCTTCCCTTCTATCGCTGCCACCTTCAGATCTTTGTTTGGCGCTTATAGCTTCGCTCTCTCGCTTCCCTGACCTTTCAAGGTCAAATAGTTATGCTTAAAAAAATTAACCTTCGCTCGCTTCTTGGAAATTCATGGGTACTGCTGATCCTGGCTGTGTTGATCGCCGGTGGCCTGACTTTCCTTCTGTATACCTACCTGACTGATCGGGAGAACAAGCTCAAAGCCGATATGGCCGCACGTCGCGTGCGCGCCGGCATAGAGGTCGTTGTGCCCGCAAAAGATTCACCGATCGGCACACCGCTGTCGAACGGCGACTTTGTTTCTCGCGAGATTGCGCCCGATCTGGTTTATGACGACATGATTCGCGCCGACGCATTTCAGCAATACCGCAGCTCGCATCTGGTCAAAGCGGTACGCCGTGGTCTGCCTTTGCGCGCTGGCGACATTGATGCGCTAAAGGGCCGTGATTTTTCGGACATCCTGGCTGAAGGGCAACGCGCAGTCACCGTCGAAATCGATACGGTCAACTCAACGGCTTTGATGCTCCGCCCAGGTAACCGGGTAGACGTGTATTGGGTGGGCAAGGTCTTCCACCAAGGCCAGAGCTCCGACGACACGAAGATGGCCCAACTCATCATGCCGAACGTTCTGATTCTCGCCACCGGACAGGATATGCGTCCGCGCGACGCCGGCGAGGCTCAGGAGCAGGACCAGGCCAACGCCAACAGCAGCGCGATGAGCCGACAGGAAGGCATTGGCTACACCACCGTCACGCTACAGGTTCCGGTGGAGGACGCACCGCGGATCGCCCTTGCACAAAAAATCGGCGGTCTGCGCCTCATTCTGCGCAATTCTGAGGATAAGGGTACGGATGTTCCGTTGCTCGTGAAAGAGAGCGACGTGTTCATCGACGCCGGTCGGAAAAAGGTGGATTCCACCGGTCCGGTTGTTGAAGTCATTTCCGGCGGCGGAGCAACTGGCGGTGTAATCGTTCCCCAAGGCCTTCCGTCCGCTACGGCACAGAACACACCAACTGCTGCGCCCGCACCGGCCAATACCGCGCAGCCAACGGCAGCTTTGCCGTCACGCCGGCCAAGCCTCTATGAGCAGGCCAATGCAATCGCCCAACAACTGCAGAAAGCCGTTGCGCCCAGTGCGTCACAGCAGAACTAAAGTACAGAGCACAGGTTTCACATCATGAAAGTCACACACAATGCGACGCATTTGCGCCGCCGGGTCTTGCCGTCCGTTCTTATCGGCATTCTGTTATGCGACGCTGCTCCGGCTGCACTCGCTCAAGTCGCCTACTCGTCCGCCAACGACGAAGCGCCCGCCAGCACCCGCGTGCTCGAGATGTTTCGTGGCGAAGTACGTATTCTGCATTTGCCCGGCACCATCAAGCGGATCGCGATCGGCAACGGCAAACTGATTACCGCGAATGTGGTCGACGGTAGCCTGATGCTGCTTGGCGAGCAGGACGGTATGACGTCCCTTGTTGTGTGGAACGAAAAAGGTATTGCGTTGCAGACCACAGTGCGTATCGCGAAGGCTGAAGTCAATGCGTCGGTGGACCAGTTGCGCGCGGTACTGAAGTCGGTATCCGGCCTGCGCATCGACTCCATCGGCTCCAATATCGTGTTGTCGGGCACCGTGCATCGCGACATGGTAGCGATCGTCAAGTCCGCTACCCAAGACATGAAGAACGTAATCGACACCACCACGGTCGATGAAGGAGACGCGCTCAAGAAGACCGTCCACTTCAAGGTGCAGATCATGGAAGTCACGCGCACCGCACAGAAGAACCTTGGCATTGCGTGGGACAGCAGCTTCAAGGGGCCGCAGATCGGCGGCGCCACGAGCGTCGCGACGGGCGCCGCGAAAGCGGTTACGGCAGGCACGAGTTATTTCCTCGCGGGCATTGCCTCTAACATCACCTCGCAGATCAACTTCGCCATTGAAAACGGCGACGCGTACATCCTCGCGGCACCCGAACTGAATACGAAGAGCGGCGGCACCGCAAGCTTCCTGGCGGGCGGCGAAGTGCCGATTCCTCAGTCCGGCGCACTTGGCACCACCAATGTCGAATACAAGCCGTACGGCATCAAACTGAACATCATCCCCGTTGTCGATGCGAACAACATCATCTCCGCGCATCTGACGACCGAAATCAGCCAGATCGATCCTAGCGTCACCTACGGCGGGATGCCTGGCTTCCTGACTCGCAACACAAGTTCGGACATTTCGATGCGCCCCGGCGAAACTCTCGCCATTTCTGGCCTGGTCAGCGCGGATGCCCTCACGGACAGCGTCGGTATGCCGTTCCTCGGCAAATTGCCGATCATCGGGCAATTGTTTCGTTCGGACAAGTTCCGCGCTAAGAAGAGCGATCTCGTAATTTTTGTGACGCCGCTCATTTCCGATCCGGACCTGGCGCCCAACACGGATCTGCTGGCGCGCGCGGACAAAATGGATCAGCGATATCGCAAGGAATATGGCAATCCCAATCCGTTGCTCGACGATGAGGAGAAGGCGGCGCTTACGCCGGCACCGCGTCAACCCATCGGCCCAACCCCTGCGTTGCCTCCCGAGCCAGTTCGCAGTAGGCCCGTGCAAGCGCCGGTCGAAGAAGGGTTCTCGTACACGCCGGTTCCAGGCCAGACCCGGCCTCAACCCGGCAACGACGTGCCGTCCCAACCTCTACCTCCGCAGCCGTCAGTGAGTACGCCGCCGCCGGGCGTCGCGGACGCGCTGCTCATGTTGAACGCTGCACAGAACCCGCCGATTGCGCCGCCCGCTCCGTCCAACGCAGCGCAACCTGCCGGCAACGGCAAGCTGCCGCCGCAGGTCGGCGTTCTTGGCAACTCAGGCAACTGACCGGACCTCGTGGAGAAGTTAGATGCTCAATTTGCAAGTACACACCCGTAACGCGCCAGTACGCGCTTTCGCGATCGATCAGGGTTGCACCATCGGCAAGGACGCCAGCTGTGACATCCTGGTTAAGGGCATGCTGGTCGGCAAGCTACAAGCTCGCATCGTGAGGGAACACAACGCGTACTACATCGAGGACCAAGGCGGTATCGCGGCTACACTCGTCAATGGCTCGCCAATCACGCGCTATGGCCCCCTGACGGAAGTGGACCAGATCGAAATTGGCACGGCGACCTTCAAGATCATGCGTCCGGTGAGCGCCGCGCGCGCGGCGCAGGAACAGGCACAGGCACAGGCAGCATCCGTGCCGCAACAGAACAGCCCACCGGCATCACACGGTTCGCAGACGGCGACAGCGATACCAACGCATGCGCAATCATCCTCCGCGCCTGGCGAGACAGCTGCCGACGCCTGGTCATTGAACGGGACAAGCGCCGCATCGCAAACGTCAGCCGTCGCGCCGTCCCACGTGGCTGAACCGGCTGCGCCGCTCGCCGCGCCGCAGTTCAACGTTCAACAGGCAGCGCCACGCGAGAGCACCCCTGCCCCACGGCCAGCGCCTGTCGAAGCCCCGCTGCGCATGCAACCCCTGCACGCGAAGAAAACGGCAGCAGAAGAGTTGCCTGTGGCACCAATCAATAGTCCACACGGAATCGAACTGCGTAAGCTGGCGCATATGAAGGTCATCGCCGCGCTTGACCTGCGCCGCCTGAACGTCGCGCGTATGGAAGAAGACGAGTTGCGCAAAACTGTCAGCACCGCGCTCGACGAAATTTTCAATCACGACAGCAGTTTCCGGACTCCCGACATTCCAATTGAGATCCTGAAAAAAAGCATCTTTGATGAAATCATCGGTCTCGGACCGCTTGAAGAATTGATCGCGGACGAGAGCGTGACGGAAATCATGGTCAACTGCCATAACGAAATTTTCATCGAGCAGTCCGGACGACTGACCCGTTCGCCAGTGATCTTCACCGACGACCGCGCTGTGCTCGGTGCGATTGAGCGGATCGTTGCTCCGATCGGCCGCCGGATCGACGAAAGCTCGCCGATGGTCGACGCACGTCTCGCGGACGGCTCTCGTGTGAACGCTGTGATTCCGCCCCTTGCGCTGAAAGGTCCAAGCATCACCATCCGGAAGTTCTCCAAACGCAAGCTGCAAGGCGAGGACCTGATCAAATTCGGCACGTTGTCGCCGGAAATGCTCGAGTTCCTGCACACCGCCGTGGAACAGGGCGCGAACATTATTATTTCAGGTGGTACTGGCTCGGGCAAAACAACCTTGCTGAATGTGCTGTCGAGCTACATCCCTGACAACGAGCGGATTGTCACCGTGGAAGACGCGGCCGAACTGCAACTTTCGCAGCCTAATCTCGTTTCGCTCGAAGCACGCCCCGCCAACATGGAAGGCAAGGGTGCAGTGCACATCCGCGATCTCGTGAAGAACTGCCTGCGGATGCGTCCTGACCGGATCGTCATCGGCGAATGCCGGGGCGGCGAAGCATTGGACATGCTGCAGGCAATGAACACCGGGCACGACGGCTCGCTCACCACCGCGCACGCGAACACGCCGCGTGACTGTATCGCGCGTCTCGAAGTGATGACGCTGATGGCTGGTCTTGACCTTCCCGTCCAGGCTATTCGTGAACAGATCTGCTCGGCGGTCGACATTATCGTGCAACAGTCCCGTTTCTCCTGCGGCTCCCGTCGCGTCACCCACGTGACGGAAGTCAGCGGCATGGAGTCGGGCGTCATCACGCTTCAGGACGTTTTCGTCTTCAAGGAAGAAGGGTTCAGCGAGCAGGGCAAGATCCAGGGCAAGTTTGTGCCAACAGCCTACATTCCTGACTTCTATCAGGAGTTGATCCGCAGGCGGATCCCCGTGAATACAGAAATCTTCACACGAATAGATTGAGCGAGCGGTCATGAGTCTTCCCATCATTCTCGCGCTGGCGTTCTTCGGCAGCGTTTTCCTGATCTGGATGGCCATCCGTACGGGGACCTCCACTATCAAAGCCGGTTCGCGCCAGATGGCAGGTGAAATCGAATCGTCACTTGCCGACGCATTCGTGTTCGTGAACCAGCAAAAGATGGCTGCGTGGAGCATGCTGGCCATCGTCGGACTGCCGATTATTGTTTTCCTGCTAAGCCATAACATTCTGGTCGCGCTGGCGTCCGTGCCGCTCGCGATGATGTTGCCCAAGAAATACCTGGCACGGATGCGCAAGAAACGTATCGAGGCCGTCGAGAAACAATTGCCCGACGCCTTGCTGATGATGTCCGGTGCGCTGCGGGCCGGTGCCAGTTTTCCTGCGGCACTGGAAGCTGTCGTGCAAGAAAGCGCCGCACCTATCTCGCAGGAATTCGACCTGCTGATGCGAGAGATCCGTCTGGGCATTGATCTTGATATCGCCATGCGCAACGTCGAGAAACGTATCCCCATTCCCGACTTCTTGATGGTAACGGCCGCCGTCACTATCGCGCGTGAGGTGGGCGGAAACCTCGCCGAGGCACTCGAGTCCGTCGCACGTACGCTGCGCGAAAAACTGCAGATGGAAGGCAAGATCAAGGCGCTTACGTCGCAGGGCCGCATGCAAGGCATTGTGATGACGTGTCTGCCGTTGTTTCTGATGCTGGTTCTGCGCTTCATGGAACCCAAGGCGATGGCCCCGCTCTTTAGCGAACCCGTTGGCTGGGCCACCTTGGCAGTGATCGGTGTGATGGAAGTCCTCGGCTACGTCTCCATCTCCAAGATCACCAATATCGACGTGTAACCTATGCTGCTATTTATTGCTTTTGCCGTCAGTCTCGGCGTGATTGTCCTCGGGGTCATCGTTTTTAAGTCCGTTACTGGATTGACGGGCGTCGTGCCGGAAGAGAGCCGTACTTTTCTTGATCCGTTACCCAAGTCGCTGCGGGTACTTTGGCCACTCGTCAAGTTCGTCGACTTCCATTTCGGCGATAAATTCAGTGCGAAACTCGTCGAGAAGACTGATCTGCAACTACGGCTGACGTCGCTCGTGTTCCTGATGAACGCGCGTCAATTCCTGTCCTTGTCGATCATCGCCTCCGTAGTGGCTTCGCTTGTCGCGCTCCTACTGATGCTCGCACTCGGCATGTTCTCGTTTTGGGTGCTGGTTGGAGTGGCCATGCTCGGGTACTTCTACCCGCGTATCTGGACGCGGGATGTCCGGCGCCGCCGTGTTGCGCGGATTGTGAAGCACCTGCCAATCTATCTCGACTTTCTGACGCTTGCCGTCGAAGCAGGGCTGAATATCAATGGCGCCCTGCAGAAGGCTGTCGAAAAGGGTCCGGATGGTCCACTGCGCTGGGAGTTCGAACATGTGCTTCGCGACTTGAAGTCCGGCCTGAACCGCACCGAATCGCTGCGTCGACTGGACGACCGGCTGCGCATCAAGGAAGTGACGAATCTCGTGGGCGCAGTCGTCCAGGCAGAACGGATGGGTTCCGGACTTGCGAAATCGTTGCGATTTCAATCTGAACAACGCCGCTCTGAACGCTTCCAGCGAGCAGAGAAGCAGGCGATGGAAGCACCGGTGAAACTGGTGTTCCCGTTGTTGGTCTTCATTTTCCCGATCACCTTCATCGTGCTGGGTTTCCCGATCGCAATGAAGTTCGTGCAGGAAGGTCTGCTGTGATTTTGACCCGCCTTCACGTTCGCGGACGCGACCTTGGCGTCAAGGTGTCGATCACGCAAACCACGCGTGAGCGCATGCGCGGACTGCTTGACCACGACCATCTTCCACACGACGAAGCGTTGCTTCTCAAGCGTTGCGGATCCGTGCACACGTTCGGCATGCGTTTTGCCATCGACGTGCTTTTTCTTGATCGGCACCAGCGTATCGTCGCGATCCGCCCTAACGTGTCGAAGCGACGTATGTTGTTTAACCTCCGCGCGACCCAAACCCTGGAAATGCCTGCAGGCACTGCACGGTTGCACGGTCTTGCAAGCGGCGATACCCTTGATTTCGAGGCCATCCGGTGAATCACCCCCGTTCCATGTTGCAGAACCTCAAGTCGCTTCGCCCGAGATTGACTCGAAGCGCCCGCAGACTCAGACAGTCGGGTCAGTCAATGGTGGAGTTCATCATCATCGCGCCGGCACTGCTTTTCGTGGGATTTGCAACCGTGCAGTTCGTGCTGCTGTATCAGGCGAAATCGACGTTAGACGTCGCCGTGCTTGAGGCTGCCCGCGAGGGAGCGGTCAACAACGGCTCGATGAAGGCGATGCAAGCAGGCCTCGCCCGCGGTCTTACGCCGATCTACGCGCGCCATGCTGACGCCGATGGAGTAGCGGCAGCGCTGGCCAAGGCACAGGCAGACGCAGTCAATTTCAGCGTTATTACCGTGCTGAATCCCACAACAGAAGCCGTGCGAGATTTTTCGCAACCACGCGTCTATCTTGATCCATCCAATCCCATCATGGAGATCCCGAACGACTCGTTGATGTATCGCGATTCCAACACGCTAGGCCCCACCTCTCAAATGAACATTCAGGATGCGAACCTCTTGAAGATTCATGTGCACTACTGCTACAACATGTACGTGCCGCTGGTGAACAAGGTGCTCTACTACGCGGTCAACGTGATCGGCAGTATCGGCACGATGGGCATTCTGACGCGCGAGCCGGATAACCTGGTCAGAGATCCTTACGGTTCACCAAAAAATGGCGACGCGCTGTGCAAAGTCAAACTCGTGGACGGCATCGCCACGGGCCGCTGGCCGCTGTCACTGGATTCGGAGGCGATAGTACGCATGCAGTCGCCCTTCAGGATTTCCGCGGCGAATGACTCCCCAAATCCGACGGGCAATTGATGGCACGCTGTATGAAAAAGTGGCTGTCGGCATTCCCGGATGCAGTAGAGAAACGAGTTCGCTCCTGTCAGAAGGAGGTGCTTCCGGCCATACGCCTTCATCGATCGCTCCTGGTCGGTCTGATAGCAGGGGCGATTTCCCTGCCGACCTGCACAGAGGCAGCCGAAGCGGCGGTAGCGCGCGTCCACGGTACATCCAGCGTGGCCATGATGGTCGGAGGAATGACGAGTGCGGACGATACCGTCTCGCCGACAACACCCACGGCCTCACCGCAACCGGATGCCGCAGACGACGACTCGAAACCACTATCTGTTGTCATCCAGCCGGGCTACCCTCAATCAAGTGGCCCTGCGCTGGGCCCTTCCCCTTCGGTCGCCTCTCGCGTCATGGCACTCGCGCCGGTGATCAACGAAGCCGCACGCGCCACCGATATGGACGGCGCGCTACTGATGGCGGTAATCGACGTCGAGTCGGGGGGCAATCCGCAGGCTGTTTCACCTAAAGGCGCCACCGGACTCATGCAACTGATGCCGGGCACGGGTGCGCGACACGGCGCATCGAATCTGTTCGATCCGCGCCAGAACATTGCAGCGGGAGCGCGTTATCTGAAGCAATTGATGCGCCAGTTCGGAGACCTGCAACTCGTACTCGCCGCTTACAACGCCGGCGAGGGCGCGGTGCAGAAATACGGTGGGCAGATTCCGCCCTATGCGGAGACAATGAACTACGTACCCAAGGTCATCGCACGATATATGCGGTATCGGGATGCCATGTCTTCCACTGACATCGCATCCGGGCAGGCGATAGCTGACGGTTCTCGCGGACGTCTTTTGGTGATCAGATAGATCACCGAACGTGCAAACAAACGTGCCACCAAAGACAAAGTGACCGCAACTTAGTGCTGCCCTGCAACCTCGAGTGCTTCCTGCATTGATACGTCGAGACTTTCGAGTGCATCGACCACCAGCGGCAGAAGCGCGGTCGCCAACGCAACCTCACGCTCCCGCGCGGCATCTTCCAGACGCATCAGCAAAGCGATCAACCCGAAGCAGTCGAGCATCCGTGCCGACCCTACGATCCGATGCGCTGCGCTACACACCTCTTCCCACGAACCTGCCTTGACCTTGTCACACAGCTGCGCGAGTGTGGTTCGATTGGTGTTGATAATCAGACGCAGCAAGCAGACTGCAGTTGCATCGTCGCCACAGGCAAGTTCAAGAACTTTGGCGCGCAGCGATACACGTTCGCCCGGGGCGAGCGCAATGTATCGTCGCAAAGCCAACGCTTCACATAAGGCAACCTCATCGACAGGTGCGGTCAGAAGACAGTCGAATTTTTCAGCTAGTTCAGCACGCGTCGACGGGCCGATGTCGGCCGGCACCACTGCAAATCGCAGGCCATGCGGACCCATCACGGGATGAGAGAAGGCCGAAGTCTCACCTCGATCCTCCGCAGCACAGTGGACCAGCGCCAATGCGGCCCGACCCGATTTCTCACCTGAGTCTGTGCATGGCTTGAAACCAAGACGTGCCAGCATTGCACTCAGGCCGCTCGCCTGTCCCCATGTGGAATCGGTGCTTACAAGAATGGCGTGATGCATTGATTTAGCCGTGACATCCTCGCTCACTGCGACGACGCGATCCGGCAGCGGCGCGCCAGATCGATCAGTTCAACGAGCGACTTTACCCCTAGCTTTTGCATGATACGGGTCTTGTGGCTACTCACGGTTTTGTTGCTGATAAACAGCGCGTCACCAATTATCTTGTTCGACATGCCTTTCGAAAGCATCTGCAAGATGACGAGTTCCTTATCCGATAACAGGGTAAGTCTGTCTTCCTCTTGCGCACCATCCGAATTGGACGAGAGTCCACTAACCGCAGCGCTTACGGGAAACACGGTATAACCGGCCAGTACGGCCTCCACGCCGCGGATGATTTCCTTCATTTCCTGCGACTTAGCGACGAAGCCTTGCGCCCCGGAGCGCATTGCCCGTGGCGCAAACGTGGCCGGATCCTGACCTGACAACACCAGCATGCGAATCCCCGGATGCGCCAGCTTAAGGCGCGGGATGACATCAAGCCCACTGATACGCGGAATATCGAGATCAAGTATTGCAAGTTTTGGAGTGTACTGACGCGCCAATTCGACAGCAGTTTGTCCATTGTCGGCCTCGATTACTTCTTCGATGCCAAGCAATTGCATGAGCTGCGTCTTGATAACCAGTCGAAATGCTGGATGGTCGTCGATAATCAAAATTGTAGACATATATATTGTATTCCTAATTAATTTTCCACTTACCAAGGCAACGATCATTGGCAACAACTCCAAAGAATCCGCAATCGAACGAAATAATCTGCTGCGTCATCTATCGGAGATTTCCAGCCGCAAATATCTTCGGATGTAGGCTTGCCAGCCTCTCGCTGTTAATTACGGGGAATAAAGATTAAGGGACATGAGATAACACCGGGATATGACGTTGAGTAGTCGACATGTTGGCCGATTTAACAACGACATCATCCGTCGATACCCACCGTCATTCCCGATACACAGGCAAGCTACGAGCCGGCGACCAGGAACTGGATCTCCACGCGCCGGTTGGGCGCAAGACATTTCACCAGTTCATCGTGCTTTGTTTGCTTACAAGTAACCACCTGATTCGCACTGCCTTGACCCAGCGCGACTATCGGCAATGTCACACCGTGGCCGCGCAGATAACGCATGACAGTCTGTGCACGTTGCAAAGACAGATTCTGGTTATACACATCACTGCCGAGGCGGTCGGCGTAGCCCGTGATCTTCAGTTCGCGAATAGCTGAAACCTTGCTCAACCCGGTCACCACGTCGTCGAGGTGTTTCTTACCGGCCGGCAAAATCGCTGCCTCGTTAGCACCATTGAAGCGGAAAAGGGAGTCCGCTCGCAGCGTGATATTTTGCTGTGCTCGCATCGGTGCTACCGACACCTGCTTCGCTTGCACGCATTGCAATGCTGTCTCGGCCGACTTGCGCAACTTGCCCTGAATCTCCGGTAAACGCTTTTCAGCGGAGGCGAAATTACGCGCCCATGCGTCATGCCCAGCCTGAATCAATTCGACTTCAGCACACGCGAGAGGCTGTTGCGCCTCCGGACATTGGGCGGTGGCAGAGTCGGCCTTGATGGTATTAACGATTTGCCACAGATCAGGACGCACCGTCGACACGGTTCGCAAAACTGGATTGGCAGCGGACAACGGCGTGCCGTTTTCGAGACTCATTGTGATCACCGCAGCCTGGCCGATGGCTTCCTCAACGAAGCCCCAGTGATCGTTGGCCTGCCGTGCCTGCTGAGCGGCGTCGATCCAGCATTGTGCTTTTGCGTGGAAGTAGCCGGTCTTGTCGCCCGGCAATTGATCGAGCCGCTGTTGCAACGATGCCAGCGCAGTGCGGCTGTTGCCGATCGGGACGTATGCGCCGATCCATTGCGCGTTCGCCGCGCCTGCTGCTTCGTCTTGCGATGCGCCGATTCCCGTCTTCAGGACCGTGGCATCTTCAATGCCGAGACGCTCACGCGCGGCATGACCCGTGCAGCCTGACAAAGCCAGCGCAATAGCTAGCACCGTTAGCTGAAAATTCATCGCTTATCTGCGTCGAGCGCATCTTCTTTAAGAAGGCTCCGAGTATGAAGAGACGCAGACCGGGACGGAATGGGAACATTCTTAGAATCGCGTCGGAAAATCTACACGTTGACAATCATGCTGCATAACGGCTGTCACCCGGTGCGAAAATTACGCCTTCACCGCCCGCGCCGCATTCCTTCCCCGCAACCATTCCAACGCGAGCAACAGGCTGGTGGAAAACACAATCAGAATCGTGGCCAACGCCGCAATAGTCGGGCTGATGTTCTCGCGAATACCCGTGAACATCTGACGCGGCAGCGTCGTCTGATCCGCGCCGGCCAGAAACAGCGTAACGACCACCTCATCGAACGAGGTCGCGAACGCAAACAACGCACCCGAAATCACACCCGGCGCAATCACCGGCAACGTGATGCGGAAAAACGTCTTCACCGGATTCGCACCCAGCGACAAACTCGCACGCACCAGGTTGTAGTTGAAGCCCTGCAACGTCGCCGCCACCGTCGTCACAACGAACGGAACTCCGAGCGACGCATGCGCGAGAATCAGCCCGATATACGTATTCGCCAATCCAAGCGGCGCAAAGAACAGATACATGCCGACACCGACCACCACCACCGGCACGATCATCGGCGAAATCAGGATTGCCATCAGCAGCGCCTTGCCACGGAAGTTGGCTTTAGTCAGGCCGATCGCGGCCAAGGTGCCGAGCACAGTCGCCACCACAGTCGCCGACGGCGCGACGATAAAGCTATTCTTTGCTGCCATGCGCCATTCATCGGAGCCGATCAGGTTTTCATACCAGCGCAGCGACCAACCTGGAATCGGATACACCAGAAACGTGCTCGACGAAAACGACAGCGGCACGATCGCTAACACCGGCAGGATCAGATACAGCAGCGTGAGCACGGCAAGCGCGCGCAGCGTGAAGTACCACACGCGCTCAACGAAAGACGTATGCGGCGCAAACAAGGGCTTGGCAAGTTTCATCGCGAGTAGGCTCCGTTCGGGCAATCAGCCGAGGCTCAATGACGAACGCGTGAAGCGCCCGTAGATGACATACAGCACAAGCGTAGCGGCGAGCAGCAAACCGCCGAGCGCGCACGCCATGCCCCAGTTGATTGTCACGTTGGTGAAATACGCGACGTAGTAGCTGACCATCTGATCGCCCGGCCCGCCGAGCAAGGCCGGCGTGATGTAGTAACCAATCGCCAGAATGAACACCAGCAGCGCGCCTGCGCCGATGCCCGGATACGTCTGCGGCACGTACACGCGCCAGAACGCGGCAAACGGATGGCTGCCGAGCGAAATCGCGGCGCGCTGATACGTCGGCGGGATGGACTTCATCACGCTGTACAGCGGCAGGATCATGAACGGCAGCAGAATGTGCGTCATCGAGATGTACACGCCGGTGCGGTTGAACAGCAGCGACAGCGGGTCATGCAGCAGGCCACTCGCGATCAGCGCTTTGTTCACCAGGCCCTCGCTTTGCAGAATCACGATCCACGCCGCGACACGCACGAGGATCGACGTCCAGAACGGAATCAGCACAAGAATCATCACCAGATTCGCGCGACGGTCGGACAGCGTCGAGATCCAGTAAGCGAGCGGATAGCCGAGCAGGAGCGCGAAAAACGTGACGGCTGCACCGATCACAAACGTACGGCTGAATACGGCGAGGTAGATCTGTTGGTCGGGGTCGGTCGGAATAATATGGCCGAACGCGTCCTGCTTATGGTCCAGAGAAGCCAATAGATAAAACGGCGAATACGCACCTGAATTCTTTGCGATCGCCTGCCAATACGCGACGTCGTTCCAGCGCTCGTCAAGTTCGACGAACTTCGCGTGGATCTGGGCAGGCGTGAGGTTAAGCGGCTTGCTGTTGTCGTCGGCGAACGGCATGGCGTGTGCCGATTTTGCTACCAGAGACCGGTAGCCGGGAATTTCGACGTTCAGGCGGCGTGCCAGCGCACCCATGCCGTCGCTATCGGCGACCGCAGTCAGGTCAACGGCCAATCCGGCGTAGGCGGCATCGGGAGGCAGCGTCTTGCGATCCCAACCACTCAATGCTTGCAGCGTATGTGGCAAGGCACCCACCACTTCCGGATTTTGCGCGGCGCGCGTCAGCAGCGCGCCAATAGGCACGACAAAAATCAGCAGTAGAAAAATGGCGAGCGGTGCGATCAGCAGCAGCGCCATTGCGCGCTTTTTCGCTTCCGCTGCTTTCAGTTCTCGCTTGAGCCGAATAGTCGACTCAGGCGTTGAATCGGCGGCGATCGTCATCGTAGTCACACCTCGTCTCCTGCTTTTGCGTCGTACCGCGCGCACGTCGGACCGACATGCGCGCGCCTTGCGTTACTCCGTCAAAGCGCAACTCGACTTAATCGAGCCGCGCCTCCTCAGACCCAGCTAATTACTTCGAAGCCCACGACGAAAAACGTTGCTCCAGTTCATCGCCATGATCCGTCCAGAACGCAAGATTCTGCAGCACCGCGTTCTTGCCGTTAGCCGGCGAGTTCGGCAGATTGGCAAGCGTCTTCGCATCGAGCGCCTTGATGGCCGCCACGTTCACCGGACCGTACGCGATGTTGTGCGCGTAGTCCTGCTGCGGCTTCGACGAGATCGAATAGGCAATGTACTTCTCAGCCAGCGCCTTGTTCGGCGTGCCCTTCGGAATCGCCCAATAGTCGAGGTCGTAAATGCTGCCGTTCCACACAACCTTAAGGTTCTTGCCTTCCTTCTGCGCGGCGTCGATCCGGCCGTTGTACGCGGTGGACATCACCACGTCACCCGCAACGAGGAATTGCGGCGGCTGCGCACCCGCTTCCCACCACTGGATATTCGGCTTCAGTTCGTCGAGCTTCTTGAACGCGCGGTCCTGACCTTCCTTGGTGGCGAGCACCTTGTAGACGTCCTTCGGTGCCACACCGTCGGCCATCAGCGCGAATTCGAGGTTGTAACGCGCGCCCTTGCGCATCGCGCGCTTGCCCGGGAATTTCTTCACGTCCCAGAAGTCGGCCCAGCCGGTCGGCGCGGTTTTCAGCTTGTCGGCGTTATACGCGAGCGCCGTCGACCACACGAAGAAACCCACGCCGCACGTTTGCGGCGCCTCAGGAATCAGATCCGACTTCTTGCCGATCTTCGACCAGTCGAGCTTCTCGTACAGCCCTTCATCGCAGCCGCGGCCAATGTCGCCCGACTCAACTTCCACCACGTCCCAATTCACATGCTTCGCTTCGACCATCGCTTTCACTTTGGCCTGCTCACCGTTGTATTCGACGGCGGTCACCTTGTTGCTGGTTTGCGTTTCGAACGGCTGGTTGAAGGCGACCTTTTGCGCGTCGCCATTCGCGCCGCCGAAATTGACGACCGTCAGTTCAGCGGCATTGACCTGCGCGGCGCCTAGCGCGAGCGCCACAGCACCGACAGCGATGGCGCAGCGCGATTTCCCGATCTTGCTCATGGTGCTCATGGTGTGTTGCTCTCCTTTGGTGGTGTGCTTTCAACTTCAGCCAGGTATGGTGCGACTTCTTATGTGCTGCTGATGTGCTGCCGATGTGCTGCTCACTTCACGTCGAACTACCTGCAACAGCGCCTTCACGCCCCTGCGAACACCCGCAGATGCTCGGGCGCGAACTCCAGCGCGACCGGCGCGCCGGGTGCGAAGGTTTCGAGTGCGTCAGTACCGAGCGGCACCTTGACGAAGCACTCGTCCTGCTCCGGCAGGCCGCAGCGCATCCGCACGTGGTCGCCGAAATAGATCAGCCCGCGCGCTTCACCGGCGAGCGCATTGGCACCGGGCCGCGCGGCGCCATTCGCCAGGTTAGCGAGCTTCATGCGCTCGGGCCGGATGCATGCGACCGCCGGCGTGCCCGCCCGCGCGCCACCGATATTGCGGCCGGTGAGGCGCGTGCCGTCAATCAGATGAAACTCGCAGTACTCGCCGTCGACGTTCGCGATCGTGCCACGCAGCTTGTTGCTGTCGCCGATGAAGTTCGCGACGAACTCGTTACACGGCGATTCGTACAGGCGGTCCACGGTATCGAGTTGCTGGACGATGCCTTTATCGAACACGGCAACGCGGTCGGACATGGTCAGCGCCTCACCCTGATCGTGCGTGACGTACACGAAGGTGACGCCAAGCTTTTCGTGCAATGATTTAAGTTCGTACTGCATGTGTTCGCGCAACTGCTTGTCGAGTGCGCCAAGCGGCTCGTCCATCAGCACCAGTTTCGGCTCGAACACGAGCGCCCGCGCCAACGCAATACGTTGCTGCTGGCCGCCGGAAAGCTGCGCCGGATAACGCTTTGCAAAGCTCTCCATGCGCACCATCTTCAGCGCGTTATTCGTGCGGTGCGCGCGCTCCTCGGCGGAGAGTTTGCGCACCGTGAGCGGATACGCGACGTTCTGCTCGACCGTCAAATGCGGAAACAGCGCGTAGTTCTGAAACACCATGCCGATGTTGCGCTTGTGCGGCGGCACGGTATTGAGCAGCGTGCCGTCGAGCCAGATCTCGCCGCCGGTGGGAAATTCGAAGCCCGCCAGCATCATCAGACATGTGGTTTTCCCTGATCCGGACGGTCCGAGCAGCGTCAGGAATTCACCCTGATAGATATCCAGATCGAGTTGTTTGACGACCAGCGTTTCGCCGTCGTACGTCTTGCGTACACCTCGAAAGCTGACGATCACGTCATCGGTTTTCATCGCACTAGTCTCCTCTGCGGTCCGGCCGGCTCCCCCTGCAAAACAGCGGGATTGCATTTATTGCGTGGCTCACTATAGTCTCTTACGGTTCTACAATATGGAACCATTTCATTATTCCGGATAGAACCACTTGGACACCGTGATTTTGTCGGATTGGCTTGCTGCACGGCTCGACCGCGCCGCCGCCGAACCGGTCTACAGACAGACGTTGCGGCTGATGCAGCAGGCCATCCTGACCGGCCAGTTGCCGCCCGGCACCAAGCTGCCGAGTTCGCGCATGCTCGCCGAGGACCTCGGCATCGCGCGCAACACGGTGCTGCACGTCTACGACCAGTTGACTGCCGAAGGCTATGTGATCTCGACCACCGGCAGCGGCACCTATGTCGCCGACACGCGGCCGGACACGGCGGCCGTGAATATGCGCAGGAAGCCGGCGGTGGCGAGCGTCGATGCGGAAGGTGCCGATCAAGCTGCCGAGGCCTCAAAGCCGCCAAAACGCGATCTGGGCGATCTCTCCACGCGCGGGCGAAGGCTCATCGATCAGGCCGGCGTCTCCGCCAAACAGTGGGGCGCGTTCATGCCGGGCGTGCCGGACGTCGCCGAATTCCCGGCGCGCACATGGAGCCGCTTGCAGGCAAGGCTGTGGAAAGAAGCCAATCCCGATCTACTGACCTATGCGCCCGGCGGCGGCTATCGGCCTTTAAGGCGCGCGTTGTCCGATTACCTGCGGGTCGCGCGCTCGGTGAATTGCACACCGGACCAGATCATCATCACGACGGGCATTCATCAGTCGATCGATCTGGCGGTGCGTTTATTGACCGACGTCGGCGATCGCGCGTGGGTGGAAGAGCCGTGCTATTGGGGCGCGCGCAGCGTGCTGCAATCGTCGGGGATCACCTTGGTACCCGTGCCGGTTGATGACGAAGGCCTCAACCCACGCGAACAGGATTTGCAACAGCCTCCGCGCCTCGCGCTCGTCACGCCGTCGCACCAATATCCGCTCGGCATGGTGATGAGTCTCGCGCGCCGCCGCACGCTGCTCGAGTATGCACGCCAGCACAACGTCTGGATCATTGAGGATGACTACGACAGCGAGTTCCGCTACGGCAGCCGTCCGCTCGCGTCGCTGCAAGGACTCGACGACGCCGGCCAGGTGATCTACGTGGGGAGCTTGGGGAAGATGCTGTTTCCGGGTTTGCGGATCGGCTACATGATCGCGCCGGAGCATCTGGTGGATACGTTCCGCACGGGCGTGGCCGAGCTTTATCGCGAGGGGCAACTAATGCAGCAGGCCGTGATGACCGACTTCATCATGGACGGCCATCTCACGTCGCATGTTCGCCGTATGCGCGCGTTATACGGCGAGCGCCGGCAGATTCTGATCGACGCGATCACCGCGCGTTTCGGTGACGAACTTCCCGTGATGGGCGACGAGGCCGGCCTGCATCTGGTGCTCGGCCTGCCCGATCATGCGAACGATCGCGCGGTAACGGCCGCCGCTTACGACGCCGGTGTGATCGTGCGGCCGCTCGCCGCCTACTACAGCAGCGAGACGCCCGCACGGCGCGGACTGTTGCTGGGATACGCGTGCGTGGCGAACGAAAAGATCGGCCCGGCATTCGACACGCTCGCGCGCGTGATCGAGCAGACGGTATTGAAGAAGGCGCCGACGCGCGCCGCCTGAACGCATGCCGCCGACACACGAAACGTGCGGCGGCGTGCATCCACACCACACCACATCACTTCAACCCGAAATCCACCCGCGTCGTGGCGCCCTTGTCCTTGATACCGTCTGCAGTCAGCTTCGGCGCAACGATAAACACTCGGCTGCTGTCGATCTTGCCCTCGAGATATTGCTGCACGGCTTGCGCCCGTTGCTGCGCGAGCTGACGCAAGCTGGCGTCGTCGATCGGAGCGTTGGCGGCCATCGCGGCCTTCATCTCGTCGTCCGGCAGGCTCTTGGTCAAGCCGACAAAATTGCGCGGCTTCTTGAAGTCGGCTGCCTTGTAGGCCTTGGCCAGGTATTTGTCGTATTCCTTCGGATCCACGGTAATAGTCGACAGATCCACGCTCTCGCCATTGCCCACCACGTCCTTGATCTTCTGCTGCTTAACCTCGCGTTCGACGTATTGCGTCCGCAGGCCCGGTTCGTCGACGGCCGGATCGACGCGGCCAATCAGATCGATACGGATCGAACTCTTGTCGGCGAGCGCTTTCACGATGGTGTCGAGCTTCTTGTCCGCAGCGTCCGACAGTTTCGCCGACCCCGGATCGAATTCGACATAGCCTAATTCTTCGCCATTGCCGCCGAAGGCATTGGCGATCAGCGAGAACGGCGCGGTGACGGCCTTCTGCAGCAGATTGAGCACCGCATGCCAGATCAGGCCGCCAATGCTGAATTCCGGATTCGACAACGAACCTGACACCGGCAGATTCACGTCGATTTCGCCGCGCGAATTTTTCAGCAGCGAGATCGCGAGACGCACCGGCAGCTTGGTCGCCGTATTGTTCTCGACGTGATCGCCGAACGTGAGTTGATCGATGAAAATGTGGTTGTCGGCGTTCAACTGATCGTTATCGAGCTTGTAGTGCAGATCGACGTTCAGTTTGCCCTTGGTGATCGGATACCCGGCGTATTTAGCCGAATACGGCGTGAGGTTGGTGAGTTCGATATCGTGCGCGCTCGCAGTCAAATCGAGCGCCGGCTTTGCAATCAGCGGATTGACCGTGCCGCGAATCGACAGCGGTCCATTGGCCGCCAGCTTCGCGGCAATGTCCACGGGGGCAGAGGTCGTCGATTCCGTGCCGAACGCGCCGACCGTGCCCTGAATGCCGACCAGGTTCGCCGTGTAGTTCGGTTTGATGAAGTTGTCGGTGTAGGTCACGCGGCCCTGTTGCAGCACAAGCTGGCCAAAGTGCAGTTTGACAGGACTTTGCGGCGGCGTTGCGGCCGTGACCGTGGCGGGCGTGGCAGACGACGCCGGTACCGGCGCGGACGCCGCCTGAGCCAACGATACGTCCGATGCAGCTTGTGGCGTCAACGGCACGGGTTCCGTGCCGCTTTTGTCGCGTGTCAGCGATTGCGCGGCGCCGCTTTCGTGCGCAACCACTTCGCTGAGATTCAACTTGCCTTGCGCGTCGAGCAGCACACGCCCATAGAACTTCGTGAAGGTGACGCGGCCCGCGTCGACCACCGTGCCGTGTTCGTCGTAATCGGCCTTCAGGTTGGTCAGCGCGAGCGAACTCCAACCCGCGAACGGGTCGGATGTCGCCTTGTCGAGCATCCGCACGTCGACCAGTGCCATGTCGCCGCGGTACGTCGCTTTCAACGCCTTCGCCTGATTCAGCGCGAGATCGCCATTCGCGTTGAGCAACGCGCTCGCGATCAGCGCATTCAGCTTGTTGCCGAAGTACGGTTCGAAGGCCGCCGCATCCAGGCGGTTCGCGTTCACCTTGACGGCCACCTTGAGCGGTGCCGCCGTGACGGCGCCTTTTACGCCGAGCGTGCCTTTCTTGTTGAGCGTCGCTTGCAGATCGACCGGCAGCGGCTTGCTCAGATCGTCGCTGATCTGCTGCACCTTCAGTTGTAGCGGCGTCACGCTCAGTTTCACGGGACTCGGCGTGGTGTTGTCCGTGAAATTGGCGGTCGCGTCTTTCAGGTTCAGTTCGCCGATCTTGTAGTGCCAGGCGGGCCCTTCTGCTTCCGCCTTCTTCACCGCATGAATCGCCGTGCGCTGCTGCTCGGCCTGATGCGGACCGGCGAGCGCGGCGAGGTCGATGCTGCCATCTTTCAGACGCTGCGCGTTGACCACCAGGCCGGTCGTATCGACGCCGGTGATATCGGCCGTGCGTCCCACCACGTCCACCTGCTTGATCGACACCTGGCCTTGCGCGAGCGAGACGACTGGCGCCTTGCTGCCGCGCGCCGCGAGTTTGAGCGATTGCAGATCCAGTTGCGTATCGGTGACCATCACAGCCGCTGGCGACTTCGACCAGTTCGCGCCGACGTTCGCGTTAGCGGACAGCGCACCGTCGACCACTTGCGCCGCCGTCGTCGCGTCGAGGTACGGCTGCAACAGCGGCAATGGCAGTGACTTCAGATCGAGCTTTGCGTTGGCAGTCTTCGTGACCAGGCCGAATGCACCGGCCACGCCGAGCGAGCCGGCTGCATCCTTGAAGTCGGTATTGAGCGCGTATTGCGCGGGAGCAGTCGCGAGCGTCGAGAAGTCGGTCAGCGTGACGGCCAGTTTTTGCAGGCCGAGATCGACCGGTCGTGAGGCAGCTTCGTCGTGAATATTCAAGGTACCGTCATTGAGCGCGAAACGCTTGATCGACAGGTCCAGAGGCTGAGCGGGCTTGTCCGTGACGCCCGCACCGGATGCCGCGGCCGGCGCGCTCGCCGCGTTTTTGGCCGCCGCGGAAGCCGGCGCAGAGGCAGACGCAACGGCAGACGCCTTCGCAGCAGGCGCAGTCGCGAACATTCTCTCGACGCTCAACACACCTTCTTTATCGCGAGCGAGATTGGCGCTGGGTGCGTCGATGCGGATGTCGTCGAAGTGATACAGGCTCTTCAGCGGCTCGAGCGTCGCGGCAGCCACATGCACCGCGCGCGCGGCGAAGAACGGCGCCTTGCCCTGATCGAGCATGTCCACGTCGTTCAAATCAACCGTGCCCGCCACGCGCAGCGAAGGCGCGTCGTTGGACATCACGAAGTTGAGCTTGAGATCGGTGGACAACTTGCCGCTCTGCACAATCACGGGCAGCCTGGTCGGCACGTAGGACATGAGACGCGGCACGTCGAGCCCGTCGAAGCGCAGCGACACTTCCGATTCGCGCGACGCGGCAAACGGCTTGGTCTTGCCGTCGATAGCAAGCGGACTGCCGTCAATGCGTGCGCGCAGCAACGGCTCGACGAAGATATCGGTTTTCGAAGGCAGCGTGGCGATGAACGGAATGCCGAGCTTCCATTGATCGATCACGTGCATGACGCCGAGCAGCTTGTCGTCGAACGTAATCTGGCCGTTTTCGAGGCGAATGTTCGACACTGAAAAGAGTGTCGGCTTGCTATTGGGTGTGGCCGGCTGCTTCGAGAATTTCTCGATCAGGTCGGTGAAATTGAAGCGCTGCGCATCGTAGCGAACAATATGAAAACGCGGCGAATCGAGTTGTATTTCGTCGACGATCGGCGCGCCGCGAAACAGCGAACTCCATGACGGCTGCACGATAAGCCGCGAAATATCGACGAAGTCGCCCGCGCCGCCACGCTCGCCGATATGCACGCGATCGGCTTCGAGTTTGAGCGTGTAGGGATTGAGCGCAATGCGGCCTATCGTGGCAGGCCGGTCGAGCTGCTTGCTGAGTTGCTGTTCGGCAATGTGGCGAATCAACGGCGGCGCCGCGAAAAAACCCAGCAGACCGAACAATACGAGGAAGATCAGCAGACCCGTGATGACACGCCGGGTGCGGCGTGACTGCGCGACGTTGCGCATGGTCTGCATGGAAGAGGCGATTGATGCTTTATTGAGGCTTGCCATGCTCGGTCTTGGGTAATGCGGCGGCAAGCCCGCCGCGAAACGAAAATCCCGCAAGCGGCAGTATAAGTGGTGAATCTTACGCGGGATAGCAATGTAAGCCGTGGCTTACACATTGTTGCACGCTACAGCAGCCCATGTCCGCCGGCACAAAGCGGCGGACATGGGTGGATTTATGCGTCACTCATGCATTGCTGTCACAGCCGTGACGCATAGCACCACGCATGCATTTCACCGACGCAATTTACTGACGCACGACGGCGGGCGGTTGCCAGCTACCGTCAGTCGCTTGCGGCTTCGGCGCGTACAGACGCAGCACCAGTTGCAGATCGGTGCGCGGCGCCGGCAGCCAGTTGCCGCTCCTGCTGCGCACCGACGACACCGTCACGTCGAGCGAACCGTCGCGATTGCGGCGCACGCCGTTGCGATCGCCAACTGCCAGACGCGCCGGCGCGCTTTCGCCTAACGCGCCGTCCTTCGTGTACGCCGTGATAGACCAGAAGCCGCGTACCGGTGGCAACTGGTTCGGCGCGAAATGGATCACATAACGGTTTGCGCCGTTGAGCGCATGACCGTCGCTGTCCTGGGTGACGACCGCGCGCACTTCGTCGTCCTTGGTGCCGATACCCGGCTGAGTGGCCGCGGCGTAAGCACGCATCGCGTAGTCGGGGCCGTAGTTGCCGACGCCGTCGCCGAACCAGCTCCAGCCATTGCCGCTCAGCAGATTGGACGGCGGTGTGACGACGCGCTCGTGGCCGTCGGCAAGACCCGCGGCAACCGCCTCCGGCGCGTTCGGGAGCTTCACCGGATCGCCGGGCGTCACGCCGAAGTCAGACAGGATTTTCAGTGCGTGCGGATCGGCCGGCATCGGCGGGTTGTCCGGCAAAGCCTGCGCGAGCCGGCTAAAGAAACCGTTCGCGTCGAGCGCGGCAACTCGCGCGGCCGGTGTGCCGGAAGCGGCCATGGCGGCGGCATCGGCGGCATTGCTGCGCGGCGGCGAAATCTGCGCCGAGCGCGTGTCGCCGGCGTAGACGCTCAGCGGCGCGACACGGATGGCGTGCTGCAGCTTGCGCACCGCCGTCAGATCGCGGGTGCCGTTAGACTGGATGCGCACGCTCACCCATGCGTTGCGGGTCGGCACGGCGACGCGCGTCACGCCCTTGGGCAAATCGCCCTGCCAGCCCGGGCCGACGAAGGCAATCGTTTGCGCCTTGATACCCGCAGCGCGGGTGGCGAACTGCGAGCTGGTCGACCAGACGACATTGGTCCACATGTCGAGCACGCGGGCGTCGACGTAGCGGCCGTGCGAGTCGGGCAGCGACACGATCACCGGCTCGCTGCCGACGTCCAGCCAGCCGGTCGAATCGAGCGTGTCGAGACTCGGCTGCAGCGGATTGGCTGCGCCGATCGGCGGCAGGGCCTGCGCGTGGCGCAGCGTATTGACCGGCGCCTGGCCCGGATCGGTGCCGACCGCCGCGTCGCGCGCAACGCCCATCAGCACCAGCGGATAGCCGAATACATATGAATCGGCGACTTCATCCTTGATCCAGCCGGTGGTTTTTTGCGTCGTGGAAGGCGTCGACGCACAACCGGCCAGAAATGCGAGGCCTGCGAGCGACGCGCAGGTCCAGTGAAGCGAAAACAGTTCTTGGCGATTTTTTATCATTCGTTCAGGTGGCAGAACGTGCGGTCCTAAGGGAGACGTCGGTGCGCGACGGAACCTGTTTGCGTGGCCTCCCTAAGCCCAGCGCAGCCAATCCGCGGCTCGCGGTTCCGACAACATCGGGTTGTATCGTATCCTTGCTCACCAGGCAAGGGCAAAGGCAGGAATAGCGCCTGATAATGAGCCCGCGGACACCATTTACAGTACGGTTGACGATTTTTGCCACTCCCGCGTGGGTTCATGCCCGGCCGGCCGCCCTTTCCAACTCCTCACCGCCCTTCTGTATCCGGAGCGTTTTATGTATATGCCAGCCCATTTTGAAGAGAATCGTCCAGAGGTTCTCCACCGCCTGATCGCCGAGCAGCCGTTCGGCGCGCTGATTACGCACGGGCCGAATGGGCTCGACGCGAACCATTTGCCATTCGAGTTCGACGCGCAGCCAGTTCCCGGAGGGAGCGACGCGGCGCCCGCGCATTCCCACGGCATACTCCGCGCCCACGTCGCTCGTGCCAATCCAGTCTGGCAGGAAGTCGCCGCCAACCCGGAAGCGCTCGTCATTTTCCAGGGGCCCGCCGCCTATATTTCGCCGACCTGGTATCCGAGCAAGCACGAGACGCATCGCCAGGTGCCGACTTACAACTATATGGTGGTCCATGCGCACGGCCGGATCACCGTGCGCGACGACGAGGCGTTCGTGCGTGGCCTGGTCGCGCGGCTAACCCGCAAGATGGAAGCGGGCGAAGCGGTGCCCTGGAAGATGGGAGACGCGCCGGCCGACTATATCGCCCAGATGCTGGGGGCGATCGTCGGTCTCGAGATCGAGGTCACACGACTGGTCGGCAAATGGAAACTCGGCCAGAACAAGGAAGCCGCCGACCGGCGCGGCGCGGCCGAAGCCCTGCTGGCCCGCACCGCCGATGAACAGAAGGCCGTTGGCCAGGCGATGCTGGACGCGCCGCCGGCGTTCTAGGCTTTTTTGCTCGCCAACCGTCTCGCGACTCAGGCGCCCGTTCCCCGTTTGCGCAGCTAGCGCCATGGACCCGATCGACTGGCGGACATCCCGGGCGCTTTCGGCAACGCATTAGGGTGGCGCGGTTGGCGGCGCTTCAACGCGCTACAAAAAACAGCCTTGACCTTCCCATCATGGGAAGGTTAATACTCGGTTCATGATGCGGCCCAATGCCGCGACGAGCCTTGCCTGCCATGACCGAACTTGCCACAACGCTGCGTCCCGCGGACGCCCTGCCCTCCAGAACCACCGAACTCGACATCGGCGGAATGACCTGCGCCTCATGCGCGATGCGCGTGGAAAAGGCGCTGGCGAAAGTGCCGGGCGTCACGCGCGCCTCAGTCAATCTCGCCACTGAAAAAGCCAGCATCGACAGCAACGCTGCCGTCGACCCCGAAACGCTCGCCAGCGCCGTACGCAAAGCGGGCTACGAAGCCACGCCGTCGGCGCGCCCGGACGTCACATCGGCGGAAACTTCGCACGTCACGGAACTGGCGATCGGCGGGATGACTTGCGCCTCGTGCGCGATGCGCGTGGAGAAGGCGCTCGCGAAGGTGCCTGGCATCGCGAGCGTGTCGGTGAATCTGGCGACCGAAACGGCGACCGTCCATCCAGCCGACCCAAGCGCCGGAGCCGACACGGACGCGCTCATCGCAGCGGTCAAGAAAGCCGGCTACGAGGCGACGCTCATGGTGCCGCCAGACGCACCGGCGTCCGTCTCCGACACGGCCGCCTCTGCCGACAGCAAACGCAACCAGACCCGCCGTGAACTGGCGGCCGTGCTCGCTTCGGCTGTGCTGACGCTGCCGCTCATCCTACCGATGGTCGGGGAATGGTTCGGCTTGCACGCCATGCTTTCTCCGTGGCTGCAATTCGGCCTTGCCACCGTCGTGCAGGCCGTGTTCGGCGCGCGCTTCTATCGCGCGGCCTACCGTGCAGTGCGGGCCGGCGCCGGGAACATGGACTTGCTGGTGGCGCTCGGCACGTCGGCGGCTTATGGCATCAGCGTCTACGAACTGGCAACCCATCCAGGCGACATGACGCATCTGTATTTCGAGGCGTCGGCGGTGGTGATTACGCTGGTGCGTTTCGGCAAATGGCTCGAAGCGCGCGCCAAGCGCCAGACCACGGATGCGATCCGCGCGCTTAACGCGCTGCGCCCCGACCGTGCGCGCATCCGCGTCGGCGCGGACGAACGGGAAGTACCGCTCGCGCAGGTGCGGGTCGGCACGGTAGTGATCGTGCGTCCCGGCGAGCGCGTGCCGGTCGACGGCGCGGTACTCGAAGGCCGCACCCATATCGACGAATCGCTGATTACCGGCGAAAGCCTGCCGGTGCCGAAGCAGGCCGCCGATCCGGTTACCGCCGGTTCGATCAACGGCGAAGGCGCGATTGCGGTGACAACCACCGCGATCGGCGCGGAAACGACCCTGGCACGAATCATCCGCCTCGTGGAAAGCGCGCAGGCCGAGAAGGCGCCGATCCAGCGTCTGGTCGACCGTGTCAGCGAGATCTTCGTGCCGGCGATCCTGGCGATTGCGGCGCTCACGCTGGTGGGCTGGCTGATTGCAGGCGCGGGCGGTGAAACCGCGATTCTGAATGCGGTCGCCGTGCTGGTGATTGCGTGCCCGTGCGCGCTCGGACTGGCGACGCCTGCGGCCATCATGGCCGGCACCGGCGTTGCTGCGCGGCGCGGCGTGCTGATCAAGGACGCCGAGGCGTTGGAAACCGCGCATCGGGTGACGATCGTCGCGTTCGATAAAACCGGCACGCTGACGCTCGGGCAACCGTCGGTGACGGCGTTCGAGGCAATCGGCGGCATGGGACGCGACGAGGCATTAGCGCTCGCCGCGGCCGTGCAACGGCATAGCGATCATCCGTTGGCGCGGGCAGTGGTCAAGGCGTATGAAGCGGCGCAGGCGGGCACGCTTCGAGACGACACTGCGGTTGAAGACTCGCCGGCGAATGGCGGTGTTGAGGCGCGGGCAGCTTCAGCGTCCGTTGCGGTGGCGAATGTCGCGATGGAATCGCCGGTTGCGACACCTACAGCAAGCGCCGCACGCGCGGTGCCCGGCCGCGGCGTAGAAGCCGACCTGGATGGCCGCACCCTGGCGCTCGGCAGCACGCGCTGGCTCAACGAACTCGGCATCGTATCGCCGCCACAACTCGCCGAGCGCGCAAAACAGCTCGAAGCCGCCGGCAACACGGTTTCGTGGCTGATGGAGCGCACACCGCTTGCGCACACCGCGCTCGCGCTGATCGCCTTCGGCGACACCGTCAAACCGACCGCCCGCGCGGCCGTCGAACGGCTCGCGCAAATGGGCGTCAAAAGCGTGCTCGTCACCGGCGACAACCACGGCAGCGCGGCGAGCGTCGCCGAGGCGCTCGGCATCGCCGAATTCCATGCCGAAGTCCTGCCTGACGACAAAGCCCGCGTGATTCGCGATCTGAAGATCCGCAGCGCCGGCATTGTCGCGATGGTGGGCGACGGCATCAACGACGCCCCCGCGCTCGCCGCCGCCGACATCGGCATCGCCATGGCGACCGGCACCGACGTCGCGATGCAGGCGGCCGGCATCACGTTGATGCGCGGCGATCCGGCGCTGGTGGCCGACGCGATCGACATTTCGCGCAGGACCTGGCGCAAGATCCAGCAGAACCTGTTCTGGGCGTTCGTCTACAACCTGATCGGTATTCCGCTTGCCGCCTTCGGCTTGCTGAACCCGATGCTGGCCGGTGCCGCAATGGCGTTTTCGAGCGTCAGCGTCGTCACCAATGCACTCCTGCTGCGCACCTGGCGCGGCGTGTCGGCGCGTTGACGACGCGTTGACGACGATACTCGGCGCAATATTACGCAAAGCTTTCTAAGGCGCTAAAGATAGGGGCAAATTGGCCGTAATCATGACGTAGATGTCAACCATGCATTCGCATTGGTTACACGTCATACGTCCTTCTTTACCCCGAGCGTCCATGGAACTTCTCTCTTTGCGCCGCGCCAGCGTTGGCGCCCGGCTTGCCGTGCTGTCGTGCGTGCTGGTGGCATTGATTTTCGCTGCCTTTACCTGGGCGCTCACGCGCAGCGCCGGCAAGCTGGTCAGCGATCAGGTGCTCGAACGCATCGCCGATAAGGACCGCTCGATCGCCGCCATGATCGCGCTGTTCGACAAGGCGCTGTCGACCGAAGTCGATCGCTCGATGTCGCTGTTCGCGAGCTTCCTGCCCACCAGCTACACGCTCGACGACAGCCAGAAAGTCGACGTCAACGGCGTCGCCACGCCGACCTTCAAGGCCGGCGACAAAGTCCTGAACATGGACTTTTCGATCCCCGATCAGTTTCTCGAACGCAGCGGCGCGGTGGCCACCGTGTTCGCGCGTAGCGGCGACGATTTCGTCCGCGTGACGACTTCGCTGAAGAAACAGGACGGCTCGCGCGCGATCGGCACGCTGCTCGACCGCAAGGCGCCCGCGTATGCGCTGATCCTCGCGAACAAATCCTATACGGGACTTGCCGCGCTCTTCGGCAAACGGCTGATTACCCAATATCGGCCGATTACGGACGCGAGCGGTCGCGTGATCGGCGCGCTGTTCGTCGGCGTGAACGTGGACAAGGAAATCCAGTCGGTCGAAGACGGCATCAGCAAACTCAAAATCGGCGACAGCGGCTACTACTTTGTGGTCAACGCCTCGAAGGGCGCGGATCGCGGCAAGCTGATCGTGCATCCTGCTGCCGCCGGCCAGAACGCGGACAACGCGAACGCGCCGTATCAGCAAATGCTCGACATGAAAGAAGGCCAGCTCGAATTCAGCTCCGCCGACGCGACGCTCGGCGAGCGCAACGCGCGCGACAAGTTCGTGTCCTTCATCACCGTGCCGGAATGGCAATGGCTGGTGGGCGGCGTCGCACCGCGCGACGAAGTGATGGCCGACGTCGTCACAACACGCAATACATTCCTCGTGATCGGTTTCGCGCTGGTCGGCGCGTTCGCGATCGTGTTCCTGATCGCCGTGCGCCGCCTGGTGAGCCGTCCGCTCGATGAAGCCGCCAAGGCGTCCGAGCGCTTCGCCTCGGGCGATCTGAGCGTGCGCGTGGCAAAGAGCGGCAACGGTGCGAATGCGCGCGCCGACGAAATCGGCCGCTTGATGCAGTCGATCGACGGCATCGGCGAAGGCCTCGCGCGCATTGTTTCGCAAGTGCGCAATGCGTCGACGGATATGTCGGAAGGCACCGAAAAGATCGCCGCCGGCAGCGGCAACATTGCCGCGCGTATCGCTACGCAGGCGAGCAGCCTCGAAGAAACCGCGGCCAGCATGGAACAGATCACGTCGACCGTGCAGCAGAACGCCGACCATGCCGCGCAGGCCAACACGCTCGTCACGAATGCCGCGGACGCCGCGCTCGAAGGCGGTCGCGCCGTCGAACGCGTGGTCTCGACGATGGGCGAGATCAGCCGTTCCTCGCAGAAGATCGCCGAGATCACCAGCGTGATCGAAGGCATCGCGTTCCAGACCAATATTCTTGCGTTGAATGCAGCCGTCGAAGCGGCGCGCGCCGGCGAACACGGCCGGGGCTTTGCGGTGGTGGCCTCGGAAGTACGCGCGCTGGCACAGCGCAGCGCGGCTTCGGTGAAGGAGATCGAAGGCCTGATCGCCACCTCCACGGCGACTGTTCAGAACGGCTTCCGGATCGCCGAAGAGGCCAGCTCGACGATGCAGGGCATCGTTCACCAGGTGGGCCAGGTGCGCGCGATCATGGCGGAGATCAGCGTTGCGTCACGTGAGCAATCGGGTGGTATCGAGCAGGTCAACCTTGCCGTCACGCAGATCGGCGAGGCAACCCAGCAGAATGCGACGATTGTCGGCGAGGCGGAACAAGCAGCGGCCGAGTTGCGCGATCACGCGGCGCGGCTTGCGCAGGTGGTTAGCGTGTTCAAGCTGGAAGCGGGGCGGGATTAAAGTGTTTTTTAACGGCGCGGCGGGTCTCGCCGCGTCGTGCGCCGTCATTAAAACCCGTCATCAAAACTCCACGTCCAGCTCGTCGATCTCTTCCACTTCCTGCTGCGCGTCCGCGATCCACTGCTGCATTTCCGGCAACGCCATGATGCGCTGCCCATAGTCGACAATCTCCGGATCCAGCTTGACGTCGTAGGTCACGAAACGCGTCACCACCGGCGCATACATCGCGTCCGCCGCGCTACGCTCGCCGAATAGAAACGGCCCGCCGTACTGCTTCAGGCACTCGCTCCAGATCGTCACAATGCGGTCGATATCCGATTGCGCCCGCGCCCACACCTTGAAGCCCGGAAAATGCGCTTTCAGATTCATCGGCAATGCCGAGCGCAGCGAAGCAAAACCCGAATGCATCTCACCGCAAATCGAGCGGCAATGCGCTCGCGCGCGGATGTCTTTCGGCAACAGCTCCGCTCCCGGCTTCACCTCGTTCAGGTATTCGGCAATCGCCAGGGTATCCCAGATCTTGATGCCGTCGTGAAAGAGACACGGCACCAGAATCGACGGCGACAGCAGCAGCAATTCGGCGCGCGCGGCGGGATCGTCGATCGGCATCACGATCTCTTCGAACGGCAGGCCGCTGAACTTCGTCAGCAGCCAGCCGCGCAGCGACCACGACGAATAATTCTTGCTGCTGATGGTGAGCGTGGTATTCGCCATACGATTCTCCTCCAGATGAGGCGTTCCGCCGCCGCCTGACGCTGCGCATGCACGTTGCCGTGCGCGGGCGCACCAAAGCGCGGCAAATTCGGCCCGTTCCCATGACTTGCGCAAATGCTATGCCAGCGTGCAGGGACGGCCGCGCCAGTGCGACCGCATGATTGGCACATGACTTGCCTCTATTCGGGTTCCTTCCTTTCCTGCACTCGTGCGAAGGTTATGAACCTGTTCGCATATCCCACATACCAGGCTTTCGCCGACATGATGCTGCCGATGCGGCACGGCGCTGCGCTGGTGAATCATTCGCTCGACGCGTGGCCTGCGTTTGGCGAGACGTCGCATGGACGCTCGATTCGCGCGGCCTGCGAGTTGCTGACGCTCGCCGGACTCACGCCTGTCAGGCCGCCATTCGACATCGAAAGCGTGGTGACGGAAGGCAAATCCGCCCGGATCGTCGAGGAGGTCGCAGCGCATACACCGTTCTGTTCGCTATTGCATTTCCGTAAGGATGCCTCCCTTTCGCAACCGCAGCCGCGCGTGCTGGTGATCGCGCCCATGTCCGGCCACTTCGCGACCCTGCTGCGCGGCACCGTACGCACCATGCTGGCCGAGCACGACGTCTACATCACCGATTGGCACAACCCGCGCGACGTGCCGCTAAGCCAGGGCCGTTTCGGCTTCGACGAATTCGTGCGGCACCTGATCGACTTCACCGAGAAGATCGGGCCCGGCACGCATCTGCTGGCGGTGTGTCAGCCGACTGTCGCCGCGTTGGCCGCGGTCGCCCTCATGGCCGCCGATGACAACCCCGCACAGCCCGCCAGCATGACGCTGATGGCGGGCCCGCTCGACACGCGCATCAACCCGACGCGCGTCAACGAACTGGCGAAGAGCAAGCCGATCGAGTGGTTCGAGCAGAACCTGATCGGCGCGGTGCCGTTCGGTTTTGCGGGCGCGCATCGTCGCGTGTATCCCGGCTTTGTGCAGCTCACGGCGTTTATGTCGATGAACCTCGGCCGCCATCTCGACTCGTTCGAGACCATGCATTACGAGCGCGCCAAGGGCGATCCGGCGAAGGCCGACGCAATCCGCACTTTCTACGAAGAATACTTCGCGACCATGGATCTGACGGCCGACTTCTATCTGGAAACCGTGGATACGGTTTTTCAGCGGCACGCGCTGCCGCTGCATGAGCTCGAGGTGGCGGGGCGGCTTGTGGAGCCTTCAAAGATTCGCCGTACGGCGCTGCTGACCGTGGAAGGCGAAAAAGACGATATCTGCGCAGTCGGGCAGACGCTCGCCGCGCAGGATATGTGCGACAAACTGCGGCCGTATCTGAAGACGCATCATGTGCAAACCGGTGTGGGGCACTATGGCGTGTTCAACGGACATCGGTGGGAACGGCAGATTTATCCGCGCGTGCGAGCCGTGATTTACGATAACGAGCCGCGGGCGGTGCTGGTCAGTTCGCGGGCACGCACGATTCAGCCGATGTCGGTGGCTGCGGCGGTGGCTTCTGAGGTGACCGCTGCAGCGCCGGCTGCGGCGGCGGTGGTCGACGTCGAGATCGATACGGGCGTGACGACTACCGCGACGAACGAAGCCGGTTCCAGCTCCGGCGCCAAGCCTCAGGAGGCGTCACGATCACCGCGCCGACGGCCACCCGCGACGCAATAGCGAGTCAAGCCGCGGCGCTCTTCCACGGCTGCACCGCCGGCACTTCGCACGGACCTTCGACTTCGATCGATTTGAAATCGGCGGGCGACACGATTTCGATGTACTCCATATCTTCTGAGTAATCGAACAGATAGTGGACGATGCCCGGCGCCTGATGCACGCAATCGCCGGCGGCGACGAGCGTCTCCTTGTCGCCGTACATGAAGCGCGCCCAACCCTTCAACATGATCACAATGTGGAAATCAGCCTCATGACGGTGCCAACCCGTGCCTTGCTCTGGTGCGTGATTCGCCTTGACGAGTTGCGCGAGCACCTTGCCGCCGGTTGCCTGAGCGATGCCTAAATCACGGTAAAGAAAGAAGTCGCGCAGGCCCTGATCCACGTAGGACGTGTCTTGCGGACGGACATGGCTGAACTGCGTAGCGAATTCGGTGGACATGATCGCGCTCCTCTTGAGTGAGCCGGCATTTGAAAACGACGCGTTGGAGCGTCGGTTGCAAGCATCATGCGGGCCAGTTTGCGGGGGCTTTGCGCTGCGGAAAGAAACGCTATGCGGTCGGGCGGAACATCTGGAACATCTCGCCGATTCCCGCGTAATCCGCGCGATAGCCGGCACGCATGATCGGCTGCGCTGCGTGCGTGTCGAACAGGCCGTCTTTCAGATAAGCCTCGTTGATATGGACGCCGACCACTTGCCCAAGCGACAGGTAGTTGTCCATCGGCTTACCTTCCAGGGTATGCAAACGCACCACTTGCAGCAACTTGCATTCGAGCGCGGCCGGCGATTCGGCGACGTGCGGCACGGCGACATTGCGGCCCGGCGCGGGCGTGAGGCCGGCGAGTTCGAATTCGTCCACGTGCGGAGGGACCGGCGCTGACGAGCGGTTCATCTGTTCGGCGAGCGGCTTTGAGGCGAGATTCCAGACGAATTCGCCAGTGGCCTCGATGTTGGCGATGCTGTCTTTACGGCCTTCGCTGCAGAAGCCGATGATCGGCGGGAAGCTGGCGAACGCGCCGAAGAAGCTGTAGGGCGCGAGGTTCAGCGTGCCGTCGGTGGCACGTGAGGAGATCCAGCCGATCAGGCGCGGGGCGACGATGGCCTTGAACGGGTCATGCGGGAGGCCGTGACCGGCCGCGGGGTCGTAGAAGTAGTGGGACATGGGTTTGTGTTGGGGTTTGCGGGTGAGGCGGGAGGTATTTATACCGCAGAGTGGCTGGGGCTGCTGGGACGGGATTGAAGGGGGCTGCTGTTATTGGCCGTTCGGGGAATTCAGGTTGTTCGCTTGGCCTCGCGTCGTGTTCTGGCTGCTCGCAGCAACGGATGGGCATGCGAAGAACTTCAGTATTTTTCATCTGCCAGGCGGCTTGTACCGGTCGACGCCACTTTATGACGTGCTCTCCGCGCATCCGATCATCGGCCCCGGGCGAAATCAGATTGCGCGTCAAAAGGCGAAGATGGCGATGGCCGTTCGCGGCAGTACCCATCACTATCTCATCGAAAACATTCACCGGCGGCACTGGATCGAACAGGCTCGGCAGGTTGGATTGGGTAGCGAGACGGTGCAGGACGTGATTGCTGAAGTGGTTGACGCGACTGATCAGGTGATCAACGAGGTGAACGGCCTTGTGCCCTCAGAATTTCCGAAGGGATTAGCGGAATCGATTCTGGGTGGGGTTGGGAGGCAGAGGGATAGGTTGGCGGCGAGTGCATCGACGGCCACTAACCGCGACTAATCACCCGCTTGCGGCCTTCCTTGACTCGCGCTAAATGCGCCTCGTCCCATTCATAGAAACCAGCACCGCTGCGCACGCCGACGCGCCCCGCGTTGACCTGCGCGCGCAGCAGATCGAGCACGTCTTCGTCTTTTGCGAGTTCCGGCATCAGATGCGTGGAGATGTCGAGAAAAGTGTCGAGGCCGCCCATGTCCGCGCCCTCGAGCGGCCCGACAATTCCCCACCGGCGCCCGAGCGACGCCTTCATGACCCGATCGACCACATCCGGTGTCGCCGCCCCTGAGCGCACGATGTTCAACGCCTCGCGCAGCACCGCGAACTGCAACCGGTTGCCAACAAATCCAGGAATCGCCTTCGCCAGCACCACCGGCTCCATACCGATCGCGCTCATCAACGCGGCGGTCTGATTAGTCACTTCCGGCGCGGTCGCGGTACCCGGCACAACTTCGACGAGAGGGATCATGTGCGGCGGATTCCAGAAATGCGCGATCAGAAAGCGCTCCTTTGCACGCAGCGAAGCAGCCAGTTGATCGGGGGGAAAACCGCTGGTATTGCTCGCGAGGATTGCATCGTCCGCCATCAATCCGGCCAGCGACGCATACAGGCGATGCTTCAGTTCGAGCACTTCGGGAATCGCCTCGATCACGAATTGCGCCGACGCCATAACGTCGAGCTGTGCATGCGTCTCGATGCGCGCGAGCGCCGCCTGTTTGGCAGCGTGGTCGATACGTCCGGCGTCGATCAGTTCGTCGAGCACCGCTTCCGCTTTCGGCGCAACGCTCGCGAGGCGCGCCGGATCGACGTCGTGAACGATCGTCCGATGCCCGTGCAATGCGCTTTGCGTCGCAATGCCGACGCCCATCAATCCCGTGCCGACTACGCCTATGACTGCCTTGTCCACGCCGCTCTCCGCTGCCATCGATGAAAGCGTTCAAGCATAACGCAGCGCGCCGTTCTTCAAGACCGAACGTGACAAAGCCGGTCTTCCGTGAGGAAGGACCGGCTTTGCGGACTTCACGCCGCGCCATGCGGCGCCGTCACGCGCGCATTAATAGCGCGGGGGCGGCGGACGATGGTCGTCGTGATCGCCGTGGTGATGCGGATCGTAGTCGTGCGGATGATGACGCATCCAGTCGTCATGGGCCCAGTAGCGATGGCCGTCCCAGTAACGATCACCATGCCAGCCGATGTTGATCGACACGTCCACCGGCGTCATGTGCGGCTGACCGTAAACCACCGGTCCCGGACCATTCTCGACAATCACCCGTTCCTGGGCGAAAGCACTGCCCGCTGCGAGCAACGCGCCGCCCACCAGCAAGGTTGCAATAATCGAACGCGACGTCTTGTTAAAGGTTTTCATAGTGACCTCCCATGCAAAGTTTTGTATCAAGCCAGCGCCCGTGTTCGGTCGACATCGAACCGCGATTTTGGGTTCGGACCAGACGCCGTACGCTTGAAACCAACTTTAGCGGCGCAAACCGCACGGAGACGTGAGCACTTGTAAGCGCACATTTCATAGAAAGGGACGGATGAGGATCCGTCTTTTTGGGATTAGCCGCCCGTCTACTGCGCATGCGCGGTGGATCAACTGAACGTCACGGCGACACCTTGTGAGGCGGCGTTACATTCATTTCGGCCGCGAAATATTCGGAAAGCTGGGGAATCGGGCAGTAAGCATCCAAAAAAACAAAAGCCACGGCACGCGTTTCGCGGGCAGTGGCTTCAATGATGCGAGGCGCACTTGACGTGCGCGCCCGTACGCGGTGGTCCGCGCTCAGGCTGTACAGCTTTGCTTTTTAGTCGCTCAGCTTGATGCCGAACAACGTAGCTTGCGCTTTGCGCATGCGCTCTGTTTCGCGGCTACGCGCAGCGTACGAGTAGTCCGAATCCAGCGGCAGATGGGGCGACGCAAAGAGGTCGCTGACCTTTTGGAACAATGCAAAAATGAAGCTCATGGCGACTCCCGGTTGGTTACTGCATTAGCTAGGGTTTTCCCTTAAGATGAATTATAGGGTTTTCCCTAGTCAAAAGCTAGTGCAATGCAGCAATTTCTCGGGTGTGGTGTGTTGTCACAGGGTTTTATCAATGGTGCGTTGCACCACGACAACGTCCCTGTTTTTCATATTTCAGGGTCAAATCTTTCGTCTACTGAAGCGTGGTCGCCTGCGGCTTCCTGCTGCGCGTGGGTTTCGCGCTCGCCACGTTTTTGCGAGGGTTGACCACGGCGGCATCGACGGCGCCTGCCGCTGCGCTCTCCGCGCGCACAAGCGTCGCGCTGTTGACGGACACGATCAGCCCCGGCAGCGTCCGCGCGGGATTGTCTTGTGGCTTGACGGAGGCGCCCGTCGCCGAAAACTCCACATTCAACGCCCAGTGGCCCTCGTGTATGCCCTGATCGCGCAAAAGCGCGCCTAGCAGTTCCTCAATAGAGTATTTGTGCTCGCTGGCCGGCATGGTGGCTCCCGTCAGAAGATGCGCTGGCGTATCCGGTCCGGCTTCGCAGCAGCATCGAGAGTGTAAAACGCGAAAATTAGCTTGCGATGGGGTGGTGGCAGATGGTGCCTTACGGCGCCTATCTGGGAAGCGAGGGTCAGGAAGCGGGAGGTGGGCAGCGGGGAGCCGGAGCGGAAGCAGGGATGCCAGTAGGAGGCGGCGAAAGATGCCTTACGGCGCCGATCCGGAAGCCGAAATCCGCGAAGCGGCGGACACGAAGCGCGAAGCCGCGGTAGGCAGGAGCAGAAGCCGGAAGAGATACGCCGCCGCAGCCGACGCTCGCCGGCGCGGCGGCACTGAAAATCAGTGCGAGTTGGCTGCTTTCGGCTTGTGCGCGTGCTGTGCGCGCACGGCGCGTTTGCCATGCGCGGGCGTGGCCGCCGCCGGCTGGGGTGCCGCGGTTGCGGCAGCGTCAGAAGCGGCGCTGGCCGTTGCCGCGTTAGCCATCGCGATATGGGTGTCGAGCAAGCTGGTCATGGCGGCCTGCTGGTTCTGCATCATCTGTTCGATGCGGTGCTGCTGGGCCGTGGTTTCACGCGTCAGGCGCATCAGAAGCACCGTCTGCGTGATGCCGATCGCGACCGTCATCAGCAACGCGCCCACCACGATCGACAGCATCCATTTCATGCGGCGCGAATGGTCGGTTGCCGCGCGGCGTTGATCGGCGATCACGCCATATAGCGCGTCAACGGTATCGGCGAAGGCCGTCGCACGCGCGCGGTCGAGTTCAGGCGCGGCACGCAGTGCTGCCGCGGCAGCTTCGGCGCGCTGCGCTTCCCGGAACGCGGGCGCAGTAAAAGCAGCACTTGCGTGCGCAGATGCGGGTGCGGATGCCGACACATCGCCCGACAGCTTGGCGGCCTGCTTCGAACCAGCAGCCACCCCGCCTGCCTCGGACTCCGTCGAAGATGACACGCGCTCCGCTTCCGCACTCGCGGCTTCGGCGCCAGATGCTTCTCGCGAAGCCGTCGTCGCCTTGGCAAAGGTCGTCCCGAAACGCTGCGGCGGCATAGGCGGTTTGGCGCCGCCTGAGGCCGATGCAGCCGCTGTATCTGCCGTCATGGCGCCCGGCTCGACCGCCTGGCGCAGCGCGGTCACGCTGCGCGCCACAGTCGCCGCCGCCATCGCAGACGTCGGCGGCACGGTAGTGTCACGCGTCGATGCCGCCGGCTTTTCTTCGGCCGACACCTCTGCATCCCCAAAAGCCAGCTCGCCAACAGGCGGAGCCCCCGCCTCAACAGGCTCCGTCTCCAACCCGCTCAATTGCGCATTCACCGGCACCGGCTCATCGGATCTTGCAGCACGGGGCGCGCGGCGCGCAGCCCGTGCCTCCACCGGCACGCCGTCAGCATCGATCACGCCAACCGCAGCCAGCACGACATCGGGCAATTCAAAGCCATGCAGCGTGCCCTGCCGGATGTCGATGTTCATGGCTTCCAGCGTGGCGCGGGTGGGATCGTCAGGGAACAGGTCGAGTGTGCTGTCGTCGCGCGAGGCATCGCTCAGTTGCGCGAGACGTTGTGCCGAGCGCGCCGCGCGCGCCAGCTTGTTTTCAGTTTCGGTCGAGACGGTGGCCTGACGCCGCTTCTTCGAAGCGGCGCGCTGAGGCCGGGACTGCGTGGATGCTGCGGAATCTGCCATAGAGAAAAAAGCGGTCGTCGCCGGAAAGCGGGCGCCGAGCACCGCTCGTCAATGCCATTGGAATTTTTCGAGACCGCATTGTCGCATGGCCACCCGCCCCAGCCGAAGCCATTCGCCGACGATTTTCCGCTTTTTAAGACGACGATTCGTCCTGCCGGAACTGCTTGACGCCGTGCAACTGACCCAGGCGTGCGCAGATGGCTTCATATTCGGTATTCGACACGCGATGCAGCGTGATCATCACTTCGTCGCACTCCGGCGCGTCGTCGCTTTGCTGCATCACAAACTGCTTGACGCGCGGGCTCGCGGCGCCAAGTTCGTCGTGCAGGGAATGAAACGTCATGGTGCCGCGCTCGACGACCATCGTCAGTTGGCGCCGTTGTTTGACCGTGATGAAGCGTCGCTCGAGCGGCTTGATTCCGGCGAGGATGATCAGAATGATGATGGTCGCGGCGACGGACGCCGTGTACAGCCCGCCGCCAACCGCCAATCCGATAGCGGCGACCGACCAGAGGCTTGCCGCCGTCGTCAGCCCGCGCACGATTTCGCCGCGCAGCAAGATCGAGCCCGCGCCGAGAAAGCCGATGCCCGAGACCACCTGGGCGGCCATCCGCGACGGATCGAGCACGACGTGATCGCCCGACAGCACTTCAGCGAAACCGTAGGCCGACACAATCATGATGAGCGTCGAGCCGACGCAGACCAGCATATGCGTGCGCAACCCCGCGGCCCACGAAAGCCGTTCGCGCTCGAAGCCGATGACGCTGCCGAGCGCAGCGGCCAGCATCAGACGGGAAATGAGTTCAAGGTTCCCCAACATTGTTTTTCCTCCTTATCTGAAATTTTTTGAAGCGTATTTCGCGCTGGTGGCGGGGTGCCAGCGGCAGCCGTTTGCTTTATCCTTGGCCGCACCGCGTCACGGCAAGAGCCAAAGCCCGCACGCGCTTCGAATGACCGCATTTGACCAACCGAACCAAGCTAAGCATGACCCCTTCCACCGCTTCGACGATCACTCTCGCCACCACGCTTCGGGATCACTTCACTCACGTGGTACTGCCGTTGTGGCGCGGGCCCGGTTTCAACACCGCGTTGAAGCTGCCGTACGAAGCAGTCAGCACCGAGGGTCCCGAGCCTTTGCCCGCGGAACGTTACCGGGCAATGGCATGCGCGCGACAATTGTTCGTGTTCTCGCAAGCGGGCGATGCAGCTCATGCCCAGGTGCTATTCGATTCGCTGACGCACACCTTTCAGGACACGCGCCACGGTGGATGGTTCTACAGCGTGGATGCGCAGGGCGCGCCGCTCGACACCACCAAAGACCTGTACACGCATGCGTTCGTCGTGTTCGCCTGCGCGGAATATGGCGGCCGTTCCGGCAACCGCGACGCGCTGGACATCGTGCATCGCACCTCGGCACTGATTCAGTCGCACTTCGCGGCCGCTGGCGACCTGTTCAACGCCGCGCTCACCGCGGACTTCGCCCGCGTGACCGGCGCGCCGATCCAGAATCCCCTGATGCATTTGACCGAAGCGTGGCTAGCCGCCCGCAGCGCCACGCGCGACACCACCTTCGACGCCGCGCTGCGCCGTCTTGCCGGCGCCGTCGCGCGTCACTTTGTGCATGCGCCGACCGGCTGCATCGCCGAATTGCCGATTGGCACGGACGACAACCGTCTGGAACCGGGGCACCAGTTCGAGTGGTTCTGGCTAGCCAAGCAGGCGGGCGCGTTGTTCGAGGCCTCAGGTCTCGAGGAATCACTGACGCGCGCGTTCAGCTTCGCGCAGCACCATGGCGTGGACCCGCAAACAGGCGGCGTGTGCGCCTCGCTCGACGAAACCGGGCGAATCAAGGACGCCACGCAGCGGATCTGGGCCCAGACGGAATATCTGCGCGCCCTGGCGAGCCATGACGACCCCGCTGTGCTCGCCTTGCTGCCTCGGCAAATCGAGCTTTTCCGCCAACGATTCCTGCGTCCGCAAGGCTGGTTCGAATGCAAAACGGCCGCCGGTGACGTGGCGCGTGCCGACATGCCGTCGACCACGCCCTATCACCTTGCGACCGCCTATGACGCGTTGCCGGGCTAGGCGCCGACCGCCGTCTCCGGGGCATCGGCGTTAAAAGCCGACTGACCGGTCAATCAATATTCTTCGCGTTGCCAGGGGCCCCAATCGGCGTCGGCAGCTTTAAATCGCGTATAGGTCGCGCTTTGTCCGGTGGGGGTGTCCGACGTGTCGCCGTGGGGTTTTTTGTCGGTGGTGTGGAGGGCGAATGCCTGGTGATCTGCCGTATCGACCGTGATACGGCCAACCGGGTCCGGGGTGTCCTCTTGAGGTGATTTCGACTCCAATATCGCGAGATACGGGGTCAAACGGCTCCAGAACGACGTAAGTTCTTCCTGCAAATAATGTGTCAATGTTTTTCCTGGAAGAGTAATACAAACAGTTTACCCTACCGGCTGCAGCACCCTGCAAAATGCTTTCCAGGCCTCAAAAGGGCCCAATCAGGGGAATACCCGAATACGTGTTGATTGGCGTCCATCATAAAGACGTGATACAACTCTCACTTCGCGCTCGATCTCACGTTGAGAAATAGCGGTCGCGAATGCAACACACAACATTTATTGGATCAAAAATGGCAACAGGTACTGTGAAGTGGTTTAACGATGCAAAGGGCTTTGGCTTCATCACGCCGGACGACGGCGGTGAAGATCTCTTCGCGCACTTTTCGGAAGTTCAAGGCAGCGGCTTCAAGTCCCTGCAGGAAAACCAGAAGGTGACGTTCGAAGTTAAGCAAGGCCCGAAGGGCAAGCAGGCTGCGAACATCCAGCCGGCCTAAGTACCTTCCGGTACTTGAAGCACCCTTAGGCGCTTGCGTCTAATGCAAAATGGCCCGCTTAGGCGGGCCATTTTCTATTGCGGATGCCCTCTTTGGGGGCGTTCGCGCGGCTTAAATTGCCCGCATTCCGGACAGCGCGAATTCCGCCGTTTGACCGCCCAGTTCGTCAAAATGTTGCGTGCGCAACACAGTTTCAGAAATTTCGAACACGGACACGGCCTGTTTCAATTGCTGCGTCTGCTGATGCAGTGAAGCTGCCGCGGCTGCGGCCTCTTCCACAAGCGCCGCGTTCTGCTGCGTCATCTCGTCCATCTGCACCACCGCCTGGTTAACCTGCTCGATGCCCGTGCTCTGTTCGAGCGACGACGCGCTGATCTCGGCCATCATCTGCGTGACGCGCGAGATCGACGCCGAAACGTTGCTCATCGCTTCGCCGGCATGCTCGACCAGCTTCGAGCCGCCCTGAATCTCGGCAACCGATTCGCTGATCAACGTCTTGATTTCCTTCGCCGACTGCGCGCTACGCTGGGCCAAACCACGCACCTCGCCCGCCACCACGGCGAAACCCCGGCCCTGCTCACCCGCGCGGGCCGCTTCGACGGCCGCGTTCAGCGCGAGGATATTGGTCTGGAACGCGATGCCGTCGATCACCGAAATGATCTCGGCGATCTTGTCCGAGCTTTGCGCGATACCGCGCATCTTGTCGACCACCTCGTTGACCACTTCACTGCCGCGCGAGGTCGCCTCTAGCGCGGTTTCGGCGAGCGCATTGGCTTCGCGGGCGTGATCGGCGTTCTGGCGCACTGTGGCGGTCAATTCCTCCATGCTCGACGCCGTTTCTTCAAGCGACGCCGCCTGGTTTTCGGTGCGAGCCGACAGATCGGCGTTGCCGGTGGCGATTTCGTCGGCGCCGAGGTGGATCGAGTCGGCGGATTCGCGCACGGTTTGCACGGTGCGCGCCACGCTGGCCTGCATTTTCGCGAGGCCCGAGAACAGGCGGCCGATCTCATTGGTGCCGCGCGAAGCGATCGGCTGGTCCAGACGCCCTTGCGCGATGCGGTCAAAATGACGGCCGGCTTCTTCCAGCGGCGCCACGACGCCCTTGCGGAGCGCCGCGTGCACACCCACCGTGCCCGCCACCAGTAAAAGCAGGATCGCGATGCTGACAGCCCGGAATGTCGCCATGCGGGAGTCGATCGAATCGATCGACGCGCGGCTCGCGGCGTCGCCGAATTGCACGAAGTTGCGCGACTCGGCGAGATAGGCGTCCTGGAAGCCTTGCGTCGGCTGGTCGAGAAAGGCCTGGATATTGTTCCCGTCAAGAAATTGCACCAGCTCCGAGAGCGCGTCGTGCAGTTTCTTATAACGTTCGGCAAGCGCAGCAGCGCGCGTGGTGTTTTCGTCGCTGGTCTTCTGCGCGCTCATGAAGGCGCCGAACGACTGATCGGCGGCGGTCAATTGCTCGCGGGCGTGCTGCACGATGTCAGCCGGCTCGGCGCCGCCGCGCACCATGCGCGTACCGGCGCGCGACAGGTTGATGCGCGCATCCATCAGATGCTGGGTCGTCTCATTGACCGCGTCCACCTGCTTCAAGGCAATGTTCGACAGATCGCCCACGTCGTTATGCGTGCGCGTGAGCGACCAGAACCCCAAACCCACCGTAACAAGCTGGAAAACGCAGAACGCGGCCAGAACACACAATAGGCCGGAAGCGACTTTGATCTTGCTGAACATCGTGAACACCTAAAGCAAAGAATGACGGGAGCTACGTCCGGGTTAACGGCAAGGCCGAACTTTGCTTGAGATCAATTCCGCGAAAGATCGTCTTACAAGCCCTTTTCATCGGCCAACTCCGCAATTTCCGTCATTTCGCACAACAATGCCGCGCAGATATTTTGGATTCACCTTGACGCAGTGCGTCAGCGCTTCCTAGAGTGGGTAGGGACTGCACAACGCACGCCGGTGCAGATGCTACTGCGGGCCACGCCCAAAGGAATCACGATGACCGATATCCTCGACCGGGCGCGCGGCGCACTGCATGCCCAGCCGTTCAGCATGCTGCTCGGCGCCGACCTGATGCACACGGGCACCAGCGAGTTGACGCTTTGCCTGCCAATCCGCGACGAACTGCGGCAACAGCATGGCTTCGTGCATGGCGGCGTAATCAGCTATCTCGCCGACAATGCGCTGACGTTCGCCGGCGCTCTCTCACTGGGTCCGAAAGTCGTCACCGGCGAGTACAAGATCAACTATCTGCGGCCGGTGGTGAACGGCACGCTGATCGCGCGGGCGAAGGTCGTCTACGCGGGCCGGCTTCAGGCGACCTGCCAATGCAACGTGTACGTGATGGACGGCGACCGCGAAAAGCTCGTCGCGGTGGCACAAGGCACGATCAATCGCATCACCGAGAACGGCGAGCACGAACCGGCGGGGTAAACAAGCAAAAGGCCGTTCCTGCATCGTGCGGGAACGGCCTCTTCGTTTTTTACATCTACAAACGCGTTCAACAAGCGAGACGAATCACTCCGCCGCGTAGGTCCTTTGCGTCTGCTCGCCGAGACCTTCGATACCGAGGCGAATCGTCTGACCCGGCTTCAGATACACCGGATTCGGCTTCACACCCATGCCGACGCCCGGCGGCGTGCCGGTCGAAATCACGTCGCCCGGTTGCAGGCTCATGCACTGCGACACATACGACACCAGCTTCGCGACGCCGAACACCATCGTCTTCGTGCTGCCGTTCTGATAGCGGTGACCGTCCACTTCGAGCCACAGGCTCAGGTTCTGCGGGTCGGCGACTTCGTCACGCGTGACGACCCACGGACCGATCGGGCCGAACGTATCGAAACCTTTGCCCTTGTCCCACGTGCCGCCGCGTTCTATCTGCCATTCGCGCTCCGACACGTCGTTGATCACGCAGTAACCGGCGACGTAATCGAGCGCGTTCGCTTCGTCGATATATTTCGCGGGCTTGCCGATCACCACGCCGAGTTCGACTTCCCAGTCGGTCTTTTTCGAGCCGCGCGGAATTTCGACGTCGTCGTTCGGGCCGCAGATCGCGCTCGTCCACTTGTTGAAAATCACCGGTTCCGACGGCACCGGCAGATTCGATTCAGCCGCGTGGTCCGCATAGTTCAACCCGATACAGATGAACTTGCCGATCTTGCCGACGCACGGGCCCATGCGCGGATTGCCTTCCACAACCGGCAGCGAAGCCGGGTCGAGGGCGCGCAGTTTGGCGAGGCTTTCGTCGCTCAGTGCGGCGCCGTCGATATCGCCGACCACCTTCGACAGATCGCGAATCTTGCCTTGCGCGTCGAGCAAGCCCGGCTTTTCCTGGCCTTTCGGCCCATAACGAAGCAGTTTCATCGTTGCACTTCCCTTTACGTTCAGTGGTATTCGGTTCGTGTGTCTTAGCTTGCAGTGAGCAGCCGTATGCGTCAGTTCGACCAGCCGCCGTCGATCACATGCGCGTGACCCGTGGTGAACGCCGATTCGTCAGACGCGAGATACAGCGCCAACGCGGCGATCTCTTCCGGCTTGCCGATGCGGCCCATCGGCTGGCGCGCGACAAAGGCCGACTGCACGGCCTCGAGCGTCGCGCCTTGCGCTTTGGCCTGCTCGACGATCCGCTGTTCGAGCGACGGCGAAGCCACCGTGCCCGGGCAGATCGCGTTACAGCGTACACCACGTGTGATGAAGTCTGCAGCGACGGACTTGGTCAGCCCGATCACCGCCGCTTTCGACGCGCTGTATGCAAAGCGGTTCGGCACGCCCTTCACGCTCGATGCCGCCGACGACATATTGATGATCGACCCGCCGCCCTTCTCCAGCATGGCGGGCAAAAACGCGCGGATCATGCGGTACATCGCCTTCACATTCAGGTCGAAGGCAAAGTCCCAATCTTCTTCGTTGCATTCGAGAATCGAGCCGGCATGCACGAAGCCCGCGCAGTTGAACAGTATGTCGATCGCGCCGAGTTCGGCTGCCAGCGCCTTGATCGCCGCGTTATCGCGCACGTCGAGCTTGCGCGCGTCGACCGGCTTGCCGGCGAGTCCGTCGATGCGGATATCGGTGGCGATCACGCGCGCGCCTTCGCGCGCGAACAGTTCCGCGGTGGCCAGACCGATGCCTTGTCCTGCCGCGGTGATCAGGGCCGTCTTGCCGGCCAGTCTTTGTGTCATCTAGGACTCCAGTTGAATGGGCTTTCGCTTGTCTTCGCAACGTGCTTTCACAACGTCCGTATCACATCAAAGCCGATAAAACGCGGTGGCGTTGCCGCCGAAAACCGCCTCGCGCTCGGCATCGCTCAAGGACGCGAGCAAGGTGTTCGCCACCGAGTGCCACAGCAGATAGTCGCCGTTCAGATCGAGCACCGGCCAGTCGCTGCCCCACATCAAACGCGCGGGACCGAACGACTTCAGCAGATGGTCGACATACGGATGAAGCGTTTCCTCGGTCCAGCCAGGCGACGCTTCGGTGACGAGTCCCGACAGCTTGCAGTGCACGTGCGGAAATTTTGCGAGCCGGGTGATCGCCTCGGCCCAAGCTGGCCAGGCCGCGCGGCCGTAACGGATCGGCGGCTTCGCACCGTGATCGACGACGACGCGCAATGCGGGAAAACGCGCCGCGAACGTTTCGAAATGCTCGACGTGCCGCGCGTAAATCAACGCGTCGAACGCGAGGTCGTGCGCGATCAAGGCTTCGATTGCGGGCGCCAGGTCCGGGTTCGCGATCCAGGTGTCGTCGGGTAAATCCTGCAGCATCGGCCGCACGCCCTTGAACTTCGGCTCATGCGCGAAAGCGTCGATCACTTCCGGCGCAGTCGGCAGCAGCAACGGCACCCAGCCCACCACGCCTGCGATCGAGGGCTCTTCGCGCGCGATGTCCAGCAGGTAACGTGTTTCGTCGATCGTCGGCGCCGCCTGCACCACCACCGTTCGCTCGATGCCCGCCGTTTCGCGTAGCGGTTTGAGATCGGCGGGACCGAACGTCCGGTACAGGATCTTCAGTTCCGGCGTGAGCCACTCATAGTCGCCGCGAGCGGGGTCCCAATAGTGCTGGTGCGCGTCGATAGGCATTGTCAAATCAATCCTCTGGTGCGGGCGCGCGGCTGTCGAGCAAGCCCTTGTCGCGCAACGCGGACCATAAGTCCGCAGGGATCGGCAGCTCGAACGACGCGGCGTTCTCACGCACTTCGTCGGCACTACGCGCGCCGGTCAACACGGTCGCGACCGCGGGATGCGCATACGGAAACTGCAGGGCCGCGGCAGCAAGCGGCACGCCATGCACCCGGCACACCGCTTCGAGCCGCGCGACGCGTTCGATGACGTCGCTCGGCGCGTCGCCGTAATTGAATTTCAGATCGCCTTCGACACCGCGCGCCAGAATGCCCGAATTAAACGCGCCGCCTAACAGGATGCTGACGCCTCGCTTTTCGCATGCCGGCAAAAGGTCATCGAGCGTGGTCTGTTCGAGCAGCGTATAACGGCCCGCGAGCAACGCGCAATCGATATCGAATTCAGCCATCGCCTCGAGTATGACCGCGCCTTCGTTGACGCCGAGTCCAACCGCCTTCACCGCGCCCGAGGAGCGCAAATCGTCGAGTGCGCGAAAGCCGCCGCCTTCGGTTAGTTGCCGCCAAAAATGGGGGTTATTGTCGCCATGCGTGAATCGGCCGATATCGTGTATGAGAAGAATATCGATATCGACGATGCCGAGGCGCTGCTGGCTGTCTTCGAACGAACGCAGAATGCCGTCATGCGTGTAGTCGTAGATCCCTTCGAACGGCAGCGGATTTTGCCAGCCGTCCATGGGATCGCGGGGCGTGGTGCGTGGCACAAAGCGCCGGCCCACTTTGGTGGACAACACATACTCGCCGCGCGGATAGTGGCGTAGCGCATCGCCCAGGCGATGCTCGGCCTTCGTGTTGCCGTAATGCGGCGCGGTATCGAAGTAGCGCACGCCAGCGTCCCACGCAGCGGCAATGGTGGCGTGCGCTTCTTCTTCGGACAGGTCGCGATAGAGGCCACCCAAGGGCGCCGTACCGAGCCCCAATCCGGTTACCTGCAAAGCACGGCGGCCGATGCCGCGCCGCTGTTCGATCTTCGAACCGACCTTTGCCATCATGGACCAAGTCTCCTGTTTGATAGTGTTTTAGCACGCGCCGCCGATGTTTGCCCGCCACGCTGACGGCGACGCGATTGGCGCGCTGACGGCTGCACTGATAGTCGTCGAATCGACTACGGCTTGGGCCCGGGCTGATTGCCGGTAGGCCCCTCAATACTGCGCGATCGCAACAACCTGATGCGGCGGTGCAGCGCTCGACGGCAGGCAAGCCGGGCCCACGGGTTCGAAAGTCTTATACGTCAGGATGAATTCCTGATGCCCGAGCGTTTCCGATTTCGACGCCGCGCCGAGCGACACCGCCACCGTTTGCTCGAACACTTCGCGGCCGACTTCGTCGAGCGTGCCGCGGCCTTCGAGAATGCGGCCTGCATCGATGTCCATATCTCCGGCGAGATTGCGGTACGTCGCGGGATTCGCGCACACCTTGATAACCGGCGAAATCGCCGAGCCCACCACCGATCCGCGCCCGGTTGTGAACAGAATCACATGCGCACCGCATGCGATCAGTTCGCCGATTTCCGCGTTGTCGCTGATGTTCGGAAAGCCGAAGCGCGGCTCGCCGTCGGGTACGACGTCGAGGAGATAGAGCCCGCCGGTCGGCGGAACATCCCCAGGTTTGATGATGCCGACAATCGGCGACGCGCCACTTTTCGCATACGCACCCAACGATTTTTCTTCCTGCGTGGTGAGGCCGCCGTCCGCGTTGCCGACTGCAAAACTGCCATGCCCAAGGATCGAGTAGTAGCGCGCCGCCTTCGCCACACACGCAATAATTTCATCGCCGAGTTCCGGCCTCGCGGCGCGCGTTTTCATGTGGAACTCGCAGCCCACCAGTTCGCCGGTTTCTTCGAAGATGCAGGTGGCGCCCGCGTCGATCAGATGATCGAACGCGCGGCCCACTGCGGGATTCGCCGTAATGCCACTGGTGCCGTCCGAGCCGCCGCAAATCGTGCCGATCACCAGTTCGCTCAGCGCCATCGGCACTTTTTGCTGCGCGGCAAGTTGCTTGCGTGCATCTCGAATCCAATCGACGCCGTATTGAATCGTGCTACGCGTGCCGCCTTTTTCCTGAATCGTCAGGACTTCGACGGGACGGCCGCTCGCGCGTACGACGTCGACGAGGTAGTGCTTGTTCATGCTTTCGCACCCAAGCGACACAAACAGCACCGCGCCTACGTTTGGATGGGTGGTGAGACGCTCCAGCATCTTTTCGGCATAACTATTCGGATAGCAGCCGGGAAACCCGATCAGATGCACCGGCGGCTCGCGCTCGGCTGAGGGATCGTCGAATGCATCGAGCGGCTCGCGAAATTGTGTGACGATCTCGCGCGCGACGTGATGCGCGCACTCGACCAGATATGCCACCGCAACCACGTTACGGATGCCTTTGCGGCCATCGCTGCGCAGATAGCCTTGCAACGCGGGCTGCTGCAAGACGGCGGATGCTACGGAAGTGTCGGTCATGATCTTTCCAGCGCGGCGCGAGGCCACTTCATTGTGCTCAAATCAGTGATGGACGAACTCGTGACCCGCGTCGTGCGTATAAGTGGGCAGGTAATCGCTTTCGAGGTTGTGCGTATGCAGATGCGCACCGCGCGCCACCGCTTCGGTCACGTGTCCAATCACCGCGCCGTAACGCAACACCTTGTCGTCTTTGGCAAGTTCGTGGCGCGCTACTTTGTGGCCGAGGTCGATCGTTTTCGTGAGCGTCACGCGCTCGCCTTCGATCTCGACTTGCGTGCCCGCATCGAGACGCGCCGCCGCGATCAGGCAGTTATCCGCGGGACTGAGCAGGATCAGGCGCGGGTCGGTTTGCAATGGACGGCTGGTCAAATGAGTTCTCCAGAATGCATGCGAATCAGTTCTGGCCTTCGCCGCTGGCGAGCCGTGCCACCATCAGCGAGCCAAGGATGATCGCGCCGTAGATCGCCTGAATCCAGAACGACGGCACCTGGGCCAGCGTCAGCAGGTTCTGCACGACGCCGAGCAGCAAGACGCCGGAGAGCGCACCGAGCATCGTGCCCTTGCCGCCGTCGAGCGAAATGCCGCCGATCACCGCCGCCGCGAACACCGTGAAAATCATGCCGTTGCCCTGATTTGCGTTGATCGCGCCGACATAACCGGTGACGATCAAACCGCCCACCGAGGCCAGCATGCTGCCGAGCACGAATACGCCCCACGTGATGCGCTCGACGCGAATCCCCGCCGCACGCGCCGCTTCCGGATTGCCGCCGATCGCGTATAACGCGCGGCCCAGTCGGTGATAGCGCAGCACGAACGCAGCGATCGCGAACGCGGCCGCCGCGAGCCACACTGACAACGGCAAGCCGAACACGATGGTGGTGGCGAGCGAGAAGAACGACGGCGGCATATCGAACAGCGTGCCGCCTTTGGTTGCGCCGACCAGCATGCCGCGCAACACGATCAGCATCGCCAGCGTAACGATGAAGGCGTTCAGCCGCAGACGCACCACCAGGAAGCCGTTGACGAAACCAATCACCGCGCCGACCACGAGAATGGCCAGCAATCCCGTCGCCGCCGGCCATTGCATCCCGAAGCCCGCGGACGCCGCCGGCATCACCAGCATCGCGCCGACAGCGGGCGCAATGCCCACCGTCGATTCGAGCGACAGATCGAACTTGCCGGTCAGCACGATCAGCGATTCGGCGAGCACGACCAACGCCAATGCCGCGGACGCGCCCAGCACGCTGATCAGATTCGCCTTCGTCAGAAAGCTTGGGCTGACAAACGCGCCGATCACAAGCAGCAACGCGAGCGCGGGCAGCAACGCCAGTTCGCGCAGCCGTGCGAGTTCGCTGCGAGCACGTTTGCCGCGCGGCGCAGCCACGACGGCCTGCGGCTGCGCTTGAGCTTGCGCGGTGCCGAATGCAGGGCTGGGCACACTATTCTTCATGGAGACTGACTCCTTCAACGGATGCGATCAGGTCGTGGTCCTGCCAACCCGCGGGAAATTCGGCCGCGACACGGCCACGGAACATGACCAGCACGCGGTCACAGGTGCGCAGATCGTCGAGTTCGCCTGACACGACCAGCACGGCTTTACCGTCCTCGCGCACACGATCCACGACTGACAGCAACGCTTCTTTCGATTTCACGTCGACGCCCGCTGTGGGGTCGATGAGTACGAGCACGTTGGGATCGGTGGCGAGCGCACGCGCCATGACCACCTTCTGCTGATTGCCGCCCGAGAGTCCCGACACGACATGCTCGGGGCCTTGCGCGACGATGCCGAGCGCATCGATCATCTTCTGGCCGAAGGCATTTTTCTTCGCGGGTGGCGCGATGCCGAACTTGCCGAGCAGGCGCGCGATCGTCATCGAGGCGTTTTCGGCAACGGATTGCGTCAGCACCAGGCCTTCGTGATGGCGATCTTTCGGCACGCAGCCGATGCCATGTGCCAATGCAGCGGGAACGTCACCTGGCGGTAGCGTTGCGCCGTCGACGATGATCGAGCCGCGTTTCGCTGCACGCAGGCCGGCAATCGCCTCGGCTACGCTCGTACGGCCGCTGCTCGTTGCACCAGTCAACCCGACCACTTCGCCACGCTTCACCGTGAACGACACGCCTTCGTAATCGGAACCGGCCAGATCGTTGACTTCCAGCGCAATGGCCGTGTCCGCCGGCAACGCAGCGCGCGCCGCCGCATCAGCAACGGCAAGGCCGCCGCGCTCGCCGGTCATCGCTTCGATCAACTGCTCGCGCGGCAATGCGGAAACCGGCGCGCTGACGATATGCCGCGCGTCGCGCAGCACCGTCACCGCCTGGCAGATTTCGTAGACCTCTTGCAAATGGTGCGAGATGAACAGAAACGTCACGCCTTCGCGCTGCAATTCGCTGATGCGGCGGAACAGGCGCTTGATCTCGTCGCCGTCGAGCTGCGCGGTGGGTTCGTCGAGAATGATGAAGCGCGCGCCGTACGACAGCGCCCGCGCGATCTCCACGAGTTGCCGCGCTTCGACGCTCAGATCGCCGGCGCGCGCATCTTCGCGCACGTCGATCTTCCAGTGGTCGAGCAGCGCACGCGCGTCGCGCCGCATCGCGCCCCAATCGATCACGCCACCGCGCAACGGCTGCCGGTTGATGAACAGATTCTCCGCGACGCTCAAATCGCGGATGATCGTCGAATGCTGATAAACGCATGCCACGCGCTCGCGCCACGCATCGCGATCCGCGATCGACGGCGCCGCTGTGCCGCCGAAACGCACCTCGCCGGTATCGGGCTTGCGCAGGCCGGTGAGGATCGACACCAGCGTCGATTTGCCCGCACCGTTGCGCCCGACGAGCGCATGCGACTCGCCGGGCATCACGCGGATGCTGACGTCTTTCAGCGCGGCCGTGGAGCCGAAGCGTTTGGTGACCTCAAACGCTTCGACGACCGGCACGGAGGGCGTCGGCTCGCTCATTTAACGGTATTGCCCCACAGCGCTTTGTCGTCGACATTCGACTTCGTGACGAGCGGCGCGGGCAATTGATCTTCAAGAATGCCCGGCGCCAGCTGGATAATGTTGCTGCCGTGATCCGTCGGGCCCGGCTTGAAGGTCTGCCCGGCCAACGCGGCCTTGATATAGAAAAGACCGTATTTCGCGTAGGAATCGGCGGGCTGCGAAATGGTGGCGTCGATATCGCCGCGACGGATTGCGTCGAACTCCTGAGGAATGCCGTCGTTACTGACAATCACAACGTGCTTTGCGTTGCCGACCGGAAACAGCATCTGCTTGCGGCGCAGAGTTTGCAGCGTCGGCGACAGATAGACGCCGCCCGCCTGCATGTAGATCGCCTTCACGTCAGGATTCGCGGTGAGCAGACTGTCGAGCGCGGTAGCCGCGACATCGCCCTTCCAGGCTGCCGGAATTTCCAGCAGCGACAAACCCGGGAAACCCTTCAAACACGAGCGGAACGCTTCGGAGCGGTCGCGCCCGTTCACTGAGGCCAGGTCGCCCATGATCTGCACGACCTTGCCCGACTTCACATGCTCGCCAATGTACTTGCACGCCTTCTCGCCATAGGCGTGGTTGTCGGCGCGCACCACCATCGCGACCTTGCCTTGCGTCGGCGCGACGTCGACGGCAACCACCGGCACGTTCTTCGCCGCCGCTGCATCGAGCGCGCGGCTAATCGCCGCCGAATCCAGCGGGCCGACCACGATGCCCTTCGCACCGAGGTTCAGCAGGTTGTTCATGTCGGTAATCTGCTGGGCGGGATCGCCGTTCGAATTGACCGGCGAGAGGATATCGATGCCCATGTCCTTCGCGTACTTGGGCAGATAGTTGTTGTACGACTGCCAGAACGGCGACGTAAGAAGCGGCAGACCGAGACCGACCTTGCCGGCCTCGGCGGCCTGCGCGGCACTGCTGACGGCAAGGCCGGCGACGCAAGCTGCCGCCGCTGCGGCAAATAGCGAACTCCGGAACCCACGGCGAGCCGCGAACGGCCCCTTTGCGAACGACATGGTTGTCTCCTAACTTGCGTTGTTGAACTGCGTGATCCGGCCATGCTGAATGACGGGCACTGCGTCCTGCGCTTTCTTATCGTCTTGTCGTCTTATCGGTATTGATGAAAATTCACCAATGAACGTATTATTCATATACGGACTTTTTGAAGTCAAGCAATCTGCACTGCATTAACCGTCCGTGTTTTCCCTGGACGACCGCCATCTCGCGTCAGATTCACCACGCACTTACACTCAGCGCCAGATAATGAGAACAACACACGGAGCCACCCTGACGATGGACGCAGAAGACAAAGACGACGGCGACCGTTACCGCGCCCCCGCGCTGGACAAGGGTCTCGACATACTCGAGCTGCTCGCCGAGCAGAAAGAGGGGCTGACGCGCGCCGAAATCACCAAACTGCTGGGACGCAACGCGAGCGAGATGTACCGGATGCTCGAACGGCTGGTCGCGCGGCAATACGTGGTGCGCTCCGCGGGGGGCGACCGTTATTCGTTGAGTCTTAAGCTGTATGCGCTCGCGCATCGTCATCCGCCGATGAACCGGCTGATCGCCGAAGCGCTGCCGCTGATGCAGCGCTTTGCCGATGCCGCCGAGCAATCGTGTCATCTGGCGGTATACGATCGCGGCAATCTGCTGGTGATCGCGCAAGTGGATGGACCGGGCACGTGGGGGATGTCGGTGCGGCTCGGTTCGCGGGTCGGCCTGATCGATACGGGGTCGGGCCGCGTGATGCTCGCGTTCCAAACCATCGAGCAGCGCGAACAGATGCTGGCCGAGCACACCAAGGTGAAGGGCGAAGTCACGATCGATCGCGATGTCCTGGAACAGACCTGCGAGCGGATTCGCGCGGCGGGGTTTTCGCAAAAGGACAGCCAGCAGACGTTCGGCGTGACCGACGTCACCTTCCCGGTCCAGGGGCCGTCCGGCCAGGCGATCGCGGCGCTGACCTGCCCGTACTTGCGGCGCATCGACGAATACGTGGCGCCGACGCTGGAGGGGGCGACGGCGCTGCTGCGCGAGACGGTGCAAGCGCTGTCGATGTTTCGGGAAGCGGCCGTCTAGCGCACATGGTTTAGAATGGCGACCCTCTCAAAAATCACGCCGCATGGGTTCACTCGTGCGCGCTCAACGATCAAGCAATGGCGAAACTTCTGACCGATTCCGAATTCCTGCGTTTTTCCGAACTCCAGCAGAAGCAGTCGAGCTTCACGATCACGCCTGAAGAAGCCGACGAACTGCGCGACATCGTCGCTCATGCGCAAAAGCGCCGCGACGACCGCGCCGCGGCGATGCAAAGCATCGAGACCTTCATTCAGCAATTCGACATCAGCCCGGACGAGCTGTTTTCGGCCGAACAGATTGGCGACGCCGCGCGCACCTTCGGCCTGATTCCGGCCGCAAAGAAAGAACGCGTGCTGCCGCCTTCGTTCACTTACAACGGCAAGCCGTACCAATGGACGGCGCGTCCGCTGCCGGACGACATCCGCGTGCCGCTGTTCGATGCCTTCAAGGCGGGTGAATCGGTGAAGTCGTTCATCGCGACGCTGAAGGACGCGAACCGTTGCGCGGCGACCATCGCGCGTCTGGAGCGCGAGACCGGCGCGGTGTACGCCGAAGCGTTGCTGGAAGAGTTGTCGGTGACCCGCGTGCAGGTCGACGAAGCGTTGGCCAAGCTGCCGGCCTGACGCTTAAGTTTTATTGCTCAAATCCTAACGCTGAAGTCCGCGGCTAGCTGCTCGATCCGAGCACGGCCGCGTCTGGCTCCGCCGGTTCATCCAGCGCCATTCTGAAGCCCACCACGCCGGGATCCTCCGTCGGCGTAATCGTGAAACCACACGATTTTGCCAGCGCGATCATCGGCCCATTTTCACGTAACGCCTCGCCGACCAGCCAATGGATGCCGCGAGCCCGCGCGTACTTGATGATGCGGTCCATCAGCAATTGTCCGAGGCGGCGGCCCTTCTGGTCGGAGCGCACGGCGGCGGCGAACTCGGCCGTTTCGTTGTCGGGATCGGCTACCGCTCGCACCACGCCCAACGTCCGCGTGAAACCCTCTTCGCTCGTCACGGTTGCAATCAGCGCCATCTCGCGGTCGTAGTCGATCTGGGTCATGCGCGCGAGCTGCGAGTGGTCGAAGCTGCCGACCGCGCCGAAAAACCGCAAGCGCAAATCTTCCGGCGTCATCGCTTCGACGAAATCGTGATGCGCGGCTTCGTCTTCCGGGCGGATTGGCCGCACCGTCACCCGCACGCCTTGCCAGTCGAGCGTCTCTTCGAAGCGGCGCGGATAGGGCACGATCGCGAGCCGGCTGCGCGTCGCGGCGATCGTCAAGGTTGGCTCAACCACGACGACATGGTCGCTGAATACCCGCAGCGTCAAGGCGAGGCCGACGATCTCCTTGACGTCGCAGACCGCTTGCGACAGTGCTGTCAAAGCGGCCAAGGCGGGCTCCGGTGCAACTAGCCGTGCGTAGCGCGAACGCGTAACGATATCGCGCGCGAGCATGGGGTTCAGCGGGGGCAGGCCGTAGACGCGCAGCGGGTCGGAGACGCCATCCGCCGGCGGCGCGGTGAAGCGGAAAACGGGGCCGAAGTTGTCGTCGTCGTGAAGCTCGACGGCGATGTCGACGACGGGCTTTCTGGCCCGCACGGCGGCCGGGTCCGCGCAAGGGTCCGGTTCCCGCTCCGTGCGCTTTTCGGCCGTTGGTTCCGGCTGTCCGCCCACATACGGCTCGACGCTTAGCCCGAAGCGCTCGAGAAACGTTGCCGCCGCTTCGCCGGTTAGTTGGTGCTCACCTGCCGCGAGCGCGGCGCGTGCTTGCGCCTGAGCGGCGTCGATCGCTTCGGGAACCTGCGCGGGCAAATCCTCCGGCGTCTGCATCAGCAGCTCGCGGCCCATCCGGTAGTCGACCAGCCGGGCGAACGCGCGGGCGAGCCGCTGCGGCGTCGTATGAACCGGTATGCCTTGCGCGTGCAATGCGTCGCGCGTCGCGGCATCCACACCGCCAAAAAAGCACGCGAGCAAACCGCGATACGCAAAGCGCTGATTCGCGATCAGCGCCTGCGCGACCTCGCCGACCGGCGCGCCATGCGTCGACGCGTGGACCACGAACGCCGTACCGGTGCTGCGATGCTCGGCGAGCAGCTTGAGGGCGGTGCCGAAATGCTCCGGACGGGCGTCGTCGCCGAGTTGCAACGGGTTGCCGGCAACCGCGTACGGCAGCGCTGCAGTTAGCGCGGCGTCCGCTTCGGCAGGCCACGGCGCAAGCGTGTCGCCGGCCGCGGCGAATGCGTCGCAAGCGAGCGTGGCAAGGCCGCGGTCGCTGGTGATCAGCGTCGCCGTGGCACCCGCTGCCACGCGGCCCACGCCAAGGGTCTCGATTTCATCGAGCAGATCGTCGAGCGCGTCCACCCGCACCATGCCAGCGCGGCGAAATGCGGCGGTGTAGAGCCCGTCGGCGGGATCCGCGCGGCCCGAGCGCAACGCCAGCACCGGCTTGTTGCGCGCCGCCGCGCGAGCCGCCGACATGAATTTGCGCGCCGCTCGCACCGAGTCCAGTTCGAGCAGGATGGCGCGCGTGCCCGGGTCGCTTGCCAGGTAATCGAGTACGTCGCCAGCATCGACGTCGGCCTCGTCGCCCAGCGCCACCGCGTGTGAAAATCCGAGCCCGCGCGCGTGCGCCCAGCCGAGCACGGCATTCGTCAGCGCATTCGATTGCGAAACCCACGCGACGCCCCCCGCCTTCACCGTGCAGGACGGCGCGCCGAAATGCGCGTGCAGCGCGGGTGACACCACGCCGAGGCTGCCGGGCCCGACAATGCGCAACAGATGCGGCCGCGCTGCCGAGAGCGCATGCCGCAGGTGCAGGCGGTCCTCATCACAACGTACCTCGCCGACGATGATCGCCGCGCGTGTACCCAAGCCGCCGAGCTTATGGATGATGCCTGGCCAGCTGGCGGGCGGCGTACAGATCACCGCGACGGTCGGCGCTTGCGGCAAATCGCCGGCATCGCCGATCACCGCGTGGCCGCCTAGCGTTTCGTATTTCGGATTGACCGCCCAGACGGGCCCTTCGAAGCCGCCTTCCAGCACGCGCGACCACACCATCGCACCGGTGCTGCCCGGCCGCTCGGAAGCGCCGATCACGGCGACGGATTTGGGGCGGAACAAGGCGTCGAGATTACGTACGGTCACGAGGGCTCCGCAGAGTGAGAAGGCGCATCGGCAGCGAGGCGCGCGTCATCGTCAGGATAGGCGAAGTCGGGGGCTTGCGCGGCGCTTCTGAAGCCCTGGCGCAACGCGTGAGAAAATCCACTTGATCCGCGCCAACGCGCCCCAGAATTTTTTTAGCGCACTCAGGCAAAATAATGAGCCGGAATGCGACAATCCTCTGGACGCCGAACGGCACGTTTGCCTTTCAAGATGTGCCGGCTGATTAACCGCCTAACCGCCGGCAGCGCGGGTCGGAGACAACGCGCGGCACGAACACGCATTCAGCGGCGGTGCTGCCCCGACATCAACCAGCCTGTACGGATGAACAACGAGACAGAAGGTGATTTATGCGGCGCTTGCCATCGCTGATCGCGTTGCGCTTCTTCGAAGAGACGGCTCGCCATATGAGCTTCAATCGCGCCGCCACTGCACTATGCGTGACGCAAGGCGCGGTGAGCCGGCAGATCAAGCTGCTCGAGGAATCGCTCGGCGCGAAACTGTTCGAGCGCGATCATAAGGGTATTCGTTTGACGCCGGCGGGCCAGCAATTCCTGCCCTGCCTCTCCGAAGCCTTCGACACGATCGAGCGTGGCTTCCGTCAGATCAGCTCGGCCAAAGGACGCCGCCGCCTCGTGCTCGCCGTACCGCCCACCTTCGCGACGCAGTGGTTCTCGCCGCGGCTTGGTTCGTTAGGCGATGAGTTACCCGACGTCGAACTTTCCATTCGCACTTCAGCCACGGACGACTGTCATTGCAACATCCGCTTCGGCCGCCACGCGCTTGCCGATGCCCATTCCGAACTGCTGATGATCGAACGCCACGTGCTGGTCGGCGCACCGCGCTTGCTCGGCGAACCGCTCGACATGCTGCTCGAGCATATGCCCGCGCTGCATGTGCTGCATAACGAGGCGAGGCTGGATCTTTGGCCGAGTTGGCTGGCGAAGGCGGGCATGCCCGCGCGTTATGCGGAAAACGGCACCGAATTCTCCACGCTCGAACAGGCGATCCGCGCCGCGCGCAAGGGAGCGGGGCTGGCGGTTGTCGATCGGAACATGATCGTCGATGAACTCGCGGATGGGAGTCTGGCGCGATTCTCCGACGTCGAAGTGACCGGGCCGTTCGGCTATTGGCTCGACGTGGCGCAACGCCACGCGGCGCTTGAGCATGTTCAGGCGTTTGCGGCGTGGATGCGGGAAGAGGTGTTGAAGATGGAGTGAGGCGAGCAGAGCCAGGCGCTTCTTTGCTGACGGGTTCGTTGCGCCGGGCTCGCGCCCATTCTTTACCGGTCAGATCTCGGAGCCATTCTGTATAACAGCCCTCATACGGGCCATTAAGTCATTTAATAGCCCTTATGAGGGCCGTTAAACGAAACATGGCCCTTGAATTTGCCGAGGCCTTATCCGAACGGCCAAAGTTGATCACTTAGCCTGAACAAGTGACAAGTGCTACCCCACCCTGATTTATAATCTTCGAGCCGCTGGGAAACACCCAGCGGCCAGGTTTGGAAGCCTGTGGCATTAACCGCACACCCGCCCAGGCGGGTCGTGCGTCTACGTCTGCACGTCTATATTTCAATGGGCGGGACGTAGGGGGGGAGCCGCAAGGCTCGCCGGTTTGTTTTTGCCCCGGTCTTCCAATCCCTCTACGTGCCCGCTCACCCTATCTGTAAGCGAGTGTCGGGCGATCCGAGAAGTACCAGGGAGGTCGCACTATGAGCAGCAAACCAACAAAACAAACTCAACCCGCTTCACGCCCGCCTGTCGACGCGCTCCAGTATGAAAAGCTTGCGCTGTCTGCCTTCCATCTTTGCGACCGGCAGTTGAGCAAACTGAATACGCTGATCACACTTGCGTCCTCAATGTGTAGGAATCCTGCCATCACGAGCGACGAAAGACGGCGCCAACAAACCTTGCTTGAATTGCTGGTCGACACGGCCGAGCAGTATCAGCGGGAACTCGAATGCGACCGCGAGCTGTATCAGGTCATCGCGCTCGATGCGAAGGGCGTCCCTCAAAGCCGCATCACCGCGAGTCGTGCGGCGCGTCTTCTTGAAGAGACATCAAAAGCGGCTGAGAAAGCTTCGCCTAAGGCAGAGGCTACAGCGTGCAAACAAGCCCCCACTCAAGGCGCGACAAGCGCAGACGTAGACGCGGAGGAGACCGTTGCGGTGCGACACTGATCCTTCCAGGGCCACACGGTCCTGCATAAGCTTCTGTTTGTCTAGATAGAATGAGCGGCAACCACACGAACCCTCGCCACAAAAGAAAAAGCCCCGTCACTCATCGACGGGGCCTCCTTACATAGTCAGTCAGCTTAACGTGCCGGCGCAGCTACGTGCTTACATCGATTTCTTGAACGGCGCGCCCGAATGCTCGCGCAATTCGTTGAACACGATCTTCGGCCACGCCTTCTGCGCGACTTCGATCTCCGACACATGCGACGCCAGATACGTCGGCGCGTCCGATGCATCGAGCGCGATCCGCGCCGCGTACGAATCGGTGAATCGACGCAATTCAGCGGCATCGCTGCAAGTCACCCAGCGCGACATGCGGTAACGCGCCGGCGCCATGCGCACGTCGACCTTGTATTCCGTCGACAAACGGTGCGAGACCACTTCGAACTGCAGTTGGCCGACCGCGCCGAGAATCATCAAGCCGCCGACTTCCGGCCGGAACACCTGAATCGCCCCTTCCTCGCCGAGCTGCTTCAGCGCTTCGCCGAGTTGCTTCGCGCGCATCGGATCGACCACTTCCACCGTCTGGAAGATTTCCGGCGCAAAGAACGGCAAGCCGACAAATTGCAGCAATTCGCCTTCGGTCAGCGTATCGCCAAGACTCAAGGTGCCGTGATTCGGAATACCGATGATGTCGCCTGGATACGCCTCGCTCACCGTCTCACGACGCTGCGACAGGAACGTCACCACGTTATTCGCGCGGAACGTCTTGTTCGTGCGCGTGACCTTCACGGCCATGCCGCGTTCGAAATGCCCCGAACACACGCGGATAAACGCCACGCGGTCGCGGTGCGCCAGATCCATGTTCGCCTGCACCTTGAACACGACGCCGGTGAACTTCGGCTCGTCCGGCAGCACCGGGCGCTGAACGGTCATCCGCATCGACGGCGGCGGCGCCAGGTCGACCAGCGCGTCGAGAATTTCCTTCACGCCGAAGTTGTTGATCGCCGAGCCGAACAGCACCGGCGATTGCTGACCCGCGAGGAACTGCTCGCGATCGAAATCGGGCGAGGCGCCGGTGATCAGGTCGATCTCTTCCTTCGCCTTGACCCAGGCATGGCCGAAGCGGCGTTCGCCTTCTTCGTCGCCGAGTGCTTGGAGCGTTTCGACCTCGCCGCCCGCCTTATCCTGCCCGGCGCGGAACAGGCGCACCTGGTCGCGCTGGATGTCGTAGACGCCCTGGAAGTCCTTGCCCATGCCGATCGGCCACGTGAACGGCACAGCAGCGACGCCCAGATGCTGTTCGATCTCGTCGAGCAGTTCGAGCGGCTCGCGCACTTCACGGTCGAGCTTGTTGATGAAGGTGACGATCGGCGTCTTGCGGCTGCGGCAGACCTCGAGCAGCTTGAGCGTTTGCGCTTCGACGCCGTTCGCGCCGTCGATCACCATCACGGCGGCGTCGACCGCGGTCAGCACGCGATAGGTGTCTTCGGAGAAGTCTTCGTGGCCCGGGGTGTCGAGCAAGTTGATGACGGCATCGCCGTACTCGAACTGCATGACCGAACTGGCCACCGAAATGCCGCGCTGCTTTTCGATCTCCATCCAGTCGGAGGTTGCGTAGCGATTGCTCTTGCGGCCCTTCACGGTACCGGCGATCTGGATCGCGCCCGAGAACAGCAGGAGCTTTTCAGTAAGCGTGGTCTTGCCCGCGTCCGGGTGGGAAATAACCGCGAACGTGCGGCGGCGTTTGAGTTCGGAGACTGACATCGGGTCTGGCGGTCACGGATAGGGGTTCGGGCGGTGTCCGGAAGCTTGTGGCTTCCGGTCTGCCACGTCAGGCGCGGCGGCGTCGGGCTGCGGGAGCTGGGTCGGAGACCCGCGTCACAAGGCAACTCGACCGCATCGGAAACAGGTCACGAACGAGCGTTCGACAATACGGGAATCGCCAGCGCAGAACAGCGCAAGGTGCGAATGATACACGTTAGGGGGATGTGTGTTGGAAATCCATCTCCGGCTTGGGGCGCCGGGCGGACCGGCGGAGAGCCGGTGTAAACGACAAAGGGCGACGGATCGCCGCCCTTTGCAGCGTTACTCATATGACATGGTGAACGTGGCGAGCGCCTTGACCTTTCCCGCCGAAACCGACCCGGTGCTGATATAGCGAGCGGTCAGCGGAACTTGCAGTTGACCGTTCGGCGAGTTACCGACCAGCCACTGATTGGTATTGCCCGGCGTCGCGGAATCAGCGCCGAACGAAACCGGACCCGAACCGTTGAGTATCTGAATCCCTACACCCGTGGCCGAAGAATCGGGGGTGAGCTGCAAGGTATTCGAGCGGTTTGCCGGATTCACGTTGTCCGTCAACGTGATAGAAACCTTGGCGCCGGCGCTGCAGCTTAATGTCAAGGAAAACGGTGTCGGTGCGAACACGGTGCCGGCGCCAGCCGCAAATGCGCGGGTGTCGGCGGTGGCGAGGGGAACGTAGACGTTGGGTTGACTGACCGAGCAAGTCGCATGCGTCAATATGCCGGTTGCGCTACCGGAATAGATCGGGGGTTGGCTCCACGAGCCTGAACCGCCGTCAGACGTGCGAAAAGTGAGCCCTATCGCCGGTATTGTCGATAAGGTCGACGCTCCTGGGGCAATCGTCCCGGTGACTATCAATGTGGACGTCACCGTGAGATTCAACTGCACCCTTGGCCCCCCGAGCGGTCCGGTAAACGGGCAAATCAGGCGTGTTGACCCGTTAGCGAGCACCTGATTGCTGATACCGCAGTCCGCTGAATTGAAGGTGTAACGAATGCCGAGACCGGCAATGCCAGTTTGATAGACGTCGTTAAAACCCGCCGCAAGCGGATTCGTGACGATCAAGTCGGCGTATAACGTGGCAGATGCCGGCGCGCCTCCGCTGCCAGTCATATAGCAGCCAAACTGGAATGCGTCAGGCGCAACCGTTTTCACAGTCGAGCTAACGGCGGCATTTACCGGTACTGAGATCGTCCCGGCGTTCAGCGTCATGCTGGGTGTACTAGGATTACAGGTCAGGTTTGCATGCGCGGACATGGAAAGCAGCCCCGCGAACAGCACAAGTACCGAGCGCGCGCAGAATCGCGCCAGAGAAAAATTCAATCGACGTTTGCCAACCGGGTTAGCAGGTTGCATCTGACCAACGCGGCTCGAACGAAGCATCCAATTCAATTTAAACATCGTATTCACCTATTTAGTTAGAGCCTTGCTGGCCGCTCAGGCAATGCGCTTCCACGGATGTGTATGCGCCGTCCGCCTTACCCGTCGATTTCGGCATCACATAATCAATCTGGCACTGTTCAGCTGCCGCCGAGCCCCACTTGACGAATAACGAACCGTGGTCCTGCAAACCACGCGCAAAAATCCGGCTGTCCTGCGCGACGACACCCACCGTGCGGCCGTTCTCATCGAGAACGTCGACACCAAACGGCAGCGCCTTATCACCCAACTGCGGTGCACGAATCAGCGCGGCACGTCCCGTCACCGTCTTGTACTTCAGCATCACCACCGAACCCAAACGCGGCACGGCTTGCTCCGACGTCGAGTCAAACTCGACATCCGTCGAGGTACCCTTCGGATCGATATCGACCGTGTTCATCCCGTACGGCGTGAGATAAGGCACCACTGCATAGCCTCGGCTGTCCAGCTTGACGCCCGGCGCGCTGGTCACGTTGGCGCCTGCTGCGCCCGGTGCTTCCACGATGCCGAACGTATCGCCCACGGTCTGCGACAACGTCACGCCGCCCGGATGCGCGACGATCGATCCGCTGATACCGGCAGACACCTGGCTCGAACCCGAACCCGCGCTTGCCGACGCCGTCATCTGCGCATACGGCGCGCGATAAGTGCCGCTTACGCCCGTATTGGACGAACTGCCGCTGTTGCCAGCGCCATACGAGCCATACGCGTTGTACGAATACTGGTTTGCATCGCCCAGTGAGCCACTCAAGTTTGCCTGCACGTTGGTGCTGCCGCCCGAGCTCGACAGGTTGGTCGACAGCAACGGTGAATGCGGGTTGTGGCCAAGCGGAATCGTCGTGCTGACCATGTACTGGTTCGACATCGAACCGTCTGCATTGCGCGTACGTCCTGCCGTCACGCTGTAGGTGCCGTACTTGAAACTGTTGGTATAGCCCGCCTGGTAAAACGTATCGTTGCCGCTGTGATTCCAGTACTGCTGCGACGACGCGCTCAGGAATACGGTGCCGTGTTCCTTGAAGTTCTGGTTGACCGTGAGTTGAAAACGGTTGCGCTGCCGATAAACCGAGTTCGTGTCGCCACCATGCATGGCCAGATCACGCACCGAAGCCGCATCCGCAAGATTCAGGTAACCAGCCGTCGAATAGCGGTACGCGGCAACCGAAATGCTGGTGTCGGTCGGATCGAAAAACTTGCTATAACCAATGCGCAAGCTCGTACCACGCATCGCGTTCTGTCCCGGCACCTGAGTCTGCGCGCCGGTCACGTCGGCGGAAAATGCGCCGTATTTCGTGTTGAGCGCGGCGCCCACGTCGGCTGCCATATAACCGTTCGCAGCCACGCCGCCGCCATAGGCCGTCACCATGTTCGTGAGACCGCGTTGCAGCGTGAACTGCGCAAAGTTCGGCTTCGTTTCGAGCGAGTCGTTACGCAACTGCCCAGCGGTTACCGAAAAGCGCGTCGTACCCGGACGCAACGACTGCGCCACCGAAGCGTACGGCACGGTAAAGGTCTTGGTGCGGCCGTCGGCTTCGGTGACGGTCACATCGAGATTGCCACCGTAGCCGGTCGCATACAGGTCGTTGATTTCGAACGGACCCGGCGACACGCTGGTTTCGTAGATCACCTGATTGTTCTGACGGACCATCACGCGCGCATTCGAGTCCGCCGTGCCACGCACCACCGGCGCATAACCGCGCAGCGATTCGGGCAGCATGCGGTCGTCAGTGGCGATCTGCGCACCGCGGAACGACACGCTGTCGAACACGTCACCGGTCGTGTAGCCGTCGCCCAACGTCACCTGCGATTTCAGCTTGGTCAAATCATGCTGAACATACGTGGCGATGTTGTCGAATTGCGTGCCCTGGCCGGTCGTCTGCGAAACCGACGATTGATGGCGGAAGTGCCAGCTGCCCACGTTCACACCCGCATTCAGACCCAGATAGCTCTGCGTCGAATGCATGCCCGAGCCGTCGGTGCGATAGGTGTTTGCGTTGTAGCTGATAAAGCCCGCGTTCACGCCCTCTTGCCACATTTCCGGCGGCACATAGCCACGTGCCGAGTTACGCAGATATTTCTGCGGAACGGAGAGCGCGAGCTTCTGTTCGGTGAAGTCAAAATCGACGCTCGCTCCCGGTACGACGGCGCTCAGGTCGACGCATTCGTCTGCGCGGGCGGGTGCGTTGGCTGATTCGGCAGATTGTTTGCTTTCTGCTGCTTCACCGTTCGCGGCCGCCTCGGCATGAACCTTTGCACCGGTGTCCGCACCCACCTTGGCGAAATCGACACCGAGCCGTTCCAGCATCTGATGACTAAAACACGGGCGCGCACTATCGCCTTCGCGAGCCGCGACGAAGCGCACATCCTGGCGAGCCACACGCACGTCGTTCAACCATAGGTCGACCGAATACACACCCGCCGACACCATGTTGCCGCGCGTGAAACGCGAGACGTCCACGGTCTGCTTCGGATCGGTACGCAAAAAGGTTGAATCGAACTGGACGGCATCGCCCGTGCTACTGGCTTCAGCCGCATTCACGCTCGCCGTTTCGAGTGCGCCCAACACCGCGAATACCGACAGTACAACGGCGGTCACGGGGTTCAGGCCGAACGGACCAGCGGGAACGCTGGTGCGAACATGCGACTGATGACGAGGTGAAGTTTTCATGATCTGATCGACTTAAAAGTCCAGCAAAAAGGCGTGCGTTGTCCCTGTGCGTTGCCTGTGCAACGCACGCCAGGTACAGGAAATGAGTGATGGGCTAGAAGCTGCTGCCCGACCGGCGAACTGCTGCGGTCTATTGGCTCAGCGTCGCGTCGCCGGTCATGGCGCCGCCGTAATCGTTGATCGCGGTGTAGTGAACCTTCGCGCCTGTCGTTACCGCATTCATCTGTGCAACAGGCAGTACTTCCGTCGCGTGGGGCGCCACCATGCCGCCTCGTTCGTTCTTGAACGTGTGACCACTACTTTCCACATCGACTTCGCTAAACGACACGTAGTACGGCGTCGGATTCGATACGCTCACCGACTGCCCCTTGCCACTCGGCGACGCGACAATCTTCCAGCTGAGTTGCGCCGGTGCGTCTTCGGGCTTGCCCTGCAGTTTGGCCGGCCGCACAAACACCTTGATGCGGGTGCGGTAGGCAAGCTGCAGCACGTTGGAATCGGGCGCGGCGCTGGCCTTCGGCGGAATATCGAGCACGTTGAGCCAGTAGACCGATTCTCGATCCTGCGGCAACGCTTCGCCGCTATACATCACCCGCAGCGTCTGCGCTTTCTTCGGGTCCATGCGAAAGATCGGCGGCGTAATCACAAACGGCACCTTGATGTCGCCGGGTTTCGCATCCGGATTACCGTCGTCCATCCATACCTGCACGAGCGACGGATTCACGCTGTCGTTATCCAGCTTGACCGTGACTTCGCGCTGCTCGAGCGGATACACCACTCGCGTACCGCCGATCGTCACGCTTGCATGTGCGCTGCCAGCAAGCAGCGCACATGCAAAACCGATCCCCATCGTCATTTTTTTGAGCAACTTCATCACAATCACCTTTGAAAATAATCTCGAAAAAGGGCCGTTAAAAAGGCGTTCACCTGAGCGAACGCCTTGGCTTATTGCTTACTGATACTGCATCGTGTATTGCACCGACGTATTAACCGAGCCAGCTTGCGCACCGCCGGTCGAGTAGTACTGCGAGTAGTACTGCAGATTGCCCGCGCCCGCGTTGATATCCGCACCGTCGGTGGCGATATCGTTGTTGGCGGCCGTTACGACGTTGATCGGCAAACGCTTTGCGTTCAACAGCTGAACCTGCACGTTTTTCGCCGTACCGCCAGTGTTCGTCAGGTTGCCGGTGGTCTGATCAACCGTCGGGCCGTTTTCGAAGTTGGCGACAGCCTTGGTCGCGCCACCCGTGCAGTTCGTCAACTTGAGGCTGAACGGGGTGGACGATGCGCCGCCCGTTGAACCCACGGCTGCCAGCGAGCTTGCGGTGACTTCCTTCAGCGGTACGGTCACGTCAGCCGGCGAACCCGATGCGACGCCATTGATCGAGCACGTGCTGTTCGACACCGAGCCGGTGAACGTAATCGTGCCGTCGGCCGCGTTGGCGCCGAACGATGCGAGACCCAACAGGCCGCCGGTTGCGATCGCGATTGCGGGGAGGATTGCTTTCATGTTTGCTGCTCCAGTAAGTTAAGAAATTTGTCGCATCAACGACGAATCGGAATTCGGTAAGACTCGCCATCAGCCCCTGGGTGCTCCAATGTTCTCTGCCGGAAAAACGGCGTTATCTGTTTCGAACTATTGGCCTTTCGTTCAGGCGCAAAACAATATTAAGATTCCGTACGGTTGAAGTACCTCAGACAATTCTTAAACTTGTAGGAATATCCTCACAGTCGTTAGGAATACGTCGGACGGCCTTGCGCCGACTGAACTCAGCGATTAAGACTTTTCTGAAAATCGTCCAAATTGCTCTCACGGGGTTTTCGCGCGGCAAATAAAAAACCCCGCCGCATCGTTGCCGATGCGGCGGGGTTTATAGACAGTGTTAAGCGCGGACTACGCGCCGCTAGCTTCGTTCAGGGTGAGATGCTTCGTTTCCGGCGCCCAGGCAATCGACACCACCATGCCGATCAGCAAAACAGCGGCGAGTACGAACATCGTTGCGTGGAAGCCCAGGTGGAGGATACCGAGCGGCAGCAAAAAGGTACCGACCGCCGAACCGAGGCGGCTGCACGCAATCGCAAGCCCGACACCGCACGCGCGGACCTCGGTCGGAAAACACTCTGGCGGAAACACGCCGACAAGGTTCGAAAAAGCCGACATCGTCAGTGTGAAGATCGCGAACGCAACGATCATCGCGAGCGTTGCGGACTCCGGCAACAAGCTCAGCGCAATCAGCGACAAGCACGTCACGGCAAACGAGCCGATCAGAAACATGCGGCGCGATAACTTGATCGTGAGCCAGATGCCGATCACCGCGCCCAGCACGAGGAACCCGTTCAACAGAAAATCCGCGCCCGAGCCGTTGTCTAAATGGATCGCTTTAAGAATGGTGGGCAGAAACGTGTAGATCGCGAAATAGGGAATCACGAGGCACACAAAAAACGCGCAATTGAAGATCGTCCTGCGGATCAGATCCTTCTTGAACAGACGCATGAAGCCGCCGTGCGTTTGCGCGTGCTCATCCTCACCGCCGTCGAGCGTCACGTTAGGTCCGAAGTGCTTGAGCACGATCGCTTTAGCTTCGGCAACGCGGCCCTTGCCATGAAGCCAGCGCGGCGATTCCGGTGTGCCCATGCGCAAGATCAGCACGATCAACGCCGGCACGCCAGCCGACGCAAGCAGCCATCGCCACGCGTCCGGGGAGGCATCGGCGTATTGCATACCGAGCACGTTCGCCACCACATAGCCAATGGTCCACACCACGCTGAACGAACCGAGTAACGTCCCGCGATGTTTGCGCGGCGAAAATTCGGCAAGGATCGCATGCCCGACCGCAAAATCGCCCCCCATGCCGAAGCCGATCAACACCCGCAGCAGACACAATTCCGCCGGCGACTTCACATAAAACTGCGCAAACGCCGCCGCGGTGATGATGAGGAAGCTCAGCAAGAAGATCTTCTGCCGTCCGAGCCGATCCGAAAGCCAGCCGAACACGAGGCTGCCGACAAAGATCCCCATCAGCGCGGAACTGCCGATCATGCCCATCCAGAACGCGTCGAGAGGCATTTGTCGATTCAGCGATGCAAGTGCGTAGCCGATCGTGCCGAGCGCAAAACCTTCGGTAAAGTGGGCGCCGAACGTCAAACCGGCGATCTTGACGTGGAACGCGTTCAGCGGTACGTCGTCGAGAGGAATGGGGCCGTGCGCGGGTGCTGCCGCTGCGGCGGGCAAAGTGGGGCCGAGGCCGAGTCTGGCGGCCTGGATTTCCTGATTGCTCAAGCTGTCTCCTTCATTGTGTGGGCGACCCTGCATGGCCGGCGTGTGACTGGCGTTTGGCCGGCTTCGGAGACACAGGGCAGCAGGGCTGCATCGTCCGCCTCTTGCACGTGCGGCATGAAGCGGACGCGTAAACGCTCGATGCGAAGGCTAGCGGCCGAGGCCGCCCATCATCATGTACTTCAGTTCGGTGTATTCATCGAGCCCGTACTTCGAGCCTTCGCGGCCAAGACCCGATTGTTTGACGCCGCCGAACGGCGCGACTTCGGTCGACACAATGCCCTCATTGATGCCGACCATGCCGCTCTCCAGCGCCTCGGCAACGCGCCATGCGCGGGCCAGGTCACGCGTGTAGAAATACGCGGAAAGGCCGAACGGCGTGTCGTTGGCCGCGGCAATGGCCTCCTCTTCGGACTTGAAGCGGAAACAGGCTGCCACCGGGCCGAAGGTTTCTTCCTCCGCGATCAGCATCGACTTCGACGCATCGGCCAGCACAGTCGGCTCATAGAACGTGCCGCCGAGCGCGTGCGGCTTTCCGCCGGTCAATACCTTCGCGCCCTTTTGCAGCGCGTCGGCGACGTGCGTTTCCACCTTCTTCAGCGCCGCCTGGTTGATCAGCGGACCTTGCTCAACCTCGCCTTGCAGTGCATTACCGACGCGCATTTTCCGTACGGCCTGTGTCAGTGCCTGCGTGAACGCATCGTAAATTCCGTCCTGCACGTAAAAACGGTTCACGCACACACAGGTCTGCCCGGTGTTGCGAAACTTCGAAGCCATTGCACCCTGCACGGCGGCGTCGAGATCCGCATCGTCAAACACGATGAATGGTGCGTTTCCGCCAAGCTCCAGAGACAGCTTCTTCAGCGTATCCGCCGACTGCTTCGCGAGCAGCTTGCCGACGCGCGTAGAGCCGGTGAACGAGAGCTTGCGCACCACGTCCGATTCCGTCATCACGCCGCCGATCGCCACCGCATCACCGGAGACGATGTTGAACACGCCTGGCGGGATGCCGGCCTGTTCCGCCAGCACCGCCAATGCAAGGGCGGACAACGGCGTTTCTTCGGAAGGCTTGAGCACCATCGTGCAACCCGCAGCGAGCGCCGGACCGGCCTTGCGCGTGATCATGGCGAGCGGGAAATTCCACGGCGTGATGGCCGCGACCACGCCGACCGGCTCGCGCGTCACGATAATCTTCGCGTTCGGATTCGGGCTCGGGATCACGTCGCCATAGCTGCGCTTCGCTTCCTCGGCGAACCATTCGAAGAAGCTCGCCGCATAGCCCACTTCGCCGCGCGCTTCGGCAAGCGGCTTGCCTTGCTCGAGCGTCAGCAGTTCAGCGAGCGCGTCGCGGTTCTCGAGCATCAATTCGCCCCAGCGTTTAACGCGCGCGCCGCGCTCCTTGGCGGTCAGCTTCCGCCATGCCGGAAAGGCACGTTCGGCCGCTTCGATGGCTTGCGTCGTTTCCGCCGAGCCGCCTTTCGCGACCTGCGCGATGACCTCTCCCGTCGCCGGATTCAGAACAGGGTAACTGCTCGCGCTTCCATACCATTCGCCGGCAATGTAATGCCCTGTGCGAAGAAACTCGTTCATGCTGCCTTCTCCATGTTCCCGGCGAATACGCCTTGCGCAAGTCGCGCTTCGCGGGCGATGCGCTTGCCTGCGGTGTAGTCGTTGATCAGATCGCACGGGGTGTAATTGCGTTCGAGTTCGAACAGTTCGTCTTCACTGAGCTTCGTGCCGAGCGCGGCGAGCGCGCTGTCGAATTGCGCGGGCGTGTCCGCGCCGACCAGCATGCTGGCAACGCCGCCATGATTCAGCACCCACGCCTGCGCAATCTGCGCAGCCGACACCCCGCGCCGCGCCGCCACGCGCGCCACCGACGCGGCAATCTCGCGCGACGCCGTATCGCCGTACATTTGCGCCGTGAAGAAATCGGTCTGATTGCGCGTGGAGTTCGGATCGCAGGTCAGAAGACCGCGCGCCAGCGGACTGAACACCGACACGCCGACGCCCTGATCCTGGCAATATGGAATCATTTCGCGCTCTTCCTCGCGGTACGCAAGGTTCAATTGCAACTGCATGTTGATCGGCTTGTGCCAGCCGTTGCGTTCGCACACTTGCATGATTTTGGCGAACTGCCAGGTGTACATTGTCGATACGCCGATGTAGCGAGCCTTGCCCGCGCGCACGATATCGTTCAACGCGCCCATGGTTTCCTCAACGGGCGTATTCACGTCGAAGAAATGCAGCATGTAAATATCGACGTAATCCATGCCGAGACGTTTAAGCGACGCGTCGATGCCATCCATGACGTGCTTGCGCGAATGGCCGCCGGCGTTCTGATACGTGCCCATGTCATAACCGACCTTGGTCGTCACGACGATTTCCTCACGGCGCGCAATGCGCTTCAGAATGCGACCGACGACTTCTTCATTCACGCCGGTCGAATAGAAATCGGCGAGGTCAATGAAATTGACGCCGGCTTCCAGCGCGTGGCGCACGATCGGCTCGCTCTGCGCTTCGTCGAAAATCCACGGCTTCCATTGCGGTGTGCCCATATTCATCGTGCCGAGGCACAGCCGCGAAACCTTCAGGCCCGAGTGGCCAAGGCGAATGTATTCCATAGTGCTTGTCTCCTTCCTGAGCGCATTCAGTTACGCAAGCGGTCGCGCGGCACGCACGGCGCGCCAACCGCGTTGCGTGATTAACGTTGTTTGGGGGTGTAGAACGGATTCGATACCTCGCGCGCGGCGGCAAACACTTCATCGCGATGCGGGAGGTCCTTCATCGCCGCGAGGATCGCGTTCTTACACGCGCGGTAGTTGTTCTCGAAGACAGCGTCGAGATCGTCGGTACCCGGATTGACCCAGTTCGCCGACACCACCACCCAATCGTTTTCCGCTTCCGGCGGCAGCGTGCCGTTCTCGAGCGACTCGGCCACCGCCTTGGCGATGCCGGCCTGCGATGCGCCCCACGTTGCGTTGCCGTGGAAGTCGCTGCCGATCTGCGCCTTGTTCACGTACAGCGTCAACGGCTTGGTCGGCACACCCGGCCTCGCGATCACGACGAACGGCGCATGCCCCGCGGAAGGCGTCGCCAATGCGGTGGCGAAAGCCTGGCCCGCAGGCCCGTTGCGCGGGCCGACGAGTACGTTGATGTGCGCGAGGTTGACGCCGGGGCCTTCAAATCCTTCGCCGATATAGAGTTGCTTGTCCGTCGATACGCTCATGGTCTTTCCGTCAGGAGGTGAGTAGATGATCGATTGTGCTGTCCGGTCTTCGCGGCCCTGTATCGATGAGTTTTGATCCGGGGTATGAGAGGAACTCATCTCCGGGTTTGCCCCGAGCGCCTTGGGTCGCGATTAGAGGGCAATGAGGCGGCGTATCGGGTCCCGCACGCGGAAGAGCGCAAAGGTGAGCGTTTTCGGGACCCGTGATTGCGAACCTCAAATCGTGGCGAAAGGTGAACACACCAACGGCCGCTCACGCACCCGCTACGCTAGATCCGGCATCGAGGCAAAGTTGGCGGAATAGACAGCGTGAGAACCGAACGACCGCCTGCACGATGTTTCGCATAGCCTGGGAACGCCCGCCAGCAATGGCCCGCGCGAGTTTCGGGGAAGTCGTGCGGGTACGAGGCACAACCCGGATATCGCACCGCACAGTGCGTCATCCGACAAAACCAGGCTCACCGAAACAACGAATCCAGGCACGAGGCGCTTCGCGAAACTCACGGCACGCGTTGCAAGCTCACTCGAAAGGTGAGTGTTTTCGGGACCCTCTCAGCGGTGCGAGAAAAACCCGATGCAACTTCACTTCAGAAAAATCGGCACGTTGCGAGCGCAAGCGCCATGTGCGAAACGACTTCAGACTTCGATCAGAAAGCGTTCGCGATTCTTGCCCGCGAGCCAGCCAGGCGAGCGGCCACGGCCGCTCCACGTCTCGCCGGTTTTCGGGTTGCGGTACTTGGCTACCGAAGCCGTTTTGCGTGCCGCCAGACGCTTGCTTGTGAAACCCAGCTCTTCCGCTGTCAGGTCGTATTCGGCGACCTTCTGCTTGATCTCGGCGATCGCCTGCGCGATTTCTTTTTCGCGCGCCACCGCGACTTCCTTGTGAAGCTTTTCGAGTTGAGCGGTCAACTGTTTGTACGATGGCATGGCGGATACTCCGATCGATTTGACGAGCTGTAGCGCGGACACCCCGGAGGAAGTCCCTTTGGGGACACTATCAGACGAATAATGCGCCGGATAGAGCGACCCGCGCAGGGCGGCCCAAGCAGGGCAAACCCGCACCTAACTGCCGAGGTCCATGCACTCAATCGTCAATTGCATCGTACACGCGGCGTTCGAAATCGACCGACATTGGGAAGGGTTCGACCGCACGCCGCTGAATCAGCATGAGACCGATCAGGTCCTCCACCGGATCGGCGAACCAGCTCGTGCCATAGGCACCTGGCCAACCGAACGAACCTATCGAGCGATAGCCGAGCGGCAACTGCTGGGCTGGATCGTCGACGATGGACAAACCGAGGCCAAAGCCTTGGCCCGCCCACATCACATGACCGAACGCCGGCACGCGGCGCTGGTCGCGGGTCAGAAAATTCGAGCGCATCAGATCGACCGAGCGATGCGACAGCAACCGTATCGAACCGACGCGCCCACGCCCTAACAACAGCTGCGCGAACTGCAGATAGTCCTGCGCCGTCGAGACAAGCCCGCCACCGCCACTCTGAAACCGGTCCGGATTCGCCCAGCGGCTCGCCGACGGATGATCTTCGACCACACGCCGCCGCGTGCCCGGCTCGACGCCATACGCCGTCGCCAAACGCGTGAGCTGTGAGTCATGCACCCAGAACGCGGTGTCGCGCATGCCGAGCGGTTCGAAGATCCGTGTCCGGAAGAAATCGCCGAGCCGCATGCCGCTGACGCGCTCGATCAGCACGCCCAGTACATCGGTTGCGATGCCGTAGTGCCAGCGCGAACCGGGTTGAAACATCAACGGCAAGCTGGCGATCCGCTTCAGCCACGCGCTGGCATCGCCGCGCGCTTCGATTCCGTTGAAAGCGGCCGCGTAAGCCTCGGCCAACGGACCGGTGGCGGTAAAGTGATACGCGTAGCCGGCGCGATGCGTGAGCAGGTCGAGCACGGTCAGCGGCACTCGGGCCGGGTCGGTTTCGTCGAGCGGGCCGGCCGGGTCGCGCAGCACGGATGGCGCCGCCAGCTCCGGCAGCCACAACGAGATCGGGGTGTCGAGTGCGAGCCGGTCCTCTTCGATGAGCATCAGAATCGCCGCACTCGTCACCGGCTTGGTCATCGAGGCGATGCGAAACAGTGTGTCGCGCTCCATGGGCAATTGGGCGGCTTCGTCGCGCAGGCCGAACGGCTCGAAATAGCCGATTTCACCGCGCCGCCAGACCAGCAAAACGACGCCCGCCACCTCGCCGCGCTCCACATAGCCTTGCATGGCGTTCGTGAGCGCCTTCAGTCGAGCAGTTGAAAGCCCTGCAGGTTGCATGCTCCTCCTGATTCCTTAGGTGTCACGTTCCCTTATTTTTGCAGAAAACGTTACCCGATCAGACGGTACATGTCACCTTCCCCTCGGTGGACAGTCACACTTTTCGCCGCTGCTCTAGTGCCGATAGGGCTGCATCGAGCCGTTTGACACGATTGGCCTGCGCCGGCACCAGCACCGCCCCGGACACCGAAGCGATGCGGTTGCGCCAATAGGACAGTGGGATACGGTCTTCAGCGGAGATATGCGAGATCACATGTTCAAGATGTTCGATATCTTTTTCGAGTTGACGGTGATTCATTGCTTTCCCCGGAATTACTCATTGAACTCGTTTAAAGAGCATAAAACGTGCCGCAATTACACCATCCAGTCCATTCAAACGGAAAATCTTTCTTAAACCGTTAATCCACCCCGCCGCAACCCGGCAAAATCTGCGTATTTTGTTTTATCTTTGAGCCGACCCAATGACAATACTGAGAAGAATCCCCGCGTTCCGTTAGCTGCCGCACCGACCCGAATTAATAGAAAACCGGAGCGCTGTGTTATCGGTACAAACAGCATGATTAATCGTCTGAAAGCAGTTCGATGAAAATCCAATACGCATCATAACCGCTGCGCCAGTGCGCATTAGTGACAGATATTTATGACGGTCATATGCATATTGCACGACATCGGTTTGTCGTATGACCGGGTTTGGACCGTTCAAACAGAATCCGCGCTGAGCGGGGGATGCCCGCCGTCACGCAAGGGCGGCGGGATCAAAGAAGGAAATTTTCAATCCAGTTACGCCAGCCGTTGGCTGGCGTCACGTCATTTCGCCCGGCAGGCGTATATCAGACTGAGCGTGCCGTTGTCGCTGGACTGGCGCACGACGTCGAAGGCGCCGCCGCAAGCCGCGTTTGCCTGCTGAGAGCAGGAGTCGGAGCCCGCTGGACATTGAACCAGCGTAGTCAGGCGGCCGTCCGACAGAAACAGCGGTGCACTGCTGCTGCAACCGCTCAACACGGCGATTGCGGGAAGCGCCAACACGGCACAGGCACCGCGCGCGAAAGAGAAGAGACTGCGTTTCATTTGAAACCCCGATCACATCTTGTTTTTCGATCACGCGATTGTGCCACGCGGCCATTGCACTGCGTCATTCGATGTCGCCGGACTTTGTCACACTTCGATGCCGTATGCCGCGATCTTCTTATAAAGCGTCGCGCGGCCCATGCCGATCTGCATGGCTGTCTCGATCACGCGACCGCCGTTGGCGCGCAAGGCGTCGCCCAGGTAGCGCTTTTCGAACGCGGCCATAGCGTCGCTCCACGACATCGCCTCGGATGCCTCAGATTCCGCTGAGGCCACTGAGGCCGCGCCTGAAGCGAGCGCGTCGGAAACCGTGGAACCATGCAAACGATGCCCGCCATGCGCCGAACCGATGAACGGCGCCAGCGCACGCGCATCGATTCGCTCGCTGTCCGCCAGCATCACCGCCCGCTCCAGCGTGTTGCGCAGTTCGCGCACATTGCCGGGCCACGCATACAAACACAGCAGCCGCAGCGCGTCGTCCTGCAATTCGAAGTGACTGGCGCCGCGCGCTTGCGACGACAGGTCCTCAAGCATGGCGTAGGCAAGCGCTTCGATATCGGACGAGCGCTCGCGAAGCGGCGGCGCCTGGATCGTCAGCACGTTCAGCCGATAGAACAGATCCGCGCGGAAACGCCCTGCCGCGACCAGCGCCGGCAAGTCGGCCGAGGTCGCGGCGATGATCCGCACGTCTGCGCGCACGATCCGGTTCGAGCCGAGCGGTTCGAACTCCTTGTCCTGCAGCACGCGCAGCAGCTTGCCCTGCAGAGGCAGCGGCATATCACCGATTTCGTCGAGAAACAGCGTACCGCCGTTCGCGAGTTCGAACTTGCCGACACGCCCCTTCCGGTCGGCGCCGGTATAAGCGCCAGGCGCGGCGCCGAAGAATTCGACTTCGAGCAAGGTGTCCGGAATCGCCGCGACGTTGACGGTCACGAGCGGCTGATTCGCCCGCGCCGACCCGCCATGAATCGCGTGCGCCAGCAGTTCCTTGCCGGTTCCGGTTTCGCCGAGCAACAGCACCGGCGACTCGAGTTGCGCGGCGCGGCGGGCCTGGCGCTTCACTTCGAGACTGGCCGCGCTCGTGCCGACAAAACTGCCGAACGTGTATTTAGCCCGTCTTGCCCGCGCTAGCGACTGACGCGTCGCGATCAACTCTTCCTGCACACGCGAATAGTGGGAAAAAAGCGGCGTCAGCGCCTTGAGCTCGTCGAACAACGCGAAACCCACCGCGCCGACCGTTTCGCCCGCATCGTCTTTCAGCGGCAGCCGCGTCACAACAAGCGGCTCGCGGTCCGTTTCGAGGATATCGAGCAGAATCGGTTTGCCGGTCTTCACGACCTCGCGCATCAGGCTGTTGGGAATCACCTCTTCGCAATCCCGGCCGATCGCCTGCTCCGGATCCGAAAAACCGAAGCGCGCCGCGTAGCGCTTGTTGATCCAGACGACGCGCGCCTCGGCGTCGACAATGAACGTGCCTTCGCTGAAGTTTTCGAACGTACGGAAAAGCGAATCCATCGCCCGGCGAAGTACGTCGCCGTACGTGGCGGGAAGGCCCGCCCAGTCATTCATCATGGTGTCGCTGTCTCCGGCCATCGTTTTATTTATGCATATCTCATTTCGTAGACAGCTTATCTCATCGACGAGATCGCCAGCAAGCTTGTCCCGTAATGGTTTAACCTCAGTTCGACCTATGTTCAGTTGATTTGCGTCCCGTTTTTGAGACGTTTGGGTACAATCGGCCGCATCACGTTTCGAGCTTCGGCCTGTGAAATCAACGGGCAGGCCGCTGGAGCGCACGTGGCATGGAATCTGCATTTGCGGGCGCCGGGCCGTCGCACTCATCGAGACGGCGTACACGTAGAACAACCAAGCTTTGGAGACTCAATGTCCTTTGTCATCGTCCTCGCCGCGCTGGCGTTTCTGATGTTTGCCGCGTATCGCGGCTACAGCGTCATTCTGTTCGCACCGATCGCCGCCCTTGGCGCGGTGCTGCTGACCGATCCGGGTGCCGTTGCACCGGTGTTCTCCGGCATTTTCATGGAGAAGATGGTCGGCTTCGTGAAGCTTTACTTCCCCGTATTTCTGCTGGGCGCGGTGTTCGGCAAGGTCATTGAACTCTCCGGCTTCTCGGAGTCGATCGTGGCCGCGGCCATCCGGTATATTGGCCGCTCACGCGCCAATGCGGTGATCGTCGCGGTGTGCGCCTTGCTCACCTATGGCGGCGTATCGTTGTTCGTGGTGGTGTTCGCCGTGTATCCGTTCGCGGCCGAGTTGTACCGTCAGAGCAATATTCCGAAACGCCTGATGCCTGGCGCGATCGCGCTCGGCGCGTTCTCGTTCACGATGGATTCACTGCCGGGCACGCCGCAGATCCAGAACATCATCCCGACCACCTTCTTCAAGACGACGTCATGGGCCGCGCCCACGCTCGGCGTGATCGGCTCGCTGTTCATCATCGCGGTTGGCCTCACGTATCTGGAATGGCGCCGCCGCGCGGCGATGGCGACCGGCGAAGGCTACGGCACGAATCTCGTCAACGAGCCGGAGCGCGTCGAATCGAAGCAACTGCCGCATCCGCTGCTGGCGGTTGCGCCGCTGGTGCTGGTGGGCGTGGCGAACTTCCTGCTGACGCGCTGGATTCCGAACTGGTACGGCGCAACGTACACCGTCACACCGGACATCCTGCCGGGCATCCATGCACCGGTCACGACGACGATCAAAAGCGTGGTCGCGATCTGGGCCGTCGAAGGCGCGCTGCTGCTCGGTATCGTGATGGTCGTGGTGACGGCGTTCGGCCGCGTGCGTGAGCGCTTCGCGGTCGGCACCAAGGCGGCAGTGGCGGGCGCACTGCTGGCTTCATTGAATACGGCGTCGGAATATGGTTTTGGCGGCGTGATCGCGGCTTTGCCCGGCTTTCTGGTGGTCAGCGATGCGCTGAAGAGCATTCCTAATCCGCTCGTCAATGCCGCGGTTTCGGTGAGTTCGCTTGCGGGTATCACGGGTTCGGCGTCGGGTGGTATGAGCATCGCGCTCGCGGCCATGTCCGACACGTTCATCAAGGGCGCTGAAGCGGCGCATATCCCGATGGAAGTGCTGCACCGGGTTGTCGCCATGGCGAGCGGCGGGATGGACACGCTGCCGCATAACGGCGCGGTGATCACGCTGCTGGCCGTGACGGGATTGACGCACCGCCAGTCATACCGCGATATCTTTGCGGTGACGGTGATCAAGACGTTGGCCGTTTTCTTCGTGATCGCGGTGTATTACATGACCGGACTGGTTTGATCGTTCGATACTCAACGTCTTGAATCGATCGAGACGTTGAGAACGCATCATTGTGTCGACGCCTCATCCAATCCGAAGTGATCGCATAGCGCCTCATGCAGCGAAATCGCGCGTTCGTCCATCTCGGTCGTCCAATGCTCGCTGTTCTCACATAGCCGCTGCAACGCACGGCATTGCTCCGCGAACTGCGGCTGCCGCACGATCATGAATGCGCCGCCCGCGCTATGCGACCAGGCGCCCAACGCCTGGCGGTCCTCTCGCTCGACAATCGCCAGCAATTTCGGCAGATCGTTTTGCAAGTGCGCTTTGAGCATGGCCGTATAGCGCGCTTTGTCGTCTTCGTTGAGCGTGTCCGCCGGTTCGGCGGTCGTGACGACGGTCGCCGAGATCGCCGCGCTCGCCGGCTGCGGCTGACGCCGCGCGGAAACGAGCACAAGCAAGGCGCTCTCCAACTCTGCCAACGACGCCGGCTTTGCGACATGCCCGGTAAAACCACGCTCAAGCCAACCGTCGGGCTGCTGATTATCGGTGACGGCGCTGAAAGCCAGCACCGGCACCTCCGGGTGGGCCTTGCGCAACGCCGCCAGCAATTCGTAGCCGTCCATGATCGGCATATGGATGTCGGTCAAAACCACTTCAAAGCGCGCCTGTTCAAATACCGCCAACGCTTGCCGTCCATCGCCGGCGACCGTCGGCAAACAGCCCAGCGCGCTGAGTTGCTCGACGATCAAGGTCTGGTTCAGTGGATTGTCCTCGGCAACCAGAATCGTCAAGCCTTGCAAGGCAGGATTGGCCACCGGCGGCGGCAAGGCGAAGTCCGCGGGGTGGGTGGACTGCGCCGCGAACCGGTCGGTGTCGTTTGTGCCCTCGGCCGCGAGATCGAGCGCCGAGAGAATCGCCTTGCGGCTGAATTCGGTGACTTCGAGCACGCCATCGCCGCGCGAGACCGGACGATGCGGCCCGGTGCGGGTGATCCACGCCGCGCCGACCGGCTGCACCGCGCGCAATGCGGCAACCGCGTCGAGGTCGTATTCACCGGTAACCACCAGTGCATCGGGCCGGTTCACGTGCAACCAGGCTTGCGCGCTGCGCATTGACACCACCGTGTGGACGGTCCAGCCCGCCAGATGCAAGCTGCTATCGATGATCCGTCCGGACTCGCGTTCCTGGGACAGCACCAGCACGTTGCCACGGTGTGCCGGCTCCACAGCCGGCTCGCGCACCGCATCGGCCGGCGGCGCGAGCGGGATTGAAGCGCTGAATGCGCTGCCGACGCCCAGCACGCTCTCGACCGAAATATGGCCGCCCATCAACTCGCATAGCCGCGCGCAGATCGACAGCCCGAGACCCGTGCCACCGTAGCGGCTCGATGTACTCGCCTCGCCCTGCACGAATGGACTAAAGATGCGCGCCACCAGCGCCTGATCCATGCCGATCCCCGAATCGCAGACCTGAAAGGTCAGAATCGGGCGGCCTTGCAGATCGTCCTTCACTCCCGCATTCAGCGTGATCTTGCCGCACGAAGTGAATTTAAACGCGTTGCTCAACAGGTTATTGACGATCTGCGCGATGCGCGTGCGGTCGCCACGCAGCACCTGATCGAGCGTCGGCGACAGATGCGCATAAAAGCGGATCGCACGATCCGCCGTCATCGGCGCGTAGGAGAGCGCCAGATTTTCGAAATCGTCGAGCAGACGGAACGATTCGCTCACGAGCTTCATCTCGCCGGCATCGATCTTCGAAAAATCAAGAATGTCACTCACGATTCGGCGCAACGCATCGGCGGCGACATTTAATGCCGTGAGCCGTTGCGCGTGCGCGTCGAGTCCCGGGGTTCGCGCGAACAGTTCGAGATTGCCAAGCAACGCGTTCAACGGCGTACGGATCTCATGGCTCATCGACGCGAAAAAATTCGAGCGCGCGCGCATCATGGTCTCGGAGGTCCGCTGCGCAAGCCGCAATTGCTGCTCGAGCGCATGCTGCGCAGTGACGTCAAGAATCGCACAGAACAGCACTTCCTTGTCGGCGTAGTGCGCGGGTGCGTAGGTGAACTGGAGAAACTGGACGTGCGCAGCGGCGCTTTCGTCCGGCTGCGGTTGCGACGGCGGCTGTGTCTGTATCTCGGTCTGCGGCGACCGTGCAGGCGTGACAAATGAGGCGACCTTGGCGAACGCTGCGACGGAAGGATTGTTCGGCCCCTGGGCACGGAACTCGCCGACGATGTGCTGTGGCAAGCGATTGCCGCCCGGTTCGATATGCAGCAATTCTTCGGCAAGCGCGTTGGCGGTCAGGATCGAATAGTCGCTTTGCCCGATGATGCACAAGCCGATCGGCGTCGCGCTAACCAGAATGCGATTGATCGTTTCGCTTTCCAGCGCGCGTGAAGTTTCCGCAAAAGTGTTCCGCAACAGGCGGAGACCCCAGAAACGGGCCGTCAACGCGATCGCCAGCAGAATCAGCAGCGTGAGGCCGGCCAGCACGGCCAGTTGCCAGCCGAGCGCGGCAGCCAGCGCGCGCCAGGACATATAGCTGACCAGCGAGCCGAAGCCCGGTATGAGCGGGACGCTCAGAATCATGCCGTTGCGCGTGAAGCGATCGGTGCCTGGCGGCGTCTGGGCGATAACGTCCTGCAGCATGGTTGCGGTTTGCCCGTCGACGGGAGGCATCGACACGGCCACGCGGCGGTCCGCCGTCATTAACAGCAGCGTTCCCACGCTGTTGGGCCGGATAAGCAGCGCCGAAAGCGCTTCGAGCGGAATGCTCACCGTGATCAGCACGGTCGGCGCATCGCCGACATAGTTGGCACTCACCTCCGACATCACCGGGATACCTTCGAGCGGGTCGCGATACGGGCCCAGCCAGACACGCTCGCCCTTGCCGGGCACCCGTTTGCCGGTTTGCGCCAGCAGTTCGCGTTCCAGGGTTTCGCGCACGCTGCTCACCATCGCCGGCTGCAGCGGCGGCGTATGTGTGGCGCCGGCATCAGTAGCGGGCCCGGCCGCCGGTTGTTTAACCGATGGCAGGATCGCGGCATAGTCTTCGTTAAGCCCGAGCAACATCGCGCGTTGCCGCAGTTCGAATGCCTGCTGGGTGACCAAGGTGGACTGGGCGGCTTCGTACAGGCGCCACAGGTTTGCGCCCAGTTGCGGCCCCCATGCCGTGCGCGTTGCTTCGCCAACCAGCAGGTCGAATTGCGCGTCGACCCTATCGACCGTGCCGCGCGCGACGCCGGTTAGCCGGACCGATTCCTCGACACCCGCCGGCACATGCAGCACGTTGTCGGTACCGTGATAGTAGTCGAGCGTGAATTCGGCACGCCGTAGAAACGACTCTTCCCGATGCAGGAGCTGTGAGATATCGGCAGCATTCTGGGAGGAGAAGGCGCGCCGATAGTCGAGCTGCTTCGCCGCGGCAAGCGCGGCCAGCAGCAGCGCGAAGATCACAACGATCAACAGAAGCGAAACAATCGTTGCGAGGTACAAGCGCTGTTGGCGCCTGGCATTATGCGCGAGCGAGGCGAACGCGTGCGCCAATGATTCCTGAGTACGGTCGAGGATCTTCTGCATCAGTGCGCTTAGCTAGCGTGATTTCATGCAGGCAGACCGCTGCGGGGACGAGGCGACGGGACACGTCTGCAGGCCTTGTACCGGCGCAGTGTAACGCTTTTGAAGGCACGGCGAAACGCATCCGGCACCCATTTTCATGGCGATACAACGAGCATGAAGACAACCTTGCGATAACGGCTCAGGGCGTCATAAACCTGAGTGGTTTACTGGGAAACCCTCAAGACCGCGTGGGTAATGCCGTTATTCCTTGCATAGATGTAAGGACCGCGCGGACGCGCGTCCGCACCTGCAAGGAAAGCCATGCGCAACAACCAGCCCATCACCGGGCACGAGTACGAATTCGCTTCGTCACAGATGCTTGTTTCCGCGACCGATCTGACCGGCCGCATCCAGTATTGCAATCCGGCCTTCATCGCCGTCTCGGGCTATACGCGCGAAGAGCTGATCGGCCAGCCGCACAACCTGATCCGTCATCCCGACATGCCGCGTGAAGCCTTCGCCGACATGTGGACGACGATCCGCGACGGTCGCCCGTGGACCGCGCTTGTCAAGAACCGCCGCAAGAACGGCGATCACTACTGGGTGCAAGCGAACGTCACCCCGGTCGTCGAAAAAGGCGCGGTGGTCGGCTATCTGAGCGTGCGCGTGAAACCGGCACGCGATGCGGTGCGCGCCGCTGAGGCGTTGTACGCGCGAATCCGCACTGGCGAGTCGCGTTCGTTCAAACTGCATCGCGGCGTGGTGGTGCGCACGGGTATGTTCGGCCGCGTGCAATCGCTCATGCGCCTGCCAGTCGCCTCGCGGGCGGCGGTCGGCTATGCAATCACGCCGCTGGCTTTGCTGCTAACCGGCCTCGCTGCATGGGGAGGTACGCCGCCCGTGCCGTTCTGGATTGCGTTTGGGGTCACCACCGCATTCAGCCTTTTGTCCTGGCGGATGCTGACGCGGCAACTCGGCGAACCCATTCGCGAGATGTCCGGCTTCGCGACCCGTCTCGCCGCGGGCGACCTGACCGCCGATCTGGTGATCGCGCGCCATGACGATCTCGGCGACGTGCTGCAGGCCTTGAATCAACTGAAGGCCAATCTTGCGGCGATCGTCTATGACGTGCGTGCCCAGATCACCGGCATGCTCGACAACGCGCGTGAAATCTCCAGCGGCAATGTCGATCTCGCGCGCCGCACCGAATTGCAGGCGGCGTCCCTCGAAGAAACGGCCGCCACCATGGAGGAACTGACCACCACCGTGCAAGCCAACGCCGACGCCAGCGTGCGCGCGCTCGATCTCGCCAGGGACGCGCAAGCGGCGGCAGCCGTTGGCGGCAAGCTCGCAGGCCAGGTCGAGCAGACCATGGCCGGCATCACGGCGGCGTCGAAGCGCATTGCGGACATCACGGGCGTCATCGACGGCATCGCGTTCCAGACCAACATCCTGGCGCTGAATGCCGCAGTCGAAGCGGCGCGCGCGGGTGAAGCGGGCCGCTCGTTCGCGGTCGTCGCGGGCGAAGTACGGATGCTGGCGCAACGGTGCGCGGAGTCGTCGAAGGAAATCAAGTCGGTAGTCGAAGCCAGCGCAACCGAAGTGGCACTCGGCACGGAACTGGTTGCACGCACGACTTCACAGATGCGCACAATCGATGAAGCGGTGAGCCGCGTGTCGTCGATCATTGTCGAAGTGGCAAATGCGAGCAGCGAACAGGCGGAAGGGATTCGCCAGGTCAATCAGGCAGTCTCGCATCTCGATGGCGCCACGCAGCAGAATGCGGCACTGGTCGAGCAGGCGGCAGCCACGGCGCAGCGTCTCGCGGAACAGGCCGACGTGCTGGACGAAGCAGTGCGCCTTTTCACCGTCGCCGAAGCCACGCCCACGCCGGCGCAGCGAGCCGCGCAGCCGCCGCAGCCGCCGCAGCAGAGACCCACGCACAACGCGGCGCTGCATCCGGCGCGCGCGTCAGCACGCGAAGTCGAGCAGGAAGAAACGGCATTAATCTGATAGATCGGCGTAACTCCCACCTCGACAGCCCACAATTGACGCATCACGATTGAAACGTCAGCGCCCAGTTGGTTGCAGGGGCAGGCTGATCCGAGTAACAACGGCGTTTAGCAGCCCGTCTCTTCAAGGACGGGCTATTTTTTTGCCGCCAGTTGTACTCGTTGCACCTGCCCTTAACCGATGCGCGCGTCAGCACTGTGACAGCCGGGGAGAAGCGCTGCACCGGCACGGGGCACGAAAAATGAGGTCGTTGGGGCGGGGAGTCGCGTTAAACTGATTAACACAGTCGGGCGTCACGGCTCGCGCTGCCCGGCAGGCCTCGCCAGCCGTTGGCCAATACAGCACGGCGCGGCGCCCGGCAAGCAGATAGGTGAACGGGCAAATCGAGATGTGAGCGCGGCGCGACAGACGGCGCACCGGCCTGCCCGTACAATGGTTCGATCAACAACGGAACAAGGACAACCTCGATGCGCACTACCGGGTCCTCCGGGTCAATGGCCCTGCTCACCGAATACGACGACGCAACGGCGCGCGAACTCCGCTCGCTGCGCCTCGAATCGACAGAAGACGGCAAAGGCATTCTTCTGATCGAGGTCGATGAGCGCAAGCCAGGCATCCACCGCGAAGTGCGCTACGAGATCACGCCTGCCGAACTAATTGCGGCGATTCGCGCGCATGGCGCGGAGTTGCCGGGCGAACAGCACAATCATCGCCAGTAAAGCTGCGGTGCGAGGCATAGCGCTCGCGCGCAAATGCTGTACGCTGCCTCTCCATTGCCAGTTTGAGTCGTCAACCGATTGCGGAATAACGCCCTACGGACGTCCGTAGGGCGTTATTCGCCACGAGTTTGCCGCGAAAGCTTTATTATTTTCGCTTTGTTCCATTCGCGCTTTCAATCCGCGCTTTTGGCCCGCCAGGCATGCCGCGGTCGTGCTTTTAACATCCGAATAGCGGGCCGGTTTTCCGGGCGTTTGCACGTCTTGAAAATGCGTCCATAATCCTTACATACTCCGTTGCTTTCCCTACCTGCGCCGCGCTCGAAAGGGCTGCGGATGTAAGCCGATGCTACATGATCTCGTCGAGCAATATGGACCCGTGCTCGTCTTCGCCAACGTGCTGGCCGCCTCGATCGGGCTGCCGGTTCCGGCGATGCCGTCGCTCGTGCTGTTCGGGGCGATGGCAGCCATGCATCCCGGGTCAGTGGGCACGCAACTGATGCCGGTCCTTGTGTTGTCGATATTCGCCACGCTGATCGGCGACAGCATCTGGTATCTCGCCGGCCGTGTGTACGGCGGCAACACGCTGAAAACGATCTGCCGTCTTTCGCTGTCACGCGATAGCTGTGTAAAAAAGACCGAACGCTTTTTCGGCCGCTGGGGCGTGCGCGTGCTGGCCGTGGCGAAGTTCGTGCCGGGCTTGTCGATCGTGTCGATTCCGATGGCCGGCGCAATGGGCGCGCGCTACCGCACGTTTCTCACTTACGACAGCATCGGCGCCGCCTTGTGGTCGGGCACCGGTTTGATTATCGGCGCGCTGTTCGCCCGACAGATCGACATGCTGTTCGCGATCGCCGGACGCCTCGGCCGAACCGCCGCGCTGGTGGCCGTCGCGTTGCTGCTGCTGTATGCGGCCTATCGCTGGATTCGTCGGCGCCAGCTGATTTCCAAGCTCGCGACTCAACGCATCGAAGTCGACGAGCTGGCGGCGCTAGTCGCGGCCGGCAAAACGCCGGTGCTGTTCGATATCCGCTCGCAGGAAAAGCGCGCGCTCGATCCGTTCGTGATTCCGGGCTCGCAATTCGCCGACGAGCGGCAACTCGACGAGATCGTCGCAACGTACCCGCACGATCAGAAGGTGGTGATTTACTGTTCGTGCCCAAATGAAATATCCGCGGCATGGATGGCCAAACAGATGAACGAAGCCGGCTTCGCCGACGTGCTGCCGTTGCGCGGTGGCATGGAAGCCTGGCGCGACTCGGGCAAAGCGGTAGACGCGCTGCCCGGCATGCCGCCGCCCGACGTGACGGTCGACGATATCGCGCCGAAGGCCGTGTAGCGCAGCAGCGCATTCACATCGGCGCGCCCGCGCGCCCGCGCCGCTTCGCCCCCGTGTCGATCAATCAGGATGAACACCGAAGGAGCGGTTCAATGCTGTCGACTCAAGAAGCAGAAGGGCAACAAACCGTCGTCGCCGACGCGCCATTTTCGTCGCTTTCGACGCGCATGCATCAGATGTTCCCCGAACTCACGTGCGCAGAAATGGATCGTCTGCGCCGGTTCGGCGAGGTGGGCCACTGGGAAGCCGGTGAACTGCTGTTCGAAACCGGCCACACCGGGCCAGGCATGTTCGTGGTGTTGAATGGGCGCGTGAAGATTTATCAGCGCGATGGCATCGGGCGCGAAGTCCTGATTGCCGAGCACGGCGCCAAACATTTTCTCGCCGAAGTCGGTCAGTTATCCGGGCGGCCCGCGCTGGTCAACGGCATGGCCCTCAGCCCGGTCGACGCGTTACTGATTCCGCCGGACAAGCTGCGCGCGCTGATTGTCGCCGAGGCGGAACTGGGCGAGCGCATCATGCGTGCGCTGATTCTGCGGCGCGTATCGCTGATCGAGAAAGGCGCCGGCGGCCCGATCCTGATCGGTAATAGTAGCGATGCCCGGCTCGTGATGTTGCAAGGCTTCCTGTCACGCAACGGTCATCCCCACTCGGTCATTGACGAACGCGATGAAGACGCGCTGCGTCTGATCGAGCAATTCGCCGCGCAGAAAGAAGACATGCCGCTGGTGATCTGCCCGGACGGCACGGTGCTGCGCCATCCGAGCACGCCGGAACTCGCTACCTGCCTCGGCCTGCTGCCCGATCTCGACGATTCGCATGTGTACGATGTCGCGATCGTCGGCGCGGGACCGGCCGGCCTTGCCACGGCGGTGTATGCGGCGTCCGAAGGCCTCTCGGTAATCGTGCTCGACAGCCGTGCGCCGGGCGGCCAGGCGGGTGCCAGTTCGCGGATCGAAAACTATCTCGGCTTTCCGACCGGCATCTCCGGTCAGGCGTTGGCGGGGCGCGCGTTCGTGCAGGCGCAGAAATTCGGCGCGCATGTCGCGATTCCAGTCCATGTGAAGGCGCTGCAGTGTGCGGAGTCGCCATATCGGCTGGATCTCAAGTGCGGCGGCCAGATCACCTCCCGCACCATCGTGATCGCGAGCGGCGCGGTCTATCGGCGCCCGGCGATCGAAGGACTCGACCGCTTCGACGGGCGCGGCGTCTACTACTGGGCGTCGCCGGTCGAGGCCAAGCTCTGCAAGCGCCAGGAGGTCGTGCTCGTGGGCGGCGGCAATTCAGCGGGCCAGGCAATCGTCTATCTGGCGACGCACGCTGCGAAGGTCCATGTGTTGATCCGCCGAAGCGGCTTCGAGGCCACCATGTCGCGCTATCTGATTGACCGGATCCGCTCGCTGCCGAACGTCATCGTGCATCCGAATTCGGAAATCGGGCGGCTCGATGCGGATGAAATCGGGCTGGCCTCGGTCTCGTTGAAGAACCCGTTGCCGGACGGCACCGAAAGCTTCGATACGCGGCATCTGTTCCTTTTCACGGGCGCGGATCCGAATACCGATTGGCTGCGCACCTGCGGCGTGCAGCTGGACGACAAGGGCTTCGTGCTGACCGGCACCAGCGTGGACGGCGCCTCCGTCTGCGATCTTGCTACGACTGTCGAGGGTGTGTATGCCATCGGCGACGCGCGCGCCGGTTCGACGAAACGCGTCGCGGCGGCGGTCGGAGAAGGCGCGGCGGTGGTTGCGCAAATCCACCAGCTGCTGGCGGTAGCGGCGGGAGAAGCGATCGCTTTGGGGGCTTGAAGGAGGCGTGGTTCGTCACAGCCGCGGGTCCGGCCGCTGGCCCGCGCGACCTGCCGGACACCGGCCCGCTGCGCCCTCCCGCCGCCCTCCCGCCGCCCTCGCGTCACCGCAAAGCGCCACGGGGTAATCTGCTGTTACACACGACTTCAACTGGTTGCACCTGTCTTTCTTTCTGTTTTGTAATATTGTCGTCAGCCATTCGACAGTGAATGGCCGGCTCTTTCGAAACAGGAGACAAGCATGATCCAACGCGCGATCGTTTTCGCCGCCTTCGGCCTTGGCGCCATCTGCGCATCGACCTCTGCCTCGGCCCGGGTGGACATCGGCGTGTTCGTCAACACACCCGGCCTCATGGTTGTCCCGCCGCCCGTGGTTTATGCGCCCCCGCCGGTTGTTTATGCGCCTGTGCAACCTGTATATGGCTATGGGTATCGCGGCGATTACTACCGCGAGTATCGCGAGCGCCATGATCATGGCCGGCACCGCGGCTGGGACAAGCACCACAAGCGCGACTGGTAAGGCTACAGTAGCGGCTGCTGATCCAGACCGGACCTCGGGTCGGCTCCCATCGCCGTCATTCATTGACCCAAACCCGTAACCGACGCCCGCGTGAAGACTCTTCCGTTATCTGCCGCGCGTACCCTGCATCTGGCCGCGCAAGGTTTGCTGACGCCACCGCGCCGCAAGGCCGTCAAAGCCGACGTGCTCGACGCGATCCGCCGCATGGCGCAATTGCAGATCGATACGATCCACGTCGTCGCGCGTAGTCCGTATCTCGTGCTGTTCAGCCGGCTCGGCGCGTATCCGCAGCAATGGCTCGACGAGCATCTCGCCGAAGGCAAGCTGTTCGAATACTGGTCGCATGAAGCCTGTTTCGTCCCGACCGAAGACTACGGCCTGCTCCGCCACCGCATGCTCGACCCGAGCGGCATGGGGTGGAAATACGCGGCCGAGTGGCACAAGAAGCATCGCAAGGCGATCGAGAAACTGCTCGCGCATATTCGTGCGACGGGCCCCGTGCGCTCAGCGGACTTCGCCCGCGAGGCGGGCAAGAGCAACGGCTGGTGGGACTGGAAGCCGGAGAAGCGGCACCTGGAGGTGCTGTTCGCGATCGGGCAATTGATGGTGGCCGAGCGGCGCAATTTTCATCGTGTCTACGATCTGACCGAACGCGTGCTACCGGATTGGGACGACGCGCGCGACCTGCAGCCACGCGAAACCGTCACCGAGGAAGCGTTGCGCCGGACCTGCCGCGCGCTCGGCGTTGTGCGCGCCGATTGGGTCGCCGATTACTACCGGCTGCCACGCCGCCCCTATCGCGACGATCTGCGTGCGCTCGCGGATCAGGGTGAGCTGATCCCCGTGCACGTGGACGGCTGGAAGCAGGACACGTTCGTCCATCATGAATTCGCGCCGATGATCGACGACGCAGCGACCGGCACGCTCGCTTCAACCGTCACCACCGTGCTGTCGCCGTTCGATCCGGTGGTGTGGGACCGCAAGCGCGCCGCCGCGCTCTTCGACTTCGACTATGCGATCGAATGCTATACACCGGCTGCGAAGCGCAAATACGGCTACTTCGTGTTGCCGCTTTTGAGCCGGGGACGCCTGGTGGGCCGCGTGGATGCGAAGGCGCATCGGACCAGCGGCGTGTTCGAATTGAAATCGCTGCACATCGAACCCGGCGTGCGACTCAGTGCGAGGCTTGCAGGCGATCTGCGCCGCGCTCTGCAGCGCTGTGCGGACTGGCACGGCACGCCGCAACTGGAAATCGCATCCGCGCCGCCGGAATGGCTTGCGGCGTTGAGCGTAGACAGCAGAATGGAAGCGTAACCGCGCCGCGCGCCACGCCCTCTAGCGGTCGAGCTTCGCGCGCAATTCGCGGGCGGCTTCCAGCAGCCCCTCGTAACCCGAACGTGCGTGCTCCGGCAAATCGGGATCGCCAACGAAGGCGCCGAGGGTTTCGATCAGGCTATACAGAATGCCCTTTGCGGCACCCGAAGCGATGCTGCCGGACGATACCTGCTGACCCACGTGACTGAGCGCTGCGTCGAGGTGTTCCAGATCGGGCCGGTCGCCCGGGGGCGGCTTAGGCGTTACGTCTTGCGTCATGATGATATTTCTCTCCGGTCCCACGCGTCAGTGAACAAAGCCATCCTTTCACGTTGTTATATACCGATCGTGCGCTGCCGTCCATTCGTGATCGGACTCAGCGCGATCCACTTGATCCGCCTCAAGGCGTCCATCGATACATCAGGATTTTCGCGCGCGCGTCATCTTCCAGCAGGACGACGTATTCGCCATTGTCACGCCGCACCGCGCTGATGCCGAGATAGACATCCACCCAGCCGCTGGTCTTGCCGACGCTCGCTCCCGGCGTCATATAGCCGACCGCCTGTCCGTTGCGCGTGTCGTAGACATCCACCTTCGCGGTGTACAACTCCGCGACGAAGATGTAATGGCCCGCCACCGCGACGCCGACCGTCGTCGTCTGCGGATTGCTTTGCGTGTTCCATGGCAATGAGACCGTGTATTGCTGCGTCGGTGTGCCGGAACGCCAGTTGTCATAGCGCGCGAGCACCGGGCCGGCCTCCTTCCAGTGCGTCGAATCCCACGGGATCGCACTGGTAAAGCCCGATATGTACATCGTGTCGGTCTCGGCAACGTAAACAATTCGCGCGATCCGCGTGAACGGTTGCGGCATCGCGAACATCTTCGAACTCGCGTACGTGTAGATCGGATTGCCGGCGGAATCGATGCCTTGTAACGGCATCTCGCGGATGCCGCTCGTCGGCGTGGCGAGCCATACGTTACCCGGCGTATCGACCCACCAGAAGCCGTTGCCGACCGTGCTGCCCGTCGACGGATTACCGATGATCTCGCTGGCGTCCACAGTGCCGTTGCCATTGCTGTCGCGCCACAGCCATTCGCCATACGTCGGCTGCCCTGCGGGCCACGTGCCCGGCAGCGGATTTTGCGCCAACAAACCGGACGGAATCGCCACTTCGCCATGTGCCGCGTCGAAGCGATACACATTCAGATAGTGCGCACCGGGATCGAGTGTGTAGAGATAGCGTCTACCGTCGATTCGCCGCACCATCGGCTCACCTCGCACGCCACGCGGCTGGTGAAATGCCGGGTCGTCGGGATAGTCGAAGCGGTCGAGCGTGAATCCCGCGTACGACCATTCCTGGCCGACCGGCCGCCTGTAATCGAGCGTGAAGCGCTTCGAGCCGGTGTAGACCGAATTCGGCGTCGCTGGATCGAACGCGGCGCTATCGACAAAGGCCAGTCCGTACAGCCGCCAGTTGAAGGCATGCGTGCCGAGCACATAGCTTTCGAGCACAGCCCCTTGACCGACCGACGCCGAGCCGAGCGGCCGCGGACCTTCGCCATTCTGCGCGACGTACAGATTGCCGGCCGGATCGACACCAATGCCCGTGATGCCATTGAAGCGCCAGTTGCCCGGCACACCCTTGGTCACGTGGAAGATGCCATCGCGCGTGCCGATCGACGCGGCGGCTCGCGGCTGACCGTCGGCAAGCCGGTTGAAGACGAGGATCTGCTGCGCCGGTCCGTTGTCGGCGACCAGGATTTGCCTTGACGGTGCGATTGCGATGTCGGTCGGTACCGTGCCGGCGGGCAACGCCAATGTGCCGGAGAGTGCCGTGCCATCAGCGGCGTAGTGCAGAATGCTTAGGTTTCCAGACGAAACCCCGCTCATCACCCACAGCGTCGAATCGGTGTCCAACGCGATTCGCCCTGGCGAGGGCACATTCCATGACCGCAGGCGCCGCATCGATGTGGCATCGAGCACGACAATCCGGCTGTTGTACGTATCGGCGACATACAGTTCAGTATCGGTAGCGGCCATCCCGCGGATACCCGCATCGGTGCCCGTTGTCACCGCGTTCAGACGAAGAAAACTGTTCTTCGTGGCATTGGCGCTATTGCCGATGCCGCCGTTGAACGGCGCGCCGTTCGCCAGATTGGCGAGCGTGCGGCGCGTGATGCCATACCAGGTCTGGTTCGCCGGCGGATAGTCCGCGCCGACCAGCCCGTTGCTCTCATTGCCGATCGACATCGCCGCGTACAGGTACGTATGGTTCGTCGCGAGCGCATCGCCGCCCGCCGCGCCCCAGCCATGCGTCGAGCCGGCCACGGCGATCTTGTCGCCCCCACGATAGGCGGCAATTTCGCTGCCGCTTTCATCCCAGGGGGCATTGGTGTACACGGTGCCATCGGCGCCGACGCTGATCGCCTGGATGTCCTGCTGCATCCATTTGCCGTCGCCAAAGCCAAAGCTATTGCCGATCCATGACGTGGTGTAGGTCAGTTGCGACTGCGCGGACGCACTGAGCGGAAGGAGACTGTGAACGACAAGAACAGCCACGCCAAGGCGAGCGGAAAGTTTCACGACGGTATTTCCTTGCGAGGTGCGAAGCGCGCATGGCTGGCGTGTCCGGCGCGCTATCGCGTGTATGCGGATTGACTCATCGTCGCGCATACGTGAACGTTGACTTTTTATCCTCGCATAGAAAAGGCGGAAATTAATTCGCAAAAAATTCGCGGTAAGCAGTTGATCGTCTAAACCATTCGAAGCGCATAAACATGGGCGTCAATCCATGTCATTTGCTTTTCAGCCTCACGCGATAGGCACATCGCCGCGCCCCGGCAAGCACGTGTTCCTCGCGCTCAATCGAACCTTCCTCACCGACGATCTCCGCAAACAACTGCAACTCCGAGCGGCAAAAACCCTGGCAGGTGCGTGCCGCCGCGCAGATCGGGCAGTGGTTCTCGAGCAGCAGCCAGTCGCGCCCGTCTTTGTGCAACTCGGCGCGCGCTCGGCGTACTTCAGCGCGCTGGCGGTGTTCGCGTTGGGCACCGTCGTGTGCGCGACTGCGCCGTCGATGCCATGGATGCTCACCGGCCGCACCTGCCGCACCTGCCGCAAAGAAAAGTAGGCAAAAGAAAGCGGCTCAAACCGCTAATTTTTAAGCGGGTCCCCCGCACAGTCACGGTAGTGGTGCATCTGGAATCCGTGTTCTCGCACACTCCGCGTGAGTGACAAGGGCGTCATACTTCCGGCGGCGCTGCGCGCGCCGAAACGCCCTTCTTAAAACCATGCGGTAGCCTGTTTCACGCACGCAAGTTGGTGAGTTGTCCAGCAAGGCGCTTGCACGTGGGCGCTTCGCGCTTTCTCTTTCCCGGAAAAGCTCACCGCGGTGTCTTTCGTTCATTTTTTTTGCTCCCGGAAAGACTCACCTTTGGCGCTGTTGGTGCAGGTGCTGTTGGTGCAGGTGCTGTTTGTGAAAATGCTTTCGGCAACGGCGCCGTCGTTCGGCACATCATCGTTGCCTGAGCCGCCCTTCTCCAACATCTTCGCGAGTTCCGGCAAACGCCTCGTTCACTCTCCTTTAAACACCGGGGGCCGTCTCTCTGAAAACGCGGTCAGCCCCTCGCTGAAATCCGCGCTCTCGCATGCCTGTCGACGCAGTTCGGCAATCTGTTCCATCGCCTGCACAGGCATAGGCTGCAAGTCTTCAAGTATCCGCAGTTGTTCCTTCACGGCCTGGACCGCCAAGGGTGCCTTGCTCGCAATTCCGCGCGCCATTTCAAGCGCCGTTGCTTCCAGTTTGTCGCTGTCGACCAATCGGTTGATCACGCCGAAACGCTCGGCGCGCACCGCGTCAAGTGGCTGCGCGCTGAAGAACATTTCCTTCAGCACGTGAATCGGCACGTTGTTGAAGAAACGTAGCAGGCCGCTCGTCGTATAAGGCAATCCAATGTTCGCCGGCGTCATCGCGAAGCGCGCGCTGCCGTCAGCAACAACCAGGTCGCAACTCATCGCCAGATCGACCGCGCCGCCCCACGCGGAACCCGACACCATCGCAATCACCACGCCCGGGTAAGCACGCACGCGGCGCAATACCCGCTCCAACGGCTTGCCATAGGCAATCGGATCGCGGTCGTGCATCAACTCTCCAAGATCATGACCCGCGCTCCAAACGTCCTGCCCAACGCCGCTGCCAAGTATCACAACCGGTATCCGCCGCGCCGCAAGATCGGTAAGGTGCGAGTCGAGCGCATACAACAACTCCGTGCTGAGCGCATTCCTGCGCGTAGGATGACTGAACGTTAAACGTGCAATCCGTTCGTCCGCAATATCGACGGTTACAGTAAACGGCGATACGTTCGATGTATTCATTGTGTGACCTCTGCAACATGTTCCAAGGTTTTCGGCCCGCTCATCGCGTAACTCCCGCGGCGCGTTCCAGGCTTCGCAGCGCGCTTATTGCGCGACGCTCGCAGCCGTGTTTCGAGTCTTGCGTCGGCGCTCATAGCGCAGCGCCAACCGCGCGTTCCCGAGCCTTATCCAGCGGCAGATAGTCGCCCTGTTGATGCACCGCTTTCGCGGCAAGCAACGCCTCAATCGAGACATCATCGAAACCCACCTCGCGCAATACATCGACAGTATGTTCGCCCAGGCCCGGCGGTGCATGTCGGCTCACGTGACACGAAGAATCGCCCGTCACCGCCAAACTCGACACCGGCGTCACAACCTGGCGCAGCGCACCAAGCGTCGGATGCTCGACCGTTTCGACCAACCGGCAATGTTGCACCTGAGGGTCGGCGAACACTTCGTCTAACGTATTAATCGGCCCCGCCGGCAAGCCCACGCCGATGAAAAGCGCTGTCCACTCCCGTTTGCCTTGCGTCTTCAAACGCGCTTCCAACGCAGCCTTCAATTCATCGCGATGCGCAACGCGGGCTTCATTGGTCGCGAAGCGCGGATCGTCTGGCAACGCCGGTAATTCGAGTAATTGGCACAAGCGCAGCCACATGTCCGACGTGATCGGCGCGATGTTGAGCGGGCCGTCAGCAGTTTCGAACACGCCATAAGGCGCGATCACCGAATGCGCATTGCCGGTGCGGCGCGGGATATCGCCAAGGCTCAGGTAGCGCTGGCCATGCACGCTCAGCAACCCCACGAGACTCGCGAGCAACGACGTGCTCACATGCTGGCCGCGCCCGGTTCGCTCACGCTCCAGTAACGCGGACAGTATCGCCATCGCGAGCCACATGCCTGAGCTCAGATCCCCGATCGCGGTGCCGGTGCGCGTAGGGTCGCCATCGGCGAAACCGGTCAGGCTCATCAGCCCGGAATAACCTTGCGCAATCTGGTCGAAACCGGGCCAACCGCTCATCGGACCATCGGCGCCGAACGCGTTGATGCTGCCCATCACCAGCCGCGGATTGCGCGCGCTAAGCACGTCATAACCGAGCCCCATGCTCTCGATGGTGCCAGGCTTGAAGTTCTCGATCACCACGTCGGCATCGTCGATCAGCCGGTGAATCGCGGCCAGTCCTTCCGGGTTGCGAAAGTCGATGCACACGCCGCGCTTGTTGCGATTGCAGGAAAGATAGTAGGTACTCACGCCCCGGTCGAACGGCCCCCAGGTCCGGCTCATGTCGCCGTCCGGGCCGGGTTCGACCTTGATGACGTCGGCGCCGAGGTCGGCCAGCACCATCGAGCAGAACGGCCCCGACAACGCACGGCTCAGCTCGACGACCTTGATTCCTTGTAACGCTTGCATTCAGTTCTCCAGCGAATTGATAACGGCTGCGGACAGCACGAGCGATGCGTTTGCGCTATGCACGCAGCGTCTGAGGAGCGGTGCTGCGCATAGCCCGAGTGATGCGCCAGCGCTATGCACGCAGCGTCGAGAGACAAGTGCGAACAGCCCAGGTCATGCACTCGCCAAGGCGCTATTCCGGCAGTGTCTGATGACGGGTTTCGACCGCAAACGGCAAGATCAGCAGGCCGATCACAAAGGCCACCGCGGTCCACGCAATCGGCAAGCCGAGCGAGCCTTGCCAATGAATCGCGGCAGCCAGCAGGAAGTTCACGCCGGCGCCGAGCAGGCGGCCCACCGATGCATTGAAGGCAAACGCCGTAGCACGTATCCGTGTCGGATATTGCTCAGGCAGCCACAGCGAGAAAATCGCGAAATTACCGCCGAAGAAGCCGAGGAACAGCAGCGACACCATGAACAGGTTGAGTCCGTTCGGCAGATAGAAGACCCAGCCGAAAGCAAACACGATCGACACCGCCATGCCGGCGAAGTACACACCGAGCGCGACGCGGCGCCCGAGCCGCTCCGCCAGCCACGGCGCCGCCAGACACCCGAGAATTGTCCCAACCGACAACACCGCCGCGCCGATCGACGCAAGGTGCACCGCGCCGATGCGGTCGATGCCGGCGCGCGTCGCCAGCGTCACCACCGCGCTCGCTTCGTAGACCGAACCCGCCCACAAGCCGATGATCGCGACCCCCACCAGGCTCGCGCTCGTCAACGTACGACGCCGGTAAGCCGGCGCGAAGATCTCGAGCAGCGGCCGGCGCTTCGCCACCTCCACGGCGGCGTTCGTCTGACCGACGCCAAGCGTGGCCTTGCGCCACTGACCCGGCTCCTTCACCCTGAGCACCGTGAAAATCGCCAGCAGCGCCGGTGCGAGACCGCACAGGAACATCGCGCGCCAGCCGTAGGTCGCGCCAACCGTATAGTTCAGCAGGGCGGCAAGAAAGAATCCGACGTAGTAACCGGTCTGCAGATAGCCCGCGCCCATTTTGCGGCGATCTTCCGGCCAGCTCTCGGCGACATAGGTACCCGCCAGCGCCCATTCCCCGCCCACGCCGATGCCGGCAATCAGCCGGAAGGCGGCCAGCTCCCAGACGTTGTGCGCGAACGCCGCCGCGCCGGTGAACACCGAGTAGATGAGGATGCTGGCGGCCAGCGTCTTGACCCGGCCAAAGCGGTCGGCGAGCGGCCCCCAGATGAACGACAAGCCCCAGCCGATCAGAAACAGCGCGAACAGGATCGAGCCATACATGCCGAGATTGCCGGGCGTCGCGGCAATCCCGGAGTTGGGCAGCAACTCGGTGAGCGCCGGAATCAGCACCAGCGCATAGATCACGGAATCCACGCCGTCCAGCACCCATCCCGAGTAGACCGCCCAGAAGCCGCCGATCTGCTCGCGGGTAAGAGGCGTGCGCCGGGGCGTGAGCCCGGGCGTCGATGCAGCGATCGCTTTGGACATTCTTGTCTCCTTGCCGGCAGACGCCGGCCGTTTTGAAGCCGCACCGGACAGTTCAGGCTGGGCGCGCTTCGGTTTTTTGTGGATTGAGTATAAGAACGCGCCCGATAATCTAAAAATATGATATTTCTCTAGTTCGATCGGATTTCGTTATGGAATGAAGGAGCGAGCGGCGTACATGGACCTACGGCAACTGCGGTATTTCGTCAAAGTGGTGGAGTGCGGCAACGTCACGCGCGCGAGCGAGGCACTGCATATCGCTCAACCCGCGATCAGCCAGCAGATGCGCAATCTGGAGCGCGATCTGGGCATGCAGTTGCTGGAGCGCAGCGTTCAAGGCGTGGCGCCCACCGCAGCCGGGCAGACACTTTACCGGCACGCGATCGAGTTGCTGCGGCAGGCCGATAGCACGCGCGAACTGTTGCGGCAGGACGCCGAGCTTCCGCAGGGCAAAGTGTCGGTCGCCATGCCGTCGAGCACGGCGCGGATGGTGGCGATCCCGCTTGCCCGCACGATCCGCGACCGTTACCCCGGCATCGCGCTGGAGTTGCTCGAGGCACCGAGCGCGGAACTGGGCAGCCTGATTGGCAGCGGACGGGTGGAACTGGCCGTCGTGGTGGACGCGGTCGAAACGCGCGGGGTCGCCGCGCAAAAGCTGCTCACCGAGGCGCTCTATCTGATCGCGTGGCCGGAATTTCAGATGCCGCGCGAGCCGGTGTCGATCGCCGAACTCGCGCACATGCCGCTGATCCTGCCGAGCGCACCGAATACGATTCGCAGCCGCGTCGAGTGGGCCCTGCGCGAAGCCGGGCTGCCGTGCGAGATTCTGTTCGAGGCCAGTTCCACCGCCTTGTTATTCGCGGCGGTCATGGCCAGGCTAGGTGTGACGATCCTGCCGTGGACGGCCGCGCACGTCGAACTCGATGAGCACAAGCTCAAGCTTGCCAAGGTCGATCACCGGTTGTTCTCGCGCGACCTGTCGCTCTGCTGGCATGACACGGCGTTACTCAGCAATGCCGTGCAGAAGGTGAAGGCGACGATGCTCGAACTGTTCGACAGTCTTGGCAAGCGGCCGGAGTGGGCGGCGGCGGATTAAGGCGCCGTCGTCCTGAAGCGCGGTGATTCGCGGAGTCGTCCGCAGAAGCGCGGTTGGACTCAAAGCACCGCGCGCTCAGGACGCCCTCACTCGCCGCACAAATATCCGCCGCGTAAGATCGAACGCCACCAGATTTCCCGCCACCACGAGCACAAGCCCGAGCACCGCCAACGCGGACCATCGGTAGCCCTCGAATACCGTCGACGCCGCCAGCGCCACAATCGGAAACAGCACGGTGCAGTAGGCAGCCCGCTCCGGCCCGATGCGCCCGACCAGCATCAGGTACGCGGTAAAGCCGATCACCGAGCCGAACACAGCCAGATACGCGAGCGCGCCGAGATAACGCGCGTCAGGTTCGATGGAGAATGAAAAGCCGGCCAGCGCGCTGCCTACCGTCAGGATGCCGGCGCCGATCAGCATTGCCCAGCTATTGGTGGCGAACGGGTGCAAGCCCATCGATTGCATCCGGCTCGACAGCAGATTGCCGGCCGAAAAGCACAAGGTGCCAAGGAACGCGATTGCGAGCCCCAGCCACACCGTGTGGTCGCCCAGGTGTCCTGCCATCTGCTGGACGAACAGGCACACGATGCCGACGAGCCCCAACGCCGCACCGGCAATCGCGGACGGTTGCAAGGGACGGCCCATGAAGAGCCGCCCGTTGATCGAATTCAGCAACGGCGCGGTGGAAAACACCACGGCGACGAGGCCGCTCGGCACCACCTGTTCGGCGTAGTAGAAGCACAGAAAGTTGAGGCAGAAGAGCGCCAGGCCTTGCGCGGCGAGGAAGCGCCATGCGGCGCGCGGCGGCCAGATCGGCCGGCGCATGATGCGCAGCAACGCGAACAACACCAGCGCCGCGATCCAGAATCGCCACGCGATCGATACCGGCGGCGGCACCGCACCCAATTGCCATTTGATCGCGATCCACGTGGTGCCCCAGATCAGCACGGTGACGGCATAGAGCGAAAGATTCATGACGAGGCCTGCGGCAGCAATAAGCGGAAACTCCACTATGCTGCAGCGCCGGCGGTCTTACTTGTCCAGGATTGCGCACTTTTTCGGAGGGATGCGCCGTCGGCGATCGCTCGTCCTATACTGACGCTTACCCTGTCATCGAATGCATCCCGCTCGTTCCGTGAACGCCAGACCGCCTGCCCCCGTGATCGAATCCACCGAAACGCCGTTCGGCCTTCAGTCGGTCTGTCACACGCTGCGGAGCGCCAACGCGAATCTCGAACGCTTCGCGTGGCTGGGCGACCGGCTCGCCATCGCCGTCTGGACTCGCGACATAGAGGAAGCCGAAACCATCTATGACCGGCCCGGGCATCACACGTTGTCGTGCTATCTGGACGGCGGCTATCGCACCGAGCGTCAGAAGATGCCCGGGCGCTACGGCGCACCGTCACGGCTCTGCGCGTTGCCCGGCGAGCATGAATCGCGCTGGTGGGTGCGCGGCCACATGCACTTCATGCATCTTTACTTCCTGCCCGAACACTTCACGCAACGCGCCGTGCAGGAACTCGATCGCGAGCCGCGCGAACTGACGCTTGCCGACCGCACCTATTTCGAGGACGCCCGCATCGCGAGTCTATGTCAATCGCTCGCCAATGAAGACTGGCTGGATCCCGATGGCCTGCTGCGAACCAACGAAACCGCGCATCAGGTGCTGAGTCTGCTGCTGCGCGCACAAGGCGTGCGCCGCACGGATACGTCACTCAAGGGCGGTCTGTCGGTCGCGACCCGGCGGCGCTTGCGCGACTACATCGAGAGTCATCTCGCGCAAACGCTCACACTCGGTGAGCTTGCCGGTGTAGCGGCGCTGTCGGAATTTCACCTGGCACGCATGTTCCGCACGTCGTTCGGATTACCGCCTGCTGCCTGGATCGCGCAGCAACGGCTCGAACGCGCACGCACGCTGCTGCGCACCACCAGACTGCCGCTCGCGCAAGTCGCCGAACAATGCGGCTATGCGAACGCCAGCCATTTCAGCCATCGTTTCCGTGAAAGCGTCGGCGTGGCGCCGGCAGGGTATCGGCAGGTGGTCAGCGCCGGATAGTGGCTGGGCACTCTGAACCAGGCCGCTCTCACCGCAAAGCCATCGCCAGCACCCGCGCCACATGAATCGCGTCGACGCCCGCGCCATCATGAATCTGATGCCGGCAACTCGTGCCGTCCGCGACCATCACCGTGTTGCCGTCGATCTTGCGCACCGCGGGCAGCAACGAGAGTTCCGCCATCGCCTGTGACGTGGCGTAGTGCTCGGCTTCGTAGCCGAAGCTGCCCGCCATCCCACAGCACGACGATTCCACCGTCGACACCTTGAGATCAGGAATCCACTTCAGCACGGTTTGCACGGGCGTGAACGCGTCGAAGGCCTTTTGGTGGCAGTGGCCATGTACGAGCGCCTGCTCTTTTGCCAGCGGCTTCAATGCAAGCTGCAAGCGCCCGGCCGTTTCCTCACGCACCAGAAACTCTTCGAACAGAAACGCCTGCTTCGAAAGCCGTTGCGCTTCTTCGCCGAAACCGTAGTGCAGAAACTCGTCGCGCAATGACAGCAGACACGATGGTTCCAACCCGACGATCGGTACCCCACGCTCCACAAACGGTTTGAACAGATCGAGCATGCGCCGCGCTTCCTGCTTGGCTTCATCGACCAAACCGGCCGCGAGGAAGGTGCGGCCGCAACACACCGGTCGCTCGCCCTGGCGCATATTGAAGTGCACCGTGTATCCGGCCGCCTCCAACACCCGTTGCGCCGCGCGGGAGTTTTCAGGCTCCATGGTGTTGTTGAATGTGTCGACGAACAACAGCACTTCTTTTAGCGCGGCGCCTTGGGCCGGTTTGCCCGTCACTGCATTGGAGAGAAACGATCTCCTGAAACGCGGCAACGTGCGTTCAGGCGCAAAGCCCACCGTTCGCTTGAACCACGCCGACAGCACCGGCACGTTATCCGCCAGCGCCATCAAGCCCGGCACGCGGCTCGCCGTTGCCGCATAGCGCGGCATGTAAGCCACCAGCTTGTCGCGCAGACGCAGCCCATGCCGTTTGACGCGCGCCGCCCGCGCCTCGATCTTGAACTTCGCCATGTCGACGCCCGTCGGGCAATCGCGCTTGCAGCCCTTGCAAGAGACGCACAGATCGAGCGTGTCCTTGACGTCGTCGCTGGCGAGACCTGCTTCGCCGAGTTGCCCGGAGATTGCCAGACGCAAGGTGTTCGCGCGCCCTCGCGTCACATGCTGCTCATCTTTCGTCACGCGATAACTCGGGCACATGGTGCCCGCGTCGAACTTGCGGCAATGACCGTTGTTGTTGCACATCTCGACGGCCTTCGCGAGACCGCCTGCCAGATCGTTGCCGCTGCCCGGCAGTGTCTCCTGCCCCGTCAGCGGATCGCGGTCGACGTTCCATGCGGACCAGTCGAGCGCGGTCTCGATCCGATGCACCTGGTAGCCCGGTGCAAAGCGGAAATTGTGCGCGTCGTCCATCTTCGGCGGACGCACGATCTTGTCGGGATTGAAGCGGTTATCCGGATCGAACAGCGCCTTGATCTCGGTGAACGCCTGGTTCAGACGCGGCCCGTATTGCCATGCGACCCATTCGCCGCGGCACAAGCCGTCGCCGTGCTCGCCGGAATACGCGCCTTTGTATTCGCGCACCAACGCGGCCGCTTCTTCGGCGATCGCGCGCATCTTCACCGCGCCGTCGCGCCGCATATCGAGAATCGGCCGCACGTGCAACGTGCCAACACTCGCATGCGCATACCAGGTGCCTTCAGTACCGTGACGATGGAACACTTCGGTCAAGCGGCTCGTGTAGTCCGCCAGATGTTCGAGCGGCACCGCGCAATCTTCGATGAAGGACACCGGCTTGCCGTCGCCCTTCATGCTCATCATGATGTTCAGCCCGGCTTTGCGGACCTCCCACAGTGCTTTCTGTTCGTTCGCGTCAGGCATCTCGACGACCGAATCGGGCAAGCCCAGATCGGCCATCAGTTCAGTGAGTTGTTTGAGCGATGCAAGTTGCTGATCACGATCCTCGCCCGCGAACTCCACCAGCAGGATCGCTTGCGGATCGCCGACCAGCGCCTTCCCGATCACCGGCCGGAAGGCAGGATTGCTCATCGCCAGATCGATCATAGTGCGATCGACCAGTTCCACGGCCACCGGTTTCAGCTTCACGATGTGCTGCGTGAGATCCATCGACTGCCAGAAGGTTGGAAAATTCACCACGCCCAGCGTTTTATGCGTGGGCAGCGGCACGAGCTTTAGCGTCAATTGCCGGCTAAACGCAAGCGTGCCTTCCGAACCGACCAGCAGATGCGCGAGATTGGCGATACCGTCGTCGGTATAAGCGCGCGGGTTCTGGCAATCGAACAGGTCGATGTTGTAGCCCGCTACACGACGCAAGACCTTCGGCACCTGCGCGACGATTTCATCGCGCTCGCGTTGGGCGATTTGCTTTACGCCTTCGACTATCTGCTGCAAGTGCGCGCCTTGCGGCGCCTCGCGCAATGACGCGAAACGTGCCTCGCTGCCATCGGCGAGGATCGCGTCGATCGCCTCGACGTTATGCACCATATTGCCGTATTCGATCGAGCGCGAACCGCACGAGTTGTTGCCCGCCATTCCGCCGATCGTGCATTGTGCCGCCGTCGAGACGTCGACGGGAAACCACAGGCCATGCGGCTTCAGCCATGCGTTCAAATGGTCCAGCACGACGCCCGGCTCGACCGTCACCGTGCGCGCATCGGCATCGAACGCGACGATGTTGTTCAACCATTTGCTGGTGTCGATGACCAGCCCTTCGCCGACCGTCTGGCCGCATTGGCTCGTGCCCGCGCCGCGTGCGAGCAGCGGTACTTTCTCGCTACGCGCGATTTCTAATGCGATGCGCAAATCGTCCTGATCGCGCGGCACCACCACGCCGATCGGCGTGATCTGATAGATGGACGCGTCGGTCGCATATCGGCCGCGGCTCGCCGCGTCGAACAATACGTCGCCGCGCAAAGTCTTGCGCAGATGTTGGGCGAGCGGCGTCGTCAGACGCGCGGCGGACGGCACCAGGTGGATCGGCTTGACGAGTAAAGCGGAAGTGGGATTCGTCATATCGTCGGCCTATAAGAGAACGGGCTAGTACAGCGTCAGGCTGATCGGCGCGAGCCCTTCAATACGCCCGCTCGCCGTGCCCGCGCTCTGCGGAAAAAACATTCCGGTGTACGAACCGGTTGTAACGACCATCTCCGGTGTGACCGCGATGCCGCGCGACGTGGCGTGATTGACGAGCCATGTCAGCAGCCGTCGCGGATCGCCAGCCGGATTGGCGGGCATCGTCTCGACCACGTCACGCCCTTCAAAACTGAAGCGGGCCGACGGCGCCACAAACGGAAAGTCCGCACGATACGACGTGAACTCGCCGACGATCAGCGCGCCGTGATTCTGCAAATCCGCGAGTTGGGCGAGCTTGTCGACGTTGGGCCAGCCGGCATAGCGGCTCGCCACGATCTCGATCGTCGCGCCAATCGAACCGATTCCTGCCTGCACGTCGGCTTCGCTATAGGGCGTGGTCGATGCCTCGAAGCGGCGGCCGAAGCGGAATGCGATCTCCAGTTCGAGTCCTAGCGGTGCGAAGACCGCACGTGGCAACCGTGCGCCGTCGGCGTGCAGGTCGCTCGCAGGCAACGGTGCGCCCTGGATCGGACCGCTGTCCGACTTCGCGCCGATCTTCCAGCCGCCGATCGGCGCGTCAAGCTCGCGCAGGATGTCGTGCTGGATCATATAGGCGGCGGCACCGTCGGCGGGTGATTGCTCCGGCGGCAACGCATCGAGCGTCAGGTGATGGCGGCGCGCGTCGGCGAGACGTTGACTCAATGATGGTGTCATTGCTTTAAAGGCGAAGAGAGGGTGAGCCGCGTAGTCTGCTTATGCACCTACGCCCGTGGTGGCGTGCGCTTTGTCGGCCGCGCCGAGTTCGAACTTGCTTTCCGGCTGCATGCGGAATGCGAGCACCACGCCGATCGCCATCAACAGCATGCTGCCGAGAAACGGCAACTCCCAGCTGCCGAAGTAATCGATCAGAAACCCGCCGACCACCGGCGAGATGATCGCGGCCAATGCCGAGCCGGTGTTCATCATGCCGCTCGCCGTGCCTGAGTATTCCGGCGCGATGTCCATCGGAATCGCCCACATCGGGCCGATCGTCATTTCGGCGAAGAAGAAGCCTGACGCAAGACACGCCATCGACAGATACAGGCTGTGCGTGAACATCAGCGGAATAAGCGAGAGCAGACAGAACAGCATGCAAACCGACACCATCCAGCTTCGGGCACGCTTCAGGCTGCGCGTGCGCGTGAAGATCCAGTCGGTCACGATGCCGCCGAGCGTGTCGCCGATCACACCGGCAAAGAACACAACCGAGGCGAAGATCGCCGACTTTTGCAGTTGCAGGTGGTAGCTGTGCAGGAAGTACTGCGGAATCCAGCTGAGGAACAGCCACAAGGTCCAGCCGTAGCAGAAGTACACGATCGTGACCGGCCACATGCGGCGAAACAGTTTTCCCCACGGCACGCCGGCCGCTTTCGGCTTCGGCGCGGGCAAGATTTCAAGTTCCTCGGCCGTGATACGCGGATGGTCCTTCGGATGCTCGGTGAACGTGAACGCCCACACCGCCACCCACACCAAGCTGAACACGCCGCAGATATAGAACGACTCGCGCCAGCCCCAGGTCGCCATCACCAGCACGATCAGACCGGGTGCGACCGCATTGCCGATTCGCGATGCCGCGTGGGTAATGCCCTGCGCAAAGCCGCGTTTCTCTTTCGCGACCCAGCGCGCCATCGCGGAGGTCGCGGCAGGAAACGTGGCGCCTTCGCCGAAACCGAGCAGCACGCGCGCGGCCAGCAACGAAACCAGGCCACCGGCGAAACCGGTCAGCAACGTCGCGACGCCCCAGATGGCGCCGCAGAAAATCAGCGTGCGTTTCGCACCGAAGCGGTCGCTGACCCAGCCGCCGATGATCTGAAAAATCAGATACGGATAGGCGAAGGCGGAGAATACGAGGCCCACTTCCGTATGGGAAAGGCCAAACTCCTTGCCGAATCCTGCCGCCGCGGTGCTGACGTTGACGCGGTCCAGGTAAGTGATGAAGTACATGATGCATAGCATCACTAGAACGATACTGGTCGCACTGCTCACACGAAACCGCTTCATCGTCTCTCTCCATTGCAGTCTATCGACGGCGCGCCTGGCATGGCGCGCTGCATCGTTGCCCGCCGGCGACATACGCCGCGGGAACATCGCACGTTGTTCGTGGGCCGCGTTCTATGCGCGGCTTCGTGAGGGAAGTGCTCCCCGCCTTCCCTTGCTGCGAGATGCGTGTTGCTTGTTGCCGATCGCGTGCTGCGCCTGGCGCCGGTCCGCAACTGCGCCAATGCGCGTCATGGCACCGGTGCCGTTGCGTTTATGGACCACGCGCCAGCGCACTGAAGCGCTCAAGCCGCTGCTTTCAGCCCCGAGGCTTGCGTCGGCTGGCTCAGCCACTCCATAGCGGCAGGCAGACCGCTCTCCTTAAGCGGCACGCCCGCGAGCCGCAGGCCCATTTCGCAACCGGCCAGCGTTGCTAGTAGCATCAGGTCGTTGCAGTCGCCGAGGTGCCCAATGCGGAACATGCGGCCTTTCATCTTGCCGAGGCCGGTACCGAGCGACATGTCGAAGCGTTCGTAGATGACCTTGCGCACGGTGTCGGCATCGATACCCTCGGGCATCATCACGCCGGTCAGCACCGGGCTATACACGGCAGGATCCGCGCACTGGATCTCCAGGCCCCAGGCGCGAACCGCGCGGCGGGTGGCTTCGGCGAGACGCTCGTGACGCGTGAACACATTGTCGAGCCCTTCGCCGAGAATCATCTCAAGTGCCTCATTGAGCCCGTACAGCAGGTTCGTGTTCGGCGTGTACGGCCAGTAGCCGGTCTTGTTCATCTCGACGATGTCGGTCCAGTCCCAGAAGCTACGCGGCAATTTGGCCTGCTTGCTGGCGGCCACTGCCTTCGGCGAGATCGCGTTGAAGCTGATGCCAGGCGGCAACATCAAACCCTTTTGCGAGCCCGACACGGTGACGTCGACACCCCATTCGTCGTGGCGATAGTCGGCGCACGCGAGACCCGAGATCGTGTCGACCAGCAGCAGCGCCGGGTGGCCGACGGCGTCGATCGCGTGGCGCACGGCGGCGATATCCGAAGTGACGCCTGTCGAGGTTTCGTTATGGACGACGCACACCGCCTTGATCGCGTGCTGCGTGTCGGCGCGCAGCCGATCTTCGATCATGTGCGGCTGAACCCCACGCCGCCAGCCTTCGATGCCAGGCAAGCCGAGGAACTCCGGCTTCAGTCCGAGGCTTTCCGCCATCTTTTTCCACAGCGTGGCGAAGTGACCGGTTTCGAACATCAGCACGTGGTCGCCGGGGCTCAGCGTGTTCGACAGCGCCGCTTCCCATGCGCCGGTGCCGGACGCCGGATAGATCACCACCGGTTGTTGCGTCTTGAAGATTTTCTTGATGCCGTCGAGCACCTTCAGACCGAGTTCGCCGAACTCGGGGCCGCGGTGATCGATGGTCGGGTAGCTCATCGCCCGGAGAATGCGATCGGGCACCGGGCTCGGACCCGGAATCTGCAGAAAGTGACGGCCAGCGGGGTGAAAGTCTAGCTTGAGCATTGGGCTCCTCCGATTGAATTTTGCATGCAAAAAACTATATCAGACGATCCATGACGATCCCAAGACGAAAATTGCGTGTGGACACCGGTGTTTACCCGCGCTATTAACTAATCTTTATGCTTCCGATAAAATCGCGCTAACACGATGTTGAGGGCTTTTGTATGCAAAATTCTGATTTTGATGCGAGTGTGACCGCGTCCCCGCTGATGCCGAAGGTGGAGCGTCAGCGTTTGCACGACACGGTGGTGGAGCACATTCGCCGCTTTATCGTCGAGGGGGTGCTCGAGCCAGGCAAGAAACTGAACGAGCGCGAGTTATGCGAGACGCTCGGGATTTCGCGCACGCCGTTGCGGGAGGCGCTGAAGGTGCTGGCCGCGGAAGGGCTGATCGAGATTTCGCCGAATCGGGGCGCGTCGGTGTCGAAGATGTCGGAAGCGGAGTTGCGCGAGACCTTTGAATTGATGAGTGGTCTTGAAGCTTTTTCCGGCGAGTTGGCGGCGGAGCGGATGACGGCTGCGGAGCTTGCTGAGATCAAGGCGTTGCATTACGCGATGCTGGCTTGTCGTACGCAGAACGATCTGGCCGGGTACTACAGCCGCAATCAGGCGATTCACGACAAGATCAATGAAGCGGCGAGGAATTCAGCACTGCGGCAGACTTATGTGGCCGTTAATCGACGCCTTCAGGCGTTGCGGTTCCGGTCGAATTTTCAGATCCCTAAGTGGGATAGCGCGATTCACGATCACGATGAGATGTTGAAGGCGCTCGAAGCGCGGGATGGGAAGAGGTTGAGCGCGATTCTTCGGCAACATTTGCTCGACAAGCGGGATGCGGTTTTGCAGGTGCAGTCGCGGGAGGAGGTGGCGGCTTCGGTGCTGAAGGCTTGAGCGGTCATCTGTCTTGGGTGGCGACATGGGTTGCGTGCTTGCGATGTTGGGCCTCCCTTTGTTTTCCAACGTCGCAGGCAAAAAAACGGTGGCGCCGCGGGCAAGAAACTTGTCCCCATAAAATGTTGGCAAGCCTGTGGACAACCTTCGCACATCCCAGCCAAGTCGTTGACGCAATAGAAATATCCAGCCGCGGGTGATGACTAGGCATCGCTTATCGCCTAGCCGCCGGCCACGCAAAAAAACCAAAATAGCAAGCCCGTCGCCGCAGGCGCGACACCCCAACTCTACTTGTCCACATAATTTGTGATCAAGGCTGTGGATAACACGCCCACAACAGTGCCAAGCCACTGATGCAAATACATTCTGCCGAGTCGATGCAGCACTAGCCTGCTTGGCAATTGGCCGAAGCCACCTTTTATCTGGCGTGATCCGGATGGTGCCGAACTAATGACACGCCATTATCACGCACTGGCATCGTGCCGCGGTCCCTACTCATGCCTAGCGATAATCCACCTGCCTGTCCGGGGAAGCACAGGCAATCAGTCGACAACTGCTTCGTTCGATTCACCTGACCATTCCAGGCACCACTGCAGAAGTTTCCGGTACACCGCTGCGCAACCTTTCTTGATTATTGCAAAGCACACCAAGAGTATCTGAACGGTGGAAGTCTGCTACGCCAGCACCCGTCCGCTGTTCCAATGCGTGGTTAGGACAGCACCGGAATGACACAAACGAGTTACACAACGAGATACCTACGCTCTGCGGCTTTGCTTTTCTGGTCTCTGTTCATATTTTTTCATGGATGCCCTTTTACGAAAAAGCATGCAGCGGGGAAGATTGCGGTCAGGGACAACAGGGAGCGTGAAGTCAAGGTTGGCAACACGAATGTGAATGTCAACGATCCTGCCGTATGGATGAATCCATATTACGTATCGTCCCCGATATACCGCGAGTTCAACGAATACGGTCAATGGTTGGTGACTAATAGGGAGCTGGCCGCTGCCAGCAATACCACGCGTCCAGCTGATCTGTTGATGTTATCCGGTCAACTGGCGGCGAAAGGGTACGCTCGGTTGCCAACCGACCTGCTGGAGCAACATCTGCCTCTCGTCGGCAAAATACTCGCTTCTCTCGATCCGCATACGTGCAGCGAATTTATTAGGGGAAGGTTGTCCGACATAGAGCTCAACGATTATGCATATCCCGTCATGAACACGTTTAGTGACACCGAAGCGAAAGCGTGGTTCCTCACCAGTAAGTCTGCAGTCATAGCACAACTGCATGGGTCACCCCCTATTGTGCTGTCAACCGAAAACGCGACTCAAGGCATTCTTAAAATCGCAAAATCAATGTCCGAGCCGCAAGCCAAGGCATTCATTTCCGGGTTGGCTAATTTAAAAAACGAGAGCAACGAAGACGCATGCGCCACGGCCCGCACTCTCTATTTTAAGGGAGATTCGCTACCCGAACCGTATCGGGGGTACATGGCTCGATTGCTTCTTACCATGCAAATGGGCGTCAGAAACTCTGAATAGAATTAGGTCTGTCGCTCAATCGGGAAATGCGTACGAGCTTGATGCCACGCTTCAGGGTTTGAAGTATCAGACCATTCTATGCACCAATGCAGAAATTTCCGCTAGATGGTTGCACAGCGTTTATTCGATGATTGCGGGGAACTCTAAAAAGTGCCGAACGCTGGAAAGCTGCCACGCTAACGCTGGTTCACCGTTCTTAAAAACGCGTGGCACAGCATCGGAATTACATAAATGAAACTAGCGACCAGATTCTTACTCACTGCGATTGTGGTTATCTGCGCCGTAACGGCGTTTTTCCACGGCCGCGATCTGGCACCGAAACAGGATGTCAAGGAGACCTCCGTTAGGGCTGCCAGGGTCAGTGACGCTACGGTATGGATAAATCCATTTTCGAAGACATCTCCTGCATACCGCGAGGCAGAGGAATTTCACCAATGGTTGTTAGATAAGAGGAAGCTGGCCGATGAAGTTGGTGCGGTCGGGCCGGTTGATAAATTACTTCGATCCGGCCAGATGGTAAACAGTGGGATGGCTCGGTTGCCGACTAATTTACTGGAGCAACGCCTGTCCTCTGTTAACAAGATATTAGCGTCGCTGGATACACATATGTGCAGCAAATATATCAAAGGAAAGATGCCCGAGTCGGAGTTCCAAAGCTACGCTTTTCCGGTCATGGAATCATTCGACGATGCCGAAGCGAAAGCATGGTTCTTCGCCAACAGGTCTGCCCTTGAAGCTGAGTTAGACAGAGCGCCGATTATCGTGGTGTCAACTGAGGAAGTGCTACAGGGCCTTCAAAAGATTGAACAATCAATCTATCAGCCACAATCCAGAGCATTCGTTTCCGGGTTGGCCAATTTGAATTCCGAGAGCGACGAGGATGCATGCGCGACGGCCCGCACCCTTTATGTCAAAGGAAAATCTCTGCCTGAACCGTATCGTGGGTATATGGCGAGATTGCTTCTGACTATGGACAATGGGCGTCAGAAACTCTGAGTAGACTCCGGGAAATGCGAACCGGTTTGATGGCGCGCTTCAGGTTCCGATTCACCTGACTACTCCTAGCACCAATGCAGAAATTTCCGATATACCGTTGCGCAACCTTTCTTGATTTGCAAAGCACGCTAAACCGCACCCAAACGGTGGAAGCTTGACCCACCGGCGCTTTTTCGCTGTTCTGAGATGTGGTTAAGACACTACTGGACGAAATAGATGAGTTATACAAGATATCGGCGCACTGCGACTTTAATTATTACTTTCTCGGTTGCGTTTTCCCTCGGATGCCTTTTTATGAAAAACCAAGAAGCGAGAAAAAGTGTAGCGAGAGCGATTAATCCCACGAACGGTGATATCGGCGCTAGGGATACCAAGTCTGACAACACCAATTCAAAAGATCTTGCAGCCTCGTTCAATCCCTTTCCGATTTCATCACCGATGCACCGTGAATTCGATGAGTATCGAACATGGGTGCTAAGTAATAAAAAACTGGCGGCTGTTGGCGATTCAGCGACTCCGGGTTATTTGCTGAGATTGTCTGGTCAACTTCAAGCCAAGGGAGTGCCCCGGTTACCGACTGAGCTGCTAGAACAACGTCTGTCCTCGGTCAGCAAGATATTGCCCTCGCTGGACACCCATATGTGCAGCACCTTCCTGAGAGGAGGACTCAGCGCTGCGGAGTTCTTCATCAAAGCTTATCCGGCTATGGAATCGTTCAGTGCCGAGGAAGCAAAAGCATGGATCACTTTCAACAAAGCCGCCATTGAAGCACAACTGAATGGGGCGCCGGTTATCGTGCTGTCAACTGACAACGCTACGCAGGGTATTGTAAAAATTGCTCAATCAATGTATGGCCCGCAATCCAGTGCGTTCATTTCCGGACTAGTGGACCTGAAGACGGCCAACGACGAAGACACGTGCACGACGGTCAAGATTCTTTATGCCAAAGGCAATTCTTTGCCTGAACCTTATCGTGGATACATGGCAAGGATGCTTCTCACAGGAGCAGAAGGTAACGAAAAACTTTAACAGGAATCGTGTTCAAAAACAAATTTAGCCCGATAAACGGTGATTTGATCCAGCTTTTATAACTCTAATTGAGACTACCAAGTAATGGTAACTTATTCGTTTTCTGACTATTTTGGTCCCTTGTTCGACACCGCCACTTCGGTCGGTACTGCCATAGAGACAGCGGCCTCAGGCGACGAAATAGGGACGGTGCTCGCCATCGGCACGGCGATTGCCAGTAGCAAAGCAACTTTGACTGACAACGCAAGTTTAGGGACGCTCAGCTCGACAATCGGCACCGCTAGCGCGGCTGTGACGGCCTACAACAAACTCGGGAAACAAATAGAAACAATGTCCGGTTCGCTGACTGCCTACAACAATGCAGTAGCGTCTGGCAATCAGGGTTCAATAAGCGCTGCGGGCCTGGATGTGACAAGTTCCGTCGCGACCGTAGTCAATACCATTGGGTCGGTGATCGCGGGTGTCGCTGGTGCGATAGCAGCGGCTGGTATGGCCGGATCGGCAGCGATGGCCCCCATTGCCAGTCTCGGCCTAGCGATTTCGGCTGCGGCGGGTTTGTTGGCAATGACAGCAAGCAACGCAATTACGGACAAAGTAAAAGCTGCCGCAGCCGAAATTGGTAATCTGCTCAATGACATCGAGTCGCAGTTGGGTACCGGCTCGCCTGATTCCGGTCAGCCGGGAGCACCGGGCGCTGGCGGGAAAGGGCCCGAATCTGGCGCCGGGGGTGCGGCGATGGGCAAATACCCGGGTGATGACGCACTTATTAGCCCGCTTGTCCTCGACCTGACCGGTTCGGGAATCAACCTGACACCCCTGAACACAAGTTCCCCCTACTTCGACCTGGCCAACAACGGCTTTGCCCGCCAAACTGGTTGGGTCGGTGCCGGCATGGGGTTGCTCTGTTTCGATCCGGACGACCGGAGCATCACGAATATTACCCAGCTATTCGGCAACGAAACGACCGACGGATTTGACATCCTGCGTAAGCTCGACGCCAATCACGACAACGTTATCGACGCATCAGATCCCGCATTTGCAAGCCTGCGGGTGTGGGTCGATGCAAACGGGAACGGCGCCTCCGATTCAGGCGAACTCTACACACTCAGTCAGCTCGGCATTGTTTCCATCAACCTGAATGCCACTGCGGTAACTGAGACCATCGCAGGCAACAAGATAAGTTCGATTAGCAGCTATACGCTGGCGGACGGCACCACCCGCGAAATTGCTGATGCGTGGTTCGCCAACAGCACGATGAACACCAAACCGGTTACGCCCGTAGAAGTGACGGCGACTGCCGCGGCGCTCCCTCAATTGGCCGGCGCAGGGACGTTGCGGGACCTGCGCTCTGCGATGTCGCTCGACCAAGGTTTGCAGAATCTGGTGCAGGCCTTTGTTGCCCTACCGGCTGGTACAAGCCCCTCCGGAATCGAATCGGCGGCCCAGGCAATTCTCTTCCAATGGGCGGGGGTTACTTCATTGGACCCCACGTCACGGGGCGGCTCGATTGACGCACGGCAACTCAGCTTCGCAGACAAGTACTTGGGCCGGTCGTTCAATTCGACTGGTGACGGCGTCAACCCTGGAATCAGGGCGGCGGCCTACTTGCAACAAAGCTGGAATGATCTGTATGACGCGGCGTTGGCACGTCTTGTTTTGCAATCGCCGTTGGCTGCCAGCGTCGCGCCCGAATTCAGGTACGACGCCTCCACCGATACGGTCCAAGCGACTGCGACATTCGCACCAGCGCTAGCTGCAGCCTTCCAACGTTTCGGCACAATTACCGCCGCGAATCTTGCCTCATGGGATCTGCTGTTACGCGTCGCAGATGCAGCGCGTTTTGACATGGGCATGTCGGACTCTCTGTTTGAGAAATACGTTGCCGCTGCGACGAACGACACCATCGCGTCGGTTGCGAACGCCATTGCTTCAGGGCTGCAAATCAGTTTCGACAGTTCCGGTCGTATCCAGGAAACAGGCAGCACGATCTATCACGATTTCTATGCTGGTCCGGGAGTCAGTGTGCTGATCGGTGAACGCGCCGGTAACGACCCAAGCACCCAGTTGCCGGGTCACGACGTATTCCACTACTCCGCCGGTGATGGTGTCGTCGAGATTCGTGAAAGCGACCCGAACTCCAGCGCACCTGCCAATACACTGAGCTTCGGTCTGGGGATCGACCCGTCATCGATCAAGGCCAAGGTCCTGAGCAATGGCGACATGGTGCTGACCGACGGCGTCACAGGCGACCAGATTACGCTGGTGGGGGAATTGCGCGACAGCGGCGGCGGCATCCAGCTTGTGCAGTTTGCCGATGGCACGACATGGACGAGGTATCAGTTGATCCAGGTTGCCGCACTCTGCGGAACAACGGGTAATGACTCGCTCTATGGGACTGCCAGCGCGGAAGTATTCGACGGCAAAGGCGGCAACGATTATGTCCAGGGCGGCGGCGGTGGCGATACGTTCATTTTCAATGCGGGCTACGGGAAACTAGAAATTTACGAGTCGGACAAGAGCAGCAGCCCCTACAACGTTCTTCAGCTTGGCCCTGGAATCAGCAAATCGTCGGTCGCGGTGCGGGGGACTAGCAGCGGCAATCTGGTGCTAACGGACGGTATCACGGGGGATCAGATCACCCTCGATTCGGCCATGCTCTTTGCCTATATGGGTGTGCAAGCGGTACGGTTTTCTGACAACACAGTCTGGACGCGTGCGCAACTGATCCAGATGGCCACTACAGGCACGGCGGGTAATGACACGCTCTATGGGACTGGCAACGCGGAAGTATTCGACGGCAAGGGCGGCAACGATTATGTCCAGGGCGGCGGCGGTGGCGATACGTTCATCTTCAATGCGGGCTACGGGAAACTTGAGATTGGTGAATATGATTCCAGCAGCGCGCCGCATAACGTGTTGCAACTGGGTGCGGGAATCGCTGCATCATCAGTCACAGTGAGAGGCACAAGCAATTCCAACCTTGTGCTGACGGATGGCATCGCGGGCGACCAGATCACGGTGGATTCGTTTTTAAACGGCAGCAACTGGGGGGTGCAAGAGGTGCAGTTTGCCGATGGCACTACATGGAACAGGCAGCAACTGCTCCAGATGGCGACAACTGGCACTGCGGGCAACGACAAACTGTATGGGACCAGCGGCGCGGACGTATTCGACGGCAAGGGCGGCAACGATTATGTGTGGGGCGGTGGCGGCGGCGATACGTTCATATTCAATGCGGGCTACGGGAAACTTGAGATTGATGAGTATGACTCCAGCAGCGCGCCCCATAACGTGCTGCAACTGGGCGCAGGAATCAGCGCATCATCCGTCACGGTGAAGAGCTCGAGCAATTCCGGCATTGTGCTGACGGATGGCATCGCAGGCGACCAGATCACGTTGGATTCGTTTAAGAGCGGCAGCGGCTATGGCGTTCAGACAGTGCAGTTTGCTGATGGCACGACATGGAACAGGCAGCAACTGCTCAATATGGCGAATGGCGTCGCGTCTCTCGCTGATCGGCAAGTCAACAACCTGATCGCGGGCATGGCATCTTACGGCGTGCAACCAGCGGCCAGCTCGCAGATGCCGGATGCAATCCAGCAGCAGCCGCAAGCAATGCTCGCGGCTAACCTGCACTAACGCTCCCATCATCCGCTGTTCAGGCATCCGCGGCCTTTTTGCGTCGCGGATGCCAAAAAACTCAATGTCCCTTGAACGCTCCTGAACTCAACCAGCCGGTGCCTCCCTCACCGGGCTCCGCCTCTGATACCGCATCCCCCGACAACCCCGCTCACGATCCGGCACTAGCGTGCCTTGTCGTCATCGCGCGGTTTCATGGCATTGCAGCAGACGCCGCGCAGTTACGTCATGCCACTGCGCGTAACAACGAGCGCTTCGACAGTGACACGCTGGTTCTGAGCGCCCGCTCGATCGGTCTGAAGGCGACCCAGGCACCACTGCGAATCGACCGGCTTGATCGTACGCCTTTACCCGCACTTGCATTTGACAAGGACGGCAAGCATTTCATCATCGCGCGATGCGACGGCAAGACGGCCTTTATTCTCGAAGCCGAGGCAGCCGCTCCGACTCTCGTGCCGCTCGACGCGCTGGCGGTTCGTACTACTGGCCGCATGCTCCTATTCACGTCGCGGGCCTCGCTCGCCGGTGAGCTCGCACGGTTCGATTTTTCGTGGTTCATTCCGGCGATCATCAAATACCGGCGACTATTGCTGGAAGTACTCGGCGTGTCGCTAGTCCTGCAGGTTTTCGGGCTTGTCTCGCCACTGGTGTTCCAGGTGGTAATGGACAAAGTGCTCGTGAACCGCGCTTACAACACACTCGCCGTTGTCGGCATTGCACTTTTCGTCAGTTCCACCTTCGAGGTGCTGCTCACGGGTCTGCGCAATTTCACTTTTTCACACACCACCAACCGGATCGACGTGGAACTGGGCGCTCGCCTGTTCCGCCATCTGGTGGCCCTGCCATTACCCTACTTTGCGGCCCGGCGCGTGGGCGATACCGTGGCGCGTGTGCGTGAATTGGAGAACATCCGTAACTTCCTGACAGGTCAGGCACTGACCGCTGTCATCGACCTGGTTTTCTCGATAGTCTTCATCGGGGTAATGTGCCTCTATAGCGTGTGGCTCACACTGATCGTCGTGGCATCGCTGCCACTCTATGCCGCCGTTTCCGCCATGCTCATGCCGACTCTGCGCCAGCGTCTGAATGAGAAATTCGCACGCGGCGCGGACAACCAGTCGTTTCTGGTCGAAACCGTTTCCAGCATCGAAACGGTCAAGGCAATGGCCGTCGAGCCGCAGTTCATCAAAAGATGGGAAACGCAACTCGCGGCCTACGTCGCATCGGGCTTCCGCGTGACGGCGCTTGGAAATGTGGGCCAGCAGCTTATCCAGTTTGTCGGCAAGCTGGTCACGCTCGCGACGCTGCTGCTGGGCGCGAAGCTGGTCATTGACGGTCGGCTGACTGTGGGTCAACTGGTTGCGTTCAACATGATGTCGCAGCACGTCGCCTCGCCGGTCCTGCGTCTCGCGCAACTGTTGCAGGACTTCCAGCAGATCGGCATCTCGATGGGGCGTCTCGGTGACATTCTCAACACGCGCAACGAATTGCCGCAAAGCCGTCAGGCGCTGCCTGCAGTGAACGGCAACATCCGGTTCGAGAACATCCGTTTCCGGTATCGTGCGGACGGTCCACCGATTCTCAATGACATATCCCTGGACGTGCGCGCGGGCGAGGTGATCGGAATTGTCGGCCGTTCGGGCTCTGGCAAGAGCACACTCACGAAGCTGCTGCAGAGACTTTACTTGCCTGAGCAGGGCACTGTACGCATCGACGGCATCGACCTTGCTCTCGCCGATCCTGCGTGGTTGCGCCGACAGGTGGGCGTTGTACTGCAGGAGAACGCGCTCTTTAACCGTACAGTCCGCGAGAACATTGCGCTAACCGATCCAGGCGCGCCACTTGAACTTGTGATGCGGGCCGCAAAACTCGCCGGCGCGCATGATTTCATCTGCGAACTGCCGCAGGCCTACGACACGCCCGTCGAGGAGCACGGCGGCAATCTGTCAGGCGGCCAGCGCCAGCGACTGGCGATTGCACGGGCGCTGCTCACCAATCCACGCATTCTGATCTTCGACGAGGCGACCAGCGCGCTCGATTTCGAAACCGAGCGCGTCATCCATAACAACATGCGAGCCATCTGCGCGGGACGAACCGTGATCATCATCGCCCACCGCCTGAGCGCCGTGCGTCATGCGACGCAGATCATCGCGATGGACAAGGGGCGGATTGTGGAGCGTGGGACACACGACGCGCTGCTCGCGCATGGCGGCTATTACGCCCACCTTATTTCTCTGCAGAACAGTTGATGATGCGTTTCCATCTGCAGGCATTCGCTGATCTGATGGGTCGGTACGCGGGTATATGGCGGGCCGGGTGGTCGATCCGCGACCAGCTTGATGCTCCCGAAAAGCTCAGTTACGAACTGGCTTTCCAGCCGGCCCAGCTCGAACTGGTTGAAACACCTGTTCATCCAGCGCCTCGATGGGCAATTCGCATTCTGGTGATCCTGTCAGTGCTGATCCTGCTGATCGGCATCCTTGGTCGGCTTGATATCGTCGTCACGGCAAAGGGCAAGTTTGTTCCCAACGAGCGCGTCAAGATCATCCAGCCGGCGATAACCGGCGTGGTGCGGCAGATTCTGGTTCGTGACGGTCAGCGCGTCAATGCGGGACAGGCATTACTGGTTCTCGACGCGACACAGGCAGCGGCGGACGCGGACAAGGCCCGTTCATCGCGGATCGATGCAGCACTCGCGTCCGCCAGGGCGACCGCGCTGCTGGATGCGGTCAAAACCGGGCACGTCCCGCCACTGGTTGCCGTGGATGGCGCATCGTCCGAGCAACAGGTCCAGGCGCAGAATTTCACCGAAGGGCTTTACCGAGAATACGCGGACAAGCTCGCCGCGTCGCAGGCCGAGCTTCTTAAGCGGGAAGCCGAACTCTCGACGACCCAACAACAAGTGGCCAAACTGCGTGCAACTGCACCACTGGCGCGTAGCGCAGCCGAGGATTACCGGGCATTAGCGCGCGACCAGTACGTCGCGCAGCATGACTATCTCAGCAAGGAGCAGACCGCGCTCGAACAGGAGCACGAACTTGCCGCGCAGCAAAGCCACGCTCGTGAACTGACCGCTTCCATAGTGGAGCAGAAGGCGACAATACAGGCGATAACCTCGCAATTCTCCCGGGAACAGCTTGATGCGCTCGACAAGGCGAAGCAGCAGTTTGCACAGAACCACGCTGACGAAATCAAGGCCGTAACGCGACAGGGATTGATGACGCTTTACGCACCGGTTTCAGGAACGGTCGAGCAACTGGTCGCACATACGCCCGGCGGAGTCGTCACAACTGCACAGTCGATCATGGAGATCGTGCCGGACGACGCGGTAGAAGTCGAAGCAAGCATTGAGAACAAGGACGTGGGCTTCGTCAATGTTGGGCAGGACGCCATCGTCAAGATCGAAGCCTTCCCCTATACCCGATACGGCTACCTGACCGGCAAGGTCACGTCCGTATCGAACGACGCGGCGCAGAACAGGGACCAGAAACTGGGTCTGACATTTACGGCGCACATTCGCCTCCCGACCAACCAGATGCAGATCAATGACAAGTCGATCAACCTCACTCCGGGCATGCAGGTGACGGCCGAAATAAGGACCGGACGGCGCAGCGTTGCAGGATATTTTCTCGACCCACTTGCGCAGACAACCGGGGAGAGCCTGCGTGAACGTTGAACGGGTCAATAGCGCAAGATCCGTTCTTGTTGGTTACATTCGCACGACGCTGGCGGTGCTGGGCCTATCGGCATTAGGTGGCACACCGGATATCGCGAGGGCAATCGATGTGTTCCGCACTGACGCCACCGTCCCGCGTACACCTGCGGACGCATTTGCAGATATTGACGCGGCACATCCCTGCCAGTTCGGTCCGCTAGGTGCACCCCTTCGTCTGGCCGAGGCTGTGAATCGCGCCTTGTGCGAGCACCCCAAAACGCGGGAGGCCTGGGCGAATGTGAAAGTGCAGGCCGCCGCCGTTGGGGTGGCAAAGTCAGCGTATCTGCCGACCCTGACGGCTAACCTGCAGGACGTGCGTGACGACGCGGTGACAAACGTGAAGGGCTATCCCCGCCTGAGTTCGGCCAACCGCTCCACGGTCTACTCCGGCTCCGTCTCGGCGAACTGGGTGCTGTACGATTTTGGCGGCAGGAAGGCCGCGCTTGCCAACGCACAGGCGCTGCTCGCCGCCGCGCGGGCCAACCAGGATGCAACCTTGCAGACGGTCTTTTCCACCGTGGCAACAGACTACTACGCAGCCCAGGCCGCAGCCGGCAAGCTGGCCTCAGCGAAGGAAGCGGAAAGCATCGCGCATGACAGTTTTATCGCAGCATCGGCACGCGTGACTCACGGCGTCGCCGCGATTTCCGATCAGTTGCAGGCCCAGACTTCATACGCGCAAGCGATGTTCAACCGGGCGAAGATCGAAGGCGACCTGCAGGTCGCCCTTGGCACCCTCGCCGCCGACATGGGCCTGCGCCCGGACCAACCCGTTACGATGCCCGATGCCGACGATGGCGTGGTGCCAGACCAGGATTTCGCAGCGTCGGTCGCCACGATGATCGACGAAGCGCAAAGCGCCCACCCGGCGATCGCCGCTGCCAGGGCGAAGCTCGGCGCGGCAATCGCCAGTGAACAGCAGACACGCGCCGAAGGATTGCCCAATTTGAGTCTGGTTGCGAAGTACAGCCAGAACAACCAGCCTGCCAGTCTTGGGCTGGGCGAGCCGCAGTTCGCCGCGACCGGGCGCGACCGGTATGTTGGCGTGCAGGTGCAGATCCCATTGTTTGAAGGGTTCAGCAGGAGCTATAAGGTACGCGGGGCACACGCCCAGGTGGAAGTCCTGCAGGACACGCTCGACGAAGCCCGCCAGCAGGTTGGACTCGAAGTCTGGAAGAGCTACCAGGCACTCCAGGCGAACATACAGAATGTTGGGAACACCGTTGTGCTAAAGCAGATTGCACAGCGTTCATTTGATGTTGCAAGGCATCGGTATGCAGCGGGCGTGGGAAACATCCTAGAACTGCTGGGCGCACAGAAGGCGCTTTCAGAGGCCAAACAGCAACGTATCCAGGCCCTCACTGACTGGCGCACGGTGCGGCTTCAACTGGCCGCAAAGATGGGTCATCTGGATGCAGGGGATCTGCGTAGAGAACAGGTCCCTCAACAATAGTCAGGTATGCAATAGGCGCATCCGCATTGGTGGACGCGATGGCGCGCGGCATGTGCGACGACGACCCCGACAAGGGCAATGAGATCGACAATCGGCCGAGGAGCACGATTGCGAACTGCTACCCCACGCGTATCTCCCATCGGCCCAGCAACAGGCAGAACCTCCGCCGTGTGATAAAAAGAAACTCCTCACGTTCCGCCACCCACCGAGGCTCCCGCATGTCCACCGTCATGGGCTTCAAACTCGTCCTGCTGTCGCTCGTCGCGATGATCGGTCTCCAGCTGCTCGCCAAGCGACTGCAACTCCCCCCGGCCGCAGCGCTGCTGGTCGGCGGCGCCGCGATGGCATTCGTGCCCGGACTGCCTCCCATCAACCTCGATCCCGAACTGGTCCTGGTCGTGTTCCTGCCGCCCCTCCTCATGGACGGTGCGTACTTCTCCGTGTGGGACGAGTTCAAACGCAATCTGGGCGGCATCCTGCTGCTCGCGATCGGCGCCGTCGCCTTTACGACGCTCGCGGTCGGCCTGGTCGTGCATTGGGTCGTGCCGGCCTTACCGTGGAGCGCGTGCTTCGCGCTGGGCGCAATCGTCTCGCCACCCGACGCCGTCGCCGCGAAAGCCGTGCTGGAACGCGTCGCGCTGCCGCGCCGATTGATGGTGCTCCTCGAAGGCGAAAGCCTCCTCAACGACGCCGCCGGCATCGTGCTGTTCCGCTTCGCCGTCGCGGCGGCACTCACCGGCACGTTCAGCGCGCAACACGCCCTCGGGCAGTTTGCGGTGCTCGGTCTGGGTGGCGTGGCGGTAGGCATCGCGATTGGCTTCGTGGTCGTCAAGCTGCTGCACTATCTCGACGACGCCTACCTCATCATCACCGCATCCGCACTCTCCCCGTGGATCAGCTACATTGCCGGCGACATGCTGGACGTCTCGGGCGTCATCGCGACCGTCAGTTGCGGGATGGTGCTCGGCTGGCATCAGCATGAAATATTCTCAGCCTCGGTTCGCATGCGTGGCACGGCTTTCTGGCAGATCCTGATCTTCCTGATGGAAGCCTTGGTGTTCCTTCTGATCGGGCTATCGCTGCGCGGTGTGATCGTGCGGCTTGGCGGTGTCGGCGATACGTTGACCGCGCTGGCACCCACGGTCGGCGCCGTGATCGCTGCGGTCGTGCTGTCGCGCTTCGTGTGGGTGTTCGTCGTCGAATGGTTGAAGGGACTGGTATGCAAGCTGATGCAGCGCGCCAACATCGCGCTCGACTGGCGCTCGGCAACCGTGACGAGTTGGGCCGGCATGCGTGGCGTGGTGACGCTGGCAATCGCGCTCTCGTTGCCCGAGGCGATGCCGGGGCGCGACCTGATTCTGGTCGCGTCATTCGCGGTCATTCTCGTGACCGTGCTCGGTCAAGGGACCACGATCGGCACGTTGATTCGCTGGGTCAAACTGGACAGCATCAAGGAGCGCAATGAACAGCATTTGAGCGAACCGCAGGCATGGGCGAGGCTCGAAGCAATTCAGCTTGCCGCGATCCAGCCGCTCGTGCATGACGCAGAGGGACAAGTGATTCATCCACGCCTGCTGGAACAATATAGCTATCGGGCGCGGATAACCGAAGCTCACCAGGACGCAACAGAGTATCCCGCCGATGTTAGAGAGGCGCATTACGACGTCGTGCTTGCCGCCGTAGCGGCCGGTCGCCAGGAGTTGTTGCGGATGCATCGGTCAGGGTTGATTCATGATGAACTGCTGACCGAGCTGGAGCGGGATCTCGATTTGCAGGAGATCGCCGCGCTGCATGGCAGAGGATAACCGGGCGCGCCTGACGCTAGTCCACACGCGAACCCGGTCGAAGCTTGGTCCGTTTTAATGGCCTTTAAAAATATCCAGAAGCTGATTCTGCATTTGCATCATTTCGTGCGCGTGCTTCATCTCCATCTGCGCCATCGAGTCCTGATACTCCGTTTCCATCTGCATCATTTTCTGCTCAATGCCGATGGCCTGGGTACGCTGCTCAGGCGTCAGCTTCTCCATCATCATGCCGAAGTTCGGCGGCATCAGATAAGTACCGGCGCGCCCTATTCCCTGAGCCTGCACGGAACCCGCAATCAGCGCGAGTGGCAACAGGCTGCACATCAATACAGTTCGAATCGATTTCATGACATCTCCAGTCTCAAGTGAGCAGCCGGGTTTCAAAATCGGCTACATAGGCGACGTTCAAACGCTCAGACAGACAGGCCGCGGTCGATCCGCTGCACACGCCGGGTCTGGGAATGCAACACCCGGGGCTGGCCGCCGTGAACGATCGTCCGGGTGTTTCATGCGTTTAGTCGCGAACGCTGACTGGAAATGACATGTTGAATAAAAATTGCGCTGATAATCTTTTTTCTATGTCGCTGTCACTTTCGCTACGATGTGCCGACTAATCCTTCCAGGCCGAACCCAGAATCATCGTGCAGAAATTCTCGCGATGGTAATGCGGGTCTTTCAGCGCCAGCACGTCCGCCTTCACGTTGCCAAAGGTCGTCTCCGGTTTGTGGATCGTGCCGTGCGCGAATGCATCGATAATGCCTTCCTTGAAATGCGCGCCGCGCGGGTGGGCATGAATGACCTCATGACGCTGATGCTCGCTGAACTCGTCGTAAGCGAGGCCCAGCACGTCCATCTCCACACCTGCCGTAACTAGGGCCACCACCGGCTTCATATATTGTGGAATCCCTGGCGTGGTGTGCAGCGCAATCGAATTCCACACCTGTTCGATATCGTCCTCGCCGATGCCGTGGCGCTTCAGAAAATCACGTGCCGCGTTCGCGCCGTCCACCTCGAATCGATCATGCTCGCTGCTATACGGCGCCACGAGTCCCATGTCATGAAACATCGCGCCGATGTACAGCAACTCGGGGTCGTACTTGAGTTGCTTGCGCACGCCGGCCAGCGAACCGAACAGGAACACGCGCCGCGAATGGTGGTAGAGCAACTCGGTTTCGGTATCGCGCACGAGCTGCGTGGCTTCGCGCGCCATCATGCTGTCGGGGATCTGGATGCCTGCGATCGTGGTCATATGAATTGCTCCATGAAAGACTCGAATGGACCGGACGCGCAGTCTTGGTGACTTGATAGCGCGTTTGGTATGCTGGTCCGCGATGCTTTTTGTGACCGTTCAAGCAGCGCGTCCGATGAGGTTCAGTATTGGTCAGCGCGCCGGCGCGGGCAATCGCCACGGACCGCTGAACACTGCCAAACGCACCGCGTTCACTGCCGCGGGGCGCGGATTCCGTCCATCGTCAAAGGAAATCATTCGATGCCTACCGTCGCGATCGCGATCTTCCCTGGCGTACAGGCGCTCGACGTAGCTGGTCCGGTCGATGTGTTCTCCGAGGCCAATCGGTTCATCGCGCCGCAGGATCGCTACGAGGTCACGCTGCTCAGTGCGGAACCAGGGCCGCTGCGCGCCTCAAACGGCATGACGCTCGTGGCCGACGCCACTTTCGAACAGGCGCTTCGCCCGTTTGGTCTGGCGCTGGTTGCAGGCGGCCCCGCGCTGCCCGAGGGTGCCGCGCCCGACCCACGTTTGCTGGAATGGTTGTCGCGAGCCGCCAGGCAGTGCGAGCGTTATGGCTCGATCTGCACCGGCGCGTTCGCGCTCGGTCATGCCGGGCTGCTCGACGCCCGCAAGGTCACGACGCATTGGCAGCACGCGGCACAACTCGCTGCGCAGTTTCCACGAGCACACGTCGATTTCGACAGGATCTATCTGCGCGACGACAACCTGGTCACGTCGGCGGGCGTAACGGCGGGCATCGATCTATCGCTTGCCCTAGTCGCCGAGGATCATGGGCCGCACACGGCGCTCGCCGTCGCCAAACGGCTGGTGGTGTTCGCGCAGCGGCAAGGCGGGCAGTCGCAGTTCAGCCCTTATCTCACCGCACCGGCGGATGAAACTTCGCCTGTAGCCAAAGTGCAGGCGCACGTGATGGAGCGTATTCACGAGAGCTTTACGGTCAAACAACTGGCTGATGTCGCCGGCATGAGTGCACGGAATTTTGCGCGCGTATTCGTGCAGGAGACCAAGGTGACGCCGCACGAATTCGTTGAGCGCGCGCGCGTGGATGCGGCGCGCAAGTTGCTCGAAAGCAGCGACGCGGCGCTCAAGGCAATTGCCTACGACTGCGGCTTCGGCACCGCGGACCGAATGCGCATTGTCTTCACAAGACGAATCGGTGTGACGCCTGTGCAATATCGCGAGCGCTTCCGCTCTGCGTGAAGGAAACATCAGAGCGACATGATCGCGGCTGAAAGGTCGCCGGAATGCGGCCCGACGAGCAGGTCGCTGCCGACATGAAACGTTGCGTGAGAAAATGACGGTCTTCCCAAGCCAACGATCACAAGGAACGACATGTCCACCTCTTCTCCGATCCGCGCGATCGTGACCGGCCACACGCGCGGTCTGGGCGCCGCCCTTGCTGAACAACTGCTGGCGCGCGGCGTCGCGGTACTCGGTTTGTCCCGCTCGCGTCATGCCACGCTAAAAGAGCGGTTCCCAGCACTGCTCGAAGAAATCGATCTCGAACTGGCCGATCCCACGCGCGTCGCGCAGTGGGTCGCGACCGATGCGTTGCGCAGCTTCGTCAGCGGCGCGCAGAGCGTCCTCCTGATCAACAACGCGGGTAGGGTTCAGCCAATCGGTCCGATCGAAGGCCAGGACGCCACAGACATCGCCACCGCTGTGAGCCTGAATGTCGCCACGCCGCTGATGCTGGCGAGCGCCCTCGCCGCAGCCAGCGTCGACGCGACCGATCGGCGCATCGTGCATATCTCGAGCGGCGCGGCACGCAATGCGTATCCCGGCTGGAGCATTTATTGCGCGACCAAGGCCGCGCTGGATCATCACGCTCGCGCCGTTGCACTCGACGCGAATCGTGCGCTGCGCATCTGCAGCCTGGCACCAGGCGTCATCGATACAAACATGCAGGCGGAAATTCGCGGCAGCGGCGCCGAGCAGTTCCCGATGCGCGAAAAATTCGAAGACCTCAAGCGCAACGGCCTGCTTTCGACACCTGAACAATGCGCGAGCCAGTTGCTCGATTACGCCTTCAGCGATGCATTCGGGCAAACGCCGGTTGCCGATATTCGCGAGGTCGCGAAGCAAGGCTGACACGAGCGCACCACGCTCCCGTAAAACCTCACCTTTCGGCGGATACGCCGATATTCACACGCCGAACGCAACCATCGCGCCGCGCTCAGCCGCTCCAATTTCGCCGTGCGGCACGAACACATAGCCGCATCGGCGCCAACAGAAAGAATGTGCTGACTCATCCAACTGATTCCAGGAGACGATCGGTTTTCAGAGACAGGAGGTGGCTTGCGGGAATAGCAAAACCGCTGACCGCTTGTCGTCCGCGTCGCCATCTTCCCTGTCGGTGGATGTTCTCAAAACGCGGAACGTGATACGGGATCGCACGCGACGTTAGTGCACGATGCGCGTGTCTGCTCCCGAAAAGTCTCACCTTTGGCTCGGAGCGGGTGGGGTTCCGCGTGAAGTGTCCGTCGGGCCGCTCCCGAAAACGCTCACCTTTCGAGCGCTGAGGCTGGCCGCAAAGGCATGCTGGGCGGGATATCGAGGATCCCGAACAGGCCATTCCCGAAAACCCTCACCTTTGAACGACCGCGGGTAATCTGCATACCCAGGTAAGAGGCGATGTGGATGGCGCTTGTGGAAGCCGTCGACGGGATGGCTGGATAGTGAGGCGCAATGATGCAGCGCAGCTCACGTGTCCGCGATTGCCTCACGCTCCCGAATATTCTCACCTTTGGATCGACGAACGCGTGAGCAACGCCGGCCGTCATCATCGTGACGGCTGGTTTTTTCACGCATTTAGCGTGTTTTCGACGGCAGCCGCGATCGCGAATCCTGCTTTGCACGACGCTGGCGCGTGGCTCCCGAAAGTTCTCACCTTCGCCAAACTCCGCCGCGTGTGCAGCGTCTAGCTCGCCAGCTTGCGGAACGTTTCCAGCACCGCATCGCCCTTGAACGGCTTGACGATCCAACCTTTGACGCCCGCCGCCTTGCCGCGCTCTTTCATCGCCGGGCTGCTCTCGGTGGTCAGCATGATGACGTTGACCGCCGTGTTCGCGAGTTCGCCGCGAATCTTCTCGACCATCGTCAGGCCGTCCATGTTCGGCATGTTGACGTCGCTGATCACCAGTTTGATGCCAGGGCTGGCCTTCAGTTTGGCGAGGCCGTCCTTACCGTCCACCGCCGTGTCGACGTCCAGACCGTTCTTCTTCAGAAAACCGGCCACTTCGTCGCGCACGGTGCTCGAGTCATCCACCACCAGAATTTTCGACATGTTTTTTCCTATGACAACACTCAGAACAGATCCAGTTCGCCCGCTTCGACCATCGCGCCGACATCGTCCGTGACTTCCCTGAAGTCTTCCGGCGACCAGCTCAGGCTGAACACAAAACGTTGATGCAGCTTGACCGAACGGCCCGACAGCGGGTCCGTCAGCGAGTACATGAAACACAGTTGCGGATTGCCGCTGCCGAACGAGATGTACTTGTGCTTGTGATTCACCAGCAGCGGCACCTGCACCTGGCTGCGCGACCAGGCGTCCGCATCGCCGACATAGCGGTTCTTGAACGAACCCCAGATCAGATTGGTCACTTCGCCGAGCACGCCATTCAGATCGCGGAAGTTTGCTTCGCCATCCTCTTCGTTGTCGAACATCCGATAGCGATCGAGTAATTCGAGAATCGGCGCTTCTTCGGCCTGCATCATCATGTAACCGCGGCACCACGCGCTTTCCAGCGGAATCAGGCTGAACACCTCGCCGAAGATAATCCGGTCGCGCACGATATACGGCGTGTCGCACGTGATGGTCAGGTCCTTGAACATGTCGCCGAGAATCGCCTGCGTCATGTCCGCGATGCCACGCACTAACGCGTTGGGATAATCCAGACTGAAAATGTATTCGTCGATCACCTTGCGCAAGGGCGCCATATCGTGCGCGACGTAAGCCGCGCAGACCACGCGGCGCAAACTCTCGGGTAACCCGTCGAGGCTCGGATCGTCATCGCGACGCATGATGATCGGCAACTCGGGGCGCACCGCGTTGATCCTGATCGCGATCTCGGCGCTCGCTTCGGCCGAGCCGCCATAGCTTTCAGCGAACAGAACGGCGCCCAGATCGATGTTCGAGCGCAGCACCGACTGCAAGCGGTTCTTGCCGACTTTCACGCCGACCAGATTGTGCTCGTCGCAGAAGCGCTTCAGCGCGTCCTTATGCACCGGGCAGTCGTCCAGCACCAGCACCTTGCTGACCGGTTTGTTCATGTTCATTTCGGGTTCCTGCTCACTGCGGCTATCGACGTCATGGTCAACACTCAAAACAACTCCAGCTCACCGCTGGTTTCTTCGATCGCGCTCGTGTCCGCCACGAAGTCGATCGACGCATTCGCGCACACGCATATCGTCGCGGCAAGCCGCACGGAACCGTTAAGCGTGATCGAATACGACGACTGCAAACCAGGCTTCAATTCCAACAGATGGTCGAGGCAACGCGCGCTCAACACATAAGGCGTCGACATGCCGAGGTCCGGAAAATAATGCAGCAGCTCCTGATTCATCGCGCCGCAGCACAGATTGCAGATTTCCAGAAACGCTTCCTGGAAGGGCCGCTCATCGTCCTCTTTCAGGTAGTAGCCGCGAGTGCTGTCGTTTTCGTCGAAGTGCAGGATCAGCAGCAGTCTGAAGACGATCGACGAGATGGTCAGCACGACCACCTGAGTGTCCTTTGTTGCGCCCGCGCCGGCTTCGACGAGCGGGGCAATCTCGCACGTATCGCCGGAATCCAGCGGCAGGCGCGCCTTTGCCGCCTTGCAGAAAATCCGTTCGAAGCTGTCCTTCGCGTTGCCCGTGATCACATCGGCACCTGGTGCAGCTTCGAGTGAAACTGGTTGGCGAGCGATTCGACGCTGGAGAGCGACGCCGCGATCATCTTGCCGCCCGCCTGAATGTCCTGAAAGGTGGAGGTGGTGGTCAGGTCGTTGCGGTGCAGGCTGTCGCGATAGCTCTTCGACAACTCCTCGGAACGCGCGGCGAGCGCCCGGACCTCGCTCGCCACCACCGCGAAACCACGTCCCGCCGGACCCGCGCGCGCGGCCTCGATCGACGCGTTCAGCGACACGATCACCACATGCCGGACGATCGACGACAGCTCCTGATTCTTCGCGTGCATATCGTGGTTCTGCGTCATCAGCGAGATCATCTGCTCGTGCCAACGCTCGAATGTCGCGCCGAGGCTCTTCAGACGCGCGGCTTCGCCAGCGATCTGTTGCGCGTGATGCGCCCACTGGTCCTTGCCGTCGGTCGCTGCTTTCAGCGTTGCGCGCAACTCGTCGACGCTGGCCGATTGCTGCCTCAGCTCATCACGCAACTGTGCGGCCAACGCTTCCATCTCCTGCACCGCCTGTTCGCGTTCGCGGATCGCTTCACCGTGATCCGCGTGTTCCGCCGAGAGCGCTTCGATCCGGGCATCCGCTTCGGCGCGCAACCGGGCCGCGAGCCTCGTGCTTTGCAACTTGTGCGCGACAAATGCCAGCAGCGCGGTCACCGCGCTGCCTGCCACCGCCGCCAAGGCGTACTGTTCGTACTGTTGAATCACAACCTATCCTTCCGAAGTCCGTCGCGAAACGCATCAATCAGCGTTCGTCCAACGTTCAATCCGCCATCGCGTCGAGTTTCAGTTCGCCGGCGTCACCACGCGCTTCCACACCCAGCGTATCGACGGCGACGCTATCCGGCAGGCAGACGATCGTCTGGAACTGGCGAAACGACGCGCCCTTGTGATCGTCGGTGAAGCGCAGTTCGATGCGGCCGTTCTCGCGCTTGAGGAAGTCGCGTACGGCGTCCATGCCCACGCCGCGGCCCGACACTTCCGTGACCGTTGCAGCGGTTGAGAAGCCCGGCCGGAAAATGAATTCGGCGATGGTTTCGTCGCTCAATTGTTCGTCGCTGCCGATCCAGCCGCGCTCGGCGGCAATGCCGCGAATCCGTTCGAGCGCGAGGCCGCGGCCGTCGTCGCTGAGCGTGATCTGCAGCGCGTGGTTGTCGACGCCCACTTCGATATCGATCGTGCCTGCCGGTGTCTTGCCGTGCGCGCTGCGCGCGTCGGCGGCTTCAATACCGTGATCCATTGAATTGCGCAGCAGATGCATAAAGACGTTGCCCAGCGTGCCGCCTGCCTGGCCGCGCAGACGGTAGCCGTTGTCGTCGATACGCACGATCGGCGCCGGCTTGCCCAGTTCCTGCGCGAGCGAAGGCAGCGAGTCCAGCACACCGGACAGCGCATCGCGCACGCTTTCGCTGCCGAGAGCCAGCAGGGTTTGGCGCATCGCATCGCGCATCGACTGCAATTCGTGGAGTTCGCCTGCGTTCGTCTTGTCCAGCATGCTCAGGGTCTGCTGAATCTGGTCCTTCTCGACCATCACATAGCGGCCCGCATTGCCGGCGTTGTTCAAGCCGGCTTTGGCTTTGCGGCCGAGGCTCTGTTCGTTGATCCTGGCGTAGCTTTCGATCGCCTCGCGCACGCGCGTCAGCTCCTGCATCAGGTGTTCCTGATCCCACGAGCGGTCCGCGTCCGGCTGGCGCAGTTCGTCATAGCTCTGCTCGGTTTCGTGAACCACGTTAGTCAGGTGCGCCAGGTTATAGGTCCGCGCATTGCCCTTGATGGTGTGCATGTTGCGGAACAGTTCGGCGATCGCCGCATGGTCCGCTTCCGAATGCTTGCGGATGATGCGCTCGTTCTCGCTGACAAAACCCGCGGAGCTTTCAATGAAGTGATGGAACTTCTCTTCGCTCACCGCAAGAATCTCGCCGATCATGTCGAGACGGCGGCGCTGTTCGCTGGCTTCTGCCGCGAGCTTGCGCAGTTCGGTGACGTCGCGCACGCACAACATCAAACGCAGGATCACGTCGTTTTCGTCGGTGATGGCCGACCAGCTGAGGTCAAGAATCTTCACGCGGCCATCGGGCATGCGCTTCGAAATTTCGCTGACCAGCAGGTGCTGATTGAACGCGAAGTTGATGCAGTCTTCGCCGAGGCAAGCGTGTGCCGCCGCATCGACTTGCGAGAGCACATCCGAGCCGAGATCGGTATCCGAGAACACCAGGTCCATCAGACCGCGCCCGGCGATGTCTTTCGTTTCGAAGATGTCTTCCAGATACGCCGAGTACTCCGAGTGGATCACAGCGCCGTCGACCACCGTCAAAATACCTTGCTGCATGTTCTGCAACATGGCCTGGATGTCGGCGGTCTTCTGCTTGAGTTGCGCCGAGCTTTCCTGGATCTTTTCGATCATGCCGTTGAAGGCGACGATCGAATGGCCGATCTCATCCAACCGGCCCACCGGCACGCGGCGCGTGAAATCCTGGCTCGACGCGATCTCGCTCATCATGGCCTGCATGCGGCTGAGCGGACGCGTGATCTGACGATAGAGCAGCGTGCCGATGAAGGTCAGCAGAATGATCGCGATACCGGTGACGGCGGCGATAGCCGTCGTGGTCGTGGCGAGCGTGGCATTCAGTGTGGTGATCGCCTCGTCTTTCTGGCGGTTTTTCTCGACGCGCAGCGTTTCAACGATACCTTCGAGTTCGTCGCGATACTGGGCGACGTTGGCGAACAGATACGCTTGTGCGAGTTCGTTCTTGCCGTCTGCTTTCATTTTCGCCGTCTCAGCAATTGCCGAGAAGTAATTCTCGAGGCTTTCGTTGGCCTGGGAGACGAGGCCCTGTTGGGCGTGGCTCGCGGCATCTTTGGCCTGCAGCGCGAGAGCCTGTTGCAGCGAGGCCTTCTTCTTCTTCAGTTCGTCTTGCGCCTGGGAGACCATGTTGGCGTCCGGCGCGTAGACCAGCGTCATCGTGGCGAGCTGGACGTCTTTGACCTGCGAGACGAGGTCGGCGGAAGCCAGCGCGCTGGGGACGACGCCTTCGGTCACCTTGCGCACTTCGGCCGCGCTGCCGCGCGTCTGATACACGGCGTAGCCGCCGATCGCCGACAAGGCGACGAACATCAAGACAACCAATAGTGTGATGCGATGACGGATAGTCATGTGAAACCCCCGAGGGTATGGCCTTCGCGTCAGCCCTCGATCGGAGCAGCGCGTTTTTTGCGAATTTTGGGTCAAGCTTGCAGCGCTGCCGAGTATTGCCGGCGCATATTACTAAGCTGTGACTACAGGGCGTTTGGCCACACCAACGAGATTAAATATTCTCCTAAAGTTTTTGATTTCGACGCCGTTTACCGCCGTCGTTTTGCGTCCCGTGGCGCGTCGCCTTTTTGCAACAGCCGACGTTGCGTCGACGCAAATTGAGCGGCAACGGTTCTGCGCCAGGCGCGTCAGCGGATCGACGACAGATGCTTCGACGCTTCACGGAAAGTCAGCGGCGACATGATGTCCCGCGAAGCGGAAAGAAAAGCGCTCACCGCGTGAGGAGCATGCCACGCGTAATCCCGCAGCGCCCAACCGACGGCCTTACGAATGAAGAAGTCGCTTTCCGCGGCGAGCGTTCGCGCGTACCCGAAAAGACGCTCTTCGTCGGTGTGCTCGCGCCAGCCGAGTTGGTGAATCATGGCAATACGCCGAACCCACAGCGAGTCGTGCTGGAGTGCCGCATCCATCGCGGCCTGCACCTTCGGCGTGTGGGCTCGCGCCGCTTTCAGAACGTCGCCGACGACACCCGCCAGCGGATCGATCGAATCCCACCAGGCGCACCGCTGAGCGAGCGTTAATAAGTGCGCGATGTCTGCCGCCGCAAGCGTTTTCCATTTGCGCGCCAACAGGTCGGTCGTGACGTACTGGAATTCGCGCTCCGGCATCGACCATAAGACATTCGCGCATGCCAGCAGATGATCGGCATTCTCCACCGGCAGCCGCTTGAACACCGGCAATACCGATTTCCGCCGCAGCGGCGTTGGCACACCGATGAACTCGAAGTGGTCACGCATGTAGGCGCGCATCGCGAGCGCGCGTTGAGCGTCGGCGTGTGGCGCGAGGGCCGCTTTGATTTCTTCGCCGAAGACGTCGGGCGTCATTGGGAACGGACTCCAGGTGAATGGAAGGTAACTCGAAGACGGCTGCGTTCGGGCAGGCCTCCCGAATCTTCTCACCTTCGAATCGAAAGTGCGTCGACAGGTAGCAACATTATCACCGCACGCGCTCCCGAATGTTCTCACCTGTGGGTTCTTAGATTCCCTCCGGAACCGCCGCCCATCACCTTATACAAGGTCACAAGATTGGCCTGATGAGGATTCCCTGGAAATCCTCACCTAAGCTATCTACCGGTGCGAATTCGATGGGGCAACTGCTCACCTCCTGGATTCGCTCACCTTCGCGTGCGGTCTCCTGGAACTCCTCACCTTATTGCGTCCTGGCTTACTGGCACGGTGCTGTTCGGCGCATGGAATGACTCACCTCCATCGTGATGTGATGCCTGGCCCCCTGGAACAGCTCACCTTTCGTGGATTTAACAGCGTCTCCTGGAATTCCTCACCTTTGGCCGTGGTGACGTCATTTCCTGGAATTCCTCACCATTGAGCGAGGCGACGCCATCTCCTGGAATTCCTCACCATCCTGGAATCGCTCACCTTTGAATGCATAGCCGCGCAGGATGCGCGGACGTCAATCACGCCTCCCGTTGTGAGACCGCTTTGATTGCCGTTTTTTGTCCCGCGCGACTTCAGTTTGCCTTTAGCTCCCGCCAAAGAAGATATTGCATTGCGGGTCGTTGCTGCAGGACTTCTTATTTTTCCAGCCGCTCTGCATTTTCGTGTCGGGCATGCCGCCGTATGCCTGCGTCGCCGCCGAGTCGGAAGGCGCCGCCTGTGTCACTGCATTTTCCTGTGGGGTAGGTTGTTGAGGGTCCGGCATGCTTTGCGAATGCGCGAATCCCGCCATGACAAGTAATCCGGCAGCAGAAGCCACCATCAGTCGTGATTTCACTTTCAGCTCCTTAATTCAGGGTGCGTCTTTCACTGATGCAGATCGTTATCCGCATGCCCGGAAGTCGGCATAGAGAGGGGATTTTCGGGCGCGCGAACGCTCTTCGGGCCTGCGGGCGAATTGCCCGAGGCCAAAGTCTTAGGTAGTTATGAAAATAGGGAGAGCAGTGCGCCGAACTGAGGTTCCGGGGCGCAAAGAGGCGTGCGAACTGGCAGTGTCAACGGGTTTCGTGAACCCCTCGGCACGGAATAATCGCCCTGCAAATACCTGTTATAGGGCGTGAAATGCCGGAGCGATAGCGATTATTTGGGCCGCGGGCCATCCAAACGCTCACAAGCGTTTTTTTACGCCAGGACTGGAGCTTATTACGCCAGTTTAAAACTTCACCTTCAACTGAAACCCGATCGTGAACGGAAGTTTGTCCGAGGGGATCGGCGGAATCACAATGAAGTTCGCCCCAACGCGCTTGTATTCGACCATCACGATCGGCGCGGCCACCGGTCCTATCGTGTGGTTGCGGCCGAGACCCCAGTTGCCGTAGTTATAGCCCGAGATGATCCCGCCCATCGCCGCGATCCGCACGATGCCCCAGTGCGCGAACTCCGGTGCCCAGACGCCGCCGCCATAGTACGAGGGCCGCCGCAGCGAATTGCGAAAACCGCCGGCGGTCAACGCCCATTGATTGTTGAGCCAGCATTCGGCGCCAAGGCCGGGATTGAATTGCTCGAAATGCGTATTCGGGTCGGGGTTGATGTGGTACGAACCGAGCATGGCGTCGACCCATACGCCGCCCTCGCACCAATTGCCCGCATGCGCAGCGGACGCCGCGGCCAGGCTCGCGACGAGCGCCACGACGGTACGCCGAATGTTCTTCTTGGTCTGCCGAAAATGCATGTGCTCTCCGTCACCGGTCGAGTGCCGGTGTCATCTAGGGTCCAGGTTCGCCTGCTTGCCGCCCGTGGCGCACTGTACCTCAACCGGCACGGGCGATGTGGAGGACACGCTCAGGCACGCGGGCACAGCACGTGCCTCACGACACAGACGCCACCATAACGGAGAACAGATGGCAGAGCGGTGAACACCCGGCAAGTATCCACCTTCAATGGCTGGGAAAGGTTTAGAGGCCGAGATCGGACAGACCCGGATGATCGTCAGGACGGCGGCCGAGCGGCCAATGATAAAGACGGTCGGCCTCGCGGATCGGCAGATCGTTGATGCTGGCATGACGGCGCGCCATCAGTCCGTGCTCGTCGAACTCCCAATTCTCGTTGCCGTACGAACGGAACCAGTTGTTCGAGTCGTCGTGCCATTCGTAGGCAAAGCGCACGGCGATGCGGTTATCCGTGAATGCCCATAATTCTTTAATCAGGCGGTAGTCGAGTTCCTTTGCCCATTTGCGGCGCAGCAGTCCGACGATCTCCGCGCGACCATGCGTGAACTCGGCACGGTTGCGCCAGACGCTGTCGGGCGTGTAGGCGAGCGACACGCGCTCGGGGTCGCGGGTATTCCAGCCGTCTTCCGCGGCGCGCACCTTCTGGATAGCGGTTTCCCGTGTGAACGGCGGTAACGGCGGGCGGGTTTCGATCGTGTCAGCCATGGTGGATCCTCAGTCAGGTTGCGGTGCGCCGGGACGCCGGTCGCTTGGTTGGGGTTTTGCCTTGGGACCTGCTCGCTGATTGACCCGCGAGTGGGTCCGATTCGCTTGCCGATTCGGTATCGAGCAAGGCTTCTGCGGCGGCTCGCGCGTCGAGCGCGGCGTCGGCCTCGCCGCTCACCAGCGCCACGGCGATGGCACCGTCGAGCAGGATCAGCCATTGGCGCGACAGGCGCGCAGCGCGGCGGGCGTCCATGCCCGATTCGGCCGCGTACTCATCGAACCGGGTTCGGACGAACGCGAGCAGGCGTTCCTTGTGTTGACGCGCCACGATCCGGATCGGATCCTCCGCGGAGGCGATTTCGCCAGCGGCGTTCATAAACGCGCAACCATGAAAATCCTCCGACGCAAACCATTGCCGCAACACATCGAACATGCCGAGCAGGTGTTTGCGCGCAGTCTTGCCATGCTGCAGCGTGCCCGCGATAAACCAGTTCATCCAGCGTTCGTCGCGCCGCTCCAGCGCGGCAGCGACAAGCGCGTCTTTCGATTCGAAATGCGTGTAAAAGCTTTTGCGCGCGGTGCCGGACTGCTTGACGATCGCATCGACACCTGTGGCGTGGATGCCGCCGGCGTAGATCAACGCTTCCGCAGCGTCGAGCAGCCTTTCACGCGCGCTGCCGGACGCAGCAGATTCAAATGGGTTTTGAGTAGCCATGTACGAAGGGTAGAACGATCATTCTCCTTCGTCAAGTTTTTGTGTGCTTAGGCGCGTCGGCACTTCGGGTACGCTTACTGCTATCGTGACGACGATCGATCAACCGGAACGAATCTCATGAGTCGCTCTACTCTCCGCGCAACGTTTGTGCGTGCGCTGCTCGGCGCAACGCTGCTAACGGCGATGATGGCCTGTACGCCTGTGCAAGTGCTCACCCATACGGTCAGCCAGAACGAAGCGCGCGTGCCGGCCGGACGCTATGATCTCGACCCGGACCACTGCAGCATTACCTTCGATATCGATCACTTCAAGTATTCGCGTTTCACCATGCGCTTCGACCGCAAGCAGGGGCAGCTTGACTGGACGGAAGGCGGGCTGGACAAGAGTAGCGCGACGATCACGATCGACGCCGCGAGCATCGACACGAACGTGCCGCTACTGGACAAGATGGTGAAGAGCGCGAGCATGCTGGACGTGGCGCGGTATCCGGAGGTGCGCTTCGTCAGTACGCGCTTTGAGCGCACCGGCGAATCGCGCGGCACGTTGAGCGGCGATCTGACGATTCATGGCGTCACGCAACCTGTAACGCTCGATGTGACCTTCAACGGATTCGCGCCGGATCCGCTGACGAAGAAAGACACGCTCGGCTTTTCGGCGGACGGGCATTTCAGCCGCGCGAGGTTCGGTTTGGCGACGTGGTACCCGGCTGTCGGAGACGATATTCATGTGCGCGTTCAGGCTGAATTCGTTAAAACGCCCGCAGGCGCGTGAGCGCGGTGCGGGCGTTTCATTTCAGCGGCTGCGGCTGGGTGCGCCTAAGTACGCCGCTTGTTCAAGCTTGTTCAAGCTTGTTCAATTCACGCGGCGGTCCAGTCGAGAATCACCTTGCCGCTCTCACCTGAGAGCATCGTGGCAAACGCTTCCTGATAATCGTCGACCTTGAAGTGGTGGGTGAGGATCGGCGACAGGTCCAAACCGCTTTGCAGCATCGCAACCATCTTGTACCAGGTCTCGAACATCTCGCGGCCATAAATGCCCTTGATTTCGAGGCCTTTGAAGATCACCTGGGTCCAGTCGATCGCGGTCTGCGCCGGTGGAATGCCGAGCAGCGCAATTTTTCCGCCGTGGTTCATCGCTTCGAGCATGCTGGTGAAAGCGCTTGGTACACCTGACATTTCCAGCCCGACATCGAAACCTTCGGTCATGTGCAGATCCGCCATCACGTCGCGCAACGATTCACGCGAGACGTTCACCGCACGTGTCGCGCCCATCTTGCGCGCGAGTTCGAGCCGATAGTCGTTGACGTCGGTGATCACCACATTGCGTGCGCCGACGTGTTTCGCGATCGCCACCGCCATGATGCCGATCGGCCCGGCGCCAGTGATCAGCACGTCTTCGCCGACCAGGTTGAACGATAGCGCGGTATGCGTGGCGTTGCCAAACGGATCGAAGATCGCGGCGAGGTCATCGGAGATTTCGGGCGGAATCTTGAACGCGTTGAACGCGGGGATCACGAGGTATTCGGCGAATGCGCCTTCGCGATTCACGCCGACGCCCACCGTATTGCGGCACAAATGCCGACGCCCTGCACGACAGTTGCGACAGAAGCCGCAGGTGATATGCCCTTCGCCCGACACGCGATCGCCGATCGCAAAGCCGCGCACTTCCTGACCCATTTCGACAATTTCACCGACGTATTCGTGGCCGACGTGCATCGGTACCGGAATCGTCTTTTGCGCCCAGTCGTCCCATTTCCAGATGTGGATATCGGTACCGCAAATCGCGGTGCGGGTGATACGGATCATCACATCGTTGTGACCGACTTCGGGCTTCTTCACATCCGTCAGCGTGAGGCCCGGTGCGCGTTCGAGTTTTGCCAATGCTTTCATGTGCGCCTCCGCTTCAGATGATGCCGAGTTGACGGCCGACGCGCGCAAATGCGTCGACGGCTCGATCGATTTGTTCCGGCGTGTGCGCCGCGCTCATTTGCGTGCGGATTCGCGCACGGCCTTTGGGCACCACGGGGAACGAGAAACCGATCACGTATACGCCTTCCTTCAGCAAGGCGTCGGCCATGTTCGACGCGAGTTGCGCGTCGCCCAGCATGACCGGAATGATCGGGTGTTCGCCAGGCACGAGCGTGAAGCCGAGCGCGCTCATTGCACGGCGGAAATGCGCACCGTTGTCACGCACGCGCGCACGCAGTTGCGCCCCTTCGTCGCTGGCGAGCAGCTCGAGTACTTTCAGCGAGGCCGCAGCAATGCTCGGCGTCAGCGTGTTGGAGAACAGATAGGGACGCGAGCGCTGACGAAGCAGATCGACAACCTCCTGTCGCGCGGCGACGTAGCCGCCCGATGCGCCACCCAGTGCTTTGCCGAGCGTGCCTGTAATGATGTCGACGCGCGACAGCACACCGCAATGTTCCGGCGTGCCACGCCCATGTTCGCCGACGAAACCGACCGCGTGCGAATCGTCGACCATGACCAGTGCGCCGTAGCGGTCGGCCAGATCGCAAATGCCGGCGAGGTTCGCGATGATGCCGTCCATCGAAAACACGCCGTCCGTGGCGATCAGCTTGAAGCGCGCGCCGGCGGCTTCGGCTTCTTTCAGCCTGGCCTCGAGATCCGCGAGGTCGTTGTTCTTGTAGCGAAAGCGCTTCGCCTTGGAAAGCCGTACACCGTCGATGATGCTCGCGTGGTTCAACTCGTCGCTGATGATGGCGTCGTTTTCGTCGAGCAGGGTTTCGAACAGACCGCCGTTCGCATCGAAACAGCTGGAGTAGAGAATGCAGTCGTCGGTTTGCAGGAATTCGGCCAGCGCTTTTTCGAGGTCTTTGTGCACGGTTTGCGTGCCGCAAATGAATCGCACCGACGCCATGCCAAAGCCGTCGTTGTCCAGACCAAGCTTTGCGGCCTCGATCAGGCGCGCGTCGTTGGCCAGGCCGAGATAGTTGTTTGCGCAGAAGTTCAGCACTTCCGTGCCGTTCGCGAGACGTACGTCAGCCGATTGCGGGCTGGCGATTACGCGCTCGTTCTTGTAAAAACCGTCGGCGCGAATCTGCTCGAGAGTGCCGCGCAGATGGGCGAGGTAAAGGTCACGCATGAACCAGACTCCTGAATGGGTGATGCGCCCCGACATGTCCGGCATCTGCGGCATTTTCGACGTCAAGGCGGGCTGTTATAGTCGGCTGTCAGTTTTATCGGATATTTTCGTTTTTCCGAACTAAAATCCGGTATGTCGAACAACTCTAAACGATAGGTCAGTAAATGGCAAGTTCGGGAATCCGCCGTGCAGCAGCCAGCGCGGCACCTTCTTCAGGCGCGGGCGCGGTCGCGGCGATCGCGGCGCCGCCCCGTGTCGGCGAGCAGATTCAGCGTCTGCGCGCCGAACGGCGCATGACGCTCGACGACCTGTCGCGCGCGGCCGGCGTATCGAAATCGATGCTCTCGGAAATCGAACGCGACAAGGCCAATCCGACGATCGCGGTCGCCTGGCGTCTGACGAACGCGCTCGGCGTCAGTCTCGATTCACTATTCGCGCCGCAGAAGGCGCCTGAAGCGATCGCCGTCTCCGGTCCGCACGACATCCCGACTTTGAGCGGACACGAGGCCAAGTATCAATTACGTGTCTGGGGGCCGATCGAGTTGGCCGGCAAGTTCGAGTGGTACGAATTGACGCTGCAGCCGGGCGGGGCGCTGGTGTCGAACGCGCACGAACCCGGCACGCGTGAGCATCTGACTGTGTTGCAGGGATCGGTCGACATCGAGGCAGCGGGCGCGACGAAGCGGCTCAAGGCCGCGGACACCGCACGCTACGTTGCCGACGAGCCGCACGCAATCCGCAATGCGGGAAAGGGCGAGGCGAAAGCGCTGCTGGTGGTGATTCACGGCTGAGGGGCGGGCGCACCTTTGCGGGTTGTTGGCGAAATCGGGCTGGATTGTCCGCTCGGCTGAGGTTGCGCAGGACACTGTATATTTGTACAGTACAGGGTATCGACTGGAGCCGATAATGAACGACCTGACCACCGACCAAGCCGAGCATGCTCTGGCCGCGTTGCGCTATCAAACCGCGGCGCGCGATCTTGAACACATCGTGCGCAACATCGCCGCGCGCTACATCGTCCAGCAGGTGCCGCTCTCGTGGCGCCTGCTCCATGCAATCGAAGCCGAAGCGCTAGCGGATCTCGGGTTTGCCAGCCGGCACGACGCGATCATGCTCGGCCTGTTCCAACGGCCGTCCGGGCTGCCTTATCCGGAAACGGACGAGTCCGTGGACTTCGGCACCTCCACCGCGCTGCCGGCAGTGTTCGCGTTTGCCGTCTCGGCCTATGAAGAAGCGGCACGCCGCGCCGCGCAACCTGCGTCCAAAGCTGCGCCGCTCAAGCACGCACGGGCATGGGGCGACTGACTTAAGCGCTGTACTTCCATCGGTTGCCGCCTACAATATGCGCAACTAACGGAAAGAATGCGTATGTCACCTCCTCATCTGTCCGACCCGGTCCCGCGCCCTGCGCCGTCAACCGATCTCTTCGATCGGGAACGCGAAGACTGGCGCCGCGATCCGCAAATCGCTTTCGACGCCTGGCTTGCCAAGCAGCATTTCAGGCGCTCGTCCGCTGAAGTCTATCAAGCGCAGTGGGGGCTTTTCCTCGACTGGCTTGCGGTTCGCCAAAAGAGTCTGGTTCTGGTCGATACGCAAGCCATTGCTGAATTCGTGGGTGGGCTTGAGATCAGAAAACCGCAGCGCGTCAGGTATTTGCGTCTCATTGAGCGAGTGCTGGATCATGTGCGTGAAATCGAATCCGCATCGACCAATCCCGCACGCTTCATTGCTCAGGATGGCGAAGCAGCGTGGCGAAACGCGCGCGATAACGAGCCGACCGGTTTTCTCAACCATGCCGAACGCGCCGCGCTCATCACGCAACTGTTTTCGCCTTTGCCGGCCTTGTCCGTGGCGCAGCGCTGGCGAGAGCGACGCGATCGTGCATTGATTGCGGTGTTTCTCGGCGGTGGACTCAAAACGGGCGAGGCCGCTGCACTTACGGTTAGTTGCGTGAATGTCGGCTCACCCTGGGTCACGATCGAGTCCGCGAATCCAATGCTCACGCGGCGAACCCGGCTCGCCCCCTTTGCTGCTGCCATTCTCGACGCATGGCTTGCCGAACGGCGCCTCTCCGAACTGGCCGGCAATCTGGTTTTTCCCGCTTCGCCTTCAGGGCGCCCCATGCACAAGGCGACCATGCTGCGCGCGGTCGACGCGTTGATCGACGCGGCTGGAATTGCCGCGTCGCGCGCCTCACGCGCCAGTCCGCAAACCTTGCGCAACACTTTTGCGGCGGACCTGTTTGAGAGCGGAGTTGAGGCGGAACTGGTCGGGCAATGGTTGGGATTTGTACAAGCGGTGTCCGCCAACCGTTTGTATCGGGCGTGGCAAAGATGGATGGATCAGCAGGATTCGCCGGTTGTCGATGAACCGGATCCGGCCGCGCCTCCGTTGCCCACACCTAGACGCGACGGGCGTTTGACGAGGAAAGGGTGAACAGAGAATCCTGAAAACGCTCACCCTTGGGGTCCTGAATTTTCTCACCTTTGGCGATTTTGCTGCTATGACGCCCACGCGGAGCGGTCATGCCGACGCGGCGCTCGAAGCACGCGACAAAAACCGGCTGACCGCCTCCAGCCTTGATTCACCGGGGCCTGACGAGTAATCGCACTCAGGGCACTGTAGTTCGAAGCGGTGATCCACTTGCGATAGCTCGGGCTCACCTTCCTCACATTTCGGACAGTGCAGCGGCAGTTTCACCTGGCCGTCCGCTGCTGTACCGATCGTTGTCAGCTCGTCGGCCGTGAGCCTGCCTGCTTCGACCAGCGAACACAGCAGGCCCGCGATTGCCGGGTCGATGCCCTGTTGGCTCCGAAGCATGGCGACTTCTTTCGTCAAAGCATCCACTTCGTCCGATTGCTCGCGCAGTTGCGCGTCGAGCCGGTCGCCGCGCGCCTTGGCTGCGGCGATCTGCTGAATAAACTCGAATTCCTTGCGGCTCGCATCACGCACCCCCGATTGATAGGTGGCCGCCATGCTGCGTAATGAATCGAGCTCGACCAGCATCGGCTTCACACGCCGCTCGGCTTCGGCCACGGCGTCCTTGATCTGCTGCGCATAGTGTTCAGTGCTTTGGCGCAATTCCACATGTAGTGCATCGATCCGGTCGCGAAGCGACGCGTTGGTCGCCTGTTCGGTCTCAAGACGGTGACGCAGCGCTTCATTTTCGCCGTCGAGCCGTCGCACCGTTGCTTGCAAGCCTTCCTGGTGAGCGGTCCCATGTGTCGTGGTGCTGGATAGCTCGGTCTCGAGAACGCGAACGCGTTCCCACGCGGCTTCCGCTCTCAGTTCGCTGCGCTTGATCGCCTCTTCCGACACGTCGCGGCGAATTTCTGCTTCCCGCGCGCGTTGGTCGGCTGCGGTGACTTGGGTCCGAATTTCCTCGCGTTCGCTGTCAAGCGTTAAGCGAGCATGGACGACGGCTTCTTCAAAGAGCGCGCCCAACAGTTCTCCGGCGCGCTCTTCCAGTCCTTTCGGGATGGCGCCGGCGCCGACTTTTACGCGCGACACCGTTCTGATGCGTTCCCAGAAGTGGTCGATGTCCTTCGGAATATCGCTTGCGCTGCCAGTTTGGGTCAGGTCGCGAACGGCCGCCATGGATGGACGAATCCCCAAGTCGAAAAAGAGTCGCTTGCAGGCATGCAGTGATAGTTCCTGCCGCCGTGCCCCGCTGGCTCTCAACGATTCGAGCTCGTTGCGGATAGCTTGCCGTTCCTGATCCAGATTCATGTATACCTCGATGTTGCGCGTATTGGATGAATCATAACAATTTACGTATTGTTTGCTACGTATTTGTTTGTGGTGCGTGCCATTTGGCTAGTTGGCGTGGTTTAGAGGTGCGGGTAGGTCAAGAGATTGGGGCAAGCAGTGTTTTTCCGTGAAACAAAACGAAGATTAGCCAATAAGCCTTTGTAAATAAAGCGTTTTCATGGGTTTCTTCCTGATCGCGCACTGTTTCACGAGAACTTCATGATGGCTGAAGGGGTGAAGAGGTTTTGTCCGAAGGACACGCGGGGAAATTCTAGAGAGTAATAAAAGTAAACACCTTTGAACCCATGTTAAAAACGTTAACGCCACGGCAAACCCTTACCAGACAGGCGTTTCAGCCCGGTTAGGTGAAGCTTTACGGGAGTGGTGGTGAGGTCTTGCGGGAGTGTTGGGTGATGAGGTTCGGGGGCCTCGGTGAGCAGGTCCGGGACAGAACGTGAGCGGGTTCAGGAGCCACCCCCAAAGTGCGGTTTGGCTAAAGGTGAGATTTTGCGGGACCTGAGCGTGCCAGATCGCCCGGCAGCACTCGAAAGTCGGTTCTGAGTGCGCTAACCCTGAAGGTGAGCGCTTTCGGGACTGGCTTGGACGCCAATTTTTGACCTTATTTGGGCCTCGTTAACCCCATGGGTGAGTCAAGACGGGAGAAAACGCGAACCGAAGGTGAGACTTTCCGGGGCCGAGGTGCCGTTTTTGCCTCAATTTTGTGCATTCGGGGGCTTAAGGTGAGCGTTTGCGGGAGCGGGACGGGATTTCAACCGAAATTCTCTCGGCTGCGTCAATCGAATCCTTGCTCACCCGTGAGGAAAGGTGAGGGAATTCGGGAGACGTGGATCGAGGCGATCGCCGGCTCGTCAAATGGGCTGTTTTTAGCTTGAGGTGAGGTTTTTCGGGAGTCTTTTGGGACGCTCGCGATCACGAAGGTGAGGAAATACAGGACCAAAATCGTCGTAATGGGCCGGAAAGGCCCTACGGACGCTGTCAGAGCAGTTCCGATTTTGTGGCTCCTGAATTCTTAAGGTGAGGTTTTTCGGGGCCCTTCGCGTTGCGGTCGGAGATGTCAGATTTCGCCGAAAAGCTGCTAAAGGTGAGGATATACGGGAGTGTGTACGCATAGCTTGGCTAACGACGCTGCTGTAACCCGATGAAATCATTGAATAATTTTTGTGCGCTGCGCAAAGGTGAGGTTTTTCGGGGGAGCTTTTCCATGACGCGCGCAGGCCCCTCTTCGATGCAATGGTGAGGTTTTTCGGGAGTATTTATCGGTGTTTTTTCAGACCTCCAGGTCTGGAGGCCGCGTCGTTCCGAGCGCTCGACCAGCGCAAAGGTGAGCTTTTTCGGGGGCATTTGTCCTGACTCTGATCTCACGCTTGCGTCACTGGGGTGTCTGTCTGCCATAGCCGGCAGCCGTTTACCCGGAAAGCCATGTGGCGATTGCCGTGCGCATCAGCGCGGCGAAGGCCGGACGATGCCGTGATCGACGGGCAGGTATGCCGACGAGCTTCGTTGCGGCGCCTGCTTGGGCCGAGGCTGGGCGTGTTTGCCGGGACTTTCCCCTCCCCTCTCCGCTGAAATGAGCCGACGCGCGTCCGCACCACTGAGCTAGCGCGAGTGCACCCCGCTCGCAAGGTGCGCGTAGCCAAAATTCGCGAGAATTTTTTGAGGTGAGAAGATTCGGGATTGAATAGCCGCCGTTCGCGGCAGGTCGAAATTCGCTCGGCATTTCGGGAGGCCGCGACCTGTAAGGATGCCCTGAACCTGGCGCGAAACGGGTGAGGTGAGGGTTTTCGGGAGCTGCTCGAGGTGAGTTGCGCCTCGTAAACTCACTTCACCGGGAACGGTGAGACCCATGCTATAGACGCGTATCACCACAGCCGGTATGCTCTCGCCAAATCCCTCCTCGACCAGACGCATGGCCACTAAGCGCGCGAAGAAGACAGATGTAGTCAGCCCGAGCTCGGCCGAATTGCGCAAGGCCGTCGAGGCGATTGCGATCCAGCCCAAGAGCGGCAAGATCACGCTCCTCACCCGCAAGCTATTCAACGTTCTCCTTGCTGTCGCTCAACAAGCTGACGAGTCTGGCGACACCTATCGGGCCTTGCTGTCCGACATCGTCGCCAATTCGGCATTCGATTCGAACGACACGGCGCTCGTGAAGGAGCACCTGCGACGGATGGTGTCGGTGCAGGTCGAATGGAGTACCGGCACGTCCAGCCAGAAGCCGGGCCGGAAATGGGGTATCTCCACGCTGATTGCCGACGCGGAAATTCTCGAAGACCCCACCACTCGCCGCGTCTGGGTGGAGTTTTCGTTCGCACCGAAGATCAAGAAGAAGCTGCTCGATCCGGTTCAGTATGCGCGGCTGAGTCTGCAGTTCCAGAGCCAGCTACGTAGTAGCGCGGGTCTCGCCCTCTACGAGATTTGCGTTCGCTATCTGACCAACCCGAGCCATCTGACGATGCGCGAATCATGGGAATGGTGGCGCCCTATCCTCTCCGGCACGCCCGACACCGAAGCGGGCGACGAGGCGAAGCGCGAGTACAAGTACTTCAAGCGCGACTACCTGCGCCCGGCCATCGCCGAGGTGAATGCAGTCACCAACATCTTTGTCGAATTGATCGAGCACCGGGAAGGGCGGCGAGTCGCGGAGATCCAGTTCCGCGTGACCGAGCGCAAGCAGCCCATGCTTGCACTCGACGAACACCCGAATGTGTTCGACAGCACCTTGGTCGACCGGATGGTGAAGATCGGCATTCCGCTGAAAGAAGCACAAACACTGTATGCCGATAGCGAAGAAAACCGGATTCGCGCGGCTTTGCAAATGACCGAGCAGCGCATGCGCAGCACGTCCTTGCCCGCGGTGCGCAGCGCACCGGCTCTGTTCAAGGACGCGTTGAAGAAGGGCTATGCGCCGCCCCTCGAGGCGCTGCCGTCCGGAAGCGGTGGCAAAGCCGCAGTGGCCGCACCGGCGGACGATCTGAAAGCGCGTCTGCTTGGCGAATATTCGGCGGTTCGCCGCAAGGAAGCGAGGGAGCTTTACGACGAACAAGGTGAGTCCGAGCGGGAGATTGCGCGGAAATCGTTCGAGGAAGACGAGTTGCCGGATCTCGGCACGCATATGCGGGACGATTGGCGCCGTCGTGGGCTGGACTCGAAGATCGTCGAGACGGCGTTCTTCGATTGGCTTGCTCGCAAAACGTGGGGCGAACCCACCGATGGCGACCTGCTCGCCTTCACGCTGAGTCAATCGCGCGCGGCGTAATCATCAAGAAAAACGGCGGCGCACTCTCGTGCGCCGCCGTATCTTTTCCTGCTGGTGCTTTCCCCTCTGTTACTTCAGCATCTTCTCAATCTGACGAAGAATGTCGTCACGCTTTTCACGCGTGAGACCCTTCAGGCGCAGTTCGATCCGGTCGTCCCCGTACGACTTCAGATCGCCGACCGCGACACCGCCGAGCTTGATTTCCAGACGCTGCGCATAGCGCTGCCGACCCGCCGGCTTGGTACTTTCCTGCGCGCTCGCCCTGCCCTTCACAATGTCTGCGACTTGTCGCGTGCTCAGGTCGTCCGAGAGGATTTTGTTGATCAGACGCAGCGTAGCGTCGGCACCGCGGGCCGTGTGATATCGGCCCACCTGATACGCCATGTTCGAACCAAAGCGGTCAGGCCTTGCGACCATCTCATGCATCACCACCTCGGGCAGCTTTGCGATCGACAGGGCGACCGCGACGGTCGACTCGTCCAATCCAAGGTGCTCGGCGAGCTCCTTCTGGCTCTGGAAATGCCGATCGTCGAGAAAGCGTTTCCAGACAACCGCGTTGTCGAACACTGTCTGTGAATCGCGCTGAACGTTCAGGTCGTAGCCGAGCTTGTAGCTTTGGATACCGATTGGCAGATCGATAACGATCGCCTTCACCGATTCCTTGTTCGCTTCTTTCAGCGCCCGTACGCGCCGGCCGCCGTCGCTGACGAAGTAGGAGCCGGGATTGTCGTAGTCGGGAATGACGTGAATCGCCTGCTGCTGTCCTTGCTTCGCCAGATTGACGGCAAGCTCGGCAATCGACGACTTCAAATAGAAATGGCGTGGATTGAACGGGCTCGGTTTGATCGTTTTGAGCGCAAGCTCGATGACCTGGCCCGGACGGTAAGCGTGTTCGATCCGCCACGCGCGGTAGTCCGCCGACTCGTTGGCGATATCGGCAGCGTCGACTTCCGCGACGTCTTGCGACATGACTGGCTGGATAGTGCGGCTCGGTACTTCGCCGGTCTTGACCATACCGTCGATCGCATTCAGGCGGTCGAGGGCAGTTCGCTTTTCGCTGCTGGTCGTATCAGGACGTGCTTGAAAGCCTTTGGCGAATTGGGAGGGTTTCATTCAGGGTCCTTTATGCGCATAAATTCAGGGGAGCAGGGCTGCGATCTCGTTGGCGCACGCCCGTACTTCGATGGCGGCGAGCTTGGCGCCGCGATCGTTCATCTGAAGCACTGTCTGCCCTAACGCCATTGCCTGCTTATAGGCTTCACGCGTTGGGATTTGGGTCTTGAGCAGTGGGAAACCGAGTTCTTCCAACGCGCGCTTCAGTTCGCGCGTCAGCATCCGTTTCTCTTCGGTCTTATTCAGTAGGAAGACTGCGCGCAGGTCCTCGTTCATGACCTGAGCTTGCTGGACGAGCTTCACCAATCCAACGCTCGACCAATAATCGGCGGGTGACGACGACGTCGGCATAATCGCGACGCTCGCCGCGAGTAACACGACGCCGGACACTTTCTCGGTGATGGAGGGGGGGCAGTCGACGACGATGATGTCGTAGTCCGCCACGAACTTCTTGATCTCGCGATGGATCTGGCTGCCGGCCTCGGAGAGGTTGACGACCGGAAAGGGGATGCCGGTTTCGCCGTCTGATGATGCACTGGCCCAATGGATCAGTGTGTTTTGACCATCTGCGTCTACGACGAGGACGCGCTTGCCTTTCTCATGAAACGCAGCGCCGAGGTGCATCGCGATTGTGCTCTTCCCGACCCCACCCTTTTGCTGAGTTACCGCGATGATTTCTGCTGCCAATCTTCACCTCCTCTTTTTAGACGCAGATGGATTTTACCTGGATGAATTCGCATTTCAATCGTTTTTGTGTAAACGCGAGAAGAATTAGCCGTTCGAGATAGGTTTATGCGCATAAAGGGGATGTAGGCACGACGAGCGACAGCGTTGTGGCTGTGAGGCGCTATCAGCGCGTACACGGTGGTGGCGTTTGGGAGATATCAGATGCTGTGGGTGGGCGAAGGCGGTGAAGGGGTTGAGGCGGCTGCGCGAATCGACGCGATGTGGGTGCGCCGTTGGAGATGGGTGGGAGCGTTTGTCATTCCGGACTCGACGCGGCTCCCCTCCGCGTAATCGGGCCACGTTACCTCGCACAGCTTTTCGCATGGCGGGCCTATTGGCGGGGAGGGGCATTTGCGGACCACTCGGGGGTGTCCCGAATTTTGTGTAAACGGGTTTGTGTTTAACCCGGCACGAGCCGTTCTTCGAACTGGATGGTGAAGCGGTTCAGGGCTGCTTTCCAGTCCCGGAT
>NZ_CAJNBK010000005.1 GCF_905220975.1 Paraburkholderia haematera | reverse complement strand
GATACGCGTCAAATTCGTCGATATCTTCTCTCATCGCGATCATCCAAAGTCTGTATTATTCAATACTACCAGGTATCGCTTTGATGTGAATATTTTATTGACACAGTAAGACTAACATCCTCGACGCCACGTCGCGCCCTTTCCCATAGTCCCAGTCGCCCGCCTGTATGGCGACGATCTTCATACCGGCCGCGTTCATTGCGTCCTTGCAGCCGGCCGTGCGTTGCTGGGCGTTGCGGTCGGCGGAAATGCCTTCAATGACCCCGATCTGATCGCCCGCCTTGAGCCGCTCCGCAAGATAATCGCCTACCTGCTTCGCGCCGTTGCGGTTATTCGGGCCGACAAACGGCACGGAGATGTGGGCGGCGTCCTGCGATGCGTCGTCGAGCGGGTTATCGATGGTAACCATGATGATGCCGGCCTTGATCCCCCGCGCCACGACAGCGGTCAGCGCCTTCGAGTCAGTCGGCGCAATGACGATCGCGCTCATCCTGGCTTTGATCGCCTCGTCCACCATTCGGATCTGCGCGGCCGTGTCGCTCTCCGTTGCCGTTCCGCGAATGATCAGGCCGAACTGTGACGCGAAATGTTTCTGATAATTCTGCGCAGCGTTCGCCATCGCGACCGTGAACGGATCGGTCATCGATTTCAACACGAGGGCGATCTTCAGTTTGCCGCCCTGCATTGCATCGACACGAGCCGCACCTGCCAGGCCTTCCAGGCCTGCCGCAGCAAGCGTGCCGGCAATCAGCACGCGGCGGCGCATCCTCTGCGTCATTGATATGCTCTCCTTGGACCACACGGACGAATGCTTGCTCTGCGTTCGTACCAGACCCGGTTCAAACCGTCGCCAACGCGGCTGCGTCCCGATCGCCGGCGCCCGTTGGCTGCTTAGCTGATTAGCTGCTTAGCTGCCGCAAAACGGAAGCGATCTCGTCGAACAGCGGCCGGCTGCCGATATCTTCGCTCAGGCAATTCTCTTTCAACACCACCAGTTTCGCCGCGATGTCCGCCTCCGCATCCCGCCACTCGCATCGGTCGATCAACTCCTCGAGCAGACAACCATACGCCCTGACTTCGAGGCGCTGCAGCGCGGCGCTGACATCCCGATCATCAGCGGCATAGAAAGACGCCGCGCCGAAATCGCCCAGCAAGGCACGCCCGCACCCAGCGTGCAGAATATTGTGCGCGTACAGATCGCCATGCATCACACCTTGCCGATGCAGATGACACGCAGCCGACGCGATGCCGTATGCAATGCGTAATGCCGAGGCCAACTCGAAGCGCGTGCCGGCATCATAGACGTCGCGCGTGCATGACTCGAGGCTCGGCGGCCCGGCAAGATTCATGAATTGCGGATCGATCAGTTCCATCACGAGGCCATGTGTGTCCGCCGGATGGTCCTTCACCTTGCCCACCACGGGAATCAGATTCGGATGATCGCCGGTACGAATGCAGGCCGCCATCTCGCAGTCGGGCAACCCATCGCTCGTTACCGCGCCCTTGAACAACTTGACTGCGACCGGCCTGCTCGCATCGTCATGACGAGCAGCCAGCGCCGCACGATAAATGACACCGGAGGCGCCCTCGCCTAACTGCGCTTCGAGTTTCAACGCGTCCCAGCGAATATCGGCAATCGGCGTATCGGTCAGGGCCGCCGTCTCCAGCGCTTCGCTGAACGGATTGCCCGCGTACGCCAGCCAGGAAAGCCGTGGCAGGCGCAGCAACCAGGCAGGCAGTTCGCTGAGTTGATTCGCCGCGAGACGCAGCAGTTCGAGGCGCGAGCACTCGGCCAATTCCTCGGGCAGGGTCCGCAGCCGGTTGCCGGCAAGCATCAACTTTTGCAGTTGCGTGCAGGCACCGATTTCTGGCGGCAGCGCTTCGATCTCGTTGTCGGTGAGAGTCAGCCAGCGCAATAGCGGCGGCAACGATTTGCCCGAAACTTCGCGGATGCGGTTGGCCTTGAAGCCGATCATGCTCAGTTGCGAACACTGCCCGAGGACTTCCGGCAATTCGGTGAACGGATTGTCAGAAGCAAAGATGATGCGCAGCTTGCTCAGCCGTGGCAAATCATCGGGCAGCGTCGAGAGTGCATTGCCCGATAGATCGAGAATTTCCAGCGTGTCGGCCAGATCGAAAATTTCGCGTGGAAATTCGCTCAGGCCGCACGCGAGTTTGAGTCGGCGAGTACCCGCCAGTTGTCCAGCCCGCAGTTGTTCGAGGGGGGTTGTCACAGTCGTAGAAAAAGTATCGGGTTGCCGGTGAGCGGTAGGTCGAGGGTATCAATTCTACTGAGTCCCAGACCGCGCGCGGAATTGGATAGCAAGATCCGGCGTGACCTCGGCGAGGACGGGCGCTAAGCTGTCACGTATCGGAGCCGTTGCACAGCGAGTTCACCCCCTCGCATCAAGCGATCTCAGCCTCCAGCTAGCCAGGAACCCAGCAAAGTGACGTACGCATACAGGTTAATGAATTCGCCCGTCGGTCAACTAAAGCTCGTTGCAAACGGCAACCGGCTTGCCGCCATTCTGTGGGAGAACGACAAGCCGACCCGGGTGCGTCTGCCGGAACTCGTCGAAGCGGATGACAGCCCGATCCTGATCGAAACCGAGCGCCAATTGAACGAATATTTCGCCGGGTCGAGAGACCGGTTCGACCTTGAACTCGACTTCCGGGGAACGGACTTCCAGAAGAAGGTTTGGGCGGCGCTTCTCACGATCCCGTTCGGCGAGACGCGCAGCTACTCGGACATCGCTACGCAAATCGGGAACATCAACGCGGTGCGGGCCGTGGGTGCGGCGAACGGCAGAAATCCGATCTCGATTGTGGCGCCCTGTCATCGCGTGATCGGTGCCTCCGGCGATCTGACCGGCTTTGCCGGAGGCCTGGCAAACAAGATGTTTCTCCTCTCGCTCGAGGCCGGGCAGACTTCGCTGGAAGCGGCGGCGGATTCGGTGGCGGATTCAACCGCTGCAGCGCAAACGGCCGCCGGTCGGGAACCGCCGATGAAACCGGCACGTCCGGCGCCGAGTCGCGGGACGCAGGCCTCGTTGTTCGGCAACTGAGGCGGTTCGAGGCCACTGCGGTGGCCTCGGGCGGTGGTGCTGAATGCCTCCTGACAGATCACGTCAGCCGCATCATTTCAACAATACTTGAAATGTGAAAACGATCAGCGTATCGTTCGGGCATGGACTCGAACCTCGTTGTACGCGCCCTTGGCGCGCTCGCTCATGAATCGCGGCTGGCGGTCTTCCGTTTGCTGGTCGTCGCTGGGCCGGACGGCATGGCCGCCGGTGAAATCGCACAGCAGCTCGGGCTTTCGCCGTCAAGCCTCTCGTTCCACCTCAAGGACCTGTCACACGCCGAACTGGTGAAACCGCGGCAGGACGGCCGCTTCATCATCTATTCGGCGAATTTCGAAGCGATGACGGGCCTGATCGCCTTCCTGACCGAAAACTGCTGCGCGGGCGAAACATGCGCCGCGAGCGACCTCCCTAGCTGCTGCGACAAATGAGTACCGCCAACACCACGGCGCGCGGCGCACGGCCGGCGATTGGATTCTTCGAGCGTTATCTGACCGTCTGGGTGGCGCTGTGCATCGTATGCGGCATCCTGCTCGGGCAACTGCTCCCGCCACTCTTTCAGGCGATTGGCCGCATGGAAGTGGCGCAGGTCAATCTTCCGGTTGGCGTATTGATCTGGGTAATGATCATTCCAATGCTGGTCAAGATCGATTTTGCCGCGATGACGCAGGTGAAAAACCAGTGGCGCGGTATCGGCGTGACCTTGTTTGTGAACTGGTTCGTCAAACCGTTTTCAATGGCATTGCTCGGCTGGATCTTCATTCGGCATGTGTTCGCGCCATGGCTTCCCGCCAGCCAGCTCGACAGCTATATTGCCGGTCTCATTCTGCTTGCCGCCGCGCCGTGCACGGCGATGGTGTTCGTCTGGTCGCAACTCTGCAAGGGCGATCCGTATTTCACGCTATCGCAAGTAGCGCTCAACGACGCCATCATGATCGTGGCGTTCGCGCCGCTCGTTGCGCTGCTGCTGGGCTTGTCGGCGATTTCGGTGCCGTGGGACACACTGATCATCTCGGTCGGGTTGTACATCGTCGTCCCCGTCATCCTTGCGCAGGTTTTACGTCGCCATCTGCTTGTCAGGGGCGACGCACATTTCCAGCAGGCAATCGCCCGTCTCGCGCCCTGGTCGATCAGCGCGTTGCTGGCAACGCTCGTATTGCTGTTCGCTTTTCAGGGGCAGGCCATCGTCAAGGAACCGCTGGTCATCGCAATGCTTGCGGCGCCGATTCTGATTCAGGTGTTCTTCAATTCCGGCCTCGCCTATCTGCTCAATCGCCGGCTCGGCGTCGCGCATTGCGTCGCGGGTCCGTCGAGTCTGATTGGCGCAAGCAATTTCTTCGAGCTTGCGGTGGCCACGGCGATCAGCCTGTTTGGATTTCATTCAGGCGCAGCGCTTGCCACCGTGGTCGGCGTGCTGATCGAAGTCCCCGTGATGCTGCTGGTGGTCGGCGTCGTCAATCGTTCGCAGCACTGGTACGAGGCAAAACACAGCGTTAAAGGAGAGCGGGTATGAGCGTCACGATTTATCACAACCCGGATTGCGGCACCTCGCGCAATACGCTGGCCATGATCCGCAATGCCGGCATCGAGCCGGAGGTCATCGAGTATCTGAAGAACCCGCCCGATCGAGCCACGCTGAAGGACCTGATCGCGCGCGCGGGTCTCACCGTGCGCGCCGCGCTGCGCGAGAAGGGCACGCCGTACGCCGAACTCGGCCTCGCGGACGCGTCCTTGAGCGATGCGCAGTTGCTCGATGCGATGCTGGCGCATCCGATCCTCATCAATCGGCCAATTGTGGTCACCCCGCTCGGTGTGCGTCTATGCAGACCCTCCGAAGTCGTGCTCGATATCCTGCCCGCCGCTCAGCAAGGAGCATTTACAAAAGAGGACGGCGAGCAGGTGATCGATAGCGCGGGACGGAGGGTTCCTTAATGACCGGGAATCTGCCAAACGTTAGCGGTCCACATTTCCACACGCCGGATCCGCAAAAACTCGAACCGCACGCGGTCTCGCAACACGCCCCGCGAATTCTGCTGTTGTACGGCTCGCTGCGTCCCACTTCGTTCAGCAAACTGCTCACCCTCGAAGCCGAACGCATCCTGCGCCAATTCGGCGCTGAAACACGGGTCTTCGATCCGCACGGCCTGCCGATCACGGACAGCGTCGCGGCGGATCATCCGAAGGTCGTCGAATTGCGCACACTGTCGGAATGGTCGGAGGGGCAGGTATGGTGCAGCCCGGAGCGTCACGGCACGCTCACCGCCGTGTTCAAGAATCAGATCGACTGGCTGCCGCTCGAAAGCGGCGGGGTGCGCCCCACGCAAGGACGCACGCTCGCGGTGATGCAGGTATGCGGCGGCTCGCAATCGTTCAATGCCGTCAACGCGCTACGCGTGCTGGGCCGCTGGATGCGGATGGTGACGATCCCCAATCAGTCGTCGGTGGCGAAGGCATACCAGGAATTCGACGCCGGCGGCCGGATGAAACCCTCCGCCTATTACGATCGCCTCGTCGACGTGATGGAAGAACTGTACAAGTTCACGTTGCTGGTGCGCGACCGTTCGGACTACCTGACCGATCGCTACAGCGAACGCAAGGAAGCGCATCCGGAACTGGCGAGCGCGTTGGCGGCCGCCGCAATGGATCACGAGACAATCAACACAAACTCCGACACCAACGCATAAAACTCCTATCCTTAAGATGCCCTTTTGGGCATCAACCAGGGAGGATGACATGCGCATGCTACTCAACATACGATTTCCGCACGAACCGTTCAACACGCTGGTGCGCGATGGCACTGTCGGCGAAGTGATAGGCAGAATACTTGAAGAAATAAAACCGGAAGCCGCCTACTTCACCGAGCAGAACGGAACACGCGGCGCAGTACTCATCGTGAACCTCGACGAACCATCGGGAATTCCCGCACTCGCAGAACCATTTTTTCTGAAATTCAACGCCGACTGCGAATTTCGCGTCGTCATGTTGCCGCAAGACCTCATGAAAGCCGGGCTGGAGAATCTCGGCTCAAAATGGAAATAGCGCATACGTGTGTATCAAACGATGTGTTTGCCGTCTGCGGTTCATGAGACGCACCGCCGACGGCAACACAAACAAAAGTCGCAAAAAGCGCAAACCTGCGCTCAATCATCCGAGTTCGAATGACGTCACGCCAAACACGCGTTCAATGTGCATAGCGGGCGTTTCCAGCGTATACATCCGCGCCGTTTCAAACACGCTCGTCATGCCATGCCGCTCGGCCAGCGCGACAGCAGCGGGGTTGGTCTCCGGCACGTCGAGAACAATGATCTCGCCCGGCATGCGCGCCACCAACGCATCGAACAGATCGCTGGCGATCTCGTGACTATCGGCGAAGAGCGGGCCGATCTTGCATCCCGTTCTGCAACGACGCACTACGCCATAGCCTGCAACCTGGCCGTCGCGAACCGCGACCTGCGCGATGGCACCAGGTTGTCCGAGCCACGCGGCAAGGAAGCGCTCACGCGCGGCGGGAAAGCACTGGCGATCGTACTCAAACAGCGGCTCGAACGGCAGCGCCGACGTATTCAAAATAGTCGAGCGCGTCGCGCCCTGGGGGCGGGCTTGAACGACACCCTGAAAGCGAATGTTGCGATACGCAAGCCGAAAGCCGGATTTTCTGTAATTCGCCTGTTGGGCGACGACACCGTCCAATCCGACATTGCGGTGACGCAAATAGTCCATGCCGTGCTGCCAGATGCGCATGCCAAAACCTCTGCCGCGAAACTCCGGCTTCACGATATACAGCCCGATAAAACCGAAGTGCTCGCTGTACGCGACCGCGGATAGGCAGGCAGCCGGTTCGCCGTGCCACTCCCCGATAAAAAACCCGTTAGGGTCCGCGGCACGAAAGCACCCGGCATCGTGCAGACCGGGGTTCCATCCTTCCACCGCGGCCCATTCGACCGACAACGCTACGTCGTCGGCCGACATATTGCGCACGATAAAATCAGCACTTTTTTCCGGGTTCATCGCAATCGCCTCGCCCACTGCTCCTGAAGAATAACGGCCACCGCCTGGCAGCCAAGGACGCTATGCCCCTCAGCAACCGGTCCGGATCGATCTTCGCGACGTTCTGATCTCCGGGAATATTTGCCCATGCCGCCGCCATGTTTGCCGACATGCATAGACAGACTACACCGCCCGCGCCGGACGGTCCCGTCAATCGTTTCGGACTGGGCCTAAGCTTCACCTAAGCTGGGCCTGCTAAGATCCAGGACGCAATTCATCACACGTCTCTCACAAAATCCCCACTGCATGAATACACTCGAAGCGTTCAATCAGGCGCTCTTTCTGATGATCAACGCAACACCGTCGACGCCGGCCTGGCAAATCGACATGGCGCGAATGATTGCCGATTACGTCATTTATCTCGTACCGCTTTCGCTGATCGCAATATGGCTCTTCGGCAACGAGCATCAACGTGAAGTCGCAGTGCGCGCGTTTTGCGTGACCCTGCTCGCCCTCGGGCTCAATCAGATTCTCGGCATGGTTTGGCCACATCCCCGGCCGTTCGTGATGGGAATCGGCCATACGTTCCTGGAGCACGCGCCCGACTCGTCGTTCCCGAGCGACCATGGGACGATATTCGCCTGCATCGCACTGAGCTTGTTGCTGGGGGGCGTGAGACGGTACGGCATACCGATCCTGCTGTCCGGTCTCGCGGTGGCATGGGCACGCGTGTTTGTCGGCGTCCATTTTCCGCTCGACATGGTGGGCGCCGTCGCCATGGCATGCGTGGCATACCTGCCGATCACACCGTTGTGGCAGATAGGCGGCAGCGTGGTAACGCGCGGCCTGATCACGGTGTACCGCAAGCTGCTGGCGTGGCCGATCGGGCGTGGCTGGTTGTCCTCATAGGCAGTGGTGAACGCGCGGTTGAAATCCGGCGCGTTATTAAAGCCCACACCCTAAGCGATCCACACGGGCGTCCGTGAGCATCGCCACGCGCTGCGCCAGCGCTCAGAAGTTCGCGAAGAAGGCCCGGGCGGCGACCATGCAGAACGACGCCACCAGCTCACCGTGGTAGGCCTGAAGCACAGCCGAGGCGCCACCGTCGGTTGCACCGCCCGCAATGGCCTGATTCGCGAGCGTCGCTTTCGCATTGGCAAAACCCTGCTTGACCGGCGCGTACGGATCGTTGGGCCCGGCGATCGGCGAGTCCACATCCAGTACGGACGTGAGCCCTGCCGGCACTTTGGCGTTCTGCCAGTAAGCCTGTTCGATGCGTGCGTTGAAGAAAAACACGGTGGGATCCGAGCCGCCGCCGCACAGCAGAACCGGCGCTCGCGGCAGCCAGTTGCGCAAGTCATTGCGCTTGAACGCCTGGCGCAGCGGGTGCATCGGATTCGCTGCCGCCGTCATGCCAACCGTGGTGTTGGGAAACGCCCCATCGGGATTGGCCGCGGCGTCCTCCAGAAGACTTAGACGATAGGCGTTGCGCACGAGATTGGCGTCGCCGAATCCGGCGGCAAATAGAGGCGTCAGCGAGGGCGGTACGAGAGGCGGCGAAGTCGGCGGCGTCATCGAAGCATATTGCGGCGCGGGAGGGACACTGTTGAAGAGTTGTGTCGAAGGCAGTTTCCCCTTCGCAAATAGCTTATCGAGAGGTTGCAGGCTAGGCAGGAGATTCTCGATGCCCGGGGCATAGGCCGCTTCATAGAAGTCGCCGGGCTTGCGGTAGATGTTCTCGTAGGCATGCTGGTAGCCCGTCACGATCAAGGTCGTGAATAGCGTCGAACCCAGATTCACCTCGCCTTCGATGAGCGCGTCGGCCGTGGCGGCAAGTGCATACGGACCCGACCCCGGCGCGGATGCCGTGACCTTGACACCGGCCGCCTGCAAAGCACGATGCGTTGCCAGGGCCACGAAGCCACCTTGCGAATAGCCAGTGACGAACAGCTTGCCGTTCTCGCGCGCCCTTCTTTCCGGTTTCACGTCACTCAGTGCGACCCGCGCCGCCCGAAGCGAGTCGATGACATCGGCGGATTGTTGATCGGCGTTCAGGTAGGGGTGGTACGTGAGATCGGAGCCAGCATAGCCCGCGTAATTGGTCGCGACCACGATATAGCCCTGGGCCGCATACATGGCGGCAACGCTGATGCCCTCCCCGGCGCCGTCGCCGTTACCTGGATCGGTTTGCGTGATATCGGCGATGTTGTAGTTGCGGTATGCGGTCGTGCCGTGCGCATAGAGCATCAGCGGACGCGGCCCGCTACATGTCGCCGACCGCCCGCCTGGAATCATCAATGCGCCGCTGGCGGTAGCAGGCTCGCCCGCGCCGCCGATGGTCCGGTAGCGGAAGCTCACGATCTCCACGCTGCAAGCGGGCGCGCCGGCGATCTGCGTGAGCTGCTGACCGGATGCGTTCGAGGCAAGCAATTTCGAAAACGCCGCGGCACCAAGCCGTAACGTGACGCGATGATCGAGCAGCTGGCCGCGGGCCTTACACCCCTCATCGCAAACGGAGCCGGCTTGCACATAGGCACTGGCGCCCAACGTGAAACATGTCAGCAGCACGAGGGCCGCGTTTCGCATCGCTACAGGCATGTGAGGCTCCGTCTTGTTGGTATTCACTACGGCGATTGGCCTGCCTTCAGAGTGAGAGGAGTATAGGTAAACAGATTGGCGCGCCGCCAGCCCAATCTTTCACGCGGGTTCCCATGCGCCGGCGCCATGCCACCCGGCGACGCAGCGACGGCCGGCTGACCGGCTGACCGGCTGACAGGCTTCGTCGCCGCAAGCGTTCACCTTGCAGCGAGGGTTCACGCCGCCCCGTTACTTCCAGAGCGTGCGACCGAAGAACGTCAGCGTGCGATCCCAGGCCTGCTGCGACCACACCGGATCGAACTGGGTCCCCGCAATACGGCCCGGCCCGACTGCTGTTTCGTTCGCGAACGCATGGCGCGCAAGATAGCGATGAAACTCGACCTCGACATTGGCGGCGGTGAGCTTCGCCTCCAAAGCGTCCACCGTTTCTGCCGGGAAAAAATCGTCTTGCGTCGCCCAGTGACCGAGAACCGGAACTTTGATTTTCGATGCGTCAATGTACTCGAGCGGAGGGAAGCCGTACCACACCACGCCCGCCGACACTTCAGGAATATTGCATAGCGCGAGCAAGGTGAGCGCGCCCCCCATGCAATAGCCGGTCACTCCAACGTTCTCCGCATGCTGCTTCAGATACTGGACGGCGCCACGCACATCCTGAGTGGCCGCGTCGCCGAAATCGAGCCCGCTCATCAGATGGTGTGCCTCTTCTTCTTCCACGGTCGTTTTGCCACGGTAGAGATCGGGCACCAGCGCCAGATAGCCAGCTTGCGCGAGCCGGTCCGCCACGCCGCGGATCTGGTCATTCAAACCCCACCATTCCTGAATCACGACGATGGCAGGCGCGCCCTCTGGCTTGTGCGGCCTCGCCAGGTAACCCTGGACATCCTTGCCGTCAGGGCGGCTAAACGAGATCATCGATCCTGTAGTCCGTTTCATCAGTTGCTCCTCGAGGTAGGCGAAGCCGCTAGCATAGCGCCAGTGCGGCAGACTCTGCCGAACTCAAGTTTTGCCTCAGACCGGTCGATATCCCGAATGCTCGTTTCAAGAATCCATCAGAAAACCGGATCAACTATAATTCTGAATTAATTCACTATACGAACATCGCATTACATTAGGACTTAAAAAATTCAACTAAGGAAATCCCTACATCACAGTCAGGATTTCCTTACTGTGAATTCGGTGACACCCGACCGACAAATTTTTTTGACGTCTTTATGCTTAGCAGATGCTTTTAGTTTATGATCTCACCCCAGCGAAGTAGGCGAGCTAAAAATAACCCAGTTCTGTGAAACGCTGCAGCCACAGAGTTAATTTTTAGTGTACGGCAAAAATGCCCGCCTCCCGCAACATACACGCGTAAAATTGACTGATTACCGTCTCTCAGGTTCTGGCATGCAATCCTCGGACGCCAGAGTCTTTTCAGCCGACACAATGTGTCGGCTTTTTTTTGCCGATTGCTTGCAGAAACAGAACTTTCACCCGATTGATTTTCAAAGACATTAATTCAATAGAAAAATTAGATCTTCCGCAAACCTTTGGGAGATTAAATTGGTTTCCGACAAGCACCGCTATATGAGCTGGATGGCAGGCACCACCACAACCCACAAACCGTCGTGTCGAAATCGAGAGAAAGGGATCGGTTAATCTTTCTGAATAAGATATCGGCCATCTATTTGTATGAACAATAGGCTGATGGCGGTTAAGGCGAAGCTTGATGCGTCTCCCAGTGCTTGCGGCTGTAGATCAGTAGCAGACATATTCAAAGCACTAGCCGTACGTTGACCGACCTATCGCTGCGGTCTGCTCAATCGCGGACCGCTGGTGGCACATCGGTACGCGTCAGAAATTGCGGCTCCCTGCGCCACTGGGTCGCCTGCTCGAACGCATACCCCAATGCCAGTAAGCGCGCCTCGCTCCAGGCGGGCCCGACAAACGACAACCCGACCGGCAAACCACGCACTTGCCCGGCCGGCACCGTCAGGTGTGGATAGCCGGCCACTGCGGCAGGTGTTGAAAAGCCGCCATTATTGCTGTCGCCGTTGATGAAATCGGTCAGCCACGCGGTCCCGCCAGTCGGCGCGACGATTGCATCCAGACCATGCTGACGGAGCACGCGGTCCAATCCTTCGTCGCGAGATTGCGTGCGGCAGGTTGCCAGCGCACGCTTATACGCATCGCTCTCGAGATCGCCCAGGGCTTCGGCCTGAACGAAGAGTTCCTGGCCGAAGTATGGTTGCTCGAGATCGCGATGCGCGTGATTGAAAGCCACCACATCGGCGAGATTGCGAACTGAAGCATGCGGCGCGAACGTGTCGAGCCACAAGGGCAGATCGTGTTTGAATTCATACAGCAATACGGAGAGCTCCTCCTTGTCGTAACTGACTCGCGGCAAGTCGACCGGATCAATCACCTCTGCCCCGAGTAGCCGTAGTTGCGCGATCGCCAGTTCGATCTGCTGATCGACTTCATCGTGGCCCGTGAAAAACTCGCGCGCGACGCCGATCCGGGCACCCTTCAACGCGTCCTTGTCCAACGCTTGCACATAGTCGCCCGGCGCGGGTGCTGCCGACGTTTGCGGGTCACGCGGGTCCATTCCGGCAAGCGCCGAAAGCAGCAGCGCCGCGTCGCGGACCGATCGGGTAATCGGGCCGGGGGTGTCCTGCGTGTGTGAAATCGGAATGATGCCGTCACGACTGATCCGCCCGACGGTTGGCTTGAGACCGACCACGCCGCAGATGGAAGCAGGAGACACAATCGACCCGTCTGTTTCCGTACCGATCGCCATGGCAGCCAACCCCGCGGCGACGGCAGCCGCGGAGCCGGAGCTCGATCCGCTCGTATTCCGGTCCAGCGCATAGGGATTGCGCGTCAGACCGCCACGTGCGCTCCAGCCGCTAGTGGAGCGCGTGGAGCGGATGTTCGCCCATTCGCTCAAATTCGTCTTGCCGATGATGACCGCGCCCGCCTCACGCAAGCGGCGCACGAGGTCGGCATCACGGGTTGCACGAACACCGTCGAGGGCAAGCGAACCTGCCGTTGTTGCCATCCTGTCGCCGGTCGCAATGTTGTCCTTGATGACGACGGGCACGCCATGCAAGGGGCCGCGACGATTGCCGCTACTGCGCTCGCCGTCCATCGCTGCTGCGATCCGCATGGCATCGGGATTCAGCTCGATCATGCTGCACAACCGCGGGCCACGCCGGTCGATCGCTTCGATACGGCCTAGATAGTGACGCGTTGCCTGGGTAGCGCTCATCGCGCCGTCCGGCGCGAACGGACGATGTTCGACAGGTGCCGCTGCCGGCGAAGTGGCGCCGGCACCTTTTGACAAAACTCCGGCGGCTAACAAGCCGAATGATTCGAAGAATCTGCGTCGTTGCATGGAGAGGTTTGAATTGACGTTTGTCGTAGCGCAGCGCGAATCGTGAGGCGTTGGCCGGGCGGCTCAAAACTGAGCGAGATTATCTCGCCAAAATTCCTTGAAACGTTCCCGCGCCGACCTTTCAAACCACCCGCGGCGATCATCAGATCGCCTACTCGATTCGCGCCGGGAAATCGCGCATGAAATCGACAAAGCGTCGAACTTTCGCGGGAACGTGTGCCGCATCCGGAAACACCGCGTAGACCCCTTGTTGCGGCAGCGAATAGTCCGGCACGAGCTGTATCAAGCGCCGCTCACGCAGGTCGTCTGCGACAAGCCAGTCGGGAAGGATTGCAGCACCGCATCCTGCGAGTACCAGGGTCTGCACGGCGACCGCGGTATCCGCCTCGAGCGCCCCTTTGAAATGGGGTGTTTGCGTCGTCTTGCCGGTTCGCGACTCGGTCCATGTCAGCGGTGCGGTGACCCGGCATGTCCCACCCAGTCGAGTCCCGCCAGGTCGCGTGGCGTGACGACGGTCTCTCGTGTTGCAAGGTACGCTGGGGTCGCCACGGGCACTGCACAGAAGCGTTGAATCGGCACCGCGCGCAAAGTCGAATCACGCAGAACACCAAGACGAACGGCAAGATCGAATCGCTCAGCGATAAGGTCGGCGTGATGTTGCGATGTCGAATATTCGATCCTCAACGCCGGGGGCGCCCTGCTGAATTCGGCAATCGCGGAAACGACATAACGTAGGCCACATTCCGCCGTCGACGTCACGCGCAAAGTTCCAGTCAGCGCATCCTGTCCGGCTCGAGCTTGCTGAACCGCCACATCTGCCTCGCCGATTAGCCGAACGCAGTCGCGATGAAAGCGCTCCCCGACCTCGGTCAGGCCTACACAGCGGTTATGCGGTTTCTTACCGGAACCGCTCAGCACGGAACGGATGAGGGTCGGTGAAAGGCGCGGCGCCCGTCATCATTTCCGCCAGCAGCCGGCCCGTCACGGGACCGAGCGTCAATCCGTGATGATTGTGGCCGAACGCGAACCAGAGTCCTCGATGGCGAGGCGCGCGCCCAATGACGGGCCGCATGTCCGGCGTACAAGGACGCAACCCGAGCCATGGCGCGTTGTCCAACCGGCGGCCCAACCCGAATACTGGCCGGGCGATGCGTTCCGCGCGCGCGAGTTGAATGCCCGTTGGCGGAGCATCGCGCCGGGCGATTTCAACGCCTGTCGTCAAGCGCAAGCGGCCTTCCATCGGCGCCACGACGTACCCTCGCTCCGAGTCGACAAACGGTACCGAGAGCATCGCCTGCGTGGCCTCGTAGTGCATGTGATAGCCGCGCTTCGCGCGCAGCGGTATGCGATATCCGAGTGGCGCAAAAACCTTGTCGGACCACGGGCCGAGCGCTACGACCACCTCTTTGGCACTGATCCCGCCTTGCGACGTCTGCACGGTCCATGCGTCGCCTTCGAGACGTACGGTGGTCGCCTCGCCGGTCAGAACCGTGCCGCCGCCGTCCTCGAACAGTCGCGCATAGCCCTTCGTCAGCGCCCCCGGATTGGAAATACTTTTCGGGTCCAGCCAATGCAAGGCGCCACAAAAGCCCGCTCCCAAGCCAGGTTCGCGCGCCTGAAGTCGCACGGCGTCGAGCGGCGCCACGCGCAAGCCATATTGACTCGCTGCGACTTCGGCGGCTGCCACCTGCCGTTCGAATTCCGTTCGCGTGCGAAAGGCCTCGATCCAGCCACCGTCGTGTGCGAGCCTTTCGAGACCCGCACGCGCGATCAGCACGTCGTGCTCGGCGACGCTTTCACGGATCAACGGCAGCATGTCGCGCGCGGCCGCCTCGAGCCGTTCCGGAGACGACGCCCACCAGAACCGCGCGAGCCATGTGGCGAAAGACGGCAACGCCTTGTAGTCCCAGTACAGGTCGGTCGACCGATTGCGCATGTAGCGCAGCAGCGTACCGAGATCGCGTGGAAAGCCGTAAGGGACCACCGACGAGCGCTCGATCAGGCCTGCATTGCCGAAACTGGTTTCCTCACCGGGGCCGCGCCGATCGACGAGGGCCACACGGCGTCCGCGATCCTGCAGATGCAGCGCCGACGACACGCCGACGATCCCGGCGCCCAGCACGATCACATCGAAATCCATAAGCTCGCTCGAATGCCCTTATCCGGCCCATGATGGACTCACGAGCCTGCATTCGACAACGCGCGCCCGAGTCCGGAAAAACTCGCTACATGGTCTGAACGCCCGGTGCAATTCCGCTTGCACCGGGTGCATGACCGCCTTACTTCGAGATGATGTCGCGCTTGAAATACTTCTGCGAAAGATTGCTGAGCGTCCCGTCCTTCTTCAAAGCGTCGAGCGCGGCATCGATCTTTCCGGCCAGTGCCTTATCGCCCTTGCGCATGCCAAAGCCGGTCCCTTCGCCAAGCGTTGCCGGATCACTGAGCGGCTGGCCGACGATCGCATAGTCGTGGCCGGACGGTTTGTTCAGGAATCCATCCTCAACAGTCTGCGCTTCCTGGACGGCCGCATCCAGGCGTCCAGCGACGAGGTCGGCATACACCTGATCCTGGTCCTGATACGAGACGACCGAAACACCGGCGTTCGCCCAGTGCAGCTTGAGGAAATCTTCCTGCGACGACCCTTGCAGAACGCCGACGCGTTTGCCCTGCAGCTTCTTCACATCCGGCAGCAATGGGGAGCCACGCTTTGCCACCATCACGATCGGCACCACGTAGATCGGCGGCGTGAAATCGATGGACTGTTTGCGCTTGTCCGTGATGTTCATCGCGGAATTGATCACATCGAATTTGCGCGCCTGCAACGCGGGAATCAATCCGTCGAACGAGTTCTCCACCCACTCGCACTTCACGCCCATCTTTGCGCAAACCGCGTTGCCGACGTCAACGTCGAATCCCTGCAATTGCCCTGTCGGCGACTTGCTCTCGAACGGCGGATACGCTGCCTCGATACCGAAACGCACGGTGTTTTGAGTCTCTGCGCTGACGGTGCCGACCGACCCGATCAACGCAGCAGCGACGAAAAGTGAGAGTGAAAGCTTCAGAGGCATGATGGTTCCCAGGGTAGTTAAAGGGGCGCGAATTCAGGGCACGGACGGTCGCTAACGGCGCAACCTCGAGAAGCCGCATGAGATGCAGGAGACCGGCCTCTCACACTCGCTCTGGAACCACAGTCTATTCTGGACACTCGCAAATGCAAGCAATTTTCAAAAATAAAAGTCCAGACTGGACTTTTTGACTTTAGAATTGGGCTGACGCCGCAAGCCGGCAACGATCTGGAGAGCAGACCCATGAGCAGCACAGACACAGTATCCCCGTTGATCGTCCAGCAGGACGCGGTGCGTCAAGCACTGCCCCATCTCGATGTGCGCGGTGCGCTGACACGCATGTTTCGCGCGCTGGCGAACGACGCCGCGGTGCAACCGCCTCAAACGCTCACCCCGTTTCCGCAAGGGGCCGGCGATTTCATTACGTATCTCGGGGTCATGGCAAACGCCAAGGTATTCGGGGCCAAGTTGTCGCCTTACATCGTGACTGAATCGAGCCCGGTCATTACGGCGTGGACCGCACTGATGTCGATGGAAACGGGGCAGCCTTTGATGTGGTGCGACGCGGGTCTGCTCACCATCGAGCGCACCGCCGGCGCGACCGCATTGGCGGTGGATCATCTTGCGGCACCCGACGCGCGTCGGCTCGCCATCGTCGGCGCGGGCGCGGTGGGACAGGCTCATTTGCGCCACCTCGCAGCGCTGCGGCCATGGGACTCGATCAACGTGTTCTCACGCGAGCTTGCGGGGAACGCGGCGCTCCACGCCGCGATCAGCGCCCTCGACGATCGCGTGCGGGTTTGCCACAAGCTCGAAGACTGCGTGCGCGATGCCGGTGTGGTGGCGTTGTGCACGTCCTCAGGCACGCCGGTACTGTCGGAAGACATGCTGACAAAGCCGGCGCTCATTACGTCGATCAGCACGAACGTCGCGAATGCTCACGAAATTCCGCCCTCCTGGCTTCGCGACATGGATGTCTATTGCGACTACCGGAAAACCACGCCCGCCAGCGCGGGGGAGATGAAATTGGCAGCACAGTTGCACGACTGGTCGCCGCAAAGCGTGCTCGGCGATCTGCCTGAACTGGTGTCCGGCATTGCCAGAAAACCCTCCGGGCAACAGCACGCTTTCTTTCGCTCCATTGGACTCGGACTTGAAGACGTGGCGATCGCCAACGAACTATTCAGGCACATAGCCGGGCGGTGCAACGATTAAGATACGGTTTCGCAGCACCGTGGCGCAACACGTTGCTGCCTTTCCGACAACCGGCATTTCACCTTCCCTATGCGAAAGACTAAGACGACGGCCGCACGCAGGCTTCTTCTGGATCGATACGGCCGTGTCGCCGACGGTATCGCACTGCTCTTTTTTCCCTACGTTGAAATCGTCATTCATGACCTGCAAAGCCAGACCGTTGCTTACATAGCAAACAATCTGTCCAAGCGCGAACTGGGCGACGAATCGGCACTCGAAGAAATCGACCATTCGGTGGAGTCAGGCACGATCGGACCGTACGAAAAAATCAACTGGGACGGCCGGCGGATGCGCTGTGTCAGCACGGTACTCTTTGACGACGCGAGCGTGGCCGTTGGTGTGATGTGCGTGAACTACAACATTGCGGTCTTCGAAGACATGAAACATGTCATCGACCGCGTGATCTCCGGCGCCGGCGTGGTCAAGCAGCCTGAGGAACTGTTCAAGGACGACTGGCAAGAACGGATCAACACGTTTCTCCATTCATGGCTTCAGGAGCGTCAGCTGGCGCTCAACTCACTGACCCGCGACCATCGTCGCGAACTGGTCGAAGCCCTTTGGGCCGAAGGCGCGTTCAAGGGGAAGAGTGCCGCAAACTATGTGGCAAACGTGCTGGGAATGGGGCGCGCGACCGTGTATCAGCACATTAGAGATCTGCGGGACACGGCGGCCTGAGAAGGCGCGGATGGAGGCTGCAGGGTTTTGATTGTGGCGTCGACGCCGTCGCGCCGCCCGGTCGTTGCATGTGCAACGAGCCGTGTGACCAGCTCCTGGCCGGAACGGGTTGATCGACGCGCCACCATCCTCACCAGCGGCGCGTCGATACGGCTCAGCCTTATTGGCCCGTATACCCGACCGGAACAGTCGCATTGGTTTTGGCAACCGTCGCGTTGTTCGAGACGATGTATTGCGGCACCTCAGTGAGGGTCAGCGTGACTTTGCCGTTGGTATAGGCAAGCGTGCTGGTATTGCCGTAACCATCGATCTTCGTCACATTGCCCGACGTACCGGCGCTGTCGACCTGAAGCGAATAGCTCGTCGAGTAGGTCTGGCTATAAAGACCGCTGCTTGCAGGCCATTGCGCATTATTGTGCGCCCATGCAGCAGTCACCACCTTGCCATTGCCGAGTTGCTGGAACGCATACGCAAAGGTTCCGGACGGCGTACCCGTGACCCGGCCCAATGTATTCGTGCCGTCCAGCGCACGCGTCATGGTGGCGAAGGCCATTGCTTCGGGCTTCGGCGAGAGGTTCGACGCACCGAACGCACCTTGTGCGTCGTTCAGATCGAAGAACGAGCCGTATCCCACTTCGCCCGGATAGTCAGGACCATAGAACAGCGTCGTCAACTGAGCGCCACCGCCAAGCACAATGATGTGCGAGCGCACGCCAACCGCGGCATGAGCAAACAACTGGTTCTGCGACGGCACCGTGGGGCCGTAGTTGAGACCCGGATCGTAGCTCGTGCCGGCTTCGGTGAAGAACAGCTTCATGTTCGGCTTGCCTGCCTGCATCACTGAACGCAACTGCGTCATCTGATTGTCGAGCGCGTTTGCCTGATTCGCCGGATCCGGATCCGAGTCCTGCAATTCGGGCGGATGAGCTGGGAACGTGCCGGCATTCCAGTAGCCATGCGTTGAGACAGCGTCAATATAATTCCACAGGCCCAACGCACCGAACTTCTGCAAGTAACCGGTTGTGCAGGTGTCGCAATTCGCAGGGAACGGGTTGCCGGTACCCATCACGACAGCATTCGGATCGGTCGAGTGAATGCCCTGATAAGCGGCCTTATACATGGCGACGAAGTTCGCGTCGCTATCCGCCCAGCCGAGACTCGGCTCCCACGTCACCTGATAGTAGTTCTTTTGCTGGTTCGGGTAGTTCGCCGCGCGGATCAGGCTCGTATCGGTACCGACCTTGGCCATGAAGCTCTGGAACTCAGGCATGTTCGACGGTGCATAGTAGCTGTCGTTGAATTGGCCTGTTTTCGAATCCCATGCAGGCAGTCCGTCAAGACGCACGATGCGCATCTGGTCAGGATTGGCTTTATAGAACGGATCGAGATCGTTCACGTTCGGCGTGTACGTGTTGGGGCCATTGGGTTCCATGGCCGACACCTCGCGGTCGTCGATGGTCCACGAGATGCCCAGATCATGCAGCGCGGCGATGTTGCCGTTGAAACCCTGCATGCCGAAACGGTGCTGATCCTGACGCGCGTACGTGACGGTGCCCAGCACCGGCGTCAGGTTCGGCAACACGCCGAACGTCGCGATCCCCACCGGACGCGTTCCGGTGTTCGGCAACGTGCCGCCGTTCGAGCGCAGCGTCGCGGTAAGTGCGCCATAGCCCGACCACGTCGACGTGCAAGGAATCGAGTTGGTTTGCACGCCGGCGCTCACCGCAAAACTGCCCTGCGTCTTGATCGCGCCATTCGAGTCTGCTACGGACCAGACAACCGTATCCGCGCTCGGTGCGTTCGTCGTAATCACCAGCTTGAACGGTGCGTTGTTCTGGAAAATGCGCAAGCCGTCGGCGGTGGGGGTGTCGGCGCTGATCACTCCGTTTGCGGTTCCGCCAGCCGTGTGCGTGGGCGTGGCGCACGAGAGAGTCGAGCTGCCCGGCGATGGAGTTGGCGTCGGCGTTGGCGTCGGAGTTGGCGTCGGAGTCGGTGTCGGCGTCGGCGTCGGCGTTGGCGTTGGCGTTGGCGTTGGCGTTGGCGTTGGCGTTGGCGTTGGCGTTGGCGTTGGCGTCGGCGTCGGCGTCGGCGTCGGCGTCGGCGTCGGCGTCGGCGTCGGCGTCGGTTTCGGCGTCGGCGTCGGCGTCGGGCTAGCGGCGACCGCTCTCACCCAGCATGATTTGCCATAGCCGAACGCGGGATCTTCCTGCGAAACCGCGCCGACATAGCATCCGACGCCGTTGCTAAAGGTAGCGGGGGCCGTCAGCATAACCGACGGCGAATTGGGCGGGACCGCACCAAACACCACCGAGCCTGTTCCGAGGAAACTGCAGTTGCCGTTCTCTTGTCCGCACAACTTGTATTGCAGCCCTGCGACGGTGATGGTGCTCGTTGCAGCCTGCGCGTTTTCTGCGCCAAACCACGCAAAGACAGTTGCTGCCGCAACGCCTAGAAGTTTGAAATTTCTCGTCATTGTCAGTATGTATCGCTAAAGAGCAGGTTATCCCCGAGGATTCAGCAAGATCGATCTAAGCCGTCCCGCTTTGGCGTTCTTTGAGTACAGAGAGAGTTGACGCGGCGAACGCGACGATTGCGTTCATTGCTGATGAAGCTGGCGCTTCCGATGTGCCGATATCCGTTGGCAGACACCGCGAGGCATTTGAACCCACACTGAGCGCTACCAGGCGACAGCGCGCCCAACATTTCGATCTGTCGTCGATCAACAGATCGCTATTACGTAATCCTTACTACTAACAAAAAATTGCGTGATGAAGTTCTATCAATGATCTATCGCGAACCCGGCTGCCTCGGTTTTTGCCGAGGAAAATCCAGAATATGGCGGGCGCATTCTGAACTCGAAACTAATTAGGTTTCGAGCCCAATTACCGCAATGCGATGCCTGTTAAATCGGTGACAGGTAGCGTTAAAGTCGCTCGACTCATTCGCGACCCGTACATGAGAGAGACGCTGATCCAGCGCCACGGAAACATCGGCCCACGCAAGCTTTACTTGCTCGACGCGGTTTCCGGTGCGTGCCCGGCATTACTTACAGCCAGTTTTTTGGCAGACGAATTATAAACGTTTCATCTGTGCAAAGTGACCGCGACCCTGGATGATAAGTAGTAGTTCAAAGAATCTTCCTGGAAACACTCCCGACGATTTTCCAAAGGAGGGGAAACGGAAAATCTCTGCCTCACGAGGGCGCGGAAAACGCAAATCTTTGGCTTCCGCTGAAGGAAAATAAATCAGTCTACGCAAAGAATGGTGCAGCTCTTTTTATATTATTAATATCAATGCCTGCGCACCGCAGATGCGTAAGCATCGAGAACCAGGCGACGCGAATTCAACGAAGCTGGAACTCGCACCGCACGTGCTTTCATCTGATCATAGCCACAAAGAAAACCGGTCAGGGCGTCCAGCGATAAACAATCATGCTGGAACCGTTGTAGTTATCTTTCGTAATCACGTACTCGCCGGCCGATCTAAGGTATGCCCTGAGGCCATACATCGAATCCACGTCGTTGCCCACGTCCACCGTACCCGCACTCGAGTTGATCAGCGTCGTATCGAGATTACCCGTAGTGAGATTGAAGGCGTCGATGTTGGGCACCGTATGCACGTAGCCGACAAAAAGATAATTCCCGGCGGCCGTGATCGACTTGGGATTGACGCTGGTGAGGTTGATCACCGGATTGGGCTTTGTGGTGTTGCCCGCGCTCCAGCCGTGATACACCTCGATCCTCGATTGCATCGCCGTCCAGTCCCAGCTCCCGGCGATGCCTTGCGCGAGAATCATGGTGTCGCTCTCCGGCAGATAGATGATGCGTGTCAATGGCCGGATGCTCTGCGGAATGGAGATGGCGATGCCCGGCCCCCACGTCGGCTTGCCTTCGCCATCGAAACTCGTCAGCGGGTAGTGGTAGATGTGATTCGTCCTATCCAGGCCGGCCCACACGTCTCCCCTGCTGTCGATGCAAAATCCGCCGGTGACCTGCCGGGTCGTATTGAATGCGGGGCCTGGAATCGACGCGTCCGGGATGGCGATGTAGCCGCTCGCCGCGTTGAAATGAAAGAAATAAAAGATGCCGGGATTCTGGCCCGACGCAACAAGAATCCGGTTTCCGCCGACGCTGACGAGTTGACCGAAATGCTCGTCGCGCTGAGTATCGTTCATGTTGAGGCGTGGATCGGACGGATAGCTGAACGGGTCGATGGTGTTCGCGACGAAGGTGCCGCCAGCCGTGCCGGTGTATATGTGGGCGCCGCCATAGAAGTAGGCTCCGTCCGTCACCGGGTCAGGCGCCGCGACCGCCTCGAAGTTGAGGGACTGGAGCTTCCATTGCAGGTTGCCGCCACTGTCGTAGGCGTGAATGTCGGTGCCGCCGTTGCGACCGAGGTCCCAGCCCCCGCCCCATGGGTTGTTGAGCACATACAGGTTGCCTGCTGCGTCTTTGCCGATACCGGCAACACGCGTGAAGCGCTTGTCGCCAACCTGGCCTTTGATACCGGTGGTGGTGTCGAGATAGCCGCCCTGAATGCCGAACGTACCGACCAGAGTCGGCGCACCCGAGACGTTGTAGAGCTTGACATTCATGTCGGGACCTTGATCGCCCACCATGAGCTGTCCTGACGATGTATCAAAGTACAGCGCCGATGGCCGCGAGGCCGCGGACATCTGGATAGTGTTCAGCGGTGCCCCGGCCGGACTGAATTCCACGACCGCGGCCGCGCCTTGCTGTGCTACCCACAGATTTCCCGCGCCATCCAAAGCAAGTGCACCGGGACCCGATACGTTGATGTCCTGCTGCCACACGCCGTCTGTCGTGAAGACGCGAACGCGATTGCCCGGAAAATCGCTCGCATAGAGGAGTGAACCGGTTGTTGCGAGTCCGGTGACGACGTCGGCCCGCTTGACGGCGGTCGAGGCGCTCACGGGAATGAGGAGATCGCGTTTCTGGGTCGTGCGGTTGTACCGTCCCACTGACCCGCTGCCGTACGCGGAGCTGTACTGCAACGCGGCGAAAATCGACGTGGCATTCCCCGTAATGGCGCTACCCTGAAATTCGCTGTTGATGCCAATTGAACCGAGGCTTTTGCCGTTCTGGTAGATCGCGACGCCCCCCTCGTTTTCATCCCACAGCGAAGACGTATAGATCACGCCTTCGGGCGCGACCCATATTGAGCGCGCGGTGTTGCCCACGTGCGTGGCAAGCGTTCCGAACGTGTTCGCCAGCCAGTCAGTGGTGTATTGCGCCTGACACGCTGGCGCAATCACCATGATCGCGGTGATCACCGCGCCAAGCAGCGCGGCACGGATTCGTTTTTTAACCATGAACAATGCTCTCCTGACAGTTGTCCCTCGATAACTTAAATCGCCGAAAATTATCGAGTGAAACGTGGGAAATTCAGCAGGCATATTTATGCCGGCCATTCGCGAGTTCGCGAGTATCGCTCAAGTTATCGCCATTGCGTGTCGTGCGTGTTTCCGGGCAGCAGGTTTCCGCGCACTTGCCCTGTTCAAGGAGCCGCCCCTCAGAACTTGAGCGTGTCCGGTTTCAGCATATCCATGAACGCGCGGACCTTGGCACTCAGCAAACGGCGCGAACTATAAAGCGCCCAGATTTCCACGGGCGAACCCGCTTCCGCTCCCCAGCAAACAAGCCGTCCTGCCTGCACATCCTGCTCGACCAGCAAGCGAGGCAGGAGAGCCACGCCCACGCCTTGCAACACCGCCTCGCGCACCATCAACAGCGATGACATCCGCAGCACCGGCGTCGGCACGATGACGCTCACACCGCCGTCTTCCGTTCGCACGTTCCAGTGGATACCAGGGGGCGCCCCGACCGACATGACCGCCGGTACCTGAAACGCATCGACTTCGCTTGCGGGTATCGACGGTATTGACAGGGTTGGCGACGCAACCACGAGACGTTCATCACCCAGAATGCGCCGCCCGACGAGTTGCTCGTCATGCGGTGGATCGACACGGATCACCAGGTCGTAGCCGTCCTCCACCGGGTCCGCAACACGGTCTTCCGCAATGATTTCGAGCTCAACCTGCGGATAGGCCTGCGCAAAGCGCGCAGCGATCCGGCACAGCAGGACATGCGCGAAAACGACCGGCGCGCTGATGCGCAAGCGCCCACGCGGCACCGGCGCGCGCGACGCGACCGCCTCGCCCGCCTCCTGAATCTCCGTCATGAGCCCCCGCGTGCGTTCGTGGAGTGCAAGACCTTCCTCGGTCAGACGCAGTCTGCGTGCGCCCCGCTCGATCAGCCGCACGCCGAGGTCTTCTTCCAGTTCGGCCACACGACGCGACAGTGTGGCCTTGGGACGGTCGAGCGCGCGACTGGCCGGCCCGAAGCCGCCGTGCAAGGCGACGGCATTGAAATCTGCCAGTGATGTCAAATCCATGATCGTTCCATATTCGAGACGAGGTGTCTGAATTTTGGCACTTTCGGCCATCCAATGGAACGACTATTGTTCGTCTCACGGACTCACCGAGTCCATTCAACCCCAGGAGATCGTCATGGCAATCCTCGTAACTGGCAGCACAGGTGTGATCGGCAAGCAGGTTCTCAACCATCTGAACGGCAGCGGCGCCGAAGTGCGGGCATTGACCCGCTCACCGGAAAAGGCCCAATTCCCGGATGGCGTCACCGCAGTCAAGGGCGACCTGGCTGACATCGATGCCGTGCGGCGCGCAATGAACGGCGTCAGCACGTTGTTCCTGCTGGCCCCCAACGCAGCGGACGAACTGACGCAGGCTTTGCAGACGCTCAGCGTCGCGCGGGAAGCCGGCGTGAAGGGCATGGTCTATCTGTCGGTTTTCAAGGGCGCGGAATACGTCGACGTGCCGCACTTCACCGGCAAGCACACGGTCGAACGCATGATCGAGCACGACGACCTGCCGGCGACGGTGCTGCGCCCTGCCTATTTCATCCAGAACGATGTCAGGCAGAAAGACCCGCTCCTGACCCACGGCGTCTACGGCATGCCGATTGGCGGCAAGGGTATTTCCATGGTCGATGTCCGCGATATCGGCGACGCCGCGGCACGCGAACTCCTGCGCCGCGAGCGCGCCGCCAACCCGTTGCCGCGCGAAACGTACGAACTCGTCGGTCCCGATGCGCTGACATCGGACACTATCGCCGCGATCTGGGCCGAGGCACTGGGACGTCCGATTCGCTACGGGGGCGACGATCTCGACATCCTCGAACAGCGTCTTAAGGCGGTCGCGCCGGGATGGCTCGCCTACGACATGCGCCTGATGATGCGCCGGTATCAACAGGACGGCGCCGTCGCTTCGAAAGCCGAAGTCGATCGGCTGGCAGCGCTGCTCGGGCGGCAGCCAAGATCCTACCGGGACTTCGCGGCTGCCACGGCTGCGGCGTGGGCGAATGCTAGTTGATCAGGATGACTGACAGGCGCTATTGATGAACTCGCGTGCGAAGCACTGGCGGGGCTGACAAGTCCCGCCCGCGTGCTCACACGCGTTCAGTCGTGCCCCGAGTGATCGCCGGGAATCCGGCAACGGCGGCGGCGCCGCGCGGGCCTCAATGCCCGCCGCAAAAAACGGCGGTGAGAAAAAAAGGAACGACTTCGCGAATGGCCGCATCGCTGCCTGCCCGCCGAACGCTCGCCTCGACCGAAGCGGCGGAGGCGGTCACCACCACGCCGTACGTCGAGGAACTAGCCGGTTGACCGCTGCCTTGTTTGAAGATGGGATCGTTTTGCTGATATCCGAAGACCGCATAGACATGAAAGCCGAATGCCGTCAGGCTGCTGCCGCGCGCGGGACGAAATGCGTTGACCGAGTTCGCTTCAATGCGCATTGGTTTTGAATCGATCGACTGTTCGTCCAGAAGCGGAGCAATGAAATCATGCGGGTTCGACTGGCAGTTCAGTTGTGTGTCGAGCGCATAGGCATTACACACGGCTGACGACAATCCCACACCCAGCGAAGCGAGGGTGGACAGCACGCGGAGAACGGACGGTTTCATCGTAGTAGCGCGATCGCTCTGCTGGTTTGCCCGAGAGGCTCGAGGACCTGGTGCAACAGAGCGTTGAGACTTCAGAATCGTATGGTTGGTTCAGCGAGTCTGTGCGGTGACGCTCAGATCGGTCGAAGCCGGCGAACGGCGCGCGGTAGCCCGTACAGCGTCGATCTCGCGGCCGGTGGCGCCCCTCTCCCTGCTATGCTTCTTACGAAGTCAGTCCGCCATGTCAGGATCCAACGCTCAGGGCGATCGCCTTCCCGCGCGCTAAACGAAACACACCCATGACCCGCTCCTCACATTACGACCTGCAATCACTGCGCGTTTTCATTGTCGTGGCAGAACTCGGCAGCCTGACAAAAGCGGCCGAGCGCACCTGCCTGACATTGTCGGCGGTCAGCAAGCGCATGGCGGACCTGGAACGCAGCATCGATTGCACGCTGATGCTGCGGCAGCCGCGCGGCATCGAGTTGACGGCCGCCGGCAAGGGGCTGCTCGCGCACGCAAGGCAAGTCGTCGATCGCGTGAACCGCATGGCCAACGAGATGAGCGACTACGCCGCCGGCGTGCGTGGACACGTACGGGTCTGGGCCAACACGTCAGCGATCATCCAGTTCTTGCCGCACGATGTGCAGGCCTTTCTCGCCGACAATCCGAGCGTGAAGATATCGCTGGAAGAGCGCTTCAGCGACGCTATCGTCGCGGCGATCCGCAGCGGCGACGCCGACATCGGCATCTTTGCGGACAACGTGCTGGCGCCGGATATCGACAAGGCCGCGTACCGTCAGGACAAGCTCGTACTGCTGGTACCGAAGGGCCATCCGCTCGCGTCCCTCAAGGAAGTCGCTTTCGCCGATACGCTCGACTTCGAGTACGTCGGCCTGACCGAAGGCAGTTCACTGCTCGCGCGGCTGCTCGATGCTGCCTTCAATGCGGACCGGGCGCTCAAACTGCGCATCCAGGTGAGCAGCTTCGATGGCATCTGCCGGATGATCGAGCACGGGCTCGGCATCGGCATATTGCCCGAGGGCGCCGTACGCTCCGACATTCTCGCGGCTGGCCTGCGCGCCATTGAACTCACCGACGCCTGGGCGCATCGCACCTTGCGGATCGGCACACTGTCGCGCGATACGCTGTCGCCCGACGCGCTGCGCCTGTTCGATTTCATGTCCGGCCGCACAGACGGTTAAGCCCGGTTAAGCCCGGTTAAGTTCGCCAACCCTTTCCAGAATGGAAAGGGTCATTGAGAATCGATTGATTTTCAGCAGGCGTGGGTTGTCGCAAAGTGAGCGTCAAGAGAACGACGTTTGCAAGGAGACAACCATGACGAAGCCGCTGGAAGGCGTTCGCGTGCTCGAAATGGGCCAGCTCATCGCGGGTCCCTTCGCTGGAAAAATGCTCGCCGAGTTCGGCGCCCATGTCATCAAGATCGAACCGCCCGGCACCGGCGACCCGCTGCGCAAATGGCGCCTGCTGCATGAGGGCACGTCTGTCTGGTGGGCGGCGCAATCGCGCAACAAGGAATCCGTCACGCTCGATCTTCGCTCGCCCGAAGGCCAGGACGTGGCTCGCCAACTGGTCGCGCAAAGCGACGTGCTGATCGAAAACTTTCGCCCCGGCACACTCGAAAAATGGGGCCTCGGCTGGGATGAACTGCATGCCTTGAATCCTGGCCTCGTGATGCTGCGCGTGTCCGGCTATGGGCAAAGCGGCCCCTACCGCGACCGTCCCGGCTTCGGCGTCATCGGCGAAGCGATGGGCGGCTTGCGGCATCTGAGCGGCGAGTCCGGCCGCACGCCCGTGCGCGTGGGCATATCCATCGGCGACTCCCTCTCCGCCCTGCACGGCGTCATCGGCATCCTGCTCGCGTTGCGCCATCGCGACCAGAACGGCGGGGCCGGCCAGATGATCGACGTCGCGCTCTACGAATCGGTCTTCAACATGATGGAAAGCCTGCTGCCCGAGTACTCGGCGTTCGGCACCGTGCGCGAACCGGCGGGTAGCAGCCTGCCTGGGATCGCGCCGTCCAACGCGTACCGCTGCAGCGACGGCAAATACGCGCTGATCGCCGGCAATGGCGACAGCATCTTCCGGCGTCTGATGGAACTGATCGGCCGTCAGGATCTGGCCGACGATCCCGCACTCGCTCAAAACGATGGCCGCGTAAAGAACGTCGAGCGGCTGGATGCCGCAATCGCCGACTGGACCAACCGCCGCACGCTCGACGACGTGCTCGCCGCCCTCAATGAAGCACGCATTCCCGCCGGAAAAATCTACGACGTCGCCGACATTGCAAGCGACCCGCATTACCACGCACGCGACATGATCCTCGACGCCCAGTTGCCCGATGGCACGCCGGTGCAAGTGCCGGGCATCGTGCCGAAGCTGAGCGCGACGCCGGGCGAGGTGAACACGCGTGCGCCCACGCTCGGCCAGCACACCGACAAGGTGCTGGACAACCTCGGCATCGGCACGGCGACGCGCGACGCGTGGCGCGAACGCGGCATCATCTGAACAGGAGCACGGCATGAGCAACAAGCGTCTATATATCCAGGAAGTCGCCACCCGCGACGGCTTTCAGAACGAGGCCCGGTTCGTCGACACCGAAGCCAAGATCGAACTGATCGATCGTCTGAGCGCGTGCGGTTACGCCAAGATCGAAGTGACCTCATTCACCTCGCCGAAGGCGATTCCCGCATTGCGCGACGCCGAAGCCGTGATGCATCGGATCGCGCGACGTGAAGGTGTTGTCTACACCGTGCTCGTTCCGAATCTGCGCGGCGCCGAACGCGCGCTATCGTGCGGTGTCGATGAAGTCAATCTCGTGATGTCGGTCAGCGAGAGTCACAACCGCGCGAACTTACGCATGAGTCGCGAGCAGTCGTTCGCCCAGTTGCGCGACGTGATCGGCGTGGTCAAACAAACGAAGGTGGCGATTAACGTGTCGCTGTCCACGGCGATGGGCTGCCCGATGGAGGGCGACATCGAGCAGGCCGAAGTGCTGGACTGGATGCAGCGCTTCGCCGACCTCGGCGTGCATGGCGTGACGTTGTGCGATACCACTGGCATGGCCTACCCATCGCAGGTTGGCGCGCTGTGCGCTGCCGCGCGCGAGCGTTTCGCCGCGCTCGAACTCACACTGCATTTTCATAACACGCGCGGCATGGCGCTCGCCAACACGCTCGCCGCGCTGCAAGCCGGCATCGACCGTTTCGACGCGTCGCTCGGCGGTCTCGGCGGGTGTCCCTACGCGCCAGGCGCCACGGGTAACGTCTGCACCGAGGAACTGGTGCACATGCTCGAACTCGACGGCTACGACACCGGCGTGGATCTCGCTGCCGTGCTGTCCGCCTCCGCCCTGCTTCCTCAACTGATCGGCCACGACGTGCCGAGCCAACTGCTCAAGGCCGGACGGCGCCTCGACCTGCATTCGATGCCTTGCGCCACGGCTGACGGCCTGCCGGAACAACGTGCATTTTCGCAAGGAGCATGACATGGCGCTCATCGACCACCTCGATCATCTCGTACTCACCTGCGTCGACTTCGCTGCAACGAAGCGGTTCTATACCGAGGTCATGCAAATGCAACTCGAGACGTTTGGCGAAGGACGTATCGCATTTCGCTTCGGCAATCAGAAGATCAACGTCCACGTGCGTGGCGCCGAATTCGAGCCGAAGGCCCACGTTCCCGTACCGGGCGCGCTCGATCTGTGCTTCATCGTCACTGTGCCGCTCGACGACGTGATTGCCCATCTCGCCCGCTGCCAATGGCCGATCGTCGAAGGCCCGGTTGCGCGCACCGGCGCCACGCAGAAGATTCGTTCCGTGTACGTGCGAGATCCCGATCTGAATCTGATCGAGATATCCGAACTGATGGAGTGACGCAATGACACTCCGCTCTCCACAATCACAATCACAATCACACTCCGCCGATTTTCACGTGCCGTTCTTCGGCAACCGGAACAGCGTGCCTTTGCGGCCCACGCGGCGCCAGGCGGAGGTTCGATGAACATCGTCCTGCTCGACAGCGGCACGCTGCCCACACCGCTCACCGCGCCGGGCTGGGCGAGCGACTGGTCCGCGCGCCCAACTACGCGCGCCGCCGACGTGGTCCATGCGCTCGAAGATGCCGCCATTGCGATCACGAACAAAGTGCCGATCCGCGCGGCCGATCTGGACCGTCTGCCGAAACTTCGCTTTGTCTGTGTCGCCGCGACGGGCTTCGACTGCATCGATATCGACGCATGTCGCGAGTCCGGCGTGATCGTGTCCAATGTGCCGGGCTATTCAGACCAAAGCGTGGCCGAATGGGCGCTCGCATCGATCTTTGCTTTGCGGCGCAATCTGTTCGCTTATCGTGACGCCGCTCGCATCGCCTGGCCGGCGTCGCCGTATTTCTGCGTGCACGATGCGCCGATTCTCGACATCGCCGGCTCGACACTCGGCATTGTCGGGCGCGGCGCGATTGGCAATTCGCTCGCGCGGCTGGCCCGCGCGGTCGGCATGAACGTGATATTCGCGGAGCACCGCGGACGGCCGGCGGTTCGCGAAGGCTTCACGCCATTCGACGACGTGACGCGGTCCGCCGATGTTCTCTCGCTCCATTGCCCACTGACGGAAGCGACTCGCAACCTGATCGACGCACCCACGCTTCGCGCCATGAAACGCGGCGCGCTACTCGTGAACAGCGCCCGCGGCGGTCTTGTCGATTCGGCGGCGCTGGTCGAAGCGCTCGCGACCGGCCATCTTGGCGGCGCCGCGCTCGACGTACTCCCTCAGGAACCACCGGATCCGCATGAGCCCTTGCTCACGTGCGCGCATCCCAATCTGATCGTCACGCCGCACATCAGTTGGGCGGCGACGAATGCCGCGAACCGGCTCAATGCCGGCATCGAAGCCAACCTCGCCGCGTTCCATGCGGGCGCGCCGATCAACGTGGTGAACGGCGCATAAGCCGCCCCAAATACAAAGCAACGGAGACAAGCATGACCATCAGTAATCTCGGTGCGAGCGAATCTGCGACCGCCCATCCGCGCATTGTTTCATCCGAACCAGGCGCAACCGACGATACACGCGCCCTTCATGCTGACGCCACCACGTTGGGCGGCTGGATGGACAACATGCCGGCCGGTTCGCTACATCGATTTGTGGTGTGGGTTATCGGCATTGGATTGTTCTTCGACATGTTCGAAATTTTCCTTGTCAGCTCAATCGGTACGGCACTTCAGGGAGAATACGGTATCGATCGACACAGCACGGACTTCAAGTTGCTGTTGGCCTCGGCGTTTATCGGCATGTTCTTCGGTGCATTTTTTCTGGGCAGCATGGCTGACCGAATCGGCCGGCGCAAGGCTTTCTTATTCAATCTGATCTGGTACAGCGGCTTTTCGCTCATCGGCGCGTTCTCGGTCAACGCCGAGATGCTGGTGATCTGCCGCTTTCTCACGGGCATTGGCGTAGGTGCAATCTATCCCGTTGCCGATAGCTTCCTGTCCGAGATTCTGCCCAAGGAACGTCGCGGACGAATGGCCGCATGGGCCTACACCACGTCGTATGTGGCGGTGCCGCTGGTGGGGTTCCTCGCGCTGTGGCTCAATCCTTGGCACTTTGGCGCCGTGGCTGGCTGGCGCGTTATTCTGGTCATCGGCAGCCTGGGCGCAGTACTGGTTCTGCTTGTGCAACATAAGTTGCCCGAAAGCCCGCGCTGGCTATTGGCGCAGGGTCGCGTCGAGGAGGCTCACGCCATGCTTCGGCGCTTTGCGCAAAGCGCGGGTGTGACGGTGTCGGTCATTTCACCTGAAGCGGGCGCCAAGCGAAATCCGATGACGTTGGGTGAGCGAATTGCGTTGCTGCGTCGGCCGCCCTATAACAAGCGTTATCTGATGTTGACCGTCTTCCATCTGCTTCAGGGATTTGGCTACTACGGGTTTGGCACACTGGCCAGCACGGTGGTGAAAAGCCGTGGCTATGACGTCACTGACGGAACGCTTTTTATGGCTCTGTCATTTCTCGGCTATCCGGTCGGATCCTTGCTTTCGATTCCGCTACTCAACTGGATAGAACGCCGCACGCTGGTTATCGGCGCAATACTGTCAATCGCGGTTTTTGGCTTGGGTTTCGCCTATTCCAACAACTCGACGCTGATCGTTCTCTTTGGCGTGTTGACAACATGTGCATCGAACGTCTTCAGCAACGCGTACCACGTCTACCAGTCCGAGATCTTTCCATCTAGTGTGCGCTCAACGGCTATCGGCAGTACTTACTCGCTGTCCCGCATCGTTAGCGGCATGTTGCCGTTCATATTGCTCCCCGTATTGAACCAGCAAGGAGCGGGCGCCATGTTCGGTATCATCGCGGCGGCGCTTCTAGTCGTGGCTATCACGCTACGGATCCTCGGTCCCCGCACTACACGACGAAGCCAGGATGAAATCAATCCGGGCTAAACCGCTCGTCGTGTTTTGCCTGCGTTCGGCATGGACCGCTTCATTGCGCAAGGCGGCGCGCTGATTTGTCGATGCGCGCCGCCACCCGCACCCGTATCCGTATCCGTATCCGTCAGAACGGGATCGCGAAGACGCGCATCGATCACACGCCGGCGTCAGGAAAGATGATGCACTTTCTGGAGGCCATAAACCGGCGTCGCAATGCCCTCCATGCGCGCCTTCAATTGCAGCGATAAGTATTGGGAGTAGTGACGCGACTGATGCAGATTACCGCCATGGAACCACAACGCAGGCTGCTGTGTGGGTTTCCACATGTTGCGTTGCTCGCCTTCCCACGGTCCCGGGTCCTTCGTGGTATTCGAACCCAGCCCCCACACTTTGCCCACTTTATCCGCCACTTCACGCGAGATGAGATCGGCGGCCCAGCCGTTCATCGACCCATAGCCGGTTGCATAGACGACGAGATCTGCCTCCAGCTCGGTGCCATCGCTTAGCAGGACAGCGTGTTCCTTGAGTTCGGCCACATCCACGCCACTCTTTAGTTTGATCTTGCCGTCCGCAACAAGGTCGGCGGCGCCAACATCAATGTAATAACCCGACCCGCGCCGGAGATATTTCATGAAGAGCCCCGAGTCGTCGTCCCCGAAATCAAGCATGAAACCCCGCTTTTCCAGACGATCGTAAAACGCTGCGTCGCGCTCCCTGATCGCGTCGAATACGGGCTTTTGAAACGTGTGCAGGATCCTGTACGGAATCGACGCAAACGTCAGGTCGGCTTTCGACGTCGTCATGCCTGACGCCACCGCGCGCTCGGAATAAAGATCGCCGAGAGCAAGCTCCATCAGCGAATCTGACTTGACGATATGGGTGGACGAACGCTGAACCATCGTAACGTCGACACCCGCCTCCCACAACGCCGCGCAGATATCGTGCGCCGAATTGTTCGCGCCGATCACCACCACTTTCTTGCCCTTGTACGCGTCGGGCCCCGGATGTTTCGATGAGTGATGCTGCTCACCCTTGAACACATCCATGCCTTTGAACGAGGGGATATTCGGCTTACCCGACATGCCCGTGGCAAGCACAAGCTGCTTTGGCCGCAGCGTCAGCGCCTCACCGTCGTGCTCGACCTCGACCACCCATTCGCCCGCCGCTTCGTCATATCGCGCGGACTTGCACGTGGTCGCCCCCCAGTAGTTCAATTCCATGACCTTGGTGTACATCTCAAGCCAGTCGCCGATCTTGTCCTTGGGCGTGAAAACCGGCCAGTTATCCGGGAATGGCAAATAAGGCATATGGTCGTACCAGACCGGATCATGCAGACACAATGACTTGTAGCGGTTGCGCCAGGCGTCGCCAGGACGTGGATTCTTATCCACGATAATCGTCGGCACACCCAACTGCCGCAGACGCGCGCCCAGGCCGATCCCACCCTGGCCGCCACCCACGATCAAACAGTAGGGCTGTTCCGCGCGGCCCAGCGCCTGCGCCTCGGCTTCACGACGCTCCTTCCAGCTCGTTCGATCCATGCGTGCGCCATGTTCCGCACCCATTGGACGGCGATTGCCTTTGGGTTCTTCATGGCCTTTCAGTTCACCCATGGTGGTCAGCAAGGTCCAGATCAGGCCATCCTTCACGCGGATAAAGCCGCTGCCGCGCGCGGCTTCCGTTTCGAATGTGATCCACGCCTGTGCGACGCCGTCGGCTTCGCTCGGTGTTTCATGTTCAGCAACCCGCAGCCGTGTTGGCTTAATGGCGTCGAGTTGTGCGTCGAGCATGGCGCCGATCTGGTCCCGGCCCTCCATGGTTTTGATATTCCAGGTAAACGCGACCAGATCGCGCCAGTAGCACTCCGGTTGAAACAACGCGACGGCTGCCGCGGTATCGCCGCGTTTAAGCGCCGATTCCATGGACTCCAGAATATGTGTAATGGTCCGGCTTGCATTATTTTCAGGCATGGCTGCTCCTCCATTCGATACGGATTAGTGAAACGTCGAAGTGATGCGCGGGTTCTTCGCCCGCTAGATAATCGTGGACCGCTATTGCCGGTGAGGCGGGACAATCCCGAACTTCGCGATCCGTCTGTAAAGCGTCGCGCGCGAGATGCCAAGGATTTGGGCGGTCTCGTCCGGTCGCCATTTCGCATTCGTCAAGGCGTTGACGATGCGCTCGCGCTCAAGGGCGTCGATATCGGTGAGTGTGGGTTGCGCCTCGCGGGCGGGATCCCGGGGCTTCGGCGCAGGTTGCCGTTGCGCGCGAATGACGGGCGGACGAACCCGCGCATAGAGAGGCGAGCCATTGCCCGCAAATTTCATCGAGACCATGTCGCGACCAGGCCTGACATCCAGAAGACGTTCGGCGCGGACATCGAATAACTCGGAGACAGGCCGTGGCAACCCGTCAAGGCCTGGCACACACTCTTTGGCCCGGCGATTGGCCGCGACCGCATTTCCACGCGCATCGAAGGCGATCAGAATCTCCGGCTGGGCTTCCACGTAGTGGCGATTCCGGTGCGCCAGCAAGACCCAGCAATCCGTGGTCGCGTTGAGAAAGAAACTGTCCTCGATCAACACCGCGCTATGGCGCACGATGTGATTGATCAGCCGCTGGCTTTCGCGCTCGTCAGGCGAGCGAATCGCGGACGCATCCAGCACGCCGATCAGTTCGCCTTCGAGCCCAAAGATCGGTGAGGCGCTGCACGTCAACGCGGTAAAAGCGGCGCGAAAATGATCGGTCTTATGAACCGTGATCGGTTGGGAATCGAGCAGCACGGCCGCAACGCCACAGGTTCCCTCTTCCCGCTCGGACCAGCAGGAGCCCCAATAAAGTCCTGCTCGTTTGAAGTCGTTGCGCCGATCCCGGTCAACGCGATAATCGATCGTCACGCCCTGCGCGTCGGTGAGCATCACGCAGTAGTCCGCTTCGCGTACCGTCTCATGCAGACGCGAAAGACACTCTCCTGAGGCCCGTAAAACCGATTCTTCCCGATGTTGCACGTCGCGTAATTCCGGCGCGGTCAGAATGCGCGGACCCTTTGTCAGGCCAGGATCGAGATGATATTGCTCAAGCGAGCGCCAATACGACGAAGCCAGCCGCGTAGCATCGGCGCCGCGACCGGACGTCCGGCCTTCGATCAACCTGCGGATCCGGTCGATGTGTCTCACTTGCGGAACATAGGGCATGAATGTCTCCGGTCGGCTCGGCGCGCATCGCTGGGCGGCACGCTCAGGATGACTTTTAGCATGCGGGTTCCGGAAGATCACACCGCAGTGCAGCATCTGACTGGGTGAGACTTTTGTCTCAGCTTTTTTGTGATGGTGACTGAGTGCGGCCCGGTTTCTGGAGCAAGGAAAACGCGGAGGCGTGATGCCCACTGCTAAAATGTCTCCCCCTTTCTCTGGAGACGCACATGTCCTGGTTCATCTATGAAGTGCCCGAATACAACGAAGACGGGGCGCGCATCGAACCCTTCAGCGACCTGCGTAGCCGCGTCCAGAAAGTCAGTGGCCAGGCCATGGCTGACGAACTGGAAAGCGTCCGCGAGAATGCCGCGACGACAGCCGATACCCCGGCGCACCCGTTACGCACCGCGGAAAATCCTCAGGTATTCCCAATCCCCTATGCCGACTCCATGATCCTGGTCGGGTTCATCTTCGAACTGAAACGGGAGTCCCGGCGCCTCGTGGTGTCACCCGTAGAAATGTCCTGGCTGAAAGACGCGTAAAACATCTCGTCGCCCACACGTCACGCATAGCGCGCAAGAAACATATCGGCTGCAGATTCCGCGACCTGCCGTTGCTCATCCACACCGAGCGGCGGCTGGCCCATCGTCACCTGCGGCCAGAAAGCGAACGCTTTGACCAGGCCCTGCAACTGCTGCGAGGCGAACATCGGGTCCGCCGTCTTGAGGCGGCCGTCGGCAGCGGCCGCGCGAATCCACACGGTCAAATCTTCCTCCCGCTCACCCATGCGGGTCACCATATCGCGCGCGCGCTCCGGCGAATGAATGCCTGCGGCGATCGCCACACGCGCGAGGGACAGAAACGCCTCGTCGTTCAACAGGCTTAGTTTCTTCAACAGAAGCTGAAGCAACTGCGCACGCAAGGGATGCGTGCCCGAATAAACCGGCGCCGCTCCCGTGTCGCTCGACTCCCACAACTGCCGCAGGATCGCGGCGAACAGCGCTTCCTTGCTCGGAAAATGGTTGTAGACCGTTCGCTTGGAGACACTCGCGCGCGCCGCGATACGGTCCATGCTGGTCGCGTCGAAGCCGGCCGCGAGAAATTCTTCGATGGCCGCCTCAATGACGGCAGCGCGCTTGCGGTCGGTCAGACGAAGGGGGATATCACTGGTGTTCATCCCTAAATTTTACACCGGGCAGTTTACTTTTCTCAAAAACAAACTACACTCAACAGTCTACTTTCTGCATCGAGGCGGTTTGCATGACATCGTTCACCGGTTCTATTCGCCGCACCCTGGGCCTGACGGCGGCGCGACGCGGGCGCGAATCGTTCGACACGTCGGCTCAGCACGACGGCGAGCGCTTCCGGAACGTCAAGCCGCGTCCTGTTGAAGGAATCGCTAAGACGTTGAGCATCGTGTGGAATATCCTGCTCAACAAACCGGACGGCACGGTCCCGGCGGGCGCCCTGCCCGTGGATGCCCTGTCGCGTGAACAACTCGACGCCGCACCGGATCGGAGCCTGTATCGCCTCGGACATTCGACCATGCTGCTCAAGCTGCGTGGTCAGTTCTGGCTGACTGACCCTGTTTTCGCCGAACGTGCATCGCCGTTCCGGCGCTTCGGTCCGAAGCGCTTCCATGCACCGCCCATTGCGCTCGAAGACTTGCCGCCGCTGCGCGGCGTGATCCTGTCGCACGACCATTACGACCATCTGGACCGCGAAACGGTGCTGGCGCTCGCCGCGAAAACGGCGGTGTTTCTGACGCCGCTCGGCGTCGGCGACCGCCTGATCGAATGGGGTATCGACGCGTCGCAGGTACGCCAGTTCGACTGGTGGCAGAGCGTCGAGATCGACGGCCTGGCGTTCACGGCAACACCGGCGCAGCATTTCTCCGGCCGCAGTCTCTTTGACGGCAACAGCACCTTGTGGGCCTCGTGGGTGATCGTCGACGAGGCGCTGCGCGTGTTCTTCAGCGGCGACACGGGCTACTTCGACGGCTTCAAGACGATTGGCGAACGGTTGGGTCCATTCGACGTGACGCTGCTCGAAACAGGCGCCTACGATGCCCAATGGCCGTACGTCCACATGCAGCCCGACGAGACCGTGCAGGCACACGTCGATCTGCGCGGGCGCTGGCTGGTGCCGGTTCACAACGGCACGTTCGACCTGGCGATGCATCGCTGGCAGGAACCCTACGAACGCGTGGTCGGGCTCACCGCCGTGCGCGGTATTCCGCTTGCGACACCTCGCATGGGCGAACGGCTGGATCTGGGCGAGCCACACCGCGGCGAGAAGTGGTGGCGCGCGGTTGAGGAGCGTGCGCAGGAGCCCGCAACGTCGCGGCGCTGGTTCGCCTGTCGCCAAAGCCGGCAAACGAGTTCGTGAGGCTGGCTATTGGCGCTCGCGGATAGCGCGAGCGATGGCGCGTTCAGGGATAATCAGGCGCGTCAACGCACCCAGACTCACGAGCCAGGCCGCCTCGATCACGATCCGCACCCCATCAATACGGTGGATCCTTGCACTCGAGATGAAACCGGAGTGCCGATCCGCCACGTCAAATTTCCCCTCGCAGACAATATTTCCAGTCGCCAAACGTCTACAGACGTATGGAACCGCCGCGCACCCCGAACCCGATGATCGAACGAGATAAGGACATCACTGCAACTGTGTTGCGTGAGCGGTCGAAACTCGGCAATTTCATCCGGCGCCGCGTGCACGACCAGGGCGAGGCTGAAGACATCTTGCAAGATGTATTTCACGAGTTCGTGCAAGCCTACCGGCTCCCCGCGCCGATTGAACAGGTGAGCGCGTGGCTGTTTCGCGTCGCACGGAACCGCATCATCGACCGCTTTCGCAAGCGCCGCGAGGAACCGCTGGCCGACATGGCCGACGACCCCGACGACGCCGACTATCGGTTGGATCTCGCCCTGCCGTCGACCGACGCCGGCCCGGAAGCCGTCTATGCAAGGTCAATCCTGCTGGAAGCCCTGGAAGACGCGCTCAACGAATTGCCGGCGAATCAGCGCGACGTCTTTGTCGCCCATGAACTCGAAGGGCGCAGCTTCAAGGAGCTGGCATCCGAAAGCGGTGTCGGCGTGAACACGCTATTGGCACGCAAGCGCTACGCAGTACTGCATCTGCGCGCTCGCCTGCAAGCCGTGTATGACGAACTGGATATTTAAAGGAGCAAGTCGATGAGATTCAAACTCAGATGCTTCGGCAAAGTACTGCTGGTGCTGGTGGGCATTGCGGTACTGGGATGGATGGTGATGGCGCTGTGGAATTGGGTAGTCCCTGCGCTATTCATTGGCGGCCGTTCAATCGATTATTTGCACGCGATGGGCCTGTTGATCCTGAGCCGGATTCTCTTCGGCGGTTTTCGGGGGCGCGGCGGTTGCCATGGACACCGGCATTGGCGTCGGTGGGAACGGATGACGCCGGAAGAACGCGAAAACTTTCAGAAGAATATCTCATCCGAAGAGGGCAAGCGCAACGAGGATCAGGCATGAGCAAGGCATCGGCTTCGGCATGCAAACAGGACGCAGGCGTGATCGCTCCGATCGTTAACCTGAAACGGTGCGAAGGCAAGGGCGATTGCGCGGCAGTCTGTCCCGAGGACGTTTTCGAAATCCGCCGGATCGACACGGCTGACTACCAGCAGTTAGGCGCGCTGCACAAATTCAAGCTGCGCATACACGGAATGAAAATCGCGTATACGCCAAACGCCGATGCGTGCCGCGCATGCGGCTTGTGCGTAACGGCATGCCCCGAACATGCCATTACGTTAGCCAGGATCGTGACGTCATAAAGATCCGGTTACCGTACCTGAACCCACGTTTCTCTCATCACGCCCGGCCGGCTGGTCTTCCATCCGGTCGCGGGAATTGAACAGGTTCACAAACTGCTCAAAACCCTGAATCGGAAGCGGCTTGCAAAAGAGGAAACCTTGGTAGGCATGACATCCTGCTACTGCCAGAAAATCTCTTTGCGCTTCCGTTTCAACGCCTTCGGCAATAACGCCCAGGTTAAAACTTCGGGCAAGCGCCACGATTGTTCGCGCGATGTCAGCGTCGTTGGGGTCGACCAGAATGTCGCGTACGAACGACCGGTCAATCTTTAACTGGTCCAACGGCAATCTTTTCAGGTAAGACAGCGAAGAGTAGCCAGTCCCGAAGTCATCCAGGGAAAACGTCACGCCCCGAGCGCGAAGAGCACTCATCTTTTCGATAATGTCCTGTACGTTCTCAACGAGCACACTCTCGGTCAGTTCGAGCTTCAGCTTGTCCGCCCTCGCCCCAGTCCGGTTGATGACCGCGAGGACACCATCCACGAAGTCAGGTTCACGAAATTGCCGCGCGCTTACGTTCACGGATATCGACATATGCGCCATTGACGGCCGCGTCGCCCACAGGGCGAGCTGGGCGCACGCGGACACCAGTACCGTTCGCCCCATCTCGAGAATCAATCCGGATTCCTCCGCGATCGGGATAAACTCACCCGGAGGTATCAGGCCGCGCTCAGGATGCGCCCAGCGCACGAGCGCTTCCGCACCGGTTATATGGTTGCCGTCAATCACCTGCGCCTGATAGTGAATGACAAACCGGTTCTCCTCAACGGCGTTGCGCAGACCCACCTCAAGCTCGGCACGCCTTAGCACTGCCGTTTGCATCGCAGGGTCGAAGAAGCACATGGCATTGCGCCCGCGTTCCTTCGATTTATACATGGCGAGATCGGCCTGCTTGAAAAGCTCGTCGGTGGAAGTCTGCTCTCCGCTGAATACGGTGACGCCAATGCTTGCGGTACTCCGGAACTGGATGCCATTGAGCTGGTAGGCGCACCCCAGCACGGAGAGAATTCTTTCTCCCACCGCCTCCGTTTCCGCGGTCGCCCTGGCCTGATCCAGACTCAGATTGCCCAGCACCACAACGAACTCGTCCCCGCCGACCCGGGCGACCGTGTCGCCCTCATTAACACTGCTCGACAGTCGATACGCGACCTGCCGCAGAAGCAGATCGCCTTTGTCATGTCCCAGCGTATCGTTTAGCGTTTTGAAGTGGTCGAGGTCGATGAACATCAGGGCACCGCAGACCTTGTTCTGCCGGCAGGCCACCATGGCCTGCCTCAGGCGGTCCAGCAGAAGCGCGCGATTGGGCAGGCGGGTAAGCGTGTCGTAAAAGGCAAGTTCCCGGATCTTCTCCTCCGACTTTTTACGCTCGGTAATATCGCGGCCGCTTGTACGAAATCCGATGAAGTCGCCCCGCTGATTGCTGATCGGAACCCAGGAGAGCGACAGCCAGAGGGGCGATCCATCCTTGCGCACGCAACGAAACTCCAGATCGTCGCCGCGAGAACCCTGAAGCCCCTTCTTGAATTCCGGCGCAACGCGTGAAATGTCCTCCGGATGGATTAGCGTGCGGGCGAAGTCGGGCATCGCCATGCACTCGTCGACCGAGTAGCCCGTGTAGTACTCAACCGACGGATTGATCCAGCGAGGTTTGCCGTCCGGTCCCCACCAGATCTCCAGGTTCACCGTGCAGTCGGCAATGGCGCGAAACTTCTCCTCGTTCTCACGCAACTCCCGCGTCATCGCCGAGGCTAGCCGCATGGCACGCTCCCGCCCTGTCATCATCAGCCAGGTCAGAAGCGCCAGCAGGAGACTCAATCCCCCGCCGGCGCCCGCAATTAACGCTTCAGCATTGCGTCCCAACCGGGATCGAAACGCGTTGGAGGCGCTCATCGAGAGCATCCAGTCGTGCCCGTCCACAACCAGATATTCGTGGGCGGAAATGAGCGCGGGCGCACCCCGGTTGTCTGTCTCCGACGTGCGATGCAGCAGCGCAGCCTCCAACGGCTCGACGCCATCGTAAATGGCCAGCGAGACACCGGGGGGCTGTTCGCCGTAGAGACTGGCCATCACATCGTGCATACGGAACGATGCATAGACCCAACCGATAATGTTCGCCCGTCGCTGCACAAGGTTGTCCTGCGCCTTGCCGGAAGCGTAGATCGGAAGGTACATGATGAAACCTGGCCGAGTGTCCGCTTCCTCGTCGATCGTGAGACGCACCTTTCCGGAGATGGATGCCATGCCGGAGTCCCGGGCCTGCTCCATTGCAGAGCGCCGCACCGTTTCGCTCCAGGAGTCAAAGCCGGGCGAGCTGCGCGCGAGGTCAATAAAGGGCTCGCGCTGGACGATCGGGGCATAATCCTGGCGCGGCCCGTCGGGGTGAATCGAGTAGCCTGGAATGCCACCCTGGCGCATGTCCGCTATATGGGCCGCTTTACGCGCCGCCGGCACCCATTCGATCACACCAACGCTATGAACGCCGGAAAAGTTCGCGTCAAGATTGAGCGCGCTTACATAGCGCCGGAACCGGTCGCGATCAATGGTTCCGTTCGCGGCGAACAGGCTCTGCACGCCTCGCAACATCAGTTCGTAGGTTCCCATGCGCTGCTCGACGCGGCTCACCGCGTCACCCATGGTGTAATCGAACTGGGTGCGAAGCTCTTTGCGAGTCGCCTGCCGTTCGTGATTCCAGACTATCCAGGTCACGCAGAGCGACGCGGATAAAACCAGTAACGGCAGCAGGACGGAGCGTAACCGGATCACGGTGACGCCTTGAAGTTGACCATGGAATCGGCCAGATCCGGTCTGAAGTACTTTTCGAAGATGCGGCGCACGGTTCCGTCAGCGCGCATTTCATCGACCAGTGCCCGCCATTTCTCCCGTTCGGTAGCCGAAAGCGCCTTCTTCGACATGATCAGACCGTGCGGCACCGAAGGATCGTTGAACTCAACGATCGTCGTCACGTCGCGGATTCTTTTCTCCTCGAGCGCGGGGTAGTCGAAGGGCTCGATAATCATGCCCTGGATTTGCCGAAGAATAAGCGCCTGATAGAGAGGCTCGAGCCCACCCGCCAGGCTTACGCGGTTTTCCGAGGTCAGCCTGTCGACCAGTTCGTTGGCCGATGCGCTGTAGCGAAAACTGCGGATTACGCCGAGCTGCGCGTGCTCATTGTGGTCGAAGTCGGCGACGTTATGGATGCCGGCGTCCTTGCGCACGAGCAGATAGTATTTATTGCTGAAGTACCACGCAAACGAGGCATATTGATTGCGTTCGTCGTTCGCAATGCCAGAAAGACTGAAGTCGAGTGCGCCCGACTCGATCAGTTTCCAGATACGTGCGCGCGACATGAGGCTGACCTTTATCTGACAACCGCTACGCCGGATCAGCTCGTCTGCAAAGTCTTTGTCGATACCGCTGTCGGTATCGAGCGAATAGAGCAGGCCGTGGTCGTGCAATCCAAGCGTAAACGGCCGGGAACAATCCGGGCCGCCCGCAAAGGCATTGCTTACGAAACACGCTGCCAACAACACCCCGCCAAGCCAGTTTCGAATCACAACGCCTCCGTAGCGCAATGACGCCCGGTTGAATGCTCATCCGCGATCACAATCCGACGGTATGTTCAGTCAGGCTTTTTATTAGCCCCTGACTTTTATCACACATTGCGGGATATTTTTCTGACTCAATGCGTTGCCGATGTGCGCGAGCACACAGGATATTCTTTCGCAATCTCTCTGTATGCAAGAGCGACAATATTTTGTCGCTCCTGGGGGCCCTGACGACTTCTTGCCGTCAGCCGATATCCGCTAAACGCGAAGTCGGGCGCCACTCCAATCAGACTCGCGAGCGAGTGCGACGAATGCCGCCAGATAATCGAGTGCCTCATCCGCATCGCGGGTGCCGAGATAGATCTGCTTGGCGATCCCTTTCTTTCCAAGCTTGAGCGGCACGAGCGGCATCGAGTCCGCGTATTCCTCTGCCAGCCATCGCGGCAGAGCGGCGACACCACGCCCGCTCGCCACCATCTGGAGCATGATGTCGGTCGTTTCGATCACCTTGTGGCGTCGCGGCACGACGTTGGCCGGCGTCAGGAACTGATTGTAGATATCCAGCCGATCGGTTTCGACGGGATAGGTGATCAGCACCTCGCTTGCCAGTTGTTCGGGCGTGACGTACGCCGCATCCGCCAGCGGATGTTCTTCGCTAACCACCAGAACCTGCTCGTAGTCGAATACCGGCTCAAAGCGCAATCCAGGCCGCTTCAACGGGTCCGGGGTGACGAGCACGTCAATGTCGTATCCGAACAGCGCACCGATTCCGCCAAACTGAAATCTTTGTTTGACGTCGACGTCCACGTCGGGCCAGCGCGTCAAATAAGGCGACACGACTTTGAGCAGCCACTGATAGCACGGGTGGCATTCCATGCCGATACGCAGCGTGCCTCTTTGGCCCTGCGCGTACTGCTTCATCCGGTCTTCCGCGTGTTCCATCTGCGGCAGCACTCGGTTCGCCAGCGCGAGCAGATACTGGCCGGCCTGGGTCAGCCGCAAGTTGCGGCCTTCGCGATCCCATACCGGGGTGCCAAGCTGTTGCTCCATTTTCTTGACGGTATGGCTCAGCGCCGACTGCGTCAGGCACAGGACATTGGCGGCGGCCGTCAGCGAGCCCTGACGGTCCACTTCCCGAATGATCGCCAGATGGCTTCGCTCCAGCATCGCGGACCCATGAAGAAAGTTAATCGAACAATGAAATAATGCCATTATATTTCATGAACTGTTCCCCCTATGATCGACCCGTTCATCCATTCAGGATCAGGAGCGGTTCATCATCATGGCGACAACACATAACCTGGGCTTCCCCCGTATCGGCGCAAAGCGCGAACTCAAATTTGCCCAGGAAGGCTACTGGAAGGGTCAATCGTCACGCGACGAATTGCAGGCGCTGGGCGCGCAACTGCGTCACCGCCATTGGGAAAACCAGGCAGGACTCGATCAGGTGCCGGTCGGCGACTTCTCGTTCTACGACCAGGTCCTCGACATGAGCTTCACGCTGGGCAACGTTCCGGAGCGTGTCCGCGGCTTCGAGGGCGATCCGCTGGACAACTATTTCCGCGTCGCGCGCGGCCGCTCCGCCCATGATTCAGCGTGCTCCTGCGGCGTGCAGGCGGGCGAGATGACCAAATGGTTCGATACGAACTATCACTACATCGTGCCGGAGTTCAGTGCGGCGACGGAATTCTCGCTGGATGCGTCGCGTCTCATCGATCAGCTCGCGCAAGCGCGCGCGCTCGGCATCAAGGCGAAACCGGTCGTGATCGGCCCGGTCACGTATCTGTGGCTCGGCAAAGCGAAGGACGATTCAGACAAGCTCGCGCTACTGCCGCGCCTGTTGCCGGTCTATGCGGCCTTGATCGAGCAGTTGGCAGCACAAGGCGTGGAGTGGATCCAGATCGACGAGCCGGCGCTTGTCACGGAACTGGATGCGAACTGGCAGCAGGCCTTCGTCGCGGCCTACGCGGCGTTGAAGACTGACAAGGTCAAACTGCTGCTCGCCACTTACTTCGGGCAACTACAGGACAATCTCGCGCTTGCCTGCAATTTGCCGGTTCAGGGTTTGCACATCGACGCGATCAATGCACGAGCGGAAGTCGAGCAAGCCGTTGCGCTTCTGTCGGCCGACAAGGTGTTGTCGCTCGGCGTGATCAATGGGCGCAACATCTGGAAAACCGACCTGAACGCCGTGCTCGAATGGCTTGAGCCGATTCATCGCGCGTTGCATTCGCGGCTCTGGATCGCGCCGACGTGCTCGTTGCTGCACGTACCCGTCGACCTGACCAGCGAACAGAAACTCGATCAGGAAACAAAAACGTGGCTCGCCTTCGCGCTGCAAAAGCTCGACGAACTGAAGACGCTCGCTCAGGCGTTGAATGGCGGCCGGGAATCCGTGCAAGCCGCGCTCGCCGCCAATCGAACTGCTATTGAGAGCCGCAGCCAGTCCCCCCGCGTGCACAATCCGTCGGTCAAGGCCGCGCTCGCAAAGATCGACGCGGCGCTGGGCCGTCGCGACAGCGCGTATCCGCAACGCGCGGCGAAGCAGTCCGCCTTGTTGAAGCTGCCGCCCTACCCGACCACCACCATCGGCTCGTTCCCGCAGACCGCCGAAATCCGCCAGGCACGCAGCCAGTTCAAGAGCGGCGAACTGGACGAAGCCAGCTACACGACGGTGATGCAGCGCGAAATCGCCCGCAGCGTGCATGAACAGGAAGCGTTGGGACTCGACGTACTCGTGCACGGCGAAGCGGAACGTAACGACATGGTCGAGTATTTCGGCGAGCAACTCGACGGTTACGCGTTCAGCCAATTCGGCTGGGTGCAGTCCTACGGTTCCCGTTGTGTCAAACCGCCCATTCTGTTCGGCGATATCAGCCGCCCGAAAGCCATGACCGTCGAGTGGATCAAGTACGCGCAATCGCAGACGGCCAAGCCGATGAAAGGCATGCTGACCGGCCCCGTCACGATCCTGAACTGGTCGTTCGTGCGTGATGACCAGCCGCGCTCGGTGTCGTGCTACCAGTTGGCACTCGCCATCCGCGAAGAAGTACTGGATCTGGAGAAAGCCGGCGTACGCGTGATTCAGATCGATGAAGCCGCGCTGCGTGAGGGTCTGCCGCTGCGTAAGTCACAGTGGAACGACTATCTGCAGTGGGCTGTGGAGTCTTTCCGCATCACGGCCAACGGTGTTCAGGACGAGACGCAGATTCACACGCATATGTGCTATTCGGAGTTCAACGACATCATCGCGTCGATCGCCGATATGGACGCGGACGTGATCACCATCGAGACGTCGCGCTCGGATATGGAGTTGCTCGACGCGTTCGACAACTTCAACTATCCGAACGAAATCGGACCGGGCGTGTACGACATCCACTCGCCGAACATTCCTGACCAGGAGCACATCGTGCAACTGATGAAGAAGGCGGCCGAACGTATTCCGGCAGAGCGCCTGTGGGTCAATCCGGATTGCGGCCTGAAAACGCGTGCATGGGAAGAGGTAATTCCCGCGCTGAAGAATATGGTCGCGGCGGCGCAAACGCTGCGCGCAACGGCGTAATACGTCAGGACTGGATTAGCACTGTTTATGGCACGCACTCACATCTCTGGTTTTCCGCGCATCGGCGCACAGCGCGAATTCAAGTTCGCACAGGAATCGTTCTGGCGCGGCGAATCCGGCGATGCCGATCTGAAGGGCATCGCGAAGGAATTGCGCAGCCGGCATTGGGAATTGCAGCGTGCGGCGAAGCTCGACTTCGTCGCGGTTGGTGACTTCGCTTACTACGATCAGATGCTGAACCTGAGCGCGCTGCTCGGCGCGTTGCCGGAGCGCTTCGGATTCGAGCCGGCGACGCTTTCGCTGACGCAGTACTACGAACTCGCGCGGGGCAACGCAGCACAGCCGGCCATGGACATGACCAAGTGGTTCGACACCAACTACCACTACCTGGTGCCGGAGCTCGGACCCGCTACGACCTTCAATGGCGGCGTCGACTGGTTCTTTGATGAAATCGACGAGGCGCTCGCGTTGAATCTGCGGGTCAAACCCGTGTTGATCGGGCCGATCACCTACTTGTGGCTGTCCAGGAGTCCGGTTCCCGGCTTTGACCGTTTGTCGCTTTTGCCGAAGCTGGTGATCCGCTACCTGCGCATTCTCGACACACTCAAGGCGCGCGGTATCGAATGGGTTCAGCTCGACGAGCCGGCCTTGTGTCTCGACCTCGACGCGGAATGGCTCGGGGCACTCTCGGCAGCGTACGACGTGTTGGGCGTCTCGGGCGTCAAGGTGTTGCTGGGGACCTATTTCGACACGGCGGCCGATCACGCTGCGATGGTTTCGCAACTTCCCGTGCACGGCGTCCATCTCGATCTGATCAGGGCACCGCAACAGCTCGACGTATGGCAAACCGCTCTGCCCGCCGACAAGGTGCTGTCGGCGGGCGTGGTCGACGGCCGGAACATCTGGCGCGCGGATCTGGGTGAAATTTCCGGCTCGCTCGATGCGCTGCACGCGCAACGCGGTGAGCACCTCTGGATCGCACCGTCATGCTCGCTCATTCATGTGCCGGTTACGCTCGCCGACGAAACGAAACTCGGCGCCGAACTCAAGTCATGGCTCGCCTTCGCGACCGAGAAACTCGATGAACTGAGCACGATCGCACTCGCGCTGCGCGACCCGGTTGCCGCTGAACCGGCGCTCGCCGCCGCGGATGCCGCGCTCGACGCACGACGTGCCTCGGGCGCGGTCATGAACGTGCTCGTTCAGAGAAAGGTGGCGAGCATCACCGATGCGATGGCCGGCCGCAAGAGCCCATTTGCCGTCCGCAGCCGCGTGCAGCGGCACTCACTGAAACTGCCCCTGCTGCCGACCACCACGATCGGTTCGTTTCCGCAAACGCCGGCAATCCGGCAGGCTCGCGCGGCATACAAGCGGGGCGAGATGCGGGCACTCGACTACCTTGAACGGATGCGAGCCGAAACGGCAAGCGTGGTTCGCAAGCAGGAAGAACTCGGACTCGATGTGCTCGTGCATGGTGAAGTGGAGCGCAACGACATGGTCGAATTCTTTGCCGATAAGCTCTGGGGCTTCGCGTTCACGGAAAACGGCTGGGTCCAGAACTACGGCTCGCAGTGCGTCAAACCGCCGATCATCTACGGTGACGTCTACCGCCCCGAACCCATGATGGTGGACGCCGCCTGCCATGCGCAATCGCTGACCGACCGTCTGGTGAAAGGTGTACTGACCGGACCGGTGACCATGCTTGAGTGGTCGTTTGTTCGCAATGACCAGCCCCGCGCCACCACTGCGCAGCAGTTGGCGCTCGTGATTCGCGACGAGGTGATCGACCTGGAAAAAGCCGGCATCCGGATCATCCAGATCGACGAACCGGCCTTCCGCGAAGGCTTGCCGCTACGCCAGGAAGACTGGCCGGCGTATCTGGAATGGGCGACGCGCGCGTTCAGGATTGCCGCGGGCGGCGTGTCCGACGCCACGCAGATTCATACGCACATGTGCTATTCCGAGTTCAACGACATCCTTCCTGCGATCGCCGATCTGGATGCGGATGTCATCACGATAGAAACCTCCCGCTCCTCCATGGAACTGCTCGACGGTTTTGTCGAGTTCGCCTATCCAAACGGTATTGGACCGGGTGTGTATGACACCCATTCGCCGCGCGTGCCGAGTGCCGATGCGATGCAGCAGCTGCTCGAGCGGGCGTGCAAAGTGGTGCCGGTCGAACGGCTCTGGGTCAACCCCGACTGCGGGCTGAAAACACGCGGCTGGCCCGAGACGGAAGCCGCGTTGAGCAATATGGTTCAGGCCGCGAAGACGTTGCGGCGGAAGCTCACTGAAAGCATCCGGTAATTTATTCGGTACATTTCACGAATTCCGACCGGCGTGGCGCATCCACCCGACTACCCGTTCGGGTGGTGTGCGTCCGCTGCCGTCCTGTCATTCTGAATGCACTCGCCCGCACCTTGCTGGCGAAGCATCGCGCCTCTATGTGCGCGAAGCACGAGCGAATTGCATTCCAACTGGCAGGAGAAATGGCATGGAAACGTCAACATCCAGCGGAAATCCATTGCAGGACCTTTCCGACAATCTGGCGGACATCGTCGAGCGCGTGGGACAGCGCGTCGTCGCGGTGCACGGTCGGCATCACCTTCCTTCAACTGGCGTAATCTGGCGGCATGGCGTTGTCGTCACGGCGGCGCACACGCTCCGACGCCAGGACGGAATCAATGTCACGCTGGCCGATGGCCGGACCGTCGCCGCGGTTCTCGCGGGGCAGGACACGGGCACCGACCTCGCCGTGCTCAAACTGGACGGTCTGGACCTCGACCCGGTCGAGTCCGGCGATGCCCGCTCGCTCAAGTCAGGCCATCTGGTGCTCGCGGTCGCCCGGGCTGACGGACTCGGCGCCAGCGCGGATTTCGGCGTGGTCGGGGCCGTCGGCGGTCCTTGGCGCACATGGCGGGGCGGGCAGCTGGATGCGTTCGTGCGGCTCGACGGCGGCCTGCGCGCGGGTTTCTCGGGCGCGGCCCTCACGGATATGCGCGGACAGGTCATGGGTATCTGCACATCGGCGCTTGCACGTGGCGCCGGCATCCTGATTCCCACGGCGACCGTGGCGCGCATCACCGACGAACTGCTGGCCAAAGGACACGTCTCGCGCGGCTACCTCGGCGTTGGCACGCAGACAGTGAATCTGTCGGAAGCATGGATGAAGAAAATGACCCTGTCGTCCGATCGCGGCTTGCTGATCGTTTCGCTCGCGGCGAACGGTCCTGCAGAAAAGGCAGGTGTGCTCATCGGCGACGTGCTGGTCGAACTGGATGGCGAGCCGTGCAAGGACATCGACGACCTGCACGCCGCGCTCAGTGCCGAGCGCATCGGACAGCCGTTGAAAATCGGGCTGATTCGCGGCGGGGAGCGTCACGAATGTACCGTTATCCTCGGCGAACGCCCGCAACGGAATTCGTGCCGGTGAGGTTAAGGCAAGCAGTCAAGCGTCGGGTGGACAGATGGCACAGATGAGCCCGGTCCGGGTCGCCGTTATCGCCGATGCGCCGCGGGTGCGCGCGTACCTGCAAGCGCTTGTCGAAGCGACTCCTGCATTCGAGTTCGTGGGCAGTGCAGCCGACGGTGAAACGCTCGCCGACCGCTTTGCCGGTTCGTTGCCGGACGTGATCGTAATCGACGTGGAGCCGGAGGCGAGCGACGCGTTCAGGCCCGGACTCGACGCAGATCACACGCCGCCGGCGCTCGTCCTGTTGACCGACGAGGCGGACAGCGACTGGATCAATGAGGCGTTGCCAGGCACCGTCATGGCGATCCTGTCGCGAGACGCGAGGCCAGGCGAAATCGTCGCCGCGATCGAAGCTTCGGCCGCGGGTCTTTGCGTGCTGCCGCCGGAGATCCTCGCGCGGCTGCTAACCGGGCGCAAGCCGCCTCGCCCTATGACGTCCGCAGTGCGCGTCGAAGCGCTGACCCCGCGCGAAATCGAAGTGCTGGCCATGCTCGCCGAAGGGCTCGGCAACAAGGAGATCGCGCGCCAACTCGCCATCTCGGACAACACCGTGAAATTCCACCTCTCGTCCATTTTCGGCAAGCTGGGCGCAACCAGCCGCACCGAAGCGGTGATGCTGGGCATGCGGCACGGATTCATCATGGTGTAGCGGTTGTAGCAGTTGCAGCGGGTCGGCGCAACGTCGATGCCGCAGGTCGAAAGTTGTTCTGAAAGGTAGGGCCGGTAGCATACGAGGCGATCTCAGGAATCCTCCTTTCACGTTTCTGTCATCAATACGCCGCGCGTCTGCGGAAATATCCCTAGACCGTGCGTCCGCGGAAACACTCAACTTAGATTCCCTATGTCCTCCACTGCTCTCAGCACGGCCTCTCCCGCAAAACAAGCTGCGCCCGGCCTTGTGCTCGGCGCCATCGGGGTTGTGTTCGGCGATATCGGAACCAGCCCGCTCTATACGCTGCGCGAATGCCTGAAGGCGGCAGGCGGTATCACGCAAATCAATGTGTTCGGCATTGTGTCGCTGATTCTTTGGTCGATCATCATTGTCGTCACGCTGAAGTACGTCAGTTTCGTGATGCGTGCGGACAACGAGGGCGAGGGCGGCATTCTGGCGCTCACCGCACTTGCGTCCGGCGTCGCACCCGTGCGATTGCGTGGCGTTCTATTGACGCTCGGGGTATTCGGCGCGGCCATGTTCTACGGCGATTCGATGATCACACCGGCCATTTCGGTGATATCCGCAGTGGAAGGCGTGACACTCGTGGACCCGCATCTGACCGAATGGATTGTCCCCATCTCGCTCGTCATTCTCACCGGCCTCTTCAAACTTCAGAAACGCGGCACGGGTGCGGTCGGGCAGGTTTTCGGGCCGGTAATGATCGTCTGGTTCGTGACCCTGGCGGCGCTCGGCATATCCCATATCGTCACGCATACCGCCATTGTGCAGGCCGTGTCGCCGCTCTACGCCGTCAAATTCGTCGCACACGCGCCGGCCACCGCGTTCGTCGTGCTGGGCTCGGTCTTTCTGGCGCTGACCGGCGGCGAGGCCCTCTACGCCGACATGGGCCACTTCGGCAAAAAGCCGATCCGGTTCGCGTGGCTGCTTCTCGTGCTACCCAGCCTGGTGCTGAACTATTTCGGTCAGGCGGCGCTGGTTCTGGAAAAGCCTTCGGCGATTGCCCAACCGTTTTTTCAGTCCGCGCCTGACTGGGCACTCATACCGCTAGTTGTACTCGCCACGTCCGCCACCATCATCGCGTCGCAGGCCGTCATCTCGGGCGCCTTTTCGATGACCAAGCAGGCCGTGCAACTCGGCTTTCTGCCGCGCATTCCGGTCGTGCACACGTCGACGCACGAGATGGGACAGGTGTATGTCCCGTTCATCAATGTCACCCTTTACGCGGCCGTCGTTTTTCTCGTGGTGTTCTTCAAGTCCTCTGACAATCTGGCGGCGGCTTACGGTATCGCAGTGGCATCGACCATGCTGCTGACCACCTTGCTGATGTACTTCATCACCCACTGCCTGTGGCACTGGAAACCGCTTGCAACCGCGCTTGTCATCGGGCCCCTCGCGCTGGTCGACGCGGTGTTCGTATCAAGCAACGTTAGCAAGGTACTTGAAGGCGGCTGGTTTCCGCTGCTCGCCGGGGGCGTGCTATTTACCGTGATGACAACCTGGCATAAGGGACGTGAAACGCTTGTCGACAGAATGAAAACCGACAATATGCCACTGGTGGCGTTGATTCACTCCCTGTGCGACGGCGAGCATTCGCCGCCGCGCGTGAACGGCACGGCAGTTTTTCCGGGCGGGGTGGTGGACATGGCGCCATCAGCGTTTCTGCATAACCTGAAGCACAACGGCGTCATGCATCAGACCAACATCTTCCTTGCCGGTACGACGGACAACGTGCCGCACGTTCCCGACGAGCGCAAAGCGGTTGTCGTCGACCTCGGGCACGGATGCTACTCCGTCACCGTTCGCCACGGCTTCATGGAGATTCCGAACGTTCCCGCCATACTCGAACTGGCGCAGAAACAGATGCCGAACTGGACATACGAACCGGCGGATACGTCGTTCTTCCTCGCGCGCGACACCGTCATGGCGACCGGGGAAAGCAAATCGATGCCGCTCTGGCGCGAAAAGCTGTTCGCGTTTCTTGCAAGAAACGGGGCGCAGGCGGCCGAGTATTACAGTCTGCCCGCTAACCGCGTGGTGGAAATGGGCGGCCAGATCAACATCTGAGCGCCGGGAATCACGCCCGCTTCAGGAAACGACCCCGAAACCGGCGCCGGCAATGCCCGCGGCACAGACGACCACGGCAATCCCGGCGACGATCCACAAATAAGGTCCGCGAGGCCATGCCGCTGCGCTAATGCGCTGACTCGCGCACCCACCCTATCTTAAGGACTCGAAATGGATACCTACATCTTGTTAGGTTGTGGCTTTGGCGCGGCTCTGCTGATTGCAATCTGGGGACTCTGGCATCTCAGGTAACCCGCAAAACGGGCACTCGAAGAACACGCAACGATGACCAGTCCTACAGCGCCGGTCGTCGAATCATCCCGTGACCCGCATCGGGTGTGGCGCACGCACGGCGCCACCGAAAAACTTAGCAAGTCATTCCGGAACACACGGCCTTGCCTTCCTGTCAATTTTGAAAGGAAACGATGCCGGAAATTTATATTTACTCTGCTGAACGAATGATGTTGACTTCAGATTCGCCCGCCACCTAAAATTTAAGAATCTTCACAAACGGGGCTGATGCCTTGGACACCTGCAGTAGTCGACCTTCGAATGGTTTCGCTGCCTGACCGGCAGGACGTCCGCGCTCTCTTCATCCAGCCGCCGTCTTGCCTTCAGGCAGACGGTGCGCGCCGTAGTTACCCTCTCCGTGCACCTTAATTAGCGCCATACAGCCGCAGCGTTTTTGCGTCCGTATGGCATCGCGTCGCGATGCATCAACTCGCGGCTGCGTCCGTTCGCGCCTTGTCGATTTTCAATGGCGCAGCCGGACGCGTGGATAAACACGCGCTTCGCAAGCGTGCATTGCGAACATGCAGCGAGCGCGCACATACGCCCATAAGGAGCCGCCATGCCGGACAGTGACAGTTATCCCTTATGCCACTCACCTCGATCTTTGCCTGAGGAAAGCGAGTAGTCGTTCGACGATACGTGCTCCTACGTATGCCGGAGATGCGCAATTTCCTTTCAATAACCAGAATCCAGGAAAAAGCAAAATGGCCACTCCAGCGACTAACGTCTCACCGCCACGCAGCGCCGTGCTTGACTCCGCGCACATTGGCGACATTAAGGGGGCATTGGGCACCATCGCCCACCACGACACAGCGCCGCGCACCAACTGGTGGGCGCGCGTCCGAACGCTGCTCGCGATTCTCGGCCCCGGCCTTATCGTGATGGTCGGCGACAACGACGCAGGCGCCTTCGGCACCTACACCCAGGCCGGGCAGAACTATGGCACCACCTTGCTGTGGACCATGCTGCTGCTCGTGCCCGTTCTCTTCGTCAATCAGGAAATGGTGCTGCGTCTTGGCGCCGTGACCGGTGTCGGCCACGCGCGCCTCATCTTCGAACGCTTCGGTAAATTCTGGGGGGCGTTCAGCGTCGTCGACCTGTTCATATTGAACGCGCTCACCATCGTGACCGAATTCATCGGCATCACGTTCGTCTTCGACTTCTTCGGCATCTCCAAAGTTCTCGGGGTCTGCATTGCAGCGGCACTGACAATGGCTGCCGTCAGTACGGGCAATTTCAGGCGGTTCGAACGCTTCGCCGTCGTACTGTGCCTGCTGAGTCTGTTGCTGGTGCCGGTGCTGGTGTCGATTCACCCGCCGGTTGGCCAGATGACGCGCGACTTCTTCATTCCGAACTGGCCCGCCCATTCGAAGCTGAGCGACGTGATGCTGCTCGTCATCGGCATCGTCGGCACAACGGTCGCGCCGTGGCAACTGTTCTTCCAACAGAGCTACGTGGTCGACAAACGCATCACACCGCGCTTCATGAAGTATGAAAAAGCCGACCTGTGGATTGGCATTGTGTTCGTGCTGATCGGGGCAGTGGCGATGATTTCATTCTGCGCTGCGATGTATGCCGGCAAGCCTGAGTTCGGCAATTTCACCGATGCCGGTGGCGTGATTGCAGACCTGGAAAAATATGCGGGCCGCACCTCGGCTACCCTCTTCGCCGTGGCACTCCTTGACGCCTGCATCATCGGTGCAGCCGCGGTGTCGCTGTCGACCGCGTACGCCATCGGCGATGTGTTCAAGATCCGTCACTCGCTGCATCGTCCCGTGTCGGACGCCAAAGGCTTCTATCTCGTCTACTTCGGCATTGTTGCCGCCGCGGCAGCGCTGGTGCTGATTCCCGGCAGCCCGCTCGGTCTGTTGACTGAAGCTGTGCAAACGCTCGCGGGCGTATTGCTGCCCAGCGCTACGGTGTTTTTGCTGCTGCTGTGCAACGACCGCGCTGTTCTGGGTCCGTGGGTCAACTCGAAGAAGCTCAATCTGTTCACGGGCGCCGTTATCTGGGTGCTGGTGATGCTGTCCATCATCCTGACCGCCTCGGTCGTCTACCCGGACATCACGGGTGCAACGATTCTGGAAACGCTCGCGGGCGGGACCATGCTGGCCATCTTCGGCTATGCCGCCACGCTCGGAATTCGCAGACTCCGTCGCGAAGCCGCGGATGGCCAGGTGCAGCAGTATCCGAAGAACGCCCGGGATACGTGGCGCATGCCGCCGCTGGAAGACCTGCCGCCGCCGAATCTCACGCTCGCCAAGCGTGTCTGGATGGGTGTGTTGCGCGGCTATCTGCTGCTGGCCGTCGGCCTTGTTGTTCTGAAGGTCGTGCAGATGACGCTCCTGAAATAAAACCAACGCCAACGCTGCCGGGTCCATCCGTCCCGGCAGCGTGGGTGTTGTTTCCGCAGACGACCCACCGAACAACGCAAAGGCACGCAATATGCCGCCGCATTGTCTCGTCTACGGGAAATACTGCCTTGGCGAGGCGCTCCACGGCAGATAAGCGCCGAACGTCTGTGAAACGCTCAATAAGCGGCTGTCAACAGACGTCATATATCGAATGGCATTCCCCTGCGGTGCCCGCGTGCACTGCCTTTTTCCCGCCAAAATCGTCGGGAATAGTTCTGAATAAGGGAAAACCCGTATAATTGAGAACAAGAGGTCAGACAACTATAGGACACAATAGGAGTCGAGACCCTGGCCCGTGGCGCTGCCGCGCGGCGCCTGCCCTGAAAAGCCCTCTTCTCCCAGACCCGTGAACCCGACCGCGACTGCCCTGCCTTTCCGAAACGCCCTGCTAGCAATGCTCGGCATCGGCCTCGTCAACATGCTGGTCGCACTCGACCAGACCGTCGTCAGCACCGCCCTGCCTTCGATCGTCGCCGAGCTGCACGGCTTCGAGTACTACGCATGGATTGCCAGCGCGTACCTGTTGGCGTCGGTGGTGACCGTCCCCGTGTTCGGCCGTCTCGGCGACTACTTCGGCCGCAAGCGTTTCGTGATTGCCGCGGTCATCACGTTCACGGTGGCATCGGTGCTTTGCGGCGTCGCGAACGACATGCTGTTCCTCGTGATCGCGCGCGGCTTGCAAGGCGTCGGCGGCGGGATGATGGTGGGCACGGCGTTCGCGTCGATACCGGACCTTTTCCCCGATCCGCGTGCACGGGTGCGCTGGCAGGTGGTGATGGCAGCCGCGTACGGAATCGGCACCGCGGCGGGCCCGTCGCTGGGTGGCTGGATGAGCGAGCATTGGGGCTGGCGCTCCACCTTCCTGATCAACCTGCCGGTCGGCGCCGCGGCACTCTATTTCATCTGGGCGCATCTGCCCAACTTCCGGCGTCCGCACGAGGGCGAGGTGAGGATCGACTGGCTCGGCGCCGCCTTGGTCGCCGCCGTGTTGGCCGGCCTGCAGGCGCTCATTGAAGCCGTGCCCAAACACGGTCTGACGGCCGGCAACCTGGCGTTGGCGGCCTTCGTGATCGTGGGCGCCATTGCGTTGCTGGTGTGCGAGAAACGCGCCACGCATCCGATCATTCCGCTCGACCTGTTCAAGGACGCGCGACTCGTCACGCTGTTCACACTCGGCTTCCTGTCCGGCTTCGTGATGTTTTCGCTGATCTTCTTCGCGCCGCTGCTATTGCAAGGCGGATTCGGCCTGTCGCCGCAGCAAGCCGGCCTGCTTGCTACGCCGATCGCCGCTTGTATCGCGCTCGGCAGCCTGCTGAATACGCGCATCGTCATTCACATGAAGAAGCCCACGCGGATTCTGTCGATCGGTTTCGCGCCGCTGCTGTTCGCCTCGATCGCGTTGGCGTTTGCCAATCCGGAGACACCGCACGTGTGGATCGAATTGCCGATGGCGGCCATCGGCATCGGCCTGGGTTTCATTCTGAACAATCTGAATGTGTTCGGCCAGGAGATTGCCGGGCGTGAACGCTTCGGCATCACAACGGCATTGCTGCAGTCCACGCGGATGGTGGGCGGGATGCTGGGCACGAGCATTTTGGCCACCGTGGTGCAGCATCACTACCGCGACGTGGTCACGCGCACGATGAGCGTGCTCGGCGAGCCGGCCGCATCGCAATGGCAGCCGCGCTTCGTCGATCTGCGCATCCTGATCGATGAAGCGTTGCGCCTGAAACTGATTGCGGATATGAAGCCGTCGGGACTCAATACGCTGGCGTTAATCGACACGGCACGCGATGCCATGGTGCAGTCGATTCATATCGGTGTGTGGCTGACGGCGGTGGCGGCACTGGCGGCCGCGCTGCTCGTGCAGCGCATCTCGCACGTTGTGTTTCGCCGGAGTTGAGCGTGGCAGGCCAGCGGCGGCCGTGACGAACGCGAGGTGTTCGCCACGACGTGGTAGCTGCGGATTCGAGCGGGGCGCCGGATTGACCGCTTACTTTGCCACGCGCTGCGCCGCTTATTGCGCGCCGAGCTTCCTGATCAGCACGTCGAGTTGCGCCATCTCTTCTTCGGTCAGGTCGGTCAGCGGTGCACGCACCGGACCTGCGCTGTGGCCGACCAGCTTCGCACCGGCCTTCACAATACTCACCGCGTAACCTTGGCGGCGGTTACGAATCGCCAGATACGGCAAAAAGAATTCGTCGATCAGCTTGCCGACGGTCGCGTGGTCGTCCGCGGCAATTGCGCGGTAGAAGTCCATCGCGGTCTTCGGGATGAAGTTGAACACCGCTGACGAGTACACCGGCACGCCCAGCGCCTTATAAGCTGCGGCGTAGACTTCCGCGGTCGGCAGACCGCCGAGATACGAGAAACGATCGCCAAGGCGGCGGCGAATCGTCACCATCGCCTCGATTTCACCCACACCGTCCTTGAAGCCGATCAGGTTCGGGCAGCTGTCCGCGAGGCGTTCGAGCATGTCCGCATTCAGCTTTGAATTCGCGCGGTTATAGACGATCACACCGATGTTCTTCACCGCCTTGCACACCTGTTCGACGTGCGCGGCAATCCCTTCCTGCGATGCCTCGGTCAGATAGTGCGGCATCAACAGCACGCCGCTTGCGCCGAGACGTTCGGCTTCCTGCGCGTAGTCGATCGCCACGCGGGTCGGGCCGCCCGCGCCGGCAAGAATCGGCACCTTGCCTCTGCAAGTCTCGGTCGCAGTGCGAATCACGTTCGTGTAGTCGCTTTTAGTCAGCGAAAAAAATTCCCCCGTGCCACCGGCGGCAAACAGCGCGGTCGCGCCGTAAGGCGCGAGCCATTCGAGGCGCTCGGCATAGGTATCGGCGCGGAAATCGCCTTGTTCGTCGAAGTCGGTCACCGGAAAAGACAACAGGCCTTCCGAAACGATCGCTTTGAGTTCTTGAGGTGAGGTCATAGCTTGAATAGCGTAATAGCGTGAAGTGTGAGTGAGCGCGAGCGGCCGCACAGACCGCCGCTCAGATCATGAGCGGTTCAGCGCACCAGACACGGGCGCTTGTTATCGAATGTCCAGTTCGGAATCAGGTACTGCATCGCCACGCCGTCGTCGCGTGCGCCGAGGCCATGTTGCTGATAAAGCGCGTGCGCCTTCTCGATCTCGTCCATATCCAGCTCGACACCGAGGCCGGCAGCCTGAGGCACCTTGACCTTGCCGCCGACGATCTGCAGCGGCTCACGCGTCAGACGCTGACCGTCCTGCCAGATCCAGTGCGTGTCGATCGCCGTGATCTTGCCGGGTGCCGCCGCCGCGACATGCGTGAACATCGCGAGCGAAATGTCGAAGTGATTGTTCGAGTGCGAGCCCCAGGTGAGACCCCACTCGTTGCACATCTGCGCCACCCGTACCGAGCCCTGCATGGTCCAGAAGTGCGGATCGGCAAGCGGAATATCCACGGACTGCAACTGAATCGCGTGACCCATCTGGCGCCAGTCGGTGGCAATCATGTTGGTTGCCGTCGGCAAACCGGTTGCGCGGCGGAATTCGGCCATCACCTCGCGTCCCGAGTAGCCGTTTTCCGCGCCGCACGGATCTTCCGCATAAGCCAGCACGTCGTGCTGGTCGCGGCACAGGCGCACCGCTTCCGCGAGCGACCATGCGCCATTCGGGTCGAGCGTGACGCGGGCGTTGGGGAAGCGTTCAGCGAGCGCCGTGACCGCTTCGATTTCGGCGTCGCCAGGCAACACGCCGCCCTTGAGCTTGAAATCGTTGAAGCCATAGCGCGCTTGCGCGGCTTCGGCAAGCCGCACCACCGCCTCGGGCGTCATCGCTTCTTCGGTACGCACGCGCTCCCAATCGTCGCGCCCTTCCGCGCCGCCGGCATAGGGTAGATCGGTTTTGTTGCGGTCGCCGATATAGAACAGGTAGCCGAGCATTTCCACTTCGTCGCGTTGCTGGCCTTCGCCGAGCAGTGCAGCGACGGGTACGCCCAGATGCTGACCGAGCAGATCGAGCAAGGCGGCTTCGAGCGCGGTCACCGCGTGAATGGTGGTGCGCAGATCGAATGTCTGCAGACCGCGGCCACCGGCGTCACGGTCTGCGAATTGCGTACGCGCTTTGTTCAGGATAGCTTGAAGATTACCGATCGACTGACCGACCACCAGCGCACGCGCATCGTCGATGGTCTTGCGGATGCTCTCACCACCCGGCACTTCGCCGACGCCGGTATGGCCGGCACTGTCGCGCAGAATGACGATGTTGCGCGTGAAGAACGGGCCATGCGCGCCGCTCAGATTCATCAGCATGCTGTCACGGCCGGCGACGGGCACGACGCGCAGCTCGGTCACGATCGGCGTAGCGTTCGATTGGGATGAGTTTGTGGACATGAGAATGGGCCCGGTTGAGTTAGCGAGCCAGCAAGTGGGCGTCCGCGCGCTGGATAAGCGCGTTCTGGACCCGTGCCGGAGAGAAAGTGGGAAATGCGTTATTCATGGTCGACGATGTTCGCCAGTCAGTGGGCTTTGCTATGCAAAGACTCCGGCAGCGCGTCGCGGTTCACGCGGCGATTGCGTGCCAGGAAGCCGGCCGCCGCCGCGATCAACGAAGCCACGCCCAGGGCGTACAGACCGCCGGTAATCGAGCCCGTGTGCTGCTGCAGATAGCCGAACGCGGCGGGCGCAAAAAATCCGCCGAGGTTGCCCACTGAATTGATCAGCGCGATAACCGCAGCTGCAACGCGCGCATCCAGATAACCCTGCGGAATCGGCCAGAAAAGCGAAGACGCCGCTTTGAAACCGATCGCCGAGAAGCAGATTGCCACGAACGACAGCACCGGATTACCCGACGTCGAAGCGAACAGCCCACACGCCGCGATAACGAGCGCCACGGCCAGCCACGCCTGCTGAAAACGCCATTTCGCCGACAACACCGCGAAGCAGTACATCGCGACCATGGCGATAAGCCACGGGATGGCGTTGTACATGCCGACCTGAAAATCCGACAGGCCGCCCATCTTGCGGATGATCGTCGGCAGCCAGAACGTAGCCGCGTAAATGGTCAATTGAATCGCAAAGTACAGGAAGCAGAACAGCAGAATCTGCGGGTCCTTCAACAGCTTCATCGTGGGCAGATGCGCGCCGCCGTGCGCCTCGCGCTCGGCCTGCTCCGCGGCGATCGCACTTTCGAGCACAGTCCGCTCTTCAGGCGTCATCCATGAGGCATCGCTAATGCGAGACTTCAGCAGCAGCCAGCTGACACCACACAGCACGATCGAGAACGCGCCCTCAATGAGAAACATCCATTGCCAGCCGTGCAGGCCGAATCCGCGAATGGACAGCAGGCTGCCGGTGATAGGACCGGACAGCACCGACGCCAGCGCGGAGCCCGAGAGAAAAACCGCTATGGCTTTGCCCCGCTCTTTCTGCGGCAGCCATTGGGTGAAATAAAACACCACGCCCGGGAAAAAGCCGGCCTCGGCGACGCCGAGCAGGAATCGCAGCACGTAGAAGGACGTATCGTTCCAGACGAACGCCATCGCGGCCGCGACCAGCCCCCAGGTGCCCATGATGCGGGTCAGCCAGGCGCGCGCACCGTACTTCTGCATCAATACGTTCGAGGGCACTTCGAACAGCGCGTAACCAATAAAGAACAAACCGCTCCCCAGCCCGTATGCGGCGGCACCGATGCCGAGGTCCGTCTGCATGTGGGCATTGACGAAGCCGATGTTCACGCGGTCGATGTAGTTCGCGATGAACATGATCAGAAAGAGCGGCAACACGTGCCGCTTGACCTTCGAGACCGCGGACTCGAGCGGGTCGGCGGCGGTAGCGAGAGCAGATGTCAAGGGTGTCTCCAGTTTCGGCCACTCGGGCGGCCTGCCTGAGCGCACCGCGGCGCATTCGAGCAGGCCTGTGATCCTGATTCGAAACGCGTGATACGTTGTCTGACGACAGTCTACCCTCTTCCTTCAAACGATTCCAACAAGGTGTTTACCCTGTCACTCACGCCATATAGACTGGGAAGCAGTGGCCAAGGTGCCGTTTCCTCACTAGAAGCAACAAATAAAAATAAGACGTCCGACAACATAAAATAGAATATTGACTGCACTGTCGGCGACAGGTCAACGCACCGCCCCGATCAGCACCCGGCGCGCGAGAATCGAGCCGTGATTTTTCGGACAAACGCTATGATGGCTATGTCGAACCGTCGCATGACGTCACTCGCACACGCAACGTGTGTATTTCCAGCCGATTAGTCAACACGCCACAGAAATGAGCAGCCTAACTGAGAAAGTGGTGGCCACCCTTTCCGATGAAATCCGCCGCGGCACCCTGAGACCGGGAGACCGGATCCCCACAGAAGTCGCGATGATGAAGCAGCTCTCGGTGAGCCGCTCCGTGGTTCGCGAGGCGATTTCGCGCCTGCAGGCGGCTAAAGTGGTCGAGACACGGCACGGCATCGGCACGTTCGTTCTGGAGCCGGTCACGGAACAGTCGATGCAACTGCCCGCCGCCGACCTCTCCAGCATGCTGGACGTGATGGCAATCATCGAATTTCGCATCGACGTAGAGGCCGCCTCGGCCGCGCTCGCCGCGGCGCGGCGAACCGAGCAGAATCTCAAGCAGATTCGTGCGGCGCTGGAACGTTTCGAGTCCGAACTCGAGCGGGGGAGTACGGACACGCTCGCGCACGACATCGAGTTTCATCTGCAGATCGCGCGAGCGAGCGGCAACCGCTACTTCTTCGATGTGCTAAGCCAGCTCGGTCGCGCAGTGAGCCCGCGCACGCGGCTCGGCTCAGCCGAAATTGCGGAGCTCGACCACATCGAACACCTGCGCAACGTGCTGAGCGAGCATCAGATGATTTATCGGGCAATCGAACGTCAGGACGCGGACGATGCACGCGCCGCGATGCGAATGCATTTAAGCAATAGCCGCGAGCGGCTTCGGCGCGCACACGAGTTGAGCAAGGCGGGGAGCTAAGCCGGCGCCTCCACTTCCAACCCCATCAAAGCCGAACTCAACGATTTGCCGTGTGCATCGAGCGCGAGCGAGCGCGTCACGCCTCCGCCGAGCGCATGGCCGAGTACGAAGTTGAACGCGGCGATGCCAGGCAGTTCATAACGCACAACTTCGCCGCGCACCACCTCGCCCAGATGCGTCTTGACCCGCTCCGATGTCAACACCGCCCGCAGATGCTCATAGTGCTTCGCGTCATAACAGATGACGGAGATATTCAGCGTATTGCCTTTATCACCGGTCCGCGAATGAGCAAGCTCTCGTAATTTCATGTCACCCCTCCACGAGCGAGAATGTCGGCCTGGCATGCTCGCGCGGCAGCAACACCGATTGCACCGCGACGACTTCGCGCGCTGACTTGGTCACGCCACCACCGCCCGCCGGGCCGTTCGTGTAAAGCGTCTCCACCTCGTTGCCGATCTGCACTGCCTGTGCGAATGACTCGGTGCGCCCGGCGACCCGCGCTCGCACCTCATATGGCTCGGCGCAAGCGCCAGCCAGCGTGTCGCCGTGCAATGCGTTCACGCCGATCAGATCGAAGCGCAATTCACGCGTCTCGACACCGGTCAGGGCAAGCCTTTCCCGCACGATATCGAGTGCAAGGCGGGCACGCGCCAACGCGCCGGGACCCCCGTATGAAATCTGCCCTTCGCCGATATAGCCGTCGAAGTAAGCGACCGACACCTTCAACATATCAGTACGCGGCGTACCACGCCCGCCGCTCACGCGAATCCGATCCGGCGCTTCCTGCGCGACACGCACCTGCGTGAAATCGGCGACCACGTCCGGTTGTAGATAGCGCTGCGGATCGTGAATCTCGTACAGCAGTTGCTCTTTGCAGGTGGCTTCGGTCACCCGTCCGCCGGCCTGCGCGAGCTTGGTGATGACCACCGAACCGTCCGGCGCGACTTCGGCGATAGGAAAGCCGAGCCTTGCGAGATTCGGGACATCCTTGAAACCCGGATCCGCAAAATAGCCACCGGTGATTTGTCCCGCGCATTCGAGCAGGTGGCCGATCACGGTCGCCTGCCCGAGCGTCTGCCAGTCGTCCATCTGCCAGCCGAATTCGTGGATCAACGGCGCGACGAACAGCGACGGATCGGCGACACGTCCGGTCAGAACGATTTGCGCGCCGGCCGCCAGCGCCTCGACAATCGCCGCCGCGCCGAGATACGCATTCGCGGACACCAGCCGATCCGCGTACGAAGCGACGCTTTCGCCGGACTCTTCGAAGCGGAAATTGCCCTGCCGCACGACCTCGAGCACATCGTCGCCGGTGACGGCGGCAATCTTCACATCGCCGAGACCGAGCGAGCGCGCAACCTCGGCAGTCTTGCGCGCCGCCGCGAGCGGATTGGCCGCGCCCATGTTCGAAATGATCCGCACGCCGTTGCCCGACTCACGGATAGCGGCGGGGAGCACCGCCCTCATGCGCGTTTCGAGCAACGGGTCGTAGCCCAATTCAGGATCTTTGGAGCGTGCCTGCTGCGCGATCGCAATCGTGCGTTCGGCGAGGCACTCGAATACGAGGTAGTCGAGCGCGCCGTGTTCCGCCAGTTCGACCGCGGGTTCGATGCGGTCGCCGGAATACCCCGCGCCCGCGCCGATTCGCACCGTCCGACTATGTGGAGTGGCTGTCATGGTGGTCACATCCGTTCAGTAAAGCCGTGCAATTCACAGCGAAAATATCCCCAGCACGACGCAGGCAATCGTCATGACGATCGAGGCGCCGAACAGCAAGGGGAACGTGAATTTCTGATGGTCGGCGAGATCGATACCGCACAGGCCGACCACGAGGAACGTCGCCGGCGTGAGCGGGCTAACCGGAAAGCCGGTGGTCATCTGGCCGAGCAGCGCAGCCTGGCCCACATGCACGGCGGGCACGCCGAGTTGGCCGGCCACTTCGGCAATCACCGGCAGCACGCCGAAGTAAAAAGAGTCCGGATCGAACAACATGCTCAGCGGCATCGACAGCAATCCGAGCGCAACGGGAATGTGGCCCGCCATCGCGGGCGGCACGAAGCCGACTGCCGCCTGTGCCATCGCTTTCAGCATGCCACTGCCCTGCATTACACCGGTGAATACGCCGGCCGCAAGCAGAATGCCGGCCATCATCAACGCGGCACGTGCGTGAGCGTCGATCCGCTTACGCTGCATGTCGACGTTCGGATAGTTCACCATCAACGCGATACAAAGCCCGACCATGAACATGATCGCCGGCGGAATCTTCTCGCCCATTACGACCATCGTGCCGAGTACGACCAGCGTCAAGACGATGTTGAACCAGAAGTTTTTCGGCCGGCGCAAGGCTTGCTCCTCAGGCGTCAGCTCGCGTTTTGGCATCGGTACGGAAGCGCTCGCGGCAGTGAGGCCGAGCCGCTTTTCCTCGCGCCGCCCGAGCCAGAAGGCCATGCCGAAGACGAACACCAGGCCGATCAACTGCACGGGGATCAGCGGGTTGAACAAGGCCGAAATCGGCAGATGCAGCGACGCCGACGCGCGGATCATCGGCCCCGTCCACGGCAGAAAGTTGATGCCGGCGGCCATCGAAACGGCCGCGGCCAACACGCGCCTGTCCATCTTCAGACGATCATAAAGCGGCAGCATCGCGGGAATCGTGACGAGAAAGCAGACCGCGCCGGAACCGTCCAGGTGAATCAGCAGCGCCAGCAGCGTGGTGCCCATCACGATGCGCGTGGGCCGCGTGCCGACGGCCCGCAGAATACGGTCGATGATCGGATCGAGCGTGCCGGCGTCGGTGATGGTGCCGAAGTAAAGAATCGCGAACACGAACATCCCGACCACCGGCGCGAGACTCTTGAGCCCGTCGATCACGAACTTGCTTGTCTGAAAGCCGAAACCGCCGATGAGCGACGCCGCAATCGGCACGATGATGAGCGCCACCAGTGGCGACATCCGTTTCGACAGAATCGCGCCGAGCAGCACGGCGATGGTAGCCAGCCCCAGCAATGGCAGCATGTGCTTGTCTCCAGTGTTGTTTTTTACTGTGATCCAGCGTAAGTTCGAGGCAACAATAAATCAATTGAAATGAATTGATCGCAGCCATTACAAACCATTATGGATTTGAATCTTCGCGACATCCGCGCGTTCATTGCCGTCGCGCAAACGGGCAGCTTCACGCGTGCGGCGACACGCTTGCACCTTTCCCAACCGGCCTTGACGGTGCAGATTCGCCGCCTCGAGGAAACGGTGGGCATGCGGCTGTTCGATCGCAACAGCCGGAATGTCGCGCTGACGCCGACCGGCCGCGAGCTGCTGCCGCTGCTGCAGAAATCGCTGCACGATATGGAACATGTGCTGATCGACGCGCGGGCACTCGGCGAGGGAACCAGCGGCACGGTGCGGATCGCGTGCCTGCCGACATTCGCGGCCAGCGTCTTGCCCGAACTCGTGCAGGAGACGAAGAAGGCCGTGCCGCGCGTGAGCTTCCATGTGCGCGACGTGGTCGCCAGCATGGTCAACGCACTGGTACGCAGCGAAGAGGTCGATATCGGGCTGACCGGCGGAGAACTGGACGATACGGGCTTCGAGGTGCTGCACGCGGGCATCGATCGCCTCGTGGCGGTTTTTCCAAAGCGCCATGCGCTGGCACGGCGGCGGCGCATCGCGCTGGCCGACCTCGCCGCGGTGCCGCTCGTGCTGACGGCACAAGGCACGAGTGTGCGAGCCGTGGTCGATAGCGCCTTTGCAAACGCCCGCTGCGCGCCGGAGATCGCCTGCGAGCCGACCTACATGATGAGCGCCGTCGCGATGGTGCGCGCCGGGCTCGGCGTGACCATCCTGCCGGCGTCGGCTCGCGAGGTCCGAGCGGAACCTGAACTGGTGGTCCGCCCCATCGACGATCCCGCGTTCACCCGCCCTATCGCCCTCATCAAGAAGCGCGGCAGGACCCTGCCGCCCGTCACGGAAACTTTCGTTGCGGTGCTGATCGACAAGCTCGGCAAGATTTCGACGTCTGGGCAGACGTGAGATCGAGGAAAAGCCCAGACTCGCCAGTTCACACGCTGGAGTGGCACAGGGCCTGACATAGCGTGGCGCCTAATAAATCCCCATCGCCCCCTCGATACTGCGCACCATCGAAACCAGCCGCGGCCCGATATCCCCTTCCAGTTGATTTTCCTTCAGCAGATAGGAAGGCACCCCGCAGTTGAACACCAGAATCTCGCCGTCGGCCGAAGGTTTCATCGGCACGGCGACCGCATGCACTTCCCGTCGCAAGTCTCCATACGAGACACAAAACCCGCGCTCATAGAAGTGGTCGATGCTGCTCCTCACGCGCTCGCGAAACGTATTCCATTCATTCGGCGCCTTCACCGCGATCTCGTTGCAGAGCGCCTCGCGCCGCTCGGCCGGTAGCGCGGCGAGCAGCGCACGGCCCATTGCGGTTCGCACGATCGGATAGCTCAGGCCGATATCCGCCGGCAACCCCAAAGGCGTCGTGCTGCGGCTGCTTTCCAGATACACGACATTGAGCCGGTCGCGCATGCCGAGTGAGACCGAACCGCGAATCTGATCCGCCAGTTCCTTCATCGAAGGCCGCGCGATCTGCCGCACACTCAAACTCGCCAGCAACGGATAGCCCAGCGACAGCACGGCCGAGCCGAGCTGAAACTTGTTGTTCATACGATTGACGCGCAGATAGCCGAGGCGCGTGAGCGTGTAGGTGAAGCGCGAAATGGTGGCCTTCGTCATGCCGGTGCGCGCCGCCAGTTCCGCATTGCCGAGTTGCGGTTCGCGCGGCGTAAAGCAATGCAGGATGTCGAGCCCACGCGCCAAGGTGGTGGCGAACTGCCGGTCGCCGTCGAATTCGTCGGGCACGTAGCGCGCCTTCGAATCCAGATAGTCGCTTGCCAGCGCCGCCGCCTCGGAAGGCTTGTTGTTGGCTGCCATGATCGTCTCCCTTCAGATAGCCAATTTTGCGCCCGCTGTTCAGCATATTCAAACTCTGTTCTGCAGAGTCGAACAAATCGCACAGACCGGCTGTAAACCTTCGATAGTGAAGTCATAAATCGACTCACATGACGGAGACAAGCATGACCAGCAACCCCTCGCATTTCGACTCGATGCTCGCCGATGTCGCGCGTTTCGTTCGTGAAGAAGCGATTCCGCGCGAAAACGAGATCGAGAACGCGGATGCCGTGCCCGCGGATCTCGTCGCGCGCATGCGCGAACTCGGCTATTTCGGCTGGAGCATTCCACGCGATTTCGGCGGCGCGGGACTTTCGACGGAGCAACTGGTCCGCGGCGCATTCGAGCTTTCGCAAGCCTCAGTGGCGTTCCGGGCGCGGGTCGGCACCAACACCGGCATCGGCTCGGAAGCGCTCGTCGCCGACGGCACCGACGCGCAGAAGCAACGCTATCTGCCGCGTCTCGCGTCGGGCGAATTGACCGGCGCTTTCGCGTTGACCGAAGCAGAAGCCGGCTCTGACGCCACCGCGTTGCGCACCACCGCGCGACGCGACGGCGATCACTACCTCCTCGACGGCAGCAAGTGCTTCATCACCAACGCGCCGATCGCGGACCTGTTCACGGTCATGGCCCGCACGGACCCTGCCACGCCAGGCGCCGGCGGTATTTCCGCATTTCTCGTCGAACGCGGCATGCCAGGTCTCTCCACCAGCGCGCCTTACAGCAAGATGGGCCAGGCGGGCTCGCCGGTCGGTGACGTCGTGTTCAACGCGTGCCGGGTGCCTGCGGCCAATCTGATCGGCGGCGTCGAAGGTCAAGGCTTCCGTACCGCGATGAAGGTATTGAACAAGCAGCGCATTCACCTGGCCGCGCTGTGCACCGGTCCCGCCATGCGGATGCTTGAAGAAGCCGTTGCGTACACATCGAAACGAGAGCAGTTCGGCAAGCCGGTCGCCGAGTTCCAGCTCGTGCAGGCGCTAATCGCCGAATGTCAGACTGAAATTTTCGCCGCGCGCTCGATGATTCTCGAAACCGCTCGCAAACGCGATGCGGGCGAGGACGTGGCGCTGGAGGCGTCGATGTGCAAGATGTTCGCTTCCGAGATGTGCGGACGCGTGGCGGATCGCGCGGTCCAGATGCTCGGCGGACGCGGCTATCTTGCGGGCAATGCGGTCGAGCGGTTCTACCGCGACGTGCGCGCGTTCCGCATTTACGAAGGCACCACCCAGATTCATCAGCTCAATATCGCGAAGATCACGCTGCGGCGCGCGGCCGAACGGGACCTGGCGAAACAGAAGGACAGCGTTCAAGCCGACGCTGCGCGTGCCGCATGAGCGCCGCGATGAACACGGACACGAGCACAGCCACGCACGCCGCAAACACGCTCGACATTCAACGGCTCGTCGATCCGCGCTCGATTGCGATCATCGGCGCTTCAAACGATCCGACGTCGATCAGCGGCCAGCCGATGCGCTTTCTCATTCAGCACGGGTACCAAGGCACGCTGTATCCGGTCAATCCGAAATATACGGAACTTGCCGGCGTGGCGTGCCATGCCAGCATCGCCGCATTGCCCGCTACACCCGATCTCGCGCTGATCCTCGTCGCGGCGCGCCGGGTTCCCGACATGCTGCGCCAATGCGGCGAAAAAGGTATCGGCTTCGCGATCATCTACAGCTCCGGGTTCGCCGAAGCAGGCGAAGCCGGCGCCGCGTTGCAACATGAATGCGCGGAAGTCGCGAAGGCGTTCGGCATCCGCGTGATCGGCCCGAACTGCCAGGGATTCGCCAGCACAGGCGCTGGCGTCTACGCCGGATTCGGCGCACCGTTCGGCGTCGATTACCGGCGCGGCGGGTTGTCGCTGATTTCGCAAAGCGGCGGGTTCGGCTGCGCGCTGCTGCTGATGGCCGACGAACTCGGCATCGGCTTGCGGCATTTCATCACCACCGGCAATGAGGCCGACGTCAGCCTGCTCGATCTCGTCGACGCCTGTATCGCGGACCCGCAAACGTCGCTGATCGCCGCCTATATCGAAGGCTTGAAGGATGCGCGGCGCCTCGTCGATGTCGCCAACCGCGCGCTCGACGCCGGCAAACCGCTGCTCGCGTGGAAGGTGGGCAACACGGCCGACGGCGCCAAAGCCGCCGCGTCGCACACGGCGAATCTGGGCGGCGCATCCGCACTCTATCGCACGGCTTTCCGCCAGACCGGCGTGATCGAAGTCACCGATGTCGCGGATCTCGGCGACTACGCCAAGGCGTTCGAAGCCCAACGCCTGCCGCACGGCAAGCGGATCGCGGTCGTCACGCTTTCGGGCGGCGCCGGCATTCTGATCACCGACGCCTGTGCTGAACGTGGCATGTCCGTACCCGCGTTGTCGGCGGCCACGCTCGAGCGGCTCAAGCCGATCGTGCCCGCGTTTGCCTCGCTGAACAATCCGATCGATCTCACCGCGGGTATCCTCGCCGAGCCGAAGATTTTTGCCGACGCCCTGCAGATCATTGCGGACGATCCGAACATCGACGCCATCGCGATCATGGCAGCCGCCGCGAGCGGAGACGTGGCGCGCGCGATGGCCGAGGCCATCGTGCGTGTCTACGACGCCACGACCAAGCCGATGATGCTCGCCTGGAATGCGCGCCGCGACATGGCGCGCGAAGCCTACGAGATGATCGAAACACGCGGCGTGCCGCTGTATGCAACGCCCGTGCGTTGCGGACGCGCGTTCGCGGCGTTGTCGGACTATGCCCAGGCGCGACGGGCACGTGCCGCGGCGCGCGGTGCCGATCCGCTTGCAGGTGCGCAATACGATGTCGAGCACGCTCGCGCATTGCTGGCTGTCAGCCACGGCGATCTGACCGAACATGCTTCGCAAGCGTTGCTGCGCGATTACGGCATCGAAACACCCAGGAGCGAGCTGGCGCACGACCGCGACGAAGCATGCGCCATCGCGCGATCGATCGGCTTTCCGCTCGTGATCAAAGTGCAATCGCCCGACATTCCGCACAAAACGGAAGCCGGTGCCGTGCGGGTCGGCATCCGCGATGAAGCCACGCTTGCCGACGCCTTCGACGAAATCGTCGCGAATGCGCGCCGCCACGTGCCTCACGCGCGAATCGAAGGCGTGCTCGTGCAGGAAGAGATCCGCGACGCGCTCGAGCTGATCGTCGGCATCGAAAACGATGCGTCGTTCGGACCTGCGGTGATGTGCGGCCTCGGCGGGATCTATGCCGAAGTGCTGAAGGATGTGACGTTCCGGCTCGCCCCGGTCACCCACGCCGACGCCCACGCAATGATCCGCGAACTGCGCGCCTTCGCGATGCTCAACGGTGCGCGCGGCAAGCCGCCGGGCGATATCGAGGCGCTCGTCGAAACGATCGTCGCGCTCTCCGCCATGGCGCTCGACCAGCAGGCGTGCCTGAAGGAACTGGATATCAACCCGCTTTTTGTGCTGCCCGCGGGCAAGGGCGTGCGGGCCGGCGACGCGTTGGCGCGCTGCATGCCACGCGCGGCCACGGCAGTTGACGCCGCCGACGCCATGCACGAAAGCGAGCATTGCGCGCCGGCTGTCGTGGACGGATAGTACAGCGGTGCCAGGCCGCTTTGAGATCGGACGTCGCTGATTTGCCGCGCTAAAACCGCATCACGCGCAGCGACGCTCACCGCAGTTGGCATTCTTCGCGAGACCATCATGCACGGCTATTCGCATTCAGGCATAACGACCCCAGACGACATGACACCCGTCGGAGTCGAACGCACTTACCGCAAGATTTTTTTCCGGCTGATTCCGTTGCTATTTCTCTGCTACGTGATCAGCTATATCGACCGCGTCAACATTGCCTTCGCCAAGCTGCAGTTCATGCACGACCTCGGCTTTTCGGAGTCGACTTACGGCCTGGGCGCGGGGCTTTTCTTCATCGGCTACGTATTGTTCGAAGTCCCGAGCAATCTGTGGATGCAGCGCGTCGGCGCACGCCGCACCCTGTTGCGCATCATGTTCGCGTGGGGGCTGGTGTCGAGTCTGATGATGTTCGTGCGCACTCCGACGCAGTTCTACGCGATGCGCCTCCTGCTCGGCGTGACCGAAGCCGGCTTCTTTCCCGGCATCATCTACTATCTGAGCTGCTGGTTTCCCGGCGCGCGGCGCGCTCGCGTGACCGCGTTTCTGATGATGGCGACGGCGGTGGCGGGCATTATCGGCGGGCCGATGTCCGGGTTCATCATGACGCGGTTGGCGGGCGTCGGCGGCTTGCCGGGCTGGCAGTGGCTGTTCCTTCTGGAAGGCGTGCCGGCCGTGACGCTCGGCATCGTCGCGTTCCTCATGCTCGGCGACAAGCCGGAAGACGTGAACTGGCTCGACGCGCGTGAGAAAGCACTGGTGTCGCGAGAACTCGCCGCCGATGAGCAGACCAAGCAAACCGGTCATCTCGACGGACTGCGTGGCGCGCTCGCGAACCCACGCGTGTATTTCGCGGCGCTCGTCTATTTCGCGGTCATGATGCCGTTCAACGCGATCGGCTTCTGGGCGCCGACCGTCATCCGCGACATGGGCGTTGCCAACGTGCTGGACGTGGGACTGTTGTCGGCACTCGTTTTCATCGCGGCCGCGCTCGGCACCTACGTGGTGGGCGCCAGTTCCGACCGGACCATGGAGCGGCGCTGGCACATCGCCGCGAGCGCTTGCGTGACCGCGCTGGCGTTCGCGCTGCTGCCCGCCGCCGGTCATAACGTTGCGTTCGGCGTTGGGTTGCTGGCGCTGGCGGCGGCTGCGTCGTACGGCTCGTTTGTGGTGTTCTGGACGATTCCGCAAACTTTCCTGCCGCGCTCCTCGGCGGCCGGCGGCATCGCGATGATCACGAGCCTTGGCGGCACCGGCGGCTTCGTGAGTCCGGCGTTCGTCGGCTGGGTCAAGACGCAGACCGGCAGCGCGCAATATGGGTTGATTGGATTGGCCGTGGTGCTGCTCGCCGGGGTCGTGTTGATGCTGGTGGTCTTTCCGGCGCCGGGGAGAAGCGCGTCGAACGGCGCGGCCGGTGGCAATGCGAACGTGCCGGCGCAGCACGGGCTGGGTCAGACGAATCATTGAGAGGAGGCACCGGCGCCGAAACGCGCGTCCGGCCTCGGTATCGCCTGACTGGCTGAGATTCTGGTGCGTGCGGATCTCGCCACGGGCACGCTTGTTCGCGTGCTGCCGGGCGAGACGCCGCCTACCCGTCTTTTACATGTGTCGATGTTGCCCAACGCCGGGCGGGCGCGAAAATTCGTAGCTTTGTTCATTTTCTGGTGGCAGTGCGGGCAACCTGGCGGATCCTTGTGCTGTTGAGTTCACCAGCAGGGAGCCGCTCATGGAATTTCACGACGATGACCTCACCCATTTCGAAGCCTTTGGCGCGGCCCCACTGCCGGTCTCGAACGACCAGGGCTACGTCGGGCAGGAAGGGGCACGCATCTGGTACGCGTCATATGGGACCGGCGCGCCCGTGATTCTGCTGCATGGCGGCCTGGGGCACAGCGGCAACTGGGGCTATCAGGTGCCGGCGCTGCTCAGCTCGGGGCATCGCGTGGTTGCGATCGACAGCCGCGGCCACGGCCGCAGTACCCGCGATGCGCGCCCTTACACGTATGAGCTGATGGCCTCCGACGTTCTGGCCGTAATGGACACGCTACAGATCGACCGGGCCGCGATGGTGGGCTGGAGCGACGGGGCCTGCGTCGCGATGGTGCTCGGTCGCCAGGTCCCGGAGCGTGTTTCAGGCGTGTTTTTCTTTGGCTGCAACATGGACCCGAGCGGTGCGAAGGAATTCGTGCCGACACCGGTGATCAATCGGTGCTTCGCAAGGCATGCCAAAGACTATGCGCAACTCTCCGCGACGCCGGACGACTTTGACGCGTTTGTCGGCGCGGTCAGCGAAATGATGCGAACCCAGCCCAACTATTCCGCGCACGATCTGGCCGGGATCCCTGTGCCGGTTGCTGTCGTGCAAAGCGAGCACGACGAGTTCATCAAGCCGGAGCACGCCGACTATCTCGCCCGCAGCATTCCCGGCGCGGCGTTGATTGTCCTGCCGGGCGTGAGCCATTTCGCCCCGCTGCAAAGGCCCAAGGAATTCAACCGCGTGATGCTAGCGTTTCTCAATAAAGTTTTATTCCAATCTACTTGATCTAAGCCAAGGCTATCGCATGCAATAGCCTCTGCATCGACGGATGTATGCCAAGCTTGAACCTTTTTAGTTGAAGCTCCGCATGAACAACCGCCCCCCGATCGATTTACGCAGTGTGACGCTGTGTGCAGCAGATTCGCTGAACCCACACCTTGCGTTGCACGCCTTGCGGCGATCGGCCCGCTTGTGCACATTCGGCGACGTGATTCTTTTTACTCATGAAGAGATCCCGTCGGACATACGTAGTGTGCGAATTCCACGGCTTCAATCGAGGGATGACTATTCAGCCTTCATCTTCAGGGACCTTGTCCACCATATCTCGACGCCATGGGTGCTCATCGCCCAATGGGACGGATTTGTTGTAGATGAAACAGCCTGGAGTCAGTCGTTTCTCGACTACGACTATATCGGCGCAAAGTGGCCATTTCATTCTGACGGACTGACAGTAGGGAACGGCGGTTTCTCTTTGCGCTCTGCCCGACTGCTTCGCGCATGTGCAGAGGCGCGCTTCCCGTTCATTCCGGGCGTCAACGAAGACGAACTGATTTGCCGCGTCTACCGGTCAGCCCTCGAAGCCGAATGCGGGATCCGGTTTGCGCCGGAACCTATCGCCGAGCAGTTTTCCCATGAGCGCGGCGCACTCGACAATCCAACCTTTGGCTTTCACGCCGCGTTCAACATGTGGCGCCACGTGGACGATACGGAAATGATCGAAATCATCCGCGCCGTCGATCCGCGCACGATCGCCTCGGGTGAAATGGTCGAGTTGCTGCACACCTATTTCACGCTAAGGAAGTTTGCGTGCCTCATGGCGCTCTACGCCAGACTGCGCGACACCTGGACTCCAGTGGAGATCGCGCAGCAGATAGTCAACCGCGGCGCGACGAAGGAAGCTGCAGTCCAATGCGTCAACACATGCGAACGGATTGCCCAAGGCGGCTAAAGCGATGGGGAGACCTTCCGCTCCAACGGGCAACTTGCTCGCACCCTGCCCCAATGTCTGCTAACTCGCTGAAAATTTCACGATGTGGCATGAGCCCTTGCTTCGTAAAAAATCGTGGTGCGTGGCACAAATTCGCCATTTCGCAATGTCGCCCCACGTTGCACATCGTAAAATGACGGATGTAAGCCTTTATATTTAAACGATATTTTTTGATTGAACGAACCGTCTAACAACCCCTTGCGCCATGACTTGCTGACGTAGACTCTTTTACAAGAGCCGACGCTTCATAGGACGCAGCGAAAAGGGTGCAGCAAAAGACGGGACGCAAACGCAGTTGCAGCGAGTCCCCCGCCCTACCTGAAGCCGCCCCGGCATCGCGGTTTTTAATTGGCAATTGGGAGACTAAAAATGAAAGGCTTTCGCTTTGGATCGACCCAGGGAGCGTTCTACATTTTGCCGGGCCAGGATGGTTGGGAGGCAACCTACGGCAATGAGACGCTTGGCGAATTCTCCTGCCCGGAACAGGCAGCCGATGAAGTCGCACGCGGCCTGACCTGCGAGCAGCTGACCGAACTCGACACGTCGACGCTCGAGATTCCTGAAAAACTCAGCGATTGGGAAATCGTTCACGTGTGAGGGCCGGCATGACCGCCCACGTGCGCGTAGAAACGACGATGGCGCTCCTCAGGAGCGCCATCGTCTTGCTTACGGCTTATTTGCGTACTGGCTTTGGTACCTTGAGCGACAGCCTCAGCACCTCATTCAGCGCATTCAGCGCATCAAGCGACCGCGTCCACGATCTTGTTCAGCGTCGCGCTCGGGCGCATGGCCTTGCTCGTCAGGTCGACATTCGGACGGTAGTAACCACCGATATCCACCGGCTTGCCTTGCGCTGCACCCAGTTCTTCGATGATCTTCGCTTCGTTGTCGGCCAACGCCTTCGCCACGCCGGCGAACTGTGCCTGCAATGCAGCGTCTTCAGTTTGCGCAGCGAGTGCCTCGGCCCAGTACATGGCCAGGTAGAAGTGGCTGCCGCGGTTGTCGATACCGCCCACCTTGCGCGCCGGCGACTTGTCGTTGTCGAGGAACTTGCCGGTTGCCTGATCCAGCGTCTTCGCCAGAATCTGCGCCTTCGGGTTGTGATAAGCGCCGCTCAGGTGTTCGAGCGAAGCCGCCAACGCCAGAAATTCGCCGAGCGAATCCCAACGCAGGAAACCTTCTTCGACCAGTTGCTGAACGTGCTTCGGTGCCGAACCGCCCGCGCCGGTTTCGAACATGCCGCCACCCGCCATCAGCGGAACGATCGACAGCATCTTCGCGCTGGTGCCCAGTTCCATGATCGGGAACAGGTCGGTCAAATAGTCGCGCAGCACGTTGCCGGTAACCGAGATCGTGTCCTTGCCGGCACGGATGCGCTCGATCGAGAACTTCGTCGCTTCAACCGGCGTCATGACGCGGATATCCAGACCGCTGGTGTCGTGGTCCTTCAGGTATTGCTCGACCTTTTTGATGATCTGGGCGTCGTGTGCGCGCGCTGCGTCCAGCCAGAAAATAGCCGGCGTGCCGGTAGCGCGAGCGCGGTTGACCGCGAGCTTGACCCAGTCCTGGACCGGCGCGTCTTTGGTCTGGCACATGCGCCAGATGTCGCCAGCTTCAACCGCCTGCTCGATCAGCACCGTACCGGCTGCGTCGGTCACGCGTACCACGCCGTTTGCCGGAATCTGGAACGTCTTGTCGTGTGAACCGTATTCTTCAGCAGCTTGTGCCATCAGACCGACGTTGGGCACCGTGCCCATCGTGACCGGGTCGAATGCGCCGTTCTTCTTGCAATCTTCAATCACCGCCTGGTAGACACCGGCGTAGCAACGGTCCGGAATCACGGCCTTGGCGTCGTGCAGCGCGCCGTCCGCGCCCCACATCTTGCCCGACTCGCGAATCATGGCCGGCATGGAGGCGTCGACGATCACGTCGCTCGGCACGTGCAGGCTGGTGATGCCCTTGTCCGAGTTGACCATGGCCAGTTGCGGGCGTTGCGCGTATTGCGCCTTGATGTCGGCTTCGATCGCTTCACGCGTTTCAGCCGGCAGGTCCTTCAGGCGCGCGTACAGGTCGCCGATACCGTTGTTCGGGTTGAAGCCGGCTTGCGCCAGCGCGTCAGCGTGCTTGGTCAGCACGTCTTTGTAAAACACCGAAACCACGTGACCGAAGATGATCGGATCCGACACCTTCATCATGGTCGCTTTCAGGTGCACCGAGAACAGCACGCCCTTGCTCTTCGCATCGGCGATTTCCGCTTCGATGAAGCTGCGCAGCGCGTTCTTGGAGAGCACCGAAGCGTCGATGATCTCGCCCGCTTGCACGGCCGTCTTTTCTTTCAGGACCTTCGTCGAACCGTCAGCTGCCGTCAGTTCGATCTTCACGGCACCGGCTGCTGCGATCAGCGCCGATTTTTCGCTGCCGTAGAAATCGCCGCCGCTCATGTGCGCCACGTGCGACTTCGAGTCCGCGCTCCACGCGCCCATCTTGTGCGGGTGCTTGCGTGCGTAGTTCTTGACCGACAGCGGCGCGCGGCGATCCGAATTGCCTTCGCGCAGCACCGGGTTCACCGCGCTGCCCTTGATCTTGTCATAACGCGCCTTGACGTCTTTTTCAGCGTCGGTATTGGCGACGTCCGGGTAAGGCGGCAGCTTGAAGCCCTGATCGCGCAGTTCGGTAATCGCAGCCTTCAGTTGCGGCACCGAAGCGCTGATGTTCGGCAGCTTGACGATGTTCGCTTCCGGACGCGTGGTGAGTCCACCCAGTTCCGCCAGATCGTCGGAACCCTTCTGTTCCGCGGTCAGGTAGTCCGGAAATGCAGCGATGATCCGGCCGGCAAGCGAGATATCGCGCGTTTCAACGATCACGTCGGACGAGCGCGTGAACGCCTTGACGATCGGCAGCAGCGAATAAGTCGCCAGTGCAGGCGCTTCGTCGGTCAGGGTGTAGATGATCTTCGGCGATGTGGACATGTTTGATGCTTAGCTTGGTGAAGTGATAGACAGAGCGTTGGTGGCGCTGAGCCGCGAGATGACGGCAAAGCAGCAGGAACGCAGCGCGACCCACGGCACTACTTTTTACGGCCCGACCGTGAGTATATGCGCGTTTTCCAGTACTCGCTGCTAAACAAACATATCGCCGCAACATCATGAACGGGGCCGAGCCCCGCCAGATAAGGCTTACAGCCGATTACCCTATGCCTTAAGACAGATGTCTTATAGATGACTCGCGATTCGAAATAGATTGTGAATGCGAATCAGATGCATTACCATTCGTGCGAATTAGAAGTTTGAACCGTCTGTTTAACCACCACTCGCTCGAAGGCTGCCTTCCCGCACTTTTTTGGTGCGCGGCGGCGCCACCCAGCCCAACTCGAACAACATGCAGAATCTCTTTGTCGCCGGCCGCCCAGCGCGGCCAACGTTCATGCGCGGCCACCGCCGTACGCCGTCGCTACTCAGTGCGGGGCTGTTCGTCAGCGTCGGGCTATCGTTATCTACGCTGTCGTCATCGGGATGGGCGCAGGTCGCGGCAAGCGACGCCGCAGCCACGCTACCGGCCGTGAGCGTCTCGGCAACGAAAGACACAACCGCGGCTCAGGCCGACACCGTCAGCGCCGGCGCACTGGGTTCGCGCAAGCAGGTGGACACGCCATTCTCGACACACGTGGTGACGAGCGACGAAGCACAGGATCTGTTCGCGACAACCGCGAACGATGTGTTCAGGTACGACCCGGCGGTATCGGTCAGCAGCGAGAACTCGATCAGCGAGAATTCGATGTTCAACGTGCGCGGCATGCCGATCGATACGTTGAACAGCATCAAGGTGGACGGCCAGACGTTCCCCTCGTGGGACACCGATCTCTCGCTCGAACCGTTCGAGCAGGTCGAATTGCTCAAGGGCCTGTCCGGCTTTATGTACGGTTTCGGCTCGCCGGGCGGCATCGTCAACTACGTACTGAAACGCCCAACCGACACTCCGTACCGCAGCATCTCGATCGGCTACAAGTCGGCCGGTGTGTTCAGCGAGGCGGTCGATCTGGGTGGCCGTTTCGGCAACGACAACCGCTTCGGCTACCGCCTGAACCTCGTCAACGAAGACGGCAACACCGCTGAAGATCACGGTCATGTGCGCCGTCAGGTGGCCTCACTGGCGTTCGACTTCCGCATTACGCCGGACCTGACCTTTAGCGCCGACGCCTTCTATCAGAAGCGCAAAACCAACGGCACGGTATTCGGCCTGATGTTCGGCAGCGGCCTCGGCATTCCCGACGCGAGCACCGTCACCCATGCGCTGACGCAGCCACAGAACTACTATCAGACCGAGATGGCCTCGTTCGGCACGGGTCTCGATTACCGCCTTTCAGAGAACTGGCATGCGAGCGTGAAGTACCGCTTTGCGAAGGAGAATCGCACCAATTCGGACAGCTTCCTGTTCGTGACCGACAACGCGGGCAACTACACGAACACGCTCTATGCGGCCATGACGCGCTACTTCTATCAGAACGTCGACGCGATGGTGCAGGGCAAATTCAATACCGGCGGCATCAAGCACGATGTAGTGGTCGGCGCGGGCTTCGAGACGCAAACCAGCGAGTACAGCAACAGCGTGGGCTGGAATAGCGGCTACTTTCTCGGCAACGGCAATCTGTATGGCAGCACCTTGCTGACCAACGACGAAGTCAGCATCGGCTCCGACCTGTACCGCCAGCAGCGCACCACGCAGGCTGCCGTGTACGCGAGCGACACGGTGCAGTTCACGTCACGTCTGTCCGCGCTGGTTGGTGTGCGTTACACGCAATACCGCCAGCACGTGTACGCCCCGAGCGGCGCGGTATCGTCGCAATACAGCGCGGATCCGGTCACGCCGACCTTCGCGCTGATGTTCAAGACCGATCCATACTCCACGGCGTATGCGAGCTATGTCGAATCGCTGGAACAGGGCGGCTCGGCCTCGAACACCAACCTCAATTACCCTGCTACGTTCGGCCCGCTCAAAAGCAGGCAGTACGAAGTTGGCTTCAAGACGGACCACAGCAAGTGGGGCGCCAATCTTGCACTGTTCCGCGTCGATCAGGGCTACAACTATACAAACTCGGCCAATATCTTCGTGCAGGACGGCACGAAGCGCTATACCGGTGTCGATGCAAGCGGCTGGCTTGCGCTGACGAGCGAATGGCGCGTGATGGGCGGCGTGATGTGGCTTGATACGAAGGCTGTCGACGTGGACGACGTTACGGTCGAAGGTAAGCGGGTATATGGGGCCCCGCGGTTTACCGTAACGGGGCGTGTTGAATACAACCCTTCGTATCTGCGTCCGTTGACGTTGGCGTTTGGTGGGAAGTATGTCGGCAACCAGGCGGTCAATGCGGATAACTCGCAGTTTGTGCCGGCTTATGTCACTTACGATTTGAGCGGCAGGTATGAGACCAGAATCGCCGGGAAGGATGTGACGCTTCGGGCGGGTGTGAATAACCTGTTCAACCGCCGGTATTGGACCACTGCATGGGGATACTATGTGGCACCTTCGCCGACACGGACTTTTGTGGCCAGCGCGACCTTAGAGTTTTGATTCATCTGCTGCGGTGGTTTTTCTCTTTCTATCGGTCTATTCACGCCAAAGAAGCATGAACACGCGCCTCTCGTTCCCGACTAAATTCCTCAATGAGGAAACCAAGAAAGGCGCGGATTTTCGGAGCGACGTGTTGCCGCGACGAATAGACAGCATAGAGCGTGGTTTCCACAGTGCTCCAGTCCTCCAGTGCGGATTGCAGCCGCCCCTCCTTCAAGTCGTCTTCGACATAGGGATAAGGGATCAGGCTCAGGCCAAAGCCCGCGCGCAGCGCGTCACGGACCGCGAGGCTCGAGGTCACCGAATATCGGGCGTCGACGGCAATCCTTTCGGTGCGATCGCCTTGACTGAACTCCCATGTATCGGCATGTCCGGAGAGGCTGAATCGAATGCAATTGAGCGCCTTCAGGTCCGAAGGTGTCTCAGGCTTGCCATGCGCCTCGAAATAGGACGGCGCGGCGCACAGCACATGCGGCATCACCGTCAGCTTTCTGGCAATCAGGCTGGAGTCCTCAAGATTGTCGCTGCCGCGAATGGCAAGATCGACCCCCTCGCGAACGAGATCGACCCGCCGGTCATCCAGCAGTAGATCGAGCTTCAAATCCGGGTACTGCGATAGAAACCGGGGAATCGCAGCCGAGAGCCGCGTCAACGTGACGGTCATCGGTGCGGTGACCCGCAGCGTGCCGCTCGGCGCGGTTTTGACCGGACCCAACGCTTCGTCCGCTTCTGCCAGCGCATCGAGTCCGCGCGTGACATGCTCCAGATAGATTCTGCCCTCTTCGGTGAGCGCCATGCGCCGCGTCGTCCGGTTGATGAGCCGTGCGCCGACATACGCCTCCAACTCGGCGATGTTTTTGCTGATCGCCGCTGAAGATAGTCTGAGCCGCCGTCCGGCCTCGGCAAAACTGTTCAGTTCCGCCACATGGCGAAAGACCTGCAGGGCAACATAGCGATCCATTAACAATTCACCAATGGTAAACAATGTTCTTTCTAATCTAACATTATCATCTCACGGTGAATTCCCTATTCTGCTGAAAGATTATTTTCAGTTCGGGATGGAATCATGACCAAACCCACAATCGCGCTCATCGAGCAGCGTGTTTCCGCCAATCTGTTCGATGCCTCGCACGCGTTGGCGGATGCCGAGATCGAGGAGCTGGTGCGTCTTGCGACGCGGGCTCCAACCGCCTACAACCTTCAGAATTGGCGGTTCATCGCCATGCGCACGCCGGCATCAAAGGCCAGATTGCGCAGTCTCGCTCATGGCCAGGCGAAGGTGTCGGACGCGGCCGTCACCTTCATCATCTGCGGGCTGCTGCCCGATCCCACGACCATCCCCGAACGGTTGCAGCCCTTTGTCGAAGCGGGCTACATGCCGGCGGATTTACCTTCCGGCTGGCAAGCAGGCGCTCGAACGCAATACGCCGATCCCCAGACGGCGCGTGACGAAGCCGTGCGTTCGGCCACGCTCGGCGCTGCGACGCTGATCTATGCAGCCGAAGCGCTGGGCTTCGTCTCCAGTCCAATGATTGGATTCGATGCCGATGGCGTGGTGCGCGCGTTCGGGCTCAGGCGCAGCGAGGTGCCTGTGATGCTCGTTCCAGTCGGCCGCGCAGCGCCAGGCAACTGGCCGCAGAAACCCCGCCGTCCGCTCTCCGAGGTTCTGCAAATCCTATGAGAACAAACGCTTCCGACCTGCTGCTCACGGCAATCGCGCCTGCCGTCTGGGGCAGTACTTATATCGTCGCCACCGAATTTCTGCCGAATTTTTCGCCGATGACGGTCGCCATGCTACGTGCGTTGCCCGCCGGATTGCTGCTGCTCTCGATCGTGCGGCGATTTCCGACGGGTGTCTGGTGGCTACGCAGTTTCGTCCTCGGGGCGCTCAACATCTCGATCTTTTTGAGCATGCTGTTCGTAGCGGTCTACCGGCTTCCTGGCGGTGTCGCCGCGACAGTGGCGGCGGTCCAGCCGCTGTTTGCGGTTTTCCTCGCCTCCGTCCTGCTTGCCAGCCCGGTTCGCCCCTTGTCGATTCTCGCCGCTCTCGTCGGGATTGGAGGTGTTGCCTTGCTGGTGCTGACCCCGCATGCAGCGCTCGATACGGTTGGCGTTGCAGCCGGCCTCACTGGAGCGGTCTCTATGGCGGTCGGAAACATCTTGACACGCAAATGGCAACCGCCGGTGTCACTGCTCACCTTCACAGCCTGGCAACTGACGGCCGGCGGCATCCTTCTGGTTCCTGTGGTCCTCATGTTCGAACCGGCTATTCCAGCGCCGACGATAACCAATCTGTTTGGACTCGTGTGGCTCGGGCTGATCGGTTCGGCTTTGACTTATGTGCTGTGGTTTCGCGGTATTGCGCGACTGGAATCCGCCGTGGTGTCGCCGCTTCTTTTCCTCAGCCCGTTGATCGCCGTGCTGCTTGGATGGTTGATCCTGAATCAGACGCTGAGCTCGCTTCAGATCTTCGGTGTCGGTTTAGTCATTGGCAGCATCTGGCTAAGTCAACGGCCCGCTCGCTAGTTCGACGCGCCAATCGCCATGTCGATTCTTTATCCAAGCCACCGAAAAAATAGGTCCATGCGACTTGTGCGCCTCATTCTTGTCCTGCTCGCCATCTTCATCGCTTCGCCTGCTCCGGCGAAGATGATCGCCCGGTCCGTCGACTGGACTCTGGACGGCACCACGTTCAAGAGCATGCTGGTCTATGACGACGCCACGAACGCCAGGCGCCCCGGCCTCGTCATGGTGCCCAACTGGTACGGCATTAACAACATCGCCATCGACAAGGCCAGAAGGATAGCTGGCAAGGACTATGTCATCCTGCTTGTCGATATGTACGGCGAAGCGATACGCCCCAGAGGCGAGGCCGAGGCCAAGGCTGCAGTCGGGCCGCTCTATGACGATCGCCGCCTGATGCGCCGGCGCATCGGCCAGGCCTTCGAGCAACTCAAGGCGGAAGCCGCCAATGCACCGATCGATCTCTCGCGCCTTGCGGCCATCGGCTTCTGTTTCGGCGGCGGCGCCGTGCTCGATCTGGCGCGCAGCGGCTCGGACGTGAAGGCCGTGATTGCCTTTCATGGCGATCTCAGCACTGACGATCCCGCACTCGTCGGGAACATCAAGGCGCGCGTGCTCGCGATAAACGGCGCTGACGATACCAGCACCATGCCGGACGCGCCCGGGTTCACGGAGAACATGCGACACAGTAGCGCCGATTGGCAGTTCGTCGAGATTGGCCACGTCGTACATTGCTTCACCGAGACCGAGGCGACAGCGACGACAGGCAATTGCCGGTACGACGCCAGGGCCGCGGCGCGTTCCTATGGGCTAATGCGAGCCTGGCTCGCCGAGAGCTTTGCCTCTCACTGAACAGGTGCCTCGCGTGTGAGACTGGGAGTGTCCACTGCGGGTGACCTGACCATGGTGGGAATTTCCGCCACGAGCGCGTCGATCGCGCAGCGCGTTTTCAAGGCCAGATACCGGCTCTTCGGCCACACTACGTGGATCTCCTGCAAAGGCCGAAAGCAATTTTCCATCACCGCCACCAACTGGCCCGTTTGCACGTAACGGGCCAGCAACCAGCACGGCAGCCACGCCAGCCCAAACCCGGCTATCGCTGCATCGACAATCCCCTGCACATCGTCGAAGCCAAGTTGCGGCTCGACCTCCGCGCGCCGGATTTGCCCATCGACATCGAGCACGTCCCACGGTTCGGCCACGCCGGCCCGCGTGTAAGCAATGACGGTGTGCCCGCGCAATTCATCGACATTGCGAGGCGTGCCGTGCTGGGCAAGATACGACGGCGCGGCCCCGATACTCGCGTACTGCACACCCAGCCGCCGCGCCACGAGACTCCCGCTATCGGCCAGCGGTCCAATTCGCACGACCAGGTCGAAGCCCTCTTCCACAACATCCACCAAACGGTCCGTAATGGAAATATCGACCTTCAGTTGCGGATGTTTGCGCGCGAGTCCGAGCAGCACCGGCGCCACACAATGATGGCCGAAGGCTTGCGGCACGCTCACGCGCAGACGCCCTTTGGGTTCGCGCCGGCCCGAGTCCAGATCGGCTTCGGCGGCCTCGAGTTCGGCGAGCGCACGCACACAGCGGTCGTAATAGGCTTGCCCGTCCTCGGTGAGACTCTGGCTGCGCGTCGTGCGATTGATTAGGCGTACGCCGAGGCGCCTTTCAAGCCGCACGATCACCTTGCCGACGGCCGAGCGCGTGAGGTTCATCCGCTCCGCCGCCAACGCAAAACTGCCGGTTTCGACGACGCGCACGAAGGTCGTCACGCCATCAAGAATGTCGCTCATACCACACCTTATTGGTTCCTTTGAAGACGCATTACTGGGACTAAACAGCGTCAATAGGGACGGAATTTCCCTTATATAGTACACACTCTCTGGTGGCGAAGGCCATCGACAATCGAGGTGAATTCCTATGTCCAGATATCGGAACGTGTCGCCACAGCACGCCGAACGGCCGCACGCGGGCGCCGCTACCGTCACTACCGCCACTACCGCCACAACCGACCATGGCTCGACCGCGCGGCAGTCGGGCGCTGTCCGGGCCACATCTGGCGAGCCGGCGCAAACGACAACCCGCTTCTCCATCCGCAAAAACACCCTGGCGTTGGCCGCCGTGTGTCTCGCCTCGCTGATGTTCGCCCTCGAAATCTCCAGCGTGCCGGTGATCCTGCCTACCCTGGAGCGTGTTCTTCATGCCGACTTCAGGGGCATGCAATGGATCATGAATGCCTACACGCTTGCGGTAACCACGGTACTGATGGCGACCGGCACGCTGGCGGACCGATTCGGGCGCCGGCGGATTCTCGTCATCGGCATTGCGCTATTCGGTTTGACCTCGTTGATTTGCGGCCTCGCGCAGAGCGTGCCGACGCTGATCGTCGGGCGTCTGTTGCAAGGCGCGAGCGGCGGCGCAATGCTGATATGTCAGGTCGCCGTGCTCTCGCACCAGTTCAACGAGGGCCCCGAGCGCGCCCGGGCGTTCAGCGCGTGGGGCATCATTCTCGGCATCGGACTGGGCTTTGGGCCGATTATCGGCGGGATGATCGTTGCGGTATCGGGTTGGCAATGGGTCTTCTGGGTGCATGCACTGCTCGCCATCGTCACCTTGGCGTTGGTCTTCGGCGGTGTGCAGGAATCACGCGATCCGCACGCGCATACGCTCGACGTGGCCGGCATCGTCACACTTTCGCTGGCGGTTTTCGGTCTGGTGTATTTCATCACGCAGGGCTCGGACCTCGGCTTCACGAGCGCTCGCGCGATTTTGATCGTGCTGGCGACGGTGGCTGCCTTCGTGGCATTTCTCTGCGCTGAGAAATTCAGCGTACGGCCGATGTTCGACTTTTCAGTATTCAGGATTCCACAGTTTTCGGGTGCGCTGATGGGTTCCGCAGGTATGAATTTCAGTTTCTGGCCCTTCATGATCTACATACCGATCTACTTCCAGATCGGCCTCGGCTACGACAGCATGAGCGCGGGGCTGGCGTTACTTGCGTACACGCTGCCGACGCTGCTGTTTCCCCCGCTTGGCGAACGGCTCGTGTTGCGCTACGGCTCAGGAATCGCGATCCCTGGGGGCCTTTTCGTGATCGGCCTTGGCTTCATGTTGATGAAGTACGGCAGCAGTGTCGCGCATCCGGACGCGCTGACCATGTTGCCCGGTTGCATACTCGCCGGTGCCGGACTCGGCCTGACCAATACCCCCGTGACCAACACGACAACCGGTGCCGTTCCCGCGGAGCGAGCGGGCATGGCATCCGGCATCGACATGAGTGCGCGAATGATTACGCTTGCGATCAACATCGCATTGATGGGCACGATATTGATTGCCGGCATTCTGTTCCATCTGAAGGCAAGTCTGCCGGCGACGATCGACGCTGGCTTGCTCGCACGACTCGCCGAGAAAATTGCAGCGGGCGATGTCGAGGCCGTCAGAGCGGGAATTCCGGCATTGGCGCAGATCGATCCCTCTGGAGCCGCCGTTCACGCCGCGCTAATGGAAGGGTTTGGATGGGTGATGCTATACGGCGGCGTTGGGGTATGGTTGCTCGCGGTACTCAGTTTTGTGATTTCGGGCAGCGCATCGAGGCGGTTGAGAAATGGAGAAACCGCTCCAGCACCGCAAGTCGCTCGATGCGATTCGTGCTAATCACCTCGCCCGAATCGATCCCGTTTTCGACGTAGTGAAACGAGGCGCCGGTGAGATAAAGCGGCGCTACCGCCACAGTCTCCATCAAAGGGGGACTCCAGCGGACCGGCTGTTAACTATAGTATTCGGACTGCGCTGACGGTTGGTACCGGGCGACTGGAGCAAAGCGATCCGAATCTGGTACAACTGATGCCCGCGCCGATGCTCTCGCATCTGTCCGCGCAAGACCGCAAGGCTTTGCCGCCGATCGCCGTCTCGAGCCGCGCCTGCAACAACAGGGACGTGTTCGATACGAAGAAGAACGGCGCCGTCGCGGTATCCACCCGCGACAGCGAAGGGTGGATGCTGAATCCTGAACGTTGAAGGTCCGATTTTGTTGGAGTCGTTAATGGCTAGTGCTTATCTGCAGGTGACATGATGAACGCATTCCGGTTTCAAACCGTGCCGACCATGGTCGTCGAATTCGGCGCGGCGCGCCGTCTCGGCGCTTTGTTGCGCACGCAATTTCCGGCCCTCACGCGCCTGTGCGTGGTAACGGATGGTTTTCTACACAAGAGCGGGCTGCTGAATCCGGCGCTCGCGGATCTCGCGGCGCATGGCTGGAACGCCATTGTGATCGACGACGTCATCGCCGATCCGCCGGAACACATCGTGCTCGAAGCGACGTCGCGCGCACGCGAGGCCGGCGCGGAGATCGTGCTTGGACTCGGCGGCGGTTCGTCGATGGATGTGGCGAAGCTGATCGCCGTGCTGGCGCCGCAACAGGAGCAGGCACTCAGCGAGATGTACGGCGTGAACAAGGTCACGGTGTCACGTCTGCCGCTCGTGCAGATGCCGACCACCGCGGGCACCGGCTCCGAAGTCACCGCCGTGTCGATTGTGACGGTGGGCGAGGCGAAGAAAATGGGCGTGGTCGCGCCACAACTGATCGCCGATCTGGCCATTCTCGACGCGGAACTGACACTCGGGCTGCCTGCGGCCGCAACGGCGGCAACCGGCGTCGACGCGATGGTTCACGCGATCGAGGCGTACACGTCCGCGCATTTGAAGAACCCGGTGTCCGACATGCTGGCGCTCAAGGCACTCGACCTGCTGTCACGCCATCTGCTGCCCGCATGCGAGAACGGCCAGAATCGCGAGGCGCGTGAAGCGATGCTGCTCGGCGCGGCGTTGGCCGGCCAGGCATTCGCCAATTCGCCGGTGGCCGCCGTGCATGCGCTCGCCTATCCGATCGGAGGTATTTATCACGTCCCGCACGGCCTTTCGAATGCGCTTGTGCTGCCGCACGTGTTGCGGTTCAACGCCGAGGCTGCGGCCCATCTGTACGCGGAACTCGCGGACGTGATCGCGCCCGGTATGACTGGCAGCGCCGCGAGCAAGACGCAGGCGTTGATCGAACGGCTCGAGCAGATGATCGCTGCGACCGCGATTCCCGCCCGGTTGCGCGATGTCGGTATCGAACGGAGCGGGCTCGAACGGATGGCGAGCGACGCGATGTTGCAAACGCGGCTTCTGGTGAATAACCCCCGGCCCGTTACTGAGGCCGATGCGTTAGCGATTTATACCGCTGCGTTTTAATCGGCGTGGGGCGTCAGTGAGGCGCGCGGAAGTCGCTGCGGTAGCTGGCGGTGGCTCCGCGCTGTTACGTCTGCCGGACACGTTACGTAGCACGCATGCGGAACACGGCATAGCCACCTTAGACAAAACCGCGCTTTTGGCGCGATAAATTGTTCATATCATCATTTTTATGATTATATATGCGCTTAATTTTTGATAGGGAGTGATAACTCTCATTTGGCGCATAACTTGCAGTGTTGATCCCCGCCAATAGTCGTTCAACGGGGACATCATGCAAAAAATCATTGGTCGGACAGCCATTGCTGTCGCGACATCTACATTACTCGCACTCTTCGGTTGCGGAACCAGCAATATCGGTAACCACAGTAGCGGGCTTGGCGGGGGTGGGCTCGGCGCAACGTCGGGCAGTTCGGGTTCCAGCTCCGGCGCCAGCAGCTCAGGTACCTCCGGCTCCAGCAGCTCAGGCACCTCCAGTTCCAGCAGTTCGGGCACCTCCAGCTCCAGCAGTTCAGGCACCTCCAGTTCCAGCAGCTCAGGCACCTCCAGTTCCAGCAGCTCAGGCACCTCCAGTTCCAGCAGCTCAGGCACCTCCAGTTCCAGCAGTTCGGGCACCTCCAGTTCCAGCTCGAGCTCCAGCAGCTCCAGCTCCGGCACCTCTGGCGCCTCCTCCACCCCTATCGGCAATGTCGCCACACTAGGCGGCAACCTCATCACTGCCGTGGGCACGACCGTCGCCGATACGGGTTCCAAGATCACCGGCACCTCAGTCCCCGGCCTCAACGGCGCAACGACTGCGAGTCTCGGCACCGCAATCACCGACCTCGGCAACGGTGTCCAGGTACTCGGCAACGGCACGGCCGCGGGTCTCGGCACGCTGGGCAGTTCGGCCAATCCGCTTGGCCCGACCCTGACCTCCACATCGGGTCTCGTTGCCGATACCGGCGCGGCCGTTACGGCGGTCGGCGGCGTGGTGACGAGTCTCGGAACCGGACCTCTCGCGCCGCTCGCCCCCGTCACGTCGCCCCTGGGCGCGGTTGTCGGCGGTGTGGGTGACGGTGTCGTCAAAGTTGGCGCGGGATTGAACTCGGTGCTTGCCAGCGCGCCGGTTCAACAGCTCGAGACTCAACTGAGCACGGCTATCAACCCGATCACACTGATGGTCTCGAATACGACTCAGACCATCGGCAACACCACGGGTCTTGGCGCGCCGCTCAACAACTTGCTGAGCACCATTGGCAACGGACTCGATTCGGCCGGTCAGAAAGTATCGGGCGCCACCGGTGACCAGGTGGGCAAAGATATCGGCGGCGTAGTGAGCCAGCTGGGCAAGACGGTCACGAGCACGGGTGGACTGCTGACGGGCGCGACGACCAACCCGTTGGCACCGATCGCCGGCCTGCTGGGCCCGCTTGGCGGATCGACCGGATCGGGTGGCGGCATCGGCATCCCGCCGCTGACCGGCCTGATCGGCAACCTCGGTTCGCTCGGTGGGACCGGGAGTAGCGGCAACCCGCTTGCGCCGATCACCGGTCTTCTCGGCAGCCTGAGTTCGCTTGGCGGCACCTCCGGCGCCGGCAGTCCGCTCGCGCCGGTTACCGGACTTCTCGGCAGCCTGGGTTCGCTCGGCGGCACCTCCAGCGCCGGCAGTCCGCTCGCGCCGGTTACCGGACTTCTCGGCAGCCTGGGCTCGCTTGGCGGCACCTCCGGCGCCGGCAGTCCGCTCGCGCCGGTCACCGGTCTTGTCACGACGCTGACCTCGACGCTGGGCGGCGCCGCGGGTCAAAGCTCGCCACTCGCCCCCGTCACCGGTCTCGTTACAACGCTGACCTCGACCGCCAGCGGCGCGGCTGGCAAGACCTCGCCGCTCGCGCCGGTCACCGGCCTCGTGACCGGCCTGACCGGCGGTGCGGGTAGCGGTTCGACCAGCTCGAATCCGCTGGCGCCGGTGACGAACCTTGTCACCGGATTGCTTGGTGGCGCCGCCGGTAAATAAGCAGTAGTTCGACCAGCGGCCGGGGCTTAAAAAATCAGAAACCCGGCCGCTATCTATGTCATGAATACGAGGATGACATGAACTCCACTCTGGATAACGTAGCGCATGTGGAAGAGCAGCGGCCGCGTTCGGCGACGCCGTTTTCCGTCGGCCTGCTTGGCATCGTCGTCGGCCTTCTGACGCTCTGGCTGCTACGCGACAGTACGGCGCTGGATGGGGCGGTCCGCAGCACCGCCGCATGTCTCGCGATCATCGGAACGATCACCCTATACGAACTGCTTGTCGCACGCGTGTATCTACGCCCAAGCGCCGGACTTGCCGGCCAGGCGGTTCGGCCGCTCAGTCTTGCGCGTGTGGGTTTGCGCCTCGCCGCGCTGGCTTCCGTGTATGCCGGCATCGGTCTGCTGTACTGGCTGTTGCCCGAGTATCACGGCGCGTTCTATAACCCGTTCTGGTCCCTGATCCGTACGCTCGCACCGTATCTGACCGTAGCCGCGCCGTTTTATTTTGCGTGGATGGACCGGCGTCAGCGCGAAGTCGACGATGCCTATATGTTGTGGGGCCGCCTTATATTTCGCGGGCAGCGCCCGGGCAACTGGAAGCCCGTGCGTGAAATGCTGGCCGGATGGATGGTGAAAGCGTTCTTCCTGCCGCTGATGATCACCTATCTTTCCACCGATGCGGACCACATCGGCGCATCGCTTGCGAGCGCCATGAGCGCGCCGTTCTCGCTTGCGACGTTCAGGTTCATGTACGACCTGTCCTTCACGATGGACCTGATGCTCGGCACGGTAGGTTATCTGTGCACACTGCGCATTCTCGATACCCATGTGCGCAGCGCCGAACCGACCACGCTCGGCTGGCTGGTCGCGCTTATCTGTTACCAGCCGTTCTGGTCGCTGATCTCGAACCAGTACATCCATTACCAGGGCTCGATGTTCTGGGACAACTGGCTGATATCCGTGCCGATTGTCCGAATCATCTGGGGCACGACAATCATCGCCCTGGTCTTCTGCTACGCGCTTTCCACCATCGCGTTCGGATTACGGTTTTCGAACCTGACCAATCGCGGCATCATCACCTCGGGCCCTTATCGCTTCACGAAGCATCCCGCCTACATCACCAAGAATCTTTCGTTCTGGATGGTCTCGGTGCCGTTCGTCGAACCGTTGGGCTGGCGCGTCGCGCTCACGCACTGCGTCGCACTGGCGAGCGTGAATCTGGTGTATTTCCTACGCGCCAAAACCGAGGAACGGCATCTGATGAACGATCCCGACTATCGCGCTTACGCTGAATGGATCGCGAGGAATGGGCTGTTCGCCAGGATCGCACGTGCGTTTCAATAAGGTGTTTATTCTACAAACGCGGTAGAGCACGTTTGATGCAACGCAGCATTCATCACCGGCGTGATGAATGCGATCGGCATTTTTTACCACCAGCAATCCGTTGATGGCGGAAGCAGACGATAGCGCCAGCCGCCAATGTTCCTCGAGCAGGGGGTGCTCGTCTCAACGGTATTGCCCACAGAACGTTACGTAACGTCCTGTGCGGTGGTTACGGTTCGCGGCCGAGCGCCAGCACATTGGCTAGCCCCGCCTTCGGGCGTGAGAACAGGAAGCCTTGCGCCAATGCTTCCGGCCATGCGCTCAACCATTGCAACTGTGCCGTGGTCTCGACGCCGCTCACCACGACCTGCACGTCAAGCGCTTGAAGCATATCCAGTAACGCCGATACCACCACGCAGGCGCGAGGATCACGCGGAACCACGGCCATCAGTTCGGGCGCGATCGTGACGGTATCCACGTCGAGTGCGCCGAGCAGGGCAAGCGAAGATGCGCCGTTACCCCACTTGCCTAGCGAGATGCCGGCTCCCGCCGACCGAAGGCCGGCCGTCAGGGTACGCAAAGACAGGAGACGTACCGCGTCGGCGCTATCGGGCACTTCGATCTCGAGCAGGTTGGCCGGCACACCAAACGAGCGCGCGATGCGCGCGAGATCGCCGGCAAACGATTCGAGCACGGCCACTTGTGCCGGCACCGTGATCGCGACCGGCAGCAGCGCCATCTTCGAAGCGAGGCAGTCCCGCAGTTCACGACACACGCTTTCGATGACGAACAAGGCCATCTCCCACGCGACCTGCGGGTGCTCGAGCGGCATCATGAAAATGCCGGGAAGCAGCAGCCCATAGTCAGGGTGCGTCCATCGGACCTGCGCTTCGAGGCGCGTCAGCGCTCCGCTCGCCGCGCGATAGACACCTTGAAACACGAGATGAAATTCGTCCGCGCGCAGACCTTCGCGAACGCGGTTTTCGAGTTCGCTCAGCGCCATGGCTTCGTCGCGCGAGTCGTCCCAATCGGTCTGCTCAACGCAAGCGTTACGCGTGCCGAACGGTGTTGCGAGCGATACAGGCTTTTCATAGTCGAGCGTTAGCATGGCAAAGGCGCAATTTTTTAACCTGGCTAACGCATGCACATGTCGTGCCAACTGGCACGCTCGTTGTGCGATCAAACGGCAACGATGACCGACAAACCTTACGTGGCAACGGTTTACGGCGATACGATCAAACCCGCTGTGACGCAATTTTCATCGCCAAACGTTTGGATGAACGCGAATGTTACGTCGCGTTTCGCCTCGACGTTACGGTACGTCGCACAGGAAACCGGGCGCGGCGACTACCACAGGTCCGGCTCTTCACAGCGGGAAACCGTGTCATGCATCACGAATAAGATTGCAATACAACGCGAGGTGAATTGAGGTTCCGCACTGCACCAATACTATTTGACCGATAAAAAAAGATTTACTAGTATCGGCACAAACGCAGCATGCAACGACTGCGCATTCCTCATACAGTCATTCAAGGCGGCCGATGCTTCAGATCCCCCTCACCGACGCCGATTGGGCGAGCGTCCAGAGTCTCTTTCCGACGGTTTCGTCCGGCCGCGGGCGCCCCCGTCGCAGCGATCGCGAGATCCTCAACGCGATACTCTGGGTGCTGCAAACGAAAGAAAAATGGCACAGGCTTCCGGCAACATTTCCGCCGCAGCAAACTTGCTATCTTCGGTATATGACCTGGAAAAAAACGGGCGTTTTAGACCAGGTCAATGAGCGTCTTCCGCTCTGCGATTCGAGATTGTCGACGTGCTGAACTAGCCGCATATATTGCTTCGCAGGCCATATCGATCCAGAAGCAATCCGCTGTCTCACGGACCGCTTCTGTCATCGCTCACGCCCGACAACGTGTCAGGCTTTGCCGTTCATTCGATCCATCACCGCCAGTAGATCGGCGAGCGACTGCTTACAGTCGGCTGCGTTCGGCGAACTGGCGCGCAATGCGCTCAGCGCGCGGTCGATTGCTTTGTCTACGGTGTGCCAGTCGGCCGCGGCACGCGGCTTCAGCGAAGGCTCGGCGTCGTCCCACGCAAGTTCCAGATCTTTGATGCGCGCCTTACCGCCCGCGAGATTGCCATTGCCGACAAGTACCGCCGTGTCGGCCGCGATCTTGCGAAACGGCGAGAGGTCGCCGAGCTTCGACGCCTTGACGGATTCTGCCGCCTCGGCTGACGAAAAACCGATTCCGCCCGCTTCGCGATGCCCGAAGCTGATAGCCGAGATGGCGATGAAAGAAGCGATGATGGCTTTGCTGAGGGTGCGTTGATTCATGATTGTTCTCTTCCGTTTGATCCAAAAGACGATTGAAAATAGACAACGTGGTCGACGTTTCGAGCGAAGCGCGCTCAAGGTTCACGTGCAGCGACAGCACGCACGGACCGCTGTTCGACTGCACTCGCGAAGATGACCAGCACGACAATGGCGCTCAGGAACAGGACGCTCGTATTGATCGTGCCGAGCCCGATACCGCCGTATGCCCGTGACTGCGAAAGCAGGTCGCCGAACGAGGCGCCCAACGGCCGCGTCAGAATGTAGGCAAGCCAGAACGTCAGCACCGGATTGCCGCCGACGTAATAGGCGACGCAGACCAAAGCGATGAGCGCGCTGAATGCCACGACACCGATCATGAAGCCGAGCCCCAACGCTTCTGTTGCGAGATCGCCGGCCGCGGTGCCCAGTGCGAACGTGAACAACACGGCAGCCCAGTAGAAAAGCTCCCGCCGCGTGGTGTAGATAGTGTGAATCGACAGCGTCCGCTCGCTGCTGTACCAGAGTGCGAACACCACGGCCAGCGCGAGCGCAAACGCAATCGTGCTGACATAGAGGCTGACACCCAGCTTGTCGGTCAGCGCATCGGTGATCTGCGTGCCGACCACACTGACCAGCACCACGGTCAGCCAGTAAATCCATGGCACGTACTTGCGCATGCGAAGCTGCGCGGCCAATGCGGCAATCAGCACCGTGAGCATGATCCCGCCGGTGAGCGCGGTACCCAGCCCGACGTGCACGGCCAGATAGTCCGCGCCGGTTTCGCCGACGGTGGTCGCCATGATCTTGATCGCCCAGAAGACAAGTGTTGCTTCGGGCACTTTGTTGCGCATGTCGGCAACACGGTAAGTCGAGGTCTCTCGCAAGCTGGTTCTCCCATTAATAGGCACTTAATTCGACGTTGCGAGCAAGCGCGCGTGCGCCGACTCAATGCGACGCATAGTGCAATGGCGAACCTTATGAAAACCTTACGGAAGAGGCCGGCGAAACCACCGAATCGAGGCGGGAGAATGAGTGGATAGAGGCGCCTTGAACGCCCCTTAAGAGAGGCTTAAGGACTTCGAAAAAATCAAAAAATATACAGCTCAAGCACTCCGAATCGAGGCCGATAGACAGAACGCAGTACACACGTTTTCTCTATCGGGAGATTGGGATGTCCATTCAGGCAATCGGTCAAAGTACCGTACAAGCATCGGCCTCATCCGCCGCGTCGACATCGGGTACAACGTCGAGCGCGCCGGCATCGAGCACGAGCGCTTCTTCGGCTGCAGGGTCGAGCACCAGCACCTCCGCTTCGTCGTATACGGTCAACATTAGCAGTGCCGCACGTGCTCTATTGGCTGAAGCAGGCGAGACGTCGGTTCAAACCGCACAGGAAGCAGGAAAGGGCGATCAGCAGGCGCAACGCCTGCTCGCCAAGGAGGTCGCAGCCAAAGCGCATTGACGCACGCGCTAACGCAGTAGCGCGCTCAGGACAAACGAATAACGCCGTGTGCATGCTCGATGCACACGGCGTTCTGAGCGCAGGTTTTCGGGCGAACGCTTCAGAAGCGCGCCAAGGCGTTACAGCGCCTCGGCAAACGCCTCGCACGGCACTTCTTCGCGCAGGATGTAGCCGAGCCCGCGCAAGGTCATGATCTTCGCGCTGGAGTGAGCAAGATGCTTGCGCAAGCGATGAATGTATATGTCGATAGCATCGGCGCTGGGTTCGTCGTCGAGCGTGAAGACCTTGTCCATCAAGGTGGACTTCGAGACCGTCTTGCCCTGCTTCAGCATCAGCGTTTCGAGGATGGCATGTTCGCGCCGCCGCAACGGCATGGGCTCGTTTTGCAGTACGAATTCGCGGGAATCGAACAGATAGCGCAGATCGCCGCAGTCGATCGACTGGCCCTTGTCGCCGGCCGCCTGGCGGCGGATCAGCGCCTTGATGCGCGCGACCAGTTCGCGTGCGTCGAAGGGTTTGACGACGTAGTCGTCCGCACCGGCGGAGAAGCAGGCTACCTTGTCGTCGGTCGAGCCGTTGGCGGTGAGCATCAGCACCGGCACGTTGTCGCGTTTGCGGCGCAGACGCGCCAGCACGTCCTTGCCGCCAATGCCCGGCAACCGCAGATCGAGCAGCACAGCGTCGTAGCACTGCAGGTCGAGCAGTGTCTCCGCCCGCTCGCCGTCCTGCGCCCAGTCAATCGCGAAATTTTCGACCTGCATCAGGTTCATCACCCAGCGCGCGAGGTCAGCGTCGTCTTCAACGAGCAGCAGTTTCATAGAGTTCCCCTGATATGGCAGCGCATCAAACTGCTGCCGACCATAGTCGCATCTCGACGGTGGCGACCAGGCCGACCCCGCCCTCCCCCGGTTCGAGCGTGACGGTGCCGCCTTGCCGATGAGCGATCTCGCGCACGATCGGCAAGCCGAGTCCGGTTCCGTCTGCGTGACTCGACGCGCGATAGAAACGCTCGAACACGCGCGCCCTCGCTTCGATTTTGATACCCGGCCCATTGTCGATCACGCGCACGATCGCGCGGTCATTGCTGCGCCGCGTGTGCACGGTGACGCGGCCGCCGGGTTGCGTGTAGCGCAGCGCGTTGTCGACGAGATTGGTCACGAGCGCAGCGGTCAATGCCTCGTCGCCGGTCACGTATAAACCGTCTTCCAGTTCAGCACCCAGATCGATTGCACGCGACTGCGCGAATGCAATCAACTCCTCCAGCACGCCCGCGATCGACGCGCTCAGATCGACCCGTTCGCGCGTATTGGCGGGCGCCTCGGACTCAGCCTGAGCGAGCAGCAACAATTTATTGGTCAAGGTGGTCAGCTTGCGGCTGCTTTTATGCATGCCGGCCAGCGCTTCGTTGAGCGGCACGTCGCGATTCTCACGTTGCCGCGCGTACTGGATCTGCGCAACCAGCAACGCGAGCGGCGTGCGCAATTGATGCGCGGCATCGGAGATGAATTGCCGTTGCGTTGCGGCCTGCTGACCCATGCGCGCAATGCACTGGTTGATCGCTTCGACGATAGGCCTTAATTCGACATGCAAGCGCGCCACGCGTATCGGTTCAAGCTGCGACGCGTGGCGATCGGAGACGTCGTCCTTCACCTTCATCAACGGCCGCAATTCGAAAGTCAGGCCGAGATAGACGAACACCATGGCAAGCACCAGCGTGAGCACCTCGCCGAACAGTTGCGGACGCAACAAACGCCACACCATTGCGTCGCGCGAGCCTTCCGTCTTCGCGACTGCCACGACAACTTCTTCGGTGCGGCCCGAATCGTATAGCTGCCGCACGTAAGCAACCGCCCGCACGGCGCGACCGTCGTCGAGATGCGTGGAGTACAGCATGGGGACGTCGCCCACGCCGCGCGGCACCGGCAGATCGAGACTGCCGGCCAGCAGCCGGTGGCCGCTCGCTTCGACGCGATAGAACACACTGTCCTGTTCCGGCGACTCGAACAACTCGAGCGCGGCCGGCGGAATCTGGATCGAAACGTTGCCGTTATCCCAGTCGATGTCCTCGCCAATGATGCGCATCGACGATAGCAAGGCGTTGTCCTGAACCAGGTCGGCCGTGGTCTGCGCGTTGCGATACGAAATCACGCCGGAAATGGAAACGAACGCCGCCAGCGGCAGCAAGAGCCACCACAGCAAACGTCCGCGCAAACTGCCTGAAAACACGATTCGTCGTTCCTCTCTTCTGGATGAAGCGGCTGATTTAACCGGGCTGAATCCCGTCCGCCGGCGCACGCGGAAACGTGACCGTCATGTGCACGCCTTTGCCGCCTTCGCCCGGCTTGAGCACGATCTCCCCGTGGTGCGCGTCCGCGATCTCGCGCACGATAGCGAGGCCCAGCCCCGTTCCTTCCGTATCCGCCGATGCCCGGAAAAACGGCTCGAACACCCGGCTGCGCGACTCGGCCGGAATACCGGGGCCATCGTCCAGCACCGACACGGCGACCGAATCGGCGTGGGCGCTGACCGCCACCGTGACGTGGCCGCCACTGCCCGTGTAACGGATCGCGTTCTCCGCGAGATTGGCGATCAACGCCTGAAGCAGACCCCGATGTCCGGCGACCGGCGCGGGGCCGCTCAGTTCCGCCCCCAGATCGATGTCCCGGGCCTGAGCGAGCAGCGCCAGATCCTCCACCACTTCCATGGCCAACGGCACGAGATCCACGGTTTCCACCGCCAGTTGCGTGTTGTCCGCGGCCTCGGCCTGCGCGAGCAACAGCAGCTTGTTGGTGAGTCCGACCATTGAACGATTGCTGCGATGCATTGCGGCGAGCGCTTCATCGAGCGCGGGATTCAGGCCGTCCTGCTGGCGCGCGAACTGCAACTGTGTGCCGAGCAGCGTGAGCGGCGTTCGCAACTGGTGCGCGGCATCCGCGATAAACCGCCGTTGTGCCGCCACCTGCACGCCGAGCCGCGCGATACATTGATTGATCGCTTCGACGATGGGCCGCAACTCGGTATGCAGACGCTCGACGCGAATCGGCTCGAGCTGCATGGGGTCGCGGTCGGCGACTTCTTCCTTCACTTTCATCAGCGGCCGCAACTCGAACGTGAGGCCGATGCAGGCCAACGCGACCGCCAGCACGATCATTTCGATTTGCCGCACGAGTTGCGGCTGCCACAATTCCTGCGCCATCGCGTCACGCGAGCGCACCGTCTTGCCCACCGTGACCCGCACGCGGCGCGTCGCGCCGTTGTCGTACATCAGGCGCACGATCCCGACCGCGCGCACGGGCTGGCCATGCAGATCGGCGTCGTAGTGATCGGGCGTGTCGGGGGCCTGTGCCGCGCGCGGCGGGAAATCAGGTGTGCCCGCCAGCAGGCGGCCATCGTCGACCCGCACGCTGTAGAACACCTGATCGCGATACGGCGACACGAACACTTCGAGCGCGGCCGGCGGCACGTCCACGCGCAGAAAACCGTCCACCCATTCCACCTCACCGGCGATCATGCGCGCCGACGAGATAAGCTGGTTGTCCTGCACCAGATCCGCCGTGCGCCGCGCGTTGTCGTACTCGGCCTTGCCGGTCACGAACACGTACAACGCGAGCGGCACCAGCAGCCACCAGAGCAGGCGCATGCGCAGACTATTGGTCATCTTCTTTCTTGCGCAGCAGATAACCCAGCCCACGCAACGTGACAATCGCTGCCGAACTGCCGTCGAGCTTTTTGCGCAACCGCGAAATATAGATCTCGACCGCGTCCTCGCTCGGCTCGTCTGCGAGTGTGAAGATTGCGTCGACCAGTGCCGGCTTTGTCACCGTCTTGCCCAGCCGCAGGATCAGCGTTTCGAGCACCGAGCGCTCGCGCGGCGTGACATTCAGCGGCGCGCCCTTCAGCGTGAACTGCCGCGTGTCGATGTCGAACGCGAGATCGCCGCACAGCACCTCGCTGGCCTTTGACGGCGACTGACGCCGGATCGCCACCTTGATCCGCGCAATCAGCTCGCGCACTTCGAACGGCTTCACCAGATAGTCGTCTGCGCCGGCGCCGAGCAGTTCCACTTTTTCGTCGATCGAACCGCTCGCGGTCAGGATCAGCACCGGCGTGGCGTCCCCGCGCTGGCGCAAACGGCGCAGCACGTTCTTGCCGGACAGCTTCGGCAGATTCAGGTCGAGCAGGATCACGTCGTAGTGATTGGTACGCAGCAAGCGGTCCGCCGCGTCGCCGTCCTGCACGGCGTCGAGCGCGAACGCTTCCTGCTCGAGCATCTTTGCGAGCCAGTGTGCCAGCGTGGGGTTGTCTTCGATGAGCAGCAGCTTCATGGCGGGAACGGCGAAATAGGGAACGCAATGCGCGGCGAAAGTCAGGACGCCGATTGTGCCGCAAAACAAGGGCTTTGCGCGCGGCTTGCACGGTTTGTGGCACCCGTAGTGGGGTTTGTCTGGAGGTAGCGGCACGGTTGTGGCGAATTCTCGGGTTAACACCCATGATTTGCCCACAGCACCGAAAGCTGCCAGAAGGTTTCCAATTTCTATAATCCTCGTCATTCACCCAGAAAGCGCCGCCTGAGCACCTAGCGGCGACTAAACCTAAGGAGACTGCTCCATGCGTACCTTGCGCCAGATTGCCGCCGTGTCAGGTGTTGCATTCACCCTTGCCGCCGCATCGGCCGCGGCTCACGCCGAGAAACTGACGATCATGGTTGGCGGCGCCACCAAGATCATCTATTTGCCGGCCAAGCTCACGGAGCAGCTCGGCTACTTCAAGGACGAAGGCCTCGACGTCGAAATCCTCTCGCAACCGGCCGGCGTGGACGCGGAAAACGAACTGCTCGCAGGCGCGGTGCAAGGCGTGGTGGGCTTCTACGATCACACCATCGACCTGCAGAGCAAGGGCAAGGAAGTTCAGGCGCTGGTGATTTTCGGCCAGGTGCCGGGTGAAGTCGAAATGGTCTCCACCAAGGCCTCCGAAACACTCAAGAGCATGGCCGACGTGAAGGGCAAGACGCTGGGCGTGACCGGCCTCGGCTCGTCGACCAGCTTCCTCACGCAATACCTCGCGCAACGCGCGGGCGTGCCGTCCACCCAATACACGCTGCTGCCGGTTGGCGCGGACAACAGCTTTATCGCCGCCATCAAGCAGAACCGCATCGACGCGGGCATGACCACCGAGCCGACCGTCTCGCAGTTGCTGAAGACCGGCGACGCCAAGGTACTGGTCGATATGCGCACGCTGGAAGGCACGCGCGCCGCGCTAGGCGGCACGTATCCGGCTTCGAGCTTCTACGTGCAGCGCGCATGGGCCGAATCGCACAAGGACGACGCCACGAAACTCGCGCACGCGTTCGCGAAGACGCTGAACTTCATCGCGACACATAGCGCGGAAGATATCGCCGCGAAGATGCCGAAGGACTACTACGGCAATAACAAGGACCTGTACGTCGGCGCGCTGAAGGCGTCGCTGCCGATGTTCACGAAGGACGGCAAGATGCCCGCCGACGGCCCGGACACGGTCCTGAAGGTGTTGTCGGCGTTCAATCCTTCGGTGAAGGGTAAGCATATCGACCTCGCCAAGACCTACACCAACGACTACGTGTCGACAGCGGTCAAGACCGCGGCGAAGTAACGCCCTCAAGTTGACGCCCTTTCAAATATCACGAGAACGACGAGGCACCACCCGATGAATCAACCAATGTCACGCGATACGCCCGCCATCGAGTTCCGCAACGTATCGTGCCGTTTCATTTCTCCCGACGGCAAAGCGACGATCGCGTTGCGCGAGTTCAGCATGTCGGTGGCACGCGGCGAGTTTGTCGCGATTGTCGGCCCGACGGGCTGCGGCAAGTCCACCACGCTCAGCATGATCACCGGCTTGCTCAAGCCGACCACCGGTGAAGTGCGCGTCATGGGCGCACCGGTGGACGGCATCGATCCGCGTATCGGCTTCGTGTTTCAGGCGGATGCCGTGTTTCCGTGGCGCTCGGTGATCGACAACGTCGCGGCCGGTCCGCTGTATCGCGGCCGCTCGAAATCCGCCGCGTACGACGAAGCCAACGAATGGCTGCGCCGCGTAGGCCTCGACAAGTTCGGCAAGCACTATCCGCACCAACTGTCCGGCGGCATGAGAAAGCGCGTGGCGCTCGCGCAAACCTTCATCAACAAGCCGGAAATCCTGCTGATGGATGAGCCCTTCTCTGCGCTCGACATGCAGACCCGCACGCTGATGCAGGACGAATTGCTGCAACTGTGGGGCGGCGCCGGCTCGGTGGTGTTCGTGACGCACGATCTGGAAGAAGCGATTGCGCTCGCCGACCGTGTGTTCGTGCTGACGGCGCGCCCGGCCACGCTGAAGAAAGTGTACGAAATCGATCTGCCGCGTCCGCGCGTCACGTCGGAAATTCGCTACGAACCGCGTTTCATCGAAATCTCGCGCGACATCTGGCATGACCTGCGCGAAGAAGTGCAGATCGGCTAATCAAGGAACGTCAAACATGTCTACTACCCCTCAACAGACGATACCTTCGGGCATCGATCCCGCGACGCTCGCCCAGGTCGAGCGTGTCGCGCAAAAACGCATCCGGCAACGTCATGCGCTGGTGGTCACGCTGCGCATTGTCGTGCTCGTGGTCGTACTCGGCGGGTGGGAATTGTCCGCGCGCCTGAAGTGGATCGATCCGTTCTTCTTCTCGATGCCGACCGCGATCTTCGATCAGATCGTCGACTGGTTCGTGAACGGTACGTCGCAAGGCCCGCTCCTGACGCAGGTGTGGGTCACGCTTGAAGAAACCGGGCTCGGCTTCATTATCGGTTCGGTGGCGGGCATCTTCTGCGGCATCGTGCTCGGCCGCAACAAGCTGCTCTCCGACGTGTTCAGCCTCTACATCAAGATCGCCAACTCGATTCCGCGCGTCGTGCTCGGTTCGGTGTTCGTGATTGCACTCGGTCTCGGCATGGCTTCGAAGGTGGCGCTGGCGGTGGTGATGGTGTTCTTCGTCGTGTTCGCCAATGCGTTTCAGGGCGTGCGTGAAGCGGACCGTTACATGATCGCGAATGCGCAGATTCTGGGTGCGTCGCGCCGTCAGGTGACGACCTCGGTGGTGATCCCGTCGGCGTTGAGCTGGATTCTTGCCAGCCTGCACGTGAGCTTCGGCTTCGCGCTGGTCGGTGCGGTGGTGGGCGAATTCCTCGGCTCGAAGCAAGGTATCGGTCTGCTGATCTCCACGGCGCAAGGGGCGTTCAATGCAAGCGGGGTGTTTGCGGCAATGATCGTGCTGGCCGTGGTCGCACTGGCTGCGGACTATCTGTTGACCGCGGTCGAACAGCGGCTGTTGAAGTGGCGGCCTGCAGCGGTTTGAGTTGACTGCAAGGTGGTATAGCGAGAAAGGGCGCCGTCGGCGCCCTTTTTTTATGCCTGTTTTGTTTCGCCTCGCATTCATTTTGCATAACGGATCGAAGTGCAACACGCTTTCGCTACGGCGCGTTTTGCGCTACGTTTGCAACGCTGACATTATCTGATCGAGCTGACACGGTAGTACGCACGAAAAATCCATCCAATCCCCTGCTGGAGCGATGAATATGAGTGACGTCCACGACGGCGAAGCGGCTGCAAGCGAGGCACACACGTCGAATGCGGCAAGTGCTGCGAACATACAGAAAGACCGGATCGAACATGTCGTCCTGCTGCTGATGGAAAATCATTCCTTCGATCAGATGCTCGGCTGTCTCGACGCAGTGCACGCCGGTCTGGATGGAATACGTAACGCCGCGTCCAAATCCAATGAGGACGGCCAAGGCCATGCATTTTTCCCTCAGGCGACGCAAGAGCGGCAGATGCGGCACGATCCGGATCACGGACACAAAGCTGTGCTGGCTCAGATCGCGGGAGACAACGGCGGCTTCGTTCGATCGTTCGCGAGTGACTACCCGAAGAGCACCCTCGCCGCGCGGCAAGACATCATGGGCTATTACCCGCACGGTTTTCTCCCGGCGTTACACGTGCTGGGCGAGCAATTCACCGTGTGTGACAAGTGGTTTTCGTCGTTACCGGGCCCAACCTGGCCGAACCGTTATTTCGCGCTAACGGGTACGTCGATGGGTGAAGTGGAGATGCCGGTTGGACTCGATGCCCTGAATCCAAGGTGGTACATCGAGCAGAACCAGGACACGATTTTCGACCGTTTGAATGACCGGGAGAAAACGTGGAAGATCTACTTCTACGATTTTCCCGCATCGCTGCTATTGAAAAACCAGCGCCAGGCGAAAAACCTCGCCAATTACCGGCTGTTCGACACTTTCTTCGACGATGCGGCCGGTCCCGCGAACGCGTTTCCGGAGTTCGTTCTCATCGAACCGAAATACTTCGGCGAAGCACAGAACGACGATCATCCGCCGCACAACATCATGAAGGCGGAGAAGCTGATCGCCGACACCTACAATGCGCTGCGTTCCAATCAGGCATTGTGGGAAAGCACACTGTTAGTCATCCTGTACGACGAGCACGGCGGTTTCTTCGACCATGTGCCTCCGCCATCGAACGCCGTAGCGCCCGACGAACACACAAACAGCTTCGACTTCACCCAACTGGGCGTGCGTGTCCCCGCCATTCTCGTCTCTCCCTGGTGCGATGCCGGCGTGTGCCATACGCAATTCGATCATTGCAGCTTGCTGAAGTATCTCTGTGACAAGTGGGAGCTTGCACCGCTCGGTAATCGCACCCAGGCCGCGGCAAGCCTCGGACCGGCGATCCGCTCGACGGGTATTGCCCGGACCGATACGGTGCCTTTTATCCGCGTGACCAATCAATCGCTGATTGCGGAGCACGTAGAGCTGGAGCGGAAGTCGTCAAACGGCAATCAGCACGGACTCCATCATTTCGCGGACCACTTGCACGCAGAGCTGGATACATTGGCCGCGGGCCTGGTGGATTCGGCTTCGCAACTCGCGCTGATGGAAACAGGATGGGTTCGGTTAAAAAGCGCGCTCGGCTCCGCGATGATGCGTTTCGGACAGTGGCTCAGCGAGGACTTCTATCAAGCCCGGGATGATCGTGAAGCGCGCACCGGCCAGGCGTTCACCCGGCTCATGCAGTCCACCAAAGTCCCCGCGAAGGCACCGCAAGACAGCGCCCCGGTCACGGCAGCGCGCTCTTAGCAAGCCGCCGTGAGTCCAAGCGTTCATCAGCCGAAGCTCCCTTTTTTATCTCAAATCTCGCAACAAACCTTACCTGAATTGATGATTACTCCGGCCAGATCGCAAAACTACAATGCAATCACTGACTACGAACAAGATCGCTCGTAGCAAGATAAAAACCGAACTGGAGGTAGTTCATCATGAAATCGCTCATTCAAGCTGTTGTTATCGCTGCTGTACTGTCCACTCCTGTCGCCTCGTTTGCGCAGTCCAACCAGCCCGTGACCCGTGCCCAGGTGCGCGCAGAACTGATTCAACTCGAAAAGGCCGGCTACCAGCCGGGCCGTGCCGACCCGTACTACCCGGCTGACATTCAGGCTGCACAGAGCCGTGTCGCCGTGCAAAACGGTACCGCACAATCCGCGGAAAGCGGCTACGGCGGTGCGGTGAGCGGCTCGTCGCAGTCGAGCCTTCCGGTTCCGGCGAACGGCCCGAAGTCGGTGTATTTCGGCAACTAAGCGGGCAACCTGGCTGTGAAGCGGCACGACCCGCAGAGGCTCCGCCCTTTGCCCTGATCGGCCGCCAAGCGCGCAAAACAGCCGCGCGCCCTGATTCAAACGAACTGGCCCGCGACCGGGGATCCCCGGTCGCGGGCCAGTTCTGTATTCGTTACCTCCGTCATCGGGCTCCCGATGACTTCGCCTGGACCTTCACGGTCTGGGCGCTTTTTCCTGTTGTGCTGCTACGCCTTGAAGGAGCTTCACGGGCAACAGGCTGCTTGCGTCATTCACGGGCGATCAGATCGCCCACCTGGCCACGCCCCGTGACGAGACAGCTCGACAGGAAATTTTCACCCTGGCTGCTGGCCCCGGCGTCACCGAAACCCTTTTTCAACGCATTCGACTTGACCAGCTCCGCCCCCTGGTGACAAGTAATTGTCCCCATCTCTCCTGCTTGTGCACGCATCAGCGCTCTATCCGCCATCAGATAGCCAAGCAACAACACCACGGCAATATTGAACGCTTGTCTCATCGATCGTCTCCTCTTTTGAAGAGACTAACGCGAACCATCGATGCAGGATGCTAGGGGTTTCCCGGTTGGTGGCTATTCAATGATGCAGATTAAATCAAGCGATACCACGCCGCACGCCAACACGCTATCCGTTGGGATACTGCTGGGCGATCAGGTTCGTCCGCAACGTAGCGAACTGGTTCATCATGTCGCTCAACAGATAGAGATCGCGACGGCGGTTCGCAGGCTGGGACGCCTGGGTATCGTAATCGACCGGCAACGTCGCGCCTTGAGCCGCGTAAGCGTTCATGCCGTGCGCGCGCGACGTCTGAATGGCGCGCTTCGCCTGATCGCGGTGCGTGACGACCGCCACGGTGCCGAGCGCCGCAGCAGTGCCGTGAAGCGCGACGATCGCAGCCGCAACATCGTCAAGCGACGGATAGCTGATCGCGCCATTGCTTGCGACAACAGGCGGTTTGACCGATTGAAGGTTCGCGCTGCTCATCTGGTATTTCGACGTGAGCACGCTGGCCACTTCCCATTGCGCGACCACCATCACCGGCTTCGACTGATACAGCTGATGCACGGCATCCGCGATCTCTTCATTGATCGGACCGGGCTGCGGCAGTTGCGATTGACCGGTTCCGCTGCTGGAACTAGCGCCGCTTGAAGAAGCAGGCCGGTCACCGAAGCTGTACGCGACGATAGCGCCGATCTGAGCGACGGGAATCGAGGGAAGATCCCAGCTAAAAAAGATGTCCTGGAGATACGGCGCTTCGGTGTTAGCGGTCGCGGAATCGTTCAGTTCCGCATTGAGCTTTCCGAGCATTTGACGCTGGAGTTCGGCGTCGGAAATGAGCGCGTCGCTAGCCCACGCGTTACGGCTTACGCCGAGCATGGCGGTTGCAGCCGGTAGCACGGCGGCGGCCGATGTCGAGATCAGAAAATTACGGCGGGATGACATGAGTTGCCTTGCTGTTCTGTGATGACGTTACGTGTTTTAGCCGTGCGGATAGGCTTGGGCGATCGCGGTCAGGGCCTTGCCCGCGAACTGGGCGAACATGTCATGCACCAGATAGAGCCCGCGATTGCGCGTCCACGGCTGTCCCGACAAAAGATCGTAATTGACCGGCAACGTCACCTCCTTCACCGCATACGCTTTCATGCCGCGGCCCACGGACGTCAGAATGCAGCGCTTCGCATGATCGCGATGGCCGACCACGGCCACGTTCCCCATTGCTGCGGCACCGCCTTCGAGCGCGACGATAGCGGCCGCCACACCGTCGGTGCTGAGGTAAGTGATCGAACCGTCGCTGGCAACGACCGGTTCGATGGAATGCAGATTCGTGCTGTCCATCTGGTACTTGGACACGAGAAAGCGTGCGATCTCCCACTGCGCGAAGACCTTCACCGGCTTCAACTGATAGATCTGATGCACTGCATCCGCGAGCTCTTCATTGATCGGTCCGGGATCGGGAAGCGCCGCCTGATTGGTGCCATTGCTCGACGTGTTGCCACTCGCCGCGTTCGGCCGGTTGCCGAAGCTATATGCAACGATGGTGTTGACCTGTGCTGCAGGAATCAGCGGAAGATCCCACGTGAAGCCCACATCCATCAGATACGGTTCGATGGCGTTGCCCGTTGTGGTGTCGTTGAGTTGCGCGTTCAGCTTGCCGATCATCTGCGCCTGAAGTTCGGCGTCAGAGATAGGCGTATTGCTGGAAAGGCTATTGCCGCCGCATGCGCCAAGCGCGGATGCCAGGATCGGCAGCGTCGCCGCTTTGGATGCGGAAGCAAGGAAGGTCCGTCGGGTTTGCATGGCGTCCTGATAACCTGGAGCTGATCGGATTGACTGGTATCGCCTGAGCGAACTGATAAGGCCGGTGATTCACGTCAGGCGTGAATCACCGGCCTTGTACCGAGCAGCACTTTAATTACCAAATATGACAGCACCATTAAGGTGCAAGGGGCTTTCCAGGCAGCATGCATTACGCGCCGCAATTAATACGGATAACCAACTATATATAAAACCGGACCAACGCTCAGAGTCGCGCTTCGATTTTCTTGATCCGTGTTTCGACCGCCGCCCGCACCAGGCCATTCGAAGGCACCAGCAGCAATGAAGACGCGATGATCCGGTACACCCGATTGCGCCGCACCTTGGAGACCTTGGCCGGGTCGAGCCAGGCATCGTTATCGACCAGCAACAGCAGCGTTTCCAGGCCGATCAGGATCGGCCACAAACACGCGAGGCGCAGGCGCACCGACAACGCGGGAATCGCCAGCGTGTAGTTCAGCGCTTCGCGGAAGTGATCCAGTGCCTTGCGCACGAGGTCGACCATCAGAGGCCGGGCGCGAACGGAGTTGACTGGCTGCAAGAGATCGTCCGCGCCAAGGCCGTATTGATCGAGCATCGTCTGCGGGAGGTAGCAGCGGCCGATCCGCAAATCCTTGCCGCAATCGCGCAGCACGTTGGTCATTTGCAGCGCCTTGCCGAAACGCACGCCGCGGCGCGCCATGGTCCCGGGCTGTTCTTTCAGCGTGCCGGGCATGTGCGCGTAGGTCATGGTGGTCCAGAATTCGCCAACGCAACCCGCCACCAGGTAGGTATAGCGGTCGAGTTCCTCGTACTCGCGCAGCGCGGCGATCAGGCCGGAACGTTCGTCGGGGAACGTGCGAAGGTCGAATTCCATGCCCTCGGTCAGCGTCGACACGATCTCGCGTACGGCCTTGCGGTCGGACTCGCCTAGTTGCGACAGCACCTCGAGCGCCGGACCGAGCGATTCGAGCAGGACCTTTTCATCGGACTGGACCTGCTGGACTGCCACTTCGGCAGCCATGCGCTGGAACAGCGCCCCGTCGTCCGGTGCGCCGTTGACCTGGTCGCGCAGCGACAGCAACAGCGCAAGGCGTTGCTCGGGCGAGATCAGCGAGGTATCCGCGATGGTATCGGCCGCGCGCGCCAGCAGGTACGCGAGGCCGATTGGATCGCGCATCTCGACGGGCAGCACGCGCAGGGTGAGGTAGAAGGAGCGTGAAACGCCTTTCAGGAGCGGGCCGAGAAGAAAGGCCCGGGTCGGATTCGGCATGAGTGGGATCAGGTCGGGATTGGGCAAAAATCAGGCGTTGCCGAATTGTATACGGCGAAGCGCCTTTGCCGTGCGACGATGAACCCGGCGTGCGCGAACCACGCGTGCTTTAGGTCGTGACTTAGGTCGCGCCGCAAGCGCCCGCGTAAATCACGGCGGGATCGCGCTGCGCCGGATCGTAGATCGCTTCGACGAGCCCGGCCCGATGTGTTAGCACCGCGCGCTGATTGATCGACCCTTTGTCGGTGATCTCGCCGAGGTCGAGCGAGGGCGCGACGTCCATGAGCCGGAGACGGGCGATCGTGGTCGCGCCGCCGGTCGCATTGCGATTGAGCGCCTCCAGTAGCGCCGCAAAATGCGCGCGCACGACAGGCGCTTCGATCACCTCACGCGCGCTTGCCGACGAAGGCAAACCGGCCAGCCGCCGGCAATCGTCAAGCCGCGGAAACACTAGCACACTCACGTCGTCGCGATTCACACCTGCGACCACCACGTCCTGTACATACGGCGCACCTTCGGAAATCACGCGAGCCCGCATCGGGCCAACGCTGACGAACGTACCCGAACTCAGCTTGAAGTCTTCCGCGATACGTCCGTCGAACAGCAGCCCAAGTTCCGGCCGGTCGACATCGACAAAGCACAACGCGTCGCCGCTGCAAAAATAGCCTTCTTCGTCGAAGGCGTTAGTCAACTCGGCAGAATTCGCGCGCCAGTAGCCGGCCATCACATGCGGTCCACGATAGCGCGCTTCGAGTTTGCCGCCGACCGGCGCGAGTTTGACTTCGCAGCCAGGCGCCGGCGAGCCGACATAGCCGGCGCGCATGACCGGGCCCGTGGTGAACAGGCAGGACGGTGCGGTCTCGGTCATGCCGAGTCCGGCCATGATGCGAATGCGCTCGCCACAATACTTCTCGGTGACGCGTTCGAGCCGGTCCCACGCGGCTTGCGAAAGTCCCGCACCGCCGAAGAAATACACCTTCACGCGCGAGAAAAACGTCTCACGCAATTGGGCGTCCTGCTCCAGCGCGATAGCCAGTTCTTCCCAGCCTTTCGGCACGTTGAAGTAGATCGTCGGCGCGATTTCGCGCAGGTTGCGCAGGGTTTCCTGAAACTTGCCGTTGACCGGTTTGCCGTCGTCGATATAGAGCGTGCCGCCGTTGTAAAGCGCAATGCCCGCGTTATGGCTGCCGCCGAAGGTGTGGTTCCACGGCAACCAGTCGACCAGCACCGGCGCCTCGTTCGCGAACTCGGGAAACGTTTCGCGCAGCATCTGCTGGTTGCTGCACAGCATGCGGTGCGTCGTCGGCACGGCCTTGGGCAGCCGGGTCGAACCCGACGTGAACAGGAACTTGGCGATGGCGTCCGGGCTCACGGCCGCGTGGACGGAATCGACCGTGCCCGGCGAGGTATCCAGCAGGTCGCCGAACGACGTCACGCTGCGCACCGCCTGCGGCTTACCAGGTCCAATAGCGGCGACGACTTCGACGTCGGCCGGCACCACGGCATCGATCGCCTTGGCGAACAGGTCGTAGTCGCTTGCGAAGACCAGGCCCGGCGTCAGCAGATCGATCGTATGGCGCAGCTTGCCGTAATCGCCGGAAGCGAGTGCATACGCCGGGGAAATTGCCGCATACGGAATGCCGGCCCACATCGCGCCGAGTGCCAGTTGCAGGTGGTCGAGATCGTTGCCCGAGAGAATCACAACCGGACGCTCGACGGAAAGATCGCGCGCCAGCAGCGCTTGTCCGATCGCACGAGCACGCTGCAGCGCTGTTGCATAGCTCAGGCCGATCCATTGACCGTCACTGCCGCGTCGCGCCGCCAGCCATCGCTCGGGGTGCTCTCGCGCGCCGCTCGCGAGCCGGTCGGTCAATCGTTGCGGGTACGCGCCAAGCGCCTCGTTAGCGCGCAAATACCAGGTATCGCCGTGAAGTTGCGTGTGCAACGATGGTGCGCCAATCGTCGTCGCGCGGTAATGCACTGGCGCCTCGGCGTGCGCACCGGGGGTGTTCGGTTGTCTCGGCTCGGAATGCAAAGCTTGTCTCCTGTCGACCAGAGTTAGCGCTTTAGCTGTCGACCAGAGTTAGCGCTTTAGCACTTACTCCGGTCCCATGCAAAATGATCGCGGCAATACTGTCTGCCCGTCGAATCGCGATGGCATCGAGTGCTCCGCTCTTCACGGCGGAGCACCCTTCCTCGAAGTTTCGATGTCGTTCATCGACCGCGGGCGATCAGATCGGATAGTGGCGCGGCCCGGTTTGAATCGTGATCCAGCGCAGGTCCGTGAACTCGGCGATCGACGCCTTGCTGCCAAAACGACCGTAGCCGCTCTTCTTCACGCCGCCGAACGGCATCTGCGCTTCATCGTGCACGGTCGGCCCGTTGATATGGCAGATGCCCGATTCGATGCGCTTCGCCACCCTCAACGCGCGCGATATATCGCGGCTGAACACCGCCGCGGAGAGACCGTATTCGCTATCGTTGGCAACCTGAATTGCTTCCTCGTCACCGTCCACACGCTGCACCGTCACCACCGGTCCGAAGGACTCCTCGGCATAGAGCAACATGTCACGCGTCACGCCGTCGACAATCGCCGGTTGCATCACGGCGCCATCAACCGAGCAGCCGATCGGCAGCTTCGCGCCCTTCTCATGGGCATCTTCAACGAGCGTCTTGATACGCCGTGCAGCCGCCACACTTTCGAGCACGCCGAGCACAGAATCGGCCGCGGCCGGATCGCCCGCCTTCAGGGTTCGCGCTTTGGCCGCGAGTTTTTCGACCAACGCATCGGCGATCTTGTGGTCGACGATCAGCCGCTCCGTCGACATGCAAATCTGCCCTTGGTTGAAGAACGCGCCGAACGCGATACCGGCTACCGCCGCATCCAGATCGGCGTCGTCGAGCACCACCACGGGCGCCTTGCCGCCGAGCTCGAGCAAGGCCGGTTTCAGATGCTGCGCGGCATGTTGCGCGACGATGCGCCCAACCCGCGTCGAGCCGGTGAAATTGACCCGCCGCACCGCCGGATGAGCGATCAACCGCTCGACAATTGCCGGCGCGTCTTCAGCGGAATGCGTGACGACGTTCACCACCCCGTCGCCGAGACCGGCTTCCTGCAACACACTGCCAATCAGCCGGTGCACGCCCGGACAGCCCTCGGAAGCCTTCAGCACGACCGTGTTGCCGCAAGCGAGCGGCATGGCAATCGCCCGCGTGCCGAGGATCACCGGCGCATTCCACGGCGCCATGCCGAGCACCACGCCGCAGGGCTGGCGTACTGCCATGGCGAGACTGCCCGGCACGTCCGAGGGAATCACGTCGCCGTCGATTTGCGTGGTCATCGCGGCGGCTTCGCGCAGGATGTTGGCGGCCAGCATCACATTGAAGCCGTACCAGTTCGGCATGGCGCCCGTTTCGGCCATGCCGGTTTCGATGAATTGCGCCGTGCGGGCATCCATCAGATCCGCCGCGGCCAATAGACGTTTGCGCCTTTCCGTCGGCGCCAGTGCCGACCATACGGGGAACGCGCGCGCGGCGGCAACGACAGCCGCGTCCGCGTCGGCCAACGTGGCGGCAGCCGCACGCGAAGCCGCCACGCCGCTCACGGGATTGATCCGCTCGAAGGTTCTGCCGTCCGATGCGTCGCGGCTCTCGCCGCCGATCAACAATGTCACTTCATGCATATCCGATGTCTCCTCGCTGTGTCACTCGCTCAGCCAGTTTTCACACGCTGCGCTTCATGGGCGTGTATCTGCCTGAATCCACCTTGGCGCATGCGATCGCTCAGCGCTTGTAGGTTTGCAGACCCGGCTTGATCGCCTTCTCGTCGAGGAACTGTTTCAGGCCCTGCTCGCGGCCGCCTTCGGGATCGCGCAGTTGCGCCTGATCCAGCTTGGCGTACAGGTAATCCTCGTTCTGATCCCATGTCAGTTCGCGGCAGCGCTTGAAACCGTGCTTGGCCGCGCGCAACACGACCGGATTCTTCTGCAACAGCTTCCCCGCGAGAACGCGTGTGGCGTCGCGCAGTTCGGCACGCGGCACGCTCCGGTTGACGAGGCCCATCTGCGCTGCCTCCTGACCCGTGAACGTCTCACCGGTCATGATGTAGTAAAGCGCCTGACGATGCCCGACGGTATCCGCCATTGCCTTACTCACCAGGTTGCCTGGCGGAATGCCCCAGTTGATTTCGGAGAGGCCGAACACCGCTTCGTCAGCGGCGATCGCGAGATCGCACGCCACCAGCGGCGAGAAGCCCCCGCCGAAACACCAGCCGTTGACCATCGCGATAGTCGGCTTCGCGTACATGCGCAGCAACTGCCATTGCCAGCGGCATGCATCGCGGCGGATTTTTTCCTGCAGGATTTCCGGGCCGGCGTCGACTTCACGGAAATATTCCTTCAGGTCCATGCCCGCGGTCCATGCATCGCCCTCGCCCGTCAGCACGAGAACCTGTGCTTCGGCGTCCAGTTCGACCGCTTCGAGAACCTCGATCATTTCCTTGTTCAGCGTCGGACTCATCGCGTTGCGCTTCTCGGGGCGATTGAACGTGACCCATGCGATTCCCTCCGCAACATCGACCTTGACGGTTTCCCAACGACCTTCGTAATTCATCTGCTTTCTCCGTGAACGTCGGCCGCGACCGCGGCCTGATGGACACATTTAATATCAGGTTACCTGATATGTAAAGCGGAATTTCGTGGGCTCGGTGCAAACCCCTATCGGGCGCATCGACGGTGAGGCGCGCTAAGATGCGGGCTAGACCGGACCTCCTGCCCACCATGAGCAAAAATCAGAATTCATCCGTCGAACCCACCGCCACGCGCACTCGCCGCTCCAACCTGCGGCTGGCCTATGTGATCGGCAGTCTCGACCGCATCCTGCGGCGCCGCATGACCGAGGCACTCGCCCCGCTCGGTTTGACGCTGGCGCAATTCACCGCGCTTTCGGTGCTCGATGCAAAGGGGCAGGCCTCCAATGCGCAAGTTGCCGAGCGCTCCTTCATCACGCCGCAGTCCGCCAATGAAGTGATGAACGCCATGGCAAGCCGGAGCTGGGTCAGCCGTGAGCCGGACCCGACGCACGGCCGCATCGTGCTGCTGCAACTGACCGATGAAGGGCGAGCCGTGTTGCGCGAATGCGAGCAGGCCGTCAAGGCAATCGAAAAGCAGATGATGGAAGGTACCGAGCTCGAAGCGGCCAGCGCGGTACAAGCCCACCTCGAAACTTTCGTGCGTAACCTGCGCGGCTAACATTCCCGCCGCTACACCTTGCCAGGTGTTTTCACTGAAGCGCGGGCACTTGCTTTATCAGCCTACCTGATATTAAATTCAGTCCACGATGCAGCGTATGGAGACGCGGTGCATCGCTTCGAAGCAAACGGACAATATGGACAATACGGACAGTAGCGCAGGCATCGAATCGATGTGCCGCGCGCTACGCCTTTTGGCAGACGGTTCCTAAGCATCCCATCGTGACCTCGATGGCGGTCTGAATCCCGCCTGATCGAGGCTGCCCGGCACACCAGACCATCCCGGCGCAGAAAAAGCGAATCCGCTTGTGCGTCGAGCCGGCACACCGGACGGCGACTCCGCACCTGTCGTTCGCCATCGACACCGGAAAACCACGCATTTTAATAAGGATCACTAACGTGAAAAGAGCCGGAACATTGCCCTCGACAGAAAGCCTTGCCGGACCGGCGACATCCGCCCGGACGAGCGCCCTCGTCACACTCGGTTTGTGTTTTGCCGTGGCCCTGCTCGAGGGGCTGGACCTGCAGTCGGTCGGCGTCGCCGCACCGCGGATGGCACGCGAGTTCGGCCTGTCGGTCGGGCAGATGGGGCTCGCGTTCAGTGCCGGGACTTTCGGCTTGCTGCCGGGCGCGATGGTCGGCGGACGGCTTGCGGACAGGATCGGCCGCAAGCGCGTGCTGGTGATTTCCGCCTGCCTGTTCGGCTTGCTGTCGATCGCGACCGCGCTGGTGAGCGACTTTCACACTTTGGTGATCGTCCGTGTGCTCACGGGGATCGGCCTGGGCGGCGCGCTTCCGAATCTGATTGCCTTGTCGTCGGAAGCGGTCGAACCGCGCTCGCGCAGCACCGCGGTGAGTGTGATGTATTGCGGCATTCCGTTTGGCGGCGTAATCGCTTCGGTGATCGGCGTACTGAGCGCGGGTGACACCGGGTGGCGGCACATTTTCTACGTCGGCGGCGCGGGGCCGCTGGTCCTGGTGCCACTGTTGCTCATATTTCTCGCGGATTCGAAGGCATTCGCCACAGCCTCGCGAGACGGTCGTGCGAAACCCGCGCCGGTCGGCGAGATCCTGTTCGGCGGCACACGCGGCCTCTCGACCGTGCAAATCTGGGTCAGCTATTTCTGCACGCTGATCGTCCTCTATTTCCTGCTCAACTGGTTGCCTTCGCTGATGGCGGCAAGCGGCCTGTCGCGCGCACAAGTGGGCTACGTGCAGATTTTCTTCAACGTCGGTGGCGGTATCGGCGCGTTGTGCATCGGCATGCTAATGGACCGGATGCGCTCAGGCGTCGTGGTGGCCGGCATGTACCTGGGGATCATCGCGTCGCTCGCGGCGCTCTCGATGGCGCCCGGCTTCAGCGCGCTCGCCATCTCGGCTTTCTTCGCGGGGATGTTCGTGATCGGTGGGCAATCGGTGCTGTACGCACTCTCGGCGGCGTTTTATCCGACTGCCATGCGCGGTACCGGTGTCGGCGCGGCCGTGGCGGTGGGCCGTATCGGATCGGTGGTCGGACCGCTTGCCGCGGGTCAATTGCTGGCGATGGGCCGCAGTTCGTCGACGGTCATCGGTGCGAGCATTCCCGTCACGCTGATCGCCGCTGCGGCCGCGCTGTTGTTGCTGCGCCGCCCGCGCGCCGACGATTGACCCGCCGCACAGAAAGAACCCGCAAGTCCTAATAACAACATACTCGATCATTGGTTTGGAGACACTCTGCATGCAAGCATCCACACGCTTTCTTCTTTGCGGCGCATTGTGCGCCGTCAGCGGCACCGCATCGGCTCAATCGAGCGTAACGCTCTACGGGATCATCGACACCGGTATCGAATACGTATCGCACGCGAACGCCGCGGGCAAAAGCGTTTTTCGCATGCCGTCCGTCACGGGCGAACTGCCTTCGCGTTGGGGCCTGCGCGGCAATGAGGACCTGGGTGGCGGCTATAGCGCGGTATTCACACTGGAAAGCGGCTTCAACGTGCGCGGCGGCGATCTCGGCCAGGGCGGCCGGCTGTTCGGACGTCAGGCGTTCGTGGGCATCAGGAGTCCGTACGGAACCGTCTCGTTCGGGCGCCAGTACACCATGACGTATCTCGCGCTGATGGGTGCGGACCTGATCGGCCCGGACATCTACGGTCTGGGTTCGCTCGACGCCTACGTGCCCAACGCCCGCGCCGACAATTCGGTGAGTTACCTTGGCACCTATGCGGGTGTGACGCTCGGCGCGAACTATTCGTTCGGCCGAGACTCGGCGGGCACCGGCAACTCGCCGGGCCAGGGGACCTGCACCGGCTCGGTCGCCGGGCATGCAACGGAATGCCGCGAGTGGTCGGTCATGCTGAAGTACGATGCGCCGCTGTTTGGCGTCGCGGCGTCGTATGAAGAACAGCGCGGCGGCCGTACCGCGGCCGCCAACTTCTTCGACGGCGTTGCGCCCATTGCACTCACCAACGCCGCCGACAAGGACATCCGCACCCACGTCAGCGCCTACGCGAATATCGGCAAAGCGAAGATCGGCGCGGGCTGGCTCAATCGCCGCGTCGAACCCGCCGCCGTCACAATTGCGAGCGTGCGCTCGAATCTGTTCTTCGTCGGCGCCTCTTACTTCGTGACGCCGGCCTTCATCGTCGACGGCGAGGTCTATCACATCACCAATAGCGAGCACGACACGCGCGCCATGATGGGCACGCTGCGCACCACCTATTTGCTGTCGAAGCGCACGGCCGTCTATGCGCAAGGCTCGTATCTCGCCAACAGCGCTAAAGCACGCTACTCGGTTAGCGCCGGCGGCGGTGGCACGACCCCCACGGCGGGCACCGGCCAGACCGGCGTGATGCTCGGCATTCGTCATTCGTTCTAGCCCGGCAGACGCCGCATCAATCACGCATCAATCACGCATCAATCACGCAACAATCACGCAACAATCACCCCGGCCGTGGCTGCGGCCCTCACCCTCGCGCATGCCGGGTAGTTTGCATGCGCGAGGGAATGCACCTTCCCTCTCTTGCCATCCCTCCTTCGTTGCGTCGATTTGAAGAAAATCAATGCACGCCCTCTGCACCCTCCTGTAAGCAGCCCGTCCCCTTACGCAAGCCGCTTTCATTCGGCACCTTCTCGCGATACTGGAACGGATGACAGTCTGACGGCTAGGTAAAACCCCGAATTCCTCGTAAGCACCACACAGACTACCCTCGGCACATTCATTAAATAGAACGTTGTTCTATCTAACAGAACGACACGCACAAGCGATACTCAATGGAGGATTCCATGGCAAGCCTGCCGATCGACGCACCCGGCGCGTCGCCTGATTCGAGCACCGGTGGGCTCACGCCCGGCGTCAACGCGCGTATCGACCGCCTGCCCGCGACGCGCGCGATATGGATGCTGGTGTTCCTGCTTTCGATCGGCGGCTGGTTCGAGTTCTACGATCTGTTTTTCACGGCCTATGTCGGACCCGGCCTCGTCAAAAGCGGGCTCTATGCGACGACAACCGCGTCGTTCTTCGGCGTGTCAGGGCTGGGCGCCTTCGTGGCGGCATCGTTCGCCGGGCTCTTCATCGGCACATTCTTTCTCGCGGGTATGGCGGATCGCTATGGCCGCAAAACCGTGTTTACCGTTTCGCTGCTGTGGTACTCCGCGGCCACGTTGATCATGGCGCTGCAAACCACCGCACCGGCCATCAACCTGTGGCGCCTGATCGCGGGCATCGGCGTGGGCGTCGAACTGGTGACGATCGACACGTATGTCAGCGAACTCGTGCCGAAGCACCTGCGTGGCCGCGCTTTCGCTTTCGTTCACCTGGTGCAGTACACCGCCGTGCCGTCGGTCGCCTTGCTGGCGTGGTGGCTGGTACCGCAAACACCGTTCGGTATCGACGGCTGGCGCTGGGTCGTGATCATCGGCGCGCTCGGCGCGGTGGTGGTGTGGGCAATCCGCCGGCGCGTGCCGGAAAGCCCGCGTTGGCTCGCGCAGCAAGGCCGCGCCGCCGAGGCGGAAAAGGTCATGCAGGCGATCGAAGCGAAGGTCGCGAAGCAATACGGCAAACCATTGCCCGCACCTGTACCGGCTGTCGAACCGGCCACCACCAAGGCTGCCTTCCGCGAAGTCTGGCAGCCGCCGTATCGCAAACGCGCGATCACCATGCTCGTGTTCAACTTCTTCCAGGCGATCGGCTTCTACGGTTTCGCGTCATGGGTGCCGACGCTGCTGGTCTCCAAAGGCATAACGATCACGCACAGCCTGATGTACTCGTTCGTTATCGCAGCCTCGAATCCGTTCGGACCGCTGATCGGCATGGCGATCGCGGACCGCATCGAGCGCAAGACGTTGATCGTGTTGTCGGCACTCGGTATCGCCGTATTCGGCAGCCTGTTCGCGACGCAAACCTCGCCTGCCATGCTGATGACGCTCGGTGTCCTGATCACGCTTTCCGGCACGCTGCTCTCGGTCGGCTATCACGCGTACCAGACCGAACTGTTCCCCACGCGTTTGCGGGCACGCGCCGTCGGTTTCGTGTACTCGATGTCGCGTTTGTCCGCGATGTTTTCCGGCTTCATGATCGCCTTCGCGCTGCGCCATTTCCAGGTGCCGGGCGTGTTCGCGCTGATCACGGTGTCGATGGTGATGGTGATGGGCGCGATCGGCTTCTTCGGACCGCGTACCAACAATCGCAATCTCGACGAAATTTCGCATTGAACAAAAGGCTTCAAAGATGACGCTGCCATTGGCCGGAGTACGGGTACTGGATTTATCGAATGTATTGGCGGGACCGTTTTGCGCGTATCAACTCGCCCTGCTCGGCGCGGAGGTGATCAAGGTCGAGCATCCCGAAGGCGGCGATCTTGCACGGCGTCTGGGCGCCGACAAGGAAGCGTCGATGCGTAACATGGGGGCCTCATTCGTTGCGGTGAATGCAGGCAAGCAGTCGATCACGCTCAATCTGAAAGACCCGCGCGGCAAGACCATTTTGCGCGACCTCGTCAAATCCGCAGACGTGCTGGTCGAAAATTTCCGGCCCGGCGTGATGACGCGGCTCGGCCTCGATTTCGACGCATTGCGCGAGGTGAATCCGAAGCTCGTGTACTGCGCGATCTCCGGCTTCGGTATGGACGGGGAGTTTTCGAAACGCCCTGCCTACGACCAGATCATCCAGGGCATCTCAGGCGTCATGAGTGTGACCGGCGACGCCGCCAGCGCGCCGTTGCGCGTCGGCTACCCGGTGTCGGATACCGTAGGCGGCCTAACCGCCGCATTCGGCATCTGCGCCGCGTTGGTCGATGCCCGCGCGAGCGGGCAAGGCCGCATGCTCGACGTCTCGATGCTGGAAGCCACGCTGGCGACAATGGGCTGGGTCGTGTCGAACTATCTGAACGCCGGTGTCACGCCCGAGCCGATGGGTAACGAAAACTTCACCGCCGCGCCTTCGGGCACTTTCAAAACCGGCGACGGGCCGCTCAATATCGCCGCGAACGAGAACAAGCAGTTCGCTAGCCTATGCCATCTGATCGGCCGCGCCGATCTGCTTGACGACGCGCGCTTTGCCGAGCGCAACGCGCGCAAGGTGAATCGCGCGGCATTGAAGGCCGCAATCGAAGCGGCGCTGGCAAACGACAGCGCGACGAACTGGGAAGCCAAATTCTTCGAAGCAGGCGTGCCGGCCGGGCGCGTGATGTCGGTGCCGGAGATTCTCGCGCATCCGCATCTTGAATCGCGCGAGTTCATCCGCGAATTCGCCGGCGACGGTACTAGTGAGCGGCAACGCGTCACCCGCGCGGGCTTTCGTCTCTCCGATGCCGACACGGCGCCGACCACACCCGCGCCGGCCCTATCGGCTCACACGCGCGAGCATCTCGCCTCGCTCGGTTACGACGACGCACAAATCGACCACCTACGCTCCGAAGGAGTGATCTGAACATGACGCAAGCATTCGACGCCGCCAAGCTCGCCGCCGAGTACTGGAGCACCTCGATCATCGATATTCATCCGGGCTCGATCAAGGTGCGTGGATTCCCGATTCAGGAGTTGATCGGCAACGTCAGTTTTCCGCAGATGATCTGGCTGATGCTGCGCGGCGAACTGCCTGACGCCGCGCAAGCGCGTTTGTTCGAGGCGGCGCTGGTGGCATCGGTGGATCATGGCCCGCATGCACCGTCGATTGCAATCTCGCGGATGGCGACCAGTTGCGGATTGCCGTTGAACGGCGCGATGGCCTCGGCGATCAATGCGCTGGATGACGTACATGGCGGCGCGGGTCAACAGGCGGTCGAACTGTACGATTCCATCGCCGAACGCATGAAAGCAGGCGCTGCGTTGGAAGAAGCCGTCGAGCAAGGTGTCGATGCTTTTACCGCCGAACATGGCAAGTATTTGCCTGGCTTCGGGCATCGCTTTCATCCGATCGATCCGCGGGCAATCCGGCTTCTTTCGCTCGTGGACGAAAGCGTCGAACAGAAAAGTATCAGCGGACGATACGCCGCCATCGCGCGTGGCATTGAAGCCTTGCTCAAGCAGCGCAAGAACAAACCCGTGCCGATGAATATCGACGGTGCAACCGCCGTGATCTACGCCGAGCTCGGCTTTGCGCCGGAGCTGGCGCGCGGGGTATTCTGCCTGTCACGCGCGGTCGGCATTCTCTCGCATGCCTGGGAGCAACGCCGACGCAACGAGCGCAACAAAGGCCCGATCCCGCGGCAGATGAGCTACACCTACACAGGCAAGCCCGAGCGTCACCTGTCCTGAACTTCGGCCGCGCGCCGCTGGGCATGGCGCATGGCGCGCGAGTCGCCGCCTAACGCATCCGTAGCGCGCGCGGCGCAATCGAACAGCGCACCGAGATTGCGTTCGAGGAACGCCTGATCGATACGCGAGCTTGGGCCCGCGAGCGTCAGCACGCCACGCAGACTCTGGCGCACACCGAATACCGGCATCGAGATGCCGGCCGTCTCCCGATCGCGCTCGCCGATCGACACACAGTAGAAGTCCTCGCGAATCTTCTCGTACGGCTCGCCCGGCATGCCGCCGAACGCCAGCAATGCATGGCCGCCCGAGCCGCTTTCCAGCGGCAGCACGTCGCCTTCACGCACATGAAAACGCACCGCATGCGTCGAGTCCACCCGGTGCAGACACACACGCACCGCCTCGTCGCGCACGTAAAAGGACACGCTTTCGCCACTCGTTTCCGCGAGTTCGCGCATCAGCGGCACCAGAATATCGCCGACGTTCAGACTGCGCTGGTACAGCGCGCCGAGCATGAAGGTCGCCGAGCCGAGTTGATAACGGCCGTCGTCCAGACGCAGTAGCAGGCGATGCTGGATCAGCGAGCCCGCGAGCCGGAGCAGCGTGCTCTTGTAGAGCCCCGTGCGCGCCGCGAGTTCGGCGAGCGTGAGCGCAACGTCGTCCGGCCTGAAGGCGAACAGAATCGCGCAAGCACGATCGATGACGGCAACGCCTTCGGTTTCCTTTGAGTTTGATTTGTCGGCAGGCGTTGGCATGAGTGAGCGTGGGTAAGCATTGCTTCGTATCGAAGTGGAAATTTTACGCCATGACGCAGGGTTCGTCATGTGCGCCGATCATCAACGAATCGAAGATTTCTCAAAAAATAATAAAAACCGTCAGAAGTGCGAATATTTGTCAAATTTGGATTTTTCTCATGTTTGTCTCATAGACGTTCACTAATCGCGGCAGGTAACCTCCCCCAGTCGAATCGCATGGGTCTGCACATTCGCTCATGTGCGCGCACCGTGCCATCCAAAAAAACGGGGACTTCACCGCCGCATGAAAAGAACCATCAACGATGTTCTACAGCATCCGAGCGCCAGGCTTAGCCAACATCTCGGTTTCTCGATCCCCACACTGGATCGGTTTCTCGATGTCCTCGAGTTTCGTCTTGTAGAAGAATTTAACGAGATCTATTCGGCCGACATTACCGTCACGTCGGTCGACAAAGAGATCGACGGCGCCGCCTGCGTAGGCCGCCGGGCAAGCTTCACGATCGATGAACGCGCCGCGATCCCGTCGTTGCCGGGTCTGGTCGATCCCGTGGTCGAACCCGCGCGTACCGTCAACGGCATCGTGACGCAGTGGGAACGGGTCATGACTAGCCGCGACGAGGCCACCTACAAGCTGCGCATTGAGCCGCGCGTCGCGCTGTACAGGGAGGTCTACGACTCCGGCATATTCAAGGACAAGACGCTCAAGGAAATGATCTCCCAGTCGATCATCGACAGGAAGCTGATCGACTCGTTCGACGTCGAGTTTCAGCTGGAAGGCGCCGAGGAACGTTTCGAGCAGGCGGTCATGTACGAGGAGACGGTCTGGAATTTCGTGGACCGTCACTGCCGTCGCGCGGGCATCTTCTGGTACTTCAAGCAGGGCCGCAAGGGAGACGGACCGCAACGCGACACGATCGTGTTCGGCAACAATCCGCGCGCTTACGCGCGCGCGCTGGAGGTGCCGCTGATGCCGGTGTCGGGTCTCTCGGGCAACTGGCATGAGGCGGTGCTGTCGATCAGTCCGATCCGCAAGTTGGTCCCGGCCGTGATCGAATTGTGGGAGCACAACTACCGGACGCCCGCGAATGAACTGAAGGCCGAGTCGTACGTCGCGCGTGACGACCGCTCCGTGTACGGCAGCGTGAACCGCAGCACCGAGCACCACCATACGGCGGAGATCGGACAGATGCTCGCCGACGCGCGGCGTGACGAACTGGTTGCGCGGCAGACCACGTTCAAGGGCACAAGCGATGTAATCGGCATGATGCCCGGCATGGTGATGCGCCTGACCAACCATACATTGCCCGAGGCCAAGTACGGCGTAGTGATCACGAAGCTCGTCACGACCGGTAGCCGCACCCAGCCAGTCTTCAACGAGTTCGAGGCGATGCCCTCGCACCTGACGTATCGCCCCGAATACATCCCCCAGAAGCACTGGCGCTGGCTTACTGGCCCGCTGGTTGCCACCGTCGTCGGCGACGACCTGCCCTACGCAGCGCTGGACGAGCATGGTCGCTACCAAGTGCTACCGCATTTCCAGAATCGTACCGGCAAGCGCGGCACGAACACGATGCCGCTGCGCCTCCTGCGTCCCAGCGCGTCGTATCTGGGTGGTTTCCATTCGCCGTTGCTGAAGGACACGGAGGTTCGACTTGACGGCACGTACGGGGACGTTGACCGGCTTTTTATCAGCGGTGCGCTTCATGACTATGCCAACCCAGATGTTGTTCATGGGCTGAGGGGCTGGAACAGCCGGGCGGTATGGCGCTCGCCGCTCAACGGCGCGAAAGTCCGCTTCGAGGACCTGAAGGGCCGCGAAGGGGCCAAGTTCGCGACCGTCTACATGAAGACGTCGCTCAGCCTCGGCAATCTGGTGGACAGCCAGAAGCAGCATCGCGGTGATGGCTTCGAGATCTATACGCAGGGCTGGGGCACGATGCACGCGCCCAAGGGACTGTTTCTTTCAGCCGATGCGCTGTCCAGTCCTAACGCGCCACACCTGGAAATGCAGGCGGCGCTCAAGGAACTGCAATTGGCCTTGAGCCGCGTTACTGCGCTGGTAGATGCGACCACGCAGGCGAAGGCAACGCCGGGCGACAAGGCAACGCAGTCCAGTCTGATGGACGCGCTCGACCAGCTCAAGAGCGCGGGATTGGTTGCGAGTGCTCCGGGCGGCATTGCGCTGGTGACGCCGCGCTCGATCCAGCAGGCCGCAAGCGAAAACGTGATGGTGACGGCGGGCAAACATGTCGATGTCAGCGCGGTCAAGCGCTTCACGCTGGCTGCGGGCGACCTCATTTCGCTGTGCGCGCACAAGCTTGGACTGAAGATCTTTGCGGCGAAGGGCAAGGTCGAGATTCAGGCACAGAGCGATGCGATGGATCTGTTTGCCGACAAACAACTGCACGTGGCAAGCGCCAGCGAGGACGTGCTGGTGAGCGGGAAGACGAAGGCGGTCATCGCCAGCGGCGGTGCCGCGCTCACGATTGAGAACGGCAGCGTTGTGTTCCATTGTCAGGGCGAGTTCCGGATTAAGGCTGCTTCGTTTACGTTCGAGGGGCCTGCGAATGTCGAAAATGCCCTGCCCAATCTGCCGCAAAGCGAATTGACGGTTACGAACCTCTACAACATGTCGCGCTAAGACGATGATCATCAGCCCTCCTTTCCTGCCCGTTGCGGGCATGACGTCCACCAACCTCGCGCTGACCGACCCGATGATGAGTGTCGTGGACGAGTTCGAACTGGCACATGGTGTCTATCCGATCGCATTCGACCGCCGGTGGCACACCGGCGTACATCTCTACCCTGCCACGCAAAACGAGAAAGTACGCGCGATTGCTGATGGCGAAGTCGTCGCGTATCGGGTGTGCCAGCACGCCATAGATGGCGGCACCCCGGACGACAGCAACGCGGGTTTCGTCCTGCTCAAACATACCAGCGAGACGGGCGACGGCCGGACCCTGACGTTTTATTCGCTATACATGCATCTGCTGGCGTTGAGCGCTTACAGCAGCGTTGGCGTTGATGGCAATGTGTTGCCGGAATTTCTGCGCCTGCCTTCGCCTGGAGGAAGTCTGAATCCGCCAGTCGCGCCTCCCGCACAAGCCGGCGGCGGGAAAAAGGTATCGCGCAAAGATGTACTCGGACTCCCGGGTGGTTGCCACGGGCAGCGGCATATCCACTTCGAGATCTTCATGCTGCCCGAAGATTTCGATCGCTATTTCGGCGCGACGCAACTCGGGAACACGCAACCCCATACGCCGGCGGGCACCGACTACTGGGGTCATAGCTACTACATTATTCCGGCGGGTCAAACGTTTGTGGCGCAGCCGCCGGGAACGGTCAATGGCAAGTTGCACGGGATCACATTCGATCCGCTGCATGGCGGCCAGAACACGCTGCCTCTGCATGTCGAGTCGTACTTTCATAGAGGCAGCAAGTACACGAGTGTCTGGAGTGTCGCGGCAGACGGTTCGCGGACCCCGCTCGTGACAGACAAGCCGGAGTCTGAGTACGAATACAAGCTGTACGAGCGGGCGACGAAACTTTATCCGACCTGTCCGAGCGACGGGTATGAACTGCTGCGCTTCGGCCGAATCCTGTCAGGCTCACCTTCCCTTCCCGCCGGGGCGGCAAAAACAACTTGGATACGTGCAGCGTTCGCGGCTGGTCAGGAGGGTTATATCGACCTCAACAACGAAAAGATAGTGAAGCTGTCCGATGCAGATTTTCCGTTCCTCGCGAACTGGCAAAAGGTTAGTGAAGGCAATAGCCCGTTTGCGAGTGACGGGCTGTGTGACATCGATCGATTGAAAGCGATCCTGGGAACTGCGAAAGAACATCAGACGCAGCAGGAGCAAGGCGAGCACGAGGAATATCAGAAGGAAGAAGCGCTTGTTCGGTACGTCCGGAATACGGCTGGTGTGCGTGATCTGTTCAAAGGGTTTGTCTGTCAGGCGCCGAGCGAGTGGGATGGAGCGAATAACGATGCGCGCTATGGAAAGCTGCTGAGCCAGCAGGGCGAATTTTATTATGGTGATAGCGCGGGGTACGGGAAGTTTATGGCGTTGCTGAAGCAGTTTCAGTTCTGGGATGCGACGCACTTGCAACCGGGTGTGAAGCTTTGGTTCTTTCATCCGCTCCAGTTCATTCGGTATTTCAGGAGGTGCGGATGGTTGAGTTTGCGGGAGCAGACTCAGTTGTTGCCTCGAAGATCAATGCCAACGGCCGGTGGATCCATTTCATGGAACAAGAGCGCAAAGCGATTTACCAACGGCACCCTCGATGAAGGTGGAACTGCCCCTCATGGCCTTAGCGCAGCATTCAATCACATATTCCGCAAATACGGGTTCTGCGGGGGTCTTCGAAAGGCACACTTCTTGGCCCAAATTTTCAAAGAGACAGGTGCCTTGCAATTCACAAGTGAGTACGGTGACGCCGCTTACTTCACCAAAATGTACGAGAACTACACTACACAGGACGCGGCCTATGACTTTGATCATAAACATGCTTGGCTTGCGACCAATGGGTTTCTTAAGAACCGCGATCGTCCGACGTATATCGCCGTGCGCCCGGGTGAAATTCACGACAAAGCTGTATCTAATGGAAACGTGCAGCCCGGCGACGGTCCCCGGTTTCGAGGACGCGGTCTGATCCACCTCACTTGGCGCGACGGCTACCGTAACTACGGCCTTTACCGAGCAAAAGACTATACGACCGATCCCGCACCGGACCTTTTGCAATCCGACGCGGAAGTGGCAGCGGATTCAGCGGGCTATTTCTGGGTCAAGACTCGCATCAGTGTGAAAGCGGATCACGGCGCCAGCAACCAGGACGTCCAGGCATGTTTTCGCCTAGTTGGAGGCGCAGGTGGCTTGCCGGAACGACAGCAGTTTTTTCGCTACGCCTATTTCATTCTTGGCGACACATGCAACATGCCCGCCGAAGTTGGACTGGAGCGCCAAATGGATAGTACGCAATGATTCGCCCCGGTATTGTGACGTGCTGCCTGCTGCTAACTTCGACGACCTATGCGCAGTCGGCAGCCGATGCCGCTCACATCCGAAGCATCGGAACCAATCCTATTGATCCGAACGCGGAGGAGCGCTGTGGCATATCAATGCGGACACCAAACCTCACACGTGTCGATGGACAACCGATTAATTTTGCATGTTCTGGCACATATAAAAGCGGCGCTTACACGTTCATGAATATGGATTTTCAGTACGATCCGAACCTCGAACTCAGCGGTGGCTCCCACATAAGCTTCGTAGTGGACAGCTTGAGCATTGAGAAAAAAATAGCGGCTGGGGGAAACAGCATATTCCGCTTGAGACTCGGCGATAAGTTGCCGACCCTGGCACCAGACTCCGCATATAAAGAGTCGAACTGCGGTGACCCCGTCATCAAAACTGACATCACACCCATCCAAGGAACCAACTGGCACGGCTGGATTGCCGAGGAAACGTTCGCGAGAGCTCATAGCCGTTGCAAGCCGGCGAAGGAATACACGTCACGTTATCGCTGCGTTCATGTCATGGTTGGCAACGACAAAATGACGGCCCAATTAGATGACGTGTGTCTGCTACGCAAGCGCGAGCTTAGCTTGGAAAATGGCTTCAGTTATGACCTCTTTATGGACATGCTCAAGACGCTTCGTTTTAAGGAGGGTTAATTTCATCAAGGCCGAACTCCTTCACTCAATCAGCAACGAGTTCTATCGATAAATATTCCGCTCCTAAGTAAACATACCTTCAAAGGAAACGGCCATGAAGTCTCCCATCCGCAAAGGCGACAAACTGGTGATGTCAGCGGCATGGGAAGTAAAGGTCACCGGCCGCCTTCTCACGTGCCCCGACGAACGGCGCGGAAAGTGGACTTAACGGCAGGGTCAAGTGTACGAAAATTATAAAAGAGGCTTTTTTGTGAAATTTTTTCAACATGTTCTTTTTTATTTTATGACGTTGTCGTACGGGATTGCGCGTGTTGAATCGATCGCAGACGAGAAGGTTAGTGTTGAGGGAGTCTCTGGTCCAGAAATTTCAATAAAGAAATCTGGATCTGAACATCGCTGCACAATTGACCAGAAGCCCATTAATCTCAAGCTGAGTTCCGATGGTCAGTCAGCAATTGTATCGGGAACTTCGTTTATTCCAGTTAGCGATTTGATGCAATGCGATCCTACAAAAATTGTTTACGCAACGCTTGCTGCTCCTCATGTTGGATTTTTATCGGACGTAAATCTACGAATGGGCTTGTACGCATCCCTCGTACCCGTCACCGTGAATCCAATGAGTTATTTGGCTGTTGTAGCAAAAATTGGTAGCGACAAAAATATTGTTAATTTGCCAGGGTTTTATCGAGTTGGGGTGCGCGCACCAAAAAATCTGCCGGAAGCGTCCTCCAATATATCCCCAGTTATTTCACTCGACGGTCACTATATTTCCCTGGATTTATATAGTTGTGATTTTGATGGATATATGGATGTTTTTGACATTGAATTGAACAAGAAAACTCGGATTGATCGCGAATTATGCGAGAAATTATTTAATTTTCGATGACAGCTGTGAATTCCCCATTCGTGTCGGTGATTTTTTGAAAATTACGGCAAGGCGACAACAGACTTAACTGAAATAAAATTCGCATACAGGGTCCTGATAACTTATATCTGCGCATCATTTTGCATGTTTTCAAGCGCTGCGATTGCCCATGAAAATTCACCTGAATTTTCGAATTCAGTTGGTCCTCGCATGTTTCAGCGCAGCGAGATAGGTGCTAATCGCCTTGCGGAGATTGAAAGAAAAATGAAACATCTTCCGGACTTAGACGTCCATCATCACCGAATCTTAAGCATTGTGGAATGGGGAAGTGGCACAGCGAGAGGCACTGTAGTGGCGGCCAGTGAAGGTGTTGAACGAACATCAAGCTGCTCGATTTTGGAACAGATAGGTAATGGAGAGTTCGAAGTAGTAACTGGCGGCCCGTTCTGCCATTTTGTCAAAGGGCCGGTAGGCCATATGACGAACGGCTCTGGCAGAGTGAAGTTTAATGCTTCGATCCGGCAATGGTATGACGGCCCACCAACTCCGATAACTTTCGAGCTCATCTTTGATGCGGGCAGAAATATTTTTTGCGAACCGACGAGTCAGTCTGAAACATTCAAATGCCGCACCGATAAGGCGCCCTCGAAGTGAAGGCTACGAGTGTGATCGCCCAATTCTTTCCCGTCGCACTACGTTCGGCTGAGTCACTCTGTCCGCAGCGCAACGTCAGTCAGCGTGAGCGCGCCAACATTTATGCTCCGATTGAAATACTGAGATATCCACCACTAGCGCCGCCCGGAAATCCAACGCTTTGTAGGACCTTTCCCCCAGCAACAATTCCGTTCTCTCAAAGCGTAACGATCAGCTATGTTGCACAAGTTCCTTAATCCTCTCTACGCTTTCATCGTGAGTCCAGCGTTCGCCGGCGAGGTTTCAGGATTGCCTGATGCATGGGTCGGCACACGCTATGGAGCATGCTACACCTCGGTTGCAGAAGGAATGTCTGATGTTTATGGACCCGACTACAGTTCAGACGACAATATCGGCGCAAGGCATGTGAGCTATGGTGTAGACGAAATGATCGTCTCGGTTGATCGCACATCGGGCACTAACGCATCTCAAACCATCTTTGAAAAACGTGCGAACGGCAACTGGTGTGTAGTCCTGACATCTCCGCCGGTTTCGAACCTTGCTCCGATCATGCAAGACGGCATTTCTTCAAGGCCATTGCAATGGGTAACGCTTACCCAAGCTTCTCCCGGATATCCAGAGACGAAAATTATTTATACGTGGAACAAGCATAAATCTATTTATTTTCCGAGTCATTGTTATCACGTTTATAAAAATAAGATGAAAAAGTTTGAATGCAGAAATGCATATGAGGAGTAACTGTGCAATCCAACTTTCACCTGAGCGGCTCAGCCATCAGCATGAGTGCGTCAACATGACTAGCCGTGGTCTGAAACTATATTAACGTTAGCAATGCGAAGCCACATTCGAGTAGATAACAAACTGGAAAACGGCGGTGAGGTGACGGCAGCCTCATCGAAAATGACATTCACGGGCAAGCCCCAGGCATGCCAGGGTGACGAGTCGCTCTGCGCGCTCGGCGATAGTCCGAGCGTCCCAGCAGAAGTGGGATTGGTGCGCCAATTGGAGAGTACGCGATGATTCGTCTCGCCACCCTGACATATGGCCTGCTGCTAACTTCGACGACCTATGCACAATCGGCAGCCGATGCCGCTCATGTCCGAAGCATCGGAACCAATCCTATTGATCCAAACGTGGAGGAACGCTGTGGCATATCAATGCGGATACCGAACCTCAAACGTGTCGATAAACAATCAATTAGTTTCGCATGTTCTGGCACATATAAAAACGGCGCTTACACGTTCATGAATATGGATTTTCAGTACGACCCGAACTTCGAACTCAGCGGTGGCTCCCATGTAAGCTTCGTAGTAGATGGTTTGAGCATTGAGAAAAAAATAGCGGCTGGGGGAAACAGCATATTCCGCTCGAGACTCGGCGATAAGTTGCCAACCCTGGCACCAGACTCCGCATACAAAGAGTCGAACTGCGGTGACCTCGTCATCAAAACTGACAGCACACCCATCCAAGGCACCAACTGGCACGGCTGGATTGCCGAGGAAACATTCGCCAGAGCTCATAGTCGTTGCAAGCCGGCGAAGGAATACACGTCTAGTTACCGCTGCATTCATGTCATGGTGGGCAACGACAAAATGACGGCCCAATTAGATGACGTGTGCCTGCTACGCAAGCGCGAACTTAGCTTGGAAAATGGCTTCAGTTATGACCTCTTTATGGACATGCTCAAGACACTTCGTTTTAAGGAGGATTAATTTCATCGAGCCCGAACTCTTTCTCTCAATCAGCAACGAGTTCTATCGATAAATATTCCCCTCCTAATTAAACACACCTGCATAGATGATTGCCTAGCAAACAACCGTGAGGTGATGGCCTCTCCGTGGAGCATGGGGCTGGCGAGCACAGGCGGAAAATCCGAAAGACAAGTTACACATTTCCATGAGAAAACATCTAAATATGCGAATTAAGTCCCTTGTGTTTGTGCCGTCTGTGCTTATGGCGTTCGGTTGCGCCTCAGCGTCGGCGGAGGACGTCCCGCAAACGATGCAAACCAAAGTTTTCTCTGAGAAATGTGGCCTCACGCTTACATTTCCAGCCCAACTGCTCGCTGACGGCCAAGGAACGCAAATATCGTGCGTTGGATCATATGAAGCGATCGGCGGCACTTTGCTTTCCCTCGCCCCTATAGATTCAGGTGTCCACGATTCAAACTGGCTGGAGAGGATCCCAATGCTCCATATTCGCCGCGTAAGTATTGATGAAATAATTAAAAATAATAAAGAAAACATTTTTCATGCTTCACCAGCTGGCAAGATGGTCGTAGCAGCAAGCGCTCCAACGGAATGCAAATTAAAATCAACGACAAAAATAGCAAAGATTTATGGCGTAAATTGGCACGGGCGGCTCGCCGAGGATAGTTACAAACCCAATAACAAAGATGGGGCAACTCCGGAGTACTGCGAGCAATATTCCGAAGCCAATCGTCGCGTACGAATGGTAATTGGTAACTCAAAGTTCAGTGCCACCATGGCGCAGTATTGCCTCACCAAGGATCCAGAGAATTTCGATTTGGATATAGGCCTAAGTTATGATCTTTTCTTGCAGATTATCAAAGCAATCCGATTTTCTGATCAATAGCGGATGTACCCGATGATAATTAAATCAAAAATTATGTGCTTGAGCCGACTGCTCACGTGGTTCTGCATTAGCATCGTTGCGTCATTGGCTACCGGCGCCGTTGCAGGGAACACATCTCCAGTTGTACGAGCACATGCATCAACAACCATACCGGAATACGCCGTGGGCGCCTGCAGATTTCGAATTGAGAACATGTTCGGCGGTATTTTTTATGCAGTACAAAATAGCTCTCCATCACAGGGCATATACGACATTCCCGATACAGGCCCGAACGCATCGCCGGTGCTAAATGGCGGATTTAGCTTAAATTGTGTGAAGGCAAACGATCAGCAAATAGGTACTTCGCTAGGGGCAAAATTAGTTAACGGTCAATGGATGCGATATGACCCGTGGACTGATGGCTCTGAATTGACATTTTTTGAAAAGATGGCAAATGTCAAAACCGTGCCGATAAAGGGAAAAAACTGGATAGGCACGGGAATTACCGTCGACGATACGACGGGCGATGAGGAGCGCCGAGGTCGATTTTTCAGTTTTTGTCTTGTTCACAACACACAGGCGTTGTGTGGAACGACGCCTGTCGAATGGCTGGCGAATCCAAAAGTCAACCAACTGTGGAAGATCAAAGCGATCCTTGAGTCTGTCGAATTTGTCGACACTCCGACACCGGCCGGTGCTAGCGCTAGTGCTGCATCCAACTCAGCAACACTTGACAAATAAAACGAGGATCACGATGCGTAACCCTGCTCGCGTAGACGACAAATGGGAAAACGGTGACGAGGCGCTCTGCGCGCTCCGCAATAGTCCGAGGGGCCTAACAGAGGTGGGATTGCTGCGCCAAATGGAGAGTACACGATGACTCGTCTCGTCATCGTGACATGTGGCCTGCTGCTAACTTCGACGGTCTATGCGCAATCGGCAGCCGATGCTACTCACATCCATAGCATCGGAACCAATCGTACCGTCCCAAAAGTGGCGGAGCAATGTGGCATGTCATTGATTACTCCAGCGTTGAAAAGCGTCTCTGATAAAACGATTGGGTTCGGCTGCACGAGCTCGTATAAAGACGGTGGCCAGGCCGTAATGGAAATGGATTTTCAATACGACCCGAACTTCGATCCCCGTGGTGGCGACAACATTAGTTTCGTTGTCGAAGATATCGGAATCGACAGAAAGTTGGCTGCTGGGGGCGACAGCGTGTTCCACCTGAAACCTGGGGAGAAATTGGCGACCCTGACACCGGACTCGGCATACAAAGAGTCAAACTGTGGCGACCCGGTGACCAAAACTGACATCACACCCATCCACGGCAGCAACTGGCATGGCTGGATTGCCGAAGAAACATTCGCTAAACCACATGGCCGTTGCAAGCCAGCGAAGGAGTACACGTCACGCTACCGCTGCATTCACGTCATGGTTGGCAACAACAAAATGACGGCCCAATTAGACGGCGTGTGCCTGCAACGCAAGCGCGAACTTAGCCTGGAGAATGGGTTCAGTTACGACCTCTTTATGGACATGCTCAGCACGCTTCGTCTCAGGGAAGAATGAGTTCACCAATCCCAAGCTCCTTCGCTCTATCACCGATGATCGCCTCGTTAACGGAAGGCAAGTGCATACAGTCTTCGTGCTCATCCTGTTTACAGATGATGTATCGAACGCTTACGGATAGCCCCTCCGGATGCCAAAGTATCCGGCCTGATATGACAACCACTGTGTGATGAATATGGGTATTTTCGTCCGAATATTTTTCGCCTCCATCGCATTAATTTATGGCGATGCTTTTGCGTCCAATTCTGCAATAACATTCTCGCCAACCGCGACAACAAGAGCCACCTTAAGCATCAACGGCCATTCAGTAACGTTTGATGTTGTAGCCCCCAAGACGGAGGGGCATCATGGAAATATTGATATCGACACTGAAAATCCGATTCACCTTGTTGTGGACAACTATGGCTTTGACGACCGAAAAGGATTTTCGATCTGGTCTATAGATGAAGGGATGGGTATTTATACCATTCATAGGATATTTTTATACTCGGAGACTCTGGCTACGTTTGTAGAAGTGCATCCAGCATGCGGGAACCAATTTATCAACCTAGAGGTTGATAAAAAAAGAAGGCGATTTATCAGCACGTACTATGAAAACAATGTTCCCAAGCCTTGCATCACGCGACTACCGAAAGTCGACGATATCGCTAGATGATCTTTTTTATGAATTCAGTTGAATGATCTGGAGAAGGAAATGCGAAACCCCATTCGAGTCGGCGATCAATTAGAAAACGGCGGTGAAGTAACAACCGCCTCATCGGAAATGATGTTCTTGGACAAGCTCCTGGCATGCCAGGGCGACGAGGCACTCTGCACGCCGCATGGAAAGACAACAATCGCCGAGGGCAACCCGTCGTTTCCCGGCAAGGGCGGCAAGCCAATCGCAATGCACTACCACCGCTGCGCATGCGGATGCCGACTACTGTCGTCGCTGCAAAACGTGAATATCGCCTGACGATGCCGGTCGATCTGTCACCTGCAGGACCACCACGTGCCTACCCGACGAACCAACCGCGTCTTGTACCGTGGCTCATCGGATGGGCACTGTACGACGGCATTGGCTCAGCAGTGGCGCTGCTGCTATGGCCGGCTGGCACGCCCGCGAGCGGGCCGTGGTTCTGGTTCTGCGTCGTGGGTATCCCCAACGGCCTGTTTTTCATCACGCTGGGCATCGCGCGCGCCGGATACGAAGCATTGTGGTTCCGGGCGCACTACTGGAACATGCACCGGCGCAAATGGCTCACTAGCCGCGTGCGCTATGCGCAGCAGCCGCTGCAAGTACTCGGCGTGGGATATTGCCTGCCGCTTGATGGCAAAGAACTGGCGAAAGCGCTTGCCGGGACAACATCTGTAATGAAGCCGCAGGCACCGCGCAGCGGATCCGGAACGGTCGTGCATGGCCGGTTTGCCGATGACGATCCGCTCCTCGCGGAACCGTCCGAAACCGCGCCGCCGTCAGCAGATGAAGAGGCCATGTCGGACGTTGCCACACAGGAACCGACAGATGCGCCCGCCCTCACTCACGAGGAGGTTCCGCCCGTCGTGCGGATGCTTGCCCAGACTCTCGACACGCTCGGCCCAAGCCTGCACGCCTTGTCGCAGTACGGCCCGACGTATGCGCCCACCGTGCGGATACTAGCTTCTGCGGAAACGGCCAACACCCGCGTAGAGCAAGTCCGCCACGCCCTGCAGGTTGCCGGACTACCTGCACTTGAGTGCCTGGCCGCGCCAGCCAGCGACGGCCTGATGGTGGCCGACGCGTGGCTCGACGCGGGCGAGAAACGCTCGCTGCTGGTGATCGCCGCCGAATGGCATGAAGCGTTACCGTCCGTTGGCAGCACCGAAGGCAGCATCGCAGTGCTGCTCGGTCCCGGCGTGTTCGTCCTGCCCGAGCCGGTCAAGGTCGTGGCTACCCTGCATCGCCCCGTGGCAGGAGAACTGACTGTCCTCGCCGACATACTCGCGAACGCCGTGCTGTGGGGCAAAGCCGACGCGCCCGCCATCCACCCCGCCTGGATCAGCGGACTCGAAGACGCGCACGAAACAGATCTACTTGCCGCACTCAAGAATGCGTCGCTTACCGGCGTCACGGAGCTCGAATCGCAGCGCCGCGCCGATAGTCTCATCGGTCGCGCGGGCGCGGCAGGCGGCTGGCTCTCGATCGCAGCAGCGGTCGAAGCGGCGACTACCGGCCCGCACCTGATCCTTCACACACCCCAGCACACGCAGACCGCGCAGGCCGCGATCCTTTACGTGAGCCCCGCAATGGACCTTACTCCACCGCATGACGAATCCAGCGAATAACATCAAGACACTCGCATTGGGCGACGAGTCCCCCGGCGCACCGGGAGGCACCCTTGCCATCTGGGGGCTAATCGTAGTCGCCGTCGTGCTTACCGTGCTCGCGCTCGGACTGGTCTGGCTCAAGGGTGATCTGCTTAACCTCACGACGCTGGACGCTCGAAAGAGCGCGACGATCTGGATTCTGTTCTTGCTGCCAGCGGTCGTGATCCTGCATCTGGCCGCGCTGGGACTGGGCGCGTACAGCATGGTGGGCCGGCTGTTTCGCCAGGACACCGGCGATCATTCAAAAGCCGCCGAGCCGAGCGCGACACTCAAACGCGATGCGCGCCTGCAATACCTGTCTGAAGAACTGCGGACCTCGCACGGCTGGTTTTGGCGCTATCGCCTGCCATGGCTGCTGGTGAGCGGCAGCGACAAGCTGGTCGAAACAGTCGCCCCCGGCCTCAAGCAGGCCGGCGTGCTACATGTCGCCGACGCGATCCTCGTGCATGCGGCACCCGACGGCATTGACGCCGGACTGTGGCGCAGACAGCTCAGGCAGTTGCGACGCAGGCGTCCTGTTGACAGCGTGGTGCAGGTCGCCCAGGTCGACAGCGCGACCCGGCCCGACGCGGAACTGCCACGCTCGCTTGCAACGATCGCGACGGATCTCGGCTGGGCTGCGCCCATCACGTTCCTGCATGCCGTGCCGACGACCGGTGGCCAGCCCGAGACGTTCCAGGCGATCGGCGCGTTGATCCCGGGTTCGCCTCTCCGCACGGACAAGGATTCGGCTCGTCAACTCGAAGCCCAGCTCGCCACAATCGAACTGCAGACGGCAATGATTGGTGTGCAGTTGTGCTGCGAGTCGCCTCGCATGCCATACCTCGCACAGGTGTCGAAATACATCGGCGAACAGCGTGAGCGGATCGTGACAGGCTGGGAGGCGCTGATCGTATCGAAGTGGCTGCGCGCCCCACTCGTCAGCGTGATGTTCGCGCCGGTATTCAAGGTGACAGGCGCCGCACCCGTCGTCACGCCGGCGATCGCAGCTTCGACCCGGGCTATGACGACCCAGGCCACGCCGAGCGGCACGACCGGTGCAGCCAACGCCAGCACCAGCGTCACCGACATGACACTGCGAATCCAACCGGCCTCCCTGCTACCCACTTGGCAGGAGATCGCCCGTGACGTGCGTCGTCAGCACGGCAAACGCGTCGGCTTCTACTGGCCCAACGCGCTGGCCGCGCTCGTCATGGCGCTCGCGATCGGCTGGTGCATGGCGATGACGATCTCGTTCATCGGCAACCGCCAACTCATTCAGGATGCGCGGGCAAGCGCCGATGCCGCCCTCGCGGCCGCCCCTGGCACCCCGGCAGCACTGCGTGCGCAACTCGTCTTGCAGCGGCAGATCGACACGCTCGAGTACCGGCGACAGCACGGTGCGCCGTGGTACCTGCGCGCCGGCCTGAGCCGCAACGACGCGGTGCTCGATGCGCTGTGGCAGTCGTACCGGACCGTTGCGAACCGCAACCTGCAACGCCCGGTCGTGCGGGCGTTGCAGGCTGAACTCGCCCAACTTTCCCAGGTGCGCGCCGATGCGCTGCAAAGCCACGACGCGCAGCGGCACGGCTATAACGCGCTCAAGACGTACCTGATGCTGACCGAACCCCGCCGCACCGATCCAGCGTTTCTGAAGGACCAGATCCTCGCCTCGTGGCCTGCGTCCCCTGCGATGTCGACCGGCGAGTGGCTCGACACATCGCAGCGGCTCGCCGGCTTCTATGCGAACCACCTGAAGGCGCACCCCGAATGGCGCATCAATGCATCGGAGTCCATCGTGACCGCCGCGCGCAATACGCTCGTCAACCAGATCGGTCTTGCGAACGCCGACGACACGGTCTACCAGAGCATCATTGACGACGCCAAGGGCAAGTACGCGGATGCTTCGCTCACGACCTTGCTGAACGGCGCCGATGCGCGCGGGCTTTTCACCAGCGCGCGGACCGTGCCGGGTATCTACACGCGTGCGGCGTGGGACGGCATGATCGCGGAGGAGATCGACAAGGCCTCGCGCGAGAGGCGTGTGAACGGCGACTGGGTACTATCCGGCACCCCCAAGGAAGTCGCCTCGGGGGATGGCGGACCCGTGCAATCCGTCAACACGGTAGTCGTGCAGAAGACTCTCACGACGACAACGCCCATCGACGAGAAACGCGCGAGCGACGATCTGAAGCAGCGTCTCTCTGCACGCTATTTCGCGGAATACGCCGCTGCATGGCAGGGCATGCTCAACAGCATCCAGTGGCAACCGGCAGCGAATCTGAACGGGGCGATCGACCAGCTTACCCGCCTGGCAGACGCGCAGACCTCGCCGCTGATTGCACTGATGAAGTCCGTGCAGTACGAGGCGCAGGCGGGCCGTCCGTCGCAGGCGCTGAGCGATACGCTGGTGCGCAAGGCCAAGAGCCTGATCCCCCAAGGGGATTTCCTGCGGGGCGTCGGCAGCGACGACAAAACCCAGGCGACGGTCGTGAACCCGCTCGACAAACCGTTCGGCCCCCTGCTCGCGCTGATGGGTGACACCGGCACAGACAGTGGCACAAGCAGTGGCACGGGCGCGAACAACGGAAGCAACGCGTCGAAGGCACCCGCGACGCTCAATGGTGTGAGCCTCGCGCACTACCTGACGGTCGCGACCACGATGCGCCTGAAGCTCCAGCAGATCGCGGCCAGCCCCGATGCGCAGGCGATGGCGCGCTCGCTCGCCCAAGCCGTGTTCCAGGGCAAGCTCTCGGAACTCGCCCTGGCACGCGACGACGCAGCGCTCACAGCCGCAAGCCTCGGCACAGCGTGGGCCGGCTTCGGCGACGCGCTGTTTGCACGTCCACTCGACACCGCATGGCAAACCATTCTGCAGCCAGCCGCCGCGAGCCTTAACGAAGCATGGCGCGCCAGCGTCACAGCACCATTCAACGCGGCCATGAATGGACGGTATCCGTTCTTCGACACGAATGCCGACGCGTCCTTCGCCGAACTCGGACGCTATGTGCGTCCCGACACCGGCCTCATTGCCCGCTTCATGACGACACAACTGGCGGGCGTGTTAAAGCAGCAAGGCGACCAGTGGGTACCGGACGAACTGCGCCCCCAGGCGCTGCAATTCGATCCGGCGTTTATCGCGGCAATCCGGCTACTTTCGACGCTCGGCGCGCGGCTATACGCGCAGGGTGACGCAGGCTATCGCTTCGAGATCATGGCGCTGCCATCGGTCAACGTGACGCGCACCGAACTCATCGTCGACGGCACGCCGCTCTCCTACTTCAACCAGCGGGAATCGTGGACCGCGCTCACGTGGCCGGGCAATGGTCTGAACGGACACACAGGCCTGATGTGGGAGATGGTCAACGCCGGCCTGCGCCAGGCATTCGACGCCACCGGTGACTGGGCGTTCCTCCGGCTGCTCGCGAAAGCTCAGGTCAAGCCGCTCGACAGCACCCGTTACCAACTGACGTGGGATCAGCCGGATGCCGCCCCCCTGCGCTACGTGCTGCGCACGCAGGTCGGTGCCGGACCGCTCGACCTGCTGAAGCTGCGCGGCTTCAGGATGCCTGAGCGGATTTTTGTCCCACAGGGGCTTGCTTCAGGCGTCGTCGGTAAAGCTGGATCGGTGCCGGCGCTTCCACCGTTGCCGCCGGAGATGATGCAATGAGTGACGAGGACACACTGAGCAGGCCCTACACCATCAGACGGACGCCACCACCAGCGCGCCGACATTAGCAATCGCCGCATTGCAGCGCGCCGCATCGCCGCTCGTCTCCGTGAGGTAGACCGCCACGAGAATCGGCCCGCGTCCCGGCGGCCACAGAATCGCGACGTCGTTTGCCGTACCGTGATCCCCGGTGCCGGTTTTATCGCCGACACCCCAATCCTTGGGCAGCTTCGCGCGAATCCGTTCGCCGCCGGTCTGGTTGGCGGCGAGCCAGGCCAGCCATTGCGCACGCGACGACGCGGACAAGCGCTCGCCCAGCAGCAGCTCGCGCAGATTGCCGAGCATCGCGTTGGGCGTGGTGGTGTCGCGCGGATCGCCGGGTGTCGCTTCGTTCAGCGTCGGCTCGTTGCGGTCCAGACGCGTGATGCCATCGCCGAGACTACGCGCGAACGCGGTCAAAGCGGCGGGGCCGCCAAAGCTCGCCAGCAGCAGATTGGCCGCGGTGTTGTCGCTGAGCGTAATGGCCGCCTTGCACAAGTCGGCGACGCTCATCCCCGCCTCACCGGTACGCTCGCGGGTGTGCTGGCTGGTAGCCGGCGAGTACGGCACAAGATCGCTGTTGGAAAACACGACGCGCCGCTCCAGATTCTCCTGCCCGTGATCCACGCGCGTCAGCACAAAACCCGCCGCCAGCAGCTTGAATGTGCTGCACATCGGAAAACGCTCGTCCGTCCGTAGACCGGCATGCAATCCGGACGTCGTATCGACGATCGAAACGCCGAGCCGCCCGCCGCTTTCCGCTTCGATCTGCGCGAGCCGCTGACGGATCGCGTCCGCTTTGGCCACGCCGCCGCCCTGCTTTGCAGCGCCCGCCTTCACCACTTTCCCCAACGCGCCGCCGCTCCCAACCGCAACTCCAGCTATCGAAACGCCGAGCATCGCGCCCGCGAACTTCCGTCTTGTGACCATCGCCGCTCCTTATATGAAGCCGAAACTATCGGTTTTTCGGCGCCCGCTGGCAAACGATGATAAGTTAGTCGATCCCCTAGAAAATCTTATGCTTCCGCCATGAGACCGTATCTCCCGTTGAATGCGCTGCGCGCCTTCGAGTCTTCCGCGCGACATCTGAGCTTTACGCGCGCCGCGCTCGAATTGAACGTCACCCAGGCGGCCGTGAGCCAGCAGGTCAGGACGCTGGAGGAACGGCTGGGCACCGCCCTCTTCAAACGTCTGCCGCGCGGATTGGCCATGACGGACGAAGGCCTGGCGCTACGGCCCGTTCTCACCGATGCATTCGATCGCATCGAAGCCGTGCTCAAGCAGTTCGAAGGCGGTCACTTTCACGAGGTGTTGACGGTCGGCGTGGTGGGCACCTTCGCGGTAGGCTGGTTGATGCCGAGGCTCAAGTCGTTTCGCGACGCGCATCCGTTTGTCGAACTGCGTTTGCTGACGAACAACAATCTGGTCGATCTCGCCACCGAAGGACTCGACTTCGCGATTCGTTTCGGCGACGGGACCTGGCCAGGCTCGCTCGCCACCCGCCTGCTCGACGCGCCCCTTGCGATCCTGTGCGCGCCTGAGATCGCGAGGCGTCTGTCCGACCCTGCGGATCTCGCCAACGAAACCTTGCTGCGTTCCTATCGCGTCGACGACTGGGCGACCTGGTTCAGGGCGGCCGGCATCCCGCCGCGACCCATTCGCGGACCGGTGTTCGATTCTTCGCGGCTCATGGTGGAAGCGGCCATGCAGGGTGCAGGTATCGCGCTGGCGCCGGCGCTGATGTTCGATCACGAGATCAACACGGGCCGGCTGGTGCGCCCATTCGAGGTGGAAGTGCATGCCGGCAACTACTGGCTGACGTGGTTGAAGGGCAAACCGAAGACGCCGGCAATGCTGCTGTTCAGTCAGTGGATCGTCAAGGAAGCGGCCTCACACGCGCAAAGCACACAAAGCTAGCACGCTGCCGCGCGGCGATGACCGTTCATGGCGGGACGCTCGGCTTGCGGCGGGAATACGTTCCACGAGCCGTCGTCATGACGGAAAAAGAAGATCGACAGCAAGCCGCCTGGCCGCAGTGCTTCCACGCAAACGTAGCGCCGATGCTGCGACGCGCTGTGGCAAAACCGCACGACACGCGCGGGCATCGACGGTGTCGGCGCAAGCCATTTGTCGACGGCCCAGTGCAAGGTTTTTTCTACGGCAACCATGATGCGCTCCTTGAATCCTTGAATGCCTCAACGCGTTCCTGCCCGCTCATGCGAGTTGGGCTGCAATCTGACCATCGTTCGCGGCGCGTTCGACAAACGCCTTCACCAGACACACCAGCGTGTGCATGCCGGCACGGGGATGCCTTAAGCAGCAATGCACCTGTTCGCTGCGGCTTTCGCCAAGCAGGCACCATGCGCAGAAGTGTTCGCAGTTATTCGTCAGCAGGCGGTAATGGTTTTCGCCGAGGCGGGAGCGCGCACGGCGCACGGCTTCATCGCCGACGTAGCGAGCGCTCGGGGTCGAGCGGATCGTCAATGGATGACCGGCGGCGAAGCGGTTTAATTCCACCTCCTCCACCGGACCGCGATGCGCGGAACTCGCAAAGCCCGCGTAATGGACCACGCGGCCGTTGCCGACGTAAATGCCGTGATGTTCGTAGCCGCGCCGTTGCGTGACGAGATGCGCGCCGATCGGCAGGTCGATGGTCGACGTTTCGCTGCTGCCTACGTCGCGGCCTTCGCTGCTCGTCGGGAGAGAAATCGTGTTCATGGCCAGCCTCGCTTCGATATCCAACACTGTTGCGAGATCTTTTGCATCATCCGGGCCATGCACGGAAAAGCCTTTATTTAAAGGGCTGGCAGGCATTGCGAGGGGCCTTTAACGCAGCAGGTGTCCGCTGTGAGCCGACAGAAATCAAGCCGATGTGTTGGCCTGTGTCGATCATTTTGGGGCGTCGATAAACCGGTCTCAAGGGTGTCCGCGAGCGTGCGGTCGTCAGCTCAATGTGTTGGGTCCTGCACCGGTGCATGCGCTCGAATGTTGGCTGCGTCCCGACCTCTCCCCCGTCGCATGAACCGGCGTTGTCTGCACAAGCGCCCGGAAGCGCCGCGCAATCAACGCGTTACGAGAAAGCGCGCTCGCGAGCCGCACATTGGCATAGCACTTGCACTATCTCGTCCAGATCCTTTTTAACCGCGCGCCCGACGCACGCGGCCAACCGGAGAACGACATGGCTTCCATCACTGTGAACGACCTCTCGCTCAACCTCGCACTCGACCGTAAAGCGATGGCGGCGATTCGCGGCGGCGGCGGTGCGCCGTGGGTGTACGGCTGGATTCAGCCCTATGTGCGGGAAACGCCGAGCATCGGTCCGGTCGTGAACCTGTACGACATTTCGAACAACTTCTATGCTAACCAGATGATCAACACGTTCCAGTCGGTGGATGTGCGCAACACCGGCGCGAACTCGAATATCAACGTCGCCCCGGACGCACGCAGCAGAAACGATACGGTGTAGCCCTTGTGACCTGTCCGAGCCAATTTCGATGGACGTCGTCCGCGCGTTCCGACGTCGGACGCGTCCGTGAAATCAACGAAGATGCCTGCCTCGCCCAGCCCGAACCCGGGCGCTGGGCCGTTGCCGATGGCATGGGCGGGCATGCGGTCGGCGATCTGGCGAGCCGCCTGGTGATCGATGCGCTGAGCCGGCTCACGCCGCCGCTCGCCATGAAAACCTGCATTGCCGACGCACGCGCAGGGCTGCAAATGGCCAACCGCGAGTTGCGGGACGAAGCCGCACGCCGCCAGGTGCAGCGGATCGGCAGCACGGTCATCGTCCTGCTCGCGTGCGATCGCTTCTGCGGCTATCTATGGGCCGGCGACAGCCGCCTCTATCTGTACCGCAAAGGACAATTGCGGCAACTCACGCGCGATCATAGTCAGGTGGAGGAACTCAAATCGCTCGGCGTCATTACCGAAGAAGAGGCACGGCACCACCCCGCGCAGCACATGATCACGCGCGCCGTGGGCGCCACGGACGTGCTTGAACTCGATGACGATGCAATCGAGGTCGCGGATGGCGACGTCTTCCTGCTATGCAGCGACGGCCTGAGCAACGAAGTCAGCGATGCGGAAATACTGGCGGTGTTGACCAACGTGGCCTGTGAGCGCGCGTCCGATGAACTGGTCGAACTGGCCATTGCGCACGGCGGACGTGACAACGTCACCGCGGTGGTGGTGCAAGCTGAGGATCCATACGCATCTGACAAAACCCTGCTGAACCCCGCGGCTTGAGGGCGCAGGTTCGATTGCAGGCGCGCTTGCATAGGTAGGGCGGTGTCCGAATCGCCGATGGAGCTTCAACGCCACGTCACGCGATCTTCTGAACCCATTGACTCCGCCAGGACGGTGCTTCGAAAGGGTCCGAAAAATACTGGGTCTCGTGAACGACTTTGCCGTTGCGGAACACCATAATGCTGACCGTATAAGCCGCTCGCCCCTCATACGTGATGGTGTATTCCGTGATCCAAAGGTCACCTTCTCCCTGAATTCGCCTGACATCGAAACCTGATGGCTTGCCTGGATGATGACTCCGCAACGCCTGCAAATTCATTCGCCCGAGGATGCGTTCACCTGATTGGGGATAGTCACAGATGGCATCGTCGTCGTAAATATCGTGTTCTGCGTCGAGATCGCCGGCCGCCGACGCCTGCCAGTGCGCATTCAAGGTTTCACGTATTCTTTCTTCATGCATGGAGTGCCTCCGGATACGGTTCGCGCCTATCCATTGCGTACGCCGCAGAATACACCCGGGGCTGGCCATCGCAAGTTCCAAGCTGATTGACCAGCGACATCAAGCACTCGGCATCAGGTATCGCCGTCTTCCTCGTCGAGCTCGTCAGCGCCGTTTTTGCTCACAGGCGGCGCATGGCGATTGCGAAAATCCTTTGAATGCAGGCCATGCTTCTTCAGAAGCATTTGCAGATGCGAACGGTTCATATCAATGCGCCGGGCCAGTTCCGCAACCGTGCCGCTCACTTCACGCAGGCCCCGCTCCAGGAAGGCTTTTTCCGCGTCGTCGCTCGCGGCGCGCTTGGCGTCGCTTAGCGACATCAGATTCGCCACGCTGATGGGCTCCTGTCCCGTCGTTGTGGCTGCACTGAACGAAGCCGTGGCTGAACCGGTCGCGGCCGGCCGCATATCCACCGGCAGATGGTCGATATCCGCCATCTCCCCCGCCAGGCATGACACGCGATACATCACGTTGCGCAGTTCGCGGATATTGCCCGGGTACGCATAGTTCAGCAGAAAGTCCCGCAGACGCGGCGTCAATCTGACGGGCCTGCGTTTTAGCGTACCGGCGGCCTCATCGCCGAACCACGCAATCAGCAGCGGTATCTCATCGCGCCTCTCGCGCAGCGGCGGCAAGGTGACGTGAATCACGCTCAGACGGTAGAACAAATCCTCGCGGAACTTGCCCTCCTCGCTGAGTTGCCGCAGATTGCGATTGGTCGCCGCGACAATGCGTGTATCGACGGCAATCGTTTCGTCTGAGCCCACACGCTGAATCTCGTGCGCTTCCAGCACACGCAGCAGCTTCACCTGACCGGCCAGCGGCAACTCGCCGATTTCATCGAGAAAGATCGTGCCGGTATGCGCGCTTTCAAATTTGCCTTTGCGGTCATTCGAGGCCCCGGTGAACGCGCCCTTGCGATGACCGAATAATTCCGATTCCAGCAGATTGTCCGGAATCGCACCGCAATTCACGGAGATAAATGGTTTGTCCGAGCGCGAACCATTCGCGTGAATCACCTTCGCCATCAGTTCCTTGCCGGTGCCGCTCTCGCCGTCGATCAACACCGGCAAATCGGTCGGCGCCGCCTTCTCGGCGATTTCGAGCGATTCGAGCAAACGCGGATTGTCGCCGAAGGTGCCTTCGAAAATGAAACTGCGCTCGATCAACGCCTTTCTACGCGCGCCCCGCGATTGATCGGCAGACGCGGCAGGCTCCGCAGCCGTCGCGGCCTGGACGAAGCGCTCCTTGTGCGAAAGCTGCATGACCTCGTCGCGCAACGAGGTGGCTTGCCGGAGCAGCTTGTCGATATCGGCGCGCTCGAGCCGGGACGACCAGCGCAGCGTGGAACGCAAAATCTCGATACGCTCGATCAAACCCGCGTACGAAATCGCGGGGCTGAGCTCTTCTACCTGGTCGAGTATCTTCATCACGCACTCAACTGTTTCTGGACCAACTGGTAGTACATGCCGCCGCGCTGGATCAGTTCATCGTGACGGCCCTGTTCGACGATCGCCCCTTCGTACAGCACCAGAATCTTGTCTGCACGCATGATGGTGCTGAGCCGATGCGCAATGATCACCGCCGTTCGGCCTTTCAGAATATCGTGCATGTTGCCGAGGATATTGCTTTCCGATTGCGAGTCCAGCGCCGAGGTCGCTTCGTCGAAAACCAGCAGACGCGGGTCGTGATACAGCGCCCGCGCAATGCACAGCCGCTGGATCTGCCCGCCGGATAAGCCAATGCCGCGTTCGCCGACAATCTGCTCGTAGCCGAGCGGCATCTTGCTGATGAATGCGTGCGCGTCGGCCATCTTTGCGACTTCTTCAATGCGGCGCCGTTCGGGCGCGTCGTCGCCGCTTGCAATGTTCTCGGCAATCGTGCCGGAAAACAGCAGATTGCTCTGCATGACATAGCCGATCTGCGCGCGGTAATAGGCTTTATCGACTACACCGAGGTCGTAGCCGTCGATCGTCATCTTGCCCTCAGTCGGCGCGTAAAAGCCAACCAGCAGCTTGGCGAGCGTCGTCTTGCCGGAACCGCTGCGGCCCACAATCGCCACCAGTTCGCCGGGCTTGATGTCGAAGCTGATATTTTCCAGCACATAGGCCGAATCGTTCTCGCCGTAGCGGAAATAGACCCCGTTGAGGCTGATCTCGCCTTGCAGTTCGGGCAGCATCACGCGCGACGGCAAATCCTGCGGTTTCTGTTCCGGCTCGATATCGAGCACGTCACCGAGGCGTTCCATCGCCACGCCCGCGTCGTTCAACATGCTCCATAGGCCGACTAGTCCCATTAGCGGGCCCAACACGCTGCCCATGAACGCATTGAACGCGATCAGTTGACCAATGGTCATCTCGCGCGCCAGCACCAGATTCGCGCCGACCCAAAGGATAGCGATCGTGGTCGCCGCGTTCAGCAATTGGCTGCCCAGCCCAACGAGAATGCTGAAGGCGTGTGCCCGGTATTGCACTTCGAGCGCCTTCGCGTATTTCTTCTCCCATCTCAACCGTACCGGCCGCTCGATGCCCATGCCCTTGATGGTCTCGACACCGGCAAGCGCTTCCATCAGAAACGACTTCGATTCGGTCGATGCGGTGAATACCTCACGCGCGTAGTTCTTGATTTTCGGTGTGGCGAGCGCGGTCAAAGCCATGATCGGTATCACGAACGCGATCAGCACGAGCGTCATCTTCACGTTGTAGACAAACATGATCGTGAAGTAGATGAAGACCATCAGCAGATTCAGCGCGGTGGTGACGGTGGATTCGGTAAGAAAGGCGCGGATCGTCTGGTTCTCCTGGAAGCGCGCGAAGATGTCGCCAGTTTTCCGTTTGGCGAAAAACGAAAACGGCAGCGACATGGTGTGCTTGAAGAATTGCGACATCATCGCGAAGTCCATATTGCGCACCATGAAGTTCGCGAGATACGCGCGAATCGACGACATCAATTGCGAAAATACGTTGGCGATGATCAAGCCGCCGATCAGCAGATGCAGCAGGCTGACGTTCTGATGCACGATCACGCCGTCGAGAATGTTCTGGATAATCAGCGGCGGAATCACGCCGAGCACCTGAATGACGAAGGTGGCAAGGAACAGGTGGCCGAGAATCTTCCTGTACGGTCTGAGATAGCCAACAAAGCGTATCCAGGGCGAACGTGCAGCCGACATCTGCAAGAGATTCGGACCGCCGGTAAAGAGCAGACACGTGCCGCTCCAGCCACGCTCGAAATCTTCAACCGACATTTTCCTGAAGCCGAGTGCGGGGTCGGCAACCCACACGTATTCCTTTGAAAGCCCGTACACCACCACATAGTGGTATCCCTCCCAATGCACAATGAAGGGCAGATCGAAACCGCGCAAGGAATCGAAGGTGCACTGCACGCCGCGCGCGGTGAAGCCGAGCGATTCACCCGCGCGCGCGAGGCTGTCGAGCGTCGCGCCTTGCGTCGTGACGTTGGCGAGTTCGCGCAGCTTGCCGAGCGTCATCGGGATGTTGTAGTGGCGGCACACCATGGCGAGACACGCGGCGCCGCAATCCATTTCTTCAGCCTGTTCGACCAGCGCAAAGCGCTTGATGACCTTTTCACCGAACTCGGGCTTTGTCTGTAAGTCGAGCATCAACGGCAACTTGCGCCGCTGTTCGAGGCGCTTTTGCCGTTGCAATTCGCGGTCGCCGTAACGAATCCGCTCATCCAGGACTTCGCGCAGCTTCGGATTGCGCTCCAGAATGAAATGGACGGTGCGCTCCGGGATCACCAGCAGCCGTGTATCGGTCGTCGCCACCACCGACGCCATCTGCTCCTGCCGCATCAAGCACGCTTTTTCGCCGAAGATTTCGCCTTCGCCTAGCGTCGCGAGAGTGTAGTCGTGGCCTTCCTCGTGACGGACTATGCGCACTTCACCTTGCCGCACCACATAGAGCCGCCGGTCGTCGCGCCCGTCCTGCTTGAGAATCTCCTTGCCTGCGGCCACCCTTTTCACGCCAACGCTACGCACATATTCTTCGAGTTCCGTCTTGTTGAGCTTGCCGCGCAAATCGAACAACTGCGCGACGAAACCGCCGGCCGAGCTGATCGCCACGTAGCTCGCGATAAATGCCAGCGCGGCCTGATTGCCGGCGAGCACCGGTTCGATCGCGGCGCGAGGAATGAACAGCAACTCAGTTTTCGCCGACGAGCGCACCGAGGCCTCATGCACATAGGCGCGCAACATCGCAATGTCGGCGAAAATCTCACCGGTCTTGCGCACGCCGATGCTGGTTTCCTTACCATGCTCCTCGGTGAAAATACGTACCGAGCCCGAACGGACCACGTAAAGGCCGTCGGCCGTGTCGCCTGCCGAGCACACCGCTTCGCCGAACGAATAGAAGCGGGCCTGCGCGTATTCGGCAAGACGCTCGATCTCGTCGCGCGAAAACGGCGAAAGGATTTCCACCGAGGTGAGAAACTCGGCAGCGGAAGGCGCGGTCTGAGGTGCATCCATGTGCTTGCGGATCCCGGTTCGGTTTTACCTTGCTTTACGTTACGAAATTCGCAGTCAGCGCGCTTCGATCACATGCTCCTGCGCGCGCGCAATCAGCCAACTCTCACGCAGCAGACGCCTGACTTCGGCGGCCACGTCCGCATCGAGCGTCGCCGGATATTTCGCCGTCACGGCAAAAATCTCGAAGCAGGAGCGATCCGCGGAAGGAAACGGCCCAAGCAGATCGCCCACCGCCGCATTGAAAATCTTCGCTTCGATATCCGGCTTCAACGATCCGCGCAGCACCTTGCCGATTACGCCGCCCGCTTCGCGGGTATCCGCAATCGAATGTTCGCGCGCCATGTCGGCGAAACTGTCGGGATCGTCGTGCAGGTACGAGATCATTTCCTTCGCCTTGCCCTCGCTGTCGAGCACGATATGACTCACCTCGATCGCGTCGAACTTCGGCGAATTCAGCGCGAAGTAATCCTTGATCGCCGCCTCGTTGCCGACCACGTCGAGCATCTTCTCCTGATACAGCCCGTCCGTAATGAACGCCTCGAACTCGTCGAGACTCACGCCGAGCGCATCGAGGTACTGATTCATATCGGTCGCGCGATGCAAGCCGCGCACGCGGCGGAACTGGTCGGCACGCTGCTGGATTTCGTCCGCGGTGACGGCAATGCCCTGCTTTTTTGCCGCGTGCACCGTGAGCTTGTCGCGCACAATCTGCTCGATCAGGCTCTCGAACTGCCCGGTCAATTTCAGAAGACGAATGAACTCGGCAACGTCCACGACTTCGTCATCGATTCGCACTATCGCGGTCATGTCATCCGCTCCTTTCATTGACGTGTAATCGGCGCACTCAACCCGCCACCTGCCTGAACGGATCGAGACCCAGATCGATCAGGCGCCGTTCGCGCACCACGATTTCCGCGTTCGCCGTCATGCCGTAGCGCAGCGGATAGCGGGTGTCGGCGATCTGGTAGTAGTTCTTCTCGAGCGTGACGCGTCCTTCATACACCGGCTGCTTGTCCTGCAAGGACGGCTTGGTGGCCGGCGAAATATAGGCAAGCGTGCCGTTGATCAGCCCATAGCGCTGGTACGGAAACGCGTTGAATTTCAGCTTCACCGGCTGGCCCTCGTGCAGAAAAGCACGATCGTGTTCAGCGATTTCGATCTTTAGCACCGGCTTCGCATCTTTCGGTGCGATGCCGCCGAGCGGTGCGTTCGCCTGGATCTTGTCACCGCGCTGCGTGGAGGTCACGTCGGTGATGACGCCGGAGACGGGCGCGAGGATCAGCAGGAAATTGTCTTTGTCGATGTTCTCGAAACGGATCCGCGCGGCGGCTTCGGCCACGAGGCGCGCGGTCTGCAATTGCAGGCGCAGCTTGTCTTCCGCGTCGGTGATATCGCGGACTGCCGAGTCGTACTGGAGTTGCAGGTCCGTGGTCTGCTGCCCGCTGGCTTCGAGTTGCGCATTAGCCTGCGCGTATTCGTGACTCAGGCGGAAATCCAGTTCCGCGAGTTTCGATTGCGCGACACGGTAGGCGTTATCCGCCTCCATCGCGGCGGTTCGTTTCTGCTCCACCTGCAACTCAGCGATGCCGCCGCCACCCGGTTGCGCGAAAAGCTGCGAGTAGCGGTCCAGTTCCTGACGCGCCGCCTCGCGCACGCGGCGCGCGTTGTCGAGCGCGCTGCGGGCTTCGTCGAGTTCGGCCTTCTGGCCTTCGGCGAGTTTGGTGGTGCCTTCGGAAATGCGATTTTCGTGTAGATGAGTTTCCACTTCCAACTGCGCCTTTAGCGCGGCCGCCTTGCGCTCCATCAGCGCCTTCTTCGCCGGGAACTGCTTCCAGTCGCGCTCGGCATCTTCGAGTTTGAGTTGCGCCTGCAGCGCGTTGCTCGCTGCCTCGATCGCACCGCGCGCATTCAGCCGCGCCAGCACGTCGCCCTTCGATACCGGCTGCCCTTCGGCGATGTACAGATCGGCGAGCTCGCCGTCGATCGGCGCATAAATGCGGCGCACCTCCGATTCCGGCGAGAGCGTGCCTTGCGCGCTGACGATCACATCCGCGCGCCCCACGAACGACCACAACAGGCCGGCCACCACCAGCGCGACCATCGCCCAGATCAACGCACGGGCGAGCCGCACCGGTTCCGTGGTCAGAATCGCGATGCCTTCGACGCTGTGGTCCTCCAGCGCCTCCGATAAGGGCTTAAGGTGACTGTCGCGTTTCACTCTGCTCGCCTCCGATCAATGCCAGCTTCGCCTTCAACAGTCCAGGGTCCAGCACCATGCGCAACTCTGTCAGCGAGCGGCGCTGCAAATCCGCTTCGGCATCGATATCGGCGAGCAGGCGGTCGAAGTCGGCGGGATGATCCGCCTTCAGTTGCGTGTAGATGCGCATGCCCTGTTGCGCGGCGGACTGTGCATCGGAAAGCAGACGCGCCTCGCTGCGAAAGCCGGGCGAAATTCCCCCTTCCAGCCGTTGCGTGCCGCCGATCGGACCGCTCGCCCGATACTGCTTCCAGAGGCTCTGCGCGCGCAGCAGCAGGTCTTGCGCCCGCGCCAGCGCCTTGTCGTGCAAAGCGGCGACGTCTTTCTGGATCGATTGCACGAACCACACATCCGCCGCCGGATCGAGACTGGCGTAGAACGACAGCAGGCGTTCGTCGTAATCCTTGCCGCCGCGGGTCTTCTGCAGGTCGGCGAACTGGTCGAGCAACGCTTTCTTGTGCGCCAGTTCCGCTGCGATCACATCGGACCACGGCCCCGCAGGCATGGCCTGCAAGTCGCCCAGCGCCTGCTGGGTATCGCCGCGCTGCCACGCCGCGCTCGCCGCGTCATGTCGCTGGATGACGTCCGGCGACGGCAGGCGGCTTGCGGCCAGTTGTTGAAACTGCGCCTGAAATGGGGGCGTGCTGAAACGCACCGTTTTCAGCAAGGCGAGCAACGGTGTCAATTGCCGGCCGAGCGCGGCGTTCAGCACGTCCGCGTAGTGGCGCAAATCTTCCCGGACACGATCGAGCCCGGCGAGACGCGGATAGCGCTGCGCGTAATCGTCGAGGACGGCCGGCAGCGCATCAGGCTTGTCGCGCGCCAGTTCGGTGCGAATGGTGCCGTTCAGGCGGTCGATGGCGGCCAGGTACACTGAATCGTCGCTTTCCAGTTTCCGCAAATGGCTCAGCGCCTGCGCGTACGGCTCAGCAAAAATGGGCACATACGAGGCGATGCGGTCGAGTGCGCGCTGATGGCTTCTCGCGTCGTCGTCCCAGCGTTGCAGCAGGCCGTTGATGGTGGCCTCGTCGGCGTACATGCGGATCGGCGCGTCCGCCCCGCCGCGCCCCATCACGAAGCGCTCCAGGTCGCCCACCCATTGCAGTTCGCCAACCAGAGAGGCGGCGTCCGCGTTAGTCGCGCTCAACGATCTCATTTCCTTCAGCAGCGCGTCCGCCTGGTCGAACTGCGCCTTTTGCAGCGCAATCAGCCAGCTGGGGAGCTTCGCCTTCAGAAGCGCTTCGCTCGCCAATGCGCTGACTTTTGTGTCGGCGGGATGGTTCGCCAGATAGCCGTTTGCCGCCGTCACCGCGCTGGTGTAATCGCCGCTCGCCAGCATATTTCTCAAGTCGCGCTCAGACGAGCCGCGCATATACAGGATCAGCGCGGTGACCACCAGAACCGCGAAGGCTGCGCCACTCCACCAGACGGCGCGACGCTCCATGATGGGATCGCCACTTGCAAAGGCCTTGCTGAGTTCGCCCGCGAGCAGACGCCAGCGCCGCGGCCGGCCCTTTACGGGGTTCATGCCATGTGAGCCGTTTGCGGCATGCGTGCCATTTGCTCTGCCGGTTCCGTTCGTGCCATTCGTGCCATTCGTGCCGTTCGTGCGGTTCGTGCCATCCGCACCGCCTGCCGGCGTGTCGCGCTTCGCATGCGCCGATGCGGTCTGCGCCGCCTCGTTGATTTCGTCTTCACGTTGCAGCCCCGGGTCGACGCAGAAGATATCGAGGAACGAATGCGCGGCGGCAACGAAGGTGGTCTTGTCGGTATCGGCGGCTTCGTCGGCAGCGGGATTGAGGCATAGCTGGGTCACGGTCGGCTCGACTTCGGGAGGTTTTGGCAACGTCACCCTGTAGACGAAGTGGTCACCGCCAAATGCAAGGAGGTCCCCTTCCACAAGCGGCAGCGCGGTTTCGTCAAGCCGCTTTCCACCGACGAATGTGCCGTTGGTGCTGCCAAGATCTTCGAGGTAGAGTTCGCCGCCCTTCAGGAAGATGTGCGCGTGCCGCCGCGAGATGTAATTGACCTGGTGCGGATAGCGATCCTTGTAGCGCGAGAAGATTTCATCCGCTTTGCTGACGAGAAACGGGAACGCCAGCACCTCGATCGGCTGAAGCCCGAGGTCGTCGCGCTGCGGCACCAGCACCAGATCCGGTGCGGGTGCCGCACCTGAAGCGGCGACAATCCGCGCGCGCGGCTCGATACTCACGCGATAGCAGAGTTCGCCGCCGAAGCACACTTCGTCCCCGGCACGCACCCGCGCGGGGGCTTGCCGCACCGCAACGCCATTGAGTGTCGTGCCGTTCTTGCTACCGAGGTCGGCGACATAGACGGCGCCGTGCTCCGTAAAAATCCGCGCATGACGGCGCGACAGGCGGGTGATCCGCTCGGCGGGGTAGTCGGTAAACGGCACCTCGCTGCGGCCGATCGCGAACAGGTTGTCGACGATCCGGATCGTGTCGAGCGCGGGGCGCTGCGCGGACGCGACCGGCGACAGCACCACGTCGAACGTGGCGTCCAGTGTCGCGCGCATCTCAGCAATAGGAGCTTCGCCGATGGTCATTTTATCTGGATCACTAATCGTTTACCCGTTGCGCCGAGCGCGCAACAGGTACGGCATGAAGAACTACGGCGAATAGCGGATGTTCTGGTGAGCCGTCACGAACCGGGCTCCTTACAAATTTTAAGTCACGCATGGCAAGTGTCAATTTGCAGATCGCGGGTTGTAAGGGCCATTCATACGTCATATGCAGCCGAAATACGCCACGCGCCCGCCACGTCTGCGATTAGCTCAGTGTTCCTTTACTTCCGCCTGCACATCCACACTCGGCCAGCCACCGCCCAGCGCCTTGTAGAGCAACACCGTGTCGGACAGAATCAGTTGATGGTTGGCAAGCAGTTCCTGCTGCGCTTCCAGCAAGGTCCGTTCAGTTTCGAAAACTTCCAGCTGCGACACCACGCCGAGGCGCAGCTGCGACTGGATCTGATCGGCGACGATCTGCAGGCGCGATACTTCCTGCTGCAATTCCAGCCGCTGCGCCTTGTGCGAATTCAGATTGACCAGCGCGTTCTCCACTTCCTCGAACGCGCCCATGACGGCTACGCGGTACTGTTGCTCGGCGACCGTCGATTGAGCTTGCGTCACCTTCACGTGGGCCCGCACGCCTGGATCGAGCAGCGGAATGTTGATGCTGGGCATGAATCCGTAGGTGAACGACTTCAGCAAATCGGTCAGCGCGAAACTCGCGGTGCCGCCGTGCCCGGTGAGGTTGATGGTGGGCAGTTGCGCGAGCTTGGCCTGACCGACCAGGTTGTAGGCCTCCAGCACCCGGAATTCGGCGGCCACCACGTCGGGGCGCCGCGCAAGAAGTTGCGCGGGCAAACCGTCGGGCACCACGGGCAGTTGCACGCGTTGCTGCAAATGCCCTTTCGGCAACTGGAACTCGCCCGCCGGCACGCCGAGCAGCGTGCATAGCGCGTTGTTCGCGAGATCGCGCGAGCGGCGCAGTTCCAGCAACTGGTTCGTCAAGCGGTTGATCTCGGCCTGCTGGCGCAAAACCTGAGTTTGCGGCACAAGACCGCTGCGGCGTTGGCCGTCGTAGATGGTGAGAATCTGCCGGTTCGTGACGAGCGTCTGTTGCTGCTGCTCGATCTGGTCGTCGAATTGCAGGATCTGAAAGTAGGTACTCGAGACGTTTGCCACCAGTTCCAGATAACCGGCGCGCCAATCTGCTTCGCTCGCGTGGAATTCGGCCTTTTGCGCCTGCACGCCCTTCTCAACTTTGCCCCAGATGTCGATGTCCCAGCTCACCTGCGTCGCGACGTTGTACTGTTTGGAAAACGTCTGCCCCGTACTCTTTTCGAAATCGGCGCCGCCGCCGAGATCCATGGTCGGCAACGCGCCTGCTTTGGCCTCGCCGATCTGCGTGCTGGCCACGTCGATACGCGCGGCCAGCACCTTGATATCGAAATTGCCTGCGATCGCTTTGGCGACCAGCGTGTCCAGATACGGATCGTGGAAGCCTTTCCACCAGTCCGGTTCGATGGTCGCGGCCGCCGATACCGGCGAGCCTTTCTGATCCGACCAAGCGGTCTTGGCGGGCGTATCGGGGCGCTTGTAGGCGGGCATGCTGACGTCGATACACGCGCCCAGCGAAAGCGCGCAGGCCGTTGCGGCGCAGAGTCCACGTAACGCCGCGGCAATGCGGCTCGCACTCGCCGGCCGACGGTCAGCGCAGCGGTGCGCCGAAGCGTTGAAAAAGCGCTGACCGACCACTGAATCAAGCAACGCTGACACGATTGTCTCCGATGACGCCGGCTACGCTGCACGAGAAGAACGCGCTATTTAAGTAAAGCATGTCCTGCCCGGCTTCACCATCGAAGCGGGTCAGGAAGGTTGGCGCGGGGATCGGGCGGTGACGCTGGGGTCGTGTGGAAAGAACGAATGGATGCGAAATCTTTTTGACGCGTTGTGGGTCCGCGTCCCGCGGAGGCCTGAGAGCCTCCGCGGCGGCCTGCGCCGTTCAATACACGTTGATGTTGTTGCTCGAGCTCACATGCGGGTCGATTGTGGTGGTCACGCCGGCGACGAACGCTGCGTTGTTGCCGTTGGCGTTCTGAATGTTCATCGTCGTGCTGATCAGTTGGGTGGCGTCGACGGTCTTGCTGTTGTTCGGCGCATACACGGGGGTGAAGTTGAAGTACGACGTGGACGGGTAGCCCCAGCCGCCGCGCACGGCGCTCATGGCCTTGCTGTCGAGTTGTTCGGTAAGGGACAGGTCTTTGATCATCAGCGTGTTCATGGTAAATCTCCTGGAAGGGGCTATCGCAGTCTTGCGGTTGGGTTCGAGCATCTTGTCTGCTCGAGTGTTACTAACGCATGGGCTGTGCCAGCTTTGATTTCCGATCCTAAGAAATCTTCCGGACGGCTGTCAGTAAAGGACTTCGGGGAGGGTATGCCGCTGGGCGCAGCACGACGGCGACGAGACGACAGGTTGGAGCTGGTGGATCGCAACCAACAACGCGCGCGACGATGTTGGTTGCGACGTGACACTGAAACGAGAAAGCCGCCTTGTATCGATACCCCGTCAACGCGCAATGACCGTGATCTTCTTCGAGTACACCGGCGGATTGTGCGGTATATGCATGTCGTCGCCCAACAGCAGTTGCAACGTGTGCTTGCCGGGCGGCAGTTGAATCATCGTTTCCGTCTCGCCCGCACCGAAATGCAGATGGTTGCGATCCGAAGGAATTTCCTGGTCCATCGAAGGCAGGTCGGTATCGATCAGCAGATGGTGGTGCCCCGTGTTCGGATACTTGACGCCTTTCGGCGCCACGCCCATATAGCGCAAGCCGAACCATACCCGGAACGGTTTATTGGCCGGCACGACCTGCCCATCGTTCGGATAACCGATATAGAGGTGCGCGCCGGGAGGCGAGGGTGTCGTGCCGGCCATGGCGAGATTCGGCAAGGCCAGCGACGCCAATGTCACAAGTGCCGCGAGCGCGATGATCCTGTACATGGTGGTCTCTCCGTCCTGGCGGACCCGTTTTGAAGGAACGGGACAGCTAGTCTTTTAGTACGGTGATGGTGATCTTCTTCGAATATACCGGCGGCACGTGCGGCACGTGGTTGTGGTCGCCGAGAATGAGCTGCAAGGTGTGCTTGCCCGGCGGCAACTCGATGCGCGCGTCGGTTTCACCCGCACCGAAATGCAAATGATTGCGGTCAGACGGAATTTCCTGGTCGAGCGGCGGCAGGTCGGTGTCGATCAGCAGATGGTGATGCCCGGTGTTCGGAATCGCCACGCCCTTCGGGCACACGCCCATGTTGCGCAGCCCCATGCGCACCCACAGCTTGCCGCCGTGAATCACCGCGCCGTCCGACGGCCAGATGATGTATTCCTCGGCGCCCGGCGGCGAAGGCGTTTGTTCGGCAAGCGCGGAGCCAGACAGTGACGCGATACCGAGCAGAAGGAAAAGGGTGACGCGCCAGGCCATGAAAAACGCGGCACGCATCGCCATCGGTCTGTGACGTATATCGAGCACGCGGGGTGTGGAGGTTCTTCGCATTGCGCACTCTCCCGAAGAATGTTCATAGCCGCCTCGGCTGCGCCAGGCGCAGGCCGGACGCTCCGGCTGGATGTCGCGGGCACTCGCATCGTTTCACGTGAGTTCACGTGGATTCACGTGGCGGGTTTTCGTCGCGGGTTAACGTCAATGAGCGGCAGCATTATTAAAACGGTCGTACAGCCCTACTTTGTGAATTAGCTTAGGTCGTAACTTGCCAAAAAGATACGCCACACTCGTTAACCGTATAACGCATTGACGATGTGCGGATCATTGTGACGCGCAAACTGCGTGCTATCGTTATTCATAGGTTGTCGATGGAAAGTCGATAGCGGCATGCATGCCGCGCCCGATCCACTCCAACGGCCGATGCGGGCGTCGCGGTCGTCGAAACCCTATGTTCTGTCCGGGACAAACAGGATACGAATATGTGGCGAACATTCCTGCTGGTGTGCATGGCCGGGGCGATTCAGGCGCATTGGGGCAGTGTTTATGCCGCGGCGCAGCGTGACAGCGTGGCGCCTGGTGTCGCCGCTGCGCATACGACGGCCGCGTTCATTGCGCCGCTCACACTGCAAAAGGACAATCCGCAGCCTAGGCGCATCGCACTGGTAATCGGCAATGGCGCGTACGGCCATCACGCAGGCGCGATTAGCGAAAATGCGCCGCGTGACGCTGTAGCCATGCGCGATACGCTGCGTGCGCGCGGCTTCGACGTCATCATGCGCACCGATGCGACGCCGCAGCAAATGCGGCAAGCCATTAGCGAATTCGGCCAACGTCTGCAAGGCGGCGGCACTGGCCTCTTCTATTTCGCGGGACACGGCTTGCAAATCGGCCGGCAGACGCTGCTTGTGCCAGCCGGCCTCGATGCGGGCGCGCCGGCACGGCTGGTCAGCGAGGGCGTCGATTTGAATACCGTATTGCAGGCGATGCGCGTGCCGCGTGCCGACGCACTCAATCTCGTGATTCTCGATACATGCCTGAACAATCCGTTCTCCCGCGACGTATCGCTCGAAAAAACCGCATTGCCCGCTAATACCGTGATTGCCTATGCCACGGCGCCGGGAGGGTTTGCGGCGGACGGCACCCATCATGGCGTCTATACGAACGCACTGTTGCGCGTACTCAACGACGCTTCTTCGTCGCCCAGTCTTGAGGGATTGCTTCAACGCGTCGCAACGCGGGTTAGCGAGGTGACTGGCGGTGAGCAGACGCCGTGGAGCGCGTCATCGCTTGCTGGGAACGCGAGCCTGAGCGGGCCGGTATCTCGCGGCGCAGGTGCTGCGCTCATTTCCGCTACCGGAGACGACCCCATTGCCGCGCCGCACAGTAGAGGCATTCTGCCGAAGGACAGCAGCGAACAATACGAAATCACCTTCTGGAATTCCATTAAGGACAGCAACTACCCGGGCGATTACGAGGCTTATTTGAAGGCCTATCCGAATGGCCGCTTTGCCGCGCTCGCCCACGCACGCATCGACCGGCTGCGCGCCGCAGCGGCGGCGAGTGCGCCGTCCGCTTCGCCATCTGTTGCACCGCCGATTGCACCGCCACCGCAAGTCGCCCGGCCGGCGCCACCCGCCAGCGCCGCGCCGCAAGACCACCCGCATGCGGCAGCGCCAGCCGCGACGCCCACTACAACGACCGCCCCACCCGCGGCCGCTGTCACGGCGGCCGTCGCACAAAAGCCTGCAGTGCATCCACCGGGCGCGGGAGAAAGCCGCGATTGCGCCACCTGCCCGATCATGATTGCGTTGCCCGCAGGCGCGTTCTCGATGGGCAGCAATTCCGACGATCCCTCCGAGAAACCCGTCCATCACGTGACCATCGGCGCGCCGTTCGCGATCGGCAAATACGGGGTGACCGTCGAGCAATGGAACGCGTGCGTCACCGCGAACGCCTGCCAGAAACTGACGCCCGACAGCAATACGAACAAGGCAGCGCCGGCACGCGACCTCAGCTGGGACGACGCGCAACAGTACGTGAAATGGCTGAGCAAAACGACCGGCAAACCGTACCGCCTGCCCACCGAAGCCGAATGGGAATATGCGGACCGTGGCGGCACCACGACCGCTTACTGGTGGGGCGATCAGATGCGCAAGGGCAACGCCAATTGCAAGGACTGCGGCGACCCGTGGCACAAGGAAGGTCCGGAAGCTGCCGGGTCGTTCGCGCCGAATCCGGTCGGTTTGTATGACATGAACGGCAGCGTCTGGGAGTGGGTCGCCGACTGCTGGCACAACTCCTATCAGGGCGCGCCCGCCGACGGCCACGCGTGGGACAGCCCAGGGTGCGATATGCGGGTGATCCGCGGCGGCTCGTGGCGCGAAGGCGGAAGCTACATGCTGAGCGCGACACGCTTCAAATACAGTTCGAGCGTGCGCCAGTCACAGGATGGATTCAGGGTGGTCAAGGACCTTAAGTGATGCGAGGCCGCGCGTCTCTTAAGGCGCGTGCGGCCTGGTCGTGATCGGCGCGAAGTCTGCAACGATATGATCCTGACCGTATTTACCGGCGATCTGTGCAAGCCGTGTGTCCAGTGCACGCAGATAATCGGCACGTGACTCGCTTTCGGGCCGCGGCTTGTCGAATAGCTGTGCCGGCGTAATCAGCAGCACCACCATCTCCGATCCGAACGGCTTCGAAATAATCCAGTCACCCGCGCTGCCGATGGTGGCCGCATAGTGCAGGGGCGCCTGATTGTCCTTCGCGCGCGGGCTCGGCACCATGTGCACGACGCTGCCGTCGAGTTGATAGTAGTCGAGGTTCACGTACGAGTCGTAACCGGGCGTCGTCACGTCGACCACCAGCGGATCGCCTTCGCTCAACTGGCCACCGGGCGTTCGTACATGCAGCGACGCAACGTGGCCTGCCTGCCAGTTACGGGTCCAGTAGGGAGCGAGCGCTTTGACCATGTCGCATTTGTCGTCCGCGAGCGGCTCGACCTGGAGCGTCAGCGTGTCGACGCCCGGCAATGCCGCCAACGTGTCCTTCAAATGGGCTGCGCCGTAGCGTTGCGAGACGTAGCCGCGTACCGTCAACGAATGGTCTTGTGCAGAAGCGGACAGCGCCGAGCACGGCACCTGTGCGAGAACCGGTGTGACGGCGGCTAAGGTTAGCGCGGGTTTGGGCGCGGGAGGTGCAGGAGCTTGCGTCGGGGCGGATGCAACTGGCGCGGCCGTTGACGGCGGCACCGGCGCGGTCGCTACCGGTGCGGCAAAAACAGGCGTCGCCGTCGAAGCCACCTGAACCTCTGGCGCTTCCGAAGCCGGTTGTGGGCCACTCTGCCGATTCGGCGCTGATCGCAAAGCAAACACACCGACAGCGGCGGCACACACCACCGCGAAACCCGCAAACCCCGCCTTGACCAACGTACCCGACTTCTCCGCACGCGCTTCGTTGTCGAACTCCGCGATGAAACGCACGACACTCGGCATACGTGTGTTGCGATCGAACGAGAGCGCGGCGCGCAACGCGCGCCACTGTTTCGCATCGAGATTAGGTGGACGCAGCGGTTTGAAGTCCGCATTGCGGGCCTGCGTCGCCGACAATCGGTCGAACGGATGGTGGCCCGTCAACAATTCATACGTAATGCAGCCGAGCGCGTAGATGTCGTCGCGCGGGTCCGGCTCGCGATGCTCGATCATCTCCGGACTCGCATACGCGGGCGTCAATGCACCGAGGCTGCCCGGGTCGAACACGGTGGCGTCGCTCTCCTCTTCCGGCCGCTGGAACACGCGGGCGATGCCGAAGTCGATCACCTTCACTTCGGCATTCGTCGTGAGAAAGACGTTGGCGGGTTTGAAATCGCAATGCACGAAGCCGTGTTCGTGCGCATAGGCCAGCGCATTGCACATGCCGCGCACAATCGGCAGCGCGGCGCGAACCGGCATGCCCTTATAGCCCGGCGTGCGCAATAGCTGGCTGAGCGGCTTGCCGGTGAGGTACTCCATCGTCAGGTAGACGATCGGCCCGTCGCGGTCGAAGTCGTACACCGTGATGATGTTGCGGTGCGCGAGCACCTGCGCCTTGCGCGCCTCGCGTTGCAGCGCGACCAGCGAATTCGGATTGCCGCGAAACTGGACGTTGAGCACCTTGATCGCGACATAGGGTTTGCGATCCGACGCCTCCAGCTTGCGCAAATCGAGCGCCTTGTACACCGTGCCCATCCCGCCGACGCCCAGGCATTCCTCGAGGACGAAGCGGTTGTTCAGCGTGTCGCCGGTGCCTTTGATCTGGTCATGTTCCGGCACACCGGCGGCGCTGCCTGCGCTTGCCGGGCTTGCCGGGTTTGCACTGCTCGCCGGGCGTACCGACGGTATCTCGACGGTGGTCTGCATGCCGGTTTCCTCGCCGCCGGCCGCCACGTTCGAGACCCGCAACTGCTCGATACGCCGCCGCACTTCGGCATAGAGATCGTCGGGCAGAGGGGATTTGCGATGCGCGACGCCGAGCATGTCCAGCAGCTGCGTGGGACCGAGCCCTTCGGTCGTCAACGTGCTGTCGAGTTGAGCGACGAACTCGTCACGTGACAACTCGCCGTTCTGATAGTCGCGAATCACATGCGCAAGGCTAGCCATTTGTGCGAAGCGCCCCCGCTGCCGTTGGGCCGGATCGCATGCGACCGGAGCCTTTCGGGCTGATAGAAAACCTGTCGTAACCAGTTACATGTGCCGCTTCGATACTAGCTCCCGACCCGCGCTTTCGCAAACCAGGATTGCCCCGCTGCGTGCACTGCCGGCGAGTGTCTTGCAGCGTCCAACAGAATCCGGCGCGTTGTTGGGTCCGCGCCGTCAGCCGCCAATCGTCTGCTGGTGGCCGTGCTACCGCCCCGACGCCGCGCCGTGGCGCGAAAGCCTTGTGTATCAAGCCTCCGCCAACTTTCTTAGGAGGCACGAATAAAACAGGCACAGCCCATGCGTTAGTGACACTCGAGCAGACAAGATGCTCGAACCCAACCGCAAGACTGTGATGTTTCCTTCCAGGAGATTTACCATGAACACGCTGATGATCAAAGACCTGTCCCTTACCGAACAACTCGACAGCAAGGCCATGAGCGCCGTACGCGGCGGCTGGGGCTACCCGTCCACGTCGTACTTCAACTTCAGCCCGGTGGTCGCGCCGAACAACAGCAAGAACGTCGACGCCACGCAGTTGATCAGCAACGAGATGAACATCCAGAGCGCCAACGGCAACAACGTCGCGTTCGCCGCAGGTCTCACCTCGACGATCAATCCCTGCGTCACGTCGAGCAACAACATCCACGTTTAAAGCCTGATTCGGCGAAGCGAAGGGGCCTTCGGCCCACTCCGCTTCGCCCCGATCACGCCCGTCTTCCGCGCACCTTTGGAGAATCACCATGTCATCCCTCATGATTCGCGATCTGTCCCGCACCCGCGAGCTCGACCGCCGAGCAATGTCGACGGTGGCCGGCGGCACCGGCGGCAGCGTGCCCGGCCTGCCTTCGGTGGCCGGCCTCAGCGGCATCGCCAATGTCAACGTCTCCGTGAACCAGAACCTCAGCCAGATCCAAACTGTTAATGTTGCCGCCCTCAACAACATCGGTGTCATCGGCGCGGGTTTCGTACCGTTGAATCTGAATGTCAGCCCGTCGCTGTGGGGCGCCAATTACGCCAACGTTTAACGGCGTGCGGTAGCGAAGGGCCGGGGACTTCCCTACTGCTGCCTGTTTGCATCCAGACGGCGAGTTGCAGGCAGATTTCCTATACTGATAGTGCGACGAGACCACCGCACACATAAACGCACACCCGGGCCGCGACTGGGCAACCGCACCAGCCGCCGGCTCGATTACATCCCTGGAGCTGCCATGGCAAAGCTCGTCATCAAAGACCTCACCGAGAGCGTCGAACTGGACCGCCAGGCGATGGCCGCCATTGTCGGCGGCGCACGGATCGGTGCGCGAGCGAGCGTCGCCGTACAGACAGTGCCGGCTTCCGCACGCGTTGTTGAATATCCACCGGGTTTTCCAGCGGCGCATCAGGCTATTGCCGATGTGCCCGCCGCCGCAGTGCCGCGCCGTTCCCCGCGCAGCTAGACTCCGGCTCAGACGCTCGCAGCAACGGCACGTGCTTAACGCTCGTGCCGTTTGCGTTTCATGTATTTGCGTTTGTTCCGTTTGCCATGCGTACGCGTGCCGGTCGTGCCGCTTGAGCGCATGGCGCGCTTCGAAACTGATCGATACCGACATCGTCGACAGCCCTATCAAGAATGTCTTTCTTGTAGGACGCACGAGAGGCTGGCAATTAGAAACATATGTAGCCGCCACGCTTTCCCGGCAGCGGCCGACTTGTTCGATTGACCTGGTGAATGTCCGTACGCAGCGACGTTTGTGACCGTGCGTTCAACTATGATGCTTAGGATGCCACGTAGTTTCATCTTGGAGACACGCAATGAAATTCATCGTGCAATGGAATGGTCTGCCGACCGCCGAAAATTCCGTCATCGAGCGCTTCATGAAAACCGGCGGTCAGGCGCCTGAAGGTGTCAAATTGCTGGGGCGCTGGCATGCGATCGGCGAGTTGCATGGCTTCGCGGTTGTCGAGGCGGAGGACACGCGTGGACTGTCGGCGCTGGCGCTCGAATGGGGCGACTTACTGACGATGCGCATCGTCCCCGCGGTGACGGACGAGGAACTCGGCGCGGCATTGGGCGCGTATCAGGCCGCGCGCAAGTAGGACGGTCATGACGCCCGGTTTCGACGCGCCTTTGCCTTTACCCAGCGGACAACTGCTGCCGTTTCGCGAGTCGCTGCTGGCGATGCTCGGTATCGCTTTCGTCTCGATGCTGGTCGCGCTCGATCAGACCATTGTTGGTACTGCGCTGCCGCGCATCGTCGCCGATCTGAAGGGCTTCGACCTGTATGCGTGGGTCGCGACGGCTTACATGCTGGCTTCGGTGATCACCATTCCGATTTTTGGGCGGTTAGGTGATCTGTTCGGCCGCAAGCCATTTCTGATTGCCGCGATTCTGCTGTTTACTGGCGCGTCGGTATTGTGCGGGTTCGCCACCAGCATGCTGTTGCTGGTTATTTCGCGCGGCTTGCAGGGGATAGGCGGCGGCATTCTGATCGGGACGGTATTCGCCACCGTCGCCGATCTGTTCCCCAATCCGAGGCTGCGGCTGCGCTGGCTCGTGTTCGTCACGTCCGCGTTCGGGGTCGCCAATATGGTCGGGCCGACGCTCGGGGGCATTCTCACCCAATACGGCGGCTGGCGGCTGGTGTTCTTCGTCAACGTGCCGGTCGGCGTCGTGTCGCTGCTGTTCGTGCAGCGCTTTTTGCCGCCGCTGCGTCACCTGCGGCGCAAGGGCCCCGTTCGGCTCGACTGGCTCGGCGCGTTTGTGATCGCGGTCACGTTCGGCGCGCTGCAATTATTGATTGAGCTGTTTCCGAAACATGGCGTCGACACGATAACCATCGTGCTCGCCGTCGTAGCGGCGAGTTTTGCGCTGACGTTGTGGCTATGGGAGCGACGCATCGCGTATCCGATCGTGCCGGTGGATATGCTGTTGGACCGCAAGCTCTCCGCGCTCTTCGCGATGTCGGTGCTCGGCGGTTTTGCGCTGTTTTCGCTGGTGTTTTATGTGCCGCTGCTGTTTCAGGGTGGCTATGCGATGTCCGCGCACGACTCCGGCATGCTGATCACACCGCTATTGCTCGGCACGACGGTTGGCAGCGTGGTGAACAATCGAATCGTCACACGGATCCGCCGCGCGAACGGCATCATGTATGTTGGTTTTGCTTTGTCCGCGTTGGCTTGTCTGAGCGTGATTGTGCTCAGAGGGACCGAGCCGCACCTGGTGTGGCTGTCGTGCATGGGTATTAGCGGTCTTGGACTCGGTCTGGTGGCGACCAGCCTGACAGTGTGTTCGCAGCAGATCGTTGCGCGCGACCAGCTCGGCGCGGCAACTGCGCTGCTGCAATCGCTGCGTACTTTCGGTGGGATGCTGGGGACGGTGATGACCGGTGCGTTGCTTGGGCATCTTTATACGCAGGGCGTGCATCGCTCGCTTTCTTCGTATCAGGCGACGCAGTGGTTTAAATCGTTTGCGAGCCCTGAGTTGCTGGTGGACCGCGCGGAGCAGGCGGCGTTGATCAATCGCCTGGTGAGCGCCGGGCATGCGGGTGATGCGATGATGAATTCTGCGCGAGATGCGCTCGTGCAGTCGATTCATATTGGCATTCTGGTGGCGGGGGCGGCGGCGTTGATTGGGTTGTGTCTGGCTTGGTTTGTGCCGCCGGTGAGGATTAGTTATACGGAGGGGGAGTTGATGCCCGGCGAACAGACGCAGGCTGATGCGCTTCAGTCGGGGGGGAATGTGCTTTGAGCAACACGTCTCTCAAGCTACCGCATGGAATCCTTGTGTGAACTGAAAAAACCCGAATTAAAGGGAATATTCGACACACTACCCACGCGAACGGTGGTCAGAAAGCTTGACCGGACAATTGTGATTTCTTACCATTGGCGCCGCCGCTTGCGCACCTACTACCAACTGGTTTTCACCCAGGCGCGCCCATAAAACAAGGCCAAAACTAAACAACGAGGTCTTCCGGGGTTCTTGCATGACAATGGATGAAGACATCGCGCACGTGGCGCGTGTGATGGAGCCGTCGTTGCGCGCATTTCGTGGTGAGCCTGTGCTGCCACCAGCATATTGGCGAAAGCGGCTACAGCGCATACAGGATGAATTCTCCCTGACCGCATTGCAGATGTTTCAGATCGAGCGTTTGCTTGGGGAGTTGGATCGGTTTGAGGCGGAGCGGTGCCGGAGGATTTAGAGGGCCTAGCGCGCGGGATCGGAGCACGCGTTGCAAAAACAGGCCCTACCAATTGGCATGACTATTGCTCAATAGCAGTGCGCGAAATCGTTCGCGTCACTTCTCCACATGAGCGTCGAGCCAATCCGGCCGCCCCCGACATGCGTATCCTGATCGTAGCTGCCCAATTTCCCACCCTCTCCGAAACCTTCGTCATTGAGCAAGCGAATGCGTTGAAGCACGCGGGCGCCGACGTCGAAGTGTTGACGCTCCGCCCAGGCGATCAGGATGTCCTTAGGTCGATCGCAACGGAGTTCCCGGTTCACGCGGTCCAGCCTGACGGCGTAACCCGCGCAATGAAGCTGGCAACACTCCTGGCGTTTCCGGTCCTTGCGATGCTGTCGTCGCGCGGCCGCAAAGCCTTGCGCGCGGCGATCTCGGCAGTTCGCCATGGGCTCGTGTCTCACGCGAAGCAGATTGTGCAACTGTTCAATCAAGGCTCCGTCCGCCGATACGACGCGATCGTCGCGCACTTCGGCCCGACCGGCGTCGCAGCACAGTATCTTCGCGAGGCGGGCTTGATCGAAGGCGCTTTAGGGACCGTCTTTCACGGCTACGACGTCAGCATGACCGAGGTCGTGGAACGCTACGCTCCGCACTATCGCAGGCTGTTCGAGTCGGGCGATTTGTTCATGCCCGTCAGTGAATTCTGGGCAGAGCGGCTCCGCGGATGGGGTTGCGATCACCGGAAAATTCACGTCGTACGCATGGGCATCGACGTCGATCGATTCAACTATGCCCCCCCGGTTCCGCCTGAGCGCCAGTTCGAACTGCTCGCCGTGGGACGGCTGACGGAGAAGAAAGGCATCGAATACGCGATTCGCGCGGTCGCAATGATCGACGCGCCGGTGAAGTTGACCGTGATCGGTGGAGGTGAACTTCTCGAACCGCTTCGACAGCTTGTGGCAACGTTGAATGTCGAGGAGCGCGTGCAGTTTCTCGGCAAACAGGCGCACACGGAAGTCGCACGCCGGTTGCGTCACGCGAACGCATTCCTGTTGCCGTCCGTCACGTCCAGCACCGGCGACATGGAAGGCATACCCGTCGCATTGATCGAAGCGATGGCGACCGGCTTGCTCGTCATCTCGTCAAGGCATAGCGGCATTCCCGAACTGATTGACGATCGGCAAACCGGGTTCCTCGTCGACGAGCGCGATGTCGAGGCACTGGCCAAGGTCATCGAAGCGATCAGTCGCGGGCAGTTCGATTTGCCGGCTATCACGCGTGCCGCCCGGGAGACTGTGGTTAGGCGCTTCAATTCTTCGGTCGAGGCGTCCAGGTTGATCGACCAATTGCGCCTTGTCTGCAAGGCGAATAGCGTGAATCATCCAGTCGCAACAAACCGTTTTCACTCAACCTCGACTTCTGCATGACGCGTCGCGGATGCTAAAGGATGTTCCCTTTATCCGTAACGTAGTAACACGTCCCCCGTAACACTCCCCTACTTTAGACACTGCGGATGGTTCTTCCGCGTGTCCAATTCCGTATCGACAAACACGAAAGGCACTTAACCGAGTCCTTGACGCTTAAGAACGACCGATGTTTTGCCCCTTAAGCGATATGGCACGCAATCTGCTTTTATCAGTGACAAAGGGACGACGGGGAGTCCTTGCCAATCTGGAGATCGAACCAGTTTTCTATGGCTCGACTCGAGCGCATATCCCGTTTCCCGCAATCATTGAAGCGTGCCGATATGCGTCGATCCAATTATCTGTCAACACCATCCGACTCTCAACGTCACATTCCCACGCTGAGGCTTTCACACGCAGCGTGGCTCCTGATCGCGCTTTGTAACGCGGGAACCGCACACACACAAACGGATTGGAACTCGTCGTCTACCAACAAGGGTTCGTACGCTGCCACCTATGGCACGTACAGCGACGACACGTCTGACACCGAGAGCGACTACACCGCCTTGGTGCCTCGTCAGTCGAGCCTGCCGCCGTCTTCCAGCTTTGCGTCGACAGGCACACACCAGGGCAGCACATCACGTCGATCCGCGAGCGCGACTTCGCGCAGTGCGCTCGACTCCAGCTTTACAGGCAACACCGGTACGTCTGCTTCGCGTGCGGCCCGGAGCAAAAACCGCTCAGTAACCGACCCGACTTCTAGCGACTATATGGGTCAGTCCGATACGGACGCCGGTTCGTATATGACCACGACCTTGTCGCCCAAAGCGGGCGCACGCGCGACCGGCAGCAAAAACCGCGCGCTAAAAAACATCGACGCGGGTGCACCGGGCATCTATCTGGGCGGCCAATACAGGACCACGGACGACGCTTCGGCAATCTATGCGCCGGCATGGAAGGCCGATCCGTATCCCGTTTATTGACGCAATCAGTTTGGCATGTGTTCAAGGATTGAATGCTTTAACTGGCAGTCCGAATGACAACATAAAACACCGGGGAAAGAAAAATGACACATCTACGCCGATACACACAACGGGCGCAAACAGGAGCACTCATCCGAAAGCGCCCGTCATAGCACGCTGATCGCCTAAGCAAGACGCTCCGTCCGACACACCGCCTTTCAGACGAATCACTCGTCTCGCTTCGTCACGCCTTGACGTTCTGACGCCGTGGATAGCCGACCCGCTCGAGTCGCGCCAACACAAGACGGACGCACGCCGGACTTGACCGCCAACCTATACGCGAAACCGACTATGACAAGCAACGCACTGCCATTCAGAAATACTCGCGATCTGCTCAGCCACACCAATCTGCTTGATAACGAAGACCATGTGTTCGACATGATCAACACCACGCAAAGCGTTGCAGAGCACCCGATCATTGTTTCGTGGGTAAATGCGCACGCTGTGATGCTAGCTAAAAACAATCCCGCGTTTTCTGAAACGCTGTCGCGATCGGATCTGATTTTCCGCGACGGTATCGGCGTCTCCATTCTTTTGCGTATGCTCGGGATCGATCCGCGCGGCAACATGAACGGCACCGATATGATTCCGCATATCGTTCGCGCTTATCAGGGCCGTTCGATTGCGCTGTTCGGCACCGCCGAGCCGTATCTGTCGCAAGCCACTGAAGCCTTTGGCCGCCAGGGCGCACGTGTCGTCGCAACGATGGACGGGTTTCAGAATCCGCAAGCGTATGTCGAACGTCTCGAAGGGCTCGACGTGGATCTGGTGGTATTGGGGATGGGCATGCCCAAGCAGGAAGGTGTCGCCGCACTGCTGGCCGAGCGCATCGCCAAACCATGCGTGATTCTCAACGGCGGCGCGATCCTCGACTTCATGGCGGGACGTTTTCCGCGCGCGCCGCGCGTGTGGCGTCAGCTAAAACTGGAATGGCTGTTCCGCATGATCCTCGAACCTAAGCGACTGTGGCGCCGGTATCTGCTGGGCGGTGTGAGCTTCGTCGCGCACGCGGCGCAGATTGCGATTTCCGCTCGCATGGAACGGTAGTTGCCGGTTGGCGAGTCCGCGGGTCTGCGAATCAGACCCGGCACAAAATCACTCCCGATCGCTACGAACCCAGCCCACGCGACGACCCACGATCAGGCTGACATACATCGGCACTTTGCGCAGCATATAGAGCGGGATATATAACGCGTCCGATCCGGCAAGCAGATCGCGACCGCTCGTCCACCATGCCATGACGATCGCACTCGCCGTCAAACACAGCGACGCGCATTGAATCACCACAGGGATCACGCTGCCGCCCAGCGCATGAAAGCACGCACTGACGGCGAAGCACGCTATCTGCGCAAACACCAGCAAGGTCAGCGGCACCACGATGAGATCGAGCGCCGTTGCCAGACATGTCCACGAACGACGCATGATCGCCGATAGCAGCAAACGCGGAAACATATGCGCAATCGTGCTCAGGTGCCCCTGCTCCCAGCGCTTTCGTTGCGCGTGGTGTCCTGTGTCCGAAGACGGAAGCGGGCTGGTCACAAGCGCTTCGGGACAATAAAGCGGCGGCCATCCGGCCAGTGTCAGATCGATCCCAAGCGCGAGGTCTTCCACGATATTCGGCGTTGCGAGTTGCACACCGGAGAGCACCGGCCATGGAAATGCCATTCCGCTGCCATTCAGCGAACAGGGTGCAGCGAGCCCAAGATTGCCGAGCGGCCGAACGTGATTTTTCAAACGCACCGCAAACGCCGATACACGCGCGCCAAGACCTGCCGACAGAGGCGCGTTCAATGCATAGCGCGCTTGAACCGGGCGCGTTGTCGCATGGGCGAGCTTCGCCAGCTTGCCGATTGCGCCCGGCGCGACTTCGCAATCGGCGTCGATGAAGATCACGACATCGGGCGCGCCAGACTGTGCGAGATGCGCCACGCCATAGTCCAGCGCGAAGCCCTTGCCTCGGCGCCGCGCATCGTCGCGAACGAGTACTTCCGCACCCGCTTTCATGCCGACGTCGGCGGTGTCGTCGGTGCAGTTGTCCGCGACCACGACGACGCGATCCTGCTTGCGCAATTGCGGCAATACCGTGGCCAGCAACTGCGCCAGCATCTTCGTTTCATTGTGCGCAGGCACGACGACGGCGATGCGCGGTGGCGTTGCGAATTCGTCCACACAAGACGATCGCCGCCTGAATGTCGCTACCATTACCTGAACGAACAGCATCGCCGAAGGAACCGACACGATCAGAACGGCAACCGTCAAGATTGCATTCGCGGTCTCGCTCATCACCATCCCCTCAGGTTCGACGGCTCCAACTGCCCCGCAAAAAGCCGCGCCAACAGTCCCGCCTCCCGCGCCTGATCGTGACGCTCCTTGATCAGACGCCGCCCTCGATCACCCATTTCCGAATGCGTGTCTTCATGCGCGGCGATGCATTGGCGAATTGCGCCAGACAGCGACTCGACCGAGCCGGGCGAGTAAAGCCAGCCGGTTTTATCGGTCTGCACGAGTTCAGGAATTGCAGCGATATCCGCGGCAATCACGGCCCGCCCCAGCGACATGGCCTCCATGATCACGATCGGCAAGCCTTCGGCAAAACTGCCCAGCACCAGGCCGCGTCCTGCGATCAACGCGTCGCGGACGCCCTCGGTGTCCTTCCAGCCCGTAATTTGCACGGCATGCTCGATCCCTTCGTTGCGAATCAGCGCCTCGATTTCCGCACGCATTTCGCCATCGCCGATCAGCATCAGTTCGAGATCGGGAATATCGTCGATAACATTTGCCAGCGCTCTGACCAGCAACATGTGACCTTTCTGCGCCGCAAGACGGCCGACACACACGAGCCGCCTGGGATGCGCGGGCGTCGCATAGCCGGTCGCACCGAACGACGCGTCGATCCCGCATCGGACGATCACCACTTTCTGCCAGTCCTCATACGCGCACCATCGATAGATCTGACTCGCGCAGAAATCGCTGATCGCAATGACGAATTTCGCATGTCGCACCTTCTTGCTGAGTTTGATGAATTCGGGCTTGTCGAACTCGTCGGGACCGTGGACTGTAAAGCTATACGGAATACCCGACAGCGTCGACGCATGCATCGCCACCTCGGTAGAATTAGTGCCGAAATGCGCGTGCATATGCGTGATGCCACGGCCTTTCATCAGACGCGCGAGAAGGCATGCTTCGGCCAGGGTGACGATGTGCAGTGCAACACTGCGGTCGCTTTTTCGCACCATTCCCAGCGCATGACCCAGTGCCCGAAAGAAGCACCCCGTATTGGCAACCAGTTGATAGATCGCGGCGAACAGCAGCGGCAGCAGTCCACCGCGAAGCAGGTATTCGGTCAGGTTGCGCTCGGCGATATCGGTCGGGTCCACCACATTCTCGGTCCATCCGCGTATCGCATAGCGGCACACCTGCACGCCATGGCTCTCCAGTGCGAGGATTTCCCGCCGGATGAAACTATGACTGACCTTAGGGTATTGATTGACCACGTATGCGACTTTCATTTTTATTCCCCGCCCTCTCACCTTCAGATGCAACGTCGATTTCCACTAAGCTTTGAGCACTTCCAGACGTATCGCAGCAGCAGGCCCCGGATGCTTCAGCACATGAACGACGCAAAGCGGCGCACCGTCGCGCGGCATGGCAATCGAGTCGGTTTCCTTCGGTCTGAGAGACCGCGTTGCGCCAAGGCGCTGCGCGCCATCTCCGGTCCGGATCTCGAACGAGGCCTCACACTCGCCCGTACCGGACGCGTTAATCCGATAGACGCTTCCCGCTTGCGGGTTCGTGTACCAACGCATCGCGTCTTGCCATTTGAACCACCTCGCCGGCGACGCGTCGTCTCTCAGGTAGAGAAGTTTTCGACACACAAGCGGTTGATCGCTCGCGGGCAGCATGAGCAGTCCGCTCGTCGTGTCGAATTCACAATCGGGCTGGCCGGTTCCATTTGCAAAGGTCCACGGTCCGCGCATCGACAGCAGGTTCATGTCCGACCATGGTGTTGGCGCAAATCTCGCACCGTTCGCGTCCAGCCATCCTTCGACGGACATCACCGGTCGCAGCGCATCGCGTATGCGCGTCAAATCCGTCTCCCAACCGCCGTTCCACGCGCCGGTTCCGCTTCGCGACTGCGACCATGCACTGCCGATCTCACCGTAGAACGCAAACGTGCCGACGGTCTGATCTACAAGGCGCGCGCCGAATGTCTTCAGCGTGCGCGCAATGGCGCGCGCGTGCGGGAACGCTAAACTCACTTCGTCGAAATCGCGCGGCAACATCAGCAGGGTGCCCATCGCGAACGGCCCCGTGTAACGCGTGCCGCCGTCGCGGTCTTCCAGGGTCGCGGGAAACATTGGGCCGCTGCGCAGCGCGTTGGCGTTGGCGGCCACGGCTATTGCATGAGACAGTTCGAGCAATTCCGCTTCGTGAATGCGCAATAATCCCCCGGCAGTCGATACGCCCGCCGCGCGCGGCCCGTCGGGTCTTTCGGGCGAGCCCCAACCGCTGCCGGCCGCCTGGACAACCGTGTACTTTTTGGCACGCCACATGCGGGCGTTGGCGTCGTACTTCATGCCGTAGACGGAGTGAATCAATCCGCTCGCACGATCATAGATCTCACAGTGACCATCTGTGCCCGTCGCAGGTTGCGTATCCGCAGGAAAGTGCGGAATCACCACGTTGCGATGGCGCAATTCGTCGGACACCCACGGCCCGTGAGCGTCTTGCGTACCAGCGATACTGACAGCCGGATCGGACAACGTTGCTTCGAACACGCGGCTTGAAAACGGTCCCTGCTCCAGATACGCCCGGTTATTCGTTGCGGGGATCGCCGTATTTCCAAGCACAGGATTCAGCGGCCTTGCATTCCACAATGAGCGCGGCGAGAAGGGCTTTTCGAACAGATCCACTGATTCTGGCTGCGGCTGTGCATGCGCGACGCTGCTCAATGAAGCGAACCTGCCAACCATCGGCGCGATCGCGATCGACTTCGCCACCCGCCGTCGAAACATGTCCGTTTTCACGCCACTGCTCCTGTCGAAGACCCGTACAAGCTCACGTCCCTTGCTTCAAGGCAAGCGCCCGGAATAGCCGCTTTTTGAACCCGTCGATCCGGTACTTGATCAGCAGCCTGGCCGTCGCGGCCCACGCGCCGAATGTCGCCTGAATCCACACCACGGAAGACAACTCAGCGCGCGACTTGCCGTTACGCAACGACGCGGCGGCAAGCCGGTACTCAGGCATCAGCAGATAAGGCCCGGCAAAGTGGCAGATCGCGGGGTGCACCAGACCGTCGTATCGCTCGAAGCTGCAATAGCCGACGATAGGGTCGATCTCCAGCGTACCTTTCAATCCGGTCGGCGTGCGCATCAAGCGTCCACCGTCCCGGTACAGATTCAGTAATCCAAGTCTCGACAGCGCGAGTGCGATCACCGTTTCATCGCCCGGTCCGCCACGGTCGAACGCTTTCAAGCCGTAGTGCCGATAGTTGTTGAAATACTCGCGCGCCGCTGAAAACACCGCAGTCGCTACCGGCGAACGTCTGAAGTAGTAGACGCCGCCGTTGAACTTGGGAAACGCTTCGCCGCCGACCTTCGTCAGCGCGGCGCGCAAGTCGTCGACATACTCGTCAGTGCCGTCGATCGGGGTCAACAGATCGACGATCGGCGTGATCGGATAGCGGCGAATCTCGTCGAGTTCATCGCCGAAATCGCGCGCTGCAATGCAGTCCGAGTCGATGAAGAACGTCTCTTCGAATGGCGAATAGCGGTCCAGCAGCAGCTTTTGCGCAGTGGCGATCGGCATCGAGTGATCAACCGGAATCAGTACGTCGCAGTATCCGCGCATCGTTTCGCTGTCGGACACAATCGCAATCGGTATGCCCGGCATGTTACGTCGCAACGACAACGATAAGGTCTCAGCCTGCTTCAGATAGCGGTCAGCACCGATTGCGATCGTGATGAAGCCCAAACCTCTGAAGCGCGCCGCATTCCCTGCTGTCGCGCCGTGTACCGTATCTGTGCCCATCACGTCACTCCCACGATGTTCGACCAGCCAACGCCCGTAGAGATCGGACCGCTTCTCGCGGCCCTAAGCACGGATCGCACTCAATACGCTCAATGCACTGTGGCGGATGCTCGCGCGCAAGATTCTCAGAAACAGCGCGGGTGAGGCGCGCCATCTGAACAAACGGAGCCAGTCTCCAAACGTCGGACGCGTGCCGTAGAACGGCGAGAAGATTTGCATATACAAACGGTGATGAAGATGCTTCGGCACGTCCAGATGCTTGCTCGATATCAGATCGAACGCGCGTCGCAGTGAATGGGTGTTGGCGGAGATGCGGTCGCGTCGCGGGTCCACATAGCAGACGTAAGTCGCGTCCTTCTCCCTGAGCGCCGCGCCGTGCGACTGAATCAACCGCATGAACATCTCGAGATCCTGCCAAGCGGGAAGATCCTTGTCGTAGCCACCTATCTTCAGAATCCGCTCGAGCGGGCAGAAAATCTGGTTACCGATAAAGTTATGCGTGAACAGATCCGCGTAGCTGACCGAGTCTTTCCGGTCCACCGTGACGGTTGCGTTAACGCCGTCCGTCATCACGCTCTCCGTGAAGAGGCAAGAGATGGATTGGGCCGCGTCGCCCAGCGATTCCCATTTCGCTACCAGCAACGCGATCCGGTCGGGCAGAAACTCGTCGTCGTCGTCGAGGCCGGTGACGTATTGCGCATTGGCGAGACGAATCGCGAGGTTACGCGCAGACGGCGCGCCCATCGATTTCTCCGTATGGAACACGGTCAGGCGCGGTTCACGGGCAGCGAGTGCGTCCAGGAACTGGCGCGTGTCGTCGGTCGAGCCGTCGTTCACGACGATTGCCGCAATGTTCGTGTACGTCTGCCGGAACACCGACGCGAGCGCCCTCTCCAGCAGAACCCGCCTGTTCTTCGTCGGAATGATGATCGCAACCTGTCTGCACGCGTTTGCGTTCAAGCTCCCGGCCGGAGTCTCCGTGGACCGTGGTGCGCCAGCTGACGGCGCACGCTCGATGAGGCGCAGATCAGCGCGCATGGCTGTAGTACCCGGCGCCGTACTTGACTCGCTGCTGCGGGATATCGGTCAGAAGCGCGCCCTTGATCGACACGCCCGCATGAAGAAGGCGGTTCGCCGTCTCCGTCACTTCGCCGATCGGGCTATGACCGAAACGGAACACCAGCAATGACACACCTGCGTGCTTACAGATCAGTACCGGATCGGTGACGGCGAGTACCGGCGGGGTGTCGATAATCACGACATCGTATGCGGCTGAGCATTCCTCGAGGACCTTCGTAAAGCGCTCGCGCAGCAACAACTCGGACGGATTCTTTTCGTCCGAGCCGCGCGGCAGCACATCAACGCCAGGCAGCACATCGCGAACAATGCTGTCGTGCAGATCGCGACCGCGGATCACGTCCGACAAGCCCTGCGAAGGCGGCATGCCCAGCACGGTATCGAGAACCCCGCGCCGCATGTCACCGTCGATCAGCAATACACGCTTGTCGCCGCTCGCAAGCACGGCGGCAAGGTTTAGCGCGATGAACGACTTGCCTGCTTCGGGGCGTGGGCCGGTTAGCGCGATGATGTTGTTGGACGCTTCGCCAAGACCGAACTTCAACGCGGTGCGCAGACTGCGAATACCTTCTACCGCGATATCGTCCGGGGCGGCCAACGCGAGCACGTTGGCATCGCCCGGCTGGTTGCGACCGAGGCGCCGGTTCATGCGACGCTGCGCAAAGCTTCGCGGTACCGCCGCAAACACCGGCACGCCGAGTGCGGTTTCGATCTCGCTCGCCGTCTCGACGCCGCCAAACACGGCGCGTCTCACGAACGACAGCCCTACGCCCGCGAACAGACCCAGCACCGACGTGATCGCAACGATGATCCAGCGTTTGGGCCACACCGCTGTCTCGGGCGTCACCGCGAAATCGACAAGCCGCACATTGCCGAGCTGCCCCGCCTTCGTGATCCGCAATTGCTGCGCACTGTCGAGCAGACTCGTATAAAGCTCCGTGTCGACACGCACGTCGCGCAGCAAACGCAGTGCGGATTGCTCGGTTTCCGGCAGCCCAGCGACATTTTTGCTCAGCAACTCCTGTTGGCCTTGCAGCGCCGTGATCTGAGAATCCAGCGCGACGACCGCGGGATGCGTGTCGGCAAAGCGCTGGCTCATTTCCAGACGGCGCTGCTGAAGCTCGGTGAGTTTCGCCTTGTTATCGACAACCTGCTGCAGCAGCAAACGCTCTTCTTCCGAGATGTTCGCCGTACCTTTCCTGTTACGGAAATCGTTATAGCGCGTCTCCGCCTGCTCCAGTTCCTTGCGCAGATCCGGTAGCTGATGGTTCAGGAATTCCAGCGCTTTCTCCGCGTCCGCGGACTTGCGATCGATGTTCTGCTGCAAATAAGCGTGCGCCAGAGAATTGACGATGTCGGCGGTGCGGGTTGCGTCGGTGCCATCGAGCGACAGCTTGATGATATCGGCCTGCTTGCTCTTCTCGTCGATCTTCAACGCGTTTTGCAGGGCGGCAGTCGCCTGGAGCGGCGATGTGCGCATCAACCGGAACTCGGTGCCCGGTCGCGCGACCAGACGATCGACCATCAACTCGACAAACCGGCCGCGCGCCAGCGTACCTGCCGTGCCATGCAACACCGGCTGACGGTCTGCGTCGAATAGATCGTACGCACCATTTTCCCTTGCGATTAGCGTGTAACGGGTTTCGTAGTCGTCGCGCGGCACGTCGAAGGTGGACACGGCGATCTTCTCGCCGCCCCACGCGAATTTCGACAGCCCCGGAACCGGTGACGCGAGCTCTTCGCTCCCGTTCAAACGTGCGATCGCCGCGCCGATCACCGGAAAATAATGCGGCGAAGCGGTGATGTCCAGATGCAGGTTATGGACAGCCTGATCGGCCACCAGCCGCGACTTGACCACTTCGATTTCAGACGCCGCGGTCTGCTTGGTATCGAAAATCGACGCGAGCCCATTCAATGCGCCTTGCGCGGGATTGATGCTCTCTTCGATCTGGAACATTGCGTCCGCACGATAGATCGGACTGGCGAGCAGCGAATACGCGACGCCGACACACGCGCCCGCAATGGTCCACGCCGCGATCATCTTCCATTTCTCACGGACCACGGAGAGATAGTTGGACAGATCGATCTCTTCATCGCCGGCCGGCGCGATACGGTAGGGTTTTTGAATTAGTTGCATGTGCTTGAATAGGTGAGGTTGCCGATCAACTCGAGCCAGTGTTCGAGTCCGCAATCGATCTGGGCGAGGCATGCTTCGAATGCATCACGCCCTAACCGGTATGGATCTACAACGTCGATCTGGTCTTTATGGCCGAGCCGGTACACCTTTCCAATCGCGAACGGATGCGCGATTTCGATGCGCTTGCATTGCGCTCGCGTCATTGCGAGTACGATCTGCGCAGACCTGACGTGATGCAATTCGAGTTGTCTGCCGACATGCGTGCCGATATCGATCCCACGTTCCACCATCAAGCCGCATGCAACCGGATCGGCGCGCTGCCCAACCAGCGCACTCAGCCCCGCCGACATCACATCGACACCCGGCAACGCATTGGCGAGAAGACCTTGAGCCATTGGGCTACGGCAAATATTGCCTTCGCAGACGATGAGAATTTCGCTGATCATTTGGCTATCAACGCACCGGTAAGCGCTGCATTGATACCCGGCAGCAGCAGTTGAAGGACACGGCTAAAGCGCACCAGACCGTTACCGTCCACGTAGACGACATCGCGCGGCTGCAACTCGAACTGGTTGGCCAGCACCATCGATACCGGCGATTGCCCGTCGAGATGGAAGACCTTGAGATCGTTTTGGTCCTTGCCGCGAATCACATAAATTTGCGCCGCATCGGCACTCGCGGTGTTGATGCTGCCCGCCTGAGAAAGCGCATCGCTCAGGGTGAGCGTGCCGGACCTCATCGGCACGGCCGTGGTCGGACGGTTGACCTCGCCCATCACATAGACGCCGTTGTCGTCACGGGCCACCACGCGCAGCAGATCACCGCCCTTCAACACGATCTCTGCCGGATTGACGCCCTTCGCGATCATCTGTGACAGATCGAGCCGGTACGTCGCGCCGTCCCTGACGAGGATCATGCGGCTCTGGTCGGCTGTCGTCGCGAAGCCTCCGGCCCGGCCGATCGCTTCGTACAAGGTCATCTGGATATCGTTGACCGGCTGCGGACCCGGCAGCTTGACCTCGCCATCGACATATACCTGCTGCGATCGGTACGACGCGACACGTACCGTCAGTTGTGGCCTGATGAACACCTTGGCGAGCTGCGCGTAAAGCTCGACGCGCATTTGCTCGACCGTCTTGCCGAGCGCCGGCACGTTGCCGACATAGGGGAATTGCACGTTGCCGAGGCTATCGATGACAAAACCTTGCGGCGGATCATTCGGGCGGCTCGTGGCAGGCGCTGTTTGCGTTCCCAACGCGGCATTGAGTTCCGGGTGGTCCCATACCGTGATCTGCAGCACGTCGCCTACGCCGAGCCGATACGCGCCCGCTTTCGCAAACAGCGTCTGGTTCTCTTCGACGCTCTTGCGTGCGCCGGCATCCTGTATCTGCCGGATCAACGTGAGGTCGATCGGCGTAATGGGAATACCCAGATCCGACGCGGGGGTCGCTTCGCCCGCACTGACCGCCGGCACGCTCGGCGATTTCCCCATCTTCATGCCTGGTGCAACAGCGCATGCGCCAAGTGTGGCCGTTATTGCGGCGCAGGCGGCTGCGCGAGCCAACGCGCGCAGAAACGGCCTGGCGCTAATCCCCGTGGATAAATAATGATTCACCAACGCCTCGTATTTTATTTAGAGCTACTGTCTCGCCTGCCCGCCAGTTGCGCGGATGGAGCAGCGTCTCTTCTCTCATGCAACCCGAACGTCGAACCGCAACGATCGGCCCCCGATACACTTCTCGATCTAGTAGGCTGCGAAGGCCACACCGTTGTTCTTTCGATTAGATCCGGCGGCGCGCCTGCAATAAAATTATCTATATTCGAACCAACAGCACTTCTGGTCTGAAATTCTGTTTTTTCCTTTATCAACTCAACCTTCCCCACCCTGGCGTCCGTCAAACGCGCGTTCGATGCAAGCGGCGTCAGGAGGGGAGAATTCATCGCTTATTCCTCTAACGCAGAAAACGTGCCATCCGTACGGACATTCGCAAAAGAAGCGGACATGTCTTTCCCATCCCCTTCAGATAGGGGACCTCGTCGATTTTTGTTCGGCGTGGCATCGCGGAGATCTGGTGTGGCGCAGAAACGTTACGTGACATCGCTTGCGTGCCGTCCAAGTTGTTACGTAACCCGCAACCGGCATTCGGATGGGGCAGTCACAACACGCTGCATCAAATGCGCTTCTTTGCAATAGCTTCGTACAGCCGCCTGTCCGTCCGAACATCACCATGGGTGTTTTCCTTATCGTTTCGCGCGGTTAAGGAGGCGCTTGAATGCCACGTCCCTTGAACGAATCGAACTCAAATAAGGGATTGGTACGGATGTTGCGTAAGAAGACTCAGCTTTCTGAAAAGCGCTGCGTCGGGTCCGTCATCAGGTGTTACGGGGGCAATGGGGTTTGCCAACCGGATGACGCGCGAAGCATCAATACATATCGACACCGCAAATACCATGAAAATAACCATAGTCGGCACCGGATACGTGGGCCTTGTGACGGCCGCGTGCCTCGCAGAACTCGGCAATGAGGTCTTTTGCCTCGACGTCGATTCACACAGGATCGACGCACTTAATCGACGGCCACAATCTCTATGAGCCGCAACAAATGCGCGAGTGGGGCTTCACGTACCACGCGATCGGCCGCTCGAGCGGGCTGGAAGTGGCGCTGGAAGTATCGGCGCAATAACGCTGCGAGAGTCGAGTCATGTCCAATCTGAATCACACGATCCGTAAGAGCCTCTTCGCGAACTTTATCGGGCGCTACAGCAATACCCTTGTCCAACTGGTAGTGACAGCCGTACTGGCGCGCCTCTTGAGTCCGTCCGACTTCGGCGTGATCGCCGTGCTGACGGTCCTCGTCACGTTCTTCTCCTTCATCAGCGAGATGGGGCTGGGGCCGGCCATCGTTCAGTTCGAACTGAAACGCGAGCAGTTGTCCGCGTTGTTCTGGCTGACGGTGTTCGTCGGCTCGATGCTGTCGATGATTTTCGTGTTCGGCGGACCGCTTCTCTCGACGTTCTATCACGAGCCGCGCTATATAGCGATCGCGAAAATTCTGGCGCTCAACATTGCGCTGTCATGCTGGGGCATCGTGCCGTTCGCGGTACTGCGCAAGCAGCTGAAGTTTAAAGAGATCGTGATGGTGGAGATTGCCTCCGCAATTCTTTCCGGCTGCGTGGGTATCGCCACGGCATACGCGAACTTCGGCGTGTTTGCGCTCGCCTTGAAAGGAGCGTCCTACGCGTGCAGCATGTTCGCGTTCTGCCTCGTCACGAGCCGGTTCAACCCTTTCAAGCGACCGGTCTTCCGCGGAATGACGCGAATCCTCTCGTACTCGGTTTATCAGTTCTTCTTCAACCTGACCAACTACTTCACGAAGAACCTCGACAAGCTCGTCGTGGGTCGGCTGATGGGAAGCAACGCACTTGGCCTCTACGACATGTCGTACCGGTTGATGCTGCTGCCCAATGCCAATTTGACGCAAATTATTTCGCCCGCGCTGCAACCCATCTATGCAGCCCATCAAAACGACAAGGCCACGATCTTTTCTTCATATCAAACGGTGATCCGCGCGCTGCTGATTGCGGGCGGCTTTGCGGGCGTCGGCTGCTTTTTGTGTGCTGACGAGATCATCTTTCTGGCCTATGGCAAGAAGTGGTCGCTTGCAGCGCCGATCTTTTCGATCCTGAGCCTGTCGATTGCGATACAGGTTGTGCTGTCCACCGTCGGTGCGATTTTTCAGGCCATCGGACGCACGGATCTGCTTTCCTTTTCAGGAATGCTGTGCGCAGCCTGCAGTATCAGCGCGATGGTGATCGGCGCGCTGTCGGGCAGTCTGGTGATGTTTGCGTGGCTGGTGTCGGCCAGCTTCGTGATCAACGGCTTGATGACCTTTTACATTCTCGCGCGCCGAGGATTCGGTACGTCGCTGCTTTCGCTGTTCCGGCCGTCGATCGGATGCCTCGGCGGAATCGCGCTGATGCTCGTCGCAAGCGCTGCGGTGAAATTGACAATGAGCGCATTCGAATTCAACCCGATCGTTCTCGCCGCGAAGATCATCGGCGTAACGGGTGCTTACGCCGCGATTTTGCATGTCACGGGCGACCTCCGGTTTCTGCTGAACACGCTGTCACGCCAGCCGACGCGTGCTTCCGTGCTCAAGTCGGACGCGGGTCAGGTTGGCGAAGCCATATAAACAGCAGAAACGCCGACGGCTTTGGGCCATCGTCGGCAGCAAACCGAGGACAAAAATAAAATGACATTGATCAGACGCACGCTATACGCAATCATCATTATCCGTTCGGCATTGGATATCGTCTTCGAATCGCTCAGGCTCGATGAGGGCGGCATGTCGCCTGGCGCCGCATTGAACGGTCTCATCATCATGCTGGGGCTCGTGGTGCTGCTTCGCAAAGGCCTCTCGATACCCCGCACGCCGCTGCTCTTCTGGATTGCGTATCTCGGCTACTCGCTGCTTTCGCTGTTACGCTCACCGGATTTCTACGAAGGCTTGCGGCTGTTTCTCGGCCAGTTCTCGGCTGCGATGATCTTCTTCATCGCAGCGAATGTGATCACGACGCGAAAGCACGCGGAAGAACTGATCAAGTGCGTGATCTACTCGTCGTTTGCCGTGTCGTTTTTCGCGATCATCCAGTACGTCTTTATCGACAAGCTGAGCGGCCGGCTGCAATCCACGTTCGAACACCCGAACATCCTCGCGTTCTATCTGGTGCTGGTCGTCCTTGCGCTGTTCTATCTGCCTCAGATCGACCCGCAGAGAAAGAATCCGCGCTGGAAAATGTTCAGGCTCATGTATGTGCCCTTCCTGCTGATCCTGCTTGTTCTCACCGAAACACGCAGCGCATGGATCGCAATCATGGTGTCGTTCATTCTGTATTCGACGCTGATCAACCGGAAGATGCTGCTCTGTCTGATTCTGGTGCCGCCGCTGCTACTCGTGCCGGCCATCTCCAACAGACTGACCGATCTCGGCACAAGCGGCTCCGCTCAAGACGTGCAAAGCGGTGTGCAGCTCGACTCCTTCTCATGGCGGCAACTGCTGTGGGAATACGCTTTGATCGATTCCAGCGACTCACGAACGGAGGGCAAGGGATTGGGCTCTTTCAGAAGCAACTCGCAACGCTTTTTCCCGCTGGAAGATACCGCCGACGCACACAGCGCCTATATACAGACGCTATACGAAACCGGCGTGATCGGACTCGGCCTGTATATCGCTACGTTCGGCGCCAGTCTCGTCACAATCTGGAAGACCCGGATGAACCGGAAATCAGCGGTGGTTGCGATTGTGCTTATCGTGTCGTACCTGCTTGAAAGTTACTCGGACAACACGCTCTACTACCTGAGTTACAACTGGTATTTCTGGACGTTCATTGGGTGTCATCTGGCAATGTCTGTCAGGGAGAAGCGCGCCGGCCGCGCGCTACCGCAGCCAGGCGGACCCGTGACGGACGGGTCGTTCAGTGTCGAACACCAACCCGCCGGATAGCCACATTGCAGATGAACAGGATCGTCGTCGTATGCACGTCGAACAAATGATGTGCTCGGTGCAATGGATCTTCGTGATGTTTGACCAGGTGAGTGGCGTTCATCCTCAACAGGACGGCGCCACCCTGCCTCAATAAAGTTGTTCGTCTGGTCGAGTTACTTCGCCGACGTCCCCGTCCCGGCACTCCCCCCCGTCCCACCCGTCGCCCCACCACTCCCGCTCGAAATCGGCGCCGCCGCCCCTGCCGCCAACGCGGCTGCAGCCAATGAAGCCGCCGGCTGCCCATTACTCAAAATCGCTCCGGCCGCAAGCAACGCGTCGAGATCCGCATCCGCACCCGGCGTGCCCGGCGCAAACGAAACCGTCAGGAACGACGACGACGCAAGCGTGATCCCATACCGGTCTTTGATCAGCTTCGCGACGGCCGCCTCAGCATTCGCTATCACCGTGCTGTTCGACAGCGCGCTCTGATACGAAGTGTTAGAAGATATCCCCGAGAGCAACCCACTCTCAGTCGTTCCCAACTGCCCCGCCAGATAGTCAAGCAACAATTCCGTCAGCGGCGTCACGTTGAATGTACCCGCGCCGGCCGCAAACGAGTGAATCGTGATCGCGCCGCCGGTCGCAGTAATCGTGCAGGGACCGTCGAACGCGAACGTCGTCGTGTAAGCGCCGTTGGAATTAGCCGTCGCGCTACCTGAACCGTTCTTGCAGGTCAGCGTGATGCTTGCGTTAGCCAGCGCCACGCCGACAGCGGCTGTGCCGCCCACCGTTCCCACCGGCGAACCGCCGCTACTGGTTCCACCACCGCATGCGACCAATGCACTGGTCGCAAACACTATCGATCCGAACTGCAGCGTGCGCAGCGTGGCGCCGTTTAGAAGCTTCATCGCCTATCTCCAAAGAAAGTCATTCACAATTGACCGGCACCAGTGCCCGTCCTTCGCTTACACCCTGCAAACCGTTTCCGCAGATGCCATGTGAAAGCGCTGCGCCCATCGATACAGCAGGCACATTCGCTTGCGGCTTCAGCTTTTTTTCGTCAGTACCAGGGCGCCCGTAACGCAAATACGCATCGCGCATCCGGTAAAGCTGAGTCGAGAAGTACTCGCCACTAAAGCGGCCCTGATTCAGCAAGAACTGCTGCGTGCTATACGGGAAGGTCATGTTCTCCGCCGCATTGGTCGCCACGTAATTCGTCGATCCCACCCGCGTGCGGAAGTCGAGCCCGAACTGTTCCGAGCCGTACACTTGACTGATCCCGGGCTTCATGCCCTGACGCAGCGTCAGCGGGAAGCTGATTGCGGCGCCCACAAACGTGCCCTGTCCGCTATGCTCGCCATGCACGCTCACCGATACGTCGTCGAACCAGCGTGTCAGCGTCGCAACCGGTCCCTTGTCCCCACCAACAAAGCGAGCTACGCCCGCTTCGATCCACAGCTTCCAGGACGGCTGCACCCAGCGGTAAGTCAGCTCGGCGTTCTTCTCGCTCGGCAATGCGTCATGGCCCGGCTCATGGTGCAGATAGGCGAGCCGCAGGCGGATCAGATCGGGGCGGCCCGGCACGAACACCGTTGTTTCGTTTTGCACGCCGACATACGAGTAATCGAATTTGCCGACCGATGTCACGTTGAACACTTGCGGCATGATCCAGAAGCTTTGTGTCAATGCGACCGCATTCAGACCGCCGCGCAAGCGGTAGTTGCTGAACACACGGCCTTCGTCCATGTTCTTCGTGTTGTAGATCGGCGCGATATAACTCGCGTACAGTTCGGCACCGCGCCATAGCGGCACGAACCCCTCGATGTTGGCGCCGAGCGAGATGTCGAAGTTGCCGTACTCGGTGCCGTACAGGTAACTGACAATCGGCTCGATCTGAATCCGCGTCAGCCCGTGCGTGTGCTCATTGCCATGCCATGCGATCGAGTCCGCGTCGTAGGTCGGACGCGTGCGCATCGTCATTGATGCGCTTGCGGCTGTCGGCGCGCCGCCTTCAACGAATTGCGCAAATGCATCGCGATCGACAATGACTTCGCCTAACGGCTCATTGGCCTTCTTGATGACCACGTGAATCTTGTCGGTGCCGTGCGGCGCGTTTACGCTCGCCACGCCAAGCACGATGCCGAGCGCGTCAGCCTCGTTCTGGTTGTAGCGATGGTTCTCGTACTCGACCACCAGATCGCGGCCACTCATCCCGACACGCACACGCTCGAGGCCGGCGGCAAACAGTTGTGCGGCGATTTCGTCGAGCGCGGAGGTATCCAGCGCTTCCGGAATGGAGGCAGACTGCGCATCCGACGATTTAGCAGCTGTCACGTCACTCAGCATCACAGACGCATACGACTGCAGCGGCGGCACATACGTAATCGGCGCTGCGGCCAGCGCATTGTTGGTACCTGTGGAAGCGCGCGTGTCCACCGATTGCAGGCTGGCGAGGCGGATCGGACCTTCATCGCCGGCATCCGCGGTCTGGGCGACCGGTACTTGCGGGCCTTCGCACAAGCCGTTTGCACAACGCGTACTGCTAAAGCGCTTGCCCAGCGGAATCTGAATGGCCACCGAGAACGACGTGCGCGGCGACACCCCATTCGTCGAACGGATCGAACGCATGAGCGTACCGATCACGTTCGCATCGGCTAGCCAGCTAATCCGCGGAGACTGATAGCGCACGCCGGCATAAGGCGTCTTCGAATCGTCTTCTGCGAGCAGCGACAATCCCGTGTTCCACAGCGAGACCTGCGCGCCGCCGAACGGACCGTCGAGCCGATCGCCCTGGCCGTAACCGGCAGTCAAAGTCACCGGTCCAAACGTTTGCGAGACCACGCCGTATTTCGATCGGAAGAAATGCGTCTGGCCGCCAACGTCCGTGACACCAAATGCAATGCTCGGCTGATACTTGAAGAACTTTGGCACTTCGAGCTTGACGTCCGCCATCAGGTGGCGAAACAGGTTGTGGTCGGCGGTGCTGAAGGGTGCGTGGACATCAGCCGGGTAATTGGCAAGCCCGCCGGACACCTCGACATAAGGCAGCAAACCCACTGCGCCCCAGTACATCTGCGCACCCGTCGCCTGCTTTCCGTAGCGCGGATCGATGTAGTTGTTGTATTGCGCCTCCGCCGTTCCTTCGGGCAGTACAAACGCATACGGAATCACCAAACCACCCGCCTGCCCGAGCGCATTCAGCGCAGGGTCGGCCGCTTGCGCCGAAGCGGAGAAGGCTAAAGCCGCAGCAAGTGACAGCGCGCTTGGCGCCGATCGGAGTGGTTGTCCGCGTAGTTTCAGGGCCATGTTTTTTTATTGTGTGCAGGTGTCAGTACGCGTTGCTATGAACCAGACCCTTCGCTATCGTCGCCGCGACTATCCGCATGTCGAGCCCAAACGACCAATTGCGCAGGTAATACAGATCGTGTTCGACGCGTCCTTGCATCTTTTCGATCTGGTCTGTCTCTCCTCTAAATCCGTTGATCTGTGCCCAACCTGTGATCCCCGGTTTGATCCGGTACCGATGGATGTAGCCGTTCACTACTTTCTGATAAAGCTCGTCGTGTTCGATCGCATGAGGCCGCGGCCCCACTACCGACATATCGCCCCGCAGTACATTGAAGAATTGCGGCAACTCATCCAGGCTGGTACTCCTGAGAAACGCACCCACTCGCGTAATACGCGGATCCCCCCGTGTGGCCTGTTTCACCACGCCTGTTTCGACGGTATGAGGACGCATCGAGCGGAACTTGTAGATCTTGAAGATGCGTCCATCCGCACCTTTGCGCCGCTGCGTGAAGAACACTGGTCCACGCGATGACAGCTTCACCGCAATCGCGATTGCAATCAGCAACGGGGCAAGCGCAATCAGCGCGCAAGCGGCGAACATGCGGTCAAAAATCTCTTTCTTCACCAACGCGCCTGCCGGCACCGGAGACGCGACCAGGTTGATCGCAGGCATGCCGATCAAATCGATCATGCCGCTATCGAACAACGCAACGCTGCGCATATCGGGTACAAAGCGCACGTTCACGAGATCGTCGCGAAACTCAGCCACAAAGCGCAACAGCGTGCGTTCCTCGGAGAGTGGCAACGCAAGCCACAACTCCTGCACGTCGTGAGATCTCACGTAGGCGGCGAACTTGGTGATGTCGTCGTACACCGGCACACCTGAGCCTATAGTTCCCAACACCGGCCGCACATCAAAGGCCGCCACTGCGCGAAATCCGCTAGTTGTCGAGCCCTCGATATTGCGCACGACCTGGTGGCAATGCGACCCGCATCCGACAACCGCAACCCGGCGAAGATTCATCCCTGCGTGCCGCACGCGTGCGAGCACGGCGTGCACAAGCAGACGCGACGCAATCAGCGCGCCGCCCGTGATCGCCATCCAATAGGCAAACCAGAGACGTGAAATGAAATCCGTGCGATGCAGCGAGAACATCAGCACGAGACCACAGCCTTGAACCACGAACCACGCTAGCGATACCTGACCGGACATCCGCAGCATTGCTCGCCCACGCCATGAGCTGTAGACGCCGAATACGGGGAACAAGACCAGAGTAAAAGCCGCGGCAAACGCAACGAATGCCGTATCGATACGGCTTTGCGTGAGATATTCAAATCGCACCTGCGATGCGGCCAACGCCCCGAAGACGACGAGCATCACATCGAGCAAGCGCGCGATCAGGCCTTCCAACCCCGGTATCGTTCTTCTTTGCTGCGCAAAATTTGTTGTATCCATTCTTATCCCCGCGCTGGTCTCTCACGCCAAACGTTCTTGTCGAGCTGCTCAATTTGTGTCTGCTTTGTGTTCGCTTCGACAGCTCATGTCTTTCTTACTTCAACCACCACGCCCTTCGCGGCGACAACACTGCCCCCGCCCGCTAAAAAGCGCGCAATGCAAAACAATCTGGATTTCGCTCATCCAGCGCGAAACCGAACGACTGGACGTTCCTGAACAACGATGGGGGATGTACAGCAAGCCGCTCGCACCCGTCTAATCTGGGTACTCAGGCAAAACGCCGCCGCGACGGAATCCGAACAGAGGATCACACCGCATGTGCGTTGAGGAGACAGACCTGATACCCCCGACCAGGCCAGTCGCTGATTCGAACTTCACCTTCACTTACTGCTTGTCTTGCCTGTGTTGTGCACCGCGCAACCTTTAAAGCAGCAAGCATGCCAATCGTCAGATTTCTTTAATAATTGATCAGCGCACATCGGGCAAACCCTTGTCGGATATGCATTTTTTGTTCCGACGCTGCGGCTCGGGGCCGGCAAAAAAGACGCGAAAGCGTGTTCGGTAACGCGCCCGTTACGTAACGTCGCCCGTAACGGCTTCGATCGATCGAGTGATCGGAAGTGGGCGTAGTGCGGCGTGGTGAAGGTCTGAAGTAAGGAGAGTGGAGAAGTACTTTTACGCGGCCGAAACACTTGCCTTTTCGCTTGCGCTGTGCAAAACGGTGCGTAAAACTAGCTCCCCTAGCCCGCGCAAAATGCCATATCTGCACACGCACGCACAGGCTGCGTACGAGCAAGGAGGGACCGATGGCAAACCATGAATACACGCTGTCACATCAGGACGTGGTGAAGGCAGTGATCATTCATCAGAACATTCATGAGGGCTTCTGGACGCTGAACATCAATTTCAACGTCACCGCCACTCATGGTCCGCAAGTGCCGGACCCCTGCCTCGCGGTGACGATCAAGGGCATCGGCATCATGCGGGCCTCGTCTACCGATCCTCTCGCCATCGACGCCGCCCTCGTCAATCCACCCGTGCCAGAGCCTGCTGAAAGTGCAGTGCATATAGCGGTCGCCGTCAACGGCACGCATGAAGCCGGCATGCAATTCTGTCGCGACGTCTATCGCAATGTCGCGGTACAAAGCGCGGTCAGCGCGCGGACCAAATCCAGCTGAACGCGATCTGTTATCTGTGTCGCAAGAAAATGCTTCCATGCCCGGCGAGCGCGTCTTCCGGCACTGGTGGCGCCGGAATTCGCCCGCGTGCCGCCGTCCTGTGAAGGCAGCGAGACACCGGATGGCAGCTTGTGGCCGCGCAGGACCGCAGGCCTGAGGCCGGCGGCCCGGACGGTTGTCCCGGGCATGAAAGCACCCTGAAAATATACCCGGACGCAGGCTGGATATGCTTCCTAAAGCAATGCACCCATCCGCCGTCCGCAGGACAATCTTCCATTAGAATGGCATTTATCTGAATAAACTCCCGAGAATGCCGTGACCACCCGAAATCGCCCACTGGACAACCAGGATCGGAAGATCATGCGCGAGTTGCAGAAGAACGCGCGCCTGAGCAACGCCGAACTCGCCGAACTGGTCGGCATGTCGACCACGGCGTGCTGGAATCGCACGCGTCAATTGGAAACTGAGGGGTACATCCGCGGCTACGTCGCGTTGCTCGATCAGCAGAAGCTCGGCTTCGCCGACGTGGTGCTGCTCGAAGTCACGCTCGACCGTCACGACGACGACGCACTCGCCCGCTTCGGCGCCGAACTGGCAACGCTGACTGAAGTGCTGGAAGCGTATCTGGTGTCGGGCGATTACGACTATCTGGTCAAAGTGGCGGTCGACGGTACGGCGGGCTACGAGCGGTTTCTGCGCGAGAAGCTCTATAAGATCGCGGGCATCCGCCATAGCCGCTCGATGTTTGCCCTCCGATGCATGAAGAGCATTCCATCGATTGCGATCTAGCTCGGTTTGTAAAGGAGAAGAACGGGGCGTTGTCGCTACGCAGGCTTACCTGTCGCGCAACGGAACGCCCACGTCTCTAGTGCTTATGGTGCAGCCAGTCCTTGATCGGATGCGCGTGCAGCCAGCGAGCAACCGGCTGATCATCCTTGTGTTCTCGCCTGTAGCGCGCCGCTGTAAATATTACGAGGCATAGCACCACGACGATTCCTACTACAAAACTCATCATCGATTGAGTCATGGCAACCTCCTTTGAGGTCAAAACCATGCCTATATATTAGGTGACCAGAGAAATAGCACCTACCGTTGCTCATTCATCCCTACCCGGTTCGCACGGGCTGTTTCGCACGGGCGTTCTCGAAACCGGCCGGCCCGAACGGGTTCCAATACATCTGATACACGCTATTGCCCCATGACAGCGGCAATCGCCGCTCGTTGCAGCACGGTCATCGGACCGAGCCTCTCGATAACTTGCAACTGTGCTGCGTCCCGCACGAAGAGCGATCCCGCAAACGCCAACGCATTCACCGAAATTCCCTCGACACGTTCCGAAGACCTTGGCACGAGCAGCATCCATCGAGGAGAAACAAGCAGGTTGTACGGCGCCGACTGGTGGAGTTCGCCATTCACCTCGATCGCTCGCAGGCCGACTGCTTCGAGCAACGCGTGGTAGCAATCTAACGCGGCGTGTGCGGCGTCCGTTGAGATGGCGGAAGCCAATTCCAGAGGGGCGAACGCGTGCCTGAATGCCAGACCGGGTCCCCTGCCAATCGGACTCTCCATGCAAGCGGATTCAAGCACAGACTCAATGGGGAGTGCCGGACCAGATTCGCCGAGCGGCAGCGGCACGATCTGCAGATGCTTGTGCTGTTGACTCGCGCCGGCCTCCGCGCCGCCATTGTAGAAACCCAGTCCATCGAACTCGGCCATGCAGGCAATCAATGCAGCAAAGTCCGCGAGATCGAGCAGCGCGTCCTGCGATTTGAAGCTACGGGTGACGATCAGGAGATGATGGTCGATGACGTTGAACTTGTTGAGCAAGGCAACGTGCGTGTCCGAGAGATCGGACACAAAGAGGTCGGGATCATAAGGAAGAAACGGATTGATCGCGCTGCGTGTGCCGGCCCGATCTGCAGGTGCCTGTCGCGTTGCCTCCTTGCGAGCGAGGCTTGAGACCTGGCGGACCAGGAAGCGTATGCCGTGATCTTCGATCAGCGCCTGGGTTGTCTCGATCGGCCGCAGTGCGCCACAACGCAGCGCATGCTCAGTCTGGCGCAGAATGGCCGGCCACAGGGTGCCGGGCTGGAGATGCCGATGTTCCATGATTCACGCAGACCGAAGCGCATGTCGCAGACGCGCATGTCGCAAACGCGCATGTCGCAAACGCGCATGTCGCAAACGCGCATGTCGCGGAATACGCGTAACCGCACCTACGCTTTGTAACCGATGGCACGTAACAGATCCTTGCGCCATTGAACGCCCTCCTCGTTTTCAACGCCGAGCGGCGGGAGCCCGTCGACCACACCCAGGATACCGCGCCCCTGGTCTGTCTCGGCAATCAGAATCTGCGTGGGATTCGCCGTCGCGCAGAAGATCCGGCAGACCTCCGGCACAGCCTTGATCGCGTTCAGCACATTGACCGGGTAAAAGCCATCGCCCAGAAAGATCACGAAGCAGTGGCCGGCGGCAATGGCCATGGCATTCTGGCACGCCAACTCGACGAGATCCGCATCGGTGCCGGAGCGGCGCACGAGACGATTACCCGACGCTTCGCAAAAAGCCAAACCAAACTTGATGCCCGGAACGGTACCGACCATTGCCTCATGCAGGTCCTCGACAGACTTGATGAAGTGGGTCTGCCCCAGGATGAAGTTCGTCGCTTCGGGTTTGACGATTGTTACCGTAAGCAGTTGCATATCGGACCTCGCTCTGTGGCCCCAGGAACCCCGGGGGGAGGCTGCTTTCGTCAGCGGATCGCGGTTCGTCAAGTTTCGCCGGCCGGCGACTGCCTTCCACAATCAAGCCTAGTACGAACCCGCCATCAGCGATAGCGCGGGGCGCGGGTGCCAGTGAGCACTGGGCAAGATGAGACGCATGACTGCGCATTTGCTGCACTAGAATGAATTTTCACCGTACTGGATCGTGCTGGCGAACCAGACCTCGCCGGCGCAGGTGAAATTCGTGTTGGAGGAGAGTCATGCCGACGTATCAATATCGTTGTGAGAAGTGTGGCGAGTTGTTCGAGCACGCTGAACATCTCGCTGAACATGAAGTCGCCCATCCCCGTTGCCCGAAATGCGGCAGCGAAACGTGTCAGCACGTACCGACGCCGTTTGTCGCCAAGACATCAAGGAAAAGCTGAGGTGTCAGGCAGCAGGATCCGCTCGTTCACCTGGCGGATATCAGTGTGGCCGCAAAAGGCCATGGTGATGTCCAGTTCCTTCTGGATGATCTGCAGGCACTGCGTGACACCTGCCTCGCCCATTGCACCCAGGCCATAGAGAAAGCTGCGGCCGATCAGCGTGCCTTTCGCGCCCAGCGCGACAGCTTTCAGCACATCCTGTCCGCTGCGAATGCCGCCATCCATCCACACTTCGATGCGCGAGCCGACTTCGCGTGCGATCTCGGGAAGCACCGAGATCGAAGAGGGCGCACCGTCGAGTTGGCGGCCGCCATGGTTTGAGACGATCAACGCGTCAGCGCCGCTGTCGGCGGCGAGACGCGCATCTTCGACATCCATGATGCCTTTCAGAATGAGTTTGCCGCCCCACTGCTTCTTGACCCATTCGACGTCGGCCCAGCTCAGCGCCGGATCGAACTGCTCTGCGGTCCAGGAGCTCAGGGACGACAGATCGCCCACGCCCTTCGCATGGCCGACGATGTTGCCAAACGTGCGCCGCCGCGTGCCGAGCATGCCGAGGCACCAGCGCGGCTTGGTCGCGAGGTTGATGAGGTTCGCGGGGGTCAATCTGGGCGGCGCCGACAGCCCGTTCTTGATGTCCTTGTGACGTTGGCCGAGGATCTGCAGATCGAGCGTCAGCATCAAGGCGCTGCACCGTGCCGCGCGAGCGCGCTCAATCAAGCGCATGATGAAATCGCGGTCGCGCATCATATAAAGTTGGAACCAGAACGGCTTGCTGGTGTGGGCGGCAACGTCTTCGATCGAGCAGATGCTCATCGTGGACAAGGTGAACGGCACGCCGAACTTCTCCGCCGCGCGCGCGGCGAGGATTTCACCGTCGGCATGTTGCATACCGGTCAAGCCCGTTGGCGCAAGCGCCACGGGCATCGCGGCCTCCAGACCGATCATTTCCGTGCGCGTGCTGCGGCCCGCCATGTTGACGGCCACGCGCTGACGCAGCTTCAGGCGATGGAAGTCGCTTTCATTGGCGCGGTAGGTACTTTCCGTCCACGAGCCACTGTCGGCGTAATCGTAGAACATGCGCGGCACACGCCGTTGAGCAAGCACGCGTAAATCTTCGATGCAGGTAATGACAGGCACGATTTCTCTCAGCGCTGGGAACAAGCGGTGAGTGTACGTGCTTCAGACAGTCGCCCGGTATAGCGGGAATTCCTGGGGACAATTCACCTAGACGCCGCGCAAGGGCTTCTGGCAAGCCGCCAGCACCGCGCCGGCCGCCAGCAGCAACGCGGAATAAACCAGCCCGCGAGCCAGACCGGCACCATCCGAAACCCAGCCGATCACCATCGGCCCAACGATCTGCCCGAACGCAAATACGATCGTGAATGCGCTGATGCCCTTGGCCCAGTGGCTCACCGGCAAATTGTGGCGCACGAAAGCCGTGGTCGACGCGACGGCTGAGAGAAATGTCGCGCCGAACAGCACACCGGAGACGAACGCCACCCACGGTTGCGTGAACAACGCCGGCAGCAGCGTCGCCACGGCGAGCAGCGCGTTGAGTATCGCAAGCGCGTGGCCGCCACGCATGCGGTCGAGCAGACCGGACCATACGCGCGCGGATACAACCGTCGCCACGCCGAGCAACAGGTAGAAACCCGTCACCACCACCGCGCTCATACCCGCGTTGCGCAGCAGCGCGACGATGAAGGTCATGTAGCCGATATAGCCGACGCCGAACAATCCATAGCCGGCCAGCGCGAGGCTGAATTGCGGCCAACGTGGCGCGGCGGCGACACCGGCAGCATGCGCGGCAGACGACCCGGTCGCGTGCGTTCTTTCGATTTTTCTCGCGGCGCCAACGGCGATCGCGGAGAACACCGCGCACGCGGCCGCCAGCGCGAACCACGCAAACTGCCAGCCATGTGCGACGTTGAGAATCGTCAGGGGCACCAACACCGAGGAGGCGACGATGCCCCATCCGGTCCCGCCGTAATACAAGCCGAGCACCAGGCCCGCATCGTTCGGTCTCGCGGACGCAAGCCGCGCCGCCAGCACGCCGCCACTGATGAAAACCGCCGCGCTGCTCGCGCCGGTGATGACGCGCAACACGAGAAGCGAATGCGTGTCGGCAAGCAGACCGCTAATGGCCATCAGGAGCGCGGTGGCCGCGCAGCCCACGCCGAACAACGCACTGGCCGGCCAGCGTCGCGCGAATGGCGGAAAAGCCAGCGCGCCGAGCAGATAGCCCAGCGCATTGGCCGTGTTCATCGCGCCGGCTTGAGCGAAGCTCCAGCCGAGGTCGAGTTTCATCGACGGCAACAGCAACGCATACGCAAAGCGGGCCAGGCCCAGCGCGATCGCGCTGCCTAGCGACAGCCCGGCGGCCAGCATCAAGGTAGGCAGGCGCTGCGCCGCTTCGGTGGAGTGAGTGGTCGATGCGGCGTCGAGAGATTTTGTCGGCATTGGCTAGCGTGGGTAGGCAAGGATGCGGCCGGCTTGCTGCGGCATGGCGCCATCATATCCGGGGGCGCCAGCCGCGATTGACCGTTAGTTGCAGAGTCAACGCCCGGCACGCGACCGCCAGGCCCTTCGGACCGCTCGCGGACTGCACCAATCCACGATGCTGCACGCTGTCCAATTCACTTTATAAATGAGAATGATTTGCATTTACCGGCAATTTGGCTCATCATGAAGGCCTGCGACGCTGCCCTCATCCGATCAGGCCGGCGCGACTTATTGGACCGTGTCCACTCAGGAGCATCGATGAACTTCCGCTCTCAATACAGCAGCCGTGCCGACCTGGTCGACGATCACGTCACGGATACCGCCGACGCACCCGATCGCACGGTCCTCAGCGCCGTACGCACCTGGCTGCGGCCGGCGTGCGAAACGGCGCGCGGCGGCGTGCATTGGCGCGACATCCTGAGCGGCGTGGGCTTGCGGCAAGACGGCATCGAACATTTCGATCTGCTGATGCGTTCGCTGATGTGCGTGTCCTATCGTCCGCTCGACATGCGATGCCGCTGCGCCAGTGATCTCGGCAAAGACGAAGCCGTGATTCTGCAAACCATCGCACTGCTGCAAAAAACGCACAGCGGCGCCGCGTTGCGCATGCTGAACGAATGGCTGCCGGCGCCGGCCGTGAGCGGCGTATTGAAGCTGATCCGCTGGTTCGCCATCGATCTGCTCGACGCCGGTGTCGAACTCGACGTACAAGCGCGCCGCGTCACGTATATGCATTGAGGACCCGAGCGTATGCCGTTGGACCTCGCTCCTCTCGCTCCTTTAACTCTGTCGCGCGTGCGTGACAGCATCGGCTCACAGGCGACGAATAGCGCAAACGCCTTGCAAGCTGCTCAACCTGCACAACCCGTTCGAACCGCGCACGCGATCGTCAGCGCGGCCCTGCCGCAATTTGTCTCGCATCCGCTAACGCGCCACTATCCGCGCGGCGTCGCCGCGCCACGCGCGGGTGAGTTGCATCTGTGGCGATTCCGCTGCGAATGGCTACCCGTGCCGGTGCAGGAAGGCGAAGTGTGGCTGTCGAAGGGAGAGCGCGAACGCGCCCGGCTTCATCCGAACTCGGCGCTACGCAAACGCTTTGTTAGCGCACGCGTGGTGACGCGCTGGATTGTCGCGAATCTGTTCGACTGCCACCCGCAGGCCGTCGATTTGCAGGACGACGGCAACGAGAAGCTGCGCGCGCGTCATCCGCAGGACGGTCGCGGCATCACGATCGACATCGCGTACGCCGGCATCTGGATCGTGATCGGGATTGCGTCGGCGACGCTCGGTTTGAGCGTCGTCGTACCCTCGCCGGGTGCGGCTCGCGACGAGCCGCCGGAAGGCTCACGCCGATGCGCGCGTTACGGCAGTTTGAGCAACGCGTTGCGCTATGCGCCCGTCAATGTCGATCCGGATCTGCTGTCGAGCGATGGCGTAGCCTGCGCATTCGATCTCGCAGAGCATGGCCGCTGGCATGTGCTCGATTTGCCGATGTCGGGAAAGATTCGCGCGGCGGTTGCACTCGCGCAGCCGGTCACGCAGGTGCATGCCTTTGGATGGCCTAAGGCGTTGGTGTTTGGCGAATCGGGCGCCTAGCGGGCGAAGGTTTTCGTCGACCACGACACGCATGCAGCATAGCCTTCTGGCGCTGCGATCCAGCGCGCAGCAATCTCGCGCATGTCATCCGGAATCGTATTGCGTAGCGTCACCTGCATGCTGTCGCGCGGCAGCACCGTCAGATGCTGCAAGCCGCGCGTGATGCCCACGCCCGTCGTTTTGACTAGCGCTTCTTTCGCGACCCACGCGTCGTAAAACGCAGCCAGCTGCTGCTCAACGTCAAGGCGCTCGATCCACGCCGCTTCGTTCGCATCGAGCGTCAACGTTACGATCGAACGCCAATCGAAGCTATCGTTGAGCCGTTCGATATCGACTCCGACACGCCGCTTTGACGACATCGCGATGAGCCCGTGCGAGCCTGCATGCGATACGTTGAAATCGAGCGAGTGGGAATCGGCCAGATGAGGGCGACGGTTTGCATCTAGCTTGAATCGAACGGCGTGTGCCGCCATGCCAAGATATCGCGCGAGTTGCTCGCGCAGCGCCGCGCGCACAGACGCGAAGCGAAGCGCATCCTCGTGGCGGCGAAAGGTAGCGGCTCTCGCTCGTTCGTCGTCGCTTAGCGATGCAAAGGCGGCATCCTCCAACGACGCGTCGAAAGCGAAATCGACGCGCCACAACGAAACGTCGGACGGGCAGTCAGGCGGCAATGCAAGCGGTTCGATCGAATACATCGCGAAGGTTCGGGCGTTAGACACGCGGTCGTAAGAGAATATGCGCGACTGTACCCGAATTGGCATCCTCCCCTATCTGACGGAAGGGGATTCCCGCGTCATGGAATGCAACGCAACATCATCTCAAAGGGACATGGGACCTACGCTTTCCACGTGGGCTGACATCGCAAGCCCGGCGGCCCGAACATTAAGCGCAGCGTCGATGTCGCGATCGTGGATTGACCTGTATTCCGGGCATCTCCATGTACAGACTTTCAACGACATGTCTTCCGATACGAGCTAGCAGACGGTCGTTATCTTCGCCAGCAGGCCAAGCCAGCACAACGCAATGAAGCGGTTGATCCCGTTCAACGGTTGAATGCTCATGACCTCTTCCTGAGTCGCAATTCTTCGGCCTTCATCGCCCGCTGATATGCTTCCATACGCCGCCACGCATCGACACAGCGCACCTGCGGGCGTTCGCGGTTCCGGCTGATCCACCACGGCCTGCCCTGCTTCACGTACCAGCGCCACACCGCGGCTTCGCAGATTTCGTGTTCCGTATCGGGACATACCCCGTCAATGAAGTCGTCGAAGTGCAGCGCATGGGCGACACCGTCCTGCCAGTGACGCCACAGGTCATCCGCAATGAATCCCACCGTGAACCCCAGCAGGATCAGCGGGTACTGTATCCATGCCGGATCACCCAGGTCCTTTGCGGCAAACCATCCCACCACGTTCGTGTAGATGGCCGTTATGAACATGCCAGCCCAGGTGAACCTGATGAAAGGCGGAACCAGCAGAATGCGCATCCGCCGCAGATCTCGTGTGGGCATCATGAACCTTCGTGGCACACGCGCCAGACTTCTTCGGCAAGCATCCTTGACCGGAAGTATCTCTCCGCAAAAAATCCCGCAATACCGACCACCACGATGACAACGCCCGCGGTCTTCAGTCCGTTCCAGCCCACGCTGTCATCGAGTAGCAGCACGCCAAGCACGCTCATGCACACCAGAACAATCTCGGCACATGGAATGATGGAATACTCATAACTGTCCTTCCATGGCAGATTCACCGGCTGCGCTTCCCTGGCGACGAGACTGAACGCCACACCCTTTTCACCTGGTAACGCCACGAGTTGAGCACCCTGTCCGAAGTGCGCCATCCTGGCGGCGAGCGCATACAGCAGCCACCGCGACACCGGAGCCTGGGGGCCGATTGCCGTGTCGAGCGCATGCGTGGAAACCTCCAGACCGCTTTCCCTAACGGCGCCCAGGGTTGCGTGCTGCGCGAGGCCCTTCAGACGGTTATGCCAGAAACTGCGGATGCGTTTCGTCTCGACCTGCTCCGCGCTGAGCAGCAGCGTCAGCGCATCCTCGGCCTGATCGGCTTCGGTCGCAATCCCGCGCAGCAGCCACGCCTGCGCCTTGAGCTTGCCCCGCTGGTTGTACATGAGCTGATGCGAGCCCAACAGCAGCGCTACGGCAAACTCCGAGCAGTCCTTTGGCGCATCCGGGCCGCCATCATTCAGATGCCACGCCAGAACAAGCCGGTAATACGGATCGCTGTCAGCCGGGAACCATTTTTCCGCAAACTTCGGCTCCGTGATGGCCTTCATGCGGACAATGCGCGGCGCCCCGGGCAATTCCAGCTTCTTCCATACGGCGCGAACGATGTCGGACGATTCATCCCGGTCGCCCTGCATCATGAGCAGGAACGAATCGCTGCGCATGGCCCCAGCCAGCTTCGGCGCGAGCGGCACAAGCAGTTTTTCCAGCACGGCATGCAGCCGGGATGCAGCCCCCGTCTCATCCATGTCGAGCGCCATGACCTTGCCGGGATTCTGTGGCGGCGTACCGTCCAGGCCCAGCATGCGCTCGGCCAGTTCCGGTTCCGGCGTGAGCACCACGCTGTCCAGCACGGCGACGCCGCAGCGGCCTTGCTGCTGCCATGACCTTCGCTGCCGCCAGCGTTCCTGATTCACAACGGCTGTCTCGAAGGCGTAGAGTCCGTGGGCACTGTGATAAATGAATGCGCATATCGCCCCCCAGAAAACCGGCCCGATCAGCAGGACTCCCCGGAAAAATTCCATCGAATTCACCGATTTGCCCTTCGGCCACGTCGCTACGGTAAGCGCCAGCGCAACGCACTCCACGATGATGAACAGCACGAGATAGATCCAGACGGGCGGAGGCTCTCCCGCCTCCCGTTCATCTGGTATCGCCTGGTCCCAGCGAAAACTCATCCTTCCTCCGTGTCAGCTTCCGTACGTCCAGTCGCGCTGGGAGGCAATCAGCGTCGGCGGCGGGCTGCAGCCACAGCGGCAGAAGTCGCCCTCCAGTGCGGGCAGCTTGCCGTCCAGGCCGTCGTCCTCGGCACGCGGGCCATTTGGGACAACGTGACCGATGGAGCCACAGGCGGGGCACTGCACGCGTGCTCCGATGTAACTCATGCCGCGATCGTCGGTGCCAACGTTCTCGATGCTGTCGAGCACGATGCCGTTTGCTGTAGTGCGGTCCAACCGGAGAATGCAGGCGCGTTCGCTCATGTCATATCCCCAGCCATTCCCAATCGGCTCCGTCGTTTCTGACGGGCATGCTCTGTCCGTGACGCAGGGTAACGATGCCCGCGAGGTCGTAGCGATACGACCCGGCGGTGGAGAAACTGCCCGAGTGGACACGTGCAAGCCAGCGGCCACTACGTGGGCAAACGGTCCCTGCCTGGCAGACGTGTTCGGTGCCTTCAGTGATGTCGAACGAGTATTGCTTGACGGGCGTTGGCGCGCTGCCCTCCCATACCCATTGCACCGGCCCATCAAACTCCGTACCGCTGGCGGACGCCATCAGCATTTTTACGTTGTCCCTCGTAGCAACGTCCCCGGCCTTGAATGGCACGACAGGCTGCGATAGGCACCGCTGCCTGTCGTGCGCACCGCGCGATACAGACCGTCCTCGGCAAACTTCTCGCCAGGATTGACCGGGAAATACGACAAGCGAGTCCGCTGGTACGCTTCCCACTGCTCGCGCTCCTGCGGAGTCGAGGGGTAGTCACGGTCGAAGGTCACGCGGGTCGGGTTCTTGTAGTCAGAATGGAAATCGACACGCACCAGACTCGATTGGGTACCAATGACTTCCATGTTCATGAACACGCCAACATGGAGATCATAGCTACCCGCGACGAATTTACTGACGGATGTTGTTTTCATCCTGAAAGTCACCGAACTGCGCGGCGCAAGACTGACCTCTCCATCGGGAAATTCGCCCGAATTTTCAAGCAACTTACCCGCCAACCCAAGACCAAATTTAGAATCATGTGATCCAGTTTGGTAGCCGTTTACGCCCAAGATATCAATATCCTTGCCAATCCTGGCATCCCACTTATCGGGCGTCTTGAATTTGATCGGATAATCTCCCGTATTGTCGAATCTTACGTGCACCAGAAATCCATCCTTCGCGTGGGCAATAGACGTGAGTAAGACATCCAGCTTCACAATTTTCCGTCCATCCTGAACCCCTGCATTACTTAGCAAATCCACCAGATCGGCGATCTTGATTGCAACAGAACGACTAAGGTCCCTCACGAAACCACTTCTCATTTTTCCGTCGCATCGTGCACCGTAAAGATCAGTGACTGGAACGTCGCTTTTTGGGTCCTTCGGAGAGCATAGCAACTCAGCAAGCGTCTTGGCCGATTCCAGATTTTCACCCTGCAACTTCAATTCATAGATCCCAATCCCATTGATATTCCTGTTGTTTGAAGAGTCACCAATCTGGACCGATAGCACATTCCCCGAAACTGTCACTTCGTTGTTTCCGTAGGAATTGGCGCTTCCATCCGCGCCGCCATTTGTGGTGTAGCTAAATTGCATCGCGTGATTTTCCATATCCATAGTCCCTCCATTTGCACACCCCGCCAGAACAACTGGGGAGATTGCCAGAATGCTCAACGCAATACGCCGGAAATTACGAATCATAGCCAACCCTCCACAACTTCTTTGTTGAAAGCGAGAACTGACGCCGCACGTATTCCATGTAATACGGTTTGATCGTTGCCGTTACCTTACCCTCCTGCAACGGTTCATTTGCACCATAACCCATTAGGTTCTTCGGTGAACGTGCCTGCCACACCAAGGTTCCCGCCTCCGTATCGACCAGAGAAAAATCGATCTGCTCGTCCTTGATATAAGACTCGTGAAGCCAGCCACCCAGATCGAAATACTCATCGGGAAATTCGCGACAATGTGACCGATGGAGCAACAGGCGGGGCACTGCACGCGAGCCCCGATGTAAATCATTCCGCGTTCGTCGGGACCAACGTTCTCTATACCGTCAAGCACGATGCCGTTTGCTGTAGTGCGGTCCAACCGGAGAATGCAGGCGCGTTCGCTCATGTCATATCCCCAGCCATTCCCAATCGGCTCCGTCGTTTCTGACGGGCATGCTCTGTCCGTGACGCAGGGTAACGATGCCCGCGAGGTCGTAGCGATACGACCCGGCGGTGGAGAAACTGCCCGAGTGGACACGTGCAAGCCAGCGGCCACTACGTGGGCAAACGGTCCCTGCCTGGCAGACCTGTTCGGTGCCTTCAGTGATGTCGAACGAGTATTGCTTGACGGGCGTTGGCGCGCTGCCCTCCCATACCCATTGCACCGGCCCATCAAACTCCGTACCGCTGGCGGACGCCATCAGCATTTTTACGTTGTCCCTCGTAGCAACGTCCCCGACCTTGAATGGCACGAGCTGCAGGCTGCGATAGGCACCGCTGCCTGTCGTGCGCACCGCGCGATACAGACCGTCCTCGGCAAACTTCTCGCCAGGATTGACCGGGAAATACGACAAGCGAGTCCGCTGGTACGCTTCCCACTGCTCGCGCTCCTGCGGAGTCGAGGGGTAGTCGCGGTCGAAGGTCACGCGGGTCGGGTTCTTGTAGTCAGAATGGAAATCGACACGCACCAGACTCGATTGGGTCCCGATGACTTCCATGTTCATGAACACGCCAACATTGAGATCATAGCTACCCGCGACAAATTTACTGACGGATGTTGTTTTCATCTTAAAAGTCACCGAACTATGCGGCGCAAGAGTGACCTTTCCATCAGGAAACCCGACCGGATTTTCGAGCAGCTTACCCGCCAACCCAAGACCAAATTTAGAATCATGTGATCCAGTTTGGTAGCCGTTTACACCCAAGATATCCATATCCTTGCCAATCTTGGTATCCCACTTATCAGGCGTCCTGAACTTGATCGGGTGGTCTCCGCTATTGATAAACCTGACGGACACCAGAAATCCATTCTTGGCACGCTCAATTGAAACAAGTGAAACATCGAGTTTCACAAGCTTTCGCCCTTCCTGAATCCCCGCATTTGTTAACGAGTCCACCAGATCAGCAATTTTGCTTGCGACATCGCGACTAAAGTCTCTTATGTAACTGCTTCTCATCTCCCCACTACATTTCGCTGTGTAAAGATCAGGGATCGGCACGTCGCTTGCCGGGTCCTTTGGAGAGCACAGCAATTCCGCAAGTTTCCTGGCATCTTCCAGATTCTGGTTTATCAGTTTTAACTCATATATACCGACACCATTGATATTTCGATCCAATGAGGAGTCACCAATTTGAACGCGTAAAGTATCACCCAGAACTGATATTGCATTGTTCCCATATTTATTGATACTGCCATCCGCAGCCCCATTTGTCGTGTAGCTAAATCGCATCGATCGATTCTCCGCGTTTACAGTCTCAGCGTGTGCGTTGCTTCCAAGCACAACCAAGGCGAGGGCCGCATGCCAAAAATGCCTGATCCATGAATTACGAATCATAGCCAACCCTCCACAATTTTTTTGTCGCAAGCGAAAACTGACGCCGCACATATTCCAGGTAATATGGCTTGATAGTCGCGCGACCATTCTGCAACGGCAGGTTGGCACCATAGCCCATCAGGTTTTTCTGCGAACGCCCTTGCCACACCAGGGTTTCCGCCTTCGCATCGACCAGTGAAAAATCGATCTGCTCATCCTTGATATAGGATTCGTGAAGCCAGCCACCCTGATCGAAATATTCATCGGGAAAATTGAAATAATGGCCGCACTCATGCGCTTCGACATTCGCCATTGGATAATCATGTATGTCCCCCTTGTCATCCAGCCATTTCTGCCCCTCCCCCCATGACGACGTATCCGCCCGAAGAACAAATGGAAACAGGTGATTCGAAACATGAGGAGTAAATCCAGCAATGGACGCACCCTTGACCGATACGCGAAGATCAACCCTGAAATTGACCTTCACTCGGCATCCGCACGCCGCGCCCTTGGAGCAACCGTTCAGGATCAGCTTATAGCCACCCTGATCCAGCACTGCTTCGATACGACTTTTCAGCGCGATGAGATCGTATTTATCTCCTACCGCATCGCGATAGTCCATCTTGACACCCTTGCGTGTAGATCCAGGCGTCATTTTCGAATGACCGGAAAAATTGTATGGGATCGTTTGATCGTGAGCCGTAAGATCACGCTTTCCAGTTGCGTCAACCGGAAACAGATCCATCGGAATCAACATCACGCGAACGGTGCAGGTAATCGCCTTGTCCTGTTCGCTGTATGCAAATTCATAATTTGAGTCTCTCGAACCACCGCCCCGGTACTGCGTCGTTTTATCGTCGCTCATCCACGGAGTCCGGTCGTCCAGCCTGCCCCAATACGACTTGGCTTCGATATGCTCACTGACATCAGCCTTCACGTCCGTGATCTTCCAGTCGCAAGGAACCGCATTTGCGAGCTTGATAGGATCAGGCGCAACATAGGCTTGCTGCTGATCGTCGGGACTGTTCAATGTGACCTTGGCTTTAGGCACCCCTGAATCCACATTTGACGGCTTTCCGTCAAACGGTGAAAAGGCAGATGCACCCGCTGGCACGCCACCGCTGGATTGACGTGAGAAAAAGTCGCCAGGCGGAGACGGCGCTATCGCACCCGCATCAGGCGCAGGCGGAATTGCTCCCGCATTCCCCAACGACTCCCACTGCGACGCGTCTGGTGCTGGCGCAGGTGCTGGCGGCGAAACGAAATCCGGATTCGACCGCCATACCTCACACCCGGTCGTGAACGGCACGAAGACCGGTGCGAATGCCGCGCCACCCAGGTCCATCTGCGCAGGACCCACCTTCTTCAAGCCACTTGTCCTGAACACGGCGCCACCCCGGGAGCCATATTCGATCCCGTCCGGCGTCATCCGCATATACGTGCCGCCGACACTCAGCGCGATCTCCCTTGACGACTTCACATGCAGCACGCCGCCAACCGTTTCAACGGTCATATCATTCTGCGACGCAAGCTGCATCGACCCGCGCTGGGCCTGCACGACGACCGCACCCGCCGCCGCGATCAGACTCATGCCTTTCTGCGTGAACAGCGATACCAGATCGCGCGCGGCCACGGTGAAACGCTTGAGCGTGCTGAAATGCACACCCTTCTTTGCGGTGCCGATGATCGAACCGTCGGCGGCAAGCTGTACGCCGTCACCTGACACGACGCCGACCGGACCAGGTGCAGTAACGAGGCCGCCTGGCCGCCTGAGCTCACTGAGGTCGTCGTTGATCGCTTTCTGCGCGCGGGTGTCTGCAGGCGACGCCTTCGACGCTTCCGCGGATTGCGCCAGCGATTCAGCAAGTGCCAGCATTTCCTTGAGTTGCGCAATGGTCTCCTGCATGTCGGTCTGATGCCCGCGACCGCCCGCGCGGTCGTAAGCCGTCATCATCGCGCCCGCGCCGCCCCGCATGACTGCGGCCTTGTCGGTGCGAAGCTCGGCACCATTACCGCGCTCGTTCTGGTCACGATCGACGGCATGCCCAAGGTTCAGCTGTGACTTCCCCTGTTCTGTCGCAACCTTGATGTGCTCCCGACCCGCGCCGTCCTCCATCTCGAACGTGTTGTTCGAGCGCGTGCGCAGCGTGTTACGTGTGGCCCACGGATAGGCGGAATTGATCGGGTCGGTATCCTGCGCCGTGTGCAGTACCTGACTGATGAAGGGAAGGTCCGGGCAGCCCCACAGGAAGCCCACCGTCACCACCGTCCCCTCGACCAGACCGAAATGGAAACCGGTCTGTCCCGCACCCGCGAACGGCTTCGCCAATCGCATCGGGCAGCTTTCCAGTCCAGGTTTGCGCTTGTCCTGATCCGCATGGATGTGCACGATATAGGCACCCTGCGCGTCCAGATACGGGTCCTTGTACCCGCCCGGCGAGGCAATCGTGCCCGTGATGACCCCTTCGACTTTGGGCCACGTATCTTCCAGCAGAGGCAGCCGATACAGCCGGTCAGAAGGAATCGCGGTGAATTCGACGCGGTACGGCTGCTTGCGCGATGCGCTGCATTTCACGCGTACCGTGAGCAGCCCGTACTCAGCATCGGGCAGTGTCCGGTTCGGGAACTTGAGGATGCAACTGGGCGCGAGGTCCAGCATGTTGCAGGTGCCGCGATACACCACCTGGGAAGCTACGGCCGCCTCGCGTCGCAGCAGCGCTTCTACCTTTGCCTCATCCTCGCTCAGGTCCGGCGTGCCCCACGTATAAGCCTCGCCATAGGTGGTGCGGTCCTCGGTGATCCGGCTGGCCGCTTCGATCGGTTCGGATAGCGGACGCTCAGTGCTGAACGTGCGCACCTTGTAGCTCGTCGGCAGGGTCGTCGCGTCCATTTCAAGCGAATCGACCGATTCCACCCCCGGGCTTTCCAGGCCACTGTACTCACGATACGGCACGCTCAGGTCGGGGTCGCGGCGGTAGTGCGTGAAGTCGTCACCGAATCGCACGTTTTCGCAGTGCTTGCCCTCTTCGCAGACGAACCAGATACCGCAGCGACGGCATAGCCGCGTGATGAAAGTCAGATCGTCTTCGCCCCATTGCATCACGAAACTACGCTTGCGATAGGTGCGGTACAGGTTGAACTCGAAGCTGCCGTGGATCCTGTCGAAGCCGTGTTCGCGCAGGATCTGTTCAATGATGTCCGGAAAACTCTTCTCAAGGAAGAACCGGCACTTCGGTGCGTTGCGCAAGAGTGCCAGGCGCGATTCCAGCACAACCTCGTAGGTGGTTTCGTCCCGGCTACTGCCCCGCTGGCTGAAGCCCGTGACAACGCCTTGCACACGCCGTTCGGGTTCCGCCCTGAGCGTTGCGAGCGGATTGAATGGCGGCTGGATCACGAACGCCGCAGGCTTGTTCAGATAGTCCGTGCGCGACAGGTCCGGCTGCGAATGCGTGAACTGGATCTGATACCGGGTAGGCTCCCCGATAGCCCGCTCCCCCACAAAGGCAAAGATATCGGCCAACTCGGCTCTACTGGCCTGTGGCATGTCGAGACGATAGTGCCGGTGCGCGGAACCCGTTTTTTGACTCACGCCCCCTCCTCTTAGAGATTCACCGAATACCCCGGCAAAAACTCTAGTGGACTTTGGGACCGAATCAAATAGGACAGTCTCAGAATGATGTCATTTTTTGTCAACACAATTCATTTAGTATTGCAAACTGTTAAATAGATAACTAAATCGCATACTTTTGCAGCATTGTCGGCGGCGCCCCCAAAGAATTTTCTTCTATCTACCCTTCATCCTTCTCGCGGCATGCAGCGGAAAATCCGGTCATGACCACCACCGATCGCGCCGCCATACAACTGCGCCGAATCTGCCTGGCCGCCAGCCGGGCGCGCCTTGTCGGCGGCCCGTGCAAGTCTTAGATTCGCTTCATTTCCTTCGGCACGCCAACCAGCAACGCGACACCGCTAACGAACAGCAGCGCGGCCAGCAGATACAACGCATTGTCCATGCTGCCGGTGTGCGTCTTGATCAGACCGATCACCCAGGGGCTGACAATCCCGCTCGTAATGCCGATGCTGCTGATCAGCGCAATCCCGGCCGCCGCCGCGGTGCCGGACAGATAGCCCGACGGCACGGTCCAGAAAATCGGCAACGCGGCGAAGATCAGCACGGCCGCCAGCGAGAGAATCGCGAGCATCGCCGGGAAGCTACTCAGATGCAGTGTCAGCAGAGACAGCGCGATGCCGCCGCCGATCGTGCAAACCGCAAAGTGCCGGCGTCGTTCGCCGCGACGGTCCGAGTGGCGAGCAATCAGGATCAGGCCCACCGCGCCGACCGCATTCGGAATCACGGTGTACAGGCTGATCGCCAGTACATCGTGAACGCCGAAGTCGCGAATCATCAGCGGCATCCAGAAGTTCAGCGTTAGCGAGGCGCAGGTGAGCGAGAAGTAGATGAACGCGAACAGATAGACCCGCGGATTGCGCAGCGATTGCATGACGGAACGCGATGAATGTGCGTCCGATGAAACGCGACGGTCTTCATCGCGCTGTGCAATCAATTGCGCCTTCTCGGCAGCATTGAGCCACGTTGCATGTTGCGGACCGTCGACCAGATAAAACGCGGCAAGCAGGCCGAGTACGATGGCCGGCGCACCTTCGATCACGAACATCCACTGCCAGCCGAACAGACCCATCACGCCGCCCATATCGCGCATGATCCAGCCGGATACGAGGCCGCCGAGCACACCCGCCACCGCGACGCCCGCGAAGAAAATCGACAGCACGGCTGCACGCCGCCGCGCCGGATACCAGTAAGTCAGATACAGCACGATGCCCGGGAAGAACCCCGCTTCGAACACGCCGAGCATAAAACGCAGCACGTAGAAGTGCGCGGGCTTCGATACCAGCATCATGCCAACCGATGCAATGCCCCACAGCAGCATGATCCGCGTGAAGGTGCGGCGCGCGCCGAAGCGCGCCAGCAGCATATTGCTCGGCACTTCACACAGCACGTAGCCGATATAAAAGACCGCTGCGCCCAACCCGTACATGGCGTCGCTAAAACCAAGGTCGTGCTTCATCTGCAACTGCGCGAAACCGATATTGATTCGGTCGAGAAACGAGACCACGTAACACAGGAACAGAAACGGAATGATCCGCATCGAGACCTTGCGATATAACAGATCGTCGTGCGCAGCAGCGGATGCGCCCGGCTCGAGCGCGGGGGCGTGGGATTGGCTCATCGGTTATCTCCAAACGTGAGGGTCCAGCGGACCCGCTGGGTCCGGCGTCTTGATGCGCCGCGTTTCTGTTTTCTGCGGGAACGGCATGCGGTGGCATGGGTGCGCCGCGCGCCGTGGTGAATTGCGCGTGGCTCGAACGGCCACGCGCGTACAGCGTTTTATCGTTACCGCTCGTCGTGACTCGTGTTCAGGCAGCCAGCGAATGCGTCCGCGCGCCTTGCGCCGCAACGTCGGTCACGCCTTCACGTGCGTGCCGCATTGCTTCGAGCAAGGTCGCGTGATCGCCGATATGGTTGGCGAGCAACAGGATCAGTTGCGCATTGGCCGACTGACTCTGCGCATCGTCCAAATCGCGATGCATGTCTATCAGTGCCTCGTAGAAATCGTCGGGGCGGGCGAGATTGGGTTGCGTGTTCAATGCCATAAGTGTCTCCTGCTATTTTCTTGTGCCGATGTGCTGCGTTTTCCGCCTGGGCCGCAAGTGCCACGTGTACTGTCAATGCGGAGACTTCAGGCCGTGCCTTCAACGCACAATGCTCGCTTCAATGAATCTTCCACAAAGCTCGCGTCGAGTTGTCGCCGACGCGCGCAGACATGCTGGTCAGGACGGATCAGGTAGAACGTGCCGGGTTTGGCGTCGTAACGCGCGGCGGCAAGACCGTCAATGTCGTGCAACACATCTGCACCCGAAGCCGCAACGACCTGCGCATCACCGCTCGTCACCACGACGAGCTTCAGCGGAATCGGACCGCTACGCAATGCATCCAACGCAGCTTGCGTCGCCTGATCGACGCCTTGCGAGCCGCAAAACAACACGCCTGTGAATTGCTGGCCGAGTTGCTGTAACAACCAGGCCGGTTGTCCGGCAGCATGAACCGGCGCATCGACGCACGATGCCCCCGGCACCATCAGACCTTCGAAGCTCTCGCTGTCCGCTGTATTCAGCGGGGAATCACGCAACACCGCAGGCACCGAGAGGCGGCCGCTATTCGTCAACTGTCGTGCGAACGGGTGATGCCGGGCGAGCTTCAGCACGGCATCGCGAAACACGCGGCTCACCGGGCTCTTCGGCGTGATGAAATCGGTCGAGCGCGTGGAGTTGCGAATGTTTTCGTCGGCGGCGAATTCGCGCTCGCTCGCATACGTGTCGAGCAAGGTGTCGGCGGCTTTGCCTTCGAGCACCATTGCCAGTTTCCAAGCGAGGTTCTCCGCGTCCTGCACGCCGCTATTCGCGCCGCGCGCGCCGAACGGCGACACACCATGCGCGGAATCGCCCGCGAACAACACGTTGCCATGCCGGAAGCGTTCCATGCGCAAACACGAAAACGTATAGACGCTGACCCATTCCAGCTCAAACTTCGCATCTGGTCCGAGCAACGCACGCACGCGCGGAATCACTCGTTCCGGCGTTTTTTCCAGCACCGGATCGGCGTCCCAGCCCAACTGAAAATCAATCCGCCACACGTTATCCGGCTGACGATGCAATAACACCGATTGATTCGGATGGAACGGCGGATCGAACCAGAACCAACGCTCGGTCGGAAACTCCGCTTCCATCTTCACGTCGGCGATCAGGAAGCGGTCTTTGAACGTGACGCCCTTGCTGTCGAGTCCCATCAGATTGCGCATCGGGCTGCGCGAGCCGTCGGCGGCCACCACATAGCGGCCGCATAACGGGTACTGACCGTTGGGCGTATCGATGGTGAGCGTCACACTCGCTTGAGCAGTGCCAGGCGCGCCGTGCTGCTGCACACCGACCACCTTGCTCTTCCAGCGGATCTCGAGATTCGGCATCTCCTGCGCGCGTTCGAGCAGAAAGCCTTCCACGTAGTACTGCTGCAAGTTGATGAACGCGGGCCGGTGGTGGCCCGCTTCCGGCTGCAGATTGAACGTGTAGACCAGTTCATCTTTCAGGAACACTTTGCCGACATTCCAGCTGATGCCCTTTTCCACCATGCGCTGCCCGCAGCCGAGCCGGTCGAAGATATCGAGCGAGCGCTTCGAGAAGCAGATCGCCCGCGAACCGGTGGACAACGAACAGTCGTCGTCCACCAGGACGACCGGGATGCCCTGCTGCGCGATATCGATCGCGGAAGCGAGGCCCACCGGCCCCGCGCCGACCACGATCACGGGATAAGGCGCCTGATCCGCAGCGCTTTGCCCGCTTTGTTCGCGGCACGGCTGATAGTCGAACGACAGCGTCTGGTAGTTGATGCTCATCTTGTGTCTCCGTCCTTCTCTGCTCTGCTTCAGGCTCTCCGGCGTTTCTATGCGCCGGTCAGGCTTGCAGCGCGTCCCACATTTCCTTGTCGCGCTGCGCGGTCCAGATGCGCGGATGCGTAATGCCGCTCGCTTCGTCGAAGGCACGCGAGACGTCGAACGGCAGGCAGTGCTCGTAGATAAACACGTGGCCGAATTTCGGATCCATTGCCTTGCGCGTGTGCGCCATCGCGGCCTTCAGATCGAGCTTCTGTTCGACAGCTTCGCGGCCTTGCTGCAACAGCGTGGTGACGAAGTCTTTCGTGTAATCGAGGCCCTTGTTGACGTCTTCCGGCGTGGTCAAGGCAGGACCGCGGCCCGGCACGAGCTTCTCAGCCTTCAGCGCGCGCAGTGCTTCCAGCGTGGCCGGCCATTGTTCGAGTTGAGCGTCGCCGCAATAACAGGCTGCGTCGTATTCGACCAGGTCGCCGGAGAACAACACCTTCTGCGACGGCAGCCACACCACCGTATCGCCCTTCGTATGACCCGCGCCCAGATGCGCAATGCGCACTTCGAGTTTGCCGAGGAACAGCGTCATTTCTTTTTCGAATACCAGCGTCGGCCACGTCAGGCCCGGTACCGTTTCGACACCGGCGAACAAGCGCGGGAAGCGTTCGATTTCCGACTTCATGTCGGCTTCGCCGCGCTCGACGATCATCTCGTACGTGCCGCGGCTCGCGATCACCTGCTGCGCGCCTTCTTCGAAATACGCCGACGCGCCCAGCACGCGCACTGCGTGGTAGTGCGACAGCACGACGTATTTGATGGGTTTGTCGGTGACGCTGCGGATCTTTGCGATGAGGTCTTGCGCCATGGCCGGCGTGGCGGTGGTGTCGACGATCAGCACGCCGTCGTCGCCGATGATCACGCCCGAGTTCGGATCGCCTTCAGCGGTGTACGCGTAAGCGTTCTCGGACAGCTTGGTCCACGTGACTTTCTTGACTTCCAGGTCGGCCTGGGATGCGAATGCCTTTGCCATGCTTGTCTCCCTCAAAAGTTGGACGTGAGGCGAGACGGCCGGCTGCGCGCCCGGATTTCGGATACGCGGGCTGACGGTATTGGAGCTTGTCTCGCCCCGTTTTGACTCTGTGACTGCACCGGTATGTCGGGGTGAATGCATCTTATGGCCGCCTCAGATTATTTGTCAATAGCGAAATGTATCGCTATACGCAAATTTCAAAGCGCCTAAGATGAGGACAGGACAGCGCGGGCTTTCGCGCGGGGCTTCGGCTAACATGGACCCTTTTTACGGACGAGCGCGGGTGTGAGCAAAGCAGCGAAATCGGCCACCGGCAAAGGCGCGGGCGGCAGCGAGACGGCAGATGGCGGCAAGACGCAGCGCGGGATTCAGAGCGTCGAAGTGGGCGGCCGTGTGTTGCTGGCACTGGCGCAGGCGCGCAGTCCGCTCGCTTTGTCCGATCTCGCCACTGCCGCACAGATCGCACCGGGGCAGGCGCATGCTTATCTGGTGAGCCTGAGCCGCTTAGGTCTGATCAAACGCGACGAATTGTCGGGCCGTTATGAACCGGGGCCGCTGTCGTTGCGGCTTGGATTGATGCATCTGGAGAACCAGCCGGCGTTTCGCGCCGCCGTGCCGCGCGTGGCGGCTTTGGCCGAGGCGATCGGCTTCAGCGTCGCGATCTGTATTGCCGGGCCGCAAGGGCCGACCATCGTCCGCTACGAGCATGCGGGCTTTCCGTTGCATGTGAACCTGCACGTGGGCACGGTGATGTCGCTGCCGGCCACGTCGACGGGGCGCGTGTTTTGTGCTTATCTGCCACGCGAAGCACTGGCGGGGATGTGGGCGAACCAGTCGGGCTCGGTGAATCAGGCAATGACGCCACCTGATGAAAGCGCCGCGTTCGAGACCGCGTTAGAGGCAATCCGCGCACGCCGGCTGGAATGCAGCGTCGACGCGCCGAGTCCAGGCATCAGCAGTTTGAGTGCGCCGGTACTCGATGCCGACGGCCGCTTGTGTCTCGCGCTGACGGTGATCGGCTCGACCGGCGCGATCGACGTCGCCGCCGATGGCTCGACGGCTCGCGCGCTGCTTGCCGCCGCTCATGGCATCAGCGCTGAACTTGCGGCAGCACCTTCCTTGTTAGCGTCTTCCGCACCGTGACCGATTCTCCTGACACCTCTTACGCCGGTTCCGGCGCTTCCGCCGATGCGAAGCCGCAGCGCGGCATCCAGTCGCTCGATAGCACGGGCGAGTTGCTTGGTGCACTCGTTTCTGCCGCACGGCCGTTGAGCTTGCGCGACCTTGCCGCGGCGGCGGGCATGCCGCCGGCCAAAGCGTTTCCGCATCTGGTGAGTCTGCTAAAGATCGGCTTGCTCAATCGTGATGCTGCTGGCTGTTTCGAAGCCGGGCCGTTAGCGTTGGAGCTTGGCTTGATCGGCTTGCAGCGTTTGTCGCCGACGCGGGAAGCTGAGCCGGAAGTGGTCGAACTGGCGGCGTCGACGGGAATGAGTGTCGCGATGGCGGTGCTCGGGCCGCTCGGGCCGACTGTCGTGCGCCTCGAAGAGTCGGCGCGGCCGCTGCATGTGAGCTTGCGGGTCGGCACGGTGATGTCGCTGGTGAATACCGCGATCGGGCGAGTGTTCGCTGCGTATGTCGCGGACGATGTGCGTCATGGTCTGTTGGCGCAGGATCACTTGCGGCTGGCTGGGACCGAGGCGGGGGTGACAAAAGCCTACACGCAACGCCTCACGCAAATCCGTGCGGACGGCATCGATACCGCATTAAGCCGGCCAGTGCCTGGCATCGACACCTTGGCCGCGCCGGTGCTGGACCATACCGGCAGCATCTGTCTGGTGCTCGCGTTGATGGGGCCGAGCGGCAGCTTCGATAGCGCGCTGGCGGGCGGCCCCGCGCAGACGTTGCGCGCGGCAACCCTCAGGTTGTCACGGCGGTTTGGCTGGATGGCGGTGGTGCCAGAAGCGGAATAAGCTGCCGCAATAAGCGATAAGCGATAAGTAATCGATTTACGAGCCCAGCAATCGGAACTGATCGGGTCCATTCATTCGCTGCGCATCAAGTCTCAATTTATCGACAAGCTAATCTCACTTTTGAGATTAGCGGCAAGCCCTTGTATATAACCGGGTTTATCCATGTCGAAACAACGCCTTTCCACATAACGTCCGCGATTTGAGACGCTTTTAAAGTAATTCTTCTCACCGGCGCGCAGGCAGATAGGCGCACAGGCCGGCGGCAGCGCATTTCACCTCATATGGCACAGAGTCTGCTTGATGGCCCCGGTCGCTTTGCCCTGTGCGGGTGTATTGTTTTACCGCTGTACGACTGGTCGAACCCGTTGTTATTCAAGTTCTCAGCGACATAACCAAACAATCATGGAGGCAACAATTGCGTGCGAGACACCTTGGTCATGTTTTGAACTCGTCCGGAGCGGAATGGCTTATCGCGTCGGCTGGAATACTTATTTTGCTGTCCGGATGCGGCGGCCATATCGATAGCAATGCGCCATCACGCGTGGCACTGAGTTGCGCGCAACTGGCCGGCATGAGCGTGCCCGCGTCCTCCATCGGCCTGCCGACCACGGGCGCGGCCGTGACCGCGGCAACCACGGTCCCCGCGTCGGGCACGGGCGCCACGGCGACTGGCGAATACTGCATGGTCACGGGGGCAATCAGCCCTGTCGATCCTGCGGCGCCAAAGATCAATTTCCAGCTTGCCTTGCCGACTACCTGGAATACCAAGATCATGATGTTCGGCGGCGGCGGCTATGACGGCACGATTCCCTCTCCGACAGGCAATGTTCCTGCGGGCCCGACCAACCAGCTCACCCCGCTTGGACGCGGCTACGCCACCTTCGCAAGCGACTCGGGCCACCAGGCCAATGCGCTGGGCAGCAAGGATGGATCGTTCGGCGTAAACGACGAAGCGGTCCAGAATTTTGCCGGTGACGCGTTGAAGAAAACCCGTGATGCAGCCGTCTATCTGATCGATGCGCGCTACGCGGTCAACGCGCCGACGAGGTCGTATTTCGCGGGTGGCTCATCCGGCGGCCGCGAGGCACTGGCTGTCGTCCAACGATGGCCGCAAGACTGGGACGGGTCGATCGTCCTGTATCCGGCGTGGAACGCCGCCAGCCTGGATCTGCAGTTCGGCCGGATCACACGCGCCCTCGCGGCTCCCGGTGCGTACCTCGATCAGTCCAAACGCAAGGTGCTTCATGACACGGTGATAGCTGCGTGCGACGCGCTGGATGGCGTCGCGGATGGATTGATCAGCAACATCAACGCTTGCAACGCGAGCTTCAATCCGTCTACGGCCACCCTGAATGGCACGCCCTTGCGCTGCCCCGGCGGGGCGGATACCGGCGACACCTGCCTGTCGGATGCCCAGATCGGCGCGCTCAACGTGTACAACACGCCGATCACCTTCAACTACGCACTCGCCAGCGGCGAAACCCAGTATCCCGGGTTTAACGTCTACGGTGCGGATCTGGGCGTCGTGAATGCGTCGCCGTTGCAGCCTACCGTGACGACGCTTGCGCTCGGCACTTCGCAGCCGGCGTCACCGATGCCCAACACGGCACCGTACATGAGTGTGTTCTGGGATCAGTGGATCCGCTATTTCGTGACGCGTGATCCGAACTTCAATTCGCTTACCGTCGATCCGCAAAACCCGGGCACACTGCAGACACGCATCAGTCAGTTGACTGGCATCCAGGACGATAACAAAACCGACCTGTCGGCCTTCAATGCGAAGGGCGGCAAGATCCTGATGGCGCATGGCATGTCCGATGTGCTCGTCAGCACCCGGTCGACCGAGCAGTACTATCAACGCCTGCAGAGCACCATGGGGGTATCGAACGTCGCCAACTTCGTGCGCTTCTACGAGATTCCAGGCTATGGCCACGCCGTCAGCACGGTGTACAACGCCGCCTGGGATTCACTGACGACCATGGAAAATTGGGTTGAACATGGCACGACGCCGCCGCCTCAGGTTGTCGCCGACACGGCCGGTGTTCCGGGACGGACCCGACCGCTGTGCGAATTCCCGAGCTGGCCGAAATACAACGGCTCGGGCGACGTCAACACGGCCTCGAGCTTCACCTGCGCGACACAATGACATTTGGGCCATGCAACAGGCGATGGAACTGACCGAAGGTTGGTGATTCCATCGCGGCCCTATGCGGGGGACAGGCGCGGCCTCAGTCTGGCCGCGCCTTCGTCTTCCGATAGCGCCACACGCCCACACCGATCACACCCGCGGCGATCAGCAGCCCGATCAGCGCCACGCGTTTCTTATTGCGCCCTGCGTCACGCTTCACGTTGCGCCATGCCTGCGTATAGGTGAACGCCGCCGCGGCGCGGAAATCCGGTTCGGGGCACAACGTGCCGAACGGACCGCCGAAGTCGACGAAAGCCCCCTCCTTGACATAGCGCTGATAAAAACCGAGCGCGCGCGACGGATCGTCGTTGTGCATCCAGCCGGTCCCACGGCATAGCACGGCGGCGAATGCCTGCGAACGCGGCGGCAGCCCGTCGGCCGCTTTGCCGATGTAGTCGGCAGCGATTTCGCGGTAGTGAAAACGCGTCAACGGTTTGCTCTCGCTGGCCGCATAGCGGCGCTTCTCGTCAGCGGTGACGAACGGTCCAGCCAGATCCGCCTGCGCGCGCGCCGCCGGTGTGTCCGGTACCGCGGGCGCACGGGCCGCGCCAGCCTCGGAAGCCCGATTCACCCGCGCACCGATAACGCCTGAGCGTCCCGATCCACCTGCGAACGCGCCGTCGACGTCGTGAAAATCCGGCCCTTGCTCATAGCCCATCAACTCCATGCCGGACCGCTTCGCGAGCGTCGCAGCGTCGAACCAGCCACGCGCGCGGTTCGTGCGCGTCCACGCATGCTGCGCCTCGTCCAGCGCGGCCGCATAGTCACGCGCGAGCTTGCGAAGCTGCAATTGCTTGCGGGTTGTCTGGCCACCCTCCCAACTGAAGGAGACGTAGCGCGGATCGTTGTCGGCGGGGAAATACGGCAGCGCTTCGTCGATCCGGCCATCGCGCACGAGGCGGCGCGCGAGCAGATAACGCAACGTATCGGCGGTGGTCGGGCGCAAGGCGTAGTAAGCGTTGGCACTCGCATCGGACGATGGCACCGGCGGCACCGCCGATGCGAGCGCGCGCGTGTCGACGAAGCGCTTCAGTTCGTCCGTGGTAAGCACGCGTTCCGCGATGTAGGCCATGTCGCTGCCGTAAGCGACTTCGGAGACAGAGTCGTCGTACGCACCGTTCTTGTCCTGTCGCGACGCCGCGTCAAACAGGTAGCCGAGCGCCTCGACATACTGGCCGCGCGACAGCGTCAACACCGCCTGCTCGCCCTCGATCAACTGCGCGCCGGCCGGCTCGACGCTCGAATCGGCGGATGGGAACGCTTTGGCGGCCTGCGCATAGGCCTTAACCGCAGCCGCCGTATCGCCCCGGCGCAAGGCGAGCTTTGCGCTCACCCAGCTTGCGAGCGCGCTGTGTTCACGCGCCACCAGCGTACTGGCGAAATCGTAGCGGCCGACTCGATAGGCGAGCGCGGCGAGGCGATCGGCACCCGCCACATGGTCGATGCCGCGTTGCTGGATCGCCTCGACCAGCGACACCAACGCCGGGTTGGATTTGATGCCCTTGTCGCCGCGGGAGGCATCGGCATAACCGGTCGGGCCGTAACTGTTGTCGTAGCCACCGTAGTATTCGAATTCACTCGCCGGTTGGTCCTTGACGATGTCGCCTTCGCGCGCGAGCGCATACGCGACCAGCAAACGTTGCGCGACCGGGTCGTCGATCAGTGACGCGACGCGCGCCTTGTCGGCCAGCGTCCACGCAGCGATGAAGCGCATGGATTGCAAGCCGCTGCCGCCACCGCGTGCCGCCTCCTGCGCATAGAGGTCGATGGCCTGTTTGAGATTCGCCGGCGCGATCGCCGCCGCGCACGGCGTGTTATTCAGGAAGCTGCGGTAATCGCATTGTTTGCCGGTCTTCTTGTCGTGCAGATAGGTGAGCGCCTCGTCGCCGAAGCTGGCCACCGCCAGGCCTTCGGGATCGGGGGCGCCATTCGCCGCGAGCGCGCGCGGTTTTGCGTAGGCCGCCGGCAATGCGGCCGTGAGCACGGCACAGGCGTTGCCCCTCTTGCAGTCGTCTGCTCGGGCCTGGGCAATCGCCGCGAGTTCGATTGCCGCGGCCACCACGCGTGGAGCGCTGGCTGAGGCGGGCAATGCGAGGATCGCGTCGAGTCGCGTGGCCGCACGGCCGAGTAGCGGTTCGCGTGCAGCGCAGGGGGATCGGGCGGCTGTTGTGTTTGCTGCGTCAGTATCGGGCGAGGCGCTCGACGCAGCGGCGTCTGCGTCTGCGGCGGCTGCATTGGCGGCGTCTGCATTTTCGGCAGCTGCATTTGCGCGGGATGCAGGCGCATCCGCCGCTGCACTTGCCGTGCTTGTGCAGGCCGCCAGCGCGTGCTCGAAATCGACGTCCGCGGCTGCAAAGAGCCGCTGCGCCTCCGGCACGCCCGTTCCCATTGCAAAAGCGGCGTCACCGTCAGCGGCCTTGGCCATCTCGGCCAGCGTTGCGATCTGTTCTGGCGAGAGGCCCGCCAACACCGCCCTGGCAGGATCGACAGGCTGCTGTCCCGCCGGAACGCGCACGGCTTCAGGCGCCAATAGACGATCGCCCGGCTTCACAAGACGCGCGGCTTCATACGCAAACGAATTGTTCGGCGTACCGGATAGCGTGCCCGCGCGATTGTCGAGCAATTGCAGCGGAAAAAATGGTCCGCACGCGTGGACGATGACCGCGCCAGCCAACAACGCGAACCCGCCGCCGAGCGCGAGATATTTACGGTTCAACATGAACAGAGACCTTTTTGTTATCGGCTTCGCCGCAGCGAAGCCAACCGATGTCGCGGCGCATTTCCGCGCGCAGCAAGCCGGGTTGGACACGCCGCAGCAGCATGCCGTGCGCGTCATAGTCGAGTGCGTAGCCGTTGATGCCGTCGGCGGCTTCACATGAGGAACCGGTGCGCACGACAGCAGGGAGTGGCGCGTCGGTATTGCCGCCGCTGACGAGCGAGACGTCGAAGAGGCCCGGCTGCTGCGCGCTTTGGCGCACGTCGGCGGCAATGGCGGCCGTCAGCGGCGCGCGCGTGAGCACGGCGCGCCAGGTGGCGAGACTCCAGGCTCGCTCGTCGGCATCGGTAGGGAGACGGAACCAGACGATGCCCTTGAGTCCCGGCAACGCGTCGCGTTCGATCCGCGCGACGAAAGCGCTGATCTGCTCCGGTTGCGCGACGAGTTCATGCGATACCCCTTGCGTGAAGCCGTTGGCGAGCAACATCGGGCGCTCGCTTTCGATGCCGGCCACGCGGCCGTCATCGCCCCATGTGACGCGCGTGCCGTATGTCGGCAACGCAACGCGCCACGGATGCGTGGTGCGTTGCGCGAATTCGCGCAACCTTGCGCGCGCTTGCGTCGGGTCGAACAGGCCTCGCGCCGGGTTCATGACCGCGTGCACCTGCAGGATGGATTCATCGGCTTGAGCCAGCAGCGCGTCGAGCGCGGGGCTGTCGAGCCAGGTGGGCAGCGCGGTAATCGTCAGTTTGACGGTGGGATCGAGTTGCGCACGTAACGCGGAGAGGAAGCGCGTGTATACGGCGAGTCGGGATGTCGCGCAGTCGTGATCGATTTCGATAGCCGCGAGTGTCACGCCGTGTTGCTTCCAGTCCGCGGCGAGCTTGACGATGTGCGCGACCGGCAACGTATTCAGATCGTCGAGTTGGCCGTCGATCCGGATGACGGCTGTGACGGGCGCGTGTGCTGCGGCGAGCGTCGCCCAACCGGGCGAGACGAGGGTCCAGTCGTCTTGGGTGTCTTTTTCTGCGGCGAGCACATGCCACGTTTGAACGAAGCCGCTGCTGTATTCAATCGCGGAGGTGACGGAAGGTGTCCATTTGCGTTGCCAGATATAGGCATCGTTCGACAACGGTGCCGGCGGCTTGCCGCAAGCGCCGACGAGCGTCAGCAACAACACGAGCAGCGGCACGATGCAAGCAGCGAGCCCGCCGCGCACTCGCCACCGCGCCGGTGCTGTCCCGCCGTTATTCATGGTGCAAAGCTTTGGGCACGCGGTAAGCGGTGTCGCCAGTGCCGGCGTGCGCGAGCAGGGGCAGGCACAGCAGGGCTGAAGCGATAAGCTTTTTCATGTTCCCTTCGGGATATCCTGGACAATGCGCTTTGACAATGCGCGATGCATGTACGGATTCAGTTAGTCCGGCGGATTTTATGGTGCGCGCAGTTCGTTGTAAAACGATGCCGTGAAAACGATACCGCGCTGCCAATATCCTGTTGACTCGGCCCCAAGGGCCAACTTCATGATGTGCATCGTCAGCAAAACGAAGAGGTGACTCATGCGCTGTTCCACCCAATTTTTGAGTGCTTCCGAAGCGGCGCAACGACTCGGCGTCTCAACCAAAGCGCTGCGGCTTTACGAGCAGCGAGGCTTGGTGACGCCGGAGCGCACTGTCGCCGGGTATCGTACCTATGGTCCCGACGAGATGATTCGTGCAGCGGAAATTGTGGCCCTGCGTGCGCTTGGCCTCAGCCTCGCCCAGGTGGCACACGTGCTGAAAGGCGACGCTCAAAGTCTCGAACCCGCTCTGGCTGCGCATGAAGCGACGCTTGAAGCTGGAATTCGCCAGCTCGTGGAGACGATAGCCAAGGTCAGGGGGCTGCGGGCGGATCTCGCCCGAGGCCAGGCGCCCGCCGACGGAGAACTGGCGCGCCTGCTCAACCCTTCCGCGGAATTCGGCACGGCCTTTGACCTCCCCTGGCCGTGGGGTGGCGAACGGTTCGAACTTCGCGAAATCCGGCCGTTGAACTACATCATCGGTCCTTTGGGAAGCGGTAAGACACGGCTGGCGATATGTCTGGCCGAGAACCTGCCGAATGCCGCTTTCCTCGGCCTCGAGCGGATAAACGATGGCAATGCCGTTACCGTAGCCCGCCTGGAAGCGGATTCGGCTCTCAGATCGCGAGTGGATCAGACGCTGGCGTGGCTCACCGACGAAGGCGCGACAGAATCGGAAGCGCTCACCGCTCTGCTCGTCGGCCTGGAATCCGAAGGGCACGTTGTTCTTGTCGTCGACATGGTAGAGCAAGGGCTGGATCAGGCCACGCAGGAAGCATTGATCGTCCATCTCCGCCAACGCGCCAAAACAGGCGCGCGCGCTCTGTTTCTGATGACACGCTCTTCAGCGATCCTGGATCTCGCTGCAATCGGCCCTGACGAATCCATTATCCTGTGCCCCGCCAATCACAGCCCGCCCACGCTTGTCGCCCCCTATCCAGGCACGCCAGGATACGAGGCCGTTGCAACCTGTTTAGCCTCGCCGGAGGTTCGAGCGCGCACGGCGGGCATGATCGCCTGGCGAACTCAAGCAGCGTGACGCTTCACGCATGCTTCACGTATTCGTCGTGGAGCGCCAGAAGCGGACTGTCCTGGTCAATCCCCCGCCGCCTCCGGCTCATGCGACGACAACCGCGCTTTCGCGTGCCGCATCTTCTCAAGCGTCTTGGGCCCCGCCTTCAACGCGACGCCGATTGCCAGCGCGTCCATGATGCACAGATGCACGAGCCGCGACACACCTGGCGTATTCGGATCGACCGGACTCGGCACGCGCAGCAGCAGCGGAATATCGACCAGCCACGCGAGCCGTGAACCCACATTCGTCAGCGCAATCGTCGTCGCGCCACGCTCCTTGGCGATCTGAATGCTTTCATTCACTTCGACGCTGCGTCCGGAATGTGAAATCGCAAAGGCCACATCACCCGGCTCCATCAGGCCCGCGTAAAGCCGTTGCAAATGACCATCGGTAAACGCAGTAGCAGCAATATCCAGCCGCAAAAACCTCAAAGCCGCGTCTTGCGCAACGAGCCCCGACCCCGAGCCCACGCCAAAGAAGAAAACCCGCCCCGCGCTCGACAACGCCGCAACCGCACTCTCGAACACCGCCGGATCCAACGCACCACACGCATGCGTAATCCCATCGACGGCAGCCTCCCCCACCTTCTCCATCAAGGTCTGCGCATCGTCATCACGCGCAACCGCCGTCGACGCATACGGCACCCCGCCCGCCACACTCTGCGCCAATTGCATCTTGAAGTCGCGCAGACCATGCGCGCCGATCGCGCGGCAAAAGCGCGTGACGGAAGGCTCGGACACCTCCGCGCGCTGCGCAAGTTCGGTAATGCTCGCGCGCATCGCAAAGTCGACGTCGCTCAGCACCATGTCGGCAACTTTGCGCTCGGCGGGCCGCAAATTGGCCAGCGCGCCGCGGATGTGGGGAATCAAGTTCGGTGCGGACACCCGGTGTTCCTTAAGGGTTAGATGAATCCGCGTCGCGTCGCAGCTTCAAACTGCTTGAATCAGCCTCAAGCGGCAACACGCGGTTCAGACCAGCCTGCGTCCACTCTCCGTATCGAACAGATGAATATGCTCGGCCGGCAGGCGCAGCGTCACGCGCTGACCGGGCTCGATTTTCGAGCGCTGGCGAGTCGTCACGCACCACGTGCTGCCGCCTATTTTCCCGTACAAATGGGTCTCGGCGCCAGTCGGCTCGACCACTTCGACCTCCATCATGGCGTCCGGCTTGTCAGCCATTGTTTCAATGTGTTCGGGACGTACGCCGAGTGTGACCTTCGCGCCGGCCACCGCTGAGGCCGGGGTACCTTCCAGCACGATCTCGCCACCGTCCGTGAGTTTTAGCGCAAAGCCCTGTCCTTGCGTCCGATTGATCAACACGCCCTCCGCGAAATTCATCGACGGCGAGCCGAGGAAGCTCGCGACAAACAGATTCGCCGGACGGTCGTACAGTTCCAGCGGACGCCCGATCTGTTCGATCCGCCCCGCGTTCATCACGACGATGCGGTCGGCCATCGTCATTGCTTCGATCTGATCGTGCGTGACGTAGATCACCGTGTTCTTCAGACGCTGATGCAGCGCCTTGATTTCCGTGCGCATCTGCACGCGTAGCTTGGCGTCGAGATTGGAGAGCGGTTCGTCGAACAGGAATAACGACGGCTCGCGCACCACCGCGCGGCCCATCGCCACCCGCTGACGTTGGCCACCCGACAGCGCGCGCGGCAAGCGATCCAGATAGCCGCTGAGGTTCAGCATCTTCGCGGCGGCTTCGATCCGCGGCTTGAAACTTGCCGACAATTCCTTGCGAATCCGCGGCCCGAACGCAATGTTTTCGTAGACCGACAGATGCGGATAGAGCGCGTAACTCTGAAACACCATCGAGATATTGCGTTGCTGCGGCGGGAGCATATTCGCGCGCGTGCCGCCTATCATCAGATCGCCGCCGCTGATTTCTTCGAGCCCCGCCACCATACGCATCAGCGTGCTCTTGCCGCAACCCGACGGACCGACCAGCACGACAAACTCGCCGTCGTCGATGTGGAGATCGATGCCGTGCACCACTTGCGTGTCGCCATAGCGTTTGAAGATGCCGCTCAGTTGCACTGCTGCCATGCTGTCCTCATCGTCGTGCTGCATCGTCGTGCGGGCGTGCTGCCCGGTTTCATCGAGCAAGGAACACGCCGCGCTATCTCGTCAAAACCGTTCCACGCTGTTCAAAACGATTCCAGCGTCAGTTCTTCCGCCATCAACCGGTTGCCGGCCATCAGCCCACCGTCGACCGGCAACGCGACGCCGGTAATCACGCGCGCCATGGGCGACGCGAGGAACATCACTGCATCCGCAATGTCGTCAGGCGTCGCAAAGTCGCGCAACGGGTACCACTTCTTCAGATCCTCGAATACTTGCGGATTCTTGTCGACGCGCGCGTGCCACGCCTGCGTCTTCACCGTGCCCGGACACACAATGTTCGCGCGAATGCCGTAGCGGCCCAGTTCGATCGCCAGCGCTTTCGTATAGCTGATGAGCCCCGCCTTCGCCGCGCTATACGCCGGATGCCCGAGTGCGGCCATGCCGTTCACCGAGCCGATCAGCACCAGCACGCCCTTCTGCCGTTCGATCATCGACGCGCGCACCGCTTCGACCGTGTGATACGTGCCGTTCAGATTGAGATGAATGTCGCGCTGCCAACTGGCGGCGTCGGTCGTGGCAAGCGTCAGACCTTTGGCGGCCCCTGCGTTGGCAACCAGCACGTCCACCGGACCGCGCGTCTTCACCGCCTCCGCAACCGCCTGCTGCACTGCGGCAGCGTCACCGAGGTCGACCGCGATAGGCGTGATATGCGCCTCGCCGAGTTGCGCCACCAATCCGTGAAGCGCGACCGCGTCGATATCGAGCGCCAGCACGGTATCGCCCTGCTCCACGAAGCGCTTGCACAAGACGCTGCCGATACCGCCGCAAGCGCCCGTCACTAACACCACACGATTCATGTCTGCCCTCGTTCCTCAATCCCGCTGCAGCACCGGTCTAGCATGTAAATTTCCTACAAAACCGGCATCGAACAGTTGTCTAGTCATCCCGAATATTGGGTATCCATGACTTCTCACTATGCAGAATACCCCTGCTTTACAGCATCTTATGCACAAAACCCGCTGATAAAAAATATGGCAGACCCTACGTGACAAGCTATTTTGCGTCATGTAGGATTTTTTCAAACAATTTAACCCAAAGCGGCCGGCGACGGCAGCAGACCACCCCACCATCGTTGGATGGGACCGGAGTCAGTGCTAAAGCGCTAACTCCGTTCGACACAGGAGAGAGAAATGTCGTTGCATGCCCGTGCTTCCCTCGCGCTCGGCAAAGTTGCCGTGGCGCTCGCGTTTGCAGGTATCGCCGTCGCGGCTCACGCCGACACGGTCCGCGTGACGGTCGCGCATTACAGCGACGCGACCGCGCCGTACTTCGAAAAAATGGCCCGTAACTTCGAGAAGGCCAATCCCGGCACGACGATCAAGATCGAAGACGTGAACTGGGACACGCTGCAACAGAAGCTGCAAACGGACATCTCCGGCGGCGCCAACGCCGACCTGGCGATCGTCGGTACGCGCTGGCTGCTCGACTTCGTGAAGGACGACGTTGCCGAACCGCTCGACAGCTACATGGACGCCAGCTTCAAGGGCCGCTTCATCGGCCCGTTCCTCGCACCGGGTGAGATCAACGGCAAGGTGTACGGCCTGCCGATCGCCGCCTCCGCACGCGCGCTCTACTACAACAAAGATCTGCTCGCGAAGGTCGGCTATCCCGACGGCCCGAAAACGTGGAATGACGTGATCGATGCGTCGAAGAAGCTGAAGGCGCAGGGCGTTGCCGGCTTCGGTCTGCAAGGCAAGGAAATCGAAACCGACGTCTACTATTACTACGCCCTGTGGACCAACGGCGGCGACGTCGTCGGCAAGGACGGCAAGGCGGCGTTCAGTTCGCCGGCCGGCATCAAGGCCGCCACGCTGTACAAGACCATGATCGACGACGGCCTGACGCAGCCCGGCGTGACCGGCTACAGCCGCGAAGACGTGCAGAACCTGTTCAAGCAGGGCCGCGTCGCGATGATGATCTCCGCACCGTTCCTCGCGAAGCAGATCAAGAAGGAAGCGCCGAACCTGAAGTACGGCATCGATCCGATCCCGATGGGCACCACGCACGCCACCTACGCGGTGACGGACTCGATCGTGATGTTCAAGAACTCGAAGGTGAAGAAGTCAGCCTGGAAGTTCCTCGACTATCTGTTCACGAAGGAACCGCGTGTCGAGTTCACGACGACCGAAGGCTTCCTGCCGACCACCAAGGCTGAGGCGACCGATCCGGCGTTCAACGATCCGGACACCAAAGCGTTCGTCGCGCTGCTGCCGACTGCCCACTTCGCGCCGACCGTGACCGGTTGGGAAGACACCGCGAAGGCTGTGACCGATTCAATGCAATCGATCTACCTGGGCAAGGCGAAGCCCGCCGACGCATTGACCGCCGCGGCGGCGCAAGCGAACAAGTCGCTCGGTAAGTGACACGCGTAGTCACGTAGTGATTTGCTGAACACGGAACGCGCGCCGCCGTTGCGAAGGCGGCGCGCGTTTCGGTCGTAATGCACGTTTTGCACGATTTGCACTATCCGGCCCATCCCGTCGCGCCTGCGGTTTTAATGTGGACGCGTCATACGATCGAGCACGCATGAGTCGTTCCGCTTCTTCGCGCCTTCAGGCGCCCTGGTTGCTGATTGCGCCGAGCCTGGTGTTGGCGCTTTTTATCATCAGCTATCCGATTTTCAACATCGTGTGGCAATCGCTGCACGAGGTGTCGCGCTTTGGCGCAATTCGAGATTTCACCGGCCTGCAGAACTTCTATACGATTTTCACCGACCCTGCGTTTCTCGCCGCCGCCAAACGGACGATCGTCTGGACCGTGTGCGTGGTAGGCGGCACGGTGCTGATTTCGGTGCCGGTTGCGCTGGTGCTGAATCAGGATTTTTATGGACGCGGCGTAGCGCGCACGATTGTGATGCTGCCGTGGTCCGTCTCGCTGACCATGACCGCCGTGGTGTGGCGCTGGGCCTTCAACGACGACTACGGCATGGTCAACGTCACGTTGCAGCGGCTTGGATTCATCAGCGGTCCGATTCATTGGCTCGCGACGCCGGAACTCGCATTCCCCGTGGAGATCGCCGTCGGCATTCTGGTGTCGATTCCATTTACGGTGACGATTCTGCTGGGTGGGTTGTCGTCGGTGCCGGGCGACATTTATGAAGCGGCGCGGATGGATGGCGCCAGTGCGTGGCAGCAGTTTCGTAAGCTGACAATGCCGCTCTTGCGGCCGTTCATCAACATGACGATTCTGTTGAATGTGATCTACGTGTTCAATTCTTTCCCGATCATCTGGGTGATGACGCAAGGCGGGCCGGACAACGGCACGCATATTCTCGTCACGTATCTTTATGAGCTTGGTTTCAGGCTGGGTCGTCCCGGCGAAGCCGCGGCGGTGTCGCTGATCATGCTCGTCATGCTGTTCGTTTTCTCGATCGCCTATCTGCGCCTGCAGCCCGCCAAAGAAGGGGAGCCGTCATGAGTCTGAGCGTCAAGATGAAGCGCTCGCTGTGGTGCTGGCTGGCGTTGTCGCCGCTGATCGTGGCCGTGCTGTTTCCGTTTGCCGTGATGTTGTTTACAGCGTTGAAGCCTGCGACTGAGATCTTTGTTTATCCGGCGAGATGGTTGCCGGTGCATTGGCAGTGGAGCAATTTTTCGGACATGTGGGTTGCGGCTAACTTTGGTGTGGCGCTGAGGAATAGCTGCGTGATTAGCTTCTTGTCGACCGCATTGGCGCTGGCGGTGAGCTTGCCGGCGGCTTATGCGCTGGCGAGGTTTCCGTTTCGCGGGAAGGGACTGTATTCGCAGTTTCTGCTGGTGACGCAGATGTTGTCGCCGATCTTGCTGGTTGTCGGCTTGTTCCGGCTGGCAGCGATGATTCCTTACGGGGATGGGAATCTGGTTGACTCCAGGATCGGGGTCATCGTTTCTTATGCGGCTTTTAATATCGCGTTTGCGGTCTGGATGTTGTCTTCGTACTTTCAGACGGTGCCACGGGATCTTGAAGAAGCGGCGTGGTTGGAGGGGTGTGGAAGAACGCGCGCTGTTTTTAAGGTGTTCTTGCCGCTGGCCGTGCCTGCGATTGTCGTGACGGCGATCTTTACTTTTATCAATGCGTGGAATGAATTTGCGGTTGTTTATACGTTGATCCGGTCGCCGGAGAATAAGACGCTCACCGTGCAGGTTACCGATATGGTCGCCGGGAAGTACGTTGTCGAGTGGCATCTGGTGATGGCCGCCACCCTCTGCGCAACGTTACCCGTTTCGATTGTGTTTGCGTGGTTGCAGCGGTTCCTGGTGAAAGGGCTGGCGCTGGGGGCGGTGAAGTAGATGTTGTGTGTTCGGCTATACCTGTTTCCAGGTATAGTCAGCACCGAGCGACTGGAATACCGTCGAGAAGCATTCAATCTGGCGTTGCCGGCCATTCCGGCAATCCCCTCACCGGTTCACTCCCCCTACGCTGCCCTCATGGCGCAACCTTCGTCCGACGCCTTCGAATCCGTGCTGCCCGGTCCGCTCCTGATCGTCGAGGACGAACCGCCGATGCAGGTCCGGCTACGCGCGATTCTCGCCACCCTGGGTTACGCGGACGACATCCTGTCCTTCGCGGGCAGCATTGCCGAAGCCGATGCGCGGCTAGCCGACCATCCGTTCGCGATGGTACTGGTCGACGTCGGCCTGCCGGACGGCAACGGCATCGACCTGATACGCGCCTTGCATGGGCGGGATGAGGCATTGCCGATTCTGGTAATCTCCGCGTGGAGCACCGAGCAGGTCATCGTGACCGCCCTCCAGGCCGGCGCGACGGGCTACCTGCTCAAGGAACGCGACGACGTTGAAATCGCGATGTCGATTCGCAGCGCGCTGCGGGGCGGCGCCCCGATCGACCCGTTCGTTGCGAGGCGCATCCTCGATCTGAGCGGCCTGGTCAGGCGGGCCAGCGTAACCCATGCCAAGCCACCGACACTCTCGCCGCTCAGTCCGAGGGAAGTCGAAATCCTGGTGCTGGTCAGCAAAGGGCTCACCAATCGCGAGATTTCCGAAGTGCTTTCCCTGTCCAGGCTAACGGTCGAATGTCACGTCAAGAACATCTACAAGAAACTGGCGGTCAACTCGCGTACTCAGGCCGTATTCGAAGCACGTACGCATGGCTTGTTGCCCTGATCTGGACCCTCGCGCTCCACACCGGCATCGCGGCCGCCGTGCCGGCGCACGCCGACACCCTCACGCATCTACGCATCGAAGCGGCTCGCTCGGACTGGCAGGCCGATAGTCCGCCATCGGCAGGCTGGATCCCGGTATCGCTGCCCGACGACTGGTCTTCACGCTGGCCCGAGTTCGATGGCGTCGTCTGGTACCGGCTCTCGTGGCAGCAGGCCGACGTGACTCATCCTGTCGCGCTGATGCTCGACTATCTGAACATGGCCGGCGCGATCTATCTCAACGGCAGCTTGCTGGTGCGCGACCGGCAACTGGTTGAACCGTTGACGCGGGCCTGGAACGAACCGCGCTACCGGGTCTTGAGCCCACCGTTGCTGCGGGAGGGCGCCAATACGCTGCTCGTACGCGTGTCGGGGCTCTCGCAGTATCAGCCCGGACTCGGCAACGTTTCGATAGGCGATCCCGACACGCTTGAGCGTCTTTACGAAACCGACTACTGGCTGCGCCACGATCTGCAACTGTCCAGCCTTGCCGTGACGGCCACGCTCGGGTGCTTCTTTTTCGCGTTATGGCTGATGCGGCAACAGGAAGTCGTTTACGGCTGGTTCAGTTTGATGTCGCTGACGTGGTGGTGGGTGGCGCTCAACCAGTTGGTGACGAGCCCGTGGCCGTTTGCAAGCACCGACGCCTGGGAAAGTGCGAACTCGATCGCGCTGATTACGTACAGCGCCGCCTTCACGATGTTCTGCGTACGCTTTTGCGAGCGACGTTTGCCACGCCTCGAGACCGTACTCTGGGTGCTCGTGGCCGTCGGCACCGCCGCCATGCTCGCGACGCCGCATAGCCATATGAGCGCGACGCGCGCCGTCCTGGCGATCGCGCAGGCCTGCAGCTTTTTCACGACGTGCCTCGTCTTTCTCTACTTTGCGTGGCGTCACGGTCGCACCGATCACCGCATCCTGTCGATTTGCATCGCCATTTTCCTGGCGGCCGGCGTGCATGACCTGCTGACGTTCCTCGGCATCCTCGATGACAATCGCTACTACACCGCCCTCACCTCGCAGTTGCAGATGATCGGCATGGCGCTGGTGCTGGCGTGGAATTTCGTCGCCAATCTGCGCCGTATCGAGCGGTTCAACGAGGAGTTGAATACGACGGTCGACGCAGCCAGGGCCGAACTCGCGAACACGCTGCATCGCGAGCACGAACTCGAAGTCGCCAATGTCCGGCTCAACGAACGGCTCAATCTCGCCCACGATCTCCATGACGGGCTGGGCGGCACGCTTGTGAGCAGCATTGCCACCCTCGAGCACGCGCCCCATGGCATCCCGTCCGGACGCTTCCTGTCGATTCTGAAAGAGCTGCGCGACGATCTGCGCATCATTATCGATACGGCCTCGAACCAGGCGCTCGGCGAATCGTCTCTCGCCGATCAGATCGGTCCGCTGCGACACCGTCTCACAAGCCTGCTGGAAAGCCACGGTATCGAGTGCCGCTGGTTGATCGCCGGTCTTGACCAGTGCTATCTGCCAGCCTCGAAGAGCATCGATGTCATGCGGATTCTTCAGGAAGCCCTGACCAACGTCTTCAGACACAGCCGGGCAAGCCAGGTCGAGATCGACCTGCGCAGCGACGAGCGCGAACTTGCACTGGCCGTTCGCGACAACGGAATCGGCTTCGATCCCGCCGCTATCCAGCAGCATCCCGGGACCGGTATGCGCAGCATGCAGGCGCGTGCCAGGCGGCTTGGCGGGACGCTTCGCATTCGATCCGCCGACGGCGTCACCGTGCTGGATATGGAGGTGGCGCGAACGGAAACTGAGGGCCACCGTTAGGGGATTAGCGGATGCGTACCCATGCTTTGGTGAAACATTGCCGGTACGGGTTGTCCGGCTGACAACAGACTGGCAGTCCGGCGGAAACGTTTGGGAAACGCCACCCGCCTACGCTCACGGGAACTTTCGGTTTCTGGGGGATTGTCGAATGTCGGACCTACTTTTTAGCTACGCTCAGCAGTTCTACAACTGGCTGACAACCGGGAACGCGTCGACGGCGCCGGACAATGACAATGGAGCGCCACAACCTCCGCTTCCGCCCGGGCCTCCGCCTCAAAACCTGGGGCGCCAACGAGGAGGCGGCGGCAATCTCACCGATCAGATCGTCAACGATCCGGGCGCCCTGGCCATTCGCCAGAGCGTTGCCGCACGGCACCAGAACCCGCCGCCCAACGGCGCACCGTTTCCCCCTCCGCCGCCGATGAACGGGCTCAATGTCATGAACATGAACATGACCCCTGCGACCATGAGTCTGGAGGACGAACTGCGCAGCCCGAGGGTCAGGGCGCTCCGCGTGCGCGCACATGTGAGGGCCCGCCAGGGCGAGCACGGCCATGTTCTGGCACGGCATCACCCGTCCCTTACCGATCAGCAGCTCAAAGACCGGCTCCTCACCGGGCTCGATCCTGAGGGCGAGCCGGCACCCACCAGCGGCGTGAGTTCGCGCTTCGCCTCAGAAGAGGTGTTCTACGCTTCGCTGGAAGCGGTTCACAATGCGATGGCGACCGCGCTCGCCAATACGCGCAAGCTGCTCGGCCCGAACCTCACAGCCTGTGCAGACGCGGAGGCCGCGTTCAACGCGACGGTGGGCGGTCCGCCGAGGCAGCAAGCACAACAAAAGAGAACCGAAGCCTATAGCGATCTGCGCCTCGCGCTCCAATCGCTGCAGAGCTTGCCCGATCACCTGCCGGTGCAATGGGATACCACCCGGCGCTGCGTCATTCTCTATCCGAAATACGTGGTCAATCTGTACCAACGCAAGCAGGTCGGCGTTGGTTTTTACGGCACGGGCCCGAAGCCCAACACCTCCGTTCAGGGGAAGCCGCCGAAAGGGGCGGGCAAGCAGCGCTCCATGGAAATCTACGAGCGCGTACATCCGTTCAACGGCCCTGCAGAAAACACGCTGACCGTCTTCGTCACGCCCGACTCACCGATGAATGCCTACGGGCGCAAGCACGCCATCAACAACTGGGGGCTGATTACTCATTATCCTCAATACCACACTGAGGATAATGTGCACATAAAGGGCGACAGCTGAGGGACGCGAGGGAATGGCGGCATCGGTGCGGTTCGAACCGCAAGCCCTATGTAAGCCCGATGCCATCGCTGGCCCGCTTCTCGCTTACAATGCTAGTCATGCAAGCATGGTTTATGCGGCGGTCTCCGATGAATCCGCGGCACTCATGCTCATCTGGTATCGGCACCGCTGCCGGCGCCAGCAACTCCTCAGGGGAGCCAACATGACTCGACTCATTGCTTTGATTCTAATCGCCGGTACCGCTCTCCTTGCGGGCTGCAACACGATAGCTGGAGCCGGCGAGGACATATCGAAGGGTGGCCAGGCCATCCATAACTCGGCAGAAGAAGCTAAATAGACGGCACCGGTGTGCGGTACCCCGCCGAAGCAAATTTTACAAGGTCCCCTGAACCCCGCTGTTCAGAGCGGCACCTGTCGGCGACAGACCGATAGCACGAGTTGCCGGAGCCAGCGATGAACCGGGTCAACCTCCAGACGAGGATGCCACATCTGTGACACCGTAATCCTCTCGGTCGCCACGGGCAGTTCAAAGGTATACGTTGTGACGCCCGCAACGTTTGCCTGAGGTTCTGTTTGATTACCCAGAAGCGATGCGGGCACGAGTGCTATCAGGTCCGAAGTTCGCGCCACGGCCAGCGCCGCGGGAAAGCTCGGCACCACGGCCACGATGGTTCGTTCAAGACCTGAAACCGCCAACGCTTCATCGACAGGTCCGCTTATGCGTCCTTGTCGTGAAGCGACGACGTGACCGAAAGCGACGTACCGTTCGGCGCTGACCTGGCCGTCAAGTTCCAGCGGATGCCCCTTTCTGACCACACCCACAAAACGATCCCGGAATAGCGCCTGTAGGCGCACCTCTGGACCCATCTCACCTAACACACCAATCTCAAGGTCAGCCGAACCGTCTCGCAGATGCTTCGCGGTTTTATCGGGTTTCGGTGCAAAGCGCAAACATACGTGTGGCGCAACCGCCGTTGCCGCAGCAATCAGCGGCGAGCCGAAGGCTTCGACAAAACCGTCGTTGGCTCGAATGGTGAAGGTTCGCCGCAACATCGAGAAATCGGGTTCCGCCCTGGTCGGACGAAGGACGGCACGCGCCTCATGAACCGCATTTTGCGTGCGTTCACGGATTCCTTCAGCGTATGGCGTCAACACCATATCGCGCCCTGCCCGGACCAGCAACGGGTCGCCGGTTGCAGCGCGAAGTCGGGCAAGCGTGCGGCTCATTGCAGAAGCACTTAATTGCAATGCCCGGGCGGCACGTGTCACGTTTTTTTCGGTAAGCAACGCGTCGAGTGCGAAAAGGAGATTGAGGTCCGGTTCAGGCATGTCTTCGTCGTAGTAAGTGGCAGCGAGATCTGGCGTCTGATGCATATATTAGTTGCATTCGTTGCACCTTCCGCCACTCCTTCTGCACCACTATATTGGCTGGCATGACTCACTAAAGAGGATCGCTCTCGTTACTTTCAGGCTCGAGACCGTCTTCGTCTATAAGGAATGCTCATGCAAAATGCGTCTTCGCAGAAAACCGTTCTCCTCATCGGCGCATCTCGCGGCCTGGGGTTTGCGATGGTAGAGGAGTATCTGAAGCGCGGCTACCGAGTCATTGCCACCGGGCGAGCCGGCTCTACAGAAAAGCTTCGTCATGTCGCGGAAGCCTCCGCCGGTGCGCTCGAAGTTGAAACGGTCGACATCACGATTCCAGAGCAGATCGCCGCCCTGCGCGACCGCCTTGCAGGCCGACGTATCGACGTGCTTTTTGTCAATGCAGGTGTCAAAAACGACGATCGTGAAACGATAGCGGACGTTTCGACCGAAGAATTTGTACGCGTGATGGTAACGAACTCACTGAGTCCGATGAGAGTCATTGAGGCGTTTCAAAGCCTTGTTCCACCAACCGGGACTATCGGTGTCATGTCTTCAGGGCAAGGCAGTATCACCAATGCCACTAACGCGAATTATGAGGTCTACCGGGGGAGCAAGGCCGCACTCAATATGTTCATGCGCACCTTCGCCGCGCGTAGCGCCGAGTATCCCCGGAGCCTCCTGATCATGGCACCGGGATGGGTCCAGACAGACATGGGCGGTCCTACGGCCCGCTTGACCATCGAAGAAAGCATTCCGAACCTGGTCGACACGATCGAGGCCTATGAAGGGCGCTCTGGATTGCATTACCTCGACTATCTAGGACGAGTCGTTCCCTGGTGAGGGGATCGGCCGCCGCCCCATCGCCCCATCACCCCGCGGCGAAACCGCGGCTCGAACCGAGTCACACGTACATCACCGCTCCACTTTCGACATAACCGCCGTCGTCGGGTCATACCGATAACCCTTCTGCGAAAGTCGCTCGGCCATCGTCGCCCCAATAAGCTTTTGCTGTATGTCCCGGGATATCAACTCACTATCCGGCTTAAGGCGCTCAAGTTCAGACGAGAGCTTACGGATAAGCGCCACCTCTCCGGTGCTGCGTGAGTCGATAAACAATAACTTTTCGTTTGCCGAACCGAGTCGTTCTTTAAGGTCTTTCGCGTGCGCCACCCACTGTTCAGCAATCGTGCGAAGCTCGTTAAAGGCCTTCTCATGCGTTTTGGCCTGAGCCGATATCTGGCGTTGTAACTCGGCAACCTCTTCCGCCGTTGCAGATTCGGCCGCTTGATTGACAAGTTGATGGCCACGTCGCGCGTCCTCCGCGCGAGCCTTCTCGACTTCTGCGAGGCGCTGCGCCAAAGCCGCCGCGTGCTGTTCGGCAGCGTCTGCCCGCTCCTTCGCGGCAGACGCATCCTGCGACGCCTGGGCCAGTTCGGCAATTGCGGCCGTTCTCGCCGCGGTCATGGCGCTGATCTGATCCCTCGCCTCTGCAAGCTCACGCGCAACGCCTTGCAGTTCGTTGCGCTGAGTCGACGCTTCCTCACTCCGCGCGGTGCTTGTCTGGCGCTCGGCTTCGAGCGCGGCGCGTGCCTCATGCAGTTCGGCCTCAATCGAGGCGACTCGCGCGAGGCTCTCGTTCGCCTGCGCCGTGGCAGCTTGTGCGCGCGATGATGCCGCGCTGGATTCCTGCGACCATCGTTCCGCTTCGGCCGACTTCGCCTGTTCGACTTCTGCGAGGCGTTGCCCCAACGTCGCCGCATGATGCTCGGCGGCCTCTGCCCGCTCCCGCGCGGCAGACACGTCTTGCGAGACCAGAGCCAGTTCAGCGCTCACAGCAGAAGCGTTCTGCGAAACCCGCGCCAACTCAGCGCTCACAGCCGCTTTCGCCTCAGTCATGGCGCCGACCTGCTCCCGCGCCGCCTCCAGTTCACGGCCGACGCGCTGCAGTTCGTCGAACTGAATCGACGCTTCTTCGATCCGCGCTGTACTTGCCTGACGTTCCGCTGCGAGTGCAGCGCGCGCCTCATCCCGTTCAGCCTCAATCGCGGCGACCCGCGCAAGGTTCTCGTTCGCCTGCGCCGTGGCGATGTCAGCACGGGATGAAGCCGCATTCAACTCCTGCGACCATCGCTCCGCTTCGGCCGACTTTGCCTGTTCGACTTCTGCAAGGCGCTGCCCCGACGCCTCCGCACGATGTTCGGCGGCCTCTGCCCGCTCCCGCGCGGCTGACAAGTCCTGCGAGACACGCGCCAGCTCCGCGTTCGCGACAGACACGTCCTGTGAAACCTGAGCCAGTTCAGCGCGCACCGCTGTGCTCGCTTGCGTCGCAGCACCGATCTGCTCCCGCGCCGCCTCCAGTTCACGGCTGACGCGCTGCAACTCATCAAACTGAATCGCTGCCTCTTCACGACGTGCTGCGCTCGTCTGGCGCTCTGCTTCGAGTGCAGTACGCGCCTCATCGCGCTCGGCTTCCAGCGCGGCGACCCGCGCGAGGCTCTCGCTCGCCTGCGCCGTAGCGGCATCCGCGCGCGATGACGCCGCGCTGGCGTCCTGCAATGCCCGATCCGCTTCGGCCGACTTCGCCTGACAGTCGTAGCCCAACGAGGTGATCTCCTGCCGCGCCTCGTCGAGCTCAAGCTTCATTTGCGCGATCTGGTCGTTCTGGCCGGAGACTGCGGCGGCCAACTCGCCGCGCGCGTGACGTTCCTCGTCGAGTTCCGCCTTCGTGTGTTCCAGCGCGGCCTCTTCCACCGAGACACGTTGCGCCAGCTCCTCCACGCGAGCCTCGGCAACTTCGGCACGGCCAGCCGCTGTCGCGAGTTCCGCTGCGAGGCGCGTGGACGCCTCCTCCGAAGCATTCAACGCATTCGTGAGCGCAATGTGCCGCTCGCGCCCGGTTGCAACTTCTTCGGTCGTCTTTTGATACTCGACAAAAGCCTCGTCCCGCTCCGCGCGAACAGCGTCGAGATGCTGGTTCAAGGCACTCAGGTGCTGACTGACTGCCCGGTCAGCCTCACCTTGGGCTGCCATCCAGAGCCGGTCCGCGGCACTCATCATGGTTTCGGCAATGTGCTCCGGCAACCCGGCCTGGACCTGCACGTGGGGCGCGAGCGGCTGCCGGCTTTCGCGCCAGCGTTGCACGGCCGCCGCAATGGCAACGATCGAACCGCCCGGAATCTCCGGCCAAATGGTCACTGGGGAAACTTTCCGGCCTTCCTCGACCATGCGATCCGCGATTCCCGCGACAAGTTCGTCCGTGATTGTGTCTGCGTCCGTGGACATAAGCGCCTCAAAGCTCATTTTGACCTGGCGAAAAATTGAGTCCCCAATACGTTACTCCATCCTGCGGCATTCCCAATGAAAGAATCGCAAGGTTACGCTGTGCGAAAAGGCATCGTGGCGCATTCGAGGTCGCCGCGGGCGTCAGAACCGGTTCGCCTCAGCTCGCCTCCGGCTCTTCATCCATGATGAGCAGGAACAGCGTCGCCTGGGATGAGATATCCAGCTTCCTGTAAAGATTGCGCCGGTGGACCTTTGCGGTGGCAGGTGACACGCCAAGTAGCCTTGCCATATTTTTGGTTGAATGACCGGCAAGAATCATCAGCGCGATTTCGATTTCCCGATGGGTCAACGACGCATTGGACCGCTTGCGCAACGCCTGTTCGAAGTGCAGGCGCCGGTCACTTCCCGCCGATGAACTCGCCGGCGGGGGGAGCACCGCGGTCTGTGCCGACAGGGCATGGGACATCAACGGCAACAACCACGCACCGTAAAGACAAAGGGTTCCGATTTCCGTCGAACTAAAGCGCCGTTCGCTGCCCATCGACACCGACAGCGTTCCGCCCGCGGGCAGGGGGGCCAGGAACTGCACCTCATCCTCCAGCACGTTCACTGAAAAATAGCGGCGAAAGTATTCAGTTTCCCGGAAATGATCGGGCGCCACTTCGTCGAGGCAATACACGCCCGGGCTGATCGCGCCGAGACTGAATTGATAGAAAGGGTCCAGTAGATAAACGCCATTCAAATACCCTTTGAACAGTTCGTCGTGGGGCGTGCGCGCCTGGATCTCCGCAATCAACTGGGGTTTCCCGTTAGGCCAGAAGATCATCACCACCCAGTTGTCAAAGTGGACCACTTTGCGCAACAGGTCGATCAGCGCATGCCAGAACAGTTTGTCGTCGAGTTTTTCGACCAGACGTCCAAGCCGCTGATGAAATGCAACGTCCGCTACTTCAAGCTGCATGCCAGTTTCCCCAACTACCCCTAAGAGGGTAGGTCGCCCCTTCGTTCTAGCCCTTCGGCCTGATTTTCACCCGTCGCCGCCCACCCTACCATCTCTGTACCCCGGCGCATGCGCGCCGACAGGCTTGCTTGCGGCGAGCAATACAGGAGAAAAAGGATGGGTATCAGAGACATCGGCGTTCGAGTTGGCCACGGCACGCCCGGTCCATTTAACAGCATCACCGACGTGCAAGGCGTCAGAGTCGGTCATCGTACCCTGGTCGAAAATCGAGCAGAAGGGTCGATTCGAACCGGCGTGACGATCATCGAACCACGCCCTGGCATCGCACGGCTCGAGCCGTGTTTTGCGGGCTGTCATGTGCTCAACGGAAACGGCGATGCCACCGGCCTGGAGTGGATACGCGAATCTGGATTGCTGACCACGCCCATTGCCTACACCAATACGCACAGCGTCGGTGTGGTTCGCGATGCACTGGTCGCCGCCGAACGCGCAACGGTCGGCAATAGCCAGTACTGGTGCATGCCGGTCGTGCTGGAAACCTTCGATGGGGTGCTGAACGACATCTGGGGACAGCACGTCACGGCGGCGCATGTCCACGAGGCGCAGTCCGAGGCCCGCAGTGGACCGGTCACAGAAGGATCGGTTGGCGGCGGCACCGGCATGATTTGTCATGAGTTCAAAGGCGGTATCGGAACAGCCTCGCGCAAGCTCGCACCCGAGGACGGCGGCTGGACCGTCGGCGCACTGGTCCAGGCGAACTACGGCCGTCGGGACGCGCTGCGTGTGGCCGGTTATCCGGTTGGCGAGGTGCTGCGGCATCTGCCGTCGCCATTCGACAGGCGCCAGACGGGCGTCCCCGGAATGGGATCGATCGTCGTGACGCTGGCAACTGACGCGCCGCTTCTGCCGCACCAGTGCGAACAGATCGCACGACGCGCAAGCATTGGACTAGCCCGGGTGGGCGGCGGCACCGAATATTCGAGTGGCGACATCTTCATCGCCTTCTCGGTAGGCAACCGAGGCATACCGGCGGCGGACTACGGCAAAGCGAGCGAACCCGTCATCAGCTTGCGCTGCGTCAGTCACGATTTCATTTCTCCGCTATTCGTCGCGGCTGCGGAAGCGGTCGAAGAGGCCATCCTCAACGCACTGGTTGCGGCTGACGACATGGAAGGTCGAGGCGTTCATGTTCCGGCACTCGGCGCCGCCCGGCTGCTGAAGGCATTGGAGCAAGTTGGCTGGCGCCGCGACGTCAATCACGCGGACCGCCCTTCTTCAGCCGAGTAACGCTGCTCCCCCTTGCATGAGTTCCTTCATTAAAACCGAAAGGCTGCTATGACACCCCGCCATCTCATCACCGTCGTCACTGGACTCCTCGCAGCATCGGGGATGCTGGCTGCGACTGCAAATCAGGCTCAAGCCGAAGAGCTGAATGTCTACAACTGGTCGGACAATATCGCCGAGGACACCGTGTCGGGCTTCGAAAAGGAAACCGGCATTCACACGCGATACGACGTCTATGACGGCGACGACACCTTGCAGGCAAAGTTGCTGAGCGGATCCTCGGGCTATGACGTGGTAGTGCCATCGTCCGCCTATGCCGGCAAGCAGATCGAAGCAGGCGTCTACCGGAAACTCGACAAGAGCAAGATTCCCAATCTGGCCAATCTGGATCCTGTGCTCATGAAAATGCTTGCGTCAGCCGATCCGGGCAATCAATACACGGTGCCATGGTCATGGGGAACGGACGGCATCGGCTATAACGTCACGAAAGTGACGCAAATCCTGGGCAAGGACGCACCGTACGATAGCTGGGACCTGCTGTTCGATCCGCAATACGTATCCAGGCTGAAAACCTGCGGTGTGTCCGTGCTCGACTCACCAGAAGACGCTTTCTCGGTTGGCTTGATCTACCTGCACAAGGATCCGAACAGCACCAACCCCGCTGATTATCAGGCCGTGTACAAGCTGCTCAAAACGATTCGCCCGTACATCACCCAGTTCAATTCTTCCGGCTACATCAATGACCTGGCCAACAACGATGTCTGCATCGCGCTAGGGTGGTCGGGCGACGTCGGGATCGCGAAGCGGCGCGCCGAAGAGGCCCACCGCTCTTACGAGATTCGCTACGTCATTCCTAAAGGCGACGGCGTGTTGTGGTTCGATCTGATGGGTGTTCCCAAAGATGCGCCACACCCGGAAGCGGCGATGCAATGGATCAATTACATCCTTCAGCCAAAGGTCAGCGCGGCGATCACCAATCAGGTTTTCTATCCCAACGCTAACGCTGCTGCCCGTGCTTACGTGAAGCCGGCCATCCTCGATAACGAAGCGATCTACCCTCGCGGTGAAAAAATGAAATCGCTCACCCTGTCATTGCCTTTGCCGGCCGATATCATGCGCCTTCAAAACCGGCTATGGACTCAACTCAAATCCGGGCGCTAACGCGGAAGCTGCTGCACTGCAAAAAAATACGGAGCCGATGAAAATCCAAACACGCGTTTCCAACGCGCGCCTTGATACATCGGACTCCGTATTATGACAATGCCGATTTTGTCTGAACTATTTGTGTAGCACGCCGCGTAACGGTGAAGTTACGTGCGACGTGGCGGGAACGCGTAACACCCGGGACGTAACACACGACATGCCGTGCCGTCACCGTATTCCACACTCCGCCTGATCTGCCTCGTCCAGCAAGCCTCTCTCTGCCGCACACCACGCAATTCCGGCACAGCCCATGCGCGGATTGTGTCGCGCTCCGTCATCGGCGCATTGGCTCGGAACTTGCAAAGGTCAAATGCCCGACCAAGCCATATACGAGCACGGCGTTACCGCACCCGGCTCTAAAACTAAACGCAGGCGACGCGCACAAACGCGATGTCGGGCACAAGGCAATCGTTTTCTGAAAGACCGATCAGCGGTTTTCCGGGGGCACTGATTACACCTTTGACCAATCAGGTCGCGATTTCATCGCGAAAGGACTAATCATGGCTCCCTTCAAACACACTCTCGTTGCGTCGGCAAGCGCACTCCTATGGTGGTCGCTAGCCACGTCGTGTCAGGCTGGAGATGTCACATCCACACCGCCCACCTCGCTCACGCAAGGCGGCGGATGGACGACACCCGGGCAACCGGGATCGGGATTCTCATGGACCGGAAGCGGCGGCACCCCTAGCGGGTGGGCCGGCAGTGGTTCGGGTGTTAGTAGTGGCTCCGGTTTTGGCGGCAGCTCGTCCTGGGGCGGCGTTTCGGTTTCCGGCTCGGGGTACGGCGGCGGTTTTGCAGGCGGTGGCATTGGCGGTTATGGCGGTGGGAACGGTGGCGGTTCTGGAGACGGTGGCTCCGGTGGTTCGGGTGGCGGAGACGGCGGTGGCTCTGGGGACGGTGGCCATGGTGGTTCCGGTGGCGATGGAAACGGCGGCGGCTCAGGAGACGGCGGTCACGGTGGTTCGGGTGGTTCGGGTGGTTCGGGTGGTTCGGGTGGTTCGGGTGGTTCGGGTGGTTCGGGTGGTTCGGGCGGCTCGGGTGGCTCGGGCGGCTCGGGCGGCTCGGGCGGCTCCGGCGGCGGAAACGGCGGCGGCTCTGGAAACGGTGGTCACGGCGGCTCCAGCGGCTCAGGCGGCTCCACCACAGGCGTAGGCTCCAGTTCCGGCAACCAGCTCGCCGGCGGCCTGCTTGATCCGATCGTGAATCTGGTCGTCAGCGTCGGCGCGATCAGCGTACCTATCGTGCCGATCACGCTCGGCAACAACAGCGGTAGCGGCAACGGCACCACAGGTGGTTCGAAAGGGGTTACAGGCGGATCGGGCGGACATAGCAGCGGTGGCCTGCTGGCCCCTGTGACCGCGTTGCTCGGCGGCCTGTCCGTGGCATCGGTGAGCGGCGGCTCGCAAGGCAGCAGCCCAGTCGCGCCGCTCACCACCTTGCTCGGCGGACTGACCGGGGCCCTGGGAGGCGGCACACCGCACGGATCATCGACGAACAGCAACACAAGCAGTCCGGTCGCACCTCTGACCAACCTGGTGGGCACACTGACCAGCGCACTCGGCGGCGCAAGCGGCGGCTCTTCTCCGCTCGCCCCGTTGACGAACCTGCTCGGTGGTCTCACAGGTGGACTAGGCGGTGGCAACAGCCCACAAACGCCGCCCAAGCACTAGCGCGGCCTTCTGGGTGTGACAGACCGCAACCGGCCGGACCTGACTCGCGCATCACAGCTTCACGACGTCAGGCCCGGCACAGGCACGCACGCCAACTGAAACAGAGCGTCGCAGAGCGATCGACGCGCCACCGGAAAGTCAGGATCAAACTAGCAAAATAACCATAGCGCCCGTTCGCAATGAACGGATCGTTACGCCCTCTTTTAACCTTCCCGCCTGGCGGAGGGAAGCGCTGAGCGGCCGCCACCGCGCCGGCTTGAATCTTTTACCCCCACCCATCGTTGCAGGCCGTCCGAAGACCGTCGCCGGCTTGCGTTCGCCGGACGGTTTCCGTCCGGTTAAAGACGAGTGACATCGACAATGGCATCGGCAAATGCCTTCGGTGCTTCCTGTGGCAAGTTATGTCCGACGCCGCCGTCGATGTTCCGGTGCAGATACTTGCCGGTGAACTTCTTCGCGTAGGCGGCCGGCTCGGGGTGCGGAGCGCCGTTGGCGTCGCCTTCCATCGTGATGGTCGGGACAGAAATGGTCGGCGCCTTCGCCAGACGTGCTTCGAGCGCGTCGTATTGCGGCTCGCCCTTGACCAGCCCCAGACGCCAGCGGTAGTTGTGAATCACCACCGCGACATGATCCGGATTGCTGAACGATTCAGCCGAGCGCTCGAACGTCGCGTCGTCGAAATTCCATTTCGGCGACGCGAGACGCCAGATCAGCTTGTTGAAGTCGTGACGGTTCGCTTCATATCCCGCATAGCCGCGCTCCGTGGCGAAGTAGAACTGATACCACCAGGCCAGCTCGGCCTTCGGCGGCAGCGGCGTCTTATTGGCTTCCTGGCTGCCGATCAGATAACCGCTCACCGACACCATCGCCTTGCATCGCTGCGGCCACAGCGCCGCAATGATGTTCACCGTGCGTGCGCCCCAATCGAAGCCGCCGAAAATCGCCTGGTCGATCTTCAACGCGTCCATCAGTGCAATGATGTCGACGGCAACCACCGCCTGCTGGCCGTTGCGAGGCGTATCCGCGGACAGAAACCGGGTCGAGCCATAACCCCGCAGATACGGCACGATGACCCGATAGCCCGCAGCCGCAAGCAAGGGCGTCACTTCGGCGAAGCTGTAGATATCGTAGGGCCAGCCGTGCAGCAGGATGACCACCGGTCCATTCTGCGGACCCGCTTGCGCATAACCCATGCTGAGCGTTCCCGTGTCGACTTGCCGGATGTTGTCGAACGAAGCAACGCGCGTTGCCGCTTTCGTATTGGATGGTGTGCCGTTCGTCTGTGCCTCGGCGAGTCCGCTCAACCCCAACTCCAACAAACTGATACCGGCAACCGTCGTCCCAAGCAGACGGCGGCGTCGAGTATTGATCTGGTCCGGCATCGCTGATTCTCCTCAAAGATTAGCCACACAAGGCCAGAGCATGTCCGGCTTGCGAAGCCAGACAATCTGGCCTGGACGTATTAGAGCCCGTGGACGTATCTGGCATGTGTCTCGCAGGCGCGCCAGTGCAACGCTATGTATTGACCAGCGGCGTAGATACTTTGAGATACAGAGACGGTGAGGCGGAAGCTGATGCGGCATACCGCGCAGTCAGCGAGCGGCCGGAGTCTGGCTGATGCCTTTCAACACAAGCCTGGCTTCCAGGCCGCCATCGGGCCGATTGTGCAACGACAGCACCGCGTCCATCGCCAAAGCGAGTTGCCGCGCAATCGCGAGGCCCAGGCCGGTGCCGCCCGTTCCGCGGTTGCGGGATCCTTCCAGCCGATAGAACGGTTCAAACACCACTTCCAGCGACTCAGCCGGAATACCCGGCCCGCGATCGAACACCGAGACCGCCACGTGCCCGTTCTGCAAGGCGGCGACCCTGATCTCGGCCGCCCCGCCGAACTTCAGCGCGTTATCGACGAGATTGCCCACGATCCGGCGTAACGCCTGAGGGCGTGTCACCAGTGCGGTGTTGATTCGGCCGTGCAGCGAAACGTCCTTGCCGGCATCGACATAATCGAACACGAGGCTGTCGAACAGCGCATCAGGATCGATACGCAGAGGCGCCTCACTGGCGCCGTGCATGGTGCGCGCGTACGTGACGCCTTCCTTGACCATCGTTTCCATTTCCTGCAGGTCCTGCTGCAGCTTGGCGCCCTGTGCGCTGTCGTCCATCACGTCGACGCGCAATCGCATGCGGGTAATCGGCGTTTGCAGATCGTGCGAAATCGCCGCGAGGATCTGCAGGCGCTCGGTCATGTATAGCCTGATGCGGTCCTGCATGGCGTTGAACGCTCGCGCCGCGCGCGCGACTTCGTCCGGTCCGTCTTCGGGCAGGCGCTCCACCTTCAGGTCGGGGCCCAAAGTATCGGCCGCTCGCGCCAAGTGGCTCAACGGACGCGTCGCCAGCCGTACCGCCAGCCAGCAGCATGCGGCCAGCACTACCAGTTGCAGCACCAGCAACCACGACAACCAAGGCGACAGAGGCGCACCTGGCATGGGGCGGTAGTCAATCGTCAGCGGCATGCCGTCGCTCAACTGCAGATGGACCTGCAGGCGGTCCGGGTCACCGGGGACGGCGTTGGCCGTGAGCGGATAACGCCTGCCGATGCCGTCCGCGATAGATTGCGCGACCCTCGCCGAGAGCTTCGCGTCCGGGGGCGCGCCGGCCATCCCGGGCCCCAGATTGAAGGTGTAGGTGCGCCGCGCCAACCTTGGCAGCCATTCGGCGCGTTCGTTGGCGGGCAAATGATCGAGCAGCGCGACGGAGCTGGTGACCTCGCGTTCGATGTAACCCATCATCACGTTGGTCATGGTCTGGTCCCGTTCCGTCATGGTGAGCCAGACCGAAAGCGTTTGCACCACCGCAAGGCTGACAAAGAGAATCAGGGCCAGCCGCGTGAACAGCGTGCGCGGCCAATGCAGCACTGCCTTCAAGTTCATGGATTACCTTCGATCATGGTCACGGCCGCGGAAAATACGTAACCCTCGCTGCGCAGCGTCTTGATGTAACGCGGCTCGCGCGCCACATCCTGCAAGCGCTGGCGCAAGCGGCTGACCAGCAGATCGATCGAACGGTCGAACGGATCGGCCTGACGGCCCTGTGTCAGATTGAGCAATTGATCCCGCGTGAGCACGCGCTGGGGATGATCGAGAAACACCCGCAGCAAGCGGTATTCCGCACCGCTCAGCGCCACCATGGTGCCCTCCGCGTCGAGCAGATGGCGCGCGGTGGTGTCGAGCCGCCAGTCGCCGAAGCCGATCATCGGCGCGGTTTCCGTCACCTGCATGCCGGGCGGCAGCATCCGCGCGCGACGCAGCACGGAGCGGATACGCGCCAGCAGTTCGCGCACCGCAAAAGGCTTGGAGAGGTAATCGTCCGCGCCCATTTCCAAGCCGACAATGCGATCCGTCTCTTCGCTGCGGGCGGTCAGCATCAACACCGGTACGGAACGGAACTTGCCGGCACGCAGTTCCCGGCACAGCACAAGGCCGTCTTCGCCGGGCAGCATCAGGTCGAGCACGATCAGGTCAGGCGCGCCCTGCTCGAGGATCGTGCGCATCTGCCGGCCATTGGCGGCCAGCGAAACGCGTATGCCATTCTTCTCGAGATAGGTTGCAAGCAATTCGCGGATGCCGCGATCGTCATCGACGATCAGCACGTGGTCGGTGATTTCCATCAATGGATCAGTCCTTTCGACGATTGACTCGCACCCGGTTCACGTTGACCAGCGAACAGTGCACGGGGTGCGCCAGTTCAGCGGCCAATCCGCCCGCCAGGAACGCGAGGATCGCCATGAACCGTTTCATGCGTCCTCCACGACGGACAGGCTGGCGCCATTGGCCACGCTGGCCTCCAGCGTATACGGGTCGACACCCTCCAGGCAACCGATGTTGACGCGCCATTGCTGCGGATCCCTGCGCGTCTGGTGGAACGGATAAATGCCGCAATGCTTGCAGAAGTAGTGCTTCGCCGTGCGCGTATTGAACTGATAAAGCGTCAGCGCGTCCTCACCCTGCAGGATCTTCAGTTCTCCCGCGGCGAACGGCGGCGTCATCAGCGCGCCCTTGCGCCGGCACAGGCTGCAATTGCAACGTGCAGCAGGAACAACGGCCGTACGGACTTCAAATTTCACGGTCCCGCAATGACAGGACCCTTGCAGCAATTCGGTACTCATGTGGCACTCCGCGATAGGTATGGCTGCTTTATAGCCCAGCACGCGCGACGCTTTGTATCCCAATGTATCTGGGCGTTCCCCTGACACAAAACATTGCACCCAGGCCACCTCGGCGACACAAGCCAGATACGAACGGGCGTTCCAATGCAGACATGTTCACCACCGGAATGCCCGGCACGACGTCCACGTCTACACCCGGGTCTTCCCTTTCATGAAAGGACACTGCCATGCTCTCCCGACTCAAAACCTCCGCCACCGTCGCCCTGTTCGCCGCATCCGTGGCCGCCGGCGCCGCCGCAATCGCTACTTTCGTTGTGAGTCCTGCGGCCAGCGCTGCCGCAAGTCCCGCTGCAAACCCGGTCGACAACGGCACGACCGCGCCGGAATTCACCGGCATCGATAAATGGCTCAATAGCGATCCCCTGACCATCCAGCAGTTGCGGGGCAAGGTTGTGCTGGTCGACTTCTGGACCTACACCTGCATCAACTGCATCCACGTGCTGCCGTACGTGAAGACCTGGAATCAGAAATATAAGGACCAGGGCCTGGTGGTAGTCGGGGTCCACACCCCCGAGTATCCCTTCGAGCGCAGCACGGACAACGTCAAGACGGCGATCAAACGCTTCGACATTACGTACCCGGTGGCGCAAGACAACAGCTATGCAACCTGGCGCGCTTACGACAACCAGTACTGGCCCGCGTTTTATCTGATCGACAAGAAAGGGCACGTGGTCTACACGCACTTCGGCGAAGGCGACTACGGACAGACCGAAGCGAAGATCAAGGCCTTACTGGCGGAGAACTCGTGATTCGTATCGCAATGTATCTGGGCATCGAGGCGATACAGAACATTGCAATTGCACCGGGTTCTCGACACAAGCCAGATACGTCGACGCGTTTTAATGCATCAACGCCGGATGACAGACGCAAACAACATCGCGGATGTCTGACCCGATGGCCGCCCTTGCGGCCTGACACCCCGGCGCCTTCCTTCTTTAATTTTTAGTTCTCGGAGAATGACATGAAAACCTCAATGATCGCTTTGGCCTTCGCTGCATTCGCTACGGCTGGTTTCGCTCACGCCTCTGATGCACCGGCGGCTGCGACCGCTGGTCAATCGGGCGCCGCGCAAACGCAGCAATGGACCGCGAACCAGACCGGCGCGATGCAGAAGACTCGCGCAGACGTCCGCCATGAACTGGTGCAAGCCCAGAAGGATGGTCAGCTCGCCCAGCTCGGCAGTTTGTATCGCGGCAGCTGATTATCTGAACGCTGGCGGATTAGATACTGATTCCAATACGGTAAGTATTCCTCTTTGTTCAAGATCCTTCGCGCGCTCCACTACGCCCACGCCGAGCACACTCGGCGTGGGCGTATCGCGTTCAACGGCTCGTTGAAATCATGTTTCCATTGATCGGAAACCCGGCTTCATCTATCGGACATGTTATGTCAGACACCCTCCTTCCCCAATCGCCGTCGCGCCGCCGCTTTGTCAGTGTGACAGCGGCGGCCATTGCCGCGGGTTCGCTGAGTCAACTCGCTTTTTCAGAAACGAATCAAGCGATGACTGAAGTTGCCCCGTCGGCGAGCGGCGACATGACCGCCATTCGTCCACTTCGCGTGCATGTGCCGGAATCGCAATTGATCGACTTGCGCAGGCGCATCAAAGCCACGCGGTGGCCTGACCGGGAAACGGTCACCGACGACTCGCAGGGCGTGCCGCTCGCAATGATTCAGGAATTCGCGCACCATTGGGCGACCGATTACGACTGGCGCAAGTGCGAGGCAAAACTGAACAGCCTGCCGCAGTTCATGACCGAGATCGATGGGCTGGACATTCATTTCATCCACGTTCGGTCGAAACATGACAATGCGATGCCGCTGATCGTCACGCACGGCTGGCCCGGTTCCGTCATCGAGATGCTGAAGATTGTCGATCCGCTGACCAATCCCACGGCATATGGCGCGAGCGCGTCGGATGCGTTTCATCTGGTCATTCCGTCTTTGCCCGGCTACGGATTTTCAGGCAAGCCCACCACGACCGGCTGGGGCCCGGAGCGTACCGCGCGTGCCTGGGTCGTCCTCATGAAGCGGCTTGGATACGCGAAATTCGCGGCGCAAGGCGGCGATCTGGGTGGCGTTGTTGCGAATGTGATGGGTAAGCAGGCGCCGCCTGAATTGCTGGGCATTCACGTCAACTTCCCCGCGACCGTGCCAGCCGTGATTGCCAAGGCGCTCCAAGCCGGTGACCCGCCGCCGCCCGGCCTCTCGGACGACGAAAAGCACGCTTACGAGCAGTTGAGCAGCGCTGCCAAAAAGCGGCGCGCCTATGCGCTCGAGATGGGGACACGGCCGCAAACGCTCTACGGGCTGTCGGACTCGCCCGTTGCACTGGCAAGCTGGCTTCTGGATCACGGCGACGGGTATGTTCAGCCGGCGGCGGCGCTGACCTCGGCTGTGTTCGGGCACCCTGTCAATGGAGAATCCGCAGGCGATCTGACACGGAACGATCTCCTCGACGACATCACGCTCTACTGGCTGACGAACACGGGCATTTCCGCGGCGCGCTTTTATTGGGAGTCTCATTTCAACTTCGTGGCTGCCGCCGATGTGTCCGTGCCGGCTGCCGTGAGCGTCTTTCCTCGCGAGAATTATCAGGCGCCGCGGAGTTGGACGGAGCAGGCGTACCACAACCTCATCTACTACAACCGGCTCGATAAAGGCGGGCACTTTGCGGCATGGGAACAGCCACAATTATTTGCCGAAGAGGTTCGCGCCGGGTTGAGACCGCTGCGCGAATTTGCGATTTTTTGATAGGGAAAAACGAAGAGTCGGCGATGACCCGCATGACGCCGTTCACGTCGCCAGCGCACACGTCGAAAAACCTATTTAAGACGGCATATAACCATCAATTTTCGGCCGATTGATGATATAAATCCGACTTTAACGGCAATAATTCGCCTGTTAGATATAGTCAGTCTTGCCGACCCGAGCATTAACCGGTAAAATATTAATGCTTATCAGCAAATACTATGGATAACCGGCAAAATGTTGCTCCTTGAACTTGCTACTGCGGACGAAATTGCGCTAGAACTGGGTCAACGGTTACGCACGCAGCGCCTCGCTCAGAATCTGCAGCAGAGTGAACTGGCCGCCCGCGCCGGGGTATCCGAGCGCGCGGTGCGCAACCTCGAGCGCACCGGGAAAGCAACGCTTGAGAGTCTTCTCCGGGTAGCAATGGCGCTTGGCCTGGCCGGCTCGCTGTCGCCTCTATTCGACTACCAACCAAAATCCATTCAAGCGATGGAGAAGGCGAGCGCCACGCGTGAGCGTGCTTCCAGGAGGTGACGATGAAAAAACTGAGCGTCGTCTATGCTGGCTGGAACGAGCGTTTCGAACTGGGCAAGCTCGGGGACGACGGGACAAACCTGATATTTGAGTACGCTCCCGAAGCGCTGCAACGCGGTCTCGAGCTTTCGCCCTTGCATCTGGCATTGCGTCAGCAAGCCTACGACGGCTTCCCAGATCATCAGTTTCGTTTGCCAGGACTCGTTTCCGATGCCCTGCCCGACGGCTGGGGCATGCTGCTGATGGACCGTTTCTTTCGGCAGCGGGGCTGGGAGCCTGCGCGAATGTCCCCGCTCGACCGTCTTGCGTTCATTGGCGAGAAGGCGATGGGTGCCCTTGTTTTTGAGCCGGCTCAGGGAGACGTTCTTGAACCCGCGGACGTGCAACTTGTGCAACTTGCCCAGGAGGTTCGCGAAGTGATGACGGACGGCAGTGCGGAGTTGCTGCGCGAACTCGTCCTGATGGGTGGTTCGCCACACGGCGCCCGGCCTAAAGTGCTGGTCAACTTCGACCAGCAGACCGGCCGGATGTCGAACTCTGAGCAGAGTGCGGGCACGCCCTGGCTGGTCAAGTTTCCCGCCCAGTACGACCACAAAGAGGTCTGCGCAGTGGAGGCGCTGTATGCCGTGCTTGCAGAGGCGTGCGAGATTCCGGTGCCGGCCACGCGGTACTTCGATCTCGGGCCGTCTCTCTCAGCCTTCGGCATCGAGCGTTTTGACCGGTCCGGCACTCAGCGCGTGCCGATGCACACCGCTGCCGGCGCGCTAAACACCAACTTCCGATATCCATCGATCGACTATGGTTCGCTTCTGAAACTGACTCGCTTCATCACGCGGGATGAGCGTGAAGTGCTGCGGGCCTTTGAGCGCTGTGTGTTCAACGTGGTGTTCAACAATCGGGACGACCACACGAAAAACTTTTCTTTCCGCCTCTCGGCGCGGGGGCAGTGGCAATTCTCACCGGCTTACGACTTGACCTTTAACGAGGGGCCAGGCGGTGAGCATCAAATGGACGTGTGTGGCGAAAGTCGCGCGCCGGCGCGTCAGCATCTGTTGCAGCTTGCCAGCCTAACGGGCGTACCGGCCCGTACCGCGGAGGCGGTCGTGGAACGCATCGCAGAGGTGGCCAGCAGATTTCGGCATCACGCGCGGAGTTTTCCCATTCGGCGCGCAACGGTAAGCCTGATCGCCGGCAAGATAGAAGCGAACCGCTCGCGCATGCTGTGAAGCGACGTCACTGAACAGGCGCAGCCGCCGCCCCTTCGTCTAAACACCCACCAGCGCCGGCAACTCGACTTCATACGACACGCGCTCGCGCCAGTTGCTCACCCGTGGCTGCTGAGCCGCCGGGCTCAGATGCGCCGCGCTGTCTGCGCGCGTCGGCAAACACGCTGGGTACCGAGCTTTTTTCTTCTCGAGAATGGCGCGGCTCAGAAATTCGGCGCTATACGATTTCAGCAAGTGCCCATGGTGTGCTTCGATATACGCAGCAATTCGCGCCTCCTCGCCGTCGATCATCGCGAGCAGCGTAAGCGTGCTCGCATCCCAACGAAAGCGCAGACCGAGTTCATCGAACGCGCTGTTATAGGCGCACAGTTGCGCTGCTACTTCCGCATCGTGCGCGCTGTTGCTAGGGTCAAACTGGGACGGGTTCATGATCGTCTCCTTCAGGCAGGTGGCATGACCAAGAATAGGAGCGCGCACAGATAAACGATAGTTAAAGTTATTTCGAATAACGATAGCTTTTTGTTTATATATTTGTTTCCCCTAGGCGCGCCCGCCGCCGCATCCAGATGTCCGTCAAACTGCGCCGCGTTTCTTGCAACCCCATAGCCATGGGCGGCAAACCTATCTATTAGGTATGCCTAATGCAAACCATAAAATGTTTTGACTTTCACTTATCGCTGTTCGCGCGCAGCATCCTCTCAGACGTGCTCTACGCTGAACACCTTTCACCCAGTTGCCGTGCTATCCAGGGGTCAGTGTTTTCGTTAGTGCAATTGCCTCTGGCCGACCACTGGTGCGTCATTGCCCGCAGACAAGCCCGCAATGAAGCGATTCGATCACGTAAGTCCAACGCGCCGAACGAGTGCGACGGAAGATACAGGAGACGAAGGACATGGGACATTCCAACGTATCCGGGACAGGCAGTACGCCGTTCCGGCAGAACCGCTGGGTGCAGCTGGCGATTGGCATCGTGTGCATGGGACTCGTCGCGAATCTGCAATATGCATGGACGCTGTTCGTCGTACCGATGGACAACGCCCACCATTGGGGTCAGGCGGCAATCCAGACCGCATTCACCGTTTTCATCGTCACTGAAACCTGGCTCGTGCCCGTTGAAGGGTGGCTCGTCGACAAATTCGGGCCGCGCCCGGTTGTGATCGGCGGCTCGGTGTGCGCGGCGCTCGGCTGGATCATCGACGCGCATGCGAGCAGTCTCACCGAGCTCTACGCCGCGGCCGTGATCGCCGGTATCGGCGCGGGTTGTGTGTATGGCACCTGCGTAGGCACGGCGCTCAAATGGTTTCCGGACAAACGCGGTCTCGCGGCCGGTTTGACCGCGGCAGGTTTCGGCGCCGGCGCGGCCGTCACCGTGATTCCAATCGCCAACATGATCCAGCGCTCGGGTTATGAGCACACATTCATGTTCTTCGGCATTTTCCAGGGCGTCTGCATTCTGCTGCTCGCCACCATGCTGGTACGGCCAAAACCGCCCGCATTCGCAGTCGCGGCCAAACGCATCGTGGCAAGCAAGATCGACTACACACCTGGCGAGATGATCCGTTCACCGCTCTTCTGGGTGCTGTATCTGATGTTCGTATTCGTCGCGGCCGGCGGCATCATTGCGACCGCGCAGCTTGGGCCGATCGCGAAGGAATACGGCTTCGCCAAAATGCCGGTGAATCTCATGGGCATCACGCTGCCGCTGCTCACCATGACGCTGTCGATCGATAATCTGTGCAACGGCTTCACGCGTCCGTTGTGCGGTTTTCTGTCGGACCGCATTGGCCGTGAAAACACCATGTTCATGATCTTTCTCGGCGAAGGCGTCGCGCTGCTGGGACTCATGCAGTTCGGCCACAACCCCTACGCCTTCATGTTCTTCGCCGCCGCCGTATTCCTGTGCTGGGGCGAGATCTTTTCGATCTTCCCGGCAACCTGTGCCGACACGTTCGGCAGCAAATACGCCGCGGCCAATGCGGGGACGCTTTATACCGCGAAAGGCACTGCGTCGATGCTGGTGCCGATTGCCTCGGTGCTGTCGGCGAACGGTGGATGGAGCACCGTGTTCATCTCGGCTGCGGTGATATCGATCGCGGCAGCGGTGTCCGCGAAATTCATCCTCGCACCAATGAGAAAGCGCTGGATCGAGAACTCGGGTGCGACTGCCAGCGTGGTTATCGCTGAAGCGCGGTTGCAGCCGTCATCCGGCGGCTCACCTGAATGAACAACAACGTGAGCTCGCCACTCACGACGAACCCATAACGTCCCGCGACCAAGGAGCAGCATCATGGCAGAAGCCGACCGGCAAACAGTAGAAGAGACTTCGACACAACAAGCGGCCGAGACGACCGACGGGTTTCATCTCGTCATCGACGCGCTGAAACTGAACGAGATCAGCACGATCTTTGGACTAGTCGGCATTCCGATCACCGACCTCGCGCGGCTTGCACAAGCGGAAGGGATGCGTTTCATCGGGTTTCGTCATGAGCAGCACGCGGGCAACGCAGCGGCCATTAGCGGTTTCATGACGCAGAAGCCTGGCATCTGCCTGACGGTGTCGGCGCCGGGCTTTCTGAACGGCCTGACCGCGCTTGCGAACGCAACCACCAACTGCTTCCCGATGATCCTGATCAGCGGCTCGAGCGAGCGCGAAATCGTCGATCTGCAGCAGGGCGATTACGAAGAAATGGATCAGTTAAATGCGGCCAAGCCGTATGCAAAGGCCGCGTATCGCGTGCTGCATGCGGAAGACATCGGCATCGGCGTGGCGCGTGCGATCCGTGCCGCGGTCTCGGGCCGCCCGGGTGGCGTGTATCTGGACTTGCCGGCCAAGCTGCTCGCGCAAACGATGGACGCCGTGAAGGCGCAACAGTCGCTCGTGAAAGTGGTCGACGCCGCGCCGCGTCAGTTGCCGGCGCCGGAATCCGTCAAGCGTGCGATCGACGTGCTCAAGAGTGCGAAGCGTCCGCTGATTCTGCTCGGCAAGGGCGCGGCGTACGCGCAGGCTGACGCGGAGATCCGCGCGTTCGTCGAGCAAAGCGGCATTCCGTATCTGCCGATGTCGATGGCCAAGGGCCTATTGCCCGATACGCACGAGCAATCGGCTTCAGCGGCGCGCTCGTTCGTGCTGCAGGAAGCCGACGTCGTCGTGCTGATCGGCGCGCGCCTGAACTGGCTGCTCTCGCATGGCAAGGGCAAAACGTGGGGTGCGGAGCCGAAGCGTTTCGTTCAGGTCGATATTTCGCCGACCGAGATCGACAGCAACGTCGCGATTGCCGCGCCGGTGATCGGCGATATCGGCTCGTGCGTGGCGGCATTGCGCGCAGGGCTGGATGCGGGATTTGCAAAGCCGAGCGCCGAGTGGACCGGCGCGATCGCCGAGCGCAAGAGCAAGAACCTCGCGAAGATGGCCGAGACGCTCGCCAAGAATCCGTCGCCGATGAATTTTCACAGCGCGTTGCGCGCGATCCGCGATGTGCTGAAAACGCGCCCGGACATCAACGTCGTCAACGAGGGCGCGAACACGCTCGACTACGCCCGCAGCATCATCGATATGTACGAACCGCGCAAACGCTTCGATTCGGGCACGTGGGGAATCATGGGCATCGGCATGGGCTTCGCGATCGGCGCGGCGGTAACGAGCGGCAAACCGGTTGTCGCGATCGAAGGTGACAGCGCCTTCGGTTTCAGCGGCATGGAACTCGAAACCATCTGCCGTTACGACCTGCCGGTTTGCACGATCGTCTTCAACAACAACGGCGTATATCGCGGCACCGACGTGAACCCGACGGGCGGCAAGGACGTCGCGCCGACCGTGTTCGTGAAGGGCGCGCGCTACGACAAGATGATCGAGGCATTCGGCGGTGTCGGCCACCACGCGACCACGCCGGAAGAACTGACGACGGCACTGCTCGAAGCGATCGCGTCGGGCAAGCCGACCTTGATCAATGCCGTCATTGACGAAGCGGCGGGCACTGAAAGCGGCCGCCTGACCAATCTGAATCCGCAAAGCGCGGCGATGAAAAAGTGACTCAAGTAACCACGGAGATATCAAAGTGACCAAACCTCTTGAAGGCGTCAAGATCATCGACTTCACCCACGTTCAAGCCGGCCCCGCGTGCACCCAGTTGCTCGCCTGGTTCGGCGCCGACGTGATCAAGGTTGAACGACCGGGTTCCGGCGACGTCACGCGCAACCAGTTGCGCGACATTCCCGACGCCGACGCGTTGTACTTCACGATGCTTAACAGCAACAAGAAGTCCTTAACGTTGGATACGAAAAAGCCAGAAGGCAAGGAAGTACTCGAAAAGCTGATCCGTGAATCCGACGTGCTGGTCGAAAATTTTGGCCCGGGCGCGCTGGACCGGATGGGCTTTTCGTGGGAACGCCTGAACGAACTCAATCCGAAGATGATCGTTGCTTCGGTGAAGGGTTTCAGCGACGGCCATCACTACGACGACCTGAAGGTCTACGAAAACGTCGCGCAATGCGCAGGCGGCGCGGCGTCCACCACGGGCTTCTGGGACGGTCCGCCGACGATTAGCGCCGCGGCGCTCGGCGACAGCAACACCGGCATGCATCTGGCGATCGGCATTCTGACCGCGCTGCTGGGACGCGACAAAACCGGCAAGGGCCAGAAAGTCGCGGTGTCGATGCAGGACAGCGTGCTGAACCTGTGCCGCGTGAAGCTGCGGGATCAGCAACGGCTGGAGCGCGTGGGGTATCTCGAAGAGTATCCGCAGTATCCGCACGGTGAATTCAGCGACGTGGTGCCGCGCGGCGGCAATGCGGGCGGCGGCGGTCAACCGGGCTGGGTGCTCAAGTGCAAGGGCTGGGAAACGGATCCGAACGCGTACATTTACTTCACGATCCAGGGCCATGCATGGGAGCCGATCTGCAAGGCGCTCGGCAAACCCGAGTGGATCAACGACCCGGCCTACAAGACTGCCGAAGCACGTCAGCCCCATATCTTCGAGATCTTCGGAACCATCGAAGCCTGGCTCTCCGACAAGACCAAATTCGAAGCGGTCGACATCTTGCGCAAGTTCGACATTCCGTGTGCGCCGGTGCTGACAATGAAGGAACTGGCCAACGATCCGTCGTTGCGAGCGAGCGGCACAATCGTTGAAGTGCCGCATAAGAAACGCGGCTCGTATCTGACGGTTGGCAGTCCGATCAAGTTCTCGGATATGAAACCGGAAGTGACCGCTTCTCCGCTGCTCGGTGAACATACGGACGAAGTGCTGGCGGGCCTTGGCTATAGTAAGCAGGACATCTTCAATCTGCGCGAAATAAAAGCGGTTTGAAGATGTTTGATGGTGTCACACCGCTGGCCCGCGTGTATGCTCGGGCCAGCGGATACGGCGTTCCTCACGGGCGCCGTAGCCCATTCAAGGATCCGCGTTTTTACATTCGGGGAGCACCATGCAAAGCGCTATCGACTTCGAGCAACTCGTCAACGCGATCGGCGACGCGGTCATCATCTCCGATGCCGGCGGCAGCATCACATTGTGGAACCCCGCGTCCGAACGCATGTTCGGCTTTACGCAAAGCGAGGCGCTGGGAAAGTCGCTCGATCTGATCATTCCCGAACGTTTGCGCGGTCGCCATTGGGACGGCTATCACAAGACCATGGCGACGGGCGAAACCCGCTATGGCAATGACGTGCTGCGTGTCCCCGCCGTATGTAAGGATGGGCGGGCGCTTTCGATTGCTTTTACGGTTGCATTGCTGCACTCGTCGCAACACGAAATCACCGGCATCGTCGCCGTGATCCGCGACGAAACCAGCCGCTTCCAGGAGGATCGCTTGCTGCGCAAGCGTCTTGCGGAACTGGAAGCGTCGGCACGCGTGTAAACGGACACCGGCGCGCAGCCGGCATCAATCGCGCCACAACACGGCGTCTACAACCCCCAGATGATGTCGGCATTCTGCTTACTGGCCTCACGCATCATGTCGAGAAATGGCCAGGCCCGTTGCGACAGTCCACTGCCCGATTCCTGACGGCGTTCGCGGGAATACTGCAGCGATTCAAGAGCGATCTCCGCATTTTCGTCGTCCGAGATCGCCGCTTCGAGACGGCTGATTGCACGAGGCAACTCGTCATGCAGGATGACCCCACGCGTATCGAGCCGCTTGCCCACCAGTCCCAGCAGATACTGGGCGAGATCCCTGAGCATCACGACATCGGGCGTAGCGGGCGATTGAAACGTGATGAGCATGATGGCTCCTTGCTTCGATTTGTATTGCGCCATCGCACCGGAAAGCCGTTCGGACTCACCCCGAGGACTCATGCCCCGCTTCTTTCGCGCTGTGACGCAGCGTGACCCGGGCAAGCGGTAATCGTCTCCCGCGACGACGGCCGGGGCCTTCACGATGACCGGCTTTGCACGTCGGAGCGAAGCGCGGCATCCCCATGGGCGCGTGCCATCCGGGCAAATCATCGTTGGTGTTTCTCCGGACTGCTCCGGTTCAAGAACCAGCCACCGGAAGGCCTGCTTCCATTTTATATCATAGCGTGATCTATATAGACTGACAAAACCCATCACTCAGACCATTTGCGCGTCAGACACAGAACTATTCTGACCCCGTCATTCGCGCCGTTCTGTCAGATTTCGACGACCCGGAACGTATTTTTATATCACAATGCAATATAATTATGCCGATACATTCTTTCGCTTTGTGAGGATTTGGCCTCAAGGTGTGCTGCCATCCCACGCGACACGTCCCACTTTCCACCATAAACCTTGTCCCGCTACGCTCTCATCCGCTGGTTTTCCAGCTTTGCACCCCATCCCATTGCCGTCCGGTGGCCGGAACGCTTCAGATCGTGCCTCGGCGCATTGCTTGGGATTGCGTTCACCGGCGGGACTATGCACGTCCTTCTCGGACCGGCAGCGAACATTCCACTCCTAGTGGCTCCTATGGGGGCTTCGGCCGTGCTGCTGTTCGCGGTTCCGGCCAGTCCGCTTGCGCAACCGTGGTCCATCATCGGCGGCAATCTCGTCTCTGCAATAGTCGGCGTGACCTGTGCAAACTGGATCGCCGATCCGGTGGGCGCCGCCGCGTTGGCCGTCGCGCTGGCGATCGGCGCAATGTTCGCGCTGCGGTGTGTTCACCCCCCGTCGGGCGCAGTTGCCCTGACTGCGGTGCTGGGCGGCCCGGCCGTGCATGCTCTCGGCTACCGCTTCGTGGCCGAACCCATCGCGATCCAGTCAGTGGCGCTGCTGTGCGCGGCCATCGTCTATCACGCCACGACCGGGCATCGATATCCGCACGTCGCCCAGAGTTCGGGCAAAGGCGCGGCAGCCCCGGCTGCAGCAACGAACGAAGGTTTTACGCGCGCCGACCTCGAGTCGGTGTTGAGCCGGCGTGGGGAATTGCTCGATATCGACACCGACGATCTGGAATCCCTGTTGCGCGATGTTCAGTTGCAGGCCTACGCCCGCACGTTCAACGAACTGACCTGTGCGGACATCATGTCGCGCTCTCTGGTCGCCGTATCGGTCATCACGAGAGCTTCCGCCGCATGGAGTCTGCTGAAACAGCGCCGTATCAAGGCACTCCCGGTCACTGACGAGAAGCAGCACGTTATCGGTATCGTGACCCGCGCCGACCTTGTCGACAAACGGGCGTTCAGCAAGGGAGCCGGCCTGTCGTCGCCCATGCAGCGCTGGTTCCGGCGCAGCATCACGCCGGCGCCGCTGGTCGGTGCGTTGATGAACGTCGATGTCCTAACGGTCGACGCGACGACGCCGATCGTCGAACTGGTGCCTATGTTCGCGAACTACGGGCACCATCACATCCCGGTTCTGGACGCGAATCGACGGCTTGCCGGCATGATCACGCAGGCCGACCTCATCGCGGGGCTGTATCGCCAGGCTTACGCCAAGCAGCGACACGCGGCATAACGCTTTCACGTGCTTCTACGCTGAACACGGCCATAAATATCACGCCGTGATATAATTTGAGCCTTGTCTATTTCTCCACGGAACGCCGATGAAAACACTCGCGCGAAGCTTGACCAAGACGGACTTCGAGCAACTGTCCGAGTTTCGCTATCAGATGCGGCGCTTCGAGCGTTTTTCTGAACAGGCCGCCCAGGGCGAAGGCATTACGCCATTGCAGTATCTGCTGCTCCTGCATATCAAGGGTTACCCGGAACGCGACTGGGCCACGGTCGGCGAGCTTGCGGAACGTCTCCAGGCGCAGCATCACGGCGTGGTCGCGCTTGTATCACGTTGTGAGGCGCTCGATCTGGTCCGCAGAAAGGTCAGTGAGACCGACCGCCGCCAGGTCGAAGTTCATTTGTTGAAAGCGGGCGAGCAGGTGCTTGCCCGTCTCGCCGAGATGCACCGTGCCGAACTGAAGTCGCTGAAAGGCACGTTTAACGTCCCCCAGATTGATTTTTGAGTCCCCATGAGTCTCGATTCCCATAAGCGCGATTTTTCCACCAACGCGCGGCTTCCCGGCATTTCCGCACTCGCTGCGGGAATCGGCGCTCTCAGCACGCTCGCGGCGTTTGTGCTGCTGAGCCTGATTCATCTGTTCACCAATCTGTTTTTCTTCCAGCAATTTTCGTTTGCGGACCGCTCGCCGGCCCACAACACGTTGGGTATCTGGGTGGTGGTGATCCCGGTGATCGGCGGCCTCATCGTCGGTTTGATGGCCCGTTATGGTTCGGAGAAGATTCGCGGGCATGGCATTCCCGAAGCGATCGAAGCCATTCTGTTTGGCAAGAGCCGCATGTCGCCGAAAGTGGCGATTCTCAAGCCCCTGTCGTCCGGCATTGTGATCGGCAGCGGTGGCCCGTTCGGCGCGGAAGGCCCGATCATCATGACCGGCGGCGCACTGGGGTCGCTGATCGCACAATGCGTGAAGGTCACATCCGCGGAACGCAAAACGCTGCTGGTTGCGGGCGCGGCAGCGGGCATGACTGCCGTCTTTGGCACGCCGGTGGCGGCCGTATTGCTGGCGGTCGAACTGCTGCTGTTCGAATGGCGTCCGCGCAGTTTCCTGCCGGTGGCCCTCGCGTGCGCCGTCGCGGGGTTTGCGCGCGCCGCATTCTTCGGCACGGGCCCGTTGTTTCCGCTTGAAACCGCACCTCCCGGTGCGTTGTCTCTGCTGTCCTGCGTCATTGCCGGGCTCATGTCAGGCGCGCTCGCATCGGGTCTGTCCGCCGCGCTGTACAAGACTGAAGACCTGTTCGGCAAGCTGCCCATCCACTGGATGTGGTGGCCCGCGATCGGCGGCCTCGTTGTCGGCATCGGCGGCTTTATCGAACCTCGTGCGCTGGGCGTCGGCTACGACGTAATCGGCGATCTGTTGCACCAGCACATTGCCATCCAGATCGCGCTGGCGATCCTGGTCGTGAAGGCGCTTATCTGGGTCGTGGCCTTGGGTTCAGGCACCTCGGGCGGCGTCCTGGCTCCGTTGCTCATGCTCGGTGCGGGCCTCGGCGTCGTGTTCGGCCACGTATTGCCGGGCGGCGAACCTGCGCTGTGGCCGCTCGTCTGCATGGCGGCCACGCTCGGCGCCACGTTGGGCGCGCCGTTGACCGCTATCGTCTTCGCATTCGGTCTTACGCACGACAGCAACGCATTGCTGCCGCTGCTTGCGGCAACGCTGGTCGCGCACGGGTTTGCAACGGTCGTCATGAAGCGCTCCATCATGACCGAGAAAATTGCCCGGCGCGGTTATCACATTTACCGCGAGTACGGAGTCGATCCGCTTGAGCGCCACCACGTCGACGAGGTGATGTCGCGCACGGTCAAGACAATCGATGGCGATATGTCCGTAGGCGAAGCGCTCGCCACCTACTTCGGCCCGACGCAGACGCATCGCGCGTATCCGGTCGTGCGTCATGGCGTGCTGGCGGGCGTTGTCGATCGTGCGATGCTGGATAAGATTCGCGACGACGAACCCGAGCATGCGCTCGACTCGCGCCTCGCCGATGTATTGCGCCACCGCTCCCCCGCTTTTGCCTTGCCCAGCGAAACCTGCCGGCTCGTTGCAACGCGCCTGGCGGTGCACGGTCTCGAACGGTTGCCTGTCGTCGCGGACGCCGAAACGTTGCAACTGATCGGCATTGTGTCGCGCAGCGATCTGGTCAAGCCGTCGCTTGCCCACTTCGACGAAGAGCATAAAAAAGAGCGCTTCCGGCGCTTGCGGGTCAACACCGGCAAGCGGCATTTCCCGCCGGTTCCGTAAGTTAGCGAACCCCATATTCGCGATCGAATTAGCGCAGATCGCGTGCAATAGGCCACGTTTGACATGGGGCGGATATACCTCACAAGGTGACATATAATAAATTCAAGGCGAGGGGGCGCTCTCGTTGTGCTGAGTCGCTCGTGAGCGACGGTCATCGGAGCGGTTTCACATCCGCCGCCCGGCCGCTGGATAGCGGGGCTTCTGAATCTGGGTGAACGACAACATGTCTGCATTCGGGCGCATTCTGCTGTGTTATGACGCAACCCGTGAGGGGCGGCGGGCGTTGCGTCTTGGCGCCTCATTAGCGGAGCAGCTCAGGGCGGAAACGCACCTGCTTGCCGTTCTGAATACCCTGGCGTGGTCGCAAAGTGCCGATATTGCGTCTGCTGTGCCGTTCGACGCATTGGAGCAGTCCGCGAGGGAAATCCTCCGTGATGGCGTCGAGAAACTCGCGGCGCGTGGCGTCATCGCCATGCCCCATTTCGCGATTGGCGACCCTCTGGACCATATTCCGTTTTTTGCCCGTGAACTCAAAGCCGATCTGATCGTCGTCGGGCATCGCCGAAGCGGCCTTCTCCGGCGATGGTGGAGTGGCAAGAACGATGGATTGCTGCTGGACAGGGTGTCCTGTGCGGTGCTGGTCGCCATGGAGCCGGAAGACGCTGAAACGCACAAGCCGGCGGAGACATCCTCCGCGCGTGCTTAAGGGGGGTCTTTGCGCGACGGGAGAAGTGATACAGAAGTGACCACCCGCCGCGTTTTCTGGACCGCCGCTTCGTCAACCATTGCACCGGAACCGGCCAATGGCGCTCGCCTCGCGCGAGGCGCTGGCCGTGGCCTTAACACCCTACGCGCGTGCAGAATTCGGTGCGCTGCCATCTCCACCCGTCCCGTGAACGGCACTCATTCAGTTGCGTGTCGCGGCGACCGCTTTGATTTCAACCAGGAGTGACGGCCTCGCCAACGCGGCTACCCCGAGAATCGTCCATGCAGGGGCATGCGCTTTGATGTAGCGGTCCTTGACCTCACGAAACGCCGCCAGTTGCGTATCGATATCAACGTGATAGCTGACGAGCTCAACGAGGTCCCCGAAGTCGAGCCCCGCTTCTGCCAACACCGCGCCCAAACGCCGAAACGCAAGATCGATCTGCTCTTCGACGGAATCGGGAATGGTGCCGTCAACCCGGATTCCTATCTGTCCGGCTACAAACAGTAGCCCGCCTGCAGCTACGGCAGGCGCATAGTTAAATGTCCTGAAGATCTCGGTGCTGCCGAGAACGGGATGTGGGTTCGCGAGTACGACTGTCGTTTTCGAAGCGTGCATGACAAGGTCCCTGAAAGATAGAAAGAGGATTAAACCATTTGACGCCAGGCGATCTCTATGAAAACCGAGCCTGGCTGACGTCGAGTAATGCAAAGCGGATAAACAGATTTGCAATGCGGGTTTGCCCCGAAATCGCCGCCACTAATCTTTCATCAAGCGTTGTTACGGTAGCCGGGTTGTACGTGCTAGTCCGTTTGAAAAGAACTTCCACTCATCCGCCTGGAAACAACAGATGAAAACGACTCCCGTCTGCAACGCAACACGCCGCCTGTCATTTCCCCGTCCGGCTTCCACGGTAGCACTGGTGCTCTGCGCCGCCGCCCTCAACGCCCATGCCGAGCAGGCCGACTTCCACGGTGACAACCGTTTCGAGCCAGGCTTACTGGTTGTAAGTCGAAGCGTCTACGACAACCAGTCCAGCAACGTTCAGATTGGCGCGGTCTTGCCGCCGAATTGCGCGGCCACTAAGGGCAGCTGTGGCGCGGCCACAGGCGCGCCGAACGACGGCACCTATCCCTACGTGTGGAACAACGACGGCTATGACGGCAGCTTTGGCATTACGTCGCGAATCTTTCTCGATCAGCTTACGCCGTCAGGCGAGTGGGTGAGCTCGCTCGAAATACCCAACAGCTTGCAGAAAACGTCGCGACGCGACCAGCTCGTCACCAGCTTCAGCTCCAAATCGGAACTCGGCCTGCACCTTTCGCTCGACGGCCAGTATCTGACCTTTATGGGTTATGTGGCGCCGGTCAATACCCTGGACGTCTCCAATTCGAACACGCCAGGCGTCGTCGATCCCACTAATCCGGTGGGGCAAAGCTACTATCGGGCAGTCGCTCGCCTCGACCGCGATGGGCACCTCCGCGTCACCGAGACGAACGCCTACAGCGGCAACAACGGACGTTCGACGATTCTGAATAATCGCAACGGCCAGGATTTCTTCTACACCGCCGGCAACGCGGGTAACGGTGCTAACCCGCAACCGGCCGGTGTAGTCGTCGGCGCGGGCGCGCAATTGATCGACCCGACGAAAAAGCATGAGGCGCAGCAGGACCCGGGAACGCCGACACCGGTTGCCAGCTTTTCGGTCACTGAACTGGGCGGGGCGGCTGACAAGATCGGCAAGGACGACAACTTCCGCGGCATGACCGTATTCAACAACGTCCTTTACTTTACGAAGGGCAGCGGCAGCAACGGCGTGAACACGGTGTACTTCGTGGACACCACTGGAAACGCCTGCCCGTCTGGCGTAGGTGTGCCGGCCGCCAATGCGGCGTTGCCCAGCCAGCCGCTTTCTTACGACCCGACCACCGTCCAGACCAAGGGACTGCCAAACAATATGTGCGTGCTGGCCGGCTTCCCGTCGACGCCCAACAAGACCGCCACTACGTTCTCCTACCCGTTTGGCCTCTGGTTCGCCAACGCGACGACGCTCTATGTCGCGGACGAAGGCGATGGCTACACGGGCGGCCCCGATCTTTACACACACGCAGCCGGGCAGACTGGCGCGGGTCTGCAGAAGTGGGTGTACAACGCCGGTACGAAAAAGTGGACGCTCGCCTACACGCTGCAAGCCGGTCTGAATCTTGGCCAGCCATACGTAGTATCGGGCTACCCGACCGGCTCCAATACGGCAACTGGACTGCCATGGGCACCGGCGACGGATGGACTGCGCAACCTGACCGGCCGCGTGGAACATGACGGCACCGTGACGCTCTGGGCAATCACGTCGACGACCAGCGGCAACGGCGATGTGGGCGCGGATCCGAACAAGCTGGTTGCCATTCGCGACCTGCTCGCGAATACGAGCGCAACTGGCGCCGCGCGCGAGAAATTTGTCGCGTTGCGAGGCGCGGGCTTTGGTGAGGTACTGCGCGGCGTCTCGTTCGCGCCGGGGACTGATACTGATCGGGACCACCGCTTCTGATGCACTGATGACGCACTGACAACCGGGTGAAGCCACGCCGCAGCGCATTTGACTATGCGTGGCTCACCCGGTTTTCACAACGCGTCACGCCGTCAACGCGTCAGGCCGTGTGGCCGTGACTGCCCTGTTCGCTGTCGAGATGCGCCATCTGTGCCGCCGCGTAACGTTCGCCTGCGGCGGCTCCCTTCGGTACGGCCTGTGCGATCGCAGCCAGATCGTCCGCGGTGAGCGTCACATCAATCGCCCCGAGCGCTTCGGCAAGACGATCGCGCCGGCGTGCGCCAACGAGCGTCACGATATCGCTGCCCTGCGCCGCAACCCACGCAATCGCGATCTGCGCAACGGAGACGCCTTTAGCCTCAGCCACCTTACGAAGCGCCTCCACGAGCGCGAGATTACGGTCGACGTTGTCCCCCTGAAAGCGCGGACTCACGGCACGAAAATCGCCTTGCCCCGCGGCATCCTTGCTCCAGTGGCCACTGATCAAGCCGCGGGATAACACGCCATACGCCGTCACGCCAATCCCGAGCTCGCGGCACGTCGGCAGAATCTCGTCTTCAATGCCGCGCGAAATCAGCGAGTACTCGATTTGCAGGTCGCTCACCGGGTGTACCGCTGCCGCGCGGCGAATGGTCGTGGCGCCCACTTCGGACAAGCCGACGTGCCGCACATAGCCGGCTTTGATCATGTCGGCAATCGCGCCCACGGTGTCTTCGATAGGGACGTTGGGATCGAGCCGCGCAGAACGGTAGATGTCGATATGATCGACGCCCAGGCGCTGCAGCGAATAGGCGAGAAAGTTTTTGACCGCTGCGGGACGCGCATCGTAGAGCGACCAGCCCCCTGCGGGGTCGCGCATCGCCCCGAATTTCACGCTGATGATCGCCGCGTCGCGACGTGACGGCGGCGCGCTTTTCAAAGCCTCGCCGATCAGGATTTCGTTGTGGCCGGAGCCATAGAAATCGCCCGTATCGAGCAGCGTCACGCCGGCTTCGAGCGCGGCGTGGATCGTCGCAATGCTTTCGGCGCGGTCGGATGGACCGTACATGCCCGACATCCCCATGCAGCCAAGACCGATGGCGGAGCTTTGCGGCCCCGTCTTCCCCAGTTGAAGTTGCTTCATGACGTTCCTCGGTAGGTGCGCCGCAGGAAAGGCGCTCGACCTGAAGTATCGGCCAAATTATCGCGTGCGATAATCCGCCTCAATCTGGACGACTCGTGCGAAAAAGCGAACAATGCAGGAACCCGACCTTTCCGATTTGAAAGCCTTCGTCGCCGTCACGCGGGCACGCGGATTCCGCCATGCGGCACTAACGGGCGGCGTGTCGGCCTCATCGCTGAGCGAAGCGGTTCGACGGCTCGAACAGCAGCTTGGCGTCAGGTTGCTCAACCGAACGACGCGCAGCGTCACACCAACGGAAGCCGGGCAGCGTCTTTTCGAGCGGCTGGCGCCGGCTTTCGGGGAAATCACCATCGCGCTGGATGCGGTGAACCTCTTTCGCGAGAGTCCCACTGGCACGCTGAGGTTAAACGTTCCGTCGATCGCGGCAAGAGAAATCCTGCCCGCTCTCCTCTCCCGCTTCCTTGCCGCGCATCCGGGTATCACCGTGGACGTCGGGACCAACGATACGTTCATCGATATCCTCGCGGCGGGCTTCGATGCCGGGATCCGCTACGACGAACGCCTCGAGCGCGACATGATCGCCGTGCCGATCGGCCCGCGCGTGCAACATTTCATCGCGGCGGCTTCGCCAGCCTACCTCGCGGCGCGTGGCGTACCGCAACATCCCGGCGACCTGCTGAAGCACGCGTGTATCGGCCACCGCTTCGACAGCGGCGTGCTCGCGACATGGGAATTCAAACGAGGCGACGAGGTCGTGCGGATCGAGCCGAACGGACCGATGATCGCCTCCGTGATCGAACTGGAAAGGGGCGCGGCCATTGCGGGACTGGGGATCGTCTATTCGTTCGACGAGTTTCTGCGGCCGGCCATCGAGCAAGGCGCGCTCGTGCCGGTGCTCGACGGGTGGTGTCAATCCTTCTCTGGACCGTTTCTGTACTACCCGAGCCGGACGCATATGCCGGCACCGTTGCGGGCATTCGTCGACTTTGTTCTTGCAGCCAACGAATCGGGTAGTCGTCCGTAGGCCGGAACGCCAAGGCGACCGGGCACGTCCCGGACCGATGTCATGCGGATAACGCCGTGCCGTGCAACGGCGACGCGCTCAGCCCGCTGCGACGACCTCGATACGCAACGCTTCCCCACCGGCTGCAATCGCCAGCAAGTGGTCTACGTTCGGGTGCGCGCCCGGACGGTTGCGCGCGTCGGCCGTATGTTCGGCAAACACCGCGAGACCGTGTTCGGCCGCCTTGGCGTTCAGCGTGCCGAAGGTTTGCTGCAGATAGTGGTACACCGCCAGCGAGCCCTGCTTGCCCGGCTTGTTCTCGATGCTCGCCACCACGGCACCCTTGCCGTCGAGTAGATCGATACGTTCAATGCCATCGATGGCAGGCAGTTGGGCGAGGTTGTCCTTGAACACGTTGCTCGGTTGAATCACTGAAAACACTCCTTCTATTCGGAAAAATACGGCGAGCCGTATCTTATCCGATAGGGTGTCGCGCATCGCGTTCAACAAGGCGGCTACAAATAGGCCACCTCATAAGGTTCGGTTTTTCCGAACCTTCATTCACGGATTGGCAGATTTATCCGTTCCCCAATCTGACGCAGACTGAGGCTCACCACCACTGCGGACATTGTCCGCGCCAGGAGCCCAACCATGCGTACCTATCCGCGCAACAGTCCTCAAGCCGCCGCACGTATCGTCGCGCTGGCGCTCATTTCCGACGGGCACGTCAGCAGCTCGGAAGAGCGCGCCCTTGAAAGTCTGGATATCGCCGGCGAGCTCGGTCTCGCGCCGGCACAATTCGCGCAGATCGTGCAGACGATGTGCGAGGATCAATCGGTCGCGCACACGCCGGCGGTCGGCCAACTCGACGCGGCCCTGATCACCACGCTGCTCGGCGAGATCGACGACCCTGCGTTGCGCCGCAGGGTGATCCGACTGTGCCTCGCCGTCACCATCGCGGACAACTATCTGGCGGACGGCGAAATCGCCTTGCTCGCAGCGGTGTTCAGGGCGTGGGGACCTCAGCCAATCCAGGCCGCAGGCCGGCACATTCCAGTGCCCGCCGTGTCCGCCGTGTCCGCCGTGTCCGACGCGCCACGCGCTCACGCACGACCGGCAGCGACCACCTGAGAAGCGAGCGCATGATGTTGCCCGCGCCGCGAGCGGATCGCGTGGATCTCTTCGACCACGCCTTCCGCCCGGCCGAGCCAGCGCAGTCCGCGCAGCAGCGCGACGTCTTCGGCGCCCAGTTCCGCGAGCGGAAACACGCCGAGACCACGCGCGGCGAACACCGCCATCAGCGCGCTGTCTTCGAATTCTCCGACAATCCGCGGCCGGATCCCTTCGGCTTCGAACCACCGGTCGAGCCGCGCGCGCAACGCGGCGTGCCCGGTGGGCAGAAGCACGGGCAGGTCGGCCAGGCACTGCGGAAAGCCGGCGCGGGCCGCCTTGCGGACGACCTCCGCCGGGCCATGCCAGTCGACGGGAGAACCGACGAGGCGCTGGCTCACAACGCGCAGGTCCGCGTTGTGCGGCGCGGGCTGGCATGCCAGAACGAGATCGAGGCGATGGAGCGCGAGTTCGGACATCAACTGCGCATGTTCGCCCTCGTGGCAGAGCAGCCTGAGCGACGGCGTATTCAGCACCGGCGCCAGCAGCGCGTGCGCGGCGAGCTTGGAGATTCCATCGGAAAGCCCCACGGCGAGCCGTGCAATACGTTCGCCGCCCGTCTCGCGCATTTCGTCGAGCAGTGCCTCGCCAATCTGAAAAATCTGCTCCGCGCGATTGAATGCCGTCTCGCCGGCTTCGGTCATTGTGACGCCGCGCCCGGCCGGTTTCAGCAACTGACGCCCGATCGATTTTTCCAGCTCGCGCACCTGCGCGCTGATCGTCTGAACCGCCATGTCGAGACGCTCGGCCGCGCGCGCGAAGCCGCCTTCTTTCACGACGATCCAGAAATAGTAGAGATGGCGATAGTTGAGCATGATGTAGACACTTCGAAAAAACCGATATATCGCTCAGATTATCACTGATTTATCCGAAGCATGAAGACAGCGATGATGACGCCATACCGACGTTACCCGTCACCCTTTGCTTACGGACCCCATGGACTCCCTACTCCTACTCGCTGCCGATCCTGCCGCATGGGCTGCGCTTCTCACGCTGGTCGTGATGGAAATCGTGCTCGGCATCGACAACCTGATCTTCATCTCGATCCTCAGCAACAAGCTGCCGGAAGCACAGCGCGCGCGCACGCAGCGTCTGGGCATCATGCTCGCGCTCGTGTTGCGGCTCGGCCTGCTCGGCACCGTCGCGTGGATCGCGCAACTGACCGCGCCCGCCGTGACGCTGTTCGGCCACGCGTTTTCATGGCGCGATCTGATCCTGCTCGGCGGCGGCCTGTTCCTCGTCTGGAAGGCGACGAGTGAAATTCACCACAACGTCGTCCAGGCAGAAGAAACACGCGACAAGGCGAACACGACCGTCCAGTTGACCGCCATGGCCGCGATTGGACAAATCCTGGTGCTCGATATCGTGTTTTCGGTCGACAGCATCATCACCGCGGTCGGGATGACCGAGCACATGCCGATCATGTTCGTGGCCGTGATTGCCGCGGTCGCCGTGATGCTGTTCGCGGCCAACCCGCTGTCGCGCTTCATCGATCGGAATCCGACCATCGTCATGCTCGCGCTCGGTTTCCTGCTCGTGATCGGCATGACGCTCATCGCGGAAGGTTTTGGTTCGCACGTGCCGAAGGCTTATATCTACGCGGCCATGGCGTTCTCCGCGTTCGTCGAGGCACTGAACATGCTCGTGCGCCGGGCGAAATCGAAGCGGGTGGTGGGTGCGGAGCAATGAGTGCCTGTGTTACGGCCGCGCACGAAAAGCGCGGCCCGACACACTCGAACGAAGTAGCACCGGATCGTTTTTTTGCCGGGATCGAGCGCCTCGCCATGTTGAGTGTTCGATGTCTTTTTACCCTTGAGGAGCGACGAAATGAAATGCCCCGTTTGCACGACCACCGATTTGCTGATGACCGAGCGGCGCTCGATCGAGATCGACTATTGCCCGGTCTGCCGTGGCGTGTGGCTCGATCGCGGTGAACTCGACAAGTTGATCGAGCAGGACGCAGGCAGCCCCGGCGTATCGGCAACCGCTGCCGTACGCACGAGCCGGGACGGCCACCCGGATCGCGATCGCGAACGTGCAACCAACCGCGACCATGCATACGACAACCACCGCGATAACCGCACGTATGACAGTCACCGAACGGAATATCGGGGACACAAGAAAAAGCGCTCGCTTTTCGACATGTTCGATTTCGATTGAACGTGTCCGCGAGTACAAGAATCAGGCTGCCAGTAGTAAATCAAGGGCGCGCTCCGTTGTCAGCCGCGCCCTTTCACTTTCCCCCTCCGACATGGCCTCAGCCCTTGTCGAACCCTTCATATAAATAACACCGTCTCGCCTGTCATCGACCGGGCGAACTGGCGCGTTAAGGCGTTAACGGGTTGAGCGCCATCCACGGCGCTGCCGCCCCTTGCGCGCGCCGCCATGATGTTTCCCCAAATTGTTTTCCCGCCCGTCTATCCTTCAGATGCCAATTTCTATCGTTTCGATGACAAAAGCCGGCGCGCTTGCTGCGCTCACTTATTGCACGCTAACCATGGCGATGCCGGCGCAGGCTGCCGACAACGTGATCGTGCTCGATTCCGGCGAAGCCCAACTGACGCTGATCGATCCCGCTACGCACAAGGTCATCGGCACGGAGCCGACCGGTAAGGAACCGCATCATCTGATGATTACGCCCGACGGTCACTCGCTGATCGTTGCCGATTCGATCTCCAACGATCTGATGTTTCTCGATCCGCACACCGGCAAGGTGCAACGCAAGGTCGAGGATATTGAAGATCCCTATCAGCTTGGTTTCTCGCCCGATCACAAATGGTTCGTGACAGCAGGCCTGCGGCTGGATCGCGTCGACGTGTATCACTACGACGGCCAGAACATGACGCTCGCCAAACGCGTTCCGCTCTCGAAGACGCCGAGCCACATGACGTTCTCGTCCGATAGCAAGATCGTGTTCGTTACGCTGCAAGACACCGGCGAAGTCGCGGCAATCGATCTGGCGACGCAGTCCGTACTCTGGAAACTGCATGTCGGCAAAACGCCCGCGGGCCTCTGGATGACGCCGGGCGACCGCAACCTGTTGATCGGCATGACGGGCGAAGACGACGTCGCCGTGGTCGACTGGCACACACAACAGGTCGTGAAAAGAATCCAGACGGGGCGCGGCGCGCACAACTTCCGCAATCTCGACGACGGCCATCATGTGGCGCTCACGAACCGCGTGGAAAGCACGATCAGCATTCTCGATTACAACACGCTGACGAAAACCGCCGATATCACCGGGCTCATGCCCGGCCCCGACGACATGGAACTGTCCGCGGATAAGCGCTATCTGTGGGTCACATTCCGTTTTTCGCGACATGTCGGCATCATCGATCTGACAACGCATAAACTTATCGACACAATCTTGGTCGGACGCTCACCGCACGGTTTGTATTTTTCCAACCGCGCACCCGTGTATGCGCCCAATCCCGACTGAACAGGCTTTCGTTTTGATGACAGCACCCGCATTCTCAAGAGGTTTTCGATGATCCACGAAATCATCGCGCAACTCGACAACGGCGTCTCGGCGCTGCAGACGCTGCTGTACGTCGACGTGGTGCAGCCGTTTTTCTATCGCTTCGGCCTGATGGGATATGACGAGGACACCTACGATGCACTGTATTGGGTGATCGTCGGCGTGCTGGAAATACTCGTCACGTATATCGCGTTGCGGCCTCTGGAAGCGCTGCGGCCCGTCGAAGCGTGGTCCGATCGAAAAGCGCTGCGAGCCGATGTGATCTACACGTGGATCGCCAAGCTCGGCGTCATCAATCTCGCGTTCTTCTTCATGCTGCAGCCCGTGTTCAATCACTGGCAGAGTCTGATGGCGATCTACAACGTGCCGAACATCGATATCGACGGGTTGTGGCCGGGCGTCACCGATCAACCGGTTGTGTCGTTCCTCATCTATCTGATCGTGCTCGATTTCTTCGGGTACTGGTATCACCGCTGGCAGCATCGCTTCGGCGTGTGGTGGGAACTGCACGCGGTGCACCACAGCCAGCAGCAGATGTCGCTGTGGGCCGACGACCGCAATCACTTTCTCGACGACATCATTCAGGCCGCGTTCTTCGCCGCGATTTCGCTGTTCATCGGCGTGCAGCCGGCGCAGTTCGTGGTGCTGGTAGCGGTCGGCAACTTTATGCAGAGCGTGCAGCACGTCAACGCGCGCTTGCCGTATGGTTGGCTGCTTGAACGCGTGATCGTGAGTCCCATTTTTCATCGGCGTCATCATGCAATCGGCTACGGCCATGAAGGCACGCGCTACGGCTGCAACTTCGGCGTGCTGTTTCCGTGGTGGGACATGATGTTCAGGACCGCCTCGTGGGACGCCACCGTCGAGCCGACCGGCATTCGTGACCAATTGCCCGCACCGCACGGCGCAGGGCGCTCCTACGGCGACGGGTTGATCGCACAGCAATGGCGCGCGTTTGGCCGCATCGCGCTGCGTCTGCGGGGACAGCGTCATTACGGCGGCGTAACGGACTGATCGTCATCGCGGCGACGTGGGCTTCATCCCAACACCACGGCCCGCGCGATCAGCAACACCCCTGCACCGACCATGCCGGCCCCCATGACGCGCGCCACGCGCTCGCCACGTGGGGCCAGACGTTCGACGGTGATAGCCGCCGTCACGATAGCCATGACCCGCAAATCCATGACCCCGGCAACCAGAAGGATCACGGTCAGGCCGACACAGCAGTAGCAGCAATGAAGGCCGAGGCGCAGGCCGTGCCGCCATGCCGTGACGGCGGCTGTGGGCAACCCGGGCAGTCCGGACACCGTCAAACAGCGCCCCGGCACCTCTCGGCAGCAGGCAAGACGGCGTGCCTTCCACTCAGTGAACTGCAGCGCCCCGGCGATCAGCACAATCACGCCGACCGCCAGCGGTACAGCGCGCGCCAGCGCGGGCAGCTCCATCTCGAGCGCCGCCAGCGCGGCGCCCAGCGGAAATGCGGCCATGCCGAACGCGGTCCACACGAAGAAATACCCCGCGCCCACTAGCACCGTCAGCCAGCCCAGCCGCGTCTCCCCTGCCCCGCCGACGGCCACGCGGTAGCGCCACAGCATGGGCACGAAAGAGGGCAGCATCATCGCGACCATCATCACGATCCACATGCCGAGGAACGACGCTGCAAGGCCGGGCCACGTCTGTCCGCACATCCGCATCCACGCCGTCGACATCGTCCAGCCGCCGGGCATGGGCATCTCGCCCATCGCCGACATGGACGCGGCGCCGACGATGGTCACCGCCGCGCTGACGGCGAAGAGCAGCGCCGAGACGCCAAGGAACGCCCGCTGCGAAACTGACATATCGATCGAGCGTCCCGACATCTCCCGTCCTCCGCTTGCGCAAACGTGTTCCATCACAGGGCTCAGCGCGGCTCGTACTCGTCGTGGCGTTTCCACCAGACACCCGTCTCGTTGCGCCCCCTGGGGGCGCGGTCGAGCCACTGATACATGCCCCAGATGCCGTCCAGGCCCCGCGCATAAGTGGAATACGTGTGGTAGACGACACCGTCCTCGAGTACGAACGCGCTCATGCCCGGCCTGTCGCGCGTAAACGTCGCCGCGTCGGTTCCGCAGGTGGCCGCGAACTGGGCGACGGGCTCCGGGACGACCTGAGTTTCGTCCATCACGTGGCCGCCGCGCTCGTAGTTGTATTCAATGTTCCCTTCACGCTGTTGCGCCTCGGTGAACGCGATGTTGAAGTCGAAGTTGAAGTCGCTTCCGGATGAAGACGCCCAGGGGAACGTCCACCCCATCCGGCGCTTGTACGCCTGCAGCTTTTCGAGCGGCGCCCGCGACACTGCAGAAAGCGTGATGTCGTGATTCGCCAGATGAACGACGAAGCCTTCGAACCCATCCGCAATCGACGAGCACGACGGGCACCCCGCCTTGTAGTCGGGCCCGAACATGAAGTGGTACACGAGGAGCTGCGAGCGTCCTTTGAAGAGGTCTGTCAGCGAGGCGCTTCCCGCATCGGTTTCGAATCGGTACGTCTTGTCGATTCGCACCCAGGGCAGCGCCTGCCGCTGCTGCGCCAGCGCGTCGCTCTGCCGCGTGAGCGCCTTTTCCGCCTTGAGCAGTTCGAGCCGTGCGGCCAGCCATGCTTCGCGTGTCCCGGTCGTATGTGTCGTGGTCATGCTTCCCTCCTTGGGCGTCCTTCGTCGTTCGATCAGTTGCCGATACGACGTACTGGTTGGTGGTCGTGCTAGATTAGTCACGGGCACCCGAACGGTGGGAGTGACAAGTGTGGCGGGATTCGAAACGACCATGGACTCGCTGGTAACGGCCGCGGCGCGGGCGCTCGCGGCGGGCGACCCGCTCGGCGCACTGAACCACGTCGCCTTGCGCGACGACGCACCTGCCCTCGCGCTGCGAGGCATCGCGATGGCGCAGCTCGGCGATCTCGTTCGAGCGAAAGCGCTGGTGCGAAGTGCGGCGCGCGCTTTCGGCCCTAAACAGCCGGTGGCCCGCGCAAGATGTGTGGTCGCCGAGGCCGAAATCGCGCTCGCCTCCCGCGATCTGGGCTGGCCGGCGAAGGCGCTCGACGCCGCGCGGGCGACCCTCGAAGCGCACGGTGACCGGTTGAATGCCGCGCATGCACGGTATCTCGAAGTGCGGCGCCTGCTCCTGATCGGGCGCCTCGACGAGGCCGAACACCTGCTCGCCAAACTCGATCCCGCACCCTTCCCGCCCGCATCGAGAGCCGCCCACGAGCTGGTCGTCGCGGGGATCGCAATGCGCCGTCTGCAGACGAAAACCGCGCGCGCGGCACTCGCGAGGGCTGAGCGCGCCGCGCGCCATGCAGGTATCCCGTCGCTGACCGCTGAGGTCGAAAGCGCACGCCTTCTGCTGAACACCCCCGCCGCACGGCTGCTTGCGCACGGCGAGGAACGCCCCCTGCTACTCGAAGAGGTCGAGGCGCTACTGGCGTCGAAGGCGCTCATCGTGGACGCGTGCCGTTACGTCGTACGTGAAGCAAACATCGTGGTTCCGCTCGCGCGGCGTCCGGTGTTGTTCGCGCTCGCACGCACACTGGCCGAAGCATGGCCCGAAGACGTACCGAGGGACACCCTCATCGCGCGTGCATTCCGGACGAAGCATGCCGACGAATCGCATCGCGCGCGGCTGCGTGTCGAAGTCGGGCGGCTTCGCGCGTTGCTTGGAACGTTGGCCGGCGTGAGCGCGACGAAGCGGGGCTTTGCGCTGGTGCCGCACGGCGCGCGCGAGGTTGTCGTGCTCGCGCGGCCGGTCGAAGAGCCGCATGCGATGGTGCTCGCCTTCCTCGCCGACGGCGAGTCGTGGTCGAGCTCGGCACTCGCAATAGCGTTGGACGCCAGCCAGCGCACCATGCAGCGGGCACTCGACACGCTGGCCGCTGCCGGCAAGGTGCAGTCGTTCGGCCGAGGGCGGGCGCGACGCTGGATGACGCCACCCATGCCCGGATTCACGACGACTTTGTTACTCCCCGCTCCCCTACCGAGTAATTAGGATCGAATCATGAATAAATCAGCCGCCAAAATCGTCCGTGAATATGGGCCCTTTCCGGGTGTCGACCAAGTTGGGGGCGTGACGTATGACGGTCAGCACGTCTGGATTGCTGCCGGAGACAAACTGAACGCCTTCGATCCGGCGAGCGGAGAAACGCGGCGCTCGATCGATGTTGCCGCGCGGGCAGGAACGGCCTTCGACGGTCAGTACCTGTTTCAGATCGGCGGCGGTCGCATCCAGAAGATCGATCCGAATTCTGGCAGCGTCCTCTCCACAATCCCGGCGCCGGGCGGCGACGACGGTAACTCGGGGCTCGCTTGGGCTGAAGGCTCGCTTTGGGTGGGACGCTATCGCGACCGCAAGATTCTTCAGGTCGATCCCCAAACGGGGGCGATTCTTCGCACCATCGAATCGAACCGTTTCGTCACCGGGGTCACCTGGAATGACGGAGAACTCTGGCACGCCACCTGGGAAGACGACGCGAGCGAGCTGAGGCGAATCGATCCTGATACGGGAGAAGTCCTGGAGAGCCTCGAGATGCCACCTGGCGTATTCGTGTCGGGGCTCGAATCCGATGGCGGCGATCAGTTCTTCTGCGGCGGCGGAGGCAGCGGGAAGGTGCGAGCCGTACGCCGACCCGCGCGAGACGCCGAGCTTCCCGTCGAGTCCGCGAGCGAGTAAGCGAAGCGGGCCGTCCTGACGCAACAGAAATCGAAGATCCCGGGCGATAACCCCGCTGAATCCCGCTCCGCCTACCGCGTGCGTGCCCAGTCGCGCACCGCTTGCGCGAACAATCTCAGTGCGGTCGGCGGATGACGGTTTGCGGGGTAATAGAGGCACAGGCCAGGAAAGGTAGGACTCCATTCCGGCAGTAAATGGACGAGGCGCCCCGACGCCAGATGCTCCGCTACATGATCTTCCGGAACCCACGCAATCCCGATACCGGCCAAGGCGGCCTCGATCATCAGATTGAGATTGCCGAGCGTCATTGGCCCGGCCACATCGAGATGGGTGCTCTTGCCTCGATACTCGAGATCCCACCGGTAAAACGCACCGCTATCGAAGCGGAAGCGCACGCAGCGGTGCTCCATCAGGTCGTGCGGCGCTTTCGGCGGCACATGATCCGCAAGATACGCCGGCGATGCCACTGCGGCGAAACGCATGTCGGCGCCGAACCGGACGGCGATCATATCGCGCGGCACGTCGTCATAGACGCGTATGCCCGCGTCGAAACCATCGGCCACGATATCCACCAGCCGCGTATCCACGACGAACTCGACGTGGATGTCGGGATATGCCGCCAGAAAGTCAGGTAAAACATGGCGGATCAGCGGCCTCACCGACGCCTCCGACGCGCTGATCCGGATCGAGCCCGACGGCCGGTCATGCTCCGACGCAACCTGATTCACCGCCTCTTCCAGGTCCGCGATGGCGGGCCGCACCCGCCGCAGGAGCTGCTCGCCCGCCTCGGTGAGCGCGACGGAGCGCGTTGTGCGATTGAGCAGCCGCACAGCCAGGCGCGCCTCCAGGCCCCGCATCGAGTGACTCAGCGCCGACGGCGAGACCCCCAGCGTACGCGCCGCCGCGCGAAAGCTTCGCTGGTCGGCAATGGCGACGAATGCGGTTAATTCGGACAGTCCAGCACGTGCCATAGATGAATTTTCCTCAATGCCCTGTGCAATTCTAGGCGGATTGTTGAGCCATGCACAACAGCATAAGATCGTCTGGATTCATCGATAACGCACGAAAGGAGCATGAACATGCAACATCGCAAGCTTGGAAACAGTGGTCTCGAGGTATCGGCGATCGGCCTCGGTTGCATGGGATTGAGCTATGGCTACGGCCCCGCCACCGAAAAGTCCGAGGGCATCAAGGTGATCCGGGCCGCTTTCGACCACGGCGTCACGTTCTTCGATAGCGCCGAAGCCTATGGGCCGTTTTTTAACGAGGAACTCGTCGGCGAGGCGCTGGCGCCGTTCCGCGATCAGGTGGTGATCGCCACCAAATTCGGTTTCAAGGAAGGCGACGTGAGCCAGGGCCTGGACAGCCGGCCCGAGCGCATCCGCGCCGTCGTCGAGGCTTCGCTTAAGCGCCTGAACACCGATCGCATCGATCTGTTCTACCAGCATCGCGTCGACCCGAACGTGCCGATCGAAGACGTCGCCGGCGCCGTCAAGGACCTGATCCAGCAGGGCAAGGTCAAGCACTTCGGGCTCTCCGAAGCGGGCGAAAAGTCGATTCGCCGTGCCCACGCTGTGCAGCCCGTGGCGGCCCTGCAAAGCGAGTATTCGATGTGGTGGCGTGAGCCGGAAGAAACGGTGCTCCCGACTCTCGAGGAACTGGGCATCGGCTTCGTGCCGTTCAGCCCGCTCGGCAAGGGTTTCCTCACCGGCGCCATCGACGCGAACACCACCTTCGACAAAACCGATTTCCGCAATATCGTGCCGCGCTTCTCGGAAGAAAATCGTCAGGCCAATGCGGGCCTCGTCGACGTGCTGGGCCGGATCGCAGACAGCAAAAGCGCGACCCGCGCACAGATCGCCCTTGCCTGGTTGCTGGCGCAGAAGCCGTGGATCGTGCCGATTCCGGGCACCACCAAGCTGCATCGGCTGACGGAAAACGTCGGCGCGGCCGCCGTCGAACTGTCGGCTGACGATCTGTCCGCCATCGAAGCCGCCCTGCGAGCGATCAAGGTGGTCGGCGACCGCTACCCGGCCCATTTGCAGCAGCGCGTGGATCGCTAATGCGACAGAAGCACCTGGACCGCCTGGAGCGCCTGCACGCCGCCTGACAGCGGATCTGGCGCAACGCCTGGATCGACACAATGAACAACGAACAACGAACAACAAACGTTGTCGATCCAGGGTTTCCATCAACAGAAATAGCTGTTGCCAAACTTTTTGTTGTCGTAGTATCCGCCTTGACAACACATGTTGCCATATAGGCGGGTTGTGCATCGCATGTTGCGACGCCGCCCGGTGTCAGTCAGCCGTCCCTTGACGCTGTCAGGGGTATTGCCCACCACCGCGGAGAAATTATGGGACGTCGATCCTTCCTCATGTCTATGGTTGCTGTCGCCATGCTCGGCACAACCCTCGCCCACGCTGACGACAAAGAGCTCATCGTCGGCACCGATACCTCGTTCATGCCGTTCGAATTCAAGCAGGGCGACAAGTACGTCGGCTTCGATCTCGACCTGTGGGCGGAAATCGCAAAAGATCAGGGCTGGAAATACAAAATTCAGCCGATGGACTTCAGCGGCCTGATTCCGGCCCTGCAAACGCAGAACATCGACGTCGCGCTCTCGGGCATGACCATCAAGGAAGAACGCAAGAAGGCGATCGATTTCTCCGACCCGTACTACGACAGCGGGCTCGCCGCCATGGTGCAGACCGGGAACACCAGCATCAAATCCATCGACGACCTGAACGGCAAGGTCATCGCGGCCAAAACCGGCACGGCCACCATCGACTGGATCAAGGCGCACCTGAAGCCCAAGGAAATCCGCCAGTTCCCGAACATCGACCAGGCCTATCTCGCGCTGGAAGCAGGCCGGGTCGACGCCGCCATGCACGACACGCCGAATGTGCTCTATTTCGTCAGCACCGCCGGCAAAGACAAGGTGAAGGTTGCCGGCACACCGGTCAGCGGCGACAAATACGGCATCGGCTTTCCGAAGGGCAGTCCGCTCGTTACCAAGGTCAACCAGGAGTTGATCAAGATGAAAGCCGACGGCCGCTACGCGACGCTGTACAAGAAGTGGTTCGGCTCGGAGCCGCCCAAGTCGTAATCGTCGCAAGCAGGACGCGCAGCGACGTTCGCTGCGCGAAAGACGACTCAACCAGGAGCGGTGTGTGGAATTCGATTGGTCAGTTATCTGGACTGCACTTCCAGACTTGATGGCCGGCGTGAAACTGACGGTGTTCATCGCGTTCGTGGGACTGGTGGGCGGGTTCGTTGTCGGTGTCATCGCCGGCATGTTCCGCGCGTACGGCCCCCTCGCGTTGAACGTCATTGCGCAGGTCTACATTGAACTCATTCGCGGCACGCCGATTGTGGTTCAGGTGATGTTCCTTTACTTCGCGCTGCCGCTGCTTGCGCATATCAGGATCGATGGGCTCACTGCCGCCATTATCGCGATCACCGTGAACTCGGGCGCCTACCTTGCCGAGGTCGTGCGCGGGGCCTTGCTGTCGATTCCCAAGGGCTTGATGGAAGCCGGCCTCGCCATGGGATTGTCGATGCCGCGTGTGCTGCTGAAGATCGTCGGGCCGCTGGCGTTCCGACGGTTGATTCCGCCATTGGGCAACCAGTGCATTGTGAGTCTGAAGGATACGTCGCTGTTCATCGTTATCGGCGTAGGCGAACTGACGCGTCAGGGCCAGGAAGCCATCGCCGGGAATTTTCGGGCGGTTGAAATCTGGTCTGCCGTCGCCGTGATTTATCTGGTCCTCACGGGTGTGATGACGCTGTCGTTGCGTCTCGTTGAAAGAAGGATGCGCATACTATGAGCATGGTCGAATTCCAGAGCGTCTCGAAGAGCTTCGGCCACGTGCCCGTGCTCAAGGACGTCGATCTTCGTATCGAAAACGGCGAGGTCGTGGTGATTGTCGGGCCATCGGGCTCGGGCAAATCGACCCTGCTTCGTTGCATCAATGCACTTGAAAAAATCAGCGGCGGCGAACTGCTCGTCGACGGATTGAGTGTCAAAGGCAATACCGCCGACATCCGCAGCATTCGCCTCGAAGCCGGCATGGTGTTCCAACAGTTCAACCTGTTTCCCCAGATGACCGCGCTCGAGAACGTGATGTTCGGGCCGATTCAGGTACGCGGCGCAACGCGCGCCGAAGCGCGCGACCAGGCCATGGCGCTACTCGACAAAGTCGGCCTCGAATCGCGGGCCAATCACTTTCCGTCAGAGTTGTCCGGCGGACAACAGCAGCGTGTTGCGATCGCGCGAGCGCTCGCGATCAAGCCGAAGCTGATGCTCTTCGACGAGCCGACGTCCGCGCTCGATCCCGAGCTACGTCACGAAGTTCTCAAGGTCATGCAGGACCTCGCGACGGAAGGCATGACGATGATCGTGGTCACGCATGAGATCGGTTTCGCGAAACGGGTGGGAACGCGCCTGCTGTTCATGGACAATGGGGGAATTGCGGAAGACGGCGAACCGGCAATGCTGATCGACAACCCGCCTACGCAGCGCCTGAGGGACTTTTTGAAGCACGTGGCATAGCTGGGCGCGTGCTCTGGGTGCTGCCGTTAGCTTGCGAACCCGTCGTCGTTGCGTGACAATTGTCGCGCAGTAACGGCACTCGCGGCATAACCCGCCGGTGAGCGGCAACTAAGCGGCAGCAACTGAGTTCATGACCACAATAAAATTTGATGCCGTCGTGCTCGGCGCGGGCATAGTCGGCGTGTGCGTTGCCGTGCATCTTCAGAAACGTGGCCGCCGGGTCGCACTGATCGACCGCAAGCAGCCCGGCAACGAAACATCGTTCGGTAACGCCGGGCTGATCCAGCGCGAAGGCGTGTATCCCTATGCGTTTCCACGCGACCTCGGCACCTTGCTTCGGTACGCGCGCAACCAGTCGCCGGACGTTCGCTACCATGCCGATGCCATCCTCAAGACGGCCCCCTTCCTGTGGCAATACTGGCGCAATTCTCATCCAGCCAGGCACGCCGCTATCGCCAGGTCGTACTCGACGCTAATCGAACATTGCGTGGACGAGCACCGCGCGCTCGCCGCTGACGCCGGCGCAAGCGCGTTATTGCGCCCCACCGGCTGGATCAAGGTGTTTCGCAGCAAACAGGTACAGGACGCGGAAATCCAGCACGCCGAACAGTGGCATCGGGAATATGGTGTCGAGTTCGAATCGCTGGATGCGGGCCGCCTGCAACAGAAGGAGCCCGATCTGGACACGGCCTTGTTAGGCGGCTTGCGCTATACGGCGTCCGATTCCGTGAGCGATCCCAACGCGCTCGTCACCGCCTACGCGAAGTATTTCGAAGCGCTGGGTGGACGGTTCTTCATCGGCGATGCGGACTCGTTTCGTGAGGGTTGGACGGTCGACACACAGGACGGAACGATCACCGCTTCTTCGGCGGTAGTCGCATTGGGGCCGTGGTCGGATCGGGTCAGTACGCGGCTTGGCTACCGGTTACCGCTTGCCGTCAAACGCGGGTACCACATGCACTATGCGCCGCAGGCAGCGGCCCGTCTGAATCACCCGGTTCTGGATGTCGAGAACGGCTACCTGCTGGCGCCCATGGCAAAGGGTATCCGCTTGACCACGGGGGCGGAAATCGCGCACTGCGATGCGCCTAAAACGCCCACGCAACTTGCCGCGGTCGAGCCGATTGCGCGCACGCTGTTTCCATTGGGCGGGCGTCTGGACAACGAAGCCTGGATGGGACGGCGCCCCTGCACACCCGACATGATGCCGATCATCGGGCCGGCGAGAAATCATCAAGACTTGTGGTTCGCGTTCGGCCACGCACACCACGGGCTCACGTTAGGCCCTGTGACGGGCCGGTTGATCGCCGAGATGATGACCGGCGAGGAAACGCTTGTGGACACGCGCCCGTTCAGGGTGGAGCGGTTTTAGCGCCGGGCGCCGGCTGGCGGACGACGAGGATGGGGATCTGACTGTGCGTCAGAACCTTTTGGGTCTCGCTACCGAGTAAAAACGCGCGCATGCCGCTTCGACCGTGGGACGCCATCACAATGAGATCGCAGTGCTGTTCTGTGGCAACGCTGATAATCGCCTCATAGGGATGGGCGCGACTCACAGCAACCGTATTGCACTCGACACCGGCTTGCGCAGCAGCTTTCTTGATCACCTCGAGGTAGTCATCCGCACGTTGTCGCGCGGTCTGAATGATTCGCTCCTCGTTGTCCGCGATCATCTCCGTGCCATAGGCGAGCATATGAAACTCCGGGATGACATGAAGCCCTGTGACTTTGCCTCCATTCTCCACGGCGAGCGCTACCGTCATCTGAATGGCGGCAACAGAAAGCGCCGAGCCGTCGGTCGGCACCAGCAGATGCTTGAACATACATTTCTCCCCCGCGACTCGACCGGTTCGCGTTGAAATCCTGCCCGGCGCCTCTATCACCGGAGCCCGGTGAACCTGAATCTGAAGCGGCCTCTTTGAGTATAGTCACCCTGACGCCGTGCCGGGAACCGCATCGCGGATGACCCGTAGAGTGGGCGTTCGCAAACCGGATCGACGCGCTGTCGAAGCCGGTTCCGGCGCCTGATCCTCGGGTCAAACAGAGCGCGGATGACCTTCAGGAAGTGTGATCAAGACGTGCTGCCGGGGGCCGAAGCTCATTCGAAGGGCGCTTTTTCCGGCTCAGCGGCATACTTGTCCCGGATCGCGTTCACGCAGTGGGTGAACCGCGTACGGAAAGCGACGGGATCGGTGCTCGGCGGCGTGAGTCCGTCCGACGTAACCTTCAATCCGTCTGACGTACGGTTGACATCGAGATCGAAGGAGGTGCCTCGCTCGTCCTCGAGAATCACCGTCACGCGCTCATCGCGGCCCCCGGCGCGGATGATCGCCTGGCATCCCTGGCGCAACCCGCCCGTGACATGAGCGTTGCCGCTGCCCGGGGCGACGTTATCCGGGGCGGCGCCGTACATCCGTAGCGCTTCGAATTGCGCCGGCGTGCCGGCGGTAACGAATGCGATTTCGGCGTCCGACATGCCATGGCTACAGCCGGCTACCAGGCCGGAGATCGCAGCCAGCATGATGCCGGCAAGCGTGCGTCGGAGACTCGATATGTCGTGGCGTAGCATGGTTGGTCCGGGAACTCGCGATAGGTGGTGGTAAGCCCCCTGTCAGGTGCCGCCCCTACACGTTGGCCTATCAATTGTCAGCCGAAGTCAAAACCCGGTCACCTGGAGGCGGATCGCCGCGATTGTCCGTGTGGATTGACTCGCTGTGCTTTTTATTGGCGCGGTGCAGAGGCCGGAATCCTCGAACGGCATCGATGAGGGCATCCCGGCTCCACACCTTCCATTGCGGGAGTAAGGATATCCGATCGCGATGTCAACGAGATAGCTTACCGACGCAGTCAGGCCGTCAGCTCAATAGACTGGCTGTGGCGCCAGAATAAAAAATCGACATTCGGCGACGGATTCCCGCAGGCCGCTCCGTTAAAGGAGCTGGAGCACAACGTTCGCGGGCCACCAGCAGCCTGACGGCACTGAAAGCCGGCGCGGCAAGAACGGTAACCGTGACGTGGCTGCCGACGTTATTGCAACCCGGTCTCCCGGCCTATGCGTTCGATTTCCCAACCATGACAACTCAAATACTGGTCGTTGACGACGACGTTGAACTCCTTGGGTCACTGGCCGACTTTCTCGGACGGGAGGGCATGGCCGTCTCCGTTCTGCACGAGGTGAAGTCGCTCGGGGAGCAAATCGAACGGAACCCACCCGATCTGATTGTCCTCGACCAGATCATGCAAGGCGTGAACGGCCTGGCAGCGCTGAGCACACTGCGCGCCGCGGGCAACACCGTTCCTGTGATTCTGGCCTCGGGGCCCGACGACATGGACCGGATCGTGGGGCTCGAAATGGGCGCGGACGACTGCATCGGCAAACCGTTCAATCCTCGCGAACTCCTTGCACGCATGCGGGCCGTCTTGCGGCGACAAACCCGCTCTGCCCCGGGCGCCACGCGGGAAGCATGCGCAGTCGTCGGATTCGGACCATTCACGCTGGATCTCCGGTTGCGCACGCTCCACACGGGAAGCAGCCAACTCACGCTATCGGCGGGAGAATTCGCGCTGCTTAGGATCTTCGTCACCAACCCCATGCGTACGCTGACCCGGGAGTGTTTGCTCGCGTTACTGCACGGCCCGGAAGACGATCATACCGGCCGGGGGATCGACGTCCAGGTGTGGCGCTTGCGCAGGATCCTCGAAGCGGATCCCTCCGCGCCGAGGTTCATCCAGACCGTCCGCAGTCATGGTTATGTCTTCGTGCCGGATGGCGCGCAACGCTCCTCGACGCATTGATATTTACCCACCGCAACGATCGCAATCTTGAGTGCGGAAGTGGACAAGGCGTTCAAGGCACTGCATTATCCATCCTGGCTGTCAGGCACCACCAGCGGCACGGCAAGGCCACGCTGCACGCGACGAACTTCGCGGCGTCGCCTGCAACGATAGACAACGCTGCCGCCCCGACGCTTTCTCCGCGTCGATTGCGCGCGGCAGAAACCTGGCGAGCAGCGCCGAACGGGAGAGGCGAACAATGCCCAGGCACAACCCAGCGCTTCATCGCAATGAAAAAACCCCTATGACACCGGGTCGCCGGCGGCTTCTCATTGCCGGCGCAATACTGCTGACGGCCGCGCTAGGATGGGGACTCACGGTGATACTCGAGCCGGCCTTCCGCCACACGATCGTCATCACGACCGGAGCGGACAACGGGATCTACCGCGGCTTTGCAGATCGTTATGCGCCCATTCTGAAGCGCGATGGCATTACGCTCGATATCCGCAGTTCGTCGGGTTCGACTGAAAACTATCAGCGGCTGAAGGATCCGGACAGCGAATACGAAGTGGGCTTTATCCAGTCCGGCACCACCAGTCCCAAAGAAACCGATCATCTGCAGACCATCGCCGCCGTCTCCTATGAGCCGATCTGGGTGTTCTACCGCGGCCCGTCCACCATCAACCGGCTGGCACAACTCCGCGGCAAGAAAATTTCAATCGGTGTTTCTGGCAGCGGACTGCTGAACGTCTCCCAGGTATTGCTCGGGTACAGCGGCATCACACGGGACAATACAACGCTGCTCGAAATGGACGCCGCCAAATCCTATCAAGCTCTCGAAAACGGCCAACTGGATGCGGCCTTCTTTATCGGCAGGCCCGATGCCCCCATGCAGACAACACTGCTGAACAGCGATCTCAAGCTGATGAGTTTTGCGCAAGCCGATGCGCTGGTGCAGAAATTCCCGTCGCTCTCGAAAGTTATTTTTCCACGCGCCGCCACCAGCATCGTCAACGATCTGCCGCAATCCGACGTGACGCTGCTCGCCGCCACCGCGTTGCTCGTCTCCAAGGACACGCTGCACCCCGCGCTCGCCTACCTCTTGTTGGACGCCGCCAAAACCGTCCACGGCGGCGAAGATTACTTCACGCCGCTTGGCGTGTTTCCCAATCTGAGAACCGAGGAATTTCCCATTTCCGGAGAAAGCGAGCGGTACTTCAAAACGGGGCGCCCTTTCCTGCAGCGTTATCTGCCATTCTGGCTGGCCAGCTTTATCGAAAGGCGTCTGCTGATTCTGCTGCCCTTCATGGCCTTGCTGCTGGGTCTGCTCCAGGCGTTGCCGCGCATGGCGGAGGCGCGCATCAAGAAACGCCTGATTGTCTGGTATCGCGAGATCAAGGCGCTCGAAGATGAAATATGGAAAAACAGCCATCCAACCCGCGACCAGATTGCGCAATGGCGAGATGAGATCGAGCACATCGATGCGTACGCCAATGAGATCCGCATGCCGCAGCGTTATTTCCAGGACGTTTACGCGCTCAAACAGGCGATTGGCGTAGTCAGGGACCGGATTTCCCGGATAGCGCGGGAGCAATAGCAGCACGGCGCAATCGCCATGCGCCGTGCGTAACTCGAGGTGACATCCATGCTCAGGAATATCTCGCAAGCAAGCTTCACAGCCATTGCCACATCCATGCTGGCCGCATGTGCCATACCGCCCGCCAGTCCCGTAAGTGCATCGATCGACCCACCCCAGGCCGAGCGCGTGATGACACTCGCGGCCTCCGGCGTACAGAACTATTCGTGTGAATTCGACGCGCAGCGTCGTCTGGGATGGGTGTTCAAAAGCCCACAAGCAACGCTCTACGACACGAGCGGCCACGCTGCGGTCCGGCATGGCGCGGGGCCGTCGTGGGAGGCGGAAGATGGCAGCCGGATAGTCGGCCGCGTACTCGCACAGCAACCCAGCGAAACACGGGCGAGCATTCCCCAGCTATTGCTCGAAACGCATAGCACGTCCGGTAGCGGCACACTTTCGGCGGTGAGATATGTGCAGCGCGTGCATACCGTCGGCGGGTTAGCGCCGACGGCTCCGTGCTCAACGGAACATCAACCCGGAAGCTCGCCCTATCTCGCGGACTACGTGTTCTACCGGTAGCCTCCCACGCATCGTGCCCCGCGTTGACTTCATGTCGGACTAGTTCGGCGGCGGCAGCGCCGGATCGAGTTTCGCGGACTCTCGCACCAGTTGATCAGTCATTGCGGCCGCAACCGGATTCGAACCCGCACGATACGGGTCGTTACGGCTGGTTTGTTGGGGCGGCGGCGGTAATGCCGGATCGAGTTTCGCGGACTCTTTGACCAACTCGTCCGTGAATGAAGACGCGACCGGAGTCGAGCCGTGACGATACAGACTGTCACGCCTGCTTTCGGTTCGCGGCACGGGGTCGACCTTCGACTCACCATAACCATGCACGGCCACCGATGCGTGCGTACGCGTGTTCGGTCGCGGCGCTTGCATGGCGGCTGTGGTAGTTGGTGCGCCGGCTGTTGTAGCTGGCACACCGGATTGAGTTGCCACTGTCCCGCTCGTAGACTGCTCAGGTTCAGTCGCTGCGTTGACGGACGGCGCTGCGTTGATGGACGGCGCTGTGTTGACGGACGGCGCTGTGTTGACAGACGCCGCCGTGTTGCCGGAGAGAGATGCCGCGCCGACCACACTTCCCGCCGTCACATGGGTGTCACCCGATTGCGAGGAAGTCGCGGCCAATTCCGCTGGGCTATTTGTCGTGTCGTCGGTGTCGGCCGACGAGTGAGGGCCTCTGTACAACAGTAAAAAAGCGCCGAACACCACCTCGACGATAAGCACTCCGACAATCAATGATGTACGTACTTTCCTCATATTAACCAACGTTTCGTTCAATCGATGCGATTGGATTGATGATGGCCGTCAACTCAACAACCACGTTGAACGGCAGGGTCGCGGCGTAAGCCAACGATGAACTGATGTGGGGATGATCTGCGCGACCCGCACACGTTGATGGTCCAGCGGCAAGGGTCCGATGATTCACTTCACCGGACGGCACGGGACACCCCTCTATGCTAATGCGAAAAAGCAATCTCTGCAGAACCGTTGCGAGGGTCCGATCGAAATAGTCCGGAATGCACGAGCATTTTTCGCGCCCGCGCCCGCGGCCACGGGGCGCTACGGGGCGCTCCTATGGAACATTCGTGGAACATTCAGTTGGCGAGCGAGAACCTTCTCGTCCGGTGCGGTCAGCTTTTTGTCGGCAACGCGCTAGTTTTCTTCGCGATCTAGTGGATGCGATCGGGTCAGTCAATACGACCCTGACACCAGATTGGTCGGCGCACTGTTGACGAAGTTTTCAATGTTGTCCATTAATTGATCGGCAAGACGCTGTTGCGCCTCGTCCGATGCCCATGCCACGTGCGGCGTCAGAATGACGTTCGGGCGGCCGGCCACGCGCATCAGCGGATTGTCGTCACGCGGCGGTTCGCTCGCGGTCACATCAAAACCCGCACCGCTGATCAACCCTTCGTCAAGCGCCTGCACTAATGCGTCCTCGTCGACCAGACCGCCGCGCGCCGTGTTGATGATCAACGGCTTCCTTTTCATTGCGCGGAACTCGGGCATGGCCAGCATGTTCCGCGTGTTCGGTGTCAAAGGACTGTGCACGGTGATGATATCGCTGGTTGCAAGCACCTCGTCCCACGGCGTGTAGAGCGGGCCGAGGCCCTCTCTCCCTTTGTGCGCGGCGAACATCGGCAGCATGCCGAAGGCTTTGCCGATTTCCGCGACGCGTTGCCCCAACACCCCTTCGCCAATGATGCCAAGCCGCGCGCCGGCCAGATCGTGAATCGCATGCGTGAAAAAGCAGAACTGCCCGGACTTCTGCCACTCGCCTGCGAGCACGTCGTCGCGGTACGCGATCAGGTTGCGCCGAAGTGCAAGGATCAGCGCAAAGGTGTGCTCGGGCACAGTGTTGATCGCATAGCCGCGAATATTGCTCACCGCGATACCGAGTCGCCGGCAGGCTGCTTTGTCGACGCAATCGGTGCCCGTGGCGGCGACAGCGACAAGCTTCAGATCGGGCAATTGATCGAGCACCTCTTGCGTCAGGGTCACCTTGTTGGTGATGGCGATCGATACCCCGGCGAGCCGCTCCAACACCTGCTCAGGTGTCGTGTTGTCATACTCGATCAAGTGATGATCGAAGCGCGGTTCGCGCAACACGATTTGCGGGGCGAGCGTGGCGCGGTCGAGAAAGGCGATCTTATGCATGTTCATGTCCTTGTAGATTTACAGATGCCGCTTTGCTTCGGTCACGACATGCTGCGCGGTGATATCGAAGTGCGCGTACAGCGTCTCCGCGGAAGCCGATGCACCGAATCCGGTCATCCCGACAAAACCGCCGCGCTCGCCCAGATAGCGGTCCCAACCGAAACGCAGTGCAGCCTCGATACCGACGCGCACCGTGTTTGAACCTAATACCGCTGCACGATAGTCGGCGTCCTGTGCATCGAAGATTTCCCAACACGGCATCGACACCACGGCGGTCGCAATGCCCTCTTCCTGTAACTGGCGGCGCGCCTGCGACGCCAGCGCGACCTCTGAGCCGGTGGCAAGCAACGTCACGACACGCGCGCCGCCCTCCGCTTCGGCCAGCACATAAGCACCGCGGCGCGACAACGACTCGGTGCTGTGCTCCCGACGCACCAGCGGCAACGCCTGCCTGGCGAAAACCAGCGTACTCGGACCGTGCCGATGCTCAAGAGCGAGCGCCCAGCACTCCGCAGCCTCCACCGCATCCGCGGGACGCAACACGCGCATGTTCGGCATCGCGCGCAACGAGGCGAGAATTTCAACGGGTTGATGCGTCGGCCCGTTCTTGCCGACGCCGATCGAGTCGTGGCTGAACACGAAGTGCACCGGCAAGCCCATCAATGCGGCCATGCGCATCGCCGCACGCTGATAGTCGGAAAATGCGAGGTAGGTGACGCTGGTCGCGACGATACCGCCGTGCGCAGCCATGCCGTTGGCCATCGCGCCCATCAGATGTTCGCGCACGCCGCAATGGACGTACGCACCGCTGCGGTCATCGGCAGTGAAGGCGTGCAACTGGCGCTTGTGGCCCGTGGGCGCTTCGAGATCGGCGCAACCCACCATGCGCTCAGGCAGCAGCGGCGCAAACAGATCGCTGATCTCGCCAGACACGGTAATGCCAGACTGCGGCTCATCGCGGTCCACGGCGCGCTTGCGGTAAGCGTCGAGCACGTCGCGCCAGCCTTCCGGCAAGCCGCCCGCCTGGACCCGCTCGAACTCGGCGCACTGCGCGTCCGGCAACGCGGCGAGGCGCGCGTGCCACGCGTTGTATTCCTCGCTGCTGCGCCGACCTGCTTCGCGCCATGCGTTCAGGACGTCGGCGGGCACGTCGAACGGTGCATGCGGCCAGCCGAGTTGTTCGCGTGCCGCCTCGGCATCCGCCTGAAACAGCTTGCCGCTATGCCCGCCACGCTGCCCTTGCAATCGCGCGATACCGCGGCCGATCACCGTCTTGCACGCGATCATCGATGGCCGCGGGTCCGCGCGCGCAATCGTCAACGCGGCGGAGACTGCCTCGAGATCGTGACCATCGACTTCGATCACCTGCCAACCGCCGACGCGAAAGCGTGCGCAGACGTCCTCGCTGATAGAGAGTGAGGTGCTGCCGTCGTCGGTGATCTGGTTGTCGTCCCAGCAGAGAATCAGTTTGCCCAGCCGCAGATGCCCGGCCAGCGAAATCATCTCCTGACCGATGCCCTCCTGCAGACAACCGTCGCCGACGAACGCATACGTGTAGTGATCGACGAGCTCGCTGCCGAATTTCGCCGCGAGATACGCTTCGGCAATGGCCATGCCGAACGCGTTCGCGATGCCCTGTCCGAGCGGGCCGGTGGTCACTTCGATACCATGCGCCGGTTCGTACTCCGGATGCCCCGCGCAATGCGAGCCGAGTTCGCGGAAGGTCTTCAACTGGTCAAGGCCGATCGCCGCATAACCGGTTAAGTAAAGCAGCGAATACAGCAACAGCGAACCGTGTCCGTTGGACAGCACGAAGCGGTCGCGATCCGGCCAGGTCGGATCGGCGGGATTGAATTTCAGGTGCCGGGTGAAGAGCGCCGTTGCGATTTCAGCCATGCCGAGCGGCACACCTTGGTGGCCTTCGCCGGCTTGCAGGATCGCGTCGATGGAGAGGAAGCGGATCGCGTCGGCGAGCGGCAACGGCGGCGTCTGCACAACAACGGCTCGCGGCAACGGCAAAGTCGAAGCATGCGAAGCATGCGAAGCAATCGGTGCAGCGGACTGCGCTTCAGTGGTGGACATGACAAAAGGCTCCTCTACGTCGGCCTGGCACGCAGGGCGGCGGCAATCAAAGCGGATTGAATCGGATTGAGCGAAAAAACTTCATACGAGGCTGCAAACGCAGCCTCGTACATCAGCGGATCAATGCAGGAAGCCGGTCGAAATCCACGGCACCGCGGCAACGATGATCAGACCGACCATCAACGCGGCGATGTAGCCGAGAATCGGCTTCATTCCTTCGTCCGGATGGATGCGGCTGACCGCACAAGCCGAGTAGTAGCCCACACCAAACGGCGGTGCGAACAGGCCGACGCCCATCGACAGAATCACCACCATGGCGTAGTGCACATCGTGAATGCCCATTTGCCGCGCGATCGGGAACATCAGCGGACCGAACAGCACGATCGCCGGTATGCCCTCCAGCACGCTGCCGAGAATCACGAACACGCAGATGGAAGCGGCCATGAACATCGCCGCGCCGCCAGGCAAACCACCGAGCGTCTGCGCAAGCTGTCCCGAGAAACCCGATTGGGTCAAGGCCCACGCCATGCTCGTCGCCGCGCCGATAATCAGCAGAATCGCTCCAGACAACGTTGCGGTGTCGATAAGCATCGGCTTGAGCCGCTTCCACTCGAAACGGCGATAGATCAGCAGGCCGGCCAGCACCGCATAGGCAATGCCGATCGTCGAGACTTCGGTGGCCGTCGCGATCCCTTCGACCACCGCTGCGCGAATCACGAACGGCAGGGCGATGGCAGGAAACGCGATGACGAACTTGCGCAGGATCTCGACGCCCGTCGCACGTTTGACGCCTGACATGTCTTCGCGCCGATAACGCCACTGCACCACAATGCACAAGGTCATCGCGAGCACGATGCCCGGCAGCATGCCGCCCGTGAAGAGCGCCGAAATCGACACGCCGGTCACCGAGCCGAGCGTGATCAGCACGAGGCTCGGCGGAATTGTCTCGGTCTGCGCGCCGGTCGCGGCGAGCAACGCCACCAGATCGCCCGGCTTCGCACCGCGCGCTTTCATTTCGGGAAACAACACGGGCGCGACCGCCGCCATATCCGCGGCTTTCGAGCCCGAGATGCCCGACACCAGATACATCGCGCCGACCAGCACATACGACAGGCCGCCACGCACGTGCCCCAGCAGGCTCGCGAGGAACGCGATCATCGCCGCGGCCATGCCGGTCATCTCGATCAACTGGCCGAGAAACACGAAGAGCGGTACCGAGAGCAGGATCAGATGCGACATACCCTCATCCATTCGCCCGACCACCACCGGCATCGGCGTATTGGTGGTCAACGCGAGATAGCCGAAGGTGGCGAGTCCGAACGAAAAGGCAATCGGCACTCCGCTCAGCACGCCGAGCGCGACCAGGCCGACAAAGAAAATCAGCAGGTTGATATTGCCGAGATCGCGGAACAGCGGTCCCAGCGCAATGAAGATGCCGACCAGCGCGCCGACCGTCACGATCGCGCCAAGCGTCAGCCGCCAGTTGCCCATGCGCGCGAGCCGTACCACGGCCACCACCAGCATCAGCGCCGAGCCGACCGGCAATGCCGCCGCGCGCCACGAGTTCGACAATTCGAGTGCCGGCGTGGTGATGAACGCCTCGTCCTGCGCGAAGCTGATCGCCGGACCGATCACCATCGCAAGGAACGCGATCGGTGCGGCGATCGCGACCACGTCGAGAAAGGCGCGCACACCCGGCGACGCCATGCCGACCAGCGCCGTCATCCGCATATGCTCGCCGCGCCGCAAGGCGATCACGGCGCCTAGCATGGCGAGCCACAGGAACAGCATGGAAGCGAGTTCATCAGACCAGACGAGCGGCGCGTGCAGCAGATAACGGCTCGTCACACCGGCAAGCAATACGACGATTTCCGCAAGCACCAGCAAGGCGGCGGGAATCTCCACCAGATGGCCGAGGGCGGAGTCGAGCGCACAGGCGAACCGATGCTGGCGCTCGTGCGAATAGGAGATCGAGATCATCGCTTTACCCCAGTTTTCCGACTGACTTCTCCAGCAGCCCCCACGCCTCGTCGCCATACTTGGCTTTCCAGTCGTGATAGAAGCTCGTCTTGGCCAGCGCGCCGCGGAACGCCTCGCGGTCGACATCGATGAAGGTGATGCCCTTCGATTTCAGATCGTCGCGTAGCGACAGGCTGAGCCTCGCGATATCCGCGCGCTGCAGCATCGCGGCTTTTTCGAATTCGCGTGTGACGATCGCGCGGATGTCGGCCGGCAGACGCTCCCATGCGGCGCGGTTGCCGAGAATCCAGTAACCGTCCCACACGTGCGACGTGAGGCTGATGTACTTCTGCACTTCATAGAGTTTGGCCGTGGCGATGATCGGCAGCGGATTTTCCTGGCCTTCCACTACACCGGTTTGCAGCGCCGAATAGAGCTCGTTGAAATTGATCGGCGCCGGTCCCGCATCAAGCGCTTTGAAGAGCGAGGTCAGCATGGGCGCTTGCGGCACGCGAATCTTGAAGCCTTTCAGATCAGCCGGCGTGCGCAACGCCCGGGTCGATGAACTGATCTGCCGGAAGCCGTTGTCCCACACCTTGCTCACCGAGACGAGCCCCGACTTGCCGATTTGCGCGCGGATGTAGTTGCCAAGATCGCCGTCCATTGCCTTCCAGACCGCGTCGTAGTCCTTGAACGCGAAGCCCGTGTTGACGATGCCAGCGACAGGCGTCAGCGTGGCCAGAATCGACGAGGCCTGATTGAAGAATTCGACACCGCCATTACGCACCTGCGAGAGCAGATCCGTATCGGAGCCGAGCTGATTCTGCGGAAAGAGCTTGATATCGAGGCGGCCGTTAGTCGCTTCGCGAATGTGATTGATCGCCTCCTGGGCGCGGACGTTGACGGGATGCGTCGGGTCCTGGCCGGTCGCCAGCTTGTACGAAAACTCGGGGGCCGCCATCGCGCTTCGCGAGATGCTCCATAACGGCGCGGCGGCGGACAGGGCTGCACCCGCCTTCAGAAAGGTGCGGCGGCTGATGCCCTGCGGGGCGTTCGAACGGGTAGTCATGGTGTCTTCCTCCAATCCTGGATCGCGCGTCGTTATGTTTTTCTGGTCTCAACCGCGGCGGCTGCACGTGTTGCTCGCCGCGGTCGTCTGTTCTCTACTGCAGGGGCTCCATCGCCACCGTCGGCCTCCCGCCAGACGGCCCGCCCCCGCCGGAGCTGGACTAGCCGTGAATCAGCATGCCGCCATTCACGTCGATCACCGCGCCGGTAATATACGACGACAGGTTCGACGCGAGGAACAGGAATGCGCCGGCCACATCGTCGGGTACGCCCAGACGATTGAGCGGAATGCCCGCGAGAATTTCGCCGCGCTTGTCGTCGCTGATCTTTCCCGCGTTGATGTCGGTCTGGATCAGACCGGGTGTCACACAGTTCACGCGGATGCCGTCGTTGCCGAGCTCACGCGCCATCGCCTTGGCAAGACCCAGCACGCCCGCCTTCGCCGCCGAGTAATGCGGGCCGCCGAGAATGCCGCCGCCGCGTTGCGCCGAGACTGAGGACATGCAGCCGATCGAGCCGCTCTTCTGCTTCTTCATCTGCGGGACGACCGCTTGCGACAGATACAGCACGCCACGCAGGTTGACGTCGAGGATCCGGTCCCAACCTTCCGGATCGATCTCGAGCAGCTTGGCCGCCTGGGTAATGCCGGCGTTGTTGATCAGAATATCGATCGAACCGAAATCGGCGACGGTGCGTTCGACAGCAGCCTGGCAGGCGCCGCGATCGGTTACGTTGCACGCATAGCCGCGATGCTCGGGCCCGATCGACGCCGCGGCTTCGACTGCGGCGTTTTCGTCGAGATCAAAGATGGCGACGCGTGCGCCGTGCGCAGCGAACATGCGGGCGGTCGCCATTCCGATGCCGCGCGGCGACGCGCCGCCGGAAATGACGGCGACCTTGCCGTCGAGTAGACGTGACTCTGACATGATGCGTATCTCCTGAATATGAAGCTTATGATTTGCTATCCGTGACACCATGAATGTGGCGCTTAGCAACACTTATCGGCGCTGATAAACCTTCACCGCAGCCAGCCTTTGATCGTGTCGCACATCGCCTCGGTGGAAATGCCGTAGCGGTCGTGCAAGGTCGGCAACGCACCCGCATCCAGAAACGCGTCGGGCAGCCCGATCTGACGGAACGGCGGCGTAACGCCGTTGGTCAGCAGCACGGCGGCCACTGCCTCGCCCAATCCGCCGATCACTGTATGGTTCTCCGCCACCACCACGAGACGGCCTGAGCGGCGCGCTTCGCGCAGCAGCGTGAGGGTGTCGAGCGGCTTGATGGTTGGCACGTGCAGCACGCCCACGTCGACGCGATCCGCGGCCAGCGCCTTGGCCGTTTCCAGCGCACGCATCGTCATGATCCCGGACGAGATGATCAGCACCTCGGCGCCGTCGCGCAGCAGCTTCGCCTTGCCAAGCTCGAACCGATAGTCGTATTCGTCGAGCACGACCGGCACGTTGCCGCGCAACAGCCGCGCATACACGGGCCCGCGATGGTCGGCGATCGCCGGCACCATCTGCTCGATTTCGGTGGCGTCGCACGGGTCGATCACCGTGAGGTTCGGCATCGCGCGGAACAGGGCGAGGTCCTCCGCCGCCTGGTGACTCGGGCCGTAACCGGTTGTGAGGCCAGGCAAGGCGCAGACGATCTTGACGTCGAGGTTGTCCTCGGCGATTGCCTGATGGATGAAATCGTAGGCACGGCGCGCGGCGAATACGGCATACGTGGTGACGAACGGCTGTGCGCCTTCGTGCGCCATGCCGGCCGCGGCACCCATCAGCAATTGTTCGGCCATGCCCATCTGGTAGTAGCGCGCCGGGTATTCCTTCGCGAACAGATGCAGGTCGGTGTATTTGCCGAGATCGGCGGTCATGCCGACCACTTCGGGCCGATTGCGTGCCAGTTCGACCAATGCGTGGCCGAACGGCGCGGAGCGCGTGAGCTGCCCTTCTGCGGCGATCGACGCGATCATCGCCGACGTCTTCAAACGTGGTTTCGGTGCGGCGGCGCTCATGCGTTTCTCCCGGCTTCCAGCGCCTGCAGCGCGAGTTGCCACTCGTGCGCATCGACGCGGATAAAGTGGTTTTTCTCACGCGCTTCGAGGAACGGCACGCCACGTCCCATCCGCGTATCGCAGACGATGATCCGCGGTTGCGCTTCAGGATGCGCGAGCGCCGCATCGAACGCGGCGACGACGCCCGCGAGATCGTTGCCGTCCACACGCTGCACAAACCAGCCGAACGCCTCCAGCTTCTCGACCAGCGGCTCGAACGCCATGACGCTCGACGATGGGCCATCGGCCTGCTGATTGTTGACGTCGACCATCGCGATCAGGTTGTCGAGCTTCCAGTGAGCCGCGGACATCAGGCCTTCCCAGATCGCGCCCTCATCGAGTTCGCCATCGGAGAACAGGGTGAAGACGCGGGCATCCGAACCCTTGCGCTTCAGACCCAGACAACGGCCCACCGCAATCGTCAGCCCCTGGCCGAGTGAGCCGCCGGACATCTCCATGCCGGGCGTATAGCTCGCCATGCCGGACATCGGCAGACGGCTGTCGTCGCTGCCGTAGGTTTCCAGTTCCTCGTCGGCGAGGATGCCGGCCTCGATCAGCACGGCATACAGCGCGATGGCGTAGTGGCCGTTCGAGAGCAGAAAGCGGTCGCGGCCTTCCCATTCGGGGTCGTCGGCGCGATAGCGCATGGCCCGGAAGTAGGCGACGGCCAGGACATCGGCAATATCGAGCGCCTGGCCGATATAACCCTGTCCCTGCACTTCGCCCATGCGCAGCGCGTTGCGTCGAATCTGATAGGCGTGCTCCGCGAGCCTGGTGTACGGCGCGGTTTCGCTGGTGGTCACTATGGGTCTCCTCGTCGAACTTTTGCAGGGGCCGCCGTGATGCCGATCCCAGTGACTCAAGCGTAATCTCGCACTCACACGCGCTCAAACGAATTAATATGGGCCAATGGATGAATTCAATTCACCTTGATGCTGCCATGCACAATCGCGTCACCTTCAAGTCGATACAGGCATTCGAGGCCGCCGCGCGGCTCTCGTCGTTCGCGCTCGCAGCAGACGAACTGTTTGTTACGCCCTCGGCCGTCAGTCATCAGATCAAGCTGCTGGAAGAGCAATTGAGCATTCGTCTGTTCCATCGGCTGCACCGCACCGTGATCCTGACGGACTCTGGGCGGCAATACGCTGAGGAAATCACCGCGGCATTCGCGCGGATCGACTCCGCCACTCGCGAGATCGGGCGCGCCGCCAAGAGCGACATCCTCACGATCCATTGCACGCCCAGCTTTGCGACTCAATGGCTGATGCCACGCATCGCGCGTTTCAGCGCGGCGCATCCGGATATCGACGTGCGCTTGAATGCGTCGTCAGAGGCGGCCAATCTGATCTCGGAAGCGGTGGATATCGACATTCGCTACGGGCCGAGAAAGCTGCAACCGGCTGGCACAATGGTGCTCGAGTTGCCGTCCGAGACGATCGTGCCACTGTGCTCGCCCGCGCTGATGACGGGAGAACATCCGCTACGCAGCGTCGCGGATTTACAGCACCATGCGCTGATTCATAGCGAGGGGTGTCTGGTGGGATGGCGAGACTGGATGCGCCTCTATCGCAAGACGCGGCTCGATATCGGACGCGGTCCGCGTTTCGATCGATCGTTCATGGCGATCAGTGCGGCAGTCGACGGCCTGGGTGTCTGCCTCGAAAGCCTGCTTCTGACGCAGCGCGAACTGGACACGGGCCGGCTCGTGGCGCCGTTCGGCTTCGAAGGGCTCCGTGTGCACGGCTATACGCTGAACCTGCTGAAATCTCGCGCCGAATTGCCGAAGCTGCGTAGCTTCCAGGATTGGCTGTTTGCGGAACTTGAGAAGTGATGCGGGTGTTGCTTCGATCCGGTCATGTGCAGACGATCGCCAGGAGATGACGCGATCTCTTCTCACCGGGCGCTCAGACAGCGTCTCCTCCTGTTCCCGCAACAAGACGAGCGGCCAAAAAATCGATCAACGTGCGCACGCGACGCGGAACCGGCCGGCCCGCCATCCACACCAGATGGACGGGAACGGGTTCGGGTTCGAACGAATCCAGCACTGTCACGATCTGCCCTGCGTCGAGCAGCTTCTGCACCTGAAAGATCGGCGCGCGGCCGACACCCGCACCAGCCACGGCCGCCGCGTTGCACGCTAACGCGCTTGTGGAGCGGAACCGCCCCGTGACTTCGACAGCGCCTCCAGCCCGATTGAATGTCCACGCCTCACCCTCAGCGTGCTGGCGCAGGACGCAGTCGTGCGCGGCAAGATCGGAGGGATGGACGGGGTAGCCGCGCGCGGCGAAATAGTCCGGCGCGCCGAACACCACCCGTCGCAAAGTGCCCACCTGCTTCGCGCGCAAGGTCGAATCAGGCAGACGTCCGAGGCGAACTGCGAGATCGATGCCGGCTTTCGCGAGGTCGAGATGCTGCTCGGCAAGCACGAGTTCCGCCCGGACAGACTCGTGAATCGCCAGAAACTTCGCAAGAATCGGCGAGACAAATTCAGCGCCGAATGCCGTCGGTGCGCCGACGCGAATACTGCCGCGCAACTGCGTGACCTGGTCGACGAGTTCGTCGCGCGCTGCGTCGATTTCTCCCAGGGCGGGCCGAATTCGTGCGGCGAATTTCAGGCACGCAGCAGTGGGCTCGACACGGCGCGTCGTTCGGTGGAACAGAGTCGCGTTCAACTCACGCTCGAGCGCGGCAATCGCGCGGCTCACCGATTGCAGCGTTCGATCCAGCGATCGCGCCGCGGCTGTCAGGCTTCCTTCGTCGAGAATAGCCAGCAGCACTTCATATTCGTCTTTGTTCATGCACGCAATTCTCTCGTTTTCTGGAAGAATCTCTGACGGTTCGCGCGGCTATGCGCGAGCTGATCGCCGCCGTACATTCTAGCCATATTGATATCCGACTAGAACCCAGGAGGCGACGAATGAGTCAACGAAACGAGAATGGCATGCCGATGAAATATAGCGACCGGTTCAACCTTGCCGATGCACGCCGGGTTGCGCGCGCAGCCGAAGAGGAAGCGACACGTCACGGCTGGCCGATGGTTATTGCAATTGTGGACAACGGTGGACACCTGGTGCTTCAGCAGCGGCTCGATGATGCGCAACTCGGCAGTATCGAGGTTGCAAGACAGAAGGCTGAAACAGCCGTGCGATTCCGGCGTCCAACGCGCGTTTTCGAAGACGCACTCGCGCAAGGCGGACTCCATCTGCGCCTGCTCGGCATGACTAACCTCGTGCCACTAGATGGGGGAATTCCGCTGATTCGCGACGGCGCCGTGGTCGGCGCGATCGGCGTGTCGGGTATGCGTTCCGACCAGGACGCTCAGGTCGCCCAGGCCGGCGCCAACGCGCTGCCGCTGGCGGAACCGGCGGGCAGCCTTTAAGGTTTCCCTTTGAGGGTGAACGGCGCCAACAGTGACCGTACGTCGACCTGCTGCCCCTGGAGCAGGAGCAGCCTTGCGTGGAGCACCGTGTTCTCGAGCACAAGCTTGGCGGTGCTCAACAGATAAAGCGCGTGGATATCGGAGATCGACATGTTGCCTGCTTCGACCTGGTGATGACGCTCCACGAGTGAACTCATGACGAGCCGCCTGAGTTCCTGCTCTCCAAATGGAAGGTCCGCGTAGTCGATCGGGTCGTCGGCTTCCACTTCCCGCAGCAGTTCCACCAGCGTTTCCGTGCTCACGTCCATGTGCAGGCTCCACGTTGTCGATTAAGACCAGCATAGCCAAACAGAGTCACCAGCACTCATAGCCTACCGCTTCTGAATAAGGGAGTCCAGCCTGCGCCGTGGCGAAGTGGGATGATCGACAGATCGATGTCCTCAAGCTGTGCGCTACGCCACCTATCTATTGCCGATGGAGGCGTCCATCACATCTCCATGGGTGCGTTTGCAACGTTCCAGCGCAAGGGCAGCGGTAGAATGGTCCCGGATACGGAGGGTCACCCTATGGCAAGAATAACGAGTATCGACATTGAACAACTGCGCCCGCTGCAGGCAACGGTGGGCATGCTGGAAGTCGACGCAAAACGAAAACGCCTGCTGGCCATGGATGCAAAGTCTTTGAAAGACTTCCTGAAAAGCGCGCCGATTCCAACCGTCATTGGCAAGCGTGACAGGCACTACGTCATCGACCACCACCACCTCGCGCGTGCGCTGTGGGATGGCGGCATCAAGAAGGCATTCGCACTGGTCGTGGACGACCTATCGCGGCTGCCAGACGCGAAGTTCTGGGACACCGTCATTGAAAAACGCTGGGTGCATCCCGTCGATGAACGCGGCGTCCTGCGAGCCATTTCCGCGATTCCCGATGAGGTCTCCGCACTCACCGACGACCCGTTCCGCAGCCTCGCCGCGTTCGTGCGCGACGCAGGGGGCTATCTAAAGACGCCGGAACCCTTCGCCGAATTTCAGTGGGCGGATTTTTATCGCACACGCATTCCAATGTGGACGAGCGAATCGCAGTTCAAGGCAGCCGTCGAGCAGAGTGTTCACCTTGCGTGGAGCCCCGACGCCCGGACGCTGCCGGGCTTCAAGTCACGACACGTGAAATAGCGTCGAGCTCACCCTCGCCGTTTCTTCTTCAGCTCGATCGTTTCGAACAACTCATAGTTCTGCGTCGGGGTCTGGTCCGCCCCCGGCGCGTGATAGTAGTTCATCGTAATCGTGGTCTCGCCGCCGGGATGTCCCGGATCGTGGTCGAACACCGCGATACCGTAGCCCGTGCCGGTATCGCGTTGCGCCGACCAGACGGCATCTTCAACGGCATCCGCGCCGGTACGCACAAAGGTACCCGGCGTTGTCCCGGCAACCGGACGATTAGGCCGCGTGAAAATGCGCGCCTGCGGCAAGCCGGTACCGATATCCACCCCGTACACATCGAGCGGGGCACTCGTGCCGCCTCCGCCGAGAATCAGGTGAATCGTGCCGTGACTCGTATCGAACGTCGACGCCCCCGACGACACCGCCGACATCACCGGCCGCGGCTGCAACGTATCGACTACGCGCCCTGTGGCGATATCGGTGCCCTTGTTGTGATTACAGCCGCGCACGGGATAGCTGCGCTCGTAATCATGGTCGTGCCCGCACAACACCAGGTCGACGCCGTGGCGGTCGAACAGCGGTAGCCAGGCTTCGCGAATGCCCTTGTCGGAACCATTACCGGTCTTCGAAGAACTCAGCGCGTCCTGATGCATTTGCACGACGATCCAGTCGACTTCGTCATCTTCCGCCGCCCGGCGCAATGTTCTCTCGAGCCAGCGGGTCTGCTCGCCCTCGCTATATCCGCGCACATAGAGCGACGTGCCCGGCTGAATCGGCGGATTGCCGGTGCTCGCCACGGGCACGAGAGGATTCGGGCCGGCCACGAACGCAGCCGCATCCTGATAGACCACGTCATCCGCGTCGAGCGAAATGAAGAGCACCGAGCTCACGCGGAAGCTGTACCAGCGTCCCTGAAAACGCGTGTGATTCTCGGGCAGCGTGTAGCGCGACAGGTACGAAGCGAGGCCTTGTTCGCCGTTGTGGAATTCGAGCTCGTGATTGCCCGGACAGGGCATCCACGGCCGGTTCGACGCCGAGGTCTGGCAGTTGTTGCCGAAATCGCGCCACACGTCCGGCTGGTGCATCGGATTCAGGTTGGCGTAGCAGAGATCGCCGTTGAGCAGGTGGAACAGCGGCTGAAATCTCTCGACGGCCTGAACCGCAAAGCGGCTCTGCGGCGACGACAGCACCCAGCCGGTATTGGGCGTCGCAAGATCGCCGTAGCTCGTCCAGCGAAACGGCGCGCGGCCGCGCGGCGCCGTGCGGAAGCTCGCGGTGAAGGGCTGACCCGCGTTGCTGTCGTTGTCGGCGCTCACTTCGTACTCGTAGCTCGTGTCGGCCTTCAAGCCACGCAGACGCGCGTGATAGGTGAACACAACCTCGCCGTTGATGCCATCGGTATAGGTGCTTTGGACACCGTGCAGCGTGACTCTCGCCTCGCCCGCGCTGCGTAAGCGCACCTGCGGGTTGACCGCCGGCGCCGGCGACGCCCAGGACACGGTCACCTCGCTCGTCGGATCGTTGCCCCACGTGAGGTGGATCTGCTCCGGCGTGCCGTCGGGCGCGCTGTTCTGGGCTCGTGCCGCCGACGCGAGCGTGCCCGCGGCCGTCGCGAAGCTCGATGCACCCGCAAACTTCAGAAACCCACGGCGCGAGACGATGGTCGCGCCCTGATCGGTCGGCACATCCTTGGCGATTTTCTTGTTTGTCATGTCGGGTGTTTTTGTATGGGGGTGGAAGGTCGCTGACGCGGACGGCAGGCGCACGGTGCCACGTGGGCCGCGCGTGCCGTACCGGAACAGGGCGCGACAGAAGTGACAGCGCATCCTAGTCGTGAAGCTATGACAGCCCGATGAAATGGCCAGACATGGAAAATGCCGTCAAGGCTGCCCGCGCGGCGTGGGAAAACCCGGCCTGGCAGCACAATCGGGGCATCGCCAGTACCTTGTCGGGCACGCTGAAATGCCGCGTTCGGCAGCCCCCCTCATTAAGGGGCTGCATCCCTCACCCCTCCGGCGTGTAAACTGCTGACTTTTTTGACTCTGGTGGAATGGTGCAAGTCCCACAGCGCACAGCTTTCAGTGGCCCGGCGCTCATTCGCTTACTTGCTCGCCTGACGGACGTCGACGTTCCCGAATCCAGCCAATCGCTCTCGGACCGGTTAAGCCAATGGCTCGGCTGGACCGACGCGATCGCGTTGTCCTCGGCGCTGAACAACAATCCGCCTGCCGTCGCCGCCGGCGCGCGCGCCTTCAGTGACACTGAAGAGCGCGAGTGCGCCCGCGTGCGCACGTCGTTGGCGAATGCCATCGTGGGCGATAGCGTGTTCGCCGCCGCGAGGCGCAGCGGACCGGCGGCGCAGACGCTCGCTCAAGGCGCCTCCATGGATGCGCCGGTCGATTACGCGGTTTTTCGTCAGCGCTACCTCTCCATGCAGCAGACGATGGAGACGGGCATCGGCAATCTGCGTGGCCGCCTGCGGGCCTTGCTGGCCGCCAGAACGCCCGCCATGGCCCGGCTCGCGGTGGTGGACGCCGTGATGGAGCGGGCGCTCAGCGAGCGCGAGCGGAGTCTGCTGGCCGCCGTGCCCGGCTTGCTCGCGGGGCACTTCGAGCGTTTGCGCCAGGCGGAGCAACGGACGCTGGCCGAAGCCTCGGCGGACGCCATGACCGCCGCTGCGGCCACACCTGCCACGCCCGGCGCCTGGCTGGACCAGTTCCGCAAGGATATGCAGAGCGTATTGCTTGCCGAGCTGGATGTTCGTTTACAACCGGTCGATGGGTTGCTCGCGGCCCTTCGCACCCGCTAACTGGGACACTATGTCCAGATATCTCAATCTCGTTGTTTTTCTGGCCGGTCTGGCCGCAGTGTGCTGGATCGGTGCCGGCTACGTCGGCTCGAACACGCTGGCATTGGCTGTCACGATGTTGATCGGCGTCTGCTACGTGGCAGGCGCGCTCGAATTGCGGCGCTACGGCCAGGCCACTTCCACCCTGGCGCGTGCGGTCGCGGGCCTGTCCGGGCCGCCGCCGAGCCTGGACGCCTGGCTTGACCCGCTGCATCCCAGCCTGCGCAATGCAGTACGCCTGCGCGTCGAGGGTGAGCGTGTGGCCATGCCGGGCCCGGCGCTGACGCCTTATCTGGTCGGCTTGCTCGTGTTGCTGGGCATGCTCGGCACGCTCCTCGGCATGGTGGCGACCCTGCGAGGCACCGGCATGGCGCTGGAAAGCGCCACGGACCTGCAGGCAATCCGTGATTCGCTCGCCGCACCGGTCAAGGGGCTGGGCTTCGCGTTCGGCACCTCGATCGCGGGTGTAGCCACCTCCGCGATGCTGGGCCTGCTTTCAGCGTTGAGCCGGCGCGAGCGGATTCATGCCGCGCAGAGGCTCGACGTGAAGATCGCGACCACCTTGCGCATCTACTCGCAGGCCCATCAGCGAGAGGAAAGTTTCAGGCTCCTGCAGCGGCAGGCTGAGGTGATGCCCACCCTGGTCGATCGCCTGCAGGCGATGATGACGGCCATCGAGCAACAGAGCCTCGCCTCGAACGAGCGGCAGATCGCCAGCCAGGACGCCTTCCACGGCAAAGCCGAGGCCTCCTACACGCGCCTTGCCGCCTCCGTGGAGCAGTCGTTGAAGGAGAGCGTCGCCGAAAGCACCCGCGCCGCCAGCGCGGCGCTGCAGCCGGTCATGGAAGCCACGATGGCGGGTCTCGCGCGCGAGACGGCCTCGCTGCACGACACCGTCACGCACGCCGTGCAGCGGCAACTGGACGGGCTCACAAGCGGATTCGAGGCAACGACCACCACCGTCGCGAACATCTGGAGCAAGGCACTTGAGGGGCACCAGCGATCGAGCGAAGCGCTCACCCAGCATCTGGGCACGTCGCTGGATCGATTCACCGAGACCTTCGAGCAACGCTCGGCCGGTCTGCTGGACGGCGTCTCCGCGCGCATGGAAAACACGGCCGGCAACGTGTCGGCAGCATGGAACGAGGCGTTGTTACGGCAAGAACACGTCAGCGAGACGCTGGCCGGCCACAATCAGCAAGCCTTGGCGGCGGCAGCCGCGACCTTCGAACAGCACTCGGCGTCGCTGTTACGCACGGTGGGACAGTCGCATACGGACTTGCAGGCGGAATTGGCCTCGCGAGACGAGCAACGGCTCGCGACCTGGACCGAGACGCTCGGTTCGATGGCCGCAACGTTGAGCAAGGAGTGGGAGCAGGCGGGTACGCGCACCGCGAGCCGGCAACAGGAGATCTGCGACGTGCTGGAACAAACCGCACGTGACATCTCGGCTCAGACGCAGGCACACGCGAGCAGCACGGTCGCCGAGATCGACCGGCTTGTCCAGGCGGCTGCGGAAGCGCCCAAGGCCGCGGCAAACCTGCAGGCGGAACTGGCCGAGCGCGACCAGCAGCGGCTGGCGGCCTGGACCGAGACACTCGGCACCATGGCCACGACGTTGAGCAAGGAGTGGGAGCAAGCAGGTACGCGCACCGCGAGCCGGCAACAGGAGATCTGCGACGTGCTGGCGCAAACCGCGCGCGACATCTCGGCTCAGACACAGGCGCACGCAAGCAGCACAATCGCCGAGATCGCCCAACTCGTGCAAGCCGCGTCGGAAGCCCCTAAGGCCGCGGCGGAAGTCGTCGCCGAACTGCGTCAGAAGCTCTCGGACAGCATGGTCCGCGATACCGCGATGCTGGAGGAGCGCAGCCGCCTGCTGGCAACGCTGGAAACGCTGCTCGATGCCGTGAATCACGCCTCCACCGAGCAGCGCTCGGCCGTCGACACGCTGGTCGCCACGTCAGCGGACCTGCTGGACCGTGTCGGCACGCGTTTCACCGATAAGGTCGAACTCGAAACCGGGAAGCTGGGCGCGGTGGCCGCGCAGGTCACCGGCAGCGCCGTCGAAGTGGCGAGCCTGGGCGAAGCATTCGGCGCGGCCGTGCAGTTGTTCGGCGAGTCGAACAGCTCGCTGGTCACGCACCTGCAGCGAATCGAAGCCGCGCTCGACAAGTCCCTCGCGCGCAGCGACGAACAACTAGCGTATTACGTGGCCCAGGCGCGAGAAGTCATCGACCTGAGCATGATGTCGCAGAAGCAGATCGTCGAAGACCTGCAGCACATCGCGGGCAAGCGGGCGTCCGTCGGAGCTGAAGCGGCATGAGCGAGGAAATCGACGGCGGCGTGGAGACGGCGGCGCCTATCTGGCCCGTGTTCGGCGACCTGATGTCGGTGCTGCTGGGCGCCTTCGTGCTGATCCTGGTGAGCGTCATCGGTGTGCAACTGGAACTCTCGACCAGGCTGGAGCAGGAGGTCAAGCAGCGTCAGCTGGAAACGCAGCGCCGCAAGACCCTGGAGCAGGCCCTGGCAGGACCGCTGGCGGCGGGCCGGGTCACGCTGGTCAATGGCCGCATCGGCATCAACGGCAGCGTGTTGTTCGCGTTGAACTCCGATCAATTGCAGCCCGAAGGCCGGGAGGTCCTGAAGAGTTTGGCGGGGCCGCTGTCCGCGTACCTCAAAGCCAATGACGAGATCCTGATGGTGAGCGGCTTTACCGATGACCGGCAGGTGCGTGAAGCTAACCGCCGCTTTGCCGACAACTGGGAGCTGTCGGCCCAGCGCGCGTTGACGGTGACCCGTGCTTTGATCGATGAAGGCGTGCCCTCCTCGTCCGTATTCGCGGCCGCGTTCGGTTCCCAGCAGCCCGTCAGCTCGAATGCCGACGACCAGGGTCGGGCCAAAAACCGGCGAGTGGAAATAGCGCCGGTCCCGAGGCCTTCGAGCGCGACGGTGAAGCCTCGTGAGTAGTGTGAATAGTGACGCTAGCGGTGTGACAAGCGTTGCCCGGGCAACGCTCGACGCCTGGCGCGAGCGCGGCGCGGATCGACTGGATCCCATCCGCTTTCATTTCATCGAGGCGCTGGATCGGCGGGCAGCCGGCCACAGCGGCGAGGCGCGGCGTCTGCTGGACGACAGGCTGTCCAAACTGATCGAGGCCTATGCGGGCGATCTCGAGCGCACGGCATTCGAGGGCGCTGATGCTGGCACTGGCACTGGCACTGGCACTGGCACTGGCACTGGCACGGCGGCATCATCAAGCAAACCCGCGCACGGCGCGCTGGCCGAACTGATCGACTACATCGCCAGCCATGCGCAGCAAGACGGAAACGACCCCGCAGCAGGTCACGCCGCAACGCGGCGTTCCACTTATCCGGAACTGGAAGCGCTCGATTTCTTCAGGGAGACCTGGTCCAAAGTCCGGTCCGAGAAACAGTTGCGGCAGTCGCTCAAGAAAGCGCCGGGTAATGCCGGTCCGCTCAACTCGAGCAGCCTGGTGCATCGGTCGCTCTCGCTGATGCGCGAGCTGTCGCCAGGGTATCTCCAGCAGTTCCTGTCGTATGTCGACGCCTTGTCGTGGATGGAGCAGGTGAACGGTGGCGGCGCGTTACCGGCTAAAGAAGCGCCGCGCGCCGCGACCGCCAGAAAGAGTGTGCGGAGCAAACCCCGTTAGCGCGAGAGCAGATCAGTCGAGCGCGACGCCTGCAGCATGAAGTAGAACAAGTAAGTCTCGTGGCAACGCTCATCATGTCCGATCCGCCGTCCACTTCACGAATGCGGTACCGACCTCCCGCAAGACAGCCTCGCGAGCGGGCATGCCGAGGGCGGGTGCATCGTAATAGGCTGCGATGACGAGCGGAGCGCGTCCCGGTGGGCGCACGATGGCATAGTCGTTGGTCTCTGCTTCCACGCTGGTGCCGGGTCTGTCGCCTGCTATCCAGTCCGGCGGTAATGCGGCGCGCAGCCGGTTCAAACCCGGCTTGCAGGTCATCATCCAGCTTTCCAGTTGCGCACGCGATTGGGGACTCAGAACATTCCCCAACAGAATTTTGCTCGCCGTCTTCGTAATTGATCGGGGCGTCGTGGTATCGAGCACACCGCTATAGCGGTTCGACTCGGGTTCATATCGATCGGATCGCGTCACGGTATCGCCGAGACCGCGAACGAATTGCGTCAGACCGGTGGGACCGCCGGTGCTTCTCATCAACAGCACAGCCGCGGTGTTGTCGCTCACTTCGACGATAGCCTGGCACATCGCGCGGACCGACATCGTGCCTTCCGCGACGTGCGCCTTCGTCACAGGCGACGTGAAGATAATGTCCTTCTCGGTGTAGGGCACAAGGCGGGCAAGATCCTCCTTGCCGGCATCCACGCGGGACAGCACCTGCGCGGCAAGCAATCCCTTAAAGGTGCTGCACATCAGAAAGCGCTCATCAGCGCGATAAGCGAGCGTTCGGCCTGAACCCGTATCGATAGCGAACACGCCAAGGCGTCCGCCATTGCGCCGTTCGATGTCGGCCAGCGAGGATGCATTGGCGGCCAGTGTGGGGGTAGCGCCGAGGCTAAGGAGTAAGGGCAGTCCGAGCGTCAAACTGCGGCGTGTAGCAGAAACGGTCAATGAATCGTCCTCCCGGCTCACCATAAAAAACGGGCCAGTCCCGCGAAGGACTGGCCCGCTCACCGCACACAATCACGTCTGAGGATTCGTATCGTCTGTGGCTTGAGTATTGTCGGCGTCTTCCTGCTTCTCGCCTTCTTTCTTCTCGACCAGCGACTCCAATGCCCCGGCACCTTCAAAGCCCGCGACCGCTGCAATGCCCTTTGTTAGCAGACCTGCTTCCGGATCGACTTTTTCTGCTGCCTCAACGGCTGCTACTGCTCCAGCGATCTTGCCTACTTCATCCAAGAGTCCCATTTCGCCCTCCGCGAGAAAAAGTGAAATGCCATCCTCTCACGAACTCGGAGCCTTGTCGTCAAATGTAAAATTGATTTACCAGTTTGCGTCAATGCCGAAATGACAATGAAAGAAATCTCCGATCCGCACGCTTAAATTGCCTTCGTCACCGGCGCCGTTGCGGCCGGATCGGTCACGCTGGCCTGGCCTGTCTCGACATGACCGGCAATCCGCCGCAACCAGCCCGCATTGCCCGCGACAGTCAATTGGAAGTCATACCACTGGCTGCTGCACGACAGGTCCCAATGCGCCTCCACGCTCTTCCCCGCGGGCACGGTCAACGTGAGCGGCGCCTGACCATAGGCAACGTCGGCCGCGGTGACCGTGAGCGGTGTGGTGCCCGCATTGGATAGCGTGACATAGACGTTGCCGTTGGCCACGTCGTAACAGGTCACGACATCCGGCTTGGCGGCGGCATCCGCGGTGGACGAGCCCGCGAAACGCCGGAAATAACCGTTCGGGCCATAGACGTTCACCATGTAGTTGCCGTTCGCGTCGAATGCCCACGTATCGGTCAGCTGCTTGCCGGCCTCGACGGTGTAGCGACGTGGCATCGCAGTCGGGTCGCCCGTGTACACCCAGAAATGCGCGCCTTGCGTGCCGGTGTTCGCAAACGTCAAGGCATATCCTTGCGACTGCAACTGCCCATTCACATGCAACTCATAGGGCAGCGCACGCGCGGGCCGCGTGCCGGCCTCCTGCGACGCCACCAGTTGCTGAGCCGTGCTGGCCGGCGCGGTCTGCGCCGCGGAACGCGCGCATTGCATATCGGCCTGGGCAACGTAGGTTTGCGTACTCGGCAGCGAGGGCACGGTCGAATCGGACTTCGAGAAGTCGAGCGCCGAACTCAGGTCACCGCAAATCGCGCGGCGCCACGGCGAGATATTGGTTTCGACTACGCCGAAGCGCTTTTCGATGAATTGCAGCACCGACGTGTGATCGAATACCTGCGAGCAAACGAAGCCGCCCTTCGACCACGGCGACACCACGGTCATCGGTACGCGCGGGCCGAGGCCATACGGCAGGTTGTCGGCGGTATAGGTGCTCGCTTGCGTCGCGGTCACCACGTTATGCCGTTCAAGCGAGATGTCCACGGTGCTCATGCCCGAACCCGGCAACGTGGGCGCTTGTGGCGGCACCACGTGGTCGAAGAAACCATCGTTCTCGTCATACATGATGAACAGGACCGTCTTGCTCCACACGTCGGGATTCGACGTCAGCGCGTCGAGGATCGTCGAGATGTAATTCGCGCCGTAAAGCGGTGTGAACTTCGGATGCTCCGAATACGCGGCGGGCGGCAGCAGCCACGATACTTGCGGCAATGCATTGGCCTGTACGTCGGCCTTCAACTGCGTCAACGTACGCGTGCTCATCCCGCGGTTTTGCAGCGACGAACCGGCCGGTGCATTCACGAAGTTCTTGAACGAGGCCAGCATGTTCGTGCCGTAGTTGCCGCTGAAATTATCGAAACCGGTGCCCTGCTGGTAGATCTGCCACGAGATGCCGGCCGTTTCCAGCCGCTCGGGATACGTGGTCCAGTTGAAGGGCTGCAGTTTGATGCTGTCGAACTGATTGTCGATGTAATCCGTGTTGTCGAGTAGCGGGCCGCCACCCGTGGCGAGGGGATCGACCATCCCCGTCATCAGATACATGCGGTTCGGGTGTGTGTTGCCCGGAATCGAACAGAAGTAGTTGTCGCACACGGTGAAGGCATCGGCGAGCGCGTAGTGGAACGGAATGTCCTCGCGCACGTGATAGCCCATCGTCATATTGCTCTTCTGCACGGCCCACTTGTCGGCGCGGCCGTTGTCGATCGCACCGTGCGTGGTGACCCACGTGTGCGGCAGGCCGCCGATGCATTGCGCGTTGACGTTCGGATTGGTCGTGTCGTAGCGGAACGGCGCGATCACTTTCGTCGGATCCTCCTGACGCGGCTGGAACCACACCGGCTGGCCGTTCGGTAGCGTCACGGGGAAGCGGTCGTTATAGCCGCGCACGCCGCTCAGGTGACCGAGATAGTGATCGAACGAGCGGTTCTCCTGCATGAAGACAACAATGTGCTGCACGTCCTGGATCGTACCCGTCACCGAGCTCGGCTCGATTGCCAGCGCCTTGCGGATAGATTCAGGAAACAGGGTAGTGGCGGCTGTCGCACCCGCCAGCCCGGCGGACAGCTTCAGAAAATCTCGACGCGTTTTGGTAGCCATGCGATGGACCTGGTTTGAATTCTGAGCTCAGGAGGCGGGCGGAACGAAACCCGGCGGGCAACTCATGTGCGCATTGGCGACGTTGGCGTTGCCGCATGCTGACTTGGCCGATGTAGCAGACGTCGGCGAAGGGGACGACACACCGTCGCTGCATGCACCGAGGAGCGCTGTCGTTGCAATAACGCCGGCGAGCGCAAAAAGCCGGAATGCCGAAGTCGGCATAAGTGTCTCCGTGGAAAAGGATGGCGGACGCGATCGCGTATCGACCACCGTCGCGCTCATGCGCAAGCGGTGCCGAGAAGATAATTACTATTTGTTACACGCGAGTGTCGTGCTGGAAACCACGCGGACTATGTGTCCGTTAGCGCCTGGGGGGCTGCGGGTTATTCGCCGGATTGGTATCGAACCTGGCGACGCTTTCAATGCCATCGTCACTGACCAGTGCCAGCAGTTTGGCTTCGATCACGTCGGCGATTGTCTTGCCGTATATCTCGTCGCCATTCACATAGACAGTGAACGACTGAAGGTACTTCGCCTTCTTCTCCGGGTTCTCGATTGTCTGCTTGGTCCACTGATAAAGCGGATAGTTTTCCGGCCCCTGCTTTTCCGCCTCGCTCACGTAGTCGGCGAATGCATCGAACTGGCACTTCAAGGTCGCGTTGTGGCTGCGTAGCACGTCGCGAAGCGCAGCATGCGAAGCACCCCCCGGGTTGGCGCGTAGATCGTTTGCAAGTTCAGGGGAGACGGTGATCCTTAACTGGAATTGCCATGTGGGTTCCATGTTGACCTCGGTATCGAATCGTCAGCGCGCTAGTGGAGATGAACCCGTGCTATTCGCAGCAGTGTAATGGCTGACTATAGACCGGTTAATTATGAATCAATGCGTCAATGCTTCTCGCATAGTCGTATTACGTTTTGCTTTCATGAATGAAAGAGAGAATAACTGGTCTGTCAATTTTTCTCCGGATTTGCCGATAACACATGAACCGTCCTTTACCTAAGAGTCGAGGCGGTCGGCCACCTCATTTTGACAATAACCGACGAGGCATTAGAAGCCCATGCTTGCTCTCCAAAGGATTCTTCTTTTCATCCCCATTGTCGCGCTCGCCGCGTGTTCGATTGCCGCGCCGCCCTATTCGGCTTCCGTCGACAATATCCAGACGCTCAAGAACGCATCTCCTCTGGCCACGCGTCTCGGCACTTTCACCAACGATAAAGCCGATGGCGACCATTCATCCGTGTCACTGCGCGCGGACCGCATGATTTCGCCCGTTGGCGATTCGTTTGCCCAGTACCTCTCGAGCGCCCTTCAGCAGGAACTGACTATCGCCCGCGCGCTTTCGCCCGACGCCAAAGTCGAACTGAGCGGCGTGCTGCTGAAGAATAACGTCGATGCCAGCATCGGTACCGCCACCGGCACGATCTCAGCTCGCTTCATCGTTAAGCGCGGTGACGAGGTGCGATACGACAGCGTGAAAACCGCGACGACGCAATGGGATTCGTCATTCGCAGCCATGATCGCGGTGCCGAGGGCGACACAGCAGTATCCGCTCATCGTCCAGAAACTGCTCGCGTCGCTCTATGCCGATCCCGCTTTCGTTCAAGCTATCCAGTAATCCTTATTGACTCAAAGACCAGAGATCATCATGAAACTGATACACCTTATCCGCAAGATGGCGGTCGTCGGAGCAATTGCATCGCTCGCAGGTTGCGCGCACGACATCACCATTTCCGGTGACCCGGCAGCGCTCACCGCGACCTCCACTACCGCAGCAACGTCGACGGCCCAAACGCAGCCGATCAACAAAACCGTTGGGCTTGTCATTACAGACGAACTGCGCGCAAAGGAAGTCGTCACGCCTGGCGGTGGTGGCGACAAGGTGGCCTACAAACCGTATCGCGATCTGGAACTTCCGATCTACGTCGAACTCGGCCAGGTATTCAGCAATGTGGTGAAGCTGAATGCCGCGCCTGATCAGGCAACGGTCCAGGCAAAAAGCCTGAGCTATGTGGTCACGCCGACCATCTCAACGACTTCTTCGTCGCCGAGCCTCCTGACCTGGCCGCCCACCGACTTTTCGGTGACGCTGGTCTGCACTGTGACGGATCCGAGCGGCAAGCTCGTGACAAAAAAGGAAGTAACGGGCAGCGGCCACGCGGAGTTTAGCGAATTCAAGCGCAATTTCGGTCTCGCCGCACAGCGCGCGACGATTGACGCCGTGCAGAAGCTGCAGGCAGCCATGCAGGATTCGCCGGAACTGCGTCAGTAAAAGCAGGCCGCCGTGATAGGCGCCCGCCGGATTCGGCGGGCTTCTCACGCCTTATCCGTTGAATGCACAAGCCTCCTTTCGAGTTGCGGAATCTCCTCACTCCGGACCGGCTTGCCCAGAAGAAAACCCTGAGCATGCGTGCATCCGCAGACGCGCACAAAATTCAGTTGTTCCTGCGTCTCGATGCCTTCCGCCGTGGTCGGTATGCCGATCTCCCGTGCCAAAGCCACAATCCCGCGAACCACCGCCGCGGATTCGCGACGATGCACGGACTCCTTCACGAACGAACTGTCGATCTTGAGTTTGTCGAAAGAGAAGCGCACAAGCGTCGACATCGTCGAAAACCCGGTGCCGAAGTCGTCGAGCGCGAGGCCGATTCCCAACGCGCGGAGCTTCTCGACGTTGTGCCGGGTGACTAGATCGTCGCTCAACAACACCGTTTCCGTGACTTCGATATTCAGACGCGCCGGCGGCAACCCCGTCTTGCCAAGAATCGCAGCGACCGTCGAGGCGAACGATTCCTCCCGCAATTGCACCGGCGAAACATTCACGGCGACGCTTACCGCATCACGCCAGGTGGCCGCTGCCGTGCATGATTGCAGCAAGGCCCACTCGCCGAGTGCGAGGATCAGACCCGTACGCTCGGCGGTGGGAATGAATGCGGAGGGAGAAAGCTCGCCGCGAGTCGGATGTGTCCAGCGAAGCAGTGCCTCGCGGCCGGAAATCGTGTCGTCGCTGAGATCGACAATCGGCTGGTACTCCATGCGCAAATCGCTATAAGACTGCATCGCGCCTTCCAGATCGCTGCGCAAGAGGCTCAAACTTTCGTCGGATGCGTGCCTGATGGCATCGAAGACAGCGAAGGCGCTTTTGCCACTACGTTTGACCGCGTATAACGCGCGGTCCGCGCAGATCAGCAATTGCGGCCCCGTCTTTGCGTGCTCCGGATAGAGCGCGACACCCACGCTCGCACCGATATGCACCAATGCCTCGCTCAATACAAAGGGACGGGCCAGTGTTTTGACGATGCGGCCTGCCAGCAAATGGACGTCGCGGGCCAACGCGGTGCCGTCGGTTATGGCGACAAACTCGTCGCCGGCCAGGCGTCCGACCAGGTCACCGCTCGGCAGTACTTCACGCAATCGAATCGCGACCTCCTGAAGGACCTGATCGCCGGCGGCATGGCCCAAGCTGTCGTTGATCGCCTTGAAGCTGTCGAGGTCGATCAGTAGAACCGCGAATCGATGATCCAGCCGTAACGAGCCTGCAGCGGTACGCTCGAGCAGCATTTCGGTAATGCGGGCGCGGTTAGGGAGGCCAGTGAGGCTGTCCTGGTGAGCGAGCCGGTGGCTGCTTTCGCGCGCCAACAGTAATGCAACGGTGTCGCGATTACTGCGCAATGCCACGGTAAAGAAACCCGCCGCGCAAAACGGCGCCTGAAACAGCAGCACGAGTTTGCCTGAGCCGGGAGAAAGCGCCGCCCCCCAACCCAACAGTCCGAGAATGAACGAAATCTGCAGAAGCACCAAACGGGGTGTACCTGCGTTGCGTCCGGCTAATCCGCCGATCACACCCACCGCGCAAACGTTGCCGAGCAGAAAAAGCGTCTGATTTCCGCTGGTATTACACAAAAAGGTGCCGAAGCCGAATAAGGCGGCCCACAGAAGGCTCGCAAAGAGAAAGGCCGAGGTGGGGGTTGGCAGGTTGTGAGCGCTGCGCCGGCAGCACAGCCAGATCAACGTGAGACGCGCAATCAGCAGCGCGACCACCGCGCCGCCCCACCCTGCATACAGGGGCCGTGGAATCAGATAGAAAGCGGTCGCACAGACACTGATTTCGCAGATCGACGCAAATACGATCGATGCGGTTCGAGTGAACAGGTTGGCAAGCAATATTTGCCGGTTGTCAGCGCTCAGGTCCTGAGCGGAAGACACCACCCACCTGAAAAACGGAGACCTTGGTTCGCTGAAGGCCATGACCTACGCATTTTTAATGGTTAGTGGATCGAATAGTGCGCGCCTCGCGATTATTACGTAAACACAAAATGTCAGGTGCAACGTTATAGCGCTGCTTTAGACACGCCAAAGCCTCTACAACAAAAATGTTGCGCCGCGTCGTGGCCGAAGACGCGGCTATTCCTTGCGGATTACCTCACGCTCCGGCGAGAAAGAAGGCCGTTCAGGCGGCTTCTACTGGCACCCGTTTTGCCAGGGCGCACATCAGTTCGTACCCAATCGTCCCGGAAGCGTGAGCGACGTCATCGATCTTGACCTGGTCGCCCCATAGCTCGACCTTTGAACCGATGTGCGCATGCGGGCATGGCGACAGGTCGACGGTCAGCATGTCCATCGAAACGCGGCCCACCACTTGCGTCATGACGCCGTCGACAGCAATCGGCGTACCCGTCGATGCGTGCCGTGGGTATCCGTCCGCATACCCACATGCCACCACGCCAATGCGCATTTCACGGTTCGCGGCGAAGGCGCGGCCATAACCCACTGTTTCCTGCGCCGACAATGACTGCACGCCGATCACTTCGCTCCTGAGCGTCATGGATGCACGCAAGCCCACGTCGTCAATGTGGCGCGACTGACCGGTAGGCGAACCGCCGTAGAGCACCACGCCCGGGCGCACCCAGTCACGATGCGCCTGGGGATGCCACAAAACGGCCGCTGAATTCGCGAGACTTCGCTCGCCCGGTATGTCGTGAGTCACCGCATCGAAGCGATCCATCTGCCAGGCTACATCGCCATCGTCAGCATTCGCGAAATGGCTCATCAACGTGATGTCTCCAATGCCAGGAATCGATCTCGCCTGCTCCCACGCAGCGCGGTACGCGTCGGGCCGGAATCCAAGGCGATTCATTCCTGAGTTCATCTTGAGATGCACGTTGACACGCTCGTGAGACGACGACAGGCGCAACAGATCGAGTTGCTCATGGCAATGCACGGCCATGGAGAGATCGAACTGCCCGGCGATTTGCACGTCGCCTGGTTTGAAAACGCCTTCCAGAAGCAGAATCGGCTTGGTCCAACCCAACTCACGCACGCGGACCGCTTCATCGAGATCGAGCAGCGCGATGCCATCGGCTTTCGCGAGCGCCGGGAAAATGCGATCGATTCCGTGTCCGTATGCGTTGGCTTTGACGACGGCCCAAACCCGTGAATGAGGCGCCCGTTGCTTGACAAGGGAGAGGTTGTGGCTAACGGCGCCGGGATGAATCTGGGCAACGATGGGACGTGGCATAGGCGGTGTTGAGGGGTAGTTTGGAAAGGAAATGGGCGCCCGTTGCCAAGAACTGGCGTTATGGCCAACAGGCAGCTTTTTCCACTATCGTATCTAGCCATAACCAGTTTTTGTTACTGTATTGTTTTGATTTTTGGGTTTATTTGTCGGCCTCCGTCGCGGCTTGAAATCCTCCCCGGCGGTTCCCGGGATGAACTCCGGACGGCGTGCGCGATCGATCCCCTCTTCAGTTCAGCAAGATCCGAAAAAATAAAGTCCGTCACGAGGCGCTTTTACAGTCCGCTGACTCGAATTCAGGAATTCAGGAATTCATCACGGGCGCCGCCTGGTCCCCGCAATCGCAGACGATCAAGCTTCAGAACGCGTTTGAGGTGGGCAAAGCGTGTCAATTTGCCTGGACGGAGCTTTGGCCTGATTCCATCTATCACCGGCCACTACTTGTTGAAGGCTCATGCATTGCGTTATATATAGCCAGATACAACGACACAAAAGTAGATACCTCAAGGTCCATGACTCGCTCAATCAACGCCTTTCAGGCGCTCACGCTCGTATCCGCAGGGATGGGGGCAACATTCTCAGTCCATGCTCAAGACGACGGAATCCAACTCACACCTGTCGTCATCACTGGACTATCACCTTCCCCATACCCGTCATATCAGATCGACCGAACGAAGGTTGGACCACTAGGCGAGAAAGAGCTTCTTGATACGCCGTACTCGATCAGCGTCGTCCCCTCATCGCTCGCGGAGAATCAGCAACTCCAGAGCGTGCGCGAAGCGTTTCGCTTCATCCCGACGGTCCAGGGCGAAAATATCCGCCCACAGACTCGAGGACTGCAAGCGGGGGTTGTCCAGAACACGCGGGTTGATGGTCTGAATATCGCGGCGACAACAGACTATCCGATCGAGCAATTCGAGCAGATTGAGGTGCTAAATGGCCTGGCCGGTGCCCTGTACGGGCCCGCCAGTCCTGCCGGCACGTTCAACTATGTGCTCAAACGGCCTACCGCCGAGCCGTTGCGCGAGTTCACGTTCGGCTATGCCTCACGCCAGTCGTTGACTGAACATCTGGACCTCGGAGGACACTTCGGCAACGACGACCGTTTCGGGTATCGGCTGAATTTGCTCAACCAGAACGGTGAGGGATATGTGGAGGGCAGTCGCCTTCGCAGACAACTGGCAAGCCTCGCTTTCGACGTTCGTTTCTCCCCGGACACGAGGCTCGAGACCAATTTCAGCACGTACCACTATCTGTCGACTGGATTCCCAGGAACGTTTGCTTTAGCGCGCAACGTGCCCTTTCCCAGTGCACCCGATCCTGCACGTCCCGGCTACGGCCAATCGTGGGCTGGTGATGACAATGTCACCAACATGTTCAGTGCCACCTTGAAGCACGACTTCAACAAGGACTGGCACTTAAGCGTTGGCGTGTTGAGAGAGACGAACGACCGTGCGTCGACGGTGCCGACCAACACCATCACCAGCAAGACAGGCGCCTATACAACAACCACCGCGACCACCACGTACAGCCTGGACACGATCGTCAGCAACACGGTCGCGCTGAATGGCCACACTGAGCTTGCGGGTCTGTCACACGACGTCTTCGTGTCAAACACCGGGTTCTTCTGGAATCGATATACGCCATATCGGACAGGAGCGATTACGCTCGGCAACGCAAGCATTAACGATCCACTGTCTTTTGCGAAACCTCCGTTGCCCGATTTCTCAAATCGATATCGGTCCGTCAACACGGTCCAGCAGTCGATTAGCGTCGGGGACACGATTGGATTCGACAAACACTGGTCGACGCTTCTGGCCGCGAGCCAAAGCTGGATACACACTGAGAACTACAACAAGCAGGGTGCGACGACCAGCAAGTACAACGCTAACGGCATCAGCCCGACGGCCAGTCTGATGTTCAAGCCGCTAGACAATATGACGGCGTATCTGACTTACGCCGACAGTCTTCAACAGGGGGACAATGCCCCGGCTGGATCGGCAAATGCGGGAGATAGCCTCGCTCCGTACCGAAGCAAAGAATGGGAACTGGGCTACAAGGTCGATGTGAGCCAGGCTACGCTCGGCGCCGCCCTTTACCGCATCGAGAGACCGTACGCCTATGTCGGCGCGAACAACGTTTTCGCCGAACAGGGTCAACAAGTTAATCGTGGACTTGAATTGACTGCGACAGGCGCGGTCACAAGAGATCTCAACATCTTCACGGGGATCTCGCTACTCGATCCCCGTCTGTTCAACACGGGCTCGGCGTCTACCAGTGATAAACAGATCCTCGGGCTCTCGCGCGTCGTATTCAATGCGCTACTTGACTACTCCGTGCCGGCCGTTGCCGGTCTCGGGTTCAACATCAACATGAACTACGCAAGTCGTCGACCAGGAAATTACACGAACACAAACTATGTCGACGGTTATACCGTCTTTGATCTCGGTGCGCGCTACAGAACGAAAATTGCCGGCAAATCAGTGACGCTGCGTATTGCCGTCGACAACATCACCAACCGCCAGTACTGGGCCAACATCACGCCAAGTGGACAAAATGGCTACAGCGGCTCCGACAATGGTACAGGCACGCTTGGCGCCCCGCGTACCGTCCGTGCTTCGCTACAAATCAACCTCTGAACAAGGACCGATATATGGTACTTCGCACCCTTCTTGTCCTCGCTCTCGGTAGCACCACGAGCATCGCGTGGGCGCAGCAGGCACCCGCCACAGCGGTTGTCACCATCTATGCGGCCGGAAGCACGAGCGGTGCACTCGCCGCCATCACGCAGCAATACACGATGGAGACTGGCCAGAAAGTTGATCTCGTCACAGGGCCAGCAGGTCTTCTATTGAACAAGATCGAGAATTCCGCCAAGGCGGATATTTTCGTTTCCGCGAATATGGCGCATCCGCAGCGCCTGACGGCAGAAGGAAAGGCTGCGCCCACCGTTGTCTTTGCGAGGAATCGGGTTTGTGTTCAGGCCCGCCCGGACGTCCGTCTCACAACGGACAACCTGCTCGACACGCTGCTTGATCCGAACATAAAGATCGGCACTTCGACACCGAAGGCAGACCCGGGCGGTGACTATGCATGGGAGTTGTTCGCGAAGGCTGACTCAGTCCGCCCCGGAGCGAAGCAGATTCTGGAGACGAAAGCGCAGCAACTGGTGGGTGGTCCAGAAGCGCCTCAGGTTCCAGTGGGTCAGAATGCCGTGAAATACTTTATGGCGACGCGGCGTGTCGACGTCTTTATCGGCTATTGCAGTTCTCACGAAACAAAGCCCGATTCGAGCCTTGTGCAGGTCGAGCTCCCGGCCAACCTCAGCATCTCAGTCGACTATGGGATGACGGTCCTGGAACTGCCGCAGACCGCTACCACCCGCAATGCCGCTTACCGGCTTGCCTTGTATCTGATGAGCCCGGAGGCACAGGACGTACTCACACATTACGGGTTCACGCCGGTCGCGCGCCAATAGAATGTCGCTCGGCCCCATGCAGCCGCGCGCCGGCAGGTTCTCGTGACGTCGTTGTCACGTGCTCTGCCGGCAGGCATTCGGCTGTTGCGGCCTTTGGCCCGTGTGTCGTTCATCTAAAACTTCCCGGGTACCTTGCATGCAAATAGTTAAGCATTCCAGATCATTTCACGGCAACGTGACGAGTTGCCCAAATTCACCGTTCTGAAAAGCTCTGATGCGATCTTCAAGTTGCTCAGGGGTATTCATGACAAACGGCCCGTGTTTGGCAATCGGTTCATTCAAGGCTGGGCCGGAAAGAATGACAAAGTGGCTGCCTTCTTCAGAGACGAGCCGAATTGCTACCCCGCCCTCCGTAGCGTCCTCATCCAAGGCGACACCGACGGCTTCTCCGGCCAGCAGATGTCGCACCTCGTCTCCGGCCTCGATCCGCAACGCTCCCGAGACGGCGTAAATCAACCCTTTCCAGCCGCGCAATAGCTCATGGCTGAATGCAGATGAACGTGCAAGGAAGCCGTCCAACAACGTGAATGGTTCAGGTAGTTGCACAGAGTGGGCGGCGCCCACGCCATTACTGCTGCCCGACACCACACGCACACGAACACCGGGAGCCTTGAACTCCGGGATGTCATGCGGCTCCACGTGAACGGCATACGGCGCGTTGAATTTCTTGCTCGCCGGCAGATTCACGAAGATCTGCAGCGCGTGAACATGCTGCTCCTTGCCTTCCGGCTGTTCGGTATGCACCGCCCCGCGGCCGGCGGCAAACCAATGCAATGCGCCCGGATTGATCGGGCCTTGATTGCCCAGCGAATCGTAATTGACATGCGCTCCTATCGCGTCCTCGAACAGGTAGGTCACCGCCGAAATTCCAGCATGCGGATGCGCAGCAAAGGTCGGGCCGGTCATGTGAAAATGATCGAGCATGACAACGGGATCGATCAATCCGTCGAACGATCGCTCATCGAAGCGCTTCGCCCAGAAAGCTTCGTCAATGGTCACGTCGTGACCGGCAACGACATGCGACACGCGCACAAACTTGTCCATGGTGATATTCCGTCTTACCGTAGCGTTTAGCCCCGCAGCTATCCGGGCCTGCTTGCCTGGATAGCTTCGGGGTTGGTCGGACGAGGACGCTGTTCGCCCTCGCCGGATCGGGTTGTTGCCTCACTTGCGCGCAGCGTTCTTGAGCTGCCACACCAGGTTGGCAAACGGCATATCGAGATCGGCATACACCTGCTGAGCCTTCGGATCATCGTTGCCATGCAGCATTTCCACACCCGCCGTGGCGTAGTCCGTAACCGGGATGCCGGCACCGGCCAGGCGCTGCAGCCCCACGGTGCGCTTGACATCGCTAAACGTGCCCGAGGCGTCGATCACCACACGGGGGTCGTAGCCTGCGGCCTTGAGCGACAGCGCCGGGAACGTGGCACACACCTCCAGCGAAACGCCGGCGATCAAAATCTGCTTACGGCCAGTCTTTTCGATGGCGGCCCGCACATTCGGATCGTCCCAGGCATTGATCGAGGTTCGGCTGATCACCGGGACACCTGGAAGCGCGGCAGTCAGTTCAGGGATCGTGGGACCCCACATGCCGTCGGGCATCGTAGCGGTGACAATGACCGGGATGCCGAGCGTCTTCGCGGCTTTGGCGAGCGCCACCACGTTATGCTTGAGCTCACCGGTATCGATGTCGCGCACGCCGGTGAACAGGCCGATCTGATGGTCAACCAGCACCAGCACTGTGTTGTCCCGCGACAGCAAGGAGTACGGAGCACCCGAAGGCGCGAGCGCGTTCGTCGCAGGCGCTGCGCTGGCCGGCTGGACCATCGTGGCGGAGGTGGTGACGACAGCCAGGGCAAAAACCGCGGCTTTCAGGAGAGTCAGGATTTTCATGGTCTTTATTAACGTTGGCATCTGGATACGGCATTGGCGTATGGACGCTCCCGCCGGACTGTCCGGTGCACATCTGCTCCGGTTGAAATGAATCATAGTTACGCAACGACAAACGATAAATATGGTATTTATCGACCTATCGTTGCTCACCGGAAACGATAGGCAAGCCAACCCAAGGACACCTGGACAACGGATGAAACCCGTATCTCTTGACCTGAACGACCTCTATCTTTTTGCTCAGGTGATTGAGCATCACGGTTTTACCGCCGCGGGAGAGGTGCTCGGCGTCAGCAAATCCCATATCTCCCGACGGGTCACCGATCTGGAGGCCAACCTCGGCGTTCGGCTGCTCCAACGAACCTCGCGCCGACTTAGCTTGACCGACGCCGGCCAGGCGCTTTACGCGCATTGCCGGGCCATGATTTCCGAAGCGCAGGCCGGTGAAGAAGCGGTTCGGCGTCGGACTGCCGAGCCCACGGGGCTGGTGCGGGCCAGTATGTCCGTCGCGATTACCGACATCGTGCTCGCCAGATTGCTGCCCCGCTTCATGCTGCGCTACCCCAAGGTCCGACTGGCAATCGAGGCAAGTAACCGACAAGTTGACCTTGTCGAGGAACATGTCGACGTGGTGGTACGCGGTCTGGGTTTTGACGTGGAGTCTTCCAGCCTGGTCCAGGCCCCACTGTGCACTGTGCGTTGGGGGTTGGTGGCCAGCCCCGTGTATCTGGCAGGAACCGGGATGATCGGCGAACCGGACGCGCTACCCCACGGCGATCTTTTGATCTATGCGTCGATCCATGAGCCGGCAACCGTACTGCGCCTGACCAGCGCACATGGCGAGGTTGTCATGCGGCCGATTCAACCCCGGCTGCAGAGCGACAATATGACGGCGCTGAAGGAAGCCGCGTTGGCGGGAATGGGCATCGCGGGCCTGCCTCTCTATGCATGCACGCGTGAGATCGAAAGCGGGACGTTGTGCGTCGTACTACCGGAGTGGCGCCCCAGGGAGGGGCGATTGGCGGTGCTGTTTCCGACGCGCCGCGGAATGATGCCTGCGGTACGCGCTTTGGTCGATTTCCTGAAGGACGAATTGCCGCCCCTCCTGGGTTAGTGCCAACGCGTGGCCTTCACCGTTGAAGATGAAGGCGAGGTCCGCAGGCCGGAACCAGGATACTTTCTCGCACCGTGCGTTTTACAACGCCCGATCGGATACACGTTCATTCAATGACGTGACGATATTAGCTTGAGTCGGCAAGATGGACCGAATACAAATCGACTAACCAGTCGATAAAAATGTCGACTCGCTTCGGCCTGGTTCGATTAGGCATATACACAACGAACACGGGGCGGGGATTTAACGGATAGTCTCTCAGAACCTTGTTCAATCGACCGGCTCGCACATGAGCGTCGAGTATGAAGGTGCTCCCCTGTATCAATCCGAGACCCGCAAGTCCGCATGCCACGTAGGTATCCTGGTCGTTCACCAGGATTGCGCTTTTCAGCGAAACCGAGCGGACCACATCCCCATCGAGAAACTCCCAACTTCTGATACGGCCTGACTTCGTGGCATAACTCACGCCGATGTGATCGCTGAGGTCACCCAGGCTGAAGGGCTCGCCATAGGCGCGGATATAGTCGGGCGACGCGAAGGTTAGCGTTTTGTAATGACCCACTTTTTTAGCGACTAGTCCAGGTTCGCTCACCGTTCCCACGCGCAGGGCGCAGTCCAGCCCTTCCTCGATCAGATCGAGGTGCTGATCAGCAATGCTGATGTCCAGTCGAATATCAGGATTCTCGGCAAAGAATTTCGGCAACTCCGGGATAACGGTCGATTTCGCAACTAGCGAGGGCATGCTGACGCGGACTGTTCCGCTTTGGCTTCCCTTCGAAGCCTGAGCGTCGGTGTCCATTTCGTCTATATCCCGAAGGAGCGCGACGCAACGTTCGTAGTAGCGAAGGCCCGCATCGGTCGGCTTGCTTCGACGGGTTGTCCGGTTCAGCAGTTTCACGCCCAGATCCGATTCGAGAGCCTGCACCATACGGGTCACATAGACTGCCGACGTATGCAGAACTTCGGCGGCTCTCGTGAAGCTGGTCGTTTCGACCACCTTCACATACACCTTCATTGCGGAAATCTTGTCCATTGTTTGTTGTCTCGTCTTTCTTTACATGTCGAGGTCCGTTAATTGTGCCGGGGAAGGTCTGCCCAGCACGCATGGACGGACGTCCAGGAATCGATTGACTATCCGGAGCCAGATTCCACCCAGTCTCCACCCGTCGGGACTTTATCGCAAACCAACTCGCGTTTCTTGCCGCCCCTCCACAACGCGGGAACCAGAATGCGTCGATATGGAGCTACGTCAAGCGCGCCGATCATGAACGGATTTTCATGATCGGTTCAGGTTGCGTTCAGTGCCACGCCGTATCGTTCAGTCGAATCCCCGCGTTCGCCCGACCTACAAGACCATGCAAGGGGAAGCAGTTGGGCCAGCGCGCCGATCGACGGTGAGAAAAACCGATCGCCAGCGGCAGGCGCAGCAGGCACGCACGACCGGCGCCCCCGGTTTCAGAATGTATTGCGGCGTCTCTCACAGTGCGTCTCCTCTTATTGACGGCATGTTGGAATGCCGAGTCTTGTGGTGATTCCTGCAGTAACAAAAACCATTGAGCGCGCCCGCCGATGGATCGCAACGAGCGCGAATCCGATCGGTCTGACGGCCCTGCTCAATGTTCGCGCGCACGGCCCTCTCATGCTGACAATACGGCGTCGTACCAAAAGCAACCTGAACCGTTCATGAATATTCATTTATGGTTCGATACGCCGGTCTGCGCATCGATGCCCGATTTGCCCCCCTGCAATCAAGGTTGGCCGGCAGATAGATTTCTACTACATATTTGAATGTCGAAGCGAACGCGCCGGAGTCCGTGATCGGTCCGGGGGCGTTCTGGGGGAATGTTCTGGAGGGGTGTTCGAAGCCTGCCCATCTCGGCTAACGCTGGAAGCGCGCGACGGGATACGCGGGCAGGTGTCCTGACGGTCAGCGCCCGTCAGGCTGACTCGCAGGGTACAACGCGGAACAAATCAAGCGCCCCCATGCAACACGGACAACTGAATCTCCGTTGCGGGTAGCACCGGCGCGAAGCGATGCCGTGTCGTCTTGTAGGGGAGCAGCCCTCGGTCCTGCAAGATCCGCCTGCGGATGCTATCGACACAGAACGGCTCGCCAGTCTGCCAGTGCGTGACTGACACCCTCGGATCCCGATAGTCGAGCAACACGCAGGGCACGTAGCGCAATCCGAGCAGCGCGGCCGCACGCGCCCGGTGGTTACCGTCCATGATGATGCCGGTCCCCTTCTCGATGGGGATCGGCGTGGTCCATGAACCGGCCTCGCGAATGGCTGCGGCCAGACGGTGCACGTCGTGTTCGTCGACCGCCTCGGAGGGCCGGAAAAAAGCGAGCGGCTTGAGCGCGACGCAATACGGCAGCTTATCGAGCATGGGCTATCCCCCTCGACATCGCCTGCACCGCTTGCACGAGCGCGTCGATGTCTTCGTCCGAGTTGTAGGCGTGAACCGAGGCGCGTACCACGTCGCGCAGACCGCGCATCTGCATATCCAGCATCGTCGACTGGAACGTCGAACGGGAGACGTTGATGCGTCGGGCTTGCGACGCCAGCCATTGCTGGACATCCGCAGAATCGCAACGGTCGAGCGTGAACGTCACGATGCCCGATTTGACCGCGCCCCTATCCTGGAGCGTCACGCCGTCGATCTGCGCCAACCGCTCGCGCAGATCACCGGCGAGCGCCTGAATGCGCGTCCAGATGGGCACGATGCCGAGCTCGAGCGCGTAGTCGATCGCCGCGCCCATGCCGAGCTTGGCCGCAACGTTGCATTCCCAGTTTTCGAAACGCCGGGCGTCGCCGCGTATCTCGAACCGATCCGGCGTTTGCAGCGTCGCCGCGTGCAGATCGAGAAAGGTGGGCTCCAGTTGCGCACAGAGCGCCCGTTCGATATACAGAAAGCCCATGCCGCGAGGTCCCCGCAAATATTTCCGGCTCGTCGCAGCCAGCATGTGACAGCCGATCTTCTTCACGTCCAGCGGCACATGCCCAGCCCCCTGGCACGCGTCGAGGAGAAACCCTACGCCCGCCTCGCGCGCCGCCGCGCCGATCGCCTCGACAGGTTGCACGGGGCCGCCGTTGGTGGCGATGATCGGGAGCGAGACCAGCTTCACGCGCGGGTCGGTCAACCTTCGCTGCAAGGCCTCGACGGACACCTGGCCTTGCCCGTCGTTCGGAATGACCTCGATCCGGATGCCGCGCTGTTTTTGCAACTGCAGGTACGGGATGTAGTTGCCCGCATATTCCGTTGCGGACGTCAGCACGAGATCGCCCGCCGAAAGCGGCAACGAGTAGAACGCCATGTCCCAGGCGCGCGTCGCGTTTTCGATCACCGCGATCTCGTCGGGTTGCGCGTTGAGCAGCCGTGCGACGGAAACATAGACGCTTTCAAGCCGCCCGGCGGCAGCGCCGGCCGCCTCGTATCCGCCGAGACGCGCTTCCTCGCGCACATGCTCCACGACCGTATCGATGACGATCCGCGGCATGAGGCTCGCGCCAGCGTTGTTGAAATGTACGACGTCGTGCGTGCCGGGAGTATCGGCGCGGAGTCGGGCAAGATCGAGCATAGCCTCCCCAATCAGATGAAATCCTGTACGGCGCCGTCGACGATCACGTGACACGCCCCCTTCGAACACCGCTCGATGCGCGCGTCTATCCGGTACACGTCGCGCAGCATCGCGACCGTGATGACGTCTTCGCAAGGTCCGCTGGCGTGCGCGGTACCGTCGGCGATCACCAGGACCTGGTCGGCAAAGCGCAGCGCCTGATTGAGATCGTGCAATGCGATGAAAACGATCACCCCACGCTGCTTCGCAAGCGCGCGCATGAAGCCGAGCACCTGCGCTTGCCGGCGCATGTCGAGCGCACTGGTCGGCTCGTCCATGAGCATGATTTCCGGATCTCGCGCGAGCGTCTGCGCGATCGAGACCAGTTGCCGCTGACCACCGCTCAACTCATCGAGGTAGCGAAACGCCAGCTCGCCGATACCTAGAGACGCCATGATGCCATCGATCAGCGCGAGATCGGCGTCGTGCACGGCCCAGCTCGGCTGATGCTGCTTGCACGCCAGCAGGATGGATTCGTAGACCGTCAGTCTCGCACTGGCGGCGCTATCCTGCGGCATATAGCAGACGCCCTCCAACCCTTTGCGCGAGTCTTCCAGACGCACCTCGCCAGGCCCATCGACCAACCCCGCCATGCGTTTGAACAGCGTCGACTTGCCGGCCGCATTGGGACCGATGACCGCGACCACCTCGCCGCCGAAGAACGCCGGTGTGCTGATCTCCAAGAGAATCCGGCGACTGCCGTAAGCCGCGCCGACACCGTCCAGCCGTAGCTTCACCATGCGGTCCTCTTGCTGCGCAGAATCAGGGAAATGAAGAACGGCACGCCGACGAGGGAGGTCACCACGCCAATCGGAAAGATGGCGCCCGGAATCAGCGTCTTGCTCACCACGGAACTGACCGATAGCATCAGCGCTCCCGTCAGCAATGAAGCCGGCAGGAAAAAGCGCTGATCCTCGCCGACCAGCATGCGCGCGATATGCGGCCCCACCAGCCCGACGAACCCGATGACGCCCACGAACGCGACCGGGAACGCCGCAAGCAGGCTAACCATCACCAGCGTCTGGAAGCGCAACCGCCGCACGTTGATGCCGAAACTGGCGGCTTTGTCGTCGCCCAGACGCAGTGCCGTTAACGCCCAGGCACGTCGCGCGAAAACCGGCAGCATGATCAGGATAACGACGCAGATCACGCCGACTTTGGGCCACGTCGCTTTGGTCAGACTGCCCATGGTCCAGAACACGACGGCGGCGACTGCCTGCTCGGTTGCGAAATACTGGACCAGCGCGAGCAGCGCGTTGAACGTAAAAACGAGCGCGATGCCGAGCAACACGATTGTTTCGGCCGTCACGCCACGCCGCATGCTGAGTGCGTGAATCAGGAGCGCGGACAGGACGGCCATCAGGAAAGCGTTCAGCGGCACCATATAGTCGACGGCGACCGGGAACAGCTTGAGACCGAAGGCGAGCCCCAACGCCGCGCCGAAGCTTGCCGCGGCGGAAATGCCCAGCGTAAACGGGCTCGCGAGCGGATTGTTGAGGATCGTCTGCATCTGTGCGCCGGCTAGCGACAGTGCCGCCCCCACGACCACGGCCATCAGAGCCACCGGCATGCGGATGTCCCACAGCACCACGCGCAATTGCAACGAAACGGTATCGGGCCAGAGCACCGCGCGCGCGACGTCGGCGAGACTGTAGTTCGCCGGGCCGAGTGCGAGATCGAGCAGCACGCTCAACAGCAGCAGCACCGCAAAAACGCCGAGCAGCACGCGCTTGCGCCGCACGAGCCCGCGATAGGCATTACGTTGGGTCGATTCGACCAGAGGCAGGGCACTCATTGACGGTTCTCCGCGCCTGGCAGGCTCACGAAATAGCCGGGTGCGTAGTCGACCGGCAGGAAGCGTTCATGCAACTCGCGGAACGTGGCGTCCGGATCGAGATCGGCAAAGAGCGCTGGATGAAACCACTTCGCCAGCTGCTGGATGGCGACGAAGTCGTAAGGACTGTTGTAGAACTGATGCCAGATTGCATGAAACGCGTGGTTCCGGTTCGCCGTGATGCCGGCATAGGCCGGCCGCGTGGTGTAAGCCTCGAGTTTGCGTGCGGCTTCCGTGAGGTCCGCGCCCGGCCCCACGCCGACCCAGCGTCCATGCGGCACAAACGCCTCCCAGTTGGCGCTGGTGACGACCACCTGGTCCGGGTCGGCGGCCACCACCTGTTCGGGATTGAGCTGGCCGAAGGTTCCGCGAATGATGCCCTTGGCGATGTTGTTGCCGCCCGCCATCTCGACGAACTTGCCGAAGTTCTCATTGCCGAAGCTCAGGCAACAGTCCTCGGTGTATCCGCCGATACGTTCGATGAACACCTTCGGACGCGCTGGCCGTTGCGCGGCGATGACGTCGGTGACGCGCCGGATCTGCGCGGCGCGAAACGCGATGAACGCCTCCGCCCGCTCTTCCTTGCCGAACAGCTTGCCGACGAGACGCATGGTCGGCTCGGTGTTTTCTACGGGAAAGTGACGGAAATCGACGTACACAACCGGTATGCCCAATGCGGCGAGCTTCTCGGTGTAGCGCGCGTCCTCCGTGGCCCGCTGCGCTTCGATGTTCATCAGAATCACATCGGGCTTGAGCGCAATGGCCTGTTCGATGTCGAACGTGCCGTCCTCGAAGCCGCCGAACGTCGGAATGTCAGCGATCGCGGGAAACTTGCGCAGGTACGCGGACCAGGTGTCCGGGTCCGATTGAATCAGGTCCTTGCGCCAGCCGACAATCCGCTGCAGCGGGTTGTCGGTGTCGAGCGCCGCAACCAGATAGAGCTGACGCCCTTCTCCCAGGATCACGCGGCGCACCGGCACGCGTACCTGAACCTTGCGTCCGAGCAGATCGGTCACTGTGGTCAGGGCGGGCTTGCTGTCATCGGCTGCGGCGGAAGCGCCCCCGGCCCGCTTCAGGACGAGGAGCGCCACCGCGAGTACGGCGATTCCTGCGAGAGCAATGAGCACATTGCCCCAGCGACGTTGGATGGTCATGATGAAAAATGCAGGTGAATAATCATTCGGCAACCTCGTTATTGTCCCGGCGAAATCTGCGGGCGCGCGACGGCGCCGCGCTCGCGCCTGAGCGCCAGGATGACGACCATCGCCAGTACGTAGGACACCGCCACGAAGAAGTAGGTGTATTGCAGACCGACGCTGTCGCTCAACCAGCCGCCCATGGCAATGCCGGCAATCGAAGAAAACTGCGTCGTGCTTTGTGCGATGCCCAGAACGTAGCCCTGATAGAGACCGTCAGCCGCCCGCGAAATCAGCGACATCAGGACCGGGGTCGTGGCGCCGAGCAGAACACCCCACACAAAATGAATCGCGGTGAACACGCCGACGTTGCGCGTGAGCCCTGCCGCCAGCGTCAGGCCGGCGCAGACGAGCGCGATGAACGTCATCCTGCGCAGCGCGTCCGGCAGCGTCCTGTGCTCGAAATAGCGGGCCCAAAGCGAGGCGGATACGACAAAGCCCAACGACAGCATGCCGTAGCACAGACCCACCACCCAGTTGCCCACGCCGAACATCGAACTCACGTAGAGCGAGAACGGTGTCTGGGTGATCGTGCGGCTCACGAGCAAAATACCGACCACCCCGAGCAAGCCGGGAATCGGCGACGAACGCCACGAGAACCGCGCACCGGACGCAGCCGCCGTGCCGCTCGCCGGATCGGTTGCCGGCACGCGCTTCGACACCGGCACATCGGGCAGAATCAGCGCCACGGCCGCAACACAGCACACGCACAGAACGGCGGCAGCGATGTTGATCCAGAAGAACGTCGCGTGATCGAGAATCAGACCGCCGGAGACTGCACCGGCTAACGAGCCCAGATTGGTCGAGACCTGCAGATACGCAAACAGCCGCGCCCGGCGCAACGGAGACTCGATGCTGACGCCATAGGTTTGCGCCGGCGCGATGTAGCCCGCGCACGCGCCTTGTACGAATCGCAGCGCGAGGATCGTCCAGACATCCGCGGCAAAGGCCAAGGCCAATTGCGTGAGCGACAGCCCGAGCAAGGCGCGGATCATCATCAGCTTGTGCCCGGTGCGATCGCCGACGCGGCCCCAGAACGCACTCGTCAGCATGATGCCCAGCATGGGCCCCACATAGACCGCGACGCCGGCAAAGCCGAACTCGAAGCTGGACGTGCTGAGCGCTTTCAGATGGATCGGCCAGAACGGGCCGCTCATCTCCATGGCGCCCATGGAGACGAGCTGAATCACGAATAGCACGTGAATCAGGCGCGCCGCGCGATCCGGTGCGACGGTGACATGCGTCATCGATCAACCCTCGTTGCGCGCCGGCAGCAGCGGATTGGGCAGATGATGCTGAAGCCGGTAGTCCGAATACTTGAGCAGATGCATTCGCAGTACCGAGCGCGTCGGCCAGGGATGGTCAAGGAACGCTACCCGCTCGGCCTGCCACAGCGCGTCGGAAACACGCGGCGCGAAGGCGTCGAAGGTGCGGCCCGTTTCTTCGCGCAGAATCTCCCACAAGCGGGATCGCGCCAGCCTATATTCCTCTGTCAGCAGCAGCGCGACTTCGTGCAGATGACACACGAAGCATGCGTCCAGCACGAAGGCTCGAACCGGCTCGATGTCCCCGTCGAAGACAGTCGGCAGAATGCCCGGATGCACGTACGGCTTGATTTCATAGCCCCGTTCGGCAAGCAGCGGAGCATAGGTCCGGCCGTCTCCGAAATCGCGAATCAACAGGCTTCGGGGCGTTCCGTCCGCGGCGAACAGCACCGACGTATTCTGCTGATGCGCCTCCAGCGCGATGCCGTAGAGCAGATAGATGCCGATCACCGGATGCGTGACGACTCGCGCATATCGGCGGAACCAGGCCTCTACCGCTTCCGCTGTCGCAGGCGTGCCGTCGTGCTCGATCAGTTCCGTGATGAGCGGTCGGCCACGCGCCGGCGAGCGGGTCAGCAAGGCGGCCACGGTGATCGGGAACAGACCGTCCGTGCGTTCGAACGCGTCCTTGCTGGCGCGATACGCAACCGACAGGTGACGTCCCGGCCGATCTTCCTGGCGCACCGCGTGTTTGTAGTGAAGCGCGACCTCTTCCGTAAATATCTCGAGCGTCTGGTCAAAGCCGTTCTCGTCGGCCAGGATGTGTTTGATGACGGTACTGACGCGCGGTCCCATATGGATCGACTTTGCCTGGAGGCTGCGCTGCTCGCTCGTCAGCCACAGCGCGACCGGCAGCTTGATGAACGGCACCGGTCCCGGCAGCCGCGGCATCATCGTACGGAACGACATGGTCGGCAATGTCACGATATCGGGGCCGTCGAGAATCAGCACGCCCTCCTCGATCTCCGACGCGTATTCGTTGCGCACGAAATGGTCGAGATGCCACGCATGGATCGGCAACGGCAGCCACTGACGTGCGTCGAGATCCCTGGCCTCCAGGCCCTCTTTCCAGCGTGCCAACAACTGAGGGAACTGCGCGGCAAACCAGTCGTGATAGCTGTCGACGTGCGGCATCCGCTCGATATACGCCATGTCCGCCCGCAGCGCGGCGATACGCACGTCGACCCTGGCGTTGAACTCCGGCGACAGCGCGGCCACCTCGGTCGCGTTCAGATCCGGCTTGCTCTTCCAGGTGGGATAGAACGGATGACCTTCGAGCGCCCCCCACTGATCGAGCAACACGGCGGCATCCCGCACGCTCATATGCTTGCGCAGGTAGTGGATCAGACCACGATCGCCGGCCGCGTCGATATGCGCGCGCAGATCCGTATCCCATGCGTCGCGATAAATACGGGCGAGCGCGTCGTTCTCGATACTGTTGGCCATGTCCGATTTGAGTCCGGCCACGCCGTCGTCGCTCGGCGCAAAATCGAAGCTCGGCCGAAGCAGGTCGATCAGTTGATCGGAACCTTCGATCGCGGTGCGCGCGCCGTTAGAGTCGATCAACGTAATAGCGCCGCGATTGATAAAGGTATCGGCCGGCGCCCGCTCGAGGTTGGCAAAGAACAGCATGGCATGCCGGTTCCAGAGCGGCAACCAGGCGCCGCCGCCCTCGGGCGCGAAGACAAGTGCGTCCGTGGCGACGATCTTCTCGGCGAACAGGCAACGAACGACGCGTCGCAGCGCATTGTGCTGCGCCGACTCGAGCGCGGTTTGCCGACGGTCCACATAGAACGCGTTATCAGGTTGCAATAGCGAAAGAGAGTTCTTCATAAGTTCCGGGCTCACGCTGGCCAGGTTTCGGGAAAGTAGTCGAGGGCGGAACTGCGCAGGCCGTCCATATAGGACACGTTCCAGTGAAAGATTTCTTCGATGTGAGGCAAGCGCATCTCGAGACGTCTGGCCATCTCGACCAGCAATGCGAGGCCAAAAGCCACGTCCTCATGAAATGCGCGGCTCTCCTTATCGATCAGGTATCCGCTGCGATCTCCAGTCGGGATCAGCGGGGCCTCGATCGCGTCGTAGGCCTGATTGGTGCGCAACACCGATAGCATCGTACCGTGGTCGCGAATCTGATCGTCGTACGCCTCGATGATTTCCTGCTTCAACGGCTTGATCGACGATAGATCCACACCCAGCCGCTGCTCGACAGCCTTGCATAGCATGCGGCTCTCTTCGTCGCTGCGTTCGAGGAAATACGCGCCGAGTTCGGGGCAATCGGTCCACCAGCACAGCCGCGTAGAAAACGCCTTGTCGTGCCATTGCCCGTAGGGTCCGATCAGTCCGTAGATCACCGAACTGTGCATGATCGGATTGCCGGGCGTCAGGGTGATTTCCAGAAAATCGTCCAGCAATTCGACGGGCGATGCGTAGAGCCTTTTCAGGTGCGTGAGCAACGCAGCGCGCGCCGCTTCCGTTTCGCGTGCGTGAGTGCCGACGTACAGCGTGCTCTTCGCGCCGCCCATTCTGATCGACACGCCGGGCTGTAAATCGAAAGCGGTATGCGCCACGTCCTTCATGCCCCAGATGACGGCATTGGGTCGTGCCGCCAATGCGCGCTCGGCGAGCCAGTCGAAGCCGCAGAAACCCGGAATCGCGCCGACGTAGACGGGTTTGTCGGCCGGCAAATGCGGTGCGATCGCGTTTAGCAGCGCCGGCCTGACGTGGGCGGGCACGGTGATGATGACAACATCCGCGTCGGCGAGCGCCGTGGCCGGCTCACTCGTGACGGCGTCGAGACGGGCGGCGCACGTCGTGCCATCCGGCATCCATGCCGTGATGCCGTTCTCGCTGCGGCGATAGCGGTCGATCACCTCTTGACTGCCCGTCAGCAGCGAAACACGCACACCGGGAATCTGTTTGAACAACACGGCGGCGAGATGGCCGGTTCGACCACCGCCGCAAATGACCACGTTGAGCGGCAACACGGCGTTCTCCTTCGTCGCCGTCATACCGCGTGCAACCGCGGCAATTCGCGCGGCGTCTCGACAAAGCTTTCCTGGCCGAACCAGCCGTCGAGCCGATCCCAGATTTGCGGGTCGAGCAGATCGCGCTCCTTCAGCCAGCTCTCGCTGAAGACCGTATGCAAATACTTCTCTCCACCGTCAGCCACGGCGGCCACCACATTGCCGCCGATCAGGCCGCTATGGATGAATTCGAGCGCCTTATAGATCACGCCGCCGGTCGATCCGCCGACCAGCAGCCCTGTGCGCTTGGCCATGTAACGGGCCGTCTCGAACGCCTGCGCATCGGAGACCTGCACGCCCATGTCGATACAGCTGTAGTCGAGCACGAGACCCACCGTGTCGCCCGCCGGCGTGCCAGTGCCAGACTGATAATAGGCATGCCCCGGTTGGCCGAATACGATCGATCCGTCCGGTTCGACGGCAATCGTTTTCGTTTTGGGGTTGTGCACTTTCAGCCCGCGAGCGATGCCGGTCATCGACCCGCCCGTGCCGACGCAGCCAACATACGCATCGACACCGCCAACCTCGCCGATGACTTCCCGGACGAAATCCGAATAGCCTCCCGCGTTGGCCGCGTTGTCCGATTGATTCATGAACACGGCGCCTGGAATCTCGCTGGCCAGTTCGGCTGCGAGGCGCTGCCGCTCCACCACCGCGACCTCGTCCTCGCGATAGGTGCCTTCGACATAGCGGATCTCCGCGCCGAGCGCGCGCATCACCGCGATCTTGTCCGGCGCGGCATGGTGATCGACTACCGCAATGAATCGCAGTCCGAACTCCACGGCCGCGATCGCGAGGCCGATACCCGTATTCCCGGAAGACGACTCCACCACTACACCACCGGCGCTGAGCCGCCCCGACTTGAGCGCCGCAACGATCATGTTGCGGGCCATGCGGTCCTTGATGCTTCCGCCCGGGTTGTTCTTCTCGATCTTCAGCAGCAGCCTGGCATTCTTTGCTGGAATGGAAATGCTGAGAATCGGCGTGTTACCGATCAGGTCGGTCACTTTATTCAAAATCATTCCGGTACTCCATTCGATCGTCAGGTGAAATCTGCATGCCGCCCGCGGCGTCGTAGACCACGGAAATCCTGCGCGGCATGGGATGGCGGTGAAATTCGTTTTCGAGCATGTCCATCTGGTAGCCCGCGGTGTTGGCATACACCAGGAGGTCGCCCGCTTTCGGCCTCCTTTGAAAATGAATCAGGCGATTGGTGATGACGTCTTCGTCGAGACAACTGTGTCCGGCAATCCAGGCGCGTACCGGTTGCCCATCGTCCTCGCTGTCGACCTGTGCCGGCACGAGGATTGGGTCCACCAGGTACTCGGAGGCGAACCACGTTTCGCACGCGCTGAAACTGCTGCCTTCCGCGAAAATGACAACCTGGTCCGCCGCCAACGACTTGACGCGCGTGATCCGGAAAACGGAGATCGCGGCCTGATCGGCGAGGCTCCGCCCAGGCTCGATGGCCAGAGTCAGTTGCATCGCGTTGAGATACCTGGCAACTGACAGGCCGTCGGCACACGGCGCCTGGAGAAACCGGTCCAGCCACTCACACGCGCCGACCGGGCCGCCGTACGGATAGAACGACGCGGGCACCTTGCCATTACGGTAGTCACTACTGTGCTGCGCACGCAAAAACGCCCCGTACGCTTCGCTCTCTATGTACTGAACAGGCAGGCCGCCGCCGATGTCGAGGATCGTCGGCGCGAGGCCCATATCGCGCGCGGCGACCACGAAGCGGGCGAGTTCACGCACGGCCTGCACTCGCGATTCATGACCGTAGCCGCCGAGATGGAAATGAAAGCCCTCGAACAGGAACCGATCCTTTAACCCGGTCAGACGCCGCAGGCATGCCAGCAGGTCGTCGGCGCCCATGCCGAAGCGGCTCGTTGCGCACGTGGCGGGCCGATAGCGCAACAGCACCCGCGTCGGGCGATCCAGCCCGATCTCACGGACAAGCGCGTCGAGATCGTTGAACTCCTCGACGGAGTCGACCGCGATCAACGCGCCATTGGCGATAAGCGCTGCGTGAAAAACCCGGGTTTTGGCGGGACCCGTGGCACAAAGCCTGGCTGGTTCGATTCCAGCCCGCAGCGCATCGCGCATTTCATAGATGCTGGAGACATCCACGCCGACGGCAGCTTCGACGGCCACGCGCACCAGACCCAGCGACTTGTTGACCTTCGCGCCGTAGTAGATCTCAGACCGGACGTTGTGCCGGTTCAGCACGGTGCGAAAGGCTTCGACGTTTCGCCGCAGCATGTCCGGCCATACAATATTGAGCGGCGAACCATACTGCCCAACCAGCTTCAGCAACGTGCCTTGCGAATCGAAGACGAGGCTGGAAATGGCTGGATCGAGAAGCGGTTGCAGCACATCCGCTTCATCAACCTCGCCACAATCGCTTCGTTCTGCCTGGAGTAACGTAGTGTCTGGCATTTGCGTCATGATTGACCGGTTTAGAAATCCACGGAAGCCGACAGAAAGATAGTGCGCGGTGCACCCAGCGAAATCGTTCCGTACGAGGCGACACCTGACCAGTACTTGCGGTCGAACGCGTTGAGCAAGCCGGCCCGAACGGTGGTTGATTTGCCGTACAGCCTGGTCTGGTAGCGCGCGCCCAGGTCCACCGTCGTCCAGGACGGTACGGACTGAGTGTTCGCCTGATTGACGTATTCGCGACCGGTGTAATTGACGCCGCCCGTCAGCGTGAAACCGGGTACCCACGGCAAGTCCCATTCGGTGCCGACATTGGCCATCCACGTCGGTACGCCTACAGGCCGGTTACCCACCGTCGCGGCACTGTTGGTCTTCGTGAGCGTGGCGTCCAGCAGCGTCACCCCGCCCAGCAGGCGGACGCCCTTCAGCGGCTCGCCGGATACGTTCAGTTCCAGCCCCTGATTGCGCTGCTCGCTATCGACCGAATAGACGGTGCCGTACAACTGGCCGCTCGGCTTGGTGATCCTGAAGGCAGCCAGGGTTGCCAGCACGCCGCTCATATCGAGCTTGACGCCGACCTCTTCCTGCTTCGTCTTGTAGGGCGCGAAAACCTGGCCCGCGTTCGACGCGGTTGTGGGGGCGATATCGCCTTTGCTGAGACCTTCGATGTAGTTGGCGTAGAACGACACGTTTTGCCACGGCTTCACGACAACGCCGACGAGCGGCGTGGTGGCACTCTCGTTGTACGACGATGTCCGCGCCCCCGTGGTCGCGCTGAAGTTGTCGGACTGGACGTGCTGTTGACGCACACCGAGCGTCAATTGCAGTCGTTCGTTCAACATGCTCATGGTATCGGCCAGGGCCACACCCGAAAGCGTCGAAGCCGAAAGCTTGGGTACGCTCGTCGGCACACTCACGTTTTGCTCCGGACTCGCGATCGGCGAATAGATGTTCGACAGGATCGCTTTACCGGAATTGCTCGCACTCGCGATGCGGTCCTGATAGACGTTCGCCTGCAGCACCACGGCATGTTTGACTGCACCGGTACTGAACTGGGTGCGTACGCCCGTGTCCGCGGTCGAGCGGTTGATCTGGAATTTCCAGTTCTGCGGCGTGGCCGTGGTGTCGCCCGCTGAATTCAGAATGGTCGGCGTCTGATCCGAAAGCCGCGAGACATCCGATTTCGTGCCGCCCGCGTCGGCAAATACGGTGACGTGATCGTTGACGTCGTATTCGGCATGCAGCAACGTCGACGTGTCATTGGATTTCCACCAGCCCCAGGACTGGGTAACGTTGCGGCGGCCGTCCGGCGCACTGGGCACCTGTATGCCCGATGCCACGAGGAATGGGCGCGTCGGTGCGTCGACCCATTGATACTGTTCGATCACGTCGAGCGAAGCGCGGAACCGCTCGCCCTGGTAATCGAGCGACAACGCCCCCACCTCGGCGCGCGACTTCTGGTTGTCGAGCGGCGTGCTGCCTTGACGGTGCAAGCCATTGAACCGGATGCCGAACTGACGCTCACTGCCGAAACGGCGGCTCAGATCGATCGCCTCGCCCACCTGGGAATCCGACGCATAGTCGAGCGTGACGCGGGTCAAATCCTTGTTCAGCGGGCGCTTTGGCACCACGTTGATCACACCGCCGACACCACTGTTCGGCGACATTCCATACAGCAGCGCGGCCGGCCCCTTGAGCACCTCGACGCGCTCCAGATACTCCGTGAACAGATGGTAATTGGGCGAAACGCCATACACACCGTCGAACGCGACCTCGCTCAGATTCCCTTCATTGACCGGAAAGCCGCGAATGAAGAACGAATCGGTCACGCCACCGATCTGCCCGGTAAACCGCGTGGATGGATCCTTGTTCAACACTTCAGCCAGCGTCACCGCCTGCTGGTCTTCCATCCGCTTCGAGGTGTAGTCGCTGACGCTGAAAGGCGTATCCATCACGCTCTTGTTGCCCAGCAGTCCTACACGTCCGTCACGTGCCAACTGGCCGCCCGCGTAGGTTTGGGGAAAATCGCTGCCCGATTCTGCATTGACCGTCACGGCGGGCAATTCCTTCGTGTCCTTGCTGACTTCCTGGGTAGTCCCGATTTGCGCTTGCGCGTAGGCAGAAGTGCCCAAACCCGTTGTCAGCGCTCCTGCAAATGCAAGGCGCACGGACAAAGCCAGCGGGTTGAAACGGTCGGCCGGCGGCTCGAACGGTGAAGCGGATGACCGGCGGGCAATGCGACAAAGGCGGGATAGCATGTTGATTACGTTCGTGTTTTTGTTAAGGAAATCGGTTCCGATGGCAAGCTTTCGATTTTGTTAACATTAACGCGAATGAGAACGATTCGCAATATAATTTGTAGGAAAAATCTTATTCGCACTGTGCAGGGGCTTTGTCAGGGTGCGGAGCCCGTGCCGTAAGAGTGCACGATGAAGGAACCGAAGTCGCTCTATCACGGCCTCCGTTTTCCGGCCGTGGTCATCAGTTGCGCCGTGCGCTGGAGTTTTCGCTTTCAGTTGAGCTTGCGCGACATCGAGGAACGGCTCTTCGAGCGCGTTGTGACCGTGACATACTCCCCGAAGGAAGTCCCCTTGGGGGATGAGACGATCCGACGCTGGTGCGGCAAGTTTGGTAAGGGCTTTGCTCACCGGGTGAAAGCGGTGCGACGCAAGCCGGGCAGTACGTGGCACCTCGACGAGATGTTCGTCCGCTACATGATTATCAAGGCTATCTCGCCGGATAAAAAAACGCCAACCCGTAGGGGTTGGCGTTTTGCTTGGGGTATTGCTGGTATCAGAACTGGTTCATGGTGTTGTCTTTACCCGCCGCTTTCAGGGCCGCTTCGCCGCTGAAATACTCCTTGTGGTCGTCGCCGATGTCCGAGCCGGACATGTTCTGGTGCTTGACGCAGGCGATGCCCTGACGGATTTCCTTACGCTGCACGCCAGCCACATAACCCAGCATGCCCTGGTCGCCGAAGTATTCGCGGGCCAGGTTGTCGGTCGACAGCGCGGCGGTGTGGTAGGTCGGCAGCGTAATCAGGTGGTGGAAGATACCTGCTTCGCGCGCCGCGTCGGCCTGGAAGGTGCGGATCTTTTCGTCGGCGGCGATCGCCAGTTCGGTCTGATCGTATTCCACGCTCATCAGCTGCGCGCGGTCGTATGCTGACACATCCTTGCCTGCGGCCTTCATCGCGTCATACACCTGCTGGCGGAAGTTCAGGGTCCAGTTGAACGACGGGCTGTTGTTGTACACGAGCTTGGCGTTCGGGATTACTTTGCGAATCTCGCTGACCATGCCGCCGATCTGGGCGATATGCGGCTTTTCGGTTTCGATCCACAGCAGGTCAGCGCCGTTTTGCAGCGCGGTGACGCAATCCAGCACGCAGCGCGCTTCGCCCGTACCGGCGCGGAACTGGAACAGATTGCTAGGCAGGCGTTTGGGACGCAGCAGCTTGCCATCGCGCTTGATGATGACGTCACCATTGCCCAGTGCGTCGGCCGATATTTCGTCGCAATCGAGGAAGGAATTGTATTGGTCGCCCAAGTCGCCCGGCGTGTTGGTCACGGCGATCTGCTTGGTGAGGCCGGCGCCCAGCGAGTCGGTACGGGCCACGATGATGCCGTCGTCCACGCCCAGTTCCAGGAATGCGTAGCGGATGGCGCGAATCTTGGCCAGGAAGTCCTCGTGCGGCACGGTGACTTTGCCATCCTGATGGCCGCACTGCTTCTCGTCGGACACCTGGTTTTCGATCTGAATGCAGCACGCGCCCGCTTCGATAAATTGCTTGGCCAGCAGGTAGGTTGCTTCGGCGTTGCCGAAACCCGCGTCGATGTCGGCGATGATCGGCACGACGTGGGTGACGTGGTTGTCGATTTTTTCCTGGATGGCGGCCTTGGCAGCACCAACGGCCGCGTCCAGCTGACGGAACAGGCCGCCCAGTTCACGGGCGTCGGCCTGGCGCAGGAAGGTGTACAGCTCGCGGATCAGCGCGCTAACGGAGGTTTTTTCGTGCATCGACTGGTCCGGTAGCGGACCGAACTCGGAGCGCAGCGCGGCGACCATCCAGCCGGAGAGGTAAAGGTAGCGACGGTCGGTGTTGTTGAAGTGCTTCTTGATGGAGATCATCTTCTGCTGGCCGATGAAGCCGTGCCAGCAGCCCAGCGACTGGGTGTATTTGGACGAGTCGGCATCGTAGGCGGCCATGTCGGCGCGCATGATCCTGGCGGTGTACCTGGCGATGTCCAAGCCCGTTTTGAACTTGTTCTGAGCACGCATGCGTGCGGCAGATTCGGGATTGATTGCATTCCACGCGCTGCCTTGTTTCTCCTTCAAACCAGCAACTGCCTTGATGTCGTCTTGATATTGAGTCATGTGTATCTCCTAAGAGCAAAGCGCATTTGAAAACGAGTTGGGTGTGCCGCTACGTATGTCGAAGCGAACTGCATGACTGAATAGTAGCGCCGTTTGATGCGTTTTAGTGAAGTCTTATATAAGACATAAGACATAATTTATTCTTATTTTTCAATGAGATACGCATGTTTTTTTGCAATGCAAAACATGTTTTCACGCGACGAAAAAATGATGCTGCGAAAATTCGAAGTGAATCCCGCAATGTGAAACGCGCTTTCGGTTGTTGGAGGCCGGACAAGCACGGATGGCTTGAGCAACGATTGCTAGCGGGATAATTTTGTAGACGTCGGTTTCGACGAACCGACGTTCCAACGCTCTGCGCCGCCGACGGTTCACCGCCGATCGAGCGATGCACATTCCGCACGACCAACGACACCAGCGCGCACAAAGAATGATTACGTCACGGTCAAAGTGAATGCATGCCAGCGGTTCGCTCCGGGCAATTGCGGAAACGCGAACCCATTCGGAATACACAATCACCGACACTGAATTCATACTGACCTGGGGACCTTTCCAAAGCTGGGAACCGCAACGGCACGCATGTTGCCTTTTTCAGTGACGCCCAGCGCGTGGGCGCGGCGTACGCAGGCTTCCCGATAGCCGATTAGCCGATTCCCTGCACGTCGCCACGTACGCGCACTGGCCGGGTCTCAAGCGGTTCGTCCTTATCGCCAGATTCCATGGGTGTACTCCGTTGCGTGTTGATATCTGCGAACAACTTTCCGCATTGCGGTCTACCCAGAGATATGCACAACGTTATGCTACCGGCACGCGTCGCGCTACCGCCCTCACTGGATCAGCTCACCGTCGTCCATGAGTGTGTCGATGAGTGGCACGACACCCTGCCTTTCAACGTCGAGCAGCGCTGTATCAGCGTTGCCAACACTGCTTCCAGCATGGACGAATCCTGGATGCGCTTGCGCACATCGACCAGCTTGTGTTCGGCGTTAGCGCTGCGCGACCCAACTCAAAAGTCGATGACCGTACCGACGGCAAACGACGATGCCACGCGCATCGTAGGCATGTCGAGAACGACGAGCCGGTCGTTTCCCTCGCATGCGATGAAGGCCAGTCTATGGTCTGCATCTATCAGCAGCCCGTGGTTGCCCTTAGCGCCCAGTACATCGATTTTCCCGACTATCTGGTCAGTAGCCGGGTCTATTTCAAACAGCTGATTTCTCGTCTGGACGTTGACAAAAATGTGCTTCGAGGCAGGGTCATACTGGGGTTTTGCCAGCCTCTCCGCCGAGCGGGATTGTTCCAGTCCGCCGGTTTCGCGTCACATCAACGACCGTGACGGTGCCGCCGGTCTTATCCGATACATAGAGCTTGTGCGCGCCAGGCACGTAGGTCATGCCGTCCGGATATACGCCTGCAGGTATACGAGCCATTATTCTCAGTGTCGCCATGTCGATGACGACCACCTCATTTTCCCTGGTAGCGGATGCATAGACCCGTCGGACCGTTTTAGACTGACGCAAGTGTGACAATCGCGAGTGCTGCAACAGCGAAGGCTCGCAGCGTCGATGACGTGCCCGACAGGACCATGATGTCACTCCGACGCCATCGTTCCTATGCGGCCGGCGGCCAGCCGTGCGTTTCGCTCTGGCAATCGCGACACCACGCGTAGAGTGCGTCGTACATCACCATGCCATGCGAAAGCATCTCGTGGTCGTCCTCAAAGATTCGCGATAGACCCAGCGATAAGGCCAAGAAGGTGTAGTGGAGTTCAACGGTGCGTGCGTCAATGACCGGTTCAAGCGCATCGTAGGCAAAGGGCAATGGCGCTGCGGCGTATTTGCCATCCGCGTCTGTCAGCTTATCGATGTAGCCGGTCTCCTCTGCGGCATGTGCAGTTTGTGCCTGTGCCAGCATGATTCCCGCACCAACAGCGGCCGAGTTATGCAGGAAGTTACGACGAGTTGCCATGATTGCTTTCCTCGCAGACTGTGAACACAACTACCCTTAGATGCCGTGTGAATGAATCAGCGGATAGACAACAAGACCGAACAAGGCCGCTGCGACGACGACAACCGGCTCCTGCAACTTCTTGAAGCGCCACAGGAGCAGCACGGTCGCGATGGCAAGTGCCACAGTGGGAACGTCAATGAGCGACCGCTTGGCGATAACCAGTACGGAACCCGTAATGGCACCAACGGCGGCGGCTGTGATGCCGTCGACGAACGCCTTGACAGCCGGCAGCTTTCCGTATTTTTTGAAGTACGGCGCTGGCAGTACTGTGAACAGATAACAGGGAAGGAAAGTCCCCAGCGCAGCGACACAAGCGCCAGAAAAACCAGCGACCAGAAATCCAATGAAGCCGACCGTGATAACAACTGGGCCAGGCGTAATCATCGCGACCGCAACAGCATCGACAAACTGACGGTCATTCAGCCAGTGGTGTTCGGTCACGACGCCGCCATACAGGAACGGCACGATGGCAAGACCGGAACCGAAGACGAATGCGCCGGCTTTCGCGAAAAATAGTCCTAACTGTCCGAGCAGTGGAAGGTCCAGGCCGCTGAGCACGCCACTCATCGTCGGCAGGTATCCCGCAGCAAGTCCGTGCATGGAACCTTTGGTGAGCCACTTCGGTGGAGCGCGCCTTAACCACCCGATAACCCCTGCTGCAATGAAGAGCCACGCAATCTCGGACTCCGTGATGAACGTGACGGCGGCCAGCGTCAGGAAAATCGCCCACAGGAGCTTGTCCGAACCGACTGTTTTTGTCGTTAGCTTGTAGGCGCTCATCGCGATGATGCCGACGACAGCCGCTCCCACGCCGTAGAACACCGCCTGCATCCACGACAGGCCGCCAAAGTGGGCATATGCCCAGCCGAGCGCCACCACCATCAGGAATGAAGGGATGACGAACGCAAGGCCGACGAGAGTGGCACCCAACACCCGGAAGTGCACATATCCGAGATAGATGGCAAGTTGCGCGGCCATCGGACCCGGCGCCAGTTGCGCCAGTGCTATCCCTTCCTTGTAGTCTGCTTCGCTAATCCAGCCCAGTCGTTCAACGAGGTCGCGGCGCATGTAGCCGGCCAACGCAACAGGGCCGCCGAAGCCAATGGTGCCGAGACGTAGCATGTAGCGGACGAGCTGACCCAACGTATAGGTGGGTGCGGCGTGCGTGACTGTGCTCACGGACGTTTCCCGGCGTCAGTCTTCCCGGTTGCTGCAAAGTGCGCGAGCAGCGAATCGAGGACATTGCTCATCTCTGCGAGCATTTCGTCGTCGGTCAACGCACGCGCTTTTGCCCCCGCCATCACTGCTTCGAAACCGATGGCTTCCGGTACAACCGGGCCGCCAATATCAAGCGCGTGCACCATCGTGCCAAGCTTGAGCAGCCCCGGTTCGTCTTCAAGGTTGAAGCTGGCTACCAGTACCTCGAAGGTCACGCGCTCGCCGACGTGCGTAAATGCAGCGCCATCGAAGTCGAAGCCCAACGCATCAGCTGGGCACTCGCCCGGCGACGCGAGCCACAGGAACTGTGCCCGGAAATCAATAAAACGCCGGATGAGCCACGCGCTGGCGACGCGGTCGACCCACAGCCGTTGACGGGTTGCCCAGGTCCGGCCCTGGTGGTCTTCGCGACGTAGTACGGGAATTGCGCCTTCGGCCGGATGAGGCTCCCCCGGCGACAGGACAGTGTTCGCCAGTGCGACAAAATCCTGCCAGGCGGCCTCGGCTCGAGTGGATGCCTCGTTACGGAAGAAATCGATACTGGAAATCGCCTCGAAATCTTTGCCAGTACGGCGTAAAAGCCGGGTGATTTCAGCCGGAGAGAGGTCCGACAGCGTCTTTCTCGCATCGGCAAGCGACCGCACGAAAGCACCGTAGTCGTCTGCTCTGTCGAACAGGGACCGGAATTCGGCTTCCTGGTCTGCGTCCCGACTCGGTGCCCGCACCAGATGAGCCGCTCCGCCGGCTTCGCCGATGCTCGCTCCGAGTTCCAGCAATTCAGCTTCGGCGGCGCTGGTCGCGGGCAGCAGGTAGACCCCGTCCCGTAAGACAGCGCAGCCTTTCGCCTTTAGGGCGCGCCAGAAGCGCATCCGGGCCGTGGCGTTATCAGTCGGCAGCGTCAAGACGAGGAGGAGCCAGTCATTCAGTGAGTTCATGTTGTATACGTTACAACATGGTAGTGAACTCTACAAGAATGAAATTGTGAGGGAGAGCGGCGCCGTTGAAATACTGGTCAGTCCATAAATTGATATACCCCTCTACCCTATATTAGCTATACTCCCCCACGGTATATAGGAGGTCATCGATGAGCCACACCATTCGCGAGAAACAGAAACTGCTCAACCGCGTCCGCCGTATCAAAGGACAGGTTGAAGCCATCGAGCGAGCGCTCGAGCAGGAGCAAGGATGCGTCGACGTGCTGCAACAAATTACGAGCTGCCGTGGGGCGATGAACGGCCTGCTGGCGGTCGTGCTCGAAGACCATATCCGCAGCCATCTCGTCGATGCGGAAACTCACGACGAGCCAGCCGGCAGTGCAACCGAGCAACTCATCGAGGTTGTTCACAGTTACTTCAAGTAGAGCAGAACATGAGTGATTTCAGGAACGCCGCGTTTGGCGCAGGACATGACCACATCTTTCTGGGTGCTGGTCATGAAAAGAATGAGCGGAAGACGTGGGCCGTGATTGCACTGTGCAGCGCGATGATGCTGGTTGAAATCGTCGGCGGCAGTATGTTCGGCTCGCTTGCGCTGGTCGCCGATGGTCTGCACATGTCGACGCATGCCGGCGCGATGCTGATTGCAGCCCTCGCGTACACCTACGCGCGCAAGCACGCCACCGACTCCCGTTTCGTATTCGGTACCGGTAAGCTCGGCGACCTCGCAGGGTTCACGAGTGCCATCGTACTCGCGATGATTGCAGTGCTGATTGGCTACGAGGCGGTGTCGCGCTTTCTATTGCCGGTACCCATTCACTTCGGCGAAGCGATTCCTATCGCGGTGGTCGGCCTGCTGGTTAACCTGGCAAGTGTGTGGCTGTTGAGCGGCGGCGACCACGGCCATAGCCATGGTCATAGCCATGGTCATAGCCACGGACACGGCCATGGTCACGACGACCATGCTCATGAAGACGAGGTGCAGAAGATTTTTGCGCCATCCGGCGTGTTTGCCGTTTCCATCTTCGAAGATGACGTGCCGCCCGTTTTCCGGATTACACCTACGACGGAGGGTTCGCGACTGGGCGCTTCGACCGTGTCCGTTACCACGGTGCGACCTGATGGGAGGCAACAGGTATTCACGCTGGCGGACCGTGGCAGCTATCTGGAATCGAAGGAGGACATTCCTGAGCCGCACGCCTTCAAAGCCATCGTGCGGATGCCGGGAGGCGAGCACGAAGTCGAATTCGAGGAACATGAGCACCACGACGACGCGCACGAAGCAGCGACCCGCGACCACAACATCCGGTCGGCCTACATTCACGTGATGGCGGATGCGGCGGTCTCCGTGCTGGCTATCATCGGCCTCTTACTGGCACGCGCATTTGGCTGGCTCTGGATGGACCCGCTGGCGGGTGTCATCGGCGCGCTAGTGATTGCAAACTGGTCGTACGGCTTGATGCGAGACACGGGCGCAATCCTGCTCGACATGAACTCCGACCGACGTATGGCGGAGAACGTGCGGAACGCTATTGAGGACCGTGGCGACAAGGTCGTCGACCTGCATGTATGGCGGGTAGGTCCAGGTCACATGAGTGCCGTGGTGTCGGTGGCAACGGGTGAACCCCAGCGTGATTCGCGGTTCTATCACGCAGTGCTCGAGCGCTTCAAGGGGCTGTCGCATGTCACCGTTGAAGTACAACCTTCACACGCGGCGGCCTAACCCATGGCAGTCAAGTCGCCCTGCATCGATGTCTGTACCTTCGATGGCAAGACCAGATTGTGCGTCGGGTGTTTTCGCACGCTCGATGAAATTCGGGCGTGGAAGAAGATGACCGACCACCGGCGCCATCAGGTGATAAATGACCGGGCTAGGCGACAGGCCAAGCTGCAGCGGGAATCCTCAGAGTTGTCGTCAGAGTGAAGTCCAGACGCCCGGCCTGACAGAACCGCTTTCAACGAACGTGCGTTTCGGATTGGCGGGCAACTCTTCGTTTGGCTTACAAAAGGTTACAGGAGACGCCTCGCCGTTTCACCTGACGTTCGCTCCCTCATCTACCATCGACTTTGGGGGTGTATCGGCCCGCTCAGGCGGACTGTGTAACGTGAACGGAAGAGCATCATGAAACGCGCACTGGTTTTATCCGCTTTGGGAATCTGTGGTACCTGCGCCTCGGGGCTAGCGTCGGCACACGCAGACGTCAACGTCTTTCTCGGCGTGCCCGGTCCGGTATATGTAGCGCCGCCTCCCGTGGTCTATCAACCGCCTCCAGTGGTCTATGCACCGGCGCCTGTCTATGGTTACGGATATCAGGGCGAATACCGTGATGAACGTCATTGGCATGACAACGGCAAACACAAGGGCTGGTACAAGCACCACGGGGACGATGACGAACAATGAATCGTTGCGTAATCGTTATCTGATGTCGCGCAGGGTTCGAAACGGCATTGACCGTGCCCGGTTAGATGCACCGCTCGGCAACGTATTCAACTAGAAGGCGCGCATTCGGCGCAATCCCCCGCGGATAGCAAGGGCACAAAGAGTCAGCACGCAAAACCCCGCACCTGCATAAAACGTTGCGCCAGCCCCGAGCCGGTCCCACAACTCGCCCGCGACGACGCTCGCCACAAGCATCGCCAGGCCGCTCATCAAATTAAAGAAGCCAAATGCCGTACCCTTCAGGTCTGGGGGTGCGGCATGCGCAACCATCGTCGCCAGCAGTCCCTGCGTCAGCCCCATATGCAAGCCCCACAGCGCTACGCCAAGAAGGACGACCGGCCAGTGGCTTCCGTGCGCGAGTACGACATCCGACGCAATCAGCACAATAAGGCCGATGGCGAGTAGTCTGGTGTGGCTCATCGAGTCGGCCAGTTTGCCAAAGGGATAGGCCGACACGGAATACACAAGGTTCATTGCCACCATCACAAGCGGCACAAGCGCAATCGGTACACCGCCTTGCATCGCACGCAAGACGAGGAACGCCTCGCTGAATCGCGCGAGCGTGAATACCGCCCCGATGAACACCACCCACCAATAAGAGCGGCTCAGCTTTTTCAGATTTTCGAACTTCAGCGGGTTGACTCGTTTTGCGCCCGGCTGGTGTACTGGCTCCTTGATACCGACTACCAGTATCGCCACGGCGGCAAGACCCGGAATCATGGCGACCCAGAACACACGGCGAAAGTTATCTGCCCACAGCAGCATCAGCCCGACGGCGAGCAACGGTCCGAGAAACGCGCCGACCGTGTCGAGCGACTGTCGCAAGCCATAGGCGGCGCCACGCAGGTGGGCAGGTGTGATATCCGCTACGAGCGCATCGCGCGGCGCACCCCGCAGGCCCTTGCCGATTCTGTCCGCGACGCGCGCCGTCAGGACGATACCCACAGTTGGCGCGAGCGCAAATAATGGTTTGCTCAACGCGCCCATGCCGTATCCGATGACCGCCAGCCATTTCCGGTTGCCAAGGTAGTCGCTCAGGGCGCCGGAGAACATTTTCACGACAGGCGTAGTCGCTTCCGCGACGCCTTCAATGAGGCCAACCATCATCGCGCTCGCACCCAGACTCGTTACCAGGAACATCGGCAGAAGGCTGTGAATGACTTCCGACGAAATATCCATGAACATGCTGACGAAGCCGAGCATCCAGATACCACGGGGAATCTGGCTGAGCGTGCCCGCGCGCGGCGTGGAATTGGTCTGCATCTTTTCGAGATTCCAGGATTGTCGGGTCCAACAGCGGTACCGTCGTGCGTCGGCGTATCGTCGCCATAAAGCCGTGCCAATGGGGGGCCGTTCCAAGCGAACTCAACGCGTCTACGATATTTTCCGAAGCAGCTTCTCGCGCTTGTACACATAAAGAGCTGGCAGCAGGTTCGTACTGAGCAAGCCACTCCAGACTAACCCACCCAGCGTAACGATGGCCAATCCTTGTTCGGGGGCTGCGCCCTTGCCGAATCCAAGGGCGGTGGGCAGCAAACCCAGTGAAGCGGTCAACGCAGTCAGGAGAATTGGCCGGAAGCGCACGCTAACCGCGTCGCGAACGGCGTCGACCACAGAGAGTCCTTGCGCTTCGTTTCGCTTCACCAGTTGCAGCAATACGATACCGTGGGAGCGAGAGCAACGACAGCTGCGCCGCCCACATTAAGCGCGGCACGTTCGAGTTGCGGGTACAAGCCGCCAAACTTCACCTCGTAGCCCGTCGGTAGCACAAGCGTCACTAGCGCTTTCTTTGACGCAGAAATTACCTGACCGAGGGGTGCAGTGGGTGTCGCCAGTATCTCCACCGCGCGCAGTCCGTTCAGATGCCGTATGACGTTGGGTCCAGTGGTCGTGGCATTGGCGGCAACGGAGTCGTGACTGTTGCGTACTGACTTACTGGCGCACCCCGACGGACCAAGGCGCCTGCTCTCTCAGGCACTTTGCGTTTCAGCGCCAGGTCGCGGAGCGCCTCACTTGCGCTAGACTGGCTTGAGCAACCGGAAGGAGACTTGGATGATACGCAAGACGCTCAATGCTTCGCAGCTACAGCAGGAGGTCAACCGGCGAATCCATCGACTGCAGGAAATCGTCGAGGATGGCGTGAAAATTGGTGTGCCGCGCCCGCAATTGCAAGAGGCTGACAAAACAGGCTGCAACTGGAACATGACTCGCTTCGGCAACGCGGTCGGCTTCGAGCGCGACATCGAGGGCGTGCTCAAGTCTCACGCTCCCAAGGGTCCATCTGGTTTCGATGACAGGTGATGATGTGCGTACGCAGACATCCCCGAAATCAGCACTTCTCTCGTGGCTGACCGCAGTGAGATTACCGAGCGGATGCGACATGTCAATGCGACGTCAGGCCCGTTCTACGTGGCGTCTGACAAACGCACGATACTTCTTGGCCGTGTCTACTCCGAGTTTAAACTTCTCCGCCAGACCGTCCGGGCCCTTTCGAAATGAGTTGCGCCCAAACCCGTCGCACCCAATTTCTCTGCTCGTCCCGTCAGCGAGCAAACGACACCGCCGCCAGATATAGTCGGTCAGTTCCCCGAGCTGTTCTCGCTGTAGGCAACGCATAGTCACCTGACCGCGGAAAACCTTGTTTCGAACGTCGAATGCGTCGGATAGGATTGGTCGGAGTTCAGCGTACTGCGGCCCAACCATCTCCTCAATTGAAATTCTGGAGAGGTCGTTGATGCCTCGCTCGAATCCCTCAAAGTATGCCTTCCTCCTCGCCCCCAACACTCGCTTCATTTCTTCCACATGTTCAGGGCCGAAAGCCGTGGCCTGATAGACAGGGTATTCCCTCATAACGGACTTTATTCTTCCGGATCAAGCGCGCCCGCCCACACCCAGATTCCGCCCAACATTTACTTGACATCTAAACTATCGAAGCCTAAATTACATTCCAGAGCAAAGTCCACGTGGGAGCCAAACATGCGCATAGTCTGTATCGGCGGCGGGCCGGCCGGGTTGTACTTCGGCCTGTTAATGAAGAGCCGGAACCCGGCGTATGACGTCACGGTGGTCGAGCGCAATCGTCCCTATGACACCTTTGGCTGGGGGGTCGTATTCTCCGACCAGACGCTAGGCAACCTGCGCGCCGCCGACGCTCCGAGCGCGAACGCGATTCTCGACGCCTTCAATCACTGGGACGACATCGAGATCAATTTCCGCGGCCGGCAAATTCGCTCGTCGGGTCACGGCTTCTGCGGTATCGGCCGCAAACGTCTGCTGAATATCCTGCAGGCGCGCTGCGAAGAGCTAGGCGTCAAGCTGGTTTTCGAAACTCAGGTCACGGACGACTCCGCCTACGAAGCCGACCTGATCGTCGCCTGCGACGGCGCCAACAGCGCAATCCGTCAAAAGCACACGGCCACTTACAAGCCTGCGATCGACATGCGCGATTGCCGCTTTGTCTGGCTCGGCACCAAAAAGCTTTTCGACGCCTTCACGTTCGCCTTCGAAGAAACCGAGTTCGGCTGGTTCCAGGCCCACGCCTATCGCTTCGACGACCAAACCTCCACGTTTATTGTGGAAACGCCGGAGCACGTGTGGCGCGCCGCCGGTCTCGACGAAATGAGCAAGGAGGACAGCATCGCCTTCTGCGAGAAGCTGTTCGCCAAGTATCTGGACGGCAACGCATTGCTGTCGAACGCCGCGCATTTGCGCGGGTCGTCGCAATGGATTCGCTTCCCGCGCGTCGTCAACGAAGAATGGGTGCATTGGCGTGGCAACGCCGACGGCACGAAAACGCCTCTCGTACTCATGGGCGACGCGGCGCACACCGCCCACTTCTCGATCGGCTCGGGCACCAAGCTCGCGCTCGAAGATTCGATCGAACTCGCCAACAGCATGGCCGCGCATCCGGGTGATTTGCCCGCTGCATTGAAGCACTACACGGACGTGCGCAGCATCGACGTCTTGCGCATTCAGAATGCCGCGCGCAATTCGACGGAGTGGTTCGAACACGTGGATCGCTATGCGTCGTTCGAACCAGAACAGTTCGCCTATTCGTTGCTGACGCGCTCACAGCGCATTTCGCACGAAAATTTGCGGGAGCGTGACGCAAGCTATCTCTCGACTTTCGAAGACTGGCTCGCACACCGCTCAGGCGTTGACCGCGCGCCCGAACAACACTCCGTACCGCCCATGTTCACGCCCTTCAAGCTGCGCGGCGTCACCCTGAAAAACCGCGTAGTCGTCTCGCCCATGGCGCAATACTCGGCTGTCGACGGCGTCGCCGGCGACTATCACCTGATGCATCTCGGTGCCCGCGCCATGGGCGGAGCCGCGCTGGTCATGACGGAAATGACCTGCGTATCGCCCGAAGCGCGCATCACACCCGCGTGTCCCGGCATGTACGCGCCGGACCATCTCACGGCATGGAAGCGCATCGTCGACCTCGTGCACAGGCAGTCGGACGCCAAGATCGGAATTCAGTTGGGGCACTCTGGCGCCAAAGGCTCGACACGCATTGCGTGGGAAGGCATCGACCAGCCGCTCGACGATGGGAATTGGCCGCTCGTGTCCGCCTCGCCGCAACAGTACCTGAACGGCGTCAGCCAGGTCTCGCGCGAAGCCACCCGTGACGAACTGCACGAAATCGAAGCGCAATTCGCACGCGCCACACAAATGTCCGCGGAAGCAGGCTTCGATTGGCTCGAACTGCACTGCGCACACGGCTACTTTCTGTCGAGTTTCCTGTCGCCGTTGACCAACCAACGCACCGACGAATACGGTGGCTCGCTCGACAATCGTCTGCGCTACCCCTTGCAGATCTTCAAGGCGATCCGCGCAGTCTGGCCGCAAGACAAGCCGATTTCCGTGCGTATTTCCGCTAACGACTGGGTCGAAGGCGGCACCACGCCTGACGACGCCGTACAGATTGCGCGTGCCTTCAAAGCCGCAGGCGCCGACATGATCGACGTCTCGTCGGGCCAGGTCAGCAAGCAGGAAAAACCTGTGTTTGGCCGCATGTTCCAGACACCGTTCGCCGACCGTGTGCGCAACGAAGCCGGCATCGCAACAATCGCCGTCGGCGCGATCTCGGAAGCGGACCACGTGAACAGCATCATCGCGGCGGGCCGCGCGGATCTTTGCGCGATTGCGCGGCCGCATCTGGCAAATCCGTCGTGGACCTTGAACGAGGCCGCAAAAATCGGCTATTTCGATGTCATGTGGCCAAAGCCTTATACAGCGGCCAAGTCGCAACTCGAACGCAATCTTGAACGTGAACGCGCTCAGGCTTCGGCGAACGCCGGTCTATCGCCGCAAGAGCGCGCACAACGCGCAGAGGGAACGTCGTGAACACGTCTACCACAACGCTCGCTGGACAACACGCTGTCGTCACGGGCGGAGGCAGCGGCATCGGTGCGGCAGTGGCTGAAGCGCTGCTGCGCGCCGGCGCGCGCGTCACCTTGATGGGACGCAACGCACAACGTCTCGACGCGCAGCGGGAGCAATTCAACGGGCTCGGCGAGGTCGCCTGTATCAGCGTCGACGTCACCAGCGAAGCATCGGTCGGGAAAGCATTCGCGCAAGCCGGCGCAATCGACATCCTCGTCAACAACGCCGGCCAGGCGCAAGCCGCGCCCTTCACCCACATCGACATGGCGCTCTGGCAGCGCATGCTCGACGTGAACCTCACCGGCGTGTTCCTCGGCACGCGCGCCGTGTTACCCGGCATGCTCGAACGCGGCCACGGCCGCATCGTCAATGTCGCGAGCACGGCGGGGCAAATCGGCTATGCCTACGTCGCGGCGTACTGCGCGGCGAAACACGGTGTCATCGGCCTGACGCGTTCACTCGCACTCGAAGTCGCGACGAAAGGCGTCACCGTGAATGCCGTGTGCCCAGGTTATACGGAGACCGAGCTGCTGCACGCGTCGCTCGAACAGATCACCAGCAAGACCTCGCGCACCGAACAGCAGGCGCGCGAGACCTTGCTTCGTTCGAATCCGCAACATCGCTTCGTCAGCCCGGAGCAAGTCGCCAACGCCGTGCTTTGGCTCTGCCAACCCGGCTCGGATGCGATCACGGGCCAATCCATTTCCATCTCCGGTGGAGAAGTAATGTGACCAAGTCATCGAACATCAACAAACCCTTGCCGGCCGACGTCAAGCCGCCGCGCAAAGGTGTCGCGAAACCCGCGGAGAACGTCGTGGATCTGGAAATGAGCACCGGCGCCGATAGTCATATGGGCCTGCGTTTGTGGCTGCGCATGCTGACCACGACCAATCTCGTGCAAGCCGAACTGCGCAAGCGCCTGCGTAACGAATTCAACACTACGCTGCCGCGTTTCGATTTGATGGCGCAGCTCGAACGTCATCCGGAAGGCCTGAAAATGACCGAGCTGTCGCGCCGCTTGATGGTGACGGGCGGCAATGTGACAGGCATTACGGATCAGCTCGAAAAAGAAGGTCTGGTTTCGCGCGACACCGATCCGAACGACCGCCGCTCGATCAACGTGTGTCTGACGCCCGCGGGCCGCAAGGCGTTCGACAAGATGGCGGTCGCGCATGAGCAATGGGTCGTTGAACTGTTCGGCGGCTTGAGCCTCGACGAAAAATCGCGTACCCATCAGCGCCTCGGCAAACTCAAGAAACATCTGCTCGACAGTCTGAAAGACTGATCCGCACCGAATCGGAGAAAACACTCATGACACGATCCAACACCGACGCGCTGCTAGCCGGCAACCGCCTGACGCTCGCCGGTTACGAGGCGCGGCACTTCGGCTGGTCGGTCGCCGACAAGGTCGCGACGATCACGCTGAACCGCCCCGAACGCAAGAACCCGCTGACATTCGAATCGTATGCGGAGTTGCGCGATCTGTTCCGGCAACTCACCTATGCGACCGACGTGAAAGCGGTCGTGATTCACGGCGCAGGCGAAAACTTCTGCTCCGGCGGCGACGTGCATGACATCATCGCGCCGCTGATCGATCTGCCGATGCCGGAACTGCTGCTGTTCACGCGCATGACCGGCGACCTGGTCAAGGCGATGCGCCATTGCCCGCAGCCCATCATCGCCGCGGTCGATGGCGTATGTGCCGGCGCCGGCGCGATTCTGGCGATGTCGTCCGACATGCGCCTCGGCACCGCGCGCAGCAAGCTCGCGTTTCTGTTCTCGCGCGTCGGCCTCGCGGGTTGCGATATGGGCGCCTGCGCGATCCTGCCGCGCATCATCGGCCAGGGGCGCGCCGCCGAATTGCTGTTCACCGGCCGCTCGGCGAGTGGCGACGAAGGCTACGCATGGGGCTTCTATAACCGCCTGTGCGAACCGGCAGCGCTCCTCCCGGACGCGCAAAAGCTCGCCGCCGACCTCGTCGCCGGTCCGACTTTCGCGCACGGCATCACGAAGACGATGCTGCACCAGGAATGGAGCATGAGCATCGACGAAGCGATCGAATCCGAGGCGCAAGCTCAGGCGATCTGCATGAGCACGCGCGATTTCGAACGTGCATATAGCGCGTTTGCCGCGAAGTCGCGCCCGGTGTTCGAGGGAGATTGAATTGAGCACTCACAGCGAAATGGATTTGCACAGCGCACTGGCCTGGCCGTTTTTCGAACCGCGCCATCGCGAACTGGCCGCAGGTATCGAAGCATGGTGCCGCGAGAATCTCTCGCATGTCGCGCACGATGATGTCGATGCGACCTGCCGTGCCTTGGTCCGTGAACTCGGTTCGGCGGGCTGGCTGAAATACGGCGTCGGCGGCGTCGCCTACGGCGGGCATGGCGACACCATCGACACACGCGCTGTGTGCCTGCTGCGCGAAACGCTCGCCAAACATTCCGGACTCGCGGATTTCGCATTAGCGATGCAAGGGCTCGGCTCAGGCGCGATCTCGCTCGGCGGCACGCATGAGCAAAAGTCGCGCTACTTGCCGCGGGTCGCAAACGGCACGGCCATCGCCGCCTTCGCTTTGTCGGAACCGGAAGCGGGCTCGGACGTTGCCGCGATGTCCCTCTCAGCGCGCGAAGACGGCGACTTCTACGTACTCGACGGCGACAAGACGTGGATCTCCAACGGCGGCATCGCCGATTTCTACGTAGTGTTCGCGAGAACCGGCGAAGCGCCGGGCGCACGCGGCATTACCGCCTTCATCGTCGATGCCGACACGCCGGGGCTGGAAATCGCCGAACGCATCGACGTGATCGCCCCGCATCCGCTAGCGCGTTTGCACTTTGCCGGCGCACGCGTGCCGCGCAGCCAGATGCTCGGTGCGCCCGGTGAAGGTTTCAAGCTCGCGATGCGTACGCTGGATATATTCCGCACGTCGGTGGCGGCGGCTTCCTTGGGCTTCGCGCGGCACGCGATGGCTGAGGGTCTCTCGCGTGCATCGTCGCGCAAGATGTTCGGACAGACGCTCGGTGATTTTCAGTTGACGCAAGCCAAGCTCGCGCAGATGGCATTGACGATCGACAGCAGCGCGTTGCTGGTCTATCGCGCGGCCTGGCTGCGCGATCAGGGCGAAAACGTTACGCGTGAAGCCGCGATGGCCAAATGGCACGCAAGCGAAGGCGCGCAACAGGTGATCGACGCCGCCGTGCAGCTCTATGGCGGCATGGGCGTACAAAGCGGCACAGCCGTCGAGATGCTCTACCGCGAGATTCGAGCGTTGCGGATCTATGAAGGTGCGACTGAAGTGCAGCAGTTGATCGTCGGCCGCGACCTCCTGAAGGCTCACGCTGCGGAACTCGCCAAGGACGCAGCGAAATGAACACGACCTTCGAAAGGCCAGTCCGCATCCGCTTCCAGCACTGCGATCCGGCCGGCATCGTGTTCTTTCCGCAATATCTGGTGATGACCAATGCGTTGGTCGAAGACTGGTTCAACGAAGGCCTGCGGATCGACTATGCGCAGATGATCGCGCAACGCCGCATCGGCTTGCCGATCGTCAAACTCGATTGCGAGTTTTCGCGACCGAGCCAGATGGGTGAAACGATCACGCTTTCGCTCACGGTCACGAAGGCGGGGCGCCGCTCGATCAATCTCGAGATCGTCGGCCAGCACGGCGACGAAACCCGCTTCAGCGCGAAGCAGGTGCTGGTCACGACCTCGCTCGAAAGCGGCACATCCATCGACATTCCCGCAGACATCGCGAGCGCGCTCGCGACGTTCGCCCCACAGCCTGAATCCATCGAGGCGCATCGCTCATGAAAAAAGCTCTCCTTCCCGCCGGTTGGATCAAGCCGCGCGGCTACGCAAACGGCGTCGCGGCAACCGGTACGCAAGTGTTCATTGCCGGCCAGATCGGCTGGGACGAACAGGCGCGTTTTCAGACCGCCGACTTCGCGCAACAAGCGATTCAGGCGCTCAAGAACATTCTCGCGGTGCTGCACGAAGCGGGCGGCAGACCCGAACACCTGGTGCGCCTGACGTGGTACGTCACGGATAAGCGCGAATACCTCGCCTCCCTTAAAGATATCGGCCGTGCGTTTCGGGAACTGATCGGCGACTACGACATCGCGATGAGCGCGGTACAGGTCGTGGCGTTGATCGAAGACGAAGCCAAGGTCGAAATCGAAGCGACGGCAGTCGTTCCGCTTTAAGCACACGAAGCACTCGAAGCACGAAAGCCACCAAGCCAACTGAAGCGCAATCAGCCGGCTCATTGCCCGGGAGAACATGATGGAACCGTCAGCACACGTCGATACCTTCGCGCGCGACAATCTTCCGCCGCAGGATCAATGGCCCGTTTTTCTGCTCGACAATCCGGACGTGGCCTACCCGGCGCGCTTCAATTGCGCGACGGAATTGCTCGACGGAACGATCGAAGCGGGACATCGCGACCGTCCGGCAATCTGGTCGGAGGTAGATGGCAAGCCGCAGGCAACCACATACGGTGAATTGCTTGCCCTGGTGAATCGTAGCGCCCATGTGCTGGTCGATGAGATGGGTCTGCAGCCGGGCAACCGCGTGCTGCTGCGCGGACCGAACACCTTGCACATGGCGGTGACGGCGCTCGCCGCGCTGAAGGCCGGCCTCGTCGTGGTGCCTACCATGCCGCTACTGCGTGCGAAAGAACTCAAGCAGATCATCGAGAAGGCGCAAGTCGGCGCCGCGCTGTGCGACGCGCGCCTGACCGATGAACTCGCGCGCTGCATCAATCCTCAGGATGAGTTCTATTGTCCAGGTTTGAAGCAAACGCGCCTGTTTCATGACGATTCCGCCGATTCGCTCGACACGCTCGCGGTCAACAAGCCGGACCACTTCACTGCGTGCGACACCGCCGCAGACGACGTCTGCCTGATCGCCTTCACCAGCGGCACCACGGGCGCACCGAAAGGCTGCATGCATTTTCATCGCGACGTTCTGGCGATGTGCGATCTGTTTCCGCGTCATGTTTTAAAGCCTTCGTCGAGCGATATCTTTTGCGGCACGCCGCCGCTCGCGTTCACATTCGGCCTTGGCGGACTGCTGTGCTTTCCGCTGCGAGTGGGCGCGTCGACGGTGCTGATCGAGCGGCTCACACCTGAGACCTTGCTGCAAGCCGTCGAACGCTTTCACGCAACGATTATGTTCACCGCTCCGACGTTCTATCGGCAAATGGCGCCGCTCGTGGCGCATCACGACGTTTCAAGCCTGCAGAAAACGGTCTCGGCGGGAGAGGCGTTGCCGGATTCAACGCGTCGTTTATGGCACGACGCAACCGGCATCGAGATGATCGACGGGATCGGCGGCACGGAGTTGATCCACATTTTCATCTCGGCGCAAGGCGACGAAATTCGTCCGCATGCCATCGGCCGCGCGGTGCCGGGCTACGTTGTGCAAGCCGTGGACGACGCCATGCAGCCCGTGGCGCCCGGCACGATCGGCAAACTCGCGGTGCGCGGCCCGACAGGCTGCCGCTATCTCGCCGACGCAAGGCAAACCAACTTCGTGCGCGATGGCTGGAACCTTCCCGGCGACTCCGTCTATCTCGACGAGGACGGTTACGTGTTTTATCAGGCCCGCGCCGACGACATGATCGTCTCCGCCGGTTACAACATCTCCGGGCCGGAAGTGGAAAGCGTGCTGTTGCAACACGAGGCGGTGGCCGAATGCGGTGTGATCGGCGTGCCCGACGAAACACGCGGGCAGATCGTCAAAGCTTTCGTGGTGCTGAACCCGGGCTATACGCCGGACGACGAACTGGTCGCGCAACTGCAGGATTTCGTGAAGAACAGCGTGGCGCCGTATAAATACCCGCGCGTGATCTCCTTCATCAAGTCGCTGCCGCGCACGGAAACCGGCAAGCTCAAACGCTTTGAGTTGCGTACGCTCGTGTAGCCCGTCGCCCTTCTTTGTTCGAGGGCGGACGGATACGGAGGCAGGTAAGTAGAGCCACACCTCGGCGCAATATCCCTATGATGTGGCGCTTCACTGGCCAACTTCCCTCGACCCATGCTGATCGTCCATCATCTGAACAACTCCCGCTCGCAACGCGTGTTGTGGCTGCTCGAAGAGCTCGGCGTTCCATACGAGATCAAGCGCTACGAGCGCGACTCAAAAACGATGCTGGCGCCGCCCGAGTTGCGCGCCGTGCATCCGCTCGGCAAGTCGCCCGTTATCACCGACGACGGCCAGACGCTCGCCGAATCGGGTGCGATCATCGAGTATCTGGTCGGCAAATATGGTCAGGGCCGTTTCGCGCCCGCAGCGGGCACGCCCGAACATCTGCGCTACACCTACTGGATGCACTACGCGGAAGGCTCGGCAATGCCGCCGCTGCTGCTCAAGCTGATCGCTCTGCGCATCGCCAGCGCGCCCATGCCGTTCTTCGCCAAACCGATCGCCCGCAAGATCGCCTCGACGCTGCAATCGAGTTTCATCGATCCGCAGTTGAAGCTGCACCTGGGCTACATCAATAAGGAATTGAGCGCGACCGGCTGGTTTGTCGGCAACGATTTCACGGCGGCCGATGTTCAGATGAGCTTTCCGCTCGAAGCCGCCACTGCGCGCGGCGGCATGGAAGGGCAGATTCCCGCCGTCGTCGATTTCCTGAAGCGCATTCACGCGCGGCCCGCCTATCAGCGGGCGCTGGAGCGCGGCGGCAAGTACGAACTGCTGCATGGCGATTGACGGCCCATGCCGCCCAGGAATTCGTAGTTGTGGGTCAAAAGTCGCGGGTGCTAGACTAAAAATTCCCATTGCCATCAACGGGTTGCCGACCGGGTTTCCAACTTCGTGCCGAGCGGCGACGCGTCTGGCACCCCGCTTGCATCTGCTCGCACCCGGCAGCATCCGCTTGATCAAGGCAAAGGAGTCCCTGCATGACCCATTCCATCCACGGCAACAAACGCTGGCTGGCGCTGATCGTTCTGTGCCTCGGCGTACTCATGATCGTGCTCGATACGACGATCGTGAATGTAGCCTTGCCGTCGATCGCCGCGGACCTCGGCTTTACCGAGACCTCGCTGGTGTGGGTGGTCAATGCGTACATGCTCACCTTCGGCGGCTGTCTGCTGCTTGGCGGGCGGCTGGGTGATCTCTACGGCCACCGCAAGCTGTTCCTTGGCGGCATCACGCTGTTCACGCTGGCGTCGCTCGCCTGCGGCATGGCGAATTCGCAAATCCTGCTGGTGTGCGCGCGTGCCGTGCAGGGTCTGGGTGGCGCGGTCGTCTCCGCTGTTTCGCTCTCGCTGATCATGAATCTGTTCACCGAGACCGGCGAACGGGCCAAAGCGATGGGCGTATATGGTTTCGTCTGCGCGGGCGGCGGCAGCATCGGCGTATTGCTCGGCGGTCTGCTGACCAATCTGCTGAGCTGGCACTGGATCTTTCTCGTCAACCTGCCGATCGGCATCGCCGTCTACGCGCTGTGCGTCGCGCTCCTGCCGTCGGCACGCGGTCATGCGCATGGGGAACGGCTCGACGTGGCCGGCGCGGTAACAGTCACCGCTTCGCTGATGCTTGCCGTGTACGCAGTCGTGAACGGTAATGAAGCCGGCTGGACCTCGGCGCAGACGCTGGGCCTGCTGTTCGCCGCGCTCGCGTTGCTGGCCTTGTTTCTCATTATCGAAGCACGCGTGCAGCATCCGTTGATGCCGCTTGGTCTGTTCCGCCTGCGCAATGTCGCGACCGCAAATGTGGTCGGTGTGCTTTGGGCGGCGGCAATGTTCGCGTGGTTCTTCATCTCCGCGTTGTATCTGCAGCGCGTGCTCGGCTACCGGCCTTTGCAGGTCGGGCTCGCGTTTTTGCCGGCCAATCTGATCATGGCGTTCTTTTCGCTGGGACTGTCGGCGCGCGTGGTGATGCGCTTCGGTCTGCGCATTCCGCTTGCCGCCGGGCTGCTCGTCGCGGCGTGTGGCCTCGCGCTGTTCGCACGCGCGCCGGTCAACGGCAACTTCGTGCTCGACGTACTGCCCGGCATGATCCTGCTCGGCTTCGGCGCGGGCATCGCGTTCAATCCCCTGCTGCTGGCCGCCATGAGCGACGTCGATCCGAACGATTCGGGTCTCGCCTCCGGTATCGTCAACACGTCGTTCATGATGGGAGGCGCACTCGGTCTCGCGGTGCTCGCGAGTCTCGCGGCCGCTCGCAGCGACGCGATGCAGGCCTCCGAAAGCGCCGTGGCTGCACTCAATAGCGGCTACCACGTGGCGTTCCTGTTCGGTGCGATCTTCGCGGCGGCGGCGGGTGTGCTGGGCGGTTTATTGTTGCGCCCGGGTCAGCCAGGCGGCGCTCAAGCGGACGCACACGGTCACGGCGCATCTTCTGCATCGGAACATCCTCACGCGGGCGGCAACGAGGCGGCAACAGAAAACTATTGACCTGCGCGGGCCATCGACGAAGCAAGCATACGAAGGAGCTCACATCATGGCGACCGGCACCGACATTTCCACGCTTATCCGCGACTACTTCGCCGCGTATGAACGCAAAGACCGCAGCGCAATCGAGCCGCTCCTCAGCGACGACTTCGCCTTCAGCAGCCCGCGCGACGACCACCTCAGCAAAGCGGCCTACTTCGAACACTGCTGGCCATTCAACGAACAGATCGAACGCATCCACATCGACAGGCTGTTTGTCGAAGACAACGAGGCGTTTGTCACGTACGCCTGCAAGCCGGGAGGCCGCACGGCGTTTCGCAATGCCGAGTTCATTCGCACGAGGAATGGTCAGATTGTGGAAGTGACGGTGTATTTCGGTTCGTCAGCCGAAGATGTTTCGCCGACCTGAGCGTGCTGCCATGACGGCCGAGCACGGCCCATCGCAAAGCCATCCGAGAAATCAACTACAAAACCGCAAGCGCGATCAAACGCGCCGGACCTTGCCTGGCTATGCTGGCTTCATGCAGACATGAGAGCCGATATGAACCCCGTTGGAAAAGCGCTCTGGTTTATCGAAAGTCATTTTGCCCGTGAACTGACGCTCGACGACATCGCCAACTGCGGATGCGTGTCGCGTTTTCACCTGGCGCGTGCTTTCGAAGCGGCCACCGGGCTTTCGGTGATGCGCTACGTTCGCGCGCGCCGCTTGAGTGAAGCGGCACGACACCTCGCCGACGGCGCCCCGGACATTCTGACGGTCGCCGTCGACGCCGGTTACGGTTCTCATGAAGCATTCACGCGGGCGTTTCGCGAGCAATTCGGTCTCACACCCGAAGCGCTGCGCGCGCGTGGTCACCTCGACAACCTTGCTATCGTGGAGCCGATCAAAATGGACGAAACCCTTCTCGCGCATCTCGAACCGCCGCGTTTCGAAGACGGCACAGCTTTTCTCGTCGCGGGCCTAAGCGAGCGCTGCACCAGCACAACGTGCGCCGCGATTCCTTCGCAGTGGCAGCGCTTTGGTGACTACATCGGCAAAGTGCCGGGCCAGGTCGGCAACGTGACGTATGGCGTCGGCTACAACGCCGACGACGCCGGCAATATCGACTATCTGACCGGCGTCGAAGTCAGCGACTTCTCGGCATTGCCCGCCGAACTGAGCCGCTTGCGCATTTCCCCGCAGCGCTACGCCGTCTTCAGCCACCGCGAGCACATCTCGACCGTGCGACGCACCTGGAACACGATCTGGAATCAGTGGCTGCCGGCATCAGGACATATTCCCGCCGATGCGCCGAACTTCGAGCGCTATGACGAGAAGTTCGATCCGGTTAGCGGCATGGGCGGACTCGAAATCTGGCTGCCGTTGAAGGCTTGATTGGAGGGCTCGGTGCGTTGCCTCGCCCGCTACAGATTCTTTCAATATCCTTTTTAAGGCTATATAGCGTAATAACCGAGTAAGCAAAGCGCCACTCCCCGGTAATGCCCGGATGTTCCAATGCGCGTGGGTTTGTGAAACGGTCCCCACGCGCCCGCTCATTTCGCGATGAAACAGCGGACGAAAAACAACTAGCAAAAAACGAAATCCGGAGTTAATACCTATGCTTTCTCGAACTCTTCTATTGGGCTTGTCAGGCATCGCATTAGCCGTCTCGCTGTACGCGTGCGGTGGTCACGATGTGAATTCGAGTGCCCCCGCGTCAGTACAGAATCAATTGACGACAACAACGCCCATTAAGCACGTGGTTGTGATTTATAACGAGAACGTCTCGTTCGACCACTACTTCGCGACGTACCCGGTTGCAACGAACCCGTCGGGCGAACCGGCATTCACGGCTGCTTCAGGCACGCCGACGGTGAACGGTCTGAGCGGCTCGCTGCTGACCAACAATCCGAACTTCATCAACACACTGAACGGCGCGGGCGCTGCGAACCCGTTCCGACTGGACCGCACACAAGCGGCGACAGCCGACCAGAACCACGCCTACACGGCCGAGCAGCAGGCATATAACAACGGTGCCGCCGACCTGTTCCCGTTGCATACCGGTAATGGGTCGAGCGGTGGCGCTGGCGCATTTGGCACGAAGGGCCAGGTCATGGGCTACTTCGACGGCAACACAGTGACGGCGATGTGGAACTGGGCGCAACACTTCGCGATGAGCGATAACGCGTATACGGACACGTATGGCCCGTCGACCCCTGGTGCGCTGGAAGTTGTCTCCGGCCAGAATAACGGCGTGCAATTGGTCAAGACCAGTCAGCAGCCGTTCAATCTGACGACGGCATCCCACTCGTATTACGTCAACGATGGCCAGGGCGGCATCACGCTGATCAATGACGCGGACCCGGCGAACGACCTGTGCTCCAGCGCGACAGACCAGATCCTGATGTCCGGCAAGAACATCGGCGACCTGCTGAATGCGAAGAACATCACATGGGGCGGCTTCATGGGCGGCTTCAACCTCGCAACAGCCAACGCCAATGGCACGACTGGCTGCAAGCGCAGCACGGTGTCGCCGGTGGTCGGTCAGGCAACGTCAGACTACATCCCGCACCACAACTGGTTCCAGTACTTCGCGTCGACGGCAAACGCGCAGCATTTGCGCCCGAGCTCGACGGCTGCCATCGGCCACACGCTTGAATCCGACGGCAAGACGACCGACCCGGCGAATCACCAGTACGACACCGACGATTTCTTTGCTTCGGTGAAGGCGGGTAACTATCCGTCCGTCAGCTTCATCAAGGCGCCGGCGTTCCAGGACGGTCACGCAGGTTATTCCGATCCGCTCGACGAACAGGCGTTCACCGCCAAAATCGTCAACTTCCTGCAGCAACAGCCTGACTGGAACAGCACGGCAGTTATCGTCGCGTGGGACGATTCGGACGGCTGGTACGACCATGCTTATGCGAATCCGACGACCTCGTCGTTCGATGCTCAAGCGGATCAGCTGACCGCCGCCGGCAAGTGCGGTTCGGGAGCGGCTCCGCTCGGCGTGAACGGTGGTGTGGTCAACGGTCGATGCGGCCCGGGCACGCGTATCCCCTTCCTCGTGATTTCGCCGTGGGCGAAGGTCAATTATGTTGACCACACGAGGATTAGCCAGGCATCGGTGGTGCGCTTCATCGAGGACAACTGGCTGGGCAGCCAACGCATCGGTGGCGGCTCGTTCGACGCATCGGCCGGCAGCATCATGAGCCTGTTCAACTTCAGCGGCTTCGGCAACAACCCGACCGTGTTCGTCGACCCGAACCTGGGCTCGGTGGTCCCTTCGGTACCTGCCATCTAAATTCCGCCATTCACATCGGCGCCTGGCGCCGATGTGAAGCGGAGAAGTACTCCGGTGTTGCCATCCCTTAGGGGATGGCAACATTTTTCGTTTTCAGATTCCCTTGCCGTTGCTCATATGCCAGCCTCCCCAGCTCATCCGACGGAAACAAGTCCTATTCAGAGCCAACCCCAGTTCAGCGCCCGGCGCACGCTTAAGCGGGCTGTCGCTGCCGCGGCTGTCGTCGCAGTCGGCCTTTGCGGCTGGGCGCTGCTGTATCCGTCACGCGTGCCTGCAACAGTGGGGGCGATTGTCGAAAACCTCACAGGAGCGAACGCGCATCCCATCGAGCTTCAGCGTCCTGTAGCACCGCCTCAGTTGAGCGCAGTGGCGCAACTTGGGAAGAAAATATTCTTCGACCCGACGCTTTCCGCCTCGGGCCGTCAGTCATGCGCTTCGTGCCACAGCCCGGAGCATGCCTATGCTCCGGCCAATAATCTGGCTGTCCAGTTAGGCGGCCCATCTTTGTCGCAGCAAGGCTACCGGCCACCGCCGTCGCTGATGTACCTCTACCGGCAGCCGAATTTCAGTATCGGCCCAGATACTGGCGACGCGGACAACGCTCCCGATCTGGCGCAGATTGCGAGTCAGGCTTCTGGTGTAGAGCGGGCGCAAAAGAACGCGGGCGTCGCACCCGCAGCGCCTGCGATGGTGCCGCAGGGCGGGATGTTCTGGGACGGCCGCGCGGATACGCTGCAGGCACAAGCATCCGGTCCGCTGCTCAATCCGGTCGAGATGGCGAACGCCAGCACGGCGGATGTCATGGCGAAGCTCGCGCGCACGCCGTACAGGAACGACTTCATCCAGCTTTTTGGGGCGCATGTATTCGAAAACACAACGCTTGCGATGTCCGAGGCAATGTTCGCGGTCGCGCGCTATCAGGTGGAAGAGCAGTCGTTCCACCCGTACACCAGCAAGTACGACTACTGGCTGGAAGGCAAGACACGGCTCAGTCAGGCGGAGCTGCGTGGACTGCGTCTGTTCAACGACCCGGACAAGGCGAACTGCGCCGGCTGCCACCTTTCGAAGCCGGGCACCGACGGCCTGCCGCCGATGTTCACGGACTATCAGTACGAAGCGCTCGGCGTGCCCCGGAACACCCATCTTGCGGCTAACAAGGACCATGGCTTCTTCGACATGGGCATTTGCGGTCCTTTCCGAACGGACCTGAAAGACCAGACGCAATATTGCGGGATGTTCCTCACGCCGACGCTGCGCAACGTGTCGACGCGCAAGGTATTTTTCCACAATGGCGTCTATACCTCGCTTGAGGATGTCATGGCGTTCTATAACGAACGCAATACCGCTCCGCAAAAGTTCTATCCGCGCGGCGCGGATGGAAAGATTCAGAAGTACGATGATCTGCCGATGCAGTTTCACGCAAACATCGACGACAAGGACGCTCCTTTCGACCGGAAATTCGGCGACAAGCCCGCGATGACGGATGCGGATATTCGCGACATCATTGCGTTTCTGAAGACGTTGAATGACGGATATCAGGTAGGCGCGCGCTAAGCCATAGCGACTACGCTGGACCCGAAGGGCTGCGCCGATATCGTCGCAGCCCTTTTTTTGAGCCTGCTTTTCATCCAGCGTCCGAACGAGACTGCGAGCGCCGCGTTACTGAGGGGTGCCAGCATTTACCGAACGCAACGCCCCGCTCTGAAAGAGCCTGACATTCTTCTGCCATTTGCACTCCATCATCAGGGAGAGCGGTACGTGGCGACAATATCGGCATGGCACGAACCGAAGCGCATCCGGGCGGCCGACCTCGGGATCCTGTTAGTCCTTTTAATATGATGACGTCACTACTTCAACGGAAAAGGAAATGGTCGGATAGTACCGGTGACAATCAAGGAGGTTTCACCATGCGTATCTTTCTGACCGGTGCGACAGGCTTCATCGGTGCGACCATCGTTCCCGAACTCATCAAGGCGGGTCATCAGGTGATCGGCATGACGCGTTCGGACGCGGGAGCGCAAGCGCTTATCAATGCAGGGGCCCAGGTGCATCGCGGAACCCTGGAGGATCCGGAGAGCCTGCGCAGCGGCGCGGCAAAAGCAGATGCCGTCATCCACACGGCATTCGATCACGATTTCTCGAGATTCGCGGAGAATTGCGAAAAGGACAGGCATGCGATCGCGGCACTCGGTTCCGCGCTCGCTGGCTCCAACCGCCCTCTGATCATCACCTCCGGGACCGCCTTTGGTAGCGGTGAGGATGGTCAACCGGCAACCGAAGATGCCTTCAATACCAGTCGTCCACATCCGCGGATCGCATCCGAGCTGGCTGGGAATGCTCTCCTGGAGGCAGGTGTCAACGTGTCGGTGGTCCGGCTACCTCAGGTTCACAACCCGTTCAAGCAGGGTCTCATCACGCCGCTCATTGCTATCGCTCGGGAGAAAGGCGTCTGCGCCTTCGTGGGCGATGGCAGTAACCGCTTTCCGGCAGGCCATGTCTCCGATGTGGCGCGTCTCTATCGGCTCGCCCTAGAAAGACGCGAAAAGGGGGCACGGTATCACGCGGTCGGCGAAGAAGGGATCAGTACCCGCGAAATCGCCGAGGCGCTTGGCCGGGGTCTGAACTTGCCCGTCGTTTCGATCAACCCGGATGAAGCGGCGTCGCATTTCGGATGGATGGCAATGTTCATCGACCAGGATATGCCGGCCTCCAGTGTCCAGACCCAGGCCCGGTTGGACTGGCATCCAACCGGCCCGACACTCATCGCCGACCTCAACGAGGCGCGGTATGTCATGGACGAAACGCGCGATCAGGGCGTCCAGCGATAAACGGTGACGCTGGAGCCCTTGACGTTGTTCTTCGTGACCACGTACTCGCCCGTCGATCGAAGGTATGCCCTGATGCCGTACATCGAATCGATGGCGCTGCTGGCATCCACGGCACCGCTATTGGTGTCGACCAGCGTGGCGTCGAGGTTGCCGGTAGCGAGATTGAAGGCGTCGATGTTCGGCAAGGCTTGCCCGCTGCCGCTGAACCAGTAGCCGACGAAGAGATAGCTGCCGGCCGCGTCAATCGACTTGGCGCCGGCGTGGGGGAGGTTGATCACCGGATTGGGTGCCGTGGTGTTGCCCGCGCTCCAGCCGTGATACACCTCGATCCGCGTGCCTATCGACGTCCAGTCGGTACTCCCAACGACGCCCTGTCCGAGAATCATGGTGTCGCTGTCCGCGAGGTAGACGATGCGCGTCAGCGGCTTGATGCTCTCGGGAATCCGGATAGGGATACCGGGCCCCCAGGTTGGCTTGCCGCTGGCATCGAAGCCGGTCAGCGGGTAGTGGTAGATGTAACCGGTCTTGTCCAGGCCAGCCCACACGCCTCCCTTGCTGTCGATGCAGAATCCGTCCCTGACCGATGCGGTCGTCTTGAACGCCGTACCGGGAAGCGTGGCGTCCGGTATGGCGATGTAGCCATTCGCAGCATTGAAGTGGAAGAAATAGAAGGTATCGGGATTCTGGCTGAACGCCACGAGGATCCGGTTGGCACCGACGGCGGCAAGTTGACTGAAGTGCTCATCCCGTGCGCGATCGTTCATGTTGATGCGCGGGTCAGACGGGTAGGTGAACGGATCGACGGTGTTCGCGACGAAGGTGCCTCCAGCGCTCCCGGTGTAGATGTTGGTGCCGCCATAGAACAAGGCACCATCCGTGGCCGGGTCCGGGGCGGCGATGCCCTCGAAGTTGAGGGACTGTAGCGTCCACCGCAGGCTGCCGGCAGTGTTATACGCATGAATGTCGGTGCCGCCGTTGCGGCCCAGGTCCCAGCTGCCGCCCCACGGATTGTTGAGCACATAGAGGTTGCCTGCGGTGTCCTTGCCGATGCCCGTGACACGGGTGAAGCGTTTCGCGCCGACCTGGCCTTTGATTCCCGTCGTGGTGTCGAGATAACCGCCCTGGATGCCGAATGTGCCGGCCAGCGTCGGCGTGCCCGAGAGCTTGTAGCGCTTGATGTTCATGTCGGGGCCTTCGTCCCCGACCATGAGCTGCCCCGACGACGCATCGAAATAGAGCGCCGACGGCTGCGACCCGCTGGGCATCCGGATGGTATTCAGCAAGGCGCCGGTTGGACTGAACTCGACGATCGAACCCTCGCTCTTCTGTGCGGCCCAGAGGTTGCCTGCGCCATCCAGTGCGAGGGCGCCCGGGCCCGAGACGTTGACGTCCCGCTGCCAGACACCGCCGGTCGTGAAGATCCGGACGCGATTGCCATAGAAGTCGCTCGCATAGAGGAGCGAGCCCGCCGTGGCGAGTCCGGTGATGACGTCGACCCGAGGCTGGTTGCTCAATGCACTGACCTGAATCAGAAGATCGCGAGCCCTGGTGGTGCGGTTGTATCGTCCCACCGCGCCGCTTCCGTACGACCCGCCGGGCTGCAGTGCCACGAAGATCGACGTCGCGTTGCCCGTGATCGCGCTGCCCTGAAACTCGCCGTGCGCGCCGATCGAGCCGAAGCTTTTGCCGTTCTGGTAGATTGCGACGCCACCCTCGTACTCGTCCCACATGGAGGCCGTATAGATGACGCCTTCGGGCGCGACCCACATGGAACGCGCGGTGTTACCCACGTGGGCGGCGAGGGTGCCATAGGTGTTCGCCAGCCAGTCGGTGGTGTTTTGCGCCTGACAGGCCGGCGCGATCGTGGCGATCGCTGCGGCGAGAAGCGCAGCATGAATTCGTTTTCTTTCGACCATGACTGCAGCTCTCCAGAATGTAGCGACCATTCACGTAAATGGTCGGCCAGCCAGATTTCTTGAAATACGTGATCGGTAAAAATTTTCTCGAGACCATCTAGCGCGGTCTTTATTACATGCAGCGTACCGTCGACAAGTTGCAGGGCGATGAAAACGCATGCTGAAAGTGGCGCGCAAAAAAATTGCCCCTCCGCATCGCACCATATCATCTACGCGATCCCCGATGGGCATCTACACCGCTTCATCAAATGAAGTACTTCACGTCGGCTTCTCTCACGCGTCAAGATCCCTGGCCATGGCCGCAAACCGTTTGCGCGCAAGGTCGAGCGCGTCAGCACCCAGCAGCAGATGCATGAGTGGCCGCTTCGCCTTTAATGCTTCAGTGATTGCAAGCGCGCCTTTCGCCGGATCGCTGTGTTGCTCTCCGTGTGAATCGAGCAGCGCATCGCATTGCTTGCCCAGTTCCTCTTAAAACTCAGGAATACAAATTATTTATTGCTAGATTAACCGGCCACAAGAAACAGTCCTGAACGTACAGGGTTCGACTACCGTCACACCGATAAATCACTTACGAAAACCAGGTTCTCCTGAGAAACGAAGCGAAAGCGAAGATCAATCAACGCCCGCTGCCAATGCCGGAATCGGTTAGACGTCGCTCGGTGCGCCGATTGATTTCGTTTGCCTGAATGCGCTGTGAGACCCAATGAAACCATGTCCCCAGTCGGGATGTCGCGAGTGCGGCGGCCACCCCAAGGCAGTTTCATCGCTGAAACACTTTCGCTGAAATCCGCCGCTCGCTGGAGAGCCATCGCCCCGTCCCGCGCTTTCCGTCAACCATGGCCCGGTTGTTGCTTGATTACTGACTTTCACGCGTCCATGCCGATCCGGTCTGGAGCAACGCCAATAATGGGTGACGAAAATGATCTCGCCTTACCGCTTCGCCGCAGCAGCATCGGCACTCCTGCTTGGCTGCATCGCTTCTTCTGCGCTAGCCGATGACGAGCAGAAGCTGTCGAAAGAAGACCTGATGCAAGTTGTTCCGGACTCGAAAGTTCTCAGCACCAGCCCGAAGGGCAATGTCCGGCGCTGGACGAACGACCCTTCGGGCAATTTTGTCGCTAACTGGGAGTCGCCGCCGCAGGTCAAACACTCGACAGGCAACGCTCAAGGCACCTGGAATGTGAACGACAAGGGGCAATATTGCGTACACATCGAGTGGGAACACCTACAAACCGAAGGGTGGTGCGCGTTCCTGCAAAAGACCGCGGATGGGAAGTACGGTATCGCCAGTGAGGGGCACAGCACGTGGATACCGACCACGTTCGAACTCAGCAAGTAGGCGGCTGGATCGGCAGAGGACCAACGGTCCGCCGCGAGTCGCGGCCGGGAGCAGGCCATCGTGTGCACATTATCAGCCCTCGGGAACCAGGTGCTTGCCGGACAGGTTTGCTGACGTGAATGCTTGCTTCGGCCGATTGGCAGTCGGTGCGCGCGCAACCATCGCGCGCGGCTTGTTGGCCACTGCGGCCAATCAACTACTGGTCAAGGGTCGGTTACGGGAAAGTGGAATCCTCGTTGGCAACCCTGCTGTAAAGGATTTGTAGGATACCTAGCTGTGTCCATGCCGGTTACTCACTCTTCGAACACGCACGATCGCCCCAAACGCTGACCGCCCCCAGTTCCGCCGTGCAACGTTCAAGCATCGAGGTAGTGCTTACCGCGCAACAAGGTTATTCTTCGCTACACCACCACTACCCCGGAGCGTCCCATGCAGACAGTCCGTCGTTTCGCGTTCCTTGCGTTGACATGCAGTGTCATCGGTTTGTCCCATTCATCGAACGCATCGGCCGACTCTGCCGATCCACAACGAAGCCTCATGCAGGTCGTCTCGTTCGGGGACAGTCTCTCAGACGTTGGCACCTACGCGTACGCCCGACAATTTGGTGGCGGCACCTACACCACTAATCCGGGCGCTATCTCCGTACAGGTGATCGCGGAACATTATGGGTCGAGCCTGACGCCCGCGTTGACGGGCGGCTTCGGGCAACCGAGCGTCGTTCATCCCGAAGGATTTGGCTACGCCCAGGGCGGCGCCCGAGTCGCCGGGCCGCCGAACCCCGGCGACGCAACGGGCGACACCGGCGAGTTACAGACTCCACTGACCTCACAGGTGGCCGCCTATCTCCAGTTGCATAAACGCTTCACCGGCCAGCAACTCGTACTGATGCAAGGCGGAGCCAATGACGTTCAGGACGCCTATGGCGCATGGGCGGGAATGGTGGCGAATGGCGGCGATCCGGGCGCCTCTTTGCAGGCAGTGCTACCTTCACTGAGACAGGCAGCGCAACAATTTGCTGGACTGGTGCACAACGTGCAACAACACGGTGCCACACATATCGTTTTACAAAACGTGCCGGACATCAGCAAGGCGCCGATCGCAAACCTTCTCGAGCAGCAACTACCCGGCTCCACAAAAGTGCTTCGGCGTATGGCGCAGGCATTCAACGCCGCGCTGGATGACGCGCTCCCTTCTTCGCCGGCCGTGCTGCGGATCGACGCGTTCACCTTCATTGATGACGTATCGAAGAACTATCGCCAACTTGGTTTTCGCTTCGACGGCAGCATCGGCACCAACGTAGCATGCGCGCCGGCAAACCTGCCCCCGGCATTTCAGGCCGATGACACGAGCGCGCTCTTCTGCTCGCGCTCGACGTATGTCTCCCCGCATGCTGACAACATCTACATGTTCGCCGACGCTTACCATCCGACGACTCACCTGCAAAAACTCATAGCGGACTACGTCGTGGTGCGAATCGACACGTGGTTGCACGAATAGGTTACCGCCCTAGCCCTTCGTTGCCCCGAACGTGATCCCGGCAACGAAGGGCCACTGCACGGCGAAGAACATCATGACCGAACGCAGCGCCGCCAGTATCGATGCCGCTGGCATCTTTTCGGCTCTGACGATGCTCTAAAGCTTGACGGAACCAGGGAGTGCTCGAGCAATTTCAGCCGCCTTGAGCGTGGCCTCATGGCGTCCCATGCCAAACATGCTGAGTGCAGCGACGATAGCGGGAATCGCTATCAGCACGAACATGATGGGCAGGCCCAGATGCATGGCTAGCAGCACTCCACCGACCATCGAACCTACGATCGAACCCACCCGGCCAATGCCGAGTGCCCAACTCACGCCGGAGGCGCGGCTGGCGGTTGGATAGTAGGCCGCCGCCAGCGCATTGACGCCGGTCTGCGAGCCGCCGGTCCCAAGACCCGCCCCAAAGACTGCCAGCACCAGCATCGGCAACGACGAAGCGACGCCGATGAACAGGATAAACATGGCGGCAATAAGGTAGGAACTCGCGAGCACCAGACAGGGACTGTGCCTGTCCATCAAGCGGCCGATCAGCACGGCGCCGACCGTGCTGCCCAGGGGCAGCGCTGCGGCGATCAGCGCAGTCATACCCAGAGGGACGCCTGTGTTGTTAATGACTGTCGGCAGCCAGCTCGTAAGCAGGTAATACACCAGCAGACTCATGAAGAAGGTCAGCCAGAGGCAGACGGTGCCGACGATCACGCCTTTGCTGAAAAGATTGCGGACCGCAGAGCCCTTGACCTTGTTCTCGGGGACAGTGAACGTTGCGTGGTCGAGCGGCTCCTGCGGTGCGATGCGCCGGAGCGTGCGAGCCACCTGCGCCTGCTTCCGGCCGGACAACGCCAGGTACCGGACAGACTCGGGCAGAAGCCATACCAGAACCGGCACCAGCATCAGCGGCACTGCCCCGCCGAATAGCAGCACGCCCTGCCAGCCATGCAGCGGAATGATCTGCGAGGCGACCACGCCCCCCAATGCCCCGCCTAACGTGAAGCCGCAGAACATGCTCGTCACTAATAACGAGCGCTGTTTCTCGGGACCGAATTCGGATGTCATCGTAATGGCCGTCGGCATGGCCCCGCCAAGGCCCAGGCCAGTCAGGAATCGCAACAGGATGAGTTCGCGCAGAGAAGTCGCGTACGCGGACCACAGACACATGGCACCGAAAAACGCCACGGAAAGGCAGAGTATGGGCTTGCGCCCAAACCTGTCGGCAAGCGGACCAAACAGGAGCGCGCCTATCATCAGACCAAACAGGCCGCCTCCGAACATAGGCGCCAACTGAAGCGCGCTCAATGCCCATTGCTTCCTGATGACAGGCGCGATAAATCCGGCGCTTGCCGTATCGAAACCATCGAAAGCGACTGTCAGGAAACACAGGGCTACGATCAGAAGCTGATACGTTGACAGCTTGTGCGAGTTAATGAAGTCCTGAACATCAACCGTTCTGATTGTCGCCATGGCGTTCTCCCTGCAGTCGCGCAATCCGGGTCCTCTGTTCGAGTTGGGTGCCAGCAGGAAGCCTGCGTCCGTGCGTTCCCAACACGCCGTCTTCGGCGGCCTTGATGTTCTCGCGCGATCAACAATGAATCTGCTCACGCGTCAGGTTCGAAATTCTGGAATGTCGGGTTTGGCGCCCCACATGCAAAAGCCGGTGGCATCGAACGGGAACTGGCGAGGACACCAGGTCGCCTCCTCGTCCGGCTTGATCAGGCGAACGCCTGTCGAATATTCATAAGTCATGCCGTCAGGCCCCTCGAAATAGAGAAAGACGGCGCCCGAAGTCGGATGCCGCCCGGGTCCGAACCGAATGGGAATGCCCTGTTCACGCAGGGTGTACCAGGCGCGCATGAGGTCGTCGATGCTTTCAACCTGGTGATTGATATGTTGAATGCCGGCGAACGAGGATGGAAAGAGGGCGATCCTGTGATGCACCTCGTCGATCCTCAGCAGCGGTGCAGGCCCGATCCAGTCGCTAACGCGCGCATTGCACAGTGTCGTCCAGAACATCTCGTCGCGCCGTGGATCGCTGGTGCGCAGGCCCACATGGCTAAAGCCGGTGATTCCGGCGTCGCGTGACGGAAAAAAACGGCGGCCGCTATGCAGAGCACCGAACACCAATTCGATCTGGTTGCCCGATGGATCTCTGAAACTGATGAAGGCGCGTACCCGACGTTGGTCGCACTCGTCGCGACTGCCGGTGTATATGCGGAAACTGTTCTGCTCTAACACCGCGCACGCATGCTCGAGCGCCTCGTTCGTGACGACATCGAACGCGATGGTCTGGTCGTTTGGATCACCCTCAAAGTAGACCAGCGTGTGATCGCGCTCATCGGAGCGCAGGTAGGTCCACCCGCCCTCGCGGCGCACCAGCTGTAATCCAAGAATATCGGCGGCATACTTCGTCGCGGCGTCAATGTCGCGGGTACCGAGCCGAACATACTGGAGTTCGTGCAAATTGATCATGAACGAGATCCCGCGGTTCGCCTATTTCCAAGAATAGGCGGCATTACCCCTGTGTGCGTGTGCAATGTTCGTGGTTATCCGCCCTGGGGCTGCTTCGGGCTGGAGACGGACAGAAAGGATGGGCGATGAAGGGTTTGATGCGGCGCCGCTCCCGGCGGACGAGCGGAAGCTCGCACGATCATCAGCAATTGTCTCGAGTCGGTGTAGAAGCGGACGGTCGCGAGGTTTGGTTGAGCGACAGTTCCTGGCCGGACTGCGACGGACGAGGACCGTCTGAGGTCGACCCGTTTGAGTCAGTCAGAGGACGCTCCCGAGCGTCTGTTCTTCGGTCGACAGAGGTCGATCGCCGATGGCGGTCCGTCCGGCCGCCGGCTACTCGGAACATTCGTGCCCGGTGCAATCCATCCGATCCTTGAATTGGGCAGCCGCTTATTTGATAGAGCATGTATGAACGAGAACCCTTGAATGTTCATTGCTTTGGCTCCCACCGGCAGTCCGGCGCTGTCAGGGCCGTTTGCATCGCCTAGAATGTATTAGGTCCTGCGTCGTAAGGGTCAGCCCTAGCTAGATGACCAGCGGCGGCCGGTGGGTTCGTGTCGAGTGGTCAATGTGGGAGGACTAATCTTGATGCCGTCCGAAAGACATCCGCCGAGCCTGCGTCAGCTTGCGCTCGTTGTCGTGCTCATTCTCGCGACTGGCCTCTCACCTGTTGCTTGCGCACAGGTTGCGCGAATGGAAATCGTCACTTTTGCGTCAGTTACGCTGACCGACCAGGAATTCTTGGCGGGACGCGAGGATGGCAAACCGGTGACTGTGGCTGGCGAACTCCGCCTGCCGCGTGCAGGCAACGAGAGATTCCCGCTGGTCATCCTGCTCCACGGCTCGGGAGGCATAGCCGGGTATGTGACGGACTGGGAGCAGGAGCTTCTCGCGATCGGGGTTGCCACCTTTGTCATCGATAGTTTCACCGGTCGCGGCATCACCAGTACAAGTAACGATCAGAGCCAGCTTGGCCGGCTAGCGCAAACCGAAGACGCGTATCGTGCGCTGGCGGTATTGGTTAAGCATCCCAGGATCGACCCAAGCCGGGTCATACTGATGGGATTCTCGAGGGGTGGTCAAAATGCCCTCTATGGAAGTCTGACTCGATTTCAACGAATGCATCTTTCCGCGTCTGGAGCTCGCTTCGCTGCTCATATTGCTCTCTATCCAGACTGCAGCTACACGTACCGCGACGACGAGGATCTTGCTGCTCCCGTTCGGATATTTCACGGAATCGCCGACAATTACGACCCCGTTGCGCCGTGTCGCGCCTACGTCGAGAGGCTAAGAGCTGAGGGCAAGGACATCCAGATTACGGAATACCCCGGGGCAGCCCATGTGTTCGACGGGCGGGCGTACAAACCGGCAGTGCAGCTCCCCCAGGCACAAACAACGCGTAACTGCCGGTGGGAGGAACCCGGATGGTCACTTCAAACTCCCCCACTTGTGGTCGCGCAAACTCCTCCACCCGACAGCAGGACAAGGTTGTTTTTTAGCTCGCTTTAGTTTTGCGCGCAAGGGTTTCAGCAGCCTCCTTTAGGCGGTAACTTCGGCCGTCGAATTCAAGCGAGTGGCAATGGTGCATGAGTCGGTCGAGAATGGTGCTGCTCATGGTGTTATCACCGAGGTAGGCACCCCAGTCCTGGACAACGCGGTTGGACGTGACCATGGTGCTGCGGCGTAGTTTGTATCGTTGATGAACGAGGGTTTGCAGTAGAGCACCAGCGGCATCCGGAATCGATCGTGACAGAAACAGGTCGTCCAGAATCAGCAGATCGCAGTCGAGAATGTTGCGCAGACGTTTCTCCTGCTGGTCGGGTTCGCTCAGGCTGAAACGCGCAAAGAAGTCGTCGGTCTCGAGATACTGGACCTTATAGCCCTGCATCACGGCCTGGTTGGCGACGGCCTTCGCGATGTGCGATTTGCCCGTGCCAGGTTTGCCGATGAGAAGTGCATTCTCGCCAGCAGAAACGAACTTCAGCGTTCGCAACTCCAGACACGCCTGACGCGGGAGTTTCGGATTGAATGTCCAGTCAAACTCGGCGAACGTGAGCTTCTCGTCAAGGCCGGACTGCTTATGCCGACGTTCGATCAGCCGGGACTGGCGACGGTCCAGCTCGTCCTGCAGAATGATCGAGAAGGTTTCGAGGAACGGTTGATTTGCCGCCTGCGCCTGCAATACGCGGGTCTCCAGCGTGTCGCGCACGCCAGACAGGTGGAGCTGTTTGAGCGAGCGCTCGATTTCGGGCATCGACATGGTCATTCGTTGGTCTCTCCGTTGTTCACCGACAATGGGTTGAGTTGCTGTCGCGCGCCGAGACTGAACAGTTCGCCGTATTCGGCCGCTGGACGGATTAGCGCGTGATCCTGGGTAAGAGGCAAAGCGAACTGGGGCGCCTGATCAAGCTGTTCCAGCGCATGCTCGAACAGTCGCTCGACCAGCTTGCGAACCTGTTTGTAGGATTGAAGGTGATACTGCAGTGCCTGGCCGCAGGCTTGTTCAACGATGCGGGTGGGGTATCTCTTCGCGAGACCGACGATGCCCCACATACCCCGCTGGCCAACGCGTCCCTGGGCGTCAAACATCCTCTGGCAGAGTGCCTTCGTTTGCGGCCCGATGTCCCCTGCAGCTGAGAGCAGGAAGGCCGTTTGCCGGGACGGGTTGAACGGACGCTCGTCCTCGGGTAGTAGCAATTGACCGGGCTCGGTGAAGCGCGGGTGAATGCGTAGCAGCGCTTGTGTCTGCCGATCGCGAACTTCAATGGTTGAATCGAAGATGCGCACCAGCACCGTGCTGCCAATCGCGGCAGGACGGGCCGCGTACCAGCTGTGGTCGATGCGAACGGTAGTGTCGTCGGAGACAGTGCGAACCACCTGTTTGAAGTAGCGGAATCCAGTCGGGGGCAATGCCCGCAAGTGCGGCTTCTCCTCCTCGAACATCGACTCGACCTGACGGCGGGCGCGCCCATGCAAGCGCTTCGATGCCCAGTTCGCCTCCCAGCGCGCGAGGAACGCGTTCTGCTCTTCGATTGAGTCGAAACTCCTGCCACGCAGTGCGGTGCCCTGCGTATGCTGGATCGCATTCTCGACCGTACCCTTGCGGTTCGGATCCCGAATGCGTGCAGGGTCAGCGACGACACCATAGTGCTCGAGCATCGCGGCGTAAAGATGATTGATCTCCGGCTCGTACAGGTCCGGCGTAATAACCCCTTCCTTGAGGTTATCGAGGACGACGTACTGAACACAGCCACCGAAATAGCGGAACGCTTCTTCGTGCAGTCGCGCCCACACCTCCTGCCCGGATTTCCAGACAACCCGCCGGAAACTGTGGCGCGAATAGCGCAACGTCATCACGAATAGCCGTGGTCGCCGATAGCGTCCAGTCTTCGGATCGCGGGTCGGAGCGCCCTCGCCATAGTCAACCTGGGCCTCCTCGCCGGGCAGGAAATCGAGCCGGTCAAATTGCGCGGGATCGATGTGTCGCAGCGCGCGCACGAACCGTTTGACGCTCTCGTAGCTCGCAGCAAACGAGAACTCGTCGACGAGATCCTGATAGATAGCCTGGGCGTTTCGCTGCAGGCGAACCTGTTCTTCGATCCATTTCCGGTGCGGCTCGCACAACGAGCGGGCAAAATCGAAGCTATGCGTTTCGGCAGGCGCGGCCTGAAAAGCCGGTGGTCGCGGGAGTGGAGGAGTTTGATCTGAGGGGCCCAAGCCGATGGTCGCGGGGATGGGGGAATTTGCGGACGCAGTTGCGCGCGCAGCGAAGATCGCCGTGTAGCGGCGGATCGTCTTGCGGTCGATTCCAGTGATCCGATGAATCTCGCGCTGGCTCTTGTTGAGTTCCAGCAACGTGAACACCGTACTTTGCTGATGCGGCTTCAAGACGTTCAACTCCCACCTCCCGGGCTGGCCAAGGAGGTAAAAATAACGTCCTGCTACGTGGTGCGATCGGCGACGTCGGCTTGCTCAGATCGGACCGCAAGGTGGGGGAGTTTGAAGTGACCACACCCGGAGGAATTTGGGTGACCGCCCGGGGGGAGGAAGGAGAACACGGGCAGCTTTTCAACGCCAAAACCAAGCAACCTTTCTCCTACGGCGATCCGTGCGTCGAACGCGGGGTAACCATCGCTTACGACGAAGAAGCAGCAACAGAAGCCAGAAAGGCTGTTGAGGAGTTTGTTGCCGCCATGCTCAAACCGGCACGCTCTCCGTAGCGGGTTGCGCAAAGGCGGTTGGTTCGCATTCTTTGTTACCTGAGGCTGAAGGCATTAGAGAAAGCAGGCCGACGCTTAAAAACACATGTGCTTGTCAAAGCTTCGCGTGGGAATCTGCGTGTTGATATTCATGCGCGACACCGAGTACGCGCTTGATCCACATTGGGAAGCAAGCGAAGAGTTTACTGAAGCAGTCCTTGACCGTCCGCAGGTGACCCAACTTAGCCGTTGACCGATTGCGGTCGAGGGGCGCGTCTAGTCTCGGAAAGAGACATTGGTTTTAGAGACGGACCAACCTACTTTAAATCTGACGGCCAGTTCGCCAAGTCCCGGCCAGACAGCGGCATATCGCCCGGCGTTACCTTTGGTCGCCATCCGACCTTTGCTTTTAGGCCGGAGCGATTCCCTACGCCGTACCCGTTGGCAACCCGATTCGATAGTTTTTCCAACCCGAGCGGCTATGTCTCGTAGTTCAAATCGCATGTGCCATGGCCACCATACTAGATCGAATTATTCTCGGGGTCGTCGCTCCCCAACTTCCCGATTCTCCGTCACGGCTCGGCGAACGGCTTCCAAAAGGTCGGGGCGTGCCTCGGGGTCGGGGACTTCGATCAACTTGCGCGGAGCCTTGGCTTGGGGCTTCAGCGTCACACCGTAAAGTTTTTGCGGTGCAGTCATAGTTCGTCTCCGGCTTCGATCAAAGCTAATTCGGACGGCAGGCTCGGTCTTGCTTCTGGTTTCCGAAAATCACGCCTTCGGATCTTTACTGGGTAGGGAACTGTGAACTCCGTGCGTCGTGCGTCTCCAGGCTTCGTCGGCGCGTTGCTGGGCCCATTTCACGGTATATGCAACCCCTTGCTTGCCTTTCGGCGCAGGCGAAAACGTCGAAGTCAGACCGGAAAATGTCCGGCGGACGGTCTTGCTGACCATGGCGCGCTCCGCGTTTGTGTCGGAATGGTAAGTCTAGGTCTTTACGCGCAACTCGCGATACTGTACGTTTACACAGTGTTTTGGCGAGTCCACTATGGACGCGAGAGAACGTCTCAAGCGAAACCGTGCCCGTACGATCACGTTGCGCCGAGGGAGTCCGCGTCAATCCACTACGCCCTTAAGAGAGTGCTAATGGGAATCAGGGAAGCTCGCCGGATTATCCGCAGCCTTCGGGCATTAGCAACGGGAGCCAGGCGCACTGGAGTCGGTTGAGCGTGTCCAGTGCGAACAGGACGCGTTCGTCCGTCAGGAGGATTGAAATGACCGATGAGTTGCGACGGCAACTCCGCGAAGTTGAGCAAGCCCTGGTGGCGCTTGACGGCGTGATTGCAGTGCGAAGGGAGTACATTTCGCTGCTTCTGCGTTTGGGATCTCGTGACAAGGAGCTTGCATCCCTCGACGCGCTTGTGACCGCCTGGTCACGTCTGCAGTCGCAGCGGAACCGCCTCGCCGCGGCCATCGCCAGCGGGGCCCGGTGACTAGCGTCGAGGAATGTCCAGGTCGCATGTCGGTCAATATCGATTGCGCTTGGGCGCAAGGTGATGGCATACGCGCCCTAGGGTGCTGGACCGTCGAAACATGCGGATCAGTGGCCTTGCACGGTGCTGAAGGAGCAAACGGATCCCACGAGTGTCAGCGTGACGCGCTCGGCGCCAAAATCAACGCGCTCCGGCATACCTGGTAGTGCCACTTAATCGACAACATCCTTCGTCCTGACAGGCGATCTACCGACGTTTGTGACGGAGTTCGCGCCCCGCGTAGACGGCAGAAAACAGGCCGACGATGACGGCCGCTACGGCCAACGATTCATCTTGTCGTCCGGAGGGGGCCGACGACGTCGCATAAAACCAGAGGCCTATTCCAATTGCCGTCATGAACATGCCAAAGACAAGCCCCCACACCGGCCCCGCCGTATCGGGGCTTCCTAATCTGTGAGACATTTTCATCGCTATACTCCCCGTCCCGTACCGACATTTCCTGATTGCCGCAGCCTGCGAGTTCCGCATTGGCACGATCTTACGGTAGCGTACGCGGCCAAAAAGAAGTCATCAACAAGCTAAATTATCATCAAGGTTATTTAGAGTCTTGCGATCAAACGGACAGGCAGCAATGCAAGAGAGGGCAACTGCCGTACGCGAGCGAGTCAATGGTTCGATCATCGATTTTTGAATGCGAAAACAATAACCAGGACGGCGACAAGTACCGCAAGCCATTTCAGGCTGACGACGAGCGTGCCCAGCCTCTCGACAAGTGCATTCATCGAGGTTGCGTCACCAGCGTTTGTTTGCTGTTGATCCTCGTGTGAGCTGTCGCGTTGACCGGGCGCGTCGAAGCTGATTTTTCCAAAGTCGAGAGCGAGATGAACAACGTATCCGCTCGCAATTTCCGGCGATTCCATCGCGCTGCCTTCCTTACCCGGTCTGAGGAACAGGTACGGCTCCCCAGGGAAATCAGCCGACACCTGCCCCGGCATATAGACGTTCTTCAGGCACAGGCCGACCTTGACCGCGGTAAGCCGGCTGGCCTCAATGCCCTGCATGAGCGCCATCATGCTGCTCTCCGGCACGTGGCAAGACGCCCACCACTGGTCAGGTTCCTGCATCTCCCGGTCCGTCGGATTGTAGCCGAGCCTTGCCGTGCCAAGCGGGACGTCCGAGAACGTCGTACCAAGCTCGTCTTGCCATTCGCGCAGGCCCTGCCGGTCTGCCGAACGGATTTCTCTGGCCGCGAACGAGATCTGGACCTTGCGGGTGCTGTTCCCCTGTTCGCCGATGATTGACAGGCGAACGTCATCAAAGAAAGCGGTCCCACGGACACAGGTGGTCAGGGCGGATTGCGTTTCTCCCTCAGCAGGTTCCAATTGCTGAACGACCTGGAGATCCTGCAAGGTGAGCCAGAGGGAGCTTGCGGGGCAATACGTCTTTGCGTTGCCATCCGGGCCGACGTGTTCTAGCGAGTGGCCAGGCCCCTGCTTTACATCGATTCGCTGGCCCTCGCCGCGATAGAGCACGTCGATTCTCTTATCGAAGCGCGGATGCGTCGCCGCCTCGATCTGCCCGGCACCGGGAGACGTCCGGTAAGTTCTGGCAGCGCCATTCAGGCTGTCCAGAATATCGTCACGCGGACGTACCTGCGCGATGAGCTTGCGCTCGCGATCTGACGGCATTACATGGGTACCCGACATCATTTCGCCGAAGCGGTCGGCGAACCGAAGTACCCTCGGTGTGGTCTGCGGCGCCTCAACTGGAATCCGGTCGGAGGCGGCGTCGAGGCAAGGCGATCGCGGCGGATCGGCGACTGCCACGGGTGAAGGCAGTAATCGGTTCAACAGGCTCGCATACAGCGGAAGCATTGGCAGGAATACGCAGGCGAGAAGCACGTTGAAAAACGTATGAAAATCCGCAACCACTCGCGCATTGTCCGGTTCCATCGTGACCATGAATCGACCGATTGGTCCGAGGGCCGCGAGGGCCAACACAACGCCGGCTAACCTTGTCAGCAGGTTCCCGACCGGCAACCGCTTCAAGACGGGATCGTAGGGTGCCGCCCCTGCCAGCACGGGGTTGATGGCAGTGCCGAGGTTCGCACCCATTACCAGCGCAAAAGCCGTATTGGGCGGAACGACGTTCCGTGCACAAAGTGAGGCGATGAGCAAGACCGCCGCAACGTTCGAATCTGCGGCCCATGTCAAACCCGCAGCCAGCAGGACATCGACCACCGGTACGGTGGACGCGGCGCCCAGCAGCATGCGAAGGCTCGGTGCATCCTCGTAGTCGGTCATCAACTCGAGCAGATGATGCAGCGCGAGCAGCATCAGGCCCAGACCAATGAACATGCGTCCCAAGTCGTGTGCACGCGTGTTCGATACCTTGCGGAACATCAGCGCGCCCACGAGGATCAGGGCCGGCGAAACGGCGGCCGCGACATCGAGTGACAGTACCTGCACGATCAACGTGGCGCCGACGTTTGCGCCCAGCATGACGGCAAGCGCAGGCACAAGCCCGACGAGGCCCTCCGCAGCGAAGCCCTCAACCATGAGTCCGGTCGTCGCGCTGCTTTGCAATGCCGCCGTCACGCCCATTCCGGCCAGGAAGGCCCGGAATCGCCCACCCAGCGATCTGGCGAGGAGCGAGCGGAGACCGGCGCCGAATGCCCGATGCATGCCGGTTTGGACCATCTGGGTGCCCAGCAGCAGCAGCGCAATGGAGCCGGCAAGATCGATCAGCGTGAACGTCGTTATCATGATTCGGACTCCTGGCGTCCAACCGTTTGCCCATACGACTTCGGCACTTCCCTGAGTTTGAGCGACTGAGCGTCGCGGAGAATCGACGCTCGTAGCCCGAACCCGGTTTGAGCATGACCAGCACTCACTCGACCCCGCGCGCGGCCCCATGCCGGGTTGCATCAGTAAAAAGTGCCCGACCGCGTGGTGAGCCAGTTTAGCGCGATACCTTGCCGACTGTTGGAGTGGAAAACAACAGTTCTTCTTGGACTACGTCGCTGGATACTGCGATGCCTGCTGCTACGGCACCTGTAAGATCCGGGCGCAGAATTTTGGACAAGACTTACAATGCCGCAAAAAGGTCGGTTGCGTTGCTTGCATTACCACCGGTTTCGACAGATGTTCAAGAGATCAAGTGTGCAGGGAGAGGATGAAAGACAGAGCGAGCGTGGTATGCGTGCGGGAAAACCGGATTCTGCTGGTTGCCAGAGAACGATCAAGATGGGCGTTACCTGGCGGGAGAATCCGTCGAGATGAGACGCCCCTGGAAGCTGCTCTACGTGAGTTGTCGGAAGAAACGACGCTTGCGGCTATTGAGTTGACATACCTCTTTCAATTTACCGGTTTCAACACCTTGCACCATGTCTTTTTCGCGGATGTCGCGCATCATGCAAGCGTACAGCCCAGCAACGAGATCGCGAAGTGCAGGTGGTTCGCGCCGGTCAAGATAGCGACGCTTTCCGCCAGCATTCCTACTCGTGGAATCGTCGCGCTTTTCTTCCGGTATATCCGGACTCCGGAACCCGACGACGTCCAGCGGATTTCGCAGCAGGCGGAACGGGTGAACCCATGAACCGCACTTATCACTATCACGGATTCGATGTTGAGGTGACCGTCGAGGCTGACTTCGGCTGGCAGGTCGAACGCAGTGCGTTATCCAGCGCGGGATATGTCGCGGTCGTGAGGATCTGCAAGGCCGGTGCCGCTCTTGCCGTTTTCTCCCCGCTGCGTTTTGGTGAAACGCAAGGCAGGCCATTTTTGAGCGAAGCCGACGCGCTCATGGGCGGCTATAGTGCGGGACGCCGTATCGTCGATGACTTGTTCAGTTCGTAACCCTGTGCCGCGATGGCCTCGCCGCGTAGGAAACTATAGCGTTTCGTCCATCCCGTTATCCGACGGGAAACGTTCGGAACTCTCGAAGCCGCACTGGTCAGTAACCAACAATTCAAGTGCGAGTGAGGAAACAGCCATGGACATGAGAAAGGCCAACGACGCTGATCTGAGCGAAATCCAAAAGCTTCTACTCGACAGTGGCCTATTAGTGGAAGACGTTTCAGCGTCGCTCATCGAAGAGTTTCTGGTCGCAGAAGATGCGAGCGGATCTGTCATCGGCAGCATCGGACTTGAGCAGCTCGGCTCCCGCGTGCTGTTGAGATCGCTCGCTGTCGCGCCACAAGTACGCGGAATGGGCATCGCACGGGAGCTGGTCGTACGGCTCGAAGACAAGGCGCGCTCGTGCGGTCAACTGGATGTCTGGTTACTAACAACGACAGCGGAGCGTTTTTTTGAACGAGCCGGCTATGAGCGGGTAGCCCGGAACGACGTGCCAGGCGAAGTGCAGCTATGCAGGCAATTCGCCGTTCTGTGCCCTGCGACGGCCACCTGCATGCGAAAGCTGCTTCGCCCGATGCACTCCTGGTCCATCCTCGAACGGCAGCTATCGAACTGATTTCCGCCCTTCGACGTCAGCTTGCCACCGGCTCTTGTTGGCCGCACGCGGTCTATTTACGAAGGGCTGAAATCGACCCAGCTTGCGTAAGCTTCCGACCCACCTCAGCCTCGATGCGCCTACTCCCCAAGCACTTCGACGTTGCGCCGACAGAAAAAACCGGCGCGTACACCGGCTGAAAGTTCGGTCACTTCCGAGGGTTAACCGAACCTGAGAGAGCCTCATCCTATCCCCAGACACGGGTCGCAATCCACCAATAAGACGTCTATTCCGGCTGCATTTCTCCGAGCAAACGTTCCTGAGGACTAGAGCAAGGCAAGCTTGCGTACGCTGATCTTTTCGATTGTCTCTATGGCCGGCTCCGCTGATTATTTCGTTCAACCAGACTCAGAATTTGTCCCAGCCATCGCTATTACCGGCCGTTGTTGCTGCGCGTGCTGAGGCAACCGACGCAGCGACCGGACGGGCCGTCGCTGCGGTGTTCCCCATCGTCCGCCGTGCGGGTTGTTTACGTGGCACCTGACGATTGGCTGAAGATGCCTGTCCATCCGTTACAGGCGAAACCGCGCCGGCATCCAGACGAAAGAACGAAATAGCCTGATTAAGCTTTCGCCCCTGGTCTTCGAGCGACTTGGATGCAGCCGCCGCTTCCTCCACCAGCGCAGCATTCTGCTGGGTCACCTCGTCCATCTGCGTGATCGACTGGTTGACCTGTTCGATGCCCCTGCTTTGTTCGGTCGACGCAGCGGCGATTTCGCCCATGATGTCGGTCACCCGAGCGACGGCTTGCGTGACCTCCGACATCGTCTTTCCCGCCTGATTCGCGAGCAACGATCCATCCTGGATTTTCTGGACGGACGCGTTGATCAGATCCTTGATTTCCTTCGCCGCGCTGGACGAACGCTGCGCGAGGCTGCGGACTTCGCTTGCCACCACCGCGAATCCACGACCCTGTTCGCCTGCCCGGGCCGCCTCCACCGCCGCGTTCAGCGCCAGGATGTTGGTCTGGAACGCGATGCCTTCGATGATTCCCGTGATCTCCGCGATCTTGGTCGAGCTCGTGCTGATCTCGCCCATCGTACCGACGACCTGACTCACTACCTCATTGCCCTTCAGCGCCACTTCGGACGCGTTGGCAGAGAGCGAACTCGCCTGCTGCGCGTTCTCGGCGTTCTGCTTCACCGTCGAAGTCAGCTCCTCCATACTCGACGCAGTTTCCTGCAGCGAGGCGGCCTGCTGTTCGGTGCGGGACGAAAGGTCGACATTGCCGGAAGCAATCTGACTGGAGCCGGTCGCGATACTGTCTGCGGCGGTGCGCACCTGACCGATCAAGCTGACGAGACTTGCCTGCATTTCACCCATTGACGCGAGCACGCTCCCGGCAGGCGCATTCTTCGCACCTGCGACGGGACTCAGATCGCCAGCGGCTACGCGCTGCGTGACTTCACCGAGGGCAACCGGCTCGGCACCGAGGGCACGCAGCAATCCCCGCGTGATGACCATGCCTGCCACGACCGCCATCGCGACAGCGGCCAGACAGATGGCCATCAGCAAGTCCCGCTGCGTCGCATAATGTTCTTCCGACTCCCGAACGAGTCCATCCGCACGGGCACTCGTGTATTGCGCGTAGTCGTTCGTTGCCTTGACCAGGGCGGCAAGCAGCGGCCGACAGTCGTCGTCAATTTTCTTCACCGCCTCGTCGCGCTTCCCTTCAACCGCAAGACCAACGATCGCTTTGGCAACAGGTGCATAAGCGGCCTCGATCCGGTTGATTTCGCCCACAAGGCTGCGGGTCTTTTCAGTCGCGTCGGTCGCGGACGAAACCATCTCGGTAAGCTTCGCAAGGTTCGACTGGACATCCACCTGGGCCTGCGCTTCAGCGGTCTTTTCCATCTCGAAATCGCCCCGCGTGGTGACGAGCGCCATGTTGCGTGCGGCAATCGCACGCCGGTCAACCGCGGTTCGAACCTGTTCAGCCATCTTGGCGCGGGCATTGATACCTGACACGAAATGCGCAAATCGGTCGTTGGCGTCGTTCAGTGCGGTCAGCGAAATGCCTGACACGATCAGGACAATGGCGGCCAGCACGCCAAAAGCCCCCGTGAGTTTTGCCTTCACTGACAGATTGCTGAGATTCATGTTTCAACTCCAGTTGCCAATCGTTGGTACACGGGGAGAGGATTCGAGCCGTCGGGTATGTCAGAAGGCGTGCGCCAGGCAGCGCAGGGCAAAACCTTCACGCCCATGCATCTGGCATTACGGCGCGTTGTCGCATCGCTGAAGGAGGGCAAACACTGCACAGCTTGACGCAAAGGTTTGCGCGCAATTGATTTTTTAAATGGCCAAATCAACGCCATTCATCAGAGGATTGCCCAGACTGGGTCCGTTGAACGCCTCGGAACGCTGGACGATTCCGGAATCTCTATGAAGCTTGAATTTGCAACGCGGCAACCGGCGCAAATCAGATTCACATGCACTGTCGCGCCGGGATTGATAGCGTCGTCGAATAAGCGGCGGCACTGACTTTTGGATTATTCGAGCGGTGTCGAACGTGAGTCCATAGCCGGGTTGGACTCCGGCGACCAGAACTTTCGTGGTGCTGACTGCTGAAGGCCGACCGCCTGCCGGCCTTGCCAACTGTAGCCATGGCCGCGAAAAAGCCAACGCCACACACGAACGGCGTTGGCGCAAGTTGCTGCTTCAAACACACACAAGGTAGGATCAGCTACCAAGTAGTTACGATTACGGCGTCGCACGCTGATTCTTTAGGTTCCTGATTCAGACAGCGATGTCGAATCGCAGCAACTGACGAATCTTATCCAGATGCCCGCTCCCGCTACCAGCGACTTGTATGGTCGGCCACCTGTTGTTCCAAGCTGGCTCGACGCTGAACTTCCGTAGCCGACCCTGAAGCGACTTTCGATCTTCGGACTCGCAGGCGTCAAGGGGACCTTCGAGCTACTAGCGTGGCGACCTGTGCATCGGCCAAAGCCGCCAGCCGGCATCAGGCGGTCGGGTCCATCAGGAGCATCACTTGAAACGTTCCCAACTGCTGCCCCCCGACACGAGGCGGACTTCCGGGATCGTATCGGGCGGATGACGGCGTGCTCTGAAGAAAGCGTATCGAAGGGCCTTTCGGCTTGCACCGACGGCACCGCACATACTCCCGGCGCGTGCCTCTCCCTGGGAGACGTCAGCCACGTCCCTCTCCAACCCTCGATCATTGCCTGGATCCGCCGCTCCCCGCCCGGTGCAGGAACCGGGCAATTATTTGGAACGCGTGCGCGTCAGTTCGAAAGAAATTGCCATTTATGTGTGCTCTTCCTAATACCCGCCAAACGTCAGGATGGGTAGAATTCCTACCATCAGCATGCTGCATTGCAATACGCAACCGTCGGCGCTTTGACCAAACGCTCAGGCGGACAATGCACACGCCCTTGTCCTCTATCGCCCAAGGGTTTGAGGCAATCACGGGGGGAGCGCCATGGAGTTTTTGGAAAAAAACGTCGCGACGGAATTAATTGAGCGGAAGGATCACACTCTCGAACATGTTGGGTTGGATGGCGAGAGGCAAACGTATTTTCCGGCCAGGTCAATGTGGTTGAGGTTGGAACAGCTTCATGTGACGCAACAGCTCGCAGAGCCGCTGGACGCAGACAAACAGCCAACACTTACCACGTCGCTGCACGGAGTGGCGCGTCTCGATGGTCAGGAGCTGTCGATCATTGGCGACGCTGGACACGCGATGCGCGCCGTTGAAGTGTCCTTCGCTGCACGCGACGTCAGCAAGGCTGACCGGTTAGGTCTGCGCGAGTTGGAGGACGAACTCGGCATTTCGTTTGCCGACGTGCCGCTCGGTACTGCTCGTCTCGGCGCCAATCGGGCCGACGCAGAGACCGGCGAACCCGATCAGTGGTGGCTCGCCTGCCACATTCCCGAAGCCTGCATACATGCGCTTTCGAAGGCGATGTCTGATGGTCAGTTTGGCGCAGTCGAGTTGGGACTGGCGCTGCGACACCTCTACACAACTGAAAATGCTATGGCTGACCCTCGGCGCGAGCCGAACCTTTTTCTCAGGCCCAACAAAAGCGACGGCGCAATTGAATGTCCGGAAATTGCAATTGGCTACGTCACCCACCTTCGTATTGACCTCGCAACGGCTCAATTGCGTACCGCGGCGGAGAGCGGCGACCGTGGTGATGAATTAATGGCGAACCCTGTCGCGGACGCAGTGAACTCACTGGGCATTAAGCTCGCTGGCCTCATGACCACGGTAAGATGGATTGGCTTCTTCATCCTCATATTGCTCTTTCTTGAAGTTCTCGAGAGGCTCTGATCAGGCACACACGGCCGCACAGTCCGACGCGGCCGGCTGGCTCAGTTCGACCCGTATTTGCCTGATGAAATTCTCAAGGTCGACGCCAGGTTTGGGATCAGGTAGCGGCCGTTCTGACCGCTGGCTCCTCGGTCAAAACATCGTATGTAAGGCCCGTCACAATCGCCCGCGCGTCCAGCCAACCCGAACTTTGACTTCCCTCCCCCCTGCCATACACTAGATTCGAAGCACGTTACTCGTCTCGGAGTACAAGGAGAACAACCATGACTCCCTGGGAAATCCAAGGCACCGAACTGATCAACTGCAATTGTTCATACGGTTGCCCGTGCCAATTCAACGCACTGCCAAACAATGGCCTCTGCGAAGCGATGGGCGCCATCTCGATCAACAACGGCTACTACGGCGACGTGCGACTCGACGGCATCAACATCGCGGTCGTATTTCAGTGGCCGGGACCGATCCACGAAGGCAAGGGCAAGTGCCAGCCGATCGTCGACGAACGGGCCAGCCCGGAGCAACGCGAAGCCATTCTGAAA
>NZ_CAJNBK010000004.1 GCF_905220975.1 Paraburkholderia haematera | reverse complement strand
GACCGGGTTGGCATGAGCCAGCCTTATTGAGGCTTGAGCCGTATGCGGGGAAACTCGCACGTACGGTTCTTAGGGGAGGACGCGACGGCAACGTCGCGTCCTTACCCGACTACTTTTCGTCTGAGCAATGCGTCTTCCTCCCTTCGACCCTCCCACGCTCGCCGAACTGCGCGCCTGGTGGCGCACGCGCGACGAGCAAGCCGTTCAACGGCTCATCCTCGAGGTCCAGCGCCAACGGCTCACGCTGCTGGAATTGCGCAACCTGATTGACAGCGGCGTCCAGCAGGCGCGCGCCATCGACCGCACGCTGATCGAGCGCGGCGAACCCTTAATGACGCTACGCATACGGATCGCGCAGGAAGTGCTGCGCGTTGGCGATATCGACGATTCGCGGCAGATCAGCCGCGCCGAACAGGAAAAGCTCGCCGTGCGCACCCAGGGCCAGCTGGAATACGCACGTGAAGGTCGCCTCAGGCGGCAGCGCCGGAATATGTAGCTCGAGCGTGCCGGCGTATTTCCGCGCGCCCGAACGCAACAACGGCGCGCGGCTCCTTTTGAGCGTAGCGCGTTAACGCCTTAACGCGTTTGCGTGGCGACGCGCAAGCCGAGAGAAATGAACAGCACGCCAATGATCCTGTTTTGCCAGCGGCTGAGCCATGTCATGCGCTTGACGAGTTTGCCCAGCGGACGAATGGTCAGCACGATCAACGTTGTATAAAGCGCGCTCATCCCGACGAAAATCAGCCCGAGCGTCGTGAACTGCAGGAATGAGGAGCCGTGCTCAGGGCGAACGAACTGCGGCAGAAACGCGAGGAAAAACAGTGCGGTCTTGGGGTTCAACACTTCGGCGGGAATGGCCTGAAAAAAGGCTTTAGAAGCGGATACCGGCGCAACCGCCGGCAAATGCGTGCTCGCCTGCTTTTCGCGCAAGGCGCGAATGCCCAGATAGACGAGGTATGCGGCGCCGACGAATTTCACGGCATTGAAGGCGAGTGCCGACGTCATCAGCAAGGCCGAGAGGCCGACCGCCGCGCCCAACATGTGGATGAAATCGCCAACAGCGATACCGAGACCGGTGAGTATGCCGGCCTTGCGCCCACCATGCACCGTGCGAGTCAAAACCAGCAGCACAGCCGGGCCGGGAATCAGAAAGAGCCCTAATACAACGGCAACGAACGTTCCCAGCGTGGAAAAATCAAGCATGTCGTCTCCTTGGTAGCACGCCCGATTCAGCAGACAGGCATGCTTTAGCGGACGATTATAGACATTCGCCGATTACCCCTCGGCGATCCGTTACCATGGCGGACACAGGGCCGCATGAGACTCATGCATTTGACCCACATAAGGCCCGCATTTTTTCATCCACCGACGTCTTTGCCTTGCCCACCTATACCTTGCCCGCGCCGCTCTGCGCGGAACTCGAGATTCGCAAAAGCCGTTTCATCGCGCACGCGATACCGGTCGCCGACCGCGACGCCGCGATGGCCGAATTGCGGCGTCTGCGCGACGCGCATCCTGGCGCAACGCATGTGTGCTGGGCGCTGCTGGCAGGTGGCCAGTCAGGCATGTCCGACGACGGCGAGCCGTCCGGCACCGCGGGCCGGCCCATTCTCGAAGTGCTGCGGCACCATGATCTGGACGGCGTGCTGGCGGCCGTCGTGCGGTATTACGGTGGCGTGAAGCTGGGCGCCGGCGGGTTGGTGCGAGCCTATACCGACGCGATTGCCTCGGCCCTACTCGATGCGCCGCGGGTAGAAAGGATTGCTCTGGTTACGCTGACCGTCGAAGTGAGTTACGCCGATGAAGCGAAAGTGCGCAGATGGATCGAGGCCGAAAGTTATGGACTCGTGGACAGCGCCTACGGGATGCTGGTGAAGATGACTGTCCGGCTGCCCGTTAACGCGGTCGACGATGCCCGGCTAGCCCTGGTGGATATGACTCAGGGCAAAGCCGGTTTCTTTTGATTTTGATCGTGTTGCCCGCCCTGCGAGACTGTTTCAATCGTTCGAGAATTCCGGACCGCGATCCTGTTTAGAAGATGCACGGGATCGGCTCGCTGGTACCATGCTGCTCTGTACCGCGATGACTCAACTTAAAAGGCCACTCCCCTGACCTCGACCGCCGCTTTTTCCAGCACAGCGCCCGAGTCGCCGCAACAGAGTCAGTCTCTGCGGCAACCGCTCGGCCCCCTGCGTCCGGCCCTGAGATCCGCTGTGCTCAAAGGTTGCGGCGTCGTCGCACTGCCGTTGATGCTGTCTGCCTGCTCCTGGTCGTGGTTCGGCCTGAATAGCCCACCGCGCGCGGCCGTGCATTCAACCGGCTGGCTCAGCGTCGCCCCTGCCCGCGATTTCGTCTACGTGCCGGCTCGCGACGGCCAGGTTTCGCCAAACCGGATTGAAAATACGGCGATGACGGGCATCGTGCTAAAAAACGATATCAACGAGGCCGTGCGCAATGGCATTGCAAGCAGTTTGCAGATCGCCGGCTTTCATCTCACGGAAGGCAGGAAGGTTCTGAGCGGCAGCATCGAGAAGTTCACGGTAGACGACTCGCGATCGCCGGCATTCTGGACATTGAAAATGCGCTACATCGTGATTGATGCCGCGACCCAGGAAGTTGTGTTTGCAACCACCAAGACGGTCCGGCAGAAGTCGCCTAAATTCACCAGTAACACCATCGCTATTGAAGATACGGTCAGGCTCAGCGTCGATGCCTTGATCAGCGACCCGGGCTTCATTAAATCGGTGAACTGAGCGCACGGATCGAATCGGCACGGTCCGCCGATTCGTTACAATCGGGAAATATCGGGCAATATCGGGAAGAGGCTGAATCTCGCAGAATAGCGTCGTTAGCGCCCGCTGTCTCGCGCGCCCGATTCGTTGCAATCGCGTCCCCTTCTCCTTGCGAGCCGTCATGTCTATTACTGCCTGGCTGTTCTTCCTACCCGCCTGCTTCGCGATCAACCTCGCGCCCGGCCCAAACAATCTTCTATCGATCAACGTCGCCGCGCGTCACGGGTTCATGACGGCCTTCGTCGGCGGCACCGGCCGGCTTGTCGCGTTCGCGCTGATGCTGGTGTTGGCCGCGACCGGCCTCGCCGTCGTGCTGCACGCATCGGAGTGGTTCTTTCTGGCGATCAAACTCGCCGGCGCCGCGTATCTGATCTGGCTCGCCATCCAGTTGTGGCGCAGCGACGCGCCAGCCATCGATACGACCCAGCAGGACGACGCGTCGCTCTGGCGCATCGCGCGGCAGGAGTGTCTTGTGGCGGCAGGCAATCCGAAGGCGATTCTCGTTTTCACCGCATTTTTGCCGCAGTTCGTGGATATCGCCAAGCCGATGTTGCCGCAATTCGCGGTGCTCGGCGCGAGCTTTCTGGTACTCGAATGGGTGGCGATCGCGCTCTATTCCTGGGCCGGCATGCACCTTGGCAAGTGGCTGGTTCGCGCCAAGGTTCGCCGGTGGTTCAATCGCTGCTGCGGGACGTTTCTGGCAGCAATCGGCGTGAGCTTTCTGCTGGTTCGGCGGACATAACACGCCCAATCCAACGTGCAATAGTAAGTACTAAGCTTACCGAACGATCTCGCCGATGACGCTCGGGTTGCGCAGTGCTCTCCAGCACCGCCGAAGACGGCATGCGAGACGGCCCATTGGCAGAACCATAAACGATAGCTAATAGACGACCGCAGAAACTTTAACTATCTGCAATTGTCCTGCCCCCCTATGCTCGAATAATGACCCGCCGCCTCGGCAAGACCGGATGCGGCATCGGGCAAGCGACTTCTCATCGTCACAGGGGCGGCATCATGAAGATCTGCATCTTCGGAGCAGGAGCGATTGGCGGGTTGATGGGCGTGCAGTTGGCCCGTGCCGGCGCGGATGTAAGTTTCGTCGCGCGCGGCGCGCATCTTGCGGCAATGCGCGAACACGGCGCGCGCCTGATCATGGACGGCGAAACCTATAGCGTGCCGGTACGCTGTACGTCCGACCCGCGCGAACTCGGCGTGCAGGACGTCGTAGTCGTCACGCTGAAGGCGCACTCGCTGCCCGGCGTGGTCGACACCATGCAGCCGCTCCTCGGCAAGCACACGGCCATCGTTACCGGCGTCAACGGCATTCCCTATTGGTACTTTTACCAGCACGGCGGAAAATTCGCCGGCACGCGCCTCGCCAGCATCGACCCGGACGGCAGCCAGTGGTCCCGGCTCGGCCCCGAACGCGCGATCGGCTGTGTGCTGTATCCCGCCGCGGAGATCGTCGAACCGGGCGTCATCAAGCACGTGTACGGCAAGAAATTCCCGATCGGCGAGCCGAGCGGTGAACGCACGCCGCGCATCCAGCAGTTGCACGAGATCATGCAGGCAGCGGGATTCGACGCGCCGATCCGCGACAATATCCGCGATGAAATCTGGCTCAAGTTGTGGGGGAATCTGTGCTTCAACCCGATCAGCGCTTTGACCCACGCGACGCTCGATGTCCTCACCAGCGACCCCGGCACACGTGCGGTATCGCGCACGATGATGCTGGAGGCCAAGCGCATTGCGGATCAGTTCGGCGTGCATTTTCGGGTCGATGTGGAAAAACGTATCGACGGTGCGGGCGCGGTCGGCGCACATAAGACCTCGACGCTGGTCGATCTCGAGAATCGCCGCCCGATGGAGATCGATCCGCTATTGACGGTGGTGCAGGAAATGGGCCGTCTCGTCGGCGAGCCCACACCGACTATCGACGTCGTGCTTGCTCTCGTCAAACTGCGCGAACGGATGGCATTGCAGGGCGATTGAGTGCGGGTTTTCGCTTCGAACGAAGTCTCAATCTTCAGGAAAGGATCGAACGCCACGCGTTCGATCCTTTTTTCATGGCTATTGATCTTCTATTGATCGGCTATTGATCCGCTATTGATCAATAGCCAGCCACACCGCCTTCGGCTCGGTGAAGTTTTCAATCGCCACGTCGCCGTGCTCGCGGCCAAAACCGGAATCGCCGGAACCGCCCCACGGCAAGCGCACGTCGGTATAACCGTAGGTATTGATCCACACGGTGCCCGCTCTCAGGTCACGCGCCACCCGATGCACGCGGCCGATATCCGCGCTCCATACGCCCGCCGCGAGGCTATACAGCGTGCCATTGGCGATACGGATCGCGTCGGCTTCGTCGTTGAAGCGAATCACGGATGCCACCGGCCCGAAGATCTCCTCCTGCGAAATACGCATTTCATGCTCGACGTTGGCGAACACCGTCGGCTCGACGAAGAAGCCACGCTCGCCCACTCGCGCGCCGCCAGCCACGAGCGACGCGCCTTCGGCGCGCCCGGTCTCGACATAGCCGAGCACCGTTTTCATCTGCGCCGCGGAGATGAGCGGTCCCATCGACGTTTCGCGCGCCGCCGGATCGCCGACTTTGATCGCCTTTGCACGCGCCGCGAGGCGCTCGACAACTTCGTCGTAGACATCGCGATGAGCCAGAATGCGCGAACCGGCCGAACATACCTGGCCGGTGTTGAAGAAAATACCTGACGCCGCTGCTCGCACCGCATTGTCGAGATTTGCATCCGGGAAAATCAGGTTCGCCGACTTGCCGCCGAGCTCCAGCGTGACGCGTTTGAAGTTGCCGGCCGCGCCCTGCAAAATGCCGCGCCCTACGGAAGGCGAACCCGTGAACGTCACTTTATCGATGCCGGGATGCGCCACCAGCGCATCGCCAACCACCCGTCCCTTCCCGGTGACGATATTCAGGACTCCCGGAGGTAAGCCCGCGTCGAGTGCGAGTTCGCCGATGCGCAACGCGGTCAGCGGCGTAATCTCCGCGGGTTTGACGATCAGCGTGCAGCCGCATGCCAGCGCGGGGGCGATCTTCCACATGCCGATCATCAACGGGAAATTCCACGGCACGATCGCGGCAACCACGCCGACCGGCTCACGCAGCGTGTACGTCAACGCGTCGGGGCGCACCGGCACGACCTGGCCGTTGATCTTGTCGCACCAGCCTGCGTAGTATTCGAGCGTATCGATCGCCGCGGGAATATCCTGGCGCATCACCGCCGAGATCGGCTTGCCCGCGTCGAGGCTTTCGAGCGCGGCGAGTTCGTCCAGATTCGCGCGCATCAGGCCGGCGAGACGCATCAGGATGCGGCCTCGTTCGGCCGCCCGAATCGCGTTCCACACTTTCAACGCGGCACGCGCCGCGAGTACCGCGGTATCGACATCGGCGGCACTGCCTTGTGCAACCAGCGCAATCGGCTCTTCGGTCGCCGGGTTGATGTCGACGGAATATTCACCCGTGCCGGGCGGCAAACGCTTGCCGTCGATCAGCAGATCATGGTGCCTGAGGTCGGTTTCAGTTTCCATCATGAAGCTCCTTGTGTGGAATGTCGCTTGGGCTGACTGGCAGCGGATCGGCGAGCGCAGCGAACTGTGCCCACGCCGCCGCCGCATTGGGTCTGAGGGAACGATTGCGGCGATGCACGAGCAGCGTCGTCAGATTCATCTCGGGAATCAGCGGCCGGCTCACCAGTGGCGCGGCGGGCGCAGGCCAATGTCCACCGACGGGTAGAACGCCGATGCCGATACCCAGTTCGACCATGCGCGACACCGCCGCGACGTGTCCGAGCTCCTGCACAGGCCGTCCCTTCATGCCGTGCGCGCCGAAGGCGAGTTCGAGCGCCGCGCGCATGCCCGCATCGGCGTTCAGCGTAACGAGCGCCCATTCCTGCAACGCGCTCCATGCGACGCCGGCGTGCCGCGCCAACGGATGCGCGGGCGGCATCACCACGTGCAGCGGCGTCGTGAAAACCACTTGCGCGTGCAACTGATCGGCATGTAGCGGCTCCGCCACCGAGACCACGCCGAAATCCACTTCGCCCTGCTCGACGCTCGCGAGCACGTTGCTTTGCGCCTGATCCTTGACGGACACGATCAGCTCGGGAAACGCCGATGCGCAACGGGCAAGCCCCTGCGCTACCCAACTCGACGACAGCACGGGATTGCTCGCCAGCACAACCACGCCGGTGTGTCCGTCGTAAGCGGCACGCTCCTCGCGCAGCGTCAGTTCGATTTCGTCGAGCAGGCGGCCGATCCGGCGCTCGAGACTGGCGCCCGCATGAGTCAGTTCTACCTGGCGTGTGGTGCGGTCGAATAATTTCAATTCGACCGCGTCTTCGAGTTCGCGCACACAACGGCTCACCGCCGACTGCGTCAGATCGAACTCGCGCGCCGCGCGCGTAAAGCTCCGTTCACGCGCAACGGCGACGAACACCTTGAGTTGCTGCAGCGAGACATTCATAACGTCACTGCAGGGCGCGGGCAGCTCACTCTATTCCCCTGACTGTTCGGGCCATTGACTCAGCCGCGAGGACTGGCTGCCGGCAACGGCCAGCACGCCCTGGGGCTCGTTGTGCGATTCGATCCAGCGCGAACGCATGGGCGCAAGAATGAACTTCGCCGAGATGCCCGCGGCGATCGTAACGATGGCGGATACGATAAAGACGAGACTCCAGCCGCCTGTGGCCGACAACACCGAAGCAATCGGCACCAGCAGCGACGCCGTGCCTTTTGCTGTGTACAGCGTGCCCGCATTTGCCGCTGCGTATTTGCTGCCAAAGGTGTCGGCACAAATCGCCGGAAAGATCGAGAAAATTTCGCCCCAGAACAGGAAGATCAACGCGGCGAACGTCATGAACGCATACGGGTTGCTGCCGTATTGCATGAGGCCGAGCAACGCGAGGCCTTCGCCGATGAAAATCACGAACATCGTGTTTTCACGGCCGAGTTTGTCGGAGATGAAACCGCACAGCGGACGGGTAAAGCCGTTGCAAATGTTGTCGATAGAAAGCGTGGCGGTCAGCAGCGGTAGAGTCATGCCGAAGATCGTCATCGGGATGCGTGCGAGTCCCCAGTCTTTCGCGATCGGACCGATTTGCGCTGTCGCCATCAGGCCGCCCGCCGCCACCGCGACAAACGACACGTAGATCACCCAGAACACCGGCGTCTTGATCATCTGGCCCGGCGTGTAATCGACCTTGGTGACCGCGAATTTCTTCTTCGGTGCGGGTTGCAGGCGCAAATTCGGTTTCTTCAACAGCAACGCGAGTGCGAGGATGCAAACACCCTGCAGGATGCCGAAGAAAAAGAAGGTATGTTCATAGCCCGAGCGCGTGATCATGCTGGCAATCGGAATCACGGTGACAGCCGCACCGGCGCCAAAACCTGCTGCCGTCAGGCCGGCCGCGAGACCTCGGCGATCCGGAAACCACTTCAACGCGTTGCCGACGCACGTACCGTACACGCCACCCGCGCCGATCCCGGCAATGACCGCCGACACATACAGCATCGGCAAGGTCGTCGCATACGAATTCATGACCCACGCGAGACCCGCGCATACCGCGCCGCCGGCGACCACCGGGCGCGGACCGAACTTGTCGACCAGCCAACCCTCTACCGGCACGAGCCATGTTTCGGTGAGAATGAAGATGGCGAAGGCGAGTTGAATGGACGCTTCACCCCAGTGATGCCGCGCATTCATCGGCGTCACGAACAGCGTCCATGCGTACTGCAGATTGGCCACCAATGCCATGCACATCATGCCGATGACGAGCTGCCACCAGCGGTTCGCCCAGAAAAAGCGAGCCGTGGTTTGCTGATTGTTGTCGTCCATGAGCCTTGTCTCCGCTATTTATATGGTGCGACCCAACTTCGCGCCGCACTGTATACGTCTCACCTTATGGTTATGACCCGAATAGCCTCGCCATTCGGCAATATTTAATATATTCGTCTTTAATTCGCATTATTTAAAAACTGTCCTGCTTGAATCATCGCTTTACAGGCCAATTCTCTATTCCGATCAATTAAGCATCGGCGCGGCCTGAAACGCTTCGCTGCCACCCGCGCCACGCCTTGAATCCAGGCGTTAACCCGAGTATTGCGCCAACAATTCCGCCTCTTATAAGACCCATGCTAGGGTCATTGCTGAATTACTAATAATTAAAGTTTGTTATTATGTTGATTCACATTTGCTTATACATTGGCCATGACGATGCGCAATGCCACGCTGCGGCAATTGAAGGTCTTTGAAACGGTGGCGCGCCACCTGAGCTTCTCGCGCGCCGCGGAAGAATTGCACCTCACGCAGCCCGCCGTCTCGACCCAGGTGCGGCAACTCGAGGAGCATGCAGGGCTGCCGCTGTTCGAGCAGCTCGGCAAGAAAATCTATCTGACGCCGGCCGGCACCGAGATGCTTCACTACAGCCGCGCGATCATTCAGCAGTTCCACGAAGTCGACGAAGCAATGGGACAGCTCAAGGGCGTCTCCGGCGGCAAGCTGAACGTCGCGGTGATCAGTGCCGGCGACTACTTCTTTCCGCGCCTGCTGGCTGAATTCACGCGGCGCTATTCGGGTGTCGTGCTTAATCTCGCGGTGCACAATCGCGCGGAACTGTTGCACCAACTCGCGACCAACCAGACCGATCTCGCGGTCATGGTGCGCCCGCCGCATGAAACCGACGCGACCAACGAGCCGTTCGCGCCGCACCCTTACGTGATCGTGGCGGCGCCCACGCATCCGCTCGCGCACAAGCGCAACATCAAGATGGGCCAGTTGGCGAACGAGGCCTTTATCGTGCGCGAACGTGGTTCGGACACATGGAATTCGATGGAGGAAGGCTTTGCCGGCCGTCTCTCCAATCTCAAGATCGCCATGGAGATCAAGAGCACCGAGACGATCAAGCAGGCCGTGATCGCCGGCATGGGCATCGCATTTCTCTCGGCGCATACGATCAGTCTCGAGTTGCAGCTCGGCCATCTGGTCGTACTCGACGTCGAAAGCTTTCCAGTCATGCTCAACTGGTACGTCGTGCATCGGAAGAACAAGCGCCTGCCGCCGGTCGCCGTCGCCTTCAAACGCTTTCTGATGGAAGAAGGCGCGAGTCTCATCGAGAAGATCACTCGCGTGAAGGAGTTGAGCGTCTATAAGCAGTAGTTTATGGATAGCCATTGAAACTTTAACTATTGCACGTTGATCAGTATCCCTATGCTGCAGGTGAGTTCCCTTACTTGTCAGCCTAGGAGGCCGATCATGAATCACGCTTCGGTTGAGTCTCATGCCGGCACGCGTACTGCACGCGCTACGGTGCAAAGTCCCGACGACGCCCATTTGAGCGCGTACAACGCTGCCTTCAGCGATCTCGGCCTGCGGTTCCGCTGGGATCAGGCCACCCTCGACGTGCTGAAGGAATTCAACAGTGAAGCCGCGCGCATTACGGCCTACATCGAGCGATTTCACGCGCATCTTCACAAGGCCTACGACGCCGAGTTTCTTGCCCAGATGATTCTGAGCACGAAGGCCAGGTATTACAGCGAGTTCGCGGCAACAGGCGAGTAAGGGCGTCGGCGAGGCGGTTCGGCCAATCGCGCTGCTTGCCGCTCGACGCGCCTGCGTGTTCATCTTTGACGGAATATCGCGCGCTGAGTGAAACGTAGGCGGACAGTTCCGCGCTTTTGTGCGCCCATGTTTCCGGTGTCATGCCAACCGCGACGGTGCCGGTATGCCGCCGCGCGCACCATGTCCGGCGCTATCTCGCGCAGGGCCCAGGTTTGCTCTTCATCACCGTGCCATTCGATACGAGCCAATAATCCGTGCCGCTCGAGCGCAAATCCGTGGCAACGCCCGCCGAACGCATGAGTGTGTGACTCGCGCTCGTTCGAGTACCCGCGATTCGCCATCAGGTGCGTGCCTAGCGCAGCGGCTAGCACGCTCATCGCCAGCAGCGCAGCGAGTCCAAACGGCTGCGCCTGTTCAGTGACGAAACCGTAGCCAAGCCATCCACACAACAGCAGCGCCGACACGTTGACGATGCCGTGGCCCGGACGCGCCGCCGCGCTGCTCAGGTCCAACACGCCGCGCAACCTGAAGAATGCGATGGCGGATGTAGCGAAGACCAACGTACCGATGAAGACCGCGGCATAGAGTTCGATACGCTCGACATTTGCCTGCGCCGGTGCCGAAAAAGAGCAGGCGAACCCGCCCAACATGACAGCGAGCCCCGTGGCGCTGCCAAGCAACGCAACGAGCCCAGGCCGTCGCGTCATATCGCTACCTCGCAGGCAACGGCCAGCGTATTGCTCAGCGTGCCGATCCCGTCGACCGTGATCGTTACCGTCGCGCCGTCCTTGATCGATCCGACGCCGACCGACGTGCCGCATGCGATCACATCGCCCGGCTCGAGCGTGAGGTCCTGCGAAATCAGACGCACCTGCTCGGCAGGCGAAAACACCATATCGGCGAGCGGATAGTTCTGCCGCTCCACATCGTCGAGCGTCGTCACGAGACGTGCTGCACGCCAGTCGAAACCGGAAACAATCGAGGGTCCGATACAGCAGAACGTATCGAAGCCCTTTGCCCGGCACCATTGCGGGAAGTGAGGATTCTCGTTCAGCAGGTCGGCCGCGGTCACGTCATTGACCAGCGTATAGCCGAAGATCGAATCCGCGGCCTCTTCGGCACTTGCATCGCGGCAGCGCCGCCCGATCACAATGCCGAGCTCACCTTCGTAGACGATCTTGCCCGCGTAACTGAGCGGCCGCTGGATCGCATGACCCGAACCGATCACCGATTCCGCCGGCTTCAGCAGAAATAGTGGATGGGCCGGCACAGGCTTGTCGAGCTTCGCCGCTAACGCGTGATAGTTATTCCACAACGCGACCACCTTGCCGGGCGCACAAGGCGCGAGCGGCGTGAGTGCACGGGTCGACAACACAGCGCCGGTCGGCACCGGTTGATCGAGACTTTTGTACTCGTGCAGATAGCCGCCTTCCACCCGGCCGAACACGACGCTACCGTCGTTCGACATGAAACGCATCCACGTATCCATATGTCGCTCCTTGAACGTTCAAATCGCGCCGGCGGTGCGCAATGCGCTGATCTGTTCGGGCGAGTAGCCGAGTTCGGTCATCACCTCGTCGGTATGTTCGCCCAGCAGCGGCGAGCGCTTGACTTCGGTCGGGCTGTCCGACAGTTTGATAGGATTGCCAACCGTCAAATACTTGCCGCGGGTCGGATGATCCACTTCGACAATCGTGCCGGTTTTGCGCAACGACGGCTCTTCGGCGATTTCCTTCATCGACAGGATCGGCCCGCAAGGAATGTCGTATTTATTGAGGATCTGCATGGCCTCGAACTTGGTCTTGGTCATGGTCCAGCGCTCGATCTCGGCAAAGATGTCCTTCAGATGCGGCAAGCGCGCGGCAGGTGTCGCGTAATTCGGATCGGTGGCCCATTCTTCCTTGCCGATCACGTTGCAGATCTTCGCCCACACCGGCGCCTGCGTGATGAAGTAGATATACGCATTCGGATCCGTCTCCCAGCCCTTGCACTTCAGAATCCAGCCTGGCTGACCGCCGCCCGAAGCATTCCCCGCGCGCGGCACCGCTTCACCGAACGTTCCGTTCGGATATTGCGGATACTCTTTCATCGTGCCAGTGCGGTCGAGCCGCTGCTGGTCGCGCAGTTTCACGCGGCACAGGTTGAGCACGCCGTCCTGCATCGCGGCGAGCACCTTCTGACCGCGCCCGGTTTGCGTGCGCTGATACAGCGCCGTGACAATGCCGAGTGCCAGATGCAAACCCGTGCCGCTGTCGCCGATCTGCGCGCCGCTCACCACCGGCGGACCATCGTCGAAACCAGTGGTCGAGGCCGCACCGCCCGCGCATTGCGCGACGTTCTCGTAGACCTTGCAGTCCTCGTAGGGACCCGGGCCGAAACCCTTCACCGAAGCCACGACCATGCGCGGATTCAATTCCTGGATCCGCTCCCACGTGAAGCCCATCCGGTCGAGTGCGCCCGGCGCGAAATTCTCCACCAGCACGTCGCACTTCTGGATCAGCGCCTCGAGCACCAGTTTGCCTTCCGGGTTCTTGGTATCGATCGTGACGGAGCGCTTGTTGTGATTGAGCATCGTGAAGTACAAGCTGTCCACTTCGGGGATGTCCCGTAGCTGCTCACGCGTGATGTCGCCGGCACCGGCCCGCTCCACCTTGATCACGTCCGCGCCGAACCACGCGAGCAACTGCGTGCAGGTCGGCCCCGATTGCACATGCGTGAAATCGAGAATGCGCACGCCGTCGAGTGCTTTACTCATGTCATGTCTCCTGATCAGTCAGTTTTGTGCAGCGGTTATTGACCGACGCGCCCGCTTCGATAACGTCCACTCGCGTGGATGCCTGGGTAGCCTCGATACATACGGTATGTGATATATCACATTCAATCAAGATCGATTTCAAGATACGGCTGTTCCGGGGTTTTCGTGTTGAATGCTTGCCTGGCCTACATTGCAGCGAAATAACACCACGCACGTGCTCTTGATCCGAGGGAAAACACTGAGTCGCTGTGCATTTCCGCCTCTTTGATATATCACATACCATATTTCACGGAGCGTCAAGCAGGGCTTAACCCGTACTGCAAGTTGACGGCGTCCAAACGGGGAGACGATGAACACGGACAGGGACAGAAGACGCCGGCTAAACGCGGCATTGGGGAGACGATTCTGGTGGCGCGGCGTGGCGGCGCCATGTGCTGGCTGACCTCCCCTGCCGCATGCAGGTCAGAGAAACAAAAAGGCCTGCGGTGATGTCCTCACCGCAGGCCTCTTCGATCCATAGCGCCAATCCGGCGCCTAACCCGCCGTCAATCCAGAAAATCGCAATTCGCCTCGACAAACGCCGCCAGGTCGAGCGAATGCTGACGCGTCAGCCGCTCAGCCAGTTCGGTATCGCGCTGCTCCAACGCCTCGATAATGCGCAGGTGGTCGACAATCGAACGCGACGCGCGGTCGCTTTGCGAAATGGTCATGCGGCGAATCGCCCGCACGTGGATAAAGATGTTCTTGATCGTGTCGAGAATGATCTGCGACTTCGACAACTCAACGATCGCCTGATGAAACGCGATGTTGGCGTCCGAATACTCGGCGATGTGCTCCGCCGGCGTGGCGTCGCGGAAATGGTCAAACATGTGGCGCAGGCGGGCGATTTCCTCGTCCGTGGCGTGCAGCGTGGCAAGACGCGCCGCCATGCTTTCGAGCGCGGCCCACATCTGGATCATTTCGACGATTTCACGCTTGCTCTTGCGCACGATGTAAATGCCGCGCCGCGGCACCATGCGCAGAAAACCTTCCTGCTCCAGCAGCGTCATCGCCTCCCGCACCGGCGTGCGGCTCACGCCCAGCGATTCGCTCAGTACGCGCTCGTCCAGGCGGATTTCTTCACGGGTCCGATAGATATCCGCGTCGGCAATGGCCTGGCGAAGCATGGCGTAGGCCTGATCGCGCAAGCTCGCGCTCACGCTGATCGGCTGCAACGACAGCGTCAGGGGTGTGGCCACTGCTTCAGTTTGAAGTTCTGACGACATGCATCGCCTCTGGTTGAACATGCGCACGATACGGCGCCGCCGCAGCCATTCCGCCGTCTTGCTCGCCCAGGCCGACGAACCGGCCGTGTTGCGCTGCAAACTGCGCAACCGGTTGCGAGATCCAGCGGGTCAACAGGATGGTGGCGGCTGAGCCTAAACCCACAACAGCAACGGCAAGCAGCGCGAGAGGAACAAATTCCATTTGCAACTCCGAATGATTGAGTGAACAGATGACTCAATCATATGCTGCAACGCCGCAAAAATCAATATTCCGTATGTAGTATATCAGTCGATGTTGTTTTTAGGATTGCATGCTCAAGGTAGCACGAGCAGCCTGCGGACGGTTCCTCTGCTCGCTCAAACCGATGAAGCTCGGTGTAAACGCGCAAAACGCGCGCTATGCGCGCGGCGGCGTTCGATGATCGCGCAATTTCACCTGAATGCGGATTGTGGGAACGGCGTCCCATCATTAACCTTCGGGAATCCTGTCATGGACCCGCAGCGGCCACTGCCCGCATCTGCCCCGCCGCTGCCGCGCGCCTCCAGACAGTACCCCGAGAATTTGAAGGAGACATCGTGATGAGTACCACCGTCCCAAATGCGCCGAAAACGACCTTGGCCGACAACCGCACGGCGCGCAGCCGGGCACGTAAAGCGGCGCTTGGCAGCTTCGTCGGCGCCGTGGTCGACTGGTACGACTTTCTGCTGTACGGCATTGTCGCCGCGCTCGTCTTCAACGCCGAATTCTTCCCGAAGGTCAGCCCGGCGATGGGCACGCTCGCCGCCTTCGCGACGTTCGGCGTCGGCTTTCTGTTCCGGCCGCTCGGCGGTTTCGTGTTCGGCCACTACGGCGACCGGCTCGGACGCAAGCGCATGCTGGTCCTCACGGTGATGATGATGGGCCTCTCCACTGCGGCGATCGGCCTGCTGCCGGCCTTCTCCAGCATCGGCTGGTGGGCGCCGGTGCTGCTCGTGACGTTGCGCGCGATCCAGGGCTTCGCGGTCGGCGGCGAATGGGGTGGTGCGGCGCTGATGGCGGTGGAAAGCGCGCCGGAGAAGAAAAAGGCGTTCTACAGCAGTGGCGTGCAGGTCGGCTATGGGGTGGGTCTCGTGCTCTCGACCGGGCTGGTCGCGATCATCAGCCGCTCGATGGACAACGCGTCGTTCCTGAGTTGGGGCTGGCGTCTGCCCTTCCTGTTCAGTGTGGTGCTGGTGCTGATTGCGCTGTGGATCCGCTCGAGCATGGAAGAATCGAAGGAGTTCGTCGAGAAGGTCGGCGAGCACGGCGAACGCAGCGTACGGTTGCCGATCGTCGAGGCATTGCTGAAGCACCCCAAGGCGTTCCTGCTGATCATCGCGCTGCGGCTTGCCGAGCTGTTCACGATGTATATCGTGACGGCGTTCGCCCTGAACTACTCGACGGCCAATCTGCACATGCCGCGCGAGTTCTTCCTCTCGATCGGCCTGCTGGTGGGCGCGGTGAGCTGCGTGACAATTCCCTGCTTTGCCTGGCTTGCGGACCGTTTCGGCCGTCGGCGCGTGTATATCATCGGTGCGCTGATCGGTATGTTCAGCGCAGTGCCGTTCTTTCTCGCGCTCGAAGCCCGCTCGACGGTGTGGATCGTGATCTTCGCCGTCATGCTCGCCAACGTTGCCCACGACATGGTCGTGAGCGTGCAGCAACCGATGTTCACCGAACTGTTCGGCACCGAGTACCGCTATAGCGGCGCGGGCGTCGGTTATCAGGTGGCGAGCGTGGTCGGCGGCGGCTTCACGCCGTTTATCGCGGTGGCGCTGGTCAGCTTTGCCGGCGGCTCCTGGCATCCGGTGGCGGCGTATCTGGCGATCGGCTGCCTGATCTCGGTGCTGGTGGCAGCGAAGATGAAGACCGGGCGCACGGTCGCCTGATTTTCGCTGAGGATTGTTGCGACGGGCCGGCTTGGCGAAGGTGCCAATGCCGGCCCGTTTGTTTTCGGGCGATGGATTTCCCGTTGGTCGTTCTGTCATTCAAGCCGCGTTCGTCAGCCTGCTACTGCTCGTGCTGGCCCGCGGCGTTCCCGGCGTTCTCATTTCCCGCCGCCCCAACTCCCGCGCTCCTCTCAACGCGCGCCTTTTTGCCGATTCCGGCGTCCAACGTTCCCAGAATTCGGTAGTCCATTCCGGGTCTTCATGTCGCGCTGCCGCATTTCTAAAAATTACGGCCCCATTTCATACGGATAATGACTTATGTATTTACATCTCATATTGCAAAGACCCAATTCGCATCCTATCGTTCGGCGAAGCCGCTTCCACATCGAATCGGCGCACTTTATATGCAATTGAAATACATATATTGACGGCGCGTGGACGTGCAATTTTTACGCCGCGACACTAAAGCATTGTGTATGAAACGCCGATAACAAAGCATTCGTCACCGGAGACCGACCATGAGTAGCATCACCGAGCCGAGCGGGAATTCAGGCTCTGCCCCATTCTTTTCCAAACAGGCCACCATTGCGAAACCGGGGTTCTCGCGCTGGATGGTTCCGCCCGCGGCCCTCGCGGTTCACCTCTGTATCGGCCAGGCGTACGCCTTCTCCGTATTCAACGGTCCGCTGACCAAGGTCATCGGCATTACGCAATCCACCGCTGACGACTGGTCGCTGACCTCGCTCGGCTGGATCTTTTCGCTGGCGATCGTGTTCCTGGGTTTGTCGGCGGCATTTGCCGGCAAGTGGCTCGAACATGTCGGCCCGCGCCGCACGATGTTCACCGCCGCGTGCTGCTTCGGCGGCGGTTTCCTCGTCTCCGCGCTCGGCGTGCATCTGCATCAGATCGCGCTGCTCTATCTCGGCTATGGCGTGATCGGCGGGATCGGACTCGGCCTCGGTTACGTGTCGCCGGTGTCGACGTTGATCCGCTGGTTCCCGGACCGTCGCGGCATGGCAACCGGCATGGCGATCATGGGCTTCGGCGGCGGCGCGATGATTGCCGCACCTTTGTCGGTGGCGTTGATGAACCACTTCCGCAGCGCCACCAGCATCGGCGTGGCCGAGACCTTCGTCGTGCTCGGCATTGCGTACTTCATCTCGATGTCGATCGGCGCGCTCGCGATTCGCGTACCGCCGGCAGACTGGAAGCCGGCCGGCTGGACGCCGCCCGCGACCAATCAGAAGAAAATGATTTCGCGTAACCACGTGCATATCGATCAGGCGTTGAAGACACCGCAGTTCTATCTGATCTGGCTGGTGCTGTTTCTGAACGTGACGGCCGGCATCGGCATTCTCGGCCAGGCTTCGGTGATGATTCAGGAGAGCTTCAAGGACACCGTGACGGCTGCCGCGGCCGCCGGTTTCGTCGGCCTGCTGTCGCTGTTCAATATGGGCGGCCGCTTCGTGTGGGCCTCGGCTTCGGATTGGATCGGCCGCAAGAACACCTACTTCATCTTCTTCGCGCTCGGTGCCGTGCTGTACTACCTCGTGCCCGGCTTCGCGGCTTCCGGCCAGATCGCCCTGTTCGTGCTCGCGTACTGCGTGATTCTGTCGATGTACGGCGGTGGCTTCTCGACGGTGCCCGCGTATCTCGCGGACATGTTCGGCACGGCGTTCGTCGGCGGCATTCACGGCCGCCTGCTGACCGCCTGGGCCGCGGCTGGCGTTGCGGGTCCCGTGCTGGTGAATTACATCCGCGCGTATGAAGTGGCGCACGGCGTGGCAAAGGCGGATGCCTACACGATGACGATCCACATTATGGTTGTGCTGCTGGTGATCGGCTTCGTCTGCAACCTGCTGGTCAAGCGTGTCGACGACAAGCACCACATGACTGACGCACAACTCGCTAAAGGCGCCTAAGGAGACTCGCATGTCGACCATTCAAGCCGTTCATCCGACCAACAAGGTCAAGCTCGCTGTCTTCTGGCTGTATGTGACGCTACCGCTGGCATGGGGCGTAATCAATACGCTCGCGCAAGCGATGAAGCTGTTCAAGTAAGTGTTGAACGACACCCCGCACGATCGAACGTGCAGGGTGTCAGACAAGCGGGAGAACACGTGCGCGCAAGCCGCGCGTGTTCTCCTTGCCGTCTTTTCCTAGCCTCCCTCTCCGGCTACCACTGGTACGCCGCACCGGCGCCGACTGTCGTCGTGGCAGAACTGATGCCCGCACCGAGCTTCACCTTGATGCTCTGAGTGACACGGGCCGACAGACCCACTGCCACCGCCTGATAGCCCTTATAGCCGGCCGTTCCGACACCGATCGCGAGATTCTTGTTCGCATCGACCTCGGGAATCATCGTCAACGCAATAGCCGACGCTGTGCCCGAATACGCATTGCGCGCCATCTCGTTCATGCCGCCCTGGAATTGCTGCATGTTCACGGCGTCGCCAGGCGCCTGTCCCGCTGCTACGTTGGTGATGCGGCGCTCGTTACCGCTCGAACCGACCGACACCGTGTTCGACAGATCGGCAACCGAGCCTTCGCCGATCGCCACCGAGTTCGGCGCACTCGCTGTTGCGCCGCCGCCGATCGCCACCGTACCGTTGCCGATCGCCTGCGCCGCATTGCCTGAGCTGTTGACGGCGACGTATGAACTGCCGGTGACCTGGCTGTTCTTCACGGATTGAGTGAGGTTGCCAATCTGCTGATTGGTATCCCAGAGTTGCGCACCGGTGACCGCATCGGAACTGGTGGCCGATATGTCGCCCGCCTGCAGGTTGGTGAGCGTGACCTTCGGCGCATTGGCTGCCGTGCCGCCGAGCGTGACCTTGTTGTGCGCGGAACTGTCGTACTGGACAGCGTTCGCCACGGTGCCGCTCATGGTGCCGATCGTGGTTTGCAAGCCCGCGATGTCGCTGGTGTTCTGCGTCACGCGACCATCCAGATTGGTAATCGCGCTGCCGACGTTGTTCACGACCGTGCCGCCTACGCTGTACGACGGCGCCGTCACAGAACCGTCCTGGTTGACCGTCGAGCCGCCACCGAGCGCCACCGCGGTGCTTGCCGCATGCGAATAGAGTTGCGAACCGTTGATCGCATCCGTGCTCGCGGCGTTGACCGCGCCGGATGCTACGCCGGTGATCACTCGATTGCCCGCCGTGCCGGCTACGTTGATCAGACTGCCGTCCGTGGTCGCGCCGATGTTGATGATGCGCGACACCGGATCTTGCGTGACGATGCCGATGCCGCCGATCTCCATGCTCTGCTGCAACGTGGTAAGCCCGCTGTCGAGCGAGCCGAGCGCATCGCCGACTGTGGTTTGCGTGGCCCCCTGCACATGGTAAGTGGGACTGGTTACCGTGCCGTCGGCGTTGATCTGCGCGCCGCCGCCGAGCGCCGACACCACCGGCTTGAGCTGGCCGAGATTGACAGCGGACGTATCCGTCGTGCCCGCCGCGATCCCAGTCAGTTCGCGCGCGCCGCCGGTGCCGGTGAAATCGACGCTGGCGCCGTCGGTGTCTTTGGCGACGGTGAGATTGCGCGTTACCTGATCTTGCTGGACAAGGCCGATCTCGCCATTCGTGATCTGATTCGTGATGTTGGTCACGTCTCCTTCGATGGTGGTGGTGCGCCGATCGAGGTTGGTGATCTGGGTCGTGTTATTCGTGACGCGCTGATCGAGGTTCGTGATGCCGGTCGTATTGGCGGCGATATCGCTGGTGTTCTGCGCCACCGCCTGGTTGGTCGCGAACAGTTGCGAGCCGTTCACGGCGTCCGAGCTGTCTGCGGCGAGCGCCGCAGCGCGCACGTTGGTGAGCTGAACGGCGGTGCCGGCGTTGCCCAATGTCACCGTGTCGTGCGAGGTCGAATCGTACTGAACCGAGTCGGCGGTCGCGGCTTCGCCGGTAACCGCCAAAGCGTACAGCGCCGAGCCGACGTCGTTATAAGTCGCACCACCTATCCTGTATGCCGGTCTCGTGATCGCCCCGTCTGAGGCAACGGACGCACCGCCACCGATCGCGGCTATCGCGCCTTTCAGTTGCGAGACATTCACGACGTCATTGTTCTGGGTACCGGCGGCGACATTGATGATCCGGCGCTGCAAGCTGCCGCTGCCCACGGAGACCACATTAGCCTGATCAGCGGTGGAATCAGCCCCCAACGCCACGGAACCCGCGGCGCTGACGCTCGCGCCGGAACCGAACGCAATCGCTTTTGCTGCCTCCTTCCCTATAAACGCGCCGCTACCGGCGGCGATCGAGTCTTCCGCATTAGTCTGGACGTTCGTACCAATGGCCAAGGCATTGGCATTCTGTGCCTTCGCGAGATAGCCAATCGCTACGCCGTTCTCGGCGATACTATTGGTAGTCGCGCCGGCCCCGACCACCGTTGAATTCAATGCCAGCGCCGCCGCCCCTGAGCCTACCGCTGTGGCGGCATTCCGCGATGCTCCCGAGCCCGCGCCGACCGCCAGCGAACCGTCGCCCAACGCTGTCGCGCCAACGCCGACCGCCATTGCGTTCTCTCCATACAAGGCGGTTGTCGTCAGGCCGGGCGTGATGACCGGACTGACGGCAATGTACTGCGTGACCGGCACCTCGTCGGCTTGAACCTCAGCGCCAGCACCCAATAGTCCGGAACGGGTCACCGTGGCGGCAAGTGGCCGCTGGAGCGCCGTCAGCAAACCCGAATCGGACCCGGCAGTCGCGTTCATGATCGCATTGAGAGATTTATCCGAGGTGTTGCTGTTTAGCGCGGAAACGAGGTGCAACGTTCCATCCACCGCAACGCAATCGCCGTTGCTTGTCCCGCACTCCGCCGCTTCAGCCGGCAGCGAAACCGCCAACACACCCAACAACCCCGCGCCGGCAGCCACCAGCGCACTGCATGCCGACGCACCCTTAGCGCCACGGCTCTTCGCCACCTCCGACGCAGCAACATACGTACGGGTCGTTCTATTCCAAACAGTCTTATAGGTCTTGTTCAACATTCCTCCCAATCATTTTTATCGACATTCAGACACCAGGATTTTTCTTAAGACATCCTAAAGAATTAACCTAAAAACAGAAAAACTTAAGAATGCCCTCCACGTTCACTGACCAAACGCGCCGCCTCTAGTTTGTCGCCGGATCAGGAAGCATCGGATATACCTAAGTAACGCAAACGCCAAAAAACTTAGGAATGCGCCGCACTATCTGACTGACAAACGCGAGTCCCCTAGTTTGCCGTCCGCTTACACGATGGCGAATACGACAACTCCTAAAAGCAATGTTTTAGCTTGAATAAGGAAAAACGACATACCGCGTTTAGGACGAAAAGTGCCAAACGTCCTAGATAAACCAGGATATTTTTAGGCGGCGTTAAGACACGCTCTTAACGTTTCTTAAGCCAGGAGGAGGAGTATTGAACCAAGGACGTGACGTGACGTGACGTGACGTGACGTGACGTGACGTGACGTGACATGACGCAGCGCCGTGCGAGCCACGGGCATTGAACGAGACAAGTCAGCAAGCGGTCTGATGCCGCTCGCCGAGGTAGACACAACTATTTGCCGAGGCGCCGCCCATTCGCTTCGATCGCGGGCCGGCACGACGCCATCAGTTCATCGAAGAACTTCAGATCTTCTCGAACAGCACGTCTTGCGCGCCTTCCCACAGCACCTTGGTGCCGAGTTCGCGCAGCTTTTCCTTGCCTTCGACGATGGTCAGGAAGTGATTACCCGCCAGCTGGCCCATCTTGCTCGCGAAGCAGCACGAACCGTACGCAAGAATGATCTCGGTCTCGCTGTAGCCACCCGGGTAAAACAGGATGTCGCCAACCGACGGATGGCTCGTGTGATTCTCGAAGCCGACCGTCACACCATCGTTTTCAAGTTTGAAGTCGCCAAGCGGAACCCAGCAGCCCTCGCCGCTCCAGCGCACGTGGATGATCTTCTGACGGTACGGCAGGAGTTTCAGAAAGGCGGCCACCGTTTGCGGCGCGTCAGGATGAGTTTCGGCGGTAAAGACGTGGCCGCAGGAGGTGATTCGGAGTCGGGTCATCGCTAGGTATCCGGTGTGACGGGTTGAATGGAAAGGTCGGTCAGACGCCGGCTGGGGCGAGGCTGCAGGCGCATCATTCTGTCGGCCGATGCAATGCTTCGACAGATACAGTTGCGGTACATCTGGTCAGGCCAGTTGAACCAGTGGCGGCGACCACTGCACAACGTGCAGGGCGCCGCCAGCTCATGGCGCCCCGGCGCGAATCGCTGCCACCCATCGCAACCCAGCAGGCACAACGGTTGCAGGCGGCTTCACGCGTACCACATATTGAACCCGAAGGGTCCAGGACTGGACGGAACAGCATCAAGGCACGCCCATGCCAGATCCATCTCCAGCAACGCCACGAAAGTTCGTAGTTTGCAAGCCGCGCAATGCGCAGCAAACTGCGAAAAGTGCGTGATTGCCGTTTTGGCGATTCATTGACCCTTGCCCTCGATGATCCACCGCAGCGGGTCACGCTGCGCTGTGCCATGCGGCGACCGGACATCCCCGTGCAGCACAGCAACAGCAGCACAACGTATCACGACAGGCGAGCCGCCCGCGTGCCGTCAATCGTCGGCCTGCTGCTCGGGTGTCGGACGCCGACGAGCCGCTCACACGATCCCGCCCGCGCAACCCGACTCTCAGCCGCGCAGCCGGTAGGCAAGCGGCGTCACGCCGTAGCCACGCTTGAACTGCACGGAGAAATGACTGGCGTTCTCGAAACCAACCGCGATCGCGATTTGCAGCACCGGCTGATCGGTGGCCCGCAACAGCCTCGCAGCCTCCTCGAGCCGCAAGCGCGTAACAAACTGATGAGGTGTTTCACCGGTCTCGCGGCGAAACACACGAGCAAAATGAAAGCTGCTTAACCCGGCCTGCGCGGCCAGTTCGCCAATGGCCAGATCGGCGGCAAGATTGGCGCGAATGTAATCGGTTACACGGCGGATGCGGCGCGGCACCAGGCGCTCCGGCTGCGGCGGCAGGCCGGCCTCGGCGTGAGCGTCGCGCGAGTAATGTTGCAACAGATGAGCGGCGAGCGCGTGAGCCAGCGCGTCGACATACAGCCGCGAGTCGGCAGGGTCGCCCGCGGCGCGATGCAAGGCGCCGAGCATCGCGGCGATCAGTGGATCATGAAACTGCATCGCGTCGCCAAGCGACAGTTCGCGTGAGCCGCCCAGCTCCATCTGGTCGGCTACGCTGTCGATCAGGCTGCGCTCCAGGTGCAAATGGACGGTCGACAGCGGCTCATCGCTGATCGAACGCCAGCGCCACGCGATCGGCACGGGCGGCACGAACCAGACGTCGCCCACGCGCAGGTCGGCGCTTTCCCAGCGTCCGTTCAGGTTGCGCTCGAGGTGCTCGGCGCCGCTGCCGAGCGTCATCAGCGTGACGTCCTGCAGGCCAGGTGCCTCCAGCAGTTCCTGCTCGTCCGGTTCGAGGTACGAGCGCAGCACCAGGTGCCGCCACGGGCGATCCACGCTCGACACCAGTTTCTGGCCCGCCATATAGCGGTCGTACGCAAGCGTCGTTGTCAGCCTTGGAATTTTTGCCATCACGTCTCTTCCTGGGAGGTCCCGTATGCACATGAGCAAACCCTGCCACACCCGTATCGCCGGTTTGGTCGACTAGAGGTCAGCGCAAGATCTCAAAAATGATAGCAAGGAACCGGCTACCGTAATATTTGGAAATAGTTAATCATCCAGGTTGTCGTCTTTCACGCGTTTCGAACGCTGGAGCTACCGTTTCATGGAACACGAATGCGATACGCTGCCGCATTGGCTGACCGGCTCGCCGCAAGGCGAAGCCAGCCACGTGTCGGCGGCTTACAACTCAGCGGTTACCGCACAACCGGTTTACCCGGCCGGCACGCGGCAACCCGAGAAATCAGCCCACGCGGCTGAAGCATCCAGGGCATCCGCCCGCCCCGCATCAGGCGTGGCGCCCGCAGGTTTCCTCACGCTCTTCACCGAGGAGGAGATTGGCACGCCTTCGCCCGCCGCGCGGCGAGCCGCACCGATAATCAGTCCGCTGGTGCGATTTGGCAGCGCGCAGGACCGCATCGAATTCGTGCGGCGGCGCATCAGGCAACTCGGCTTCGACTCGTTCAGCTATTCGGCCACGCGCACCACCGCGCATCACAAAACGATGTTCGTGCTGACCAGCTACGAGTCGCAGACATGGCTCACGCGCTATTTCCGCGAGCGTTATTTCGAGCTCGATCCGCGCGTTGCGCTGGCGTCGCCGACTGGTATGCCGTTCCTCTGGAATACCGCCGACATGCGAGCGGACCAGCCGCGCGCGCAGATGCGCAGCGAGCGGCTCGGTGGGCTGATCGACTTGCTGGAGGCCACCGGCCGTAAAAGCGGGATCCTCACGCAGATGCCGCTGCCCGAGCCGGAACTGAGCGCGAGCCTGTGCTTCAACTCGGAGATCGGCAACCCGCGCTGGATGACGGAGTCGATCGTGGCCGAAACGCTGATGTTCGCGCACACGATCCACGAATTCATCTGGACGCACGCGAAAAGCGTGATCGGAATCGCGCCCGCGCAGCAGCAACGCGTCCCGCTGAGCGATTTGCAGCATGCGGTGCTGAAAGCAGTCGTGCAAGGGCAGCGCGACAAGGAAATTGCCTACTTCCTCGGGCTGTCGCCGCATAACGTCGACTACCACTTGCGGCGCCTGCGGCAGTTGTTCAACGTGCGCAATCGCGTGCAGCTGATCAATGTGGCGCAGGGGTATGTGACGTAGCAAAGGTAGGAAAGAGCGCTGCGGCCGGCACGCTTGTCGAACCGGCCGCAGCGTTTGAACCTTGGCGCCGCACTAATGCCACCCAATGCGCGGCGTCAACCCTCAACGCTGCGCATGGTGCGCAGGCAATCCGCCGCGAGTTGCTGGTAAAGCCGGGTTCCGGACGATTTCGCCGCGATCTCTTCTTCGCTCAGGGTACGCACCACGCGCCCCGGCACCCCGGCCACCAGTACGCCCGCGGGCACCCGCCAGTCTTTCTTGACGAACGCGCAAGCGGCCACGATGCTCGCCACGCCGAGCACGACGCCGTCCATCACGACGGCATGCATGCCGACCATCGTGTTCGGTTCCAGGGTCGCGCCGTGAATGATCGCGCTGTGCCCGACATGACTGTCGACACCAAGCCGGCACGCGTTCGCCACGCCGGTGTGCAATACGCAACTATCCTGCACGTTGCTGCCGCGCTCCACCACCACCGAGCCGAAATCCCCGCGCAGGCTCGCATGCGGCCCGATGTAACAGCAGGCGCCCACCGTCACGTCGCCGATCAGCACAGCGCTCGGATGAACGTACGCTGACGGATCGACGCGCGGCCGCTTGCCGTTGAACTAGTAGAGCGCCATCGCCCCGCCGTCCCGGTTCAGCTCGCGTCCGCGAGCACGTGATAGTCGTCCGCGCCCCAGTACGCACGCATGCGCAGAATCTTGCCGGCAGCGTCGAAGTCCATGACGTCGGTCACGTCGATGTGCGCGGGCCGGCCGTCCTGCCCCGTGATATGCACGCGAAAGCTGATCGACGCGCTGTTGCCGTGCGAGCCGCGCGGCGGCGCCATCAGTTCGAGCCGGGCGCCCACCGTCGTCGCATACGTATAGAACGTTTCGATCTCGCTTTTGCCTTCTTTCAAGGGCGTGCCGACCGGGTCCTCCACGCTCGCGTTATCGGCGAACAATGCGACGACGCGTGAAGCGTCGGCCGCGTTGAACGCCTCGATATAGTCGACGAGGCGGGCCTTCATGTTTTCGCTGGTATTCATCTGCTCTCCTAACGTGCGGTGTAGCCGCCGTCGATCACCAGCTCCGTGCCGGTCACATAACGGCCGGCCGGCGACACCAGATACAGAATGCCTGCTGCGATATCCTGCGGATCGCCGATTTTCGCGAGCGGCACGAGCGTTTTCATATGCTCGAAAATCTGCTCCGGATCACCGAGCTTGGCGAATGCCTCTTCCAGCAGCGGCGTGCGGATAAAACCGGGGTGCACGGAATTCGCGCGGATGTTCTGCGTGGCGTACAGCATCGCCTCGGTCTTCGCCATCAATCGCACCGCGCCCTTCGATGCGTGATACGCCGGCACGTCCGGCCCACCGACCAGCCCGTACATCGAAGACAGATTCACGATCGAACCGCCTCCCGCCGCCAACATGTGCGGAATCGCATACTTGGTGCAGAGAAACACGCCTGTCACATTCACATCGATGACTTTCTGCCATTGCTGCAGCGTCATTTCGTGCGTGGGCAGATTCGCGCCTTCGATACCGGCGTTGTTCACCAGGGCGTCGAGCCGTCCAAAGCGCGTGGCGATTTCGCCGAACACGCGCTGCACGTTGTCCTCCTGCGTGACGTCCATCTTCCAGAACGCCGCGCGGCCGCCCGACTCGTTGATCTCGGCGACCAGTTGCTCGCCCGGCTCCGTCAGTACGTCGAGCACCGCGATCGCCGAACCGGCCGCCGCCAGCGTGCGGGCCGTCTGCGCACCGATGCCGCGCGCGCCGCCTGTGATGGCGGTCACCTTGCCGCTCATGTCGAACAGTTGATGGGGAAATGTCATAGCGTCTCCGTCATGTTGTAGTTGGGGTTTCTGCGGCGCCAGGCTCTTAGCCGGTCACACGGGGCGCACGAGTCACACGAGTCACACGAGTCACACCGATCATGCCAATCACGCCCGCGAGGCCGCATCCAAAGCATGCCTCAAGCGGCGCGCCGTTCCGCGAGAAATTCCAGACATTCGCGATTGAAATACCGCCGATGCTCGACCATGACCCAGTGTCCGCAGCGATTCATCAGAACAAAGCGCGCATCGGCGCAATGTTCGAGAAAACGCATCGCGCCGCTGGCCGGATTGAAGCGGTCGTCCGTGCCCCAGAATCCCAGCACCGGACATTTGAGTTCACCGAGCCGTTCTGTCAGGTTGGGCACGCGCATGGTCGACAGCACTTCCGGCGGCTGCTGTTCGCACACGGCGAGACGCTCATCGACCAGCGCATCCGTGACGAGGCTGCGATCGAACACCAGCAGTTCGAGCAATTGCCGCATCGTCAGGCGGTTCATCTGGCGGTTCGTGAAGAGCGACACCATCTTCTGGATGCCCTCCATCCTGAAGTAGGTCTCGCGCTCCTCGACACCGCCCGGGGCCATCATGATCAGGCTGTCCACGTCGTCGGGATAGTCGAGCGCGTATTGCAACGCGATCGCGCCGCCGAGCGAATTGCCGAGCAGGGTCGCCCGGCCGATGCCGTTCGCGGTGAGTTGCGCACGCAACGCGTCGACGAAGAAGTCGAGCGTGTAGTTCACGTCCGCGGGCTTCGACGATGCGCCGTAGCCCGGCAGATCGACCACGATCGCGCGATGACCGGCGGCGGCGAACTGCGGGTAGTTGTGCTTGAAGTTGCTGAAGCCGCTCGCGCCGGGCCCGCTGCCGTGAATGAACACAACGGGCGCGCCGCTGCCGGCTTCGAAGTGATGCAGGGTCAGGCCGCCAGGGACTTCCGTGAAAATCCCCTTGGGTGCATGCAGAGCGGCAGGCGCGTTGCCGGACCTGGCGTGCGCATCGGCGTGTTGGGACTCGGTGGGTGTTGCATTCATGCGCGCTTGTCTCCGGTGTCGGCAGGAGTTAGCGCTTCAGCGCTTACTCCTGCCCCATGCAAATTGCGAGTCGGCAGGAGTTAGCGCTTCAGCGCTTACTCCTGCCCCATGCAAGTTGGTCACTGCCTCGCGCCGCGCTCTTCGGCGCGGCAGATTGTGCGAGGGTCGCCAGCGAAAACATCATCCCTTCGAATCCACCGCGGAACATCGTCTTTTCAGACTACGAGGCAGCGCCGCATTTCTCCTACCATCGGCCCCACATGAACGAACGGAGAAAACGGCAATGAACGGGTTCGATTTCAGCGGCAAGGTGGTGCTGGTGACCGGCGGCACCAAAGGGATCGGTGCGGCCATCGCACAAGCGTTCGGCGACGCGGGCGCAACGGTGTACGTCTGCGGCCGCACGCCGCCCGCGAGCGCAGCGGCGGACTCGCAGACAAATCCGCAAGAGGGTCTGAAGGCGGTTTTTCCTGAGAACGCCCCACGTTTCATCGCCGCGGACGTACGCGACATCGACACAATCGACGCCATGCTCGCGCGGATCGAACGCGAAACCGGCCGGCTTGACGTGCTCGTCAACAACGCGGGCGGTGCGCCCTTCGCGCTCGCCGCGCAGGCCTCGCCGCGCTTCACCGAAGCCGTCATCCGCCTGAACCTGCTGGCGCCGCTCCAACTCGCGCAACGTGCGAATGCGCTGATGCAACAGCAGGCGGAAGGCGGCGTTCTGCTGTTCATCGGCAGCGTGAGCGGTTTGCGGGCGTCACCGGGAACAGCGGCCTATGGGGCGGCAAAAGCCGGCCTGCTGAATGCGGTGCGCTCGCTCGCCGTGGAATGGGCTCCCAAGGTTCGCGTGTGCGCAGTGAGCCCGAGTCTCGTCGAAACCGAAGCCGCCACCAGCGGCCATATGGGGTCCTCATCGGCGGACGGCGCGGCCGCGCTCGACAACATCACCGCGACGATTCCCGCCGGCCGGCTCGCGAAACCCGGCGACATTGCGTCCGCGTGCCTGTTCCTCGCCTCGCCGCACGCCGCTTATGCATCGGGCAGCAATCTGATTCTCGAAGGCGGCGGCGAAGTGCCCGCCTTCCTCGCGGCCACCGACATGCACAAGGCGTTCGCCACCAAGCCGTAGACGCATTCACACACGCACGCCTCGCATCCCTGGGGCAAGCGACTAGTCCGTTTTGACGATTCTCGCGCCGCACGTGCCCCCTAACCTCTGATCACAACAAATTTCAGAAGTGACCACAGAGGAGACGGAATGCAGATCAACGGAACACAAGAGCGCGCACCGGCGATGCGCGCGGTGTGCGCGGCATGCAGACTCGCCGTGCTGGCAGCGGCGTCGGCAGCAACGATGACGACGTTCGCCACATCGGCTTACGCGGGCGACACGGTCAATCTCGGCGCGGACACCACGCTCGATTACACCTTCACGCTCGGCTACGGCCTTGGAATGCGCACGCGCGCGCCGAGCGGCAATCTGCTGACGCCCGAAAACATCAACGGCGACGACGGCGACCGCAACTTCGCGAAGAACAAGCTGATCGAGAATCAGGTCAGCCTGCTCGGCGAAGTGAACCTCAAGCACGACGACTGGGGTGTCTTCGTGCGAGCCAACGTGTTCTACGATCAGGCATACCAGCACCCGAACAACAACGACGCGCCCTTCACCGTCAACCATAGCGGCGCGTATAACCAGTTCACCAGCGACGCGAGCTACTTTGCCGGCGGATATCCGCAGTTGCTCGCAGCCTATGCGTACGACACGATTCATCTGGGCGGCACGAGTCTGAACGTCAAGGTGGGCGAGCAAGTGGTCGCGTGGGGCGAAAGCGTGTTCTTTCCGAACATCTCGGGCGCCCAGGGGCCGGCCAATGCGACCGCGAGCTATGTGGCCGGAGCGGAGGTCAAGGACATCCTGCTGCCCGTGCCGCAGATTTCGACGCAGTGGCAAATCGCGCCTAACTTCAGCCTGCTCGGCTATTACCAGTTTGCGTTCCAGCCTAACCGACTCGTGCCGCCCGGCGCCTTCTGGAGCTACTCGGACGTCGTCGGCCCCGGCGCGCAATACATCATCGGGCCGGGCGGCATCCAGATTCCGCGTGGCAACGACATCCGGCCGAACGGCGACGACCAGTGGGGTGTGGGCGCACGCTGGCGCGTGTTCGGCGACACCGAAATCGGTGCGTACTACCTGCACTACAACGACATGAACCCGAGTGTCGTCACGACGTTCTTCCCGACGCTCCAGTACCAGCAAAAGTACTTCGACCACATCAAACTCTCCGGCCTGAGCTTCTCGACCGATCTGAACGGCGTGAACGTCGCTGGTGAAACGTCGTACCGTCAAGGCGCCGCGGTGCTCGTGAACACACCCGCGGGTGCACAGTCCACGCGCGGCGACGTATGGCAATCGAATCTCTCCGCAATCTATTCGATCGGACCGACCTTCCTTGCCGCATCGCAAACGCTGGTAGGTGAAGTCTCGTATGTGCACGCCGGCAACCTCACGCCGATCATGGGCTCGACGACGCTCAGCAACACGCGCAATTCCGCCGCCTTCGAGGTGGCATGGACCCTCAGCTACAAGAACGTCTTCAACGGCTGGGACGTCGACGTGCCGATCACCTATGCCGACGACTTCACCGGCAAATCCGCACTATCCGGTGCGCTGGGTTCATTGACCGGCGTGGGCGACCACCGCGTGACGGTCGGTGTGAACTTCACGCGCCTGAGCAACCTGAAGCTCGGGATTGTCTACGCGAAATTCCTCGGCACGCCGGACCCGAACAATCGCCCGCTCGCCGATCGCGATTATGTGCTCGCGACAGCGACCTACTCGTTCTGATGCCGCACGCCGAGCTTGATGAGCGCCCTGTGTTTCAGGCGCTTTGCAGCAAGCATCACCCTTTGAATCAGCCGTATTTTTACTGCAAGAGGATTTGGTCATGAGTCGAATTTTCAATCCCACACTGCGTGTCGGCGTTTTCGCGGCAGGCGCGGTGCTCGCAGCCGCACTGGGCGCCCCATCGTTCGCCAAAACCAGCCCCGAAGATATCGCCAAACTCGAAGGTCCGCTCACGCCGATGGGTGCCGAACGCGCGGGCAACGCCGACGGCACGATTCCCGCGTGGAGCGGCAAATGGTTCGGCACGCCGTCGGGCGTCGACTACAAGCCGGGCCAGCGCTTTCCCGATCCGTATGCGAACGAGAAACCGCTCTTCGTGATCACCGCGCAGAACATGCAGCAGTACGAAGCGCGTCTCACCGACGGCGAGAAAGCGCTGCTCAAGAAGTATCCGGATACCTTCAAGATTCCGGTCTATCCGAGCCACCGCGATTTCAGCTATGGCGACGCCGTGTACAAGGACATCCGTCTGTACGCGCCGACCACCACGATGACGAAAGACCAGAACGGCCTCAAGGATTTCCCGCCGGTCACGCCGTTCCCGGTGCCGAAACACGGTGTCGAGGCGATGTGGAATCTGCGTTTCGCATCGGCGATCGAAGGCGAAACCGCGACCTACGATCAGGCCGTGGTCTACCCCGACGGCAATATTGCATGGGGTAAGGTGCAGTACGCGATTTACGGGCCGCGCAGCGCCGACCACTTCGATCCGAAGAACGCGCTGAACGCAAAGAGCTTCTTCCGTCAGACCACCATGCTGCCCTTGTCCGATCGCGGCACGATCATCACCGGCTTTGAGATGTGGGACCAGGAAGGCTCCGATACACGCCGCACGTGGTCCTATAACCCGGGCACACGGCGCGTGCGTCAGGCGCCTGAGTTCGGCTTCGATCAACCCGAAGGCCCGGGCGGCTTTCGCACCGTCGACGACGATCGCCTCTTCAACGGTTCAGGCGAACGTTACGACTGGAAGATCCTCGGCAAGCGCGAAGTGTATGTGCCGTACGACAACTACAAACTGATGGACCCGTCGATCAAATACACCGATATTCTGACCAAGGGCCATGAGAACACGCAGTACATGCGCTTCGAACTGCATCGCGTGTGGGTGTTGCAGGCGACGCTCAAATCCGGTTATCGCCATCAATATGCGAAACGAGTGCTGTATCTCGACGAAGACACCTGGAACGCAGTTACCGCCGATAACTACGACGCCCGCGGCACGCTGTGGCGCACCAACCTCGCCCCGACGCTCTATGCGTTCGACGCCAAAACGTTCTACTCGACCTCCGTGTTCTATCACGATCTGATCTCGGGCGCCTACTACGCGGACCGTCTGTCGAATCAGGAACCGATGCCCGTGCTCACGCGCGGCTCGCAACTGACCGAAGCGTACTTCTCACCCGACGCGATTCGCGGCGCGGGTAATTGATCTCGTTGCACCTCGTTTGAGGCCACGACCGGGGACGGATTCAGGTCCGCCCCGGCGCTTTTCCCTTTCTATTGGCGCTCGCCATGACTTCGACACTTCACGCCACACTCGGCGACGAGCTTTACCACGCATGGCGCGAGCGCGCGCCGATCGCACCGTTCTCGGCACGCGCCGGCGGGTTGTCGCTCGCCGACGCTTACCGCGTGCAGCAGCATTTCGTCGCACGCCGCATCGAAGCGGGTGAAACCATTGTCGGCAAGAAAATCGGCGTAACGAGCCAGGCCGTGCAGGACATGCTCGACGTGCGCCAGCCGGATTTCGGCGTGCTCCTGTCCGGTATGCACTACGTCGCAGGCGAGGACATCCCGATCGCGAAGCTGATCGCACCGCGCGCGGAAGGCGAAATTGCGTTCTATCTGAAAGACGATTTGCGCGGCCCGGGCATCACGCGAGACGCGGTGCTGGCCGCAACCGAAGCCGTCGGCGCCTGCTTCGAGATCGTCGATTCGCGCGTCCGCGACTGGGCGATCCGCATCGGCGACACGGTGGCCGATAACGCCTCTTGTGGCGTCTACGTGCTCGGCGATGAGCGCGTCTCACCGCACGCGCTCGATCTCGCCGCTTGCCGCATGACGCTCGATAAGAACGGCGCGCGTGTAGCGGAGGGAATCGGCGCTGCCGCGCTGGGTCACCCGGCCGATGCGGTGGCATGGCTTGCGAACACGCTAGGCGAACTCGGCATGCCATTGCTCGCCGGAGAAGTCGTGCTGTCGGGTTCGCTGGCGGCATTGATACCTGTCGCTTGCGGCGACCAGCTGCACATGCGGATTGAAGGCATCGGCAGTTGCGCTGTGCGCTTCATCTGACCGTTTGAGTGTCTTTTCCTTGAGGATCCATTGAATGAGCAAGATCAAATGCGCGTTGATCGGGCCCGGCAACATCGGCACCGATCTGCTGTACAAACTGCGCCGCAGCGCGGTGCTCGAACCCGTGTGGATGGTGGGCGTCGACCCTGACTCCGACGGCCTCGCGCGGGCCCGCGAAATGGGACTGAAAACGACTGCCGACGGTATTGACGGCTTGCTGCCCCATCTGGCCGCCGACGATATCCGCATCGCCTTCGACGCCACTTCCGCATACGTGCACCGCGAGCACTCTGACAAACTGACCGCGCGCGGCGTGCGCGTGATCGACCTGACACCCGCTGCGATCGGCCCGTTCTGCGTGCCGCCGGTCAACCTCGCTGCGCAGATCGACCAGCAGGCCATGAACGTCAACATGGTCACGTGCGGTGGCCAGGCGACCATTCCGATGGTGTATGCGGTTTCGCGCGTGCAGCGCGTGGTGTACGGCGAAATTGTCGCGACCGTGTCGTCGCGTTCGGTCGGCCCCGGTACGCGTAAGAACATCGACGAGTTCACCCGCACCACTTCGCTCGCGATCGAGCAGATCGGCGGCGCTGCGGTGGGCAAGGCGATCATCGTGATCAATCCGGCCGAGCCGCCGCTGATCATGCGCGACACGATCCATTGCCTGACGGAAACCGATCCGGACGTCGAAGCGATTACGGCTTCCGTGCACGCGATGATCGAGGAAGTACGCCAATACGTGCCGGGCTATACGTTGAAAAACGGCCCCGTGTTCGACGGCCGCCGTGTGTCCGTATTCATGGAAGTCGAAGGCCTCGGCGACTATCTGCCGAAATACGCGGGCAATCTCGACATCATGACTGCCGCTGCCGCGCGAACCGCCGAAGTATTTGCCCAACAGATGCTCGCTGCATCGCCCGCCACTGCATAAGGAGTCCGACATGTCACTAGCAGGCACCCGCATCACCGTACACGACATGACGTTGCGCGACGGCATGCATCCCAAGCGCCATCAGATTTCACTCGACCAGATGCGTTCGATCGCACGCGGGCTCGACGCCGCTGGCGTGCCGCTCATCGAAGTCACGCACGGCGACGGCCTGGGTGGCGCATCGGTCAATTACGGCTTTCCCGCGCATACCGACGAGGCCTATCTCAGCGCCGTGATCGGCGAGCTGAAACAGGCCAGGGTGTCCGCCCTGCTGCTGCCGGGTATCGGGACGGTTGAACATTTGCGCATGGCGCACGAACTCGGCGTGCACACGATCCGGGTCGCGACGCACTGTACGGAAGCTGACGTGTCCGAGCAGCACATTGGTCTTGCGCGCAAGCTGGAGATGGACACGGTTGGCTTTCTGATGATGGCGCATATGTCGCCGCCCGAGCAGCTCGTCAAACAGGCAAAGCTGATGGAATCGTATGGGGCGAACTGCATCTATATCACCGACTCCGCCGGTTACATGTTGCCTGACGATGTGACTGCGCGTATTGGCCTGGTTCGTTCCGCGTTGAAGCCTGAAACGGAGTTGGGTTTTCACGGGCATCACAATCTTGCGATGGGGGTGGCGAATTCGATTGCAGCTGTGGCCGCTGGGGCCAATCGTATCGATGCCGCTGCTGCTGGGCTCGGGGCTGGCGCTGGCAATACGCCGATGGAAGTTCTTATCGCTGTGTGCGAGCGGATGGGGATTGAGACGGGTGTTGACGTTTTCAGTATCTCGGACGTGGCCGAGGATCTTGTGGTGCCGATCATGGACGCGCCGATCCGGATTGATCGCGATGCGTTGACGCTTGGATATGCGGGTGTTTATTCGTCGTTCTTGTTGTTTGCCAAGCGGGCTGAAGCGAAGTATCGGGTTCCGGCGCGGGATATTCTTGTCGAAATGGGGAGGAAGCGCCTGGTCGGCGGGCAGGAGGATATGATTGAAGATACGGCGTTGACGCTTGCGCGGGAGCGGGGGGTTTTGGTGTTGTAGGTTTTTTGCCTGCTCGGCGGTTTGTTTGTGGTTTTATGGTGTTGGCCTTTCCTTGCTGTACTTTTATGGTGTTGGCCTTTCCTTGATTTCTTATTGGTTTATTAGCGTTGCCCCTGTGCGGGGCAGCACCTACTTTTCTTTGCCTGCCGCAAAGAAAAGTAGGCAAAAGAAAGCGGCTCACACCGCCAGCTCTTAACCGGGTCCCCTGGCTTGGAGGAGGTAGTGGTGCATCTGGAATCGGTGCCCTCGCACATTCAGCGTAAGTGACAAGGCCGTCATACTTCCGGCGGCGCTGCGCGCGCCGACGCGGTAATTCGTAAAGCCGTTCGCCGTGTTTCCGCCGTCGCGTTCCGTTCGGCTCCCGGCTCACCGTTGCACCGCGACCGCGGTCACTTCATGCGAAGTGGGGTTCGCCCATGAGTGCGGAGGCGCTTCGCCGAGGCGAAGCCGATGGCCCCTGGTGCGTGAAGCGAAGCCTATGGTTTCCCTGGCAGGCCGATCCGCGACGCACGCAGTGCGGAGTGGGAGCTGATGAATCCTTTGTCACTAACGTGGAGTGTGCGAGGGCACAGATTCCAGATGCACCACTACCTCCTCCAAGCCAGGGGACCCGCTTAAGAGCTGGCGGTGTGAGCCGCTTTCTTTTGCCTACTTTTCTTTGCGGCAGGCAAAGAAAAGTAGGTGCCCCCCCGCACAGGGGGAACACTAATAAACCAATAAGAACACAAGGAAAGGCCAACACCATAAAAACACAAACAAAGCGCCGCACAGGCAAAAAACCATCACTAACCAAAACCATCAAACCCCAAACCATGAACCACAACCAGAAGATCCCCACAGCACTAGCTGCCCTACTATCGACGATAGCCATAACAGCAACAGCCCAACCCGCCCAGCAAGCCACCCCCACCCCCTACATCCAGATGGAAAAAATCCAGAACACCCGCGACCTCGCGGGCCTAACAACCCTGGATGGCCGCCAGATCCAGCCCGGCCGCCTCTACCGGAGCGGCAACCCGGCCTTCGCCACACCAGCCGACGTCGCCAAACTCAAGGCAATGCACCTGGACGTCATCCTCGACTTCCGCGCCGAAAGCGAAAAGAAACCCGCCGAACAGACCTTCGCCACTCAATTCCCCTGGCAAGCCGATCCCGTACTCGCCGGAAACCTCTCCCCCGAAGCAATCATCCCATTGCTCAAGCGCTCCACACCGGCGCAAATGCATCAATTCATGATCTCGCTTTACAAGCAATTCCCCAGCGACTACCAACCGCAATTCAGCCGGTTTCTAAAACTCGCAGAAGAAAACAAAACCATCCTCTATCACTGCACCGCCGGTAAAGACCGCACAGGATTCGCCACCGTCCTGCTGCTGTCCGCGCTAGGCGTCGATCGCGCTACCGCAATTGCCAATTACCTGGAATCGAACCGCTATAACGCGGCAGGCAACGCCCAAGCAACCGCGCAGTTGCAAAAGATCGGCGTCGCGCCCGATGTGCTGGCCCCGCTCCTGGCCGTCGATCCCGGCTACATCGGCGCGGCAATGGAGGTCATCGATCAGCAATACGGCGGTATGCAGCACTACCTCGTGGACGTGCTTCACGTGAATACGGAAAAGATCCGCCAGAACTATCTGGAGGCCGCGCCCTCCGTCGCAACGAATCCCTAATGCAAAAAACCCCACGCTCCGAAGAACGTGGGGTTGATCGGCAGTCTGAAGGCGGCGCATGCACCGCCCTTGCCACGGTTCATCACGCCTCGAATACATGTCGCAAAGGCGGCGGCGCACCGCCTTCGCGCACCTTGATCTCCACCACCTTTCTCGCCGTACTCGAAGGCCGTACATCCGCCGCATCGAGATAAAACTGCGAATACCAGTCGCGCATCTGATACAACGGACCATCGCCCTCGCACAACAACGGATTGTCGATCCGCGTCTTGGTGTCCCAGATCGCCACGTCTTCATAAAACGCGGCCTGCGCCTGCTTCGAATACGCGCGCGCAATCTCCATGTTCTGTTCGTCGGACAAACCGGGAACCTTTTTCACCATCACGCCATAACGCAACTCGAAACTGTTCATGTCGATCGGCACATGGCAGTTCAGCAGAATCGAATGAATCGGATGGCCGCCGCTTTGCCCTGTCATCTCGGTGATGTGATACGCCGGGCCAAAGTAAGTGGACAGCGCGATCAACTCGTCGTCACCGAGACGTTCGCTGCGGCCCACCAGCAATTGCGTCGCTTTGTGTCCTTCGAACAGGTTCGCGAAGTAATCGACCGGCGCGCCGTGCACCGTGGAAAAGTGCGCCATGTCCGAAATGTTGTCGACCAGCTCGCGGCAATTGGTGCCGATCACCATCAGGTCCACGACCCAATCGGACCATTCGTCGGAAGAACATGCATCGATGCGGGGAATCGCGACGTCCTCGCCCGGCGGATGACCTTCAGGATCGTGCCAGATGAACAGGAGCTGATTCTGTTCACACGTCTGCCATGCGCCGATTTTTGCCTTCGGCGGAATCCGCTTGCAGTACGGAATCGACTGGCAGTTGCCCTCGCCGTCCCACTGCCAGCCGTGAAACGGACACACCAGCGTGTCGCCGTCCACGCGGCCAGTGCTCAGATCGCCACCCATATGCGGACAAAAGCCGTCGACCACGTTCACGCGCCCCTGCGAATCCATGAACGCGGCAAGACGTTGGCCAAAGATGTTCAGCGTGTGCGGCTTGCCGTCCTTAAAGTCACTGGCAAGACCAAGACAATGCCAGCCGCGTGCATATCGCTGCACCAGCGGCTGCGCTTCAATTCTGTAGGGACGTGCGGACATCTCGTATCTCCTCCATTGGAAAAGACGGCGCTCCTGTATAGCCGCCGTCATTAGTGTTCTTGCGGAGCGCACGCACACTTTCGCGCTCACGCCTGACGATAAGCGCGACGCACTCCGCCTTCATCGTCCCGACGGACTAGGGACTTCAGCTACCAGTCAGCGCGCGGGATTACCATGCTCGAGCGCCGCGGGCTCGACTTCGCCAGGAGCCGACGCAGCACCGCGCACAGACGCCCCCGGCGCCGCCGGCAGATCCAGCGCATCCGCCGCATTCGGCACGTCCGCCCCGCCAAGCCGCGCGCCCGCATGCCGCTCTGCCCGCTCCACCCCGAGCCATGCCGCCAGCGCAGGCAACAGAAACACCGCGCCGAACAGATTGACAAGGAACATGAAGGCAAGCAGCACGCCCATATCCACCTGGAACTTGAGCGCCGAAAACGCCCACGTCCCCACGCCGATGAACATGGTCACCGCCGTGAACAAGGCCGCGGTGCCGCGCTGACGCATCGCCGCCGCGAACGCATCGGGCAAGGTGGCGCCCCCGCGCACTTCATGCTGCAACCGTTCGTACAGGTAGATGCCGTAGTCGACGCCCACCCCCACGCCCAGCGTAATCACCGGCAAGGTGGCGACCTTCAGGCCGATGCCGAGCCACGCCATCACCGCATTGCACAAAATCGACACCACCGTCAGTGGCACGACGATGCACAACACCGCGCGCCACGACCGGAACGTCACGAAGCACAGCAACGCGATCGCGCCAAAAATCGACAGCAGCATCGCTACCTCGGCATCGCCAACCGCTTCGTTGGTCGCCGCCATCACGCCGACGTTGCCGCCCGCGAGCCGGAAAGCAATATTCGGCGTGTGGTCCGCCGCAGCCAGCCGCTTGATCTCGTCGACGATATGCGCAATCGTCTTGCCCTCATGATCAGTGGTGTAGATCAATACCTGAATCGCCTGGCAGTTCTCAGTGTTCATTCCGTTGTCCGGATCGAACGCACTCGTGCCTTGCGTGAGGCCATCGCTCGAACGCGGCAGGGCACCCCAGCGCGGATTGCCTTCGTTGAAGGCGGCAATCGAAATCTTCGCGAGCGAAGGCACACTCACCACCGACTGCACGCCCGCCACGCCGCGCATCTCCATCTCGAAGCGCTCGATCGCGCTCATCACCGGATAGTGCAGACAGGCGTCGTCGAAACCGGTCGTCTCGACAATCACCGCGAGCGCATCGACGCCGATGTTGTACTCGCTCGTGATTCGCGCGTTGTCGAGGTTGTAGCGCGAGGTGCTGCGCAATTCGGGCGCACCGGCGCCGATGTCGCCGATCTGCAAATTGCGTGACTCCTTTGCGCCGAACGCCAGCAACAGCAGCGCGATCGCGAACACGCCGAGCGCCGGCACGGGCCGTGCGAATATCGCGAAACGCGTCCATAGGCGGCTGCCGCCTCGCGCCGCACGGTTCTGCGCACGCGCCAGGGTGCCCGCTTCCAGCCGGGTGTACGACAACAGGATCGGTAGAAACACTTTGTTGGTGACGATCATCAACAGCACGCCGAGGCACGCCGTAACGCCTAACTCACGCACGATCTCGATCTGGATCCGCATGATCACCATGAAACCGAGCGCATTCGTCAACAAGGCAACCGTGCCCGGCACGAACAGCTTACGAAACGCGTCGCGTGCCGCATCGGTCGAGGACATGCCCGTAACCAGCGCCTGTTTCCAGGCATTCGTCATCTGCACGGCATGCGAGACGCCGATCGAGAAGATCAGGAACGGGACGAGAATCGACATCGGATCGATGCCGAGGCCGAGGATCGGCAACGCACCGAGCAGCCACACCACCGGCAGCAACGCCACGAACAGCGCAAGCACCGTGGTCTTCGCCGAGCGCGTGTACACGAACAGCAACGCCGCCGTAATCAGGAACGCGAGCGCGAAGAAGCCGATCACCCCGCTGATGCCCGCCTCGACGTCGCCCACCAGTTTCGCAAAACCGATGATGTCGACTTCGACATCCTGATTCGAATAGCGCGCGCGAATCTGTTCGAGTTGCCGCGCCACCGCGCCGTAATCCAGATGCTTGCCAGTGACGGGATCGGTCTCGCGTAGGTCCGCGCGAATCAGCGCGGAATGCAGGTCGTTGCCGACCAGTCTGCCGATCTGCCCGGAGCGCGCCACGTTGCGGCGTACTTTGGCGAGGTCGTCGGGATTCGCACTGCTGAACTGGCCGGGCACGACCACGTCGCCACGAAAGCCCGCTTCGGTGACCTCCGTATAACGCACATTCGGCGTGAACAGCGAGAACACACGCGAGCGGTTCACGCCGGGAATGAAGAACACGTCATCGGTCGCGTGACGCAGGTCGTCCATGAACGCCTGGTTGTAGATGTCGCCGTGACCCTTCCAGCGCAGACTCACGAGGATCGTGTTGGCACCCGGAAAGGCGCTCGCATAGCGGTTGAACACCTGCATATACGGGTGCTGCATCGGGATCATCTTGTTGAACCCGGGATCGAGCCGCAGGCGCGTCGCGGAGCACCCCAGCGCGACGGTCACCGCGAGGCACAACGTCAGCAGGATGCGCCGGTGCCGCATGATGGCGTCGGCGCAGCGCTCGACAAAACGCGAAAGGCGGGACGAAGAAGGATGGGACGATGCGTTCATGATGCGTCTCACGGCAAGGCAACGGGGAGCGCGGCGGGCGCGGCGAATCGGCAGCCGGCGAGCGCGCTATGGAATGTCGGCGAACGAAACCGCGCGTTCAGGAGGGTGACGCGCCGGGCGATGCGTGCTGAGATTGGACTGCGGGTGACACTGGCAGCAACGCCACGCCCGCTTCTCCGCCCAGCGCAAGCTCGCCATGCCCGGCGTCGACCACGGCCGCGAGGCTCTGCACGCCCCCCACCTTGCGGACCGTGAAGCTCTGTCCGTTATCGCGCGAGGTGACGATCGCGCCGCCCTGGCCGACCAGCACCAGCTCGCCGTCGGCGAGTTGCACCGCGCCGAAGTAGGAGGTGCCGATGCGGCTATCGATATGTGTCCACGTGTCGCCCTGATCGGTGCTGCGCAGGACGTTGCCGCGCATGCCGTACGCGAGCCAGTCGCCATCGGCGAGCTTCAGCACACCGAAGAGCGATCCCTGGTACGGCACCGGGCGCTTCTCCCAGGTCGCACCGTTATCTGTCGAACGCAACAGTGTGCCGGTCTCGCCGGCGATCATCAGACGGCCGCTCGAATCGCCTGCAATCGCGTTCAAGTGGCGATCGTCGGCGGGTGTTTTCTGTTGGGTCCAGGTGGCGCCCGCGTCGTGCGAAACGAATAGCTGGCCGAAGCTGCCGGTTACGAACACGAGACCTTGCGCATTGCCCCACACGGACAGCAACGGATCCGAATGCTTACGCTCGAAGCGCACTTCACTCCAATGCGCGCCGCCATCGACGGTGCGCACGATCCAGCCGTCGTGCCCCACCGCGATGCCGATACGCGGTGAGATGAAGAACACCTGGGTGAGTGCGGACGCTTCGTCGGATGTCATCGCGGCTCGCCGCCAGGATGCGCCCGCGTCGTCGCTCAAGAGGATCACGCCGCGTTCGCCCACTGCGACGAGGCGCGTGCCGGCTTTGGCCAGCCCATTGATCTGCAGGCGATCGGCCTGAATCGTGGTCGCCGCGAAAGCCGGCACCGGGCGAGGCGAAAACGCAAACAGCGCCGCGCCCAGCACGGCCGCCGAGAGCAGCAAACCAGGTAGTGTCGATTTCATTTTTTGTCTCCTGTCGACCAGAGTTGACGCTTTAGCGCCTTACTCTGGTCCCATGCAGAGCTGTCGACCAGATGTCGATCGGAGTTGGCACGTTAGCGCTTACTCCGATCCCATGCAAAGCTGTTGGCGCTTTAGCGCCTTACTCTGGTCCCATGCAAAGCTCCGACCGCGGTCTACGCCGCTGTTTCGAAGAGTGCCGCGGCGCCCATTCCGCCGCCGACGCACATTGTCACCACGACATAGCGCACGCCGCGCCGCCGCGCTTCGAGCAGACCGTGCATCGTCATACGGGTGCCGGACATTCCAAACGGATGGCCGACCGAAATCGCGCCGCCGTTGACATTCAGGCGATCGGCAGGAATATGCAGTTGATCGCGGCAGTAAATGACCTGGCACGCGAACGCCTCGTTCATTTCCCACAGGCCGATGTCGTTCACCGTCAGCCGATGACGTGCCAGCAGTTTCGGCACCGCGAGCGCCGGACCGATGCCCATTTCGTCGGCTTCGCAGCCCGTCACCGCCATGCCGCGATAGATGCCGAGCGGCCTCAAGCCGCGTTGCTGCGCTTCTGCTGCGCTCATCACGACTACCGCCGCCGCGCCGTCGGACAATTGCGACGCATTGCCGGCCGTGATGAACTCGCCCTGCGCGACCGCTTCGCCGCCGCTCCAGACCGGTTTCAGCGCGGCCAGACTGGCCGCGCTGGTATCGGCGCGATTGCATTCGTCGCGCGTGGCGCGCACGCTTTCGTGGCCGACCGGTTTGCCTTCCTTGTCAAACAATGCGCGTTGCGCATCGAACGGCACGATCTCCTCGTCGAAGCGGCCCGCCGCCTGCGCTGCGGCCGTGCGCTGCTGACTCGTCAGCGCATATTCGTCCTGCGCCTCACGCGAAATGTCGTAACGGCGCGAGACGATTTCCGCCGTTTCGATCATCGCCATGTACGCGGCCGGTTGATGCGCAAGCACCGCGTCCGAACGCGCCCGGTAGGCATTCTTGTGCTTGTTCTGCGTCAGCGTGATCGACTCCACGCCGCCCGCCACCACGATCCGCGCGTCGCCGCACAGGATGTTCTGCGCGGCTGTCGCGATCGTCATCAAACCCGATGAGCACATCCGGTCCATCGCCATGCCCGGCACCGAAGCCGGCAACCCCGCCGCCGCCGCGGAGAGCCGGCCGATGTTGTAGCCCTGAGTGCCCTGTTGCGCGGCGCAGCCCATCAACACGTCGTCGATATCGGCGGGGTCGAGTTGCGCGCGCTCGACCGCGGCACGCACCACGTGGCCGCCAAGTGCGGGCGCTTCGGTGTCGTTGAACACGCCGCGATACGCTTTGCCGATCGGTGTGCGTGCAACCGAGACGATGACCGCTTCGTTCATGAGATATTCCTCTACGGGTTCTACAGCTTTCTTCGGGGTGCTACAGGTAGTAGCGGCTGATCGTGTCGGCCACGCAACCGGGTTTAGTCTCGCCGTCAATTTCCACGGTCACGCGAATCCAGGCCTGCACGCCGCCCTCGATCGCTTCGGCGCGCAGCAACTGGCCGACGCCGCGGATACGCGCGCCGGCTCGCACCGGTGCGGGAAAGCGGATCTTGTCGCAGCCGTAATTGACGCCGAGCCGCGCACCGTCGATACGCACAATTTGCGGCAGAAAGAAATTGACGAGCGAAAGCGTCAGGAAGCCATGCGCGATGCACCCGCCGAACGGACCGACCCGCGCGCGTTCCGCATCCACATGCACCCATTGATGATCGAGCGTGGCGTCCGCGAACAGCGCGATGCGCGCCTGCTCAACCTGCATCCACGCACTTTCGCCGAGCCGTTCGCCGATCGCGGCGACCAGCTCGTCGGGATGAGCGAACACGCGAGCGGGCTGCGGGTTGCCGCACACTTCAGCCAGCGCGTCAGTCCGCGCTTCATTCATAACGCTGTCCATCACGCGTGCTGACTGCTGACCGACAGCACTTCGCCGGTCATATACGACGCGTAGTCGCTTGCCAGAAAGACCATCACGTTCGCTACCTCCCACACTTCGGCGGCGCGTCCGAATGCTTCACGCGACGCCAGTTGATCGAGCAGATCGGCCGAAGCCGACTTCTTCAGAAAATCGTGCAGCGCAATACTCGGCGCCACGGCGTTGATGCGCACGCCGTACGGCGCGGCTTCGAGCGCGGAGCAGCGCGTGAGCGCCATCACGCCGGCCTTCGCCGCCGCGTAATGCGCCTGTTCCGCCTGCGCACGCCAGCCGAGCACCGACGCGTTATTCACGATCACGCCACGGCCACGCTGCTGCATATGGGGCAACATCGCCCGCGTCATGCGGAAGGTGCCGGTGAGGCTAATGTCGATCACCCGCGACCATTCGGCATCGTCCATTTCGACGATGCGACGCGCGCCGCCGAGCCCGGCGTTGTTGATCAGTACATCGACGCCTTGCATCTTGTCTTCCGCGTCCGCCACCAGCGCGCGTACCTCCTCTTCCACCGAAACGTTGCATAAGCGCCCGTAGATCGCCTGCAAACCCGTCTCGGCGCGCAAGGTTTCGACTGCTTGCGCGAGACGCTTCTCGTGGATGTCAGAGATGAACAGCGCCCGGCAGCCTTCTTCCGCGCTGCGTTTGGCGGCGGCGAAGCCGATGCCCGCACCGGCAGCCGCCGTAATCAGCACGGATTTGCCGGCCAAAAGTTGATGGCCCGGCACATAGGCAGGCGCGGTCCGCACCGTTTGGGATTCGTTCATAGCGTTCCTCGGGGTTCTCTCGGCATGCCGAGCCCGCGCTCGGCCATGATGTTCAATTGGATTTCGTTGGTGCCCGCGTAGATCGTGTCGGCGCGCGAGAACAGGAACACACCCTGCAGACGGGTGCGTTTTGCGTCGGCGCTGTCGATCAGATTGGCGTCGGGACCGAGCACGTCCATCGCCAGTTGGCCGAGTTCACGATGCCAGTTCGACCAGTAGTACTTGTAGATCAGCGCTTCACGGCCCAACGCGCCTCCGCCGTTCTCGCCGCCGTCAGCACCGGCCAGCATGCGCAGCGCGTTGTAACGCATCACGCGCAAACCCGCCCACGCCCTCGCGATCCGTTGACGGATCAGCGGGTCGTTCGCAACGCCCGCTTCATGCGCCGCGTCGACCACCCATTCGAGTTCGCGAGTGAATTGCATCTGCTGACCGAGCGTGGACATACCGCGCTCGAAGCCGAGCAGCGTCATCGCAATGCGCCAGCCGTCGCCGGGTGCGCCGACCAGATCTTCAGTGGCGGCAAGCGCACCGTCGAAAAACACTTCGTTGAATTCCGCGCCGCCGTTCAGTTGTTTGATCGGACGAATCTCAATGCCGGGTTGATCGAGCGGCATCAACAGGAACGACAGTCCGCGGTTGCCCCGCGATTCCGGTTCGGTGCGTGCGATCACGAAGATCCAGTCGGAATCGTGCGCAAGTGAGGTCCAGACTTTCTGGCCATGCACGCGCCAATTGCCGTTTCCTTCGCGGACCGCACGCGTGCGGACGTTCGCGAGATCCGATCCCGCGCCCGGTTCCGAATAGCCCTGGCACCAGAACTGCGTACCGTTCAGGATGCCAGGCAGAAAGCGCTTGCGCTGGTCTTCGGTGCCGCATGCGATCAGGGTCGGCCCAAGCAAACCCTCGCCGATATGACCCATGCGCCCGGGACCACCGGCGCGGGCGTATTCCTCGTGGAAGATCACCTGGTCGGCGACGGACATCGCACGGCCCCCGTGTTCATTCGGCCAACCGAGGCCCGTCCAGCCGCCGCTTGCCAGTTCACGTTCCCATTTCTTGCGCAGCGCCGGATAGGCCTCTTCGTCGCCGGGACCGCCGCGGTATTGCAGGCAGGCATACTCGTCGCTTAGATGCGTGCTCATCCAGTCGGCGACTTCCACACGCAAGCGTTGCTGTTGCGTTTCGCTGTTCATCAGAGGACTCCCGCGAGGACGGCTTGTGCGTGGGCTTGTGCGTGGGCTTGTGCGTGGGCTTGTGCGTGGGCTTGTGCGTGGTCGGCGTGGGCAAGCGGCAGCGATTCGCTCGAAGCCTCGCCACCGTCGATCACCTGCTCCGCGATAAACGACAGCATCTGCGCGGTCGTGCCGAATTGCGCGCTGCAAGCCTGCGCGCGTTTGAAATACAGTTGCGGGTCGTATTCCCATGTGAAGCCGACGCCGCCGTGCAGTTGGATCGCCTCCTGAGCGCAAAAGCGGAAAGCGTCGTTGGCGGTGGCTTTTGCTGTGGCGATGTCGGCCAGCACATCCAGCGGCAAAGAAGCACCCGCCTGATTGGGCACGTCACTGCGCGTCTCATCCCACGCCTGCGCCGCGCCGAGCACAGCCGAACGGGCTGCTTCGATCTCGACCATCATCTGCGCGCATCGATGTTTGATCGCCTGAAACGACGCGATCGCGCGGCCGAATTGCACGCGCTCCGTCGTGTATGCAAGCGTGAGATCGAGGCATTGCTGGGCGCCGCCGAGTTGTTCGGCGGCCAGCGCCAATGCTGCAAACCATGCGGTGGTGGACAGCGCGCGTTGCGCCTCGCTGCCCCGCGCCAGCATCGCGTCACGCGGTACGTCGACCGCATTCAGTTCGATACGCGCCAGCGGACGCGTCGCATCCAGTGTGATAAGCGGCGTACGGATGAGGCCCGCAAGATCGGCGCAGTTCAGTTCGAACAGCGCGAGAGTTTGCGCTTCGTTTGCTATCAAAGCGGGGACCAGTACCAAATCAGCGCTCGCCCCATCGGCAACTTGCGCCAACGTTCCGGACAAACGGTAACCGTGAGCCGTCTCTTCTGCATAGACCGTCACCGTACGTGCGTCAAAGCCGGGCGCAGCGTAAGCCGAAGCCGCGTGTGCATCGAAGCCGGCCGCCGCGTACGCCGAAGCCGTGCGCCTATCTACGCCCGCAGCAGCGGCAGAAGAAACCGCTCTCGCATCGAAGCCCGCCGTTGCTTGCAATGCGAGCGTCGCGCTCACCTCACCGCTCGCAATCCGCGAGAGCCATGCGCGAGCCACCTCTGATTCGCACTGCGCCAGCGCCGTCGCCGCGAGACACACCGTGCTGAAATAAGGCACGCAGGCAAGACGCCGCCCCATCTGCTCCATCAGCAATACGAGTTCAGTCGCACCCAGCCCCGCGCCGCCCGCCGCTTCCGGCACGGTCAGCGCGCACCAGCCGAGCTCGCTGGCGAGCGTCTGCCACAGCGCGTCGTCGCGGCCCGCGCTGTGTTCGATCGCCTGCCGCACCGCCGCCGATGCGCTGCGCTCCGCCAGCACGTCAGCCGCCGAATCGCGAATCATGGTTTGTTCTTCGGAGAGAGCGAGGTTCATCGTGTCAGCTTCCGTACACTTGCTGCGCCGGCTCACGCTCCGCCACCAACGCCGCCACCGCGCCGCCCACCGCGTTGACTTGCCAGCGTGCACCAATGTCGATGCGCGGCCCCGTGCGCCAGCCTTCGGCCACTGCGATCATGCCGCCCGCCGCTTCGAACACCTGCCCCGTCACGTCGCGCGATTGCGCGCTGCCGAGCCAGACGACCAGCGGCGCGACGTTGGCCGGATCGAAGTAATCGAAGCCATTGGCGGGCCTTTTCATCATCTCGGCGAACACGCCTTCGGTCATCGAGGTGCGCGCCGCCGGCGCCAACGCGTTCACCCGCACGCCATAGCGCTGCAATTCCGCGGCCTGCATCAACGTCAAGGCCGCGATGGCCGCTTTAGCCGCGCCGTAGTTCGCCTGGCCGATCGACCCTTGCAGACCCGCCCCCGAACTGGTGTTGACGATGCGCGCATCCACCTCGCGCCCCGCCTTCGACGCATCGCGCCACTCGCGTGCCAGCAGTTGTGAAAGGCAGAAATGTCCACGCAGATGCACCCGCATCACATCGTCCCAATCGGCTTCGGTCATGCTGGTGAACATCCGGTCGCGGCAGATGCCCGCGTTGTTCACCAACACATGAATCTCGCCGAAGGCCTCGTGCGCAGCGTCGATGATGCGTTGCGCGGTATCGATGCGCGTGATGTCGTCGGCATTCGCCAGTGCCCGGCCGCCGGCACCCACGATCTCGTCGCAGACGGCCTGTGCGGCCTCCTGACGAATATCGTTGACCACCACAGCCGCGCCCTCGGCGGCGAACGCCAGCGCGTATTCGCGGCCCAACCCTCCACCCGCGCCGGTAATGATCACGGTGCGCTCGTTGCAGATTCCCATGCTTGATCCTCGTAGACAGTGATGCGCTCAGTGACGTATTTACAGGCGCTCGATGATCGTGACGTTGGCAAGGCCACCGCCCTCGCACATCGTTTGCAGGCCGTAGCGGCCCCGCGTGCGCTCAAGCTCGTGCAGCAGGCTCGTCATCAGGCGTGCGCCGGTTGCGCCGAGCGGATGGCCGAGCGCGATCGCACCGCCGTTCGGATTGGTCTTCTCGTGCGGATAGCGCGTCTCGGCGAGCCACGCGAGCGCCACCGAGGCGAACGCTTCGTTCAGTTCCACCACGTCGATGTCGTCCAGCGCGAGGCCTGACTTCTTCAATGCGTGACGTGTCGCGGGAATCGGCGCGGTGAGCATCCACAGCGGATCGTCGCCGAGCACGCTCAGGTGATGAATACGCGCGCGCGGCGTGAGGCCGTAACGCTTGAGCGCCTCTTCGGAGACGATCAGCAGCGCGGCCGCCGCATCGCAGGTCTGGCTCGAAACAGCTGCCGTCAGCGCACCGCCGGGCATCAGCGGTTCGAGCGAGGCCATCTTCGCGAGCGTCGTGTCCTTGCGCGGCGTCTCGTCGTGAACAACACCGGCCAACGGCACGATTTCGCGCGAAAAATAACCGCCTTCGATCGCTGCCAGCGCGCGCCGGTGACTTTCCAGCGCGTACTGTTCCATTGTTTCGCGCGACAGGTTCCAGTGATCCGCGATCCGTTGCGCCGCATGGAACTGCGAGACCGGCGCGTCGCCGAACCGCGCGCGCCAACCGATGCTGCCCGAGAACGGATCGGTGAAACCCAGCGGTTCGGCCGCCGTCATCGCCGACGAAATCGGGATCTGCGTCATGGTCTGCACGCCACCCGCCACTACCACATCCTGCGTGCCGCTCATCACGGCCTGCGCGGCAAAGTGCACCGCCTGCTGCGAGGATCCGCATTGCCGGTCCACCGTGACGCCGGGCACCGTCAGTGGCAAGCCCGCGGCGAGCCAGCAGGTGCGCGCGATATTGCCCGCCAGCGGACCGATCGTATCGACGCAGCCGAACACCACGTCGTCGTACTCATCGGCGGGAATGCCGTTACGGGCGACCAGTTCTTTCAACACGAAGCCGCCGAGATCCGCGGCATGCACCTGTGCGAGACCGCCTTTGCGGCGGCCGGTCGGCGTGCGCAACGCATCGACGATATAAGCCTGTTTCATCATGATTCCAGTTCGAAAGTACGGGCCGGTCCGATCGGCGCACAGGACTCGATCAACGCGTCGGCCACACGGTTCTTGTGAAACGTCGTGTCACCCCAACTACCCGAGAGCGCCCAGATGCGTTTCATGAAGATCTGCAAATCGAGCTCCCAGGTGTAGCCCATCGCGCCGTGCACCTGCATCGCGTGGCGTGCGGCGAGCTGCGCCGCGGCGGTGGCGGCAAGCTTCGCGTGGGAGACATAGAGCGCGCGCTGCGGATCGTTGTCGGCGATCGCGCAGGCGGCCCGGTACACCACCGGCCGCGCGAACTCATAACGGATCGCGACGTCGGCGAGCAGATGCTTGAGCGCCTGATACGAACCGATCGGCTTGCCGAACTGCTTGCGTTGCGCGCTGTAATCGATCGCGACGTCGAGCACGCGCTGCGTGAGGCCGAGCAATTGCGCGGCGACGGCGAACGCGCCCTGGTCAAGTGCGCGCGCGAGTAACGGTTGCGCCTCGGCGGCCGTTGCCACTCGTGTGCTTGCGCTTGCCTGCCAGTCGAGTTCGAACAAGCGACGTGACGGATCGACGCTTTCCACCGCATTCAATCGGCAAGCGCCGGGCGTGAGCCAATGTAACTCGCCATCCCGCTCACATAACAACACCTTCGCAACGTGCGCGTCGCTAACATACGGATTCACCGGATGCCCAATCGCCACGCGCGCCGACCCCGACGCGATATCGCGCAACAGCGCGTCGCGTCGCACACTGGCGGGCAAGCCTTCCAGCATGCCGACGGCTACGAGCGCCGTATCGAGTAACGGCTCGGGTCCGCCGAAATAGCCATAGGTCTGCGCGAGCAGCGCCCACTCCACATCACCGAGCCCCAAGCCATCGTGACTTTCCGGCACCGACACGGCCGTCAATCCTTGCGAGGCGAACATATCCCACATGCGCTCCGAGCGGCCCGTGGGCGTGTTCCACAACTCGCGGATCAGCTCCGGTGTCATCTCCGTCATCAGAAAGCGCTTGACGCTGCCCGCCAATGCTTCCTGATCTTCGTTGAATACGAAATCCATAGTTCCTCGCTCAATCCTTTAAGCGTCTGAATGCGGGCTGCAGCGGGTTGCATGCTGCTTGCAGCACCGGCATCACGAACGCGGCATTCCCAGCATCCGTTCCGCGACGATGTTGCGCTGGATCTCGTTGGTGCCCGCATAGATCGGCCCGGCCTGCGCGAACAGGAAACCGTCGAGCCAGGTGCCGAGCGCCGCGTGTTGCTCATGCGTTTGCGGCACGACCTCGGCGCGTGCGCCAAGAATGTCGAGCGCGGTTTGATGCATGCGCAGATCGAGTTCGGACCAGAACACCTTGTTGGTGCTCGACTCCGCGCCGATGTGGCCGCCCTTCTGCAAACGGCTCGCGGTCGCGTAGGTGGAAAGCGCGTAGGCCTGCGCATCCATCCACGCGCCGATCACCCGGTCACGCAAGGTCGGATCGCGGTCGGCTTCCGCGCGATGCGCCAGATAGAGCGCGCGCAACGCTTCGGCGGTGCGTTGAAAACGTGCGGGCGAGCGCAGCATCAGGCCGCGTTCGAATCCGGCGGTTGCCATGGCAACCTGCCAGCCCATGCCTTCACCGGCGAGACGGTTGTCGACCGGCACGCGCACGTCGTCGAAGAAAATCTCGGCGAAGCCGGTCTGTCCGTTCAACTGACGGATCGGCCGCACGGTGATGCCGGGTGTCGAGAGCGGCACCATCAGGAAAGTCAGGCCGTGATGGCGCGTGGATTGCGGATCGCTGCGAAACAGGCCGAACAGCCAGTCGGCCCACACCGCGCGGGTCGACCAGATCTTCTGGCCGTTCAGAATGTATTCGCCGCCCGTGCCACCGTCGGTGCGGATCGCGCTCGCGCGGATCGCCGCCATGTCGGAGCCGGCGTTGGGCTCGGACCAGCCTTGCGCCCATACGTGTTCGCCCGCCGCCATGGCCGGCAAAAAACGGGCCTTCTGTTCGTCCGTGCCGAAGTCCATCAAGGTCGGGCCAAGCAGGAAGATGCCGTTCTGATTCACGCGCATCGGTGCATCGGCGCGCCAGTATTCTTCTTCGAAAATCAGCCACTCGATCAGATCGCAGCCGCGCCCGCCCAGTTCGCGCGGCCACGTCACCATGCTCCAGCGGCCGGAATGCAGTGTGCGCTCCCATTCCCGATGCGCGGCGAAGCCTGCTTCGGTGTCGAAACTCGGCAGCGGTTCGCGCGGCACGTGGAGCGCGAGCCAGCTGCGAATTTCCGCGCGAAACGCGCGTTGCGCCGGCGTGTAGTCGAGCTTCATGCGCGTGCTCCGGCTTGACGTTCGGCATCCTGGGCGCCATCGAACTGCGCGTCGCGTTTTTCGACGAAGGCCGAGCGTGCTTCCGCCGAATCGTTCGTCATATACGCCTGCAAGGTGAAGCCCTGCTCCCAGCGGTATTTGTCTTCGAGGTCGCCGTCTTCGACACCGTTCAGCGCTTCTTTCGCGAGTTGCAGCATCGCGGGGCTCTTCGCGGCGATCTTGCGGGCGATCTCGAACGCCGCTTCACGCAGCTGTTCGCGCGGCACCACCCGCTCGAGCGCACCGAGCCGGTAGGCTTCAGCGGCGTCGACCATGTCGCCCGTGAAATACATGGCGCGCACTTTCTGCACACCGAACATACGTTGCAGATGCGCGCCACCGCCCATTGCGCCACGGTCGATCTCCGGCACGCCGAAGCGCGCGCAGTCGGAGGCGACGATCACATCCGCCGCGCCGCAAATGCCGATGCCGCCACCCAGCACGAAGCCATGCACCGCGACGATCACCGGCTTCGGATTGCGGTGCACCGCGCGAAAGGTCGCGTAATTGCCGGCGTTGACGGCGACGATCCGCTCGGGATGCGCCGCCAGTTCCTTGATATCGACGCCCGCGCAAAAGCCGCGGCCCGCGCCACGCAACACGATCACGTGGACGCTGTCGTCCCGGCCCAGCGCGTCGATTGCGTCGGCCAGCGCCTGCCAGCCACGCGCGTCGAGCGCATTGACCGGCGGCTGGTCGATCACCAGTTCGCCGATGCCGCCTTCGCGTTCGATCCTGAACGGCAGCGCGCGGACGCTATTGATGGGTTCTGTCATGTCTCCGTCCCTGGTGAATGATGTGGGTTTGCTTTATGAGGTCATGCGCTGCGTCATGCCTCGCGTCGCGTGTCGGGTCACGCCTGACGTCATGCAGCGGTGCATACGTTGGAGCGTGCGTGGCGTCACGGTTTGAGTCACGCGTGAACCGGCGCGCCGCGCATGGCCGCAAGCGCATCGAGCCGCGCCACGGCTTCGTCAACAATGCGTGCGATCAAGGTCTCGCACGGCTCGATCGCGCCGATCACCGCGGCAACCTGGCCGCTCGGCAACACGCCCTCGTCCGGCTTGCCGTCGACGATGGCGCGCTGGATCAGAAACGGTGCGTTCGCCGCCATCAATGTCTGACTCGCGGTGTAGCTGTGATCGCGCAGCGCCTTCAGACCGAGCGACGCCATTTGTGCGAAAGTCATGCCGCTCTGGCGGCGCCACGCCTCAGCTGTGCGCAACGCGAAAAGCGTGCGGCGCAACGGGCCGAATGCTTCGAGCCGCAGCAGGTAAGGGTTGTCGATCATTCGCTGCGGCAAACCGTCGAGCGCCGCGGACACACGGATTTGCGACGGGTCGTTGACCGCCACGTAGCGCTCGAGCGTCGAGCGCGGCACGGGCGACTCTTCCGCCATCAGAAAACGCGTGCCCATGGCAATGCCTGCCGCGCCGTAGCCGAGCGCCGCCGCCAGACCGCGTCCGTCGAAGAAACCGCCGGCGGCGATCACCGGCACGTTCACGGCATCCAGCACACGTGGCAGCAGCAGCGTGGTCGGCATCGACCCGGTATGGCCACCGCCCTCCGCGCCTTGCACCGTGACCGCGTCGGCGCCCAGTTCGACTGCTTTCGCCGCATGTTTCGGCGCGCCCACGGTGGGAATGCACATCACGCCCGCGTCCTTGAAGCGGCGAATCGTCTTCGCGTCCGGGCCGCGGCCGTAGCTCACTGCACGCAGCCGGTGCTTGATCGCCAGATCGACCACCTGTGCCGCGTTCGGCTGGAACATATGGAAGTTGATGCCGAACGGCTTGTCCGTCAGTTCCTTCACGCGCAGGATTTCCGCTTCCACGCGTTCGGCCTCGAGCGTCGCGCCGGCCAGAAAGCCGAAGCCGCCCGCATTACAGGTTGCGGCGACGAGCTTTGCGTCGGCGACCCAACCCATGGCTGTTTGCACGATCGGATAGCGGCAGCCGAGCAGATCGCACAAGGGCGTGTGCAGCGTCGCGCTCATGCGGCTTCTCCGTCGGCCTTTGTGTTCCCTTGCGTGGCGTCATGTGTGGCCGCTGCGGGCCGTTGCGATTCGGCCATCTTGCGGGCGTCGTACCCGCCCAGCTTGTCGCCACTCACCAGCTCGTTGTGCGCATGGGCGAAGTGATGCCAGGCAAATGCCGCATCCATCGCCGCGCGCTTGCCTTGCAATTCTTCGACGTGATTCACGGCCTGCTTCGTCAGCGTCAAGCCGAGGCGCGGCATGCGCGCGATCTTCGCGGCGATCTCCGTCGTGGCGTCCTGCAAACGCTCGCGCGGCACGACGCGATTGACCATGCCCATCTGATACGCGCGCGCCGCGTCCATCCGTTCGCCGAGAAACAGAAACTCCTTGGCGATGCGCGGATTCAGTTCATACGCATGCGCGAAATACTCGACGCCTGGAATGCCCATACGCACCACCGGATCGGAAAAGAACGCGTCGTCCGAGGCGACGATCAAATCGCACACCCACGCCAGCATCAAGCCGCCCGCCACGCACGCGCCCTGCACCATTGCGATGGTCGGCTTGGGCAGATCGCGCCAGCGGCGGCACATGCCGAGATAGACTTCCTGTTCGCGGGCGTAGAGAAACTCGCCGCCTTCCTTGCCGACATGGTCGTACCAGAGCGAGGTGCGCTCGAACGACTGGTCGATGTCGCGGCCCGGCGTGCCGATATCGTGGCCCGCGGAAAAATGTTTACCCGCGCCGGCAAGAACAATGACCTTCACCGCATCATCGTTCGACGCGCGCTTGAACGCGGCGTCGAGCGCATACGTCATTTTCGAGTTCTGCGCGTTGTGATACTCGGGGCGGTTCATCGTGAGCGTGGCAATGCCGTCGCTCACGCGATAATCGACGACGCTTTCGTGGGTGGCTTGCATGGTGTCCCTCACACGCGGCGCGGCGCGGGGTTATTGCGCACGACACTCGCACGCAGGTTATGCGGATCGAGCGCGCGCACGATCCGCAGATCGTCGGCGCCTGGCGGCGGCGTCACATGCAGGTCGGGATGCGCGCGCAACTCGAATCCGGTCGCGTCCTGCACTTCGTCGAAGCTCACACCAGGATGGAGCGAGCGCACCTGAACCGCATGATTCGCGCCGCCAAAGTCCATCACGCACAGATCGGTAATCACACTGCGCAGATCGGTGAACGCGCGCATGCCGGGAATTTCGCGCGCCGGGTTGTAGCCCACGCTGCACACCATGTCGACTTCGCCGGCAACGAACGCACGTTTGCTATGGCCGGAGACGAAAAACGAATTCGCGTGATTAATACTGTTGCCCGGAAAACCGCGTGCGCCGAGCAATTGCGTTTTCGGGCGCGCGTAGTCGTCGCCGAGCCAGGAGATGTTGGCCTGGCCGAAGCGGTCGATCTGCGTGGGCATCACCAGCGCGTGACGCTTGCCATGCCACACGCAATCGAACACGCGTTCGTAGGTCATCAGGCCGGACGCCTGCACGCGATAACCCGCTTCGCGCGGTCCGAGCGGCACCGGGCTTTCGACGAGATAGGCTTCGCCATCGGTGAGCATCAGACCCGCGTTGTAGGCGAGGCGCGCAAGACCCGCGGCCAAACGTGGGCCCGTACCGATGCCGGTGGCCAGCACTTCGCCGTCATCGCGCCAGACGCGCGCCGCCGCGGCAATCATCAATTCGGCGAGGGAATAGTCGAGAGAGTCGCTCATGTGCGCTCCATTACAGAATCGGCAACGGCAACGCCGCTACATGGGACCGGCCGCCTGCGCGTTGCAGATAGCCCGGTTCGTCGGCGCCTACTACGTCACTCAGGTAAGCCGCTGTTTGTTGCGGGTCTTCCGCGCTCGCGCAATACGCCTTCAGATGCGGCAGATCCCAGCCATAGGCAGGCGCGCACGATGTGGGATGCGCGCCGCACGGCGCGTGCACCACGCCGCTTACAAGCGATCGCTCGAAGGTGTTGCGGCGCGCGAGATCGAGATCATCGCTCGCCAGCGTTTCGACCAGCGTTTCGCTGCTGACAAAGCACTTCTTCGCGGCGCGCGCAAACCATGCGTCGAAGAAAGGATCCGGACCGTCGATGCGCGTATTGCCCATCCGGTCAGCGGCATTCACATGCAGCAACGCGGCGTCGAGTTCGAGCGCCGGCATCGCCAGCAGCGTCTCGCCGCCATAGGGCGATTGCACGGTGCGCAGATGCGGCGCGTGTTTCAGCAGATCGGTGCCCAGCCCGACACGGGTCGGCAAAAACGGCAGACGTGCCGCCGCTGCGCGCAGGCCGAGTTGCAGCAGGCCTTCGTCGAGTTCCCATACGTCGAGTGCGCCCTGTTCGCGCGCCCGGCGGAAATGCGGTTCGAGCGGAATCACGTCGAGCGAGACAAAGCCGAACACGAGCTTGCGGACTTTGCCTGCCGCGCACAGCAGCCCAACGTCAGGGCCGCCATACGCGACCACGGTGAGGTCCTTCAGATTCGAGCGGACGATCTCGCGCACGAGTGCCATCGGTTTGCGGCGGGGACCCCAGCCGCCGATGCCGATCGTCATGCCGTCGGCGAGTTGCGCGACGGCATCGCGCGCGCTGAGTGCTTTGTCGAGTTGTTTCATGCGTTATTCCTGCGGGTTTGCTGCGTGTTTTCTGCGACGTCGCTGCGGGATTGCTGATCGGGGCCTAGCGGAATCCCACGCTGAAGTCGTGGCCCCACAGGCTCACGCGGGTCGCCTCGTAGACGCTGTGCTGCGCCCAATCGACCGTCAACCCGCCGTAGCCATACTCCAGATCGAAGCCGCCCGGCGTTTTCATGTAGAACGAGATCATGTGGTCGTTGCAATGACGGCCGAGCGTGGCGGAGAGCTTCACGCCATGCGCCGCGACCCGGTCGAGCGCGCGGCCCACTTCGTCCATCGAATTCACTTCGGCCATCACGTGGATGCAGCCGGACGGCACCGCGAGATCCATGATCGCGAGACTGTGATGGCGCGCGTTCCTGCAATGCAGAAAGTGGATGCGCTTCTCGGGTTCGGCGGGATCGTCGGTGAAGCGCACACGGAAGATGTCGGAGAGTTCGAAGCCGAGCACGTCACGCAGGAATGCGTCGGTGGCGTCGAATTGCGGGGCGGGCAGCACCGCGTGGCCGAGTCCCATCGCGCCGGTAACGAAACCGGTCACGCCGAGCGGTGAAGCGAAGCGCCGGAAATCGGCGCGCACGCCCCAGAAGAACTCATGCCGGTTGCCGGACGGATCGGTGCACCACGCCATCGCCTGCACGCGGCGCAGCGCGGCTTCTTTCGCGCTGGCGCGGATCGTTTCCACGCCGGCCAGCTCAAGGGTGCGGATCGCGTCGTCGAAGGCGGCCGCGTCGGCCAGCTCCCAACCCGACGCGAAGTAGCGATCGGCGTCGCCAGGCACGATCAGGTAGCGGAAATCGCGCTCGTCCATCTTCACATACAGCGCGCCGTCCGTTGCGTCCTGCGTCTGCATGCCCAGCACGTTTTCCGCGTAGCCGCGCCATGTGCCGACATCCGCCGACTGCACGACGACGTAGCCTAAAGCCCGTACATCGATCATCTCCGACTCCTCCAGAACCTGTTGTTGTCAGGCTTATTCTGGCGGTCCCGGGGGCGGCTAACATCGTCTGTTGGGACTAGCTTGCAGCGGTGTTTTCAGCGGTTTTTTCGTGATTTTCGGCGCTGCTTCCGGCACCGTTTTCGACAGCCTCGCGCAAGCGGTACTTGAGCACCTTGCCGGCCGCGCTGACAGGCAACTGATCGACCAGCGAGAGATGCCGTGGCACCTTGTAGTTCGCCATGTTCTTGCGGGCCCAGTCGGTCAGTTCTTCCGGGCTCGCGTGCTCGCCCGAACGCAGCACCACATACGCATGCCCCACCTCGCCGAGCCGTTCGTCCGGTACGCCGACCAGCGCGACCTGCGCCACCGCGGGATGCGCGCTGAACAGCCGCTCGATCTCCGCCGGATAGCAGTTGAAGCCGCCGACGATGAACATGTCCTTGATACGGTCGGTAATGCGCAGATAGCCGCGTTCGTCGAGCGTGCCCAGGTCGCCGGTATGCAGCCAGCCCTCATCGTCGACCGTGTCGATGGTGGCGTCCTGCTGCCCGAAATAGCCCTGCATCACGTTATAGCCGCGAATCAGCACTTCCCCGGTCTCGCCGGTGGCAACCGCGGCACCGCTGCTGTCGGCGATGCGAATCTCCACGCCGGGCATCGCACGGCCCGATGTGTGAGCGACGGTTTCGGCGTCGTCGCCGCTGCGGCATAGCGCGGCAAAGCCGCACGACTCCGTGAGGCCATAGCCCGTCAGCACGGTTTCGAAACCCAGTTGTGCGCGCATTCTTTCGATGAGACTCGGTGCGATCGCCGCCGCGCCGGTCACCGCGACTCGCAGTGACGACAGATCGCGCATGGCCAGACCCGGCATGTCGAGCAACGCGTGATACAGCGTCGGCGGCCCCGGCAATACGGACACGCGATCTCGCACGATGCGTTCGAGCACACGCTCCGGGTTGAACACGAGATGCGGCAGCACCGTCGCGCCGCTCGCGAACGCCGCAAGCCAGCCGGCCTTGTAGCCGAACGCGTGAAAGAACGGATTGACGATCAGATAGCGGTCGCTTTCACGCAGCGTCGCGATCTGCGCCCAATCGTGAACCACGCGGAGATTCTGGCCGTGCGTGGTCATCACGCCCTTGGGGCGGCCCGTCGTGCCGGACGTGAACATGATGTCCATCAGCGTGTCGGGGCGCACCGCCGCCTCGCGGGCACGGAACACCTCCATCGGGGTGCCTGCGGCGCGCAGCAGGAACGCGTCCCAGGTCTCGTCGCAGCCGCCGGCCGCTTCCGTTCCCGTTCTCGTTTCCGCTTCTGTTGACGGACCGTCGAACACCACGATGCGTTCAAGCGTCGCCGGACGGTGTGCGGCCAGCATGGCTGGATACGAATCGCCAAGGAAAGTGCCGCAGCAGAACAGAAGCCGCGCGCCGCTGTCCTCGAGAATCGCTGCGGCTTCCAGGCCTTTCATTCGGGTATTGATCGGCACCAGCGCCGCGCCCGCGCTGTGAATCGCGAGCGCCGCTACGATCCATTCAGCGATGTTCGGCGCCCAGATCGCGATACGCTCGCCCGGCTGGATGCCGCAGCTCATCAACGCGCGCGCCGCTTCGATCCGCGCCGCGTCCAGTTGCGCATAGCTCAGGTTGCCCTGAGCTGTTTCGATCGCGATGCGCGTGCCGTAGCGCGCGGCGCCGCGCGCGATCAGCGCGGGTGTCGTCAGGATGTGGTTGAGCGTCATGGTGAATTCGATGGGTGGGGTTCGCGGCAAGCGCAACACGCGAGGGCCGCGCGTGCGAACCGCGAACCTAGTCGGGGAAAACCACGCGCAGCGTCGCGCTGGCAGGTGTCGCACTACAGGCAAGCGTCCAGCCGTCCGTCAGATCGGCCGCATCGAGCACGTGGTTGGCATTCAGGTTCACGCTGCCGGCCTCGACCCGGCACATGCAGGCGCCGCACAAACCGCTGCGGCACGAGTTGGGCGCGGGCACGTCGGCGCGCAGCATGGCGTCGAGCAGGGTTTCACCGCTTTCGCAGATGACGGTGAAGGTGGTGCCGTCGAGCACGGTTTCGATCGCGGCGTTGGCGACGGAGCTTGTATCGGTCGAGTCTGCGGCTGAGGGTACGTTGGGTAGTTCCGGTGCTGCGGATGCGGTGCGCGCTTCGGGCGTACCCGTTGCTCCAGTTGCTCCAGTCGTGTCAGTCGCTCCGCGCGTGCCAGGCAGGCCGGCCACGCCAGCCGTAGCCGGCAAATCCGGCAGCGAAGCAAACCGCTCCACATGCACCTTCGCTCGCGGCAACCCCAGCGCCAGCATGGCCGCCAACGCGTTCTCCATGAACAGCGCCGGCCCGCAGATGAAGCATTCCTGCGTGCTCCACGGCCGCGCCAGTTCTTCCAGATGACGCTGCTGCGGAATGCCCTGCACGCTATCGAGCCAGTGAATCACGCGCAATCGTCCCGCGTGCCGCTGCCCGAGTTGACGCAGTTCCTCTCTGAAAATCACCGATTGCGCGTCCCGATTCGCGTAGATCAGGGTCAGCATGCCGCGCCCGTTCACCAGCGCGGACTTGAGGATCGACAGCACCGGCGTGATGCCGCTGCCGCCCGCGAACAGAAGCAGGTCGCCGTCAAGCGAACGTGGCGTGAACACGCCCGCGGGCGTCATCACGTCGAGTTCGTCGCCGGGCTGAATGCTGTCGCACATCCAGTTCGACACGCGCCCATCGCGCACCCGCTTGACGGTGATCTTCGGCGCGCGGTCGATGCCCGGCGCACTCGACAATGAATAGCAGCGCTGCACAATCGCATCCGCGCACGGCACCTTGAGCGTGAGGAACTGCCCCGGGCGATAGCTGAAGGCATCGTGCAGCGTCTGCGGCAGATCGAACACGAAAGAGCGCGCGTCGGCGCTCTCCGTGATCACGTCCGCCACTTTGAGCCGGTGAAAACGCGAATCGGCCATGGCGGGCGAACTCAGGCGATGCCCATGATCATCTGCGCATTGTCGATCCGATACTCGCTGCCATTGATGAAGCGAGATTCGTCGGACGCAAGGAACAGCACCAGATTCGCGATGTCTTCCGGCAGGCACATGCGCGAATGCGGATCGACCGACTGCGTGAGCGCCTCGCGAGTTTCGTCGGCAGAACCAAAGAACGGTGCGGTCATCGGCGTGAGAATGCCGTCCGGATGAATCGTGTTGCAGCGGACCTTGTAGCCCTGCTGCTTGCAGTGCGCGGCGATCGCGCGCGTCATCGCCGTCACGGCACCCTTGCTGGCCGAATAGGCGCAGAACATACCGAGTCCGCCCAACGCCGCGACCGACGACATGTTGACGATCGAACCGCCCTTCTCCTTCATCGCCTTCACCGCTGTGCGGCAACCGAGAAAATAGCCTTCGGCATTGATGCGCAGCACCCGCTGCCATTGTTCGAGCGTGGTGTCTTCAATGCTGCCGAGCAACAGCACCGCGGCGTTGTTGACCAGCACATCCGGCGTGCCGAACGTCGTTTGCGCCGCGCCGAACACGTCGTTCCAGCCCGTTTCCGACGAAATGTCGTGACGCACGAACAGGGCGGCATCGCCGATCTGCGCGGCCACTTCGCGGCCGGCTTCCTCGTTGACATCGGTGAGCACGACACGCGCGCCTTCACGGGCGAACAGCAACGCATCCTGTTTGCCGACGCCGCTCGCGGCGCCCGTTACGACGGCGATCTTGCCTTTGAGTCTGTCTCCCATCTTCATTCTCTCTTTCAGTGTCAGTCAGTTTCAGTCAGGGAATGGGCGGCGTTCGCGAGAACCACGCCCGCTGCGGCCCGGCCCGCCTGGCGGCCGGACCAGATACAGTCCGCGAGCGAGAGGCCGCTCACGTAGTGATTCGATGCCAGGCCGCAAGCGGCCCGGCCGGCGGCGAACAAGCCCTCGATCGGTGCGCCGTCCGAAGACAGCACCGCGTTGCTCGTCTCGTCGACTTGCAAGCCGCCCAGCGTGATCGACGGGCACGGGAACACGCGGCTGTCCGATGAAATGTCGATCGCGTAGTAAGGGCCTTGCATGAGCGGCTGCAACATCGCGGCGGATTTGCCGAACGCACGGTCGATGCCGTTAAGCGCGCCCAGGTTGTAGGCATTGATGGTGCGCTCGAGCACGGCCGGGTCGCAGCCGATGCGTGCGGCCAGTTCGGCCGGCGAGCGGGCGCGTTGGCGGCCGGCCAGCATCAACAGCATCGCGGGCACGCTCTGGAACGCCCACAGCTTGCCGCGCAAACATTCCCTGAGCGCGAGCTTGACGAGCCGCGCATCGAGAATCAGCCACGCATGTCCTTCACGGTTCTCGCACATCGCGTGGCCGAGCGCGGCGCCATAGATTTCCTCGTTGCAAAAGCGCTCGCCGTGGCGGTCCACAACACAGCCTTGCGCCCATGCGTACGGCGGATTGATGAAGCGCCACGCGGACACACGTTCGAGCCGCTGCGCCATGGCACCGGCAGATAAGCCAAGCCGGATGCCCGAACCGTCGCAACCCGTCGTGCCAAGACGCCAGTTCGGCAGATAACGCGGCGCGTAATGCGCCACCATCGACCGGTTGAAGATGAAGCCGCCGGTGCTCAATACCACCGCATCGGCCTTGATCGTGATGAGCCGGCCCTCGCGCTGCTCGACGCGATAAAGCGCGGCGCGCAACCGGTCGGCCCACGCCGGCATGCCGTTATGCAGGCGCTCGGCCCAGCGCGCGAGCCGGCGATGGGTACGCTGCGCACGGCCCGGCGCCACTTGCCAGACTTGCGCGCCGATTACGCGCCCGCTGCGGTCGGTGACCAGCCTGCGCACGCTTGCGTGGCACATCGTGTCGACCAAGGGCTGTGCATCCACCGCGCGCCGCAGCGTGTCGTACAGCACGCGCCCCGACATGCCGTCGCCAACCACCCGATGCCCGCGCGGTGCCGGCGCATGTTCGCGCACGGCATCGCCCACCGCCTCGTTGCCCGAGTAATACAGGTAATAGCGGTTCTGCGGATACGACGTCTTGCGCGGCGGCACCGACGCGGCAAAGCGCACGCCGAGGCGTTCGAGCCAGTGCAACAGATCGACGCTGCCTGCGCAAAAACGTTTGAGCGTCGCCGCGGACACCGCGTCGCCCACTTCCTGTTGCAGGTACGCGAACATTGCCTCGGGCGTGTCGCTGTAGCCCGCTTCGATCTGATAGCGTGTGCCGCCGCCTGCGTAGACCACGCCACCGCTTTTCGCGCTCGCGCCACCGCCCTCGAAACGCTCGACAATCCGCACTTTCGCACCGGCCGCCGCCGCTTCCAGCGCGGCGCACGCGCCCGCCGCACCGAAACCCGCCACCAGTACGTCGCATACGTCGTCCCAGCGCACGCACGCAGGATCGTCGACGACAAGCGGCATGTCGACCGGCGTGGCCGATCCGTGCTCTGCGGGCGTTGGGCTTAGCATCGCGCCATGTTCCCGATCAGGCCGCTGCGCAGCGCACGGGCGCCGCCGCAGTCGTATAGACACCGTCCACATACACGAGCGGATCGACCTCACCACTGATCAGCACCTGCTCGACGCGGCCAATAAAGATCGCGTGCGTGCCGTAATCGAAGCGGCCGTCCTGCGTGCAGATCAGACTGGCCTGCGAATCGTGCAGATACGGCACGCCCTGCGCCGAGCGCTGCCAGTTACCGGTCGTGAAGCGCTCTTCGCCTTTGAGGCGCCCGCTGCAATCGATCGCAATGTGCTGATGCTGCGCCGAGAGCACGTTCACGCAAAATGCCGCGCCTTTGTCGAGCGGCGGAAAAATCGACGACGTGCGGTTAATGCAGATCAGCAGCGAGGGCGGTTCGGTCGAGAGCGAATCGACCGCGGTGGCCGACATCGAATAACGACGTTCGCCGTCGCAGCAACTGATGACAGCGACCGAGCGCGCGAGGCGGCGCATTGCCAGCAGCATGTCGGCGCGCAACGGGTGAGAAGTGAGGTCGGTCATGATGTGACTCCGCGAAGTTCGATGCCGGCAGCGCGTGCTGGTTCTGAAGGACTGCTGTTGCCATCGCGATCATCGCCACCGTCGGCGAGATGATTCGCGGCAATGTAGCCAAAGGTCATGGCCGGCCCGAGCGTCGAGCCCGCGCCGGGGTAGCTCGCCCCCATCATCGACGCGCTGGTGTTGCCGATCGCATAAAGCCCGGCAATCGGCGTGCCGTCGGCGTGCAGGACACGCGCACGCGAATCGGTGAGCAGACCGCCCTTGGTGCCGATGTCGCCCGCGTCGATACGCACGGCGTAGAATGGTCCGGTCTCGATGGGTGCCAGGCACGGATTCGGTTGGACGCTGGGGTCGCCGTAGTAGGTGTCGAATGCATTGCCGCCCTTGGCGAATTCTTCGTCGATACCGGTCGCGGCAAAGCGATTCATTTTCTCCACGGTGTCGCGCAAGCCCTGCGCGTCGACACCGATCCGTGCGGCCAGCGCGTCGAGCGAATCGGCCTTATAGAGCAGAGAACGAAACGCCGCCGGGATGCGGGCGTCGGGCATCATCACGCTGGGCATGATCGGCCCGCACGGATACTTCTTGCGAAACTGCGCGTCGAATACCATCCAGGCCGGAACGCACGCCCCGGTTTTCGCGTGGTCGCGATACATCGCCGGAACGAACTCCGAATACGGCGCGGCCTCATTGACGAAGCGTTTGCCGAGACCGTTGACCACCACGCAACCCGGCAGATTTCGCTCGACGAACAGCGCACGCTGCTTTTCCTCGTGATCGACGTGCAGTGTCGGCGCGCCCCAGACGTGTTCCATCAACGCAATCTGTGCGCCCAATTGCTGGCCGACTGCAATCGCGTCGCCTGTATTGTTCGGCGGCGTCGCGCTCCACTGCGCTTGCGTGGGACGCGGCAGATAGCGCTCGCGCATCGCCTGATTGCGTTCGAAACCGCCGGCCGCGAGAATCACGCCGCGCTTCGCGAGCACACGCACGGTCTCTCCCCCGCGCTCCACCACGACACCCGTGACGCGTCCGTCGGCTTCGAGCAATCCGGTCATTGGCGCGTTGAGCCACAGCGGAATGTCGCGATCGAGCAAGGCGCGGCGCAGGCCACCCGCCAATGCATTGCCGAGCGTCAGGCGGCGATCGCGCCGCGAGCGGCTGCGCGCGCGCAGATCGAACCAGTAGCGGCCGAACTGCTTCAGCGCAAGCCCGATATAGCCCGGCGCTTTCGACAGAAGCATGTGCGCCTCTTTCGACGTCACCGCGACCCGCCCGGCGATCAGCGTCCCGGGCGAAGGCAGCCGCAAGCGCGCGAACTCCGCACCGAGCGACGCGCCGTCCACCGGCAGAGGATCGAGCGCGCGGTAACCCGGCATCGATCCAGGCAGGTCCTGAAAGTAGTCCGCGTACTTCGGCAAGGCTTCGTAACGCACCGGCGTATTCGCTTCGACATAGCGCAACATCTCCGGTGCCGTGTCGAGATAGGCGTCGATCCGGTCGCTCGCGGTCATGCCTTTCGTGCAGGCATCGAGGTAGGTTCGTGCGGCCTCGCGCGTATCCGTGGCGCCCAGTTCGGCGATATGGTGGTTGCATGGAATCCAGATGCCGCCGCCCGACACCGCCGAGGTCCCGCCGTACACGTCGCTCTTTTCGAGCACGGCGACGGACAGGCCGCGGTCGGCCGCGCGGCACGCGGCCAGCATGCCGCCCGCGCCGGAGCCGATCACCACGACGTCGAACACGTAGTTCTGCGGTTGCTGTTCGCTCATGGCGGCATCCATCAGACGAAGAAATCGGTGTTCGGGCGTCCGAGCATCACGGCGCCGAGGTTCTGGCCGAAACGATCGAGGTTGTTGGCGTAGTGCGCGCGCGCCGCATGCAGATCGAGAAAGCGGCGCACCAGCGGATTGCGGTTGTAAATGCCGTTGCCGCCCGCGTAGCGCAACAGCGAATTAGCGGCTTGCGCGCAGCGCTCGGCCACTTGCGCGGACTGATAGCGGAAGTGCACGCGCCGCTCGATCGATACCGCCGGGCCACCATGGGCCGCGGCGAGCAGCTCGCCGAAGTTACGCATCAGCAGCACTTTCATTTCGTCGATCGCGACCGCCGCGTTGGCACAGGCGGTTTGCGCGCCGGTGTCGTCGGTGGTTTTCGCGCCGCTGTTGGCACTAATGCGCGTGGCCGCGTAGGACGTGAAGTCATCCAGCGCGCCTTCCAGTGCGCCGATGCACGCCGTGCACACCGCGCGGACGAAGATCTGCGCGAACGGCAGATGGAACAGCGGCGCATCGTTTACCGCGAGGCCGGGGCTCGTGCCCATCATGCCGTCGACCGCCTTGTGCGTGCGATAGTCCGGCACGAATGCATCGTTCACCACGATGTCGTGGCTGCCGGTCGCGCGCAAGCCCAGTACGTCCCAATCCTGTTCGATCGTGTAATCGGTTTTCGGCAGCAGGAAGGTACGGTATTCCGGCGGCTCGCCTTCTTTCGCCGGCGGCACCAGCGCGCCGAGAAAGACCCAATCGCAGAGTTCGCTGCCGCTCGAGAACTTCCAGTGCCCGGACAGACGGAAGCCGCCTTCAACCGGCGTCACCCGGCCCACCGGCATATAGGTCGACGCAATCAGCGTGCTTTGATCCTTGCCCCACACGTCCTGCTGCGCGCGTTCGTCGAACAGCGCAAGCTGCCAGTTGTGCACGCCGACCACGCCGTACACCCAGGCGGTCGACATACAGCCGCGCGCCACCGCCATCTGAATCTCGAAGAAGGTTTGCGGATCGAGTTCGTAGCCGCCGTAGCGCTTCGGCTGAAGCACCTTGAAAAAGCCGGCCGCCTGAAAATCGGCCACGGTTTCAGCGGGAATCCGCCCGTTCGCCTCGGCTTGCGCGGCGCGCCCGGCTAAGACCGGCGCGAGCGCTTCGGCGCGGGCGATCAGTTCGGCTGCAAGGGCGTTCGAATCGTTGTCGCGATGCACGGCTGTCTCCTGTGTCGCGCGAGGGGTGTCGCGCCTATTTTGTTGGGTTCATCTTCGAGCGCCGGCTGCGGCGTCGCATCGTCTGAAGAGACTAGCGACGCCCGCCTCGCCCGCTGTTTTGCAGCAACTGCATCGACCTTATGCGGCGGCTTGCGCCTTCTGCTTTTCGTCCTTCAGTCGATTGAAGTACGGAATCACGTGCTCGCCGATATTGCGGATCGTTTCGAGTTGCGCTTCCTGGGACACCGTGCCCATCTGGCAGAGGAACAGCACTTCATCCACACCCGCTTCCATCAGGCGGCCCACATAGCCGATGCAATCGTCGACGGTGCCGTAAGCGTGATTCGGGTTCATCATCGAAAGCGCCGGGTCGCTGAAATCGACCACCACCTCCTCCGACGCGAAGCGCGAGCGGATCACCATTTCGCCGGTATTGCCCTTCACGAGGTCGTCGCCCCAGCTATCCGGGTTCGGACGCTCGCCGCCGGTGTACCAGTAAGCGAGCGACTCCATGAAATAGCGCTGGCCGCGAATGCCGATCTTGCGGGCCGCCTGCCCATCGCTCATCACCACGGTCGGGCACAGGGCCGCCAGGTGCTGCGTCGGACGGAAGCCCACCTGATCTTCAGGCTTGCGCGTGGCCCACGCCTCGCGGTAGATCGCGTTCTTCTTCGCGACTTCGTCGGGGCCGCCGAAACCGAGCACCAATGCGCCGAGGCCACGTTGACCGGCGCGCAGCAAGCCGTCGTTGTTGGTACATGCCATGTACATGGGCGGATGCGGGTCCTGAAACGGCTTCGGGTGAATCGGCCGTTTAGGAATCTTGATGTATTTTCCGTCGTGCTCGATCTCGTCCTGAACGAACATTTTCGGCACGAGGTACATCGATTCGTCGATCATCGGTTGCAGCTCGGCGAGGTCATAGCCGAATGCGCCTGCTTCCTGCTGGCTGCCGCCTTTGCCAACGCCGAAATGCACGCGGCCACCCGACAGAATGTCGAGCATGGCCACGCGTTCGGCCACCTTGATCGGATGATTCATCGCGGGCGGCAGGCAGATCACGCCGTGGCCGAGGCCAATGCGGGTCGTACGGCCGGCCAGATAGGCAAGGAAGGTTTCCGGCGCGCTCATATGCGCGTAGTTCGTCAGCGACGTGTGTTCGACGCACCAGACGGTATCGAAACCCATCTGTTCGGCGAGCAACGCCTGCTCGACGGTCTCCTTGAATACCCGGTGATCGCCTTCCCGCGAAGCGTCCGTGGTCTGGGCTTCGTAAATCAGAGAAAACTTCATTGCGTGCGTCTCCATGAATTTTGGACTGTGCTGAAACGGGCGGTCCGCTCCCGACGCATCGATTCCTACGATGTTCGTGACGGTCCACGGAATGAAGTTTCAGTTCGCGCGTGCGGCCCGGCATCGTCTATTTGGATTAACGGTGTGCGCTTTGGCGTAGAAGCTTTGATCGACCGCGCTTCTTGCTGCATTCAGGGCGGCCTCTATTGCCGTATTTTTCCTGCTTCGGCTAGTCCGATTGGACCTCGTGCAGCCATCGTCCGTGACGCTACGATCGAACCGCCATACAACGCGGCTCAACGGATGGGAGTGCAATGCAATGAAGGCTTCGATGATGCTGTACCCCGTCGACACGATCGATGCGGCGCTGCCGCTCTTTGTCGACGGGCTGGGATTGACGGTGAAGTTCCGCGACGGCGAACGCTATTGCGCGCTGGATGGCGCAGCGCTGACTATCGCACTGGTGGCGGGTGAAGAACGGATAGTCGAACGCGCGGCACTGGTGTTTCGCCTGGACGAAAACGACGACCTGTATGCAGCCATGGCGCGTGTGGTAGCGGCGGGTGCGTCAGTGCGCGTGCCGGTCCAGCAAGGGCCGCACGAATGGCGGGCGGTGCTGGAGGACAAGAACGGCGCGCTGCTGGTGTTGTCGCAAAAGCGCGCGGTTTAAGGGTTTAAGGGGTTCGAAGGTGTACCGCGCCCGATACAGGCGCGGTACAGGGCACAAATGGCACGTATTGCACGCGTTCGTTCAGCTGCGTTCAGCCAAGCGGCACCACACTGCCCAGCAGGATGCGCACGAGCGTGGCCTGACGCGTCACGCCCGTCTTCGAGAAGATCGCGCGCAGATGAGCCCGCGCGGTGTTCTTGCTGATGCCTAACTCTTCGGCGGCCTCTTCCAGCGTCAATCCATTGGTCAACAGCAACGCAAGCGAAGTCTCCGCGGGCGTGAGATCGAACAGCTTGCGCACGATCTCCTGCGAGCCCTGCGATTTACGATCGGGATCGCGCAAAAACAGCACGGTTGCCGGGCGGCGCTTGTTGTCCTCGGACCAGTCCGATAGCGGAATCGTGCGGACCAGCACGCCGAGTTTCGGCTTATCGCAACCACGCGTGATCGGCATGGCTTCGACAATCGGCGCGGCGGTGCCGAAGTGCCCCATCAGTGCATGGCGCACCAGACGTTGCAGATTGCGGTTCTCCTGGCTGTCCGTCGCCTCGACGTTGCCGTGCACGACACGCAGCCCGTTGCCCTGCGCGAGAATCTCGTCGGCCACGCTGTTGGTGCGCATGATCGTACCGCTCTCGTCGAGCGTCACCGTCCCCACCAGCATCCGGTCGATCGCGCTCGCGTAGAGCGTGCGCTCCGACTCCACGATATCGAGCCGCGAATGCAGTTCGACGGCACGCCGCAAGTGCGGCAGCAACAACGCGCAAAAGGCCTTGTCCTGTGCGGAAAAATGCTTCGCAGCGTGACCGCGGCACACGCGAAACCGGCATTCGACGCCGGACTCCGTGCGCAGGTCGGCACCCATGATGTAGCGAATGTCAGCCGGCTTCAGAAACTGCTTGTAGAGTTCGCTGGTGAGCCAGCCCGTGTCGCCGAATACCTCGTCGACCGTGACCACGCGATCCGCCGGCAAACCGACGAACGGGTCGAGCGAATAGTAGTAGTTGTTGTATGACGCTTCGCCCGGCACACCGGACCCCATTTCGGATGCGTGCACCATCAGGCCGCGCCGGTCGCTCGAAGGCGAACGCAGAATCAGGGTGACATAGCTCGCGCCGAGCGAGGTGCGAACCAGCTCGAGCGCACCCGCCCACGGTGTGCTTTCCAGCGCCCCTTGATAAATGCGTGCGGCCAGTTCGCTGAACTGCGCGACGCTCACCCCGGCCAGTTCACTCATGGCCTGGCCTTCTTCAGAGGCCCATTTCGTCTCCATCAACACTCCGTCCTCCATGCGATCTTGCATCGCGTCGCCAAGCTTAAGGGCCGATCTGTTTGCCGGCATCGGGGGAAGTACTTAGCTGACACAAGTTTCGCTGAGCGTGCGAACGAACTCTCGTCCAATCGGACGATGCCCCCTTAAAGCCGCCGCGATTCAATGCCTTCAGTGTTGCGGCGCGCGCGCCGAATGACTCGATTTGTCCACAGATTGGCGGTCCGTTCGCGGGCCAATGCGCGTCTTGCGTGGCCGCATCGCTTATACCCGGTATAGCCGCTTTCATGACTGTTTTCTCAGGAGACCCGATGGCGCTCGATCCCCAGGCGCAGGCCGTGCTCGCCGCTTTCGCCGGCATGCCCCCACTCGATTTCGCGCAACTCACCGCGCCGGCTTACCGGGCCATGCTCGCCGCAGGCGGCGCTTTTGCGCCCGGCGACGCCATTGCGGCCGAAGAAGATCTGATGATTCCCACCGCAAGCGGTCCGATTGCTGCGCGCCTCTACCGGCCGGTGCCTCAGGGTGGCAACGAGAACGCTCTCCTGCCCCTTACTGTCTTCTTTCACGGCGGCGGCTTCGTTTCCTGCGGGCTCGATACCCACGCAAACGTATGCCGTTGCCTCGCACAACGGGCGCGAACGGTCGTGCTATCGGTCGATTACCGGCTTGCGCCGGAAGCGCGATTTCCGGCCGCCGCACTCGATGCGTGCGACGCCGTGCGCTGGGCCGCGTCCAACTCAGGCGATTTGCGCGTGCGTCCTGGCGCGCTTGCCGTTGCAGGCGACAGCGCAGGTGGCAATCTTGCAGCGGTAGTCGCGCAGCAGTTGCGTCATAGCGCCGTGAATATCGCGCATCAGATGCTGTTCTATCCCGTGGTGGATTGCGCGACCGAGCATCCTTCATACGAATCGATGGGCGACGGCTATTTCCTGACGGCGGACATGATGCGCTGGTTCAAAAGCCAGTATTTCGCGCAGGGCGCCGATCGTGCCGATCCACTCGCCAGCCCGCTCGCCGCGACCGATCTCACGGGCGTGGCCAGCGCCACTATCATCAGCGCCGAATGCGACCCGTTGCGCGACGAGGCGGAGCACTATGCCGCGCGTCTCGCGCATGCGGGCGTGCTCACGACTCATCTGCGCTGGCCGGGGCAGATGCACGGCTTCGCCAGTTTTCTCGGCGCGCTCGATGCAGCCGACCATGCACTCACGCTGGCAGCCCGCTCATTGCGCCTTGCGCTGCACGTCCAGAACACCTGACTCCGTTCACCAGAAAAGACATGACTGCATTAATCCGCCTCGCGGCCGAAGACGGTATCGCGACGCTTACGTTCGACCGCCCCGAGGCACTGAACGCCCTCAACGAAGCAATGGCGAACGAACTGAACGCCAAGCTCGCACGCCTCGCTCATCACGACGAGATCCGTGCGATCGTACTGACCGGCGCCGGTAACGCCTTTATGGCGGGTGGCGACTTGCAGACCATGCGCGCCGCACTCGACACCGGGCCCGTGGTGCGCGACCGCGCGATCGGCAAACTGGTACGGCTCGCGCAAACCGTGGTCGAGACAGTCGCGGGCTCGCGCAAGCCGGTGATCGCCAGCATCAACGGCGCCGTGGCGGGCTTCGGCTTGAGCCTCGTTGCGGCCTGCGATCTGGCAATCGCTGCAAAGAGCGCGACGTTTACGTCGGCGTATGGGCGTATCGGCACGTCCCCCGACGGCGGCGCGACCTACACGCTGCCGCGCGCGCTCGGCGCCAAGCAGGCCGCGCAATGGATGTATCTCGACGAGCGGCATACGGCCGACGAAGCCCTGCGTGCAGGGATCGTCAATTGGGTCGTACCGGACGAGGAGCTCGCCGCGCAAACGCGTTCGCTGTTGCAGCGAATGGGCGCGCTCTCGCCGGATGCATTCGCGCAAACCAAGAATCTGATCCTGCACGCACCCCAGCGCAGTTTCGCCGAGCATCTCTACGCGGAACAGCGCAGCTTTCTGCAGTGCGCGGCGGGCGACGATTTCCGCGAAGGCATCGACGCATTCTTCGGCAAGCGCGCACCCGTATTCGGTTCTGGCGCACGTTAAGCGCTTTTCCGCTGTTCCTGTTTGCAGCGACAGCACAAGCAACAAGCAGTAGCACAGGGATCAACCCATGAAACTCGCCACTACCGACGAAATCGTCGCCGAGCTGAAAGCCGGCCGCATGATCATTCTGGTCGACGAAGAAGATCGCGAAAACGAAGGCGATCTGCTGATTGCCGCCGACCACGTCACGCCCGAAGCGATTAACTTCATGGCGCGCTTCGGCCGCGGCCTTGTCTGCCTGACGCTGAGCGCCGAACATTGTGCACGCCTCAAGCTCCCGCCGATGGCGGAACAGAACGGCACGCAGTACGGCACCGCATTCACGGTCAGCATCGAGGCGGCGCAAGGGGTCACCACCGGCATCTCCGCCGCCGACCGCGCGCACACAATCCGTACGGCGATTCAGCCGGATGTGCGCGCCGAGCATCTGGTGCAGCCCGGTCACGTGTTTCCGATCGCGGCGCGCCAGGGCGGCGTACTGGTGCGTGCCGGTCATACTGAAGCCGGCTGCGATCTCACCGCGCTGGCAGGCTTGACGCCGGCTGCGGTGATCTGCGAAATCATGAACGACGACGGCACGATGTCGCGCCTGCCGCAACTGATCGAATTCGCCGAACGCCATGGCTTGAAGATCGGCACGATTGCCGATCTGATCCACTATCGCAGCACGCACGAGTCGCTCGTCGAACGTGTAGGAGAACGACCGTTGCACACGCCGTGGGGACCGTTCCGCGCCATTCAGTATCGCGACACCGTGCGCCACTCCACGCATCTGGCGCTGGTGCGCGGCAATCCCATGCCCAATGTGCCGGTGCTCACACGCGTGCACGAATGCTTTTCGCTGCTCGATCTGCTCGATGCCGAACCGTCCGCGCATTCGTGGCCGCTGCACGCGGCGCTGCAAAAAATCGACGCGGCCGGATGCGGCGTGGCGGTCCTGCTCGACTGCGACATGCGCGCCGATGCGATGAACCACACCAGCACCGGCAACGGCAATGGCAATGGCAACGGCACGCCGGTTCGCAAGGACGGCCGACTCTCCGGGATTGGTTCACAGATCCTGCGAGACCTGGGCGTGCGTCGGCTGAATGTGCTGTCGAGTCCATTCAGGCTGCCGGCGCTCTCCGGGCACGAACTGGAGATCATGGCGTTCATCCCGCTTGGCGAAGCGGATCTGGACAATCCGCACGCCTTCGAACGCGCGCCTGCCACGCCGGGGGGCTCGGCACCGCTTCGGCCCGCCGCGGCGATGCCGGCAAGCGCGCCGCCCGCGTCATACGAACTCGAAGCCTCTTCATGGTGAACTCCCGATGACTCAAAAATCCTATGCAGCCCTCGTCACCGGCGCCTCACGCGGCGCCGGCAAAGGTATCGCGCTCGCCCTCGCCGCGACGGGCGCGACGGTCTACGTGACCGGGCGTACCCAACGCGAAGGCGACGCGCCCTTGCCCGGCACGGTGCACGCGACGGCGATCGAAATCGACAGGCTCGGGGGCAAAGGTATCGCCCTCACCTGCGATCACGCCGACGACCAGCAAGTAGCGGAAGTGTTCGACTACATCCGTCACAACAGCGGGCGCCTTGATATCCTCGTCAACAATGCCACGGTATTGCACGATGAACTGATTCGTCCCGCGCCGTTCTGGGAAAAGCCGCTGGACCTCGTGGATATTCTCGATGTCGGCCTGCGCTCGGCGTATGTCGCGAGCTGGCATGCCGCGCAGATGATGGCCGAACAAGGCGACGGGCTGATCGCATTCACGTCCTCGTTCGGCGCGAGCTGCTATATGCACGGCGCGGCGTACGGCGCGCAGAAAGCAGGGGTCGACAAGTTCGCGAAGGACATGGCCGTCGATCTGAAACCGTATGGCGTTGCGGCGGTTTCCATCTGGATGGGCATGCTGCAAACCGAGCGCACCGCGCGCGTGATTGCCGAGCACCCCGAACAGTATGCGGGCTTCAGCGAACTTGCCGAGACGCCGCAATTCACGGGACGCCTGATCGATGCGTTGTATCGCGACCCGCAGCGTCAGCAGAAATCCGGTCTCGTGCTGGTCGGCGCGGAGCTTGCGCACGAGTATGGCATCACCGAACTCGACGGCCGCCGGCCGCCCTCGCATCGCGAGGCGCTGGGCGGGCCGGTGCAGGCGCATCCGGCTATCGTGGCCTGATACACGGCGCGGCACGCGTGGCGCAGCGGTTCCGATCGCTGTGCCGCGCGGTTGCCTATCCCGTCCTGCTGTGCCCCACCGCTTCGTGCCTCTGCTTCGTGCCTGCTTCCGCGGCACGGGCAACTAGAAACCGCTCACCACCAACGCATACACGAGCGCCGCTCCGCCCACTGCGCCGAGGAAGGTGAAGCACTGTTCGTCCGAGCCCGAGCGGCGTGCCCAGATTCGTCCAGCCAGCGCAGCCAGGCCGGTGATCCCCAGAAACATCGACAGCGACGAACCGGCCGTACACACCATGCCGGGAAACTCATCGTTCCAGGCGCATTCGTAAAGCTGGCGCATGGATACGCCGACCACGCCGATCGCGACCAGCAAACCGGCAATCAGGCCATCCCGCTGAACCCTGGTTTTCATCTGCACCCCTCCCGCATCACACCACCCTCATCCCGCTCGTCCCCATCCCTACACGCGGTTCCAACGCCTGCCGCGTGGCTGTGCGCCTCGATACGGCGGACGAAAAGCCTTGTCGCGCCGTTCCAGGTTCATACCGTCATTGACGGCGATTGGACGCGTGCGGGCATCGTCCGGATGGACTAAGGGGATTGCCTGAGGGGTTGCATGAGGGGTTGCACGAGGGATTACCCGATACGGACGAGTCAGGCTTCCTCGTCGTCAGCGTCGCTGTCGTGGAGCAGGCTCAGCACGCGCCGTTTGATCGCGATGAAGCCGGGATCCATCACCATATCGAGCGAACGCGGCCGCTCGATCGGGATTTCAAGCCGCTCCCTGATGCGCCCGGGACGCGCCGACATCACATATACGCGGTCGCCGAGCAGGATCGCCTCGTCGATATCGTGCGTGACGAACAGCACGGTCTTGTGCGTGCGTTCCCAGACTCGCAGCAACAGTTTCTGCATCTGCGCACGGGTCTGACTGTCGAGCGCGCCAAACGGCTCGTCCATCAACAGCACCTCGGGATCGTTGGCGAGCGCGCGAGCAATCGCCACCCGTTGCATCATGCCGCCCGACAACTGCTTCGGATAGGCATCGACAAAATGGCTGAGGCCAATCTCCTCGACGTAATGCGCGACGATTTCGGCGCGCTCTTTTGCGGGCATACGTCGCCGCCGCAAACCGAATTCGACGTTCTGCCGCACCGTCAGCCACGGAAACAGGGTGTACGACTGAAACACCATGCCGCGGTCCGCACCCGGCTGCGTAACCGTGCGCCCGCCCACCACGATTTCGCCCGCGGTCGGCTGTGCCAGCCCCGCTGCCAGATACAGCAAGCTGGACTTGCCGCAACCGGAAGGCCCGACGATCACCGCGAACTCTTTCTCCGGCACATCGAGCGACACCTTGTCGAGCGCGATCGTCGTGCCGCCGTGTCCGTTCGGGTAGTGCAGATCGACGTCGATGGCCCGTAATTTCGCTTCGGGCACGGGCTTATGCAACGGTTCCACTTGCCCGGCGACCTCGGGGCGCCTCGCCAATGCAGTTATTGCGCCCATGGAGCCACCTTTAGTTTGAGGATGCGAAACGCCTGATCGGTGATAAGACCGAGCAGCCCGATGATGCCGATCGCCATGAAAATCACGTCGACCTGAAAGCCGCGCATCGCTTTCATGCTCAGATAACCGAGCCCGCTCGACGCCGCCACCAACTCGGCGACCACAAGATAGGTCCATGCCCAGCCCATCGTCACGCGCAAGGTGTCGAGAATCCCCGGCACGCTAGCCGGTGTCAGCACATTGAGCAGCACATCGCGGCGCGACGAACCCAGCGTGTACGACGCGTTGAGCAGTTCCTTCGACACGCCTCGCGACACATCGGCCACCATCACCAGTTGCTGAAAAAACGTGCCGAAGATAATCACTGTCACGCGCTGCTCCAGGCCAATGCCGATCCACAGAATGAACAGCGGCACGAAGGACGTAACCGGCAGATAGCGCATGAAGTTGACGATCGGTTCGAGCGCGCCCTGGACGATGCGAAACGTGCCCATCAACATGCCGATCGGAATCGCCAGCAAAGACGAAATCGCAAAGCCGATCAGCACGACACGGACACTGGCGAACACGTGCTCGCCGAGCGTGCCATCCGCGTATAGCCGCTGTGCGGCATCGAGCACCGCGCCCGGCGACGGCAGGAACATCGAAGGAATCACGTTCCCATAGGTCAGCAGCGACCAGCCGGCCAGCACCACCAACCACACGGCGATGCCGACCGCGAGCAGCACGGCACGCGGCACGTCGGCCTTGGGCGTCAGACAGACGTCGATCAATGAAGGCCCGCGCCGCCGTGCCGCGGGTGGCGCTTTCGCAGGGTTAGGCAGGGTCGTGCTCATTGCGGCACCTTGGCGCTGGCGAACGTGGGATCGACGAGCATGTTGTAGTCGACGGCGATTTTCTGTTTGCCCAGATCGCTCCAGATGCTGCTGCCGAGTGTGATGACCTTCTCGACCGAACCCGGCTTGGCCGCGGTGCCGAGCAGGCCGACGTTCATCGGTTGATCGTAGAAGCGCACGCCTTTGGCGGCGTCGGCGAACGCTTTCGGATCGGCCAGGTAGCCGCCCACGCCCTTCGCCATGATCGCGTAGGCCTTCTCAGGGTTGGCCCTGGTGTAAGCCACGGCCTTGTAGATGCCGTCCACCAGCGCCTGCACGTCCTTCGGGCGGTTTTTGATGACATCGCAATTCAGGGTCACCACGTCCACAATCACGCCAGGCGTGGCTGAACTGTCGATCAGCACCTTGCCCTGCTTGTGCTCACGCACGAAGGTCAGATGCGGTTCCCACGTCACCGCGGCCGGCACGCGTTTGGCGATAAAAGCGCTCGCGGCGTCGTCAGCGCTCATGTTCTGGATCGTCACGTCCTTGATCGACATGCCGCGCTGTTTCAGCAGATACGCCAGCCAGAATTGCGATACCGAACCTTCACTCATGGCGATCGGCTGCTTCTTCAGGTCCGCGAAACTGTTCACGCCGTCGCCCACCAGCACGCCGTCGCCGCCGTAGCTTTCGTCGAGTGCGATCACGCTCTTGAAGCAGAAATTCGGCGAGCGGAATTTCATCACCTCGTCCACCGTCGAGGCGGAGCCGTCGATCTTGCCCGACGCCTGCGCTGCCATGTAGATCGAGGCATCGTCGATCGTCTTCAGGTCGACGTCGAGCCCTTCCTGCTTGAAGTAGCCGAGATCGCGCGCGAGGTACAACGTGCCGTAGCCGACCCAGGTGGTGTGGGCAATCGTCAGGGTTCCCGCGTTGGCGGCCGGCGCGGCGAACGCGGCGAAGGCCGCGAGGGTCGCGAGTGTTGTTGAAAGCAGCGTGCCGGCAGCCGTTGCCGCGGCGCGGCGTGTCAGTGCGTTGAACATGAGCGGGTCCTTGAACGGAGATCGAAGACCGCACGCACCGCGTGCGGATGCACCACTCAGCACCAGCCATGCACCGGAATTGCGAATCGCTCAAGATTCCTTCGTACCTGAATCCTGAGCCATACACGGCATGAACGATGAGTGACGCACACAGCGTAGCGCCGCGCCATCATTGATCAAAAATTGTTTTCCTTGCCTGAATATAGTTTTTAATTATGCAGGCGAAAACGTAGTGGAGTCGGCGCCGCTCTGCGACTGCGAGGGCGCGATCCGGGGCGAACCGGCCGTGAGCCGGTTCGCCTCAAAGCGGTTAGCTCTTGAGTCGATACCCGGTCTTGAAGATCCACGCCACGATCACGAGAAACACCGCCAGAAATAGCGCGGTCATTCCGAGGCTGACTTCGACATCCACGTCGGCGAGACCATAGAAGCTCCAGCGAAATCCGCTGACCAGATAGACGATCGGATTGAACAGCGTCACGATCTTCCAGAACGGCGGCAACATATTGACCGCGTAGAAACTGCCGCCGAGGAACGTGAGCGGCGTGATGATCAGGAGCGGCACGAGTTGCAATTTCTCGAAGCTATCCGCCCAGATGCCGATAATGAACCCGAGCAGACTAAAGGTCACCGCGGTGAGCACCAGAAACAGAATCATCCAGAACGGATGCTGCACTTGCAACGGCACAAACAGGCCGGCGGTAGCCAGAATGATCAACCCGAGCAGAATCGATTTGGTAGCCGCCGCGCCCACGTAGCTCACGACGATCTCAAGATACGACACCGGCGCCGACAGCAACTCGTAGATCGTGCCGGTAAAGCGCGGAAAATAAATACCGAACGACGCATTCGAAATGCTTTGCGACAGCAGCGACAGCATGATCAGACCCGGCACGATAAACGCGCCGTAGCTGATGCCGTCCACTTCCTTGATTCGCGAACCGATGGCCGCACCGAACACGACGAAGTAAAGGGACGTGGATATCACCGGCGCGATGATGCTCTGCATCAGCGTGCGCCAGGTGCGCGCCATCTCGAACTTATAGATCGCGCGAATTGCGTAGATGTTCATTGGTTACCTCGGAGCAGACTGACGAAGATGTCTTCGAGCGAGCTTTGCGTCGTATGCAGGTCTTTGAAGCGGATGCTGGCATCGTCGAGCGCTTTGAGCAACGCAATGATGTCGGTGCGTCCGCCGTCGCCCTCATACGTGTAGGTCAGCTCGTTGCCACCCTTGGCGACATCCAGCCCATAACCGGCCAGCGCCGGCGGCACCTCCACGAGCGGACTCTCCAGTTGCAGCGTCAACTGCTTCTTGCCGAGTTTGCGCATCAACTCCGTTTTCTCTTCCACCAGCATGATCTCGCCCGCATTGATCACGCCGATGCGGTCGGCCATCTCTTCGGCTTCGTCAATGTAGTGCGTGGTGAGAATGATCGTCACGCCGCTGGCCGTAAGCGAGCGCACCAGCTTCCACATGTCGCGGCGCAACTCGACGTCGACACCTGCCGTGGGTTCGTCGAGAAACAGCACGCGTGGTTCGTGCGAGAGCGCTTTTGCAATCAGCACACGGCGCTTCATGCCGCCCGACAGCGTAATGATCTTGCTATTGCGTTTTTCCCACAGCGACAGATCACGCAAGATCTTCTCGACGTAAGCGGGATTTTTCGGCTTGCCGAATAGCCCGCGGCTGAACGAGACGGTCGCCCAGACGGTTTCGAACGAGTCGGTGGTGAGCTCCTGCGGCACGAGGCCGATCAGCGAGCGCGCGCCGCGATAATCGGTCGCAATGTCGCGGCCGTCCACCATCACGCTGCCAACGCTCGCATTGACGATGCCGCAAATGATGCTGATGAGGGTGGTTTTGCCCGCGCCGTTGGGCCCGAGCAAGGCGAAGATTTCCCCGCGATTGATCGCCAGATTGATGTTTTTGAGTGCATGAAAACCCGTGGCATAGGTTTTCGACAAATTCGTGACCGAGACGATAGGCTGCATGGATTCGACGATGGCAGACACCGGTATTGGGTTGGTAGGAGGCGGCGCGAATGCGCGGCCGCACCCGCAATGTAATTGAAAGTGAGAAAGCGTGCAGCGCAACCCCGATATTCTGTAGAAGCCGGCAGGCCGGAGCCTGTCACGGTTCGGCGCACGCGAAACTGCTGGCGAGGTTCACGTTGCCCTTGCCGCTGTAGCGGGGAAACAGCGGGTAGCGGCACAACGGACGCGAGCGTCCGTTGGTTGCGGCCGCAATATCCGTCGCGGTCAAGGTTTCGGGCGATACGCCACGCGTCACCCAATTATCGAGCGCGCCCAGCAAGTCCACGGATGGGATGAACACCCCGCTGCCATGTTGAAAACCCGGCACCATATAGAGCCGCATGAACGCATCGACCTGGTCGACGCCGAACCGATCGATCAGCGCTTCATAGTAAGCGATGGTCTGGTTCGGGCTGATGACTTCGTCGGCGAGGCCTTGCAGCGTGATGAGCTTGCCGCCGTGGGCGATATAGCGTCCAAGGTCGGGGTTCATCGCGCCGATCGTCTGGGACAGCGCGACAAGCTGTCCGCGATATTTGCCGGGATAGAGCGGGTCGAACCTGAGCGAGTCGAACGCCGCGTCCCGCGTCACGAAATAGCGAATGTAGCCGTCGCCCTGTGCGAACAGGTAGCCGTTGGCGAAGAAGCTCGGCACCGGCAAACGCTCGGGTTGATGCGCGAGCCCGAGCAGGCCGGTCAGATGCGTGCCCTGAAAAACGTTGTACCCGCGATAGCCGGTGACGCCCCACGCCAGCCTGTAGGGCAACGAAAGGCCGTCGCGCATGACCAGCAAGGTGGCGAGTTGCGCGTCGGTGAGGCACGTCTCGTGCGAAGGAGCGCGTCCGGCGCAGCGCAGCGAGGCGATGATTTCCGGTTCGTGTTCCCGGCAAGCGGCAACGTCGCTCACGATGCCGTCCGCCGCGCCGTCGAGCCGGTCGCAGACCGCGAGCGTGCGTTGTACCACGTATTCGAGCAGTGGCGGTGGAATGAAACCACCGGGTGTCGCATATTCCGCCTGACCGAGCTTCACGCCCATCAAACGTACGCCCGAAAAATTGAGCGCGGGCGAATTGGCGATCACGCCGTCGTAGTCGTCGGGATAGCGCTGCATCACGGTGTAGCCTTCGCGGCCGCCAGTCGAGCCGCCGGCGAAATACATGCGCTCCGGCGGCCGCCCGTAAGCGCGCGCAATGAGCGCGAGCGCGGTGTCGTGTGTTTTCTTCAGATGCGCGTGGCCGAAATTCGTCACCGCTTCATCGACGAGGCCGAAAATCGCGAGCGCCGAATTGCCCACATGCCCCGAGTCGTCGCCGAAGGTTGCATAGCCTTGCGCGAGCGGTGCGCGATCCGGGGAGAACGGCATCACGCCCGTACCGCTCACCACCACGCCGTTATAGCCCCCGCCGCCGATCTGCAGCGCGCGGCCGTTCCAGCGGCGCGGCAGATTCAGGTCGAAGCGGATATCGGGCGTGCTGGCCTTGAGCCCTTTGATGCGACCGGTGATACGGCAATATTCGCCGCCTTGCTGATTGCCGGGCGCGGTAGCCGCCACCATCGCCGCGCTTTCGATCTGCACGCCGGCCGTGGGCAAGGCGATCAGTTCAGGTGGCAACACCGCTCCCGCGAATTCCACGCAACGCAGGGCGAGCGGCGCTTCCCTGGCCGCGGCATAGGCCACTGAGGCGCTCAGCCCTGGCATCGCGCCAAGGATCATGACGAGCGTGCGCGAATATCGCTTCAAATGCACAGGGCGCATCCGGCGCACACGCGCCCTCACCCGTAACCCGCGCCGTTGGCAGCGGTGTGCGACTGCGGCCCTTTCCAGTCGTTCCAGCCGCGCGCGATCATGAGTATCGCGCCGATGGCGACCAGATCGCCGCCGAGTCCAATTAGCGTCCCGCGAAAGCCGTGGAACGTATGCGGTGTCGCCGTATCGACGATCAACGACACCAAGGTGCCGGAGACGAAACATACAAGCCCGGTACGACCGACCGTCACCACGGCCGGCAATCGTTGCGCAAGCCATGCGATGCTGCCCACACGCACGAACTGCGCGGCGAGCCAGGCAATGACGATAAAGTTGATCACGCGTTCCACGGAAAGGTTCTGTTTATTCAGGCCGGGCAGCGGCTGCGTCAGTACAAAGAGTTTGACGATGGCGAACGCGAGCACCGCGACCACCGCCGCGCGCGTGAACCAGCGCGCCGTGCGGGTGGCGTGAAAGCGCTCGCTGATGGGCTGCACCCGGCACAGAATGCCGAGCACGAACATCAGCTGCCATGCAAACGGATTAAAAGCCCAGTCGGCCACGTCGTCAATGCTCAATAGTGCGGCCAGCGGCCGGGCGAGCATCCAGACGGCCATGCTCAGGCCCAGTGCCGCGAGCGACGAACGGCGCGCCAGCGGCACCACGAACGGCACGCACAGGGCAAAGACCACGTACATGGGCAGCACGCTCGACAGATACGGCTGGCGCCGCAGCACGGCAATATCGAATGCCTCGTGCAACGGTTGAACCGCGAACGGCTGCCAGCCGGTGAGATCGACCATCGGCGGGTTCAGATGCAATAGCGCGAGGACAGCGCCGGATAGCAGGGTCAATACGGCCGTCAATAGATAGGCGCGATAGATCTCCCAGCAGCGCCTGACGAAGCGCATCGCCGCCGCACTCTCGCCGCGGCCCGCGAGTACCGCCGTATACGCTGCGGCCGACGCATAGCCGCCGAGAAATACAAACACTTCCGCCGAATCGCACAGGGCATACGCGTGCAACATCAGATGCGACAGCGCGCTGCCGGGAATGTGATCCAACACGATGACGATCAACACGACGCCGCGGAAAAAATCCACTTCGATCGAACGTCCGCGACGGCTGTCCATTCAGGTTCTCGCAAGATAGCGCCTGCATGCAAATGCGCCATAAAAAGCGGTCATTTGCCAAGGTTCTCAGTAGGAACTCCATAACAATAAAACGTTCCCATCGATACCGTGCACGACGCCGGCGCGCGCTGACAACCGCCCTTTAAATGCGTGCGAAGTGGCAGCAATCTGAAATTCAGATGTCGGAGTGTCGTAATACTGAGTCGTCATGCCCCAGGTTGATGGAAAGTCTTGCGGCAAGTTTTGCGGCTTTTATTGCGTCCCGCGCGAACACAATCGGTAAAGGCCGCTGAAAAAAATCACCTCTTCCTCTACGCGATTTTTTTCGCTTTTTTTCAACGTAGGATGGATTCTTGCACGCCCGCTGGAAGACAACCCCATGACCAACAACAGGATCGCCGGCTTCGACGGATTGCGCGCGATTGCAGTCCTGATGGTCTTTTTTCAACACCGTTTATTCGGTGACATTGGTGAGATCGGACACCTCGGCGTATGGATCTTCTTTGCGCTGAGCGGTTTTCTGATCATCGGTATTCTGTCCGCGCAACGCACGCGGATCGAAAACAACGGCAGCCGGTTCGGCGCGGAACTGAAGCGCTTTCTGTTTCGCCGCACATTGCGCATTTTTCCGGTTTACTACCTGATGCTGGTGGTGATGTGCGTGCTCATGGCGTTCGGAATGGCGAGCCCAGAGCTCGCAAGCGGCATGCCGTTTCATTTCGCGTATCTGTCGAACTTCTGGATCGGCTCCGTACTGCATTACTGGCCGGGGCGTTACTCGCATCTCTGGAGTCTCGCGATCGAGGAACAGTTTTATCTCGTGTTTGCGCCGTTATTGCTGCTGGTTACGGCGCGGCGGCATCGCGCGGTGTGCCTCGCGATCGTCGCGGTTGGACTGGTTTCGCTACTGGCGATGCGAGCGGCACAATGGCAGGACATCACCGTCTATACACATCCGCTGACCAACTTCTGGTTGCTGGCGTTGGGCGGAATGGGCGGCTTGATGATCGCCGGGAAGGAGAGCCGCTTACGCGTCATGCTCGGACATGGCACGACGCTGTTCGTCCTGAGTATCTGCCTTGTGGGATTTTGCGTGACGGAGCCGACGTGGAGCCGGTTGGGCAGTTCACTCGCCTTCACGATGATTAGCGCCTTGTATGGCGTGTGCATCGCGGCGCTTGTGTGTTCGATTGCGTGCTGCCGCAACGCCGCCGTGATCGGTCTGCTCGAAACCGGCTGGCTCGTGAGTTTCGGGCGCATCAGTTATGGCTTTTATCTCTATCACAACCTGATTCCGGACCTGACCCGCAACCGCCACGCCACGGCGTTCTTCGGCGGCACCGTCCCGATGTGGGCACATGTGGCCGGGATTGTCGCGTCGTTCCTGCTTTCGGTGACAATGGCCGTGCTGTCCTGGCGGCTGATCGAAGCGCCGATTCTTCGCCTGAAGACACGGCGCGCGCAGGCTGGCACGGCCAATCGGATTGCCGGGCAAACACCGCCGCCATTTGCCACTCGCACGGAGCGTGCATTGAGAGATGAACGCGCCGCTTCAGATGTCGCCTGAAACAGATCAACCTTACGTTATGCCTTCATGCGGCATGAGCAAGGGCGCGGTATCATGCGGCCTCACCTGGCCGGCTGCTTCGAACCTTGCGCGACACGCGGGCACTGAACAGGCCGAACGATAAAAACACGCCATTGCCCGCGCGTTCCGGTCCATCGGATCCGCGCGGTTGGCTCGCGGACTTCAGCAATGTTTCATTTCAGTTTCGCCAGTGGCGTGCTCGGCGCGAGCCTGCAGACGCTCAGCCTTTACGCGCTGCTTGGCATCATTGCGGCGCTGTTGCTCGGCGGGATGGTCAAGGGCGTGGTCAGTATCGGCGTACCGCTGGTGGCGATGCCGATTCTCAGCCAGTTCATGCCGATCAAAGAGGCCGTTCTGTTGCTGTCCATGCCAATCATTCTTGGCAATATTCCACAGGCGCTGGAAGGCGGCGACATGCTGCCGACGGTTCGGCGCATTGCCGCACCGCTGATCGGCACGGTGATCGGCAACATCGTCGGCGTGGGCGTATTGATCTCGCTGGCGCCGCATCGCGCGCAGGCTGCCGCGGGTGGATTGCTGATCGTCGCGGCGCTGCTCCTGCTGCTTTCACCGCGGCTTACGTTGTCGCCGGGGTGGGCCAAACCGGCTGGCTTCGTGCTGGGATTCGGTGCGGCGTTGATGGAGAGCATCGCTTCGGTGCCGGGGCCTTTGCTGGCGATGTATTTGATCGCCACGGGCGCCACGGGGAAAGTCTTTACGAAGCAGATCGCGATCATCCTCGTGGTTTCGATCATCACGCTGGTTGCCACGTTTAGTGGCGGTGCGCATGCCAGCTTGAGCGATCTCGTCATTTCGGCTTGTGCGAGCGTGCCGGTGATCGCGGGAATGCTACTCGTACGGCCGCTTAGGGACAGGCTGCCGCCGGCGGCGTTTCGGGTGCTGGTCCTGCTGTTCGTTCTGGGCGCCGCTGCGCAAATGGTCTGGAAATCAGGGGTTCTATAAGGGCCTCGCGCAGCGCATGCCCGGCGAGAACGACAGTTTCGTGGCGATCCTCGACCGGTTGCCCGGCCAGGTCCGAAGGCGCAGACCGCCTCACCCCAAACGTGCCATGGGAAAGACGCCCAACGGTTTCGCAGCAGAGCGGCGGGCCTCTATGGGCCCGTCCGCTTCTCGCCGCACTCTCAGGTCCTACTTTTTTATTGCCGGTACCTGATGGCACCGGTCTACTCTCCCGCAACTACCCCCGATCCTCGCAACCCTTCCCTTCGACAGATTCAGACTCAGGCGGCTGTACGCTGCCCCGGCTTCATCTGCGCTTCACTCCCGAGCTGGTCGAGAAGCTTGATGACGCGTTTGCGCTGGCTGACAATCAACTCGTGAGTCTCTTCCAGCACGCGAATGCGTTTTTCCCAGTACTCATGGTCTAACGGCACCAGCACGCTACCCGCGTCCCCACGCGCCACGTACTGAACCATGCTCTCAAGATGCTCCAGCTGGCTATCCACCAGACTGGCCGGACGCCGCCCGCCGCGCTGGGCGGTCGGTTGCTTGTTCGTGCCTCTCATCTTTCGATACCCCGTAAATTGGCCGCCGACAAGAACTGGGCCTCCACACCCAGTGCGCCGCGAATGCCGATCGGCGCTCTTTCTGCGCGCAGTTGCGTTTTCCAGCGCGGGGCCTGTTATAAACGGATTTATTGGGCCGTCGATGAAAGCGATCTGCATCTAATCATCCGACGATAGCGCATGTTTTTTGACAGGCTTTACCGTACGTCTCAGTTCTGGGCGACGGCGTGTTAAATATCTGGTTACCATCGCTACTTCACCAGAACCGCGTCCCCCGCTCGCAGCAATCCATCCATGAATCAGCGCACATTGCCGCCCCACCTGGCCGCTGCAGCCGCGGCCGAATCGCGCTCCGTCATTTCCACGAGCCGCTTCAGCACGCATGCGCTCGCAGCCGAGGAACAATTTCTGGCCTGGCGCCAGCGCGTGGGTCACGTGGTCGACGCGCCGCCGTCGAAGGAGCGGATCGCCAGGGGATTTCGCGGTGAGATCGACCTGTATGCCGTGGGCGGCATGGTGTTTACGGACTGCAGCACTGACCCCATGCTGCTGGAGCGGTCGGTGGCGCGCGTCTCAACAGACTCGCGGCGCGACTACGTCTTTCAACTGTTCGTGGAAGGCGAAATCGGCCATGTGACGGGTATGCGCAAGAAACGCAGTGCGCCGGGCTCGGTGCAGGGCATCGTCGCGTTCGATCTGAACCAGCCGTTCCGGGCCGAACGGCCCGAAAGCCGCCTTCTGAGCCTGTTCGTCCCGTCCGCGATCGTGGACGAGGAACTGGGCGACGGCGCGGCGCTTCACGGCCGGATTGTCCAGCAGGGTTCGCCGCTGACCGGCCTCGTACTTGAGCACCTGGTGGCGGTCGCCAGAGAAATCCCCACGCTCGGCCCGTCCGCTGCGGCGGACGCATTGCATGCCGGCGCCCAATTGCTGATGGCCACCTTCCGCAAGGAGGCACGCCTGACCGGCGCGAGCCGGGCGGCGCTGCAGGCTGCCGTGATGGGACAGGTGCGGCGCTACATCGATGCCAATCTGCACCAGGGCGACCTCACGCCGACCAGCGTGGTTCAGGCGTTACAACTGAAACGCGCCACGATCTATCGCTGGTTCGAGCACGACGGCGGGCTCGGCGCCTACATCCGCAATCGCCGGTTGCGGGAGGCGGCGGACGAACTGGTCCGTTTCCCGCATCTCCAGGTGACGGAAATCGCCTATGGACTCGGTTTCCAGAGCGCGTCCGACTTCACTCGCGCATTTCGCCGTGCCTTCGACATGAGCCCGCAAGATATGCGGGCACGCGCGTTGGACCTCCAGCACCTCAATGCGTGGGCGCTTACGCCGGCGGCTGCGGGACACCGGCAAGGCGCGCATCCGGCGCTTTGGTCTCGGGAAATGCCTTCAGCGCGGCAAGTGTGAGCAGGGTCGCGGCCATCAGATACCACGCGGGAATCATCGGATCGCCTGTCCGGTTGATCAGCCACGTCACGAGGAAAGGCGAAAATCCGCCGAAAAGAACCACGCCGAAGCTGTAAATCACTGAAATTCCAGCGGCACGCCGATGCGCCGGAAACGCTTCCATCATTAACACCGAACTCGGGCCTGCGTTGTTCACCGCGAGCGCCACATACGCCGTGATGATAACGAGCGCGGCGACATCGCCCACGCCGTGGGTCAGCGCCCAGAATGCCGGCCACGCGGCCGCCAGCGAAGCCACGAGCGCCACGTACTGCAGCGTCTTGCGGCTGGCGCAGCGGTCGGCGGCGCGCGCTATGAGCGGCGTCACCACGAGGATCACGAGGCCGGACAGGCAGGCCGTCAGGAGGCTGATCGCCGCCGGCCGGTGCAGCGTGCGAACCAGATAGGCCGGCATGTAAAAGACGGTGAGGTAGATGCCTACCGAAGGCGCCGCCATCATCAGGAGGCCGCAGAGGAAGGCACGCGGGTGCTCGGTGACGATCCGTCCCGGGCTGAGTCCCGGGCTGTGACTCGCCCGCTGCAGCGGCGCGGCTGCCGGCATCCGGCGGCGTAAATACCAGCCAACTGGCCCAATCAGCCCGCCCAGCACGAACGGAACGCGCCATCCCCAGTCGTGCATCGCAGCGGGCGACAGCAGCGCCGTCGTACTCGCCCCGACCAGCGCGGCGGCGAAGGCGGCTGCTCCCTGGCTCGCGCCGCGCCAGCTCACCATGAAACACCGGTGCCGGTAAGCCATCGACTCCATCAGCGAAGCCGACGCCGGCCCGATCTCTCCGCCTGCCGCGAGCCCCTGCATCAGGCGCGCGAGCACCATCAGGACCGTCGCGGCCGGGCCGATCGATGCATAGCCCGGCAGGCAGGCAATCAGCCATGTCCCAATGGTCATGAGTGTGAGCGATACCGTGAGGCCGGCTTTGCGGCCGCGGCTGTCGGCGATATGGCCGATCATGATCGCGCCAAGCGGGCGCATCACGAAGCCCGCGCCGAAGGTGGCGAGCGAAAGCATCAGCGACGACGCGGGATTGCTCGATGGAAAGAACAGATTGCCGATGATGACCGCGGAAAAGCTATAGACGGTGAAGTCATACGCCACGAAACCGTTACCGATAACAATGGCAATGACGATACGCCTGAGTTCTGCGCGGGACGGTTGGGCCGCTCTGGAGGCAGCAGTTTGCATGGATTGCGGTCGACGGGCGGAGCGTCGAGGTATTCCGGAAATGGGCAGAATGGAGGTGCAGCTCTTCTCTTTAACGGCGCAAAGAGACGCAACTTTACACCGGGCGCGCAGAGTTCGCGTGGCGTAGGTGAGCGGCGAATGCGGCCGTTGCCAGATGCCGGGAAACCCTCTGAGCGCGCTGCTACACTTGCAGACCGCCAACTTCCCGAAGAATGCCCGCCGCCCGGCATCGTGCTGATCGCAATCCGCATGAGCGTCGCACGGCACCTTCTTCGGCTGACACACTCCGCACGCCATGCTTCGATTCGAGAACCTCGCCAAGCGCTATAACGAGCGCATCATCTTTCAGGGACTGCACTACGACACAGTCGCAGGATCCGTCGCGCTCAACGATGAATCAGGCAGCGGCAAGTCGACGTTGCTTGGCATCCTCGCGGGCACGATCGAGCCCGACGCCGGCGACGTGTGGCTCGGCGGCCATTCGCTGCGTACCGCGACACAGGCGGCGAAATCCCTGCTGACGTATGTGCCGGAAGACTGCATGACGTATCCGGACCAGACTGGTCGAGCGTATCTGGATCGTGTGGCGTCGGAAAGAAAGACCGTGGTCGACGGCCCTACGCTCGATCTTGCCCATCGCTTCGGCCTCGAACCACATCTCGACAAACGCTTCGAGCAGATGTCGTTTGGCACACGCAAGAAATTCTTCCTGACGGGGGCCGTACTCGGCGAGACGAAAGTCGTGATCGCGGACGAACCGGTCGGCGGACTCGACGCTTCGGCGCGCGCGGTGCTGGTCGATCTGTTTAAAACGCTGGCCGAGACCCGCACGGTCTTTTTCTCGAGCTACGACTGCGCGTTTACGCAAGCATGCGGGGCGAAAACCGTCGATTTTGCGGACCTGGGTATGCACGGCTAGAAGGCTTGTACGCGCCGTCGAGTCGGCATGCCGTGCTCTCAAGCCTCATTGATAGCTCATCGTGAAGGTGGCCAGCCCCTTCACCGTACCCGGCCCTACCGTGCCGGTGGAGATGTACTGCGCAGTCAGTGGAATGCGGGTCGTACTCGCCGATGCACCGACCAGCCACTGATTCGGATTGCCGGCCACCGCCGAATCCGGCTCATAGCCGACCACGGTGCCACCGCTATTAAGCAGGCGTATCGCGACGCCCGTCGCGGTCGATCCGCTCGCCAGCGTCAGATTGCTGGTCGTGTTGCCGGGCGTGGTCGCATCGGTCAGCGTCACATAGACATTCGCACCGGCCTGGCACGATAGCCCGATGCTGAGACCGGTATTGCCGACTGCCGTGCCCACGGGGCTCAACGCACTGGCATTGACAGTTGGCAGCGCGACGCTGACCGACGGCGTCGTCACCGTGCACGTGGTCGCCACGATCGAGGTGTTATTAACCGAGATTGTCACGAGGGCCGGCGACGTGATGTTCGCCGGAACGTTGTGGCTGACCAGCGTGAGCAATTGCGGGATATTCACCGCACCACCCGTGGTCACTTGTGCGGCTGTTTTGACCAGTTGATAGGAGAACGTGAAGCTCCCCTGAAACGCAGCCGTCGTTGTGATCGGTGCGCCGAAATCGCCCCACCTGCCGAGGGCCAGCGTGGACAAAGTCGTGTTGCCGTAGGTGACGTCGACGACCTTGATGCCGATGCCCGCGATGCCGGTATTCCATACGCCCGCAACCGCGCTGCTCGTCAGTTGCGGATAGTACTGGATATACCAACCGTTGTTGTACGGCGGCACCGTGCCGGGATTCGACGGACAGTTAACGGAAACAGTCGAAGACTGCACCGGCCCGATTGCCGTGCCGACCGGTGTGTCGCGCGGCACGGTGATCGTGCCGAAACTGATCGCGGCCGAGCCGGTAATCGTGCATTGCAGCGCCGCACGAGCGGGCGCGCTGGCGACCAATCCGGCACACCCTGCCGCGCAAAGCATCAGGATGCCGAAGCATTTGCGCAGCGTACCGTATGAGCGAGACTTCTTCATTGCGCTTTTCCTCCAGCGGACGCACCCGCCGCTGCCTGGTTCGTTACGCCGGCCGTCGCGCCGCACACGGCATCGATATGCGCATACGCGCCGCGGTCTTCGCCCTTGGGTGGCAGGTGATAGCCGAATGCACACTGTTCATCGGCGGCATCGCCCCACTTCACCGTGAGCGCGCCGTCATCGGCCACGCCGCGCACGAAGATCCGGCTGTTCTGGCCGATCGCACCGACGCCCTGCCCCTTCGCGTCGTACACGGTCGCGCCGAATGGCAACGGTGCCCCGTTCGGCAAGCGGGCCGAGATCACCGCCGCCCTGCCCGTCACCGTGCCGAAGTGGATCATCACCACCGAATTGGCACGCGGCGCCACCTGCTGGCTGGTCGACTTGAATTCGACGTCGAGCGGGATTCCCTTCGGATCGATTTCGACCGTGTTCAGGCTATACGGCGTCAGATACGGAATCACCGCGTAGCCGAAGTTATCGATACGCACGCCGGACGAATTGGTGATGCGGGCGCCTTTCGCGTCTTTCGCCTCGACCACGCCGATCGTGTCGCCCAGATCGTTGGCAAAGGTCACGCCACCCGGATGCGCAACGATCGCACCGGTCACACCCGCCGACACTTGCGAGTAGCCGGAGCCGCCGCTTGCACTCGCCGCCAGCGTCGCGTACGGACTGCGGTACTGGCCATTCACGCCGCCGGCACTTGAACCCGGCGCATGGTTAGCCGTCACGCCATACGTGAATTCGTTGTCCACGCCGGCCGAGCCGTTCAGCATCGCCTGCTCGGACGAGCCACTCTGACTGTTATGCGTGAAGCTGGTCGACAGGGTCGGTGCATGCTGGCCGGTGCCGAGCGGAATCGAGACGCTCGCAAACAGCTGGTTGTTCATCTGCCCAGTCAGGCCGTCGCGTTGCCTCGACAGCGAGACGTTGTAGCTGAAGCTGGTGCCGAGCGCGCGCAACACATTGTTGTAGCCGATCTGGAATTGCGTGGTGGTGCCGCCGCGATTCCAGTAGTCGAGCGTCGAGCCGACCACATAGGCGTTGCCCCAGCCATTGCCGAAGGTCTGGTTCATGGTCAGTTGGACCTGATTGCGCTGACGGTCGACGGCGCTCGGGTCCTGTCCCGCGGCAACCGCGCTGCGCGCCAGCATGGCGTCGCGCAACGCCCAGAAACCACTCGACGAATAGCGATAGGCGGCGACGGTGAAGTTGGTGTCGGTGGCCGGCACCAGCTTGCTGTAGCTGATTCGCACGCTCTGACCGGTCGTATTGGTCACGCCGCGAATGTTGGCGCGCGCCTCGGTCACGTCTAACGCGACCGCGCCCAGCGGCGTATTGACCGCCGCGCCGAGCAGTCCCGCGAGATAGCCGTTTGCGACAATCGTCCCCGCGTAACCGGTGATCACGTTGTTGAAACCGTGCTGCACCGTTCCCTGAAGCAGGTTGTCGTGCTGATTGACCTGCGCGTCGCGAAGCTGGCCCGCGGCGACATTGAAGCGCGTGATACCCGGACGCAGCAACTGCGCGACCGACGCATAAGGCACCGAGAAACTATGCTGGCTGCCGTCGGCCTCCGTAACCGTGACGAGCAGATTGCCGCCATAGCCCGTGGCGTACAGATCGTTAATCTCGAATGCGCCCGGCGCGACCGTCGTCTCGTACAGCTTGTTGCCGTTCTGCGTGACGCTCACACGCGCATTGGTCATTGCCACGCCACGAATCAGCGGTGCATAACCCCGCAGCGAGTCGGGCAACATGCGGTCATCGCTCGCGAGTTCAACACCGCGAATACCGATGCTGTCGAAAACGGCGCCATCGGTAAAGGCGTCGCCCAGCGTCAACTGGCTGCGAATCGACGGCAGATCGTGCTGCACGTAGGTCGCGATATTCTGATATGTGCGCGGCCCGTTCGATTGCCACGTCAGCGCCGAATTTTGCCGGAAGTGCCAACTACCGATATTGACGCCGCTATTCAGGCCGAGATAGGTCTGCGTATTCGCGGAGCCCGACCCTGTCACGCGAAATGAATTCAGGTTGTAGCCCAAAGTGGCTGAAGTCACGCCTTCGTCCCAGAATTCGGGGCTCACGTAGCCTTGGGGATTGCGCAGCAGGGATGCCTGCGGGATGCTCAAATCGAGCCGCAGATCGGACAGCTCGAAAGATTGCGACGCACCGTCGACGAGATCGGCGAGGTTCGCGCATTCACCCGCCTGGGCTTTTGCGAGTTCGCCGCGGCCCTTGTCCGACAATGCCGAAAAGTCCAGACCGAGGCGCTCGATCAGCGCCTTGCCGAAACAGGGCACGGCGTTCCCCGCGCCTTCCCGCGCCACAAAACGCTGCGTGTCGTGACCGATCCAGTTTCCGTTCACGTAGAGATCGACGGTGTACTCGCCGGGCTGCACCGGATTGCCGCGCTCGAAACGCGATACGTCGACGCTTTGGCCTTTCGGTTTCATCAGAAACTCGCTATTGAACTGCACGTCGGCAAGCATCGTCGAGTCGGCGAACGCAGGGGCCGTGCCCCAGGCGGCCAGCGCGCCGAGCATCACGGCATGGCTGCGCCTGAGCACGAACCAGTTTCCGGCGCGCGGCCGTGAAGAGTGTTCCCGGGTGCGCATGGTTACTTGCGGGTCCCGTCGCGCAGCGTTTTGCCGTTGACGCCGGCGCCGTAATCGTTGATGAACGTGTAGTCGACTTGCGCGGGCACGGCGGCGAGCGGCGCTACGTTGCCGACGTCGAAGTCCGCGCTCGCGCCCGGGTCGACCATGCCGCCCTTCTCGCTGGTCCAACTCGTTGTGCTTTCGCTTGCGACAATTCTGCTGAACGTCACGTGATAAGGCGTCGGATTGGTCGCCTCGAGGGCGTAAGCGCCGTTGTCTTTGCGCACGAATTTCCAGCTGACTTTCGCGGCCGCTTCGTCCGCATTGCCCGGCAGCCCAGCCGGACGAAAGAACAGCTTGATGCGCGAACGGAACGCCAGTTGCAGCGAATTCGGATCGTCCGCTGTCGCGCTGGCCGCTGCTCGCGGCGGCACTTCAAGGACGTTGAGCCAGAACAGCGACTCCTTGTCTTGCGGCAAGGGCTCCTGCGTGTAGATCAGCCGCAGGCTCTGCCCTTTCTTCGGATCGAGGCGAAACAGCGGCGGCGACAAGGTGAACGGCACCTTCGATTCGTCCGGCATCGCGTTCGGATTGCCCGTGTCGAGCCACACCTGCACCAGGGCCGGTGCGTCGCCCTCATTACCGAGCTTGACGGTCACTTCGCGCTCTTTCGCCTGATAGATCACGCGCGTCCCGCTGATCACGACACCCGCCTGCGCGCTGCTCACCCACCATGACAATGCGAAAACCGTCATCGCCTTCAATAAATTCTTTCGCATTGCCATTTCGTTATCCTGATTATGTGGCGAACTCGTGGTTCGCTCTGATCTTCTCGACAGCCGGCGCTTCGACGGGCGCCGGCCACCGCCCCGTAGCGTCTGATTTTTACTGGTAGACGATCGAGTACATGACGGTCGTATTGACGGTACCCGCCGTCGACGCGCCGTTCGTCGCCACGTATTGCGCGAAGTACTTGAGCGTGGCCGCACCGCTTGCCAGCGCGACCGCTTTCGAGTTCTGCGAGGCCTGGGCGGCACCCAGCGTAATGACGCTGCTGTCGCCGTTGAGCAGGCCGATTTCCACGTTGGTCGCCGTGCCCGTCGCATTGATCAGCTGTCCCGTGGTCGTATCGACGGTGGCGCCCGGCTCGAAATAGGTGGACACGTTGCCCGAATTCGGCGTGCAGTTCGACAGTGCGATGTTGAACGGCGTGCGGCCTGCAGTCGTGCCGGCAGTGGCGAGCGCCGAAGTCGAGACAGTCGGCAGCGTGACGGTAAAGTTCTTGCCGCCGCCGTTGCCGCTGATCGTGCAGGTCTGGCTGGTGATCTGACCGGTGAACGTGATGGTGCCGTCGGCCGCCTGCGAAGCGGCCGGCATGGCGGCTGCGGCAGCAATGGCCGTGGCGATAACGCCTGAGCGCGTGAATTTCATGGTTGTCCCGATTGATAAGTAATACGTCGTATTGAAAGACCGTGTGTGTGGCGGGTTCAGCAATGGCGTTGCGCGCAAACCGACCGCACCGGTGGCAATTATCGGGACGACGTCCAGAAGGGACAGTCAAGCAGTGTCAATCTGGAGGCGAAAAGTTTGAACCAATGTTAAAAGAGCGGCATGTAGTGACTGGAAGGGGCTTAAGCAAACGCACTCGTTTCCGATCCGGCATAGCGGGCGCCGACTGACGTCGCACTGGCGAATGCCCGTTTTCGCTCGACAGATGCCGGCGCTCCTTTCGATCCCATTACCGCGCCATCCCGGGTAGGGTCCGCTGGCACACGGCATGCACTGCTTGCAGCGGTGCTGGCCTTCGAAGCCGGCCTGCTGCTGGTGGGCGCACAAACCGGCTTGCTCGACTATGACGTGGCGCACGGCCGCCGGCACGGAATCGCCGCCGAATACCGGATCGATTTTGGCACCGACCCTGTCGAAGAGTTCATGAGACTGGCCGGAGCCACGATGGAGGAATTCCCGAACTGCGTTTGCCTCGCCAGCAAACTGATTTTCAAACGGGTGAATATCCTGACCAGGTGGCTGCACAATCACACGCCACTGGAAATTCAAACGCGCCTGCATCAGCAGGGCAAACAGATGGTGCTGCTGCCGATGAACGTTGGATGAGTCAGTGAACCATGGTCACCGGGGTAACCGTGTGCCTTGAGAGCGATGCGAACATGGCCAGTCTGCGGAAGAAGCCCATGTGGCTGGCATCGATCACCATCACGTCGGGTTGGGTGGTCGCGGCGTAGTCGGCGATTGCCTTCGTGCGGTGGCCGAATACCCGTTTCCAGTGATACGGCACGCCGGCTTCTTCGAGAACGGTGCGGACGTCGATCAACGCCTTCAGCATGGCGCGCTTCTCCTGGCGCACCAGTGCGCTGCGACTGTGGAAAGCCGCCGCGCGCCCCTGATCCACAGGTTCGAGGACTTCCAGCAATTCGACTTCGGTGACGCCGCGCTCCAGAAACATGAAGGCTGCGTAGCGCGCGGCTTCTATCGCGCCGCCGTGGTCGAGAACGGGGATTAGCATTCGTATCATCGAAAACTCCGGCGGAGTACTTTGTACTTTAAGCTTAGCCAATGCGGCGTTAATGTCGCGTAAAAATCTCCGTAAAAAACGCTCCGCCGTATTCTGCCGCGCGCAGGCAAATTCCATAGCGGTACAAAGCGCCCTCACGATGCCTGTAACGCAGCGGGATTCAGCTCAATATGCAGAATCACCAGCCACCGCTTCGGGCAATCCTCGGAAATCTGCAGATTCTGCTTCCCGTCGCCAACTGTTTTCACGAAACCCTTCGCACGCGCGAAGCCGAACGCCCGCCGTGCATCAGATTGCAGCCATAGCGTCAGCAACCCGCATGTCACGCAACTGAACAGCCAGATCGTGTCATGAGGCAGCGCTGCGTCGAGTTGCTGCGCCACGTACGTAAAAATAGTCGTGAGAACCTGATTGGTGACAAAGGCGATGGCAACGACCTTGCACATCCCTCTGAACATCATGGCGGATCTTGAGGGCGTCATGGAATTTCAAACCCCGAGCATGCGGCGCGCTTCGACCTCAGCCAATTCGAGCGCTGCGCCTGAATCACGCATCGGCCGGCCGCAGCCACGTCCGGTAATCTGCTGAATCTGCTTGCCTTGCCGGGAAGTCGTCACGCGCAGTGCGCCTTTGAACATGTTGCCCGGTGCGGGGAATACGCAAGCCTCGACGGTCACGTTGCCCTTTGTTTGTTTGAACGCCATACAACCTCCAGCCAATCGCTGATTTTTCTTGCGGCGGAACGCCAGACTCAAACTCTACGGGCGACGCCATAAAGGCCGGGAAACGATTGCCGCCGGCGATATAAAAATTCCGTGAAAATCAGCGCACGCCGACCAGCCGGTAGCCCACTCCCGCTTCGGTGACGATGTGTTCAGGATGCGCCGGATCGCGTTCGAGCTTGTGCCGCAGATGCCCCATGTAGATTCGCAGGTAGTGATGGTTGTCGGTTTGCAAGGGGCCCCATACCTCGCCGAGCAGGTGTTCATGCGTCAATACGCGTCCGGGATGGCGCACCAGCACGCTCAGTTCGATGATGACGAGATACGCCTGGCGCGTCGCAGCGTGCGCCAGGCCCTGTGCGCCGGTCTGCGCTTCGAAGACACTCATGCCGGCCGCTTCGAGGCTGATGCGAATGAAGCGGCGAATGGCTTTGTCAGTGTCGATCACAACGATTCTAACGGTGGGATCGCGCATGAATGTGCCACGTCGACAGCACCTCGTAGAGGTCCCGGTCAACGTCCAGGCGGGGTCTCCATAGATTATTGGACAAGCGCGCTTCATGCGCGCGCCAGTAAAGCAGCGCGTTCAATGCATCGGCTTGAGATCGTCCAAAGCCAGGTTGAGCTTCAGCACATTCACGCGTGCCTCGCCGACGATGCCGAACTGCCGCCCCGAGGTATTACGCGCAACAAGATTCATCACCTGTTCGACCGGCAGGCCGCGAGCATTCGCCACGCGCGCCGCCTGAAAGGCGGCAGCCGCCGGACTGATCTCAGGGTCGAGGCCACTGCCAGACGATGTCACCAGATCGACCGGTACCGGTTGCGTCATGTCGTTCCCGGCAGCCTTCAACGCATCGAGACGGCCTTTGATTTCGTCGGCGAGCGCGGGGTTGGTCGGGCCGAGGTTCGAACCACCCGAGTTCTGCGCGTTGTAGGGCTGGGGCGTGGTGGCCGACAGGCGCCCCCAGAAATAATGCGGCGCGTCGAACTGCTGGCCGATCAGCGCGGAGCCGGCCACCTTGCCGTTCCGCTCGAGCAGACTGCCGTTCGCCTGGCGCGCGAATGCAGCATGACCGATTGCGCTCACAACGATCGGATAGATCACCCCGGTGATGACCGTCATCAGGACGAACAGGACAAGCAGTGGGCGAAGCAGCGTTTTCATGATGTTCACTCTATTGGGTCAGACCCAGCCGAACACGTTCAGCACCATATCGATCAGCTTGATGAACGGGAACGGCAGCAGAATGCCGCCCAGCCCGTAGACCAGCAGATTGCGGCGCAACAGCGACGCCGCACCGAGCGGCCGGTACTTCACGCCCTTGAGCGCCAGCGCCGGCACGTACGTCAGTGCACCGACCAGCACCACCGTGCCGAGCAACAGCACGACGAACAGTGGGCCGTGCGTCGGCAGCGTGCCGGCGGTCGCGGAGATGCGTTTCTTTGCGGCCAGCGATCCGGCGATCGCCAGCACCGGCACAATCGAACCGAAGCGGCCGAACCACATGACGGTGGCCAGCGTGCTGTTGTAGAACGGCGTATTGACCGAGAGGCCCGCAAACGCGCTGCCGTTGTTATTGGCGGCCGAACTGTAGGCATAGAGAATCTCGGAGAATCCATGCGGGCCGGGATTGGCGATGCCCGCCACGCCGGCTGCCGACAGCACGGCGATCGATGCACCGACCAGCACGAGCAATGGTGTCAGCAGCACGGCAATCGACACCATCTTCATCTCGTACGACTCGATCTTCTTGCCGATGTATTCCGGCGTTCGCCCGATCATCAGGCCAGCCACGAATACACCGTGAAATTTAGGAAAATCCGCGTAAACACAGCATTAATACTTCGCGGAGTTTCGTAAAAACGAGGGGCATGGTCCAGGAACCCGCCAGGCTGGCGCGGCGGCATGGTCGTGCGGGGAGACTTTCAGGCGTTCGTACTGCCGTTTGAAACTGATAGGCGCCGCTCAAACAACTCAAGCAACTCAAGCAACTCAAGCAACTCAAGCAACTCAAGCAACTCAAGCAGCTTATGCCGCTTGAGCCGCCTTATCGTGCGCAGCCTGTTCGAGCCAGAGCCGGCTATCAGGAAACCAGAATGCGTCCGGGCGAGGCGGCGCAACGAGCTTCACTGGAAGAGAGAGATTGAAAATCTTCGACCATGCGGACAGATAGGACGGCGTCTTCACGAGGAATCCGCAACTGGCGAGAAGCAGGCTGGAAACCAGCGCCTCCCGGCCGATTGCGAGTCCCGGATAGCCGCTGAAGTGAATCGGCGTGCTGCCACATGCAAGGTGTTTTGCCGGTGCTACGCTGACCGGCTTGTTGAACGGCCAGGCGGTAAAGAAATCGATAAACGCCTGTTCGTCGCTCGATACGAAGATCGTGGTGAGGTGCGGGTTTTCCGCGAGCGTGGATTCAACCTGCCGGCAAAAGCTCCCCCATGAAACCGGAATGGCTTCGAGCGTCTTGTCAGTGCCTCTGAAATGCGCGCCAAGGGTCGACGCGCCGAGCCCGAGCGTCTGGCAGATCGCGTCGACTTCTTCGTAGATATGCGCGGCCGGCCGATAGTGCGCGAAGAAGAGTTCACTCGCGCTCGCAAGCCGAAGACGGGCTTCATACCTCTGACGAAAGCCCAGTTGGACCAGGTCGCGAACGGTCGACGTTCGCACCTTATGCGTGATCGCGGCGCCCGAGGTGGCGTGCACGGAGTCGAAGAAAGCCGAGAACCAGTCCAGTTTTCCTTCGGCGTCGCCATACAGCCCGCCGCGCGCGCTTATGCACGGGGTGAGGCATTTCTCTTCGCAATACATCAGAATAAACAGGACCATCTGCATCACGGAGAAAAACCCGGAGTTCTCCTGAATCTCGATGGAAAAAATGCCTCTGTTCAAGCGCTGTGTAGCATGAAGTGAAATCCGGCGTGGCATGGCCACGGAATGCTTGAACCCTTCGCTGCGTCGGATCTGTTTCGCCCGATCGACCACCTTTCTCAACATGCCGACTCCTAATTAATTAGGTATTCTTTGAAATGGCACGCACCTCGCACCTCTGTTTGCCGCGAAGGAAGGGACGGTCCAGCATAGCACCTCAAAAAATCCAGTCGCGTAAAGTTCGCCCCGTCTTGGTGAGCTAGCGCACAAAGCATCGGTAAGGTTTCCCCTGGATGCGCGCGCCGCACTGCGGGTTCAACCCGGCGCCTCCTCCGTGTACTCACAGGCCACCGTTCCCCTGGGATGCCTGCACCAGCCGGAACATTGGCATAGTTGCTTGACCTTCCCGCCGTGGGAAGGTCCACGCTTAAGCTCTGATTTCTCACCGGAGGTAAAAAATGGAATTCGAAATCCCGGATATGACATGCGGCGGATGCGCCAATGCCATCGCTCGTGCGGTAAGCGGCCTCGACCCCGCGGCGAAACTCGACGTCGATGTCCCCGTTAAAATCGTGAAGGTCGCGTCGGTATTGCCGCCGGAACGCGTCATCGAGGCAATCGAAGCAGCGGGCTTTCATCCTTCGCTCAAGGGCTAAGCAGATCGCATCAGCCGATGTTTGCCGATTGAGCCTCGCGCCCTGTTCGCAGCATCATGGCCGCTCGTTATAACTTTTCCACCGATGGAAAACCCAACATGAATAATCTTCGCGCTTTCCGTGCCCTTTGCCTTTTCGGCAGCATTGCGTTTGCCGTCGCGGCAACACCCGTCTACGCCCAGCAGGGCGCTTCGATGCCCGGCATGGACATGTCCGGTTCAGCGGACGCCGGATCGAATGCATCGACACAGGCCTTCAAGGACGCCGACGAGAAAATGATGCAGGCCATGGAAGCACCTCCCTACACGGGCGACGCCGACAAGGACTTCGTGGCCCACATGATTCCGCATCATCAAGGCGCGGTCGAGATGGCGCAGGTGGAACTGAAATACGGCAAAGATCCCGAGTTGAAACGCCTGGCCCGAAACATCATCAAGGCGCAACACGACGAGATCGCCTTCATGCAGCGCTGGCAGGCGAAGCACGGTGCAAAGTGACAATGGGCAACGTTGCCGCCGAATGCCTTAATGCGCTAAAGCTTTAACGTTGCAACGCCGTGCTTGACCCTCACGCAACGTCAGGTTCTAGTCTCGATGCAGGCAAGAAGAAAGGAGCGATTTCGATGCTGCTGAAAGTAGGTGAATTAGCCAGGCGATCCGGCATTACGGTGCGCACGCTTCATCACTACGACGCAATCGGGTTGCTCACGCCTTCTGCCCGCTCCGATGCGGGTTACCGGCTCTACAACCGCGACGACATTGCCAGGCTGCATCAGATCCAGGCGATGCGGCGGCTGGATCTGTCCTTGGCCGACATCGGGGCCTTGCTGGCAAGACCGGACTCCTCCCTCGCTTCGGTTGTCGAGCAGCAGATCACCGCGCTCACGCTTCAGACTGACCCGAAGGCCACGATCGCCTCCTCACGCCAACCCAATAGAGGCGCTCAAAGCGCCTCGCTACGCCGTCTGCCCCAACTGTTCGCCGAACTGCAAGGCTGCAAGCTGGGCATAGAGCGGCGAGCTCAGAAGGAGCTCGGCGTGACGGCCCTGCGCGACGATGCGGCCTTGTTCCAGCACGACAATGCGGTCGGCCTGTTGTACGGTCGCGAGGCGGTGTGCGATGACCAGGGTGGTGCGGTTCTGCGCGGCATTATCCAGCGCCTTTTGTACCAGCCGTTCGCTGGCGGCATCGAGCGCGCTGGTCGCCTCATCCAGCAGCAGGATGGGCGGATTCTTCAGGATCGCGCGAGCGATCGCAATGCGTTGACGCTGTCCGCCGGACAGTCGCACACCGCGCTCGCCGAGAAAGGTGTCGTAGCCTTGCGGCAGTTCTTCGATGAAACCGGCCGCAGCGGCCATCTCGGCAGCCTGTTGCACTTGCGCGAGCGTGGCGTCCGGCGCACCGTAACGGATGTTGTCCAGCACGCTCCCTGAAAAAATCACCGATTCCTGCAGCACCACGCCGATTTCCTTGCGCAATTCGACGAGCGGCACGTCACGCGTCGGGACGCCGTTGATCAGAATGCTGCCGGACTGCGGATCGTAAAAGCGCAGCAGCAGTTGAAACAACGTCGTCTTGCCGGCGCCGGACGGCCCGACCAGGGCGACATGTTCGCCCGGACGGACATCGAGCGAAAGTGCGGAGAGCGCGGCAATGCCAGGGCGCGATGGATACGAGAAGCCGACATTGTCGAAGCGAATGCCCTCGCCTCGCGCGGGCAGCGCAACCGTGGTCGCGGACTCCAGCACCGGCGAGCGCGCCGCCAGCAATTGCAGCAAACGTTCGGTGGCGCCGGCCGCGCGTTGCAGATCGCCCCATACTTCGGCAACGGCTCCCACGGCGCCGGCGGTGAACACCGCGTAGAGAATGAACTGGGACAACTGTCCCGCCGTCATCCGCCCGGCCAGCACCGCCTGCGCCCCAAGCCACAGCACGAACACGATCGCGGTGAACACCAGCACGATCACCACGGCGGTCAACCAGGCGCGCGCGCGAATGCGCGTGAGCGCCGTCTCAAAGGCCGCCTCCACCGCGCCGGAAAACCGCCGCGCTTCAAAGGGCTCCTGCGTATACGACTGCACAGTGGGCATGGCGTTGAGCACCTCGCCCGCCAGTGCGCTCGTGTTCGCAATCTTGTCCTGGCTCGCGCGCGAAAGACGCCGCACACGCCGGCCGAAGATGACGATAGGCGCGACCACCACGAGCAGCGTCGCGATGATGTAGCCGGACAGCACGGGGCTCGTCACCGCCAGCATCGTCAGGCCGCCGGCCAGCAGGAAAAAGTTGCGCAAGCCGAGCGACAGGCTGGTGCCCACCACTGTCTGGATCAAGGTCGTGTCGGCGGTGAGTCGCGACAGCACCTCACCGGTCTGTGTGGTCTCGAAGAACTGCGGACTCATCCCCAGGACGTGGTCGTAGACCGCGCGACGCAAATCGGCCGTGACCCGCTCGCCCAACCAGGACACCAGGTAGAAGCGCAACGCCGTAGCGCTGGCCAGCACCAGCGAAACGACGAATAGCGCAAAGAAATAGCGGTCGATGTGCGCCCGCTCGCCCCCCGCGAAACCACGATCGATCAGGTATTTGAACGCCACCGGCAACACCAGTGTGGCGCCCGCCGACGTCACCAGCGCGAGGAACGCGAGCGCCCAGCGGCCGGCATAGGGGCGCAGGAAAGGAAACAGTGCAAACAGGGGGCCGATACGTCGTGAAGGCGACGAAGGCGACGAAGGCAAAGCAGCGTCTGGCATGAAGATTCCCAAGCGAATCGAAGGTCACCCAGATTGTGCCAGTCTTGCGGATTCGAAGGCGGCTCACATAAAAGCCTGACGCCGATCCACGAGTGCTTCTATGTCCGCCACGCATCGTCCTGAAGAACGGTCCGCCCATGCAGCAACACGCCGCCCGTCTGACTGCTTCCACGTGCTTGCCGCGACCGTCCATCTGGTTCAAGATCGAGTCGACTCATTCGGTCGAGGCCATTGCCATGACAGACGACTCCGATCCCGACAAACTGAAAGGCCCCGGTGGCTTGACGTTGCGTCAGATCCACGAACAGGTGCAGAAGAGCGTCGAGCGCGACCGCGAAGAGCAGGCATCGCGCAACGCTATTGCTCCGCAGCGCAGCAGATGGCAGCGTTGGGTGCGCTACGTGTGGGGCCGCAGCGGGCGTCGTTAGACGGCGGCGGCATCAAGAGCCGCGGCTTCACCTTCTCCAGCGCGTCGCTGAAGTTTGCCGATGTGTCGGGCTGCGCTACACGCTCGCCAGTGTCAATGTTGGAGGACTCGCCGGTGGAGGGTGGACGCATAGTGGCTCAGAGCGATTGGAACGCGGCGTTTCATGCAGGCGGTGGCTGATTTTCGTTCGTACGGAACCGAAGTGCGGACTCACGGCGATCGCGCGTGAGAGGTAGGCCAGCCCCTAAGGGCCGGCCAATGATCCCGCTCGCGCGAATCCGCTTACGGGGCCGCAACACCCTGCGTCGTCGCCGTGTACGGCGAGTAGAAGCTAATGCCGGCCCAGGTAGGCGTCGGTGCGTTATACCGCGCTGCGCCCTGGGTAAAGTTGGCGCCGTTGTGCCAGTCGCCGGTACCGGTGTACTGGGGCACCGCCGGATACGGGTACACCGGGCGCGAAGCGGTCACGGCGTTCGACGAATTGGTCTGGTACGTCATGACAGCATTCGGAGCGCTGCCCTGTTCGACCCAGCCGGTGATCTGCGTCACCAGGTCGATGTTGGGAAAGCCCTCGCCGCCGCCGCAGTGGCCGACGCCCGGCACGAGGTAGAGGCGCGCGGATGCGTCCACGTTCGACGCGCCCATCGTGTTTTGCATGGCCTCGTAGTAGTTGATCGTGAAGAGCGGCGAAATGTGCTGGTCAGCCCAGCCGTGCCACAGGATCAGCTTGCCGCCCGCTTTCTGGAAAGCGGACAGGTCGGGGTTGGTGGCATCGATGAATGGGTGGTTAGCCTGCAGGAAGTTCGGATAGAAACTCGCGTCCCGATAGCCGAAGGTGTCGATGTTCGGCATGCTCGGCGAACCCGTGAAGATCAGATTGTAAGCACCTGTCACGATCGAGTAGCTGAACAGACCGGTAACAGGCACGGGAGCGGCCGTCGAGTTCGTGCTCGGCACTTCGACGCCAATCCAGTTGATCTCCGAACCCAGTTGCGGCGACCCGCCCAGCATGCGTTCACCGGTAGTGGCATCCACCGGGCCGCCGTAGATCTTGCTGGCGGTGGCGACTTCAGCCGCGGTCAGGCAGCTGCTGGTGTTCGTCGCGCCGTTCGGGCACTGGATCGATGCCGGGTCGAAATTGCATATACGCGGATCGGCCAGCAGGCCGTCGGGCACCCCGGGCTGGCCACCGCAGGCAGCAACGACCGCCTTGTGCAGCACGGCAACCTTGTCGGCATAAAGCACGGCATTGCCGGTGCTAGTGCCGGTAGTGCTGTTCGATTCCACGCTCCAGCCGTGATACAGCGAGTTCTGGATCTGGAAGTGAGCAGCCGGAGCGCCAGCGACGATGCCGTTGTAATCGGTCGGGTAACGTTGCGCGGCCATCAGGGCTTCGCGGCCACCGTCAGAGCAACCTACGAAATAGGAATACTTCTGCGCCTGCCCGTAATAGACCTGAATCAGCTTCTTCGCCGCGAGCGTCGTGATGTGCTGGCCGCGATAAGCAAAGTCAGCCTGCTTTTGCGGATCCGTGGTCCACGTGGAGTCCTGGCCCTGGTGACCCATGTCGGTTGCTGCCGTCACGAAGCCGCCTTTCTGCACCAGCGGGCAGGTATAGCTGAAACTGAAGGCGCTTTGCTGGGTCGGATCGCTCAGGTTGCCGCACAGGCCACCGCAGCCCAGTTCCGCAAAACGTTGCGTATAGGTGCTCACAGGCAGCGCCACCTCGAAGGTGTTCGAAGGTGCCAGCGTACCCTTCACCGTGCAGAAGCTGACGGCGGCGCCATTGATGGTGGCGCTGGTGACGGTAGCCGAAGTAATCGAACTGCCCGCCCCGCCGATGCCGGTGATGTCCACCGAGGCCAGCCTGGAACAATCGACGACTGGAGCAACAACGGACAGCGGCGGATCGGCTGCGGGAGTGACGCTGCCGCTGCCGCAAGCGGCGACAATGGCGGTGGCCACGCCAATGGCAAACACTGCCAGCAGCGAGGCGGCCCGCGCACGAGTGCGCGCAAACAGCCCGAGGGGATGCGGAGTTTTCATGCTTGTTTCCTTAACTTGTCTCTTCTGTCGGATATCAGAACCGTCCCTGCACGCCGGGATCAGACGACGCACTCTCGATAACGGCACGATTTATTATGCAATCCTTATTTATATGACGTCTTGCCCTCCCCTGTTCGGCATGCTCCTGTTCACAAAGCGTATCTTTCGACGCGCAACATCATGGCCACTTCACGACATGGTGCACACATGCGTGCGATAGCCACTGATCACTTTGCGGCGCTGTCGCGCGTTTGGGCTGACCTCATGCCGGGTCCATGCCGTGCGCAAGCTTGACCGAAGCCGCCCGAGGCGAGGCGAGGAACGAGATCAGTTTCCGGACCTCGTCCGCCTGCCTGGACGCCGTGCAGACCGCAGCCGAGAAAACAGTCACGACCTGGATCTCAGACGGCAGTGACCCGATGACATCAATGCCCGGCAAGTGAATCAGCTCGCTCAATTGCTGGAAACCGAGTTCGACATCCCCGCTCGCGATAAGCGAGCCCACTGGAACGCCTGGCGGAGCCTGCACGATGCGCGGCGCGATAGTTTCGGCGATGCCCCAGCGCTCGAACAGGCGCGACAGGTGAGAGCCGCTGGGACCCGTGGAATAGCCGATGCTGCGCGCGGCCAGAACGGCGTCGCGAACAGCCGCCTCACTGCCGACCCCGGGCTGCGTCGCCCCGGCTGCCACGGCAATCGCCACGCCCGAGCGGGCAAGGTCTGTCCGGCTGCCGGCAACAATCTGGCCCGCCGCCGCCAGCCGGTCAATCACATCGGCTGCCAGTACGACCAGATCGCACGGCTCGCCGTCCATCACGCGCCGGGCCGCCTCGACGCCGCCAACCGATTCGATCAAGACACGTTGCGGCGCATGTCGCATGTATTGTTCGACAAGATCGGCCAGCACATGGCGGGTAGCCATCGATGAGATACCGCTGATCGTCTGGCTCATGAATAGCCGCCACTGCAATCCGTCGTGCCCCCGGCAATCACGGTCGCGGTTCCGGGCGCACCGTGTTTCGCCGTGATGTCACCGTCGGCTCGTTGCATGTTGCGATATACAACTCCGGGTTCATACATCATCAATGCCCCTTTGTTTTCAGCGCTGCATCGAGGCGCGGGTAGACGCGTCGCGCGTTACCCTCGTAGATCTTGTACCGTTCATCCGCACTGATATGCGCGGCCTCGATGTAGCGCTTCGTGTCGTCGAAATAGTTTCCAGTCTCCGGATCAATGCCGCGCACCGCGCCAATCATCTCGCTCGCAAACAGGATATTGTCCACGGGAATCACACGCGTCAGCAGGTCGATGCCCGGCTGGTGATAGACGCAGGTATCGAAGAAGACGTTGTTGAGCAGATGTTCCGTCAGTAGCGGCTTCTTCAGTTCCTGGGCCAGTCCGCGAAAGCGCCCCCAGTGATACGGCACAGCACCGCCGCCATGCGGGATCACAAAGCGCAGGGTCGGAAAGTCGCGGAACAGGTCCGACGTCAGGCACTGCATGAAGGCGGTGGTGTCCGCATTCAGGTAATGCGCGCCGGTGGTGTGGAAGCACGCGTTGCAGCTCGTACTCACATGGATCATCGCGGGGATGTCGTACTCGACCATCTTCTCGTAGATCCGGTACCAGTAGCGATCCGACAGCGGCGGGCTAGTCCAGTGGCCGCCCGACGGATCCGGATTGAGGTTGATCGCCACGTTGCCGTACTGCTCGACACACTTCATCAGTTCGGGAATGCAGGTGGCAACGTTCACACCCGGGCTCTGCGGAAGCATCGCTGCCGGAATGAAATGATCTGGAAAGAGCTGACTCACGCGATAACACAGCTCGTTGCAGATCGCCGCCCACGTGCTGGAGACCTGCAAGTCGCCAATGTGATGCGCCATGAAGCTGGCGCGCGGACTGAAAATCGTCAGATCGAGGCCGCGCTCGTTCATGAGCCGCAATTGATTGCTTTCGATCGATTCGCGCAACTCGTCGTCGCCGATCTTCAATTCCGAGACCTTCTGCATCTGCGAAGGATCGTTGATGCCTGCGATCTGGCGAGCGCGCCACGTCTCCAGCGCCTTTGGCGCGGTCGTGTAGTGGCCGTGAATATCGATGACCATTGTTGCTCCAAACTGCTGATTCGATTACCGGCGCGATGCCGCAAATGCGCGCGCCGGCCTCCCTAGTGTGCGGCGTTCGGCTGCGCAGTGGGCTCGCCCGCCCTCGCGCGCTGGGCCACCAGGATGGCAAGTGCTGCCAGCGTCGCGGGGACCGCCAGCATGGCGAGGATTGCGCCAAACTGCCATCCAAGCCCGAGCAGCGCGCCACCTATCGCGGAGCCGAAGATGCTGCCAAAGCGGCCCATGCCAAGCATCCAGCTAACCCCGGTTGCGCGCGCAACCGTCGGGTAACGACCCGGTGCAAACGCATTCAATCCCGTTTGCGCCCCACTCATGCAGAAGCCGGCAGCGAACACCAGCAACACCAGCGACGACGACAAGGCCCCGATCCATGCCAGCGCAAGTACGCACAGAGCACCGCCAAGGTAGGCTGCACTGATCACCGGTGCCGGGCGCACTTTGTCCATCATCCAGCCGACGAGAATCGCGCCGATGGTCCCACCAATCTGGAACATTGCCGTCACGTTGGCGGCCGTGGTGACTGTCAGGCCAGCGTCCTTCATTAACGTGGGCAGCCAGCCGGCACTCATCACGAGACCAAATGCGGGCCGCGATATGCCCCAGTCGTGGATGATGGCGGGCGCAACAAAGCCCATGATCGCCACGTCCATCCCATCGGCAGTCACCACGAGAAAGCACAGCGCCACCAATAGCCACTGGTAAAGCGAGATGGGTCGCTCGTCGATGAATGCCTTGATATCAATTACTTCGCCGCTTGCCATTGATTCTCTCCTGTCGCCTTGCCGCCTCTGGCGTAACGCGACGATCGTGTGCGCGTCTACAACCGCGTCTATTTAGAAGCGAGTGTGGATGCCCACTCGGGCAATCGCCTGGGTGGCGCTGCTGGATGCGCCGTCCGAACTGTTCAAGCCGTTGATCTGTGCCTGAGCGCCGACAGCCGCGAAAGTGGCGCTCAACAGTGCCAGCGAGATTTTCCCGCTCTTCTCCACAAATTCTCACTACATTTTAGTTAGTTTTACTAATTTCATTATCTATTGACTATTTCGCATCCGAAGCGCGGATCCAGAAACTCACTTCTACGGGATGAAGCAGGTCCGCACGCGTTTTGCGGGTGCAGGCGGAAAGTCGGGTGCGTCTGATCTCTGTCCAGCTTCGACGCGAAACGGGTACGCCGGGTCAATATAGTCGGCTTACCACGGTTTAGAAATAGGTCCGTCCAGACGGAACAACGCAAAAAGGAAGCGCTGAGCTTCGTTTTTCCATGCAAGGGTTTTCACGAACTCAACCTTCCCGCGGTGACACAACATGAAACTTCATTGACCTTAAGCCATTGATAATTAATATTATTTAACTTAATCCAGGTGGGAGGCCTGGCGGATCAACGAGAAATGCCGGCGATAAACCCACGCCCCGAAAACGGACCATGTCATTCGGATCCGATAAATAAAACAGATGGCATGCGGTAGCACTTGGCAACGAACCGGGCCATAGCAAACGCCAGGCGTTTATATTCGTCCCGGCGGAGCGCATTGAGAACGGTCAACGGCAAGTGCGCAAGCAGCACGCTCACGGGTTCGCGTCGCCAAGACTCGCCGCTCGCAGCCGGTCGAAATCCAGAATGACGATCTCCCCGAACCTCAGGCTCAATATGCATTGGCTTTCGAGACTCTTGAGCAACTGATTCGTGGTCTGTCGCGACAGGGACACCATTGAAGCGAGACTGTCTTGCGAGAGCCTGATTTTGCTCTGCGTGGCGTTAAGGCCGCCATACCCTCCTGCGATCAGCAGCAGGCGGCTCGCCACGCGCTGCGCCGCGGGCAACAACGTCATCGCTTCGGAGGTCTCGAACGAAACCCGAAGTCTTTGTGCCATCAGCAACGCAAAGTCGCGCCAATAGCCGGGCGTTGCGTCAAGCAGGCTTTGCAGCGCAGGCTCGGGTACGTGCAGCAAAAGCGTCCTGCTGACTGCGGTGGCGTCATGCGGACGCGGCAGCTTGTCGAACAACGAGATTTCCCCCACCCATGCGGTCGGTCCGAGCACCGCGAGCAGGGCTTCTTTCCCGTCCACCCCGACCGTGCCGATAGCCAGCGCGCCGCCCAGCACCGCGTACAGGCCGTCAGATTGATCGCCACGCCGATACAGAAGTTGGCCCTTTTCCAGCGTGAGCAGACTGGCGTGGGCGATCAGATAGTCCCGTAACTCGACAGGCAGGCCTCGAAACCACGGCGTCGTTTCGAGTTGTGAGCGGTAGCGGTGCAGACTGGATTCCATTGGCGCGTCGACCTGTCGGGTATCGGACAGATTTTATGTGGCTTTGCGAACATCATGTGGACTCGCATCCGACAACGTCATGACGGTGGCCCTTGATGCCGCTTTTGCGCCGCAGAGACCGCAGGCGTGATCTGCAGGGCGTTGTCTCAGGTAATTCCATTGCTTGAATCATCGAATAAGGAGTGCCGACGTGGCTTTATCTCATGACAGTCTGAAGAACGACGTATCGCCTGCCGAATGGGAAGCGCGAGTCAATCTCGCAGCGGCGTACCGCCTCACCGCACTGTTTGGGTGGGACGACCTGGTGTTTACCCACATTTCGGCACGCGTGCCCGGCCCGGAGCACCATTTCCTGATCAACCCGTACGGCATGATGTTCGACGAGATCAGCGCTTCGTCGCTGGTCAAGATCGATCTCGACGGCCGCAAGGTTTCCGAATCGCCGTATGACGTCAATCCGGCGGGTTTCACGATCCATAGCGCCGTGCATACGGCACGCGAAGACGCGTTTTGCGTGATGCACACTCACTCGGTCAATGGCGTTGCCGTGTCGGCGCAGGAGGGAGGGTTGCTGCCGCTCTCCCAACAGTCGCTCGGCGTGCTGGCGTCGCTCGGCTATCACGACTACGAGGGCATCGCGCTCAATGAAGCCGAGAAGCCTCGCCTCGTTCAGGACCTTGGAAGCAACACTTACCTGATGCTGCGCAACCACGGTCTGCTGACGGTCGGCGCGGCGCCCGCGGACGCCTTCGTCGCCATGTATTTCTTTGAAGCGGCCTGCATGATTCAGGTGCGTGCGCAGGCCGGCGGCGGCAAGTTGATTCCCGTCGCACAGCCGATTCTCGACGGCATCAAGGACCAGATCCGGATGGCGACGCGGGGTGTCACGCCGGGGGCGTTGGCGTGGCCCGGCCTGCTCCGCCGACTCGACCGCCGCAACCCCGGCTACGCCGAATAGCGCTATCCGTTCGCACAGTGCGCGATGCGTTGCGCGGAGTGAGCGAGTGGCGTAAGCATCGTCGAGCGCGTTCGCCGATTCAACGCATCGCAGCGGTCATTGAGTAGGTCACTTGAGAAACTGTATGGCAAAAATCTGTATCTACGGCGCCGGGTCCATTGGCTGCTATGTCGGCGGACGGCTTCTTGCCGGGGGCAGCGAGGTCAGTTTTATTGGACGCGCTCGCATCGCCGACCAGTTGCGCAGTCAAGGCATCACGCTCTCGAAGCACGACGATAGCCGCTGGTATGTGCCACCGGAGCGGACAGACGTGTCGACGGACGCGGCAAAGGCCGCCGCCGCCGATCTCGTTCTGGTGACCGTCAAGTCTGCCGCGACACCCACGGCCGCGGCGGAGCTGGCGAATGTGCTGCGCCCCGGCGCGGTCGTCGTGAGTTTCCAGAACGGTGTCGGCAATGCGGACATACTGCGCGCCGCGCTGCCGCATAACACGGTGCTGGAGGGCATGGTGCCGTTCAATGTCGTCGAACGCGGCCCCGGTGCATTTCATCAGGGGTCGGCGGGCGAGCTGGAAATCCGGCAGGCGCCGGCCTTGCAGCCGTTCGTCGAAGCGTTCAGGAAAGCGGGGCTGCCGCTGATCCAGCACGCCGACATGTTGCCGGTACAGTGGGCCAAGCTGCTGCTCAATCTCAACAATGCAATCAACGCGCTCTCCAACCGGCCTTTGAAGGAGGAACTCTCGCAACGTGCCTACCGGATCTGCCTTGGCATGGCACAGAAGGAAGCGCTCGGGCTTCTGAAACAGGCCAACATCCGGCCGGCCAGAGTGACGCCGCTTCCGGCCACCTGGATACCGCGTGTTCTCAGCGTGCCCGATGCATTATTTGAGCGGCTGGGCCGCGCGATGCTGACGATCGATCCGCTCGCGCGCTCGTCGATGTCCGACGATCTGGCTGCGGGACGCACGACGGAAATCGACTGGATCAATGGCGAAGTCGTGCGCCTCGCCCAACGCCTCGGGCGCACAGCGCCGGTGAACGAAAGGCTATGTGAGCTCGTACGGGAAGCCGAGCGAAGCGACGCGCGGCCATCATGGCCAGGAGACGCGCTGCTGGCTCAGATGCGGGCCGCAGCGTCTCCGTCAGGACAGCTTGCGCGCTCTAATCCCTGAACTTGCCCAACCGCTTCTCCCGTGCCGCTGTCATGGCCTCGGTCAAATCTTGCGATAGGAGCATGGCCGCGTTCCAGGTGGCGATGTAGTTCAGGCCATCAGCCACGGAATGATCGCGCGAGTAGAGCACCATTTCCTTGATGCCGCGAATCGACAGTGGCGACTTGGCGGCAATGGCGGCGGCGATCTCTCTCACTCCTCGTTGCAGATCGTCGGGCGAATCATAGACGCGATTCACGAGACCAATCTGCTTCGCCTCGGCAGCGTCGAGCCGGCGGCCGGTATAAGCGAGTTCGCGAACAATGCCGTCCGGCACCAGCTTGGGTAGCCGCTGCAGTGTGCCCACGTCGGCGGTCATGCCCACGTCGATCTCCCTGATCGAGAAGTAGGCATCGGCCGACGCATAACGCATGTCGCAGCAGGTAATCAGGTCGACGGCGCCACCGATACACGCGCCGTGGATAGCCGCGAGCACCGGCTTGCGGCAACGCTCGATGCTGGTCAGCGTGTCCTGCAGATCGAGAATCCGGCGGCGCAGCTTCTCTCGCGCACGACCGTCACACTCATCCTGCATCTCATTCTTCATGCCTGCGAGCATGGCAAGATCGATGCCGGACGAAAAGTGTTTGCCTCGACCGCTGATGACGGCCACCCGAATCTCCGGCGTCTCGTCCACCCAGTGGAAGGCATCCCGGATATCCAGCCACATCTGCTCGCCCATGGCGTTGGCCTGTTCCGGCTGATTCAATTGGAGCGTGGCGATGCCATCGGCGACGTCGACGTCAATCGTTTTGAAGTCCATGAGCGCTCACCCTTCCTGGCCGCGCAACATCTGCTCGGCGCCCATATTGAACAGCGCCGAACCGAGCAGGTTCTGGCCACCGTCGCACACCACCACGCAGCCGGAGATGTAAGCCGCGAGCGGCGAAGCGAGAAATGCCGCGACCTGGCCGATATCATCCACCGATCCCATGCGTTGCAGCGGAATGGCCTTGACGAATTCGTCCTGCTTCGGCAAACGCTTCATGCCCTCGGTGCCCTCGATGGGGCCGGGCACAATGCTGTTAGCCCGGATGCCGTATTGCCCCCATTCCAGAGCGATGTTCTTCATCATCATGTCGATGCCCGCCTTGGCGGCGCCCACATGGACCTGAAAAGCGTGCGGCATGTATGCCATGCCGGCCGACACGTACAGGATCGTTCCTCTCGTTTCCTTGAGTTGCTCGAATGCACCGCGAGTGGCATTGAAGGATCCAATCAGATCGATGTCGACCACGGCCTTGAATCCGTTCGCGGAGAGTTTTTCGGCGCGCGCAAGAAAGTTGCCCGCGGCACCGCAAACCAGGACGTCCATGGCGCCCAATTCCGCTCGGGATTTCTCGAACGCAGCTTCGAGTGCCGCACTGTCGCGCACGTCCGCGCTGACGGCACAGATCTTCGTGCCGAACACCCGCAACTCCGCAGCCGCCGCGTCGAGCTTTTCCTGCGTGCGTCCACAAATGGCAACGTTGGCGCCGAGTGCGGCGAAGTTCTTTGCTACACCCAGATTGATGCCACTGCCGCCCCCGGTGACGAAAACGGTTTTGCCTTTGAACAGGTCTTTCGCGAAATACTGAGTCACGAGCATGGTGGTGTCTCCCAAAAAGTCCGAATTGGATCTTGCCTCGTCAATACGAAACGCATCGCCGCCAGGATTGCGAAGCGCTTTGCAAGGGGCGTTCCCCCGCCGAATCAGCGAAGGTTCGCACCCACGTTTCCAGTTTCTCCTCAGCCGGTCTCAACCGGCACGTCAGTTGTCCGCCTGCGCGTCTGAGCGGTGAGCCAAAGCAATTGCATCGAGCCCGGCCATCACGAAGCGAACAAAGTCTTCCGCCAGCGCCTCCCTGTCCTTCGCAACCGCGGGCAGCAGTGCAGCCTGCATTCGCACTGGCGCGACCATCATGACGATGCAGGGCAGCACGCTAAACATCAAAGCCCGCTGCACCACCGGGGTTGACGGGTTCAATTCCAGCACCTCGCCAATTGTCTTCAGCAAAAATGCGGCTTTAGGCCGTATGGCTTTCTCGATGAGCGCCGGAATAGCGTTCGATGGAGAGAGCACTTCGCGCAGCATCAGCATGAAGCCCCAAGGCGTGCCGGTGTCCGTTGAGAATCCGACGAAACGGCCGAGCAGCGCGCGAAGCCGTTCCCTCGGGTCGGCGAAGCTGGCGACGAGCGCGGCCAGTTCGTCGAGGCCCACGACCTGCCGGTGCGCTTCGATCAGTGCGGCCTCATACAGCGCTTCCCTGCTGCCGAAGTGATAGTTGACCGACGCCATCGGCGTGCCGGCGCGCTCACAGATTTCCTTGCTGGTGGCATCCGCGAAACCACGCTCGGCGAACAACTGCCCCGCTGTTTCGAGCAGAAGCTGGCGTGTCGCCGCGCCGTCAGGGCGCGAGGCCCGTTTTGGCGCCGTGGGCTGCCTGGGCGGTTCCGGCTGCCTGGACGGTTTGGGCCGCGCCGTGGCTGTCTTTTTCGTGGGGGTGGGCATGGTTGAAGAGCAGGCTCGCAAAAACAGTTTGAATTTGAATTCAAATTCACATACTATCCATTCTACTTCATCTGGCGCGGTCCGCGAATGGGTTCCACTGCAAACCATTGCGCTGCGGAAAAGCCTGAATCGCCCGCGCGCAGGGCACGGATGCCTGCGGGAAAACCCTTGCGGCCGTGTTGAGCAAAGCTGCCACGCGCCCTGAGTGCCCTATTAAAAGCTATAAATTATGGAATACTCACTAAATACATTCTTTCCCGTCGCGAATCTGTCCGGCGCTGCGCAAGCGCGGTTGCGCGGACGGTCCGATGGTCGCGATTCGTTGCGGAGCCCATCATGAACCGATTTCCCCGCGCCGTACTTTTTGTGCTGCTGGCCGCCTTGCTGCCGGCCTGCTCACACAACGACGCCGGCACCTACCAGGGTTATGTCGAGGGCGAGTTTGTCTATCTCGGCTCGTCGCAAGCCGGCAAGCTGAGCCAATTGTCAGTCGCACGGGGACAAACGGTGGGTGCGAGCGCCTCGTTGTTCGCACTCGAATCGGACGACGAAACCCATGCACTGGCGCAGGCCCAGCAGCAACTCGCAGCCGCCCGCGCGCAACTTGCGGATATCCAGACGGGCAAACGCGTACCCGAGGTCGACGTCAACCGTGCCCAGCTCGCCGAAGCCATCGCCAACGCCCGCAAGGCATCGCTGCAACTCACGCGGGATCAAGCCCAGTACAGCGCCGGCGGCATTGCAAAGGCACAGCTCGACGATTCACGAGCCAACGCCGACTCCACCGCGGCACAAGTCCGCGAACTTACCAGTCAGGTCAACGTGGCTCGCCTGCCCGCGCGCTCGCAGCAGATTGTCCAACAGCAGGCTCAGGTGGCAGCAGCGGATGCGGCCGTTGCGCAGGCGCAATGGAAGCTCGATCAGAAGCGTGTCGCCGCCCCGGCAGCGGGCCTTGTCTACGACACGCTTTATCGCGAGGGCGAATGGGTGCCGGCGGGCAGCCCGATCGTGCAGCTTTTGCCGCCGCAGAATATCAAGGTGCGTTTCTTCGTTCCGGAAACGATCGTCGGCCAGTTGACGCCCGATCGTCGCGTGGCGATCCACTGCGACGGGTGCGCCGCCGACATCCCCGCCAGGATCACCTACGTGTCGAGCGAGGCGGAATACACGCCGCCTGTCATCTACAGCAACGAAAGCCGCGCCAAGCTCGTTTTCATGGTCGAAGCCCACCCGTCCAGCGCGGATGCAACAAAACTTCATCCGGGCCAACCCGTCTCGGTGGTGCTGCAATGAGCGCCGACACACAGCAATACGTCATCGACGTCCATGATCTGAACAAGCGCTTCGGCGATAAGCATGTCGTCAACAACGTCTCGTTGCAGGTCGGGCACGGGGAAATTTTCGGCTTCCTGGGACCGAACGGCAGCGGCAAGACCACGTCGATCCGGCTTATGTGCGGTTTGCTCACCCCCGATTCGGGAACCGGCACCTGCCTCGGGTACGACATCTTGCGCGAGAGCGAGCAGATCAAGCGCAATGTCGGATACATGACCCAGCGCTTTTCCTATTGGGAAGACCTGAGCATTCGCGAGAATCTCGACTTCGTCGCACGCGTTTATCAGATGCGCAATCGGCGCGAAGCCGTGGACCGCGCGCTGGAATCGCTCGGACTGCAAACGCGCGCCAACCAGCTGACGGGTTCGCTATCGGGCGGCTGGAAGCAGCGGCTGGCGCTCGCCGCGTGCATGCTGCACGAACCGAAACTCTTGCTGCTGGATGAACCCACCGCGGGCGTCGATCCGACCGCACGGCGCGACTTCTGGGAGGAATTGCACCGGCTCGCCGCGCGCGGCATATCGGTGCTCGTCAGCACGCACTACATGGACGAAGCGGAGCGCTGCCACAAGCTTGGGTATATCGCCTACGGGACGCTGCTCGCCAACGGTACGTCGAGCGAGATCATCGAATCGCAAGACCTCGCGACATGGTCGATCTATGGAGAGCGTCTTAGTACGCTATCCGAACAACTCCGTGCCACACCCGGCGTCGACCAGACTGTCGTATTCGGCTCCTCGCTGCACGTAAGCGGGCGCGATCATGCCGCGCTCGAAACGGCGATCAGGCAGGCAACCGCGGGCACCGCGCTGCGCATCGAACCCATCAGCACGGGCCTTGAAGACGTGTTTATCTACCTGATGAGCCATTCGGAAGACAACTTCGGAGCGCCATCGTGAAGAAGCACATTGCGTTCTCCCTGACACGGTGGTGGGCGATCGTCCTCAAAGAGTTTCTCCAGTTGCGGCGCGACCGCGTCACCTTCGGCATGATTATCGGGCTGCCGATCATCCAGCTTGCCCTGTTCGGCTTCGCGATCAACACCGATCCGAAGCACCTGCCGACCGCGGTCATCATTCACGACCAGAGCGAGTTTTCCCGCAGTTTTGTCGCCGCGATGACGAACTCAGCCTATTTCGACATCGTCGAAACCTTGCCCGACGAAGAAGCGGGCCGCCGCGCTCTCGCCCAAGGCAAAGTGCAATTCGTGCTTAACGTACCGGTCGATTTCTCGCGCAGATTGTTGCGTGGTGAACATCCTTCGCTGCTGATCGAGGCCGACGCCACCGATCCGACTGCGACAAATACTGCTGTCGGCGCGCTTGCGGGCCTTGTTCAACCGGTTGTGGACAAAGACCTCAAGGGTCCGCTCGCACATCTGAACGGAACGCAGAACGCCTTCGGCGTGCAGGTTCATAACCTGTACAACCCTGAAGGCATTACGCAGTACAACGTGGTACCGGGACTGATGGGCGTGATCCTGACCATGACGCTCGTCATGATGACGGGTCTCGCCGTGACGCGTGAACGCGAACGCGGCACGATGGAAAACCTGCTCGCCACGCCGGTCCTGCCGATCGAAGTCATGACCGGCAAGATTGTCCCCTATGTCTTTATTGGCCTTGTCCAGGCATCGATCATTCTTATCGCGACGCGTTTTATTTTTCACGTTCCATTTTTTGGCAGCGCGGTCGCCATCTATCTGTCTGCCTTGCTTTTCATTGCAGCGAATCTGACGGTGGGCATCACGCTGTCTTCGCTTGCGCAAAACCAGTTGCAGGCCATGCAACTCGCGGTCTTTTATTTTTTGCCGAACATCCTCCTCTCCGGTTTCATGTTTCCTTTTGCGGGCATGCCGCAATGGGCGCGGTTTATCGGCAATCTGTTGCCCCTGACCTACTTCAACCGGCTGATTCGCGGCATTTTGCTCAAAGGCAATGGCTGGGCGGATCTCTGGCCATCCGTATGGCCCATGGCGCTTTTCACGGCCATCGTCATGGCCATCGCGTTACGGTTTTATCGTCGCACGCTGGACTAGGAGAACACGATCATGAAAGAACTCGTTTTACTGTGTTCGCTCGTGCTGTGCGGCTGTGCGGTGGGACCGGACTTCCAGGCGCCCGCGGCGCCGGACACGCAAACGTATACGCGTCACGCAGAAGCATCAGGCACCGTGTCTGCAGACGCCACGGCCGGATCGGCGCAGACTTTCACCACCGCGGATTCCGCCATGCCGATGTGGTGGCAGCAGTTCCGCTCGGAGCCACTCGACCGGCTTGTCGAGCAGGCGCTGAGTCGGAGCCCGACACTTGTGCAAGCGCGCGCCAAACTGATTGAAGCGCGCGAGAACTACAACGCTCAGGCTGGCGCGACGCAGTTTCCGAGGGTCGACGCCAGCATTTCGGCGACACGGCAACAAGTCGATCTTGCTGCTTTCGGTATTCCGCACGTCGAGAATCCGGGGCCGTTTTCGTTATTCAACGCATCGGTGAGCGTGTCTTACGCGTTCGATATTTTTGGCGGCAATCGTCGCGCGCTCGAAGCAACGTTAGCGCAGGTCAATTACGAGGCATTCGAACTCGATGCGGCGCGCCTTTCCATTGCCGGCAACGTGGTATCGACAGCAGTGCTGCGCGCTTCGTTGCAGCAGCAGATCCTGCTGACCCAACGTCTCGCCGATGCGCAGGCGCAGCAGTTATCGATTATCGAGGCGCGCTTTGCCGCCGGTGGCGTCTCGCAACTCGACGTGAACAGCCAGCGCACGCTGCTTGCGCAAACGCGCGCATCTCTGCCGCCCCTCGCGACTCAGCTCGCTCAGGCAGATCATCAACTCGCGATCCTGGTTGGCGTCGCACCGTCGAAAATGGATTTCAGCGAACTCACGCTCGATTCTCTTCATCTGCCCAACGACATACCGGTCACGCTGCCCTCCACGCTCGCGCGGCAGCGTCCTGACATTCGCGCATCTGAAGCATTACTGCATCAGGCAAGTGCGAATGTAGGCGTTGCAACGGCAAATCTATATCCGCAGTTTTCGTTGTCGGCGGGAATCGGCTCTGAGCGCACTAGTATTCAGGACATTGTGAGCGGCCTGAATATCTGGAATATCGGCCTGAACCTGACACAGCCGATTTTCCACGGCGGCGAACTGCACGCGAAGAAGCGCGCAGCGCAAGCAGCTTATGAAGCAGCGTTCGCCGGCTATCAGCAAACCGTCCTGCAGGCATTGCAACAGGTCGCGGATGCACTCACGGCGTTGCGCAACGACGCCCAGGAATTACATGCCCGTAACGACGCCGCCGTGCAGGCACAGGCCAACCTCGATATTGCGCATGCGCAGTATTCAGCGGGAGGCATCAGCCGGTCGAGCCTGCTCGATACGCAACGTCAGGCGCTGCAGACCGCCTTGGACCAGACGCGCGCGCAGGCCAGCCGCTTGAGTGATACTGCGGCGCTGTTCCAGTCGCTAGGTAGCAGCCAGGACGGCCTGACGGTGGGCAGTGCCCCGTGATTGCGCGGCAAAGGGTAGGCCCACGAAGGCCGTCATGTAGTTCGCGATACGGACGCTCGATGCCGCAACAGGATTCATTGGATCTCGACATACCCTGCGCAAAACCGCGAAACCCGGTAAACGGCCAAACAGGAAAAACCTTTAACGTTGACTGAGGAACCGCTTTTCAATCGTGCAGGCTTGACGAACTCCATTTCTTTCGATTTGCGTCGGCACGGGCACGATCGTTAGTATTCGCAGCGCATAGCACGCGCTCGCTTCAAATACGACCCTCTGAACGACCATCGACGATCTGGAACAGGTAATCGGGCTGGCACACCGGAAAGAGTCGAAACGAAACGGGCGCGCTGGTAAAGTGCCGGTGATTTCGTTGCTTCCCTAACGCATTCACCCACCTCGCGACGCCACAATGCCGTTCAAGACAATTCCTGGAGGCGTCCGCGCCTCGATCGTGCAGCGCGTGCCGCGTTTCCCGGCCGTCGCGGTCGTCGTTGCCCTGAGCCTGTCCTTGCAAGGGTGTACGCTTCGCGGTGCGCCGTCGTATGAAATCTTCGGCGCCTATTTTCCGCTCTGGCTGCTGAGCGCCATCGCCGGGTTCGTCGGCGCACTCATCGCCCATCGGATCTTCGTCTCCACGGGGTGGGCGCAGATCGTCCCGTTTCAGCTCTCGGTCTGCCTCGCCATCGGTCTGACGGTCGCCGTGCTCTTCTGGCTTTCGGGAACAGGACAGCTCTTATGAAAATCGCCGGCTTGCGTCAAGCCTCGGTCAAAGGCCGCGTAATCGCGGGCGTCATCGTCATACTTGGCGTCGCCGCGGCCTGGTACGGCTACGACCGGACCACCCGGTTTCCCTCAACCGACGACGCAACGATCGACGCCGACGTCGTCCACGTCGCGTCGCCCGTCGGCGGCCGGATCATCCGGCTGGCGGTGCAGGAGAATCAGCGGGTCGCAAAGGGCGACGTGCTCTTCGAAATCGATCCTGTGCCTTATCGGCTGGCGGTCGCGCAAACCCAGGCCGATCTCGAACTGGCCCGCGCGGCGCTCGAAACGCGGCGCAAGTCGATTGTCGGCGAGCGCGCGAATGCAGTCATCGCCGGCGACCAGACCGGCAAGGCGGCACACAACTACGAACTGGCTTCGCGCACCGTGCAGCGGCTCACGCCGCTCGTGGCGAAGGGCTACGTGCCGGTGCAGCAACTGGATCAGGCGCAGGTCGCACAGCACGATGCGGCGTTGTCGCTAAAACAGGCGCAGGAACAGAAGCAGGCCACCGCACAGACGATCGGCGACGAAGCAGGCGCCGTCGCCGTAGTGCATGCGCGCGAGGCCGCCCTCGCGCTCGCACAGCGCGGCCTCGACGACACCATCGTGCGCGCGCCGCAGAATGGCTTCGTCACGGGGTTATCGGTGCTGGCCGGCGAGACGATCGCGCCGCATCAGTCGATTTTCACGCTCGTCCACGCGGACGAATGGTTTGCCGTCGCCAACTTCCGTGAAGGGGCGCTCGCGCGGATCCAGCCGGGCGATTGCGCGACGGTTTATTCCATGATCGACCGGAGCCAGGCGATTCGCGGCGAAGTGGTCGGCATCAGCGCCGGCGTGGCCGATTCGGACCGGATCAATCTGCCGCGCACCTTGCCGATCGTGCAGCAGTCCGTGAACTGGGTGCGGGTCGCCCAGCGCTTCCCCGTGCGGGTGCGGCTCGACGAACCGGCCGCCCGGCTGGTGCGAATCGGTGCAAGTGCGATCGTCGAGGTTCGGCATGGCGCAGCCTGCCGGTGAGCTTGCCCGACCGGGCCCAGCCGACATCCTGAAGCTGCTCGCGCCCTACCCCGGACGAGCGGCGATGGCGACCCGCATCGCGCTGATCTGCGCGTTGACGGCGTTCGTGACGAGCGCATACGGTACGCCGGAAGCCGCGATTTCCGCCTATGTCGTGTTCTTTTTGAACAGGCCCGACCGGGTGCTGAGCGTCGTGCTCGGCGCAGCATTGCTGGTGCTGGTCACGGTGATGATCGGCCTGGTCACGGTGGTGGCCACGTTCTCGCTCGACGATCCCATGTGGCGGGTCGCGTGTATCGCGGGGCTATCGTTCGGTCTGCTGTTCGTGACTTCGGCGAGCAAGCTGCGGCCGGTGGGCGCGATCCTCGCGATGATCGTCGGCTTTGCGCTCGACGAACTCGGCAGCGTACCGTTCGGCGAAGTGGCGACGCGCGCCCTGCTCTACGTCTGGCTGATGGTCGCGATTCCGGTGGGGATCTCGATTGGCGTCAACCTGCTGATCGCGCCGTCGCCGCGAAAGCTCGCCGGCCGCGCGGTGGCGAAGCGTCTGCGGATCGCAGCCCGAAGCATGACCGAACCCGAGGCGACGGCCGACGCACTCGGCGAATGCCTGCGCGAGGGCGACGCGGAAATCGGCACGTGGCTCAAGCTCTCGGTGGTCGACGGGTCGTCGGTGCGTGACGATGTTGGGCCGCTGCGGCAGGCCGTGTCATCGACGCTCGCGATTCTGGTCGCGGCCGATCTGGCGTCCGGCGAACCGTCGGGGCGGCTGCCGGCATCGTTCGCCGCGCCGATTGCGGAGACGCTGGAGAACATGGCCCGGACGTTCGAAGCAGGCGGCTATCCGGTCGACATCGAACTCAAGCTGCCTGATGCGGCCGAGCTGACGCCGCTCGCGCGAGTCGCCGTGGAGACTCTGCGGGATGCGATCACCCGTTTCGCCGTAGTCGAAGCGCACGCCGATGTCGAAGGTAAAGGCGAAAGCGAAGTTAAAACCGGCGTCCGGGCCGCAGCACCCACCCAGGCTCCTACCCAGGCGCCAGTCGAAGCCAGCACCTCGCCGCCTGCGGCCAAGCGCGGCGGGTTCTTCCTCCCGGATGCATTCACCAATCCAGACCACGTCCGCTACGCGCTGAAAACCACCGTGGCGGCGATGTTCTGCTATCTGCTTTATTCGCAGATCAACTGGCCGGGCATCCACACCTGCTTCATCACGGTCTATATGGTGTCGCTCGGCACCACCGCCGAGACCGTCGAGAAGATGACGCTGCGGATCGCCGGGTGTCTCGTGGGCGCCCTCCTCGGCACCGCGGCAATCGTATTCGTGACGCCGGTGCTGACGTCCGTCGCCGGGCTGATGACGCTGGTGCTGGTCGGTGCGTGGCTGTCGGCGTGGATCGCATTCGGTTCGCCACGGCTTGCTTATGCCGGCTTCCAGATTGCCCTGGTGTTTTTTATGTGCGTGTTGCAGGGCGCGGCGCCCGGCTACGACTTGACGCTCGCACGGGATCGAACGATCGGGATCCTGATCGGTAACGTGGTCGTCTACCTGGTTTTCACGCGCGTCTGGCCAGTTACCGTGGCCGCGCGCATCGACACCGGGCTCGCCGCCCTGCGGCAACAGTGGCAACGACTGGCGGCACTGCCCGATGCCGTCACGCGCCGGGCGCAGGCCGCGAGCGCCATGGCTCAATGCGGCGCGCTGGAACAGGACCTCGCGTTGATGCATTACGAGCCGTCGTGGGTTCGCCCCGAAGCACAGTGGATCGCAGAACGCCGTAGTGCACTGGCCAGGCTCGACGCGCTGGAAGGACCGATGTTCCTGCTCGCCGAACGACGCCCGGGCGACGCCGCGATCGACGGCTGGCTTAAGCGGGCTGAAGGTGGCGTGACGGTGTCGGCGGGTGCTGAGGGTGCTGAGGGTGCTGCGGGTGCTGCGGGATCTGCGGGTCCTGGAGGCAACGGCAACGCAGCGGTCGCAGCATTGCCCGCCGCGCGGGACCCAGCTTTGCCGCTCGCGCACGAGCCGGCTTTACCGCCCGCAGCAACCAGCGACGATACACGCGCCGTTTTGCTGCACCTCGGCGACACACGCCTCACTCAACTTGAACACGCTGCGTCGAACGACGCAGCGAAGGAATTCGCAACTCATGCGCCGGCTTAACCCTTCATTCGCACTGGCGATCCTGGCCGCAGCGGGTTTGGCCGGATGCGCCACGTCATCGCTGGACATGGCGCCGGACAGTCCCGATCGTCCGTGGCAACCGCAAACGGATTCAACGGGCGCCATCGTGCCTGGGCCCGCTAATTCAGCTAGCCCGGTTGCGTCAACTGCATCAGCGCCATCGGCCGCTTCAGCCGCTTCAGCCGCTGCGGCCGCTTCGACCGCCTCGGTTAACCCGTCCACCTCCGCACGCAACTACCAACTCCCCGCGAACCCCGCGCTCGCCACCGTGCCCCCTCCAGCGGCGCTGGAGCAGGCGCATGCATACGACCTGCCCGAACTGATCGATCTGGCGGAATCGGCGAACCCGCTGACCCGTATCGCCTGGAATGACGCGCGCAATGTGGCGCTCGCCGCCGGCATCGCGAAGAGCGCCTATCTCCCGCAATTGTCGGTCGCGGCGATGGGCCAATACCTCGGCCTCCACGATTCGAGCACTTCCGCGTTCGGCGATTCGTCGGCCAGCGCAACCGGGCACGGTACGACCTCGGTGGTCGCGCTGCAATGGCTGCTGTTCGATTTCGGCGGACGCGCCGCGCGCGTCGAAGCCGCGTCGCAGGCATCGGTGATGGCGAACATCGCTTTCACCGCCGTCCACCAGCAGGTGATCTTCGACGTCAGCGTCGCGTTCTACGCATACCAGGCCACGCGTGCCCGCATCGTTACGACGCAGCAAGGCCTCGACAACGCCGAAGCGATCCTGGCCGCGGCGCAGTCGCGCTACAAGCATGGCATCGGCACCGTCATCGAAGTGGCGCAGGCCAATCAGAATCGCGCGCAGGCCAGGCTCGCGCTCGTCCAGGCCCAGGGCGCGGAAAGCAACAGCTATCTCGCGCTGGTTGCCGCGATGGGAATTTCGCCGCTATCGAAACCCAGAATCGCGGAGATGCCGACGCACACGCTCCCGGCAATGACGAACGATTCGATCGAGCGGATCGTGTCGTCCGCGATCGCCCGGCGCCCGGACGTGTTGAGCGCCTATGCGTCCGAACGGGTCAATCTGGCGAAAGTGAAGGCGGCCGAGTCGGACTTCATGCCGAAGGTATTCGTCTCGGCGACGGGCGCCTACAACACCGGCAGTTCGTCGATTTCGGCGGTTCCGGCCATCGGCCAGCAATTGCCGACAGTGAATCTGAGCGGCGGCCGTTATGGCGGCAGCGTGATTGTTGGTGTGACGATTCCGCTGTATGACGGCGGTTTGCGATCGGCGGTGCTCGCGCAGGCGCGCAACGACGCCGATAGCGCCTCGACCCGCCTGACGCGAAGCCGCGAGGAAGCGGTCCGGCAAATCGTTACCGCGCAGAATACGTTGCAGACGAGTCTCGCGGCGCAAGCTGCGTCTAAAGAGCTGCTCGCCGCGGCGCAGACGACGTACAACGCCGCGTTCGACGCCTATCGGCAAGGGGTCGGCTCGGTGACCGACGCGCTGCTCGCGCAGAATCAGTTGCTCGCGGCGAAAAACGCGGACGCGGATAGTTACAGCAGCGCATTGTCGGCTGCGGCGGCGCTTGCGCTCGCGACCGGGTCGGTCGAGTCGATTCCGATGCGGGACAACTGGTGACCGGAGCGCACATACAGCGGCATAGATAGCCGGGCCACGGCAGCGCATGTTTTTTGCTTAATGAAGGTACCCGCGGAAAGCTACCCGCGCCAGGCGCAACAGGCAGGCATGGCGACATCCCGCCCCACGTCAGGGCCACTGCCCAGCCGAGCCGCGATGGAGGACCTATGCGAGCAATCCATGACACGGTACGCACGGTACGTATTGCAATTCTTGCCGGGGTGATTTCACTGCTTACCGCATGCGGCGGCCATGGAGGCGATTCGAGTAGCGGCAGCGGCACAGCCCCTCCCCCGGGCGGCGTCAATCTGCAAGTTGTCTCGTTCGGCGACAGCCTGTCGGACGTCGGGACCTTTGCGCCGATCGCCAGCGCGGTCGGCGGCGGGCGTTTCACGACCAATCCGGGACAGGTGTGGACTCAGAACGTGGCGCAGTACTACGGCGGCACGCTAAGCGCTGCATTTACGATCGACATCACGCATAAATTGAGTGCGCAAAACGGCCTCGGCTATGCAGAAGGCGGCGCCACGGTGGCGACGCCCGCCAACCTGTACGACTTTCTCACCGACGTGATCGGCAACATCGAAATGCCGGTCAACCAGCAGGTTTCGAGCTATCTGAACACGCACGGCAGTTTCAATTCCAGTCAACTGGTGCTGGTCTGGGCTGGCGCAAACGATGTGCTTCGCGCCGGTTCGCTGCCGGCCGCGGCGCCCACCGTGCAAACGGCGGCAGCCACCCTCGCCCAGATAGTCGGGCAGATCGTTCAGAGCGGCGCCACGCATGTGGTGCTGGTCAACGTGCCGAATGTCGGCCTGTCGCCCAAAGGCATCGCCTCGTCCGACGGCGGGGCCAACCTGACCCAGCTATCGCAACTCTTCAACGAGGACCTGAACGCCGCCTTGCAAGCCGACGGCCTGCAAGGCAAGGTGATCCAGATCGATTCTTATACGTGGGTAGACCAGATCATCGCGAACGCTCAGGCCAACGGCTTCGCGGTGACGAACACCGGTCAGGCGTGCGATCCCACGAAAACGCCGGATGACACATCGCTCCTGTGCTCACCGGCAACCTACGCGACGGCCAATGCCGACCAGACCTATATGTTCGCCGACGACCTTCATCCGACGACACATCTGCATGCACTGTTCGCCCAGTACGTGGAGCAGCAGATCGCTCTGAGTGGACTGGGTCACTGAGCGGAAATAACAGGATAACTTAGCGTATCCGTTATCTGCGCCGCGGACGGATCGCCGATGGGGTCGGTTCCGGTCTCGATCCGTCCTGCAAAGCGGGTCCAGGCATGCGTTTCGCACGTCGACCGTGACGCTGGTGTCATTTCAGGCTGCCAGCAAGAAACTGCCCTAACCGTTCGCTTTTCGGATTGACCAGGATGTCTTGCGGATTACCTTCTTCTTCGATTTTGCCCTTGTGCAGAAAGACCACGTGATTCGATACGTTGCGAGCGAATCCCATTTCGTGCGTGACCACGATCATCGTGCGCCCTTCTTCGGCCAGCGCTTGCATGACTTTCAACACTTCGCCGACCAGTTCCGGATCAAGCGCCGAAGTGGGTTCGTCGAACAGCATGACTTCGGGCTCCATCGCCAGTGCGCGAGCAATGGCCACCCGCTGTTGCTGACCGCCGGACAGATGAGCCGGATATTTGCTTTCTGTGCCGGCCACGAGCCCGACCTTGGTCAGGTACTTGCGAGCCCGCGTCTCCGCTTCCGCCCGGCTCAACCCCAGAACGCTGACGGGCGCTTCGATGATATTTTCGAGCACCGTCATATGCGCCCACAAGTTGAAGTGCTGAAACACCATCGATAGCTTGGCGCGCATTTTCTGCAGTTGCTTGCGATCGCTCACTTGCAATGCGCCTTTTCTGTCGCGCTTCGTCTGGATCTCTTCCGCGTCGACGGTGATCCGCCCGGAACAAGGCTGCTCAAGAAAATTTATGCAACGCAAAAAGGTGCTTTTCCCCGAGCCGCTCGAACCGATGATACTGATGACATCACCGGCCTTGGCCTTGAGCGATACGCCCTTCAGAACCTCGTTGTCACCAAACTTCTTGTGCAGGTCGTCGACAGTCAGCTTATACATTCTCAATACACTCCATCTTGGCTGCGGGTAGCCGGGTTCAATGCCCTTGCGGCTTCAGAAAGGCCAGCAAGCGTGTTTCCATCCGGCGAAACGCCCATACCAGCGTAAAAACGATGGCGGCATACAGCACGGCGGCAATGCCGTATGCCTGGAAGGAAGCGTAGGTTGCGGAGTTGACGTCGCGCGTCACTTTCAGAATGTCGGGTACGGTGGCGGTGAAAGCGAGCGTTGTTGCATGCAGCATCAGAATGACTTCATTGCTGTAGTTGGGCAGCGCTCGCCGCAATGCGGACGGCAGGATAATGCGGGTATAGAGCTTGAATTTCGACATTCCGAAAGCCTGTCCGGCCTCGATCTCACCATAAGAGGTCGCCTTGATCGCGCCCGCAAAAATCTCCGTGGCGTACGCACACTCATTCAGCGTAAATGCGAGCAACGTGCAATTCATCGCACTCCGGAAGAAGGCGTCGAGCAGTTCGTGCGAGTGCACAACCTGAAGGCTGTAGAGACCTGTATAGCAGATCAGCAACTGGACATAGAGCGGCGTGCCGCGAAAAACATACGTGTAGAGCCAGACCGGTCCGGATATGAAACGGTTACGCGACGAGCGCGCCACGGCAAGGGGAACCGCGAGACCAAAACCCAGTCCGATCGAGGCGACGAGCAGCCACAAGGTAACGACAAGACCGGTGTAGTGATAGCCGTCGGTGTACAGATAGTTTTGCCAGTATTGCCTGACGAGTTCAATCACAGCGCTGCCCTCCGTACGCCCATCGAATAACGCTTTTCCAGCCAGATCAATACCAGGTTCGACACGGTTGTGATCACCAGATAGATCGCCCCGGCGGTCAACGTGAAAAAGAAGAACTGCAACGTACTCTTACCCGCATCCTGCGACGCCTTGACCACGTCGGAAAGGCCGATGATCGAAACCAGCGCTGTGGCCTTGACCAGCACCTGCCAGTTGTTGCCGATACCGGGCAGGGCGAAGCGCATCATTTGCGGGAACATGATCCGGCTAAATACTCGCCATGAACTCATGCCGTAGGCGAAGCCTGCCTCGAGCTGCCCGCGAGGAACAGCGAGAAAGGCGCCGCGAAATGTCTCGGTAAAGTAGGCCCCGTAGATAAAACCGAGCGTGATGACGCCGGCAACAAACGGGTCGATGTCGATCTGATCGACACCCAGCCAGTCGGTCAGATCATTGAGGAGAATCTGAATGCCGTAAAACAGCAGCAGCATCAGCACGAGGTCAGGAACAGCACGAATCAGCGTCGTATAAATCGTGCCGACGCGGGACAGTACGCGATTGGGCGACAGTTTCGCCGCGGCACCGCCAAGACCCAGCACAAACGAAGCGCCTAGCGACAGCATCGCCAGCTTGATCGTTTCCCACATGCCCGCAAGAAGTAGCGGGCCAAACCCGTGAAATAACATGCTTACGTATCCTTGATGGCGAGGCGTTCGATCGCGCGGCGCATCTGTTGCACACGGCCGATTCTGGGCGCGTGAACAGATGACGCCGCGCCGCCGCGCAGCGGATGGATCGTGTATATCGACGAAGGAGCGCGACGAAAAAGCCCGACGGGAAAAAGGGCGTGGCTACCGCTCAGCCGCCATAGACGTCGAAGTCGAAGTACTTCTTCTCGAGCTTCTTGTACGTGCCGTCCTTGATGATGTCGGCGATGGCCTTGTCGACCTTCACCTTCAGATCGGCGTCGTCCTTACGCATGCCGATGCCCGCACCGTTGCCCAAGACCTTCTCGTCGACGATATCCTTGCCGGCAAACGCGAAGCCCACGCCGCGCGGCGTCTTCAGGAAGCCGATTTCAGCTTCCACCGCATCTTGCAGCGAAGCGTCGAGGCGCCCCGAGAGCAGGTCGGTATAGACCTGATCCTGGTTCTGGTACGGCACGACCTTTGCACCCTTCGGCTCCCAATAGGTCTTCGCGTAGGTTTCCTGGATCGTGCCCTGCTCGACACCGATCGTCTTCCCGGCCATCGCTTGTGGCGTCGGCAGCAATGACGAGCCCGCCTTGGCGACGAGGCGCGTCGGCGTATTGAACAGTTTCGCCGAGAAGGCAACCTGTTCCGCGCGTTGCGGCGTCATCGACATCGACGACAGCACGCCGTCGAATTTCTTCGCCTTCAGCGCCGGGATCATGCCGTCGAAGTCGTTCTCGACCCACACGCATTTGGCCTTCAGACGCGCGCAGATTTCGTTGCCGAGATCGACGTCAAAGCCGACAAGCTTGCCGTCCGGAGCCTTTGATTCAAACGGCGCATAGCTGGCATCCACGCCGAACCGGACGGTCGACCAGTCTTTTGCATACGCACCGGTTGCAATGGCGGCAAGCGCAACGCACAGGACAAACTTCTTCATACATTCTCCAGAAACAGTCTTCGAGGCGCTGAACGGTGCCGGAGGCGAACTGCCCTCAACCCCATGGATGCTGCCCAGCGATGTTGTATATACAGGGCGATTTCTTCTTGGTATGCACCTACATCACCCGATGTTGTATAGACATCATGGTAGCGAGTCCACTTTCAGTACCGCAACTAGGGTTTGCGCGCATGATAAGCGCTTTAGACTCAAATTTGCGGTAGTTTACAAACACCTTCGATGCGCTGGATGACCGTAATTTCGATACGAGCAGGCCATGTTGTATATACATATAAGATTCTACCTTCCTGTCTAGACAGGATCACCCCCCGGATTTCATCCGAACGCGACATAGGCCGCCACGAGGATCATGCAGAGGCCGAACACCCGCCCCTGAATCCGCATTGCGTGTGCCGATCGAAACCGGCGAAGGATCACCCGGCCTCCCACTATCCATGGAAAGTGGCAAGCCACACACACGAGAAGAAACGCAACCGCGAATTGGACGACCTGGGTCGGGAGCGCGTGAGCCGGGTCGAGAAACTGCGAAAACATCACCAGAATCATCGAGTGAATCTTGGGATTGAGGATCACGGATAGAAACCCGTCCCCGGCACGAAGCCGCACGCCGCCCTCTTCGCTGCTGTTTGCCGATCCGGCTGACGAACGAAAAAATCCCCAGGCAAGATAGAGCAGATAAGCGGTGCCCGCCCACTTGAACACCGCCTGGATTTCAGGGTGGCCATGCAATGCCTTCCCCAAGCCCATTCCGTAGATAAGACATAGCGCCACGTTCGCCATCTCGAAGCCGGCCCAGAATGGAAGCGAACCGGCCACGCCAAAGCGGCCGCCGGCGGTCGCGAGAACCGTGTTGCCGGGACCGGGGCTCACGACCATGGGTACGGTGTAGCCAAAAAACAGAATCCAGATGTTCCAGGAAATCATGAATAGACCTCGCGTCGGCAATCCGTCGGGGGCCGTGCGTCCGCCCCGGGAGTGTGTGATTAGAAGCGACTTCCTCACGGGTCACAAACGGGTTATCTTCATGCTCTCGATCAATTAAAGTAATCGACCGATTCATGCGACGCCTGCCCCCGCTCGGTGCGCTGCGTGCCTTTGAGGCCGCGGCGAAGCACCTGAGCTTCACCCGTGCTGCCGCTGAACTTTGTGTGACGCAGGCCGCGATCAGTCATCAAATCCGTCAACTCGAGGATTGGCTGGGCACGCGCCTTTTCGAGCGTCGAGGACATGCGCTGAAGCTCACCGCAAAGGGCGAAGCCTATCTTCCGGAACTGGCCAGCGCGTTCGATCGCATCGCGACGGCAACGGTGCGCTTAATGGAGCCTGACGCGCGGCCGCTGCGCATTACCGTTCTGCCGTCGTTCGCTTCGCGGTGGCTGGTGCCGCGTCTTGAAGCGTTTCGCGCATTGCATCCGGAAATCGAGGTGCGCCTCGATAGCTCGGCCGACGTCTGGGCGTTTGCCACCGAACGCTTCGATCTCGCCATTCGCTCAGGACTCGGGAAATGGACAGGCTTGAGAGCCGACCTGATCGCCCGGGAGACCTTGAGTCCGGTCTGTAGTCCGAAGCTTCTCGACGGGCCGCCCGCCATTCATGTTCCGGCTGACTTGCGCTACGTCCGCTTGCTGCACGACACCCCTAGACAGGGGTGGCAGCGCTGGTGTGACGAGGCCGGGGTGAATGGGCTCGACATGGATGCAGGCGCTTCGTTTAACGACGCCAGCCTCGCATTGCAAGCCGCCGTGGATGGCCAGGGCGTTGCGTTAGGCCGGCTCACACTCGCACAGGACGAGCTTCGTAGTGGCCGTCTGGTAAAGCCTTTCGATATTGCACTGCCCAACGACTTCAGTTACTGGCTTGTCTATCCGCCCGCGGCACTGAACCGGCCTAACGCTGATGCGTTCCGAACTTGGCTGTTGTCGCAAGCATGAGGAGACAGATGTCATGGAACACACCGAATTTCTCGCGGCCACCCGGCAGTTGGCCGCAGCCGCCGAGATTCTAGCCAAGGCCGGCCCCCAGAACTCGCGCTCCGATGCGCTCCAGATGCTCGCGTTCTTTCGCGGATTCGACGATCCTGGTCCCGGCTTGAAGGCCGTCGCAACATTCGACGACACGTTGTTCGCGCGCACGGGTCATGCCGCGCTCACCATGGCTGGACGCAATGAGTTTGCCGCCTCGCACGCGCTGCTCAAGCAGGCTCGATCGCTTTTGCGCGTTACGTGAAAGCGCCTGTCACGCGCGCTGCGGCCGGTCGGTCGCCGCGGAATTGCTTACGGCGACCGCGTCATGCGTCATGCGTCATTCAGCGATCAACGCGCGGTTGTTACTGCTGGTCGTCCGTCGGTACAAAGGCCATCCCGTGCGGGCTGACCAGATTGGTTACCAACGGAAGGAGTGCTCCGCTACGCAAATCAAGTTGACCGACATAAGCCGGCACCGCCGGCGTGCCATTCGTAGCAGCCACGCCGGTCGATGCGGAGAACGCTGCGTCACGTTGCCAGACATTGGCACTGATCTTGTACACGATGTTCGCCTTCGTATCGGACACCAGCAGGTACCCCCGTCGCGCAGTGGCGAATACCGTATCGTCAACCTGCACGTTGCCGAGAAGTGGCAAGTATTGCACTCGCGGTTCTTCGCTGGACGAGCGCAACAGGACAAGCTGACCATCTCCCTGATCATCGAGCAGTACATCACCCGACGGCGTCAGCGTCATCGAATCGGGATCGGTCAGATTGAGGGTCGCCACAGTGCCAAACGGAATGTCGCTGGCGTCCAATGTGCCGCGCACTACCGGGGTAACGTCGATCGTGTAGGTGTTGGCATCAAGGTGCAGAACGCGGACAATCGCGGGACCCAAATTCTTGCCACTGCTGTTAAGGGTGGGATTGGACGCACTGAAGTAGGCCTGGCCGTCCTTGAACACGATGTCGTCGTAACCGCCGCCGTGCAGCGTCTTGCCAAAGGAATACGGCTTGGAGGCCTGACCGGTCGCGGGGTTAATGATGACGAGGTTTGGATTCGCATCCTCATTCTGCATCGCCCAGATCTCACGCGTGTACGGATTGACCTTCAGGCCATCGTTGTGTCCCGCGACTTGATACGTCTTCACGACACTGCCGTCTAACGAGTATTCGACAATCACGCTCATCGCGCCATTCGAGCCATCCGGTGCACCGGTGTTCGCATAGCCGACCCAAACGTGACCATCAAGCACGGCCAGTGAGTCCGGTGCGCTGATCAACCCGCCGGAACCCGCCGCGAACACGGTCAGGCTATAACCCGGGGTGACGATCGGCTTTGTCGAGGTTTGCGCGTCGGCGAAGCTCGCCGCGAAACAAAGTGCGGCGAACGCTAGCGTGGTGCGACTGACAATACGGCTTACTGCGGATGCAGGTTGAGTGCTCGGCATGTTCATCTCCTGAAACAGCTATGCGGGCTGGAAAGGCAGTGACATCGGCATGTGCGAAGTGGCCGGTAAGAGAACGTAATGAATGGAAGCATGCGCGCGTGACTGAATGGTGACGGCACATGAAATCACGCCCACCAGCATGCCGTCATGCCTCTGCCAGGCTCGTCGCCAGTGGCCATATGGGGATTCCCGGTGGTCAACTGATCGTGCGATCGGCGACTGGATCAACGCACTCGTTGTGACCACCCATTGCTGACTGCCTACGGCAAGGGAACGTACAGGAATCGACCAGTGCATTCGCCCCCTCGATCCCGCGGGAGTTCACCGGTAACGGGCATTGTGTTGTCCGTCCCTCAATCACTCCAACGCTAAAACGCCAGGCGCTCTCCCGCTTTGATACCCGGATATAGCCGGGTCATACGAGTGGCAAAGACGGACACCTGTTTGTAGGTCTGGTGCGAAGTCCGTGCGTGCGATACCGTGGGGTTGTCGCGGCTGTTTCCATAGCTCCTGTTGTACAACCCAGAAACGGACAACGATAGCGAGCGTCCGGCACGTTGCTTTTCTCGATCAGGTCGCCTGATCGGTTCAGAATATTGTGGCTCGACCGGCTCACCCCCGTGTCGCTTGAACAGCGGTATCCGGCGGATTGGCTGCTGCAGTGGGTGCAACATTGACCGAATGCACGCGTGCCCGGCACACATTCTCCGGTGGAACGACGGGTTCGGGCCGCCAGCGCGCGCGACAACTTCACCGGCAAAGGGTGTGCCAGTATGGAAAAGATCGGCCGCACTAGCGTCTCACTTGAAACACGAGAGGCCTTTCAGAATAACCGCCGCCTCCAAATCGGCGCGCGTGCATTCGACATTCTTGAGGTGCTGATTCAGGCGCGAGGAAAAATTGTCACCAAGCACGAAATAATGTCGCATGCATGGCCGAACCTCATTGTTGAGGAAAGCAACATCCACGTCCATTTGTCCGCGCTCAGAAAACAACTCGGCGACGACGGCCGTGCAATCCAGACCGTTCCGCGGCGAGGTTACCGCCTGGTCCCGCTGGACGACGAAGCTATCGTTCATCGTGGCAAGAAGTCCGCGATGCTCCCTACGTCACCGTCGATCGAGTTTGAGCCACTCCCTGTTTGCTATACGCCGCTGATCGGCCGGGAAAATGAAATCGGCGAGATTGCCCATGCGTTGCAGGACACGCCGGTCGTGACCCTGCTCGGACCCGGCGGTGCAGGAAAGACGCACCTTGCGATCGAAGCGGCTCGATCAATGAGGGCAAACGGTCGTGTCGACGTCTGTTTCCTGTCTCTTGCTCCCGTGCTTCGCCGTGAGCAGGTGCTGAACGCCGCTGCGGAAGCGTTTGGCATCGAACCCTTCGACGAGCAGCTCCTCCTGCCGAAGTTGCTCGATGCCGTCGCCGATCGCCGGATACTATTGGTGCTGGACAACTGCGAGCACGTGCTTGAAGAGGCGGCAAGGCTGACCGAACGACTCGTTCAGGCAAGCGCAAATCTCCGGGTTCTGTCCACCAGCCGCGAAGCGCTCCGGAGTCGCAACGAGACTTTACTTTGGGTGGCGCCACTCCTCGTTCCCGGCCTCGATGCAACTCACGAAGAAATCCTGGCTTGCCCGTCGGTCGAAGCGTTTCTGGCATTTGCCGGGTCGTGGACGAGCGACCTTACGAATGAGCCTGAGAATGTCGATACGATCGCATCGGTCTGTCGCCGACTCGACGGCCTCCCGCTGGCCCTCGAATTGGCGGCGGCAAGAGCGAGGGTGTTTGGCTTGCGACAGTTGGCCTGTGAAGTGGCGGATGACCCGTTCCGCACTCTCACAGGAGGACGTCGGACCGCGCCTGCGCGTCAGCGGACGCTACTAGGCATGCTCGACTGGAGCTATCAACTACTCGGCGAACTCGAGAGGGACGTGCTGCACAGACTCGCGGCGATTTCCGGGCACTTTCACCTTGGCGATGCGCAAACTGTCGCGGCTGTCGACAGGGTCTCGAAAGCAGACGTTACAGAGGCTATCGCAGGCCTGGTATCGAAGTGCCTGGTCATCAGGACGCCAGGTCGCGAGAAAGACGACTACTCCCTGTTGGGAACAACCCGCGAATACGCATTGCGAAGACTCGACCGCCTCGTCAAAAATGCCGAAAGCTCATTGGAAAGAATACGCCATAGGGATCGCTCGGCTGAAGGCCGGAGCACGGCGCGCGCATCCCGCAGTGGCAGCCGCGCGGACAGGGTGGTGCCGGATCTGAAGTCTACGCAGAATCCACACGGAGCGTGGTAGTTCATCAAGTCTGAGTGAGCGGTGAACTCCCTCTCAGTTGCTGGTGCAAAGCGCCTCGACGCGAGTCATGTGCTTCCAATATTCTGGAGCAATGCGTCTTAAACCCCAAATGGAGGGTATATGAGTCAAAGCAGTGTTACACCCGGGTTCTTAAGAGTTAAGGAAATACTCGACGAGGCAATTTCCGCATGGGCAAGCTCTCCGTCGAACGGACGCCCTCCCAACCTGTCAGGACACGGCCCGTCATTTTCGTGGGCGACCAAGGCCGCCCTCCTTGCAGCGTTCGGACACGGCGAGCGCGTCGGAATTAATCGGACTCAATGGTAAACGCGCGGGCTTTCTGGTCATAGCACTTGAGCGATACGGACGTACGCTCTGATTTGAGACGAGTCGCGCAATAACAAAAGTAGCCCGATGTGAATTGAATATTCCTCTCCAGGCGGCCGCCGACACGTTCCAATCTATATCAAGCTCATAGCACCAGAACGCCGTTGCTGTTGATATCCGTTTCGCGGTGTGCAGCGTAAAGGACGCGATCGGACAGCTCGAACAGGCGTCATTAAACCAGATGCGAGGAGACACGTAGATGGGTAGAAACAAGTTCGAGCGAGGCATGACTGGCTCGGCAACACGGACGATGCTGGTCGCCGGAGCCCTGCTGTGGGCCGCAACGGTCGCGCGCGCCGACGATCTGACTGCACGTATCGGCGAACTGACGACACAGCGCTGTGCAGCCTGTCACGGTGTCGACGGAAACAGCACCGTGGGCACCTATCCGCGCCTTGCGGGCCAGTATCCGGAGTACCTCTACAAGCAGCTTACGCAGTTCAAGGGCGGTCCGGGTGTGCCGCCGTTGCGGCATAACGAGGTCATGCAGGCAATCGTGAAAGACCTGTCGCCGGACGACATGAAAGCACTCGCGGCCTTCTATGCGGCGCAAAAACCTGGGCCGGGTGCGGCCTCGAACGCAGCGCTGGTCGATGCCGGCGGGCTTGTCTATACGCACGGTGGCACAAACGGCGCGCCAGCATGCATTTCATGCCACCGCGCAACGGGAGGCGGTATCGAGCCCGACTTCCCACGCATCACAGGCCAACATGAAGAGTATGTCGAAACACAACTCCATGCATGGAAGAGCGGAACGCGCGGGGGCAAAGGAAAGTTGATGAGCCTGATTATCCCGCTGTTGAGCGACGACGAAATTGCCTCCGTTTCTGCTTATGTGGCAGCGCTGAAGCAATGAAACCCCGAACGGCCGGGCAAACGACCGGGTCCTCTGATGGCATCTTGAGTGACCGTCGATCAGGTCCTCGCAAGCCACCGGGAACGGCAAGATCCGAAATCGCTTCGGCCGCCCTAATTACGAGCATTGCACGTCCGGCATGTCGGCGTCGCCCCGATTTCTGGGGATTCTCCGGAGGGCGGCCGTAGCATCGATTTCTGCCTCGTTTCGTTCGCTGGTGCTCAACGATTGTTGATTGCTTGAGGACGATAGCGTTGACGCCGGTTCGTTGACAAAGCATGTCACGCGCTTGCCGTCGTGCAGTTGAACGGTCGTTACGTAACTAGGCTGCGGCGCCGCTGCCGACGCGGCGCCAACTGAAGTAACGACCAGAACACACGCAGCAGCGATCTGTAAAATTCCAGGCATGGAGTTCCTCTATTGTCGAGTTTGATACCGAAACGTTGCACCGATTCTGAACGAATTCACCTTAACGTAACCTTAACGTTGCAATCGAGCGCATGAGTCTACTTTCCAGAGTTCTCCTCCGGCTAATCGCGTCGATTCGCTGCATCACATCAGCTCCGTGTGTTGATTAGAATAGGATGGATAGCGTCTCGGGAATAGCTATGCCTTGGGATCGGCACCACACGAAAGAGCTTGCATGACCATAACCTTCGTATAGCCTGCATTGATGAAACCGGAATTGCGCACGCAACGGTCGGCATTGATCGAAACCGTGCGTTTATGAAAAAAGGCGCACTGTTCCAATGGTTAAATCTGAACTAGTCGAATGGACGATCTTGTTCGATGCCACGGGTAAGCGTCCCTGCGGTGTTCAATGGGTGGGGATCCGACTATTTCACCCCCTTTAATCTATGAAAATCGTCATCGCTGGTGGATCAATTGCGGGGCTTTCAAGTGCGCTCACGCTCGGTTGCATCGGACACGACGTGCACGTGTACGAGCGCTCTGACGTCCCGCTGCGAGGGAAAGGCGGCGGGGTTGCCGTGCTGCGTCACATGATGAAATTCCTCGAACAGCATGGCCATTACACACAGCACATGATCAGCGTGCCAACGATCATGCGACGGCGTATAGACATCAATGGAGATGTCCTGACCGAGGAGCCTGAGAAACTGCCGTTCTCGTCCTGGGACACCGTATACCGGTCGCTCTGCGCCATGCTGCCGAAAGACAGGATCTCATACGGACAAGAAGTCGTCGGCTTTACCGAGCATGACAAAGGGATTGAAATTGACCTTGACCGGGGAGAAAGTGTAAGCGCAGACATTCTCGTCGCTGCAGACGGAATCGGCTCGCGCACACGGGCGAAGCTTTTCCCAAACTACGAATCAAGGTTCGCAGGATACGTCGCCTGGCGAGGCATTGTTGACGAATCAGCCTTCTCGCCGCAAGAAGTCGAAGCGCTCGTGAATAACTTCACGATGTTCCGCGATCCGGGACATATGTTTATGGCATTCCTGATTCCCGGTCTCGACGGATCACTGGCGCCGGGCAGACGGCGTTTCAACTGGCTTTGGTATAGAAACGAAGCCGATGTGGCGGCGATGCACCGACATCTGACAGACGATCATGGACACCAGCATCATGCATCTATTAGTCCCGGTCATCTATCAACTGAGTCATTCGAGGAATTGTGCGAACTGGCAACCCGACATCTCCCCGTTACGTTTCAGCAACTTGTGCGCGAAACGCGGGCACCATTCTTCCAGTCAATATTTGATGCCTTAAGTCCCAGCTTCTCTGTCGGTCGGGTTGCGTTGATTGGCGATGCCGCCTGCACAGTTCGCCCCCATACCGCTTCCGGCACCTCGAAAGCAGCGGATGATGCCGTTGCATTGGCCGAAGCCCTATCGAGCAACACCGAATTTCACGTCGAACAGGTACTCGCATTGTGGGCAGCAAGTCGACGCGAGGCAGTGGGTCGCCTACTCGTGAAAGGGCCCGAACTCGCCGCGTCGTTCGGGTTGGGAAGTACCGATACGTGAAATCGACAGGTGAGAATCGGCAAGAAACTCGGTAGTGGTTGTGACAAATGTGGCGGAGCAAACGGTCGTGCGCTCGGCATCGAGATGTATCACGTTCTGCGCTCCGCACTTCCTGACATTCACTACCATTCGGGCGACACCGTCATCTCGGTCCAGGACGGTCCCGATCAGGCCACCATAACGCTCAGCGACGGAAGTGTGCACTACGCCGATATCGTCTTCGCCGCCGATGGATTCAAATCCGCAATCCGGGAGCGTCTTCTGCCTGACGTCAAGCTTGAATATGCCGGTTACGTGGCATGGCGCGGACTCGTGGACGGAATAAGCTTGTCGCAGCAGACGCGCGAAGCGCTCTTCGAAAAGTTTGCGTTTTCGATGCCGCCTCTGCGTCAAAGCATCATGCTTTCGCGAGACAGACAAGCCCAGCGACCAACGTGTCGACCATCGCACGCAGCCGATCCCGGTATGGCTGCGCGGCATTGTCGCCCGTCTGGAGCGTTCCGAGCCCAGCCGCAATGAACATCGCGTCCGCCCCGTCCCGATCGATACCGGCCTCGCTGAGAAGCGCACTCAGCAACGAGCGTATTTGCCCGTCAAGGGTCTGGAACGCTTGCGTCGCCAGCGCTTCGCGCGACGCGGTCAGCTCAGCAATATGCGGCGACTGGGCGACAAGCCGATGCGTTTCGCCGATATAGCAGTCGAGCACCTCGATGATCCGTTCGGTGGGCGGCGTGACGCCGCTCGAAATCCGTTCGGCCTTCGAAAGTGTGCTCGCACAAAGCCGGTCGGCGATCGCCGCGAAAAGCGCCGCCTTTGAATCGAACGAGAGATAAATCGTGCCTTTGGCGATACCGACCTCGCGTGCGATATCGTCAATCGAGGTTCGCTTGACGCCGTAGCGCAGAAACAGCATCAAAGCTGAATCGAGAATCCGGTCACGCTTGTCGTCGCTGGTGAGGGTCGTATCAGGCTGCATTCGGGAAGGACTTGCGAGGCCCGACGAGGATTTCGGAGACACTGAGATCATGAGGCTGGGTGACCGCATATAGAACCGCACCGGCAATATCGTCGGGCGACGCGAAGATGGCCGAAGCGTGAGTTTGAAGTTGCTCGAGCATTGCGTCCGATAGCACGTCGCCGGTCTTGAATTCGGCCGCAATACCGAACGATTTGAACATGCCATTGACGAATTCAGGCGGATAGTGCCGCCCGAAATTGGTCGCCACTGCGCCTGGCATGATGGTCACCACGCGTATCGGTTCGTCCGCGAGTTCGTGACGTAACGCCCGGCAGACGGAATTGGCCGCGGCCTTCGTCGCGCCATAGACGTGATAGGCGTTGCCCTCACCCGCGTACGAAGAAAGGGTCACGATATGCCCGTTGCTCGCGGTCCCGCGCATTGCACGGATCGCGGCCTGACTACCGGCGAGTACGGCGATCACGTTGGTCTCGAACATGGCCTGCCAATCCGACGTCGTGCCGTCTGCAATAGTACCGGGATGGTGAACGCCTGCCGCATTGACCATGATGTCGAGGCGCCCGGTTCGGCTGGCCGCCTCGTCGACGAAAGCGTGCAGCGCGTCGTAATCGTGCAGATCGAAAGCACCGATGCTCGCTTTGCCGCCTGCGTCTTCGATGATCCGGGCGACGTCCTGCAGCCGCTCTGAACTGCGCCCGGCGATGAAGACGTGAGCGCCCTCGCCTGCGAGGCGACGCGCAATCGCTTTACCGATGCCGGAAGACGCGCCTGTAATCACCGCTGTTTTGCCCAGAAGGGTGCCCATCAGATACTCCACGTTGTTTGAAATGAACATTATTCCAATCCGGTCATTTGGTCAAACCGATTTTTCCGCACTCGCGTCGCGAGGCGGTTAGAGCGGGCGTCGCGTGTTGCGGCAATGGACGCTGCAGTCTTGATCAGCAAGCGGCACATCACCCAGGTGTCCAGCCACGCCAACCCGCCATTCGCCGCCACGGCCTGTTCTTCGCAGATGCGTGGTTTTCCGGACGCTGCGCCTGGCGGCGGTATAGACTCAAGACAATGTCAGTGAGTTGATCCACGGCGTAGCGTTGGACCGCCAGGTGAGGCGCATATGGCAGGTGATCGGTGTGCCCGTTGCGGTGTGATACATCAAGGCGCCCGTTTGCGGCCGAAAGCGCCTAACCATGTCGGAGGTATTCAAATGTGTGATGTATGTGGTGATGCACAGCACGAGCCTCAGGTATCGCGCAGAGGTTTCCTGAAGACCGGCGCGCTGGCAGCGCTCCTGCCATGGAGCGTAAGTGCCACCATCGCCGCCATCGCGGCCAGCCCGCCAGCACCTGGCGTATCGCCACCACCGAACTCGATCTCGCCTGCGGATGCGTTGAAGCGGCTGATGGAAGGCAACGCGCGCTACGCCGCCAACATGCCGAACGAGCGTGATTTCTCATCGGGTCGCGCCGCCCGTGTGCAGGGGCAGTATCCGATCGCCTCGATCCTGGGCTGCGCCGATTCACGCGTGGCGCCGGAGTTCGCGTTCGATCAGGGGCCGGGCGATCTCTTCGTGTTACGCGTTGCAGGCAACATCGTGAATCCGGACATGCTTGCATCCCTCGAATACGGCGCTGAGTTCCTCGGCGTGCCGCTCGTCATGGTGCTAGGCCACACCGGATGCGGCGCGGTCGACGCCGCAATCAAGGTGCTAAAGTCCAAGGTGGTCCTTCCGGGCCATTTGCCGGAACTCATCACCGCGATCAAACCGGCCGTCATCGCCGCCGAGCAAACGCAGACCGGCAACTTGCAGGACAACGCGGCCACCGAGAACGTGCGGCGGCAAGTGGCTCGACTGAAGCGCTCACCGTCGATCGTCCAGAAACTTTACGTGGACAAGAAGATCGACATTGTTGGCGGCATGTATGACCTCGCCACCGGCAAAGTCGCCCTCGTCTAAACGAGGGGCTGGAGCGTAGGCGCGAGACCGAATGGCCGAGATCAGGCCGAGATCACCCTTCGCACAAGCCCTACCTGGACGCGTTCTCCGCCGCTGGACTATTCTTGCGACACCGCGATGCGGGAACCGCGTTCACCCTCGCGAGTTTTCTTTCGCTTCCTTTCAGTTGTCAGCGATGCGTGAAGACCCATTTGCTCAGCGTCGCGAATCCGCTCACAGAGAGTACGCATTCGTTCGCCTGCGTGTTGCGACGGCCCGCCTTATGCGCGCGGATTCGTCTGTTGAAAAGGCTCTCGCGACTTGCTGGGTCAATGCCTGGGCGCGCGCGATAGGCGATCTTCACTTTCATGGATTCGTCGAAGGGCGGGTCAGACGCAAGGCGAGGCGGTAGTCGCTCGAAACTCCTGCATTGCGGATTCCAGATTTGAGTCAATGCGCGACGATCCATTCCGCGATCGCGCGAACCACTTCACCTTCTACGCCGTTGAATCCGTGGTAGGCAAAAGCCTCACATGGATCACCCTTGGAGCTCCCCCCGGATACGATCATCAGACCGTCGTCGGACGAACCCGTCAATTTCTCCATCAGCCCAGACGTCCCGGATACCGGACAATATCGGCAGGCATCGTCCTTGTGATGCACGACGAGCACGGGGACTTTCAATGCGGAAAGATTCATGCCGGTTACCGGGCTACCTCCTTTGTCGTCCTGAAGAATGGTGGAGGTCAATACGATCCCATCCGGGCCGCCTCCGCTGGCAAGCGCGATGGCAATGGCAGCGACGGATTGCGTGCCTCGGCTCGTCCCGACCAGCCAGACCGGTACCTTGGTTTGCTCCCGCATCCAGGCAATCACCGCCTTGCCGTCCGCTGCATGCTCGGCGCTCAACCGGAATCCGTTCAGAAACGGAACTGACTGACGATCACTCGGCGCATCGATCACCGCCACCGCCAGGCCGTTGCTGACAAATGTCTGACGGCTACGCACCAGAAAGTTGCCTTGCCCCCAGCCAAACGTTCCATAGGGATCGAGCTGCAATCCGCCATGCCCGCCCGCATAGAGAATGACCGCGGCCTTCGGACTTTCAGGCGCGATGTAGAGGAAGCGCTGCGTGACGCCTGGGCGGGTTGCGATGTCGATCACTTTCGGCGCGGATTGCGCCTGGGCGAAATCCGCGCCGATGCAGAGGGTCCCGCCTAAGCAGACGTGACGATAAGGACTGCAATCAGTGATTTCATTTGCATACCTCCATTCTGGTACATGTAGGCGGCATCGGCGACTTGCCGCAAGACTATCGGCGCTCGAGGCACAGCGCACTGTGCCAGACAGGCCATGCAAGCAACATGCGCACCAAACTCGCTGGCGTAACAGGTTGGGCGGGACTGGACAACTAAGCCACCTGTGGCCGGCGAATAATGTTTCGTCGACGAAGCGTCGCGGGTCATTGCAAGCGCGGCGTAAGAGGCGCTTCGCCATTCCTTGCGACAAGCCGCATCAGCGGAACACAAGCTGTCGGCTCGGCACAACGCACATGTATTGACACGCGTTCCAATTGCAAAGAAACTCGACGTCATGCTGACGCTCAACCTCTCCTCTTTCGCGCTTCGCCACATGGCAGTCCGTTCGGGCATGCCATCGGAGGCCAATGCGCGTTAGATAAGCAGGAACGCAGCTCGAAGGCCTCGCCGGAAATACGGATGAGGCCTTTTTTGTTTGTGGCGTCTCCGTAATCGGCATCACCAGCGGAGATAACCATGAACGAAAGAAGCCCAAAGTTGACCCCATCCGGTTCACCTTCAATCGACGATTGCAGCAAGGACCGTCTTGCAAGTACTGCGATCTACCCAACCCGGAGCCCGGTGTCGGCAATACGTTTGAGAGCCGCCACCGAGCTCCACGAAGGCAGGTGCGATACGGGTTTTCGCCTCGCCCGGATGTTGTACCCATACGAGTACTGGAGTCTTCCGATGCAGGAAGACCACTTCGGCCGGACCGTCATTCCGATGGTTTCGGACGATGACGCTCCGATACCGACAGGACCACCTCCCCTCGGTCTTCTTGCGACTGCGGGCCGTTTGTGGCGGTTGGCGACGCTTGGAGTCCGGGCTACCGGGAGAACCGTATCCGCGCTCTCCCGCAAGCGGTCGCAGGATTGACTAGCGTATTGAAGTTCCGTGCAACGGTGCTGCGCTGTCGCATCGCTAAAGCGCAAAAAACTATGCACGATGCATAGATAGTACCGAAAACGCGATGCGTTGACAGCAGGTTGCGCAAGTCGCCGCGGCTGGCAACCGTAGGCAGCAGCGTCTATCATTTTCACAAGACATCTGCACGGTTTATCAGACGCCGACTGCACGACCCACGTTTCGCCAACGCGCATCGCAGTCCGCTTTTTATCGCACGCTGTTCGCCCGGGCGCCCGCCGCACTGTATGCTTGCCCTTGCACACGGCATGGTGCCGTGTCCGGGTCGGCGGATTCACGCGTCAACCGCTCGGCGATGCGAAAAACCACAGTCATATTGTCGGAGACGGGCATATGAACACAACCATTTCAATCGAAGAACCGCCTCGCCTCATCGGGATCGTGACCAAGGTCTACTCAAGTTTGCTGATCGTTGGTTTTGCGCTCATTCCCGCCTACCTGATTGTTTATCTGATTTACTTTCAGGACCCAAGCCTGAAGTTCGAAAACCACGCCTTTCACGAAATCGCGATCGCATCGGCAACGCTCGAGGGGCTGTTTGTCACCTATGTGACATGGCGTTGCTATCTGTCGTCGGGTGAACCGCTGTTGCGCTGGCTGACTTTGGGTTTTCTGGGCTTTGTACTGGTCTATGCGCTACACGGCGCGTTCACCGGCATGGCTCACCATAATATCTGGCTATTTCTGCTCTACGGCCCGGCATCGCGTCTGGTGATGTCGGTGTTGCTGCTGGTCGGGCTCCTCTCGTACCACCGCGCGCCGGACGCGATCGAACAGCGCTCGAAGCCGGGCCCGTGGCTGAGGTGGATCGCCGTGTTCGTCCTGATCGATGTGGTTGTCGGAGTCATTGCGAACTCGCCAATTGCGGGTAACCTCGCGGTGCGGCTTTCGATGGAGGGTGGCGCGCTCATCTTCTCGACGCTGAACGTCATGGTCCTGATGCTGCGTCGCATTCGCTCGCCGCTGATGGTGATCTACGGCATCTCGATCACTTCCTTCGCGCTTGCATCTCTCGCGTTCATTCTCGGCAAGCCCTGGAATCATATGTGGTGGCTGGCGCACGCGATCTTCGCTGCCGGCTTTTTTCTGTTGAGTTATGGCGTCGTTCAAGCGTTTCGCACGACGCGCTCCTTTTCGACGATCTACAGCCAGGAAGAACTGATGGCACGGCTCGCCGAGGCGATGGCACGCACGGAAAACGCGCTGCAGGAACTCCAACGCACCAATCACAAGCTTGAGCATCTCGCCGCCACCGATCCGCTGACAGGTGCCGCAAACCGGCGCGAGTTTATCCAGCAAGTGGAGGCCGAAATCGCACGGGCCAGGCGAGGCGGTGCACCGTTCTCGCTGCTGGCGCTGGATCTCGACCACTTCAAATTAATCAACGACAGCTACGGCCATCAGGTGGGTGACGAGGTGTTGCAGCGATTCGTGCAGAAATGCCTTGATGCCATTCGCCCCTATGACGGCGTGGCGCGGGTCGGGGGTGAAGAGTTTATGGTGTTGTTACCTACAGCCGCGCTGGAGGCCGCACGTTCGATCGCGGAGCGCGTCCGGGGCGCCGTGGCTACCGAGGAGTTCTATACCGGAACCGGGCGGGCCGTCGCCGTTACCGTCAGTGTCGGCATCTCCGAGTTCGGCCGCGACGGCGACACGATCGACACCCTCTTACGTGTCGCCGACGAGCGGCTTTACCAGGCCAAGCACAATGGCCGCAATCGGGTGGTGGCAGGATAGAAGCGGCTGACTTTGAAACTTATTGGCGCCTACGGGTTTTTCCCGATCACACCTACGTCGAAATCGGCATTGCCGAATCGTCGTAGGGGTATGTTCAACTTCTCCAGCGAAAGACGAGCACCCCATGACTACCGGAACAGTTCATCTCCAACGCGTCTTGCGCGCGACTCCTGAACGCATCTATCGCGCCTTCCTCGAACCCGATGCGATCGCGAAGTGGCTCCCTCCCTACGGGTTCACCTGTCAGGTCCACCACATGGATGCCCGCGTGGGTGGCACTTACAAGATGTCCTTCCGGAACTTCGGCACGGGTAATGGCCACTCGTTCGGTGGCGAGTACGTCGAACTGGTGCCGTTCGAGAAAATCCGCTACTCGGACCGATTCGACAACCCGAACCTGCCCGGCCAGATGCATGCCACTATTTCATTGCGGCAGGTGTCCTGCGGAACGGAGCTCACTATTGTGCAAGAGGGCATACCCGAGGTCATTCCTGTGGAGATGTGCTACCTCGGCTGGCAGGAGTCGCTTGTTCAGTTGGCAAAGTTGGTCGAGCCCAAGATCCCTGACTGACATCGCCGGTACAGGCGCGCTCGCCATTGCGCGAGATGCCGCCATGGGAGGGACACTTTGCGCGCCGCGACGTCATTCACGTTGGCGCATCGTGGTGCCGCCCATGCCTGCGGCGCTCGTCATCAGCCATGCTAGCCGCCCACCGGCCTGACGGTTGCGCCTTCGATATCAGACTGCCCCAATTGCCAGGCACGTGCCTGGTATGGCGAATCCGGACTGGTCGTGAAGGAGGAAACGTCATGCAAAAAGCATCCGCACTACTTCCGATCGATCCACTTCACGATATCGACCTGCAATACGGCAAGTTCAATCGGACGACGGCCCTCGACCTCAGCAAGGCGTTCGACAATTTCAAGGAAAATGCCCCGTCGGAACACCTCTGTGTGTTTTTCCACGGTGGGCTGGTATCTGAAGCGGACGGCCTCAGCACTGCCGGTAGGCTGATCAAGGGCTACACCGACAGCGGCGCCTACCCGTTCTTCTTTATCTGGCAGTCCGATCTCCTCACTTCAATGAAAGGTATTCTCGAACCCTATCGCGACGATCCGGGTTTCGTGAGCGCTGCCAATTACGCGGTGAATGCAGTGGCCCGCCAGATCGCCGCTGTGCTCGACACCGATCAATCGCTCAAGGGTCGGCGACGGCCGGCCAAAGCCCGTAAGGCGGCGCCCATGTCTCTCAAGGAACTGGCATCCTCCACCAAACTCTACGACAAAGCGTGGGCAAAGCGTGCGGGTGCACAGCTCGCCTGTTCGAGCACTGAACTGGATCAGTTCGCGCAATGGTTGGACGCTGCCGGAAAGTCGGTTCCCAAAAAGCGCCGGTTGTTTTCTCCCAAGCGTCTTCGCGGGCCGCAAAATCCTCTCGCAAGAATCATTCAACGACTTAATTCCGGGCACGATCACGGCTTGTATACGACGGTTGTCGAAGAACTCCTCATCGCGGCGGGACTGGCCGAGTGCCTGGGCCCGCCAATCTGGGACGAGATGAAGCAGTTCATCGACGACTCGTTCTCGACTGACACCGAAGCGGGCGGCAGCGCGTTTCTGAACCACTTATGCGATGCGTGGGACAAAAATCCGCAGCTCCGGGTCACGCTGATGGGTCACAGTGCTGGCGCGATCTACGTGCAGCGCTTCATTGAAGCACTCGATGCACGACTCCCGGCATCGTCAACGCAGCGGGTTGAAGTCATCATGCTGGCGCCGGCCATGACGTTCGACCGGATGAATGCTGGATTGCCGATACTGCGCAAGCGTGTCAGTGAGCTCCGGGTCTTCGGGCTCGATAACAAGACCGAGGGTTCCTACTGGGAGGTGCCACTGGTCTACAACAAGTCGCTGCTTTATCTTATTTCGTCGCTCTGCGAGATTGACCCAAATGCAGACAAGCCGCTGGTCGGGATGCAACGATACTGGAAAGGGACGGCGCCCTATATCGACGCCGATATCCTTGCAGTTGCCGAGTTCGTTCAAACCGCAAGAACCGTCTGGTCACCCACAAAACCCAGTGCGAAGCCAGGATATCAATCCCAAGCCAGAAGACATGGCGGCTTTCCGGAAGAAGACGAGACCAATCGCAGCATTTGCTTCGCATTGCAGAACGGTTTTTGATCGTCCGAACATGACGGCGAGTCACCGGGCCGCTATTTCGCGAGCTGTGGCATTCAGATCGAAACGAGGGTGGGTCGCATGCAGAAGGCGACATCAGACTACCTTGTCAGTAATACGGACGTGTGCATCGGTGATGTGAAATCCATACTTCTCAATGTCGTCCAGACACTCTCCCGAGTCAACGCCTGGGGTCGGTTTGTCCCGGCTCAGTTCCACTGACCTGAATGAAACCCAAGGCGCGAACCTTGCCGGCAGATTCGCCCCCGCCTCCTCCGCCGTAAAGCCGAACACGCGGCCGGGTCCCCGAAAAATATAAACAAGCATTTCGTACACTCCCGTGACGGACAAAAACTTTTGCACGATTTGACCAGGGCAGATACGTCGAACTCGAACACCGGTACGCATCCGCTACCGGCGAACTCATCGCCAAAATCATTCAGCGGCAATCCAGAGCGGAGGCCGGTTCAATTTAACCCATCGCTGCACCGATGGTCTTTCCCACTGGCGCGTAGCGTAATCAACTAACCTGGCAGGTACCGGATCGCCGTTCAGGATCAGGCGATTGAGCATCAACGTCAAATCTGTATCCGCTATGCTCCACGTTCCAAATAGATTCGCCGTATCTCCCGGAAGCAAAGCCTCAGCCACATAAAACAGCTTCTGGGCTGCTGCTTCGGCCGCGGGCGTAAGCGCCGCTCCTTGCGATCCGTAGAACACAACCTCCGTCGAGCGCTCCTGCCGGATGGGCATCAGGTCACTTCGCAGCCAGGCTTGCACCTGTCGTGCCCTCGCTCGAAGAAATTTATCTTGTGGATAGACCAACGTTTCCGGAAATGCCTCATCAAGATATTCAGCAATTGCGGACGATTCCGACAAAGCGAAGTCCCCATGCATCAGCGTGGGAACGCGCTGCGTCAACGATCTGGCTGCATAACTCGATTCATGATTGGCATCACGCCCGAGATCCACGGTCGATAGTTCAAATGGCAATCCCTTTTCGTCAAGAACAACGAAAACCGACATGGCGTAAGGGCTGACAAACTGAGCATCGGCATACAGACAAAGACGACTTTCCTGCAAGATAGCCTCCTGCGTGTTTGGGTTCATACGGAGGCTTGATGATATACGGCGAATGGCGGAAGGCACCACAAAATACCCTGGCGCGCTTGCGTGAATCTGCCGGGTTCCGGGCACCCCAAAATCCGCACGCGTTAGCCGGCCAACGGAAAGGAAGGCGCGTCATGCCGCCTCAAGGTTCGATAGAGCATCCACGTGGCGGCCGAGCCCATGCCGGCCGTCATCGACCACGCGATGCCCGTCACGCCCCAGTAGTGCGTCGCGGGCGGCACGATCGCGAATAGAATGACCATCTGTATCAGCGACGCCTGCGTCGTCGCCTTCGCATCGCCGACCGCGCGCAAGTAGGCGACGAGCACCGCGATCAATGCGCCGATCGCCATGTTGATGACGAATATTTTGAAGAGCGGGACCGCCGACATCCACGCGGCACCGAGAATCAACGCGAAGAGCGGTTCCGCAATGACTCGCAGCAACACGACGAGCATCGCCAGGCCGCCGGCAACAATAACCAGGTACAGCCTGACAAGCCGCGCCGCCACACGCGCGTCGTGCCGGTGTTGGGCGGAAAACGTGGGAAAGAGATATTGCCCCATCGCAAACGCCGTATCCGTCAGCAACATCTGCGCGAGCTTTGACGACATCTGGTACGCGCCCAGTTGCGCCGGTCCGAGCAGCTTCCCGACCACAACCTTGTCAAACTGGTTGAGCAGCAGATTCACGACGCTCCCCGCCCAGATCCAGCGGCTGAAGCCAATGTAATGTCCGATCCCCGACCACTTGGGTCGAATCGACGGACGCGGCGTCATCGTCGCCCATGTGAGGGTGGTTTTCAGCGTTTCGCCGACGATCATGCCGATCAGCAATGAGTAGGCTCCCGCACCACCCCACGCAAACGCGAGGCCAATGCAGCAATCAACAAACGCCGCGGCCATTTCGATCCCCGCGATGTGCTGGAAACCGCGATTGCGTTGGACCACGAAGTAAGCGGGCGATGCGACGCCGCGAAGCAACGGCAGCGCGGCCGCAAGCTGTAGCAGTGCGAGTGCGTTGCCGAGGTGAAACTGGCTGTTCATCACCGGCGCGAGCGCGATCAGCAGGAGCGCGACCAGCACGCCGCGTGTCGTGAGCGTGGTCCAGATGGCGGTGAGATCTGAACGCGTCGGCGCATCGCCCCCCTGGATGACCGCCTGCGGGAGACCTGTGTCGGAAAGCGATTCGGCGATCGCCACCGCGAGTAGCGCAATGCTGACGCTCCCGATTGCCGACGGCCCGAGAATGCGTCCAAGCGCGAGAAACTTCACAGCGACGAGACCGCGCACGACAATCTGCTGCAACAGCACCCAGGTGGGAGCACTTGGCCCGAGGCCCGCCCGCACGGAGAATGCCGCCCCCCTGATCGATCTCACTCCGCCCCCTCCCTGGTCGCTTACTTCCCTGGATGGCTCGTTTTCCTGGCGATCAGGGCTGATGCGGCATCGATCGAATGTGAAGCCTCTTTGCAGGAAAAACTGTGCGGCACTGAACGTCGCACCGCAAAAATGTTCCCGCGGCGCCGCGCGGAGGCGCCCTTCCGGCGCAATGGCCGCAAGACACTAACGATTGCTGGTATGAACAAACCGATGCCTGCGAGCCTTACCAAGGCCGCAGGATGCATCATCGGCTGTCAAACCACATACGGCGCCGCAAGCACAGGCACACAGTTGCAGCCCGCATTAAACGTGCCAGCCTTTCGAAAGCAAAAGCGACGGCCGTTGTCAGATTTCCACGCGCGCGCCCAGTTCGATCACCCGATTGGCCGGCAGCTTGAAATAGGCCGCCACGTTACCAACGTTGTGCAGCATGACCGAGAACAGACGCTCACGCCACATCGCCATGCCGCCATCACGCGTAGGCACCAGGGTCGCGCGGCTGAGGAAATAGGACGTCTCCGCCGCCTCGAAGCTCAGGCCAACTCTCTTGCAAATTTCAAGTGCACGCGGCAGATTGACCTCGTCCATGAAACCATAGTTGATCGTGATCTGGTAGCAGTCCGAATCTAGTTGGTGCACGCTCACTCGCTCACTATCAGGAACCCATGGTATCTCCTCATTGTTCACCGTCACGAAAACGACGCGTTTGTGTAGCACGCGGTTATGTGTCAGATTGTTTATCAACGAATGCGGCACGCCATCAGGATCGGGTGACAAAAAGATTGCCGTACCGCCAACCCTGACCGGCGAGCGGGCCAGCAGCGTGGCCAGATAGGACTTGAGCGGCATCGTCCCGGCCCTCGCGCGCGCTTCGATACGCATGATCTCCTGGCCCCGTCCCCAGGTCGCCATGATCGTGTAGATAATCAGTCCGACCAGAAGCGGGAACCAGCCGCCCTGCACAATCTTCAGCAAGTTAGCGGAGAAGAACGCCGCGTCGATCACGAAGAAGAATACCGTCGCGAACACGCATAGCAGCCAGTTGTAATGCCATGCGTAGCGAATGACGAAGAACGTCAGGATGGTCGTGATCAGCATCGTGCCGGTGACGGCGATACCGTACGCGGAACCGAGTGCCGTAGACGAACCGAAGCCGATCACGGCGGCCACGACTGCAGCCAGCAACGTCCAGTTGATTCCTGGCACGTAGATTTGCCCCATTTCCCTTTCCGACGTGTAGACGACGTTCATGCGCGGCAGGAAGCCGAGTTGCATCGCCTGCTTGGTCATCGAATACGTACCCGAAATGACGGCCTGGGACGCAATGACGGTCGCGACCGTCGACAGCGCGATCATCGGATACAGCGACCATTGCGGGAACAGCTTGTAAAACGGATTCTGCAGCGCGCCCGGATCGGCAAGCAACAGCGCGCCTTGCCCCAGATAGTTCAAGGCGAGGGCGGGAAACACCAGGGCGAACCACGTCAGCCGGATCGGCCTCGCGCCAAAATGCCCCATGTCGGCATACAGCGCTTCCGCGCCCGTCAACGACAGAACGACCGCGCCCAGCGCAACGAACGCGAGCGACCGGTGACGGAGGCAAAATTCCAGCCCCGAGAGTGGATTGAGCGCAACGAGAATCGCCGGCACCCGCAATATGTTGATGGCCCCCACCACGGCGAGCACGAGAAACCAGAGCACCATGACAGGTCCGAACACGATGCCGATACCGGAGGTGCCGCGCTTTTGCATCAGGAACAATGTGACCAGCGCCACCAGCGTCACTGGAATCACGCAGGTCTTGAGAAACGGCGCCGCGACCTCCAGTCCCTCGACCGCGCTCAGCACCGAGATCGCGGGCGTAATCACGCTGTCGCCGTAGAAGAGCGCTGCACCCATGATGCCGACACCGAGCAGCGTATGGCGCAAGCGCGGCCGCGTAATGACCGACGACGCGGCCAGCGCCAGCAGTGCCATGATGCCGCCCTCGCCATGGTTATTCGCGCGAAGAATCAGCGTGACGTACTTGAGCGAGACGACAACAATCAGCGACCAGACGATCAGCGAGACGATGCCGACCACATTGAGTGCATTGAGCGACAAACCATTGGCTGGATCGAACACGGTCTGCAGCGTATACAGCGGACTGGTGCCGATGTCGCCATACACAACGCCCAACGCCGCAAGCGCAAGGGCGGGCATCGCCGGCCGGTGATGCCCGCGCCCGCCGGAATGGCCTGCGTCGGGCACGGTGGATACTGACGGGCCCATGTCTCGCTCCTGGTTAGCGCTCTCGCAGTCAGTGCTGAACGCGACGCCGAATTCTTCTGATGTTTTGCAAACCCTGTCTTCCGCGGAGGTGGCTTTTCTCTTTGCCCGTAGGCCGGGACGCCATCCATTCAACATATACCATCGGCCACTGCGTATTGAAGGAATTGCGCATCACCGCCATGGGCTGCTACCGGCCCTAACCGCCAACGCCGCCAGGCGTACCGCCTCAGCCCCACCAGGCCGGGCCTTGGGGAAACGCATACCGATCGAGCGACGCCGCATGCATTTCGATGCTGTAGCCCGCACGTTGCGGCGGCATATAACGCCCGTTTCGGATCACGACCGGATCGACAAAATGCTCATGCAAATGATCCACGTACTCGAGCACCCGGTTTTCCAGCGACGCCGACACGCAGATATAGTCGAACAGCGAAATGTGCTGGACGTACTCGCACAATCCGACACCGCCGGCATGCGGACACACGGGCACGCCAAATTTCGCCGCCATCAGTAGCACGACGATGACCTCGTTCAGACCGCCCAGGCGGCAGCTGTCGACCTGACAGAAGTCGATGGCCTCTGCCTGCAGCAACTGCTTGAACATCACCCGGTTATGGCAGTGCTCGCCCGTCGCCACACCAATGGGCCGAATCCGCTGGCGGATGGCCGCGTGGCCGAGAATGTCGTCGGGACTCGTGGGTTCCTCGATCCACCACGGATCGAATTGCGCCAGGCGCCGCATATTCGCGACCGCTTCATCGACATCCCATACCTGGTTCGCATCCATCATCAGCTTGAGGTTTTCGCCGATTTCTTCGCGCAGGATGCGAGCACGGCGCATATCCTCTTCGAGATTGCCGCCCACCTTCTGCTTGAAGTGCGTCCAGCCCTGCGCAACGCCTTCGCGCGCGAGCCGCCGGATCTTGTCGTCGTCGTAGCCGAGCCAGCCGGCCGACGTCGTGTAAGCCGGATAGCCGTGCGCCAGCATTTCCTTTTCGCGCTCGCCCCGCGTCCCTGCATGGCGGTGCAGCATGGCAATGGCTTCCTGCGGCGTGATCGCATCGGTCACATAGCGGAAGTCGAGACAGCGCACGAGTTCTTCCGGGCTCATGTCGACCAGCAGCTTCCATACCGGTTTGCCTTGCGCTTTGGCCCACAGGTCCCAGGCCGCGTTCACGACAGCCGCCGTTGCCAGATGAATGGCGCCCTTGTCCGGGCCGATCCAGCGCAGCTGGCTGTCCGACGTCAACGCGCGCCAGAAAGCGCCCATGTTCGCGGCGATATCCTCGAGCGTTTTGCCGACGACGAGCGGCGCAAGCGCCTGCACCGCAGTCACGCAAATCTCGTTGCCGCGCCCGATGGTGAAGGTAAGGCCATGGCCTGTGAGCCCCTTCGGCGAATCGGTTTCGAGCGTCACGTAGGCAGCAGAGTAATCCGGCGCGGCGTTCATCGCGTCGGAGCCGTCGAGTGAACGCGAGGTCGGGAAGCGAATGTCCCGGACGGACAGCTTTGTGATCGTGGGCATCTGAACACCCTCCTCTGCGGCAGCTATCGATTTCTGCTTATAAGCAAAGAGCGCCGCGTGTGCTCGCCTGCCCTCTTTGCGGCCACCTTCCCGCCCCCCGCGACGTGGAGCGGCAAAGAGGAGGGAGCGCCGCGCTCCCTCCTCCGCCTTCGCGCCTGGTGGCGACGGTCAATCGTAGAGTACGGCGGCGATCTTGGGATCGCTCATGTTGCTCTTGTCGTACCAGTAGAAGCCCGTGTCGACCTTCGTGGGCAGCTTCTCGCCCTTCAACGCTTTCACTGCAGAGTCGACCACGCATTTGCCGATGCCGACCGGGTTCTGCGTGATCGCGCCGGCCATCAAGCCCGAATTGATGTCGTCCTTCTGCTCTTTGCCGGAGTCGTAACCAATCAGGACGAGTTTCTTGCCCGATTCCTTGACGCCAATCGCGGCGCCTTCTGCCGAGCCTTCATTCGCGCCGAAAATGCCCTTGAGATTGGGGTTGGCCTGGATCATCGTCTTGGCGATTTCCGCCGACTTCAAGTGATCGCCACCGCCATACTGGACTGAGACGATCTTGATGTTCGGGTGCTTCGCTTTCATCTCATTCAGGAAGCCGTCGCGGCGATCGATACCCGTGCGGCTCGTCTGATCGTGTACAACCAGACCGACTTCACCGGCATTGCCGATCGCCTCCGCCATCTTGTCGGCGGCGAGCGCGGCCGCTGCAAGATTGTCGGTCGCGCACGTGGTCAGCGGGATGTCGCTGTCAACGCCGGAGTCGAAGGCGATGACAGGTATTTTGGCGGCCTGCGCCCGCTTCAACAGCGGAATGGCCGCTTTGCTATCGAGCGCGGCGATGCCGAGCGCCTGGGGTTTCTTGGCCAGCGCGGCCGAAAGCATATCGATCTGCTTGTCGACCATGGCCTCGGTTTCCGGCCCCTCGAAGGTGATCCTGACGTTATGCTCCTTGGCCGACTGCTCCGCGCCGGATTTGACGGCCTGCCAGAACTGGTGCTGGAAGCCTTTCGAGATCAACGGGATGTAGGTGTCCTGCGCGTAGGTAACACTCGCCCCGCCAATGAGCGCGCCAACGCCGACCACGACACCGATTAGTCTTCTTTTCAACATGGGGTTTCTCCTCCTAAGTGGGCCATCGACCTTCAGCCATTGGGGGAGCCTTTGGCGCTCCCTTTTCTTGATCTTGTAACGCGCAGCGTCAGCCTTCGTCAGCTTTTCTTGCGCCGCAAAATATCGGCATACACCGCGAGAATGATGATGAGGCCGGTCACCACAATCTGCCATTCCTGAGCGACGGACATGATGCGCAGGCCGTTGGTCAGCACGCTCATGATGAACGCGCCGATGATCGTTCCCAGAATCGTGCCCGCGCCGCCGCTAAGCGAAGTTCCACCGATCACCACGGCGGCGATCGCTTCAAGTTCATAGCCTTGCCCGAGCGCCGGCTGGGCGGAATTCAGCCGCGAGGCGATCAGCAACCCGGCGACGCCGCAAATTGCCCCGGCCATGCCGTAAATAGCGATCTTCCACCGGTCGACATTCACGCCGGAAAGGCGTACCGCTTCTTCGTTGCTGCCGAGTGCAAATGTGTAGCGGCCGAGCGCCGTGCGATTAAGCGTGATCGAACTCGTCACCGCGAGAAAAAACAGAATCAGAACCGCATTCGGCACCGGCAGGCTCGGGAGCACATAGCCGATCAGCGAATCCTGCGAGATCCTGTAGAAGTTTTCGGTGTCGCTGAAATAGATCGGCTTGTCGGCCGAGACGACGAGCGAAAGGCCTTTCAGCAGCAGCATCATGCCCAAGGTGGCAATGAACGGCGGTATTTTCATTTTCGCCGTGAGGGTGCCCGAAATGGTCCCGCAGATCGCGCCCGTCCCAATCGCGGCAAGCACGCCGGTCCACATCGGCAAATGCCAATAGGTCAGAAACACGCCGCAAATCACCGCCGTGAACGTCATCAACGTGCCAACGGACAAGTCGATGCCGCCGGTGATAATAACGAACGTGCAGGCGATCGCCAGAACGCCGTTGACTGCCGTCGCCTGCAGAATCCCGAGCATATTGTCCATTTGCATGAACGCGGGAGACGCGAAGCTGAAAAACACCAGCAGGAGGATCAGGCTTCCGAAGGCCAGCAGTTTTTGCAGAGCGGCCGGCTTGAAAACGCGGGCTCTCAGGCCCGAGGATCGTTCCTTGTTACCCAGCGCCGACGTATCCGATGGCAGTGTCATGAAATAGACCTCTCGAGGCTCACGCCGCTTTTAAGGTTTCGCGCTGCGTCGCCAGTTGCATGATGCGCTCCTGCGTCGCCTCCGTGGCGGAGAGTTCGCCGGTAATGCGGCCCTCGCACATCACAACGATGCGGTCGCTCATACGCAAGATTTCCGGCAGTTCCGACGAGATCATCACGATCGCCTTGCCTTGCTCGGCGAGCGAGCGCAGGAGCTTGTAGATTTCGCTTTTCGCGCCGACGTCGATGCCCCGCGTCGGTTCGTCGAAGAACAGCACGTCGCAGTCGCGCTCGAGCCATTTCGCGACGACAATTTTCTGTTGATTGCCGCCCGAGAGAAGCCGCACTTCCTGCGTCGCGGAGGGTGTCCGAATGGCGAGCAGTTTGATGAAATGGGAGGCGGTCCGGCGTATCTGCGCACGGCGCAAGAAGAAGTTGAGCGACAGGAATTTGCGCAAGTTGGACATCACAATGTTCGATTCGACGTTCATGTTGGTCGCAAGGCCGAAGCGCTTCCTGTCTTCCGAGAGATAGCCGATGCCGCGCGCCACCGCATCGCTCGGATTCCTGATTGTCGCCTTCACGCCGCTCACGACAATGTCGCCCGATTCGATCGGATCGGCGCCGAACACCGCGCGGGCGACCTCGGTGCGGCCGGCGCCCATCAAGCCGGCAAAGCCCAATATCTCGCCTTTGTGCAACGCGAAACTCACGTCCCTGACAAGCGGGCCGGCGTTCAGATTCTTCACTTCGAGCGCGACCTCGCCTTTGTCTGCCGCGCTGTGAGAAGGCGTAACGTCGGTCAGCGTTCGCCCAACCATCATGCCGATGATCGCTTCGACGCTGGTGTCCCGCGCAGTGACAGTGGCCACATACTCTCCGTCGCGCAACACGGTGACGCGGTCGGCAATCTGCTTCAGTTCGTCCATCTTGTGGGAGATATAGATGATGCCCACGCCCCGGTTCTTCAGCTCGCGAATGATGCGGAAGAGTTCGGCGATCTCGGCGTCGTTGAGCGCCGAAGTGGGTTCGTCCATGATCAGGACGCGCGAGTCGAACGACAAAGCCTTGGCGATCTCGACCATCTGCTGCCTGGCCACAGTGAGGGTGCTGACAACTGCGCGCGGGTCGAGATTCACATGCATGCGGGCAAGAATGTCGTGCGCCTGTGCGTTGAGCTTGTCTTCGTCGAGGAACAGGCCGAGGCGTCCGCGCGGCTCGCGGCCGATGAACATATTCTGGGCGACGGTCAGATGATTCATCAACTGCAGTTCCTGATGAATGATGCCGACACCCATGGCCTGCGCCTCGCGCGGGCTCAGGAACTCGACCGCCTGGCCGTCATAGAGGATTTCACCCGTGTCCCGGGTGTAGACGCCGGCGAGGATTTTCATCAGCGTCGACTTGCCGGCGCCGTTCTCGCCCATTAGCGCATGCACTTCGCCTGCCATGAGCTCGAGCTGGACTTCGTGAAGCGCCCTCACGCCGGGAAAGCTCTTGTTGAGCCTTTTGACGGAAATGAGCGGGATCATGGCGCGGCCTGAACGACAATGCCGCGACCGCCGCTACCGTCATGGCGAGGAGCGGGTCGAAAAAGCCGTGGGTGCCGCTGTGCCGGGCGTCGCCGGGAATTGTGGCTAAAAGCGCGGCGGAAATCGCGGCTCAAATCGCAACGAGAAGCCAGACGCATTGCCTGGTGCCCCCAAACCGATGTGCCACGATTTTACGCCGCTGGATGCGCGCGACTCAATTAGGCATTCCCTAATATCGTACGGAAACGTATCACGCACCAATTTCCCACTATTTGACGATCATTTCAGGCCGGTTCGCCGGCCTCGATGCCATGCGAAATCCGGCTGAGGGCGCGTGCCGGGTGACACACCGAGCGCCGGAAATCCACCCTACGCTTCGGCCAGAATCTGCTCGATGACCTGCTCGAACGTTTCCACGGGTTGTCCGCCGCTCACCAGATAGCGGCCGTTGAAGATGATCGCCGGCACGGATTGAATGCCCTTCGCCTGGTATTCCCGTTCTTCAGCACGAACCTCGTCGGCATAAACTCCGCTTCGCAGTACCTCGTTTGCTTGCGCGGCATCGAGCCCCACGGATTGGGCCGCTTCGACCAGGACTTCGTGATTGCTCGGGTCCTTGCCCTCGGAATGATAGGCGCGCAGCAAGGCCAGTTTGAGCGGCAACTGCTTGCCTTGGATACCGGCCCAATGCATCAGGCGGTGCGCATCAAAGGTGTTGTAGACGTGCGTACGCGCGCCGAAGGTAAAGCCGACGCTTGCGCCGCGTTCGCGGATCATGGCTTGCGTTTCGGCGATCTGCGCCGGCGTGCGTCCGTATTTCTTGCCGAGATAATCAACAATGGCCTCGCCTTCCGGCCCCATCTCCGGATTCAACTCGAAGGGATGCACGACGACTTGTGCCTCGACCGTATCGCCTAAGCGCGAGAGTGCAAGCTCGAGCGACGACAGGCCGATTGCACACCACGGGCATGCGATATCGGAGACAAAATCGATTCTTAGCTGTTGTTTCATTGCTTTCCTGACTGGAATAACCTGGGGCACGGCCGGCTCTTTGCAAGTTCGTTGCAAGTTCGTTGCAACTCAAAAAACCGCCCAGCGGGTAGCCTAGCCTGAATCGCCAATATTTGCAGGGCTCCGCTCCGGCCGCAAGCCTCAGTCCGGCATCCCGTTGTGGTCGCCGAGCGGTCGCGCGGGCCAGTCCACCCAGCGGTCCGCGCGGGTCCGTTCATGCGCTTCGTTGAGCGGGTAACGAATGCGGTTGTCGTCGCGCGGGCGTTCACCGATCACCATCAGCCGAACTTCGTCTTTCGTATTGTTGATGAAGGTATGGCAGATGCCAGTGCCTGCCGGAAATGCAACGGAATCGCCTTCAGCAATGGGATGAAGCACGCCGTCGATCCAGACATCGGGCTTGCCTTCGAGCACGTACACAAACTCCTGCTCGGTACTTTCGGCATGCGGATAGGAGGTCCGCCGGCCAGGCAAAAGCCTCACGTGATGAATGCCGATACGCGTAATGCCGAGCGCGTCGGAAAGTGGCGCGTCTAGCGCCATTTTCTCGGTATCGCCGCGATAGCAATGCGCGTCCGGTTCTTCCAGTTCAGTCCAATGCTTGATGAAATCGGGGCGGCTCATTGGTTGTTCTCCTTAAGGACTACGGTCGATGATTGCGGTTTGCGCACTCATCGTTCGTTGTTGGCCAGCGACGTGAGAATCCGGTATGCAACGGTTACCCGCTCCTCAATCGGGAAGTTCTTGTTGGCGAGGATGACGATCCCCAGCCGCTTCTGCGGAATGAACGCGACGTACGCGCCGAAGCCGTTGGTCGAGCCGGTCTTATTGATCCAGACGTCGTCACGAGGTGCCTGCGGCGGGGTTATTTCACTAACCGGCGTTGCGTTGAAGATCATCGCCGGTGAGTTTCCATCCAGAAGCGTCTGCAGATTGACGGGATACGGATATTGTTCCCATATCAGATCCTGGGTCATCGCCCCGGCTTTGAAGTATCCGGTGTGGGTATCCGTGATCGCACGCTGGAGCTTCGGGTCCAACTGGACCAGATTCATGTTGGCTTCTACGAAACGGATCATGTCGGCAGCCGTGGTCTTGACGCCGTAGGCCTCATCGGACAGCTCCCCGGGTGCCATTCTGATCGGCGTACCTTGTTTCGTGTAGCCCTGAGCGTAGTCGTTCAGTTTCCCCGCGGGAACGTTGATGTAGCTGCGCTTCATATCAAGCGCGGGAAACAGATGATTTTCCATCAGCCCGCTGAAATCCTGACCCATGCTCTTTGCCGTTATCAGGCCGAGCGCGCCGATGCCGGGATTGGCGTAAGTGCGATAGGTTCCCGGTGCGTAGGTCGGTTGCCACTGCCTGAAATAAAGCATCAACTGATCGTTGTTGCGGATGGTGTCCGGCACCTGCAAGGGGAGCCCTCCGGGCGTGTGGGTGCCCAGATTGAGAAGGCTGACTTTGCCGAACGCGCTATTTCGCAGAGACGGGAGGTACTTGCCCGTTTGATCCGACAAAGATAAATCGCCACGCACCTGCGCATAGGACGCGAGCGTCGCCGTCAAGGTCTTGCTGACCGAACCCAGTTCGAACAAGGTGTCACCTGTGACTGGCTTCCTTGCTTCCGTCGACGCGAGGCCATAGTTGAATACGTAGTGTTTGTCACCGTCGACGATCCCAACTGCCATGCCGGGGATCCCGTCTTTCGCCATGACCGGTTGTATGGCGCGGGTGACTGTCTGACTGATTCTGTTTTGCTGATCGTCCGCCGCGTGGCTAACGACTGGTGTGGCACACGCAAAGCAGGTGATTGCTATAAGGCTAATGGCTCTGAAATTCATATCTCTCGTCTGTCAATTTGCGCCGGGGGTGACGTGGGCCGGCTGTTCATTCGCCTCCCCCCGCGCGGACGATCAGTAAGAACCCATATAGTCGCGCTTGCCGATTTCGACGCCGTTGTGGCGCAAAATCGCGTAGGCCGTCGTCACGTGGAAGAAGAACTGCGGCAGGCCATAGTTTTGCAGATAGGCGCTGCCGACCAGCTTCTTCTCTTTCGGCGTGCCCGGACGCAGGACGATTTCCTTGTTCTCGCTACCGTCGAATTGAGCGGCCTCGAGCGCGCCGATGTGGGTCAACGCCTTGGCGATCAGCGCTTGCAGGTCGGCAAACGTGACTTCCGTGTCGGGCCACGACGGCACCTCCACGCCGGCCAGGCGCGAGCTAACGCCCTTGGCGAAATCGGCAGCGATCTGCACCTGACGCACGAGGGGAAACATATCCGGGAACAGGCGCGCCTGCAGCAGCGCGTTCGGCTCGATGTTCTTGTCGGTGACGTGTGCTTCGGCTTTCTTCAGCACCTCGGACAATGCGGTCAGCATTTGCTTGAAAACCGGGACGGATGCGCTGTAGATGGAACTTGTCATGATTGCTCTTTCGGTCGGTGTTGGATGCCGGCGCGGAAGATGCCGTGCCGGCCGGTTGAGTGTCGGGGTGTTGATCGAACTTGTTGACTGAAGCGGCGCAAGATTACCATTGTCCTCGCGGGAATGCTTACGCGGAAGCGCTGCGCGAAGTCGCGGCGCTCGCGCCAGGATCGACACTCGCCATGACGTTCCTGCTTCCGCTGGAACTGGCGGACCCCGAAGTACGTCCCGGGCTTGAAATGGCGGAGAAAGGCGCGCGAGCAAGCGGCACGCCGTTCCTCAGCTTCTTCGCTCCGCCGGATATCCTGGCGCTGGCCAACGAAGCAGGCTTTAAAGAAGCAAGGCACGCCTCGGCGGCCGATCTTACGCAGCGCTACTTTATGGGCAGGTCAGATGGTCTGCGCCCGCCGAACAATGCCGAGGAACTGCTGTTGGCCAATACCCAGGTTAAGCCTGGATCGACATGCCACCCGAGACTTCACTACGCTGGGCGTTGACCCAGCGGTTATCGTCGGACAGCAACGACGCAATCATAGGCCCGATGTCGTCCGGCAAGCCTGCACGGCCGAGCGCCGTCGCGTTCGCCACGACCTTGTAAAACTGCAACGCGCTACCGGCTGATGCAATGGCCTTGGCGGCAACGCATTTTGCCTCTACGAAGACGAGAGCATTTTTTTCATCGACGGCGCTGAATGCAATGCGAAATTCTGCCGTTCATAAAAGGGAACGGCGTCCGGCCGCGCGTCGAGAAACACCGCAGTCATATCGCGAGCACGCGCGTCGGTCTCCGCATATTCCATCAAGGCGCGACCCGCACCGCTGCCCCGTATTGCCGCATCGACAACGAGGTCATCGATGTGCAAGTGTGACCCGCGCGCCAACGTGTGGACGGGCCTCATCCCCATCACGCCAATCAGCTTGCCGTCCTGGAAGGCGCCGACAAGCTCGTAGCCGGAATGCGATTGCCGCCTCGCCCGCCTGAGAAATTCGGCTTCGTCAAGCGAGCGCAATTGAGCGATTACAGGAAAGGCTTGCGTCCACTCTGCCGGGGAAAGTCTTCGGATGTCCAGGCTCTTGTTGTGATTGTCAGCCATCGCTGCCTTCCGTTCTCGTTGGAAAAATATCGATTGTTTCACAAAGTAATTTTCAACATTTTTCGGAGAACCGGGCGCGCAAAACCAGCCGGTCCAACGGCCAACCCCAACGCGGGAATGCCTTTTGTGGCGCCGCACGCGCTTCCATTGCCTACACTCAGATTACGCGCAAAACACTTTCGAAGCCCGCGATCGCACCAGCATTCGCGGGTCGGCTTGCGCGTCTGAATCCCGTCTCGCACCAATCGTAAGGGGAATCGTCATGGCGACATATGTGGTTCTTGCACAATTCACCGATCAGGGTATTCGCAACATCAAAAACAGCCCTCAGCGGGCCGGTCAAGCGGCAGAGTTAGCCAGGACATTTGGCTGTGAAATGAAAGAGATCTATTGGACCGTGGGTAAATATGACATTGTCACGATCGTCGACGCGCCCGATGAGCAAAGCTTCGCGGCATTCGGCTACGCGCTGGGGTCCGCGGGCAATGTGCGTACGCAAACGCTCCGTGCGTTCACGAAGGACGAATGCAGCGCGATTATCGGCAAACTCCCATAAATCAGGCCATCATCCGGAACGCGAGCCGTACTCTTTCCGCGACTCTTTCTCAGGAGGTCACAATGAACACACAGGCAAACGACAGCGAAGACGTGCGTGCATTCGTGCAAACGGCCGAGCAGGCCGGCGAGTATGTCTGGATCATTACGCTGGTCGACTTCGGAGCACAAAAGGTTAAACGTTCACTGGTTTCGGACGACACGTTCGCCATGCGCGCTGCGGCGCAAGATGCCGGCGAAGCCTATCTGAAGGGGCTGGCCGGAGACCGGTAGCGCGGTGCGGGGCTGGCTTGCGAGCCTGGCTTGTTTTAGCTTGAGGACAGGCTAAAGTTGGACCAAAGGCAAAGGGCCGGTAAGGGAGGTCGCCAATGTCCACGACGCAACATGGTTCCGGATCGCCTTTCACGGTATCGGTCGACGCGGGTCGCTTCGACGTCACTCGACCGGGAAGCGCGAACGATGTAATCGATCTGCTGCAGAACACCAATATCCAGATCGTCGACCTGAAATTCACCGACCTCCCGGGCCTCTGGCAGCACTTCTCGATCACACTTCCCGAAGTTCACCCGGACCTGTTTGAGGCCGGGATCGGCTTCGACGGTTCGTCGATCCGCGGCTTTCAGGAGATCCACGAATCCGACATGCTGCTCAGGCCCGATCCGGCCACGGCCTTTGTCGATCCGGTTTGCGACACGCCCACGCTGTCGATCATCTGCGACGTGGTCGATCCCGTGTTGCAGCAGCGCTATTCGCGCGACCCGCGCTATGTGGCGCACAAGGCGGAGGCCTATCTGCGCCAGAGCGGCATTGCAACGACCTGCTATTTCGGGCCTGAACTGGAGTTCTTCATCTTCGACTCCATCCGCTTCGGCCAGGATCAGCACTGCGGCTTCTACTATGTCGAATCGGCCGAGGGCGAGTGGAACACCGGTCGCGACGAGGGTGCGTACGGTGGCGGCAATCTCGGCTACAAACAGCGCTACAAGGAAGGTTATTTCCCGGTGCCGCCGCACGACACGCTGCAGGATATCCGCTCGGAGATCGCGCTGACGCTGCAACAAGCGGGCGTACAGATTGAAGTGCATCACCATGAAGTCGCGACGGCAGGCCAGAACGAGATCGACATGCGATTTGCAAGCCTCACGCGAATGGCCGACAACGTGATGATCTACAAGTACGTGTGCAAGAACGTGGCGCGCCGGCATGGGAAAGTGGCCACTTTCATGCCCAAGCCGCTATTTGCCGACAACGCGAGCGGCATGCATTGCCATCAGAGCCTATGGAAAGATGGAGAGAATCTTTTCTACGACGCCAACGGCTGGGCGCTGACCTCCGACCTGTGCCGCTGGTACATCGGCGGTTTGTTGCAGCACGCCCCCGCGCTGATGGCCTTTTGCGCGCCGACCACCAATTCATACAAGCGTCTGGTTCCAGGGTATGAAGCGCCCGTCAATCTGGCCATGTCGCAGCGCAACCGTTCCGCCGCGGCACGCATTCCGATGTATTCGGATTCGCCTAACGCAAGGCGCGTCGAATTCCGCTGTCCGGACCCCTCGGCCAACGCGTACCTCGCTTTTGCGGCGATGCTGATGGCCGGACTCGACGGTATTGAAAACCGGACTGATCCGGGCGATCCGCTCGACCGGAACATCTACGACCTTCCCCCTGAAGAAGCCGCCAATATACGGCAGGTGCCTGGCTCGCTGGACGCGGCCCTCGCCGCGCTGGAAGCCGATAACGCGTTTCTGCGCAAGGGCGATGTTTTCACCGAAGACGTGATCCAGACCTGGATCGACTACAAGCGCGAACGCGAGATCGATACGATCAAATTGCGCCCGCATCCGTGGGAGTTCTATCTGTATTTCGATGTCTGAGATGAATAACGTGTGAACCGGCCGTTATCGTGCGTTATCGTGGCGGCAGACTTCGTCTCGTCGCCGAAACTAACCGGCGATTGTTCACGATATGAGACCTGACATGCGGCGCATTTATTTTCTATTGCCCGATGTGAAGAATGGGAAGTCAATCATCGACGAACTGTTGCTGAAGCGGGTCGAAAGGGCGATTGAAAAGGGCGAATTGCTGATGATGGTCGACGTCGGGAAAGACCGTGTCGAGGTAATCGAAGCACTGGTCAAGAGTCGTCATCCGGAAGCGGATATCGAGGGCACTGATCCGACGATTCCGGCGTTTCCCTGAGCGCGCCCGCTCGGCGGTGCCCGCCCTCAACCCTCAGGCCAGCGTCCTGATCGAGTTACTGATACCGCGCGCGCAATCGATCACGGCGGGCGCCAACCGTGCCTCCGCTTCCGCCGGTGTCCACCGGCTCGTCGGCGCGACGACATGAACCGCACCGACTGGCCGGCGCTCCCCGTCGAGCACGGCCGCCGCGATCGTCATATCGCCGATGAACAGTTCCTCGCGGTTCGGCGCGTAACCATTGCGCCGCCCAAGCGCGAGCCGCGTCTCGATTTCGTCGAGATCCGTCACGGTGTACTGCGTATGCGCGACGCGATCGCTGGCCAGCAGCAGCGCACGTGATTCGTTTTCCGGGAGCGCCGCGAGATAGGCCCGCCCCGATGCCGTGCAGTACATCGGAATGCGGCTGCCGATCGGCATGTGAATCGGCACGAACTTCATACAGACGAAGCGCGCCACGTAGACCATGTCGACGCCGTCCGGCTCGGTCAGATTGGTCGTCTCGCCGGTGACATTGGTGAGTTCGGACAAAAACGGATTGGCGACGTCGATCAGCGTGTCGGCGGCCAGGTAGTTGAAGCCGATCTGCATCACACGCGGCGCCAGTTGATATCGCCGGGTACGCGGATGCTTTCTCACATAGCCGAGCTTCTCCAGCGTGTAGATCATGCGCTGCGCGGAGCTTTTGGTGATGGACGTGGCCTCCGCGACTTCCGGCAGCGTCATTGACCTGCGCTGGGCGCTGAACGCGCGCAGCACCGCGATTCCCTTCTCCAGCGACTGATTGAACAGTGCGTCCGGCGTTTCCTCCGGCTCGGGGGGCGCTTCCGGCTGAGCGCCGAGCGTCTTGCGTGTCATGGAATCACCCAATTGTTTTCACCTGCCGTCGACTCTATCATATCGAATATCGATACGCAAATTTCGTTTGTCGATATTTTTGATTCGAATATCATTCATCAACTGATGGGTACCGATACTCCGATCGGCCGTCGTCAACTCGTGGAGAGACTCATGTTCCAGTTTGCCAAACGCTTCGCAGGTGTCTTTGCAACAGGATTGCTGCTCGCCGGTGCGCCGGCCTTGTCGGTGGCCGCCACCACGTACGAGATCGGCGCGACAGCCACCGGTGTGCCGTTCACCTTTCTCGACGTGAAGAGCAATTCGATTCAGGGCCTGCTGGTCGATGCGATTACCGCGACAGGCAAGGCTGCGGGCTTCGACGTGAAAATCGAGCAGACCACCTTCTCCTCGCTGATTCCGTCGCTGACCACGAAAAAGATCGACATCATCTCGGCCGCCATGCTGAAGACGCCGGCGCGCGAGCAGGTCGTCGATTTCTCCGACACCGTGTACTCCTATGGCGAAGGTCTGATCGTGCGCGCCGACGATAAAGGCCAGTACACCTCAATGGACGACCTCAAGGGCGAGGTCGTCGGCGCGCAGGTCGGCACCGCGTTCGTCGACGCGTTGAACAAGAAAGGCATTTTTAAGGAGGTTCGCACCTACGACTCCGTCGCCGACATCATGCGCGACGTTGCACTCGGCCGCATCAAGGCGGGCTTCGGCGACCATCCGATTCTGGCCTACCAGCTTCAGCACAATCCGAATCCGCAATTGCGCCTCGTCAGCGGATATCAGCCGTCGGTGAAAGGCCAGGTGTGTTTCGTCGTGCGCAAGGGCGACACGGCGACGCTGGAACAGTTGAATGCCGGCATCAGAAAGATCAAGGCCGACGGTACGCTCATGCAAATCGTCAAGAAGTGGCAGGTGGAATGACGTCGCCTTCAGAATAAGGACGGTTCGCCATGTTCTTCCAGAACGCCATCGAGTTTCTGCCGATCCTGCTAAAAGGTGCGGTGGTCACGATCGAGATCACCTTCTGCTCGTTCATTCTGAGCACCCTGCTCGGCCTGGTGCTCGCGCTCATGCGCGTGTCCCACAACCGCGTCGTATCAAACGCCGCCGCGACTTTTATCAACGTGATCCGCGGGCTGCCGATCATCGTTCAGCTCTTCTACATTTATTTTGTGCTGCCCGATCTCGGCGTGCAGTTGTCGGCGTTCCAGGCGGGATTCATCGGCCTTGGCGTCGCGTATTCGGTGTATCAGGCGGAAAACTTTCGCGCGGGCATCCAGGCAATCGATCACGGGCAGATCGAAGCAGCGCAGTCGATCGGCATGCGGGGCGCGATGATCATGCGGCGCGTGGTGTTGCCGCAGGCGTTCCGGATCGCCCTGCCGCCGTACGGCAATACCCTCGTGATGATGCTCAAGGACTCATCGCTCGCATCCACGATCACCGTCGCCGAAATGACGCGCGCCGGACAGCTCATCGCGTCGTCGACGTTTCAGAACATGACGGTGTTCACGCTGGTCGCGCTGCTTTACCTCGGACTCAGCCTGCCGCTCGTTTATGGATTGCGGCGGATCGAACGCCGCCTCGGATTGAAGGGAAAACGATGATCAAGGTCGATTCGATTCACAAGCGCTTTCATGATCAGCACGTGCTGAAAGGCGTCAGTCTGAGTGTCGAACGTGGCCAGGTCGTGTGTCTGATCGGTCCGTCGGGATCGGGCAAATCGACGCTTCTTCGCTGCATCAACGGACTGGAACGGCATGACGCCGGCACGATCACCGTCGAAGGCAACGCTGTCGACGCGAAGTCAAAGCAGATCCACGATCTGCGCGCGCAGGTCGGCATGGTGTTCCAGCGATTCAATCTGTTTCCGCACCGAACCGCGCTGGAAAACGTGTTCGAGGGTCCCGTATTCGTCAGGAAGGAAGTGCGTGCACGGGCTCGCGAGCGGGCGCGGCATCTGCTCGACAAGGTCGGCCTCGCGCACCGGATGGACGCTTATCCGGCTGAAATGTCGGGCGGACAGCAACAGCGTGTGGCGATTGCGCGCGCGCTCGCCATGGAACCGAAAGCGATCCTTTTCGACGAGCCCACCTCGGCGCTTGACCCGGAGCTGGTCGGCGAAGTACTTGGCGTCATGCGCCGGCTTGCCGACGACGGCATGACCATGATCGTCGTCACGCACGAAATGGGCTTTGCTCGCGAAGTGGCCGACCGTGTGTGTTTTCTTCATGACGGCACGATCCATGAGGAAGGGTCCGCCGCCGATCTGTTCGAGCGTCCGCGCAATCCTCGCACACGCGAGTTTCTCGGCAAGATGCCCGCGCTTACCGAAGCACCCCGGATTTGAATACCATCATGAGCCTGCACGAAGTTGCAAAGCCGTTGCCTCCCTCTCTCTGGGCCACGACAGCGGAACCCGCTGTCGATACGCCGCCGCTCGATGGTTCGGTCACGACGGACGTCGCGATCGTCGGCGCCGGTTACACGGGTTTGTCGACGGCCTTGCATCTGGCGGAACAGGGCTTACGAGTCTGCGTGATCGATGCCAACGAGCCCGGTTGGGGAGCGTCCGGCCGCAATGGCGGCCAGGTGATCCCAGGCCTGAAATATGATCCTGATGAACTCATCCGACGCTACGGCCCACGCGATGGCGATGCGCTTGTGCAAATGGCGGGCGGCGCCGCGGATTCGGTTTTCGATCTGATCGAGCGCCACGGCATTCAGTGCAATGCGACGCGCGCCGGCTGGATTCAGCCGACCCATTCGAGCAAGCTGCTCAGCACGCTGCATGCTCGGGCCCGGCAATGGGAAGCGCGCGGCGCGCCGGTCGAACTGCTCGACCGTACGCAGATATCCACGCGGCTCGGCACGGATGCATTCGTTGGCGGCTGGGTCGACCTGCGTGCGGGCAGCGTGCATCCGTTGAGCTACGCACGCGGCCTTGCGCGCGCGGCGCAAACGGCAGGCGCGGCGATCCACGGCGGAACGCGTGCCGCGAGCGTGGAGCGCAGCCCGAAAGGCTGGCGAATTCGCACGGCGCAGGGTTCGCTCATCGATTCGAAACAGATCCTGCTGGCAACCAACGGTTATACCGATGGTCTTTGGCCGCGCCTCGCCCAATCAGTGATCGCGGCCAATAGCTTCATAGTCGCGACGAGGCCGCTGCCCGACGATATTGGCGCAACGATTCTGCCCGGTGGCGAAGTGGCTTCCGATTCGCGGCGCCTGTTGCTCTATTTCCGCAAAGATGCGCGCGGGCGTCTGCTGATGGGCGGGCGCGGACCCTTTCGCGAGCCGCGTAGCGCCGCGGATTGGGCGCATCTCGAGCGTGCCGCCAAGCTGATGTTTCCACAACTGAAGGACATCGAGTACGAATACCGATGGGCAGGCCGCATCGCCATTACACGCAATTTTTTGCCGCACGTGCATTTGCCGGCAGAAGGCATGACCATCGCGCTCGGCTACAACGGACGCGGTATTGCAATGGCGACGACGTTAGGAAAGCATCTGGCCGCTTTGATAGGCGGGACGACACGCGGCTTACCGCTTCCACCAACGTCAATCGAGCCGGTTCCGCTCCACGCGTTGCAGCGGTTCTATATCAGTGCGGGCGTGGCGTGGTACGGACTGCTCGATGCGCTGTCGTGAGTTCAGGTTTCGTTATTTTTTACCCTGCAGCAACACGATCGCGGACAGTCTCGATACGGGCGGATATCGTGGGCCGTCTTCAGCCACATTCAGCGATTGACCGGCACGAGTAAGCATGTCGCGGTCCAGACTTACCGCGCGGTCCATCCCCCGTCGATGACGAGATTCGCGCCGGCCATGAAGGCCGAATCGTCGCTCGCCAGAAAGGCGGCCGCGCTGGCAACCTCGTCAGGCGAACCGATTCGCCCTAGCACCGTTGCCGCTTCGAACGAGCGTCGCAGGCCGGCCGGATCGGGACTGCTGGAGAACACATCCTCCAGCAATTGCGTCGCGACGGGTCCGGGACACAGGCAGTTCACCCGGATACCGCTGCGACCGTGGTCAATCGCCATCGCCTTGGTCAACATCACCACGCCGCCTTTTGAGGCGCAGTAGGCCGCCACATTGGCTTCGCCAACGAGCCCCAGTTCGGACGCAACGTTAATAATGACGCCCTGACCGCGCTTCTGCATCGCCGGGATGAGGGCTCTCGAACATAAGAAGACTCCTTTCAGGTTGACCGCCATCAGCCGGTCCCATTCCGCAACGGTCGTGTCGAGAACGGTTTTCGCGAATTCGATGCCCGCGTTGTTGACCAGAATGTCCACCTGTCCGAATCGGGCTTCAGCCTGACGCACCATGTCACTCACGTCGGATTCCAGCGACACATCCGCACGAACGTAACAGGCTTCGCTGCCCGAGGCGCATAGCGCTTCTGCTTCGGCGGTCGCGTCCGTTACGTCAGCGAGCACCACCTTTGCGCCCTCGGCTACGAACCTTGTGGCTATTGCATGTCCAATGCCTCGCTGGGCACCGGTAATCAGAGCAACGCGGTTTTTCAGTCTCATGGGGTTCTCGCGCTAACAGGGTGAGCGTCATGTTATCAGCCGGGATTTGGAGCATGCCATGCTGATCCTCGAAACCCGAAATGCTCCGCTGCCTCGTCCTGAGACCTCGCAACGACCGATATGGCGAGCCGGCGGCCAATCACCTCCGCGATCGCTCTGAACGGCACGCCCTCTTCGACAATTGCATGACAGGGGCCATCGATAGCACCGCGCCCAAGCACGACCCGGAAAGCACGGGCAGCATCGAAGCGATGCCGTAACAAAGACTCGCACGTGACGATCTCCCAATCCGATTGATTGAGAGCCATCTACGAGGCAAAATCATCCTGTTAAAGTGGCAACATTATCCGCGTATACGTCCTGACAGGTTACGTATGGCCCACATGAACGACGATGAAAGCGGCAACCGGCTCGGCAACTATCTGAAGAACCGGCGGACCAAGCTCGATCCAGCGTCCTTCGGCATTTCCGGTGGCCGGCGGCGGACGGCTGGACTGCGCCGGGAAGAGGTGGCGCAGCGCGCCAATATCAGCGCAGCCTGGTACACCTGGCTGGAGCAGGGGCGCGGCGGCAATCCGTCGGCGGACGTGCTGGACCGCATCGCGAAGGCATTGATGCTGACCGAGGTCGAGCGTGAACACGTGTTCCTGCTCGGCCTCGGCCATCCGCCTGAAGTCCACTATCGCGGCAGCGACCCGATCACACCGCGACTGCAGCGCCTGCTCGATGCGCTGCCCTACAGCCCGGCGATCGTCAGGACTGCGACGTGGGACGTGGTTGCCTGGAACCGCGCGGCTGCCGCGGTGCTCACCGATTACGGCTCCCTGCCTCCCGAAAAACGCAACATCCTGCGCATGATTTTCTGCGATCCCCGCGTCCGTGCCGCGCAGTTCGATTGGGCAACCGTGGCGCGCTTCGTGGTGGGCGCCTTCCGGGTCGATGCCGCGCGCGCAGGCGCCGACGCCGAGGTGGCACCGCTCGTCGACGAACTCTGCCGCGCAAGTCCCGAGTTCGCCGCCATGTGGCAGGACAATGAAGTTCGGACCCACGGCGATGGGGTCAAGCAACTGCGCCACCCTGTGCTCGGACCCATCTCGCTGGAATACTCATCCTTCGCGGTCGACGGGCGGCCGGACCTTCAGATGGTTGTCTACAACCCGGCGACACCGGTCGACCAGGAGCGGATCAGATCTCTGATCGAGGGAACACCGGTCGTTGCTGAGAAGCGCGAATACGACGAAGCCCGGACGATGAGCGATAGCGGCCACGCCCACCCGGCAGGATGATTAGTCATACTTGACGATGACACCGGCGAGCGGGTCCATCCAGAGCCAGCCAAATGCGCGCGCCAGGATGAGAATGATTCCTGGCAGACGAAAGTTTTTCGAAAGCATTTGTCTGGACGACTTCGCCACGCTTTCGCATCGTCAATTTATGCGCGAAGGACGGAATAGACGCCGCGCCGGATCGTTTAGAGGTAGTACGAACCACCGGCAGACTTCGATGAGCACTCGACAACAGCACGTCATTCGTTCTGTCAGCGCAGGGTTGCTAACTGCATCCGTTGCGTTGTTCGCCGGCTGCGGCGGCGGCGGTGGTGGTGGTGGCACAAGCAGCACGTCGATGATTTCGATCACCGGTACGGCGGCAACTGGCAAGGCACTCGCGAACGCGACCGTTAGCATAAACTGCGCGCGGGGCTCGATGTCGGTCGCAGCAGATGCGAACGGAAACTACCACGCGACGTTCGGCGCATTGATGCCGTGCATGATCGCCGCGACTTCGGGCGGGACGATGCTGCATTCCGCAGCGTTCGCTAGCGGCACGTACAACGTGACACCGGAGACGGATCTGCTGTTGTCGTATCTGGCGGCGCAACTCGGTACGAATGAAAGCGGGCTCATCGCCGGCTTCACGGCAAACACGCAGTTTCAGCAGACGCTGGACAATCAAGCCGACGTTCTGGCTGCGCAGGCCGCTGTCGTCCGGGGTCTGCAGCAGAAGTACGGTGTTACGCTTTCCACGCCCAATTTTCTGAGCACCGCATTCACCGTCGGCCAACCAGGCGAGGACAGTGATCTGGAAGCGCTCCTCGCTCGCGGCGCAATCGACACCAACGGCGAACCGGACGCTGTCGCCGTCACACTCATGGTCACGATGGGGGCCGCAAATCCGCTTGCGACATCGCCAGGTACCGGCACAGGCGGAACCGGTGGGGCCGGTGGGGCCGGTGGGGCCGGGGTGGGCGGCACCGGAAGCATGGGGGGCATGATGTGAGACGACAATCCAAAATACCCGTGGGCCACATGGCCGCAACGGCAGCGCACCTTCATGATGATGCGCGCTCGATTCACTAAAATAGATGCATGGCCCTGTTCGCATCGGGAGGCGCCATGAATGAATTTGTCAACGTCGCAATCCGGCTGGTTGGATCGGTGTTTCGCCCTCAGTCATATGAATCCGTTGCCGATCTGATCGACATTTTTTCTGGACTGGCTGGTCTTTTTCTTCTCACCATCATCCTGCTCGCGCATGAAGTAGCCGAACGTGCCCACGAACGGAACCCGGACTGGCAGACCGATCCACTGCATTCCCATGCAGTTTGGTGGCGGCATCACAAAAGGTGACGCGCAACGCGCCGTTTCAGCCCGCGCATGGCGAACCGTGACAATGGCTTGCGTCCCGCCCATTGCCGGTTCGTCGCCCCCAGGGAAATCCCTCGCCATGCAGGAGCCGCCTGAACGGCCATAGAGCGCACCGACTACGTGATCTCGTGCGCCACGCGCGGCAATCGACCATGCTAGGCTACGCGTAGATATCTTGCCGCACGGTATCAATTCCGGCGTCAGGAAAAGAAGCATTGAAAGTTCACGTTGCCTGAATATCCGCGCCCGCTCCCTCGTTTAGTCTAAACGCAGGCGATATAAGGTGGATCGATGATCGACGTCAACCCGCGTATTGTCCGGCCGCGGCGCCTGTGCGTCGCACTATGCGGCTGCGCCGCAGTGGCCGGCTGCATGGTCGGTCCCGATTACCGCACGCCCCCCGCACCCGCTACCGACACCTACACCCCCTCGCCCCTGCCCGAGCAGACGGCCTCCGCTCCAGGGGCCGCCGGCCTCGCGCAGCGCTTTGTGCCGGGACAGGACATTCCCGCCGCCTGGTGGGCGCTCTTTCATTGCGAGCCGCTCGATGCGCTGATCCGCCAGGCGCTCGTGAACAGCCCGAACATCGCCGCGGCGCAAGCCGCGTTACGGCAGGCGCGCGAAAACTTCTCGGCGCAAGCGGGCGGAACCCTTTTGCCCAGCGTCGACGCGCAGCTTGGCGCCACGCGCGAAAAATTGAACGGTATCGCGTTCGGCCAGCCCGGCGTTGTCGATGAGTTCAATCTCTACAACGCATCGGTGAACGTGTCGTACAAACTCGACGTGTTCGGCGGCACGCGGCGCGAACTCGAAGCGTTGCACGCGCAAGTCGATTACCAGCAATTCCAGTTGCAGGCCGCCTATCTCGCGATGTCAGCCAACATGGTGACCGCGGCCGTCAAGGAGGCGTCACTACGCGCCCAGATCGAGGCAACCGAGCGGATCGCCGCGGAAGAAGACGAGCAACTGGGCGTACTCGGCAAACAATTCGACCTGGGGGGCGTGGGCCGCACGGCGGTACTCGCGCAACAGACCCTGTTGGCACAGACGCGCGCAACGCTGCCGCCGCTGCGCCAGCAACTCGACCAGGTGCGTCACCAGCTCGCCGTGCTGGCCGGCAAACTGCCCAGCGACACCGCGTTGCCCGAATTCAGGCTCGAGATGTTCTCGTTGCCCGAGACCCTGCCGGTCAGTCTCCCGTCGGCCCTTGTGCAGCAGCGGCCCGACATCCTCGCTGCCGACGCCGTGCTGCATCAGGCCAGCGCGCAAATCGGCGTGGCGACCGCGGCGATGTATCCGCAGATCACCTTGTCCGCGAGCTACGGCGCCGAGGCCCTGACGCCGGCCCAGGTGTTCAAAGCCGGCAGCACGATCTGGAGCCTGGGCGCCGGCCTGCTGCAACCGGTTTTCCACGGCGGGCAACTGAGTGCGCAGAAGCGCGCGGCCGAGGCGGCGTACGAGCAGGCCGATGCGCAATATCGTGAAACGGTGCTGCTGGCGTTCCAGAACGTCGCGGACTCGTTGCGCGCGCTCGATCACGACGCAGCCGGCCTGAAAGCGCAGACCGACGCCTGGCGCTCCGCTAGCGATTCGCTGGAACTGACACGCGGACAGTATCGCGTCGGCGGAGTGAGCTACCTGTCGCTTCTCGACGCCCAACGCCAGTACCAGCAAACGGTGGTGAGCCTCGCGCAGGCACAGGCATCCCGTTACGCCGACACCGCCGCCCTCTTCCAGGCGCTCGGTGGCGGCTGGTGGAATGCCGCTGCGCCGGCCGCCGCCGCAACGACGCATTGATGTTGCCCGACGGGACACCCGCTTCACCGCGCTTTGCAACATGCGCTGTCAGAAGGGAAAGAACGAAGGAAGGAACCGTCCGGCGCTTCGCCCAATGCCCTGCAAGGACATCACGATGACCGAGAAAAAACCGATGGCAAGGCGGCTGGTGATCATGCTGATCTGTGTCGGCCTGCTGCTGGCCGCACTCGTCGGATTCAACCAGTTCCGCATGTACATGTTCGGCAAGTTCATGGCGAGCAACGCGGCGCCGCCCGCCACCGTCTCCGCGGTCGTCGCCAGCTATCAATCGTGGCAGCCGCAGCTCGCGGCGGTTGGCAGCCTGCGCGCCGTGCGCGGCGTCGATGTCACCACCGAAGTGGCGGGCCTCGTGCGCGAGGTGGCATTCAACTCGGGCCAGGAAGCGAAAGCCGGGCAAATACTTGTCAGACTCAATGCCGACAGCGACGTGGCGCTGCTCCAGTCGCTACAGGCCGCCGCGGAACTCGCACAGACGGTCTACACGCGCGACAAGGCGCAGTACGACATCAAGGCGATCGCCAGGGCGCAGCTCGACGCGGACGCCGCCGACCTGAAGGGCAAGAAGGCGCAAGTCGCGGGACAGGCCGCCTTGGTCGAAAAGAAAACTATCCGCGCACCGTTTGCGGGGCGCCTCGGCATCACCACGATCAATCCGGGGCAGTACATCAATCCGGGCGATGCGATCGTCACGCTGCAAGCAATCGATCCGATCTACGCCGATTTCACCCTGCCGCAGCAGCAGCTCGGCCAGCTCGCGATCGGCCAGACCATCGTAGTCGACACGAATGCCTACAACGGGCAAACGTTCGTGGGCAAGATCCAGTCGGTCAGCCCGAAAGTCGACAGCGCCACGCGCAACGTGCAGATCGAAGCCAGCGTGGACAATCATGAGCGCAAGCTGCTGCCGGGCATGTACGCGAATGTGAAGATCGACGCGGGCGCTGGGCAGCGCTATCTGACGCTGCCGCAAACAGCCATCACGTACAACCCTTACGGCGCGACCGTGTTCGTCGTCAAGCCGGGCACCCAACCTGACGCGCAGGGCAAGACGCTGCCCATCGCGCAGCAGGTGTTCGTCACGCCAGGCCCGACACGCGGCGACCAGGTTGCGATCCTTAAAGGCGTCGACGCCGGCACCCAGGTCGTGACGAGCGGGCAGCTCAAGCTCAAGAACGGCACGCCGCTCGTCATCAACAACAGCGTGCAGCCGGCGGACAGTCCGAACCCGGCGCCTCAGGAACAATAGAGAGACCGCGCGATGACATTCACCGATCTCTTTATCCGGCGGCCCGTACTGGCATCGGTCGTCAGCCTGCTGATCCTCGTGCTCGGATTGCGCTCGCTGGCTGCCCTGAAAGTCAGCCAGTATCCGCGGACCGAAAACGCCGTCGTGACGATCAGCACCGCTTACTATGGCGCGAACGCCGACACCATTGCCGGCTTCATCACGCAGCCGCTCGAGGCGGCGATCGCCCAGGCGCAAGGCATCGACTACCTGTCCTCGACGAGCAGCACCGGCGTCTCGACCATTATTGCGACGCTGCGCCTGAATTACGACGCGAACCGCGCGCTAACCGAAATCAACACGCAGATCCAGTCGGTCCGCAACCAGTTGCCGCCGCAGGCGCAGCAGCCGGTGTTGACGGTGCAAGTCGGGCAGACCACCGACGCCATGTACATGGGCTTTTATAGCAGCGTGCTGCCGAGCAACAACGTCACGGATTATCTGCTGCGTGTCATCAAGCCCAAGCTCGATTCGATCGAAGGCGTGCAGACGGCCGAAATCCTCGGCGGTCGGCAGTTCGCGTTGCGCGCGTGGCTCGATTCGGCGCGGCTCGCCGCTCACGGCGTGACGGCGACCGACGTCTTCACGGCGCTCGGGAACAATAACTACCTCGCAACGCTCGGCACCACGAAGGGGCAAATGGTCAGCGTCGACCTGAACGCGGGCACGGACCTGCATACCGTCGACGACTTCAAGCAACTCGTCATCAAACAGAAGAACGGCGCGATCGTGCGCCTCGAAGAAGTCGCAAACGTCGTGCTCGGCGCAGACAGCTACGACTTCAACGTCGCATTCAGCGGCAAGCGTTCGGTGTTCATCGGCATCAAGGTCGCGCCGGATGCCAATATCCTCGATGTGGCCAAGCGCGTGAAGGCCGTCTTTCCCGGCCTGCAGAAGCAGTTCCCGACCGGCATGACGGGGGACATCGTTTATGACGCGACCGATTTCGTCAACACGGCGATCTCCGAGGTCATCAAGACGCTGATCGAGGCGCTGCTCATTGTCACCGCCGTGATTTTCCTGTTCCTCGGCAGCTTGCGCGCGGTGATCGTGCCGCTGATCGCGATGCCCTTGTCGCTCATCGGCACGTTCTTCGTGATGCAGTTGCTCGGCTATTCGATCAATCTGTTGACGCTGCTCGCGCTGGTGCTCGCGATTGGGCTCGTGGTGGACGACGCGATCATCGTCGTCGAAAACGTCGATCGCCACATGAAAGAGGAAGGCAAGGCGCCATTCGATGCCGCGCTGATCGCCGCGCGCGAACTCGGCGGACCGATTCTGGCGATGACCGTCGTGCTGATTGCCGTCTATGTGCCGATCGGTTTTCAGGGCGGCCTCACGGGGGCCCTCTTCACCGAGTTCGCCTTCTCGCTCGCCGGCGCGGTGACGGTGTCCGGTGTGATCGCGCTGACATTGTCGCCGATGATGTGCTCGCGCTTCTTCCGCGCGGAGCAGGAGTCGGGGCGCTTCACGCGATTTGTCGACGGGCAGTTCGAACGCGTTCATCGCGGCTACGGCCGTCTGTTGCACGCGACGCTCGATACCTGGCCCGTGTTCACCATCATGGGCGCGCTGCTGCTCGGCGGCACGGTCTACCTGTTCATGACGTCGAAATCGGAGCTCGCCCCGCAAGAGGATCAGGGGATCGTCCTGTCGCAGGTCCAGGGGCCGCCCAACGCGACCATCCAGCAGATGCAGATGTATGCGGACCAGGTGTTCGACATCTCCAAAGCATTGCCTGAATACGCGCAGATGTTCCAGCTCACCGGCGCGCCGACGCTCAACCAGGGGATCGGCGGCGTACTGTTCAAAACGTGGGATCAGCGCAGCAAAGGCGCGACCGTGTTGCAGCAGGAATTGCAGCAGAAATGGAATCAGATTGCCGGGGCGCGCGTCGCGGCATTCCAGTTTCCGCCGCTGCCAGGCTCGCAGGGCTTACCGGTGCAGTTCGTCATCAGCACGACCGAGCCTTTCGAGAACCTCAACGAGGTATCGCAGGCAGTCCTGCAAAAAGCCCGTGCGAGCGGGATGTTTTTCTTCGTCGACAGCGATCTCAAGCTCGATAAGCCGGAAGCCACGCTCGTTGTCGACCGCGACAAGGTGGCCTCGCTCGGGCTCTCGCAGAGCGACGTCGGACAAGCGCTCGGTTCGGCGCTCGGGGGCGGCTATGTCAACTACTTCTCGATCGCCGGGCGCTCGTACAAGGTGATTCCGCAGGTATTGCAGACCGACCGTCTGAATCCTTCGCAGGTACTCGATTACTACCTGCGCACGCCGGACGGCAGTGTCATCCCGGCTTCGACGATTGCGCATATCGAACACAACGTCGTGCCGGAATCGATCAACCACTTCCAGCAACTCAACTCGGCGACGATCTCAGGCGTGATCGTGCCGGGCGTGTCGCAAGGCGAGGTGCTCGATTTTCTGCGCAAGGCGACCGCTCAGGCCGCGCCAGCGGGATACTCGGCGGATTACTCGGGGCAATCGCGGCAGTTCGTTCAGGAGTCCGGTGGTTTCGTCATCACACTGATGTTCGCGACAATCATCGTGTTTCTCGCGCTCGCGGCGCAATTCGAAAGTTTCCGTGACCCGATCGTGATTCTGGTTTCGGTACCGATGGCGCTTTTCGGTGCGCTTATTTTCATCAACATCGGTTTGACGACGCTGAACATCTACACACAAGTCGGGCTCGTCACGCTGATGGGGCTCGTCAGCAAGCACGGCATCCTGATCGTCCAGTTCGCCAATGAGCTGCAACACGCCGGCAGATCGAAGCGCGAAGCGCTGGAAGAAGCAGCCGGCGTGCGGCTGCGCCCGATCCTGATGACAACGGCGGCGATGGTGCTTGGCGTGGTGCCGCTCGTGTTCGCCTCCGGCGCGGGCGCCGCGGGTCGTAATGCGATGGGGCTCGTGATCTTCACGGGGCTGTCGATCGGCACCCTCTTTACGTTGTTTGTGGTGCCTGCGATGTATATGTTCCTTGCCGCCGATCATCACCAGCAAGCCGGAGTGCCGAATTGAGTACCTGAAAGGCAATTATTTGAGGAATGGGTGCCTTTTTCTTATGAAAATCGACCCCTTCGGCGTGCGGGCAGGATGACGGCAAGTTGCATAAACTGGGCGGCGGTGCCGCTTGTCCATTCCTGTTCTACGATGCGGGCGCATCGCCGGCGAGAGCCCATGCCGCCTTGGGCAGAGGACGCATGAGCAAATAGAATGCGGCGACGTGCGTGATCATCAGCAGAGGCACGTAGATGATCGGGATCGCGTACGTGGAGCCCAGTTGCCCCGCCACGGCAGGAAGGCCGATCCGGGTCGCGTGGTAATAGTCGACGATGATGTCGGCCGCTCCCGCGAGATTGAAGGCGAACACGAAAAACCAGAAGAGCGGACGTATCCTGAAGGTGAGCAGCGCCAGGATGGCCAGCACGCCGGTTACGAAGTCGCCATAAGCGGCGAACTGGGCAAAGCTGGCCGGCAGACTGGGGCCAACCACGCCGGGAATCATGAAGACAAGCCCGAAGAAGCGGAAGCTGTGCAGCGTAGCGATGGCGCGTTGCGCGTCGGCTCGGTCCATCGACCTAAGCTTGGGCAGCATGTACGCGACGAAGCAAAGTAGCCAGGCGACATAGCCTAGAACGAGATGTATCTGAAAGCCGGTTTCGGGTGACATTGCGGAACTCCTGACGGGGGTTGGTCGACGCGGCATCGAGGGCCTCGATATCGGCGGGATTCCTGATTCACAAGCAGATTTTAGGACCGCATCCGACGAGCGACTATTCGCGATAGTATTGATGGGTTATGAAGCAAAACTTCACAGTCCGCCAAGGCGCGCTCGACGGTGTCGAGGCGTTCCTGAGCGTTGCCCAGCACCGCAGTTTTCGCAGAGCCGCTGCGGAACTCGGCGTGACGCCTTCGGCGATCAGCCAGACGATTCGCGTGCTCGAGGCGCGCGTCGGCGCCGCGCTATTCGTCCGCACAACGCGAAGTGTCGGCCTCACCGAAGCCGGCGAACAATTCCTTTCGCGAGCAAGACCCGCTTTCGAGGAGCTCGTCTCTGCAAGCGAGATCGCCCGTGAACTCGGACAGCGACCGGCCGGACTGTTACGCCTCTCGGTGCCGATCTCGGTAGTGCCGACCGTGTTGGAGCCACTGATCTCATCCTTCTGCCGGGCCTATCCCGAGGTCGAGGTTGAGATCGTCGCAAGCGCGGAGTTGGTCGACATCGCGGCCGGGGGGTTTGACGCCGGCGTCCGGCTCGGCCAGTTCATCGCGGCCGACATGGTCGCGGTACGACTGACACCGCCGTTTCGATTCGAAGTCGTTGGCAGCCCCGATTATCTGAGCCGGCAAAACCGGCCGGAGCGCATCGACGATCTGCGTGATCACAGCTGCCTGCGCATGCGCCGCTCGAACGGGTCGATCGCGCCCTGGCCCTTTGTCGACGGCGACAAGACCGTTGAGGCTGTCGTCGCCGGGCCGCTAATTGCGCACGACTACCCCACACTCCTTGGAGCGGCAATTCGAGGTGTGGGACTTGCACAACTACCCGGCCCGCTTACTGCCGCGCCGATTGCTGACGGCCGATTGCAAGCGCTGCTGACGCCCTTCGCCGTCACAGCGCCTGGGGTTTTTCTATACCACTCAGGCAGACACCAGGTCTTGCCCAAACTGCGCGCATTCATCGAGCACGTTAAATACCGGAGCGAGTAAGAGGATCGCCCTTGTTGGCGGCAGGGATGACCTCGTCACCGGCAAGATTGCACTCATCTAAACGGGTGGGTTGCGCGTGCACCGTTGCCAGCAACGCCGCAGGTCTTGTCGTCACATTTTCGAGTCGACGTCAACGAAGTAGCACGTTGAAAGAACGGCAATTTTCTAACCAAAACTTTCCGCACCTTACCGATGGCCGAGATGGGAGGGATATTCCCCCCTTACCAGGCATTTGGAAGTGTTGTCATCACTTACCCTGAGTGCTCAACCTGTAAGGAGATCGAGCATCATGAGCATACAAAGTGTAAGTGGTTCACAAACCGCCACGAACCTGCTTTCTGTCGGCGCCACGCGCCGCTCGACCGGCGGCGGCTGCGAAACAACGACGTCCTCGTCCACTTCGTCGACCAGTTCGACGGATTCGAACCCGCTGTTGTCGGCACTCGAGGCGGCGTTGTCGGCACTTGGGATCGGCAGCACGTCGTCGACCACGGCTACGTCGGGTACGTCGAGCACGACGGCTTCGTCGAGTTCTTCCAGCACTGCGGCCTCTTCGACCTCCTCCGCTTCCACCACGAGCGATTCGTCGACAACCAGTTCGGTTTCCGAAGCAATGCAGGCCTTTCTCGGGGCGCTGTTTCAGGCACTAGGGTCGCTTCAGCAACCGGGCAACAGTGACAGTTCCACGTCCAATAGCTCAAATAGCTCAAATAGCTCCAATAGCACGAGCGGCTCGACGAACTCGATCGCGGCTTCGTCCTATGGGGATATTGGCGGAGCGCTGAACGCGCTCGCACAGGAACTCGGGGCTGGCAGCACGACGAGTTCGAGTGCTACGTCCAGTAACTCGAATACTAGTAGCGATTCCTCTTCGTCTTCTTCGCAGGCGTCGACGCTGCAGACGGATTTTCAGTCTCTGTTGAGCTCACTCGGCGATAGCAGCTCGGGCACGTCGTTGCAGTCGTTTGTGCAGACGCTCGCGAATAACCTTAAGGGAAACTCGCATAGGCAGACGGTTGGGAACCTGGTGTCGACAACGGCTTAATGTAACGAAAGCCCAGGTGATTTTTCGTCCTTCCTGATGACTCCATCGGGAAGGACGGACGCCAAACCCGGCCGATCGAGTTCGCGAGGCCACGTAGTCCGATCTGAGCGACGCGATCTCCAATCGATCTCGAGTGGAGGGCTCCTCCCCTCCAGTTTCTATGGCGGCAAGGATCGGGACCTTCTTCACCCGGATCTCCGTCACGTGTTCAATCGAGGGGAACGGTTAGCTGGTCGATGACGGACCGCGTCTGGGGCCGAATGCCACGCCACCATGCGAATGCTTCTGCCGCCTGCTCCACCAGCATGCCTACACCGTCCGCGATGCCCAGCACGCCCGCATTGCGCGCGAGGCGCAGGAAGGGAGTCAGTCCCTTGCCGTAGGCCAGTTCGTAGGCCGCTCCCTCCGGATTGAACACATTCGGGGGAACCGGTGGCAACTCACCGGTGAGGCTGGCCGACGTGGCGTTCACCACCAGGTCGAAGCGGCGCATCGCTTCAAGGTCGCCGTAGCCGCAGGCAAGAAGCGAGGCGCGCACTCCGACTTGCGCCACCAGCGCCTCGGCTTTGCTCACGTTGCGGTTTGCAATAACCAGTTCAGCGGGCCGCGCCGCGAGGAAGGGAAGCAACGCCCCGCGCATCGCACCACCGGCGCCAAGGACTAGCACGCGCTTGCCGGCCATCGGCAGGTGCAGGTTGACTTCAATATCGCGCACCAGTCCCACGCCGTCGAAGTTTTCCGCCACGATCCGGCCGTTTTCAAACCTCAGCGCGTTAGCCGCTCCGGCCAGTTCCGCCCGCTCACTGCGGTCATCCGCCATCGCGAACGCCTTCAGCTTGAAGGGCGCTGTGACGTTCATCCCTTTGCCACCCGCGGCCCTGAAAGTGTTCACGGTCTCGGCAAACGCCTCCTGCGGGCTTATCGGACCTTCGATGGCCGTATAGGTCATGTCCTGCTGCGTCTCTTGCGCAAAGAGACCGTGAATCAAAGGGGATTTCGTGTGGCCGATCGGGTTGCCGATCACCGCGTACTGGTCAGTCATCATGGCCTCACGTTTGAATACAGCACGCCATCGGTCTGCATGGCGTCGATTTCGGCAGCGCCGAAGCCCAGTGACTGCGCGACTTCGGCGTTGTGCTGACCCAGATCGGGCGCGACCTCGCGGATCGTCGTATCGCAGTCGGAGAAGCGAAACGGCAGGTTCGGTAGACGCAGCGTGCCGTAGCGCGGATGCTGTTGCTCGACCACCATGCCCCGCGCGACGATCTGCGGATCGGCGAGCACTTCGTCGATGCGCTGTACCTTCGCGCAAGGCACGTCGATGCCATCGAGCAGTTCCAGCACCTGTGCCACCGGCCGGCTGGCAACCCAGGGCTGCACCACGGACAGGATGTCCAACCGGTTGGCATTGCGTCCCGCGCCGTCATGAAAACGCGTGTCGGCTCCGAAGCCGGACGGTCCGCCATGGGCCTCGACGAGGGCGGCGAAGCGTTTCCACGCGTCGTCCACCTGCGCTGCGATCACGAGGTCGCCATCGGCGGCACGGAACACGCCATAGAGCGTCGAAGTGGGCATGTCGTGACCGGTCTGTTCTGGAACAACGCCCTGCAGCGTGTAGCACTGCACCGCGTATTCGTGCATCGACACCAGCGTGTCGTAGAGTGCCATGTCAATGTGCTGCCCTCGCCCGCTCTTCACGCGACCGAGCAGCGCGGCGTTGATGGCCGCCACGGCGTGGATGCCCGTGTACATGTCACCGAGCGAGATGCGCATCAGCGGCGGCGGCTCGCCGGGCGTGCCGATCATCTGCATGATGCCGCTCTTCGCTTCGGCAATCAGGCCGAAGCCGGCGCGATGCGCATCCGGTCCCGTATGGCCATAGGCCGAGATCGAGCAGTACACCAGTTCCGGATTTCGCGCGGACAGCTCCGGATAGCCCAGCCCGAGCTTGTCCAGTGCGCCCGGCCGGTAGTTCTCGACGAATACATCTGCCGAGTCGCACAGGCGCTGCATGAAGTCCTTGCCGCGCGGATCCTTCATGTTGACGCTGACGCCACGCTTGCCCATGTTGAGCTGCAGGAAGTAGCCGCTTTGTTCGCTATCGAGCACGGTGGCATGCTGGCGCCCCGCGTCGCCACTGCCGGGGCGCTCCACCTTGATGACTTCGGCGCCGAGTGCCGCGAGACACCGTCCCACGTACGGGCCGGCCAGAAAGTGGCTGTAGTCGACGACGCGAATACCTTCGAGAGGACGGGCTTGCATCAGAACGCTCCCGGTCGGCGCGGCACCATCAGGCGATGCTCACCATGCTGGACGACCTGGCCGTCCTGATTGATCAACTCGGATGGCAACACAACGATGCCCCAGCCGGGACGGCTCTTGCTCGCCCGCATCGCCCCCACACGGAATTTCACGTGCAGCACCTCGTTGACCTTGATGGGCAGATTGAAGTCCCAGGTCCAGCCGAGCGACATCCCCGGAAGGAAACGGTAGTCACTTTGGGTCTTGAGCCCATCGGCGATAGACAGTCCGAACAGACCGTGTGCCACGATCGAGCCGAAGTGGCTCGCGTTCGCGTATTCCTCGTCCACATGCACCGGCGTGTGATCGCCAGTGAGGTCGGCATAGGCCAGAATGCGTTCTTTGGTCACCGTGTAGGTCGGGCTCACGCACTCGTCGCCCTCGCTGGCGTCGTCCCAGTATTTATCCACGATCGTCATGTCACACCTCCGCGCGCGGGTTGATCTCAAGTGCCCGCGCGACGCACGAGGCAGGCCTCGCCTGGATCAGTTCGACGGCGAGGCCGTCCGGCAGGCGCAACCAGTTGCGCCCTTGTGGCATTTCGCTGACGCCATATCGTTGCGCAGCGGCCAGCGCGGCCTCCATGTCTTCGCACATCACGCCCAGATGCGCGAGCCGGCCCTCAGGTTCTTCATGGCACGGGGCATGGATGAATTGCAGACCGCCAAGCGTCCAGTACTGCCTGGGTTCCTCGCGCGTGCCGTCGACCTCGCGCATCGTCATGCCGAGCACGTCTTCAAAGAAACGGATATGCCAGTGAATATCCTTCACCCAGATGGCGACATGCTCCAGATAGGCCTTGCTGCCGTTCATACGGTTGTCTCCGTTGTCGACCAGAGTTGGCGCTTTAGCGCTTACTCTGGTCCCATGCAAAACGTTGCGGTCGACCAGAGTTGGCGCTTCAGCGCTTACTCTGGTCCCATGCAAATTGTTGCTGTGTTGTCGGTCGGTCATGGCACGCTCGATGCCCTTGATGCAGGCCACCAGCGTCGCGTTGACCGGGGTCGGCACGCCGTGCCGTTGTCCCCAGCGCACGACCGCGCCGTTTATAAAATCGATTTCGGTGATGGAGCCCTTCTCGAGGCTTTGCAACATCGAGGTCTTGAAGGCGAGGGAAAGTCCTTCGCCGGCGAGGGTCCACGGGCGTTCGGGATCAGTGGTCGAGAGCTTCACGCCAGCGGCCTGAGCGACCGCCATCGCTTCGGCGACCGCCGCGAGCGCAGTCGTTTTCAACAGCGGTTCGTCGTAGAGTTGCCCGTAGGTCAGGCCGGTGGCGCCGGTCAGCGCGCCGGTTGCGACATTGACCAGCAGCTTGTCCCACATCGTGCCGACGATGTTGTCGCTGACCGTGGTGGCCAGTCCGGCGGCATTGAACGTTTCGGCAATCGCCATTGCGCGGGGGGTGATCCGGCCATCGAGTTCGCCGATGTAGGTGGCTTTCCCTGTGACGCCGGACTCGATGTGCCCAGGATTGCGCATCACGCCGCCGATGTAGGTCTTGCCGGCCAGCACACGCTCGCGACCCACGATGTCCGCGAGGACATCCTCGTGCCCAAGGCCGTTTTGCAACGACAGGACCAGTGTTTCGGCGCCAATCAGTTCCAATGCCCCGCGCATCGCCGCATCGGTATGGAATGATTTGACCAGCACGACGACCAGATCCACGGCACCGGCTTCGGCCGCACGCGTCGTGGCCAGGACCTTCACCCGGCGCGAGCCGTTGGCATCGTCCACCTGCAAGCCATCGCGCCGCATGGCCTCCACATGCGCCGCCGAGCGGTTCAGCAACCATACCTCGTTGCCGCCTTCAGTGAGTGCCGCGCCGATGGCACAGCCCAGTGCACCCGCACCCAGAATCGCAATCTTCACTGCTGTCTCCTCAATATGGAGACCAAGATACGAGCCGGCGTTCATATCGGCAATGCAATGATTACAATGAGGTCATTGCGCTGGACAATAAAGCCATGAATCCGACCGAACTCCCCGATCTGAAGCTGCTGCAGCTCTTCGACCTTCTCTACGACGTCCGCAGCGTCACGCGCGTGGCCGAGCAGCTTGGGCAGAGCCAGCCAACGATCAGCATCTGGCTGGGCCGCTTGCGCGATCATCTGCAGGATCCGTTGTTCGTCCGCACGCCGGGCGGCATGGCGCCGACGCCGCAAGCGGACGCACTGATCGGGCCGTGCCGGGAAATTCTCGAATCGTTGCGGCGCTTCGCTGCGTGGGAAATCGCATTCGATCCCACCACCGCAAAACGGCGCTTCCGTATCTGCATGACCGACGCCAGTCACATCACGCTGCTTCCCCGCATGCTCGCGCACGTGAGGGCACAGGCACCGGGCATACGCCTGGAAGCCGCGCGGATCGACGGCAATACCGAACGCGCGCTGGAATCCGGCGAGGCCGACCTTGCGATCGGCCACGTGCCCTGGCTGGGCGGCGGGATTTATCAGCAGCAGCTATACATGCAGGACTGGGTATGTCTGACGAATCGCCATCACCTGCGGCTGGGCGCTAAACTCAGGTTGAAGCAATACCGTGCGGCGGGGCATGTCGCGATTACTGCGGGGACCGGCGCCCAACTGCTGGAACAGGCGCTGGTGCGCGAGCACATCGAGCGGGACGTGGTGCTCGAGTTGCCGGGCTTCCTTGGGCTAGGGGCGATCATCAAAACGACGGACCTGATTGCGACGCTGCCGCGACACATTGGCGAGACCCTGGCGAGAGTCAATGAGCTGGCCGTTCATCCTTGCCCGGTGCCCGTGGAAGGCTTCGCCGTTCGGCAGCACTGGCACGCCAGATATCACCATGAAGCGGGAAATCGCTGGTTGCGCGGTCTGGTCGTGCAGTTGTTTGGCGGTCGGGCTGACCTGGTGCATCAGTGACCGGCCACAAAACGACACTCACAATTTTAGAAACGCGCCTGGATCGTACGGAAACCGGTGCGCGACCGCGTTTGGAATCGGACATGCGGTGTCTTGCTTCCCGCGCTACACGCTGTTGCGCTCCGCATGCAGCGGCTCGACATCTTATGCGGCGCTCCCTAGCGAAGTGCAACCGCTACCGCCTCTTCAATCTGCAGCGCAAAGCGTGCGTCGACATCGGGCACCGCGTAGCCAATTGACAGTTCCAGATACGCGTCGCCAAGCACCAATTGAACGAATGTTGCTGCCCGCAATGCAGCAGTCGATTCGTCAAAACGCTTTCGCAGAATTTTTGCGGCAAAGGCACGCACGACCTTTGCACCATTTTCGAAAAACACCTGGCCAAGTTCCGGAAGACGCTCGGCCTCAGCAACGATGGCCCGATAAAGCCGCAGATAATCCGGCGTAATAAGGCTTCGTGCCAGCAACCATCCCAACTCGCGCAACTCCACTTCGGGTGCGCCATCGGTTTGCTCGCCCTGAGCGCTGGCAAGCAGCACGCCCACCTGAGCGCACATCTCGCTGACCAAACCAACGAAGAGCGCCTCCTTCGACTTGAAGTGGCGGTAGACCGTCTGTTTGCCGACGCCGGCGGCCGAGGCGACATCGTCCATCGTTGCCAGACCGAAACCCTCGCGTAAAAAAACGGTTTTCGCGCCGTCGAGGATTGCAGACCGCTTACGGCATTGCAGCGGGGTCAGCCCGGGGAGAGAAGAATTGTCCATGCGAGATAAATAACAGATCGCCGAGTAGTTGACAAGACTGGGTAGTCTCGTTTAGATTTGCCAAAACGAGACTGATGGGTCTCGTTTGTATGACTATTCAACTTCGTAGCCAATCATTGGAGAACGCTTTGAAACTGTTCATTACGGGTGGTACCGGCTTCATCGGGCAAGCGGTCGCGCGCAAGGCAATCAGCCTCGGCCATCAGGTAACGGCGCTGGTGCGCGAGGACAGCTCGGCGGCCGCCAGCGCGCTGGCACGTCTCGGTGTGACACTGCATTCCGGCGACCTGCGTGAGCCGCAGTCTTTCGCTGCGACTGCCGGTGCCGCTGATGGCGTGGTGCACGCCGCGTCGACCAACGATGCTTCCGCCGCTGCTGCTGATGAGGCCGCGGCTGTAGCCATGCTTTCGCATCTGCATCCGGGCGCGGCGTTTGTCTATACGTCGGGCACCTGGGTCTACGGCAATACAGAGGGGGAGCGCGCGACTGAAGCATCGGCGCTGAACCCGACACCACTCATCGCCTGGCGGCCCGCAGTGGAGCAACAGGTGCTGGCGCTAGCAGCACGCCGCTCGATTGCTGCAGTGATCTTCAGGCCGGCGATGGTGCACGGCTACGGCGGCGGCGTCTTCGGCATGCTTGCCGGCATGGCCCGCCAGAGCGGCAGTGTGAGGCTCGTCGGCGATGGTCGTAACCACTGGCCTGCCGTTCACGTCGACGATCTCGCCACGGCCTACCTGAGCGCGGTGGAGCGGGCGGCAAGCGGCGACCGTCGAGTCGCGGGGCAGATCTTCAACGTGGTCGCGGAAGATGCCGTTGCCGTTGCCGAAATGGGTGAAGCGATTCGTGCCTCGGTCGGCGCCGGTCGCGTCGAACCCTGGCCGCTCGACGATGCTCGCAACTCGCTTGGACCGTTCGCTGACGCACTGGCGCTCGACCAGACAGTCAGCGGCCAGCATGCCCGGCAAGTTCTTGCGTGGGAACCCCATGGCCCCGGTCTGATCGCGGACCTCTCTGTACAAAAGCACTTTCAGCAATTCAACGGAGCATGACGATGGTGTGGACCAGTGCATCTTTCGAATCGATTCTCGCGACGATCGTAGCGGTTCTGTTCGCGGTTGCCGGGGTGGTCAATCTCACAGGACGCGGCGCGGTGAAGCGCGACTTCGCGCGCTGGGGTTACCCGGCCTGGTTTCATCTGCTCTGCGGCGCCCTTGAGCTGTTGTCTGCGGCACTTCTTTTTGGCCAACAAACCAGAGTCCTGGGCCTGACGCTGGCCGGTGCGATCCTGGTCGCCGTGCTCTTCACGTTGCTACGAAACCGGGAGCCGTTCGGGCATCTCGCTCCGGCGCTGATCTTCTCGGCTCTCGTTGTGGCTACTGTGGCGCTCCGCGCTTGAGGCTTGCTCGCCGCCCGGCGAGTGAGCCCGGGACGCTGACAGGCCGTGCGGGAAATCCGTGCTGCCGGTCCTTGAAATACGCACACGGATAACGGCCTTGGCGCAACTCCAATTTGATCACGTGCGTCACGCGTCCGCTTTTTGTAGCGATGGCCGGGCGCTCCGGGTCGCCTGCCGCCGATCAGAGATTTGCGTGGTTCAGGTTGGCATGCCGATTGCATGAGGCATGCACGCGGCCAGTTTCGGCCGTTCGACATCAATGTCTAGATCGTCGACACCCATTAGGGGGCCCGACGAACCCTTCGCCGCCGGGCCATGAGCGCAGACAATAGAGACATGTGTCTGTACATATCCAAATCAGCGCTCAGATCACAGGCTCTTGACCGCCTCCGTCGCGGCCTCGTCAATCAAGGCTGCAACTTCCACGGGTTTCGATGCCAGCGAGGCATGGCTGGCCACTAGCGTAATGATTTTCTTCGCGCCCAATCGGGCTGACATCCTCGCCTCGTTTTCCGGCGAAATCATTCTGTCTTCGCTTGAAATCTGATACCACGATGGCTTCTTCTTCCACGCAGGAGCCGTGATCGTATCGCCGAACGTACTGGCGAGCGGCGCCTTTTGTGTCACCCCCATCACCAGCCCCTCTTCCGGCGTCAGGTCCTGGCAGAAACTCTCGTGAAACTTTTCTGGCTTGACCCACAGATAACCATCGCTGTCAGGGGCGAGATTGGCCGCGGCAACGGGAACGCTTTCCTGCGTGATGCCGCCAGGGCTTTCGCCTGCATCGGGTGCAAAGGCCGCGATGTAGACCAGTCCGACAACGTTCGGCAGATCGCCTGCTTCCGTGATGACCGCACCACCGTACGAGTGACCGACGAGTAGTACCGGCCCATTGATCTGTGCAACCATTTTCCGGGTTCGCTCGGCGTCATCCGCGAGCGAGGTCAAGGGCATTTCGACAGCGCGAATCGACGAATAGCCCTTGCGTGAAAGTTCGATGATCACTTTGCTCCAGTGAGCGGCGCCGCCCCAGAATCCATGCACGAGAACGATCGTGGGTTTGTTGCTCATAGCTGACTCCCGTTCGATAGTCACAAAGGCTTCTCACCGGCGGACGTTGCCTCATGCGATCCGCCGGCGCTTCGGACCACAAAGAGAAAGCCGTCATGCGGTTCCCCCACACGCGTTCAGATCGAGGCTGATCGACGAGCAGCGCGCGGCAGTTCTGGGAACCCACGGCAACCTGAACTAGATTATTGGGCCAGGAATCCCCATTTACCATGACTGAAACGCCAAAAATGATGCCGACACGCCGAAACCCTCTGCGGCAACGCAATATCGCGTTACCGCGCGGGCGCCTTGCAGGGGACGTCTTTTTCGATGTATTCGATCTCGCCTGTGTGCGAGGCGGCATTCAGTCCGATTTTTCGGCGAGCGTTCGGAATGTCGCCGACGGATTATCGCGAACGCGTTTGAATGACTTTGCGAAAAGATAGTAGATCTTGCAAGTCCGTCGAATGGCGCATTTCGGCGGCCCGGGGCGCATCCCGCGAATTTGACGGTGCTTTCCGCGATTTGCATGGCAACATACCCTACGTTCGACAGGTGGGTACATTCAGGCGAACTACTACAGGAGGGAATATGTCCGAGCGCGACACTAAGCTCCACGGTTGCTGGCGGTTGGTTTCTTTTGATACTGAGCTTCAGGATTCAAGGGAGCGCAGTCAACCGTGGGGCGCCAACCCCAATGGGTACCTTATTTTCGGGTCTGATGGGCGCATGATGGTACTCATTACCGCAACGGCGCGGGAGCCAGGGGATACAGATGAGAAGCTGGTGGCACTTTTCCGTACTATGGTGTCCTATACAGGACGGTATCGGATAGATGGGGATAGGTTCATCACAAAGGTTGACTCATCTTGGAATGAAGCCTGGAACGGCAGTGAGCAGGAACGATCCTACAAGCTGGATGGAGACACCCTCGACGTCTTTACGGCCTGGATGCCGAATCCGTTAGTATCAGGAAATTCAATAGGAAGGGCTATTCTCAGTTTTAGACGCGAGTAATTTTCGCTACGCTGAGTTCGTAACTGGTCGCTAGTTTGCAGGTCATCAACTCGACGGTGAGTCTGGCAGCCCGGCAGCCACCTTTGAATGACTGCATTGTGACAGCCTCCAGATCGGCTTTGGGTCGAAAGGACGCATCCGCAGGAGTTGGGAGCGGACGTTCGCCGTAGTGAGGCGTGAACGTCCGCAATGCGCACCATGGCCGCCTCACCCATGCCGATACAGGTACCGCGGTGCAGGCGTGCCGGGCTGGCAACCGCTAACTCATTCCCCCGGCACCCTCACCCACCCTTCCATCAACACCCGCGCACTCCGGCTCATGATCGCCTTGGTGACCGTCCACGCCCCACCTTCCTCCCGAGCCTCGGCACCCACGCGCAACGTCCCCGACGGATGTCCAAACCGCACCGCATCCCGCGAGCCGCCGCCGGCGGCAAGATTCACCAGGGTCCCTGAAATCGCCGCCGCCGTACCGATCGCAACAGCCGCCGTCCCCATCATCGCGTGATGCAGCTTACCCATCGACATCGCCCGCACCAGCAGATCGACGTCACTCGCGGCAACCCGCTTGCCGCTGGAAGCAACGTAGTCGGCAGGCCTGGCGACAAAAGCAATCTTCGGCGTATGCTGCCGCGTCGCAATCTCATCGAGACTCTTGATCAGGCCCATCCGCACCGCACCATGCGCACGAATGGTTTCGAACATCGCCAGCGCCTTATCGTCGCTGTTGATAGCGTCCTGTAGTTCGGTGCCCGTATAACCGATCGCTTCCGCGTCCACGAAAATGGTCGGGATACCGGCATTGATCATCGTCGCCTTCAGCGTGCCGACACCGGGCACGTCGAGGTCGTCGACCAGATTGCCTGTGGGGAACATCGCGCCGCCAGCACCCTCTTCTTCGGCGGCCGGGTCCATGAACTCAAGCTGAACTTCAGCGGCCGGAAACGTCACGCCGTCGAGTTCAAAGTCACCCGTTTCTTGCACGGCGCCATCGGTAATACGCACATGCCCGATGATCGTCTTGCCGATATTCGCCTGCCAGATGCGCACAATAGCCACACCGTCATGCGGAATCCGGCTTGCATCGACCAGACCCGCGCTAATCGCAAACGGCCCCACCGCAGCAGACAGATTCCCGCAATTGCCGCTCCAATCGACAAAAGCCTTATCGATAGAAACCTGCCCGAACAGATAATCCACATCATGATCAGGCTTGCTGCTCTTCGCGATAATGACCGTCTTGCTCGTGCTCGATGTGGCGCCGCCCATGCCGTCGATCTGCTTGCCATAGGGATCGGGGCTGCCGATGACACGCATCAGCAACGCATCGCGCGCGGCGCCCGGCACCCGCGCCGCCTCGGGTAAATCCTGCAGCCGGAAGAACACGCCTTTGCTGGTACCGCCGCGCATGTACGTCGCCGGAATCTTGATCTGAGGTTTGTGGGCCATGAAATTAGTGTCCTGATGAGGGCTTAAAGGTCTTAAATAAAGGTCTTAAATAAAGGCCTTAAATAAAGGCCTTAAATAAAGGCCTTAAGCCGCAGCCTTCGTCGATTCAAGAAAGTCCTGCGCAAAGCGTTGCAACACGCCGCCGGCTTCGTAGATCGACACCTCTTCCGCAGTGTCCAGGCGGCACGTCACCGGTACCTCCACGCGCTCACCGCTCTTGCGATGAATCACGAGCGTGAGGTCGGCGCGCGGTTTGCGTTCGCCGATCACGTCGTAGGTTTCGGTGCCGTCGATAGCCAGCGTAAGACGATTCACACCCGGTTTGAATTCCAGCGGCAACACGCCCATGCCCACCAGATTCGTGCGGTGAATCCGCTCGAACCCTTCAGCCACAATCGCTTCCGCACCGGCAAGCCGCACGCCCTTCGCCGCCCAGTCTCGCGATGAACCCTGACCGTAGTCGGCCCCCGCGATCACGATCAGCGGCTGCTTGCGCTCCATGTAGGTTTCGATCGCTTCCCACATGCGCGTCACCTTACCCTCGGGCTCGATGCGCGCCAACGAACCTGCCTTCACCTTGCCGTCTTCCAGCACCATCTCGTTCTTCAGCGTCGGGTTCGCGAAGGTGGCACGCTGCGCGGTCAGGTGGTCGCCACGGTGGGTTGCGTACGAATTGAAGTCCTCTTCCGGCAAGCCCATTTTGGCGAGGTACTCACCCGAGGCACTGTCCGCCAGAATCGCATTCGAAGGCGACAGGTGGTCGGTTGTGATGTTGTCGCCCAGCACGGCCAGCGGACGCATGCCCTTAAGCGTGCGCTCACCGGCAAGCGCGCCTTCCCAATACGGCGGACGGCGGATGTACGTGCTCATCGGACGCCAGTCGTACAGCGGATCGGCCTTCTCACCGGTATCCACGGAAACGGCGAACATCGGTTCGTACACCTTGCGGAACTGTTCCGGCTTCACGCTCGAAGCGACGATCGCGTCGATCTCTTCATCCGACGGCCAGATGTCCTTCAGCTTGATCTCGTTGCCGTTAGCGTCGACGCCCAGCACATCCTTCTCGATGTCGAAGCGGATCGTGCCGGCAATCGCGTAGGCCACCACCAGCGGCGGCGACGCGAGGAAGGCCTGCTTCGCATACGGGTGAATGCGGCCGTCGAAGTTGCGGTTACCGGACAGCACAGCCGTCGCATACAGATCGCGATCGACGATTTCCTTCTGGATCACCGGATCCAGTGCACCCGACATGCCGTTGCACGACGTGCACGCATACGCGACCACGCCGAAGCCCAGTTGCTCCAGTTCCGGCAACAGGCCCGCGGCTTCCAGATACAGCGTGACCGCCTTCGAGCCCGGCGCGAGCGAAGTCTTCGCCCACGGCTTGCGGATCAACCCGTGCCGATTGGCATTACGCGCCAGCAAGCCGGCGGCGATCATGTTGCGCGGGTTGTTGGTGTTCGTGCAGCTTGTGATCGCGGCAATAATCACCGCGCCGTCCGGCATCAGGCCCGGCTCGTTCTCCACCTTGCCGCTGATACCGCGCGCAGCCAGTTCGGAAACCGGCAAACGGCGATGCGGGTTCGACGGACCCGCGAGCGTGCGCACCACGGTAGACAGATCGAACTTCAGCACGCGCTCATACTCGGCGTGCTTCAGCGTATCGCCCCACAGGCCGGTTTCTTTGGCGTAGGTCTCGACCAGCTTGACGAGTTCATCGTCGCGGCCGGTGAGCTTGAGGTACTTGATGGTCTGCTCGTCGATGTAGAACATCGCCGCCGTCGCACCGAATTCGGGCGCCATGTTGGCGATGGTCGCGCGATCGCCGAGCGTCAGGTTGGCCGTGCCTTGTCCGTAGAACTCGAGGTACGCGCCGACCACTTTTTCTCGGCGCAGGAATTCGGTGAGCGATAGCACGACGTCGGTCGCGGTAATGCCCTCAGCCGGCTTGCCCGTGAGCTCCACACCGATAATGTCCGGCAGGCGCATATAAGACGCACGACCGAGCATCACGCTTTCCGCTTCGAGACCGCCCACGCCGATCGCGATCACGCCGAGCGCATCCACCATCGGCGTATGCGAGTCGGTGCCGACGAGCGTATCGGGGAACGCCACGCCGTCTTTGACCTGCACCACCGGGCTCATGCGCTCGAGGTTGATCTGATGCAGGATGCCGTTGCCCGGCGGAATCACGTCGACGTTCTTGAACGCGCGCTTGGTCCAGTTGATGAAATCGAAGCGGTCCTCATTGCGGCGATCTTCGATCGCGCGGTTCTTCGCGAACGCATCCGGATCGAAACCGCCACACTCGACGGCGAGCGAGTGGTCCACCACAAGCTGCGTCGGCACGACCGGGTTGACCATCGCGGGGTCACCGCCTTGCGCCGCGATCGCGTCGCGCAGACCGGCGAGGTCGACCAGCGCGGTCTGGCCGAGAATGTCATGACACACCACGCGCGCCGGAAACCACGGAAAATCCAGCTCGCGCTTGCGTTCGATGATCTGCTTGAGCGACGCGGTCAGCGTCACCGGATCGCAGCGGCGCACGAGATTTTCGGCCAGCACGCGCGAGGTGTACGGCAGCGTGTCATAAGCGCCGGGCTGGATCGCATCGACGGCAGCACGCGTGTCGAAGAAATCAAGTTGAGTGCCGGGAAGGCGTTTGCGGTTGGCAGTATTCATAGCGTAGGGGACAAAACAATAATGATCCGGGGACAATGGCGGCAGCCGTGCTTCACAATCCGCTGCCCCTCTTTCAAGCGGCGCTTCCCTCGCAAGTCGATCGGATAGCTTGTGTAGTTTAGCTCGCGGTGGCACGACGGCTTGCCGTGTGTTTCGTTGATGCGCCGCACCATGCGCTTCAAAAAAACAGCCTTGGCTCGGGGTTCCAGCGAGCCAAGGCCCAACTTCATTGCGCCGCGCTCATGAGACGCAATGGAGGAGAAACGCTTGCGGCTTTGCGCTTACACGGCTTGCACCGCGCGCACCGTTAGACGCTTTTAGCCGCGCTTGGCGAGCGGCACGAACGGCAGGTCATCAGGACCGGTGTAATTCGCGCTCGGACGGATGATCTTGTTGTCGATCCGCTGCTCGATAATGTGCGCGCTCCAGCCAGCCGTACGGGCGATCACGAACAGCGGCGTGAACATAGCCGTCGGCACGCCCATCATGTGATACGAGACCGCGCTGAACCAGTCGAGATTCGGGAACATTTTCTTCGCTTCCCACATCACCGATTCAAGTCGCTCGGCGATGCTGAACAGCTTCAGGTTGCCCGCTTCCTTCGAAAGCTGCTTCGCGACTTCCTTGATGACCTTGTTGCGCGGGTCGGAGATCGTGTACACCGGGTGACCGAAACCGATCACCACTTCCTTGTTTTCCACGCGACGGCGGATATCGGCTTCGGCCTCGTCCGGCGTCTGATAGCGCGACTGGATCTCGAACGCGACTTCGTTCGCGCCGCCGTGTTTCGGACCGCGCAATGCGCCGATCGCGCCGGTGATCGCCGAGTAGATGTCCGAGCCCGTGCCCGCGATCACGCGGCCGGTGAACGTCGAGGCGTTGAATTCATGCTCGGCGTACAGGTTCAGCGACACATGCATCGCGTCGACCCACTCTTTCGACGGCTCCACGCCGTGCAGCAGGTGCAAGAAGTGGCCGCCGATCGAATCGTCGTCGGTTTCGACTTCGATACGCTTGCCGTTGTGCGAGTAGTGGTACCAGTACAGCAGCATCGAGCCGAGCGAGGCCATCAGCTTGTCGGCGATGTCGCGCGCGCCCGGCAGGTTGTGGTCGTCTTTCTCCGGCAGCACGGTGCCGAGCACCGACACGCCGGTGCGCATCACATCCATGGGGTGCGCGCCGGCAGGAACGCACTCCAGCGCGGCCTTCACATTCGCGGGCAGGCCGCGCAGCGCCTTGAGCTTCGTCTTGTAGGCGCTCAGTTCGGCTTGCGTCGGCAGCTTTTCGTGGACCAGCAGATAAGCGATCTCTTCGAATTCGCACGCACCGGCGATGTCGAGAATGTCGTAGCCACGGTAGTGCAGGTCGTTGCCAGTCTTGCCGACCGTGCACAGCGCGGTGTTGCCCGCCGTCACGCCGGACAGGGCGACGGATTTCTTCGGTTTGAAGGCGCCTGCATTAGGCGTGCTGCTATCGGCTTCACTCATAATTTCGTCTCCAACTGCGGGGGTTGCGTTCGTGCGGCAATCAGCGCGCCGAGCTTGTCTTTCAGGGTTTCAATGCGGTGACCGGTGAAAACGGAGGCTAATACAGCAAAGAATGGGCCAGGTGACGCGCCCACCGCTAAGCGGTTGATTTAACAAACAAACCACTCCCCGGCCGCGCCACCGGAAGGTTTCATAAGTGAAATCACGAGTTTCAAATTCGAAAACGACGGGTGCATAATACGCGGGCTTCTCATCCTTCCCGCCCCTTTTCTCCAGACAACGAGCCGCCCGCCGTGAGCACGCCTCCCTTCGACCCCGCGCAACGCCCACGCATCTGGGCCGTCAGCATCAGCCGCCTGCGCGATCTGTTCTTCGACATTGCCGGTGAGTACGTCGAACGCGCCGATCTGCGCATCGTCTCGCATGGCTTCGAAGACGCCGTGCATGAGATCGACGCAGTCGGGGCCGGGCGTCCGGATGTCGTGATCGCCGGCGGCTCCAATGGTGCGTATCTGAAAACACGCGTCAGCGTACCGGTCGTGCTGATCGGGCCGACTGGTTTCGACGTCATGCACGCGCTCGCGCGAGCGCGGCGCGACGGCGCGAAGGTCGCACTCGTCACGCACGGCGACACGCCGGACGAAGTGCGCCGCTTCATCGCTGCGTACGACATCGATGTGACATTTGCGTCGTATCAATCGGCGCAGGATGCGGAGAGTGTCGTTCTCGATCTGCGCGATCGCGGCATCGGCGCCGTGGTCGGCCCGGGGCTCATCGCCGATCTCGCGGCGAACGCCGGCATGGGCGCGGTGTTTCTGTACTCGCGCGCGTCGGTACGCGCCGCGTTCGACACCGCACTCGAAGTCGCGCAGGCCACTCGCCGCGAGACAGTTCGCCGTCAGCGGCTCGACAATCTGCTGCAGCATCTGCGCGACGGCGTGGTGGCGCTCGACGCGCAAGGGCGCGTCGAAGCGATGAACCAGCGTCTCGCCGGCGTGCTCGGCATCGACGCAGTGCAGGCAGTGGGCCGCGCGCTGCTCGACCTCGCACCCGATCTCGCGGGCAGCTTGCCGGACTCGGACGGCGATTCGTTCTGCACGGTGCGTGGCGCGAGCTATGTCGTGCAGCGCGGGCCGCTCGCGAGCAACGGCACGGCGCCCGGCACCGTACTGACGTTTCAGGAATCGCGCGCGGTCGAACGGCTCGACCGCACGTTGCGCTCGCGGCAGCGCGTGCAGCAGTTCAGCGCGCGTTACCGGCTCGGCGATATCGTCGGCGTATCCGCTTCGATGGAACGGGTCCGCACGCTCGTGCAGCGCTACGCCAGATCGGACGCCACCGTGCTGATTCTCGGCGAAAGCGGCACCGGCAAGGAGATGGTCGCGCAGAGCATGCATCAGCTGAGCGCGCGGCGCGACTTCGCCTTCGTCGCCATCAATTGCGGCGCGTTTCCCGAGGCATTGCTTGAGAGCGAGTTGTTCGGCTATGAGGAAGGCGCGTTCACCGGCGCACGCAAAGGCGGCAAGGCGGGGCTGATCGAAGTGGCGCACCGCGGCACCTTGTTTCTCGACGAAATCGCCGAGATGCCGCTGTCGTTGCAGAGTCGTCTGTTGCGCGTGCTGCAGGAACGCGAAGTCGTGCGGCTCGGTTCGACGGAGCCGACGCGCGTGGACATCCGGGTCGTTGCGGCGACGCATCGTGCGTTGACCGAAGGGATCGAGGCGGGCAGCTTCCGCGCGGACCTGTACTACCGGCTCAACATTCTGAGCATCGCATTGCCGCCGCTGCGCGAGCGGCCCACCGATCTGCTGCCGCTCGCGGTCGAACTGCTGTTGCAGGCCGCGTCGCGCGAGCCGAGACTGGCGACCCGGCTACCCGATGCGGATGCTGCGGCACGCGTCCTCAATGATCTCAGTGAGCCGTTAAAGCGTTACATGTGGCCGGGCAACGTGCGTGAATTGCAGAACGTGATAGAGCGGATTGCGGTTGAGCTTGCCGATGCAGACACGGACACGGGCTCAAACGGCGCAACAGAAACTGTCTTTACGCGCGAAGTACTCCGCACCGTCGCGCCCGAAATTTTCGAGCAGCCTCAAGCACGCTCAAAGAAAGCAGCGCTGACGCTACGCGAACGCAGCCGTCACGTGGAAGCCGACGAAATCCGCGCCACGCTCGCCGCATGCGACGGCGATCGCGATGCGGTTTGCGAGGCGCTCGGCATCAGCAAGACGACGTTATGGCGGAAGCTGAACGCGGCGCAGTAGCCTGAGCCGCGCCGCCGTGCTTCACCGCATGCTTCGCCGCATTCGCCCCGGCGCGCGCGATGAACATGCTGGGCGTCATCCCGCAGCATCGTTTGAAATGCCGGCCGAAGTGGCTTTGATCGAAAAAGCCCACCTCCGTGGCCACCACCGATCCCGGCACGCCTTCGAGCAACAAGGTCTGCGCCCGCTGAATCCGCAACCCGCACAGATAGCGATAAGGCGATGAACCGTACTGCTGACGAAACACTGTCGCGAAGCGCGACACGCTGAGCGCGGACAGCGCAGCGAGTTGCGCGAGCGTCACCGGTTCGTCGAAATGGGCTTCGATAAACGCCCGGGCGGCATTGAGGCTGATGGACTGTTTCATGACGTCGCAATGGTCGGGCGAGGCGCGGCTTGCTTCGCAAACCGGGAGACGGAAAACACGTCGAGGGGAATCTCCGTGCTACCCGTGTCGACGAGTTCGGCCAGCGTCTCGCCAACACCCGGACCGATCTGGAAACCCGAGCCGCAGAAACCGAACGCGTAGTACAGGCCCTCGACCTTGCTGCTCGGACCGATTACCGGTTCGTTGTCGGGCAGATAGCTTTCCACGCCGCTCCACACGCGAATCACGTGCAGCGGCGCCATCGCGGGCACGAGCCGCCGCAACTGCGCGACTTGCCGCACGGTATTGCGAGGCAGGACCGACGCGCGGCACGTCACGGCATCCGCCGGCCCACCGGGACCGCCGCCGACAATGATGTTGCCGCGCGGAATCTGGCGGAAATAGATGCTCTCTTCCTTGTTCGACGTGAACACGCCCATCGACGACTTGAACACATACGGCACCGGCTCGGTCACGGACATCTGCGGTCCGCTCACAACCAGCGGAACGGGTTCGCCGAACTGTTCGCTCAGACGGCTTGCCCAGGCGCCCGCGCAGATCACGAGTTGCGCGGCCCAATACACGTCGCCGCTGGCGCTCTCCACGCGAAACCGCCCGCCTTCTTTTTCGACGCGCACGATCTCGGTGTTCTCGATCACCTGAGCACCGAGCCGCGCGGCCGCACGACCAAACGCGGGCGCGGCGAGACGCGGATTAGCGTGGCCGTCGAGTGGTGAAATCGACGCCGCCAGCACCTCGCGACCGAGAAACGGAAAGCGTTCGAACAGGGCATCGCCATGCAGCACGGTGAGGTCGAGTCCGTACGCGCGGGCGTCGATCGCATATTGATCGAAATTCTCCACGTCCTTCTGGTGGTAGCACACGCGTGTGTGCCCCGAGGCCAGAAACTCGACGTCCTCACCGAGCAGTTCCGCCGAGCGTTGCCATGTACGCAGCGCTCGGTTCGCCATCGCCAGTTGCGGCAGCGCGCGGCCCTGCCGGCGGACGCCGCCGAAGTTCACGCCGCTTGCCTGTTGCCCCGTGAGTCCACGTTCGAGCAGAATCACCGAACGCTGACGCTGACGCAAAAAGAACGTGGTCGTGGTGCCCATGATGCCGCCGCCGATCACAATCACGTCGGCTTCGTTCGCGGTCGTCGCGCTCATTCGGCCACCTCCTCGGTCAGCGCCACAGGCAGCGGTTTGACGGGCGCCTGGCCGCGCAGCCGTCCCACCGAAGACAACGGCACCGAAGCCGCCGCCGCGATGATTTCCGCGCCGGCGTGGCCGCAGTAACGCCCTTGGCAGCGCCCCATACCGACGCGCGAAAAGGCCTTCGCGCGATTGGCTTCCTGGGCGCCGGTTGCGTGCACGACACGGCGTAACTCGCCGGCCGTAATCGCCTCACAGCGGCAGACGATCGTTTCGTCCGGCAACGCAGCGGCGAATTTCGCCGGCCACGGAAAGGCTTCGCGCAAGCCTGCGGCAAAGCGTGTGAAACGCGCGAGTTCGGCTCGCAAACGCTCGACACCTTCAACCTGCATGCCGTGATCGCTCAACGCCGCCAGTGCCGCGAGGCGGCCCGAACGTTCGGCAGCGTCCGCACCGCGCACTCTTGCGCCATCGCCGGCCAGGTAGACGCCCTTGACGCTGCTACGACCGTCGTCGTCGATTTGCGGAAGCCACTGACGCGACTTGTCGTCGAACTGGAAGCGGCACCCCGCGAGGTCCGCAAGCTGCGTCTCGGGACGCAAGTGATAACCGAGCGCGACCGCATCGCATGCCAGTTCCAGGTGCTTGCCATCCGGTAACGCAACCACGACACCGCTCACGCCCTCTTGCGGCGAGCCTTTGATCTCCAAAGGCTGTACGCCGCGATGAACCGGCACGTGCGCCTTTGCCAGCACACGCGTCAACGCAATCCCTTTTTTGAGCGCGGCCGGAATCGCCAGCAAACGCGGCAGTGCGGCCACGCGCTGCATGAACGTTGACGTATCGAGCACCGCGGCCACCTGCGCGCCCGCCTTCACATATTGCGCCGCCACGAGATACAGCAGCGGACCGCTGCCCATCATCACGATGCGCGAGCCGATCGCGCAGCCCTGCGATTTCAGCGCAACCTGCGCGCCGCCGAGGCTATAGGTGCCGGCCTGGTGCCAGCCCTTGACCGGCATCAGCCTGTCTGTCGCACCGCTGCAAACAATCAGCGAATCGAACGCCAGCGTCTGGTAGCGCGTACCGCTCACCAGATGCACGGCGTTCGGCGAGATATTCCAGACCAGCGTCTCGGGCAGATAGTCGATCTTGCCCTTCAGCGCGTCGAAGCTCTGATGCAGCGAAGCGGCGCGCGCGGCTTCAGTGCCGTACAGCGTCTCGTAGCTGCGCGAAAACCCCTCCGGTTGCCGCCGATAAATCTGGCCACCGTCACGCCGTCCTTCGTCGATAACCGTTGGCCGCAGCCCGGCTTCGACCAGCGCCTCGGCAGCGCGCACGCCCGCCGGGCCGGTGCCAATGATCACTACGCGCGGGGCCATACACCCTCCCCGGCTTCGGCCAGCTTCGTGACGATCGACATGCCAGGCAACGCGGGCGTACTGCACGCCCGCATGCGTTCGCCTTGCGCCGTCCAGACCCAGCAGTCCTGGCACGCGCCCATCAAACAGAAACCGGCGCGGCGGCCGTCGCCGAATTCGGAATCGCGCAGGGTGCTCACCCCGGTCAGCAACGCGACCATCAGCGTGTCGCCCTCGGCGGCCTCGCGCACAACGCCGTCCACGATAATCGGAAAGGTCTTGCGGCCCGTCTCCGCTATGCGCACAAATCGTCCGTTCATGCCGGGGTCGCCTCCGTGGTCTGCAAGCGATTCAATTCGGTGGCTGGATGATGGCAAAGAATCTCCGCGCCCGAAGGCAGCTTCTTCAGGGAAGGCGGCGTCATATTGCACATGCCGTCGATACGCACCGGACAGCGCGCGCGGAACGAACACAACTCGGGGACATCGGCACTCTCGCCCATCGGCGGCAACGCGGCACAACCGATCTCGCGGCGAGCATCGAGCCAGCCCGGTTTCAAGGCGGGCACCGAGTCGACCAGCAATTCCGTGTACGGGTGATATGGCGGCGCGGCGAGCACGTCGCGCTGCCCGGCTTCCACGCGCTGCCCCGCGTACAGCACGATCACTTCGTCGCAGATCGCGCGCACGGTCGAGATATCGTGGCTGATGAACATGTACGACACCCCGAGTTCGCGGCGCAATTCGGCCAGCAGATCGAGAATCGCCGCGCCCACCACCGTATCGAGCGCGGAGGTCACTTCGTCGCACAGAATCAACGCGGGATTGGCGGCGAGCGCGCGCGCCAGATTCACGCGCTGCTTCTGGCCGCCGGAGAGTCCGGCAGGCGTGCGCGTGGCGATCGAGGCCGGCAGCTTCACCAGATCGAGCAATTCCACCATGCGTTTCTTCGCCGCCGACCCACTCAGATGGTGATAGAACGCGAGCGGGCGGCCCAGAATATCGGCGATCGAATGGCTCGGGTTCAGCGCGGTATCGGCGTTCTGGAACACGATCTGAATCTGCCGGTACTGCTCCGGCGTGCGGCGCGACAGTTGCGCGGGCAAGGGCTTGCCGTCGAACAACACTTCGCCGCGCGCACGGTCGACGAGACCCGCCACCACCCGCGCAAGCGTGGTCTTGCCGGAGCCGGATTCGCCGATCACACCGAGCGTGCTGCCGCGTGGGATCGACAGGCTGACGTCGTCGAGCACGCGCACGGCGGGCGCGCCGAAGCGGTCGATCCGTCCATAGCCGGCCGCCAGCCCGCGAATTTCGAGCAGCGGCGGGATGTGCTTGCCGAGCAGCTTCGGCGTTTCCAGTTCCATTTCCGGACGGCGCGTGGCGGCGAGCAATTGCTGCGTGTAGGCATCCACGGGCGCATCGAGCACTTGCGCGACCGCGCCGTTTTCCTTCACCGCGCCGCCGTTCAGCACAACAATGCGGTCCGCCATCTGCGCGACCACCGCCAGATCGTGCGACACGTACACGGCGGTCGTACCGAGTTCGCGGACCACTTTCTTGAAGGCCGCGAGCACTTCGATCTGCGTGGTGACATCGAGCGCGGTGGTCGGCTCGTCGAACACCACCACCGCCGGATCCGTAATCAACGCCATCGCGGCCATCAGCCGCTGCAACTGCCCACCCGACACCTGATGCGGATAGCGATCGCCAATCGTCTCCGGCTCGGGCAGCGCAAGCGCGCGGAACAGGCCGATCGCTTTCGTGCGTGCCGCGTCCTTCGTCATCAGCCGATGCAGCAACGCGGGCTCGGTCACCTGATCCATGATCGTGCGCGCCGGATTGAAACCCGCCGACGCACTCTGCGCGACATACGCCACGGTCCGCGCCCGCAATGCGCGACGGCCCTGAGCATCGAGCGAGAGCACATCCAGCTCGCCGATCCGAATCGAACCGCTGCTAATCGAACAACCCGCGCGCGCATAGCCCAGCAGAGACAGCGCAATGGTCGTCTTGCCCGACCCGGACTCGCCGATCAGCGCCAGCACCTCGCCCTTCTTCACCGAAAAATCGACACCCTTGACGATTTCCGTCACCGGCCCCGGCGCCGCACCAGCGACGACCCGCAGGCCCTTTACTTCGATCATGTCCTGCTCAGCGCGATCAGCCATCATGCACCTCCATGGCTGCGGCCGCGACGCCGCAGGTTGTCGATCAACAGATTCATACCGATGGTCAGCGTCGCAATCGCAATGGCCGGCATCAAAACAGCGGGCGCCCCCTCGGACAAACCGCCGATGTTCTCGCGCACGAGCGATCCCCAATCCGCATTCGGCGGCTGCACGCCGAGCCCGAGAAAACTCAGGCCGCTCAGCAGCAGCACGATGAACACGAAGCGCAAACCGAAATCGGCGAGCATCGGATGAATCATGTTCGGCAGCACTTCGACCCGCGCGATATAGAAAATGCCCTCGCCGCGCGCTTTGGCCACTTGTACATATTCGAGGCCCATCAGGTTCACCGCGAGCGAGCGCGAAATGCGGAATGCGCCCGGGATATAGGCCAAAGCGGCGACGGTTGTCAGCATCGGGATCGACGATCCGAATGCGGCGATCACCACGAGCGCGAGCACCTTGCTCGGGATCGAAATCAGCGCGTCGAACAGGCGGCTGAGGATTTCATCGACCCAGCGTCCCGACACGGCGGCGAGCAAGCCGAAGAACGTGCCGATCACGCTGGCCAGCACCGCGGCCGCCAGCGCAAGGCCTACCGTGTAGCGCGCGCCGTAGAGAATCCGGCTCAACATATCGCGGCCGAGATAGTCGGTGCCGAGCGGATACGCCGCGCTATAGCGGCCGAAAATCTCCGTCGACGTCAGCGTGCCGCCTTTATACGGGGCGACGAGCGGCCCGATGAACGCGACGATCAGCCAGAACGCCACCAGCACGAGGCCGATCAGACCGAGCACCGAAAAACGATGCACGAGACGCTTGAGCACGCCCGTTTTCAGCGCCGCCGCCTCGTACGAAACCGGCTCCGGTAGAACCTGCTCGGGACTCACGTCGTACAACTCGGTCGTCGCGTGAGGCACGTGGGGATTGGTAGGTTGGCTCATCATCGACGCAGCCTCGGGTTGGATACGATTTGACACAGGTCGGCGATCATCACGAGTGCGAGATACGCCGCGCAGAACACCATCACGCAGCCCTGCACGAGCGGCATGTCGCGATTGGTGACGGCATCCACCATCAGGCTCGCGAGGCCGGGATAGTTGAAGATTGATTCCACGATCACCACGCCGCCGAACAGATACGACAGGCTCAACGCCACCGCATTAGCAATCGGCCCGATGGTATTGGGCAACACGTGCCACAGCACCACCCGCGCAGGCGAGGCGCCCTTGAGCACCGCCATTTCAACGTACGACGAATTCAACTGATCGAGCACCGCGGCGCGCGTCATGCGCGCCATCTGCGCGACGATCACGCAGCACAGCGTCATCACCGGCATCGCGTAGATGCGCAGCAGCGCGCCGAACGAATGCACTTCCGAGAGATACGACAGTGCGGGCAGCCAGCGCAGCTTGACGGCGAAGATCAGCACGGCAATCGTGGCGATCAGAAACTCCGGCACGGCCACCGTCGAGAGCGTGAGCACGTTGAGCGTGCGGTCGAGCAGCGAGCCGCGGAACATCGCCGAGGAAATACCGATCAGCAAGGCCACGGGCACCGAGACCAATGCCGTCAGACCGGCCAGCACCAGCGAATTCGGCAGACGCGTGGCGATCAACTCGCTGACCGGCAGATTGTTCGACAACGAGGTGCCGAAATTGCCGCTGACGATATGAAGGAGCCACTCGAAGTAGCGTTGCAGTGCCGGCTGGTCGAGACCGAACTGATGCCGCAATGCCGCTACGGCTTCCGGGGTCGCGGCCTGGCCGAGCGCCTGCTGGGCCGCATCGCCGGGAAGCAGCCCGGTGATGGCGAACACGACCGCCGAGACCAGCAGCAGCGTCAGCAGCGCGAGGCCAAGGCGCGCGGCGATGAGTCGTTGCGCATGTGCTTTCATCGAAAGTCGCCTCTATGGTTGAAGCCGCACGCCGCTCGATCAGCGGCGTGCTTATTGCCTGTATTGCCGGGTCCGACTTTCCAGTTCGCCAGACTGGAAACCCTTCGTTACTGCGCGTCAGTTGCTCACGCTTCCAGCCAGACGTTTTCCGCGAACATGAAACCCATCAGACCGGCCAGCGGAATCGAGCCGAGGCCCTTGAGCTTCGAGGTGTAGGCATCGAGCGAGCTCTGGAACAATGGAATGCCGACACCGCCGGTTTCATGCACCAACACCTGCATGTCGCCGTAAATCTTCTTGCGCTTCGCATCGTCCGGTTCGCCGCGTGCCGCGACCAGCATCTGGTCGAACTTCGCGCTCTTCCAGTTCGCTTCGTTCCACGGTGCGTCCGACTTGAAGAACTGCGTGAAGATCACATCGGCGCTCGGACGCGCGTTGATATTGCCGAAACCCAGCGGATGCTTCATCCAGTGGTTCGACCAGTAGCCGTCGGACGGCACGCGCGACACCTGCAGATTCAGACCGGCTTGCGGCGCCACCTGCTGAAGGAACATCGCCATTTCAACCGACCCTTCCGCTGCCGGCGAAGCGAAAATCTGGATCGGCGCGCTGCCTACTTTGGCCTTCTGGAAATGGAACTTGGCCTTGTCCGGATCGAAGGTGCGCTGCGGCAAACCGGCCAGGTAGTACTTGTTGGTCGGATCGATAGGCTGGTCGTTGCCGATCGCGCCGTAACCCTGGAAGATCGCCCGGCGCATCTGCTCGCGATCCTGCAGGTACATCATGCCTCGCCGAAAATCGTCGTTGGCGGTAATACCGCCCTCGTCGCGAACAATCAGGTCGGTGTACTCGCCCGTCTTCGTCTCCAGCACCGCAAAACCACCGGCGCTCTTGATCTGGGCGGTCGAACGCGGGCTCACCGAGTTGATCAGTTGCACGTCGCCCGAGAGCAGCGCATTCACACGCGCCGATTCGTCGCCGATACCGATCAGTTCGACTTCGTCGAGATACGGCATGCCCGGCTTCCAGTACTTCTCGTTCTTCACGCCGACCGTACGCACGCCTGGCGAGAATTCCTTGACCTTGAACGGGCCGGTGCCGATCGCCGTTTTGAAATCTTTGGTGCCGTCTTTAATGATCTGGAAATGCGAGGTGGCGAGAATCACCGGCAGATCGGCGTTCGGCCCTTCCAGCGTGATCGTGACTTCGTTCGGGCCGGTCGCCTTCACTTCCTTGATCTGATCGGCCAGCGTCTTCGCTTTCGACGCCGTGGCCGGGTCCTTGTGGCGCATGATCGAATACACGACGTCCGCCGGCGCGAGCGCCTTGCCGTCGTGGAACTGCACGCCGCTGCGCAGTTTGACGACCCACACCGTCGCATCCTTCGTATCCAGCGAGGTGGCGAGCGACATCTTCGCGCCGAGATGCGAGTCGAGTTCGGTCAGGCAGTTGTAGAACATGAAGCCGCGGACATAGTCCGTGCCGAGTGCGCCCTTGGCCGGATCGAGCGTGTCGGCGGCGGAAGCGGACTGCGTGGCCACGCGGATCTTGCCGCCCTGTTTCGGCTTCGCTTGCGCAAGCGCCGCACCGCTCGCGGTCAGGAGGCCCGCGCCCGTCACCGACATCATCCCGGCCGCGGCCATCGCGCGCAGCACGCCGCGTCGCGACGTGCCTTTTGACGTCAATCGCTCCAACTCGGTGCCGAGTTGAAGAGCGCCATGTTGTGAGGTTTCCTTATTCATCGAACTTCTCCGCGAGGGTGACAGGGATAGCAGCGTGGTTTGTAATGGCAAATACAACAGTGAGGAATCAATAGAAAATGTCTTTGATGCGGTAGTACGTCCCCACCAGCGGCAGGAACCAGGGTTTGCCGGTGTGCCCCGGAATCGCGGGCCATTCGGACTCGCGCCACGGATTGCGCTCTTCGTGGCCGTCCATCACGTCGGCCATCACCTGGCCCATGTGCGTCGACATCTGCGTGCCGTGGCCGCTATATCCCAGCGAAAAATAGATACCGTCGTGCTGCCCGGCATGCGGCAGGCGATCGGCAGTCATGTCGACGAGGCCGCCCCAGCAATAGTCGATACGCGCGCCGGCCAGCATCGGGAACAGCTCGGCGAGACCCTGCTGCAGAATCCTTCCGCTCTTCGCGTCCGACGGCTGCTCGGAGGCCGTAAAGCGCGCGCGGCCACCGAACAGCAAACGCGAATCGGGCGTCACGCGGAAGTAGTTGTGCATCAAACGCGTGGTGGTATACGCGCGCTGGTTCGGAAACACCTGCGTCAACAGGTCCGGCGACAGCGGTTCCGTCACCACGATGAACGAGCCGATCGGCGCGAGCCGCCGGCGATACCAGCCGAACGGACCATGCCGCGACGGGCCGGTCGCAATCAGCACCTGCTTCGCGCGCACTTCGCCGCGCTCAGTGGTGACCTTGAAGCCACCGCCGTCTTTCGCGATCGCGGTGACCGCCGCGTTTTCATACAGCTTCGCGCCGCGCCGAACTGCGGCACTTGCAAGTCCGACCGTGAACTTGCCCATATGCATCTGACCGCCATGCCGTTGCAGCAGTCCGCCGTGAAAACTGTCCGACTGGATTTCGTCGCGAATCCGTTCCCGCCCGATTAGTTCGATATCCGTATCGACTTCGCGCCGGATCAACTCCGCCGTCTTCTCCAGATGCGCGAAGTGATGCGGTTTCGATGCCAGCTTCAGCTTGCCGGTCGCGATGTAATTGCAGTCGATGCCCTCCTCGCGAATCAGGCGTTCGACCGTATCGACCGCATCCGAAAACGCGCGGTAGCAGGCACTGGCCCGCTCCACACCGAGTTGCGCGACCAGCGCGACGAAGTCCTGCGCGACGCCGGTATTGACCTGCCCGCCGTTGCGCCCGGACGCGCCACCGCCGATGCGCCCCGCGTCGAGCACCGTCACCGAGGCACCCCGTTTGCCCAACGCCTGCGCCGCCGACAGCCCGGTGAAGCCGCCGCCGATCACGACGACATCGGTCTGACCTTCCACCGGACCTTCACACGCCGAAACGAGCGGCGGTGCGGTGTCGAGCCAATAGGAATCGAGCTTCATCCGGTCTGTCCTTGAGAGGGGCAATGAGCGAGGCAGTGATTGCCGCAACCGGCGCTTACAGGCCGAGTTCCGCAGCCAGGTGCGGAATGTCGTTGACTTCGTAGTACTGGTAGTACGGCGTAGACGGTTCGTGGCCGCGCTTGACAAAGGCCTTGTGCTTGATGCCCAGGTCGTGTGCGGTCATCAGGTCGTAGCGCAGGCTCGACGACACGTGCAGCACGTCTTCCGGATTGCAGTTGAGCTGGTCGAACATGTATTCGAAGCCTTGCATGCGCGGCTTGTACGACTGTGCCTGCTCGGCGGTGAAGACCGCGTGGAACGGCGCGCCGAGCTTGTCGACGTTGCTCTGGATCTGGTTGTTCGAGGCGTTCGACAGAATCACCAGCTTATACTTTTTGGCCAGGCGCGAGAGGCCTTCTGGCACGTCCGGATGCGGGCCCCAGGTCGGCACGGCGGTGTAGATCTTCTCGGCTTCCACTTCATTGAACTCGACGTTCATGCGCTTGCACGCGCGGCGCAATGCGTTGACCACCACGTCGCGGTACGGCTTCCATGCGCCGAGTACTTCGTCGCGGCGATAGCCCGCGTAGAACGCAACGAGCTTCTCCAGGTCGTCGCCTTGCAGCACGTTGCCGAACATTTCGCGGGTCATGTCGGCCATGCGGAACTTCGTGAGGGTGCCGTAACAGTCGAAGGTGATGTATTTCGGTTCGAATTCGATCATGGTGCAGTCCTATCGTGGTGGTGAACTCGCTGCGAGCTCATTGGCGAAAGCAGGGAAAGCAGGTAAAGCTCATTCCTGTTAAAGATTTAATCAGCGCAAAAACATAGATGTTTCTGATTCGGGCGCTGCTGATGACACAAACCATGCGTTTTGAGGCCGTTGCGCAGCACAGTCTGCGGTGGATGGGCTGGAAGGCCCGTCCACATTGGTGTTGCGGGTGTTGCGGGTGTTGCGGGTGTTACCGGTGTTGCGGGTTTCGCTTCAAGGCCGCAGGTCGATCAGCACGCTCTTGAAACGCAGGTTTGCCTCGTAAGCCTGGCGGCCGAGATCCTTGCCGATGCCGGAGCGCTTGTAGCCGCCCGTGGGGATCATGAAGTCGGAGGTGCGGCCGTAGCGGTTAACCCAGACCGTGCCCGCTTCGAGGCCACGCACAAAGCGCAGCGCGCGGCCAAGATCCCCTGTGTGCACGCCGGCAGCCAGTCCGTACTCGGGATGCTGGGCAAGCGCGAGCGCCTCTTCTTCCGTATCGAAGGTCTGCAGCGTCAGCACCGGACCGAACACCTCTTCGCGCACCGCCTCGGAGTGGGACGTGACATCCGTGAGCAGCGTCGGGGTATAGAACGCGCCGTTCAACGCGTCGGCACCCCCGCCGTCGACGCGCACGCCGCCATAGCGCAGCGTCGCGCCCGCCTCCAGCGTGCGCCCGACGATCCCTTCGATGCGCGCGGCCTGCGGCGCGGAAATGATCGGCGACAACGTGGTGCCGGCGGCCCAGGTCGCGCCGGGCTTCAACTCGGCGAAAACTCGGCCGATGCGCTCGGCAAGCGGCTCCGCGAGACTCCGCTCGACCAGCAGCCGCGAGCCCGCGACGCACACCTGGCCGGCATTCCCGGTAATGGCGCCGGCAATCCGGCGCGCCACGTCGTCGAGACGCGGGGCGTCCGCGAACACGATTTGCGGACTCTTGCCGCCCAGTTCGAGCGTGACCGGCTTGGTGCCGCTCTGGGCGCAGGCCGCCATGATCGCGGCGCCCGTGCGCGTGGAACCGGTGAAGGTGACCTTGCTGATCTTCGGATGGCGCACCAGCGCGTCGCCGGTAACGCGGCCGTCGCCTTGCACCACGTTGAAGATACCGGCCGGCACACCCGCCTGCACGGCCAGTTCGGCGAGCCGCAACACCGAGAACGGCGTCATCTCCGAAGGCTTCAGCACCACCGCGTTGCCCGCCGCCAGAGCGGGCGCGATCTTCCACGACGCCATCACGAGCGGGAAATTCCACGGCGCGATCGCGCCGATCACGCCGTACGGTTCGGCAATCGTCATACCCAGATGATCGTGATCGGTCGCGGCCACGTCGCCGCCCAGCTTGTCGGCGAACTCGGCGTAGAAGCGAATGCCTTCGGCGGTGAACGGCACGTCCCAGCCGGTTGCCTGAGCGATCGGGCGCGTGGAGCCGAGCGCTTCCAGACGGCCCAGATACGGCGCATCGGCTTCGACCAGATCGGCAAAACGGCGCAAAATCTTCGCGCGCTCACGCGGCGCCATGCGCGCCCAGCCGCTCGTTCTGAACGCCTGCCACGCGTTCTCCACCGCGCGATCCACCGTCTCGGCACCGGCGACCGGCACCCACGCGTAGGCCACGCCGTCCGAGGGGCGTGCCACCTCGAGGCGGTGCTCGCCGCTGCGCAAGTCTGCTTCGACATACTCGCCGCCGATGAAATGTCCGCTGCGAAACGCGACGTCGTCCGGATTGAAGCTGTCCATGAGAGAAGTGTCCTGTGTGACGGGCTGTGAAGCTGGCTGTGTAGCTGGCTGTGAAGCCGGCTGGGTGGCTGGCTGGGTGACTGGCTATGAGTCCCGGGCGGTGCGTCGAGACAACGCCGCCGCCATGACAAAATCGTAGAGCCGCAGGCATGGCATATGTCGCCGACAAAAATCCCCGCGCAGCAGAACACGCCTGTAATGAGCGACCAAACTGGGCGTTTTGCATCGATTTGCGATGCGGCCCCTTCGAGCGCCCCGGATAAAAAGATCGTCCTAGTCACACCGCGCACCGGATGACACAGTGACGGCGTAAGCCTTCAGCCATTCAGGGAGTACGGCGTGTCCGATTCGATCACCACTAGACGCTTCACCCACGAGGACATCGCCGCCGCGCACGCGCTGACGGTCGAACTCAAATGGCCGCATCGCGCGGACGACTGGAGATTCGTCGCGCAGCTGGGCGTGGGTTTCGTCGCGGAAGACGCGAGCGGCGTGATCGGCACGGCGCTGTGCTGGAAATACGGCGCCGACCGGGCCTCGCTCGGCATGGTGATCGTGTCCCCCGAGCGGCAAGGGCTTGGCATCGGCAGAAAGCTGATGGAACTGGTGCTGGAAGAACTCGGCAGCCGGGTCACGTTTCTGCACGCCACCGCCGCCGGTCAGCCTTTGTATGAAAAGCTCGGTTTTTGCGCGATCGGTACGCTCGACCAGCATCAAGGCGCCGTATTCCAGCCGCCGCTCGTTTCCTTGCCGCCAGGAGAGCGTCTGCGCCCGCTCGGGTCGAGCGATACGGCACGGCTGGTCGAACTGGCATCGCAGGCGAGCGGCCTGGATCGTGGCGAAGTCTTGCCCGCCTTGTTGAGCGCCGCCGACGGCATCGCCCTCGATCGCGACGGTGAACTGGTCGGCTTCGCCCTGTTTCGCCGCTTCGGCCGCGGCTTTGCGATCGGACCGGTGGTCGCGCCCGCGTCGGAGGACACAAGTCGCGCCAAAGCGTTGATCAGCCACTGGCTGGCGCTGAACGAAGGCGTGTTCGTGCGCATCGATACGCCGGGCGAGAGCGGGCTAACCGAATGGCTGGAGCAGTTGGGGCTGCCGCGGGTGGATACGGTCGTCAAAATGGTTCGGCATGCCACGCCGGCCGATCTTGCGAACGCGGGCCATGCCGCGGGTAACAACGCAGACAACACCGCGCCCTATCTGCAATACGGCATCATCAATCAGGCGATTCTCTGACCCACCATGGCCTTCCTTTATAAAGCCGACCCGGCGCGCGGCGCGCAATGGGCAAAACTCTTCGCGCAGAAAGCACCGGACTTGCCGTTCCACATCTGGCCCGAACTGGGCGACCCAGACGCCATCCGCTACCTCGCCGCCTGGCAACCGCCTGACGATCCCACTCGCCTGTTCCCCAATCTCGAAGTCGTGTTTTCAGTCGGCGCGGGCATCGACCAGTTCGACCTGTCGGGTGTGCCCGCGCACGTGCCCGTGGTGCGGATGATCGAGCCGGGCATCGTCGAAGGAATGGTGGAGTACGTCACGCAAGCCGTGCTGACGATTCATCGCGATCTGTTCGACTATGGTCTTCAGCAACACCAGCAGGTCTGGCGCGAACTGCCGCTCAAGCCGGCCGGCGCGCGCCGCATCGGCGTGCTGGGGCTTGGCGTATTAGGCACGGCCGTGCTGGAAAAGCTGCGCTTATTCGGCTTTGCCTGTGCGGGATGGAGCCGTTCGCCGCGTGAGATCGAGGGCGTCGATTGCTATGCGGGCGAAAGCGCGCTCGACGAATTTCTCGCCCGCACCGATATTCTGGTCTGCCTGCTGCCGCTCACGCCCGCCACGCGCGGCTTGCTCAATGCCGGGTTGTTCGCGAGGCTGCCGCGCGGCGCGTCGCTAATTCAAACGGGGCGCGGACCGCACCTGAATCAGCCGGACCTGCTGGCGGCGCTAGACAGCGGCCAGTTGCACAACGCCATTCTCGACGTCACGGATCCCGAGCCGCTGCCCGCCGGTCATCGGTTGTGGACGCATCCACGCGTGCGTATCACACCCCATATCGCCAGCGCGACGCGGCCCGAGAGCGCCGTGGAGGTGGTGCTGGACAATCTGCGCCGCCATCGCGAAGGCCTGCCGATGCTCGGTCAGATTGACCGGACCCAGGGTTATTAAGCGCGGCGCTGGATGAATGCCCGAATAAACACCCACCCCGCGCGCGGCTTTTCAGCGTCCGCAGCAGAAAATGCTATGACCACGCATCAAAACGCGTCGCGCGCGCTTTTCAGACAATTGTTTAGGTGAGCAGGCGATCGCCGTGGATCAGTAGTATGGAACGGTCAACAGCCCTTCCCCGCGACGAGAAACCATCATGCCGATTCATTCGCTCATTGAAGCCGACCGCAAGCATCTGATTCACCCCGTCATCAATTACCGCGCGCACGAGGCCCGCGGCGTCACCGTTCTCGAGTCCGCCAGCGGCGCGTTTCTGCGCGACGCGGCCGGCAACGAACTGCTCGACGCCTTCTCCGGCCTGTGGTGCGTCAATGTGGGCTACGGCCAGCAAAGCATTGTCGACGCCGCCACCGAACAGATGAAGAAACTGCCCTACGCGACCGGCTATTTTCATTTCGGCTCGGCCCCGGCGATCGAATTGGCGCAAAAGCTGGTAGAGGTGTCGCCCGCTTCGCTGCAACACGTGTATTTCACGCTAGGCGGCTCCGACGCGGTCGATTCGGCCATCCGCTTCATCACGCACTACTTCAACGCGACCGGCCGGCCGCAGAAGAAACACATCATCGCGCTGCAACGCGGCTATCACGGCTCGTCGACGGTGGGTGCGGGGCTGACCGCGTTGCCCGCGTTCCACCGCCATTTCGATCTGCCGCTGCCGAACCAGCACCATCTGCCGTCGCCGTACGCGTACCGCAACGATTTCGCCGACGACGCCGCGTTGATCGCCGCCTCGGTGGCCGCGCTCGAAGCAAAGGTGGCCGAACTCGGCGCGGACAACGTGGCGGCCTTCTTCTGCGAACCGATTCAGGGCTCGGGCGGCGTGATCGTGCCGCCGGTAGGCTGGTTGAAAGCGATGCGTGAAAGTTGCCGCAAGCTCGGCATTCTGTTCGTCGCCGATGAAGTCATCACCGGTTTCGGCCGCACGGGTCCGTTATTCGCCTGCCAGGGCGAAAACGTCGAACCGGATCTGATGACGGTGGCGAAGGGTTTGACCGCGGGCTATGCGCCGATGGGCGCCGTGCTGATGTCTGACGAAATCTATCAGGGCATTGCCGATGGCGACGCCGAAGCGATCGTCGGCCACGGCCATACGTACTCGGCCCATCCGGTTAGCGCGGCAATCGGTCTCGAAGTGCTGCGCCTGTATCAGGAAGGCGGCCTGCTCGCGAACGGCGTGGCGCGTGGCCCACGTTTCGCCCGCGGCCTCGACGCGCTGCTCGCGCATCCGCTGGTAGGCGACTCGCGCCATCGCGGCCTGCTCGGCGCGCTCGAACTCGTATCGGACAAAGACAGCAAGGCCGGTTTCGATCCCGCGCTGAAACTGTCCGAACGGATCGCCGCCGCCGCGTACGAGAACCGCCTGATTTTCCGTGCGTTCGGCGACAATATTCTCGGCTTTGCGCCGGCGCTGTCGTACACCGAGGCCGAGTTCGATCTGATGTTCGAGCGCCTCGAAAAAACCCTCGACGACGTTCTCGCACAAGCCGATGTCCGGGCCGCGCTGAAGGTCAAAATTCATGCCACTGCGTGCTAGAGTAGAGGACCGTTCGAGACCCTTTCACCCATCGCCGGAGCGATAACGTTACGATGAGCAGCGACAGCAAGCTGGACCGGATTGATCTGCGCATACTTTCCCAGTTGCAAAAGAAAGGCCGCATAACCAACGTCGAGCTTGCCGACGCGGTCGGCCTTTCGCCCAGTCCTTGCCTGATCCGGGTCAAGCGCCTGGAAAAGGCCGGCTACATCATCGGCTACGGTGCGCAAATCCAGCTCGAAAAACTCGGCGACGTGCAGATCGTGTTCACGGAAGTCACGCTCGCCGATCATCGGCGGGAAGACTTCATCAAGTTCGTGAATGCGATCAAAGACGTCGACGAGATCGTCGAGTGCCATCTGGCGAGCGGCGGTTATGACTATCTGCTGAAGTTCGTCACGCGTAGTGTCAGCCACTATCAGAGCATCGTGGAAGGTCTGCTGGAACGCGATATCGGCATCGAGAAGTACTTCAGCTACGTGATCATCAAGTCGCCGTTCGTGAAGAGTCATTACCCGCTCGAAACGCTGTTCTCGCAGAACCACCACTAATACAACAGCCACAACAGCCCGTTTTACGGATAATCGCTAAACCGGGATATCGGTTCGCTTTCCGTTGTCGCCGGCGTATAGCCCGGCACATTCGCGCGAAACTGATTGAGCAAGCCGTTATCCACCTGCGAAAAGCCTTTGAGCTGAAGCTGCATCAACACCCGCGTGCCGGTGCTGGGAGACGTGGTCGAGCTGGTGGCGTTGGTGTATTTCTCGAACGCGACGCCGAACGACCAGCAATCCGCATCGTATTGAAGTCCGAGCAATCCTGCGATCAGCCGGTGTGTGCTCATGTCGTAATTGACCCGCGCCACGCTGACAATGTTGTGCAACAGCGGCCATTGCTCGGACACGATGAACTGATTCACCGGTTGATAGTCGAGCGTGCTGTTGGCGCGCGTGTAGCGATACGCTACATTCAACACCTGCCGTGAAGCCGGCGACCAGCCGAAACCGGCTTCCGCATTCGTCAGGTAGCGATTGGCCTGGCTGTACTCCACGGCCTGTTCCGCCGAAAATCCCGCACCCAGCTTGTACGACGCACCGCCAATCACACTCGTGCGCGCAACGGTGCCGATGGCATCGTCCACGTTGAGGGTCACGCGTGGCGTACGAAAGTCATACTGTTCTGCAAGGACGAAGCGAGACCGTTCGTCGCCGCTCGCGGGATCGATAAAGCGCGTCGTGAGAGCCGCCGTGAGGCGGTTGGCATCGGAGACCCGGTCATTGCCGACAAAGCTGTTGGGCATGAACAGTTCCGCCAGCCCGAAATCGGCCGTCGCCGTATCGAACAGCGGCGCGAAAGTCTGGTTGCGGTAAGGCGTATACACATAGAACAGCCGCGGTTCGAGCGTCTGGATATACGATTGCCCGAAGAGCCGCACGCTTCGTTCGAAGCGCATGCCCGAATCGAGGCTGAAGGTCGGCACGTTGATATCGAACGTTTTCGGCTGCCCGGCGGGCGCGCTCGATCCGATCGACGTCAGGTCATAGGCGGCGAAATGCCATGCGAGCTTCGGCGTGATGAACCAGCCGGGACGCTCGATCGGATAGCTGATGTAAGGATTGAAAACGAAACGGCTGCCTTGCGTCGCATCCGCCGACGAGATCGTGAAGCGCGTCGCATCCGCTTCGGCACCAAAGTCGAAACCGCCCACGTTATAGCGTGCGTAGTGGACATTGACCTGCGGTTCGCGGTTATACGTCGAGTCGCTGGTAAAAGCTTGCCAACGTTGTTCGCGCGCCTGCACACTCCACGGCCCGTTGGTGTAGGTCAGACCCGCTTCCTGCTGATACAGCGTGGTGGAGCCCGTCGGAAACGCGACACCCGACGCGAGATCGGTCACCACCGTCGAATCCGACACGCGGTTGTAGTTGACGTAGGCGCCAAAGCCCGAGCCGAGATTCCAGTTCTGATTCAGCGCAATCGAGTAACGGTCGGTTTTGGTGATGGCATCGTGCGGCAGCCACGCAACCGAGATCGACCCCGAAGCATTCGGCTGGAGATAGCGGTAGTCCGCCGTCAACATCTCGCCGCGTTTCGACAGGACGCGCGGCGTCAGCGTTAGATCGTAGTTCGGTGCGAGGTTGAAGTAGTACGGCAACGCAATGTCGACGCCATTGGTCGAACTGATCGAAAACGTGGGCGGCAGCAAGCCGCTGCGCCGCGCACCCGACAATGGAAACGATAGCCACGGACTCGCCAGCAGCGGCACGCCCTGGAAGAACAGCACGCCATTGTGTGCGATCCCTTCGTCGTTGCCGCTATCCATGTCGAATTCGGAGGCCTTCAGATACCACGCAGGGTCCGACTCGCATTGGCAAGTGCTGTACGTGCCGTGATGAACGACCGTGCGCTCGCTATCGATCAGATCCGCGCGTTGAGCGCTCCCCCATCCCCCCGTCAGATGAAAACGATACTTGGGTACGCTAATGTAGCCTTCGTTCGCGTCGACGTAAAAATGCGCGTCCGGGCCATCGAACACATTGCCATCGTTCACGAGTCGCACCTGCCCGTAAGCGTCGGCCTTGTCGGTATCGACGTCGTAGTGCAGCGCATCGCCCTTGACGATCGACGCATCGCGCCGCAGTTGCGCGTGGCCCTTCAGCGAAACGTCTGTGGCGGTCGTGGCGGTCACCGAATCGGCAATCACCGAGGTAGTGGGCTTGTCCCCCGCCCGCAAGGGCTGCTCGGTCAGTTGCGGATCCAGCCGCAAGCTCCACACGCCGTCGAGCGGTTCCGGCACCGCGGAGGCACCGGCTAATTGCGCATAGCCGGCCAATGGCACGCATCCAGCCGTACCCAGCACGAAAGAAACGAGAGGCCTTAAGCGTAGGCGTCGAAGTACACCGCGTAGTATCAAAACAGATAAGGATCGGAAAGGAAGACAGGCGCGTCGAGGCGAATAAAGGCGAATAAAGGCCCTGACGTGCATCAGGTTGAACAGCGGCGAGTAAGCGTGGTGCTATTGGAGCGTGACGTCGTTGGAGCGGGGACTCTGTTCGCCTGCCGCGTTCGCCGCGCCACCGAGCGCCTGCAGCAGATATGGAATCTGCTCCGCGGGCAAAGAAAACGACAGCCCCGCGCTGCCGGAAAGACGGAACCGGATCACCACCATCTCCATTCCGTCCAGCCGGCCGACCTCCCAGCCCTGGCAGTGCAGCGCGAAACCCATCTCCTGATTGTTGTGAATCACGCGATCGGCATGCTCGATCGCGTTCGGAAGCGCCACCAGCAGATCATTGAGCACCGAACGGTGAAGTGCCGCCGTGGGTTGGTTGCCGTGTATGAGCAGATATTGACCATCCGCCGTCAACTGCATATCCGTGATCGAATTCAACATGAAGGCCGACAGATCAGACACGGCGTGCGCCCTCCCGCGTGCCCCCGGCATGAGCAACGCTCCTGCCCTGCGCCGCGTTCACCGTGCTGCCGGACACGTCGCGCAGCGAGCGCTTCGACGCCATTGCCAGACATGCCGAGAAGATCGGCGACGAGCTGACGCGTAAGACAGCCGCAAGAATCGCCGGTGAAAGAAATTCGATCATGATCAATTCTCCAAATGGTGCTACCTGAGGCAGCGAAAGCCGACCATTTGACGATACCAGCGCAAAACCGGCTTCAGGTTACGCGCGCCCTACGCTTCCTTCGGATCTGTAACGCATTATTTCCACGCCCACGCTGTAATCCGCACCGGCCTGAGCAGCCTGCGCGATGCACACGTTAGCAACCCTAATGGGCGGAAAGTTTTCAGTAACGGATAGCGGGGAAACGCGATCCTATACTTCGCGCTTTCCAGAGCCATAAAACGCCGTTTCGAATGCATCGCTCGCTGTCGAGCGTTCTTGTTTGCGCTACGCGCGCTGCATCAGGACAGAACCCCAAGATGAATCTTCAAGCTTTAACGAGCCGTATTGCGGGCGCGCTCTCGCTCGCCGGCATCACGCTGACAACCGGATCGGCGCACGCGGCACAGCCGTTTGTCGTGCAAGACATCCGGATCGAGGGACTCAAACGCATCGAACCCGGCACTCTGTTCGCCTATCTGCCTATCAAACAAGGCGGCATGTTTAGCGACGATAAGGCTTCGGAAGCCATTCGCGCGCTCTACGCCACGGGCTTTTTCAATGACGTCAAGATTTCGACTGAAGGCAATGTCGTTATCGTTCACGTTCAGGAACGTCCGGCGGTGGGCACGATCGACTTCGCCGGCATTCACGAGTTCGACAAGGAGAACCTGACCAAGGCACTCGGTTCGGTCGGCTTGTCGCAAGGCCGCTACTACGACAAGGCGCTGCTCGACAAAGCCCAGCAGGAACTCAAGCGCCAGTACCTGACGCGCGGATACTACGCCGCCGAAGTCGCCACCACGATCACACCGATCGACCGCAACCGGGTGGCAGTGTTGTTCTCGGTGACTGAAGGTCCGAGCGCGAAGATCCGTCAGATCAACTTCATCGGCAATAAGGTATTCAGCACGGACACGTTGCGCGACGAAATGCAGATGTCCACGCCGAACTGGTTCTCCTGGTACACAAAGAACGACCTGTACGCGAAAGACAAGCTGACCGGCGACCTGGAGCACATTCGCTCGTACTACCTGAATCGCGGTTATCTGGAGTTCAACATTGAATCGACCCAGGTATCGCTGACGCCGGACAAGAAAGAGATGTACCTGACGGTCACGCTGCACGAAGGCGAGCCGTACACCATTTCGTCGATCAAGCTGGCAGGCAACCTGCTCGATCGCGAGGCGGAGCTGGCCAAGCTCATCAAGATCAAACCGGGTGAGCGCTTCTCGGCTGAAAAGCTGCAAGCCACCACTAAGGCCATCGTCGACAAACTCGGCGAGTACGGCTATGCGTTCGCCACCGTCAACGCGCAGCCTCAGATCGATCAGGAACACCACAAGGTCGACATCACGCTGCAAGTGGATCCGAGCCGCCGTGTGTACGTGCGTCATATCAATGTGGTCGGCAACACGCGCACGCGTGATGAAGTAGTACGCCGCGAAATGCGCCAGCTCGAAAGCTCGTGGTTCGATTCGAATCGTCTCGCGCTGTCGAAAGACCGGGTCAACCGTCTCGGCTACTTCACCGATGTCGACGTCACCACGGTGCCGGTCGAAGGTTCATCCGACCAGGTCGACGTGGACGTCAAGGTGACCGAAAAGCCGACCGGCGCAATTACGTTGGGCGCGGGCTACTCGTCGACGGACAAGGTAGTGCTCTCAGCGGGCGTGTCGCAGGACAACGTGTTCGGCTCAGGCACGAGTCTCGCCTTGAACGTGAACACCGCGAAGACCTACCGCACGCTGACGGTGACCCAAACCGATCCGTACTTCACGGTGGACGGCATCAAGCGGATTACCGACGTCTACTATCGCACCACCTATCCCCTTTACAACTACACCGACACGAGTTTCCGGATCATCACCGTCGGCGCGGACCTGAAATTCGGCATTCCTTTCTCCGAAGCCGACACCGTTTACTTCGGCGTCGGTCTCGAACAGAACCGGCTGTCGATCGATTCCTCGACGCCTCAAAGTTACAAGGACTACGTAGCTGAATTCGGCGACGTCGTGAACAATGTCCCCGTCACGGTGGGCTGGGCCCGGGACGATCGCGACAGTGCACTAGTGCCGAGCCGGGGTTATTTCCTGCAAGGCAATGGCGAGGTCGGCACCCCGCTTGGCGGCACCGAGTACTACAAGGCGGACGTTCAGGCGCAGTATTACTATTCATTCGCGCGCGGCTTCATTCTCGGCCTGAATCTTCAAGGCGGCTACGGCAACGGCTTTGCTGGAAAGGCGTATCCGATCTTCAAGAATTACTACGCGGGCGGTATCGGCTCGGTACGCGGCTACGATGCGGGTTCGCTCGGCCCGACCGACAAGACGACCGGCGACCCGATCGGCGGTTCGCGCATGGTCGTAGCCAATGTCGAGATGACGTTCCCGTTGCCCGGCAGCGGCTGGGACCGGACACTGCGCGTCTTCACTTTCATGGACGCCGGCAACGTCTGGGGCGACGAAGGCAACAGCACGGGCGCCAACGGATTGCGGTACAGCTATGGCGCGGGTCTCGAATGGATTTCACCGATCGGCCCGCTCAAGTTGTCGCTTGGCTTCCCGCTTGTCAAACACGCCACCGATAAGTACCAGAAATTCCAGTTCCAGATCGGCACGTCGTTCTGATCTGGAACACCGCTCGCGGTCGGTGTATGAGGACCGCGGGCATCACTCGCATCATTCAGCCGCGCTTACAACTCCTCCTGACGTCCTACCCCGCCTGAACCGGTTCCCGATCCGTTCACAGCACCGCGCATTCTCCCTCCCGCTCCGTTTTCACAAAGTCTTCTCAGTTTCGCCATTGTTGCTCCGACATTGGCATCTATCATTCGCTCATCATCAGCGCGACCGAGTACGGTCCGCTTTCTGAGCCCGATAGGTCGCTCAAAAAAATAGCGAATTGTTGAACGTGAACATCGCACAGACCGCAATCGTCGATTCCGGTTGGGAGGTAACGCAGATTTATGACTATCAGCCTGCTTGTAGTCGAACCCGATCAATCAGTCCGGGATCAGTTGCGCTCTCACTTTCAAAAGAACCAGATCGCGCTCTCGGTACTGTATAGCGCGGTTCAGCTTGCCAGCCGGGTGGAACTGGAGTGTCCGTCAGCGATTCTCTTGCGTGCCGAGTCGCCGATGATTGAAGCACGAGAAGCGCTGCGGCAACTCCGGCTAGCGGGCTACGACATGCCCATCTTCGTACAAAGCAGCTCCGACGAGATCGTCGATAAAATCGTCGCTTTCGAATTGGGCGCGGATGACTATATCGTCGACCCAGTCGATCCTCACGAATTAACCGCCAGGATCAAGCGCGCCGTGCAACGCTGCAACCGCTCGCTCTGCGATGCCCCGGAAATTCGTGAGAAGGTTTTGTTCGGCAGTTACCAAATAGACTTTGCGACGCGGCGCCTGGTGAGGGACGGCTGTGAAATCCCGCTGCGATCCGGCGAGTTTGCCTTACTCAAGCTGTTTGCAAGCAACCCGATGCGAATCTTGACGCGCGCGATGGTCAACAGCCAGCTAGGCAGGGCGGAAAGCCAGAAGGCCAGTCTGGACGTTGCGGTCTGCCGCTTACGCGGCGTGATAGAAGCCGATCCGTCCGCCCCGAGGTTCATTCAGACCTTGCGCGGACGAGGCTATATGTTCGTACCCTCGCCAGAGTCGCCACCCTCGCATGAGGTACGCGAAAGTGCGATTACGATGCACGATGGAATGGACTGAGAGAGTCCCGCGAGCATGCGCGTATAACGCTATACGTGCATGCAGGCGTGCATGCGCCCAGATCATCCGCGGCGCCTTCGGAAACGCGCCCGGTGCCGTTGCCGCGGGAGAAAGCATTGATGCTCTCCAGGCGCAATCCATGGCGGATTGAAGGGCAGCAGATCGCTGCCGCGGCCAGGACGAGTATGAGGACGCGCATAACGGAATGCTCAAAGTTGATCTTGTCAGTCAGACAGCCATAGGACACCGAAGTTTTTTTGACTGAATTACACTCCCTTTCTGCCGGACCGATCTACTTTCAGTAACGAGGTTGAGCAGCGCTTAGGCTCGCCGCAGGCGCACGCGGCTCGCAGGCGTAGCGGGGTCATCGGTCAGGGTGTGACGCTGACCGATGCGATGCAGACTCACGCGCTCCCTGATCTCGGCCACGGTCGCGGCGCCTCGCACCGCAATGCAGGAGTATTCGCCGTTGCGGTTGATCCACTCGACGATCCGGCAGCACTCGCCCCACGGCTGCATGAGCGGCGCGGAAACGCGGCAGCCGCGTATCTTCACGGCATCAGAAACGCGTGGTGCGCTAAGGCCGTTTTGAGCCTCGCGGCGGGCGCCGGCAACGGCGGCTGTCTTTCGGCCGGGCTGGAAACCGCGCGATTCGGCACGGATCGCAGGTGAAGAAACTTGCATGAGATTGCTCCACTGACTGAACTGACGGAACTCACCATCGGACATGGCCTCTTTGTCAGGCCACTGTAAAAGTGCCATACCATCATATCCAGACAACGCGCAGACACAACGAAGAAAGGATGGAGAAGTTGTGGAGATTCGCCGGCAACTGTGGATTGACACCGCATTCATCTAGAATTCAGCCATGCAAAGTGAAACGATCCGAATTTGTCCAGGCCGCCCTTTCAGGACCTTTCTCTCGCACGTGCGGCAACAGCGAATGAAGATGCGCTTTGGCCGATTTGGCCGATTTGGCCGCTTTGGAATTACCTGGAAAATGTTCCTCGCGGTATTAGTCGCATGCCTCGCGATTTCCCTAACTATGGGATACGCCTTGCGCGTGAGCTTCGAAAACGGCTTCCTGCACTATGTTCGCGAGCGCAACGCCGGGCGCATCAAAGCCGTCATGGCGAAGGTCACGAGTGAATACGCCGCTCACGGCAACTGGAGCTTCCTGCGGGAGCATCCCGACGCATGGCTCGCGCTGCTGGACGGCGCCGCACACGACGCCCTGCGCGAAGAACTCGCCACCGCGCAGTTAGGCAAGTTGCCGGGCTGGCGAACCTTTCCGGGCAGCGGCAGCGTTCAGCAACTGCTCGGGCCGCTCTCGGGCCCGTCAGAAGGACCGCATTGGGGCATGCGCCTTCCGCCCGCGCCACCACCCAATCAGGACATGGCGATGGAGCGTGACCGTGTTTCGGCAAGCGGCGTCGCGGGCGGTGACAGTCGCTATGACCGGCCTGCGCCTTCAACCCCTTTGGCGTCATCTCCCGCCTCGCTGCCTTCGCGTGACGGCGTGGCTCGCGACACGCCGCCCGAGGGGCCGCCCGTCACACTCTACGACGCCAGCCATGAACTCGTGGCGAGCACCGGCCAGCCTCCGCCGCCCGGCAGCACGATGAGACCGGTTGTCTATAGCGGCAAGGTGGTGGGCTGGCTCTCCGTGAACGGGCCCGACACCCTTTCGGACGCTGCGGACATCGCGTTCCAGGCGCAGCAAAAACGCTCGACCTGGGAGATCGCGGGCGTTGCTGTCGTGCTCGCGGCGCTCGTCGCACTGATCCTTGCCCGCATCGTTCTCGCGCCGGTCAAGCGCCTGATGAAATCGCCGGGACGCATTTTTTCTCGCGACTACCTGCTGAGTCATCTCTACGCGGATCACCGTGTGGTCACCGACCGGACCATCGACAGCCATATCAAGAACCTGCGCCGCAAGCTGCAGGGCGCACGGCCGGACAGCGAGCCGATCGCGTCCGTGTACGGCGTGGGCTACCGTCTGGAGATCTGATCGATACGGCGGATAACGTCTTGAGGTCTTGATCCGGCGCGGGCCGTTTTCGAATTCAGGTCGCCTGTCCTGAAGGTGCCGCCGTCTCAGGCGGCGGACTCCATTGCGCGAATTCCTCGCTCAGAAAGTCGACGCACACCCGCACCTTCGCCGATTGCGCAAGCCGCGCCGGGTACACCGCCCACAGGTTCGCGGGTTGCGTGACCTCGGGAAGAATCTGCTGCAACTGGCCACTGTCGAGCAACGGACGCACGTCCCACATCGAGCGCAACACGATCCCGCGACCGGCCAACGCCCATTGCACGGCCACTTCGCCGTGATTGGTGGAAAGCGGCCCGGTGACCTTGATCGACGCCGTTTCGCCGCGCACATTCAAGCGCCACAGACCGAATGGATGGTCGCGCTCCTTGATAGCAAGACACGCATGTGCGGACAGATCGGCGAGTTGCCGCGGCGTGCCATGCCGTGCGAGATAACCGGGCGAAGCGCATAACACACGATGATTCGACGCGAGCCGCTTCGCAATCAGGTGCGGAGCGATCTCGTCGCCGATCCGGATATCGAGGTCGAAGCCTTCGCCGCCCACGTCGACGAGACGGTCGAACAGATCGAGCCTCACGCTCAGTTGTGGATATCGCTCGGAGAAGCGGGCCAGCGCGGGCGCCACGAAACGGCGGCCGAAACCGAAGCTGCTGGAGATGCGCAGCTTGCCGCCGGGAATGCGGCGCGTAGTGGAGACGTCTTCCACCAGTTGATCGACGTCGTCGAGAATCTTTTCGGCCCATGTGTAGACGCGCTCGCCGGCCTCGGTAATCGCGACGCGCCGAGTGGAGCGATGCAATAACCGCGTACCGAGCGTAGTCTCGAGCACATTGATGCGTTTGCTGACATACGCCGCGGACACCGACAGCGCCTCCGCCGCCGCGCTGAAACTCGATTTGCGCGCCACTTCACAAAACACGCGCAAATCGCCGAGATCGGGTGACGGAACGGCGTTCATAGGGTTTCCGTTTATGCACGAATCGTGCACAGTGGCTTAACTAAAGCGACCATTTTAAGCTCAAACGGCAGGAATAAAATAACCGCAATCGAATCGTTGAATCGTTGAACCGCCGAACGCCCAAATAGGAGGAGCAGGAACATGTCGAAGAAATATCGGATTGCGGTCATACCCGGCGACGGCATCGGTGTCGAAGTGATGCCGGAAGCCATTCGCGTGCTGGACACGGTGCAAAAGCGCTTCGGCATCGAACTGGAGTATCAGCACATTGAATGGGCAAGCTGCGATTACTACGCGAGGCACGGCAAGATGATGCCGGACGACTGGAAAGCCCAACTGCAATCGGCCGACGCGATTCTGTTCGGCGCGGTTGGCTGGCCCGACACCGTGCCTGACCATATCTCGCTGTGGGGGTCGCTGCTGAAGTTCCGGCGCGAATTCGATCAGTACATCAACCTGCGCCCTGCCCGGCTCTTCGCCGGTGTGCCTTCGCCGCTCGCGGGCCGCAAGCCGGGCGACATCGATTTCTGGATCGTGCGCGAGAACACCGAGGGCGAATATTCGTCGGTGGGCGGCGTCATGTTCGAAGGCACCGAGCGCGAGTTCGTGCTGCAGGAATCCGTGTTCACGCGGCACGGTAGCGAGCGTGTGCTGAAGTTCGCGTTCGATCTCGCGCAACGGCGCGAACGCAAGAAGATCACCGTGGCCACGAAGAGCAACGGCATAGCGATCAGCATGCCGTGGTGGGACAAATGCGCGGCCGGTATCGCGGCGCAGTATCCAGATGTGACGTGGGACAAGCAGCACATCGACATTCTCTGTGCGCGCTTCGTGCTGAACCCGGACCGCTTCGACGTCGTGGTCGCAACCAATCTGTTCGGCGACATCCTCTCCGATCTCGGTCCTGCCTGCACGGGCACGATCGGCCTCGCGCCGTCGGGCAATCTGAACCCGGATCGCAAGTTTCCGTCGCTGTTCGAGCCGGTGCACGGTTCGGCGCCCGATATCGCCGGTAAAAACATCGCCAATCCGATCGCGATGATCTGGTCGGCCGCGATGATGCTCGACTTCCTGGGCAAGCATGAGGGCGCGGAACGCGAGGCGCATGACGCGATTCTCGCGGCGATCGAAGCAACGCTGATCGAAGGCCCGCATACCGGCGATCTCGGCGGCAAGGCGAACACCACCGAAGTCGGTCAGGCGATCGCTGGGAAACTCGCCTGAGCCTGTCGGCCCCAACCCTCTCTCGAGGACACTTTCGAATGAGCACGGAAATCTACCCCATCGAAGTCGAGTTCCCGGATATTTCGGTTCACGAACAATCGTCGTCCGGCATCGCCTACGTTCATACGTTCGACTCGGGCGTGCCGGGACCGCATGTGATGATCAACGCGCTCACGCACGGCAACGAAGTGTGCGGGGCGATCGTCGTCGACGAACTGCTGCGCCGCGGCTTAAGGCCGCGTCGCGGATGCCTCACGCTCGCCTTTGCGAACGTCGCGGCCTACCAGCGTTTCGATCCTGCAAAGCCCGACGCGGCCCGCTTCGTCGATCAGGACTTCAATCGCGTGTGGACCGCCGCGATGCTCGACGACACATCGAGCACGTCGAGCGAATTGGCCCGCGCACGCGAAATACGCCCGGTGACCGACACCGTGGACATGCTGCTCGATCTGCATTCGATGCATGAGAAGAGCAAGCCGCTGATCGTGGCGGGACCGCTGCAGAAAGGCATCGACCTCGCGGTGCGTCTCGGCACGCCCGCCACGGTGATCTGTGACGCAGGTCATCCCGAGGGTCGCCGCATGCGCGATTACGAAGGCTTCGGCTCGGCGGACAGTGCAAAAAACGCGTTGCTGATCGAATGCGGACAACACTGGGAACAGAGCGCGGTTGCCGTGGCGCGCGACACGACCGCGCGCTTCCTGCTGCTGGCCGGCGTGATCGACGAAGCGGATCTGCCGGGCGGCTGGCTGGCGCCGCTGCCGCCCGCCCAACACATTGTTCGCGTGACGCAACCGGTGGTCGCGACCAGCATGGATTTTCGTTTCGCGGCGCCGTACACCGGCCTGGAGATCTTTCCGGATGCCGGCGCGGTGATCGGCTGGTCGAATGGCGAAGCGGTGGTCACGCCTTACGATAACTGCATGCTGGTGATGCCGTCGCTGCGGCAGTTGCGCCCAGGCGTTACCGTCGTGCGGCTGGGCAAGATCGAACAGACCGTCTCGAACGCAAACACGAGTTTCAATACGGCCGGCCGATGAATCGGCTCCCGCACATTCAAAAGGTAACGTGAACATGAAGGTTCAAAGCATCAAACAAAGCGTGAGTCTGCCGAATCTGGAGGACTGGGGCACTGCGGGGCTGCCCGGCACAACACCGCTCCAGGTGTCGGGTGTGCAGCGCGTCATCAAGGGCAGCGAAGCTATCGACACCGGCATTTTCGAGTGCACGACCGGCACGTATCGCCGCTCGATCAAGCAGGCCGAGGTGATGCACTTCCTCGCGGGGCGCGGCCGCTTTACACCCGATAACGAAGAGACCGTCCATTTTGAAAGCGGCGACACGCTCTTTTTCGAAGCCAATACAGAAGGGCTTTGGGAAGTCGAGGAAACCATGCGAAAAGTTTACGTGATCTTCTGAGCCCTACCCCGAGCGCCGTCTCCCGGCGCTCGCTCCCGTCTCACCCTGCCCCAAGCCGCACTCCCGACGCCCCCCCTCGCTGCGGCATCCACAACCGTTCCCGCTATTCCTTTGCTCCGCCCCATTCGTGGGCATCTGCAATATAGTCGGGTAATCCCGCGTTGCTCCTCTTTGTCAAACTACTTACAGTTCGAGGTCGTTCGCATAATGAATCAGCGTTCTATATGCGAACAAATCGGATGCGCGCCGCAGGCGTTCCAGCGCACCAACATGCAACACGCTCGACACGACGGGTTCGGGCCACACCATCACGGCCACTGCGACCATAGGCGACGGCTTGCCGAGCGCGCCGTCGTCGTCGCGCAGCCCGTGCGTTGCCGGCGTAGGCATCGTGCACCGCTTCTAACCAGCGTACGATCGTAAAAGAAAGGAAGGTTCGTGACGGCGAGCCTTCCCATGTTCTGCATGTCAGGAGACCACCATGAGCCGCAGCACCGCCGTGAACGTTCAAACGTTTATCAACGACCATCCCTTCTCGCCGTTCCAGTGGCTCATTTTTTTCATGTGTTTCGTCATCGTCCTGCTGGACGGTTTTGACACAGCCGCGATCGGCTTCATTGCACCGTCGCTGATCGCTGAATGGGGCATCACCCGGCCGGCGCTCGCGCCAGTGCTCAGCGCGGCGCTGTTCGGCCTCGCGTGCGGCGCGCTTGGCTCAGGGCCGCTGTCCGACCGGCTCGGCCGGCGCTCGATGCTGCTCGGCTCGGTGCTCCTGTTCGGTGTGGCCTGCTTCGCTTCGGCGTTCTCGAACAGCATCGAACACCTCACGATGTTGCGCTTCATCACCGGCGTCGGCCTCGGTGCGGCCATGCCGAACGCCGTGACCATGATGGGCGAATACTGCCCGGATCGCCGCCGCGCGACCGTGATCAATCTGATGTTCTGCGGCTTTCCTTTGGGCGCGGCCTTCGGCGGCTTTCTCGCTGCGTGGATGATTCCGCACTTCGGCTGGCGCAGCGTGCTGCTGCTCGGCGGTATCACGCCGCTGGTCCTGCTGATCGTGCTGGTCGTGAAGATGCCGGAGTCGGTTCGCTACATGGTGGCCAATAGCAAGCCAGTTGAACGGATTCGCGCAGCGCTCGCGCGCATTTCGAGCGACGCCGCCGAAGCCGGCAGCTTCATCATGACGGAGACCGCGCCGCAAACCGGCGGCAAGGGCATGAGCGTGGTGCTCTCGCGTTCGTACATCATTGGCTCGGTCATGCTGTGGATTGCTTACTTCATGGGCCTCGTGATCTTCTACGCCTCGATCAACTGGATGCCGATCCTGCTGAAGGACGCCGGACTCACGCCGCAACGCGCGACGTTGATTTCCGCGCTGTTCCCGCTCGGCGGCGTGGGCGCCGTGCTGTGCGGCGTGCTGATGGACCGCTTCAACGCGAACCGCATCATTGCGGCCTGCTACGCGCTGACCGCTGTGAGCGTGTACTTCATCGGCCAGGCGGTCGGCAACGTGGGCGCGCTGGTGTTCATCGTGTTCGTCGCGGGCGTGCTGATGAATACCGCACAATCGTCGCTGCCGGCGCTGGCCGCCGCGTTTTATCCGACTCAAGGTCGCGGCACGGGCGTGGCGTGGATGCTGGGGATCGGCCGCTTCGGCGGGATCGCGGGCTCGTTCCTCGTGGCCGAGCTGACGCGCCGCCACTTCACGTTCGGCGGCATCTTCGCGACGGTCGCGGTCGCGGGCCTGATCTCGTGCGTGGCCTTATTGATCAAGCAGGCAGCACGCCCGCATGTGACGGCCGAGGCTGGCGCGAAAGCGGAGTCGTTTGGGCATTGATCAGGAGCCGCGCAATCCCGCAGACGCAGGCGGGTTGAATGGGCCGCTACAGGCGGCCCATTGACTTGCTGCTCTTACTGGTTGACGAAAATCAGTCCGTGCGGCGTGCCCAAGCCCGTGAAAACAGGCGTCATCACCCCGGTGGACGTATTCGTTTGCAGGAGGGTGCCCTGGCCCGCGCTGTAAGCCGTGCCGGCCGTGAAGCCTGCGGTTGCATCGATCCGATAGATCAATTGCGCCTTGTTGTCGGCCAGCAGCATGAACGAATTTCCTGACGGCGCCCAACGGGTGTCGTCAACAGGCCACGAATTGCCATACAGCGTCAACGGCAGCACGCTCACCGACTGATTCGCACCGGGGTTGGAGACGAACACCAGTTCCGAATCCTGCTGGCTATCCACGACCAGGTTGCCGCTCGGATCGGCCGCCATCGAATCCGGGTCGGTCATATTGAGCGTGACTTGCGTATTGGTGGGGATGTTGTTCGCTGTCGCGTTGCCCATCAGCACGGGCGTCAGATGGAACGTCTGATGGTCCGAATTCAGCGTGACGCTGTACACCGCCGGCACCGTGCTCACACCGTTGGATGCCGTCGCGGTGGCCGCACCCACGTTCGGATTGGACGCGCTGGTATACACGACGCCGTTGAGCATCTTCATATCGTCCAGGCCGCCGCCGTGGATCGGCGCCGTATCCGGCGTCAACGTCGTCTGGGTATTCGCCGTGGTATCGATCACGATGATCATCGTGTCAGCGTCTTCGTTGGTGCTAACCCAAATGGTGTGCGAATCGTATTCCATCAGGCCGTCGGGGTGCCCCGGCACATTGAATGTGCGCACAACGTTACCGCTCATGTCGTACTCGATTACCTGGCTCTGCGGCGTGGTGCCTGCGACGTTGGTGCCATCCGGATTGTTATTGTTGTCCTGAGCGATGGCGAAGATATTGCCGCCGTGCAGAAGCAGATCGTCCGGGCGAAGCGTGCCGGGCGCCTTGGCGAACACCGAGATCTTGTAGCCCGACTGAGCCGCCGCGACCGATGAGGGAACAGGAATGCTCGATGACGAAGACGGCGTCGTACCCGAAGCGGTCGATACGTTGTCGCTCCCTCCGCATGCGGCAAGCACCGAGACCAAGCCCGCAATACACGTTATTTTGAATGAATTCATGGTATTTGATTATCGTCAGTGGGATATTCACTACCATATCTTTCGCACGCTAAGAATTCATGACGATGAGCCAACGAAACGCCTTCAATCGTTCGCAATTTTTATATCGTATTCCTATTTAATTGCCAGTTATTTCGCCCAACCACAGAAAAATCTCATGCACCTCGTCACGCATAGAAAAATCCTTGGCCGGACCATACAGCACCAACCTTATCTAAACCTTAAGCAAGATGCGGCCTGCCAAACAGCCACGAGTGAGCTAGCGCGGTTAAAAAAAGCGGCACGTCCCACTTCCCGATAAACTACGCGGCTATTTGATTCGTTCGATTGCCGCGATGGGAATACCACCGCTTGCGCACCGTCAACCATTTAACGCCAGGATTTTGGTCATGAAACGCGTAGTTGTATCGGCAGTACTCGTGGCGTGCCTCACCCAGCCGGCCGTGAAGGCCATTGCCCAGACAGTCAGCGATCAGTGTTTTGCGATCGGCGATATCGCCGGCCAGGTAGCATCGTGGCGGGCGCACAAAAAGACGAAAGAGCAGGCGCTTGCTCAAGCGGCAAAGTACTACAAGGGTGAGTCCGACCGGCAAGCGGTCGCTATCATCATCGATAAGATCTACAGCCCGGACGCGCCGCACATGACCCCCGACCAGGCCAGCATGGCGTTCACCTCGGACTGTGCAAACCAGCACAAATCGCAGGCACCCTCGAACTAGTGCCTGCGGTCCGTCCAGAGCATGTCGCTGCGCTGCCTCCAGAGCTACCGCTTGCGAAACGCATCCAGCGACGTCAACGCGTTCCCGTGAAAATCGAACAATGTGTTGTTGTCCCACTGATCGCCCGCCCCGACCTTCCAGCCGACGTTCGGCGTAGGGATCCATTCCGGCTCCCACCAGAACACCCCCTTGCCGTGACCGCCGGGTATCGCCTTCACGATGTCCATCACCGCGTCGATAAATTGCGTCTGACCAGCCGGTGTTTGCGGGAACGTTGTGGAGCCGGTGTTTGTCATCGCGTTGGGTTCCGAATCGCCGTCGCTGGTCGTCCACGGATAGGCGGTCTCGACAACCATCACATCCTTGTCGTAGCGGGTCGCCATATCGTTCGCATTGTTCTGCAGGTCGGCTAGCGAGCCTTGCCACTGCGGATAGTAGGACAGGCCGATCACATCGAACGTGACGCCGCGCTGTACCGCGCTGTCGAACCACCAGCGGCTTGTCGCGTTGTTGCCGCCGCTGTCGAGGTGCAGCATGACCTTGATCCGCTCATCGACCGATTTGACCGCGTCGTGCCCGGCCTTCAGCAACTGCGCGAGGTTGTCCCACTGGTCGTACTTGCCGAGCGGCCACAGCATGCCGCCCGTGATTTCATTGCCGACCTGAACCCACTCCGGATGCACGCCGTCGTGCTTGAGCATCTTGAGGACGTTCGACGTGTACCCGGACAACAGCGCACAGGTTTGCTCGATATCCTTGCCGGCCCAGTCATGAGGCGGATACTGCTTGCCCGGATCGGCCCACCAGTCGCTGTAGTGAAAGTCGATCAGCACGCGCATGCCGAGCGCGGCAGCGCGGCGAGCCAGCACGCGGACATGTTCGGCGTTGTTATAACCGGCTGCGGGGCTTTGGTCTGCCGGAAAAAAATTCGGATTGCCAGGATCATTCCATACTTTGATCCGGATCGAGTCGACGCCGTGACTCTTCAGCATGAAGAGACAGTCGAGCGGGATGCCCTGCTCGTAAAACTTCGCTCCATTGGCTTCGAGCTCCAGCAGCGTCGACACGTCCGCGCCTTTCGCGAACCCATGGCCACGTCCGAACAGGCCCAGTTCGCCGGCCACCGCAGGCACGCCGAGCGTTGCGCCCACACCGGCGGCCGCCCCAGCAGACGCGAGCCATCCCAGCATTTCTCTTCTGTTCATCTGTCATCCTCCATCGATTGAATGGCGGCTCTTTCAAAGGCCGCCTGTTCCGGGTTGAAGCGTTTGAATTTCACCCTCAATTTTTTTCGATACCGCCCTCTTCCAACTTGCTCACGCCTATCGATGCAAGCGGCTACGCGTTCCTCCACGCGCAGACATCGCCGGTTTTCAACAGCGAATGTCCCAGTACAAACGTCGAGTTGGCAGGTGCTGGCGCTTGCACCTGTTCCGGGCCGAAGTTGAACGCGAAGGTCAGATCGCCGCGCCGGCGAAGGCGCAAGCCGTCAGCCAGCCGTTGCGTCCCGACGCCGGCATCCTTCGCGGCCTGCTGCAAAATCTCGCGATGCAGCGCGTGCGACAACCAACTCGCCACGTAGCGAACCTTTCCATAAGCGAGGATCGCCGGCCACGAGTCGTCGAATTGCGCCTCGACGGTCGTCTCGCCATTGGCGCGAACGTGCTCGCGCCAATGCATCGCCTCACCTTGCGTGTCTCCAATCGAAAGCGCCGGCTTAAGCGTCGGGCGCAGCGTTTCGACTTCGAGCACCTGCATCGGCAGAACGCGTTGCAACGCGCCAGGCGGCAAGCTCGCCGGAATAGCAAAGGTCGGGGTCTTCGAGCCGCTCCTCGGACCGAATACCCATTGCGCCGAACTCCGCTCGATCTGGTCCACGAGCGTGTCGTCGACCACGGCGAGGCTCGGTACCACCACCAGTCTGTATGTCGAAAGGTCGGCCTTGCTCGACACGATATCGACATCGAGGCCCAGCTCACGCAGCGCCTCGTAGTAGTCAAACGCGAGCGTCTGATAGTCGAAGGTCTTGCCGTGACGCTGAATTTCGAACATCCACTGCGTCTCATAGTCGAACACGATCGCGGTGGCTGCGCGCGCCGGTGCGCCGAGCGCGGACAGTGCCGCGGACGAAGCAATTTCACGCGCCGCCTGCTGCACTTCGAGGCCGCCAGGCGACAGTTCGTTGTTCGGCAGATTGAGGCCGGAATGCATCTGTTCCTGCGCATACGGACACTGGCGCCAACGGAAATACGACACCAGCTCCGCGCCATGCGCGAACGCTTCGTACGCCCACAGCCTGACCATGCCCTTCGCCGGCACCGGATTCCACGGCGCCCAGTTGACCGGCCCTGCCTGTTGTTCCATCACCCAGAACCGGCCGGCGCCGATCGCGCGATAACGGTCATGATCGAAGGCGGAGACGTCAGGATGCGCGGTGCGTGCGTAACGTGCTTTCTGCTCGTCAGGCAACGCGATCGACTCAGTGCGCGCGATCGGATAGCTGTCCCATGCCGCCACGTCGAGCGCGTTGTCTTCGGCAAAGCGGTAATGATCGAAAGTCGTGAAGAAGCCCATGAAGTTATGCAGCAGATCCGCCCCGGGAGCATGCCGGCGCAGCACGTCGATCTGCTCGCGATGGAATCCCGCCACCTCATCCGACATGAAGCGGCGAAAATCGAGCAGATGGATCGGGTTGGCGTCGGTCGGTGTGAGGTTAGGCAGGCCGATTGCCTCGAACGACGGATACTCCATGCTCCAGAACACGTTGCCCCAAGCCTCGTTCAACGCATCAGCGCTTTCATAACGATGCCGCAGCCACGCCTGAAAACGCGTCAGCGCAGCGGGCGAATAGCTCGGCACGGTCTCGTGACAGCCGAGTTCGTTATCGGTCTGCCACGCGACAATAGAAGGATGCCGTCCGTAGCGCTCCGCCATCGCGGTGACAATGCGAACGCACTCACGCCGATAGGATTCGCTGGAAATGTCGTAGTGACGACGCGAGCCGAAATTCCAGCGCACGCCGTCCGCGCGCACCGGCAACGCGTCGGGGTACGCGTCGATCAGCCACTTCGGCGGCGACGCGGTCGGCGTGCCCAGCACGAGCTTCAGTCCGGCAGCCGCCAGCGTCTCGACCGCTTCGTCGAGCCAGCCCCAGGCGAATTCGCCGGCGCGCGGCTCCATCCGGCTCCACGCGAATTCCGCGATCCGCACATGCGTAATGCCGAGTTCGACCATACGTTTTGCATCGTCGGCCCACATCGAACGCGGCCATTGTTCCGGGTAATAGCAAACACCAAGTTGCATGAGAGAGTCTCTTTGATAGATGACGGCAAACGGGCGATCAGCCTTTGCTTGCACCGAAAGTCAGGCCGGCGACGAAATGCTTCTGCATCAGGAAGAACATCAGCACGGAGGGCAAGGCGGCAAGCACCGATCCGGCGGCGACGAGATTCCATGCCGTCGTCCACTGGCCTTTAAGCGCCGCGACACCCACGGTGATCGGCGCGGCCTCATCGCCCTGCGTGAGGCACAGCGCCCAGAAGTAGTCGTTCCAGACAAACGTGAATACGAGAATGCCGAGCGCGGCGAGCGCGGGCCGGATCAGCGGCAGGACGATACGCAAGTAGATCGTCCATTCGCTCGCCCCTTCCACACGCGCCGCCTCGATCATCTCGAACGGCAACTGCTTGATGAAGTTGCGCAGAAACAGCGTGCAAAAGCCGGTCTGAAACGACACGTGAAAGATCACCAGCGCCCACACGCTATTGAAGAGACCCACTTTCAGCGCCATATCGCGCACCGGAATCATCAGAATCTGGATCGGTACGAAGTTGCCGGCTACAAAGGCGAACAGCACCGCGGTATTGCCCGGAAACCGGTAGGTCGCCAGAGCGAAGCCCGCCATCGACGCCAGCACGATCGCGCCGATCACCGACGGCACCGTGATCAACACGCTATTGGCGAAGTAATGAAGCATCGGCGTTTGCGTGAGCGCCGTGCCGTAGTTTTCGACTAGCGCGAAATGCTTCGGCCAGCCCCAGTAGTCGCCTTGCGACAACTCGTCGGAAGAGCGGATCGACGTGACGAGCACGGCCAGCATTGGCAGCAGCCATACCAATAGCGCGAGCGGCAAAGACGCTTTGTACAGCGCGCGATTGAGCGGTCTCCAGCGTTCGACGGGAAGCGGATACATGACACGTGACTCCTGGAAATCAGCGTTCTTCGCGCAGCATGCGGCGCAGATGGAACACGATGTAGACGAGCATGATGGCGAACAGCACGACGGCAATCGCCGCGGAATAACCTTCGCGGTAGTACTTGATCGCCTGGTCGTACATGTAATAGGCGAGCACGGTTGAACTGTCGAACGGACCACCGCCGCTCATCACCGCGATCAGATCGAAACTGCGCAGCGCGCCGATCACGGTCAGCACGACGGCCATGAAGGTCGCGGGCCGCAGTTGCGGAAGGATCACGTGCCATAGCAGGCGCACGCCCTTCGCGCCCTCCATGCGCGCCGCCTCGACCACTTCCGGATTGATGCCGGTCAGGCCGGTGAGATAGAGCACCATGCAGAACGGCGTTTGTGGCCAGAGCGCGGCGAAGACGATGCCGAAGGTGACGGTATGCGGATCGCCGAGCACAGGAATGCCGTGACCGACGATCAATCGCAGCAAGCCGAAACCGGGATCGTAAAACCAGCTGAACACAAGCCCGACCACCACGCCCGAGAGCACGAATGGTGCGAAAAACAGCGACTTCACGACTCGCATGCCACGGATATGCTGGTTCAGATATAACGCGAACAGCAGCCCGAGCGGCGGCGCCAGGAGGAACAGCGCGAGCCAGATCAGGTTGTTCTGGAGCGCCGTATAGAAGGTGTCCGCGTGGAACAGTTCGATGTAGTTATCGAAACCCGCAAACGTCTTCGGTGTCATGCCGTCCCAGTTGTAAAAACTGAGCGAAATGCTGCTGACGATCGGGTAGACCACGCACAGGCAAAACAACGCACAGCCCGGCAACAGGAAGAAAAGCGCCGCGCGGTGCTGATGACGGCGCGTCGTAGAGACGTGCCGGTGCCGCGCCGTGGGTAAGCGGCGCGCTGCGGAATGAGACATGATCGGGCCTCGTCGGAGATCGAAGGCTGGCGCCAGTTGCCTACGCCACTGGCGCTGCGGGGCTTACTTCTTGTAGATGCGCTGGCGGGTTGCTTCGAGGCGAACGAGCACCGCATCGAGTTGCGACGGATCGCTGTAGAACTGTTGCATTGCCTTCATGCCTTCGTCGGCCATTTCCTTCTGCATATCACGATCGTAGAACTGCGCGATGCCGCCCTTCGTGCTCGCGAGCGTCTGGAAGCCGACCTTCGAAATCGGATCGTCAGGTTCGGTCGCCAGACTGTTCGACGGCAGCGTTCCCCAGCCCTTCGCGAGATCGGCATTGATCTCCGGCCGTTCCATGAAGGCGAGCAGCCTGCGGGCGTCGGCCTTGTTCCTTGCCTTCGCCGGAATCAGCAGGACGTTGACCGGACCGTCCTCGGCCATCGGCACGTTCGCGTCGACGACCGGGAAGCGGAAGAAGCCGGTCTGCGGTTTGACCGATGCCGGAATGCTTGCTGAGAAGAACGTGCCCATCAGCATCATCGACGCCTTGCCGTTCACGAGAAACGGTGCAATCGAATCGAGGTCGTAGGAGAGCGCGTTGTCGATGAAGTAGTGATCGTCGATCAGCGTCTTCCACGCGGCGTAGACCTTTTTAACGCGCGGATCGGTGTAGGGGATTTCACCGGACATCAACTGTTGATGGAATCCATTGCCGTTGATGCGCAGGTCGAGATAGTCGAACCAGGCCGCGAGCGTCCAGCTATCGCGCGCCGCAACGGCAATCGGCGCGACACCACTTGCTTTCAACTTCTTGCAGGCGTCGAGAAATTCATCCCACGTTTTCGGCTCGCCCTTGATGCCGGCTTTCTCGAACAGATCCTTGCGATAGAAGAAACCGTAGGCATCGTAGCCGAGCGGCGCGGCGTACTGCTTGCCCTTATACGTCGATGCTTCTTTCACCGACGCATACTGCTGCGACCAGCCGTTTTTGCTCCAGTCCGACGACAGGTCTTCAAGCAGGCCGCGTTGCGCGTAATACGCCATCCGCTCGCCGTCGTGCCACGACACGACATCCGGCGGATCGGTGGCGAGCCAGCCGCTCATCTGCACCTTGTACGCTTCCTCGGTGATGTAGGTCACCTTGAGGTCGACGTCGGGATTGGCTTTCTTGAACTTGTCGAACGCGTCCTGCCAGGTCGAGCGCTGATTGCCGCGCGCCGATACATTGACGCTCAGCGTGGCCGCGTCGGCCGCAGTGGCGCAGAGAGCGCCCGCGACCAGAGCGGCCGCAATCGACCCGTGTGCCAGACGGCGAAGGCGAAGAGAAATCATCTTATGTCTCCTTGACTACCTTGTTGGCTGACAGCGAACCGCTGCCAGACGATGTACCCGCTCTGTGGCGGAATAGGGTTTTGTGAACTCGGTGGTGCCTTGGGTTGAGATGCGCCAGGCAACTCAAGCGGCAACTCTCTCAGGCTCGAACGTACTGCGACGCAATGCAACGCCCTCAGCATCGAACAGATGACATGCGGCAGGCGGAACGTGAATGCAGATGCGCTCGCCCGATCCAATCAGCGTATCGCCCGGGGCCTTGGCGATGAGCGTGCCGGCCCCGTGATCCGCGTGAATATAGCTGTGCTCGCCGAGTCGTTCGGATAACACCGTGACGCACTGAATGAACTGCTCGTCGCCGGAGAAACGCAGATGTTCCGGGCGCACGCCGAGCGTGACGGGCTGGCCGCGCTGAAGACGTTGACCGTCCACATGAGCGACCAGCCGTTCGCCGCTTTCCGTCAGCGTGACAGCCACCTTCCCCGCTTCGATCGAATCGACCACCGCATCGACGAAATTCATTCGCGGCGAACCAATGAAGCCCGCCACAAAGCGCGACTTCGGATGGTGATACAACTCGAGCGGCGCGCCGGTCTGCGCGATGCTGCCGAAGCGCTCGGCATCTGCTCCTGCGTGCAGCAACACGATTCTGTCGGCCAGCGTCATCGCCTCGACCTGATCGTGGGTCACATAAACCACGCTCGCATTCGCGAAGCGCTGGTGCAGTCGGGCGATTTCGACACGCGTCTGGCCGCGTAATGCGGCGTCGAGATTCGACAACGGTTCGTCGAACAGGAACACGCCCGGTTCGCGCACGATCGCCCGGCCGATCGCAACACGCTGCCGTTGCCCGCCCGAAAGCGCTTTCGGATAACGGTCAAGGAAGGCGTCCAGTTGAAGAATGCGCGCGGCTTCACGCACCTTCCGGTCGATCACGTCTTTGGGTTGCTTCGCGAGTTTCAGGCCAAACGCCATGTTGTCGAACACGGTCATGTGCGGAAACAGCGCGTAGCTTTGGAACACCATCGCCACGCCACGCCCGGCGGCGGGCACATCGTTCATAAGGCGGCCGCCAATGTGCAGCTCGCCTTCGCTCAGGTCCTCGAGACCGGCGATCATTCTCAGCAGGGTCGACTTGCCGCAACCCGAGGGCCCGAGAAATACGCAGAACTCGTGCTGCGCGATCTCGAGATTCACGCGCCGGATCACCGGCGGATGGTCACCGTACGACTTCTGCACGTTCGTAAGACGAATCGTAGCCATGCTTCTGCCCCCCGGATTTAACCGCTTAAATTTCTATGAAAAATAAACGGCTGGCTCTTGTGCAGCAGGCATTTAATCGCTTAAATTCGAGTTTGAGGGAAAAAGTCATGGTGGGTGTCTCCGCTGTGTTTTCCAGCAAGTTATCAACGTCGCCGGTTGCTTGCAACATTTGAATTGCGCTCCCTGAATATGGGATAAACAGAACATGGTCACCCTTTCCGAAGTAGCAAAGCGCGCGCACGTTACCGCCGCCACCGTTTCCAACGTCCTGCGCAACCGCGAGAAGGTCCGCCCGGAGACGGCCGAACGCGTGCTGAAGGCCATCGCCGATCTCGGCTACCGGCCCAATCTGAATGCGCGCGCGCTGGCGGAGGGCCACTCGTCGACCTTGGCCTTGATGCTGTCGAACATCTCGAACCCGTTCTACCCCGAGTTCGTGCTGGCCGCCGAGCGAGCGGCACGCAAAGCGGGATACTTCCTGATGGTTTGCAATACTGACGATGATGCGGAGGTCGGACGTGCGTATCTGAACCAGATCGCCGGCACGCTCGCGGACGGTGTCCTCGTGATGAACACGGACATCAAGTTCAACGAATTGTGCGCGTCGGCCACGCACAGCGCGCCGATCTTGCTGGCGATGTGGGAACACCCGGAGACGCCGCCCGCGCTGCCCTGCATCGCCGTGGATTTCGCTCATGCGGGCGCGCTAGCCGCGAGGCATCTGCTCGAACTGGGTCACCGCGAGATCGGCCTGCTGATCGGCGATGGCTGCGGTGGCTTGCAGGATGCGCGCTCCAATGGATTTCGGGCGGTAATGCGCGAGGCAGGGATCGAAGCAGACGCCGCCGCGGTGCTGCAGATCCGCGACTCGATAGACGCCGGCTACGCCGCCTGCATGCAGTTGATGGCGAACCGCCCTCACCTCACCGCGATTTTCGCGACCAACGATCTGCTGGCGATCGGTGCGGCACAGGCGTTGATCACGCTTGGCCGATCGGTGCCGAACGACGTGTCGGTCATCGGCATCACGGACATTCAACTGGCGCACCAGGTGCACCCAGCGCTCACGACCGTTGCCATTCAAACGGCGAGCGTCGCGGAGTTGTCGATCAACAGTCTGATCCGTTTGATTCAGGCGCCTGAACAGCAGCCTTCGATGGTGCTTGCGCCGCCGCCGCAACTCATTGTGCGGGCCTCGACGGGGCCACGGCGCATGGGTTGAGGCGCGAGAATTTCGCGTACAGCAGGCTGCGCAACGCGAGCGTGGGCAGCCGTCCTTGATCGCAGCACGGCTGGCGTCGCCTTACATTCAGCAGAAAATGCTGCGTGAGGCCGAAAAAAAGCGCGCCACGCACCGTGAAAGCCTCGATTGGCGTTTTCGTCGACTGTCGCGCGCGAGTAGCATTGGAGCACCAATCGGATCGGCCTGATTTGAAGCCTGACATGAAATCTGAAGGAGCAACCCGATGTCTCTCGCATTGACCCGCAAAGACCTGATTCGCCCGCAAAATCTGATCGACGGCAAGTGGATCGAAGCCGTCGACCACGCGCGTTTTCCCGTCACCAATCCCGCCACCGGCGAATTGATCGTCGAAGTCGCGAACAGTGGCGCTTCGGACGCACGTGCCGCCACCGACGCCGCGGCCCGCGCTTTCCCCGCGTGGCGGGACAAGCTGCCGCGCGAGCGCGCGGAGATTCTGCGCCGCTGGCACGCGCTGATCGTGGCCAACACCGAGGACCTCGCGAAGCTGATGTCGACGGAACAAGGCAAGCCGCTCGCGGAAAGCCGTGGCGAAGTCGCCTACGGCGCCTCATACGTCGCATGGTTCGCCGACGAAGCGACGCGCATCTACGGCGATCTGATCCCACAGCAACAGCGCGGCAAACGCATGAGCGCGGTGAAGGAACCGGTCGGCGTGGTCGCCGCGATCACGCCGTGGAATTTCCCGCTGGCGATGATTGCACGCAAGATCGCGCCCGCGCTCGCTGCCGGATGCACGGTCGTGGCCAAGCCCGCGGAAGACACGCCGCTCACCGCACTCGCACTGGCAGCGCTCGCCCAGGAAGCCGGTTTGCCGGACGGCGTGCTGAACATGCTGTCGGCTTCGCGCGAGCAGGGCATTGCGGCGGTGGCCGACTGGCTCGCCGACGCGCGCGTGCGCAAGATCACTTTCACGGGTTCGACGCCGGTCGGCAAGCATCTCGCCCGTGAATCGGCGGGCACGCTCAAGAAGTTGTCGCTGGAATTGGGCGGCAACGCGCCCTTTATCGTATTCGACGACGCCGATCTCGACGCCGCCGTCACCGGTCTGATGGCCTCCAAGTTCCGCAACGGCGGCCAGACTTGCGTATGCCCGAACCGCGTTTATGTGCAAGCCGGCGTGTACGCGCGTTTCGCCGATCTGCTCGCGAAACGCGTCGCCGCGCAGAAGGTTGCGCCCGCAACCGATCCGGACGCCCAGATCGGCCCGATGATCAATGAACGTGCGATCGAGAAAATTGCACGTCACGTCGAAAACGCCGTTGAACACGGTGCAAAAGTGCTGACAGGCGGCAAGCGCCTAACCGGACTCGGCCCGAATTACTATGCGCCGACCGTGCTGACCGATGTGCAGGCCGGCATGCTGGTCTGTTGCGAGGAAACTTTTGGCCCGGTGGCGCCGCTGTTCCGCTTCGATGAGGAAGCCGAGGTGATCCGCCTCGCCAACGACACGCCCTTCGGCCTCGCCGCCTACTTCTATACGCAGGACGTGCGGCGGATTAATCGCGTGGCCGGCCAGCTCGAAGCGGGCGTAATCGGCATTAACGAGGGCGCCGTATCGAGCGAGGCCGCGCCGTTCGGTGGCGTGAAGGAATCGGGCTACGGCCGCGAAGGCTCGAAATACGGGCTCGACGATTACATGTCCATCAAGTATCTCTGCCAGGGCGGGCTGGATTAACACACTCCCGCGCTTGCAGCGCCCTGCTGGTCGCGCTCGGCCTAGCGATGCGCCGCTCCGTCGACGAAAGCGCTGAGTTCGCCGAAGTGCAGGCCACGCGCCGCGACAACCGCATGCCGATCGGCGTCGGCCCGCGCAGCGGAGCGCCTAATGCCCAGGCTTCAACGCCGCATACGTCCCCGGTGTGATTCCATAGGCCCGCTTGAAAAGCCGGTTGAGATGGCTTTGATCGTAAAAGCCCACGGCCGCGGCGGCCGCTGCCGCACTCTGCCCCGCCGCGAGCATGCGTTTGGCCGCGAGTAGCCGCACTTGCGTCGCGTAGGCGTGTGGCGGCAGTCCGAACTCTTTACAGAAAGCACGCGTGAGGTAATAGCGGCTCAGCCCCACCAGTGCCGCCAGTTCGTCCACCGGAATATCGCGCGCGTAGTTGGCGGCGACGTACTCACGCACTTGCGCCATCTTGTGCGCTTCGCGCCGGCCTTCGCCGGGCGCCTGCCGCGATTGCCCATATCGTCCGACCAGCATCCCCATCGCGGCCCACCAGTTCGCCTGCCGCTCCATCAGCGAAACCGCGCCATGTTCGTCGAGACTCGCATGCGCCTTGGCCAGCAGACCGGCCAAGTGCGGATCCTGATAGAGGCCCGGCGGAATCAGAAGCGGTCTGTCGGCGCGCGAGTCGGGCGAAAACACCGCGCCCAGCGCACCCAGGCCCTCCATGTCGAGATAAATGGCGCGATAAATCCATTCGCGGCCTTCCCACACCTCGCCACTGTGATACTCGCCCGGTCCGAACACGAGCACGCTGCCCGGTCCGGCGACGTCGCTGCCGGTGCGCGTATGACATTGGCCCGCGCCGGTTTCCGTCATGACAATGACGAGTTCATCGTGCAGGTGCCGGTCGAATTTGTGTTCGCCGTAGCGGGCACTCGCGAGACACGCGCCGTCGAGCGCGCTATCTCGCCAGCACACCACTTCCGGCTCGCTTTTATCCGATGTCTCCATGGGTCGCTCTCCGGAATGCCCGTTAAACCAGCTCTATTCTCACCCGGCGATTGCGGCGCCCCTTGTTCTCGATCTTCACGATCCGGATCGGTCTCGATTGCGCCGTATTGGTCAGATGCGTGCCGCCGCAGGCCTGCCGGTCGAGGTCACCGATTTCGACGATCCGCACCGTGCCGTCGGAGGTCGGCGGCGGCGCCACCGAGAGGCTGCGGATCAGGCCCTGCGTCGACTTCGCTTCCGCGTCGCTGACGTAGTAGGTTCGCACCTCCATGGCGCTGCGGATCACCTCATTGACGGGCTCCTCCAGCAGGCGCAGCGCGTCGTTATCCGCCTCTGGCAGATCGAAATCCATGCGGGCGGTGCCGTCGGCATTGATTTGCGCGCCGGTCACGAGCGCACCGGCGAAGCGCTGATAGACGAGCGCATTGAGAATATGCGTACCTGTATGAAGCTGGGCGACGGCGGCGCGCCGGGCCGCGTCGACGGCCACGTTCACATCGCCGCTCAGTTCGAGGGGCTCGTCGAGCAGATGCCAGAGCATGCCGTCTTCCGGTGCAATGCCGGTAATGCGGACAGTGCCGTGCGCGTGGGTCAGCGTCGCCGCGTCCGATACCTGACCTCCGCCCCCAGGGTGCAAGGCCGAGCGGCCCAGCACGACGGCGCCGGGCCGCGAGGCGATCACGCTGGTTTCGAACTCGAGTAAGTCCGGCTGCTCATGGCAAAGATAGTGCGGCACCTTGATTTCCTCGCATGAAATGACTGATTACGCCTAGCATACTCAGTCTTACGGGAGGTCGTCTTGGTTAAAAATGCCCTGTGCGGATTGGGAGCGGATCGAGGCCGCCCCATTCGGACCAGACGAAGCGCTCCGAAGCGGCCCGCCGGATGCTTCCGCGATTACACGGATAACGGCTGCTGAAGGAATTGGTAGAGCGGGTCCGGATCGCGCGACGAGATGCCGTTCTGACTCATATAGCTCGACAGCGTGCCTGACGCGTTTTGCGCCATCGAAGACGAATTTTGCTGCAGCGCCTGCTGGATCATCGCATCGGCCGCGCCTCACTGAACCTGTGCGGCGCCGCGTGCAGCCTGCGCTTCGCAGTAGGCCAGGTACTTGTCATAGGCCTGCTGCGGCGGCGTTTTGGCGTACTGCCCGTACAGACGGTCGATAAAGGTCGCCAATTCCGCCTGCGCGTACAGTTGCCGTTCGATCGGCATGGCTGCCGCCACGCGCTGCGCCTTGCGCAACTCGTCTTCCTTGCTGACGCCCGCATCGCGATCCTGCGCGATCAGCTTCGCGTTGTTCGCACGCATCGTGCAGACCTGGGTCATCGCGGACGAAGCCTGCGCCTGCGCGGACAACGGGCTCAGCGCCACGGCCGACGCGAGCAGCGCGGTCACGGCAAGGCCTCGTACGATGGGCAGAAGGCGCTCGCGACGTGGGTCGCTTCGGGTTACGTCGATCATCCGGTCCTCGTTGTGTTCAACGCGTTCGATGCGTTCGATGGTGAAAGCGTCCTGACGGGCAGCATCGCCGCCGCCGTTTCGTCGTCGGCAAAGCGGCTGATCGACAACACGTGATCCAGCGCCCAGACGCAATGAAACCAGCCGGTTGGAATCACCAGCAGATCGCCCGGCTCGAGCACGACGTCCACGCCTTTCGCATCGGCAAAACGTGGAAAGCGCCTCAGGTCGGGCGCGGCTACGTCGACGCGGCAGGGTCGGTAGGTGTTGAATGCATCGAGCGCGTAGACGGCGCTTTCCTGAGCCGGCGCATAGAGCCGCACGCGCTTGCGGCCGTGAATCTGCGCCAGAAACGAATTCGCCAGATCGCAGTGCAAGCGCGTGACCAAGACTGCGCCGCCGGCTCGCCCGAACCAGAGTTGCCCCGCGCCGAACATGTGCGTCGGCAGCATCGGCAGGGCAAAGCGCGCTTCCCATGCGGGCGGCAGCAGGCAGCCTTCCGTGTAAGTAGCGGCGCCTGCGTCGGCCACGCGATGCGCGGCGAAGCCATCGATAAAATTCGCGACGGTTTGAGGGAGGCCACTCGACGGATCCGCGCGCAGCACCGTCGTGCCCTCGAGCGTGCGCCAATCGTCGAGTGTCCAGGCGACTTCGGGCCAGTCCAGCAAGCCGCGCAACACCAGCGGGACGGATGCATCAAGGGTATCCGCGAGTGCCGCGCGCAGCTGCTCGTGCAGGTGGTCGTTGTTGCTGCCGCCGGCCTGCACGGCCGGCACCGTCGCCAGCACTTCGGGTGCGCGCCGCCGGGCTCGCCCCAAGGCCATGCGCGCCGCCGCCGAGGGCCGCTTGAGCAGTTGCAGCCAGTAAGCCGCAAGTCGCTCAGTGCCCTCGATACGTACACCGCCCAGCGCCATTGCCGCGGCACTGCGCGGATCGAAACCCGTGGGGTCGTCGAGCATCGCGCTCAACACAGCGCGGCTCAGTGTGATGCGAGCCGCGGCGTAGTTCGCACCGTCGGGCGGAATCGGTGTGGACACGATCATTGGAGCGAGCGTGAAACGGCGGCTGGCATCCGCGCAATCGCTGACGATCAGATCGACGGCCACCGCTTGCGGCGGCGCCACATAATGCTCACCGAGCCGCGCTTCCAGAAGCGCGATGAGTTCGACATGCGCCATTACGCTCACCATGGTTTGCGCCAATAGACCGCCTGTCCGTTGACACGCATAAGCGGCGCGTCGATGCGATGTGTGGCGCGGTATTCGTCCACGGCGCGCGCGCAACCGGTCGGCAGGCCGTAGTCGTCGACGATCACGAAGCCGCCGGGCGACAAACGCGGATACAGGGCGTCGAGCGCCACGCGGGTCGACTCGTACCAGTCGCCGTCGAGCCGCATCAACGCGAGACGCCCGATCGGCGCATCCGGCAGCGTCTCGGCGAACCAGCCCGGCAGGAAACGCACCCGGCGATCGAGCAGGCCGACGCGCGCGAACGCGTCGCGCACCGTCGCCAGATCGCTACGCAGCAGGCCGACCGCGCGCATCAGGTGATGCCAGATGGCATCGCGCAAATCCGTGGCGGGGTCCGGCGCGGGCAGGCCCGCGAACGAATCGGCTACCCATACGTCGCGGCCAGCGGCGCCGAACGCGGTCAGCACGGCGCGCATCAGAATCGTCACGCCGCCGCGCCATACGCCGGTCTCGATGAAGTCGCCAGGCACGCGTTCGTCGATCGCCACGCGCGCCAACGTCACGACGTTATCGAGCAGCACGTCATCGCACATCGTCAGACGGCGCGACTCGTGGTGCATGTGGTTGAGCGCGTCCGCCATGCGCGACGGTTCGATGCCGGCAATGTCAGCGGCCGAGCGGTGCAGCGGCGCGAGCCATTCGGCGAATACGCGGTCCGCGTCGGCGAGCCGTTCCGCGCAATCGTCGGCGGTGATCGGCGCGGCTCGGGCCGCGGCGGATTGTGCGAGGCCGTCCGTATCGGCGCCACCGCTGATGTAGCGGCGGATCATGGCCAGATAGGCATAGGCACGGTTGTCGTCGGCGGGCAGCATGAAGGGAAGCGGCTCGGAGTCGGACTTGGACAAAGAAGCGGAAGGGAGACTCGGAGGGTTTGGAAGATTCAATTCCATTGCCGGTTCGGGTAGGCGCTCGGGCCGTTATTGGACGCGCTGCGTGCGGAAGACTGCCGCGGGCAAGGTTGAGCGCGGCAGCAAGCCCGAACCAGTATCGGCCGATGTGCGCCCCCGCCTGGATGAATCACGAACGCATGCATGCTCATGCGAACCACCGGGGCGCGTTACGCCGAGGTGTCGATGCTCTGACGCCTTGACGCCTTGACGCCTTGACGCCTTGACGCCTTGACGCCTTGACGCCTTGACGCCTTGACGCCTTGACGCACCAGTATGTGAGCCCACTCCCCTTCTCCCGCCTCACCGCGTGCGGTTTTCAATGCAAGCTTTCGTGTCGCGCCACACAGCGGCGTGCCGGATCAGGTGTGATGGCAGCATCGCCCGCACGCCCCCTTCGCTAATGACTGGTTTCCCGCCCCGCTCTGCGCCGTTACCGCGCCCATCGCCGATCTGCCTCGTAGCAGGCGCGCTGCTCGCGCTCGCCGGCTGCGCGACCCCCCCCAAAACGCCACCGCCGACCGCCGACGAATCCTTGCCTGTGGCCTTGCGCGCCAGCCAGGACGAGGTGCTCCAGGAAGTCATGACCACCCACGGCGACGAAACCTACGTATGCCGGCGCGTCAAGGCCAGCCCACCCGCCAGCGGCGCCACCGGGCAACCGGACACCCTCCCAGGCGTCGCCCGCGACGGTACGCAACTGCTCTGGGATCCTTTGGGATCCGAAGCAATCCTTGTCGACGCCGCCGGCCGAAGTGCCGGCACGGTCGCGCCGGGCCGCTACTTTCTCTCCTACGACGGCAGCTACGTGATCGGCAACGTCACCGCCGAAAGCCAGGTGGGCGCCAATGCGCTGACCTGGGCGCGCTACACGGCCCGCTTCGTCGCGGCCCCGCGCCCCGGCGAAGGCCGTTTCGCCGACGTCAGCTCGATCCAGCGCATCGACACCTCGGGCGGTTTGCCGCCGCAACCGTCGTGTGAGCTCGAAGGCGCGCATCTGCTCGTGCCGTACGGTGCGACCTATATGTTCTACCGCGCCAAAGGCCTCGCACCGGTCGCCTTGTCGGCGAATCAGGCCAGGCAGTAATCGAGGAGTCGACGATGCAATTCGGTTTGTTCATGACGTTGCCCGCCCCTGAGCCCAAGCCCGCAGCCGAGCTTTACCAGCGCGCGATCGCGATGGCCGAGGCCGCCGATACGCTCGGCTTCAGCCACTTGTGGCTCGCAGAACATCACTTCACGAACTACTCGCACTCGTCACGGCCGCTGATGCTGCTCTCGCACATCGCCGCACGCACCCGTCATTTGCGCCTCGGCCCGGCGATCGTACCGGTGCCGCTGCATAATCCGCTCGTGATCGCGGAAGAACTCGCCACGCTCGACGTGCTGAGCGGCGGACGTGTCGAAGCCGGCCTCGGCAGCGGCTATCAACGCTATCAGTACGAGCGCTTCCAGCTCGTCAAAGGCGCGACCTCCGCCCGCGACGACGAAGCAATCGACGTGCTATTGCAGGCACTACGCGAACCCGTGTTTGAGCACCATGGCGAGTACTTCAACATTCCCCGCACCGGCCTCGTACCGCAACCTCTGCAACCTGCGATGCCGGTATGGCTCGTCGTCAATTCGAGCCGGCGGGCGTCAGTCGAGCAGGCGGTGCGGCGGCGCGCGAATCTCTTCACCGGCGTGCTCGAACCCATTTCGAAACTGACCGACGTACGGCGCCACTATCCAGACCTCGCTGATGCGCTCTCGACTGTGCGCATCGGCACGCAGCGGCCGGTGTTCGTCGCGCAGAACGAAGCGCAGGCCCGCGAGGCCGTCGAGCATGCGCGCTGGAACGGACGCGCGACGCTGCGCCTGCGTCACGACATGGGCGACGTGGTGAACGGCATCGTGCCGGACCAACCGCTGCCCGACGAACCATCCGACGACGCGCTGCGTAACGATTTCCTCGTGATCGGCACCGCCGACGAATGTATTCATCAACTGCGCCGGATTCAAGCCGGCCTCGGCTGCGATTACTTCAGTGCGAGCTTCTGGTTCGGTTCGATGCCGCATGAAATGGCGATGGCGTCGATGCGCCGGTTCGCACGCGACGTGATGCCCGCATTCGCCGGCGAAGCGGCTGCGGCGGACCCCCAGCAAGCGCCGGCACCGCGTCCGCAATGGGAATCCACCCTGGCGTGGTGAACGCATTCAGCGCGCATGAAGCGCGTTCTTGCGAACGACGTTTGCAGCCGCCACGTTCGCATCCGCGGTCCTCACTTCGGACTTCCAGCACCGCAATGTGACGTGGCGATGAAAATTCGTCATCGTCGGCGATCGGCCGATGCGACCGTCCTCACCTGGGAGACCGCACGTGGCATTCGGGATTCGCAACCCTTTCTCACGCGGCACGCAGCCAGTTCCGCAACAGCAACAGCCTGCCGGCCCGCAGGCGAATCAGCCGCCGACCGACGCGCCGCTGCCCGACACGCGCGTGGTTGGCGGCCCGCTCGACAAGCTGCGCGCCTTGCGCCACCATCTGCCGGGCGCGTCGGTGCCGCCCCAGGCTCCGCAAGGTGCGCAAGGGCAGCCGCAGAATACGCCGATGCCGCAAGGCTCACCCCTCAACGACCTGACCGGCGGCGGCGCGAACCGCACCTACTCACCGTTCCACGCGCGGACCACCGTGCGCGCGTCACGGCCCGCGCCAGAAATCGCGCTTGGCCCCGGGCAGACTCGCACGCCGAAGGCCAACGCAAGCACGCCGCTTGGCGTGAAATCGCAGCACAGGGCCAACGTGAAGACGTCGGTCGGCGAGAACGAGCGCGCCGAGCCGCAAGCGCACGCCGAGTTGCGCAACGTGGCCGATGCCGACGAGCATCTCCGCGCGAGCTTTCCGGCCGAAACGGGCACCCAGTTCGCAACCGATCGTGACGCGCTGCTGAACGACATTCGAGAAGCGATTCCGCAAAATCAGCGCGGCAACCCGCCGCTCGCGAAGGCGCGCTTTCTCGGTCACGCGCTTGCCGAAGCAACGGGCGGCAACGTGCAACGCGCGAGCGACGTGCTCGGCGTGCTGCAAGGCAGAATCCAGCAACCCAATGCGCAGCAGACGCGCGATGCGTTCGCGACACGCTGCGCGATGGCGCGCTCGCGAGCCGCGTTCGGCGCGCTGCGCGACGTCGAGACAGCGCCGGCGATGGGCGGCAATATTCAGGCGCCCACCGACCGCGACCGCAAGGTCCACGAGGAAGCCGACTGGCAAACGTGGCGCGCCGCCGGCACGCTGTTGTCGGCATGGCCTACCGGCATGGAAAAACCCGGCTCGTTGCGCGAACTCGGCGAAGCGGCCAACGCCATGCTGCCAGCCGCCGAACGCGACGCCAACACGCAGGTCGCGCAAAGCCAGCAGCAGTCCGCAATCAGCCTGGCGCTGGCGCCGCATGCGCAGACCGCGAAGGCGATGCTGTGCGGCAACGCGTTGCTCGGCAATCCGCACGCACAGCCCGAAACGCGTTTTCGTTCGGCGTACCTGGCGCATCGCAACGGCATTGCCGAAGCCGATGTCGGTCAGGTCCAGAACCGCATGTACTCGCTGGTCAAGCACGCGCAGCGCAACGCGACGTCGGCGCGCACTGGTTCGTGGATGAACAAAACAGCGCAGCGTTTTCGCAGCGGCGTCAAGCAAAGCTTCGGCCACGACAAGGACCCCATCTCGGCGCTCGGCATGGGCACTGCCGGCGGTCTGATGGATCATCCGAACAAGGACTTCAGCACGCTGCAATCCATCGACGCGGTGGTCGACACGCTGAATACGCAGGTGGTGAGCGCGCCGCACCGGCGGGTCGGCGAAGCGCCGGACAACGCGACGATGACCGCCGCCGTGCGCGCCGCCGCGCTGCGCCAGTGGAAGGCGGGCATTGGCACCAAGGGCTGGCTGCGCGACGATACGAAATTCGGTCGCCTGCAACGCAAGCAGATTGCCGGCGACGTGGCGACCGCGCTGCACATCGACAAGGATGCGGTGCGCAACAGCCCGGCGTTCCGCGATCTACCCAAGATGAACGCCGAGACGCTGGGTAACTGGGCAACCGACGCGCGCGCGACGATGGACACGCCGATCGGCTCGACTGGCCGCACGCTCCGCGAAAATCTCGACCGCATGCAGGCGATCCGCCAGGATCCGGTGGCGACGCCGGCCACGCCGCAAGGCAACATCGATTCGCTGTGCCATCTGGTCGAAAACGTGCCGAAAACATGGAGCGTGCAGATGTCGAGCGGCGGCGTCTATGGGCTCGACGCGAACATCTCCGAGAACATCGCGACCGCGCTCGGCCTCGTCGGCGCGCCAAGCGCGTCAGTGGCGCCGGACGTGCGCTATCTGAAAGGCCGCCATGCGGTGCTCGAAGTCGGCTCCACCTCGCATCACGGCGAAATGTTCATCGGCACCGACAACCGCAAGTCCGCGCACATCGGTGTGGGCGGCTTCATCGGCTGGTCGCTCGCGGGCGGCAAGGCGATGGCGAGCGGCTACGGGTCTCTGATTGGCGGGCGCGACACCAGCAATCCGCGCGGCGTGGTGATCCGCACGCCGTTCACCCAGACCGGCAGCACCGACCCCGAGGCGTGGCGCGGCAAGATGACCGACGTGGTACGTACGCTCGGCAGCTCCGGTACGGGCGGACAAATGCCAAGCACGAAGGACGAAATGTGGAACGGCATGGCAGACAGGTTCTTTGCCGATCCGGACGTGTCGATCGGCTGGGTCGACAACAAGAGCAGTTCGAACTACGGCGCATTAGCGGTGACGGGCGGTGCGCGTTATGTGACCCCGGCCAACGTCAAGTTCGGGCCGCTTGTGACAGCCGAAGGCGTCCTCAGCAAGAGTCAGGCCCACGCGACCGATCAGAGCGGCGCGCGCAATGTCGACAAATCGAGCAGCAGCCATCGCGCGGCGCTCAACGGCAGCGCCACGCTGGTGGCGAGCGCGCCGCCCGTGCCGACCGGCAACTTCGGTCCGTTCAACTCGCTGTCGTTTTCGAGCGCGCCCATGGTCGGCTTCGGCACGACCTTGATGCAGACCGGCACCGGCTCGACGCTGCGGCTCTACGAAGAGAACGGCGACATCGTGCCCGAGCGCACCTATCGCGACACCGAGTTCACCTCCGTCGGCAATTACCTGCAATACATCGACAGCCGCAATGCTTCATGGGCGCATTCGATGAATAACGACCAGGCGGCATTGGACACGTATCAGAGCAAGGTCAAGCTCAACGCGACGCGCGGCAATCAGTACTATGGCGAGCGGCAGCGCATCGTGCCGCAAGCCGCCGCCGAAATCAACGCGTATCGCGGCACGCTGCGGATGTTCGAGCAGGGCGGACGCACGCCGACCCAGCACGAGCAGCAGGAAATGCTGCGGATTCGCGGCAAGATCGCAAGCCTGCTCGAGGCACCGACAAGCTGGACGAATCATGCGCTGTACAGTTACGAGTCGAATTCGGCGTCGCGCACGTCGGGGCTCTCGTATGTCGGCACGGCGCAAGCGGTCAAGCAGGTCAGTGCGCAGCGGGAACTCAGTTTGCTGGAGACGCGGGTTTGAGTTGAGCGCGCCTAGCCTTCGAGCACGGCGCGCACCCGCTCGCCCATCGCGTCGAATCGGGCCCGTTGCAAGCGCGCGTAGTCGCCATAGGCGCTAACCAACTCGCCGCGCACACCCTCGTCCTGCAGCGACGCGATGGCCGCGAGCGCGGCCTGCGCGCCGTCGCTGTCATCGCAGGCCGCGCTCCATGACGCGCAACCCGCTTCGCTCAAGAGACGCTCGATGCGCGCGTCCATCGACAGCCCGAACACCGGTACGCCATGCGAGATCGCGAGTACGGCCGCGTGATAGCGGGTCGTCACCACACACGCGGCATGCGCAACGGTGGCGGCTACTTCGTCAAGCGTGTGCGGGCCGCGCACGATAATATCGATTGGGAATGGCACGCGGGCCGCGAGATCGGCACACGCGCTGCGGTCGAGTTGCTCCATCCCCACCAGCGTCGGCGTGTAACCCTGCGCCTTCAGGCCCACAGCGATCTGCGCGAAGCGATCGAGATAGGCGTGATAGGCCTCGGCGCGCGCCGCGTCCCAACTGTGAAAATGCAAAGGCCCATAGCGCAGCGGCGATGACTCGCCGCGTGCGTCGAGTTCGCGCGCCCGAGCCGCGTCGGCATGCACCGGCCACCAGAACGGATTGTTCGGACATAGCGCGACACGTCGCGGAGCGGACGCCTCGTTGCGTGCATCGGCCGGCGCCCGATATGTCCACGCGGTATCGGCGCCCCCTTGCGCGACGACGCCGAGCGACGCGAGTTGCGCACGCGCCGCGTCGTTGCGGCAAAAGATCTCGCCGGCCTCCGCATTGCGTTCGACAAAGCGGGTCAGCGCCACGCTCATCGTGCCGCTATCGACGCCATACGCAATCGCCGGCCGCCGATGCGCGTGCGCGAGCGCAATTCCGCCGATCAGCACGCCTGCCAGCGAATCGGAAAACTTTGACGTGTACGTCGAGCCTTCGACGTTCAGCACGAGATCGGCATCGCGCACGGCGGCGTCGAGCGCGTCGGGCAGGTAAGGCAGCGAAGGCGTGAGCCGCGGCGTGCCTGCCAGCAGCGGATGATCGAAACAGTCGCCAAGCGCGAACAGCGTGATGCGGGGCTCGCACGGTGCGAGCAGACGGCGCAACTGGGCAATCGTCTCGATCGTGCGCAGATCGGCGCCGGTGTTGCCCGCCCCGCTGTAGCCGAGCAGCAGCACGCGCGGCGCGGCGCGATTAGCGTCATGAATGGCGTCATGATGGGCGCCGGGATCGCTGCGGCCGGGCGCGCGCCGCGCCGCGTTGATGCGTTGCTGCATGTCGTCGAGAAAGACCTCGTCCGGCGCGGGTGCGCCGGCATATCGATTCAACGCCGCGAGCGAGCGCTGCAGCGGACTCTCGACGATATCCCAATCCATCATGCCGCTCCCAGCGCTTGCGCAAGTTGTTGCATTTGCAGCGCGCCCGAATACGGCTCGACCGCCACTTCGACAATCGTCACGCCGGCGTGAGCGCGTGCCTCGGCGAGCGCCTGGTCCAACGCATCGCGCGCCTCGACACGGCAATGCGCCAGCCCGAACGCCTGGGCCAGTGAGCCGATATCGAGCTGGTAGGGATTGCGGATCGTGCGCCGATAGGCTGGCGCGTGCGCGATCGGCAAAAAATCGAAGATCGCGCCGCCACCGTTGTCGACCACGCAGATGCAGGCCGGCGTGCTCACGCGTTGCGCGCTCGCCAGCGAGGAAAGATCGTGGATCAACGCCTGATCGCCGAGCAGCAACAGACCTGCTTCGCGGCGCGCGAGCGCTTCGCCGAGGAACGTCGCCATCGTGCCGTCGATCCCGCTCACGCCGCGATTTACATAGATGTCCTGGCGCGCGGCGCGCACGTCGTAGCCGATATCGGCGTGACGCATCGACATGGAATTGCCGAGATGGACGAAGCCGAAGCCCGGCGCCGCCAGCACGCGATGAACGGCAGACACTTCGCCCCAGGCGAGCGCTGCGACGCAAGCGCGCCGCTCGCGCGCGCCGTAACTGGCGACGCTCGCCCAGCGGTCGCGCCAGGCAAAGGCGACGGGCGCAGCCGGTTGGGTCGATGCGTTGAGACTGGCGTGGGCATGCGTACGCGTTTGTCCATGCACGGCTTCGCCCAGCGCCGTGGCGATCCCATGCAGCGTCGCGTGAGAAGGCGCGACCAGCACGTCACGCGGATCCAGCGCCGGGTGCAGATAGTCGTGCCTCACACGGCAAGGCGCGATTTTGATCGTGGGCACGTCGGCATGCGTTTCAAGGTACGCGTGCAACACCGGCATGACCGGTGCGAAGCCGAAGCGCACAATCAGTTCCGCGCGCGCCGATTCCATTCGCGCAGCGCCGCCGAGTACATCGAAGGCATTGACGATCAAGGCGCCCTGCGCACCGCGCGCGGCCGATTCCGGCGCCAGCGCGGACGGCCCCGATCGCAGCCCGCTGCCCGCATCGGCGAGGACGGGAAAGCCGCTCGCTGCGGCCAATGCGAAAATTGCCTCGGGTGGCACGCCCGGTTCGGGGCCGACCACGATCAAGCCGTCGAGGCCGTCACTGAGCGGACGGCTGCCGCGCCTCGCAAGCACGCGGGCCATAACGCGTTCGACGATATGTGCGGGAGACGCTTCAGATGCGGTGAGCTCGACGTGGGGAGACGCGGGGCGAACATGCGAAGCCGCAGATGCCTGTGCAGCATGGATGGCATCATGTGGCGCCATCGCTGTTCGCGCAGCGTAAATAGCATCACCCTGTGCCACCGTTGCTCGCGCCGCACGGACCGTCTCGAACGAAACCGGCTGCGTTTCGACCGCATCGTAGACACCCGCCAGCGGGACGTTGAGATGCACGGGACCGCGCGTCGGCCGCTTCGACGATGGGTGTGCATCGACACGTGACAAGCTGTCATCAACGTCGGCCACGCCGTCGACGATAGCGGCAAGCCCAGCCGCGAGCGCGTCACGGGCTTGCGTGAGCGCCTGCAGGGAATCTTCTGGATCGGCGAGATCCACCTGCGCGCGCACGAACGCGCGGGTCGCGCCGAGATGATCGGCCATCTGTCCAAATCCGCTGCCGCGCAATGCACGCGGCCGGTCGCACGTCAGTACGACGAGCGGTACATCGGACGCGTCCGCTTCGGTCAACGCCGGCAATACATTCGCCACCGCCGAGCCGGAAGTCGTGACGATCGCAACCGGTTCGCCGCTCGCCTTCGCGATCCCGAGCGCCACGAACGCGCCACTACGCTCATCCGTGCAGACCATCTCGACGGCGATTCGCGGATGCGCGTCGAGCGCGAGACACATGACGCTCGCGCGTCCGCCGGGACACAACACGGCATGGCGCACACCGGCCGTACTCAACATCTCCACAATGAATTCCACCCACACCGCGTTAAGCGACTCGCCGCTTGCCACGCCGGCTTCAGCTAACAATTCACTCAACGATCCGCTGCCCGTAGCACCCGCTTTGCCGAGCCATTCGCAATCCGTCGCCGCGGCTTCGCCACGCGATCGATCCCCACTCGCTGTCACATCAAGAGCGAAACCCATCAAGCCACCGCTTGCGAGGTGCCCGCCACCGGCGTAATCGCAATCGTGCGAGCGGGCGCACACGCCTCGCCCCGCTCCGCTGCGATCAACCGCTCCATCACGCGCCGCGCGCGAATCGCACCGGCGTCGATCGGCAACAGCGCCGGCTGCATCGCCCAGAAGTCGCGGTCGCCGAGATTCTTCTGCTGCGCTTCGAGCATCGGCAGATCCTCGAGCTCGAACGGCTTCATCAGCCCTTCGACGGCATAGCGCACCAGTCCGCGCGCCGCGTCGCCCATTTCCTTCGGCAGACCGAACGCGAAGAAGTAATGCGTCGTGCTGGCGGTTTCCGGCGTGAGCCAATGCGCGGACGGCGCGATCAGCCCCGCTTCGCGCGGCATCCCGGCAGCGGTCACGCCGACCACGATCGAAAGCAGTCCGGGCGGCGTCCAGCGCACGTCCATCCAGCGATCCACCCGCGTGCCGGGCGGAATCCCGAACCCTTGCGCGACGAACGGTTGCAGCGCTTCGTCGTAAGTGCTGCGGCGCACCCAGACGATGTCGTCGAGATTGCCCGACTGCACGTCGCCGCGCGCAATCGCCTCGCTGCCCAGCGTATCGGGATGAAGAAACTGGAAGTGGCTCAGATCGAGCAGATTGTCGGCGCTTAGCTGATAGTGCGCACGCGTATGCAGATAACCGTCGTGCGTGACGTTGGCGGCGGGATCGACGAACGGGAACGACGGCAGCAATCCCGCGTCGGCGCGTGCCGGGTCGCCCGGCCAGAACCAGATCGCGCCGTAGCGTTCGAGCGACGGGTACGCACGCACCTTCGCGCCCGCCGGCACCCGCCCGTCGCCATGCGGATTGTGCACGCACTGCCCGCTCGCGTTGAAGCGCAGGCCGTGATACGGACATTCGAGCACGCCGTCGACGATACGGCCTTGCGACAGCGGTGCGAAACGATGCGCACAACGATCGTCGAGTGAGATCGCGCGCTGTTCGGCATCGCGATACAGCACCACGGGCCGGCCGAGCAGCGTGCGCGACAACGGAGCCTCGGCGCGAACCTCGTGTGCGAAAGCGGCGACATACCACGCGTTTAACAGAAAGGACATGAGCGCACTCGCGATGGAATCAATACAGGAAAAAAGCACCGCGTGGCGCCGCCGCACGGCCGTCCCATGCGAGTGTAATTAACCGGCTATCCCACAGATTCAACAAAGCTCATGAAAATGCGAAGCCGCTTTGCTTAAAATACGCTTAGCAAATGCTCAACAAAAGTAAATACGGCTTGCAATGCTGAAAGGTACTGCGAACCTTGCTTCGCGTGCGATTCACGGCGATGCGGGTCTCTTTTACCCACCTTCATGAAGGTCGAGGTAATTGATACCGTAATTGCGAATAGCCACGTATCTCCCGGCTAATCTCCGCCATCCTTACGCTTATTCACCCGATCGAAACGACGCGAAACAAATTACCAATCTTTCATGCTATTTCAATGCATCTTGGGGTGAAACAATTCGTTACAGCCCTGATATTTTAAGGGCCGTAATTTTCGGGACAAGCAATGCGGTTTGGGAAGCAACCTTATGCATCCGTCCCGGGAGGGCATGTTGAAATTCGCCGTGATGACCACCAGCAGCAGTCTGTTCAATCTGATTTGCCAATGCTTTCGCGACGATACGATCGAATGCTGCCGCTTCCTCGATGACGTCGCGCTCTCTCGTGCGATCTATCGGGAGGACTATCACGCCATTCTGGTCGACGCGGCAACGGGAATCGATGCGACGCGCGCGGTGTTCGCGCGGCGTGCCTGCTATGGCGACCGCCGCGCACCGTTGATCGTGATCGGGACCTTTGCCGATCGTGACAGCATCGAACGCGCCTTTGAAGTCGGTGCCGACGATGTGGTGCTCTCGCCGATCGACCAGGGAGAACTCGAGGTACGAACCTACCAGGCGTTACGCCGGTTCCAGTCACCGCAACCGGTGCAATCCGAAGATCGGGCCGGACTCGGTCCCTATCGCCTCGACCGGCGTACCAGCACCGTGCTGGTCGACGAACGCGAAATCCGCTTGACGGTACGTGAATTCGCGATTGCGTGGCTCCTGTTCTCACGCGCCGGCGAGTACGTGAGCCGCCGGCAGATTGCGGGGGCGATCTGGAGCAGCACGGAAGATATCGTAGGCCGCACGCTCGAACAGCACATCTACAAGCTGCGTAAGAAGCTGGGCCTGAATGGCGCGTCAGGCGTGCAGCTACGCACGATGTATGCACACGGATATCGCGTCGAGTTGTGCGACGGCAAGGCGGAGGCCGAGGCAATCTTGCCTGGCCTGGCGCCGGCTGCGAAAACGGTCGATGAGATTGCGGCGATCACCGAAGCGGTGGATGCGATTACGGCAATCACAGAAGCGGCCGGGATCGCCCGCGGCGATGCGACCCGTGATCGCGTCGGCCAAACCGCGCGTCCTGCCCGCACGCTCGACGTGCATGCAAAGGACAGTGAAGCCGCGCGCAGCGCACAACCGTGGGGTCAGTATGCAGCCATGTGGCACAGCGGCGTAGCGCACATCGTGCACCCGCCGGTTGCGGGCTTCGCGGCGTGTGCGGTGGAAAGCTCGGGGGCCGAAGCGTCGGGCGCCGCCGCGTCGTCCGCGTTGATGTCGTTTTCGATTCCCGCTGCATTGCTGGGCGGCAACTCGCGTCGCCGCTAAGCCACCGAGAAGGAAGCATGCAGTCGATCAACGGCTGCTAAAAAAAGCACGCGGGACAAGAGGTGGCATCTGCCGCCCTTGCCCCGCGCTTCAAAGCCCTCCGCTTTATAGCTCCGTTTCTATAGCTCCGTTTCTATAGCTCCGTCTTTATAGCCCCGCTTACAGATCCAGCACGCGCGGCGACAACAGGAACACGCGTTCCATATGCGAGCGCGAGTCGTTGTTGTTGCGGAACAGCGCGCCGATGAGTGGAATCTTCGACAGGCCCGGCACCCCGGTCACGCCGTTCGAGTTGTTATCCACGCTGTAGCCGGCGATCAACAGGCTCTCGCCCTGGCCGACAAAGGCCTGCGTATTGATCTCGCTGCTGGTGATCACCGGAATGTTGTCGACCTGCTGTCCGGTCAGTTGGCCGTCTTCGATATGCACCTCGAGCTTGATGCGGGTCTGGCCGTCTTCCTGCACGACCATCGGCAGCACGCGCAGCGAAACGCCGGTCGATACGCTGTAGAGATCGGCCGACGTATAGCCGGATACGCGCACGAAGAACTTGGTCTTGTTGTCCATCACGGCTTCGACGTTGTCGAGCGTCGCGACCTTCGGCGACGCGTCGATCTTCGCCTTCGAGGTGGACTGCATCGCGTTGACGCGCGCCATCAGATAGCGGCCCGCGTCGCCGAGCACGGCGGTAATCGAGGCGCCCACCGGCGTCGCGGAGACCACCGTGGTGCCGTCGGCCAGCGTTGTGGTGCCGAAGTTCGGATTGATCTGGCCGTTCGCGTAGCTGTTCTGCTGGTACGTTCCGGTACCGGTCTGGAAGTCGAGATGGCTGTTGTGCGCACGCCAGTCCACGCCGATCTGCGCGAGCACGTCGTCGTCGATTTCGATGATGTGCGCTTCGATTTCGATCAGCTTGGGCCGCGTGTCGAGCTGATCGATCAGCGTCGCGTACTGGTCGATGCGCTGCGGCGTATCGCGGATCAGCACCGAGTTGGTGGTCTGATCGGGTTGCATGATCGGCAAGGTCAGATCGCCGCCGCTCGGCTGGCCCGTTTGCGAGGCGCCAGGCGCGTTCCCGTAGCCGACATTGCCCGTGCTGCCGTAGTTGGACGGCTGCGCGTTGCCGACGAGGCCGCCGAGCGTTGAACCTGTGCCGCCCTGGCCATCCGCCATGTTCGGCGGCAACGGCGGTGGGCCGCCGCCGTTGGTGGTGCCGCTTACGTCGTTCATCGGCGGCACGCGCTGCATGTTCGGCGACACCGCGGTCTGCGATTGCCCGCCGCTGCCCTTCTCCTGCTTCGCGTGATACATGTTCGACAGCACGGTGGCCACGCCCGGCACCGTAATCGTGTTGCCGTCGATCTGCACCTTGTGATCGGCGGCCCACGCATGCTTGAGCTTGAACACGCGAATCACGGTGCCGCTGCGGCGGCTCGCGTTGTCGTCGAGGCGTCGCGCAATCTCGCTCACCATCTGCACATACTGTGGCGGACCGTTGACGATCGCCGTGCCCGCGCTTTCGTCGTAGACGACCGGGAAGCGCGCGTCGTCGACACTCATGGTGTGCAGCGCGGCGCGCAGATCGGACGCGGAGGCGTGATCGAGCTTGATCACCTGATGCGTCACGTCGTTGGCGCTGCTGATCGACAGCACGCTGCCGTCGTAGAACCAGACGAAGCCGAAGGTTGAAGCGAGCGTGTCGAGAAAGCGTTGCGGCGACATATCGAAGCGGCCTGTCACCGCGCCCTGGACATTGCCCGCGATCGATGCGGCCACGCCCTGGCTCGCGGTGAAATCGCGTAGCACGTCTTTCAGGTCCTTGCCTTCCACGGCGATATGCACCGTATTGCTGCGCCATCGCACGGGGGCCGCGTCGGCAGGTTGCAGCGCGCCGAGCGTCAGGGACGCCGCGAGCCACGCGGCGCAGAACAGCGTCTTCGATTTCATGGAGTCGACTGGATGAGGGTGATGGAAAGAACCGCGAAAACCGTACCGCGCAAGCGTGGCAAAAACCGCAGTAAAAACCGCCGAAAAAACCGCCGAAAAAACCGCCGAAAAAACCGCAAGCGCACTATCGTTCAAGCGTCTCGGAGGGCGCTTCATGAAACTGCTTGCGATAACCGTTCACGAGCGTCGAGCGGTTCTGCACGCCCCATTTACTCGCCGCGCCCAACACGCCACGATCGCTCGAATACGACCGGTCGGTGAGTTCCGCGCGAATCCGTTCCATGCGTTGACGGCGGATCAATTCGGTCGGCGACAGCCCGAGAAAATTCTTGAACGCGCTTTGCAGCGCGCGCTCGGTCACGCCGATTTCGGCGGCCACCTCGCGTACCGAGAGATCGCGCCGGTCGAGGTTGTCGAGCACGTAGCTGTATGCGCGGCGGTACTTGGCCGGCAAACGCGCGCCGACATCGTCGAGTTGCGGCGAAGCTTTCGCGCTGCGCTGCAGGAATGGCGCGCGCGCCTGCGAGTCTTCGCGCAGACACTGCATCGCCACCAGCGCATAGCGGCTATAAAGTTGCAGCGACTCCTGCGCGCGCCCTTCTGCCTGACGCGTTTTGGCGCTGCAGTAGAGATATTCGAGCTGACGGTGGCCCGTGGTGCCGTTGCGGCCGATCTGATGCAGCGGTTCGAGAATCGCGCAAGCCAGATGCGGCGCCGCGCCGGCCAGCGTCGCCAGCGCAATTTCGAGGCGCAGCGTGCGCTGATAGTCGCCGAGGCCCTGTTCCCGCGACCAGTTCAAATGACGCTGCAGTTCGCCAATCGCATCGCGATCCGCGCAGGCGGCGAGACGCAGTTGTTGTAGATAGTCGATGCGCGCGCGCAGCAAGGGCGCACGCACGCCGAACACCGCCCGGGCGAGACCGTCAACGCTCGCATCGGCGCCCTGACCCGGCCGCGGCGCGCGTTCGCTCGACAAACCGGATTGCCAGTAGACGTGATCGCGCAGCGCAGTCGCATTACGCACTTCCATCTGCACGGCGAGGTCGAAGCGCAGCGTCCCGAGTAGCGCGTGCCAATGGCCCGCAGCATCGTCGAGATCGCGATCTACCCGTTCGAACAGATCGTCGAGCGCGTCAGCGGCTTCGCTGGTGCGGCCCAGTTCATAGAGTACGCAAACAATCCCGAAGTGCGCTTCCACAGCACGCGCCGGTTCGATTTCAGGCTCGTCGGCGACACGCGAAAAACACGCGAGCGCCGTGCCGAGCCGATGCCGGAAGAAAGCCTGCCATGCGGCATTGCGGCACGATGCGGTGCGGATCGCATGCTTCGACGAACGAATCAGTTTTTGCGAGCGGCGGTAGTTCTCCTCCGCCTCGACTTCAATGCCGAGCATCAGTTGCAAGTCGGCATGCAGTTGCAGTGCATGGGGTGCGAAATCGGCGTTACCGGCTTCGTCGGCCCAGCGGCTCGCCAACTGACTCGCGGCGTTCAGCTTGCCGTCGAGCAGCGTATCGAGGAAACGACCGGACAATTCCGTGTGAGCACTAGGCGCGGGCGTCGCGAGTGCGGCTACCGCGGGGAAGTAAAGCATCGAGAACATGGACGACTCCTCTGAGTGCGGGAACGCGTCGCACGCGGCACGCGCATTGCGTCGAGTGGAGTCAATGTAGCCAGGCGCATGAAGCGAAGTTTCAATTAATCTGAGTTTTGCCTGGCATTTGAGAAGGTTTGAGATTTGGTGCATCCGGCGCACTCGGCGCACTGGTCGCACTCGTCGCCTTGGCCGATTCGTTGAGCGCGCGAAACTGCGCCTCAAGGCCACGCAACGTCACCTGATCGCGCACCTGGTCGACAAAAATACCGACGAACAACGCCAGCATCAATACTGTTACCGCACCTTTGACCGGCTGGCTCAGCGTCATCAGATCGAGCTTCGAGGCGGATTTCGCGGCAAAACCGAAAGCAAAGTCGACCAGCAGCAGAATGAACATCATCGGCGCGGCGAGCTTGGCAATGGTCTGCATCAGCGTGTCGGTCTGCGTGAGTACGAACGATTCGAGTATGTTCGACACGTTCGGTCCCGCCGACACGATCGGCCACCAGTGATACGACTCATACAGCGTACCGAGCAGAAAAGTCATGCCGCCGAGCGCCCAGAATGCAACGGAGGCGATTTGCCCGAGCAGCGTGGCGGTCGGCGTGGATTGCTCCTGGCGAGTGGGGTTGGTGATCTGCACATTGTTGTAGCCGGTCAGATCGTCGATATAGGTGCCGGCGCCCTCCGCGACCCAGAACACGATCGAGGCCGCGAAACCGAGCACGAGTCCGATCAGCGCCTCGCGCAATCCGACTTCCAGCAGCATGACGCCGTGCAGCGATTGCATGAAGGCGACGGGCTGACCGTAGGCCACGTAGGAACTGAACAACAGCACAATGGCATTGCGCACCACACCTTGCAGCAAACCGTCCGCAGTCGGCGGGAAAATAAACATCACGATGAACAGGCGCAGCGAGCACACACCGACCAACGTGATGTAGCCGACCAGCAGCGTGCCGAGTTGCGGCAGCGCGGAAAAGATATCGTTCATGCGTGCGCCCCGCGCGCCTGGAAACGTCGTGCGAGCGCGGTTTCTTCGGCCTCTTCGTCGCTCGCGTCGCTGGCGGCGTTCTCCTGAACACGGCGGATATCGCGAATCCGCTCACCGCACAGGTCGATGCGGCCTTGATTCAAGGCGACGTCGCGTTGCGTCTGCGCGATCGCGGCGGCATTGTCCTGCACCGCGGCTTCGGCTTGCGCGAGTTCCGCTTCGAGCACGCGCAGCCGGTCGTTCACCACGCCGATGTACAGGCGGCAATTGTTCAGATCGTCGAGCGAGAATGGCTCGGTGCCGGTCATCATGCCGTCGATGCGATGCTGGTAGAACTGCAGCACGCCGGTCTCGTGCGCGACCTGCTCCGCCTTCGCGTCACGCGCGGCTTCGAGTTGCAGATGCGCGTTGCGCTGCGCCGCGAGCGTGGCACGCAAGGTTTCGTCGAGGCGGCGGCGCCGCGTGCACGAACGTTCGAGCGCGACGATGCGCCGTTGTTGCATCCCCAGAGACCCCGCCGTCATCAACCGAGCCCGCTCAGGTCGTACAACAGCGCTTCGGTTTCGTTCGGTGCGGCATAGTCGCCGGTCCGTTGAGACAGGAACGCCTTGATCGCGTCGGCCTTGGCGATGGCTTCGTCGGCGAGCGCATTGGCGCCGGGCTGATATTCGCCAATCTGCAACAGCATCTCCACCTCGCGATGCTTCGCCATCAACTCGCGGATCCGCGCCGCGGCCTGCACATAATCATTGGGCACAACTTGCGGCATCACGCGCGACAAACTGCCGAGCACGTCGATCGCGGGGTACTGGTTCTTCGCCGCGATCTCGCGCGACAAAATCATATGGCCGTCGAGAATCCCGCGCACTTCTTCGGCGATCGGATCGCTGCCGCTGTCGTCTTCGGCGAGCACAGTGTAGAGCGCGGTGATCGAGCCGGTCTCGCCCATTCCCGCACGTTCCAGCAGGCGCGGCAATTCGGCGAAAATCGATGGTGGAAAGCCGCGTCTCGCGGGCGGCTCGCCCGCTGCCAGACCGATCTCACGGCCGGCGCGCGCAAAGCGCGTCAGCGAGTCCATCATCAGCAGCACGCGCTGGCCGCGGTCACGAAAGTATTCGGCAATGGCGGTCGCCACGTAGGCCGCTTTCGCGCGCTCCATCGAAGAACGGTCCGAGGTCGCGCACACCACCACCGAGCGCGCCATGCCCTCCGGCCCAAGAATCAGCTCGACGAATTCGCGCACTTCGCGGCCGCGTTCGCCGATCAGCGCGATCACGTTGACGTCGCATGAAGCGCCGCGCGCGAACATGCCCAGCAACGTGCTTTTACCGACGCCGGCAGGCGCGAAGATGCCCATCCGCTGGCCCTCGGCAAGCGTCATCATCGCGTCGACGGCGCGCACGCCGGTCGGCAACGGCGCTTCGATCATGCGGCGGCTCATCGGATCGGGCGGTGCCGCAAAAATCGGCCGCAGGGTGTCGGAATGAATCGGCGGACCGCCGTCCACCGGTTCGCCGAGGCTGTCGATCACGCGGCCCAGCAACATGTCGCCGACTTTCACCGCCAGCGAGCGGCCGAGACCGATCACCTGGGTCGAACGCGAAATGTGTTCGAGGCGCGAGAATGGCGACAGCAGCGCCACGTCGCGCGTGAAGCCGATCACCTCGGCATGCTGAAGCAGGTTGCCGTTCGGCGCGCGCAACTCGCACAACTCGCCGAGCGACAGATCGAGACCGGCCACCTTGATCAGCGTGCCGATCACTTCCAGTACTTTGCCGGTGCGGGTAACGCCCGGCACGGCAAGAATCTCGCGTTCGATCTCGTCGGTGAGGCGGTCGAAATCAACCGTGTGGGTGAGCCATGGCGTGCTCATGCGGCTTCCTCGTCGTTGCGAATGGCATAGCCGCCGGTGTCGTCGCCTGGGCCGTCCGCTGCGGGATCATCGTTCTGGGCATACGCGTCGGCTTCTTCCACCGAGCGCTTCAGCGCGCGTGACACGGCACTGCGCATGGCGCGCAATTGCGTGTCGAGACTCGCATCCACCGTGCCGAAATCGGATTCGCACACGCAGCTACCGGGATCGAGCCGTTTGTCCGCGATGACCGAAAGCGGGATGGGCTGCCCGAGATCGCGCCAGCGGGAGGCAAGCCGGTCGAAGGTGGCTTTGGCCTCCGTGTAGTCGTCGGGATGGACGGCGACGCGCAGATAGGTTGCGCCTTCCACGATGCGGTCGACCGTCGCGAGTGCCCGTTCGAACAGCGCCTCGTGACGCTCCACGCGCACGATCTGCTCGACCGCCGAGGCGACGATCTGCGCAAGCCGCTCACGCATGCGCATCTGCAACTGGCTTTGCGCATTCGCGACGTCGGCAAGGCGCTGCATCCAGTCGGCGAGCGCGCGATCACAGCCGTCGCGGTAGCCCTGCTCGCTGGCGGTGTCGTATTCGCGCTGCGCCTGCTCCGCGATCTGAGCAGCCTGCGCGTGGCCGGCTTCGACAATGCGCGCCGCTTCGTCGCGCGCGTCGGCGAGCAGTGCGTCGCGTTCGGCGGCGAGCGCCGCATAGGCCTCGTCGATCGAGACCAGCTCGCCAAAGGTTGCGCGTGGAATCACATCCGCAGCCACGCCGACTCTTGCGGGAGAACCGTATGCATCGATTTCTCCCAAGGCGGAGCGCGCGTGCTTCAACCAAATAGCCATGCAAACTCCGGTAGCAGATCGGACAGACGCGCGAAAAGCCGTGCCGAGCCGGGCGCATCGAGCCCTTCCGGCACGGCCGCAAGCCATGCGGGAGTCGGCAGCACGCGCGGCAACGCGAGCCGCAGCAGTGGAAACGGGACGCGCGTGCCGTCGCCTGGTGCGCTTGCACCGCTTGCGCCGCCTGCGCCGTTCGCTGCATGCGCGCCGCCCAAATCGCGCAACAGCAGCGCACAGCCTTCCACCGCGAGCGTCCCGGCATCCAGCGCCGTCAATGGCGGCATCGCGGCCCGCGCGGCGAGGAGCGCGATATCGGGCGCATCGGCAAGATGCGCGTCCTGCGTGAGACGATCGATGCCCACACCGGTCCACTCCGACAGTTGCGAGCGCGTGCGTTTGTCGATCAGACGACGCGCTTCGGCACGCCGGAACGACAACGCACGCATGCGCAAAACTTGCAGGGCGTGGTGGACCGGCAGCACGTCGAGCAGCACCGCATTCGGCTGCGCGGTGCCGGCGGGCGTCGGTTTCAGCGCGGTTTGTGTAAGCGTTGCGAACGAAGGGGGCTTGACGCCCGCGGCCTCGGCAAGCGCCTGCGAACAGCGTTCGACTGCTGCCGCCCCCGCGCGCGTGAGCGCGCCGCGCCAGCACTCAAGTTGCGCCGCGTTCGCGCCGAGCATCGCGGCGTTCCACGACGGGTCAGCCCAGTGCGCCGCGCTCGCGAGGTTGCGGCGATACGAATCGAGCGCCGCGGCCACGCGCATAAAAGGCAAATCGGTCGGCGCGTTCATCGTAGCCGCGTCGCCGGATCAGTTCGCGGGGCGCAGACGGCGCAAACGCGCCAGCAATCCAGCGAAGCGGCCGCTCGCGGGCGCGCCCGCTCCGGCAGCACCGCCCGCCTCTCCGGCAGGCCGGCCCGTCAGCACGCCACGGCGCGCCAGCACCAGCAGCGCCGTTGCCGCCAGCACCACCACGCCGGCCAGTACGCCGATCAGCCACGCCGGCATGCTCGTGCTCTGCGGCAATTGCGAGTATTCAACCGGGTCCGCCGCGACCGCGGTCACGCTGACCTGATCGTAGGTCAGTCCTTCCACGCTGTGCATGACCAGCGTCTTGATCTGCGGCACCAGTGCGCCGATATCGGAGTCGCGCCGGTACTTGATGAACACCGCCGCCGACGAAGGCTTGATGGTCTGCGCCAGCGGATCGTTGTTCGGCAACACGATCTGCACGCGCGCCACCAGCACGCCGTCGATCTTCGACAAGGTCGACGACAACTCCTGGGACGTGCCATAGATAAAGCGCACGCGCTCCTCGGTCGGTGTCGACACGAGGCCGTCTTTCTTGAACAGCGCGCCGAGGTCGTCGAACTTGTTATGTGGCAAACCGCGCGCGCGCAGCACTTCCATCGCGCGCACCATTTGCGCGTCGTCGACGTCGAGCGACCAGGTCTTGCCCGCGTCCGACGTATCTTTCGACGCATCCACGCCGCGCTCCAGCAGCGCGACCACCATCTCGTTGACGTCCTGCTCGGACAAGTTGCCGTACAGCTCTTTCTTGCAGCCGCTCAGCATCACGCATAGCGCGAGCACACAGAGCAACGGCGCGGCGCGGCGGCGGATCGGCAGTCGGTCGAACATGGTGGCGGCGTCTCGCATCGTGTGCACACGGTTCGCCCATGCGCCGCGCCACGTTCCGGGTAGCGAGCGCTCGGGCGTGCAGGTGCGTTACTGGTTCTTCATCAACGTTTCGATCGCCGATTTCGACGAATCCACCACGCCCATCTTCGCTTCGAGATCGAGCTGCGTGCTGGCGAGTTCGAGCGTCATGCGGATCGTGCCCGCGCTCATTTCGTTCATCGTCATGGTCGGCGCCTGCTGGGCGAGTTGCAGCGCGTCGTTGACCGTGTGCTGCAATTCGGCGTCCTGCGAGGCGACCAGCTTCGACGCGACCGCCGTGCCATCCTGCTGCGGCGCGGCGGGCGCGCTCATCGGCGCCTTCTGCATCAGTGACTGGAACTTGTCGGCCAGTTCAGGGGTGGTCTGCGCGGCAGGCGCGGCGCCCGCGCCCGCACTTTGGGACATCTGCTCGAGCGAGGCCTGCAAGGCGGTCGTGGTGGCATTGACGGTCATGTCCGGCTCCAGAAACGATCAGGCCCGCAGGAACGATTGATGCGCGTAGTCGGCTGCAGCCGGGGCAGCCGGGGCGGGTGCTGCCGCCGTGGCGTGGTCTGCCGGCGCTGCATGCTCCGCACTTTCGGCGGTTTGCGCGTCGAACTCCGTCAGCGCCTCGATCGATTTCGGCGTGACGAACTGGCCGCCGGCACGCTTCACCTTCATCGCGTTCAGCAGGTCCTCGCGAGCTTCGAGCGCGCGCACCAGCGATTGCGTATCGCGGGTCGGATTGTTTTCCATCGCTTCGGTCGCGCACTGCTTCCAGTCCGGATCGCCCTTCGCGGACAGGCAAAACGCGAGCAGCGCCTTGGCATAGCCGAAGCGCGGCGCGTTCTCGCCGACCTGGCGTAGCACGTGAATGGCGTCGTCCCAATGGCCGCGCACCATGTGCAGAATGCCGTCAAGCGTGTCGATTTCGGCAACGCGCGGACGCAGCACGCGCAGCGCGTCGAGCACGAGTTCGATGTCGTACGGATCGGCCGATACCTTCGGGAAGTTGCTGAGCAACGCGGTCGACACGGTTTCGATCAGGCCGCCGACGACATCGGGGCTGCAATTCAGGTAATCCGGCGTGCTGGCGGTCATGGCGATGGGCTCCTGACTGAAGCGTTGAGGTCGACCATGCCGTTCGCAGCCGGTCGGGAAGGATGACGCAAACATAACAACCGGCGCGCGGCGGCAAACCGTGGGATGCGAAGTGGCCGCATGGGATGCGAAGCGCACCGGCGTACTTCGGAATGCGTGCGCCCGCTTCGCCTCGCCCGGCGCGCGCAGCAGGCCCGCGCGCTATCGTCGGCCGGGATAGGCGGTGCTCAGTTCGCGTTCAGCGCGCGAACGCGCCGCGAATCCTTCCCGCCCACGCCCCTCCTCACATCGCGACCGAGCCGACATGAGCGACGAAAAAACCGAAGAGCCCACCCAGAAAAAGCTGCGGGACGCGCGCAAGGAAGGCCAGGTGTCCCGCAGCAGCGACTTGACCGATTCGATCTCGATGTCGGCGGTGGTGCTTCTTCTGATGGCGGGCGCCAGCCACTTCAGCGACGCGATGCGCGAAACGGTGCTGATCGCCACGGGCTTCGTCAACGGCGACCATTCGCTGACCAATATGCAAACGCAGTTCTACAAGATGGGCGGCCTCGCGTTGTCGGCGATCGTGCCGTGCGTGTGCATTGCGGCGCTCGCGGCGATTGCCGGTTCGATCGGCCAGGTCGGCATGCAGATCGCCACCAAGCCGATCACACCCGATCCGAAGGCCGTCAGCCCGATGGCGGGCCTCAAGCGCATCTTTTCGGTTCGCACGCTGATCGAGTGCGCGAAGATGATCGTCAAGGCGGCGATCGTGTTCTGCGTGATGTGGCAGACCATCAAGTGGCTGTTTCCGCTGATCGTCGGCTCGCTGTATCAGCCGCTGCCGGAACTCACGCGCATGTTCTGGGACCTGCTGCTGAAGCTCTTCATGGTGGCCGCGGCGGTGTTCGTGCTGGTCGGCGCGGCGGACGTCAAGCTGCAAAGCTTCATGTTCATGAAGAAGATGAAGATGTCGAAAGACGAGGTCAAACGCGAACACAAGAACCAGGAAGGCGATCCGCGCATCAAGGGCGAACGGCGCCGCCTCGCGCGCGAAATGCTGAACGCGCCGCCGCAATCGAAAGTGGGCATGGCCAACATGATGGTGGTCAACCCCACACACTACTCGGTCGCGGTGCGCTACGCCCCGGACGAACACCCGCTGCCGCGCGTGATCGCCAAAGGCATGGACGAGGCCGCTGCCGAATTGCGGCGCGCGGCGCGCGATGCGGGCGTGCCGATCATCGGCAATCCGCCGGTCGCGCGGGCGCTGTACAAGGTCGGTGTCGATCAGCCGATTCCCGAAGAACTGTTCGAAACGGTCGCGGCGATTCTGCGCTGGGTCGATGCGATCGGCGTGCGGCGCGTGGATAGCGAGTGGGCGCCCGACAACGATGCGCGCGCCGATATCCACGCCGATGCCAACGCCAACGGCGCAGTCACGCATCACGCCGGGCCGCCGCCCGCCCTCCACTGACGAGACCCTCCATGCTGAAGACGCTGAAACTTCCTGCCGGCGGTGAAATCGGTATCGTCGCGCTGATCGTCGCGATCATTTCGCTGATGATCCTGCCGTTGCCGCCGGCGCTGATCGACATCCTGCTCGGCGTCAACATCACGATCAGCGTGACCCTGCTGATGGTGACGATGTATGTGCCCGACGTGGTATCGCTGTCCGCGTTCCCCTCGCTGCTGCTGTTCACCACGCTGTACCGGCTCTCGCTGAACATCGCGTCGACCAAGTCGATTCTGCTGCATGCGGAGGCCGGCCATATCATCGAAAGCTTCGGCGAACTGGTGGTGGGCGGCAATCTGGTGGTCGGGCTGGTGGTGTTCGTGATCATCACAACCGTGCAGTTCATCGTGATCGCCAAGGGTTCCGAACGGGTCGCCGAAGTCGGCGCGCGCTTCACGCTCGACGCGCTGCCGGGCAAGCAGATGAGCATCGACGCCGACCTGCGCGCCAACCTGCTGAGCGCCGAAGAAGCGCGCCGCAAACGCGCGACGCTCGCCGTGGAAAGCCAGTTGCACGGCGGCATGGACGGCGCGATGAAGTTCGTCAAAGGCGATGCGATCGCGGGCTTGATCATCACGATGATCAACATCGTCGCGGGTATCGCGGTGGGGGTTGCGTATCACAACATGAGCGCGGGCGAAGCGGCGAACCGCTTTTCGATTCTGTCGGTTGGCGATGCGATGGTGTCGCAGATTCCGTCGCTGCTGCTCTCGGTTGCGGCCGGCGTGATGATCACGCGCGTGGCCGACGAGCGGCAAGCCAAGCCCGGCTCGCTCGGCGATGAAATCGGCCGCCAGCTCGGCTCCAGCTCGCGCGCGCTGTATTTCGCGGCCGTGTTGCTGCTTGGCTTCGCCGCAGTGCCCGGCTTTCCGGCTGCGCTCTTCCTGCTGCTCGCCGGCACGCTTGCATTCACCGCATGGCGTCTGAACGCAAAAAAGCCGCAGCAGCAAAACCACGAACGCGAATCGCTGCACGCCATGCAACGCTCCGGTTCAAAGATCGACGTGCCGGCGATTCTGGCGCGTGCGCCGCAGTTCACCTGCCCGCTCGGCGTGCGCATCGCACCCGATCTGGTAGCACGGCTGACCATGCCCGCGCTCGACAAGTCGTTCGAAACCGAACGCGCGCGCTTGCAGGAAGAGCTCGGCCTGCCGTTTCCCGGCATCACGATGTGGACGTATGCCGCGCTGCCTTCGTCAACCTGTCAGATTCTCGTGCACGATGTCCCGCAACTGACCATCGAACTTCCCGCCGGCAAAGTGATGCTGCCCGAAGCGAGCCGTCTCGCGCATTCGGCTGCGCCCGTCACGCTGACGAGCGAGGAGAGCCAGGCGCTGGACGCGCTCATTGCACAAAGCGAGGCCGGCCCGCCGATCGACGCCAGCGGCGCACCGACGCGCTGGCTCGAAGAGCGCGCGGTGCCGCCGAAAACGTCGGTATGGCGCGCGGAACAGGCGATCGCGCATGCGTCGGTGGCGCTGATGCGGCGCCACGCACCGCTCTTTCTCGGCATTCAGGAAGTGCAGTGGATTCTCGATCAACTGGCGGGCGACTATCCGGGTCTCGTTGCCGAGGTGCAGAAGGTGCTGCCGCCGCAACGAATCGCCGACGTGCTGCGTCGCCTGCTCGAAGAACAGATTTCGATCCGCAACGTGCGCACGATCATGGAAAGTCTGATCGCGTGGGGACCCAAAGAAAAAGACATGCTGATGCTGACCGAGTACGTACGCGGCGACCTCTCGCGCTTTCTCGCGCATCGGGCCGCGAGCGGCGAGCGGACCTTGTCGGCGGTGCTGTTCGACATGCCGGTCGAACAGCACATCCGTCAGTCGATCAAGCAGACGCCGACCGGCAATTTCCTCGCCTTGCCGCCCGATGAAGCCACCTTGCTGATCGACAAGATCCAGTCTTTCGTCGGCGCCGTGCCGCGCGAGGGCGTGGCGCTGGTGACGTCGATGGATATTCGCCGTTACGTGCGGCGCATGATCGAAGCGCGGCTCGGCTGGCTCGCGGTGTATTCGTATCAGGAACTCGGCGAACACGTCGAATTGCGGCCGCTCGGCCGCGTGTCGATCTGAGGCCCTGGCGATGACGCATATCGTCTCGCGCCACGTGCGCGTCATTCCCGGCGAGGCGGATAGCGACACGCCCGAAGACATCGGCGCGCGCGCCGGCTCGCGTGGATCGGGTGGACGTGGTTTCGACTACGCGTCGCTGCTCGGACGACGCCGCGCGTTGCATCGGCTCAATAGCAACGCGAACGCCGACGAGCACGCGGGCTCGCAAGGCGGCAGCGATGCGGATGCCGTTGAAGACGCTACCGATGCCACTGCGCCATCCGCACCGCGCCTGTTCGCTCGCGGCGATGACGATGGCGATGCAGCGCAGGAAGCGTCTGCGTTATCCGCATCGGGTAGTGATGCGAATCCTTCGGCAAGCGCGGATAGCACGCCCTCGGCCGAACGTCTCGCCATCGGCGCGCGCGTCGCCGATGCCGCGGCGCCGGTCGTGACGGCCGTCTACCGGCAACAGCAACGCTTCGTGCAACTGCTCGGCTCGCTCGCTCGCGAGATCGGCGCGTTCTGCGGCGACCCTTCGATTGCCGAAGCAGGCAACTGGGAAGTGCAGTTGCCGCTCGATCAGAAACTGCTGCCGCAAACCACGCTGTACCTGACGCTTTCGCGTTTCAGTCTGCAGCTTCGGTTCGACACGCCGGATACGGCGACACGGCAACTACTCTTGGAACACAGCGCACTGCTCGAGCGAGAACTCGACGCCTTGCTGCGCGCGTGGGGTGAAGCCCGCGAAATCGAACTCACTGTCTGGTGACAGATCCCCTGCGCATGACCTATCCGCTCGACGAGCCGACGACCGAAGACGAAGCCGCGAACGATCCGCACGCCACGCGTGGGCACAAGGTGACGGCATTGGCACGTGTGGCGGGCGATGCGGCGCGTGAGCGCGCGGTCGCGATTGAGCCGTCGAGCAAAGCGGGAAATATCGCAAGCGGGCATACGGCGGCAGTGGAACCGACGAGCATGCCGGGCGATTTTGAGCGTGCTAGCTCACATTCAGCGAACGCCGCAGCGGCAAAGACAAAGGAACTCGGCGCGGCGGTTACCGACGCTTCAATCACTTCAATCGCTCCGATCGCGCCGCTGCGCTTGCGGGCCATCAGCCCTGCCTCCGCTCGCGTGACGCGCACGCTATGCGATGCACGGGTCGCCGGTTTTCTGCATGCGACGCTCGGCATCACCGAATGGCAAGCGGCTGTGGCCGATTGCAATACCTTTGATGCGGCTTACGCGGACCCAGGCGTAATCGAACTGACGCTCGCGCCGGCTGACGGCATGTCGGCCGTTGGCATGCGCGTGGCACTCGATCTGCACGCCTATACGCCGCTCGCGATCACCGCGTGGCCGGATACCGACGCGCTCAGCGCGAAGCCGCCTGCCGACGTCGCATTACGCCAGGCGGTCGCGGGCGTGGTACTTGAACCGCTGTTCGAGCGATTGATCCGTGCAGGTTTCAGGGACCCACGCGTGGTTGCCGTGCGGCGTGGGCGTCTGGGCGATTCGACATCGTCACGCAAGCCGGCGGGCGAGGCCTCTGCCATTTCACCCATCGTGACGCTCTCGTTCGTGCTGGATGAACGCCGCTATCAGGTCGCGCTCAGCGCCGATCCCGCGTGCTATGACGTGCTCGACCGATTGCTGCGTGTGGCACCCTCGCCTGCTTCGGTTTTATCGCCCGCAGCGGCGGCCGCTTCAGATGCTTCGCCTTCGTCTGCGTCCGATCGCGCTTCGGAAACCGCCGTCGACCTCACGGTCCCCGGCAGCCTGATTCTCGGCGTCAAGCGCTTACCGGTCGACACGCTGCACGCGCTGGAACCCGGCGACGTGCTGTTGCGCGCCGCCTTCCCTTCGTTCGATGCCACGCTGCTCGATGCATCGAGCGTCCCCTCTTCGCCCCACGCACGACCGCGCGCTGTCGCCGCGTGGGGAACCCCCGGGCTCACCCGTGTGTGCGCCGCTGTGGAAATCGACGGGCAGTCGCTCGTCATCGTCAAGGAGCCGAACATGTCAGAAGAGCTGGACCCGGCGAGCGCCGACGCCGGGCTCGCCATCGACGACCCGGCCGATCCGATCCGGATCGGCGAACTCGAATTGCCGGTGCAGTTCGAAATCGATACGGTGGCATTACCGCTCGCCCAATTGTCGGCGCTCGGCCCCGGTTACGTGCTCGAACTGCCAGTACCCGTGGCAGACGCACAATTGCGGCTCGTCGCGCACGGACAAACCATCGGCTATGGCGAGCTGGTGACGGTCGGCGAGCATCTCGGCATCCGCATCATTCGCATGGCGCACAGGCATGGTCCAATTCAGTGATATCACCGGGCTGCTGCTGGTCGTCGTCGCGATCAGCCTGCTGCCCTTCGTTGCCATGGTCGTCACGTCGTACGCGAAAATCGTCGTGGTGCTGGGCCTCCTGCGCAATGCACTCGGCGTGCAGCAGGTGCCGCCGAACATGGTGCTCAACGGCATCGCGATTCTGGTGTCCATCTACGTGATGGCGCCGATCGGCATGCTCGCCGCGAAATCGCTCGAAGGCCAGCAACTTGCGTCGCAACCGTCGCAGGCGCTAATTCAGGCATTCGGCGCGGCGCGTGAGCCGTTCCGCGCGTTCCTCGTCAAGCACACGAACGAGCGCGAAAAGCGCTTCTTTCTGCGCTCGGCTTCCGTGGTGTGGCCGAAAGACGAAGCCGCGCTGATCAAGGAAGACGATCTGATCGTGCTGGCGCCCGCGTTCACGCTGACGGAGATGACGGACGCGTTCAAGATCGGCTTTCTGCTGTACATCGCGTTTATCGTGATCGATCTGATCATCGCGAACGTGCTGCTCGCGATGGGTTTGAACCAGGTCACGCCGACTAACGTGGCGATTCCGTTCAAGCTGCTGCTGTTCGTCGTGATGGACGGCTGGTCGACGCTGATTCACGGTCTCGTGATGTCGTACAAATAGCGCGGCCATTCCAGGAAAACCCAGATGGAAATCGATTCGCTGATCCGCTTCACCACCGAGGGCATGCTGCTGTGCCTGACCGTTTCGTTGCCGGCAGTGATCGTCGCGGCGGTGGTCGGCCTCGGGGTGTCGTTCCTGCAGGCGATCACCTCGATGCAGGACCAGACGCTGTCGCACGCGGTCAAACTGATCGCGGTGACGGTGGCGATCGTGGTCGCCGCGCCGCTCTCGTGCGCGGCGATTCTGCACTTCGCCAACGAAATGATGCAGGCGGCCGTGCCGCTGTGAAGCGGCGCACTGCCTGACCCACCTGCGAGGCGATCGACATGAGCCGCATCTCTCATCAGGGCAGCGACACGGCGGCGGCCCAGGCACAGCACGTCGCCCAGTCGCAGCAGAAAACCGCCAATGCGCAGGGCGCGCGCAACGGCGCGCAATTCGCGGCGCTGTATCGCGGCACCACCAATTTCACGTACGGCAACGACGCGCAACGTGGTCCGTCGGTGAGTTCCGTCCGCGCCAAACGAATGGCGGATCAGTTGGCTCGCAAGCGCCGCGCCGCCAAAAAACAGCGCAGCAACGCCGGCGGTCTCGACGACGACGGCCCGGACGACGCCGAAGCGCATCACGCCGAGGGACAGAAGGTCAACCGCGACGGCGGCGGGCGCGGCGGTGGTGGCGGCCATTCGCAAGGCGACCATGGCGACGAGCACGGCACGGGCGCGGCGCCGGCGATCAAGGCGCGCGGCGACCGCAGCGCCGTGCCGCCCCCGCCTTCAGGCAGACTCGACGCGGTCGCCGCTCAATTTTCCCAGCCGGGGCAGGAAGGTGCGCGCGCCGCCGCGGTGCGTGACGCGTGGCGCGGCGACATGCTGAATCTGCGCGACCAGTTGGCCGCCAATCCGCAGATGCCGATCGATTCGCGCGTGCTTGAACAGGCGATCGATCTGCTAGGCGTGCAGCAGAAAATCGGCAGCATCGCCGCGTCGCAGCCGGGTGCGGGTTCCGGTGTGGCCGCGTTGCGTGAGCGCGCGGGCGGGCCGGCCACTCACGGGGTGACGCGGATGCCGCCGCCGGAACGGGTGCAGCGCTTCAACCTGCTGTTTCCGCTGCTTTGGCTGCACGCGGACAAGCCGTCGAATGCCGCGCAACTCGCCCGCTCGATCGATACCTTGTGCGTGATGCGCAGTGGCGCGCTCGGGCGGGGGGCGGAATCGGGCAAGTCCGGTGCATCCGGCACAGCCGGTTCTACCGCCGAAGGAGACGCCAAAGCAGACTCTAGAACAGGTGCCGATGCGGCCACACCCGGTGCGCCGCCGCCCCATTCTGCCCCGCCGCCAGGCCCGCGCCGCGCCTTCCCGAACGGCGGCCGCTAGCCGGTTTGCCGCGCGGCTTCGCATCCCACGCGGTGCCTTCGCATCCGCTCCGGGACCTGCCATAACGGGCGGCTACATTAAGGTCGATCGGACCGGTCGCGCCGTGCACCGCGCACGCCCCGGCCCTCTTCCCACCCACCCTGTGCGAGCACGATGAAACTGCTGCGGATACTGACGGGCGTCCACGCGGGAGCGCAATTGCAGCTCGCGCCGGGCACGCATCGCGTCGGCGCCGACGACGATGCCGACATCCGCCTCACCGACTGGCGGGGTGCGGATGCGCTGCTGCACGTCGACGCGAGCGGCGTGGTCAGCGCGCAGCGCGTCGCGGCCGCGGCCGCACAAACGGCAGACGCAGCGGGCACGGTGGGCCCGGCAGATCCGGCAGAAGGTCAGCCCGCACAGTCGGCCGTCGCGGAAGAAGTGGTGCTGCTGGTGGACTTCGTGCCGATGCAGTTCGACGACATGATCCTGTGCGTCGGGACGGACGACGCCGTCTGGCCGTCCGATCTCGACCTGTTGTCGATGCTGCTGACGCGCCCCGCCGAAGCGCGCTTCGCGGCCGAACGCAAGAAGCGCCACCGTTATGTCGGCGCCGTGCTGGCGTGCTTCGCACTCGGTATCGTGATCGTCGCCGGTTCGCTGCTGACCACCACGCAGATGAGCCGCGCCGCCCTGCCGCGCAATGCCGACGACCGCGCGCAACGCGTCAGCGAGGCGCTGGCCGCGGCCCACGTGAGCGGCTTGCAGGCGCACGCGGTCGGCAACACCGTGGTGGTCACGGGCATGGTCACGAGTCCCGCCGACGACGACGCCGTGCGCAACCTGCTCGCGCGGATTTCGACGACCGGCATCTCGCGCAATTACGACGTCGCGCAAAACGACGCGCGCAGCATCGAGGATTCGCTGGGCGTAGCCGGCGCTCACGTGCGCTATCTCGGCGAGGGCAACTTCGCGGTGACCGGCGCCGTCAGCAGCCGCGCGGATCTCGACGCGGCGCTCGCGCGGGTGCGCGCCGATCTGGATCCGAACGTGAAGAACGTGCTGGTGGAAGCCGCCGAAAACGCCAACGTCGCGGCGGGGACCACAGCCTCGGCGTCGTACTCCGAAATGATTTCCTCCGACGACGTCCGCTATGCGCAGACGCCGGACGGGGTCAAGCATATCTATGCGGTCGATCCACCGGCGTCGGATAGTGATGCGGGAACCACGGCGAATACGGCAACGGGCGCAAGCGGCGTGGCGGTTGCCAATGGCAACGGCAATGGCAATGGCAACGCAAACGCAAGCGCCGCCGCTCAAGCCAGCGGCACCGCGACGGTGAATGCAAACGCCACGGCGAACGGCAACTCAAACGCCGCCCATGCGGCAGCCGCGGCAAACACCGCAACCCGATCGAACCCAACCAACGCCTCGATCGTCGACAACGACACCATCACTCGCAGCGCGGCCAGCGTCGTTCCGCTGCCCAACCCCGCCACACTGCCGCCTGCGCAGCCGCGCAGTCCGAGTTGACCCATCACCGGCACATCGCCCCGTTCAATCAGGAGATCGACATGTACGAGCAGCTCGAAGCCCACGCCAGCGAATTCAACGATTTGCAGAAGACGCTAGCCGATCCGGCCGGCGCGCCGAAAGTGGACGCGATCCGTCAGGCGCTCGACGCGACTGCGCAGCGGATCAGCGACACCCAGGGCGCAACCGACCTCGATCGCAACAATCTGGCGAAGCTGTATCGCGGCTTTCTCGCTGCGTCGCGCGTGATCGCGCGGCTGCAGGAAAAACGGGCCGGCACGCACGCCTGAAAGGGCGCGCGGCGGCTCACCGTGAGCCTCGCTCAGCGCGCATCACGCGCCTGGCTTACGGGCAAAGCGCTTGTTGCGGCGGCCCGCTCTCGCGAGCAGCCGGCGCGGCGGCAGGTCTCGATATAGGCCACTTAGTCTCTACTCTCTACCCATAGTCACTGGAGGTTTTTATGTCCGTAGGAAGCGCAGGCGGAATGATGGCTGGTCTCACGCAGGAAATGGACCAGATGACGATGATGTCCGCCCAGATGCAAGTTCAGCAAAGCATGTATGCATCGGTGGCGAACATTGCGAAGAGCGGTGCAAACAACGTCAAGGATGCTTCGCGCGGCGGCTAAGCATCGCAGCCGCGGGCCGCTCGCCGATGGCGGCGGTCCGCACACGGCCGGTCCCGTTTCGTGCGGAGTCCGGCCGTGTTTTTCGCGGCATTCCCGGCGCTCGCCGGGTGCAAGGCGCGGTTCGCATCCGCACCGCGCTGAACCCCGCGCGCATCGCCCAAGCAAGGTACGAGGATGAGCAGCGAGCGTTACACCAGCCTGATCATGGACCTGTGCGCGACCGTCGGTCTCGGCGACGCGGACCATGTGCTGCGCACGCGGTCGATCGAGGTCGAAGGCTTCGACGTGCGGCTCGATTATTTCGAGCGCGACCTCGACGCGATGTACGCGAATTTTCATTTCGGCACAGTGACGGCCGGACGCACGCTCGTCGTCTTCCGGCTGATGCTCGAAGCCAACCTGCTGATCTATGCGCAGGACCAGGCACAATTGGGGCTCGACACGGACACCGGCGGCGTTGTGCTGGTGCTGCGGCTGCCTTTCGCCGACGATCTGAACGGCGAGGGACTCGCCGATCTGCTCGCGCACTACGCGGAACATGGCCGCTACTGGCGGCAAAACATCGTGGAATCGAACGACGAGATGTTTGAAGGCATCGCTTCGGGGGAGTTCTTCTGGCTGCGGGCCTAGTTCGCCTCTGGCGCGGACTCGATGCAAGCCCGGCTCCCGCATCGCGGTCCGTCAACGAATATAGCGCCTCACGGCAGGCGCATTGCTTCAGATCGAAAGCCGTTCCGGCGACGACGATCCGCAGGTCCGCGCACAGCGGACCTTGCTACGTGCATCACCCCTTCGACGCCTCTTCGACATTGTGCGCGCCCTGCTTGATCAGCTCCGCGATCTGGTTGACCGCCGCCTGCTCGAATTGCATCACGCTACCCAGCACGTTCATGCCTGCCGAGGCCAGGCCGGAGGCATCGTTCGCGACGGTCGCCGCGCCCTGCGCGAGTCCGCCGAAGCGGCCGGGCCGACCGGGTTGGCCTGGCATGCCGCCCGGCATTCCGCCCGCGCCTTGCTGGGTCACCGGGGGTTTAGCCGAGAACGACGTACCCTTGCGTTTGCCGCTTGCCTCGCTGCTGTTGTTGGCGACCAGTTGGCTGAGATTCGCATCCGCTTGCTGACTGGCGTGCGCATTCCCATCGGCGGGTTTGCGACCGCCGCTGGCCGGCGACGACGGCGTGCTGGCGTCGGATAGCGGCAGCGTGCTGCGCGAGCGTGAAATCGATGGGGAATCCGGCATGGTGCGAGGCTCCTGATGAAAATGCGCGCTACGGTCACGAAACGCAAAACGGGGATGTCGAACAGACGTCCTGCTCGACCTTACAACCGGCGTACGACGCGCGCGGCCGGGACGCGAAAACGTGTGCACCGGCGCGAAGCTGAAAACAGAGCACGGCGGGGTCGAACGCGCAGCCGCGAGCGCAGCTGTGAACATTCGGGTGAGCACTGCCGTAAGCGCCACCCGCCACACGCCCGCCCCGCGCCGTTCATCCGCACCCCGGTCTTCGCGCCCTCTTACGCCGGTTCGCGGGCCGTCGCGCGCGAGTCACACGCGAGCGGCACACTACTTGGGTTCGCCGCTCATTCGGAGTCCGACTCATGCGCTTCACCCCGCTCGACAGTATGGAAACGCCTTATCTGCGGCTGCGCCCGCTCACCCTCGCCGATGCCCCCGCCCTGTTCGACCAGATGCTCGGCGACGCCGACACAATGCGCGACCTGCCCGTGCCGCGCCATAGCGGCGTTTCGCAAACCGCCGAATTCATCGACGAGGCGCTGCGCGGCTGGGACGACGGCACCCTGATTCGCTACACACTCGAATGCAAGGAGACCGGCCGGCTGACCGCGCTGATCGAGTTGAAGCCGACGCTGCCGCGCGTGGAGATCGGCGTGATCATCAGCCGGCATGGCGGTGCCCGACGCCGCCGGGCAGGCATCCTTGCGCTGCAGGAATTGATCGACTGGCTGATCGAGCAAGCCGGCGTCTACCGGATCTTCGCGTGCTGCGCCGTGGACGGCGCCGCGCACAGTTCGATGGAGCGGCTCGGCTTTGTCAAGGAAGCGCTGCTGACGAATCATGAGCCGCGCCCGAACCGCGGCCTCGCCGCCGCCGACAGCTATCTCTATGCCTTGACGCGACCCGCGCCGGTACCGCCGGAGCCGGCCAGCGCCGGTGTTGAGTGGCTGCGCAACACGATGCAGTGGAGTCTCGCGGACGCCTGACGCAGCCGGACCGCCTGGCAGAGGCACCAAGGACGCATCGAGCCGGAACGAAGAAGTGTTCGCAACATCAGCAATTGTTCACTTCTCGGGCGATAATACAAAGGTCAGACGAATACCGCACCGCGGCCGTTCGTTACGCATGCCTCGCGAGTCCCTCTCGCCGGTGGACCGAAACACAACTACGCCGGAGACCCATCATGTCGCTACCGCGGCTCACCGGTCAGGTGATCGCCTTCTCGCGATTCTGGCTCGCGCGCGAAGTGGGCCTGCTGATGGCCGACGGCGCCGTCATCGAACTCGGCGCGCGCCCCTTCGCGATGCTCGCCGCCCTGCTCGAGGCGCGCGGCCGGCTTGTGTCGACCGCCGAGTTGCGCGAAATCGTGTGGCCAGGCAGCAATGTCGACGCGAACACGGTGCAGGCGCAGATCTCCGCGATTCGCCGCGCCCTCGACGACGAGCGCGATCTGATCGTCACCGTAGCCGGCCGCGGCTACCGTTTCGCGGGTGAAATCCGCGTGCTCGACACACCCGACACCGGACTCGATCTGCCCGTGGCGAACACCGGCAGCGTGGCCGCGTCGCTCGCCACCTCATTTGCGGCGGCGGCCGCAGCCAGCCCGCTGACCACCGCCGGACTCACGTTCGGTTCGCCGTACGGTTCATCCTATCGCGCGACGTGGCGCAACGCCGTTCCAGCCGCCCCTCGCACCACGTTTGCGAATGTCGCGCCGTCCGCCACGCTGACCTCAGTCACGGCCGCATCGAGCCTCGCCGCCGCGGCAGCGCCGGCCACCTCCGCTTTTCCGGTGTTGATGCCGACTAGCGCCGTCACCTCGCTGCGCGCGCAGATCATCGACCCGTCGCCGTTCATCGGCCGTCATGCCGAGTTGTCCGAATTGCTCGCGCTGGTGCCCGCGCGCCGCATCGTTACGCTGACCGGCGCCTCCGGCGTGGGTAAAACGCGCCTTGCGATCGAAGCCGCGAGCCACCTCGCACCGCATTTTCCGGACGGTGACTTTTGTGCCGCGCTGGCCTCGCTCGCGCAGCCCGACCGCGTCGCCAATGCGATCGGCGCGGCCGTCGGTCTTGAAGCGGATGGCGAGTTACCCATGGCGGCCAGTCTGGCGGCGCAGATCGGCGAGCGCCGCATGCTGCTGATCGTCGACCACTGCGATCATCTGAGCGAAGCGGCCGCCGCGCTCATCGACACGCTGGTGGCCAACACGGGTGGCTTGCATGTGATCGCGACGTGCGAGTCGCCGCTCTTCATCGGCGGCGAAACGACGGTGCCGGTGGCCGCCTTGCGCGCGCCGCCCGAACAGATCGACGGCACGCCCGCCACACTCGACTACGACGCGCTCCGGCTGCTCTTCACCCGGCTCGCGCATTGCCTGAAAACGGCCGCCTTGCATGCGCCGCTGCCGGAGGTGGGCAGCATTGCGCCGGCCACCTTCTCGGCGGCCGCGCTGATCTGCCGACGCGTCGACGGCGTGCCGTTCGCGCTCGAACTCGCCGCCGCGACCATTGCCGGCCAGGTGCGCGCGGGCGTGCCGCCGGAAGGCGCGATCGTGGCGTTCGCGCACGAACTCGACACCGTCATGACCCATCGCAGCGGCGGCCGCCGCATCGTGCTGCCGCGCACGGCGATTGTCCACGTGATGCTCGACCTGTCGTACGCGGCGCTCGAAGCGCCGACCCGCACGACGCTGCGCCGGCTGGGCATTTTCGCTACCTCGTTTTCGCACGACGCAGCCTGCGAAATGCTCGGCGCGTTCGGCAGCGACTACGGCTTCGGTCCACCCGAGCCGCGCCTGCTGGAACGCCAGCTTCATACGCTGATGGACGCGGGCCTCGTGAATACGGTCGACTGCGACGGCGCCTTGCGGCTGCGCTTGCCGCCCGCCGTGCGCCGCTTCGCGCTCGACGCGCTGGAGCGCAATCGCGAAAGCGCGGAGGCCGAACTGCATCATGCGCAGTTTGTCGCCCGCGACATGGCGCGCCGTTTCGGCGCGGGCGTCGCCGTGGCCACCGCGCACAGCCGCCACGATATCGATGCGTTGCGCGCCGCGCTGGAATGGGCCGTGTCCGTCGACAAGGTGGATCTGTGCACCGAGTTGCTCGACAACACGGCGCCGATCTGGGTGGCACTCGCGCTCGTCGACGAATACATCGGCTGGGTGCGTGCGGTGCTGGCGCGGGTGGACAGCGTGTCGATGCGGCGTATTCGCGACGAGATGCGCCTGCGTGCCGTGCTCGCACGCGCGTTGATGCTCAAGCGCAGCGCATCGAACGAAATTGTCGGAAACTGGCAGCGTACCTACGAACTCGCCAATATTTGCGCCGACACGCCGTATCGTCTGCGCGCGCTGTTCTGTCTCGTGATGTGCGCGCTCGACGCCGGCGAGGTCGAGCAGTGCCGGCGGCTCTCCAGCGAGTTCAGCGAGATCGCACTGGCGGCGCACAGTCCGGCCGTGAGCATCAACGCGCGGCGCATCGAGGGCATCGTCAAGGCGTATGCGGGCGAATTCGACACCGCCATCCGCCTGCTCGCACCGGTTGTCGGATTCAACGACGAAGCCGCCGACGAGATCGACGAAGACCTGAGCCGCGAGGCCAATGCGGTGGCCACCAGCTACGGGCTGTCGTTGCATCTCGTGGCGCGGGCGATTCATGCCGTCGCGCTGTGGCTGGTCGGCCAGCCGCAGCGGCCCGCGCCGCTGCGCGTCACGATCCGCGATCCCGCCGACGAAAGCGAACCGCTTGCGGGCTGCATTGCGCTCAGCCTCGCCTGCGCGCTCGCCGCACTCGACGACGACATCGCGCTGACCGAGTCTTGCGCCGCGGCCCTGGTGACGCGGGCGCGTGCAGCGGGCGTCAAACGCTGGCTGCGCCTCGGCCTCGATTTTCAACTTTGGCTCGACGCCCGGCGCGGCGACCAGGAAGCCGCGCGGCGGCTGATTGCCGGTGCGGTGAAGCGAATCACGCGCGAGCGCATCTATGTCCCCGACATCGCCTTCATCGCCACGCTCCTGCCGCGCATCGCGCTGCAGGACGAACCGGAACTCGCGGCCTCGCTCTGCGCGACGCTGCGCGAAGCCGTGAGCCGCAGCGAGCGGACCGGCGAGCTCTGGTACGTGCCGGAACTGCTGCGTCTGAACGCGATGCTGCGTCTGCGCGGCGGCGAAGATCCGAGCACGGTGCGCCCGCTGCTCGAAGATGCGCTGCGACGCGCGCGGCAGCACGGCGCGCAACGGCTCGACCTGCGCATTACCGTCGATCTCGAAGCCCTCGATGCATCGGCCGCCGTGGGGCTGCTTCGCGTGAGGTGACATCGCTTCGCACCCTGCCTGGGGGTGTCACACGCGCTCCATACCGTGACTTCAACTGCCGCTCGTTGAACGCCACGCACCATGTCCGACATCCACGCAGTACCGCACCTGCCTCATACGCCCAATACGGAAACGTCCGAGGCACCCGGTCATCAAGCCGGCGAACCTGCCGTACCGCCGGCCACAGGCGCACCGCAGGCTCGGCCGCTGGTCGACGAGACGCTGCTGGGCAAGCTGGGCAATAAGCTCTCGCGGACCGGCGCACGGTTACGCGCGAGCAAGTTCGACATCAGCACCGCGCTGTCGCAAGCGAGCCGGCACGGCAAGCCGTTTGCGCCGGCGGATTTCACCGCGAACGGCGAGCGTTATGCCGCCAAGCCGGTCGTCCCTTCGACCGCGGCGGGAACGCCGCTGGTCAAGAGCGAGCGGCAAAGCCGGCAGGCGCTTGGCAAGACGGCGCGCGCTTCGTCGTCTTCGGCTTCGGCTTCGGCGTCCTCCGCCTCTGAGGCCGGACGCGCCGCAGGGCCCGAAAACGAAGCATCGACGATCCCGTTCGACGCGATGTCAGGCGAGGCCGCGTTGAGCGACTACGTGCGCCGTCAATTACCCGGCCCGTCTGGCGATCTGCTCTCACAAGCCGATCTGTCGCATCGGCTGGCCGCGCTGAGCGGCCCCGATGCCGCCCGCGACACCCACCGCGGCGCGCTGCTGGCTCAGGCGTTGCATGGCGCGAATATCCGCGACGCGCGAAGCGCCAACGACATGCTCGACGCCCTCGAAAACCTCGACTTCGCGCACATGGACACGGCCCGGTCGACGACGCCCGCGGAGGCCGGCGCCTGGCAAGTCGCGCGAACGCTGGCGCGCACCGATGCCGGCTTCGACGCGCTCAACCAGTTGCGCCATGGCGGCCAGCCGCCGCCGGGCCATGCATCGACTCAGCTGGCGCAACGCATGATGCTGCAGGCCGCCGACGCGCTCGACCCACCGCTGCACGGCGCAGGCCCAGCGCAGGATCCCGCGCCAGCCGCGGTCGCCGCACGCTCAAAGCCCGCCGACGGCACGCCGCTCAACGAAACCCCGCTCGCGTGGCAGGCCTACAACGCTGCGTCGACCTTGAGCACGCAAGGGCGTGATGCGTTGAACGCGGATCAGAAAGGCGCGTTCTTCGCGTGGCGCCAGAACTTTCGGGAAGACGGACGCGGCAGCGAGTTGTCGCAGGCCCGTGAGCGTCTGAACAAGTTTTCCGCGAAGACCATCGACCGGGTCGGCGAAAACCGGTGGAAGACGTTCTTGCCGCGGCTGGTCGGCAAGCGCAGCTCGCCGCTGTCGGCGCTGCGCTTCGGCACGCAAGGTGTACCGCGCAAAACGATCGGCGCCGAGCAGGGAAAACTCGAGGAGGCGATGCGCGGGTCGTTGGAACCGCTCTGCGAGCGTCCCGAGATGCGGGCGGCGGCGGCGCTTTCGCATGCGCGTCCGGAGCAGTCGATTGCCGAGCTCGCGGCGCTGCATGTCTGGCTCGAATCGGGCGGCTTTCCGAACGGCAAGCTCGATGCCGATCAGTTGCACAGGGTCACCGAACGCGCTCAGCAACTCTGCGCGGAGTTGCAGCCGCGCGACGTCGGTTCGCCTGCCACGCTCGCGCGTCTGCAAACCGAAACCACGCGCTGGGCCAATGCCGATCCGCACACGCTCGCGCGCAGCAAGCCGTTCAAGTCGATTGCCAAACAGCCATTCAATCCGGAACGGCTCGCCTCGTGGGGCAAGGTCGCGAAGGTGCCCGCCGATTCGCCGTTCTGGTCCCATGTATCGACCCTCAAGGACAAAGCGCGGCCACCCGCGCCAGCCGCGGATGCGGACAGCACCGGCGCAGTCCGGCAAACGCTCAAGGACGTCGCGCACGATCTGCAATCGAGTTCGCGCCTGCGTCTGACCGACGGCCGCCGCGTCGGCCTGAGCACGCGCGGGTTGTCGGCGAATCTCAGCAAGGTGCTGCACACCGGCGGCGTGCCGATCGCGCCACGTCTCGATCTGCGCGCGTCGAAAACCCGTGAAGCGGTCGTCGAACTGAGCCGTGGCACGCACGGCGTCGAGATGTTCGTCGGCACCGCCAAAACGCAGGTGCGGCATGCGGGTGTCGGCGTGCTGGTCGGCTACGACATGGACGTCGGCCTCACCCAGATGCGCGCCGGCCTGACCACCCAGGCCGTATTGCACTCGCAGGAGTTGTCCGAACCGAGCGGCGTGTCGCTGCGCGTGGCGCGCCGCGTCAATCCGAACGGCACCGGCTACGACGACGGCGCCATGCGCGAAAAACTCGAAGGCATCATCGACCATGTCTTCGACGAAACGACCCAGGCGCATGACGCCAACTCGGGCGGCTCGCGCGGCACCTGGAACCGGCTCGCCGAGCACTATTTCGACGACCCGGACGTGTCGGTCAGCTGGACCGATACGGTGGCGCGCACGGTCAAACGCGGCGCCTCCGCCGATGTCGGTTTGTCCGTGAGCGTGCCGAAAACCGGTTCGCCGTTTCGCGCGGGCCTGAACGCAGGCATCGGCTACGAGAAGACCGCGAAACAGACGCTCGACTCGAACGAGCAAAGCGGGCGCATGCAAGTCGAGCAGCATCGGGTGGGTGCGGGCTCGCGGCTGATCGGGCGGCTGAGCGGCACCGTCAGCGCGACACAGGCGGTCGGCGCGCACAGTTCGAGTGTGGGCATTGGCCTCGTCTCGCTCGACGCGCCATCCGCGACCGTGACCTTCAACGACGACAGCCACCTCGCCAAAGTGCAACTCGTGCGCGAAGACGGCGCGCTGATGCATCGCGCGTGTCTGCTCGACACGGAGTATTCGAGCGCCGAAACCTACACGCGCGCGCTCGATGCGAGCCGTGACCAGTGGATCGGCCTGTTCACCGAGCAGGTGAACGACGAACAGGAAGGCGAGCGGCAGGACGCGCTGCTGAACGGCAGGCCCGAGCCGCAGCTACCGCCGGCGCGCACCCTCGCCGAACAACGGCTCGACCGGCACCTCGGCGACGTGAAGGCGAACCGGCGGCCGAACCAGACTTATTTCCACCGCTATCGGCTCAAGCGCGGCGCGGCGAAACAACTCGATATGCTGGCGGCGATGTCGAAGCAATTGCCGCCGGGCGAGCAGGCGGCGGGGCATGCGCAAATTGACGGGAAAGTGGACGCGATTCTTAACGATCCGGCTTCGTGGATGCCGATCGAACTGAAGGTCAAGGAGCGGACCACCAGCACGCGGAGCCCCGGCTTGAATTTCGCGCTGCAGTTGAACACGCAGACGAGCGCGACGGGAGACCGGGAGTTGTTTGCGGAGAGTATTCCGTTTGCGCTGGTGGATCGGCTGGATAGTTGAGGTTACGGTTGGAGCGGGCGTCCCGCGGGGACATACGGGTCATTTATCACGCTAAGGCTGAATACCGGTCATCACCTCGTCCATCAACGGCATTGCCGATCGATGACATAATTCCCTCGCCGATGTTTGCAACGCAACCATCACTTTTCGCCCCCAAACAAGGAGATTCAAATGAGCAAGGGATATTGGGTGACCGTGTATCGCGCGATCAAGGACCCGTCGAAGCTGGCAGCGTACGCGCAGCTGGCAGCACCTGCGGTGGCAGCCGCTAGCGGCAGATTCATCGTGCGCGGAATGGCCGACGAAGTTCGTGAGCAAGGCCTGAAGGAACGAACTGTCGTGATTGAGTTTCCGAGCTACGAGCAGGCCGTTGCCGCCTATGAAAGCGATGCCTACAAGAAAGCGCTTGAGGCCTTGGGCGATGGCGCCGAGCGCGATCTGCGTATCGTCCGCGGCGCTGAGTAACGCGCACGATTCGGCGGATATGCCCAGCGCGAGACGTTGCGCTTCCGAGCAGACCGGCCAGCAGAATCTCTCAGCGAATGCGCCGGTCAACCGCCACGCTTGACCTTAATCGGCTCGATCGGCTCGATCGGCTCAATCGGCCGCCGCTGCCTGCACGAGCGCGCCGACGCCATCGATGGCTTTCATCAATTCTGCAGGCGCGCCATGCCGCGCCTGCAGAATCGGATGTAAGCGTAGACATGGGTTCCTCCAGTATTGACGATTGTTGACAATAGACAACGTGCCACGTTATGGTCAAAGAAGCCGACGGTCCGTTATCCCATCCATTGTTTTACTCGCCGATCATGACCACGCCAACCACGTCTAGCGCCATCGAACTGCTGCAGCGACATTCCCTTGCGACGCTAGTGCAGGAAACGCTCGAACGCAGCATCGTCTCGGGAGAATTCGCTCCCGGGGAGAAATTGAACGAAGTCGAAGTTTCCACGCGCTTGAACGTGTCTCGCGGGCCACTGCGCGAGGCGTTCCGTGCATTGGAACAAGCAGGTCTGCTAAAGACGGAGAAAAACCGTGGCGTCACGGTACGCGCGCTGTCGCTACGCGAAGCCGAAGAGATTTATGAAGTGCGTGCCATGCTGGACGAATCGGTCGTCCGGGCACTGGCCAATCGCATGACGCCCGAAACGCTTGCAACGCTCAAAGGCATCATCACGTCGATGAAAGCCGCGAAGAAGGATCACGACCTCAAGCGCTATACGGCACTGAACGTCCAGTTGCACGATGCCATGGTGACGGGTGTCGGCAACCAGCACCTGATCGACACCTATCGGCATCTCGTGCGCCAGCTTGGCTTGCTCCGCCAGGCCGCAATCGAATCGGAAAAGAGTGCGCTGGCGACGTCGGTCACGGAACACGAGAAAATCGTCAACGCGCTCGCCAAGGGCGATGCGGAGCGCGCCGTCACGCTCGTGCGCGAGCACGTCGCGCACGGCCTCGCGAGAATGCGGCGCGCCCACGAGCACTGGGCAGCGTCCGCCAACACGACCGGCAACACCTGAGGCCAACCCTGACGGATGTGCACGCGCCCCGCGCTCAATGCTGCGGGGCCGCCCTCGTACTAAGCCTTATCTGACTTCCCTGCAGCATTGGCGAGCTTGCTCAGCCATCGGTCGACCATCCACGGCTGCTTATCTTCGTCTTCCGCGCGCTCCTTGCGCCGAATCGCGTCACGTACGGTAATCGAGCCCACGAAGCGGATCGGTTCGGGCGGGAAATAACCCAACGGTCCGTTCGTCAACGGGCTGCGCGTCCATTCATTGTCGAGTTCGAGCAGCAGCGAAGACAGGATCTGGCCACCCATATAGGTCGGTCCCACACCGTTACCGGAATAGCCGAATCCATAGAGCACGTTCGGCGCGTCGTCGAGCCGGCCGAAAAACGGAAAGCCCGTCACCGAGCGATCCGACGGGCCGTTCCAGCTCGCCGTCACCGGCACGTCGCGCAACGCCGGGAAGAAATCGTGCAGGCTGCGCGTCAGATCGGCTTCATACGGCGAGCGCTGATCGAACACCGGCGCGATCCGGCCGCGCCAGGCAAACGTATTGCCGCCCTTGCCGAGCATCAGCCGACCGTCCGCCGTGCTGCGGTAGTAGTAGACGAAGATGCGTGAGTCGAGCACCGATACCCCATCTTTCAAGCCGATTCGATGCAGCAACTCCGGGCATTTCTCGGTGACGATCATGTCGCTGGAGACAACCGCCAGCGTGCGTTCGAACTGCCGGAAGCGGCTCGCCATCCATGCATTGATCGCGAGCACCAGTTTGGGCGCCGTGACGCTGCCTGCAGGCGTACGCACGGTCACGCGCTCGCCCGAAGTGAAGTCGAGCATCGGCGTGCGTTCGAAAATTCGAATCCCCATTTCGATCGCGACACGACGCAATCCGCGCACGAGCTTGCCGGGATGAACCGTTGCCGCGACCGGCGAATACACGCCGCCGAGATTACGTGCCGAACCGGAGCGGCTCGCCACTTCGTCCGGTGCGAGATGTTGATACGAATTGATGCCATGCTCGCTCAATGCGTCGATCACCGGGTCGAGCAGGCCGATCTGTGCACGCGAGGTCGCCGTGTAGAGCGTACCGTCAAGCCGAAGTTCGGCATCGACGGCATGCTCGACACAGAAGTCGCGAATCTGCCCAACAGCAGCTTCGGACGCTTTCACCAGCCGGATTGCCTCGGCCTCGCCAAACAGACGCCGCAGCGTGAAGAACTTCGTCGACCACGTCAGCAGACAGCCGCCGTTGCGCCCGCTTGCGCCCGCACCGCACAGGTCGCTCTCGATGATCACGATGTCGAGATCGGGTTTTTTCTGCTTGGCCTGGATGGCTGTCCACAAACCAGTGAAACCACCACCGACGATACAGACATCGGCTGTCGTCGTGCCTTGCAGGGCGGGCGCCAGTGAACCATCGGCGAAGAGTGCTTGTTCAATCCAGAACGGACGCATGAATTGCTCACATTGATACAACGGTTTAACGCCACGCGGTGAAAAGAAAGGCTTCTCCGCGCTCTTGTTTCAGCCACGGCGCGAGGTGCGCCATGCCTGGGTCCTGCGCAATACGCCATGCGACACGCAGGCAAACAGCACACAAGCGAAGGCCGCCGTCACGAGGACCAAGGTAGCCATCGCCGCGGCCGGCCCCATCTGTCCAGCGTCGTCGAGATTGAGAATGGCGACGGAGGCCGGCTGCGTGTCCGGTGAATAGAGAAACGCGACTGCCGACACCGTCGTCATGCCGTTGACGAACAGATAGCGTGCGATCTGCAGAATCGACGGCAGGCACACAGGCACGGTGACGCGCAAAAACGTCTTGTAGAAAGGCACTTTCAGCGAAGCCGAGACCGCTTCGAACTCGTTGTCGATCTGACGAAGCGCGGTAACCGCGGTCAAGTGGCTCGACGAGTAGTAGTGCACCACGGTGACGATCGCGAGCAGCGCGAGCGTGCCGTAAAGGCCGTTCAAAGGATTGGCTGGCGAGTTGAACAGGAAGATGTAGCTGATGCCGAGCACCAGACCCGGCACACCCATCGGCAGGATCGCGCACAGATTGATAAACCCGCGTAACCAGCGCGGCCCGCGCGTCTTCTCGACCAGATACGCGCCGCCGAACACGATGATGGTGCCGCCGATCGCCACGCACGCGGCCATTTTCAGGCTGTTCTTGTACGCATCGAAAATGCCGGCGCCAATCAGTCCCATCTTGTAGTGCCGCAAACCAAGACTCATCTGATACGGCCAGAACTTCACGAACGAAGCGAACACCGAAATACCGACTACCGCCAACAACAGCATGCAGACGATCGCGCAGTACCCGAGCATTGCCGTGTCGAAGCCGCGCGCGGGTTTCGGCTGGTAAGGCGTCGAACGCGCGCCGAGTTGCGATTGCTGCTTGCGGCGAATGAAGAAGTCGACGGCGAACGCAACCAGTGCTGGGCAGAGCAGCAGCAGGCTGACCACCGCGCTCCGGTTGAAGTCCTGCAAGCCAATGATCAGCTTGTAGATGTCGGTGGAGAGTACCGAATACGGTCCGCCGATCACGACGGGCACACCGAAGTCGTTGATGCAGATCGTGAACGAGACCATCGTCGCGCTGATCAGGCCATATTTCGCGCCCGGCAGCGTGATCGTGAAAAATTTGCGCGTGCGGCGTGTGCCCATTGCGTCGGCCGCTTCGTATAAGCGCCCGTCGGACAGCGATAGCGCCGTCACAAGAATCATCAGTACATGCGGAAACGCGGCGTAAACGAGACTGCATACGATGCCCGGCAGCCCATAGATCGAATGCCCGTGAAGCAGGGGCTTCAGGATGCCCGAGTTACCGAACCAGTAGATGAACGACACGGCGGACAGCAGCGTCGGCGCGAGCAGCGGAAGCAGCGCGACCGTGCGGACGGCGTTCTTCATCGGCATGCACGAGCGGGTCAGTGCATATGCGAACGTAAACGCCATCGGAATCACGATCGCCGTCACGAGGCACGCCACCGTGACCGAATGCAGGGTTGACGTCCACACGCCGGAATTCACCAGATAGCCGGTGAAATTCGCCAGTCCGACAAAGTGACCGTCTGCATCGACAAAGCATTTGCCGATGACCAGGGCCAATGGGACCAGCAGAAACATGCCGAGAAACGTGGACATCAGCACGAGGGCCAACTGCGCGATCCAGTCATGCCAATGGCTTTTCTGGCGCACCTCGGCGTGACCTTCCTCACCGCTACGGCGCTCGATCAGAACGGCGCTCATTGGAGTCGCTCCTTCGCGGCGGAGAAGACGCACACGTGTTCGCGGTTGATGGCCAGATTGAAACGCGACCCCGGCTGCAGACGGGTGCGATGCATTTCATGAAACGACAGGTCGGCGACGATCTCCTGCTCGCCCAGCCCGTCCACCTTGAAGCTGACCCGGCAGAACGCGCCCAGGAATTCCAGTTTCTCGACAGAAGCGGGCAGCAGGTTGTCCGCCTCGCTGCCCGGGGCGCTGAGGTGAATGTCTTCCGGCCGCACGAACGCCGACACTTTCGAACCCAGAGCGGCACGCTCCGAACCGCACCCATAGCGCAGCGCGATGGAACCCGCCTTGAGACTGCCGTCGCGCGCCACCTCCGCCGGAATCAGATTGACCTTGCCAATGAAATCGGCAACGAATGGCGATGCAGGCTCGCGATAGATTTCGAGTGGCGTGCCGATCTGCTCGATCACGCCCTGATTCATCACCACGATCCGGTCGGCCATCGAAAGCGCTTCTTCCTGGTCGTGCGTCACCATGATCGTGGTCACGCCGAGGCGCTGCTGCAACTGGCGGATTTCCTGGCGCAACCGCACACGCACGCGCGCATCCAGCGCCGAGAGCGGTTCGTCGAGCAAAAGCAGGCCCGGTGAAGTGGCGAGCGCGCGCGCCAAAGCGATACGCTGCTGCTGGCCACCCGACAACTGGTTCGGATGCTTGCGCTGCGCATCCGGCAAACCGACCAGTGCGAGCAGTTCGTCCACACGATCGGCGATCGCCGCGCGCTTCATCCTGCGATTCACAAGGCCATAGGCCACGTTGTCGAAGATGGTCAGATTCGGAAACAGTGCGTACGACTGAAACACAATGCCGTAGTCGCGAAGTTGCGGCGGCAGACGCGAAATATCGCGGCCGTCCTGCATGATCTGACCGGCGCTCTGCGTTTCCAACCCGGCAATGATACGCAGCAACGTGGTCTTGCCACATCCCGACGGCCCGAGAAAGCAGAGCATCTCGCCTTTCTTTACGCCAAGATTGATGTCCTCCAGAACCGGCGTGTCGTTGAACCGCTTATAGACCCGCTGCACGCTCAAATACGCTGTCATCTGCTCCTCCGCTTCCTTGCCCGCGTGGCGGCGACGCACTGCCGCTGCATCGCCGCATTGTTCGGGGGCCGCGCGGCGCGCGCCCCGGCGCTCGTCAAGACCTGGCTGAACCTGGTCTTACTTCTGCTCCTTGTTGCCGTAGCGCTTTTGCCAGTCATCGAGAATTGCGTCGCGGTTCTTTGCGGACCAGGTGAAATCGTTCTTCACGAGCAGTTCTGAATAGTTATCGGGGATGCCCGAGAGTTTCTTTGCCACGCCGGGGTACGCGACAATCGCCCACCACTGCGCGGTGATTTCATTGGCTTCCTTGCTGGCCATAAAGTCCGCGAGTTTTTTGGCTGCGTCCGGCTGCTTTGTCGTCTTCATGATGCCGGTCGCTTCCATGTCCCAGCCCAGCCCTTCTTTCGGGAAGATCAGGTCGATGGGGGCGCCTTGCGCCTGCAACTCGTGCCCGCGGAATTCGAACGAGATACCGATCGGAAATTCACCGGTGCCCGCCAGCGTGCAGGGCTTCGAGCCCGAATGCACGTATTGCGCGACGTTCTTGTCCAACGCGTCCATGTACTGCCAGCCCTTGTCCTTGCCGAAGGTTTGCAGCCATGACGTGACATCGAGATAGCCGGTGCCGGACGACACCGGACTCGGCATCACGATCATGCCCTTGTAGACCGGCTTGGTGAGGTCTTCCCACGACGTCGGCTTAGGCAGGTGGCGCTTTTCAGCTTCGACGCGGTTGTAGCAAACCGTCGCGCCCCATACGTCCATACCGACCCAGTGCGGCGGGGTATTCGCGTCGCTGTACTTGCGCGTCAGACTGTCGAAACCCTTCGGCGCGTAGGGCATCAGCATGCCCTGCAGATCGAGCAGCGTCAGGCTGGACGCCGCTAGCCCGAGCACCACGTCGGCACGCGGATTGTTCTTTTCGGCGAGCAGTTTGGCCGTGACCGCGCCAGTCGAATCGCGCACCCAGCGGATTTCGATATCCGGATTGGTCTTTTCGAACGCGTCCTTGTACGGCTTCATTGCTTCGTCTTCGAGCGCCGTATAAACGAGCAGCTGCGTTTTCGCGTGCGCGAACTGGACTGCGCCGAGTGTGACGGTGGCGGCCACCAGACAACGTAGCGCCATATTCAAACGACCTCTGCAAGCTTTAAACCCCGACTTTTCCTTCATTTCCAGACCCCTTGAGAAAGTGGCGTCGCGGCCAGCGACGAAAACGACCGGTGCTACGGGACCACAGCGTGTTGCAACCCTCCTGACGACTGCTTTCGGCGACTTGAAATAGTTGTCTGTTGTTGACAATCTACAAAGCATCAATTTTAATGTCAAGTATTGCCTCACATTGCCACACAACGCCACATCGCCATCACCCGACTTACCTAGCCAAGAGGACACGTCATGAGCGCAACACCGGTTTCCATTGAAGTGAACGGCCGCACCTACAACTGGATGCGCCGACCCGTCGTCGTGGTCTGCGTAGACGGCTGCGCGTATGAATATCTGGAGATGGCGGCGGCGGCAGGGGTCGCGCCCTTTTTGGCCACGCTGCTGCGTCCCGGCACTTCGCTCAAGGGCGAATGCGTGGTGCCGAGCTTCACCAACCCGAACAACCTGTCGATCGTGACAGGCGTGCCGCCCGCCGTGCATGGCATTAGCGGCAACTACTTTTTCGATCGCGACAGCGGCACCGAGGTGCTGATGAACGATCCGAAGTACCTGGTCGCCCCTACCGTGCTCGCCGGTTTCGCCGAACAGCGGGCGAACGTGGCGGTGGTCACGGCAAAGGACAAACTGCGCCGGCTGCTCGGCAAAGGTCTGAAGGGCATCTGCTTCTCGGCGGAGAAAGCCGACGAAGCGACACTCGAGGAGAACGGTATCGACAATCTGCTCGAGCTGGTCGGCCAGCCAGTGCCGAGCGTCTATAGCGCGGAATTGTCGGAGTTCGTATTCGCAGCCGGCGTGCGGTTGCTCGAAACCCGCGATATCGATCTGATGTACCTGTCGACCACCGACTACGTGCAGCACAAATGCGCCCCCGGCACCCCCGGCGCCAACGCGTTCTATCAGATGATGGATGGCTATCTGCAGCGGCTCGACGCGCTGGGTGCGATCGTCGCGCTCACCGCCGATCACGGGATGAACGCGAAGCACAACGAAGACGGCGAGCCCAACGTGATCTATCTGCAGGAGCGCTTCGACGAGTGGCTCGGCGACGATGCCGCCCGCGTGATCCTGCCGATCACGGATCCCTACGTGGTGCATCACGGGGCGCTCGGATCGTTCGCGACGGTCTATCTTCCCGCCTCGGCCGACCTTGAAGCGACGCGCCGCCGGCTCGCAGCGGAGCCCGGCATTGAACTCGTGCTGACGGGTGCGGAAGGCTGCGCGCGTTTCGAACTTCCGCCTGCGCGCATGGGCGACCTCATCGTGATCTCAACGCGCGACGTGGTGCTTGGCACGCGGCGCATCAAGCACGATCTGTCCGGGCTCGACGTGCCACTGCGCTCGCATGGCGGTCTTGCTGAACAGATCGTGCCGCTCCTGTTCAACCAGCCCGTCGCGAAGTCGGTCGGCGAGCGGGCACGGCTGCGCAACTTCGACATTATCGATATCGCACTCAATCATCTTCAATGACCGGGGATCGGAAATGAACGCTGTGGCTGAAATGAAGGTTCAATGGCAGGTGCGTCATGAAGCGTTGCGCATTGGCGGCGAAAAAGTCTTTCGCGACGAAGTGATCGAGGTGCGCAACCCTTACGACGGTACGCTGGTCGGCACCGTGCCGAAAGCGACGCTCGAGGACGTGCGCCGCGCGTTTGAATTCGCGCGCGCGTATCGCCCGGCGCTAACCCGCTATGAACGAGCCGCAATCCTGCGCCGCGCGGCCGATGCAGTGCGTGCACGCACCGAAGAAATCGCCGCCCTCATCACGGCGGAAGCCGGCTTGTGCAGGAAGGATTCGATCTACGAAGCCGGCCGCGTCGCGGATGTACTGGTTTTCGGCGCCGGCGAAGTACTGAAGGATGACGGCCAGATTTTCTCGTGCGACCTCACGCCTCACGGCAAAAAACGGCGCGTCTATACGCAGCGGGATCCGCTGCTGGGCGTGATCTCCGCCATTACGCCGTTCAATCACCCGATGAATCAGGTCGCGCACAAAATCGTGCCGTCGATTGCAACGAACAATCGCATTGTGGTGAAGCCGTCGGAGAAAGTGCCGCTGTCATGCTATCTGCTTGCCGACATTCTCCATGAGGCAGGCTTGCCCGTGCAGATGCTTCAGGTGTTGACGGGCGACCCGGCGGTGATTGCCGACGAGTTGATCACGAACCCCGCCATCGATCTCATCACCTTCACTGGCGGCGTCTCGATCGGCAAATCGATCGCCTCGCGCATGGGTTACCGGCGCGCTGTGCTCGAACTGGGCGGAAACGACCCGATCATTGTCATGGAAGACGCCGATCTCGACGAAGCCAGTTCGCTCGCCGTGTCGGGCTCGTACAAGAATTCGGGCCAGCGCTGCACAGCCATCAAGCGCATGCTGGTACACGAGTCGGTTGCCGACCGATTCACGGATCTCGTTGTGGAAAAGACTCGCGCCTGGAAGTATGGCAATCCGGCGGATAGTTCAGTCGATATGGGAACGGTGATCGACGAAGCTGCCGCGCAGTTCTGCGAACGGCAGGTCAACGACGCCTTGTCGCGCGGCGCCCGCCTGCTTGCGGGCAACCTCCGCGAGGGCGCACTTTACTCGCCGACGGTTGTCGATCGTGTCACACCCGACATGCCGCTCGTCAAGTACGAGACGTTCGGACCCGTATCGCCGATCATGCGTTTTGCCAACATCGACGAAGCGATCCGCATGTCGAACTGCACGGACTACGCGTTGTCATCGTCGGTCTGCACGAACCGGCTTGACTACATCACGCGGTTCATCACCGAACTGGAAGTGGGCAGCGTGAATGTGCGCGAAGTGCCCGGCTATCGGCTCGAACTCACGCCGTTCGGCGGCGTGAAGGACTCGGGACTCGGCTACAAGGAAGGGGTGCAGGAGGCGATGAAGAGCTTTACCAATACGAAGACCTACTCGCTGCCATGGTGAGTGCGAATGAGTGCGAGATGAGTGCGGGTTAAGTGACGGGAAGCGCTGACGCGCTTCTCGTCATTCAACCATTCTGCCTGCAAGGCGACGGTTAAGGATTCCCTGACCCCAAGTTCAGCATCGACCGCCCGTTTTTTCTCGATCTCCCGACAGCACTGCGATAACTGGCCGAATACGATGAATACACGTCGATCGTCCTTGAGTTGAGTGCTGTCATGTTCCCCTACCTGTCCGAGCGAGAAAACTCTATCGAGCATATCAACGCGATGTGCCTGCACCTTTTCGACCTGTGGTGCGAAAGCAGAAGCGTCGCGCCGCTGGCGCACCTGCTAAGAGCCTGGCCGCTGACGAACAGCGATCCCGAGGCCCTCCGCCGCCTCGCCAATGCACTACGCGACCTCAGACGACACCACCTGTACGACACTAAAGGGGCCTCGTTTCAGGAGCTCTGCGAGGTATCGGATTGTGTCGAGGATCTGCTTGCCCTGTCGTCCCTATCGACCTGGGCGACGGGCAGCGCATAGCGCGACTGGAGACACCGGACCACGCGCAATGCAATCGGTAGGGGAGGACAGCGTGCATCTCAACGAAATCAGTGATGAAGAATGGCGGCAACTGGCGCCCGTTCTGTCGGATACCGCCGTCGTTCATGGGCAACGCGGCCGCCCCCGCGCACAGGTTCGCCTCGTGGCCAATGCCGTGCTGTGGATACTCACCACCGGTGAATCGTGGTCCCGGTTGCCGGGCACCTATCCGTCGATACCGACATGCCGGCTCCGCTTCGAAAAATGGCGTTCGAGCGGCGCGCTGGCGACCATGCACAAGCTCCTCTCGGACGCCGGCCGCACGCTTCGTTGCGGCCCGGACGGACGGCCGGAAATCCGCCATGCCACGCCACGCGTCATAGACCGTCAACCCAAGGACGAAGGCCTTCGCCAGGTGTTCTGGAAAGACCAGGCGTCGTGGCAAACACCGCGTGACACACAGCCGCCACATCATACGGTGGATAGATTCGCCCAGATTGCACGGCAGCTCCCGAATATTTCGCGCACCCTGCCTGAGCGCATTTCGCCCCACGCCCCGATCGAACGCCCCCAGTCCATTCTCCGGACCGCTTCGCCCTGGATGGGTCTTGCTTCGAAAGGAAAGTGCGAATTCGACCCGCGCGGCTATGTCATCTACCTTGCCGCCGATCCGGTGGCCAGCGCCCGGTTCCGCGGATGGGCCGAGATCGTGCGGGACGCGCGGCGGGTCGCCCGTTCCGGGCTGATCGGCCCAAGCTTCAGGAACATCGAGGCGGCACAACAGTACGCGTTCGAATGGGCGCGGCGTTGGATCGACGAGGCAAGCGGTGATAACAGCGAGCACGTCGACGAAGTCGGGAGCGATGTCTGGCAGCGAAAAGTCCGGTCCGGGTGAACGGTCCATCAAGGGCGCCCCCGTACGGCTGATAGTGGAACCGGAGCCAACACAAAGATGTCCGGAACGCCGTCAGAGCATCCAGTATTCGTCTGGAATTCTGCGGTCCGCCTCGGAGAGATAGGGGTTATCCAGTTGAAACGTCTTCCGCAATGCGGGCTTTGTGCGGACCAGTGCATCCTGAATGTAGGGATGCGAGTTGAACAATCTCATGTAAGCACCCTCGCGATACGCCTGCACGAGACCTTGCTCGATCGTATCCGCCAGCGCTTCATGGCCCGTTGCGATATAGAAAATAAAATCCGATCGATACTTCAGCATCAGCCGTTTCTCGACCACCAGATCAGGCTCACGGTGCTGGCGTGCCTCCAGTTCGGCGAACGCTTCAATCACGCCTCTCGGAAAATAGTCCACCCGCCCGTTCTGGGTCATCTCGAACATCGTCTCGTATGTCGACGTCTGAACATTCAGACCCGCTTGCGTGAGGATATCGGTATCGATCCATCCTAACCCCTGGCCGCACGTGAACGCCTTCAAATCCGACAAGCGCTCAATTCTGTCGAAATCCTTTTGCCGATCTTTTCTTATGACGAATACCCGATAGCCGATCAATCCGCGATGGATAGGAATCCGCACGACATTAAGGCCGCGTTCAGCCTTTGCCTCCATGCTGGTCCAGTGCAGATTGATGGTATTGCTGCCGTTCGCCAGTTCGGCCAGCGCACGGCCACGCTCCATGACAATCTCGGCCTGCCGCGCCGTATAGGAAGTATTCGCCGTTTTCATCGCCAGATCGAGGACGGCGAGCGCAAACGCGGCATGCACGTCGCCGCCAGGACGAATGCGCGGATAGACGATATCGAAGGGCGCGGCCCGCGCCGCACGCGAGCCAAGCGCTACGCCTGCGGCACCCAGTGCGGCCAGAACAAAGCGCCTGCGATGCATGGGAGGATAGTCTCTCGACACGGGATGATATGCGCCCGGACTGGCGCATTTCCGCACAGGCTTCAACCTGAACGGTCTTTCATCGTGCCATGCGTGACACATACTGGCAAACCGTGCTTTCCCGCTACCGCAGCAGGCGCTTTACTGTGTCTGACGTGTCAATGAACCATGCCAAAGATTGCGTTAACACCCTCCGCGGGTGTCAATCCCACATTGAAATAGCCTTCCAGCCTCAATGCGGTCGCGTGGTCAAGGATGAAAGGCGGCCGGATGAAGCCGATCGCAAACGCATGGTCGTACCAATCGCTCATCCACGCGCGCAATTCCGTCTCGTGCCCCGACAGCTCCCCCGAGTGTTCTGTGCTCATCCGTGATCTCCTTTGTCCGGCCCCCGTCATGTCACGCCACGAGCCGCTCGAAGCCCATTCTGCCCTGGTTGTCCCCGGGCGGAAATACGTGCCAGGTACCATCGCCGTGCCGGTAGAAGAACAGCACGATCGGACCATCGGGCCGTCTGATTTCAATGCAGACCCGGCAGGTCAGACCGTCCTGCGAACCGTGCAGCGCGAGCAAACGGGCCGGCATTGCGCCCGCGGTTGCCTGCAATTTTTCGCGCAAGCCGCGCAGTGAGCTTTTCATCGCAACCACGTCTACCTCTCGCACTACTCGTTCCCATCTGACAATCGTGGGGCAACGGGAATAATTTTTCCGTCAGCAGCGATGGATTGTGCATTCAGGAAACACTGGTTCAAGGCTCAGGATTTCCCTAAATTTCCTTGATGTTTGCTAAATGCACGGTTACTCCGTGATCAACCCGTGCCGGATTGCATATCGGATCAATTCAGCGTTGTTGTTGAGGCCAAGCTTTTGCATCAGGCGCATCTTATGGGTGCTGATCGTCTTGGCACTGAGCGAACACGATTCGGCAATCTCATTGATGGCGTTGCCGGCAGCCAGCATTTGCAACACCTGGAATTCACGGTCGGACAGAACCTCGTGCGGCGGCGCATCGCTGGAATGGGTCTCGAAGACCATGGCATCGACCAGCTTCGGATCGATAAAGCGCCCTCCTCCAGCCAGCTTGCGGATTGCTGAGAGGAGAACGTCGGGATCGCTGTCTTTCGTCACATAGCCCGTTGCCCCGGCGCGCAGCGCTCGCGAAACGACCTGCGCCTCGTTGTGGATACTCAGCACGAGGATGGGCAAAGTGGGCTGCTCGGCACGTACGCGCCGGATCAGATCCACGCCGCTGATTCCCGGCATTGTCATGTCCAGCAGCACAAGATCGAATCGCTTCGTACGCAGCCGCTCGAGTACCTCTGAACCCTGCGCGGCCTCGGCGGCGACGACAATGTCCGTTGTCGTTGCGATAATCTGTTTCAAGCCGCCACGCACCACTGCGTGGTCGTCAGCAATCAGGACGTTGATCATTTTTTTCCCCGCCTGCAAGCGGAATGTGAATGGAAATGGCCGTACCCATGCCTTGTGCACTGTCGATCGTCATCGCTCCGCCGATCAGGCGGGCACGCTCCTGCATGCCGAGGAGACCGTACGAATAACCGGTACTCGCGATGGCTGGATCAAAGCCGCAGCCGTCGTCGCTCACGTGGAGGTCGAGCGTCGCCGCGGTGCTGGTCAGCGTGACGTCGACCCGCGCCGCATTGGCATGGCGCCCAACGTTGGTCAGCGAGGCCTGAACAATGCGAAACACAGCGGTCGCGCAAGCCTCCGGCAACACCGGCTCGCCCCCGTTGATGTGCAACTGGCAAGGAACGCCGTTGCGGCGGACGAAGTCTTCAACCAGCCACTCCAGCGCCGAGACGACCCCGAAGTTCAGCGCCACCGGCCGCAGATGATTCGCGACATTGCGGACCATCCAGATCGTTTTCTCGACCAGTTCACGCATGTCGTCGGCCTTGCGCATCGCGTCGGGATCATGGCCGAGACGCATTTTCAGCAGCGAAACGTCCATCTTCAAAGCCGTCAACAGTTGGCCCAGTTCATCGTGAATTTCCATCGCGATGCGCTTGCGCTCTTCCTCGCGAATCGCCTCCATGTAAGCGGACAATTCACGCAACTGATTGCGCGATTCGAACAACTCCTGCTCGATACGCTTGCGCGACGTGATGTCGTTCAGGCCAACGTAGATCGCCGGCGTTTCGCCGAAGGTCGCCACGCGCGCGGTTGCCATGGCCCAGAACGCCGAGCCGTCCACGCGCCGCAGGTGGACTTCACTGTTATTGAAGCTGCCCTCCCTGCGCAGATGCGACACGAGGCGGTCACGATCATCGGCATCCACGTAGAAATCAACGATGTTGGTCAGCATGCCCGAGCGCGAATTGAGACCGAACAGTTCACGCAGCGGTTCATTCGCGTACAGAATGACGCCTTCGGGCATTGACGTAATGCACAGCGGAATGGGGCTGGTTTCGACGATAGTGCGAAAGCGCGCCTCGCTCGCCTGCAATTTCGCTTCGGCCCTGCGGCGCTCGTCGACCTGAGCGGATAGCCTCGCGTTCGACTCGGCCAGTTGCCGGGTGCGCTGATCGACCTGCTGCTCGAGTACATCGCGCGCGCGCGACAATTCGGCCTCGGCCTGCTGACGTACCGCCACTTCATTCAGAAGCTGGCGGTTCTGCGCGATCAACTGCCGGTGCATGACCCGCAGGGCGAGATGGGTCTCGATCCGGGCCATCATTTCGTTGACGCGGACTGGCTTCGCCACGTAATCGACGCCGCCGGCCGAAAATCCCTCGACCATGTCGTCGCCGCCCGTCAACGACGTCATGAAAATCACCGCGATATCACGCGTGCGCTCATTCGCCTTGAGCCGGCGGCAGGTCTCGAAGCCGTCGATACCCGGCATCTTCACGTCGAGCAGGATCAGGTCGGGTTGCGAAAACAGCGCGCGTTCGAGTGCCTCTTCGCCATCGAGTGCGACGAGTACCCGAAAACCGCGCTCTGTCAGGCTATCGACAACCACGCCAAAATTCGCCGGCGTGTCGTCCGCAATGAGGATCGTCGGCCGCTCGGCGGCATTTGCGTTGGGATCGCTCATGGCTTGGACTCGACATTCAAGTGTCGTTCGACGAACTGAAGTACGGCCTTCGACTGATAGTCCCGGGCGAGCGCGCACAGCTGCGCCGTGAATGACTGATAACGCGGATCCCGCGCCGCCATGGTCTCGGCCCAGACAATGATTTCTTGCATGTCACCGAGACGCGCAAGGTGATGCAGTTCTTCCATCTGTTGCTGAGGCACCGCCGCAAGACTTATCTCAGACGTAGTGAGGCGCGTGGACGCTGGCGGCGACGCATGAATCCACGTCAATCCGAGCAAAGTGGCGATCTGGGTCAGCAGTGATTCGAGGTCGACCGGTTTGGAGAGGAATGCGTTCACACCGGCGTCTATGCTCATCGCCCTGTTGGTTCCGGAAGGACTGGCCGACATGGCAATGATCGGGACGTGCGCGAACGCCTGCAATTGGCGCAGCTTGCGGGTCAGCTCGAGTCCGTTCATTTCGGGCATCACGATGTCCGTGAGAATGAGTGCCGGGTGTTCGCGCTGCGCCTTCTCGAACCCCTCGAGACCGTTTTCCGCTTCGACAGTGTCAAAGCCAAGACGACTCAGAAGATCCACCACAATCGCGCGATTGACCGCGACGTCATCGACAACCAGCACCTTCCTGCGCGGCCCCTCATAGCCCATCACCGTATCCGGAGCCGGTGCGGCGGCGGCTGTCGTGCGCGACGTGGGCAACACGCTCGCCGCCGGCAGTTCGAACCGGAAAGTACTGCCCTGCCCGGTATGGCTTTCGACCTCGATCTTGCCGCCCATCGCACTCACGAATTCCCGGCTGATGGCGAGACCCAGGCCGGCCCCGCCCGCACGCCGGTCGGCCGCGCCAAGCTGCTCGAATGGTTCGAAGATCGCATTGAGCTGGTTGGGACCGATGCCGATCCCGGTATCACGCACTTCGAAGCGGACACGGTTCGACTCAGAACTCGAAATATGCAGGCTGACGCAACCAGAATCGGTAAACTTCACGGCGTTTGCAAGCAGGTTGAGCACCACCTGCCGCAACCGTCGCTCATCGGCGCGCACGCCGGCAGGCGCATCCCCAGCGATTTCGCAGATGAAGCCGAGACGCTTTTGCTCCGCCTTCACGCCAATGATTTCCCGAATGACATCGACAAAGCCCGCCAAGGGCACGTCGCAGATTTCGACACGCAGCTTGCCCGCTTCGATTCTCGCGAAATCGAGCGTGTCTTCGATCAACGTCAGGAGGTGTTCGCCGCTATTGCGGATCGCCTCAACGCGTTCGCGTTGCCGCTGGCTCAGCATGACATCGCGCGCCAGGATCTGCGCATAGCCGAGAATGCCGTTCAGCGGTGTCCGTAGTTCATGACTCATATTCGCGAGGAATTCACCTTTGGCCCGGTTGGCCGCTTCGGCCAGATTGCGCGCTTCCCGTTCAGCAGCCGCATCCTGTTCGTCGCGATACGCGCAGTACAGGCGTTCGCCCATGGCATTGAATGCGGCCGCCATACGGTCGAGCTCATCCGGCTCGCTTTGTTTGCGCCTCTGCAAACGGAATGGCTGGGGCGTTTCACGGAAATCGTAGTTTTCCACCGTGCGTGCAATGGCCGCAACGTGCCGCATCACCAGACGGGACAGGATGTAGACGATGAACAGCGAGATGAGGAAGGTATTGGCGGCCTGTGTAACCAGGATCATCGCGGCGGTTCGCATCAGATCATGGTAAAGATCGAGAAGTGTCGCTTCGACGTAGAGTTCGCCGATCTCCCGCTCTTTGCCCTGGACTTTGTAGACCAGCGGAAACGCGCGGGCGACGACCGGGCCGGCCGAGCGCTGACCGGCGCTCAGGTAGGCAGATTGCCCGTTGGTCCCCGGCTCGCGAATTTCCACGGCCCGGATGTCGGCGAGACGCAGAATGCCGTTCAACTCCAGTTGCAACTGGGCATGGTCGAGGCGCCAGAGCGCTTCGGCGAGGCTGTCGCGATTGCTGCGATCAATGTCCGCAAGGCGAGTTTCGATCTGCTCCACCCCGCGGTAGTAGTCGCGGTAAAGCTGCAGTCCGGTCAACAACACCGTGACCACGCAACTGACGAGCAATACGGTAACGAGCAGCCGCAATACAAGGCTACTCCGGAAGCCGTTGATCGAACTCCACCATGCATCGAACAGGTTGTGCTTCATACATCCCCGCGAGTGCTACGGTTTTCGTTTCGTCTATTCTGCACTCGTTGCCGCAGCGGGATACTGACACGTCCGCCGCCGTATCGGCGGGGTGGCGATTTGCCGTTTGCCTGCCCGTTCCCCTGGTCGTTCGGGTTTTTCCTGGGCCCGGCCGGCGCTCACGTTGCGTGAAACGTACCCCGACTCTTCTAAAGAACGCTTACATCACGTATGCAGCCCGCGCCACCGGCGGCGCATCGTCTACCACCTTGCGCAAATAGATCCGCGGATACAGCACAATCTCGTCGATGCATGAAGCCAGCTCGCAGAGGATTGGCCAGATGCGCCCGCTGAGCGCGCCGGGATCCGTCCTGCCCAGTTCGCGCAATCCGTCCGCCAACCGTTTCACGGACGCGTGCCCCTTATCCGGCAACGGCCAGCAGTGCAGCAGATAGCCGAGCGGTATGACGCTTCTGCTTTCACACCACGTCTCGAACAGACGCTGACACGCGGTGTTCAGGCGTTCAAACGCGTGTTCGTGGTTCTCTGGATGACGGCTCATGACAGGCCCAAGGGTAAAGACGGCGATAAAACCATCCTAGGGAGGTCGGCAGCGCTACGCAGTCAGGAAGCGCGGAAAAATGCACTTCCGGTCTGCTGAATATGCCGTCAGGAAATCCTGAATGCCGGCGCCGGGTAGTCGCCCCGTTTAGCCGGTTCAGACAGGCCAACCGTCACCACGGCTTGCGCGACCGGCTGGGCGCGCACGGCACTAGCTCATCCAGTACTTGTCCGGGATCCGGCGATCCCCCTCGGAAAGGTATGGATTGTCGAGCACGAACATCTTGCGATTCGCGAGGTCGGCCCGGGTCAGTGCGTCTTGAATGTAGGGATGGACGTTGAACAGCCGCATATACGATCCGTCGAGATACGCCTTGACGAGCCCTCGATCGATGGTCTGAGCCAGGCTTTCGTGCCCTGCGGAGACGTAGAAAATGAAGTCCGACCGGTATTTCAGCAGCAAGCGCTTCTCAACGACCAGATTCCGCTCCCGATCTCGCGGCTCGTCCAGTTCCGCGAACGCTTCAACCACACCGCGCGGAAAATAGTCGAGCCGGCCACCCTGAACCATATCGAACACCGTTTCATAGGGAACCGTCTCGATGGTCAGATCGGCTGCTCTCATGATGTCTGTGTCGATCCAGCCGAGCCCCTGCCCCCCTGTCAATGCCTTCAGATCGGACAGGCTCTGCACCTTGTCGAAATCGGCTTGACGATCTTTTCGTATGACAAAAACCCGATACCCGATCAGCCCGCGATTGATCGGAATCCGTACTACGTTCAAGCCTCGTTCCGCCTCCGCGCCCATGCTCGTCCAAAGCAGATTGATGGCACGGCCTGAGCCAGCCAGTTCCGCCAGCGCACGGCCACGCTCCATCAGGACGTCAGCCTGCCGCGCCACATACTCGGCTCCCGCGGCTTTCATTGCGAGGTCGAGTACCGCCAGCGGGAAGGCCGCTCGCGCCCGATCTTCGGGCCGGTAATGGGGATAAACGATTTCGAATCGGTCTGCCGGAGCTGCATGCGCGCGAAGCGTCACACCTGCCGCACTCAGTGCTGCCAATACAAAACGCCTGCGATGCATAGATAGTGTCGACACATGAGCGACGTACCCGTACTGCCGCGAATCGCTCAGAATCACGCCGGGTCAAAAAACCATCGTGTCACGATTCGTGTAAGCATACAAATCCGTTTCACTTGCAAAGCACGACACAAAGCGGCACCGAAGATTCGAGCCGAAGCAACTCGATTTATTCAGATTCCAAAGCATCCAGAGGTGCTTCCTGCTCGAACATAACCTCTGCTCGAAGACTATCCAGATCCCGCCCGAGCGTTGCTACCGCGAGCCGGTCGACAATTTCACGCGATCCGATTCAATTTCGGCGTACGAAAAGCGTGCAGCTTCATCAGGTAGCGCCGCACGCAATGCGGATGCCATCAAGACTCGGACGTTCGCGTATCCAGAAAACGGTTCCGTGGCTATAAGCCACAAATAAAACCGTCCAGGCGGTTTGTTATGATAGCATCAATTCTGCATTCTTGAATATGACTGGCTGCTCCGTGATGCAACCAGGCACGCGTCGACTGTGGCGACTCATCGACCGCCGCACTCCCAAGCCCTTTGGTGTACATCAAGCTAACCCAAATTCTTAACGAAGGACGTATGGTATGAAAGGCTTGCGACCCACGATGATTCTGTCGGCCGTTTATGTGTGCTTTCTGGTCGGCTGCGTCTCGACAGAGGAGGTGATTAAACCCGAGGATATATCCGACTTCAACCCCGGGGTGACCACGCAGCAGCAGGTGCTTGCCAGACTGGGCACGCCATCGTCGACGTCCAGATTGCCAGATGGATCGAACTTTCTTGTCTATGCGTTCTCGGAATCAAAGTCGCTCACGGCAACGTGGTTGCCGGCCGTCGCTCCGCTTGTCGGTGAGACTAACGTCCGTAGCTCCGCTATCAGCTTCCAGTTCGGACCGGACGGCATACTGAATAGCTCGAACACAGTTTCCTCGCGGCTCGGTCCGGTGATACATCGGCAGCCGTAAGCACATTAGTGCGGGAAGGTGGTTTAGCCCGAAGGTGAAAGTCGGTGAACTCTTGATAGAATGGCAGGTCTCGCAAGGGCGAGATTTATTGATCTCGCGGTTTTTTTGCACGGATGTTAGCCGGACTACGGTTCGTGCGGATGGCCCTCACATTTCATAGGAAGACATGGACAATCCTACCCGTTCGGAGCGATCCCGAAACACCGCTATCAAGGCGGCATTCGTAATCCTGACGAGGGATGGTCCAGGCGGACTTACCTTCGACGCGCTGTCTCGCGAAAGCGGGATCAGTAAAGGCGGGCTACTACATCAATTCCGTACGAAGGGCGATATCCTCAAGGCGCTACTTGCCTACCAGCAAGATCATTACAGGTCGTTCGCCGATAATTTCCTGGCCACTAAGGGCGATTCTCTTCGTGAACCAACGCTTTCGTGTCAGATTGCGGTAACCCGGGAATCAATTAATCAACCACACTCCGTGGCGAGGGCGATTCTAGCCACCCTTGTGGAAGATCCAACTTTGCTCAGTGAAATTCGCGATGAAGACGCTGCGCAGACACGGAAGATACGGAGCGAGGCCGAGGATCCAGACATGGCGCTCTTACGTCTGATCGCAGCACGAGGTTTGGCTTACACCACACTCCTGGGGCTTTCTCCAGTTTCAGACAGACAACGAGAGCGGCTATTTAAGTTGTTACTCGACGAAGATCGATGGACATCTGACCGTCCTTCCGAGTCTGAAAAGACTGCGGCGTAGACATTCCCGCCAAGACTTGACACTCGCGTGACGAATTGACGACGTGCGCTACGGGTGGCGGCGAATCCGCTGCGGTGCCCTCCCCGTATATCGCACGCCGCGCGCACGTCATCGGCACGCACGCACGCACGCACGCACGCACGCACGCACGCACGCAAATTACCACGGCTGTGTTTTCACATGACGTGCCGAGGCTTACGAAAGAGTTTCCGCCTGTGGATTATGTTGAGGTGAGCAAAGCCCCCGCTCACTGAACCGTGACGGATCCGCCCTAACTCGAGATATCGATTCGAGAGGCCTCTCCCACATTGACATTCCCGGCGACGCGAACGTCGCGGTCATATGTCAGCCTGACAGATCAGAAATCACTAGCGTACTCAGCGTGCGGGCATGCGCTGCTAATCCAGCGACACAACGCGATCTTCTTCGGCGGGCTCACACCCATCAGCGATTGGAGTCCATCCTCGGTGCACGACGATTCGCTTATCGGCATAGCAGATCTCAATTCGCTCACTATCAGGTTGCCGGTCTCGAACGAACGTCTCGACTGTTGATGGAAGACTGACTTTCAGCTGCATTGCAAAGATGTCTTCCTGCGGATGATCGTCGAGATGAACGTGTGGCACGAACGTAGCCGCGAACATCAGCAAATGCGAATCAACATCGACCGGCTGGGGGGTGTATTTGGCCTCCCGCAGCCAATTCTGTGCTCGCTCGCGCAGCTCTCTGCCTCCATCAATATTGCCCCATGACAATGCAAGCAGTTCTGCAACCCACTGATTGCAATTCTGATAACGAACGCTGAATGGATAGGCATTGGCACTGTAGGTCGCCGCCAGAAGCTGTAGTGCGCGTGATGTATCGAGCGCGGTATTCCGTAGCGCATCACCTGCACCTACGGGCAGCTGCACGATCGAGATATAGCCATGCGATACATCATCAATACCCATCACGAATCCAGCGAGGCCCTGGTCATAGAGACGGGGGCGTCCCTCGTCACAATCGTAGTAGAGCTGACGGACCATCCATGTGCCGGATTCTTTGCGCAAGGCAACGGCAGCGTGAGAATAGCGAATACCAAAACGCGACAGATTAAGGCCCGAACGGCTAATCAGCACTGCTCCGCTGTCCGTCGCCGCAACTTCCTGACGAACGACTGCCGCAAACCGCAACAATTTATCCTGCTGCGCTGCCGTGAATGGCTGCGAGCGGCCGCAAAAATTCGATGCCGTCGACAAGGCGGGCTGGGCCGCCACTGCCATCGACACATGAGCCGGACCAACGATCGCAATCGCGAGTACCGAGATCAACAAGCGGCGCAGGTTCACATACTTCTCACGGCATGCGGTGCAAGCTCATCGTGCCAGTCGTCGGCCAGCACAAGATAAAACGCTTCGCGCGTATCTGCGCGCGCGAATTCGTAACCGTACGGCCGATGCTGCGTATGCACGAGATCGCCTCGACCAAGGCCTTGCTGTGCAAACACCTTCGCCGGCAGATCGAGCGCAATGCGTTGCTGCGTGTGATCGGACACCATCGTCACCGTGAGGTGATCGGTACGCCCTGTCGCTTCGGCAACGTCGACGATACGATAGTCACCTTCCGCAGTCTTGTCATCTTTCGAGCTGTTGCTCGATCCGTGCAACGAATCCGAAACACTGCCACTCGATGCCGAACCCGCGCTTGAGGCAGACGAGGTAAAACTCTCTGCATGGACATGACATGCAATCCCCGCGGCTACGGCGAAACTGGTAAGACGAAGGCCGAAATAAAAACGCATCAGGAACTCCTTTTCCAACAATAATTGATGAACAACCGTCGGGACATATTGAGCCCGGGACCGCAGTTCGAATTCGAACGCGAGGTAATACAGTGCACAAAGCCCACCACTGGACCAAGCTCAGCATCGTGCACACAGTAGTTCGAGGTAAGCTCCGCCAACGCCAAGGGTAGGAAGCGAGGTTGATCCGAAACCCCATCGCGCACGGGTACCTCTCGCCGAGAGTATAAAACCGTCCAGACGGCTTTTATAGTAAATTTTGTAATTGTTTGATACGCATGCTGTCATTGCCCGCGCATACTGGCGTAAAGGCCGTCAGCTTCGTCGGCTCGACGTAGAGCCTCCCGTCGGCGCAATGGCCCGGGGCCACCTCCTTTGCGACGCGCAACGCGTTGAGCCGATGCTACTGTCGTCGTGACATGGTCCCCTCCTACCCGCGCACCCATCTTCCTACCCATCTTGTGAAAGTGCATGTCCTGGCGGCCCACCGTCATCGCGCCCGGCCCGCTGACGGCGTAAATCTCAGTTCGCTAGTGCGCTGACGATCGATGGTCTAAGTGGATCAAGGTGCCCCTCATCCTCATACCGGCAGCTACGACGGCGTCAAAGTAGCGAATAATTTCACCAGGCTTTCAGCGTGTATTGCCGCTCGCCGACAAAGCCACCGGGCGCGCCCAAAGGAAGCCCCCACGTTCAACCGTCCGTTGGCGCAAGCTGCGGGCCGAAAGACACCCGACATGTTTACGCCGGTAACTCAAGCCTTGCGCGCACCTGGTACATTGATGCCATGCCCGCTTCCACCAAGGCAAGTCCGCCTTGCTTTCGATTAGCTAACACTATGCCAGAAGGGCATTGATCTGTGACAACGCACGAGAACCATGGCATGTTCTCGAAAACCCAGCAGAAAATGACGCCCCGCCCGATCATCAACGGCAGCATCTGTTTGCGGAGATACCTATGAGCGAAGCCGTGTCCAAGCAACCCAAGCGCTCCCGACGCGGGCTCATTCTGTTTGCGGTTGTTGTGCTGGCGCTAGTCGCGCTTGTCGTTGTTCACCTGTTGACCCAGAAGAAACCCTCGCGCGACGTCGCACCCATCGTCGTCACTGTGGCGAGCGCTACACTCGGCTCGATGCCGGTCACGTTGAGCGAACTCGGCACGGTCACCCCGACTGCCACCGTGACCGTGCTGCCGCAGCTAAGCGGCTACCTCACGGCCGTTGGGTATCACGAAGGCGAGGAAGTACAGAAAGGCCAGTTCCTCGCCCAGATCGATCCTCGCCAATATCAGATCAGCAAGCAGCAGGCTCAGGCAACACTCGCGAAAGACCGCGCATCACTTGCCCAGGCGCGTGCCGATCTTGCCCGCTTCACGCAGTTGAACGAGCGCAAGTCGATCGCCCAGCAGACCTTCGAGGATCAGAAATTCCTCGTGCAGCAGGACGAGGCCGCAGTCCAGTCCGATCTCGCCAACATCGCCCAGTTCGACCTCGACCTGGCTTATTGCCGCATCACCGCGCCGGTCTCCGGCAAAGTCGGCCTGCGTCTGGTCGACCCGGGTAACTACGTGACGGCGTCATCGTCGACGGGGATCGTCGTCATCACCACCGTCAAGCCGACTACCGTGCAATTCACGGTGCCACAGGACGCGCTGGCCTCCATCGTGCAGCGCGTGAATGGCGGCGCTACGTTGCCGGTCACCGCCTATACCAGCGACAACGCGCGCGAGGTTGCCACAGGAGCGCTCTACGCAGTCAGCAACCAGATGGCCACGGCGACCGGCACCGTTACCTTACGCGCCACGTTCGCCAACGAAAACGAAGCGCTGTTCCCCAACGAGTTCGTCAATGTCAAGTTGCTGGTCGATACGATGCAGAATGCCGTGCTGGTGCCGACCCCCGCCGTGCAAACCGGCGCGCCGGGCGACTTCGTCTATCTGGTCAACGCGAACAACACCGTCTCGGTACACAAGGTCAAGCTCGGCCCGAGCGACGGTAAGAACACGGTCATCCTGTCTGGCCTCTCTCAAGGCAACCAGGTGGTCACGGACGGCACAGACCGCCTGAACGACGGCGCCAAAATCCAGGCGGCCAAGCCGAAGCCCGCGGGGGCCAATCCATCGGCCAGCGGCACCGCCGCGGAGCCTGCCACCTCCGCACCCGCTGCTGCGTCCGCGGCAGAGCCGTCGTCGGCGGCGGCCCATGCGGCTTCGTCGTAGCAGGCTCGCGCGCCGATGAATATTTCCCGCCTGTTTATTCTTCGACCGGTAGCCACGCTGCTGCTGATGATCGCCCTCGTGCTGGTGGGCCTCGTCGCCATGCGCGTGCTGCCGGTTTCATCGCTGCCCAGCGTCGACTATCCGACCATCCAGGTGCAGACGTTCTATCCGGGCGCGAGCCCGGACGTGATGGCCACCACGGTCACGGCGCCGCTCGAAGTGCAGTTGGGCGAGATTCCCGGCTTGCAACAGATGACGTCGTATAGCTCGGACGGCGCGTCGGTCATCACGCTGCAGTTCGATCTGTCGCTGAACCTCGACATCGCCGAGCAGAACGTCCAGCAGGCCATCAACGCTTCCAACAGCTACCTGCCCTCCGGCCTGCCCGCGCCGCCGACGTATGCCAAGGTCAATCCGGCCGACCAGCCGATCCTGACACTCGCGGTCACCTCGAAGTCGATGTCGCTGACCCAGCTTGAAGACATCGCCAACAACCGTCTCGGCACCAAGATTTCCGAAGTGTCGGGCGTGGGTGTGGTCACGACGAGCGGCGGCAATGTGCCGGCCATCCGCGTCGAGGCGGACCCGCACAAGCTGGCCGCCTACGGCCTGAACATCGACGATCTGCGCACGCTGCTCAGCTATGTCAACGTCAGCCAGCCGAAGGGCAATTTCGACGGCCCGGACCTCGACTACACGATCAACGGCAACGATCAGATCACCGATCCGAAGGACTATCTGGACACGGTGATCGCCTACAAGGACGGCGCCCCGGTGTTCATGCGCGACGTGGCGCGAGTCAGTCAGGCCGCCCAGGACGTGGAGCGCGGCGCCTGGTACAACGGCTCACCGGCCATTGTGCTCAACGTGCAGCGGCAACCGGGCGCGAACGTGATCGCGACCGTCAACCAGATCACGAAGCAACTGCCGCAGCTCGAATCCACGCTGCCGGCCGGCATGAACGTGACCGTGGTGTCGGACAGCACGGGCGTGATCCGCTCGTCGGTCTCCGACGCGGCGCTCGAACTGATTCTCGCCATCGTGCTGGTGGTGGCGGTGATCTTCGTGTTCCTGCGCAACGTGCCCGCCACGCTGATTCCGAGCATATCGGTGCCGGTGTCGCTGATCGGCACGCTGGCGGTGATGTACCAGCTGAACTACTCGATCGACAACCTCTCGCTGATGGCGCTCATCATCGCCACCGGCTTCGTGGTCGACGACTCGATCGTGATGATCGAGAACATCGTGCGGTATCTGGAGGAAGGCAAGACCCCGCTCGAAGCCGCGCTGGAAGGCGCGGGGCAGATCGGCTTCACGATTCTGTCACTGACCATCTCGCTGATTGCCGTGCTGATTCCGCTGCTCTTCATGGGCGGGGTGATCGGGCGTCTGTTCAGCGAATTCGCGGTGACGCTTGCCGTCACCATCGTGATCTCCGCGATCGTGTCGCTGACCGTGGTGCCGATGCTCTGTGCGCGCATGTTGCGCGCGCAGGCCGAACGTCATCCGAGTCGCTTTGAGCGGATCAGCGAGGGCCTGTTCAACAAAACGCTCGCCGCCTATGAACGCGGCCTGCGCTGGGTGCTGGATCACCAGGTGCTGACGCTCGTGGTGGCCGTCGGCACGGTCGTGCTGACCGGCATCCTGTACGTGGTGATTCCGAAGGGCCTCTTTCCGGTGCAGGACGTCGGTGTGATCGAGGGGATCAGCGTGGCCGACAACTCGGTGTCGTACGCCGCGATGGTGAATCGCCAGGGCGCGCTCGCCGATGCGATCCTGAAGGACCCGGATGTCACTTCGCTGACCTCCTACGTGGGTATCGACGGCACTAACTCGACGCTGAACAATGGCCGCTTCCTGATCAATCTTCGCGACCACGACAAGCGTTCCGACACGGCGCAAGAGATTGCCCGGCGTCTGCAACAGGAAGTCGCCCATGTGCCGGGCGTCAGGCTTTACATGCAGCCTGAGCAGGATCTGACGCTCGACACGACGGTCTCACCGAACCAGTACAGCTTCGTGCTGCGCGGACCGAGCCAGCAGGCATTCCAGAAGTACGTGCCGGAACTGATCGCGCGGATGAAGCAGATCCCGTCGCTCGCCGACGTGCAAAGCGACATGAATACCGACGGCCTCAGCGTGAACGTCGAAGTCAACCGGCAACTGGCGGCACGCTTCGGCATTACGCCCGCGACGATCGACAACGCGCTGTACGACGCGCTCGGCCAGCGCATCGTCTCGACTATCTTCGAACAGTCGAACCAGTACCGCGTGATTCTCGTCGCCAAACCGGAAGCGTTGCCGAACGTGCAGTCGATCGGCAACCTGTATCTGCCGAGTCAGACCAGCAGCACGGGCCAGGTGCCGCTGTCGGGCATCGCGAAGATCCAGATCACGAAGTCGCCGCTCGTGATCAGCCATCTGGCGCAGTTCCCATCGGTCACCATCTCGTTCAACCTCGCGAAAGATGCGTCGTTGAGCACGGCCGTCACGGCTATCCATCAGGCAGAACAATCGGTGAATCTGCCGCCGTCGATCACCTCGTCGCTGCAGGGCGCGGCCCAGGCATTCGAGGATTCGCTGTCGAGCGAAGTCTATCTGCTGATCGCGGCGCTGGTGGCGGTGTATATCGTGCTCGGCGTGCTCTATGAGAGTTTCATCCATCCGGTGACGATTCTGTCCACGCTGCCCTCGGCGGGTATCGGCGCACTGCTCGCGCTAATGATCGCCGGCAGCGACCTGGATGTGATCGGCATTATCGGTATCGTGCTGCTCATCGGTATCGTCAAGAAGAACGCCATCATGATGGTGGACTTCGCGCTGGACGCCGAACGCAATCACGGCAAGGCGCCGCGCGAGGCGATCTTCGAGGCGTCGCTGCTGCGTTTCCGCCCGATCCTGATGACCACGCTCGCCGCCATGCTCGGCGCGCTGCCGATGCTGCTCGGCACCGGCACGGGTTCGGAATTGCGCCGGCCGCTCGGGCTCGCGATCATCGGCGGTCTGACGCTGAGCCAGATGCTGACGCTCTTCACCACGCCGGTGATCTATCTGTTCTTCGACAGAATGGCCGAGCGGACGAGACGCTGGCGCAACCGCAATAAACCGGAGAATTCGCCGGGAGGCGGGGCGGAGGACGCGCCTTGAACATCTCGGCGTTATTCATCCGGCGGCCCGTCGCGACCACGCTTCTGGCCATTGCAATCCTGATCTCCGGGGCGCTCGCCTACTTCAGGCTGCCGGTCGCGCCGTTGCCGAACATTGCCTTTCCGGTCATCGTGGTGCAGGCGAACATGGCGGGCGCGAGCCCGGACATCATGGGGACCACGGTGGCCGAGCCGCTCGAACGGCGGCTCGCCACCATTGCCGACGTTGAAGAACTGACTTCGATCAGCTCCGTCGGCTCGTCGTTGATCGTGGTCGAGTTCGGCTTGAAGCGCGACATCAACGGCGCCGCGCGCGACGTCGAAGCGGCCATCCAGGCAGCGCGCGCCGATTTGCCGACTACGCTGCGCAGCAATCCGAGCTATCGCCAGTACAACCCGGCAGATGCGCCGATCATGGTGCTCTCTCTGACGTCGGACACGCTCACCAAAGCGCAGCTCTACGATTCCGCGGATTCGGTGATCCAGCAGCAGCTCTCGCAGGTCAGGGGGGTGGGTCAGATCACGCTCGGCGGCGGCGCGTTGCCCTCGGTACGCGTCGAGTTGCAGCCAGGCAAACTGAGCAGCTACGGCATCGGCCTGGAAGACGTGCGCGCGGCGCTCAGCGCAGCCAACGCCGACAGCGCGAAAGGTCATCTCGACGAGGGCGACCAGCGCTACGTGGTCACCTCCAACGACCAGATTACGCATGCCGCGCCGTACCGCGATCTGGTGGTCGCCTACCGCAACGGCGCGCCGGTCCTGTTGCGCGACGTGGCCCAGGTCAGGGATTCGAACGAAAATATCCGCAATGCCGGCCTCTTCAACGGCAAGTCCGCCATTCTCGTCATCGTGTATCCGATGCCCGGCAGCAATGTCGTGAGCACCGTCGCGCAGATCCGCAAGGTCCTGCCGTCAATCGAGGCGACGCTGCCGAGCAGTGTGCACGTGGGCATCGCGATTGACCGCTCGGAGTCGGTCAGATCGTCGGTGGGCGACACGGAGCGCACCCTGTTCATCGCCGTGCTGCTGGTGGTGGGCGTCGTGTTCATTTTTCTGCAATCGCCGCGCGCCACGCTGATACCGGCCGTCGCGCTGCCGCTGTCGATCGTGGGTAGCTTCGGGCCGATGTACCTGCTCGGTTACAGCATCGACAACCTTTCGCTGATGGCGCTCACCATCGGTACCGGCTTCGTGGTCGACGATGCGGTGGTGGTGCTGGAAAACATCGTGCGTCACATGGAGTTGGGGCTCAGTCCGAAAGAGGCAGCCCTGAAGGGCAGCGGCGAGGTGGGCTTCACGGTGATCTCGATGAGCCTGTCGCTGATTGCGGTGTTCCTCCCCATCATGCTGATGCCGGGCGTGGTCGGCCTGCTGTTCCATGAGTTCGCGGTCACGCTGTCCGTCGCCATCCTGATCTCGCTGGTGATTTCGCTGACGGTCACGCCGGCCATGTGCGCCTATGTGCTGAGCCGCGACAACGCCGGGCATTCGAAAGCCCGTTGGGCGATGTGGGTCGAAAAACAGTTCGACCGCTTCAAGAATGCCTACGCGCGCTCGCTCACGGCCGTCCTGGACCATGCGCTGCTGGTCATCCTGCTGTTGATCGGCCTCCTGGTCGCCAACGTGTTTCTGTTCAAGCTGGTGCCGGCCACCTTCTTTCCCGAGCAGGACACGGGCATTCTGATTGGGCAGATCATCGCCGACCAGAGCATCTCCTTTACCGCGATGCAAAAGAAGCTCACGCAATTGCAGGAGATCGTGCAGAAGGATCCGGCCGTGGCCTCGGTAGCCGGCTTTACCGGCGGCCGCGCGCTCAATACCGCGAACGTGTTCGTCGAACTCAAGCCGCTGGCGGAGCGCCATGCCACGGCCACCGAGGTCGTGAACCGCCTGCGGCCCAAACTCAATGCGGTCTCGGGCGCCCGGCTCTTTATGCAGGCACAGCAGGATCTGCGAATCGGCGGACGGCAATCCGCCGCCGAGTACCAATACACGCTCACCAGCGACGATTCCGCCGCGCTGTTCAAGTGGACACCGCTACTCGTCGCCGCGCTCAGCAAGGAGCACGCGCAGATCCTCGACGTGAACTCGGACTTGCAGCAAAACGGGCTGCAGACCTACATCAAAATCAATCGCTCGACGGCGGCGCGCTACGGTTTTGCGCCCAACCAGGTCGACAACGTGCTGTATGACGCGTTCGGCCAGCGGACGGTGTCGACCATCTACAACCCGCTCAATCAGTATTTCGTGGTGATGGAGGTCGCGCCGGATTACTGGCAGTACCCGCAAACGCTCAACCAGATCTACCTGAGCACGGCGTCGGGCAACGCCACCGGCACGGCGGGCACACAGATGCCGGGCGCCACGGTGTCGGGCGTGAAGGCGGCGACCGAAAGTACGGCCACTTCGTCGGGCACGAACGCACTCAACTCGAACGCGCAAGCCAACGCGACCAACAACAGCATCGCCAATAGCAAGGGCGGCAGTTCGACCGGCAGTGCGGACAGCACGTCGGCTGAAACCATGGTGCCGCTGGCGGCGCTGGCTTCGTACTCGAACAGCCATACGTCGACGCAGGTGAACCACCAGAGCGGCCTCGTAGCCGCGACGATTTCGTTCAACCTGCCGGCGGGCGGTTCGTTGAGCAAGGCGGCCGTGTCGATCGACAACACGATCCGCGAGATCGGCATGCCGGCCAGCATCCACGGATCGTTTGCCGGCGCGGCGGCGGCCTACTCGCAGTCCATGGGGACGGTGCCGCTGCTGATCCTGGCGGCGCTCGGCGTGGTGTATATCGTGCTCGGCGTCTTGTACGAAAGCTCGATCCACCCGCTGACCATCCTGTCGACGCTGCCGTCCGCGGGCATCGGCGCGACGCTGGCATTGCTGATTTTCGGCACACCGTTCTCGGTGATCGCGCTGATCGGCATCATCTTGCTGATCGGCATCGTCAAGAAGAACGGGATCATGATGGTCGACGTCGCGATCCAGTTGCAACGCAGCGAAGGCATGCCGGCGAAGGAGGCGATTCACTCGGCTGCCGTGGTCCGTCTGCGGCCGATCATGATGACCACCTTCGCGGCCGTGCTCGGCGCGGTGCCGCTCGCCATCGGCATTGGCCAGGGCGCGTCGCTGCGCCAACCGCTCGGTATCACGGTGATGGGTGGACTGATCCTGAGTCAGGTCTTTACCTTGTACACGACGCCGGTGATCTACCTCTACCTCGACCGCTTGCGTTTCAGGCTGGTCGGATGGTCCGCCAACCTGCCATGGAATCGCGACGCGCAGCGACCCGGACAACCGGATACGAGGGCATGACCATGAAAAATTCCCGTAACCGCTTTGGGACGCTTCGGCCGCTGGCCGTCGCGACGCTGGCCCTGCTGGCCGGCGGCTGCACGGTCGGCCCGGACTACCACCGGCCGCAAGTCAACGTGCCCGCCACCTATTCGGAATTGCCGGGCTGGACGCAAGCCGAGCCCGCGGCGGAGAAACCGAAAGGCGACTGGTGGACGGCATTCAACGATCCGCTGATCGACCAGCTCGAACCGCTGGTGTCGGTGTCGAACCAGACCGTGCGCGCGGACTACGCGAACTATCAGGAAGCGCTGGCGGAAGTGCGGGTGGCGCATGCCAGCCTGTTTCCGACCATCGGCGTAACCGGTTCGGGCACCAAGGCGCGCAGCTCGGTCGGCAATGCCGCGCGCGTGGTCAACTCGGGTTCGCTGGAGGGCAACGTGAGCTGGGCGCCTGACCTGTGGGGCCAGGTGCGGCGCACGATCGAAGAAAACGCCGCGACGGCGCAATCGAGCGAAGCGACGCTCGCCAATGCGACGCTCTCCGAGCAGGTGGCGCTCGCCACGGCGATCATCGAACTACGCATCAGCGACGCCAATATCGACCTTCTGCAGAGGACGGTCGTGGCCTACCAGCACTTTCTGGACGTCGTGTCCGACCAGGACCAGGCGGGCACCATCCCCCCGTCCGACTTGATCACGGCCCGCACCCAGCTCGAGACGGCGCAGTCCAACCTGATCGCGCTCGGCGTGGCGCGCGCTCAAGACGCGCACGCGATCGCCGTGTTGGTGGGCAAGAATCCGGAAGAGCTATCGATTACGCACAGCACCACGATGCCGACGCTGCCTGGCGTGCCCGTCGGCGTGCCGTCAACGCTGCTCGAACGCCGGCCCGACATCGCCGTCGCCGAGCGCAAGATGGCGACGCAAAACGCGGCGATCGGCGTGGCGGTGTCGGCGTATTACCCGGACATTTCCCTCTCCGGGCTGGCCGGCCTCACGCAGTCGCCGTTGTCCGGTCTGTTCAACGTGGCCAACTACGTCTGGTCGCTGGGCGGCAGCGCCACCGAAACGCTTTTCGACGGCGGCTTGCGCAGCGCCGACGTCGACGTGGCGAAGGCGGCCTACGACGCGGCCGTCGCCAACTACCGGGGCACCGTGTTGACGGCGTTCCAGAACGTCGAAAACGACTTGAGCGGGTTGCGAATCCTGGCCGAGCAATCGGTCGTCCTGGAGGCGGCTGTAAAAGACGCAACCCGTGGCGCCGAGATCGCGTTCAACGAGTATCAGGCCGGCACGGTGGACTACACGACGGTGGCGACCGCGCAGGCTACGCAGTTGAGCACTCAGCAGACCGCGCTGAATGTTCAGGAGACACGCCTGCTGGACACGGCGTCGCTATTCGGCGATCTGGGCGGCGGCTGGTCGGCGGACCAGTTGCATGATCCGCGGCATCCGGAGAGGCAGGTAGCGCCCGCGCAGACGGGAGATTCGGCGGCGGCGGGCGCTGATGTGAAGGTGCAGTGAACCGCACGCCGTGCTAGCTGGCGTCGTGCTGCAGATATTTGTGGGCGAACGCGATCGCCATGCTGCCCTCACCGACCGCTGAAGCGACGCGCTTGACCGGGCTCAATCGCACATCCCCACAGGCAAACACGCCGGGAACACTCGATTCGAGGAGGTAGGGATCCCGGCTATGGGACCAGCGTCCTGCCTTAACGACGTCGTCACCGGTGAGAACATATCCGCGCCCATCGCGCGCGATTTCCGCCGGCAACCACTCGGTCTGCGCATCGGCGCCAATGAACACGAACAATCCACCACTGTCGTGCCGACGTACTTCTGCGCTCAGTCCATCGCGCACATCGATCGCTGTCAGATGGGTATCGCCGTGTGCGCCGACAACTTCCGATCGCAGTTGCACCGCTACGTTCGACTTCTCGCGAAGCTGCTCGACAAGGTAGCGGGACATGCTCTTCTCAATCGAATCGCCTCGCAAGACAAGCGTAACCGTGCGTGCATGATTGGCAAAGTACAAAGCGGCCTGGCCGGCCGAGTTTCCACCACCGATCAGATAGACGTCGAGTCCGTGAGTAGCACTCGCCTCGCTGCGTGACGCGCCGTAGTAAATGCCTTTACCAATAAACCGGTCGAAGCCGTCGATCGCGAGGCGGCGCCACGTGACGCCAGTCGCGAGAATGATCGTTCGCGCCCGGATGACGTCGCCTCCGTCGAGGTGGATGCAACGCCCGGCGACATCGATTCGATCGACAGACCGTGTCACCAGAATCTCTGCACCGAGCCGCCTTGCCTGCTGCAGTGCACGGCTCGCCAGTTCGTCGCCCGACACACCGTTGGGGAAGCCGAGGTAATTCTCGATACGTGAGGAGGTTCCGGCCTGCCCGCCTGGCGCTTCGCGCTCCAGCACCACAGTACGCAAGCCTTCCGACGCACCGTACACGGCAGCAGCGAGACCGGCCGGCCCGCCCCCTATGATCACCGTGTCGTATTCGGCCAGGCGGGGCTGCGTCTGCAGACCCAGCAACCCAGCAAGCTCGCGTGTCGCAGGTCGGCTCAGCACCGTCCCGTCGACCAGCCGCAGCACCGGGCAATCCTCCTCTGGCGGGCAGGTTCCAGGCCAGCGCGCCGCCAGTTCGGGCGCATCCGGTGTCATCCAGTCGTAGCTGATCTGGTTGCGTGCGAGGAACTGCCGCAACGCGGTACAAGCGTTGTCCCAGCGACTTCCAATCATGGTCACGCGGGGCTTGGGCGGCTCGGCGGAGAGGCCTTGCAGCCCGCCGATGCGCTCGCGCGCAAGGGTGCCCATCCTGAACGCAATCTCTGGCGACGCGGCAGCAAGTACGTAGTAACGCTGAGCATCCACGCGCATGACACGCGACGGCTCCACGGCCCGATAGGCGCCTGGAAACGGCGAACTCAGCGCGAGCGGTACTTCTCCAAAAATGGTTCCGGGCAGACGCCAGCCCAGCGTGCGCTCGATACCGTCGAACGTCTTGATGACTTCCAGCTTGCCGGCCAGAACGGCATACAGCGCGCGCTCTCCACCTTCATGTACCGCGAATTCACCCGCACACAGATGCAGGTCCGCCGAACTGTGCGCGAGATGCTCCAGTTCGTCGTCAGCGAGTGTTGAAAACAGGGGAATCGCCCGGATGTCGTCGATCGTCAGCATGGCTTCGTCCAAACGGGCAATTGAGGTGAAGTTCGGTTCCAATGGCTTCAGGTCGTCCTGGCCAGAAGAACTTGCGCAAGGAGACGGTTCGGCCACTGGCGTTCGACCCGAGGCGGGCACATCGCCGTTGGTCTTCCCGCACCGAGCGCATCAATACGGCTCGAAGTTATGCGAACGCATACCACAACCGCGCGGGAGACAGCAGGCAGACCGAGCCAGTATATGACTTTCGGACGCGAACGTTTATTCGCTGGAGCCACCTCCCCGGTCCAAGCGCGGCGATCGCGTTCGTTCGATACAAACGCTCGTTTCGGCGGGGCTCTGAGCCCGTCGCAACGGTCCCCCAGGAATAGCGCTACCTGCATTTTTTCTGTTGCTCCGCTATAAATCATAGTAGGCGAGGGGTACGCATTTTCGCACCGGCGCTTCACGCGCCCGGCCCGGATATAACACCCGCCGCGGAGGCGCACCGTGTTTGACCGGACTCTTGCTCGAAGCCTGTTCCACGCTGCCGTGATAGCTGCGTCTATCTCTCTCTATCCTTGCCTGCAACCGATGGCGAACGCCGCGGGTACGGCTTCGCTGCCGGCGAAGGAAAAGCGGATCGCGCCGGCGAACGCTTCAGCACCGGTCGATTTTCCGACCATCGTTCAGCGCTACGGACCTGCCGTTGTGAATATCAGCGCGACTTCCCCGGAGCAGGAATCGTCGCAGACGCCCCTGCCGGCAATCGATGCTGACGATCCGCTTCTATCATTCGTCAAGCGCATGGTGCCGCGATCGCAGGCCTCTCAGGACAGTTCGCCACGCGCCATCACGGGTACCGGCTCTGGTTTCATTGTGAGCCCCGACGGCCTCATTCTGACCACCGCTCATGTGGTGGATCAAGCCGACCAGGTGACGGTCAGACTGACCGATCGACGTGAATTCAAAGCGAAGGTCCTGGCGGTCGACACTCAGAGCGACGTCGCGGTCATTCAGGTCGATGCCACGAAGCTTCCGACCGTCAAACTCGGGGACTCGTCGCGGGTACGCGTCGGTGAGCCGGTTCTGACGATCGGGTCGCCCGACAGCTTCCAGAACACGGTGACCGCTGGCATTGTCAACGCCATCTCTCGTACGCTCCCGGACGGGAGCAGTTTTCCGTTTTTTCAAACCGATGTCGCGGCCAACCCGGACAACTCCGGTGGCCCGCTGTTCAACCGTGCAGGCGAAGTGATCGGCATCGACGTGCAGACTTATGCGGACTCAGACATGCACCCGAGCCTGACCTTCGCCATTCCGATCAACATGGCGGCCAAGGTGCGATCGCAGGTACTAGCCCTGCGCGCGACATCGCCGGGTGGCCTTGGCGTGGAGGTGCAGGACGTCGGACCCGGGTTGGCGGTGGCCTTCGGTCTGCCGCGCCCGGCAGGCGCGCTGGTCAATTCTGTCGCGCCCGGCACACCGGCCGCGTCGAGCGGGCTCAAGCCAGGTGACGTCATCATCCAGATCGGCGACAAGACGATTGATCGCTCGGCCGAACTCGGCGAGACTGCCAGCGATCTGCTACCCGGGACGAAAACCACACTCAAGCTGATCCGCAATCGAAGGCTGATGACGACGACGGTCATGGTCGGCGCGTCCGCGGAAAGCCCCCCACCTCGACAAACCGATGGCGGCGCAACGGATCGCCTGGGCCTGGTCATGCATCCGCTGAGTGAGGATGAGCGGCGCGCCCGTGACCTTCCCGTAGGTCTGATGGTGGACGGGGTCGATGGTCCGGCGGCAAGCGCCGGCATTCAGCCCGGCGATATCGTTCTTTCGCTCAATGGCACGCTGGTCGAAACGCAGTCGGAAGTGGCCTCGCTGGAAGCAAAGGCAGGCAAGGAGATCGCGGTGCTCATACAGCGCAACAACGCACGCAGCTTTGTTTCAGTCAAGCCTAGATGAAAAGCCCGGCGTGGGCAGCATGGGTGTCGCGGGAAAACGCTACGACGACTTGCCGATTACACGCCGGTGCCGGTGCAGGTGCCGGTGATCGTGGCGCTACTTCGGCGGGATATGAAGCGGCGTGGGCTGCGTGAGTACCTCTGGCTTGAGGATCTCGTCGAGTTGTTGCCTGGACAGCAGTCCCCGCTCGAGCACGATGTCGTAGACGCGTCCGCCCGTGGCATGGGCTTCCATCGCGACAGATGTCGCGTTGGCGTAGCCGATGTACGGATTGAGCGCCGTCACGATACCGATCGAGTTCTCGACCGACGCGCGCAAGCGAGCCTCGTTGGCGGTAATTCCTTTGACGCAGCGCTCGGCGAGTGTCAGGCAGCCGTTGCGCAGGTGCGTCACGCTCTTGAACAGGCTGTGCGCGATGATCGGCTCGAAAGCATTCAACTGGAGCTGACCGGCCTCGGCCGCGAAACTTACGGTGACATCGTTGCCGATGACCTCGAATGCAATTTGATTCACTACCTCCGGGATAACCGGGTTGACCTTTCCCGGCATGATGCTCGAGCCAGCCTGCATGGGCGGGAGGTTGATCTCCCCAAGACCCGCGCGTGGACCACTGGAAAGCAGACGCAAATCGTTGCAGGTTTTCGAGAGCTTCACTGCCACGCGCTTGAGCACGCCGGACAACTGAACGAAAGCGCCACAGTCCTGCGTCGCTTCTACGAGGTTGGGTGCCGTGACAAGCGGAATACCCGTAATTTCTTTGAGGTGCTTCAGGATCAGCGGTGCGTAATCGGGGTGCGCGGTAATGCCCGTTCCGATCGCCGTCGCGCCCATGTTGATTTCGCAGATCAGCAAAGCCGCCTCTCGAAGCCGTTCCTCATCCTCTCCGAGCATCACCGCGTAGGTGCTGAACTCCTGACCGAGCGTCATCGGCACGGCATCCTGCAATTGCGTACGCCCCATTTTCAGAACGTCCTTGAACTCCAGCGCCTTTGCTTCAAAAGCGTGTCGCAAAACAGACATTGCCTCGATGAGACCGAGGATGCCGAACCAGGTCGCGACTTTCAGGGCCGATGGGTACACATCGTTAGTGCTCTGGCCGATGTTGACCTGTTCGTTCGGATGCAAGTATTGGTATTCGCCCTTCTTCTTCCCCAACAGTTCCAGCGCGCGGTTGGCGATGACCTCGTTGGCGTTCATGTTGGTCGAGGTCCCGGCGCCGCCTTGAATCACGTCAACCACAAACTGATCATGCAGCCTGCCTCTCAGCAATTCAGCGCAGGCACCGACGATCGCCTCACAACGCGCCTTGTCGAGCAGACCCAGTTCATGATTCGCCTGTGCGGCGGCCTGCTTGATGCACGCCAGTGCCTTGATCAGCTCCGGGTATACGGAGATCGGTGATCCGGTAATTGGAAAATTTTCCAGCGCACGGAGCGTGTGAACGCCATAGTAGACGTCAGCGGGAACTTCACGATCGCCAAGCAGATCATGTTCGGTTCTAAAGAAAGTTTCGGCAGCCATGGACATGCTCCTCAAGCGGAAATGGAGTTGATTAGGGTTGAAGACAGCCGTTGAACAGCACGCCCAGGCCCCACAGTCAGAAGGTGCCGGAGAAGGCCTGCTGGACCTTGCCGGGGTTCGTTATGCCGTTTGCGATGAGTAACTGGGTGAGCAACCGCGCCTTTTGCGGATTCAGATCGAGTGAGACGACGAAGCCGCGCTTGTCGTCTTCGACCTCCACGTTTCTGTTGACGAACCCAGACATCACACGCGTCGAGCGAACAACCACAATACCCTTTTTCGCCGCCCGGTCGAGGGCATCCAGCGCTTCCCTGGAGGCATCGCCATCACCCTCGCCCGCCAGTACGATACCCTTTGCTCCATCCGCAATAGCATGGTCAATCTGGACTCCATCCATGTTGCTGTGCGCATAAACGATTTCTACGCGCGGTAGGCGACCATTCGTTGGCAGGCTAAAGGCATCACGTGTCGATGCAAGCACAGGTGCAACAAAACGAATGCTCGCCGGGTCGACATAGCCAATCACACCCGCGTTCGGCGAAGCAAACGTCTGCACGGCCGTCGTGTTGGTCTTGGTAATCCAGCGTGGTGCGTGAATCTGGTCATTCATGACCACCATCACACCCCGACCTCGGGATTTCGGACTCGCTGCGACTTCCACCGCTTCGTAAAGATTGTTGGGCCCATCCGCGCTCGTCGATCCGTCCGGTCGCATTGATCCGACAAGGACCACCGGTTTGTCCGAGCGCACAACGTTTTGTAGAAAGAACGCCGTTTCTTCCATCGTATCCGTGCCGTGGGTGATCACGATCCCATCGGCTTCGTTTCGATCGAAAGCCTCCTGGATTCGGTGCGCAAGCCGCAACCAGATCTCGTCGTTCATATCCTGCGACCCGACATTGGATATCTGCTCGGAGTTGATGCTTGCGAGTTTTTCAATGCCCGGAACTGCCCGAACCAGTTCCTGGCCCTTGACGTTTCCCGAGTTGTAGCCAATAGCTGAACGTGGGTCAGTTGTGCCGGCAATCGTGCCGCCGGTTGCCAGAACAAGGATCCGGGGCGATCCGGCTGCCGGACTCCCCGCCGCAGGGGCTGCCGCCTTATCCGATGTTGTGTCCGCAGCCCACACGCTGGCGCCATATAAGGAACCGGCGCAGATGAGAAGCGCAGCGGCAACCGTTGTGCTTGACCTGCGCAGACAGGCAGCCTGCTGAAGGGTAGTCTTGATGTTCATATTCCGTCTCCTAAAAGTATTTAACCGCGCAAAAAGGACGCCACCTATGATCGCCATCATTTAGTACTACTTTTATATTGGCGCCCACGTTCTACTCGATAGGTTCGGCAAAGATCAATGGACCCACGTGGGTGTCCAATGTCTCCGCCGAACATTGTTACCCTGCCTTCGTTGCGTATGCCGCGTTAGTCAGCAAGCGTGACCGGGTTAGTCTGCTGAGCGGGCAATCGGCCGTTCCGCTGCCGCCGTCGCGAAAGCCACGCATTGCTGTGCAAGGACATCGGTCGGATCGACCAGACTGACGCGTGTGCCTGTCGTGCCTACGAAACTACTTTGTGGCAATAAGAGCGGTAACTCGGTACAACCCAGTATGATGACCTCGACGCCTTCCGCAATGAGTCCGTCAATTGCAGCGGAGATATCGTCGAGACATTGCCCGGTGGTAAATCCCGCTTTCACCCCTTCCTTGCCGTAGATCGCTTCCATCACCCGGGCCTGCAATTCCACGCCAGGCACGATTTGCCGCAGCCCTTCTGATTCCAGGGCTTTCTCGTAGACGCCGCTTGCGATCGTCCCCGAGGTTGCCAGCACGCCAACCGAGGAAAGCAGCGGGAACATCTCCCGGAGATGGCGGACCGTCACCGTCAGCATATTGACGATCGGTATGCCCAGATACGGTTGAATGCGTTCTACGAATGCATGAGCGGTGTTACACGGAATAGCGATGAGGTCCGCGTCGCCCGACTCGAGCTTCTTACAGGTCGCGTAAAGCGAAATAGTCGGGTCGGGCCCGTCACCAATCAAGTTTTCCGTGCGGTCGGGAATCTGGGGATTCTGTTCGATCAAAAGCCTGATATGGTCCTGATCGCGATTCGCCGGCGTGTTGCGTACGATCTTCTGCATGAAGTCCACCGTAGCCGCAGGCCCAACCCCACCGACTACGCCCACCTTGAAAATGGATTCGGGCAAAACGTAATCGCCCGCTAGCACGTATTGCGCATATGCAAGATTCGAATCGATCAGTGGCACTCGGAAAGGGCCCATTTCTTCAGCCACGAGTGCAATCTCCGTCAGACCCGGCACAATGATATTTGCACCTTGCGCGATGAGGTCCTCGCACGCCTCACGCAGAAGATCGACGGGCCGGCCACACAGGTTTCCGCTCTTGACGCCGTCAATCCCGTAGACAGCTTCGGTGACGAGATCGACGCCGTCATGTGGGCGGGGGTGAATAACCTCAAATTCCGGCACCGCGAAATACTTTTCAAATAACCCTTTTCGACGGGTGTAGTCCGAAGTCAGCACGCCGATTCGCCGGGCAGTCGGAAACTTCCTTCGAACATGGCTGCGGATCGCCTCGACCATATCGACTATCTGCAGGGACGAGTTGGCCTTCAGTTCATCGATAAACGTGTGACTGAGGAAGCACGGGAGTACCACAGTCGTCACCCCCCTCGTTTCGAAGCCACGAATCATGTCGAAAATGTAGAGCTTCCGTTGAGTCGTCGCTTCGCCACCACTAGCCGCGCCTCGGAAGGGATGCTGCTCGAAAATGACGTCGACGTGCTCCGCGTCGCTCGACGCGGGCGTCGATTTGACGAGCTTGAAAAAGACGTCCGCGCTTGCCAGCGGACCCAGGCCGCCCACGACGCCGAATTTTTTCCCGCCGAGCACACCTGCGCCGATCATTTTGTTTCGCCTCGCAGTTGGCCCAAGGCAATGCTGCTCTCTCCATCGTTCAGCTTGACGAGCCGCTTCACTTCCCACTTTGCAATGACAGCCGTCGCGATACTGTTACCAATCACGTTCGTGGCAGTTCGCCCCATATCGAGAATCTGATCAATGGCGAGAATCAGTACCACACCAGACGGCGGGAGGTGAAACATCGGGGCAACAGCAGCGACCACCACCACGGATCCTCTTGCGACACCTGCCATTCCCTTGCTGCTCAACATAAGGACGAGCAACATCATGATTTGCGTGCTTATCGGCATGTCGATGCCGAATGCCTGCGCAATAAAAATCGCGGCAAACGCCTGGTACATCATCGATCCGTCGAGATTGAACGCGTAGCCGAGCGGCAACGTAAAGCCAACGACCTTCTTGTCAATACCGAACGCTTCAAGCTTCTCGGTGAGACGCGGATAAGCGGCCTCACTGCTCGCGGTCGAAAAGGCGAGCATTGCGGGTTCCCGTACAGCCCTGAGCAACTTCCAGATCGATTTCCCCAAAAAGACGTGACCCACGAGGATGAGGGCAATCCACAGCAGGACGAGACCGAGGTAGAAGCTACCGACGAGCTTTCCGTACGTGGTTAGGACATCCAGGCCGTTCACCGTAATCGCAGATGCAAGGGCGCCGAAAACACCGATGGGTGCGAGTCGCATCACATAGTCGGTCAGCTTCAGCATGGCCGGTACGAGCGCATCGATGGCGGCGATCAGCGGTGTGACGCGCGGGTCCTTTTTGATGGCACTCAGGACGACGCCAAACAGGACGGAAAAGACGAGAATTTGCAGGATGTCATTTCGAGCCATCGCATCGATGATGCTGGAAGGAAACGCATGCGTGACGAAGTCCTTGAAGTTCAGACCCGCGGTGTTGAGACCGGTGGCTACATCGGAACTGGTCTGCGTCATATGCAAACCGGCGCCGGGCTGCAACGCATTCGCAAGGACGAGGCCAAGCGCGAGCGAGCAAAGCGAGGCGCACACGAACCATCCCACCGACCTGAACCCGATTCTGCGCACGTCGCTCGTCCCTTCCATTCCGGCGAGCCCGGACACCAGCGTGGCGAAGACGAGCGACGCGATAATCATCTTCACAAGGTGCAGGAAGATATCGGTGATGATCGAGAAGTACCCTGCGATTGCCTTCGCTTCTGCAGCACCGTCGACACTCCGATGGCACACGTAACCGACCATGACGCCGAGCGCCATGCCGACCAGAATATAGAACGTTAGGCGGTTTTTCATTTCCATCAGTCCGAGGATTGCGCACAAAGGTCTAAAGTGACCACGGTACGCTGGCAGGAGGCAAAAACGTCGTTAGCGGGGCGACGTTTCTGTGTATGGGACGGATGATAGAGATGATCGAAAAAGGCTCAATGCGGGTCCTGCATGGGGATATGCGAAACTCGCATAACGCGGGATAACCCCTAATCGGCGGCCGGCGACGCGGCGCGAAGATGGCGCCAAAGCGTGTCTAAAAACTCATTACGGTTCGAGGCATCGCGGTAGACACGAAGTTCGACTTCAAGATTCCATGCGTCCCGGCCCGCCGGAACCAGTTCGCCCGCGTCGAGCTCGGCGACAATCGAGCTTTTTGGAAGCCACGCGACTCCCTCGCCTTCCAGGACCAGTTTCTTGAGAACCTCGGCCATGTCGGACTCGTAATGAGGCCGCAAGGCTGGGGTTGCATCGACCCGGCTCAGGAGGACTGCGAGGCAGCGGCCGAAATAGCTGGTTTCCGTATACGAAATCAACGGCAATGAGTGGCTCGCCGTTCCTGGCAACCGGAACGCGGGCGCGCCACGAGGGTTTGGCCGGCAGACAGGCATCAGCACATCGACGCCTACGGTGAGATGCTCGTACCTGATCGGATCGAGATGGAGAGGCAGCTCCGGGTGATGATAGGCAAACATCAGTTCGCAGTTGCCGTTCACGAGCATCAGGATGGAGTCGTGGACATTGGTCGGTATCACCCGGGCGCGTACCTCCCCGAAACGGGCAGTGAGCGCCTTTAACCAGGCAGGCAGGAAACTTAGCGCGATCGTATGGCCCGCTGCAATCTGCAAGCCTTTGCCCGCCATGCGTTGGTCAATACGAATGATAGATCGCGTATCAAACAGCTTTCCCAGTATCTCTACCGCCGCCTCCCGAAACAGTTGTCCGGCCGGCGTCAGCGTGGGAGGGAAGCTGCTGCGGTCAACGAGATCCGCGCCAACCCACTGCTCAAGTGACTGAATGCGCCTGCTGAATCCCGACTGCGTGACATTCCGAAATTCCGCCGCCCGCGAGAAGCTCTGATACTGCGAGAGCGCGATGAAGTCCTCAATCCACTTGATTTCCATGTCGGATCCATATTATGTGCGGCGATGGAGCGTGCCTCGAAGCGATGGTGTGATTCTACGCTGGCGGATGTCTCGGACACGTCGTGAAACGCGTCCGATTTCAAGTCGATACGCGGCCTTATGTTTGTTCAGCGGCAACGCCGAGCGCGCGAGCGCATAGCCTGCCCGGCGAAAGTAGCGAGCGCGTGAAGCGGGCAACCTTTAGATAGTCCTGGGTGCGCCGTGCCGATGGTTCGAGACTTGTGTCATTCTCGCGGGGAATCGAAAGGGAAAATTGATTGATGTGTATTCCGAATTAAAAATCGCTGCAAAGGAACCCGATTGGATTCCGAAAAATTAACCAATAAACTTCCAGGCTTGATACTTGATAACCCTATATCTTCCTTGCTGACGTACCGACGCAGAAATTGGCTCCCAATCGGCGATCAACGGTGCCCAGAGCGTTCTCATCCGCGCTTCATTGGCCGTTGCGGACATCCGGCGCTCGGAGGACAATGCCCTTGCGAATCTCTTCCGAGGCTACGCAATATGGCTAAATTTCAGCCTGACGGATGGCATACGGTCACGCCCCGAATCGTCGTGCAGGATCCGGAAAACCTGATCACATTCATCAAGATGGTGTTTCGGGCACAGGGCGAATTCCGTCACGGACTGCCTGCCGAAATCATGATCGGCGATTCCGTCGTGATGGTTAGCGGCGGAGACGGCCTTCGCGATCCAATGCCGGCATTTCTGTATGTCTACGTTGAGGATGCCGATTCGACCTTCCAGCGGGCGATTGCGGCGAATGCGATCTCGCTCGAAGTTCCAACCGACATGCCATACGGCGACAGGCGAGCGATGGTAAGAGATCCGTGGGGAAACACATGGCAAATTGCCACACATCAGCGCGACCTCCCGGCTGACGAGATCCGGTCAAGGTTGGGCAACGACGGATAGGCAGAGGTATTTGGCACTTTGCAATGCACCTGGTTTTCGCCTTGGGCGACAGGCTGTCGGCAATTTAGCCCGCCGCTCGACCGTCCGCTCGTGGCCGACAATGGTCTGTTGACTGCTGCGCTCTCTGCATTGCCCAAGATCCTCATCGCGTTGCCGGTGCTTTCCAGGTGTCTCTTTTCGACGCACACGGGTGGGGACCGACCGGCTGCTTTCCCGTCACCAGGACCCGTCGAGATGTCCCGCAAGGAAAAGTGCCAACTAACAGCGGCGATCTTTGCGGAGATACGCAGCGACCGCCCCTGTCAGCGCGATGCCGTGCAATTCCTCCGGCGACGCCAGATGCGCGGCGATAATCTCACGATTATCTAGCCGCAGCTCGGGCATGCAATCGAGGTGCAGTTCAAAGAAATGCACCCGGTCTCTTCGCCCGTCCCAAATGCCGCAGGCGCTGCCCGCAGGGAGTAATGTGTGCGGCGACAGGCCAATCTCCTCCTCCATCTCGCGCTGCGCCGCTGCGTCAGGCGTCTCACCGGGCCGGACACTACCACCGGGAAAATTCCACTCGGCCCGGTACGATGACTGCACAAGCAATAGCGCCCGCCCGACGTAGATTGCTACTAGTGCGCCCTCATGGCGAGGCCGTCGAAGGTACCACCAGGCGCGAGCGAACCAGAATCCGAGGCGAAGCGCCATGCGCCAGACAGAGTCGATCAGCGTAACCGGCCGCACTCGCTCAAGGCTCGGCATGAGGTCTCTCCTTTCCTTTCATGGTCAGAGGATATTCCGGGTCGCCGCGTCAGTGCGGCTTAGGTCATTCAGCGTCTTTCACGCCACTGCCTGGAAACCGTAGTTTAGCCAGCGGCCGCTCTCGCTCGGGAGAGCGATTGTCAATCATGACCGACTATGTCACAGGGAATCGATGAGCGCATTAAAAGGCTGAACACCTTCAAAGTGAAGTTGCGCGAGCGGGACCGCACGCACGACCAAACGGTGCGGACGGAGGTCAATAAAGAAACGGCTTGGGCGCGCAGAGAGATTGCTCAGCTTTTCATGACCAGCGCGAGCGAAGCGGAGAGAATCGATTTCGCCAGTTTGTCGTCGTCAACGGCGCGCGCAAGCGTAATAGCCCCCACGATGGTCGCGACGATACCCAGGCCAGCGTCTTTGCTATCGCTAGATGCGGCTTGCGTTATTCTTGACGCCAGTTTGCGCACGTAACCTGTAAGCAATTCCCTGACGTCCGGATTCGCATGCCGCGCTTCCCCGGCGAGCGCGCACAGCGCACATCCATTGCCAGGATTCCTCACATGACGCTCATTGAGGAAAACCTCGGCAATAGACTGCAGAGGCGTTTCCCCACGCTTTCCCGAACTGGTTACGTGAGACGCAATGCGCTTCTCGCTCTGACTAACCGCGTGCTCGAGCGCCTCCAGGATCAACGCATCACGCGACGAAAAATGGCCGTAAAACGCGCCGTGCGTAAGCCCCGCGCTGCGCATACAGTCGGCGACGCCGAGCGCCTCGATGCCGTCTTCGCGAATCTGTCGTGACGCGTTTTCCAGAACCCGCTGCCTGCTCTCAGCCTTTTGTGCCTGCGAATAACCCATTTTTTGCCTCATCACGCTTGACAATCTGCATGATGCGCATAATACTGAATTTCTGCATGATGATCAACATACAGAATGAGGTGTTGACGATGCTCATGCCAGTTCGGATGCAGCGTCTGTCCTGCGCTGCTTAACAGGGATTCTTTGCGAGATTTTCGCGCCGCCAGCAGGGGCGGCTTTGGACGTGATCTCGCGGCGTAATACACAGGAGAAGGCTATGCGTTTTACTGGAAAGACAGCGCTCGTCACTGGCGGCAACAGTGGCATTGGCTTTACTGCGGCGCAGCTTTTGATCGCCGAGGGCGCCCGTGTTGCGATCACCGGCCGCGATCGCGCGAAACTGGATCAGGCAGTATCCGAGCTCGGCGAAAACGCGCTTGGCATTCAGGCCGATCTTGATGATGAAACCGCAATCGAGTCGATGTTCAAGCAGATCCAGGCAGCATTCGGGTCCCTCGACATCGTGTTCGCCAACGCCGGAATCTCCGGTCCGACGCCGCTCGGCGGCACGACCGCTGCTGCATTCGAAGCGATTCTTCGCACCAATCTCACCGCTGTTTTTCTCACGGTTCAATCGGCCCTGCCGTTGATGAGCGCCGGAGGGTCGATCGTATTGAACGGTTCCGTGATGCGCGAGTTGGGCTCGCCCGGGTCGGCCGCCTATTCCGCAACGAAGGCGGGCGTTACCGGCATGGCAAAGGTGTTTGCGTCCGAACTCGTGCAGCGTGGCATTCGCGTCAACACCGTGATTCCCGGCGGCACGCGCACACCGATCTGGACGCGCGGCGCACGGGCCGGCGCAACGCTCGACGGGACCGAAGAAGCGTTCGCGCCGCGCATTCCGATGGCTCGCCTCGCGACACCAGAAGAAGTTGCCAAGGCCGTGCTGTTCCTCGCGTCCGACGATGCATCGGGAATCACGGCGGCGGAAATCGTCGTCGACGGCGGCACGATCGGTGCGCCGTGGGGTGCACCTTTGTTCCGCAAGGGGTGAAGGCGCTCGACTTTCCGGTAGCGGGTCGACCAGCTTAGGACAGCGACGCGCAGTCCTAAGCTGCCGGCTAGTTTGCTATCGCCCGAGCATCCGACGCTAGCAAACTACGCAACGCGGCGGGACCGTTCCTTCGCCACGATCTCCTCGATGGAGGCGATGGCTCGGCGTTGTCTCGTTGTTGGGATAGTCGCGTGAGATCGCGCGATGAAGAATGCAACACCGCTCTATCACGGCCACCGCTTTCTAACGGCCGTCATCAGCAGCGCTGTGCGCTGGTATTTTCGGTTTCAGTGATGGCAAGAGTCTCGCCAATGCCATTTCCTGATCACGACCCGCTACGCCGATTGTCATTTTCACACTCGTTCAGACGGCCTTGCGCAGGAAGCCCTGATTACCACCGTTGCGATTAGGCGCGAAGCCGTTGGCCAGCAGAGTCTCTTCCGCCGTGTCGTAGAACACGCCGATCTTGCTGATTTCGCGCGCCTCCTGGGCGGTAGCCACCTCGCGGCCGAACTCGCGCGAAATGCGCACCAGTTGCTCGATCTGCTCGACTGTGCTCATCTTCTTCGTGCGCGCCTGGTTCCAGAGACAGTCTTCGGTGCCGCAGCGCACGTGCAGGCCCAGCGCAATGCCCATCATGTTGACCGGCAGTACGTTGCGCACTGAGCTCTCTACTGTCAGCACTGCGCCGTCCGGCGTAGCGCGCACAAAGTTGGCCAGGTTGTAGATATTCGGTGCGTCCATACCGCCGCTGATCGCCACCCAGTTCATGACCAGCGGGCCCTTATAGATGCCGCGCCGAATCAACCGCTCCACCGACTCGAAGCTGTTGATGTTGTAGCACTGGAAAGCGCTCTGAATGCCGGCTTCGCTCAGGCGTCGAATGTGCTCCTCGGCCCAGCCGGGCTGAGCCGGCACCGTCATCTCCTTGTAGGCGTTGAAGATCGCGGGATTTTCTCTCGACGTGCCCTCGAAATCCGCCAGCTCCGCATGTTCGGTGACGTTCATCTGCGAGGTGTTGATCGTCACCGTGACCTGGTCGGGCTTGGGATCGAGCTCGGCCAGCATGTGGCGCGTGTCGTCACTCAGCCATTTGGCTGCGGCGCCTTCGGTCTCCGGCGCGAAGCTGATCGAGCCGCCCACCTGGATGATCATCTCGGGCACGCGGGCGCGTACGCCAGCGATCAGCTCGTTGAACTTCGACAGGCGCTTGCTGCCCTTGCCGTCCAGTTCGCGCACGTGCAGGTGCAGCACAGTGGCGCCGGCGTTATAGCAATCCACGGCCTTCTGGATCTGCTGCTCCATCGTGACCGGGATGTCCTCAGGAAAGTCGGAGGGCAGCCATCCTGGGGCATAGGGCGCGGCCGTGATGATCAGGGGTTGCTGGTTTTCTGGGTAGAGGGAACCGTCGAGAAAGTTCATGCCGCGTCTCCAAAGGCAGGTTGGAAGTAAGGTAGTCAGACCGCAGCGCCGGTGCTCAGGGTGCCGGTGAGGGCTGGCGCCACGTCCAGTTTCACATCGGAGATCCTGGCCGCATCCGCGTCGTAACTGCGCATTGCGATGACAAAAAACACCGCGGCCAATACGCTGCACAGAGGAATGAATGTCAGTGCGTGCTGCAAACCCCATTGGTCGGACAGGACACCCGCCAAAAACGGACCGACGGCCAGGCCAAATACGTTTTGAAACAGGGAAAGTACGGCCGCGCCGGTAGAGCGCACACCGGGGTGAATGACGTCCATGGCAACGCCGGCGACCACACCGACGGTGCAGTTCATGAAAAAGGCGCCAAGAATGATCAGCTTGAACTGCGTATCACCCGTGTATGTGCCGCCAAACGCCACCACGAAGATCGCCGATGTGACCACGCACAGGACGGACAGCGCGGGCAGCTTGTTGCGCGGTGTGCGAACTGCCAGGCGCCCTACCACGATGCCCCAGAACGTGCAGCTAAAGGCGCCGACCAATACCACCGCCGCCGCGGCCTTGCCTGCCGCCTCCGGGGCCATGCCGTGGAAGCGGTTCAGGTAGCTGGGCAGCCACGACCAGATGGCCGACACCGTAATCAGTTCTGCCGCCGCTCCGGCACAGAGCCACAGCAGTGTGCGCGTGCGCGCGAGCGTGCCAAAGATGTGCTTGAGCGTCCCACCCAGGGACTGGGTCACCTGCTTCGAGGCTGGCGTCAGCGCCACCGTCTTGTAGTCGCGCACGAGCAGATAAAGCAGTGCCAGCACGAGCCCAGGTACGCCGACCACACCAAAGGCGGCCTTCCAGCCCCACCTGGCCGCGATCATGCCCCCCAACACCACGCCCAGCACTGAACCCAGCGATGGAGCAGCGAAGAAGGCGCCGAGCACGGCGCTGCGCAAGCGCTTGGGAAACAGTGTCGAGATCAGGGCCGCTCCGACTGAACCGTAGCCGGTTTCACCCACCCCCACCATCGCACGCGCCGCGAACAATTGACTGAAATTGGCCGTGAACATGCACGAGATAGTGGCGAGGCTCCATGCGATCGCCATCACCACGATGCTCTTCACACGGCCCATTCGGTCGGCCACCAGCGCCACCGGCAATCCGCCCGCCCCCACCACGATGGAAATGATGGAAACCAGGGAACCCAACTGTTTGTCACTCAGATGCCATTCGCTCTTGATGTGGGGAAATAGCGAGACGATGACCTGTCGGTCGATAAAATCGAACATCATGAGCGCGAAGGTCAACGCAAATGCAAACCAGGCTTGCCGTCTGCTCGTCAGGTAGTCGTCGTTGTTACCGGCCTCCGGGCCATCGGGTATCACGTTCATGCTTGTCTCCTGATATTTTTTGAAATACCGGCCACGGCCCTGACGCTTCGCGTGTTCAGACGGTCCGGTTATCGATCGGACTCGTCAAGCTTGGTAGTGTGGGTGTGATGGGTTTCCCCCGCTTGACATTACATGACACGGACTTATCATTTTGTGCCAGTCTTCCATTCAGTTTTCCGATGTCGACACTTGTCCGCGCTGCGAGCTTAACCAACTACAACGAGGTCGCTCGTGCAGCCGGACTGGACCCGGTGCGGATGCTTCTTGACGCGGGCTTAAGTCCGGGCGTGCTGCGCGATCCGGACCTCATGATTCCGGTCGAGCGTGTCGGACAACTGCTTCAGGCGTCCGCTACTCTGTCAGGCAACGAGAGTTTCGGACTGTGCATGGCCGAGTCGCGCCTCTTGTCCAACCTTGGGGCCGTAGGCTTGCTGATCCGCGACCAGGCGACGCTGCGCGACTCGCTCAACATGCTGATGCGCTACCAGTCCTTGCTCAACGGTGCGCTGTCACTGGCAGTCGAGGAATGCGGCGAACTGGTCATCATTCGCGAGGTGGTCATTGCTGGCCGTGCGCATCAACCCACGCGCCAAAGGGTTGAACTGGCGCTGGGCGTCATGGTGCGGTTGATACGCCAACTCCTCAAGCCCGACTGGCAGCCGCGGCGCGTATGCTTCGAACATCCGGCGCCGCGCGACGCTAGTACACACCAACGATTTTTTGGCGGTTGCGTCGAGTTCGACTATGACTTCAACTGCATCATCTGCGCGAAGGACGATCTCGACGCACGCAACCCGTCAGCCGATCCGGCGATGGTGCGCTACGCGCAGCAGTTGCTGGACGCGTCTGTCTTGTCGCAGCAGGCGACCATGCTTGAGGACGTGCGGCGCACGATCCTGCTGTTGTTACCCAGTGGACGGTGCGGCATCGAACAGGTGGCCGAGCACCTCGGCGTGGTGGGCCGCACGGTCCAGCGCCGGCTGGCGGAACAGGGGCAGAGCTTTTCGTCGATCGTCAACGACGTCCGCAAGGAACTGAGCACGCGTCATGTCATCGAGAGCGATCGTCCGTTGACCGAGGTGGCGACTCTGCTCGGTTTTTCCGCGCCGAGCGCATTCTCCCGGTGGTATCACGGGCAATTCGGTTGCAGCGCCAAAGAGAGCCGCGCGACGCGCGGCGCAGTACGCGGCCAGACGACACACGAGGCTCGCTAACGCGTCGTGCGGCGCGTCCCTTGGCGCTTCGCGAGGCCGCCGTATGACAGCGCTGTATCGATGAACCCCCGCACGCAAGGCGAATGCTCGCGAACACGATACGCCACTGCGATTTCGACCTGGTCTTCGAAGTCGCTTAAAGGTTTGAACACCACGCCGGGTTGAGCGAATCCCTGGATGGATTGAGGCACAAGGGCTACGCCATAGCCCGCCGACGCCATACTGACCGCGGTAATGAAATCGTTGACCCGATACGCCGGTTGCGCATCGAACCCACCGACGCGGCCGAGTCTGGCGAGATCTTCCGCGAAGCCGGCAGCCTCATTGAACTGCGGCGCAATGAATGACAACTCCCGCAACTGGGAAGCCTTCACGGCTTTCACACGCGACAGCGGGCTGTCCGCCGGTAGAGCAATCAGCAGGCGTTCGCGCTGAACGACTTTGGCTGTGACTCCATCGGGATAGTGCGGGCGGGGCCGAATGAAACCGACATCGATGGTCCCGTCCGACAAACGTTCCAGTTGCGTCGGTGTTTCCATCGCCACGATGTGCATGCGGACGTCCGGGCTCGCCATCCTGAATGTCCTGAGCGTATCGGGCAGCAGCCCGGTCGTCACGGCCGAGCCGATATAGCCCAGCGCAACGTGACCTGCTTCTCCTCTTGCTACCAGACGCCCGACGCGGTCGGCGCGCTCCAGTTGCCGCAAGGCCGCCTTGGCTTCGACCAGAAAAACGTCCCCCGCATCGGTCAGCGTGATCGCCGCGCGTTTGTTGCGGTTGAGCAGCCGTACGCCGAGATCGGTTTCGAGCCTCTTGATCTGCTGGCTGAGCACCGATTGGGCGATATCGAGCCGGTCGGCTGTGCGAGCGAAGTGCAAATCTTCGGCCAATGCGACGAACAGTTTGACTTGCCGGCTATCGATCATCTTTAATCTCAATCTACGAATAAAAACGCAGTTTATACGTGTTTAACCAATCACAGATAAGGAGTCAAATAGCCATACTCTCTTCCCAAGGACACCTTCATGAGCTCCGTCACAGCATTGCCGATGGCCGCAGCGGTCGATTCGCAACTGAAGTTTTCGATCGAGCGTCATCCCCATCACGAACGTCTGCGTCATATCACGGTGCAACCTGACGCGCTGCAGAAATTCTTCTCTTCAGTCAAAGACATCGACCTCCAGAACCTCGAATACGTGCCGTTCATGCGCTTTATGGTTGCGGACGCGCTCGAGCGCGCAGTCGGCGACGGATTCGCCTCCGCGCTTCGGCAACTCGTGCGGGACCGATCCACCGGAGGATTCACGCTGGGCGTCCAGGACGCGAGCGCCGACCCTCGCGACTTCGTCCGTTTCGGAACGGCAGTCGGGTACCTGCTTGGACCGGCGAATCACGACGCGATGTCGGGCACGTATTACGCGCGCTTCCTCGTGAAGGACACGGACAACAGCGACTCCTACCTGCGTCAGGCATACCGCCTGTTCACGCTGCACACAGACGGAACCTTTGTCGACGAGCCGACCGAATGGCTGCTCATGATGAAGTTCGCGGAAGAGAACGCGGTCGGCGGCGAGTCGCGCTTCATGCATATCGACGACTGGAGCGAGCGCGACACGTTCCTCGACGATCCACTCGGCACCCGGCCGTTTCTCTACAAGGCGCCCGGTTCGAAGAACGTCGACGCGCAGATCGAACGCCCCGTGTTCTTCCAGAGCGAGTATGGCCTCGCGATGTCGTTCATCGATCAATTCGTGCAGCCCCGTTCATCAGCCGAGGCGGTTTATCTGCACGACTTGTCGGCTTCGATGGAAGCGTCGTCCGCGACGCGCGAAGTACCGCTTCCCGTGGGCGATCTCGTAGTCCTCAATAATTATTTCTGGCTGCACGGCCGGGCGCCGTTCCAGAAGCATCCGGCGCTTCATCGTGAACTGATGCGCCAACGCGGAGTGTTCGCACAATGACGACCGTCCAGCATCACCGCGGCTATGACGCGGACGTCCTGATTGTGGGCGGTGGCATCGTCGGCGTCTCGACGGCCATGCAACTGATCGAACGTCATCCGGGCCTGAGTGTGCTGCTGCTCGAGAAGGAGGCCTCACTCGCGGCTCACCAGTCCAGCCACAACAGCGGCGTGATTCACGCCGGCGTGTATTACGCGCCTGGAAGCCTCAAGGCCGACTTCTGCAGGCGAGGCGCTGCCGCGACCTATGAGTTCGCGCGCCGCCATGACGTGCGGGTCGAGCAATGCGGCAAGCTGATCGTCGCGACCGAACACGTCGAAATCGAAAGGCTGAATGCGCTCTACGCACGTTGCGAGCAGAACCGGCTCGAACCGCAGATGCTCGATGAGGCGGCGTTGAGGGAACTTGAGCCGCGCATCGCGGGGCGCGCGGCGATCCGCGTGGCGGCGAGCGGCATCGCGGACTATCCGGGCATGACCACGACGATGGCGCGACTCGCGCAGGAGCGAGGCGCACAGATTCTGCTGAACCAGCGTGTAGACGCGCTCCACGAGGACGAAAACGGCATTACCGCGGAGACATCGGGCGGCCGCTTCCGGGCGAAGCACGCCATCGTCTGCGCAGGCCTGATGGCGGACCGCCTCGCGAAGATGTGCAATGTCGATCTAGACTTTCGGATCGTGCCGTTTCGCGGCGAATACTATCGGTTGCCAGCGGCGAAGAACGACATCGTGAAGCACCTGATCTATCCGGTGCCAGATCCCGCGCTGCCTTTTCTCGGCGTGCACCTGACGCGCATGATCGGAGGATATATCACGGTGGGTCCAAACGCCGTGCTGGCGCTGGCGCGCGAGGGCTATCGCTGGCGCGATGCAAATCTGAAGGATCTCGCCGGCATGGCAGCGTTCCCGGGCTTCTGGAAGATGCTCGGAAAGCATGGCGCATCGGGGCTCATCGAGATGCGCAACTCGCTTTGGAAAAGGGGTTACCTCGAACTGTGCCGCCGATACTGTCCGGAACTCGAGCTGTCCGACCTCGAGCCTTACCCGTCCGGGGTACGCGCGCAGGCCGTGATGGCGGACGGCAGCATGGTGCATGACTTCCTGATCCGTTCGTCGCAGCGCAGCCTGCACGTATGCAACGCGCCTTCTCCGGCGGCGACCTCCGCGCTGCCGATCGGCGCCTATCTCGTCGACGAGTTCGACGCGCGTTTCGATCTTGCTCCACTTACCCGGTCGTATTCGTCCGACCCAGTACATGGTCTGGCGATCGGGTAAGCACACGGCCGGGCGACCTTCTGCATTGGAGATCGAAGGGGCACGCCTGTGCATGCCGTGCCCCATGCGTATGACTTTGGATCGCGGTCAGTGCACACGGTGCATACTGCAACTCAAGCTGCGGTATATTGAGCCGGCACAGGAATCTGAGGCTTGACCCATTCAATTCAGAAGCTCGTCAGCCGGGACTCTCGCCGCAAGGAGGGAGTTAAGCGATGCTGACGACGGAACTCAGGAGATAGCATGGCTGCCCCGTTCAATATGCCGGACGAGTTCGTCCAGGGTTTCTTCAAATCCGGGCAGAGCCTGCTGCACGCCTTCACCGGCATGAGCGGTGATGCACCCGCCAGCGCAGGAAGCACACCGGTGTTGGCATTGGCCCAGGCGCAAGCCCATTACTGGCAGCAGCAGATGGCCTTGTACATGGGCATGGTCGCAAGCGCTACCGGAAAAACCCTCGAGCCGACCGTCCAGCCCGAGCGCGGCGACCGGCGATTCAGCGCCGAGGCCTGGAACAACAATGCCTGGTACAGCCTTCTAAAACAGACATACCTGCTCAACTCGCGCCTGCTCAACGACATGGTCGAAGCGGCGGGCCTCGGTGAGAAGGAAAAGCACAAGCTGCGTTTCTACGCGCGCCAGTTCATCGATTCGATGAGCCCAGCCAACTTCGCCGCCACCAACCCCGACGCGATGAAAACCGCGCTTGAGACGCAGGGCGAGAGCGTGCGTGCCGGTTTCGCCAATCTGCTCGAAGACCTGAAGCGCGGCCGGATCTCGATCACCGATGAAACGGCCTTCGAAGTAGGCCGCAACGTGGCCGTGTCAAAAGGCTCGGTGGTGTTTGAGAACGAACTGTTCCAGCTGATCCAGTACGCACCGCTCACCGACGAGGTCGCCGAGCGGCCGCTCGTGATCGTGCCGCCCTGCATCAACAAGTTCTACATCCTCGACCTCCAGCCGGAGAACTCGTTTGTGCGTTTCGCGTGCGAACAGGGGCAGACGGTGTTCCTCGTGTCGTGGCGCAACCCTGACGCGGATCTGGGCCACATCACCTGGGACGACTACGTCGAAAAGGGCGCGATCAAGGCGATCGAGGTCGGGCGCGCGATCAGCGGCGCTGACAAGATCAATGCGGTCGGCTGGTGCGTGGGCGGCACGATCCTGTCGTCGGCGCTCGCGGTGCTGCGCGCGCGCGGCGACGATCCGGTGGAAAGCCTCACGCTGCTTACGACCATGCTCGATTTCAGCGATCCAGGCGATCTCGGCGTGTTCATTGACGAACAGGGCGTGTCACAGCGCGAGCAGACCATCGGACGCGGCGGCATTTACTCAGGTGGCGAACTCGGCTTTGTCTTTCAGACCCTGCGCGCCAACGATCTCATCTGGCCGTATGTCGTCAACAACTACCTGAAGGGCGGTGCGCCGCAAGCGTTCGACCTGCTGTACTGGAATGCCGACGGCACCAACCTCCCGGGGCCGATGTACGCCTGGTATCTGCGCAACATGTACCTGGAAAACAACCTGTGCAAGGCTGGGCGGCTCTCGATGTGCGGCACGCCGGTGGACCTCGGACAGATCGACATGCCGAGCTATATCTTCGGCACACAGGAAGATCACATCGTGCCGTGGCGGGGCGCGTATCGCTCGACGCAACTGGTGGGCGGCGAGACGCAATTCGTGCTTGGCGCGAGCGGACATATCGCGGGCGTCATCAATCCGGCATCGAAGAACAAGCGCAGCTTCTGGACCGACGGCTCGCTCGGCGATGACCCAGAGGCATGGCTTGCGACGGCGAAGTCGCAGCCGGGAAGCTGGTGGACGCACTGGATGAACTGGCTGAAACCGCATGCGGGCAAACAGATCAAAGCGCCTAAGCGGGCGGGCAATACGAAATACAAGCCGATCGAGCCAGCGCCGGGGCGCTACGTCGCGAGGCATCCGCCGGAAGTGATGGGCGTGTGACCGGCAAAGGTCTTTAGGCCGAGCGCCGCTGCGCGCGCGTTCTCGATGACGATCGACAGCGCCTCCAGAGTCAGGGGCGTAGTGCTGCGTCCGCGCGCGACGTCAAATGACGCCGTCAGCCTTCAGTCTGGAGAGTTGCTCGCCGGACAGCCCGAGCAACGTCTGGAGCACGTCGTCCGTGCCCTCCCCCAGTCGGGGCGGCGCGCTTCGTACCGGCAAGCGCGCGCCGTCGAAGCGCCAGGGCGGAGCGAGGACTTGCGTGCTGCCAACCTCCGGATGCGAATGCGTCGTCACGAGCCCGCCATCCTGCGCGCGCTTCGAGGTCAGCGCTTCGTGGAGCCCGAGAACTTCACCGCACGGAATGCCGGCCTGCGTAAGACGGTCGAGCAGACTACGGCGCTCTCTCCGCCCGATCTCGCGATCGATTTCGGGCACCAGCACCGCCCGATTCGCGGCGCGGCCGATATTGGTCTGGAAGCGATCGTCCTCGGCAAGATCGGGCCGTTCGATTACCTCGCGGCAGAAGCGCGCAAACTGGTTGTTGTTGCCGACCGTGATGACGAGCGGCCCGTCCGCGGCATCGAACACACCGTAAGGTACGATTGAAGGATGCGCGTTTCCGTAACGCGGCGTGTCCTCGCCCGAGATCAGCGCTTCCATCCCGCAATACGAAGTGATCATCAGTCCGCAATCGAACAGCGCCATTTCGATGTGGTGTCCCTTGCCGGTTCGTTGACGCTCGAAAAGCGCTGCGAGTACGGCCTGGGCCGAGTACATCCCGGTGAACATGTCGACTGCGGCAATCCCGAACTTTAACGGGGGCTGGCTGGCCTCGCCATTGAGCGCCATCAGCCCGGCCTCGCCCTGAACCACCAGATCGTAGCCGGGACGTGCGGCTTCCGGTCCTGTGCGGTCGTAGCCGGAAATCGAGCAGTAGATCAGGCCCTCGTGGCTCTGCTTCAGTTGCTCATAGCCGAGACCCAGCTTCTCCATGCCACCGAACTTGAAGTTCTGGATCACGACGTCGCTCTTCTGGGCCAGATCCCGCGCGATCTGCTGGCCCTCGGCGGTTTGCAGATCGAGGCTCACGGAGCGCTTGTTGCGGTTGACGCTATTGAAATAGGCCGTCTCGGTCGATCCGACGCGCAGGCCCCAATCGCGCGTGTCGTCGCCACGTTTCGGGTGCTCGACCTTGATAACTTCGGCGCCAAGGTCGCCCAGCACCATGGCGCACCACGGGCCCGCCAGCACGCGGGAAAGATCGAGCACGCGCACGCCCGCAAGCGGCAGCGAGGGATTCAGGTTTGACATGGAAAGTCCTTATTTGCGGGAGTTTCTGGCTCGCCCGGCGTAAGCGGTGTAGCTGGCCCTTCAAGGCGGACCACCCGGAACATGGACTTCAGAAAACGCCCAGTCGGTGAGGTTCGCCACGTCGGCAGCACGCTCAGCCGCGTCGCGCTTCCGCGATATAAAACCACCGGCCAATGAGGTACACCGTGAGGGGCAGAACTGCCGCGAGCGGAAGCAAGCGCAACGCGCCTTGAAGACCCACCGCGTCCGCTATCACACCAGTAAAAAAGGGACCCGCTGCAAGGCCCAATATATTGTTGAACAGCGTCAGTGTGGCAAATGCCGAGCCATGGATAGCTGGCGGTGTGGCCCCAGCAATAATCGCGCTACATGTGCCGAACGAACTGGCAAGGAAAAACACCGCGGGTGCAAGGAGCGCGAGTTGCAGATTGCCCGGTGGCAGGCGGAACGCGACCGCCAGCAGGATGCCTAGCACGAGGCAATAACCAATGGCCATGTTCCACCGCTTAAGCGACGAGTCCCGGCTGATCCGGTCGGTGATCACGCCGCACAGGAGTTGGCCCATGCCGCTGACAAGGACAAGGCCGGCCGCCACTACCGCAGCCTTGCTGACAGGCATGTCCCAGTAGCGATTCAGGTAGCTGGGCAGCCACACAAAAAGCGTGCCCTGAATGAAGATCTGCAGGGCGCTGCCGAGGTACGCACAAAAGACGGAACGGGACGGGAACAGGCCAGAGAAAAGCGCTCGGGGCGTCAGTTTCAGACGCTCGGACACCGGCGTTCCGCTCGCATTGTCCGCATGCGCACGCGCGAGCCTTTTTTCCGAGACGACGAAGAAGTAAATGATCACCAGCACGAAACCAAAGATCGCCATCAGACCCATCGACCAGCGCCAGCCAAAGTGAGTCGCAACGACGCCGGAAAGCGAAACACCGAGCACGGACCCAAAGGCAGCAGCAGACGTAAAGCCGCCGGCAATGGTAGAGCGCAGACGCTTTGGAAAGATGCTCATGAGCATTGCGAGTCCAACACTTCCGTAGGCAGCCTCGCCGACACCAACGAAGATGCGCGCGATGAACATCTCGTTGTAGCTGCTGGCAATTGCGCACCCGAGCGTGGCAACGCTCCACAGCGCAGCCATCAGTGCAATGCTTTTGACACGTCCCCAACGGTCCGCGATTATCGAAAATGGGAGGGTCAGCACGCCGACCGCCAACGGCACCACGCCGCTAATCGAACCGAGCTTTGTATCGGTCAGTTGCCACTGCACTTTCAAGATCGGAAACAAGGCATTGAGCGCCTGCCGCGACATGTAGTCGGACAGCAAGAGGCAAAACATCAATCCAAATACCACCCACGCGTAGGTTCGGGCACCACTAGTAGCCGCCGCCGAACCGACCGGCATTGCGTTACTCGTATTCATGTTCAATTCTGTCTCCTCTAATGATTCACGAAATCATGTTGAATCGTGCCGCGCGGTGTCGTCTGCCCCTTGTGACGCAGGGCCTTTACACCAAGGCGAGCAGTAGTTCCCGCTCGCCCTCAGCATCGCCGGACGCTTTCTTTGTGTCGCCGTGCGCGCTTTGGATTTCGACGCTTATTTCAAGCATCTTGATGATAAGTGTCGCGTCAAAGCCTCCCTTGCGCCGCAAAGCTCCAGACGGTGGACACTTATTTCAGGATAGCACGATAATTATTTTTGGCGACATTAATTATTATACGCACGCGAAACGTCACGCCTGAGCGCAGAGACGAATTGTTGCGAAGCGGCGTAAACCGGAAGCGAAGCTAAGGTTCGCAATACTGAGGGCACGACGAAACGGGATCACGTGCGCGACATGCTGACCAACCTGGTTCATTGTCAACGCTGGCCGTTTCGTCGGGTTTCGATGGACGTCTGGTATGTCACGTGCGATCTGATGCTGTTCATCGAATCGCTGAAGAAGAACGACTATTGTCCGCTACGCGCCAACCAGCAGGTGGACGACTCGGGCGCGAGATCCCCGCACCGGTGCGTAGCAAACAGCCGGAGGTGCAGGCATGCGGTGTCTGCTCCTGGGTGAGCGTACCCAGCGTCGAGGAGAGGATGGATGAGCGGGAAACGAAGTCGATTCCGACGACATGACATCACAACTCGTCCCTACTATGTAGGGAACGTGCCAATCAATTCGTGCGACATCGCGGCCACGATAGATGGGCCGCCGTCAGTGGAAAACTCGACGCGGCGTTCCAAAAGATGGACCGCCGGGCAATCAGGATTCAACCGTCCTAAGCACGCGGGGAGCGACTCGCTTTTTGGAGGCCACCGCTACTTCGGGCTGCGCCGCCTTTGGGGCACGTGCACGCCGACTGTCTGCCGGTTTTTCAGCGATTGCGCGAACGGCAGCATCTCTCGCATCGTCCAGGCGCGAGGCCGCAAGTGAAAGCAGTAGTTCGTTGTCCTGCTTGATCGCAGCCTTGTGCAACGCGTGCCAGAATTTTAAAGATGTGCGAACCGATTGAGGCTTAGCCACAAATCCTAGCCGGACATACCGCAGGGTTCGCAATGAGATGGAGTGCAGGACATCGACCAGAAGCCGGTTGCGGCACAGATCGACCGTATTGAAATTCAGGAGGAAGCTTTCCACGGCATAGGCGTCTACCGACTCCTCGGCCGCCTTGGTTAGCTTAGGCATATGCGCGGTCAGTAATGCCTCGAACTCAGCCGGGCTTTCACGCACCACCTGCTCCAACATCGTGACGTAAAGCACGCTGCGCACGCGAAAAATGTCCCGAAGCTCATTCTCGTCGGGCGCCGTAACGATCGCCCCGCGCCTTGCCTGAAACTCAACCAGGCGGTCCCGCTCCAGTATACGCATTGCTTCGCGCACCGGAGCGCGGCTGACGTGCAGCACCTCGCTGATATCTTTCTCCAGCAAGCGTTGCCCCGACTTCATCAGGTCAAGCGTAATGACCCCCGCCAGCCGGGCAGCGATCTGCTCGGCAATCGGCACCGAGGCATACGCCCAGTCCTGCCCGCGCAGCACCGCCCGCTCGACGGCCAGCATCAGTGAATTCTTGGGCGTAAGGAGCGCGGAAAGATCGGGGAGGTTTTGCGTTTTATTTCGGGCCATGGCGTATAGCGGAATCCATTTTCGTCGAATTTAATCTTTTGATCATTATAGTCTCCAGCATTCTAATGTCGACAAAAACTCCCCGGCCGCCGTCCGGAGCCCGAACACCTCAAACCTCGCGAGGACAAGCAAACTGTCAGTATGGTTTATCGCCTTCGATTCCGGCTCGCTCCATCTTGCGCGGAGCAGGCCAATAATCCATTACCGCGTAGTGCTGCGTTGGCCGGTTGTCCCAGATTGCAATGCTGTTCGGTTTCCACCGGAAGCGAACCTGATACTCAGGGATCGATGCCTGGCTCTGCAGATAACTCAGCAGAAGGCTCGCACCTGGCGTCTTGTCCAAACCGTAACGCACATTCTCAGCTGTGTGGTAGTTGGCGAAATGCGTCGTGAAGCTGCTGACGTAGAGAATCTTTTCGCCCGTCTCTGGGTGCGTCCGCACGACGGGGTGTTCCACCTCCGGATTCTGCGCCGCCAGTTTTCTTCGGGCCTCCGGATCCATTGCCGCACCGAACGAGTGCTCAATGCTGCTTTTTGCTCTCAATCCCTCGATGCGCTTCTTGATGTCTTCTGGTAGTTGCTTATAGGCCTCTACCATGTTGACCCAGATGGTGTCACCCCCAACCTCTGGGCACTCGACGCAGCGCAGCACGGCGCCCATCGATGGGTTCGTCCGCCAAAGTCCGTCACTGTGATAGTTGTTTTCGTAAGGATTCTTTTGTTCCGATCGATAGATCTGCACAAGGCCCGGGTTTTCCGGATCGCTCTCCGCAACCGGATGTTCTTCCAATTTCCCAAAACGGCTCGCAAAGGCGACATGCTCTTTCCGAGAGATATCTTGATCTCGAAAAAAGAGGACTCGGTGCTTAAGCAACAGAGCCTTGATTTCTGCGAACAGCGATGCATCTCGGGACGCATCCCCCAGGCTCACACCGGACACCTCGGCACCAATGCAAGCGGTCAGTCGCTCTACTTTAATCATGAGTGATATCTCCTTGTATCTGGCAGGCGTGTCACCAACTCCCCCACCGTCGCCGCGTGGCGCCGCAGCTTTACGAAACCGTGAAATATGGTCTCCCCTGCATCTGTCAAACAAGATAGCAGATCACCGTATTTATGTCGACATTAATCTTTCTTTCTCCAATCCTGGTTGGCCGCGAAATACGATGGCAGGTATGACTAGCCGTGTGCCGCGCCCGCCGCAGGCCTTCTTGATCGCAAATTATCGATGCCGCCGCTCGGGCTTTCGGTAGCGCGCGAGCACTAATTTGATCGCGTAGCTGAAGCTTGAATAGTCGGATGAATCATCGCGACGCTTCCCGCTGACGTGGTCATGGCGCGCGCCTGGCGAGCGCGCTGATCAACCGAAGCAATTCCAGCGCCCGCGCTGCGGCGCGAGAGCCGTCTGGCAAGTCTCCCCGAACATAAAGAGGGCGAAGCTCCTCGATTTCGGTCAGCGCACCAAGCAGTTCGCCTTCCGCAAGGGAATACTTACGCAGCATGCAAACGACCAGCATCGAGTTGTGGAGGATGTCCTCACTGTCTGAAGTGACGCCGCGGCGATGCAGCGCGTAGTTCGCCCAGTGTGTGCCGGCCAGCATCGCTGCCTCAATTTTCATTTCCCAGTCATCTTCGCCGAGGAACCTCAGCGACGTCTCGATGTTCTCGGCTTTGAGCCGATGATTCTCGGTTTTCATACTCGGCACTCTTCAACGCCTGGTCGAATGTGTACATGACTTGTGAAAACGCTTGCTCACATTCGTCGACGATGACCTGGTTTGGAACGCGATCTCCGCGAATGCATGGATCCCGATGATGCTCGATGGTATGCAACGCGTATTCGAGCTGCCGAATGGTCTGAGGTACGTCTCCCTCGATTTCCGGCCAACCGACATGGCTCACATCGCCGAGCCCACGCAACTTGCGCGCGTAGCTGCCATCTGGTTGCTTCACAACGTGCACGCCGGGAATAGTCGAGAACACCGGATCGTCACGCGTCAGACCTGCGAGATGAAGCGCCGCGTTGAACACGTTGATACTGGCGGTCAGCGTGGTCCAGAACCACAATTCGAAGTCGGCTAACGGGTCGAGGTGCTCTCGAAGCACCGCCAGGCGTCGCACCTTGTCGAGGTGAGAGATGACCTTCATGACAGGATCCTCCTTACCCGAACGGCTGGCCGTCGCGCCGCACTACTGGCCGAACGGCCGCTGCAACGTGAGCTTGCTGGTCACAGACGTCACTCCCGCGACGCCTTTCACAATCTCGGTGACGGTATTGATCTGCGACGCGTCAGGGACCGTGCCGGTGATCAGCACCGCGCCGCCTTTCGCCGTGATGCTGATGTCGCCAGCGTCAATCTCCTTGTGCTTCGCGAGCGCCGCGTACACCTTGCGCCGCAGCGCGCGATTCGCTTGCCGCGCGGCTTTTGCCGTCATGCCGCCTGACGCGGTGACCGCCGCGCTAGCCGTACCAGCCGAAGCCCCCGCCGACGCTCCGTCTTGCGCCCATGCACTGATCGACACCGCCGCGATCACAACGCCGAGCGCCACCCTGATTCCATTCATCGTTTTCATCGTTGTTCTCCGTTTCGATTTCAATTCATCAGAAGCTGTGCCGCAGGCCGATCATCGCGGCCGTGGTCGATACGCCCGGCGCGACGATCTGGCCGTACATGATCGTCTGGTTCATCGTCCCGTGGTTCGCAACGTACCCGACCTGCGCAGAGACGATTGTGCGCTTCGACAGACTGTATTCCGCGCCCACCGCGTATTCACTCGAATGGTTCGCCGAGTGGTTGCGGTCCTTCAGGTAGTAGAAGCCGGACGTGACTTTGAAGAACGGTGTGAACTGATAGCCGAGGCCACCTGAAATCATTTCGTAGTCGGCGAGGTTCGGTTTCGACGGATTCTTGCCGATCCCGTAAGACGCCGACACCGATGCGCCGCGGAACGTGTACTTCGCACCGAAATAGTAGAAGCGGTTGTTGTCGAGTCCGGTCGGCGCGGCCGCCGCGAGGTTCGTGTCGTGGGCGTTGTAGTAGACGGCGGAGAGATTGAGGCCGTAGTTCGAATACCTGAGCACCGCCGATTCGCGCGTGCCGCCCTGAATCTGGCCCGGCACGCCGCCCGGCGCGTACTCCAGCGCGGCCGAAGCGCCGTAGAACTTCGGCGTCTGGTAGACGAGCGCGTTGCTGTCGTACAGCGCGCCGATCGGCACGTTCGTGTTCGTCCCGGGCCAGCCGGCGGCCTGGTTCAGCCCGAGCCATGCGCCGAGGATACTGCCGAAGTACTGCGCCGCGCGGACGTCGGTATCGGCCATCGCGTAGATCATCGGCGTGTACTGCCGTCCGGCGTCGAACGTGCCGAACGGTCCGGAGAGGCCGACCGTCGCCTGCTGGTTGAACACCGCGGTACCGCCCGTCGTGTCGGCCAGCCCGAGCTTGCCGTTACTGCTGTTGAACACCCCCTGCAGCCTGAAGTTGACCTTGTAGCCGCCGCCGATGTCCTCGGCCCCCTTGATGCCCCAGAAACTCCCATAGAGGCTACCGTCCTTGATGCCATACACGTGCCCGTTGTTGCGGGCGGTCGGCGCGAACGACGAAGCCGCCGTGCTCTGATAGAAAACGCCCGAATCGATTGCGCCGTACAACGTGACCGACGACTGCGCATGCGACGCGCTGGCGAATACCGCGAGTACCGCTACTCCGCTCCACTTCAGTTTCATTGACGTCTCCTCTGCTTTTTATGATGACCGGGCGAGCCCGGCCGAATACCTGACTGTTACCGAATGGCGCGGGGTCGTCGATCCCCACTGCCGTCGCAATCGGCGCACGCACACGTTCTTGTCGCGAAAGATCCTCCCGGTATTCGGACCGTGGAACTCAACGATGTCGCCGACGACTTCTCATATGGAAGGTTGGCGGCGATCGCCCCATCCAGGGTGGCCGACAACTCGGCATACGCACCGCCGTTCAATAAAGACGGCGCCTCGATATCGACGATGTTCCGCTTCATGGTGCCCTCTTTTCATGCCCGTCAACTGATTTGGACGGGATGCGTAACTTGACGATCGCCCGACGACTCCGGCCTTCCTGCAACGCCCCGGTTTGCCGACTGAGCACTGACAATGCCGATCATCCTCTAAAATTGTTGATGTCGACATTAATACTTATACTGAGTCGATCTGGCAGGCAGAACGGTTTGCGTCTTCGCAACAAGTGCTCACGTTCGGAACCCCAGATTCGCGCTGGCAGAGTCAATAGGCGTCTGCCACATCCGTCGCCGAATTTCGCACCTCTATTTTTGTCGACATTATTAATTTATGGGGATACACTACGAATCTCGGTCGTCTGGCAATGCCGCGGCCGATGCGAAGTCAATGAACAGAGGGATTCCGATGCCGTCGACACAGCCATTTACGAAGATATTGGCGAACAAAACTCATGCCGCTCGACGGATTGCGGCGCGGATTGCTTCGGGGCTTATCCCGAGGGGGAATCTCACTCCAATGACTCACGAAGCGCTTTGCTACGCGTGCATGGTCGGCATTGCGATGCCGCCTCACCATGACATCACGCCCACGCATCCGTCTCATTGTCGAAACCGCTGGGAAGCACGTTGAAGAACGAACGATCCATCGCACGGCACATTGCTAACGACAGAAGCGCACGCGGCATGCCACGGGTTCATCAGGATCCCGATGAAAGTCAGGCGCAGACAATGAACCAGACTGGTCAGCATGATGTGCACTTGATCCCGTTTTGTCCTGCCGTCGCGGTCGGGACCGCGGATGCGGCAGTCGACACCCGGCGCTCTTGCGTCAGCGGACTACTGTCATGAAAAGTCAAGTGCAAGGCATGCAATGTAAAGCGGAAAGTGGCGACCAGCCAGATGATTCATCTGGTCGCATCAGGCACTCGGTGGTGCTGCAAATGAGGTTCTAAAGCTTTCTCATCTGGTTCGACATTCTCAATATTCACATTTCAACTTGGATATCCATCATCATGAACTTCCTTGACGGCCACCTGTATCCCGAGAACCAGCAGCCTCTGATCATCACAGCTGCTCCCTATGCGCCGGGTTGGATTCCCTCGGACTTCCCGGAAGATATTCCTGTCACGATGGAGGAGCAGATCCAGAAGGCGGCGGATTGCTACGAAGCCGGCGCTACCGTGCTGCATCTGCATGTGCGCGAACCCGATGGCAAGGGCAGCAAGCGCCTGTCCATGTTCAATGAGCTGATCGCCGGGGTGCGCGCCCGCGTGCCGGAAATGGTCATCCAGGTGGGCGGCTCCATCAGCTTCGCGCCTGAATCCGAGGGCCAGGCCGCACAATGGCTTAGCGATGACACGCGGCATATGCTGGCCGAACTCGATCCGAAGCCCGACCAGGTGACTGTCACCGTCAACACGACGCAGATGAATGTGACCGAGCATGCCGGTATAGATGACTTCAAGGGAGTTTCGCGGGGGTTCCCGAACCTCTATGCAACCTACAAAGACATGATCGTGCCTTCGAATCCCAGCTGGGCCGAAGAGCACATCCGACGTCTGACGGCCGCCGGAATTCAAAGTGAGTTTCAGTGCTACAACATCAACAGCTTTGAAACGATTGAGCGGATGATTCGCCGCGGCGTCTACAAGGGGCCACTGGTGATGAACTGGGTGGCTATCAGCGGCGGCATGGATCAAGCGAACATCTACAACCTGGCCAACTTTCTGCGTGCTGCGCCCGACGGCGCGGTGATCACGGTGGAGAGTTCGGTGCTAAATGTGCTGCCCGTGAATATGATAGGCATTGCCTTGGGCCTGCATGTGCGGTGCGGCATCGAAGATGTGCTCTGGAACCAGACCCGCACAGGCAAGATGAGCTCCGTCGAGCAAATTAAGCAGTTGGTGCGTATCTCCGGCGAATTTGGCCGCCCCATCGCGACAGCGAAACAGGCACGAGAGATCATGAAGATCGGGGTCTTCTACGACACGGCGGAAGAGACGCTTCAGGCCAATGGATTTGCGCCCAATCGTAACGGTGGCAACCAGGGATTCCTGCGCAAGCCGACCTGAAGCCTCTGGGCGAAATTGACATATCAAGGGTGAAATAAGGGCTAGCGAGCCGCAGGCGAACTGCGGCAGTCAAGACATAACAGGAGACAACATGGCGAAAGTCGTTAAATTCTACGAAACCGGCGGTCCCGAAGTCCTTCGTTTTGAGGACGCCGAAGTTGGAGAGCCGGGACCTGGAGAGGTGCGCGTCCGCCACGTGGCGGTGGGCCTTAACTTTGCCGACACCTACTTCCGCGGAGGTACCTACGAGGTTCCGCTCCCCAGCGGCCTCGGCAACGAGGCAGCAGGCGTGGTCGACGCCATCGGTGCCGACGTCACCGATCTGGCGGTCGGCGACCGTGTGACCTACACGGGCTTCATCAACACACTGGGCGCCTACAGCACTGAGCGGCTGATTTCTGCCGCGCTGCTGATCAAGCTGCCGGAGGCCATCAGTTGCGAGGCTGCGGCGGCCATGACCATGCGGGGCTTGTCCGCCGCCTACCTGGTGCGCCGAATCTACCCCTTCAAGGCGGGCGAGGCCGTGCTGCTGCATGCCGCAGCAGGCGGTGTCGGCCTGATCGTTTCGCAGTGGGCCAAATTGCTCGGGCTGACGGTGATCGGTACGGTTTCGACTGACGCGAAAGCCGAGGTAGCCCGCGCCCACGGCTGTGATCACACGATCAACTACAGTCATGAGGATGTGGCCAGACGCGTGCGGGAACTCACCAACGGAGTAGGCGTGTCCGTGGTCTTCGACAGTGTGGGCAAGGCCACCTTCATGTCCTCGCTAGACTCCCTCAAACGCCGCGGCCTGATGGTCTGCGTCGGCACCGCTTCCGGCAAAATCCCGCCGTTCGATCCGCAAATTCTGGCCCGCAAGGGCTCGCTGTACCTGACCCGCCCGGGACTCGCCGACTACATCGCCGATCCGGCCGAAAAGGCGGAACTGGTCGATGAGCTATTCGGCCATGTTGCAGCAGGCCGCATCCGCATCGGGATCAATCAGCGGTATGCCTTGCAGGACGCGGTGCAGGCCCATCAGGACCTGGAGGCTCGAAAAACCACGGGTTCCTCCATTTTCGTGATTTGAGTGTGCCAGGCTGTTTGGCCTGCAAAACGTAGCGCAGTGATTCGGCGTGTCTTTGACGACAGGATCTTGCCGCCAGAGATTCTTGTTTCCCGGAGCCAGACACAGCCACGATGTAAAAGAGCTGCGCCGCCTCGACGAAGTGCGCGACCAGCCCATACCCAATTGATATTTTTCACGGGTCCTAGCTAATGCCATCTTCTTCGCCGCCAACCATATTGATCGTTCCCGGCCTGCGGGACCACGTTGAGGATCACTGGCAGACGATACTCGCACGCAAGCTGCCCAACGTGCGCGTAGTACCGCCGCTGGAGCACGACAAGCTCAGCTGCGCGGCCCGGATCGACGCGCTCGACCAGGCACTCGCGAGCATCACCGACCCCGTGGTGCTCGTGTCGCACAGTGCCGGGGTGATGATCACTGTGCACTGGGCGCAACATCACCGGCGCAAAATCAAGGGCGCGCTGCTCGCGGCGCCGCCGGATTTCGAAACGCCACTGCCGGACGGCTATCCGACGATGGATGTGTTGCGTCAGAACGGTTGGCTGCCCACGCCACGAACTCGGCTACCGTTTCCGAGCATTGTGGCGGCCAGTACGAATGACCCTCTCGCGAGGATCGAAGAGGTTACGCAACTGGCGAACGCCTGGGGCAGCCGATTGGTTGATGTCGGCGCTGTCGGTCACCTCAACCCCGCCTCGGGGTTCGGTGAGTGGCCACGTGCTGTGGAATTCGTGAACGAACTCAGTTGAGGAGCTAACGTGGCCAGCCAAAACGGTTCTGGTGCAAATAGGCTCGTTGGACCGGTTAAAGTAGCGATCCAATCAATCTGGTGGGCGGTGATGAGCAAGGGGAAGCGTCTGGAGGGGTTGTTCGATGGTCGGCATTTTGATCGGGAGATCATTATTCTGTGTGTGCGCTGGTACCTTCGCTACAAGCTCAGCCTGCGCGATCTGGTCGAGATGATGGCTGAGCAGGGATTGTCGCTGGCACACACCACGATCATGCGTTGGGTAAAGCGCTTTACGCCGGAGTTCATCAAGCGCTGGAACCGGATTGGCATACCCACAGGCCGGTCATGGCGCGTTGACGAGACCTATCTGAAGATTCGTGGCAAGTGGGTCTATCTCTACCGGGCGGTAGATCGGGTCGGCCAGACAGTGGACTTCATGCTCAGCGCAAAGCGCGATGTGAGCGCGGCCAAAGCCTTTTTCAGCAAGGGTCAGTTCAATCTCCGCACTCCCGGACTCTAGGATACTGCTGCACCGGCCGCCTGGAATGCTGCCCTGTTCAATAAATAAGGCATCCTTATATATTGGAGCCGTCTCGGCTTCGCTGACTGTTTGCACCAGAACCATCGTTCTTGCCCTCAACTCCCACAGGCATGTATCAGGAACTGTTGGAACGCCAAAGCCGGCGTATCGAGCCTCGCGCCTTTGCGCCACAGCATGCCGGCGTCCATTTGCGGGACTGCATCCAGAATAGGTCGCGCCTCAATCCGCTTGCCCTCCAGCGACCAGGGCCGGAACACCATATCAGACAGAATGGTCACGCCGAAACCATGCGCGACCAGACCGCGTAGTGCTTCCATCGAACTCGTGCGAAACGCCACGTTCGGCTCAACTCCGTTCTGTTTCCAGTAGCGCAGTGTCGACTGCTCGCCTTCGTCCACCGTAATCAGGATGTACGGATAACCGGCGACATCCTGGAGCGACGGCGCATTGAGTTGCGCGAGCGGATGCGTTGGCGAGGTCCAAAGCTGCCTGCGCGAGCGGATCAGCACATGGTGGCCGAAACGCCTGACATTCTCCACGTTCGACAGTAGCACCACACCGAGATCGACGTCCCCATCGAGCACTGCCTGCTCAATCGACATTCGATCCGTATCGTGCAGATCGATCACGACATCAGGATACGTTGCGCGAAATCGCGCCAGCAGTTCGGGCAGGAAATAACCGAGCAACGTATACGACGCGGCAATGCGCACGGTCCCCTTCAGATCATGTGAGCGGAACGGCGCCTTATAAACGGCGTCGCGCACGGAATCGAGTATGTGACGCGCGTGGTTCAGAAAATCCTGACCCTCAGGGGTTAGCGCGACACCCTGCGGCAGCCGATCGAACAGCCGCGTTCCAAGCGTGTCCTCCAACGCGAGCACCGCGTTCGTGATGGCCGATTGCGACACATGTTCGGTAGTCGCCGCCATCGAAAACTGCCCGCTTTGCGCGGCTGCCACGAAGTAACGCATCTGCCGCAAGGTGATGTCTTTTGACATGTGTTTTTCGAATAACAGGGTTCGGTATTTGTGATTTTACGATGGAAATTCCGCTTCCTATACTCCGCATCAAATAACGCCCCGGAGACTCCCAACCATGAATGCCCCGCTATCGGCTCCACTGCGTGACGCGCTTGCAACGGTCTCGCTCGACGATAAATACACGCTCGAAAAAGGCCGCGTTTATATGAGCGGCACGCAGGCGCTGGTCCGTCTGCCCATGCTGCAGAAGGCACGCGACCGGCTCGCCGGCCTGAATACGGCGGGTTACGTGTCGGGCTATCGCGGCTCGCCGCTCGGGGCGCTCGACCAGGGTTTATGGAAAGCGAAGAAGCACCTTAAGCAACACGACGTTGTGTTCCAGCCTGGGGTTAACGAGGATCTTGCCGCCACTGCCGTGTGGGGTACGCAGCAGGTCAACCTGTGGCCGGGCGCGAAGGTCGATGGCGTGTTCGGGATGTGGTATGGCAAGGGTCCGGGGGTCGACCGCACGGGTGACGTCTTCAAGCACGCCAACGCGGCGGGTACCGATCCGAACGGTGGTGTTCTGGTGCTCGCGGGCGACGATCACGCGGCGAAATCGTCGTCGGTCGCGCATCAGTCCGAGCATATGTTTGTCGCAAGCGGCATTCCGGTGCTCTATCCGGCGAGTGTCCAGGAGTATCTCGACTTCGGCCTGCACGGATGGGCGATGAGCCGCTATTCGGGCCTTTGGGTCGCGATGAAATGTGTGACGGATGTGGTCGAATCGAGCGCATCAATCGATATCGATGCAGATCGTTTGCAGATCGTCTTGCCGGACGACTTCGAGATGCCCGAAGGCGGGCTTAACATCCGCTGGCCCGATCCGCCACTCGCGCAGGAAGCGCGACTGCTCAACCACAAGTGGTACGCGGCGCTAGCGTATGTTCGCGCAAACGGGCTGAACCGCATTGTCATCGACAGTCCCACGCCGCGGCTTGGCATCATGACCGCGGGAAAAGCGTATCTGGACACGCGCCAGGCGCTCGCCGATCTGTCGCTCGATGACGAAGCCTGCGCACGCATCGGTATTCGAGTGCTGAAGGTGGGCTGCGTGTGGCCGCTCGACGCGCAAAATGCTCGCGATTTCGCGACCGGTCTCGACGAAATTTTGGTCGTCGAAGAGAAGCGCCAGATTCTCGAGTACGCGCTGAAGGAAGAACTGTACAACTGGCGCGACGACGTTCGCCCGAAGGTATTCGGCAAGTTCGACCAACGCGATGACGAAGGCGGCGAGTGGTCGGTGCCGCGCGGCCAGGCTTTGCTACCGGCGCATTACGAACTCTCCCCCGCACTGATCGCGAAGGCGATTGCGCGCCGTCTGGCGAGGGCCGATTTGCCAGACGATCTGCGGGCGCGGATTGAAGCGCGCGTTGCCGTCATCGAAGCCAAGGAACGCGAAGCTGCCAAGCCGCGCACGGTTGCGGAACGCCAGCCGTGGTTCTGCTCCGGCTGTCCGCACAACACATCGACGCGCGTACCCGAAGGCTCGCGTGCGCTTGCCGGTATCGGTTGCCATTACATGACGATGTGGATGGACCGCAATACGGAGACATTCAGCCAGATGGGTGGCGAAGGTGTCGCGTGGACCGGCCAGATGCATTTCACGAACGAGCGTCACGTGTTCGCCAATCTCGGCGACGGCACCTATTTTCATTCGGGTCTTCTGGCGATTCGCGCATCGATCGCGGCGAGCGCCAACGTCACTTACAAGGTGTTGTACAACGATGCTGTCGCGATGACAGGTGGCCAACCGGTAGACGGTGTACTGACGGTCCCGCAGATCGCATTCCAGGTGGTCGCCGAAGGCGCAAAGCGGGTACTGATCGTCACCGACGAGCCCGAAAAATACGATGCGAGCGTGCGTCTGCCTGAAGGCGTCAACGTGTATCACCGCGATGAACTCGACCGTCTGCAGCGCGAGTTGCGCGAAGTCGAGGGTACCAGCATTCTGATCTACGATCAGACCTGCGCGACCGAAAAGCGCCGGCGTCGCAAGCGGGGCACTTATCCCGATCCCGCCAGGCGCGCTTTTATTAACGACGCGGTATGTGAAGGGTGCGGCGATTGTTCGGTGCAATCCAACTGTCTTTCCGTCGAACCGCTGCATACGCCACTCGGCACCAAACGCAGGATCAACCAGTCGTCATGCAACAAGGATTTTTCATGCGTGAGCGGCTTTTGTCCGAGCTTCGTCACGGCTGAAGGCGCACAGGTAAAGAAGGCCGTCAAGGATGCTTCAGGCGCGGCATTACCGGACTTTTCAGTGCTTCCTCGACCCGCTATTGCTTCTTTGTCGAAGCCTTACGGCGTGCTGGTGACGGGCGTGGGCGGTACCGGCGTGGTAACGATCGGCGGCTTGCTCGGGATGGCGGCCCACCTCGAAAGCAAAGGCGTGACCGTACTCGATATGGCAGGCCTCGCGCAGAAAGGCGGCGCCGTACTGAGTCACGTGCAGATCGCCGCCACGCCGGATCAATTGCACGCGACGCGGGTTGCAACTGGCGAGGCGCGCCTGATTCTCGGCTGCGATGCCATTGTCTCGGCTTCCGCCGAAGTGCTCGCTCGCACGCAACGCGGCATGACGAAGGCCGTGATCAATAGCGGCGCGACGCCGACCGCACAGTTCGTCCGCGATCCTCATTGGACCTTTCCCGCCGATCAAACGCAGTACGACTTACGCGACAGCATCGGCGAGGACTGTGCTTTCCTGGACGCAAACCGGCTTGCGCTGGCGCTGCTTGGCGACACGCTTTACGCCAATCCATTGTTGCTGGGTTTTGCCTGGCAACGCGGTTGGCTGCCGGTCAGCTATGAGAGCCTTGATCGGTCAATTGAACTGAACGGCGTGGCGGTTGAAAAGAACCGGCTGGCATTCGAATGGGGCCGTTACGTCGCGCACCACGGCGAGGCTGCGACCGATACTTTTGCACCGCGTACCGACCGGCAGCAGGCGATCGTCGTACAGATTCCAGAGCCGCTGGAGCGGCTCATCGAGCGTCACGTCAAGCAGCTAACGCTTTACCAGAACGAGCGCTACGCAGCACGATATGTCGAGGTCGTCGAGCGCGTGCGAGCAGCGGAAGCCGCGTTTGCCGCAGGCGCGAAAAACCGTCTCACACCAGTTGTTGCGCGCAATCTTGCAAAACTGATGGCCTATAAGGACGAGTATGAAGTTGCGCGTCTCTACGCGGATCCGGCTTACATGGACAAACTGCGCGCGCAGTTCGAAGGCGAACCCGGGCGCGACTACAAACTGGTATTCCATCTTGCTCCGCCGTTGCTGGCGAAACGCGACGAAGATGGACATCTGAAGAAGCAGCGGTTCGGCCAATGGACGCTCGCGATGTTCCGTATGCTGGCAAAGCTCAAGTTCCTGCGCGGCACGGCGTTTGACGTATTCGGCAAGACGGCCGAACGCCGCAATGAGCGTGAGCTGATTGAGCAGTACATCGCGCTGATGGACGAACTATGCCTGTCGCTCGACAGCGCGAACTTCGATCTCGCGATGAAACTCGCCAACCTGCCGGACGAGATTCGCGGCTTCGGTCACGTCAAGGAGCGCAATGTCATCGCCGCCGCAGCGAAGCGCGAAAAATGGCTGACCGAATTTCGCAGCGCAATCGCGGCCGGCGCTAATTCTGCAGCATCGCCACGGCACCGCTTGAATGGTGCGGCGGCGTTATCTCCGAAGCAACCCGTGAAAGGGTGATCGAGCGCCGGTTCAGGCCGTGTGACACGGTCTGGACCATCCGTTGCCAGCGCTACGTTGTCATGCAAGCTCGGCGGCATACGCCATGGCGAGCGCAGTGAAATCGCCATGAAGCGCGACATCGGCTGCGCTGGCCGGAACGACTCCAGCGTGCATCGAACCGACATTGGCCAATACCGCTACGACGCAATCGCCTTTCTCTGCCCACCAGAAGCACCCTGTGGAACCAAGGACGCCGCCGGTATGGCCGTTAAGAAAACCGCTCTTCGTCTCGAAGCGGAACAAACCGTGCCCCGCATCTGCTTTCAATCGGGCGCTCACCCAGCGCCTCATCAGGTCGAATGTGTCAGGCCGAAGCAGTTCGCCGTCGCGCAACGCGGACCCGAAGCGGACGAGGTCGCGAGGAGATGAAACCATGCCACCGGCGGCCCATTCGACGGACAGATTGGAACCGCTGACATCGATCAAGCCACGAGGCAACTCGGGAAAGGACTGTGCGATGCCCGCGGTCTGGCGGAAGGTCTCCGTTGCGTAGTGGTAACGACGCGGCTGCGACACGCCGTTCCGCTCTTCAAAGCCTTCGAGGTAGGTCTGCGTCAGCTCGAGCGGATCGATGATCCGGCGATGCAATTCTGCTTGCAGTGAAGAACAGGCAACATGCTCGATCACGAGACCCAGCAAGGTGAAGTTGGTATTCGAATAGGAAAACTGCTGCGCCGCCGGAAAGAGCGCAGGATGGCTGTCGCCTCGAATATAGTCGAGCGTATCGCCCTTGCCCCAACGCCGGGACGGCTCGATCGTTTCGCCGCGCCCGTCACGGATCCACGCTGGATCGTCTTCCCAGCTCGGTATGCCGGCCGTGTGATTCATGAGTTGGGCGATCGTCGCCGTATCGGCGTTGGCGATTCCCCGAACGATACCGGGACCAAGAATAGACAAAGGCGTAGCGTCGAGTGAGAGAAGGCCTTCCTGCGCAAGCTGGAAGGCGAGAACACTAATGAACGTCTTGGTGATGCTGCCGACGCCGAAAACATAGTCCCGCGTCATCGGCACTCGAGCTGTGATATCGGCAAAACCAGCCGTGTGTGACCAGATTACGCCCGTTCGATTTGCAATCGCGGCGGAGATGCCAGGAATCCCGATGTCGATGAATCTTTCAAGTTCAGCGTTCAACATGGCATGAGACATTTGAACCTCAGTAATATTTCCAGTGATGCTTGATCAGTCAGCCAGGATTCAGGCTCAGTCACCCTTCCCAGAAAGACCAAAAATCGCCTGCAGTGCGATGACGCGTGTCTGCGCAAACACCATCCCTTTCCATGTGTCGTCATCGCAATAGAAGGCGTCTTTCAGGTCCCGGCCGATCTGCTCCGACTGTTCAGCGGATACGTCAGGATGCCGATGCAGCCAATGATCCGCGCGTAACGCCTGCAAGACCCGCGAGGTCTCATAGGTTCCAAATTCGAGGCCGAGCGTGGTCTTTTCGACTGTCGGGAATCCGTCGTAGACGGTACTCATCAACGGCCCATCGAAAACGGCCGAAACCGAGCGTGGTTCAAAGATCTGTTTGACGTCAGCGCCCCACCAGTTGCGCGCTCGCCGCAGTTCGGACATGTCCTCGCGCATGAATATTTTCTCGCCATGACCCTGGGCGCCGAGGCCGGTATGGATATCCACCCACGCCAAACGATCGAAGTTGGGCAGGTGCGCGCCGAGAATCGCCTTGACCTCCTGCGTGCTCCAGCAGCGCGAACTGCCGCCGTAGTACATGCCGTCAGGTATCTCGTATTGCCCCTTCGTCACGGTCTCGCGCAACTCGCGCTCGCCATGCTGCCGGATGTAGCCGGCAAGCGCGTCATTATCGGCATCCGTCGGCGGCCACGTATCGGGCAAAAGCAATGCATCGAGTTCCCTGTAATTCGGGTTGGCGCCGACAGCAGTGCTGAAATCAACACAGTTGCGATTCAGGTCGACGTTGTCTTCATTCACTCTGCGCAGATGCGCAAACCCGTAAGGATTGACAGCGTGAATGAGGAGCAGCGCGACCGCCTTGTCTCGCAGTTCGTCCAGAAAATCGGCGTCGTTCAGCAAACCGATCTGGCATCCCGATCCGCAAAAGCCCTCCACGCCGTGCGTTCCCGACGTTATGACGAGCAGTGACCTGGCGTTGTCAGGCGAAAACCGGGCTGAGTCGATCGAAAGCGCCGCTCCATCGGGCCCGACCTTGTATGGATGAAATGCGCGCCCAACAGTCATACCCAAAGCTTGAGCCGCCTTCAGAAATTTTTCCCGCGCTTCGACATATGTAGCTGAAAAATGATTCTGTACCGTCATCTCCTGACCTCAAATCATTGCATGAAAGTTCACCGTATCCCCTTGATTCATCAGTGGCGCATCTGTGTGTCCGCAAATGGATCGTCTGTAGCGGGCCACAATGATCTGCCCGACTTTGCATAAGGCCGGGTGGCAAAGTCTCGCTTGAGCGCGCCCGGCGCGTCGACATGAATAATGTCCTTGGCGAGCGAGGCAAAGGCCGCATGGAAGTGGTTGAGGGACTTAACAACAATCAGGCGGAACTGACTCGGATCGAGTCCTAATGCGACCATGAATTCAGGGTGGAAGACCTGCGTTCGATGCGTGTTCAGAATCAGATTGACGTTACCGGTGCTAACCCAAACTGCGTCGCCGATACTGATGGGGACGACGCCGAATCTTTGCGTGATGCCGGACGCGGTCCGGCGCACGGTAACGTCCAGATCCAGCGGTTGGCCTGAGGTGGCGCCGACTTTTCCCCCAACACGAAGTTTCAGTCGCGCGCCTTCGCCCGCCTCCTGACAGAAACGGACGGCAACCGGATCCCAGTACAGCGCGCTGATGACATTGTCGATGCCCCGCTCCAGGATTCTCTGCAGAATAAAAGTCGAATCGCCTGGTGCACCGCCACCGGCGTTATCGGACACATCGGCTAGAACAATTGGGCCCTCGGCAGCGGCGCATGCGCGATCCAGCGCTTCGTCTATCAATTTGAAAATCGGCGTCAAGGCTGCGCGTTTGCTCCAGATCTCCTCGCCCAGTGCCTCGGCCACGGTAGCGGCCTTCCGTTGGTCACCGTCGGCGATCACGAGCATCTTGGCGCCAACGTCCGCGACATCGCCCCATGGAAAGCCATGCACGAAAGACACGGAGAGGATGCCATCGGCGCCCTCCATCGCTTTCATTCTTTCGACGAACTCGCGCAGAGGCTGATCCTGCGTCCTGAAGGTGCCTAGCATCCGGCAATCGAACATCGCCATTTTGGGCCTGACCTTACCGGCCGCCGTGTCTGCAACGAGTTCGAAGAGTTGAGCCGCGCATATTTCGATATCGACATGCGGGTACTCCTTGTACGTCACGATTGCCGTTGCCTTGTCCAGCATAAGCGGCGTGAGATGAGCGTGCAGATCCAGTTCCACTCCAATCGGCAGATCCGGCCCGACAACACGCCGAATATGGCTGAGCAGATCTCCTTCGACGTCGTCATAGCCGTCGGCCACCATTGCGCCGTGCAGCGCGAGGATAACGAAATCGACGGCGCCTGCTGCCTTCAGATCTGCAACGATCCTTTCCCGAAATTCTTCGTACACGGCACGGCTGGTAATGCCGCCCGGTTCCGCTACCGCGCAGAGACTTTCGACCGCCGTCCAGCCTCGCGCATCGGCCATTTGCTTCCAGGTTGCGAGCTGAGCGGAGCAGCAGTTCAGTTGACGCTGCGTGGCGTCCCCATATGCGATCAATAGCTGCTCGAAGCTTTGCCGCCCGGTAGGGATAGGCGAGAAGGTATTGGTTTCGGTGTCGAGGCCTGCCATAAAGAATTTCATTTTTGTTCTTTCGATATCGAATTGTCATCAGGCCGGGCGGCGGCCTGCCGTATCGCAATCACCTACAGCGCCTCATGGTGCTGCCTGTTTCGCGAGCCAAACCGGCGGGCGTCTCCATTGATTCCCGCACAGTCTTCTGCCGGCAAACAGCCGGCCTCCGGGATTCAGGTGTCGAGCCGCCCGATGTCGCTGCCAACGCTTGCCATTGTACCGAATGACAAGAATATTTCCATTTAGGAAAATTCAAGATCCTCTTGGTCCCCCGCGAGCGCGTGGCGAGCTGCAAAGCCGTCGCCGTCCCCGTCGCCTGTGCGGTTGAAGGGCCGAACCAGCAGAAAAATGCTGCGGCCAGCCATCCCGCAACGCAGGGCGCAGCCGCCACCGGCCTCACGGTCACGGCCTTTCCATAAACTGGCCGCCCCTCTTCCAACTTGTTCAACGTGGTTGGAATATATCATTTTTGAAAATATTTTCTTTTATGGATAATTTTTTGCTACCTTGTGTCTGTGACCCCGGTACAAGGAGCGGCAGAGATCCCGCCGGGCCACTCCAGCCAGTTGAACCCTAATCATGGAATTCAAGGAGGAGACCCATCGTGGGTATAAAAACCAATCAGAACAGGCCCCCGCGGGGCAAGCGTAACAACGGTCGCACGAGCGGGCGGCCGGTGGGCGGCCGCTATGCATCGCTGTTTTTCGGGCCCGCTGTCGGCCTGACGGTACTGTGTGCGCATGCCCAAACGGCTCCATCCAATACAGCGCCGGGTTCCGCACCCGTCGCCGCAAGCGCCACGAACACAGCGGCGCCGGCCACACCTAAAGCGCCCGCCAAGACCACTGCGACCGGCGATGTCACCACCCTGAACACGGTCGAAATCACGGCGAACCGGCGCCGGGAGCCGGCGCGTGAAGTGCCGATGCAGGTGAATGCTCTGAGTGCGAAAGAACTTCAACGCAAGGGCGACGCGTCGATGAGCGATTACCTGACGAAGGAGCCGGGCGTAACCCTCACCTCGGCGGGAGCGGGTAACGCTCAGATCAGCATGCGCGGGATCACGACCGGCGCCGACATCTCACCGACAGTCGGTGTCTATGTCGACGAAGTGCCGTTTGGCTCCAGTACGATCTATGGGGACGGTGCACAACTTGCGCTGGACATGAGCCTGCTTGACCTTAACCATATCGAGCTGCTGCGAGGTCCGCAGGGCACGCTATACGGCGCGGGTGCAATGGGCGGGCTGCTGAAGTATGTGACCAATGAGCCGGACACCGAAGGCGACGTCAGCGGTCATGCGAGCGTCATGCTTTCGGGTACCGACCATGGCGGCCTCAACCACACCGAAAGCGCGGTGGTGAATGTGCCGATCAAGCAGGATGTCGCGGCCCTCCGAGTCAGCGCGTTCAATCAGCAGGATGGCGGGTATGTGAACCGTATCGGTAGCGATCCGGAGAAAGGGGTGAATGGCTCCAGCACGCGCGGCGGCCGGGCATCCCTGACAGTGACGCCAACCAATGCCCTGACGGTGCGCCTGACCGCGACCACGCAGCAGATCAAGCGCGATGGCAACGCGGACGTCGACTACAATTTCTACACGCGGCAACCCCTCTACGGCGACCTCACCCAGAGCCGGCGGGTTGATGAACCGTTCGACCAGATCATCGAACTGTATTCCGCGAACATTGAGTACGATTTTGGATGGGCACGCCTCAACGCTATCTCGGCCTATCAGACCATACGCACCAGCAACATCAGCGACGATTCGGCCGTTTATCCACGCCTCCTGAATACCCTGTATGGTGCGCCGCTGTTCCGTACGGCTACCGCGCGTCTGGCGGCCTCAACGGACAAGTTCACTCAGGAATTACGCCTCACCTCGCCGGCCAATCGCAAGCTCGAGTGGATTGCAGGGCTTTTTTACACACACGAAAGCAGCAACCAGGATCAGGCTCTCACCGCCACGGGGCCAGGAACATCGCTCACGCTGCTCACGAATCAGTTTCCGTCGACCTACAAGGAATATGCAGCCTACGGCGATCTGACCTATCACTTCACCTCCCGATTGTCAGCAACCGCCGGGTTGCGGGTTGCCCACAACGATCAGACATTCAGTGCCGTCTCGTCAGGCCCACTTGCCGGAAACGGGAATCACCCCGGCGAGTCTGCCGATACAAGCAAGACCTACCTCTTCACACTCGGCTATCTGCTGACACCGAACAGCAGCCTGTACGGGCGCGTCGCAACCGGCTACCGTCCTGGCGGTCCGCAGCCGAGCTTGCACGATCCCGTCACTGGACAAATGACGCCGGGAACGTTCAATCCCGACACGCTGACCAGTTATGAAGTCGGCTACAAGGCCGATTTCCTGGATAAGCGCGCATCGATATCCGTTTCAGCATTCGATATCGAATGGAAGAACATCCAGCTCAACACCGTCGTCAATACTCTCGGCGTGGTAACCAATGGCGGCAAGGCCCGTTCGAAGGGACTGGAGTTCTTCGGCACCCTGAATCCGACTCCGCAGTGGCATCTGGGAGCGGGCCTCACCTATCTGGACGCCCGGCTCACCCAAAACGTGCCCGGCATCGGGGCCGTGTCGGGCGATCGCCTGCCGAACACGCCCGACTTTTCTGCCACGCTCAATGTCGACTATCTCTTCAACGTCGCCTCGTATCGCGCCTACGCGGGTGCGACCGAGACGTATATCGGGCAACGCAACTCGAACTTCCCCGGGAGCAAGAGCTTGCCGAACTTCAGTTTGCCGGGCTATTTCACGACGGACCTGCGTGCCGGTATCGATCTGCGCAAAGCGAACGTCTCCTTCTTTGTTCATAACCTTTTCAACAAGCGCGGCATGTTGGCTGCCGGGAGCAGCTTCGTTTCGTCCGGAGGCCCCGCCTCTGTGGTGTTCATCCAGCCTCTGACCGTCGGCATGCAGGTTGACGTGCCGTTCTAAAGCGGAACATGAGCGCGGGGATTGCCGGCGTCTCCGCCGCGGCGCGGCCTGCATCGTTTGGCCGCGCCGCCATGCTGGGGCGGGGGCGGAACGCTCAGCCCGCACCCGCATGCGTTGCTCATTCGAGCCGGCGTCACCGAGATAGTCAATGCTTGAATCCATCGATTTGTTAACCGAACTAAGATCGCTGCAACCGTTGCTGTGGCTCAACCCCAATGTCGGCCGAAACTTGCCGAAGGGCGCTCCGACGACGGATCAGATCACCCATGCCGAGAAGCGGCTGGCGCGCTGCGAGCCGTTGATGGCGCAGCTGTTTCCCGAGCTCCGCGCGAGCGCAGGGAAGGTAGAGTCCCCGCTGGTATCCACCGACCGCCTGCAAGCCGCATTGACGGACTCGGGCAAGCCTCAGGGTGCGTGGTTCATCAAGCGCGACGATGCGCTACCGGTTGCAGGTTCCATCAAGGCTCGCGGCGGCTTTCATGAGGTGCTTGCACTCGCCGAATCGATCGCGCTCGAATACGGCCTCATCGACGCCACCGATGATCGCCGGCTCCTCGCCTCGCCGCCGGCGCGGGCGCTGTTTGCGCAACACACGGTCACGGTCGGCAGCACAGGCAATCTCGGTTTGAGTATCGGCGTGATGGCGGCGGCGCTGGGGTTCGAGGCGGTCGTGCACATGTCCACCGACGCAAAACTCTGGAAGAAAGAGCGCCTGAGGCAGCGTGGCGTTCGGGTCGTCGAGCACGAGGGCGACTATGCCCAGGCCGTTGCGGGCGGACGCGCGCAAGCGCTGGAAATGCCTCGCTGTCATTTCGTCGACGACGAAGGGTCGTTGATGCTGTTTCTCGGCTACGCGGCGGCGGCCCGCCACCTGGCCGCGCAGCTTGCCGAGGCGGGCCGCATCGTCGACGCGGAACATCCGCTCTTCGTGTACATCCCGTGCGGCGTTGGCGGTGCGCCGGGCGGCATCACCTACGGCCTGAAGGCCTTGTTCGGCCCGCATGTGCATTGCTTCTTCGCGGAGCCCGTAGCGTCACCGTGCATGCTGGTCCAACTGGCGGCCGGTTGCGATGAACCGGTGTCCGTCTATGACATCGGCCTCGATAATCGCACGGATGCCGACGGACTCGCGGTCGGCCAGGCGTCGTATCTTGTCAGCCCCCTCATGGCCGCGCAGCTAGCCGGCGTATTCACCGTCAGCGACGACGAGCTCTACACGCAGTTGCATGTGGTCAAGCGGACCATGGAGATCGAGCTTGAACCGTCGGCCGTGGCGGGCGTCGGGGGTCCGGCATGGCTGAGCGAGTCGGCTGCCGGTCGCGACTACCTGCGTGCTCGCAATCTCGACTTGAACGCCGCGACGCACGTGATCTGGACGACGGGCGGGTCATTGGTGCCACCCGAGGAGCATCGGCGCTTCCAGGCTCGCGCGAAGGCGCCGGGCGCCCCTCGCGGCTGACAGGTCGGTCCGCTTTCACGTCGGACTCTTTCTTCAGGCGATGCCCAGTGACGCGTTCGGTAGGACACGGGCTCAGGTCAGTTGCGAGTGCCCGCGCTCCGACGCCCCACTGGGCGCCCGCCTGTTCCGCTCAATTAAAAGCGAAGTCGATCGCGCGGCCGAGCGCCGGCCACGCTGCAAGCCCGTGCCCCTGTTTGGCGAAGACCGCATAGTCCTCAACCTGATAACCGTTCGATCCGCGCAAGGCTTGCAGTCTTGCGGTGAGCTCACGCGCGTTCTCGACCATTCGCCCGCTTCGAATTCGTGCGTCGAATTCGGCCTGATCCATCTTGAGCCCGGCGGGGACAGGTTTCGCCGTCTCCTCTTCGCTGCCCATGGTCACGAGCACCCGTGGACTGACAGCGCCGGCGACCACAGCGGCCGAAAAATTGTCCTCATTCGCCAGCACCGCTTTCTCGCTCCACCAGATCGACGGACTGGCCGCGATAAAGGTTCGAAAGGCGTTCGGCTCGACAAATAACGCGTGCAGAACAGCCAGGCCGCCGAGCGAATGCCCAAAGATGGCCTGGTTCGATGAGTCGATGGAAACCATCTCCGCGACGCGCGGCTTGACCTCCGTTTCGATCGTCGCAAGGAAGTCATCGAGACCACCAACCTGTTCCGTTGTCAGATTGAACATCGGTATGTTTTCCTTAGCAAGGACATCGGCACTGACCGGCAAGCTGAGGTCGTACATCCGCGTCAGCCCGAAGGCGTAGGCCATCGACGTCAGTTCGTTCAATCCCGGCAATGGCCCAAGCGGCTCAATGGCTTTTTTGACAAAAGCTGGATCGCTGGGATACCCGATACCCACGACAACCACATCACGCACGTTGGCGCGAACGGCTTCCAAGGCGCTCGTGAAATAGGCATGCGCATCGAGCACGTAGAGCACCCGGTAGCCGCTTTCAGGCGCAGGCAGCCACGGCAACGCCACGCTAATCGAGTATTGACGGCCATTGATCCCGGAAACAAAATCGATTCGCCGGGTGTTGGGAATCGAAACAGGCTGAGCTTGCGTCATACGCTTCATCTACCTCAATGATTGGTTATGGTCTGCACAACGCAGACTCCATCGTTCTGCGACGATGAAGGCTTCAGCGTTGGCGGTGTCCCTGGAGACGCTTCAATTAAAAGCGAAGTCGATTGCGCGACCGAGCGCCGGCCACGGTGCAAGCCCGTGCCCCTGTTTGTCGAAAATCGCGACGTCCTCAACCTGATAGCCATTCGATCCGCGCAAGGCTTGCAATCTTGCGGTGAGATCACGCGCGTTCCCGATCGCTCGCGCGCTTCGAACTCGTGCATCGAGTTCGGCCTGATCCATACCGAACCCGGGCGGGACAGGTTTCGCCGTTTCCTCTTCGCTCCCTATGGTCACGAGCACCCGTGGACTGACAGTGCCGGCGACCACAGCGGCTGAAAATTTTTCCTCGTTCGCCAGCACCGCTTTCTCGCCCCACCAGATCGCCGGACTGGCCGCGATGAAGGTTCGAAAGGCGTTCGGTTCGACGAATAACGCGTGCAGAACAGCCATGCCGGCGAGCGAATGCCCAAAGATGGCCTGGTTCGATGGATCGATGGAAACCAGCTCCGCGACGCGCGGCTTGACCTCCGTTTCGATCGTCGCAAGGAAGTCATCGAGACCGCCAATCTGTTCCGTTGTCTGTTTGAAGACCGGTAGGCTCTGTGCAGCAAGGACATCGGCACTAATCGGCAAGCTGAGGTCATACGAGCGCCTCATCCCGAACGCGTAGGCGATCGACTCCAGTTCGCTCAATCCCGGCTTCGGCCCAAACGGCTCAATGGCTTTCTTTACAGAGGCAGGATCGCTGGGATACCCGATACCCACGACAACCACATCATGCACGTTGGCACGAACGGCTTCCGTAGCACTCGCGAAATAGGAATAGCCATCGAGCACGTAGAGCACCCGATAGCCGCGTTCAGGCGCAGGCAGCCACGGCAACGCCACGCTGATTGAATATTGCTGGTCATTGATCCCGGAAACAAAATCGATTGTCCGGGTGTTGGGAATCGAAACAGGCTCAGCTTGCGTCATACGCTTCATCTACCTCAATGATTGGTTATGGTCTGCGGAACGCGGACTCCACCGCGCTGCAAAACAGAAGTGACGGGCTCCGGTCCCGTCACTGGCATTCAGGATTTCGTGTGTATTCCTGGTGTGAGCCGATCCCGGCAGGCGCTCAGCGTGTCGGTTTCCGCTCGAACGACAGATACCTGGTGCGCGGCAGGTTGATCTGGAATCCTGTCATTCGCCCGCCTTGCTTCGAAAAACTCAACGCGGCGGTCCAACCGGTCACGGCGGGCGCGAGGCATGCAACCTTCTCGCCCAGGCAAATCAGCTCGCACTCGGCTTGCCCATACGCATCGCCGCAACGAAGCACGATGCGTTCACCATCTCGCGCGATAACGGCTGTGCAGTCAGCGTCGGCGCTGTAGTACTGGCCCATGACCGCTTCGACGAAAGCTTCCCTATCGGCGGTGTCTCTGGAGACCTTTCGATAGACGGCGGATTGTCCACCGAACCTGATCGTCAACTCGTGGCTCCTGGCAGCATCGTCCAGCCCGAGCTCGACCTCACCCATGTTCAAGGGTGGCAAGATGATCCGTCCGTCCGGTGCTTTTCTCAACGGCACCCCTTGCGCTGCCCCGCACAGCGACAGCTTCAGCACGCCCTCCTCATCAATCAGGCCATAGACCATGCCGGTATCCGCAGACCACCACTCGCCGAGCAGATCCTTGTAGTCAGCCGCGGCGACCGTCGGCGCGCGCTCACCCAGATGGTCGGCAAGAATGAGTTCGAGCGTCTGCTCGGCCAGCTTTACCGGGCTGCACCCGGGTGCGCCGTTGGCCATGATCACGATGTCGAGCCCATGGTCGGGCGCCGTGAGCATCTGGCTCGTCCCGCCGATCACGCCTCCGGAGTGATGCACGATACGCACACCCCGATAGGACTCGACCGCCAGACCCATTGCGTAGCCTCCGACGGCTCCGTCTGGAAAGGGCAAAAGCTCGGTCAGCGCAGTCCAGGTTGCGGGCGAGCCGAAGCGATCTCGCGTACGAAGATGCTCTGCCCAGCGCAGCATGTCGTCGACCGTCGAGACGATGCCGCCCGCGCCGCGATTCTCCTCCGAAGGAAACAGGCCGCGCCGCCAGCCGCCGCCCGGCGCCGGCGTATGCATCGTCGCAATACCCGGCGTGATGCTGTAATCGCTTGGGATCGAATCGGTATCGAGCATGCCCAACGGATCAAACAGGCGCTGCTTTAACTGCGCCTCGAACGACGCGCCGCCCACCCTTTCGATCGCGATCGACACCAGGTGATAGCCGCCGTTGTTGTAAAGCATCGTGTCGCCGGGCGCGAAGTTACGCCCCGTCTGGCGAACCTGTGTGGCCAGGCCGGTCCCTGCCGGCGGCACCGCCAATCCACGGCATAGGATGCCGATGTCGATAAAGCAGCGCGAGCCGCCGCGATGCATAAGAAGTTGCCTGACCGTGGGGTCGCCGCCCGGGCCGGTGAGTTCGGGAATGTAGCTTCGGATCGGCGCGTCGAGATCGAGCTTGCCTTCCTCGACCAGCAGCAGGGCCAGGAGAGCGGCGAAGTGCTTGCTTATCGAGGCGATCCGCATGCGCGTGCCCGGCGTATTGGCCACTGCGTGCTCCAGACTGGCGAGCCCGAAGCCGCGCCGGTACAGCAACTTGCCGTGCTGCGTAATGCCCACCACCAGACCCGGCACATCGCTGCGATTGAAAGGGGCAAACATACCGTCAAGGGCACTGCTGACATCCACATTCAACTCTGGAACCACCATGACGCTTTCTCCACAGATTTGACGCCATAGCGGCGCGATAGTAAGTAGTATATGGCTGAATTTTCCATATTGGCAAACTTTTCCAAGCAGGACATTTTTTGAACCTGGATGTCCGATCCGGGACAGCCACTTAGCCTGTCTGTTTCCGTTCGAACGAGAGATTCCGCGTTCGCCCTGAGTTGAGCTGGAATCCACTCATTCGCCCGTCTTGCTTCGAAAAACTCAACGCGGCGGACCAACCCATCAAGGACGGCGAGACGCATGCAAGCGTTTCGCCCAGACAAGTCAGCTCGCTCTCGACTTGCCCATACGCATCGCCGCAGCGAAGCACGATGCGCTCACCATCTCGCGCGATAACGGCTGTGCAGTCGGCGTCGGCGCTGTAGTACTGACCCGTGACTGCATCAATGAAGGCTTCCGTATCGGCAGTGTCCCTGGAGACCTTTCGATAGACGGCGGATTGCCCGCCGAACCTGACCGTCAGCCCATCACTGCTCGCGGCTTCGTCCAGCCCGATTTCAAAATCGCCCATGCCCGCGCCGACGCCCCGCGCAAGCGCCCGGCCGTTAAGTCCTTTCTCCAACGGAAAACCCTTTGAACTGCCGCACAGCGACAGCTTCAGCACGCCCTCCTCATCAATCAGGCCATAGATCATGCCGGTGTCCGCAGACCACCAATCGCCTAGCAGATCCTTGTAGTCAGCCGCCGCGATCGTAGGCGTGCGCTCACCGAGGTGGTCGGCGAGGATGAGATCGAGCGCCTGCTCAGCCAGCTTCACCGGATTGCACGCGGGTGCGCCATTGGCGATGATCACGATGTCGAGCCCGTGGTCGGGCGCCGTGAGCATCTGGCTCGACCCACCGGTCACACCGCCGGCGTGATGCACGATACGCACCCCTCGATAAGTCTGGACCATCACACCCAATCCATAGCTTCCGGCGGTTCCGTCTGGAAAGGGTGCAAGCTCCGTCAGCGCAGTCCAGGTTGCGAGCGAGCCGAAGCGGTCTCGCGTACGAAGATGTTCGGCCCAGCGCAGCATGTCGTCGACCGTCGAGACGATGGCGCCCTCGCCGCGGTTCTCCTCCGAAGGAAACAGACCGCGCCGCCAGCCGCCGCCCGGCGCCGGCAAATGCATCGTCGCAATGCCCGGCGTGATGCTGTAATCGCTTTGGATCGACGCTGTATCGAGCATCCCCAACGGATCGAACAGGCGCTGCTTTAGCTGCGCCTCGAACGACGCACCGCCCACCCTTTCGATCGCGATCGACACCAGTTGATAGCCGCCGTTGTTGTAAATCATCGTGTCGCCGGGCGCGAAGTTACGACCCGTCTGACGAACCTGCGTGGCCAACGCAGTTCCCAGCGGCGGTGGCACCAATCCGCGGCACAGGAAGCCGATGTCGAGATAGCAGCGCGAGCCGCCGCGATGCATAAGAAGTTGCCTGACCGTGGGGTCGCCGCCCGGGCCGGTGAGTTCGGGAATGTAGCTTCGAATCGGCGCGTCGAGATCGAGTTTGCCCTCCTCGACCAGCAGCAGGGTCAAGACAGCAGCGAAGTGCTTGCTGATCGAGCCGATCCGCATGCGCGTGCCTGGCGTATTGGCCACTGCGTGCTCCAGGCTGGCGAGCCCGAAGCCGCGCCGGTACAGCAACTTGCCGCGCTGCGTAATACCCACCACCAGACCCGGCACATCGCTGCGATTGAAAGGGGCAAACATATCGTCAAGGGCACTGCTGACATCCACATTCAACTCTGGAACCACCATGACGCTTCTCCACATGACATAGCGCCACCGAGGCGCAATAGTTAGCAGTACATCTTACAAATTTCAACCACGAGACTATTTGCAAACTGGACAAACCGCAAATGCGAAAATTCCAGCGAAGGCGCCAGGCTAACGGCTATGGCCGCGCGCGCTCACTGGCCATATCGCCTCGACCCGGCCCTCGCGAAAGACAATGATTTCGTCATGCAGATTGAGCGTCGGGTCGCAATGGCCCGGCACCAGTAGAAGCTGACTGCCCAGCGCAGGTTTGACGACGTCGTGATTGAGCATCTGTACACTTCCGTGTTCGTCGTTGACAACCGTGTAGTGCAAGGTGCTGCTTGCGCCGCCATCACCCCAGACCGTCGGCAAACCGGAATCGACGGCCAGGGACTTGAGTCCCGCGTCGACGACCACGACCTGTCCGGCGTCACTATTGCCAACGCTGATCACCGATGTGGCGAGAAACAGGCTGTGTTCGAAGCGCAGTGCATCGGTATAGACGTTGCGACCGTAGTCCCCATCCATGAAAACGTAAGAACCGGGCTGCACTTCGGTGTAGACCCCACTGGCGAGATCAAACTCGACGCTGCCGCTGCCGCCGCCGGTGACAACGGCGCAGACCACCCCCGCACGGTCGAGTGCTTCGACAACCTCGGCCGTACGGGCCGCGGCAAGCCCTGCGGCGTCACGCCGCCCGGCGTGATCGCGGATGTGCTGAATACCGCCCTGATACGCCTGCAAGCCTTTGAACGTCAGTTGAGCATGTGCGGACATCACTTCCAGCAATTGCAACACCTGCCTGGCATCGGCTACACCGCAGCGGTTCTGGCCGACATTGATTTCGACGAAGACATCGATACGGCTACCGTGTGCGGCGATCGCCGCCGCTAACGCCACCACCTGATCGGGGTGGTCCACGCAAACGCTGAAACGCCCATGCCGCGCCATCCGCGCCAGCAAATCAAGCTTCGCCAAACCGATGACTTCGTTGCTGACGTGAATATCCGTGACGCCGGCTTGAAGGAAGGGGAGCGCCTCACTGACCTTCTGGCAGCAGATGCCGACCGCCCCGCGCTGGATCTGCGCGAGCGCGATCGCCGGGCATTTGTGCGCTTTGGCATGCGGCCGCAACGCTACGCCGGCCTCATCGGCCCGCGCCTGCATGACATCCAGATTGCGCTCGAACGCGTCGGCGTCCAGCAGCAGCGCAGGTGTATCGATGCTCGCTATCGGATTCCCCGGACTGGCTGCCGGCGGAACCTGGATATTGTGAATGCTGCTCATAGTTCAATTTAGATCCAGTTGGATCTGGTGGTCGACCGTGGACGGACCCGCTCGTGATAGCGCAGACTGCCGGCGCGTAGCGACGCAACCGATGCAACCGACGCAGCGCGAGCGGTCCGGGTAAATAAAACTCAAACGTCCCGGGTTGTGTGAGCAACCTGCTCGGGCCCGACTCGCACAACATCCTCGTGGAGTGGCCAAATGTGTTGCGCGAGGCGTGAACGAGGAAACGATGCGACATCGGCAGAACTAAGACCGGGGCTGTCGACGGTAATGATTGCCGAGGCGAGGGCCTGGAATCCCGCCCGGAAATGATTGGAGCTTTTGAGCGCAACGATCTTGCGGCACTTCACGTCGATGCCATGAAGCAACAGCATGGCGTGATCGAAGGTTTGCGTCGGACGCGAGATAACAATGACGTCGACGCCCTCGATGATGAGCCTGCACGATGTCCCAACGTCGAATTGAAAGCCCTCCAGCATGGACCCGGGGAGACTCGTGAAGCGGCCGTCCGTAACGGCTTTGACGTACGCTTGCGCAACGATGGGAGTGCCTTGCATCTTTCCGAGCTTGCCGCCGAGTTTGACTTCTATCGTCGCGCCAACGCGGGCACGCTCAGCTTGTTGCACCACGTCTGCGTCATGAATCGCCACAAAGCATGCCGTTTCAGGCGGAAGGTGCGCGTTCAGAAGCGCCCGCAACAAATGCGTCGCATCGCCAGGCGCGCCGCCGCCAGGGTTGTCCGAGTTTTCGTTGATCACAACCAGACCTGACTCGACGGCAAGAGCCTGCCTGACGCCCTCCTCGGGAGCAACGATCCTGGGCCGGAACGCTTCGCGGTGCGCCCAGATCCAGTCGGCAACTTCATCGGCGCAGCGTCGCGCGAGCTCAAGGTCACCATCGGTCGTACACACCACCGTGGGGCACGGCGCGGGGATATCCGCGTACGGAAAGCCATGGAACCACGAGCAATCGATCACCCCCGGGCGTTCACCCATACGCATGCACAAATCGTTGACGTGTGCAGTGGGCAAACCAGGCTCCGTGCTCATGACCATACCCAGCATGGGCAGTTGATGCATTGCCGTGACCGGCTTGATCGCGCCGCGCACTGTCCGGGCCAGCAATTCGACAGCCTCGAGCCCACGTTGACCGAGGTCCGTATGCGGATAGAGCCGGCACGGCAGCGTCAGATCGCCGTTGACACGCATCTGCTCGGTCATCTGCCCATGCAGATCGTAGACCGATGCGATGGGCACCTTATCGCCGACCAACTCGCGTACCGCCGCAAGCAGGTCGCCTTCCAGATCGTCGATGCCCTCCACCACGCCCGCTCCGTGGGGCGCCATCAAGACGCCGTCAACCGGAAGTGCGTTCCTGATTCCGTCGAGGACAGCTTGCTTCATGTGCTCGTAGGCACTCGCGCGAATGGTTCCGGCCGGCCACGCCAAAGCCACAGTCGAGTAAGTCAGTTCAACCCCCAATGCGGCGGCGCCTTCGATGTATCCGCCTACCGTATGATTGGTTCCTGCGTACTCCGCTTCAACTTCATCGCCAACGAGGCACTTGAAGTTGGACAGCGGGGTGTAACCCGTGAACTCTGTCGCATAGGTATTGGTCTCGTGGCAGATTCCGCCGACGACAAATCTCAGGGTCGTGGTTGCATTATGCATGGGGGCCTTTTCGTAATAGGGGCTCAGACTTAGCGCCTCAAAACCTTTTTATATGTCACGCAATACCGACGACGAACGCATGCATTGCGTACCATTTATTAGCATCAGAACTCGCTCGAACCGCGACAAGGAACACTTTGTCACGTGCTACGCGTTGCGAGCTTCCACAGTCGCGCCAGTGTTGCCGCTTCGCCATTGCCAGCCACAGCGTCAAATGCATTCAGCGCCTTTCCCTTTTGGCCAGCGAGGTAGTAGGCAATGCCCAGATGCAAGCGCGCCTCGTTCGGATCCGTAAGGCCACCTTCTGCGAGGCCCGTTTCCATCAAGACTATGCCTTGCTGATTCCGTCCCGAGAGAGCCTCGTTGAAGCCGGCTTCGACAAGCGCGGCGCCGTTACCCGAAGTGGCGGCGGACAGCGGCTGAGCCGCTGCTTTGCTTGCAAGATTCTTGAGCCGCTCTCCGCGCCCGGCATCCGCGCCTTTGCTCAGTGCGCCGGAATCAAACCCCTGGGTCACCACGCTCAATGCCTCCGCACCATGCCCGGCCACAATCGCGAGCTGCGTCATCTCGATGTAGTCGCTTGCGCTATGCAGGTTGCCCGTCGCTCGCTTGAGACGATAGACATCGAGTTCGAATCGCCCCGCGAATTTTGGATCGGCCTGCAGGCGGTCGAAGAGCTCACCCCAATGAGCTGCCGTCGGATAATATTTGACGAGTTGTTCCAGCACAGTCGCGTAGCCGGCGTTGTTGTCCTGCTTCTGATAGCAACTCCCCAGCAGCCTCAGATCGCCAGCGTCAGGCGCTCGCCCCGCGCGCATCTGCGCATCCACCGCAGGCTGGAGAACTTTTTCTGCCGCACCGAAGTTGCCCGCCATGTAATAAGACTGCGCGAGCAGCGTTCTCATCTGCGGATCGCCTGCCCCCGCGCTTTGATAGCGCTGGCCCCATTGCACGGCCTGCACATAATTCCCCTGCTGATAGGCAAGACTCGCCAGAGCCGCCATCATTTTTTGTTGCTCCGCGACCGGCTGGCGGCCGCCCTGAATCAGGACTCCGTAGTCGCGCGCGGCCACCGCGAGTTCGCCGGCGGCAACGGCTGCCACGCCGCCCATCTGTGCAACGACATCGCGCTCGTATTGCGACTTGCCCGGCACGGCCTCTGCCTGCGCCACGCTCGCCAGCGCGTCCTTGTAGCGTTGCGCCTGGTACAACGCACGCGCAGTCTGCAATGGCCTGGCGACCTCCGGCCTGAGGGTCGCTGCCGGAAACGCCGACTTGCTGACGAGCACGGCGCTCACCCCGATCGTTAGAACCAGCGCACGCAACAGCGCGGACGACATGCGCCCAGAGATAAGTCCAAGACTCATTTTCCACCTACCCCAGACGGTTCCTACTGCATGAACTGCTCATTGCCGACGAGCGCGATTTTCGTGACCCCCTGACGTTGCGCTGCCGCCATCACAGCAGCCACGCGACGGTACGGCACCAACCGGTTGGGTCTGAGATGCAGCTCCAGCTGATCCGCCTGCGCCACCGCCTTCAGGTGCTGATCGAGATCCGCGAGGTCCGCGAGGGGTGCGCCGTTCCAGCTAATGGTGCCGTCAAAGTCCACGTCGACTTGCACCACCGGCGGCGCCTTGACGATGGGAGGCGGCGTACCCACAGGCATATTCATCTTTACCGCGTGCGACTGGATCGGAATCGTGATGATCAGCATAATGAGCAGCACCAGCATGACGTCGATTAATGGCGTCGTGTTGATTTCGACCAGTACTTCGGGTTCCTGATTACTACCCGCCGGAATGTTCATTCCCATTTATGCCTCCTCATCCGCCGTGCGCAACCGGATTCGTAATGAAATCTACCTTCGCGATGCCCGCTCGCTCGCACGCCACCACGACTTTTCCAACGTATTCGTAGCGCGCATTCTCGTCACCCCGGATCTGAACCTCGGGCTGCGGCTGCTGTACCGCGACCTGCTTCAGGCGCGCCACCAGCGTCGGCATATCGACGTGCTGTTCCGACCAGAACACGTCGCCATCCCGATTGACCGCAAGCACGATGTTCTTTGGCGTGGTCTGCAACGGCTGGATCGTCTGCGTCGGTAACTGGACATTCACGCTATGCGTGGCTACCGGAATCGTGAGCAGGAAGATGATGAGCAAAACCAGCATCACGTCTACCAGCGGCGTGGTGTTGATCGACGACATCACCTCATCGTGCTCGTCGCTGCCTTGTCCTGTACTCATGGCCATAATCTGCTCCGCTTACGACGTTGCTGCCTTCATGGATCGGTGCAACGACGCGTCGTCAGGAACAGAATACGAAGAACCCTTCGTGACCGTACCCGCACCGCTCAGGAGCACGGTATGCAGTTGGGCGCCGAAGCCGCGCACCCGCTCCATGACGGCCTTGTTGCGGCGTACGAGGAAGTTGTAGCCGAGCACCGCCGGCACGGCGACCGCCAGGCCGATGGCGGTCATGATAAGCGCTTCACCCACCGGGCCCGCCACCTTGTCGATCGACGCCTGTCCAGCAATACCGATTGCTGTCAGCGCATGGTAGATACCCCAGACCGTACCGAACAGACCCACAAAAGGCGCTGTCGAGCCGACCGTCGCGAGAAACGCGAGACCATCCTGCAAGCGGTTGGAAACAACCGTGGTTGCCCGTTCGATCGACACGCTGATCCAGGTGTTGAGATCGACCTTTTCAAGCAGCGCGCCTTCATGATGGCGACTTGCTTCGATTCCGCTGCCTGCTATGAAGCGAAATGGACTGCCTTCGTCCAACTGTTGCATGCCGGCTTCGAGGGACGGCGCATCCCATACCGTCTCGTCCGCCGAGCGCGCACGACGGTTCGCGCGGAATTGCTCGAAAAATTTGGTCACCATGATGTACCAGCTACCCATCGACATGATCACCAGGATGACGAGCGTGCCCCGCGAAACGATGTCGCCCCCCTTCCACAACGCATCGAGCCCGTACGGATTCGACACCGCTTCGGTCATCGCCACCGGCGGCGGCGGAGTGGGCTGGTCTGCCTGCGCTGCGGGCGCTTGTGCAGCCAGTGTCGCGGTCGTCGGTGCGCTCGGCGAGGTTGCCGTGCTACTGGCGGACTGCGCATAGGCCGCCCCCGTTCCGGTCAGCAGTGCAACAGAGGTCAGGGCAAACATGGCGCTCACCGCAATGGCGGCCAAACTCGGGTTCTTCATGTCATCACTCCAGGATCGTTCTTCATAGACCTGGCGGGTGGCGCCCGCCAGCATTGCTTGACATCGCCTTCAGTTCAGGTTGAACGAGAAGGGCACCTTGACACGGACGTCCTCGCCTTGCGAAACACAGTTGAACTGTTTGACTGCATTCGCTGCGGCCCGATCGAGAACCGGGTCCGCGGACTTCACCACCTGTACGTCCTGCATGTTTCCATGGGCATCCACCACGAACTCCACCAGTACGTCCCCTGTAATATTGTTGCGCTGAGCTTCGCGCGGATACTGCATCGACTGCCTGACCTGCTGCGAATTCGGACACACCACACCCACTTCCGTGTGCACCGTATGCGAGGGCGCGGCGGCCACGACCGGCGCGGGCATAGGCGCGGCCTGCGGTTGCGGCGTCGCCGAGCGCTGTGCAACGACCGGCTGGGGCGATTGCACGGGAACGGCCACTTCAGGCGGCGGAATAAACGGCGGCGGTGGCGCGAATTTCGGCGGGGGCGGCAATACGATTGCGGGCTTGGGCTGAGGCGGCTTCACCTCTTCGACGACTCTTGTTTCGATAGGCTTGCGGATCACCTCATACACCTTGGAGGCAAGACCGTTCACCAGAACGTAGATGAGTACCACGTGTAGGAGTGCCACAAATCCAATGCCACTAAAGCGGCTTGCGGAATTGTGGCGCTGAGCAGCAAATTTCATTCGTGTCTCCTGCAAGCACCCACGCCTGTCGGCGCGCCCCGGGTGTCATGTCTCATATGGCGGCGTGAACCATACCTTACACCAATAATTTTCCAAATAGAACATTTTTTTCCACAATGAATAATTGTGAGCGTAATGCACATGTAATGCAATTTTTGGCATACTGATCGTCTATACGGAAAAAATTTATGCGGAAAAAACCTGTCACCCACGATCTGACCAGTCCGAGCAAGCCCGGCCAGGCCATTCGCGCGCTGCGTAACAGGCTCGGGCTGACATTGCAGGAAGTCAGCCAGCGCACCGGACTCGCCATCTCGACCATCTCGAAGCTCGAGATGGGACGGGCGTCCCTGTCCTATGAAAAGCTTTCGGTTGTGAGCGCCGGGTTGGGCGTCAACATGTCGGAGTTGCTGGGACTTCTCGGCGATAGCTCGGCCAGCGAGGGTGCCCCGTCGGTCCCGGGCAGACGTATCATCCAGCGGCAAGGCGAGGGCGTGGCGGTGCGGACCGGCCCCTACACGGAAACCTTTCTTGCCGTAGAGTTGCTTAACAAGCAGTTAGTACCGCTGATTGCAGACGTGCGTTCTCGCACCATTCAGGAGTTCATCGAGGAATTCGGCAGCCTGATCAGGCATTCGGGCGAAGAATTTACCTACATACTGGAAGGCGAAATCGAGTTTCACACCGAGTTCTATGCGCCTGTGAGGCTCAAGCAAGGCGAGTCGGTCTATTTCGATAGCAGCATGGGACACGCATTCCTTGCCGCATCCGACGGTCCGTGCCGCCTTCTCTCTGTGTGCACGAGTCCCGAAGAGCGCGTCATCGAGCAACTGCAGAAGCAGGAATAATCCAGTCTCCCAAGCGCTCGCACCAGGTCCTGCCTGATGCGGCAATGCTCGACGCCGGATTGACGACCTGATTCAGCCAGGCACGCGGCCAGCCTGTGGTGATGTTCCCCACCTTCACGCGGCCTAAGCCGCGCATCTTGTCAGGCAAATTTGCAAACTTAAGCGTGGCCTTGTGTCTGTCCACGGAGAAGTGGGTCGCCGAAAGGGTTCTCGACACGTGGCCAATAATTGAGACTGCGAACGCGATACGGGATATTGACGAAGTCAGGGGTTAATGCCCCCGGCGTCGATACGTAGAGCACTTCTCGTGCGATCGGCGCAAATTTTGCATGGAAGTGCTGCGAGGATTTGACTACGACAATGCGCTTGCTCGCGAGATCGATTCCGAGCTCGGTGAACGCAGTGGGCGCAAACGTCTGTTCGCGCACCGTCATCAATACGATGTCAATGTTGTCATCCGTAGACACCCACGCCGCCGAACGCAATGGGCGTGCCATAGCGCCCATGTTTTGATGATGCTCGTCCGTAAGCGCGCGCACCGTGACCGTCAAATCCAGCGGCGCGCCGGAACTCACCCCCAACTTACCGCCGATCCGGAGCGTAAGCCGCGTGCCGACACCTGCTTCCCTGCAAACCTGAACCGCGCCGATGTCGTACATGCAGCCAAGCGCTACGTCTGCGATGCCGCGCTCGATGAGCCGCCGCAGAATGAACGTGCTGTCGCATGGCGCGCCGCCGCCCGGATTGTCCGCGAGATCGGCCAGCACCACAGGACCGCCGTCGCCAGCCAGCGCGCGATCCAGCGCGTCGTCAATCGACAGGTGCGCCGGGCGTGCCGCTTCACGCATGTCCCATAACTCCTGGCCTAGCTGCGCCGCAATGCGCTGAGCCGTAGCTTCATCGTTGTCGGTGACCACCCAGATTCTGGCGCCCGTCTCCACCACATCTCCCCATGGAAACCCATGGCCAAACGACACGGACAATACGCCGTCCCTCCCCTCCAGTGACTGCATGCGCTTGACGAAGCTGATCATCGGTTCGCTGGTGGTATGCCATTTACCTACCATGCGGCAATCGTGTACCGCGGTCACCGGACGGATGCGGCCTTCGGCAGTCGCCACGGTCAACGCGAAGACTTCTCGCAGGCGCTCGATAATGTCCGTATGCGGATATTCCTTGTAGCAGACGATCACGTTTGCGTTGCGCTGCATCTGCTCGGTAAAGTGGCAATGCAAATCGAGCTCCACGCCGATCGGCACCTCGTCGCCGACCAGTGCGCGAACAGCCTCGAGCAGATCGCCTTCGCAGTCGTCACAGTGCTCCGCGATCATTGCGCCATGCAATATCAGCAGCACGGCGTCGACGGGAAGCGCCGCTCGCAGATCCGCGAGAATTTCCTCGCGAAAACTGTCGTACACGTGCTGTGCTGTACGGCCTGCGGGTTGCGCCATCGCCGACAGGCTCTCGACTATTTCGTGACCCTGCTCGGCCGCCAGTCGGCGCAATTCGGCCGCTCCCGCCCCGAGCCCATCCGGCGCCACCTTGCTGGCATCGCCGTGATAAATCCCGAATGCCTCGTAGCCGCCAAGTCCGGTCGGACTTGGCGCGAAGGTATTCGTTTCGGTGATCAGCGTTGTGGTGAAGATCTTCATTAATCGCGCTCCTGAGTCGCGTTGTCGTTCGTCCGTACGAAGTGCAGATTCAGCGAGCGGGTGGTACTCAACCGGAAGCCGCGGACCCGTCCCGCGTCTTCCCGTTCGACGACCAGCACCGCCGGCACGCTCAACTCGCACCCGCATCGGCGCAATGGGACGCAGTATATTGATCAATTTTCCATTAAGTCAATTTTTTCTAAAAAAGATAATTTTGATCTCGTTCGAGGCGCGGCCGGCATAACTTGCGACCCTCGCAGGGCCATCGCATTGCGCCACAAGCCCCGCCCGAGTAGGCACGAGACCTTCTCAACGACGGGCTCCCATGCAGTCGCTGCCCTGATCGATCACCCGTTTGGCAGCAACGGAGAAAAGCCTAGGTGTATTTTCCATATTGTAAATATTTTTCTTATTTGGCACTATCCTGAAAAACCACCGTGCCGACGACGACCGGCCGGGACACTTGCATCCCAGGATGCCTAACAGGAATTGGCATGTCATCTACTTCAAATTCCCGCCGCGGTATCGGTCTGATGCGCCTGGGCGGATACGGCGCGGCCGGATCAGCCAACGTGCTCGCCCATGCGCTAGTTCCCATGCTGCTTCTGTACTTCCTCACGGAATACGTGCATATCGAACCGTGGCTTGCCGGGATCATTCTCGCGGCGCCAAAATTCTGGGACGTCCTTGTCGACATGCCGATCGGACGTTATTCGGACCAGTTGGCGCTGCGCGCGGGCAGCCGTCTACGCGTCTGTATCTGGAGTGGGCTCGCGCTTATGGTGCTTCTGCCCCTCACCTTCTTTCATCCCCCGCTCACCTCAAAGCCGCTGCTTGTCGCGTATTACGTGCTGGTCCAGATTCTGCAAGCGACTTGCTATACCGTCTCCGGTGTCACTTTTCTCGCCCTGGCCGGTGACCTGGCAGCGGATTCCAACCAGCGCAACAAATTACTCACTACCGGGAACCTCGGCGCCGCCCTCACCACGATTGCTCTGGTGGTTTGCGTACCGGCCCTGGTCCGGCTCGGCGGCGGTGGCGAGCGGGGCTACCTAAGCATGACCCTTGTGGTGGTGCTGGCGATGGCGTTCATGTACTCGTGGTTTTACAGCGCCGTTCGCAACGCCCCGGTTCACCCCGCCGTATTGTCAGAATCCTCCGCGGAAATGTCACTGCGTGACGGCATCGCCGCTGTCCTGACCAACCGGGCGTTCGTTATGCTCGTGATCGTGATCATCGCTCTCGGCACAGCAGGAGGTTGTATGAACTCCCTGATGGCCTATGAAAATCAGTATCTGCTTGGACGCCGCGCCGAGGACCTGTTCCTGCTGGCAGGACCGGTACTGATTGGCGGCCTGCTCGGTCTGCCGCTTGCCGTTCCAGCATTGCGCCGCCTCGGTGACAATGGAACGCTACGGATAGGCTTTCTCGTCACTGTCGCCGCATTTATCAGTTACTGGGCCGGTCTTGCCAGTGGGTTGATACCGGTGGTCATGGTGGCCGGCGTGATCTACGGCATCATCTGTTCAGTAGCCGGTCTGGCCTTAACGGCCGCGGTGCTCGACACCGTAAAATCGGCCAAGGGAGGGCCGTCTCTCGGGCTTTACCTGGGCATGTTCATGTCCGCGCAAAAGCTTGGCATGTCACTCGGTGGCGTCGTCTCGGGTGGCCTCCTGTCGCTCATCGGCTATCACGCAGGCGCGCCGGTCACTATCGAATTACATCACCGCATTGCCCTGTTGGGTCTGGTGGGTCCTCTGGTTCCCCTGCTGATTGCCTGTGCCGCCATCTGGATGTTCGGGATCTATAGCGAGCCGCGTTTGACAGACAACAATCCGGTTGACTCTTGCGCCGAAACCTTCTGACTACACCGGGCAGTGGGGGAAGCAAATGGCACAAAGCGCTCGCCGCCGGTGATGGCGGCCGTCGCCGAAGACAGTCCGGGTACCCCCGACACCAAAGAACACCATGTCACGCGAAAACAGACTTCGTCAAACCAGAAGGCGTGTGGGCGCTGACGTGAAACGAATCATAAGGAACGGCCGATGAAGTTCGATACCATCGTGCTCGGCGCCGGCATAGTGGGTGTGTCGGTGGCCGCGCACCTGCAAAAACGCGACCGGTCGGTTGCACTCGTGGATCTCAAGCTACCAGGCAACGAGACGTCGTTCGGCAATGCTGGACTGATTCAGCGCGAAGGCGTCTATCCGCATGCGTTTCCGCGCGAATTGCAGACGCTCCTGCGCTACGCACGCAACCAGTCGACCGATGTCCGATACCACCCGGACGCGATGTTCAAGCTCGCGCCTTTCCTGTGGCAGTACTGGCGCAATTCGCACCCGCGCCGCCATGCGGCGATCGCACGCTCCTATGCCACGCTGATCGAACACTGCCTGACCGAGCACCGGGCGCTTGCGCAAGAGGCCGGTGCAAGTTCGTTGCTGCGTCCGATCGGCTGGATGAAAGTTTTTAGAACGGCAGCCAAACAGGACGAGGAGACGAGGCTCGCCGAGCGGTGGCATCGTGAATTCGGCATCGAGTTCGATTTGCTTGACGCCACGCGCTTGCGTCAGACTGAACCGGATCTGGATACCTCGCTGCTTGCCGCGCTCCGCTATGTCGAACCCGATTCGGTAAGCGATCCCAATGCGCTGGTGACTGCCTACGCAAGGTATTTTGAGCAACTAGGCGGCCGCTTTTTCATCGGCGATGGCAGCACGCTCAAGGACAAGTGGGCGGTGGATACCCATGAAGGGAAGATTGAAGCCACATCCGTCGTCGTGGCGATGGGACCCTGGTCGGAACAGGTTACCTCGCGGTTGGGTTATCGCTTGCCGCTGGCCGTCAAGCGTGGCTATCACATGCACTATGAGGCGCAATCGGAAGCGCGCCTGAACCACCCGGTGCTCGACATCGAGCATGGCTACCTGATCGCCCCGATGAGCCGCGGAATCAGGCTGACTACAGGCGTCGAGCTGGCGCGTCGTGACGCGCCCCGAACGCCAACGCAACTGAACGCCGTTGAACCGATTGCGCGCACGCTGTTTCCTCTTGGGCCGCGTATCGACCGCGAACCATGGATGGGATCACGCCCCTGCACACCCGACATGATGCCGATTATTGGTCCTGCAAGCCGTCACAAAGATCTCTGGTTCGCATTCGGCCACGCCCATCACGGATTTACGCTGGGCGCCGTTACCGGGCGCCTGGTTGCTGAGATGATTACCGAAGAATCCCTATTGGTGGACCCTCACCCGTTTCGCACCGGCCGATTCAGTGCATGATGTCGCCAGTATTGCTAACGGATTTGTCAATTTGTCGAGACCAAGACGGCACTTTTGAGCGCTACCTCGCTGTCGGGCCGCGATGGCCGTCGACGTCTTTCATTACTCAACGTTGCGCCCCCTTTCGTGCGGCTGCTAAATAAACCTGACTTTAATTTTCCCCATGAACGTCCTGATTTCAGTCGACATAGAAGGCATTGCCGGTGTGCTTCATCCCGAGCAGACACGTGCGGGTAACGGCGAATATGAACGTGCTCGCCGCTGGATGACGCTTGAAGCAAAGGCCGCTATACAAGGCGCATTTGCCGGCGGCGCAACCCAGGTCTGGGTCAACGATTCGCACAGCGGATTCCGCAACTTGCTGCCGGATCTGCTCGACGCCCGCGCACAGGTCATACTCGGTAAGCCCCGGCAGCTTGGCATGATGGCAGGGCTGGAGTACGGAGCCGAGCTCGTATTCATGATTGGATACCACGCGATGTCGCAGAGCCGCGGCATTCTTGCGCACACCATCAACAGCTTCGCGTTTGCGCGGGTGTTGTTGAACGGCGTGGAGACCGGTGAAGCCGGGTTGTACGGTGCGATGGCAGCGGAATACGGCGCAAGGGTCGCGCTGCTTTCAGGCGACGATGTTTTCGCCGAGGAAACGCGAGCGCAATTTCCCGATGCAAGCTTCGTCGTTACCAAGAGCGCGACGGGTCATGCGAGCTGCGTGACAAAGACGCCGGAAAGCGCGTGCGTGGCGATCGAGCGAGCAGCGCGCGCAGTGGTTGAGCGTCATCTGGCGGAGGGTACGATCCGGGATTCCGCGCATGTGTCACCAATGCCGGTTGAATGCGAACTGCGTGTGCAGACTACCGCACTTGCTGATCTTTTTTGTCAGTGGCCATCGCTGACTCGCGTGGATGGCGTGACGCTGCACTTCAACGCAGCGTCCGTCGAACATGTTGTGCGTATGTTGAACTGCCTGTCGGCGATGTCGTTCATGCTGAGGTGAGCAGTCGGAGGCTCACGCTGTGCGTTGCAGAGCGCGCCATGTCGAACTGACTGGCAGTCTCGCCGATGCTCCCGTCTAATCCGAAGACGCGAGCGAAAACAATCCTTCCAACGCGTTGACGCATTTTCCGCGGAAACGTCTGCGATCTGCATGTAGAGACCACAGCCGTCGGCGTAATGGACCGGGGACACCTCCTTCGCAATCCTCAGTGCGCTGAGCCAGCCGGTTTGTGGAAGCAGCAAGCACGTCGTTACCCACAAATCGCTTTTAAATCAGCGACCTACAAGACGTTTATGGAAGATTGTAGAGGAACCCGATTGATTTCCGGAAAACCAACCAAATAACTTCCGTTTTGGGTCGTTCAAGCGATCAAACCTACATTATTTCGCTGGCCTGTTACCCAAATAACTTTCGCGATTGATTGTTTTTAACCATAAAACTTCCGCCATCGCAGGAGCGCGACCAAGCCAGCAGTTTCAAGACGGCTTTGAACAGTCCCAGTCAACAACGTCTAGGCGAGCGTCCCGAATTCGGCCTTAGCGGACGTTCGTCGCCGGGCGGGATTACCTATGAATGTCCGCTTGCGGGTGGTTCCGCGTCAGGCAGCCGCCGGCAAGGAGCGGCCACTTGCGCGATTGGCTTGAACGGCCGGCAAACGAGGTGCAAACGGACAGTCGAAGCTTGCGTGCCGATTTTTTATGCAGAAGACGACTTGCGCATGTCGGTCAGCAGCTGCGGGCGCCTGCTTGGACGTTGTTTGTTCATTGCATCAGCCCCGACACGTGGTGTTATCGAGCAGCTTCAACCTCGCCAACTAGCGGCGGCTTGGCAGGACACCGTATAGACACGATTTGACACACGACGCACCGTACTCAGATATCACAGGCGCTTTGCAGAAATTCTTTACCGAACAATGTACATGTCTACCTAGACAATCGCCGCGAGCGGACTAAAGATCAAGCACTAAACGCCGTGACAAGGAGCGCGAGCAACACGGTGTAAAGCGGTCGTTCCGAGCATGTTCCTCATCTGTGAGATAGACGTCTTGGTGATCCGGGTCGCCTGCGAGAACCCGTGTGAGGCAAGTGCCGCACACTCCAGCCTCGCATGACACTGGCAAGTCGATGCCGTTCTCGCGCAGGACTGCGACCACCGATTTTTCGGCCGGCACCGTAAATATTCCGCCGCTGCGAGCCAGTTCAATCTCAAACCATTCAGGGTTTGGCGCTGCCACTGGAAGCGAAAAGTACTCGTAATGGATCCGCTCTTGCGCCCAACCGGCGCCTTTAGCCGCATCGACTATCCAATTGATGAAACCCGTAGGTCCGCAGACATAAAGATGCGTCCCGTGGCTTTCGTGCGCAAATATCTTCTCGAGTGCTGGTGGTGGCTTGCCCGCTTCATCATCGAGATGAAAATGAACACGATCGCGAAAAGCCGACGCAGCGATATGTCCGGCAAACGCCATCCTATCTGCTGACCGGCCATAGTAATGAAAGGTGAAATCGCTGTCGTTCCGGGAAAGCACTTCGGCCATGCATAAGATAGGGGTGACACCAATGCCACCGGCGAACATGAGGTACCGTTCAGCAGACGCCAGCTGAAAATGATTCCGGGGCGCACTGACGCGAAGGATGTCACCCTGCTTAACCAAATCATGCACTGCCATCGATCCACCGCGAGAATTGGGATCGCGCAATACGCCGATACGGTAGTGGTGTCTTTCGTCCGGATGATTGCATAACGAATATTGACGGACGAGACCACCCGGAAGATGGACATCGATGTGGGAGCCAGCCGAAAACGCAGGCAGAATATCTCCGCGAGCATCCGCAAGTTCAATACTACATATATCTTTCGCCTCCACCCACTTGCGCGCAACACGGACGGCGATTGTAAAAACTGTCTGGTTCATTGTGTTTTCAGTCTGTAGACGACGCCAGCCGACCTACGGAGAGAACCGGTTGGCAGGATCTGGTCAAGAACGTTCCCATCAGCCCAATGCGGTGAGCGCTCGCTCCACGGGATCGAACGTCATTTCGTCGTGAATCATCTTCTCGAACATCCGACGCCCAGTCACGCAGACCGCGTCGGCTCTAACAAGAACCTCCGAAGTCAATCGACTCTTCTGGATCATTTCCTCAGTATATTCGGAGGCCATGATGTCTTCGGGTATCACGCGATTCTTTTGATAGTCGAACAACTGCTGGGATACGCCGCGATCACTGCTCCACGACTGGCCCGCCGCGAAGAAATAGTTGGTGCTGTGACGGGTGGCAGGCGTCACGGCGTGATAAACCCGCAATGAGCCCAAGAGCTCACCGGGAGTGCCGTCGGCTTTCTGCGGAAGAGAAATCTGGGTACCACCAACATGCAGGCACGGCAAAAACAATTTGAGTCCCTGCACCCTGTCCACCTTGCCACTGAAATTCAGGAACCGGGAGAAGAAGTCGGGAATGTCGACATTGCGCTGCGTATAGACACTGGATACCCAGTTCGGGCCAGTTTTGACTTCAGGAACCGTGTCCTGTGCACCACCGCCACTTCCGAAGCTGGGCATGTGCAGGTATCCGACATGCGTCAGATCAAACAGGTTGTCATGCAAAAGCATGTACCGACCCCCGACAAGATTGTAACCGCCGCTAACGATCAGATGATCGCCATCGCCTAGACCGAGTTCATCCACGCTCGGGATCAGGCTTTCGTCCGCCAGTGCGGGATCACCCATCCAGATCCAAAGCCACCGCCACTGCTCAACAATGGGATAGGAGCGGACCCGGCAGGCTGCCGGTACAGCGGACTGGCTCGGGATAGCCGCGCAACTGCCATCGGGCCGAAAAGTGATGCCGTGATAACCGCACTGAATATCGTCACCGACAATGCGGCTTCTACCCAGCGGAAAGCTGCGATGTGGGCAACGCCCTTCAAGGGCGACAGGCTTACCGTTCTCCGTGCGGTAAAGCGCGACGGGCTCGTCGAGAATCCAGCGCTCCATCGGCTCTCGCGTCACCTCCTCAGACCATGCCGCTATGTACCATTGGTTTCTGGCTGCAAATAGACCATCGGGCAGTGGATACATTTGAATCTGTCTCCTGATTAATTTGTTTGTTCCGGTTGCGCCGCGCGGCGACCGTGTGCAGAAGACAGCTGCTCACAGAGTTGCGGACTTCCGTGTCCCAACCGGGCCGTGCAGGCAACGTTGCCAATTGCCTCCCAAGCCTGCTGCAACTGTCGACTGCCCATATAGTCCGTGTTTAAGACCGACAAGGGAAATCGTCAGTAGCGATGCCAGTTATAGCGCCGACCTATGCGAGCGACATGCTGTTGTTCCGGAAGGGTGCTAGACACTACCTGTAGTGGACCCTACAGCCACAGAATGAAAATCAGACGGGCAGGAGAAGCGAGCGGCTTGGGCTCGCAACGACGAAACATATAATGCCGGCGACGCGAATCCCCGAATCGCATGTGGGTTCCGCATAGGCAGACACACCAAAAAGTCGCTAGTACTCCAGCCGTCAGTGCCCTGCCCGCAGTTCTTGCGCGGCCAATTGAAGCACCGCCCGGAACCACCGATGCCCCGCATCGTTGTCGTTCCTTGGATGCCAGTAGACGTGCTCTTCGAAATCAGGAACTTCAAACGGAAGAGGTAGTGTCCGCACGCGCTGCGCACCGCGCATGGCGATCAACTTTTCGGGCGCCGTCGCGATCACTCCAGTTTGCGCAACGGCGTCGAGTGTCAGCTGAAAGTTCGGGAACCATGCCATCACCCGCGGCTGCCTCGATTGTCGACGCAACGCCTGCTCGCTAAGAGACACTGTTTGACCCGCAAAGCGGGTCTCAACGTAGGGGAGTTCGCAAAGCTCATCGAAACTTATGGTGTTGCCGACAGCGCTATTGTCATTCGCGACCGCAAGCACCAATCGATCCGAAAACAAGTCGACCGAGGACAGCGGTCCATCGAAATTGGCTGGCTCCATTAGCAACCGCTGGGGGATCGCGATTGCGATGTCGATTTGACCATCCACAAGCCGCGCGAACGTATCGGCAAATAGATCGTCGAACTGAACGCTGACCTGTGGGGCAACCTTACCCAAATATCTGATAACAGGGATCGCTAGAAGATCGCTGCAGTAAGTGGACGCGCACACGCGGAGAATCCGCTGCGCCTTCGCCGGGTCGAAATCCTCAGCACCGTTGGTAAGTGCCCGTATTTCGAACAGAATGTTTTTGACCGGCTGTGCAAGTGTACGTGCACGCGGCGTCAACTCGAGCCGTCGTCCCATCTTTTCCAGCAACGGGTCCGAAAAATGCCAACGCAACTTCTGAAGCGCAGCACTCATGCCTGGTTGCGAAATGTTCATGCGTTCAGCGGCGCGCGTAACATTTTTCTCGCTGAGCAGAGCGTCGAGTGCGAGCAGAAGATTCAGATCAAGGCCCCCAAGGTGCACGCCTGTCTCCAGTCAGACTAGCTTTTCATTATCCGTTGCAGGTCAATCGAACAAAATATGGCAAGCTACGCAAAATCCACGGCCTTCGCTGCGAGAGGCGCTGTGCGAGTTGCCAGAAGCATATGCGCGCACTTCGCCCGCAGAAAAACTTTACGATTGTCTCTCCTGCCTCACAAAATCGACCAACCGCTGCAGCGCACCGATTGCCAAATCCAGCGAAATTCCGTCCGACAGTATGCCGTTCACGACTTTGCCTCCGATGCCCCCCAGAGCAACTGGGGGCATAATGATCTGACGAGACAGCGTGGAGGCAAATAACTGCTGGAGATGGACGTGCGCCCGCACCCCGCCATACAGGCTGGGAGAGGCCGTGATACAGACTACCGGCTTGTCCTTCAATACCGACTCATAAGCCGGCCGGGATGCCCAATCGATGGCGTTTTTCAGTGCCGCCGGCAGACCATGGTTGTATTCAGGCGTGACGACAAGCAACCCGTCACAATCTCGAATCCTCTCCTTAAATACAGTGACTGCCACAGGCCGCGTCTGTTCATCATCCAGATCCTGGTTGTAAAACGGCAAAGAACTAATTGCCGCCTGCTCCACGCGCACGTTAACAGGCACATGATCAATCAGCGTCCGCAGTACGGCCGTGGAGTAAGACTGCGCTCGCAGGCTGCCGCAAACTGCCAGCAATGAGACATGGGGGTTCGTGTTCATCGATTGAGTGTCCTCTTTTTGCTAAAAAAATGCTCACTATGCGTGAAGCACCATGACAGGCATCGGGTGCAAAAACAACTATTCTCGCTTCCAAAATTAATGGAGTCCGGACTTGCCAATCAGCGCGTGGTCCGTAACGTAACAAACTCTTCAGCAAGCGTCGGATGCACACCAAGCGTTGCGTCAAAGTCGGCCTTCCGCGCCCCTGCCTTGAGAGCAATTGCCAGCCCCTGAATGATCTCCGCGGCGTCGGCCCCCACAATATGAGCCCCAAGCACCCTGTCCGACTTTCCATCCACGACGAGCTTGACAAGGGAGCGCTCTTCGCGCAATGAAAGTGCTGCCCGCATTGGCCGGAAACTGCTCCCGTATATCTTGACGTCTTCAAACTGCGCTTTCGCTTGCTCCTCGCTAAGCCCGACAGAGGCCGCTTGTGGTTGGCTGAATACAGCAAATGGGACGTTGTTATGCGAGATCGCGCGAGATTGCCCCCCAAATACTGTATCCGCAAACGCATGCCCCTCATGAATCGCGACCGGGGTCAGCTTGAGCCGATTGGTGACATCGCCCACGGCATAGACATGCGGATTGGTTGTGCGAGAAAATTCGTTCACCGTGATCGCACCGTCTCCGTCAACGTCAACTCCAACCGTATCCAGGCGTAGCCCGCTAGTAGCACAGTGACGGCCGGTGGCAACCATCACTGCATCCACCTCGCACACTGATCCATTCGACAGATAAACGGACAGCGCGTCTCGTGCGCGTTCCACCGCCGTCACGTCGACACCAAGACGAAGGTCGACACCGGTACGTGCTATTTCGTCCGCAAGGTGGAAACGGAGTTCATCGTCGAACCCACGAAGAATCTGGTTCCCGCGATGCAATTGAACCACCTGCGTACCGAGGCCATTGAAGATGCCTGCAAACTCACATGCGATGTAGCCTCCCCCGACAATCGCCACGCGGCGTGGTGCGTCCCGCAAGTTGAATACTTCGTCTGAGGTAACCGTGAACTCTGCTCCGGGCACGTCAAGGCGGGCGGGCGTCGCACCCGTTGCAAGAAGAACGACCTTCGCAGTAATCACTTCGCCATTCAGGCGGATCCGATGCGGCCCATCCAGTTCCGCACGACCACTGAAAACAGCAACCCCAGCCTTATCGAGCAAGCTGCGGTAGATGCCTTCGAGTCGGTCTATTTCCTTGTCCCTCGCCGCGACCATGGCAGCCCAGTCATGAACATATGCTCCGAGCGTCCAGCCATACCCTCTCGAATCCTCAAAGGCGCTCCTGAACTGTGATGCGTACATCATAAGTTTCTTGGGCACACAGCCACGAATCACACATGTTCCGCCCAGCCGGAAAGCTTCTGCGATGCCAACCCTCGCCCCATACCCTGCCGCCACGCGACTCGCGCGGACGCCGCCTGAACCACCGCCAATGACAAAAAGATCGAAATCGTAAGTCTGCATGCGTTTGCTCTCTGTATGCGTGAATGGCTCAAATCGCGAAGTTGGGCCACCGGGCCCTTCCTCCTCAAAACCCGATCGACTTCATAACATCGACTTTCTCCCGACAACGTATCGTCGCTCCCAACATGATGGGCATGCGTATTCCTACATTCAAGTTGATGATTTGAATCCATTTCATTCAAGCCGTGAATGGCGATGGCACACTATGCTGCTGTTCATCGCGAAAATCTGAGCTCATATCAGCGGCCAACCAACTTGTGTTCTTATGTTCCCTCCCCCTTATAGATTGAGAGGAAAGGTGAACTCAATCCAGGCCCGATCGCCCTTCGGCCGATTCCTGACGTCGAACTCGTGTTGCCATTTAAAGACGATCCCGGAATCACGTGTGAAATTGAGCCGGATCTGCGGACCAATAGCGTATGCCCTTCCGCGAAACCCATTCCCGTCCACTGGCGCGCCGTTTTGGGTGTCATTGGTCACTTGTTGCAGGACGTAGCCCTGCACCCCAAGTTGAAGCTTCGGAAGAACCGAGTACCCAGCAACCCAGTCCAAGACGACCAGATTCCCCGAGTGGTAACCATCTGCGTGATTGGGAGAATTGATTTCATAGCCAAGTGTCGCCGAGAACTCAGAACGTGGGAATGGAACGGCTGTCACCTTCAGGGCAGGAATGAACGCATAGGTATTCGATCCCGTGTTGACCAAGCGCGATGCCGAATACGAACCTATCGGCAACACGAAATCCAATGCGAGCAAACCAAAGAAAGTCTTATCCGGGTTGGAGTATCCAATATTCAGACTGTGAATCGTCAGATCCCCGAAGCCCCATCGGTTGGCACTTCCAAAGGGCAGAGTCGTCCCAGCATGAACGATAGGCAGGGCGAACCCGGATGTGAAAGTAACCGGCCCTAATGTGTCTCCCCATGTGTGCAATACGCGCGGCGCCATTGCGAATACATTAACCTTGAAACCCGGGATAGCGCTTCCGCCGTTCTGCCCGACGAACCGGCTCGCTGTATAGAACGTCGAATAATCGTAGAACTGCGTAGTTCCCGGGGCAGGCACAATGGCATTCAAAACGGTATCGATCCCAATAGGATAGGTCTGTTGCCCATTTTCGGTGGCGTAGGCCTTTCCGGAAAGGCCAAGCACCCCGAACAGAACCGCTGCCTCCAGACTTGTTCTCCAACGCATAATCGTCTCCAAATTTATATAGTCATTTTTAATCCGATATTTCGTACTCTTTTTTCTTATATTTATAAGTAATGCCAATTTTTTCCGTTCTCCTTCTCCTGATCTTTGACTGCCTGATTGCCCCGCCCGCGCGTCCGACACCACCGGCATATCCGTTAATTGCGTAGCCGGGATCGCGACGTTGACGTTATCCGAATCGCGCTGTAGCTCTTGATGCCCCGAGCGGTCGGTACGTTCTCCAATATTTCGTCCTCGCCTTCGTCAAAACAGTAAGGTCAAAAAATTCTTCGAATCTCAGGCGGTGCGCATTGCCGGTCGTTCCGGGCCCGGCGGGAATAGGCGCCACGCCCCGTCCTGATGACGAAAAAAGAACAGTGAGATCGGGCCTGCGGCTCTCATTGTCTCGACGCATACATAGCATTCGCGTCTGGATCGTCTGTTCCGGAATTCCGTAATCCGAACACCCTTCGCAGGATCAGGAGCCAGCCAGTGCTCCACCATCACGCGTAGCGACCTTTCCGTACCAGACATCAACTTCTCCTTCCCTTCACCTGGTGCCGCGATCCTGTGTCGGCAGGCGTGATACGACCATCGCCACGCTTAGTCCCATTCACCCGTTCAACTACGGTCTCCTAACCCGCTATACCGGCCCGTGTCACGTGTCCAGGATCGCAACCGCCCGGGTCCAGCCTGCCGATGCTGCGCGGATCTTGAACGGAAAGCAGGCGATCGTGAATCCGTCCGGGGGAAGAGCCTCGAGGTTATGCAGCTTTTCAAGGTGGCAGTAGCCCACTTGCCGCCCAGCCTTGTGTCCCTCCCATATCAGCGAGGGATCACCGGTCTCGGCGAATTTCGTCTTTGTGTGCACAAACGGGGCGTCCCAGCTCCATCCGTCCGTTCCTGTGACTCTTACCCCGCGTTCAAGCAGGTAAAGGGTAGCTGCCGCGCCCATGCCGCAGCCGGCACTCACGTAATCGTCGGCACCGTATCGCTTTCCCGCCGACGTGTTGATCACCGCAATTTCGAGCGGCTTCAGTTCATGGCCAATCCGGTCCAACTCCGCCTCGACGTCTTCGGGCTGGACGACGTATCCATCGGGAAAATGGCGGAAGTCTAGCTTCACGCCCGGCTGAAAGCACCAATCGAGCGGGACCTCGTCGATCGTGATAGCCCGCTTACCACCGTCCATCGTCGACGCAAAATGATAAGGCGCATCAAGGTGCGTACCGTTATGCGTGATGAGCTCGACGCGCTCGATAGCCCACGCCTCTTCGTCCGGCAGGTCCTCTTGTCGCAAGCCCGGAAAGAAGCTGACGAGCTCAGGGAGTGACCTCGTATGATCCACGTAGTCGATTTTCGGCCGATAGACTGGCGGATCGGAGACAACATCGTTTTCCAGATAGATCGACAGGTCAATGAACGTGCGACTCATTTCCGCACTCCCATCGCGCCGATTTCTGCGAACGTTTCGCTGACCCAGTCGGCGATATAATCCCGCGTATTGCTCATGTTGTCCGCGCTGACGTGTTCAACACCCCCTTCTTTCGCCGTGAAGAACTTCAGTTCACGCTTCGGACTATTGACCGCGCCATCGTATTGCGAATGCGCGTACTCCAGAGGAATCTGACGGTCTTTAGCGCCGTGCGTAACCAGAAACGGCACCGTGATCCGGTCAATGACATTCTCAAGCGTAATTCGCGGAGCAAATGCCATGAACTCGTCCAGACTCCCCTTGCCCCAAACCCATTGAACGTGCTCCCAGTAGTGGGGTACGGGGCGATCGCCCTCCCGCGCCAAACGACGTTTCTGCAGCTCACCCCAATTGAAATTCGCACCCCATGCAACGCAAAGCCGGTAGCGCTTCTCGAACGCGGCCACCCGCGGAGCGTAATAACCGCCAAGAGACCAGGCGCAAACACCCAGCATGTCGGAGTCGACATCACGGCGTGTCTGAAGGTAGTCAGCTACCGCACTTCCCCAGATCTCACTCTCCACGACGGCGTGCAGTCCGCGCAGGCGCAATGCCTCACCCACCCCTGGCTGGTCAACCATCAGGGTCGAAATGCCGCGGCGGGCCAACGCCTGCGCGATCCCTGATCCATAGATCATTTCCTTAGTGCTGTCCAAGCCGTTAAAGTGCGCAATGCACGGTGCCGGCGTTCCGTCTTTACGATCGGCCCGGACGAACAGACCTGCGAGCACCGTGCCCTGGTACGGAATTTCAACACGCTCGCAGTTTTCTTCGTGTAACTCGGTAAAGCGCGAAAAACTCTCCAACATCTTTGAATAGGCAAGCTTCCGCGGCACATAGTCCCGATTCTGCATGCGCTCCGCAGTCAGAAAATACGTTGCTGCCCTCCCGAGCTTAGCCCCAGCGCTCAATCGCCGTCCTCGTAGTTCGTCGTCTTCGGCGAGCTCCAGGAGACGCTCCGCCTGGTCACACCAGGCCTTAAAAAAAGACTCCGTCCCTTCGCTATCTGGAAGCAGTGACGCCTCCACGAGTTGCCGGCAAATTACGTCGACTTCACCGATGTTTCCACCCATCCCCAATGCAAGGTTGGCGGACAGATTCCAGACATAGTTCTTGGGAAAATATTCGAGCATTTCATTCCTCTCTACCGGCGCCATGGTGTGTATCACCATGCGCGCCAAGTGTTTCAATGGGCCGAGCTTTCGGGTTCCCTTAGAACGCCGTCCTGCCACGCCCTTTCAAGCCGAGCATTTCACGAGCTTCATCAGGCGTCGCAACGTCAAGGGATAGCTCCTCGAGAATTCGCCGTATCTTGCGGACCTGCTCTGCATTCGACGTCGCCAACTGGCCGCGGCCGAGATACAGACTGTCCTCCAGACCAACCCGGACATTCCCGCCGAGAATGGCCCCGAGCGTGACAAGCGGCAACTGGTGCCGCCCCGCGCCCAGGATTGAAAAGCGGTAGTTCTGACGACCAAAAAGACGATCGGCCGTTGTGCGCATGATGGTCAGATTCTCTGGATCCGGGCCCATGCCGCCCAGTACCCCATAGATCGACTGTATGAAAAGTGGAGGCTTTACAAGCCCTTCATCCACGAAGTGCGCGAGGTTATAGAGGTGGCCGAGGTCGTAACACTCAAACTCAAACCGGGTCCCACACCCTTCGCCCAGTTCGCGGAGAATGTGACCGATGTCCCGGAATGTGTTGCGGAAAATGATGTCCTCGGTTCCTTCCACATAGGGACGCTCCCATTCGAAGCGCCATTGCTTTATCTTCCGCGCGACTGGATGAATCGAGAAATTCATCGAACCCATATTCAAGGAACACATTTCCGGCTTTGCAAGAAGTGGGTACGCAAGCCGATCCTGCAGCGTCATGCTTGTGCTGCCTCCCGTGGTGATGTTGATTACCGCATCCGTCTGCTCAGCAATGCGCGGAACGAACGCCGAGAACACAGCAGGGTCAGCAGTCGGTCGGCCGTCGATCGGGTCACGGGCGTGCAGATGCAGGATGGCGGCTCCTGCTTCCGCTGCCTCTATAGCCTGCGCGGCGATCTGATCAGGGGTCAGCGGCAGATGCTCAGACATAGACGGTGTGTGAAGCGCGCCCGTCACCGCACAGCTAATAATTACCTTGTTCACTCAATTCCTCCAGATTCAATTTCGCGGCATTGCATGGGAATTCGGATGCCATCAGTTGCCATCCAGCCCCGTTGAAATTCCTTGTGTGCGCATCTTCCCCAGGGCGCACGAAAGCGAACTCTCCGGACGTTCCTTGGGTTCTGGAATTGCGCTAGATCGATGCCGTCGTTCCCGCACGTGAGACGATAGAGGCATGAACGCGCTGCGATTCTCCGCGCTGGCGTTTCAGCGGACGCAGATGCCCGCGGTCCACCGTCTGCGAGTTCGGGTCAGGTCGCACTCAGCCAACATTGACGTCTCCTTGACAGAATCGTCTGTCGATTCCTTTTTTACTGTTTCGTGGGCAGCATCCGACATCCTCGCGAAATGCCTGCGGCGGACTACAGCGTCGCCCGGACTTCTGGCATGACCGGCACACGGTTCATGTGTGCAATCATCGAATGCGAATTGGTTTTTCTCAACTTGATTATTTGAATCTCACACATTCACCCGATGAATGTATAAGTCGCTGAACTCCACCATGATGAAATCAACGGTAGCTGGCCGCTCCTGCCTACAGTCCACCCGCATGTCGAAGCGAACAGCGACCGCCCCTGGAAGACACCTGGGCGTTACTGTGCGCTCTATCCCAGGCCAACAGCACTAGATGGCCGAGCGTTCGATTTGTATCTGAAGGTGGTGACGTCGTCTGGCATCAACGACGAAGGCGCCGTAGGAGGCACCAACGCGATCCCTATGGTTGAAGAGCAAACGCTCAACCAAGCGTTTTATCGCGCTCACAAACCTATAGTTGCGGGCTCCGTAGGCGGCCACCTTAAAAGCCACTACTAGCCAGTAGTGTCCGCAAAGTGCCTATCAATCGGATAGTTCATCTTCTCTCACGACTGCGACAAGCATTCACGCCGTGAATTGGTCGCATTTAAACAATCAAGTTGAGAAACGCCTTCTCGTGACGGATCATTCAGGTACCCGTTCGAAAACAGGCGACGACCGCAAGCCGGTACCGATGCCATAGGAGACAGCAACAATGAACCCCACATTCCGTCCTCCGGATCGTATGCCTCAACGCGATCGGGGAACGACGTCACCGTTCTCCTGAAATTTTCGCGCCCGGCAGCGCTGAGACTATTTCCGTTAGTCCCCTGAGAGCACATTTATTTCAGTTCTTCTAAAGGTTCTATATGCCGATTATTGGTATCAAGTCGCTCGTTTACGGTGTTGAGGATGTCGAACTCAGCACGCGATTCTTCAGTGATTTTGGACTTCCCCTGATTGAAGGTGATGACAAAAATTCGACCTTCCAACTTGAAGAGGGATCGTCAGTCGTCATCCGTCAACTTGCAGACCCTCTTCGTAAGCGTCCGAGCGAGGCCGTCCTTGACGCGAATTGCAATTTGGAGGGCGAGCAAGCGAAGTTAGGCGGCGTATGAGGGCAACTGATCAGCAACAGCCCACGGCAGCAGTTCGCTTATCTGATTGACCGGATGGTCGGCAATGCAAGAGAGGACATGGCGCAGATAAGCCTCGGGATCGAGGCCGTTGAGTTTGGCGGTCGCGACCAACGTGTAGATCGCGGCGCCTCGCTCACCACCGCTGTCAGAGCCGAAGTGCAGGAAGTTTTTGCGGCCGAGCGCTACCGCTCGTAACGCACGTTCGGCGGCGTTATTGTCGATCTCAACTGCGCCATCATCGATAAACAACGTGAGCGCCTGCCATTGATTCAGCAAGTAGTTGATCGCTTTAGCTGTATCACCTTTCTGCGACACCATACTCAACGTCGAGCGCAGCCAGAGCTCGAAGTCGTTCATCAGCGGGCGGGTTCTTTCTTGTCGCACGC
>NZ_CAJNBK010000003.1 GCF_905220975.1 Paraburkholderia haematera | reverse complement strand
GTTGTTCTATCTGTACTACGAGCAGCACTACAACACGCGCGCGCTCGGCGCATTCGTGCTGCTGGTGATCAGCGCGGCGGTCGGCTTCCTGATGTGGTACTCGGTCGCGCGAGACGCCCAGCAGATCCAGCCGCTGGTTCCCGCGCTGCAGAGCTGGTGGATGAAGATCCACGTGCCGGCTAACTTCATCGGCTATGGCAGCTTCGCGCTGTCGGCGATGGTCGGCGTCGCGTATCTGGCGAAAGAGCGCGGCGTGCTGGCGGACCGCCTGCCGCCGCTCGATGTGCTCGACGACGTGATGTACAAGTCGATCGCCGTCGGCTTCGCGTTCTTCACGATCGCGACGATCCTCGGCGCATTGTGGGCCGCTGAAGCCTGGGGCGGCTACTGGAGCTGGGACCCGAAGGAAACGTGGGCGCTGATCGTCTGGCTGAACTACGCAGCCTGGCTGCATATGCGCCTGATGAAGGGCCTGCGCGGCGCGGTGGCGGCCTGGTGGGCGCTGACCGGTCTGCTGGTGACGACCTTCGCGTTCCTCGGCGTCAACATGTTCCTGTCGGGGCTGCATAGCTACGGCAAGCTGTAAAAGAATGCCGCAGTGTCGTACCCGCGCCCAAGCCCGCGCCTGCACCCTTCGCCAGAGGCTCCGGCCCACGGAGCCTATAGTTCCGTGGGCGGCACACCCTGCGGGTCTCTACCCATTCCGTTCGATGAGCATTCCTACTTTATGGCGCCGCCAATCCGCGCAATGATGTAGCCACGGGGCAGGGTGAACCCCGATCTACGGTCAGCGAGGCCACCATGAGACGCATATACTTTTTGCTGCCGAGCACACAATGTGCGCGGATGATTGTTGACGAGCTTCTGTTGAGGCGGGTCGATTGGCGGCATATCCACGTGATTGCCAACCATAGTGTACGGCTCGACGATTTGCCGGAGGCCTCGCTTGCACAGAGCAGCGACTTGCTGCACGCACTGACGCGAGGCACGGCGGCGGGTTGCGCGACCGGCATGTTGACGGGACTGGTTGCATTGGCTTATCCGCCTGCGGGCCTGACCATTGCGGGCGGCGTTGTCGTTGCGCTCACGCTCGCGGGCGCCGGGTTTGGCGCATGGACGGCGACGATGATCGGTGTCGATGTGCCGAATACGCGGCTGAAACGTTTCGAAGAGGCGATCGAGCGCGGTGAACTGCTGATGATGATCGACGTCCCGAAGGATCGCGTCGAGGAAATTGAAGCGATGATCAAGCTTCACCATGCGGAGGCCGAAATCCGGGGAACGGAGCCGACCATTCCCGCGTTTCCGTAATCCGTTCGCGGGCTCAGCAACTGTACGACCAGGCCGGCGGCCGGTCATGCGCGGAGTGTCCGGGAGGCCCGAATAGCCCAGAAGTCATGGATACCGGCGCCGGCTCGCCGCCCGGGTACGCAACGTTAGCCCGCTGCGAGCATGCGCCGATAGCGCGCCAGAACCCGTGGCACGTAAAGCCGCGTTTCCGGCAGAGAGGGCACGCGATACCCGGCCCGAATCACGGCATTCTCCCCTGCGTTGTACGCGGCCAGGGTGAGTTCGACATCGTCCTTGAAGAGATCGAGAAGGAAGCGCAGATAGCGTGCTCCGGTCAGCACGTTGTCGCGCGGATTGAACATGTCTCGACCGGCAAAGCGCCGTGCTGTATCCGGCATCAACTGCATCAATCCTTGCGCACCTTTGTCCGAGACCGCTTTCGGGTTGTAGCGGGATTCGACGTCGATCACCGCGCGCAAGAGTTCGGGCTGAACGCGAAAGGTGCGGCTGGCTTCGTCGATCACATCGGCGTACAGCGACGCGTCGCCCCCCCTGGACGATGCGGCTTCCGCACGTTTCGTATTGCGTTCGGCAAGCGGATCGCCGGCAACGATGACGGCCAACCCCGCTTTGCCAGGTTCGTTGGTCAGGATGATCGCGCCGTTACTCGCAACCGCTCCAAAAATCTCTGCGCGTACCGCACCCGGCGTTGCCACGATCAACATCACGCATGCGATGAAGATCGCGTTTCCCGGTCCGGATAAAGGGCTATTGCGCATGGTCGTGTTCCCCCGCATCTCAATTGTGGTGTGGAGAAAAGCCCATCTGCAATGGGGCACCTCCCTACACTTCGAAACGCCGGACAGACGCGTCGGAGGGCTGTACAGAATCGTTACGTTCGTAATGATCGGTAAACGTTTTAAATCCCACGCGTCATGGCCTCGTTACAGGTCGAGAGGGGAATATTTCTGATTCGAACAGGCGATCGGTAAGTCCTTCTCCGTTGATCCAGTCAGCGCGTAATACCTGCCTTATCGGTATTGCTACTGATCTCCCGCCGGGCGCAAATCAGTTCAGATTTGAATCATCCAGGTAGCTGTTTCCGGCCACTTCAAACATCGTATGAATTTCACATACTGATCAACGCTGGCTTTCAGAGGCCTGGCGCGAACCTTGCGGAGGAGAGACGTGTGCTGCGTGGCTGCCTGCGAAGTGAAAGAGAAGGTTAGGAATTCGAAGGTAGGGGATGTCAACAAGACGAGACATTGGGTCGCCGTTTAACGGCTGCACCGCATTGTCGCGACCGGTTCCTGGCTGCCGGGGGAAAAACATGAATACCAAGTTCCGCGTTGTGATCGCCGAAGACCACGATCTGCTTCGAAACGGTCTGCGCTCGATGCTTTCCGCGCAAGGGGGCTTTGACGTCATCGGTGAAGCGAGAGACGGCAAGGAAGCCTGTCAAATGGCGATGACGCTGAATCCCGATCTGATGCTGATGGATCTGTCGATGCGAGGCATGAACGGAATCGATGCCAGCGCGGCGATCAAACGCCGGTCGCCGAACATTCGAATCGTGGTGCTCACGGTTCACCAGAGCGAAGAGTATGTGCGTGAGGCGTTGAGGGCCGGCGTCGAGGGTTACGTGCTGAAAGATGTCTCGTTCGACGAGCTCCTGGTCGCCATGCGTATGGTGATGCAGGGGAAGAAACATCTGAGCGCCGACGTGTACGGGTACATGGTCGACTCGTTCGTCACGGGCCGCGAGGCGCCCGCGCCAAAGAAGGCATGGGACGTTCTGACGGCGCGGGAGCGCAGTGTGCTGAAACTGATCGCCGAAGGGCGCACCAACCGGCAGGTCGGGCAGTACCTGAATCTCAGCCCGAAGACGATCGAGAAGTATCGGGCCAGCATGATGCACAAGCTCAATATCGCCAATCTGACGGAATTGGTGCTGGTCGCTATCAGTATGGGTCTGCTGACTTCTCTGGCCGAGAAGTGCTCCGAGCCCCATGCAAACGACACACTTGTCCGATTGCCGGTCGACCCGGATCGACTGCCGGAATCGCCGGTGGACACGGGGTTGCTCAAGTACCAGCTTGGCGGGGGGGCGCGCTGAGCACGAACGGAAATTGCATCAGGCGATCCATGCCGCCGAGACCAGCGTTCCGCCCGTACCGATCGACTGGATTGAAAACGTGCCGCCGTGCGATTCGACCCGGTGTTGCATGCCGATCAGGCCAAGCCCGGTTGCACAGGCGTCCCCGGTGGACAGGGGATGGTTTTCGTAGCCGACGCCGTTGTCCTGAATCGTCATCAACAGGCCGCCCGCGATACGCCGGAACCCGAGCGTGACTTCCGTGGCAGCCGCATGCTTGACGGTGTTGTTCAGCGCTTCCTGAGCGAGCCTGAATATGTCGGCCTTCAGATGCTCGGGCACGTCCTCGTCGCCGACGTCGCAGTTGAACACGACCGAGATGCTTTCGGCGCCGCGCTCGATGCGCCGGCATAGCGAACCCAATGCGGCGGGCAGGCCGAGTTGATCGAGCATCACGGGGCGTAGTTCGCCGCATATCTGCCTCACGTCGCCGATCGTCTCGCGAATTCTGAGCACGGTTGCATCCAGCAACTGAGCCGCGTCGTCGACCTGCCCGCGGCGTATCCGCATCAGCGCGTCCTCGGCCATGAGTTTCACGAGCGTCAGTGCTTGCCCGAGGCCGTCGTGCAGTTCCGCGGCAAGTCGTTGACGTTCTTTCTGTTGGCCCATTGTCAGGTACGTGAGACGCTCCCGTGCACTCGCATCGAGCAAACGCATGGTATCCGCAAGCTCCGGTCCGGGAATCAGGGACTCCTCAAAGAGCGTCAGCAACGCACCGCGCCCGGTCTGGCCGGCAGGGACCGACTGCTGATGCAACATGAGCCGGGTGGGGTGGCCGGTGCGCCCGCACAGTACCGCGGGAAAGGAATGAAAATCGCGATGCGCACTCACGGACAATTCTCCTGCGAGCGCTGAGCAAAAGTCCTCCGGCGCCATGTCGGCGAGTTGCTTGCCGACCAGTTCGGCGCTCGAGTAGCCCAACAGGGCTGCCGCAGTACGGTTCGCCGAAAGGAACGTTCCGTCCGGCGCGAGAACGGCAAGAGCCGCGCCGCGCGCATCGGTGACGCTGCCGGTACCTGGCTCGTGAGTCCCGGCCGCAATGCAAAGCTTGCGCATCGCTTCGATCAGGTCGAGCAGTTTCACTTGCGGTCCGGCAGGCTTGTTTGCATCCATTGGCGCTCCCGATGCGTTTCCTTAAGGGAATCTTAAGCCTATGCGAATTGTAGGCCTCGACGCACGCTCGCCGCAACGGGGCAATTACTAAGTCGCGACGTGGGGACTCCCCGGATAAGCGCGGCGGGTTTTCCCGCAGGCGGACATGCCCTACCTCGCTTTGGGGGCTCTCATCCAATGACGCTCACGTGCAAATTCATGAGACTGAACATACACGATGGCGCGCCTTTCATGCGGTCACGCCGGTATCGGCGCCGTGTTCGTGACACTTCGGGAGCCAGCGATGAGAACGACCCACGTAGTCCTGATCGGCGCGGTCCTGTTAGCCGGCGCCGGACTGGCAGGTCCCACGGCATGGTGCGCATCTGCCGCGCCTGCTGCGGATGCCGCCGATGGCGCCGACGCGCACATGCATCATCACATGATGTCGGGCACCATGCGCTCGACCGTCGACTACACGCTGCCGCCTGTGAAGCTGGTCAGGGACGACGGCAAGACGGTCTCGTTGATCGATGAATTGAACGACGGCCGGCCGGTGATCCTGACGTTCGTCTACACCACGTGCACCACCATTTGCCCAATGGTCAGCCAGACGCTCGAGAGGTTGCAAAGCGAGTTGGGCAGCGACCGGGCCAAGGTGCATATCGTGTCGATCTCGATCGATCCTGAGCAGGATACGCCGGCACGCCTTAGAACCTATGCAGCCCGATTCGACGCCGGCCCGGAGTGGCAGCACTACACCGGCAGCGTCGAGGCCAGCATTGCGACGCAACGCGCCTTCAACGTCTATCGCGGCGACAAGATGAATCACACACCGGTTGCCTTCCTGCGTGCGGCGCCCGGAAAACCGTGGTTGCGTATCGACGGCTTCGCGACGCCGGCGGAACTGCTGAGCGCCTACCATGACGCCGTTGCGGCCAACTGATCGCGCACGGTGCTGCAAGGAGCGACGAAATTGGACAACCAGCATCGCGTGCTGATTGCTGAGGATCAGCATCTATTGCGCACCGGCCTTTGCCGTATGGTGTCCGAACTATACGACTACAGGATCGTTGGCGAGGCGAGCGACGGGCTCGAAGCATACCGGCTGGCGATTGCGACGATGCCCGACCTGATCCTGATGGACCTGTCGATGCCGGGCGGAAGCGGTTTCGAGGCGATCGCCGCAATCAAGCGCCGCGCGCCGCGGATCCGCATCATTGTCCTGACGGTTCACCGCAGCGAAGAACATGTGTGGGAGTCGTTTGCCGCGGGCGCCGACGGATATGTGATCAAGGACGCGGCATTCGAAGACCTGGTGGATGAAATGCGGCTTGTCATGCAGGGCAAGCGCCGCACGAGTCTCGACGTTCGTGGCCGCTGTGCCGGATCGCTTGACTTCGCTGCGGGCACCCCGCAAAAAGCGCACCTCTGGGATACGTTGACCGGCCGCGAGCGGTCGGTGCTGCGGCTCGTTGTCGAGGGGCACACCAATCGGCAGGTCGGCGAGCAGCTGAAGCTCAGCCCGAAAACGGTCGAAAAGCATCGCGCGAGCCTGATGCGCAAGCTGGGTATCACGAACGTGACAGGGCTTGTGCGTATCGCCATCGATATGGGTGTGCTGACGCTGCCGGACGAAGAGCGCGTGCATAGCCCCTCCGAGTAAGGGCGGTGCAACTGGAGGGTCTTTACCCATGTCTTTGGACGGCTCTTCCTACTTCTTACCCGAATCGACCTGAACAAGAATGCATTCAACAGCTTCGGCAATGCCGAATCTGTGGGTCGATACAGGGGGAGCCGTGTACAACGAATTGTCCTCTACCAAGCCCGGCATGCCCGGGCGTCCGTGGCCGTGCGTCCGCCCTGAAAAGGGCGCGCGACGCAGCCGCGGTTTCACACTGCTCGAGCTGCTCGTGGTGATGGTCATCATCGGCTTGCTGGCGGGTCTGGTTGCCCCTCGATATTTCGAACAGGTCGGCAAATCGAATACGAAAATCGCGCGCGCGCAGATCGTCTCGCTGGGGCAGGCGCTCGATCAATACCGGCTGGATGTCGGGGAATATCCGACGACCGAAGAAGGGCTGCAGGCGCTCGTGGCGAAACCGCAGGACGCGGCACATTGGAGCGGGCCGTATCTGGCGAAGGCGGTGCCGGTCGATCCGTGGGATCGCCCGTATCAGTATCGTTCGCCGGGTGAGCACGGCGACTACGACCTGTTTTCGCTCGGCAAGGATGGGCGCGGCGGCGGCGTCGGCGAGAACACGACCGTTTCTTCGTGGTAAGGGTGCGCCGCGGGTAAGCCGCGCGGTTGCCGCGGCACCGGGCCGGTAGCGGGTGGTTTGCAAGGAGAGTCGACGTGAAGTACGTGCTGCGTGTCTTCGATACCAGTGGTGCGGTCCAGACGCTTCGCATCGATAGCGAGTCGTCGTCGACTGCGGCGTCGCTCGCGCGTGCCCGTGGCCTTCGCGTCGTATCGGTTCGCGCCGACGCGGGACGTCGTCGCCGGAGGAACTGGGCGGCGCTGCCCGGCACGAGGTTCAACGTCGAACTGTTCGCGCGCGAGCTTGCGGCATTGCTCGATGCAGGCGTCGGCGTCGTCGACGCATTGCGCACGCTTGGCGGCAATGAGCGCCGCGAGGCTTCGTCGCAGGTGTACCGCGAACTGTTGCGGTTACTGGAAGAGGGGCAGTCGCTTTCCGCCGCGCTCGAGCACGCGAGCCACGTCTTTCCGCCGGTGCTGGTCGCCTGCGTGAAAGCCAGCGAACAAACCGGCGGCCTCGCGGATAGCTTGACCCGCTATTCGCGCAACAGCGCGATGCTTCACGAACTGCGCGGCCGCGTGGTGTCGGCAGCGATCTATCCCTCTGTCCTGCTGCTGGTGGGCGCGGCGGTCGTGCTGTTCCTGCTGGGTTTCGTCGTGCCGAGGTTCGCGACCCTGCTTGAACACAGCGGGCGCGAGCTCCCGCTGCTCTCGCGCTTGCTGATCACCTGGGGCAGCATGGTGCACGCCCATGGGGCGGGGTTGAGCGCCAGCCTTGCCGTGCTGGCGATGGCGGCCGGTTTCGCGCTGCGCAGACCGGCGGTCCGGACCTGGATCGCCGATCGCATGTTTGCCCTGCCGGGCATCGGGCAACACTTCCGGATCTTTCGCCAGTCGCAGTTCTATCGTACGACCGCCATGCTGGTCGACGGCGGCATTCCCGCCGTGCGCGCGTTCGATCTTGCGCGTGGGCTGGTAAGCCGCGCGGACCAGTCCGCACTCGCGGACGCGCTGCAGCAAGTGCGCAACGGCACAAAGATCTCCGACGCATTTCAGCAGGGCGGGCTCGCCAATCCGATTTCCTATCGACTCCTGACGGTGGCGGAGAAGACCGGCGGTCTTGGGCCTGTTCTCGACAGAATCGCCGCGTTTCAGGAGGCCCAGGTGTCACGCACGATCGATCTGATCTCGCGTTTGATCGAACCCGCGATGATGATTTTCATCGGTGTGGTGATCGGCGGAATTGTCGTGCTGATGTACATGCCGATTTTCGAGATCGCATCGAGCATTCAATAGATACTCGTGGAGAAAAGACGTGGATATCGTCAGCACGACTCTGGCAAGCCTCGACACCGAACCGCGTACCGAACCGCGAACCGAACCGCGAGTCGAGTTGCGCGACGCATTGCGAACGCTCGGCGAGCGGCATGGTTCCGGCATTCGTGCGCTGGAGGAATTGATGACGCAAACGGCACTGAGCGCGGACGAGATGCGTGCCCAGCTGGCCGTGCAATTCCGCATGAAGCCGATCAGCATGCGCGAGTTGAATCAGTACGAACCCGATTTCGACGTGATGTCGTTCGTCGAAGCGACGACCCGCCTGTGCTTGTGTTTTCGCGAGGCAAACAGCACGAACGGCGGCCAGGGTCTGCTGTTCGTCATTGCCGATCCGCTCGATGCGCGCACACGAGGCTGCGTCGAACACCGCATGCGCTCGCGGCCGACCGTGCCGTACAGCTGGGCACTCGCGAGCGCGGGGGACATCAGCGCGTATCTGGCCGTGCGCGAAAAAGACGTGCGGGCGATGGATTCGCTCGCATTCGACGACCCGATTCAGAGTGCGGTCGATCCGTCTTCGCTCGCGTTGACACTGCAGGGCATCAGCAGTGACGACAGCCCGGTGGTGAGGCTGCTCAACTCGACAATCTATGACGCGCTGAAGATGATGGCAAGCGACATTCACCTCGAATGCCGTGCCAATGGGTTGATGATCAAGTGCCGCGTGGACGGCGTGCTGACTGTGGTGCGCCGGGTAGAAGGCCGTGATGTCGCGGACCAGGTCCTGTCGCGCGTGAAAGTGATTTCCGAACTCGATATTGCCGAGCGACGCGTTCCGCAGGACGGGCGTTTCAAGGCGCAATACGCGGGGCGTGACATCGATTTCCGCGTGTCGATCATGCCGAACCAGTTCGGCGAGGATGCGGTGCTGCGGATTCTTGACCGCTATCAGCTTTCGCAGGCCTCCGGCGGGTTGACGCTCGAGGCGCTGGGTTTTCAGCAGGCCGATACCCGCTTCATGCGCTCGGTTGCGTCGATGCCGTATGGAATGCTGCTCGTGACCGGGCCGACCGGCAGCGGCAAGACGACAACGCTCTACGCGATTCTTACCGAGATCAACAATGGTCTCGAGAAGATCGTGACGATCGAGGACCCGGTCGAATATCAACTGGGCGACATCCTGCAGATTCCGGTCAACGAAGCGAAAGGGCTGACGTTCGCGCGCGGACTGCGGTCGATCTTGCGGCATGACCCGGACAAGATCATGGTCGGCGAAATCCGCGATGCGGAAACCGCGCAAATCGCCGTGCAGGCAGCGCTGACCGGTCACCAGGTGTTCACCACCGTGCACGCGAACAACGTGTTCGACGTCATCGGCCGCTTCACGAACATGGAGGTCGATCCATACAGCTTCGTGTCCGCGCTCAACGGCGTCGTCGCCCAGCGTCTCTTGCGGCAATGCTGTCCGGATTGCACGACCGACGAAGTGGTCGACGCTGACACGCTGGTCCGTTCGGGCATCGATCCGGATACCGCTGGCAGCTACCTGTTTCATCGCGGCACGGGTTGCGCGGCGTGTCGCGGCAGCGGCTACCGCGGACGCCGCGCAATCGCCGAAGCGCTGCGCATGAACGACGAGTTGCGGCAGCTGCTGTCGGAGCGCGCGCCGCTTGGTGCGATCAAGGCTGCGGCAATGCGCTACGGCATGCAGTCGCTGCGTACCGCCGCGGTCGAACTCGTGAAGCGCGGCGAGACGACTCTCGAGGAGATTAACCGTGTCACGATGGTTGAATAGTCCGGTTGCAGTCGGGGTCGGCACCCGTGAGGTTGTCGTCGGTGCGCGCGTGCCCCGGCTGTTGCGCCTGCGCAAACCCGCACCTTCCGCTGAGCCGGCCAGCGTTTCGATTCCCGAGGAGCAATGCTGCACTGAGCCGGGTGTACTCGATACGCTGCGCGCAGCGCTTGCCGATACGCTCGTCGTCACGCCCTCAGCCGATGCCGCGCCAGTGCCGCAGGAGGGTGTGCAGAGACGCAGCGCACACATGGTGCTGGATGATTTCTGGGGCAATCACGCTATCTTGCGTGGCGATTTCCGCGCGCTGCGCGCGCGCGAACTCGAAGAGATCGCGTTAGCCCATTTCACCGATACCTACGGGATGGACGGCGCGTCGCTGGTGGTGCGTTTCAGCGTGCAGCGTGGCGGTCGGGCGCTGTTTGCCAGCGCGATGTCGCGCGAACTGGTTGAGGGTATCCACGACGTGAGCACGGCCGAACAAGTCGGGATTAGCCGTTTGACGCTATGCCTTCCGGAGATGCTCAATCGCATCGGTGACGCGGTCGAGGGCGGTGAGGCGCTGCTGCTGTTCGTCGCGGACGAGCAGATGCAGGCGGTCATGATCGAACAGAATCGCTGGGTCGCCTATGACGCACAGCGCCTGTTTCCCGGTGATGCTGGCGACTCGTCCCGGCTGGCCGAACTGGCCGAGCAGTTGTTCGAACGCTCCGCGACCCGGGCGAACCTGAAGCACGAAGACTGCAAGATCTATCTGTTCGGGGTCGAGACCGAGCTGGCGCCGTTCGAAGCGCGTTTCGCCGCGGCAATCCGGCAGGCACCGGCAACGGACCGCTCGCCCGCGCATCGGCTGATGGAGTGTGCACAATGATCCCGCGCCTTGACCTCGACTTCAGCGGGCGCCGCGCCACCCCCGCGGCAGGCGGCATGATCCTGCTGTGCGCCGCTGCCGTGCTGTTGCTCGCAAGCAGCGCGCGGCTCTGGCATGTGCACGCGGAAAACGATCGCGTGCAGGCGCAACTGGAGGCCGTCCGGCAGCAGACAATGGCAAGCCGGCACGTGGCGAAGGCGCCGTTGACGCCGGCCGCCAGGCTCGCGGAAAAGCAGAGCCAGTCGGTTCTGCGGGAACTGACCGTGCCGTGGCAGGACCTCTTTTCGATCGTCGAAGACTATCCGGATCACGATGTCGCGCTGATCGGCATCGATCAGAACCCCGCGCAAAGCCAGATACGTATCACGGCCGAGGCGAAGAACTTCGACGCGATGATTGCGTACCTGAAGTATCTGCAAAGCAGCGTTCTGTTGCGCGAAGCCGTGCTTAACGACCACCTGATCGAGGCGAACGTGCCGGGCAAACCCGTGCGCTTCCAGATCACTGCTGTCTGGAGGAAATCATGAAAACGGACCAGCTACAGGACAGGCTGTTGACGCTGCGCTTCGAGATGCAGCGCTCGTTCGGGCTGCCGGGACTGCTTGGCGCGCTGGTGATCGGCGTTGCCGCCATCGTCGCCGTCTCGACTCCCAGTGTGGACTCCGGGACGCACGGAATGCGTGAGATGCAGGATCCCGCGCGAGTCGCGCGGACGGCGAACGCGCATCGCCTTGCAGGCGAGCCCGGCGCGGCGGTGGATGCGGTCGCACTCGATACCTTGCCGGGACTGTTCCCGGGTTTCACGCAAAGCGCGGACGATATCGCGGTGATTCTCGCGCAGGCTCGCGACAGCAATCTGACGCTCGGCTCAGCCGAATATCAGGTGACGACCGAAGCCGGTGCGCCCTTTACGCGGTATCAGGTGCTGTTGCCTGTCAAGGATCAGTACAGTGCGATCCGGCGCTTTCTCGCGGCGGTTTTGAACAATGTGCCCAACGCGGCGCTACAGGCGATCCACGTCGAACGTCCTGCGGTCGACGGCAATATTCTCGATGCACGGGTCCGCTTCGAGCTCATCTATCGGACAGCACAGCCATGAAAGCCGCTCTGGTCAATCGCGTTCGAGCGCATCTTTCGGACAGCGCTGCCATGAACCTCGCTCTGGTCAAGCGTGTTCGAGCTTGTCTGCCGGACAGCGCAGCCAACAAACCCGTTCTGGTGAAACGCGTGCTGCTGACGCTCTGCGGGATCGCCGTTTTGGGGCTCGGGTATCGCGCCCAGGTGGCGGCGACCCAGACGCCGGTGGTGCTTGCCGCGGTCCGCGGGCAGGGGCACGACGACGTGCGGGCACGGCCTGCTTCCGTTCATCTCCAGTCTTCAGCATCCGCCGCATCCGCCGCCTTGCGCGCAACCTCGCACGCAGCGGCGCCAGCCCCGGTTCCTGCGTCGCGTGTGGGCGCCGCCAGCGCGAAGCCGGTCATTGCGGCAACGCCACGCGCAAAACTGATGGCCCTGCGCGCGCCTCTGTCCGTCGACTCGGCCAACAATCCGTTTGCCACCTCTTCGTGGCTCCCGCCGCCGCCTCCTGTCGAGGTGGCGGTCGTACCCGAGGTGCGCGCGCCGGCGCCGACTGCGCCGCCAGTGCCGTTCACTTACCTGGGCGAACTGGATGCGAAAGCGGCCAAACCGCAGGTATTTCTCAGCAATGGCGACCGGTTGCTGATCGTTTCACCGGGTGACGTTGTCGATGACCAGTACCGGGTCGAGTCGGTTTCGGAATCCGACGTAGTGCTGACCTATCTACCGCTTAACCAGACGCAGGCCGTATCCATTCCAAGAGAGGCAAAGTAGATGAAAACCTCACGCACACGGGGTGCGGGCCGCATTGGGGACAGCGGCCCAGCGAACCATCTCTCGCCGACTGTCCCGTTCCGTGCCCAGTGCACCCCAATAGGGGGGATCGCGAGAAAGCGCGCGCTCGCGGTCGCTATCGCCATGCTTGCCGTCAGCGGTTGCGTGCAAACGCCGATCCTGCAGGACACGCCGACCGGCGCCGAGGCGAAAGTCAACTATCTGAACGATCGCAACAATCAGGTCAACGCGCTGCTCGATCAGGCCGACCAGTTCCGTCTGAGCTACCAGTTCGATGCCGCGATCCAGAAGCTCTATGCGGCAAGCCAGATCGATCCGACCAGCGAACGTGGCCGCAAGATCGGCGCACTGATCGACCAGGACCGCCGGGATCTCGCGACCCTGCAGGAAGCGGACCGCATGATGCAGCGCGGCTCGTATGGACCCGCGGCCGATCGCGTGCACCGCGTGCTGTTGGTGAATCCAACCAGTGCGCTGGCGTTGCAGTTGAAAAAGGAAATCGACGAGAAGATCCGGCAGCAACGCGCGGACAAGGAGGAGGGGCTTGCCGCTTCGTCGATCATGCGCACACCGATCACGCTGCAGTTTCGCGATGCCAACGTGCGCATGGTCTTCGAAGCGTTGTCGCGCACGTCGGGATTGAACGTCATCTTCGACCGCGATGTCCGTGCGGACCTGAAGACGACGATCTTCGTCACGAACGCGTCGCTGCAGGATACGGTCGATATGATCCTGATGCAGAATCAGCTCGACAAGAAGCAACTCAACGCGAATACGCTTTTCATCTACCCGGCGACGCCGGCCAAGCAGCTCGAATATCAGGAATTGAAGGTACGCACCTTCCAGTTGTCGAACGTCGAAGCCAAACAGATCCAGTCGTTGCTGAAGAGCCTGCTGAAGATCAAGGAAGTGGTGATCGACGAGCGCGCGAATACCGTGACGATTCGCGGCACGCCGGACACCATCAAGGTTGCCGAAGAGATGATCGCCGCGCAGGATTTGCCTGAACCGGAGGTGATGCTCGAAGTCGAGGTGCTGGAGGTGTCGCACGAACGCCTGTCCAATCTCGGGATCGAATGGCCGAATTCGTTCACGATGTCGACGCCCTCCACGGTGGACACATGGGGCGCGTTGCACCATCTCCCCCTCAATGCGCTGAATGTCAGCGGTTTATCCGCGACGGCGAACTTCAAGCTCACCGATACCGACGCGAATCTGCTGGCGAGTCCACGTATCCGGACGCGCAACAAGGAGAAGGCGAGGATTCTGATTGGCGACAAGCTGCCGGTGATTTCGAGTTCCAGCACGCCTAGCACGAGCGGTCCGTCATACACGCAAATGATTCAGTACATCGATGTCGGCATCAAGCTCGAAGTGGAGCCGCAGGTCTATCGGGATGGCGATGTCGGCATCAAACTGAATCTCGAAGTCAGCAATATCACCAATACGATCCAGAGCGGCAATTCGCAAACGGGCTTGAGTTCGCTCGCTTATCAGATAGGAACGCGTAGCGCGTCGACAAGCCTGCGCCTCAGAGACGGTGAAAGTCAGATTCTCGGCGGCCTGATCTCGGACCAGGACCGCAGGTCGGCCGACAAGGTGCCCGGCCTCGGGCAATTGCCGGTGCTCGGGCGCCTGTTCTCGGATCACAACGGCGACCATGTGAAGACGGAGATCGTGTTGCAGATCACGCCGCACATTGTCCGCCCGCAGCTCGCGGCGGATGTGGACACGCAGGAGGTGTGGTCCGGCACCGACGTCAACGTGCACGCCGACCAGCTTCGGCTCGATCCCGTCATCGCCGCCGCGGCGGTGCCAGGCGCGCCTGCCGTGAAGCCGATGCCCGGTAGCGTAGGTGGCGGCACGACGGGCAGCAAGGCCGCTCAAGCCGGCTCGGCGGCGGGCAGTTCGGCGACGGTGCCCGCGACCGGTTCGTTTGGGCAATTGCCGCCGCCGCAGCGCACGACGCCGCCACCCCCGCCGTATGGCGGACGCTTCGCGCCGCAGCCAACCGCGCCGGCCCCGGTGCCGGTTCCCAGTGCGCCGCCGGCTGCGGAGCAGGCGGGCGGCGAAGCGGAGCCGGCCGGCGGGGCAAATGCGGCGGCCGCCCAGCCGGCCGCGCCTGCCCAGGCGGCGCCCGCACCGGCGCCCGCGCCCGCTCCGTCGATCCTGCAGATGCCGCCGGGTGACATGGGGAACGATAACCCGCTTCGCTCGATTCAGAACGGGTATTGAGTCGTGGCCATGCTGACGAAAACGGTCCGCTCGCGTGGCGCAAGCCAGCTCGATCAGCGTGGGTTCACGCTGATCGAGCTGGTGATCACGCTCGCGCTCGTGTCCATTCTGGCGCTTGCGATCATGCCGTTCTCCGAACTGATCGTGCAGCGTCAGAAGGAACAGCAGTTGAGCGCCGCGTTGCGCGAGATTCGCACGGCACTCGACGCCTTCAAGGATTCGAGCGACGCGGGGTTGATCGACAAGGAGGCGGAGGCGTCCGGCTATCCGCCGTCGCTGACCGTGCTCGTGACGGGCGTGCCGAACGCGAAGGATCCGAAAGGCAGTTTGCTGATGTTCCTGCGCCACGTGCCGCGCGATCCGTTTTTTACAGGCGACCCGGACACGGCCGCGGAAGACACCTGGAACGTGCGGGCCTATGGGGTGCCGCCGGATCAGACCGGTGCCGATGTGTCGCCCGGGAATGATCGGGCCGGCATGGACGTGTTCGATGTTTCGTCGAAATCAGATCGCGCCGGCATCAACGGCGTGCCGTACAAACAATGGTGACGGTGCATCATGAAACCCGCTCATACGCGCAGATTCCGTGGTTTTACGCTGATCGAACTGGTTGTCGTGATGGCGATCATCGGCCTGCTTCTGACGATCGCACTGCCGCGTTATATGCACAGCATCGAGCGCGGCAAGGAGCAGGTCCGGCAGCAGAACGTCGCCGTCATGCGCGATGCGATCGATAAATACTACGGCGACAACGGCCAGTACCCGGACACGCTCGATGAACTGGTGGCGAAGCACTATCTGCGGGCGGTTCCGGTCGATCCGGTCAACGGCGATGACAAGTGGGCGGTGATCGCCTCGCCCGACGAAACCAAAACGGGCGTGTACGACGTCGTGCCGGCGAGTGGTGCGCAGGGCATGCCCGCCGATTCAGCGGGAGCCGCCAAGTGAGTCGCGGCGCTTTTCCGGCGCGAGGCGGCGCGCGCATTTCGTCGGCATCGAAGCGGGCTGCCCGGCACCGAACCGGGCCTCGCACCACGCGCCAGCGTGGGCTCGTGCTGCTGGCGCTTTTGATCGCGCTGACGCTGATGTCGATCGCGTTGGCGGGCGCGCTCGACGTCTGGTCGCTGGAACGGCGGCGCGAGCAGGAGAAGCAGCTTTTGTTCGTCGGTGACCAGTACCGGCAGGCGATCGTGCGGTATTACCGCGTCGGCCGCGTCTATCCGGCGTCGGTCGACGATCTGCTGGACGACACGCGCTTTCAGGTGCCGATGCATCATCTGCGTCAGGCCTATCCGGATCCGCTCACCGGCAAGACCGATTGGCTCTTCCTGCGGCAGGGCGATCGCTTTTTTGGCGTGTATAGCAGCTCGGAGGCGCCGACGATCAAGCGCGCGGAGTTCCCGCGGCGATATGCGGACTTCGAGACCGAGGAGACCTACGCCGGGTGGAAATTCATCTATCTTGCTCCGGGGCTGCGCAGCACGCCCACCAATGCGGCTACCGCAGCGCCGGGTCGTCCGTTGCAGACCATTAATCCGCAGAATGGCGGGGGACGCTTTCCGTCGACCGGCTTCGGCGCAAACAGGATTGGCGGTCATTAGCGTTGCGGGCGCCAATGGCGCAAGCGCGCGCCGCTTCACGATAAAGCCGTTTTTTGCATGCTACGATGCTCCGCGAAGCGATTCCCGGCGAGGTCGAGTAAGCAATGGCAACCCTATATGACATGCTCGGCGTGCCCATGCACGCCACAGACGAAGAAATCAAACGGGCCTACCGCAAGGCCGCCATGAAATGGCATCCGGATCGCAACAACGGCGCCGAAGAAGTGGCGCGCGCCACCTTCCAGGAAATCAAGGACGCTTACGCGATCCTCTCCGACGCGGCACAACGCAAGGTGTACGACGCGGTCTATAACGAGCAGATGCGCGGCTGGGAAGCGCAACGTGCTCGCCGGCAAAGTGCCCAAGCCGAACGCGAGGCGGCGGCGCGGACAGCGGACGAAGCGGCCTACGCCGAAATGGTGTCGCTCGCCATGCGTTTCGCCGACGAAGGCCACAATCGCGATGTGCTGTTCGGCGTGCTGCTAGGACGCCGATGCGAGGCACAGCGGGCCGCGCAGATCGCCGACAGTGTCTCGGCCTTGCAGGCGTCGCGACGCGAGGCGGAAGCGATGGAAAAAGCGGAGGCGGCTGCCCAGGCGGCAGCAAAAGCGGCGGACGCCCCTGACGTTTCAGCCGGGGCGCAGGCGAGCGCCGTGAACGGCGAGGCCGTCGATCGTGGCACGCCGGCTAACCACGCTCACCCAGGCAAGCGCGAAGAAAGTACAAGCGATGAGCACCCGGCCGGCGGATTGGGGGGACTCTGGTTCCAGTTCCTGAACGGCTTGCGCTTTTGAAAAGACGATTTTGGCCGGTAGACCATAGACCTAGACCGAATTGATATAGAGCGCGGCCTTCGGCGTTTGGATAGCCGCTTCTAAAATCATAAATAAGTCTGTGACATGTTCGCTTGACCTCCACGTTGCAGATTTTGAGAGGCACGACGGCCATGGTTACCTTTATTTTTGTTGTTGCGGTAGCGGCGTTTATCCCGTACATCGCAGCGCCCGGCATTGCGAACGGCATCAAGTCGCTCACCGCGCAGCCTGCGGCAATGCTGTTCGAAACCCCACCGGCGGCGTCTGACTGCAAAAGCGATGCTGCAAATCGGATCGTGTCCGAACCGCGCGACAGCGCAGCTTCTGTCTGAGGAAAAGGCGCCGTGCGAAAGCGCGGCGGCACTTCGCGGGCCGTGCCGCGAAGGCTGCGGCGGAGCGTATGCGTGATTGACAGTGAACTGAAAGATTCCAATTTACGCTGCCGCACTTCGTCGCAAATTCAACACACCACGCCCTTGGCTTGACCACCCTGGTAAAAATTCTCGTGGCGCAACAAATTAAGACATCGTAGTGTCACGGGGGCGCAAGACTGGGCCGGCAGAATGACACAGATCGCTAAAAAAACACGGGTACGGGGTGAGCGTGACCAGAAAATACAAAGTGCTGTTTCTCTGTCGCGAGAATTCAGCGCGCAGCATTATTGCCGAAGCATTACTGCGCGAACTGGCGGGACACCGGTTCGACGCATTCAGCGCGGGGCCTGAGCCCGCCGCGCGAGTTCATCCCATTGCGATCACGCAATTGCGGCCCGGTATATCGGACCTCGGCGTGCTCAGCCCGAAAAGCTGGCTGGAGTTCACGGGCGAGTGGGCGCCGCGCATGGACCTCGTGATCGCCATGGACGAATGCGTCGCCGGACATCATGCGCCGCTCTTTCCCGGAACGCCTTCGTTGAGTAGCTGGATCTTTGCCGATCCGCTCGCCGACGGCATGCCCGAGCCGGAGCGGGGCCGTGCGTTCGAAAAGGTGTTCTGGCAAATCGTGCGGCAGCTCAGCACATTCATCGAATCGCCCCAGTACGCGGCGCAGCGGAAAGCGGCCGCAAGCGTGGAGGCGCCGGCTTGCATTAGCGACACGTTATGACCACCCCCCGACGCCTTGAGCGCGTCGACGAACGTGTCGAACCAGCGGATGCCACCAGGAAAGTGCGGGGGTAATACCGACGCGCTAGCGGTTTAACAACCTGACGGCTTAGCGGTTGTTCGGACGTGCAAGCGGACTGCCTGCGAACGGGTCGTTTAGCCAGTCCACCTGTTTTTTCGGCTGCGGGGCGGGTGCCGGCGTGGCCGACAATTCGAAGTGGTCAATTGATTGACCTGCGCTGATTGCCTGTTTGAGCCATTGGGGCATTTCACCCTGGCCGTCCCAGCTATCTCCGGTTGCACTACGGTAGCGTGCAGCCTTTTGCCCCTTCGGTTCGGCCGCCAGTACAGCGGCGAGGTCTTCTGGTTTGATGCCAAACTCTTCCATGCGATGGCGGAGATACGCAATCATGCTATCTCGCTTCCTTTCGTCCATAAGATATTCGTCCTTCTAAAGCGTCTGGCGTTCTGTCAGTTGCAGATTGCAGGGGGAAGCCGCGAAAGCATTGAGCCCACGTGAATGAGGTCAGCTCGCGGTAAAGGGTTTGATCGAAGGAAATCCTATTGGCAGCGTCAAAAAACGCTGCGTCATACATTTCGGTATTGCATATGCCCGGTGAGGCCGCCTATACGGCTGGTCGCGCCAATCAGTGAATATTCAAGTGCTTCGCCGCGCGGCAGGTACGGCTGGGTAAGCCCTACGGCCGCTATGGAAAAAACGGTGATGACGACGCACTGACGGCGAATCGCCGGTCTCATGCCTGCGCTCCGTCTCTCGCCGGTGCCTCGCGCGGGGCTGATTTTTACGTTATGGCAACATCATAACGCACTGTTCGGGTAAAGCACGCGCCTCGCTGGCTGATTTTGTTGTTGTATCGCCTCGACCGGGCGGCAACCGGGGCCGCTAACAGCGTGCGCCGCCGGGTTTGAAATCCTGAGCGGCCGACCTATAACGAAACTGCGGAGCAACACTCTGCGTTTCCAGCCTGGTGGCGACCGATTCCGGCTAGGCGCGCGTGCACGCCTGACATCGGTTTCAGGTCTGGCAACTATTTACTCGTTTAATTCGGTGACTCGCGGCAGCAGTCCCGCATAGGCATTCGCCCGTCCGTCAGTTCGTTCGATTTGGTGACGCGACGTTTTTCGCGGATCAATTCTTTTTGAGGGGGATGAGCGCTGCTGCGCCGGATTCGAGGAGTCTGGATATGAAACTACGTTTATTGATGGCGTTGGCAAGCGCCGCGCTGTTTCTGGTGCCGAACACAGCCGGCGCACAGGAAATCCAGCAAGGCGAAAGTGTGTCGGGCCGGGCGCTCATGCAGAACGCGAACGAATCGGCGCAGGACATTACCGACATGTCGTTTGGTGAAGCTGGGCGGGCCGTGATGCCTGCCGCTCAACCGATACAGAACGTTTCTTATGGCGGTGTGGCCGCAGGCGCTGCGCAAGCGGGCAGCCGGCAGGAACGGCCATGCTCTTCCGGGCCGCAGTGCAGGATTTATTTTGGCCAATAGCGGGCCGGCAGTTCAGGAGGCGGCGGGGGAGCAGCACACACCGCCTCTCACCGATTCGCGCCGCGGCACCCTGATCGGAATACCCACACGCCCAACTGCAATTTTACGGAGTGGTCAGCGGGCGATTTAATACGATGTTAAGGTGTGTTTCATTCAGGGTGTCACCCGCTGTTTTTTCCAATCGCAATCAAAAGCAGGCCAATACCGCCTGCTTTTTTATTCACGATTTGCTGGCCTTGAATTGCGTCCGTGAATGGATTAGAGCGGTGCGGCTGCGCCAATCCCACCCGTTGTTTAGTTACTCGCAAACAATACTATGTTAATGGAAGATAATCTGCCGGCGAGCATTGCCTCGCCGGACGATAGTGCCTCGTCGTCTCTGCGCTCGTGGCTTGCTGTCGTGGCCGTTGCAATCGGTGCTTTTGCATTCGTGACCACGGAATTTTTACCTGTTGGACTGCTGCCACGCATCGCGGCGGAGCTGGGCGTGATGCCCGGCACGGCAGGATTGATGGTCACCGTGCCGGGTGTGATTGCCGCCATCTCCGCGCCCGGTTTGATGCTGGTGGCCGGGCGCATGGATCGTCGGCGAGTTTTTCTGCTGCTGACGGCCTTGCTGCTGGCGTCGAATCTGATTTCCGCGTTTGCGCCCGATTTTCTGGTCATGCTGCTCGGCCGCGCGCTGCTCGGTGCGGCGTTGGGCGGATTCTGGACGTTGGCGACAGCGGCATCGGGGCGCCTCGTGCAGCCGAAGGATTCGGCCAGGGCCATGGCGACGATCCTGACCGGCGTGACCTGCGCGACGGTGATCGGTGTGCCGCTCGGCACCTTCATCGCCAGCTTCGCGTCGTGGCGTACTTCGTTTATGGCAACCGGCGTCCTCGTCGCTATCGCGCTCGTGGCGCAGTTCGTCTTCGTGCCGTCCTTGCCGTCGTCAGCGGCATTGCGGCTGCACGATCTGGTGGCGCTGCTGCGCCGCCCCCATCCGCGTCGAAGCATGCTGATGGTGGCGCTTGTATTCGGCGCGCATTTCTCTTCGTACACGTACATCACGCCGTTCCTGTTGCGTAATGCGAATTTCACGATGTCGACGATTACCTGGCTGCTGCTCGGCTTCGGCATGATCGGGTTCTTCTCGAACTTCGCCGTGTCCTCCACGGTCACGCGCAACCTGAAAATGTCCGTGGGCGCGATGGTTTCCCTGCTGATGCTTGCGCTGTCAGCGATGCCGCTGCTGCAACAATCGTCGATCGGCGTCGCAGCGCTCGTCCTTGCGTGGGGTGTTTCGTTCGGCGCGCTGCCGCTGTGTTTCAGCGTCTGGATTCAGCGTGCCACGCCGGATTCGCCGGAGGCGGGCTCGGCGCTGTTTGTCAGCATCATTCAGGTTGCCATCGCGCTGGGATCGCTCATTGGTGGCGTTGTGGTCGACCATGTCGGCGTTTCGGCCGATTTCCTCTTCGGCAGCGGTTTGGCGTTGCTGGGTCTCGCGGCGCTCGCGAGATTTGGGCGCGACGAGAAGACGGTGCCCGCGCAAGCGATAGCGTGTCCGGCGTGTACTGACTAGTGGTCGCAGTGGGGGCGTCGCAGCCGGTGCGCGTCCTCGAGCGGAGTTGCATCTTTGGCCGGCTAAAGCGACGCATTGTCACAATCGGTTGATATACAGGAGGTGCATTCCGCGTAGGAGATTGATTTGGGCGTTCAAAAATCAGTGTTACACGTCGAAACTGCAACGAAGCATCCGTTTGAGAGCTGCTTCGTTGACCTCGGTGGCCATTCCGCCGAGCAGGCCCTTACTGTACTCACCGCAGCCGTCCATGCCGCTCAACGCGAAATGAACGCGTTTGACTGGATTTCAGACGCGCTTCCCGGCGCGACGCTCAAACCCGCCCTGGCATTCGGCACGGTTGGCGAACTGTACCGGTCATACACCAGACCGGCAGAACTGGTGCGCCTGAAGGGCGTGCTGCGTTCCTGAGCGCATCCATCGGCTGTCGGTCGCCGCGCTCGCAAGTTGACGCGCGCGCGACGCTCAAGAAGTGCCTCCTGGAGGCCGTTATCCTGACGGTCGGATGGACCTGAGGCCATGTATGGTTAAGCCGCACCCCAATCGTTCAAACAGCGGGCAGCCGCGGCAACGTGAAACCATAGCTGTCGCCGGGTTGACGTTCAACCGGGAATTCGCCCGCAAAGCTTTCGTGGCAATTGCGGTCGCTTTCATTCTCTCCGCGATTGGCATCAACACGTTTTTGGCCCATCGCCAGACCTCCGAGCAGGAGAATTCACTCAGGACGCTGCGGGAATCGGGCCGGCTGAAGCATGACCTCGACCAGGTCCAGCAGATGATGCTTGACGAACATGGCGAACTCTACACGCTGATCAGCACACGTCCGTTTTACAAGCGCGCCGGCTACACCTTTCCGATGTCGACGCTACTTGAGTTGACGGCGGATGCACGCGTCGGATGTCGTGGCCGTGGAGATTGCGTCTCGCGCCTGAACGAACTCGACGAGATGATGCGAAAGCTGGGCGAACGCAGCAATGCGTTGGCACGACGCGTCAACCAGCTTCCTGGAAGCGTCGGCCTTGGAGATCCGGCGCTGGGTGAGATCGATGCTTACTTCTATAGCGTTCTTGAGCACGTGGTCGATGTCCGTATGGAAGCCGACGCGACGCTTGACTCCGTTGTCGGTCAGTCTTCGTCGGACGCAAAGCGGGTGTCCGCTGCGCTGCTCGCGAGCGGGTTGACGGCTGCGGCGCTGCTGCTCGCCCTGATGCGCTGGAACGCCAGAATAGCGAGGCGGCTCCGTGCAGCGCTTCGTCTGGCTGACGGAACGCGTGCCCGGTACCAGCGGTTCTTTGATGAGCATCCCTTGCCAATATGGATCTACGACAATCAGTCGCTGAGCATTGTCGCGGTCAACGGTGCCGCGCAGCGGACCTTTGGGTACGAGGAAGCGGAACTGCTCAAGATGTCGTTGGAAGACGTCCATCCCGCGGATGAATTTAGTCGTCTGAAGGAGGGCTTCCAGTCAACGCTCGGGATCACATCCGGCGAGACGAAGGCAGTCGGCGTGTGGGTCCACCGCACCAGGTCGGGCGAGCGAAGGTCCATGGACGTTCACCACCTGAATGTTTCGTTTGAAGGCCGCGCTGCCACGATGGCCGTCATGGTGGACGTCACGCTGGAAATGGTCGCGAGAGCCGAACTGTTCGAGTCCAAGCAGACGCTTGAGTACGTGCTCGACCATATTCCCCAGGGCATTGCCTGGAAGGACGCGAGACACCGCTACGTTGGCGGTAACGAGATCTATGCGCGCGATGCGGGCTTGCCATCCCGGGACGCGTTGATTGGATTGAGCGACTTCGATCTGCTTTGGGGCGACGACGCAAGCGCGTCGCAACTCGAAGACGACCGGGTCATGTCGGGTGAACTCACCCGGCGCCATTTCGAGCGTACCGCGATAGCCGTCGATGGAACGGAAGTGTGGATTTCCGAAACCAAGCTCCCGCTGGAAGACCAGAATGGAGCGGTCGTAGGCGTTCTGATCGCCTACGAGAACATCACAGGTCGGCGCAAAGCCGATCTGGCGTTGCGTCTTCAAGGCAGGGCGATCGATGCGAGTATCAATGGGATTGTGATTGCCGAGGTGCGGCAGGATCTGAACGTCGTGATTTTTGCTAACGCGGCGTTTGAGCGCATCACGGGGTATTCATCCGGCGACGTGAGCGGGGTGGATTGCAATTCGCTGTTCAATCTCGCGGATGAACCCCATAAATGGGCTGAAGTTCGGCACGCCATGAACAGCAATACAGAGGCAAATGTCACGCTACTCTGTGTCCGAAAGAACGGTGAACGTTTCTGGAATAACGTTCTGGTGGCACCCGTGCGTGATGAGCAAGGGCATATCACCCACCATGTCGGTGTCATGAGCGACGTGACCGCGCTGGTGGAATATCAGGCGCGCCTCGAGCACCAGGCGAGATACGATGCGCTGACGGAACTGCCCAATCGCACCTTGCTTGATGAGCGGCTGGGTGAAGCGATCAGACGCGCTTCAGAGGCCGGTAGCGAGGTATCGGTCATGTTCCTCGACCTTGACCGTTTCAAGGAAGTCAATGACTCCCTTGGCCATCGCGTAGGCGACACCCTGCTGGCGAGCGTGGCAAGACGGTTGCAGCGACTGGTCCGGTCAAATGATCTGGTGGCGCGTTATGGCGGCGACGAGTTCATCATTGTTGCCGCGCGTTCAGGCGGCGAGCAGTTGATCCCCATGCTTGACCGGGTCATCGCCGCGATGACCGAACCGTTCTATGCCGGTGAGCGGGAGTTGTATGTCGAGGCCAGCATAGGCGTCGCCACCTATCCGCAGGACGGCTCCGATGCCGATACGTTGATTCGTAATGCTGACGCGGCGATGTATCTGACGAAGTCGCACGGGCGCAACGGCTATCAGTTTTACCGGCCCGAACTGAATCGTGCCGCCGCCGAACGCTTGCATCTGTCAACCCGGCTGCGGCGAGCGGTCAAGGCGAGGACGCTTCAGGTGGCTTATCAACCTCAGATCGACATGGTCACCGGACGGATCTTCGGCGCCGAGGCGTTGTTGCGATGGCACGATGCGGAGCTTGGCGCGGTGTCGCCTGCCGTCTTCATCCCGATTGCCGAAGAAACGGGCCTGATTCAAGGCATCGGCGAGTGGGTGCTGCGAACCGCCTGCCTGCAGGTAAGCAAGTGGCGGGAGCAGGGCCTTCCTTCGATTCGTGTTTCGGTGAACGTCTCCCCGCTTCAGTTGGAGCGGGGAGACATCGTTCGCGTAGTGCGTGACGCGTTGCACGACGCGGCTTGTCCTGCCGAATTGCTTGAACTGGAAGTGACGGAAGGCGCGCTGATGCGCAATGCCGATGACGCGGCCAGGGTGCTTCACGACTTGCGCGCACTCGGCGTCAAAGTCGCCATCGACGATTTCGGAACAGGCTATTCGAGCTTGAGCTGTCTGAAGCGCTTCAGTATCGACCGCATCAAGATCGACAAGGTTTTTGTGCATGAAATCGGCCGTGGAACAGAATACGAAGCGCTGACACTCGCCGTCATCGCGATCGCTGAGGCCTTGAAATTCGATGTCATCGCAGAAGGCGTCGAAACGGACGTACAGAGGGGATTTCTGGTTGAGCACGGGTGTATCGAGGGGCAAGGATTTCTGTACAGTGCCGCTGTTTCCGGAGACGCCATTGCAGACATGCTTCGATTGCCGGCTTCAGAGGCAGGCCACGCTGAAACGGGCGAGGGAATTCCTGCGGGCTCGTGAGGTGCAGGTGTCCTCCAGCATTGCCGGGGCAGCGGCCGGGATTTCGTGTCGGCTGGACATCAGGGAACGTCGGGGAGCGTCGCGGGTGAGGGGAGGTGTTTCAAATTACACGTCTCGTTACACACAAAAACACCGGTAATCTGCTGTCTGAATATAGTGCGTTCACAACTTACAAGTGAGGCACGTCATGAAGAGAATTTTTGCGCTAACACTGCTGGCCGTATGCCTTGGAAGCGCGCTGGGCGGCTGCATCGTGGTGCCTGCAGGCGGCTATTACCACCGCTATTAAACCGCGGGCAAAGCGGGCGGCGCAGGGGCAAAGGTCCGATGCGCCGCCGGCAAGACGAAAGGCGCGGATATCGCCGAAACCACAACACCGCGGAAGTGCCGCGATTCCAGATCGGGAGTGGCCCGACCTGGGAATGGCCGCGTGTGGGCAGTCCAGAAAGTTTTACTGGACAGTCTTTGTCGACATGCTGCTGTCTTCGGGGTGCATAGTGGACATACCCATGCCGCTCGTGGTGTCCGCGCGCTTGCTCATGTCGCCAGGATCCCGGTTCCACGGACTCGATACAGGCTCGCTGTGGTAGGTCATCCCTGCGGTCGCGGCACCGTGTGCGCCGCCGCTGCCATTTCCGCCGTTGCCATTTCCCCCGGCCTGCGCAACGGTCGCGGCACACACGCAGAGCGACGCGACAGCGACACGCGCGAACAGCGCTTTCATCGTCAACTTTTCCATGATATTTCTCCTGTAATGTCGGCTCGTGCCCTGGCAGCGCCGAATTTCCGAACGCCGCGAGGGACCGACACTTTGCGCGGCGGCAACGCGCAAGAAGTTACTCGCACCTGAACAGAACACGCATGGGCCGCGTCCAGACGCGATGCTTGAGTGTCAGTCGTGGCAACGCGCCGAAAATGACAGTGCCGCGGTGAATAATTCAAACCCGTGACGGTGCGCGCCGGCCTCGCTACTTCGGCATCAGAACCTTGTCGACGACCATGATCACGCCGTTGCTCTGCGTGACGTCATAGGTCGATATGTCGGCCGTGTGGCCACCGGCATCCGTCACTACAATGTTGTGCGGGCCGTTCTCAGTGAATGTCAGCGGCTCTCCATTGACCGTTTTCAGTTCCGCCTTGCCGCCACCAGCCTTGATAGCCTGGTCGAGCTTGCGGAAGTCATAGCGCCCGGGAATGACGTGGTACGTCAGGATGCTGGTCAGCATCGCCTTGTTTTCAGGTTTGACCAGCGTATCGACCGTGCCGGCCGGCAATGCCGCGAAGGCCTCGTTCGTCGGCGCAAACACGGTGAACGGGCCTGGGCTCTTTAACGTATCGACGAGGCCTGCGGCTTTGACTGCGGCAACAAGCGTCGTGTGGTCGGCCGAGTTGACCGCGTTATCCACGATGTCTTTGGTCGGGTACATGGCCTGGCCGCCGACCACGACCGTGTCGCTGGCAGCAAAGGCACCGGAAACCGCTGCCGACAATGCGACAGCAACCAACATAGTCTTGCGTTTCATTGCGTACTCCCGCTGAGTCGCCATGCGTCATTGCGTGGCTCTGACCGTATATACGGGGAATACTTGCGACTGGATTCGAAATCGGGCTGCGTCGCGACGATATAGCTCGATGTGTCGTTCCTCAGCGCAGGATTTTTCGTTGTGTGCAAAAATCGGCGCGCGCGGTATCTGCGGCAGCGAAGGGGGCGTCCGGCATCATGATTCGGTTCCCCTTCCACGCCGGTATCCCGGCGCCGATATCGCCAACGTCCACACATTCTTTTGGGTCAACGAGATGGACAATCTCGCACAAATTCAGCTTGCCAGCTCCTGGCTGAGGGCGGCAGACGGCGTGCTGGTCACGGCAGGTGCCGGCATGTGCGTCGATTCGGGTTTGCCGGATTTCCGGGGGGCAGAGGGTTTCTGGCGGGCCTATCCTGCTTTGAAGTGGCACAGGCTGACCTTCCAGGACATGGCGAATCCGCGTGTTCTGGGGCGCGAGCCGTTGCTGTACTGGGGATTCTACGGTCACCGGCTCAACCTGTATCGCAAGACAAAGCCGCACGCGGGCTTTCAGATTTTGCGTCGATGGCACGCCAGCGTGCCAAAAGGGTTGGCCGTGTTCACGAGTAATGTCGACGGCCAGTTCCAGAAGGCCGGCTTCGCCGACGATGAAGTCGCCGAGTGCCACGGCTCCATCCATGTGCTGCAATGTTCGGAAGTTTGCTGTTCGGCTTTATGGCCGGCGGATGAATTGCAGCCTGTGGTCGACGAAGAGACTTGCCAATTGCTCAGCGAAGTACCGCGGTGCCCTTTCTGCGGAGCGGTCGCTCGTCCAAACATTGTGATGTTTGGAGATTACGACTGGATAGCGTTGCGGACCGAACATCAGGAAGAAAGACTTCGAACCTGGCTGGCAGGGGTGAGTAATCTGGTCGTTGTGGAAATTGGCGCGGGGACGACAATACCCACGGTCCGCCGGTTTGGAGAGCAGCAGAACGCACGCCTGATACGCATCAATCCGTTTGAATCCCGGATCGACGCGCGACGAGGCATCGGACTCGCCATGGGCGCGGAAGAAGGTTTGAGACATCTCGACGAGTTTTTCTGAGCGTCTTGACTGTAAGCTTCGAAAGCGCCGGGCGCATTGGCATTCAGGAATTTGTCGTTGTACGATTTGAATCAGTGGGCCGATCACGTTCGAAATCCCGGCACGTTCTGAAATTCCCCGGCGGGCCGATATTCGTCGCTTACGGCCACTGCACATCCTGTCGTATTCGAGGGCATCCCGGAAATGAGCTCCCAGATTCTCGTGTCGGCAACAACAGGAACGTCCGCATCGATCGCCGACGACGACAGCGGGAAAGCGAATTCGATAAACCTGTCCATGTCGACGGCCGACGGGTTTGCATGTCTGGCGACGTCAATTTCTGAGGATGCCGCCCGGCGTGCCCACGCATTGGATTTGAAAGCAGACCCTGACGTACTGCACAAGCTTCGCGTCGCGCTGCGCCGTTTGCGTTCGCTCTGGTGGGCGTACGAACCGCTACTCGACAGGAAAGACTCCGCGCTGCAGCGCGGCGAGTTCAAATCCCTGGCCAATGCTGCAGGCAAAACGCGCGACTGGGATATCCTGCGCGATCTGCTGACAGCCGACCGCTCGACGCAGCACACGTTTGCCGCGCTTCTCGAGTCTGTGGACGAGCATCGTGCTGACGCTCTGTCGTTCAGTCGAAAAACGATCGGCAATGCTGGTGTCGAGCGGATACTGCAGCGCGCATTGACAGGTGCTCGACAGCAACTGGATTCGCGATCCACCATGCCCGCGCTGCCCCGGTTTGCCGAGGACCGTGTGGAATCCGCCGAGAATGCGTTGCGAAAGCGGGTGAAGCGAGCGGCATCGGATAAAGACTCAGGGTACGTTGCGCTTCATGAAGTGCGCATCGCAGGGAAGAAGTTGCGATATCTGCTGGAGTTCTTTTTGCCGGTTCTCGATGGCAGTCATCAGGCCACGATTGAACGGTTGAGGTCGGTGCAGGACGAACTCGGGACGCTCAATGACCTCGTCACGAGCGAAACGTTGCTTCGGGAGTACTCGTTCCAGCTCGGTGAGTCAAAGGTGGTCAGAGAGGCCGTCAGGTATCTGCAAGACCAGAAGAAGCATCACATGCACAACGTGCACGAGACATTGCGTACGGCATGGTAGCCGCCGGGTTGCTGCACGGCCGCAACCCGGACGGCGACTCACCTCCCGATCGTCAACGCCGCGGATACCGTGAAGCCATGTGATGCACGCTGAGGCCGTCGCCTAGTGCCGGTCTTTCGAAACACTGCGCAGATTTTCACGAACACGCTTGGTGACGAGGACAGTGAGGTAGTCAAGAACTCGCGCACCGTCACTGTATTCGGCCCAGACGTCCGCGTACATTTTCGACACGGTCTCAGCAGGTGTATTGGTGTCAGAGGCAATTGACCTGACCACATGCTCAAAATTAGATGGTGCCATGGTGTGTTCCTGGCTTTCGGCGAGAGGGGCGCGCGCGGAAAGGCGATTAGACGATGTTGCCGACCTGTATGCAAATTGAATCGACCTATCGTTGAGGCAGAATCGGTTGCCATCGTTTTGTCTACACAGATTCTTTCGCGCACCTGACCAAGGGGGTGCGTACTCCGCAGTTCGGTGTCCGTCAGTGGTCACCCGTCAAATGCACGCGCTCGGTGCGCACTGCACAAATCCAATCGTTTCAGCAACTTGCCTCGCTTTCCAGTGAGTTTTCCACAGCTTTGCAAACAGATTGTGTGGACAACTTGCGGGCCATACCCGTTTGGCGGCCGCCTCGATGCCTTTCTGAAAATGTTTTAAAACTATATATACTGTTTATATCGTTTATCAGGCGGAAGACGAATGTGAGCAAAATCAGCATCAGGATGGCGAAGAAGGAGTCCTTTCACTTTCCCCGGCACGCAAACGGCCAGGCGAAAACCGCCGCTGTTCATATGAACCGGGGCATTGTGTAACTGGGCATTGCGTTGCGGGCCAGTTTGGCTGAGGAGTGAAGATGTCGGATAAGCATCTTTCCAGTGGGTTTGACTTCGACCTCAACCTGCTTTTAACCCGGTTGCTCGAAATGGGCGGCTTGGTGGAGGCGCAGATTGCATGCGCGACGGAGGCGTTGAACACGTTCGATCTGGCACTTGTTGAGCAGGTCCTGGAGGACGAACAACGGCTCAACGCGATGGAAATAGAAATCGACGAAGAAGTCAGCAACATCATCGTTCGCCGGCAGCCCACTGCTCGCGACCTGCGGCTCCTGATGGCCGCCTCGAAATGCATCACCAACCTCGAGCGTGCGGGCGATGAGGCACGGAAGATTGCGAAGCGAACACGCCGCATTGCCATGGAGGCCACCGCGCGGACCGTCAATATCGCGGAAATCAAGGCCTCCGGCAAAATGGCCGCCGATATTCTTCGTCACGCGCTGGATGCTTTTGCACGGATGGATACCGTTGCCGCAGCGCAGATTGTTCGGGATGACGAAGCGATCGATAACGAGTTCCGGGCCTTCGTGCGCAAGCTCATCACGTCCATGACGCAGGACCCCCGGACCATTCAGATCGGGTTTCACTATCTGTCCATCGCGAAGGCCATCGAGCGTATTGGCGACCACGCCACCAATATTGCCGAGCTTGTTGTCTACATTGTTAAGGGTACCGACGTTCGCCACGCACCCCGAGAGCAGATCGAGCGTTGCTGAATTGGGCGAGTGGCCTCGAGGACATCCGCCGCTCGTTCGGCAACCCCGACCGGTTCGCGGTTCCGGGCCAAGACCCTGGTTTCGTTACGCATGACGTCCATCGCCATGAGGCTGGTTCGGCGTCAGTTTCCGATACGGCTGAGCCCATGCCGGCCGCATTGTTCGCTCTGTAGCAATTGTGATTTCACCCTATTGGTATAGAAAAAAGATAGGCGCCGCCTAAAATGGATCCTGTCAGCGCCGTGCGTCTTATTCGGCTTGCGGCGCTCCTAAAATCGCATTGGGATCCATCATGAAAAGCAAACTTTTTGCAGCTCTGCTCATCGCGGCGACTACCGGTATCGCTGCGCCTGCTTTTGCCAGCGGGTACGGCCCGGCACCTTCGTACCGGCCTTCGGTGGGCGCGCCGGCGTCGCAGCGCGGCCAGAGTGCGCAAACCGTTGCAGCCGAACGCACCGATGCGGTTGGCTCAGTCAATGATTCGTACGGTGGCGTAGTTGCGTCGTCGTCGGAATCTGGCAGCCGTGAAACTGCCGGGTCGGTTGGTCGCGTGTACGCGGGCCACTAATCTGAAGGTCGTCAGCTGACTGAGGCTGTAGCGAGGTGTCGACATGTTGAAACTTATCGAAGGTGCGATGGTATTGGGTGCGCTGATGCTGTATCTTGTGCCGGCAATGATTGCGGACGCCAGAGAACGCGAAGACGCATTTGCGGTGACGATGGTGAACATCCTGCTCGGATGGACAGTCATCGGCTGGTTCGCAGCGCTGGTATGGGCGCGGCATCCGGTCAGCGATCGCCGTCTGAAGCATTTCGCGAGGCGAGCACAGCGCGCGGTTGCACGAGTCACGATTGATGCAATCGTTGCGCGAGCAGAGAGTCGTGGTAGCGCGATCCCGACGTTTAACCCTCGCCTGGTGCCAATGGTTGCGCGTATTGCAGCAAGCAGTATGCGTCGCCAAAGGGATTAAGTTCTAATGCGCAATCAATTGAAAACGAACCCGACCTCGCTGAACCTGCATCGTTGGTGGCGCGCCTAACCTGGGCGGCCCGATTTTCTTCGACCATCGAAAAACGTGATGCCGTCAGTCCTGGCGGCATTTCTGTTTCTGCGCGCTAATGACTGGTGGTGTTGCAAACACGGATAGGTGACCATGTCGCACGCAAACGAATCTGAAAAGCAACTCGTCATCCTCACGGGTGACCGTACCACCGGCCCGCTTCACCTGGGCCACTACATCGGCTCGTTGCGCTCGCGTGTGCAACTCCAGCACGAAGCGCAGCAGTTTCTTCTGCTTGCCGACGCACAGGCCATGACCGACAACGTCGGTCGACACCAGAAAGTCACAGAAAACGTCATCGAGGTAGCACTCGACTATCTTGCGGTCGGAATCGATCCAACGAAGTCGACCATCTTTATCCAGTCGCAAGTGCCGGAGTTGGCAGAACTGTCGCAGTACTTGCTCAATCTCGTGACGGTCGCGCGCCTTGAGCGGAACCCGACCATCAAGGCGGAAATCGTGCTCCGCGGTTTCGAGCGGGACATTCCCGCCGGCTTCCTGACGTACCCGGTCAGCCAGGCTGCCGACATTACCGCGTTCAAGGCGACACGCGTGCCCGTCGGTGACGACCAGTTGCCGATGATTGAACAAACCAATGAGCTGGTGCGTCGTTTCAACAACACGGTCGACAAGCCGGTGCTGGTGGAATGCGAAGCGGTGCTCTCGCACGTGGCGCGGTTGCCTGGCTTGGATGGCAAAGCCAAGATGAGCAAGTCACTGGGCAATGCCATTACGTTGGGGGCGAGCCCGGACGAAATTACCAGGGCCGTGAACAACATGTACACGGACCCTAACCATCTGCGCGTCAATGACCCAGGCCAGGTCGAAGGCAACGTTGTATTCGCGTTCCTCGATGCGTTCGAGCCGGACGTACCCATGGTCGACGAACTCAAAGCGCACTACCGCCGCGGTGGTCTTGGCGACAGCGCGGTCAAGCGTGTGCTCAATGAACGGTTGCAGGCGATGCTCATGCCTATTCGGGAGCGCCGCCGCGAGTTCGAGGCCGACCGCGCGGAGGTGCTGAATGTCCTGCGCCGTGGGACTATGCGTGCGCGGGAAGTGGCAGGTGCGACGGTATCGGAAGTGAAAGATGCGCTCGGGCTGAATTACTTCCGGAACTGAGCGGCCGACGAGAGGGCGTCGAAGCAACGGGTACACACCGTCAGGTAAGACGACACGTTGTTGCCTCAAGCAAGCCATTTCAAGCTTGAAGTCAAATCTGTCCAGGACGAGTTGCCCACCGTACGGTTTGCCTTGCGGGGTGAGTAGGGGTGAACAGCGATTTCGTCCGCCGATCCGCTTTTGTTATCACCCCCTTCAATACACGGATTGTTAGCGCATCGCACCGCTCGTATATTTGCTGAACGAAAGCAGGCGCAGCACGAACAGCAGAAATACAACAACTGAACGGCAAACCGCCCGGGCTTGCCACAGGAGCACAGCGATGAATCGAATCGATCTGGAGGGGCGTGTCGTCGCAATTACCGGCGGCGCGCGCGGCATTGGCTACGCGGTGGCCCAACGGGCCCTGAACTCGGGGGCATCGGTCGCCCTATGGGATATCGACACCGAGCGTCTCGCCCGCAGCGAGCGCGAACTCAGCGAACTGGGCAAGGTAACGGCCGTCACGGTCGAACTCACCCAGGAAGCCTCCGTTGTTCAGGCCGTGGCGCAAACGGTCGCCGCCCATGGCGCGATCGACGTGCTGATCAACTGCGCCGGCATCACCGGCGGCAACGGCACGACATGGGAGCTGGACCCCGAGGTCTGGCGCCGCGTGATCGACGTGAATCTGATCGGCCCGTATCTCACCTGCCGCGCGGTTGTGCCGCAGATGCTCAAGCAGGGCTACGGCCGGATCGTCAATATCGCGTCGGTGGCCGGCAAGGAAGGCAACCCGAACGCGTCGCACTACAGTGCCTCTAAAGCCGGGCTCATCGGCTTGACCAAGTCCCTCGGCAAAGAGCTTGCGACGAAGAACATCCTCGTCAACGCAGTCACGCCCGCAGCGGCCAAAACGGAGATCTTCGATTCGATGTCGCAGCAGCATATCGACTACATGCTCTCCAGGATTCCCATGAACCGGTTCCTGTTGCCGGAAGAGGCGGCGTCGCTGATTCTCTGGCTTGCTTCCGAAGACTGCGCGTTCAGCACCGGCTCGGTTTTCGACCTGTCCGGCGGCCGCGCCACTTACTAGGTCGTCATCGCGTAGCCGTAGCAGTCATAGTGCAAGCGGTAATAAGCAGCGCGTGATGCGCCTGCCCGGCGAAGCGGATGACATGAATCCGCGCGTTCGACGCACCAACAACGGAGCCCTCTTCATGGCCATGCCTACTATCCGGCACGTGCGTGCCTTCATCGTCCGCGGCGGCGGCGCGGATTATCACGATCAAGCCGACGGACACTGGATCGACGATCACATTTCCACGCCGATGGCGCGTTATCCGGAGTATCGCCAGAGCCGCCAGTCGTTCGGGATCAATGTGCTCGGCACGCTGGTTGTAGAGATAGAAGCAAGCGACGGCACGGTAGGCTTCGCGGTGACGACGGGCGGTGAGATCGGTGCCTTTATCGTCGAGAAACATCTCGCGCGTTTTCTCGAAGGTCAGCGCGTCACCGACATCGAAAAGATGTGGGATCAGATGTATTTTTCGACGCTGTACTACGGCCGAAAAGGCGTGGTGCTGAATACGATCTCGGGCGTCGATCTCGCGTTGTGGGATCTGCTCGCGAAGGTCCGCAAGGAGCCGGTGTACCAGCTATTGGGCGGCCCGGTGCGCGACGAGCTCGTGTTTTACGCGACTGGCGCGCGTCCGGATCTCGCGAAGGAGATGGGTTTTATCGGCGGCAAATTGCCGTTGCAGCACGGTCCTGCTGAAGGCGAAGCGGGTCTCAAGAAGAACCTGGAGAAGCTCGCCGACATGCGTAGCCGCGTCGGCGACGACTTCTGGTTGATGTACGACTGCTGGATGAGCCTCGACGTGCCGTATGCAATGCGGCTCGCACAGGCCGCGCATGAATACGGCCTGAAATGGCTCGAAGAGTGCCTGCCGCCGGACGACTACTGGGGTTACGCCGAACTGCGCCGCAACGTGCCGCGCGGCATGATGGTGTCGACCGGTGAGCATGAAGCGACGCGTTGGGGTTTTCGCATGCTGCTGGAAATGCAGTGCTGCGATCTGATTCAGCCGGATGTAGGCTGGTGCGGCGGCATGACCGAACTCATCAAGATTTCCGCGCTCGCCGACGCCCACAATGTGATGGTGGTGCCGCATGGTTCGTCGGTCTATAGCTATCACTTCGTCGTCACGCGGCACAACTCGCCATTCGCCGAGTTTCTGATGATGGCGCCGAAAGCGGATGAGGTGGTGCCGATGTTTACGCCACTATTGCTCGATGAACCGGTGCCCGTGAATGGACGGATGAAAGTGCCGGAGACACCGGGTTTCGGTGTGCGGCTCAATCCGGAATGCGTGCTGGTGAGGCCCTATCCGCGTTGAACGCGTGATGAAGGTGGGGCGAACCCGTCTTCTATCTGCAAGACTTCATATTGATCCAGCCAACAGGAGAATGACGTGTTGCTCAAGGACAAGGTCGTGATCGTTACTGGCGGCTCGCGTGGCATCGGCCGTGCGATAGCGGTTGCGTGCGCAACCGAAGGCGCGGATGTGGCGATCAACTACTGGGGCGAAAACGACGCATCTTATGGGCGCCGTTCGGCCGTCGCTGAAGTGGTCGAGGAAATCGAAGCATTGGGGCGGCGCGTGATCGCGATCGAAGGCAACGTAGCCGCGCATGAAACCGGCCAGGAGCTCGTTCGCCAGACCGTCAAAGCCTTCGGCAAAGTCGACGTGCTCGCGAGCAATGCCGGCATCTGCCCGTTTCACGCATTTCTCGACATGCCGCCGGAAGTATTGGAGTCGACGGTGGCCGTCAATCTGAACGGTGCGTTCTACGTCACGCAAGCCGCCGCGCAGCAGATGAAAGCGCAGGGCACGGGCGGCGCGATCGTGGCGACGAGCTCGATCAGCGCGCTGGTAGGCGGCGGCATGCAAACGCACTACACGCCGACCAAAGCGGGCGTGCATTCGCTGATGCAGTCATGCGCGGTGGCGTTGGGGCCGTACGGTATTCGCTGCAATTCGGTGATGCCCGGCACGATCGCGACCGACCTGAACGCGGAAGATCTCGCGGACGAAGCGAAACGGGCCTACTTTGAAAAGCGCATTCCGCTGGGCCGACTGGGCCGCCCGGAAGATGTTGCGGATTGCGTGGTGTTTCTTGCTTCCGACCGCGCGCGTTATGTAACAGGCGCCGCGCTGCTGGTGGACGGTGGGCTCTTCGTCAACTTGCAGTAACGCGCGATGCCGATGTCAATTGACCGGTGTGGATGCGATCACAGGCTTAGCGGCCGCAGAAGCGGAATCGTCGCGCGCGAGCTTGCGAGAGAAGCCACGCAGCAAATCGATAAAACGCAGCGCCGGATCGGCGAGGGCTTCTTCCTTGCGCGTGAGAATGCCGAACCCGGCGAGGCTCTTGCCGATTTCGAGCGGCAGCACGACCAGCAGCTTGCCGCGCACATGATCGCGCACCACCGACTCGGGCAGCATGGCTACAGCGTCGTAGTTCTCGAGCAATTGCAGCGTAGCGAAGATCGACGCGCACTCGGTCAGATTGACAGGCGTTGCAAGGCCCGCACGCGCAAGTTCTTCCTCGAACAGCACGCGCGCCGGACTGGTAACGGGTTGCGCCACCCACGGCCAGTCGATCAGTTCTCGCAGTGTAATGCGGGAGCGTTGCGCCAGCGGATGCACCGAACGCACCACTAGCAGCAAGGTTTCGCGTGCCAGCGGCTCGAAACTGAAATCGTTGTGTTGCAACGGGCTGGTCAGGCGCCCAAGCGCCAGATCGATTTCGCGGCGATGCAGCAATTGCACGACCTGGTCGCTGGTTTCGCCAAGAATGCGTACGTTCAGCAAGGGGCTTTCGGTTTTCAGGGCGGCGACCGCCATGGCCAGCAGATCGGGCGCGGCGCCCATGATGGCGCCGACGGTCAACTGTCCATGCCCGCCGCGGCGTTTGACGTCGAGGTCTTCGGCGAAGCGGGTCAGCTCGGCGAGTGCCCGCCGCGCATAGGCCAGCGTGACTACGCCGAGCGGCGTGGGCGTCATGCCGCGTGCGTTGCGTTCGAACAGCAGGAAGCCGAACGCTTCCTCGATGTCGCCGAGCATGCGGCTCGCGCTGGGTTGCGCGACGTTGATCGCCTCGGCGGCCTGATGGAGATTGCGCGCGTCGTCGAGTGCGACGAGCAGCGCGAGGTGCTTGAACTTGAGCCGGTTGACGAGTGCGATGGCAGCTGAATGTTGGCTCATGGTGGCGGTGCGATTCGGTTTGTGGATCGCCCAATCCCAACAACGGATTGAGATGCTATCGACGCAGGAATTATAGTCGTATCAGACGCTTCCACGCTTCTCGGGGAAAGCGCCCGGATACGACGGGAGACAGGCCGCAATGGAAACAATCGCTTTCCGGATGGTGCTCAACCCCGGCATGCGCGAGGAATACGAACGACGTCATGCGCAAATCTGGCCCGAACTGGTTGATGCATTGCACAACGCCGGCGTGCGCGAGTACCGGATTTTCTTCGACGCGGATTCGCATCATCTTTTTGCCGTTCTCACGCGCACCACGAATCACACCATGAACGCATTGCCGCAACTCGAGGTTATGCGCAAATGGTGGGATTACATGGCCGACATCATGCAGACGGCCCCCGACCATACGCCGCTTGAGCGACCACTCGAGCCGGTCTTTCATCTGAATTCGCTTAGCTAACGTTACTGACTGTGCCTGGGCCCGGGCCTGGGTCTGGGTCTGGGTCTTTCGGCGGAGGATGTCGCATGCAGGTTGTCGATTCGCATATCCATCTTTGGGATCTGAAGACGCATCGCTATCCGTGGCTGGAAAACCCTGGTGTGTCGTTCGTAGGGGACGCGCGCGATCTGAAGCATGACTATCTGCTCGACGATCTGCTTGGCGAGGCGGGCGATATCGAGGTGCTGAAACTGGTACACGTGGAAGCGAATCACGATCCCGCCGATCCGGTCGAGGAAACCCGCTGGTTGCAATCCATTGCGGATCGTCCGGGGTCGCGTGGTATGCCGAATGCGATTGTGGCCGCCGTCGATCTGTCTGCCGCGAATGCGCCTGCAATACTTGAGGCGCACACATCGTTCGCCAATACGCGTGGCATCAGGCAGATCCTGAACGTGCACGAGAACAAGCTGTTCGATTACGTGGGCCGTCATTTCATGCGCGAAGCGCAGTGGCGCGAGCATTTTGGCTTGCTGCGCCGTTACGACATGTCGTTCGATCTGCAACTGTATCCGGCACAGATGGAAGAGGCGGCTGAGTTGGCGCGTGCGCATGGCGATACGATTTTTATCATTAACCATGCGGGCATGTTCGTGGACCGCAGCAGCGTCGCCGGCTATCGCGCGTGGCGTGACGGCATGCGGGTGCTGGCCAGTTGCAGGAATGTCGCGGTGAAGATCAGCGGACTCGCGATGTTCGATCATCAGTGGACCGTCGAAAGCCTGCGGCCTTATGTGCTCGAAACGATCGACACGTTCGGCGTCGAGCGCGCGATGTTCGCGTCGAATTTTCCGGTCGACCGGTTGTTCGGCTCTTACCGGGATGTGTGGCGTGCGTACGCGTCGATCGTCGAGGGCGCGAGCGTTGCTGAGAAAGAAGCACTGTTTTGCCGTAACGCGGAGCGCTTTTATCGTATCTGATGGTCGGTATGGGCAGCATTCCAGAAAGCGAAGAAGAAGGAGACACGTAGTGCAGCAATCCCCATCCGCTGTGCCCAGGCTCGAACTACGGCACGCGAGCAAATCGTTCGGCCGGGTCCGTGCGTTATCCGACGGCGATCTCGCGTTGTGGCCAGGCGAAGTGCATGCGTTGCTCGGCGAAAATGGCGCGGGCAAATCGACGCTCGTGAAGATTCTCGCGGGCGTGCATCAGCCGGACACCGGCGAGCTGCGGGTCGACGGCGTGGTGCGTCGTTTCGCGACGGCAGCCGTTGCGCGCGACGCGGGTCTCGCGGTGATCTATCAGGAGCCGACGCTGTTCTTCGATCTCTCGATCGCGGAGAACATCTTCATGGGGCGGCAGCCGGTCGACCGGATCGGCCGCATTCAGTACGACACCATGCGCCGCGAGGTGGACGGTCTGCTGGCCTCGCTCGGGGTCGATCTGCGCGCGGATCAACTGGTGCGAGGTCTGTCGATTGCCGATCAGCAGGTGATTGAAATTGCCAAGGCGCTATCGTTGAACGCGAACGTGCTGATCATGGACGAGCCGACCGCCGCCTTGTCGCTGCCCGAAGTGGAGCGGCTCTTTGCGATTGTGCGCAAGCTGCGCGAACGCGACGTGGCGATTCTGTTCATCACGCACCGGCTCGATGAAGTGTTCACGCTGACGCAGCGCGTGACGATCATGCGCGACGGTGCAAAGGTATTCGACGGGCTGACCGCCGATCTCACCACCGAATCCATTGTCGCGAAGATGGTGGGCCGCGATCTGGAGACCTTCTATCCGAAGACCGACCGGCCACCGGGCGAGGTGCGCCTGTCAGTGCGTGGACTCACGCGCGTGGGCGTTTTCAAGGACATTTCCTTCGACGTCCGCGCCGGGGAGATCGTCGCGCTGGCGGGCCTCGTCGGCGCGGGCCGCAGCGAAGTGGCGCGGGCGATCTTCGGCATCGATCCCCTCGACTCGGGCGAAATTTTGATTGGCGGCAAACGCCTCGCGCGAGGCAGTCCGCCCGCTGCGGTGCGTGCCGGCCTTGCTCTGGTACCGGAGGACCGTCGCCAGCAAGGGCTGGCGCTGGAATTGAGCATTGCGCGCAATGCCTCGATGACGGTGCTCGGACGTCTCGTCAAACATGGCCTGATTTCCACCCGTAGCGAGACGCAGTTGGCCAATCAGTGGGGCACGCGCTTGCGACTCAAAGCGGGGGACCCGAATGCGCCGGTCGGCACGCTGTCCGGCGGCAACCAGCAAAAGGTTGTGCTGGGCAAGTGGCTCGCTACCAGCCCGAAGGTCCTGATCGTCGACGAGCCCACACGCGGTATCGACGTCGGCGCCAAGGCCGAGGTGTATGGCGCGCTGGCGGAACTGGTGCGTGACGGCATGGCCGTGCTGATGATCTCGAGCGAATTGCCGGAAGTACTCGGCATGGCCGATCGCGTGCTGGTCATGCACGAGGGCCGTATCAGCGCCGATATAGCGCGTGCCGAAGCTGACGAAGAGCGCATCATGGGCGCCGCACTCGGCCAGCCGGCTTCATTGCTGGGGCAGGCTCCCAAGCAGGTTCTCCGCCCCGAAGGAAGTGCCCCTGGGGGATTGGGGGGCGCCGCATGATGCGCCATTCTTCGACCCATCCCGTGCCGGTTCAGGCGCCCGTCTCCAAGCGCAAGGCCGGCGCGCCGGGCGGCTTTATCGCAAGCATCGCGAAGAGCCGCGAGACGACGCTCTTCGTTGTGCTGATTCTGTTGATCGCGGGCACGGGGCTCGCGAAACCGCAGTTTCTGAATCTGCAAAATCTGCGTGACGTGCTGCTCAATGTGTCGATTGTCAGCTTACTGACAGCCGGCATGACGGTGGTCATCCTGATGCGGCATATCGATCTGTCGGTAGGGTCGACGGTCGGTATCAGCGCCTATGCGGTCGGCAGCCTGTACGTTGCGTTTCCGCATATGCCGGTTATCGTCGCGCTGCTGGCCGGACTCGGGATCGGTCTCGTGGCGGGCGGTATCAATGCGTTGCTGGTTGCCGTGGGGCGCGTGCCGTCGCTGGTGGCGACACTCTCCACGCTCTACATCTTTCGCGGCGCGGACTATGCGTGGGTACACGGCGGGCAGATCAACGCGACCAGTTTGCCCGATGCGTTTTCCCGTCTTGCCACCGGCATGTTCCTCGGCATACCCACGCTCGCGCTGATCGCGATCGTCGTGCTCGCCGGTCTGGCTGTCTACATGAAGCAGTTTCGCGGCGGACGCGAACACTACGCAATCGGCTCGAATCCGGAGGCGGCACGGCTTGCCGGCGTGAACGTGGAACGTCGCGTCATGGCGGGTTTTTTGCTGTCCGGTGCGATTGCCGGTTTCGCGGGCGCATTGTGGCTCGCGCGCTTCGGCACGGTCGATGCAAGCACGGCGAAGGGCATTGAATTGCAGGTCGTTGCCGCCGCCGTGGTGGGCAGCGTCGCGATCACAGGCGGCGTGGGCACGATTCTCGGCGCGACGCTCGGCGCGCTCGTGCTGGGTGTGATCAGCATTGCGCTCGTCGTGCTGCACGTCTCGCCATTCTGGGAGCAGGCAATCCAGGGCGCGCTGATCGTCGCCGCGATTACCGCCGACACCTTGCTGGCCCGCTCCGTCGCTAAACGCATGATGAGGAAACGCGATCATGGCTAAACCCGATTCCGGCCTGCTCACGCGCAAACGTGAAACACCGTTGCAATGGGAAGTGTTGCTGGTCGTCGTGCTGGCTCTGTCGCTCGCGCTCGGGCGTTTTTTGTCGCCGGTGTTTCTCACCGGCGCGAATGTCAGCAACATCCTTGCCGATCTGACCGAGATTGCCTTGATGGCGCTGCCCATGACCTTGATTATCGTTGCCGCTGAGATCGATCTTTCGGTGGCATCGGTGTTGGGGGCGTCCAGCGCGCTGATGGGTGTGCTGTGGCACATGGGCCTGCCGATGCCGGTCGTGATCGTGCTGGTGTTGATTGCCGGCGCCTTGGCGGGCTTGCTGAACGGTCTCGTGATCGTGAAGCTCAATCTGCCTTCGCTCGCGGTCACCATCGGCACGCTGGCGCTGTTTCGCGGTCTGGCATACGTGCTGCTCGGCGATCAGGCGGTCGCGGATTTTCCGGCGGGTTATACCGCGTTCGGCATGGATACGGTCGGCTCGACCTTCATTCCGTTGCCCTTTGCGATCGTGATCGTCGGCGCGGTGCTGTTTACCGTGCTGCTGCAGTCCACCGCGTTCGGCCGCAGCCTCTACGCAATCGGCGCGAATCCGACCGCCGCGGCTTTCTCCGGGATCGAAGTCGCGAAAATCAGACTGCGTCTATTCGTGCTGTCCGGCGCAATGAGCGCGCTGGCAGGCGTCGTCTATACCCTGCGGTTCACCAGTGCGCGCGGCGATAACGGCGAAGGTTTCGAATTGTCGGTGATCGCGGCGGTGCTGTTCGGGGGCGTGAGTATTTTCGGCGGACGCGGCTCGATGTTCGGCGTCCTGCTGTCGCTGCTGATTATCGGCGTACTGAAGAATGCGCTGACGCTCGATGATGTGTCGAGCGAAACGCTGACCATCGTCACGGGTGTCCTGTTGCTGGCATCGGTGCTGATTCCGAATCTGGTTGCCCGCTGGCGCGCGGCGCGTGACCGGCGTTTCATCGCGAAGTCCGCTTCTTCTTTATAACGTTCCCCTAAAACCGGCTTCAGAAGAAAAATTCAATACCCCATACCGACAACCCGGACAGCATGTCGTCCAACAACAAGGCAGGAGACACCTCATGTTCAATCTTCTACGTCACACCGGCAAGACCGCGCTCTGCATTGCTTTAGTCGCGATCAGTTGTGCCGCATCCGCGGCGGGCCTGAAAAGCGGTCTGAAGATTGCCTTCGTGCCGAAGCAGATCAACAACCCTTACGAAGTAATTGCCGACGACGGCGGCATGGCCGCGATCAAGGAATTCAACGGCGTGGGTAAGGTAGTGGGGCCGTCGGATGCGGGCGCATCGTCGCAGGTGCAATACATCAACACGTTGATCACGCAGCGGCAGGACGCGATCGTGATCGCGGCCAACGACGCGAATGCGGTCGTACCGTATCTGAAGAAAGCGATGTCGCAAGGCATCAAGGTCGTGACCTTCGATTCGGACACGGCGCCTGAAGGACGCCAACTATTCGTGAATCAAGCGAACGCGGAGGGCATCGGTCGAGGTCAGATTCAACTGGTGGCGAAACTGATGGGTGGGGAGGGGGAGTTCGCCGTGCTGTCGGCCACGCCTAACGCGACCAATCAGAACACGTGGATCAAGTGGATGCAGGAGGAATTGAAAAAGCCTGAGTACTCGAAGATCAAGCTCGTGAAGATCGCGTACGGCAACGATGACGACCAGAAGTCGTTCGTCGAAACGCAAGGTTTGCTACAGGCGTATCCGAATCTGAAGGCGATCGTTGCGCCGACCACGGTTGGCATTGCAGCGGCGGCGCGTTATATCTCGTCGTCGTCGAGCAAGGGCAAGGTACAGGTCACCGGGTTGGGCACACCGAACCAGATGCGCGCGTTCGTGAAGAACGGGACGGTCAAGGCGTTCCAGCTTTGGGATCCGAATCAGCTTGGTTATCTGGCCGGTTATGCAGCCGCGGCGTTGGCCTCGGGGACGATTGCCGGCAAGGAAGGTGAATCGTTCGATGCCGGCAAGCTTGGCAAGCGCACGATTGGACCGCAAGGCGAAATCATTCTCGGACCGCCGACCACGTTCGACGCGAGCAACATCGATAACTTCAGTTTCTGATCAGCGAGCCCGGCGCCGTCGCGCAAGGTGCGCGGCGGCAGGCGGCTAGCAGCCGCCGTACTCAATATGGCACTCAGTTTGGTACGGAATATGCGTGCGGGGCGATCAAGCCGGAAGCCGATGCCGACGTACGCTGGAGCCTTCGGCGTGAACTTTAAGACCTATACTTTGAATCGGCAAATCGACCGTGGGCGTCGCGGGCCTGCACTGCTATCTTGGGTGAGAGCGGTTCGGACAAATCCCTGCCTGGAGGTGCATGATGATCGAAGTGACCTGGCTGGTTGTGGCTGACGGTGGTCGCGCGCGTGTTTTCCAGATGCCAGGGCTGACGCTCGACCTGCAAGAAAAAGAAGAGCTCACCAACACGGAATATACCGGCACGATGCTGACGGAAAAGGACCGTGAGAAATTCGCAAAGCGCGTTGCCGAGTATCTGGAGGCTGGTCGGCTCCATCAACGCTACAACCGGCTGAGACTCGCCATCGAGCCAAAATTTCTCGGCATGGTCAAAGCCGATCTCAGCGAGGAAACCCGCCGAATGATATTCGAGCAAGTTAGTGAGGATCTGTCGACGCTCGATACCCGGGACATTGAGGCGCACCTGCGGCGACACTGATCGGCCGCCTTGGGTGTCATCGCGCATTCATATAGTGATTCCGACCTTGCCTCGGGTCGTGGCCTCGCAGGGCCTGCGCGTACTGATGCGTGACCAAGCGCGGCGTATGCGCGACTTAAGGGCGACTTAAGCGCTGGTTTCCGAGTCACCCGATTCCTCGGTATCACGGAACCAGCGTTCCGCATGCGACCGCTCAGCGACCCAGGAACGACCCTGCGGCGTGTTGAACTCACGGTCGATGAACCGGCGCCCCCATTCGACCCCGTCTCTGATTGCCTCTTCTTCGGTTAGCCACTCGGGTTGAACGGTTTTGGGGCGAATATCGATGACTGTTCGGGCGCCGTGACTCACACTCACACTGGCGATCCAGGCGCCGAGCGGGTTACGCTCAGGGCGCACAGCGATCTCGAATTCGCCATAAGAAACAGTGCGTGCTGGCATCGTTCTCTCCTTTGCAGCGTTCAACGATTGACATCCGCCCGCGAGGCAGCGTGCGCGCTCCTCTCCAGCACCATCATGCCGTAACCCCGGCAGTCCGACACGCGGATATTGCGGTTGAATGACAAACCGGTAGACGTATTTCACCAATATCTAGCATCGGAGAAATCCATGTTCACATGGTCATGACTTGCTCATAGACTTCGACTACAAAGCAATGGTGAGTCTCAAACGTTTCAGTTGAGGGGAGGTTTCATGGCACAGAATGAACTTTCATATCGGCGGTTTCTGATCGCCTCAACGATCGCACCGCTGCTGGGTAACCGGGGGATCGTCACGGTCGATGTCACCGCCTCGGATCCGGAGCGAATCGCCGATCTCGGAACGGCACGCTTTATCCATGTGGAACGGTGGGTTGAAAGAAATGAACCCGCTTTCCTTCAGGTTGTGGTGGACGAGTGTAAGGTCGCTATCGACCACTACGCGGACAACGTCGACGATAGTTGATTCTCCCGTCTCTCGCATGAGGTGTTGCCATGCAGGAATTCGATTTCTACATCAATCAGAAGAAACCGACACTCGGGCTCTACGTGCGCAAGGGTGCAGGCCTCCCCGACCTCGTTGACACAAGAGAGTGGCAATTCGACGGACACGTGTGGCAAAGCGAGCTGACACCCGACATCCTGAAGGGGCTCGAGGCCAACGGCCACGCATTTCAGGAGCTGGGTGGGTGATGGGTGATGGGTGATGGGTGATGGGTGATGCTACGGCGACCCGTGCGCGCTCTTGCGAAGCGGCCGCGCATCGATTCCACAAGTCGCTCAACCCGGGGGGGCCTTGTATCGGTCGAGGCAGCGCTTTGATCTCTACAAATTAGTACTATCCTAGCCTTAGGCTGGATGAAAGCACGCCGTTGCATGACGTTGCATGATCGTCATTCGGCGCGAATCGCATGTCGGCCATGGCGAGGGAGAGAATCATGCCGGAGCGGCCAGTCAATTTGAGTGACGATTTCATTGCGCTGCAGCGCAGGCGCCTTATGGCATTGCGCCAGCAACTCCTGGGCGGAGAGGAGAATGCGATCGCGGACGAGCGGACGGCCCGGGAGGAGCATGGCGATGAGGCCGAAGAGTCCGAGGACGCGGCGCAAGGCATGGCACAGAATGAGGTCAACCAGGCGCTGCACGACGTGAACGACCAGCGCATTGGCGATATCGTGCGGGCGCTGCAGAAGATCGACGAAGGCACCTACGGCCTCTCCGATGAAAGTGGTGAACCGATACCGAAAGCCCGGCTCGAAGCGACACCCTGGGCGATCCTGACCGTTGAAGAGCAGAGTCGCCGCGAGGCACGCAAATGACGGCTTCCAACGCCCAGCGCGCGATATCGCTGGGCGGCTCGCATGCCAAAGAATCGGATCGTTGGGCTGAGACGCCTCGGGCAGAGGCCACCAATGCCTATCATCGGAAAAACCAATATTCCCTTATCCACGAGCCACTCTTAGAATCCAGGTGCGGATTCAGGGCTTCGTTATGCTAATCATCCTGAAGTCGGCGTTGTAAACAACCCGTGTTCTTCGGACAGCGTTCGTCGAAAACGGACGGGATCACGAACCTCGCGACATGCCGCGTTCGATGCGCCATCGCTATCGCGGTTCTCCGCTCAATGAACAAAACAAACGGACCGTGGACGGCGGGTCTGGAGTGTTCGCAATTCACATGGACGCGTCCTATAACCTTTGAACTGGCCGCGTGTTTTAACCGAAAAAGGTGACTCTCGATGCCCGCCCTCTGCGAAATCTGTAACGCCCGTCCCGCTGTCGCCCGCGTAACCGTTGTGCAAAACGGCGAGCGGAAATCCATCTCGATCTGCGACTACGACTACCGGCAATTGATGCGGCACCAAAGCATGCTCAACCCATTCGATTCACTGCTAGGAGGAAGCGGTCTGTCGCGCTTCTTCGGCGGCATGGAGGATGGGGCCGAGGACGAAGATGCCGGGTTCGCCGCCGAGGTGCCGCGTGAATCGGTCGATGCGACCGATGCTTTCAGTGAGCAGACGCTCGAGTTGTTGCAGCGCGCCGCGGAGAAGGCACATGAGCTTGGCCGCAGCGAACTCGACACCGAACACCTGCTGTACGTGCTCGCGGACACCGACGTGTGCGCAGCGCTGCTGAAGGAACTCAAGCTCTCGCCGCAGGACATCAAGGGATATATCGATCAGCATGCGCAAAAGGGAACCGTCGATCCCGACGCGCCGATCGAGAAGATGACCGTCTCGCCTCGTTTGAAAAAGGCGTTCCAATATGCGTTTCAGGCATCGCGCGATCTGGGGCACTCTTATGTCGGCCCGGAGCATCTGCTGATCGGGCTTGCGGCGGTGCCGGACAGCATTGCGGGCACGCTGCTGAAGAAATATGGTGTGACGCCGGAAGCGTTGCGTCAGAAGGTCGTGAAAGTCGTGGGTAAAGGCGCGGAGGACGGCCGTGTCGACACGCCAACCGGCACGCCCAACCTTGACAAGTTCGGACGCGACCTCACGGCCATGGCGCGTGAGGGCAAGCTTGACCCGGTGCTGGGTCGCGCGCAGGAAATCGAGAGCACGATCGAGGTGCTCGCGCGGCGCAAGAAGAACAATCCCGTACTGATCGGCGAGCCGGGTGTCGGCAAGACCGCGATCGTCGAAGGGCTGGCCCAACGCATCATCAACGGCGACGTGCCTGAAGTGCTGCGCGGCAAGCGGCTCGTCGAGGTGAACATCAACTCGATGGTGGCCGGTGCGAAGTATCGCGGCGAATTCGAAGAGCGTGCCAAGCAGTTGATCGATGAAGTCACGGCCAAAAAGGATGAACTGATCCTGTTTATCGACGAACTGCACACGATCGTGGGCGCGGGACAAGGCGGGGGCGAAGGCGGCCTCGATATTGCGAACGTGCTCAAGCCCGCGCTTGCGCGTGGCGAGCTCAGTCTGATCGGCGCGACGACCCTCAACGAATATCAGAAGTACATCGAAAAGGATGCCGCGCTCGAGCGGCGTTTCCAGCCGGTGTTGGTGCCGGAACCGACGGTCGAGCAGACCATCGTCATCCTGCGTGGCCTTCGCGACAAGCTCGAAGCGCACCACCAGGTGACCTTTGCCGACGATGCGTTCGTTGCCGCCGCCGAACTGTCGGATCGCTACATTACGTCGCGCTTTTTGCCTGACAAGGCCATCGACCTGATCGACCAGGCGGCGGCGCGCGTGCGCATCGGCGCGACCTCGCGTCCGGCGGCCATCCAGGAGCTTGAAGCCGAGATGGTCCAACTCAAGCGCGAGCAGGATTATGCGTCCTCGCGCAAGCGCTTCGATGAGGCGAAAGCGTTCGAGGCACGGATTGGCGAAAAGCAGGAGAAACTCGACGAGCAGATGGAGGCATGGCAGCGCAAGACCGGCTCGGAAACGCTCGAAGTGACCGTGCAGTCAATCGCCGAAGTGGTGTCGCGTCTCACCGGCATTCCGGTCACGGAGCTCACGCAGGAGGAGCGCCAGAAGCTTCTGGAGATGGAGAAGAAGCTGCGCGAGCGCGTGATCGGCCAGGACGACGCGGTGGTGGCCGTAAGCGATGCCGTGCGCCTGTCACGTGCGGGACTGGGCCAGACGAACCGGCCTATTGCGACGTTCCTGTTCCTGGGACCCACTGGCGTCGGCAAGACCGAACTCGCGAAGGCGCTGGCGGAAACAGTGTTCGGCGACGAGCAGGCGGTCATCCGTATCGACATGTCCGAATACATGGAGCGTCACGCGGTTGCGCGGCTGATCGGCGCGCCTCCGGGCTACGTCGGTTACGACGAGGGCGGACAACTGACCGAGCGCGTCCGGCGGCGCCCTTACAGCGTGATCCTGCTTGACGAGATCGAGAAGGCGCACCCTGACGTGAACAACGTGCTGCTGCAAGTGTTCGACGACGGGCGGCTGACCGACGGCAAGGGCCGCGTCGTGGACTTCAGTAACACGATCATCATTGCGACGAGCAACCTCGGCGCATCGATCATCATGGACAACCTCGAGAAGCCCGAGGCGGATCGCCTGAACGAGAAAGCGATCCGCGAGGAATTGATGGGCGTGCTCAAGGGGCATTTCCGCCCCGAATTCCTGAACCGGATCGACGAGATCATCGTCTTCCATGGGCTTTCGCGCGACAACATCCGCTCGATCGTGCAGATCCAGCTCGAACGGGTCGTGCGCACCGCGGCCGCGCAGGACATTACCCTCAAGATAGACGAGTCGGTTGTCGATCACCTCGCCGAGGCCGGCTATCGGCCGGAGTTCGGTGCACGCGAGTTGAAGCGCCAGATTCGCCAGGAACTGGAAACCCGGCTTGCGAAGGAGATTCTCGGCGACGCCCTGAAGTCGGGCGATAGCGTCGAGGTCCGTTATGACAAGGAAAGCGGCGAAGTGAAGTTCAGCAAGCGCGAGGCACCTCCTCCCGCACCTAAGGCGACGGGCGGGAAGGGGGCTAACGGCCGCGCGAAGAAAAAGTCGCCCAAAGAGGTCAGCAGCCCCGAGCCAACTGATAGTGCCGCCTCGAAGGCGTGATGTTTGCAACAAGCCGGGAGGCGCCGCCGCGTCATCGCCGACCGTGTGCGGCTCCCAGCCTGGTCGTGACCGGCGGCGGTGTCACCGTATCTGTACTGTGCTCTCCCGTCACCGGTCGATCTGTACCGTTTGCCACGCATCAACCCAACTAGACTGAACCCGTATCCAAGCCTGTGCCGTGATACGGCGTAACCCAACATAAGATAGCCTTAAGGTATCCTAAGGCAGTTCATGGAGTCTCATATGAGCACGCGACGCGAAGTTCCGGGAATCCGGCCGTATGACGCACCCGCTGGCGGGTGGGGGGCGCTTCGAGCGACAGCTCAAGCCGTCCGAACCCAGATGGAAAGCATTGAGGCGCCGATTACGTTGATGCGGACCAATCAGCCTGACGGCTTCGATTGTCCGGGTTGTGCCTGGCCGGACAAGGAGCACAAGTCGACCTTCCAGTTCTGCGAAAACGGCGCCAAAGCGGTCACATGGGAAGCGACAACCAAGCGGGTGACGCCGGAGTTTTTCGCAAACAACACGGTGTCATCGCTGCTGCAACGCACGGATTTCGAACTGGAGGATCTCGGCCGGTTGACGCATCCCCTCGTTTATGACCGCGCTACGGACAAGTTCCTGGCTGTCGAGTGGGAGACCGCATTCGCCCGCATCGGTGAAGTGCTTCGAGGACTGTCTTCGCCCGACGAAGCCGAGTTCTATACGTCAGGCAGGGCGTCGAACGAGGCCGCCTACCTCTTTCAATTGCTCGCACGAGAGTATGGGACGAACAATTTCCCTGATTGCTCGAACATGTGTCACGAGCCGACCAGCGTTGGGTTGCCCCAGTCGATCGGGATCGGCAAAGGCACGGTATCGCTGGATGATTTCGATAAGACCGAACTCATCCTCTCGATCGGCCACAATCCGGGGACCAATCACCCGCGGATGATGGGGACACTCCACGAGTGCTCGCGGCGCAACGTTCCGATCATCGTGTTCAATCCGCTGCGCGAGCGCGCGCTTGAGCGCTTTGCCGATCCGCAGAGCGTCATTGAAATGGCGACCTTCGGATCGACCCGGATCGCGTCGACCTATTTTCAGCTCGACGCGGGCGGAGACGCGGCCGCGCTCAAGGGCATCATGAAGGCGCTCCTGCAGATGGATGCAGAACAGGGCAACACCGTCCTGGACCATGAGTTCATCGCGACGCATACCCAGGGTTTCGACGCGTTTGCCGCCGATCTGGAAGCGACGTCATGGGAGGATATCGAAAAGGCCAGCGGACTCACCCGTGAAGATCTCGATGAAGTTGCCGTTGCCTACGCTAAATCGAATGCGACGATCGTCACCTACGGAATGGGCGTCACGCAGCATAACAAAGGCACCGCCAACGTCCGTCTGATTGCCGATCTGTTGTTATTGCGCGGCAACATCGGCAAGCCCGGCGCAGGCATCTGTCCTTTGCGCGGGCATTCCAATGTGCAGGGGAACCGCACGGTCGGCATCACCGAAAAACCGTCCGCGACCTTCCTCAAGCAGATCGAAGATGTGTTCGGGTTCACGCCGCCGGCGGCGCACGGGCACGATGCCGTTCAGGCGATGCAGGCAATGATCGCCGGCACGGCCAGGGCGCTGATTTGCCTCGGCGGAAACTTCGCGGTTGCGTTACCCGATTCCGAGCAGTCCTTTCCGGCGATGGGCAAGCTCGATCTGAGCGTCCATCTCGGTACCAAGCTCAATCGTTCGCACCTGCTCGTAGCAAAGGAAACGTACGTGCTGCCGGTTGTGGGCCGCACGGAACTGGATATCCAGGCGACCGGCCGGCAATCCATTACGGTCGAGGATTCCATGTCGATGGTCCACGCTTCGTCGGGCAAGCTAACGCCCGCGTCCGAATACCTGCTATCCGAACCGGCGATCGTCGCCGGTATCGCCACGGCAACATTGCCGAACAGTAAGGTGGCATGGTCGGACCTGGTTGCTGACTACGACAGGATCCGCGACCTGATCGAGCAAACCGTGCCGGGATTCGAGGCATTCAATGAACGAATCAGAGTGCCAGGGGGATTCCGTATGCCGCTTCCCCCGACGGAACGTGTGTGGCCCACCCCGTCGGGCAAAGCGATGTTCTCGGTGTACGGCGGCGTGAAGGAAGACGCGGATGTTCTAGGCGCTGAAAATGTGCTGCGTCTCATCACGATCCGCAGCCACGACCAGTACAACACCACCATCTACGCGCTCGACGATCGTTACCGGGGCGTGTTCGGCCGGCGTGACGTGCTGTTTATGAACGAAGACGATCTCGCCGATCGTGGGCTCGAACATGGCGATCTGGTCGACATTGAAACCATTTCAGCGGGCAGACAGCTTCGCCTGAAGAAGATCACGGCAATCGCCTACAACATCGCGCCGGGTTCGGTGGCGGCCTATTATCCTGAAGCCAACGTGCTGGTGCCACTCGACTTCATTGACAAGGAGAGCGGCACGCCTTCGTACAAGTCGGTTCCTGTTCATGTTGTGCGCTCGGCGGAAGATTGACTTCAAGCGATGACGGGGTGATCAACCGGATGCGCGCGTCCCGTTGACCGCCCTGCAGGATCCCGGGCGCGAACGCTGGTTGGGCAGGGATATCCGGCGGGAGTCGCCTATCCGCATTGCCTGACCTGCGTGCGATTCCTGTTCGGTCGATTTGTCAGTAGACGTTGTGTTATCGCGCTCGATGAGCCGCGTAGCCGTTCCGTCGCCACATGGCGCCCGTTTTTACGCCATTGCCGTTATGACCTGGAGCCATTGATCAATCATGGAAATCTTCGATGCATTCCACCTTGCCAGGTTGCAGTTTGCGTTCACGGTTTCGTTTCATATTATTTTTCCCGCGATCAGCATCGGCATGGCGAGCTTCCTCGCCGTGCTCGAATGGCGCTGGTTGCTGACCGGCGACGTTGCCTACAAGGACATGTTTCTGTTCTGGTCGAAAATCTTCGCGGTCGGCTTCGGTATGGGGGTGGTCTCGGGTGTGGTGATGGCCTATGAGTTCGGTACCAACTGGAGTGGATTTTCCAGCTTTGCCGGCAACATCACGGGACCGCTGCTGACTTATGAAGTGCTGACGGCGTTCTTCCTCGAGGCCGGATTTCTCGGCGTCATGCTGTTCGGCTGGCAACGCGTCAGTCCACGCGCGCACTTCTTCGCCACGCTCATGGTGGCGGTGGGCACGCTCATTTCCACGTTCTGGATTCTCGCGTCGAATAGCTTCATGCAGACGCCGCAAGGATTCGCCATCGAGAACGGCCGAATCGTTCCGGTCGACTGGATGAGAGTGATTTTCAACCCGTCGTTCCCGTTTCGCCTTGCGCATATGACCATTGCGGCGTTCATTGTTGCGGGCTTCATCGTCGCCGCGTGCGGCGCGTGGCATCTATTGCATGGGCGGCGCGACAAACCTGTCACGCGTAGTTTTTCGATGGCGCTGTGGATCCTGCTTTTCCTGGCACCGATCCAGATTGTCGTTGGCGACGCGCACGGCCTCAACACACGCGAATATCAACCGGCCAAGATCGCTGCGATCGAAGGGCTGTGGGAAACCGAAAAAGGCGGGACGGCGCTCAATCTGGTCGGCCTGCCTGACATGGAGGCGGAAGTGACGCGTTACGCGATCCAGATACCGCACCTGGGCAGCCTTATCCTGACCCATAGCTGGAACGGAGAGATCCGCGGGCTGAAGGAGTTTGCGCCGCAGGACCGCCCGTACTCGCCGATCATATTCTGGACCTTCCGGATCATGGCGGGTCTGGGCATGTTGATGCTTTTGACGGCGCTGCTCGGCTTACTGCTCAGACTGCGCGGCCGCCTCTACGAGACGCGCTGGTACCAGATCCTCGTGCTGTGCATGGGACCTTCTGGAATTGTGGCGCTATTGGCAGGGTGGATAACGACGGAGGTTGGCCGCCAACCGTGGACGGTCTACGGTGTCTTCCGTACTGTGGACTCTGTCTCGCCGGTCAGCTCGCAGCAAGTCGGCGTTTCGCTGCTGATCTTTGTGCTGGTGTATGTCCTGGTGTTCGGCATGGGGTTCTACTACATGATGAAAATGATGAAGCGCGGACCCGAGGAGCATATCGACCGTGGCAAGTCGCGCAGGTATCCGGTGCTGACTAATCGCCCGCTCGACGCACTGGAAGGGGAGTGACGCCATGCAAATCGATCTCCCTGTCGTGTGGGCCGCGATCATCGGACTTGGCGTGTTCATCTACGTGATGCTGGACGGATTCGATCTTGGCATCGGCCTGCTGTTTCCGTTCTTCGAGGAAAAAGGCGATCGGCAAGTGATGCTCAACACCATCGCGCCGGTTTGGGACGGTAACGAAACCTTCCTCGTGCTCGGCGGTGCCGGGCTTTACGGGGCGTTCCCCGTGGTCTATTCCACACTGCTGCCGGCGAACTATCTGCCGTTGATCCTGATGGTGGTGGGCCTGATCTTCCGCGGGGCTGCCTTCGAATTACGGGCCAAGGCCGTCAGGACCCAGCACGCGTGGGACCTCGCCTTCATTGGCGGCTCCGCGCTCGCGGGGCTCTGCCAGGGCATTGTGCTGGGCTCGCTGCTGCAAGGCATCAAGATCGTCGATGGCCGTTTCGCCGGCGGCCCGTTCGATTGGCTCTCGCCGTTCAGCCTGTTCTGCGGAATCGGTGTGCTTTTCACGTATGCGACGCTCGGCTGCGGCTGGCTCATCCTGAAGACCGAGGGTGAACTGCAGCGCAAGGTACGCGAGGTGATGCGGCCGCTCGTGAGCATCCTGCTCGGGGTGATGGTTATCGTGAGTCTCTGGACCGTGATCGGCTTGCCGGCGGTAGCGTTTCGCTGGTTCGGAAGCGGCAATCTCGGCTGGTTTCTGCCGGTGCCGATTCTTGTCGTTGCCTGTGTATGGGGCGTGTTCCGTTCGCTTCGGCTGAAGCACGAAGCGATCCCGTTCCTTCTCACGCTCGCGCTGTGCTTTCTCGGCTACAGCGGCTTGCTCATCAGCATCTGGCCGAACATCGTTCCACCGTCCCTGACGATCTGGGAGGCTTCGTCGAGCCACTCGAGCCAGTTGTTCACGCTGGTCGGCACCGTGATCGTGCTGCCCGTCATCCTCGTCTACAACGCCATGCAGTATCGCGTTTTCCGGGGCAAAGTGCGGGAAGGGGACGCCGGCTACCACTGAGGGTGACGGCGCAATCAGACGACTAAAAGAGCACATCATGATAGTAAGACCAGGGGAGAACTGGTTCCGGCTGCTGTTTATCTGGAACGGTTCCGTGTTGCAGTCGATTATTCCGCAGCTCGTTTTCATGGCGATCGTCAGCAGTGTTGCTGTCGTGACGCAAGGGCGCATTTTCGGCGAGAAGATCCCACTGAATACCGCGCCGTTTACATTGTTCGGCCTCGCGCTCGCGATCTTCCTTGCGTTTCGCAATAACGCGAGTTACGAGCGGTTCAATGAGGCGCGCCATCTCTGGGGCAGCATCCTGATCTCGGCGCGCGCACTAACCTCACAGATGCTGTGTTACGTGCCGCGGGGCGATCACAACGTTCAAATGGCCCATACACTGATTGCGACCGTGTACGCGCTGAAGCACCAGTTGCGCGGGACCGACCCGACGCCTGATCTCCTGCGCTTTCTCGGACGTACGCGAACCGAGGCATTGCGGCAGACCTGCTACAAACCGACTGCGCTGCTCAATGACGTTCGTCGTGACTTCGCCGATCTGCACGTTCGGGGCTTGATGTCGGATACGAAACTCTGGATGGTCGACGCGCAGATCAACGAGTTGGGAAGGACTGTAGGAGGATGTGAGCGGATCGCATCCACGCCCATTCCGTTTGCCTACAGTGTGTTGCTGCACCGCACCGTCTATGCCTATTGCGTGTTGTTGCCGTTCGGTCTTGTCGATTCAACGGAATTCTTTACGCCGCTTCTTTGTGTTTTCATTTCTTATACGCTGATTGCGCTCGAAGCGATTGCCAGCGAAGTCGCGGAACCGTTCAGCCTCGCGCCGAATGCGCTGGCGCTTGACGCCATGACCCGCAACATTGAACGATCGATTCTCGAACTGTGTGGCCGTGAACTTCCCGACGAGGTCGTACCGGTGCGCTCGTACCAACTGACTTAGGATGCGTTTTTCGACGCATCGGGTCGGTCTACCCAGCGGTATGCGCGTCTGCCTCGCGGTGACACCCGATACGGCGCGCAAACTGTACTCCTGGCATTCAGCACAGACTGTGCGTCCCCCAAGCAGGACCGACGCACTATCCTGCCAGAAGGTCATGCAATGGCGGGCGGCTTGTCCGGCCAGAAAGATCGACTGCTGTTGCTCCCTTGCTCCCTTGCTCCCTTGCACCGTTCGCCGCCGCACACTGCCCACCTTCGGATAGATCGTGAACATCATCGACCAGCCCATACCCGCCGATACGGCATTCCGCTATAACGTATCCGCCGGCGGTGTCGCGACCACGCTCGACAAGCTCGATCGTCCGCTCCGGGATTTACGTCTGTCCGTCATCGATCAATGCAATTTTCGCTGTACGTACTGCATGCCGCGGGACACCTTCGGCGCAGACTACCGGTTCCTGCCGTCTTCGGAACGCCTGTCGTTCGAACAGATCCTTAAGCTCGCGAAAGCGTTCGCGCTGCTCGGGGTGGAGAAGATACGCATCACTGGCGGCGAACCGCTCCTGCGGCGCGGGCTCGAATCCCTGATCGAACAGCTCGCGAAACTGACGACCGAAAGCGGCAAACCGATGGAGCTCGCGCTGACGACAAACGGCTCCTTGCTTGCCGCGAAAGCACGCTCGCTGCGCGACGCGGGTCTCGGCCGCGTGACAGTTAGCCTTGATGCAGTGGATGACGCTGTGTTTCGCCGGATGAGTGACGTCGACATGCCCGTCGCGCGGATACTGGACGGGATCGAGACGGCGCGCGCGGTGGGACTCGCGCCGATCAAGGTCAATAGCGTGATCGAGCGAGGCGTCAACGACAGCCAGATTCTGCCGCTCGTGCGGCTGTTCAAGGGCACCGGCGTGGCCGTGCGCTTCATCGAGTATATGGACGTCGGCGGCGCGGCCGGATGGTCGAATACGAAGGTGATCACGGCTCGCGAGACGCGCGAGATCGTCGAATCGGCGTTCCCGCTGGTGCCTGCTGTTGTTCGTGAGCAGACGGGCACCGCCGTCAACTATCGCCATGCCGACGGCACAGGCGAAGTGGGATTCATCGCGAGCGTATCGCAACCCTTTTGCGGATCGTGTTCGCGCGCCCGCGTATCCGCCGACGGGCAGCTTTATTCGTGCCTTTTCGCCACACAAGGCACGGACCTCAGACCCTGGCTCACTGACACCGCCGCGATCGAGCAACTGGCCGGGGTGGTCCGCAGCCGCTGGGCCCAACGCGACGACCGCTATTCCGAGCTTCGCTCAACGCCGCGCAGGCCGGAATCGGGAAGAGCCTATCCCACCGTTCGTATGTCGCTGGTCGGCGGTTGACGGCTGGCTTGTCCTTGCGAAGCAGACACAGACCGGAGAGCCGCCATGACAATACCGTCGTCCAGTGATCGCGCCCGTCCCGACGCACCGCATGCCGACGAGCGTGCGAGCGATCCGGCGATGCTTGATGCCAGCATCGCGTCGGCCTTTGAAGTACGTGTCCAGCAGCAGCCGATCGATATCCAGTCGGAGATCATGCCGATCACGCGCAATCCCAACGTGGGGGCGATCGTGAACTTCCTCGGCGTGGTGCGTCATAGCGGTGATGTCGACGACGTCGTGGCACTCGAGCTTGAGCACTACCCGGGGATGACCGAGCAGTCGTTCAGCAGCATCGTCGACGAGGCGATCGCACGATGGCGTCTGGAAGCGGTGAAGATCGTGCATCGGGTTGGCCGTGTGGCGCTCGGCGACGCTGTGGTACTCGTCGTGGTCGCCGCGCCGCATCGTGGGGCGGCATTCGACGCGTGCGAATTCCTGATGGACTTCCTGAAGGCCCACGCGCCGCTCTGGAAGAAGGAAATCCGACGCGACGGCGCGCTCAAATGGGTCGAGGCCAAGGCAGGCGATGAGCGGTCGATGCTGAGGTGGGGGTGATGCGCCATTCGCGCACATTGTGCCGGCAACAGGAACAGACGAATGAAACTCACCATCAGATATTTCGCCAGCGTTCGTGAACAACTCGGCATCTCGCAGGAGATCGTGCACATTGACGCGCCTGAGTTGCCGGTTGAAGGTTTGCGGCTCAGGCTCGCATCGAGAGACGAGCGGATGGCCGAGGCACTGCGCGCAGGCCGGCCGCTCCGTACGGCCGTCAACCACGAGATGGTCGCCGACACGTTTGTCGTGCGCGAGGACAGCGAAATCGCGTTCTTTCCGCCTGTCACGGGGGGCTGAGGTCTCCCTGAAGCGCCAGATTCACCCGTGCCGCACGCGCTCCGGCAGCGGCCGGCGTGCCGCTAACGGGCGCACAGCTAACGGGCGCACATCGCGACGAGCTTGCCCACGGTAATCACCGCCTGTTCGATTTCGCTCGACCAGGGGCTGCTGTAGTTGAGGCGGATGAAATTCCGATAGGTCGTCTCAGAGACCGAGAACATGTAGCCGGGGCCGATGGTGATACCCTGGTCGAGAGCGAGGTTGTAGAGCCGCATCGCGTCGACCTTGGCCGGCAGTTCGATCCACAGCACGTATCCGCCCGCCGGGTTGGACATGCGCGTCCCTTCGGGAAAGAAACGCGAAACGGTTGCCTTCATCAGGTTGGCCTGCTGCGCATAGGTCCTTCGAACCCTTCGCAGGTGATGCTCGTAACCGTCGCGCTCAAGGAACTCCGCAATCGCCATTTGCGGAATCGACGGAGAGGTCAGCGTGTTCAGAAACTTGAGCTTCTCAACCTGATCGCGATAGCGGCCCGGCAGCGCCCAACCAATCCGGTAGGCTGCCGTGAGCGTCTTCGAGAACGAGCCGCAGTGAAGCACGAGCCCCTTTGTGTCGAACGACTTCAACGTGCTCGGGTGCGTGCTGTCATAGTAAAGCTCGTTGTAGACACCGTTCTCGATGACCGGAATGTCCCGCTTCGTCAGGAATTCCACGAGTTCGCGCTTGCGTTCGTCAGGCATCAGAAATCCCAGCGGATTCTGGAAATTCGGCATGACCATGCAGGCTGTGATGGTCTGCGACTCCACGATTGCCGCAAGCGCCTCGATGTCGATGCCGTGCTGCGGATGAGTCGACACCTCGATCGCTTTCATGCCCATCCGTTCGATTGCATGAAGCATCGCGTAGAACGTCGGGGATTCGACTGCGATCACGTCGCCAGGCTTGGCGACCGCCTGAAGGCACAGATTGATCGCCTCAGTCGCGCCGACCGTGATGATGATCTCGTTCGGATCGACGGCCATGCCGTTCTCGAGGTAGCGGCGCGCGATCTGCCGCACAAGTGCCGCATTGCCGGGCGGGAGCGCGTCCGTCACGCCCCACCGCGTCTTGCCGCGTCCCGCGTCGTAAGCGTAGCGGTTGAGCTTTTCGAAGGGAAAGAGACCCGGGTCGGGATAGGGCGAACCGAGCGGCACGGCATCGTCGACACCGATCGAGCGCAAGGTGGAAAGCACCAGCCGGCTGACGTCGACCGGCGACGATATCGGAATCGGTTTCGACGGCCGGAGCTCAAGCGTTTTCCGTTCGCCCCCGTCGCCCCGGAAGTTGACGAAATAGCCCGACTGGGGCCGGGCCGTTAGCAAGCCACGGCTTTCGAGCAGCAAATAGGCACGGATAACAGTCGTCACGCTGAGCCGATGCTGCTGGCTGGTCTGCCGCACCGACGGCAGGCGTTCGCCATGGCCGTACACGCCTTGCCGGATCAGCTTCTCGATATCGTCTGCAAGCTTCTCGTAGAGATTCATCGGACGATTCCCTTAGCGTTTCGTCGCGGCGAGGTGTACCGGTCTCTCCCCGGCTTGCACGCGGCCGTTACACGCGTTCGCGTCGCCGTGCCGCCGCCCTGGTGCGGCCCTCGTGCCGCGATCGTAGCAGAACTGTACTGACGCGAGCCGGCCCAATGTGTGCACTCTGCGACCGATCTCCCGGCCTTAATCTGTTCTCCATGGAATGCACATTGACAGGTTCCCACGCCGGGGCCCTCCAGTGCGCAACGATAGGTTCGAACAATGCGGAATCGGTACAAAGGGAGAGTGGTCACTATGAATCTGCTAGAAGCCATGCGGATTTACGTCAGGGTGGTTGAGCGAGAGAGTATCTCGGGCGCGGCAAGGGACCTCAATATCGGACAGCCGGCGGCAAGCGAACGCATCGAGCGGCTGGAGAAGTACCTGGGCTGCCGGCTCCTGCTCCGTAGCGCACGCGCTTTCAATTGCACGCCCGAAGGCGTCAGCTTCTACGAGCACAGCAAGCGGATTCTGCACGCCGTGGAGCAGGCGGTTGCCGAAGTGTCGAACGACGGGCAGGAACTGAAGGGAACGGTTCGCATCGCGGCGCCTCATTGCTTTGGCGAGACGATCGTGCCGCAGGCGTTGACGCTGGTGCGCGCGACCTATCCGCAACTGGATCTGGAGCTGGTTCTGAACGACAGGATCGTCGACCTTGTGACGGAGGGCGTCGACATTTCGTTTCGTCTTGGGCAACTGGGCGAGGGGGCCTTCATTGCCCGCCAGCTCGGTCAGGTGGGACGCGTTCTGGTTGCCGCGCCTGGCTATCTGAGCCGGCACGGTGCGATCACGGAGCCGTCTGATCTCGTGAAACACCCGTTCATCCGGGTTCAGGGCATGTTCGGCACGGACCAGTTGCCGCTCAGGCACGTGGCAAGCGTCGTGGAGAGCGTGCCGATCCGTACCGCAATCAGGATGAGTCATTGGCGGCCCATGTACGAAATGATCCTTTCGGGTGCGGGCATTGGCGTGCTGGAGGAGCCGGCGTGTGTCGACGCGCTCGCGGAGGGCAGGCTTGTCCGAATCCTGCCGGAATTCGAGGTGCTGCCTTTCGATCTGAACGTGCTGATCCAGGCGCAACGTCCGGTGCCGCCACGCGTGCGGATGATGGTGGCGATGTTAAGAAAGTGCACGTCGGAAATCCTGGAAAGAGTGCACGAGAACTGTGGCGAAGTGACGGGCCGCTTTGAAGTCCTTCCCGACGATGACGTGGCCGCCCTGCTAAAGCCGACGTTGCGAGCCTGAGCTCGCAACGACAGCCGGGACGGCGCTTACTCCACTTGCGTCAACGACACCGACGCTTCGCCCGTCAGCATCAGGAAGGTCAGCGTCTCACGCAGATAAAGGCGCACTACCGTATCGGTATGGCTTGCATAGCCGATCGACAGCTCTTCGCCAAGATGTAACTCGAAGTCGCCGCCGCGCATGGAGACCACGCTGCCGCCCGCGAGTGCGGGCGCCCAGATGATGTCGCCATTCACGATCCGCTTGATGTGCTCGATGACCGGATAACCTTGATCGCGTGCCTCGCCGAGCGCCGTGTATGCATCGGCGCCAAGCAGCACCGAATAGGGCCCGTCAACGCCGGCAAGCCGCAGCTGTTCGAGCGCGTTGCCAATCGTGTTCGGATAACCGCTGATGTCGGCCGGCAGCGCGAACGGCGGATTCGACGAGCCTTCGCGAATGCCGCCTATGCCCGCAGCCTTGTATCCATCGAAAATCGCGCGATCTTCGGCATAGGCGAGTTCTTTTGCTGCTTCCTTTGCCGGTTGCCAGTCCGCATCTTTCGCGCCGCGCAAGACACTGTCGATCGCTTCGCGCTTCAGTTCGAACGGCACAGTCAATTCGACAAGGCTCCTGACCTCGGACAGCTTTGCCACGACGCCTTGCTGCGGCGCGGTGATCGCGATCTGGTGCCCCGTGCCGACGCCGGACAGTTCCGTTCCGCCAGGACCCTTGACATCAACCACACGACGGCCGGCAACGCTGCGCTTGAAGGTGCGCGCCACTTCGTCTTCGATCTGCGACCAGGCTGCGTGGGAGATGGGGGCAAGCTCGCGATGCAGATTATTCATGTTGAGAGATTCCCTTGAGAGAGCCAATATTCAGCGAGCCGTCGTGACGCGGCTCGGCGGACGAAGACGATTCAGGTTGTGGCCCGGCTGCTGCGGCAGCTTGCGGGTCGCGATCGGCGAGCGCGTCGAGCAAGGTCGCCGACGGGACGAAGAAGAGGCCCCCCGTGACCGCGCGGCTGTAGTCGAGCAGCCGGTCGTAATTGCCCGGCGGCCGCCCGACAAACATGTTTTCCATCATCAGCTCGATAGGTTCGGGCGAACGGGCATAACCGATGAAGTACGTGCCGAACTCGCCCATGCCGGGGCGGCCGAATGGCATGTTGTCGCGAAGGATTTTCACTTCCTCGCCGTTCTCGGTGATCGTTGTGAGGGAGCTGTGCGAACACGACGGTTTGACCGCCGCGTCGAGTTCGATGTCGGCCAGTTTCGTGCGACCGATAATGCGCTCCTGAGTCTCGACGGAAAGCGCGTTCCACCCGCTCATGTCGTGCAGGTACTTCTGCACGATGACATAGCTGCCGGCCTCGAACTCCGGATCTTCATCACCGATGAGGGTGGAATCGGTGGCCTTGCGACCGGCCGGATTCTCGGTGCCGTCCACGAAGCCCACCATGCTGCGCAGATCGAAGTTGCGAAAGCCGTGTACTTCGTCGACCACTGAGACCGCATCGCCGAGCCGTCCTGTCAGTTGCGTGGCGAGTTCGAAGCAAAGGTCCATCTGATCCGCGCGGATGTGCAGCAGGATATCGCCCGGTGTGCTCACGGCGCGGCGTTCGCCTGCGCCGAATTCGCGAAACGGGTGAAGGCATGCAGGGCGCGGGGCGCCGAACAGCGTGTCCCACACGTCGGAGCCGAAGCCGACAACGCACGACAGGTTGGCGGACGGGACGCGTTTGCCGACCGAGCGTACCAGGGCGGCAACGTCCGAGCACCACGCGCGCACCTTTTCGGCGGGGTCCTGGCCGCCCACGAAGGTCGCGACGATGAAAATCGCGCTACGTGTGATGTCATTACAAACGGCTTGCGGATCTGGAATGTCGTTGGGCATCGGATTGAATGGAGATGAACCGTTAGTGATTCCGGGAATGGAGCGAATGTTTTCCGCTTGCGTGATCACCTGTGCAAGCCGCGCGCAAATTATTCGCGCGGATGACTGAAGCACGTTTGCTGCTCGGGCCCTCGCGGACATCCATGAAGCATTGCCTCACCAACAAGCGGTGCGCAGATAGAGGGGACGGGGTTGATGCTCGTTATGCGTCCGGAGATGTTATACCGGTCGGGCACTTTATGGAAACAGTGCAAAGGCATGGCGTGAGTTCAAATGCGGCATCCCTAAGTCAGATTGGTGTCAAGCAATGTCAGGCGAGATCGTATGTTGAAAGCGATCGACATTATTCTGTCGTAAATCTATGCATCTCCTTCGATACTTCATATCGGGTCTCGCGGTCTTTTATCCTCCCGTCCTATCGTTACCATCCGATTGGCAACATCGAAGCAGGATGGTTGGCGTCAATTCATTCGCAATGCGAATGGCGGTTGAGTACTGTAAATCTGCCCGATACCATGCATCGGAAATAAACGAATGGCGCGCGCCGCGGAAATCACTATCTTTGATAGAGAGCGTTAAGGATACGAGCGATACGAGGAGCTATCAAATGGCACAACAGTTGATCGTCGCGGTTTTCGACAGCGTTGACGTCGCCGAAAGAGCGGGTCGAGACTTCCGGAATTTTGAGGAAAAGGACCTTGGTTTCAAAGTCGAGAGCGGCGTGCTGGTCCAAAAGGACGCCACAGGTAAGCTGATCCTGCTCGACAAGCAAACCCGGCCGTTTTGGGGAACCGTGATCGGCGCGCTAACGGGCGGGTTGATCGGCATGCTCGGCGGACCGGTAGGGGCGCTACTCGGCTTCACGATCGGGGCGAGCGGAGGACTGGCGGAGCATGCGATCAAAGACGCGCTCGATGACGACCTGTTCGCGTGGATGTCCAGCAAACTGACTCCGAATCACGTTGCATTCATCCTCGAGGCGCAGGAGGCGTCACCGTTTGAAGTCGACAATATCGTGCTCGGTTACGGCGGGAGCGTTTTTCGCAAACCGCTTGCCTGATCCGCGCCAGAACGTACAGGCGCCAGAGAAGTGGCACTGCTAGTGGTGCATGGCTGCAGTAACCAGAAGATGAAACGGGAGCACGAGGAGTGCCGTTCCGCCGACGCCGAGCAACCACAATGCAATGAACCAGAGCAGGCCGTGGCGAGACGTCTTACGGGTATCGCGGCTTGTCTGTGACATGGCATTTTCCTCCCGGCGAGTGATGCGCTTGTCCCGTTCGTTCGATTCATTCTAGGCGATTGAATCGGCAGGATCTATCTAAAAGAAAAGGAGCGAGACGCGGCGAAGAATCGATCTTCGCCGCGTCTCGCTCCGCTTGCGCTGCTTTGGCGTTCCAGATGCGTCATCCGTTCCAGACGCTTCAGAACCGGTGCTGGATCCCCGCCGTCACACCCGCTTGCGTATCCGCCGCGCCGATCAGATCACGCGAGAGACTGACCGCCTTGTCATGCTTGGCCATCGCATAGCCCCCCGACATATACAGCACCGTTCGCTTTGACAACGCGTACTGCGCGCGCAGCGAGAACAGTGTCGGATCGGCGTCGCTCGCGTCTTTGATGTCCTGATGGTAGACCGCGGCAAACAGCGAGATAAACGGCGTCACGTCGTATTGGCCGCCGAGCCAGTACATATCGCTGCGCAACGTCGGCGTGGCCGTGTGGAAGGTGCGCCGATAGTTGCGATACCCGGCCATCGCCTTCACCGAACCGAAGTCATAGCTCAAGCCGGCATGAATGCCCTGAATGTAGTTGGTGGTGTCCGCGGGCGTCACGCTGTCGTTGGCGCCGTTCTGCCGGTCGAACGTGGCGACGACAGCGAACGGACCGGTCTCGTAGCCCAGGCCGAAGTCATACTTGGAACTCGACTTCATGCTGCCCGGCACGTTGCCGAAGCCGTACATGGCGCCGAACTTGAAGCCAGCGTAGGTACCGTCATAACGCACGGCGTTGGCCGAACGGGAGAATATGCCGTCCTTGCGTCCCCCCGTCGCGGTGGATGACGTCGCCCACGAGTAGTTCGGTGCGTAACCCATCGGGTCGAACTGCAGCATGTAGTCGTAGGTGGTCGTGAAATTGCGGCCGAGCGTGACTTGTCCGAAGCGGTTTTTCAGGCCGATCGTAGCGCGGCGGTCGAAGATCGCGCCGGGGCCGTCGTCGAACTGGCCGTTCGCGATGTTGATGCCGCTCTCCAACTGGAAGACGGCCTTCAACCCGCCGCCGAGGTCCTCGACGCCGCGCAGGCCCCAGCGTGAGGTGTTCTTGCCGCCCGAGACGAGACGCGTCGCGCTGCCGTCCTTGCTCGCGTGATTCACGTATTCGACGCCCGCGTCGACGATCCCGTACAAGGTCACGCTCGATTGCGCATGCGCCGTTGCTGCCAATCCGGCGAGGCCGGCGCACGTTACGCCGAGGGTCGCCTTCGTCATACTCCACTTCATCAACAGTCTCCTGGGGTTGGTTTTTTTACTTCGGTTAGGGATGGGGTGCTGCTGGGTCCATCAGTACGCTTCAGCTCGCCTGCGCAAACGCCCAGCAGTCGTTGGCGGGGAATTCGATCCAGTGACGGCCGGCCGCGCGCGGCACGTGGCCGAAGGCGCGCAGGCGCAGATCGCCGCAATGGAACAGGTACTCCCAGCGGTCGCCGAGATACATCGACGTGATGAGGTCGGCCTCGAGGCGGTTTGCGCCCGGACCGTCGGCGACCTGCACGCGCTCGAGGCGAATCACTGCTTGCGCGTTTTGCCCGGTGGTGAGCGCTTCTCGCGCCTGGGCTTGCAATTGCCAGCCGTCGCCGGCCAGCGTCACGCGTTCGCCGTCGACTGCGGCAACGCGCGCATCGATCCGGTTATTGCTGCCCATGAATTCCGCGGTATAGAGCGAGCGGGGCGCGCCATACAGTTCGGCGGGCGTGCCTTCCTGTTCGATGCGGCCGTTGCGCAGTAGCAGGATGCGATCGGACATCGCCATCGCTTCGGTCTGGTCGTGCGTCACGCACAATGCGGACAGTCCCAGCGAAACGATCAGTTCGCGCAACCAGGCGCGCGCTTCTTCGCGCAACTTGGCGTCGAGATTCGACAGCGGTTCGTCGAGCAGAATGACGGGCGGGTTGTAGACCAGCGCCCGCGCAATCGCCACACGCTGCTGCTGGCCACCGGAAAGCTGATACGGATAACGCGCGGCGAGATGACCAAGGCCGAGTTGATCGAGCGCGGACTGCACGCGTTTCCTTTGCTCCGTGCTCGACACGCGCCGCAACTTCAATCCATAGCCGACGTTGTCCGCCACGGTGCGATGCGGCCACAGCGCATACGACTGAAACACGAGACCGAGCGAACGTTGCTCGACCGGCAGATCCACATGAGCCGCGCCGTCGAAGAACACCTTGCCGTCCAGTTCGATACGGCCCGAGGAGGGCTGTTCGAGTCCCGCGACCGCGCGCAGCAACGTGGTTTTGCCGCTGCCCGACGCGCCCAGCAGGCACACCACTTCGCCGGGGTTCAGTTCGAACGACACGCCTTTCAGGATCGGATTGTCGCCGTAGCTGAGAAACAGGTTGTCGACCGAGAGCTTATCCATGCAATTTCACTCCGAAGCGCAGGGCGGCGCCAAGTCCGACGCCGACCATTGCGATGTTGATGACAGAAAGCGCCGCGACCTGATCGACCGCGCCGGTCGCCCACAGCGACACCAGGAGCGCGCCGATCACTTCCGTGCCGGGCGAGAGCAGATAGACCGCGGTCGAGTATTCGCGCTCGAAGATCATGAAGATCAGGAGCCATGCAGCCAGTAGACCGAAACGCACGAGCGGCAGCGTCACGTCGAGACTGACGCGTGCCCGCGTGCCGCCGACGCTGCGTCCCGCTTCTTCGAGTTCCGGTCCGACTTGCAGCAGCGCGCTCTGAATCAGGCGCATGCCGTACGCGAGCCACACGACCGTGTAGGCGATCCAGATGCTCCACATGGAGTTCTTCAGTTCCTTCAGGCCGGGCACGAAAAGGAAGATCCACAGGAAGGCGAGACCGGCGAGCAACCCGGGCACCGCACGCGGCAGCAGCACGAGGTAGTCGAGCAGGCGCGTCGCCCAGTCGTTGCGGCGGTGGCCGGCAAATGCGACCAATGAATAGAAGCCCACGGCAAGCGCACCGCCAATCACGCCAATGCCGAGCGTGTTGAGAATCGCGCGGACCAGGTTGTCCTGCTCGAACAGCTCGGTGAAGTTGGCGAGCGTCAGTACGTCAGCCAGATTCACGCCTTCGCCCCAGTTGGTGACGAACGCGCGCAGCGTGATGCCGGAGAGCGGCACGAACACCGTGAGCAGCAACCACAATGCAACGATCGCGAGCGCCACCCAGCGCCATGCGCCGAGCGGCAATACGGTCTGACGTCCCGCTTTACCCTTGACCGTGACGAAGCGGTTCGCGCTCTTCAGCAAGCGCCGTTGCAGCAGCACCAGCGGGAACGTGATCGCGACGATGCACACGGCGACCGCGGCCATCAGGTGATACGAGGGCACGCCGAGCTTGTTGGTGAGCTTGTACAGGTACGTCGCCAGCACGAGGTGGCCTTCAGGGTCGCCGAGCACGAGCGGCAGGCCGAACACTTCGAAGCCGAGGAAGAACACCAGTACGCCCGCGAACAGCAGGGCGGGCAACGTCATCGGCAGACTGACGTCGAGCGCGACGCGGAACGGCCGTGCTCCGGCAACGCGGGCCGCTTCCTCGACATCCGAGCCGAGATTGCGCAGCGCCGCCGACGAATACAGGTACACGTGCGGCACATGCGTGAGGCCGACGATGATCGTGATCGCGAGAATCGAGTACACGCTCCAGGGCGCTTCGGCCGCGCCGAACAGGGTCTTCCACCACACCGAATAGAAGCCGACCGGGCCGGCCGCGACTACGTAGCCGAACGCGAGCACCATCGGCGAAACGAATATGGGAGTGAGCAGCAACGGTTCGAGCCAGCGGCGGCCGGGCATGTCGGTGCGCACCATCAGGAACGCGAGAATGCCGCCGAGCGGGATCGAGATGAACAGCATCCCGCCCGCGATGATGAAAGAGTTCTTCAGCGCGGACCAGAAATCGGGGTCGCTGAAAATGAATTCGAAGCCTGCAAGACCAAGCGTGCGCTTCGCGTCGAAGAACGGCGCGTTCAACACGCTCTGGAAAAGAATGAAACCGAGCGGCAGCGCCACCGCGACGGTCAGCACCGCGACGACGAGCCAGCGCAGCAGCCCCGCAAACGGCTGCAGACCGCCGCGCGGCAGCGCGCCTATCGTGCCGCCGTCGGCCGCGCGGGGTGGTGCATCGCGGTGTCCGGTTGCGCTAGTGGAAAGCATGAGTGTCCCCCTGCAGCGTGAAGCCGCATATCGACAGGTAATCAGGAAAGGCGTGGCGTCCGCGCGTTTCAGCGCAGACGCCGTCAGGTCAGTCGAGGCTTAGCGCTTGATCGACTGTTGCCATTGCTTGAGGAATTCAAGCCGCTTGGACTGGTCGAGATAGACCAGCAGGCCGGCGCCGATCGGGATCGGCTTGAGGGAGTCGCCGAGCTGCTTCGTGAGACCGGCCATCGACGTTTCGCCGTCGACGTCCGCGCGAATCGAGAACAGGCTGGCCTGATTCGCGAGCAAGGTCTGACCGCGCTGCGACAGCAGGTAATCGACCCACAGCTTCGCGGCGTTCGGGCTTTGCGCCTTCTTCGAAATCGTCACGAGGCGGCTCACCACCAGCGTGTAGTCCTTCGGATAGACGTAACCGATCGACGGGTCTTTCTTCGCTTTGCTGAGCGCGTACGAACCGAGAATGTTGTAGCCGATCAGGTTTTCACCCGACGAGATGCGCTCCATCATCGCGCCGGTGCTCGATTGCAGTTTCGGGCCGGTTGCGCCCATGGCTTTCACGAGGTCCCACGTGACTTGCGGATTGACGCGCGCGTCTTGCGTCAGATAGTTGAAGCCGACACCGGATTTTTCGATGTCGTAAGTCGTGACCTTGCCTTTGAACTGTTCGGCTCTGGTTTGCAGCAGCTTGATCAGATCCGCGCGCGTTTGCGGCACTTCGCCCGCGGGCAGGAGGCGCTTGTTGTAGACGATCGCAAGGGGCTCGTACGTGGTGCCGTACGCCTGCTTCTGGTACTGCGCCCATTGCGGCAACTGCTTCGCTTCGGGCGATTCGTAGCTGGCCATCAGGCCGTCGTTGACGAGCTTGACCTGCAAGTCCATCGCCGAGCTCCACAGCACGTCCGCGCTCGTGCTGCTGGCCGCGTTTTCGCTGATGTAGCGGTTGTACAGCTCGGTGCTGTTCATGTCGTTGTATTCGACCTTGATGCCGTACAGGCTTTCAAAATCCTTGATAAGCGGACGTACGAGGGCGGTGTCCGTGACCGAATACACGATCAGTTTGCCTTCCTTCTTTGCCCCATCGACGGTGGCCTGATAGTCGCTGGGATAACCGGCCGGGAAGGCCGCCCATGCTGAGTTTGCGGCGAATGCAACGGCTGCGGCGAGATACTTCAAAGAGATTTGCACGTCTTCCTCCAGAAAACATTGTGTTTGTTTTGTGTAGGCGAATGGTAAGAGAAGCATGCTTTCTGAATGCTTTCAATTTTCGAAAGAAATGCGTCACAATGGTCGAATTCGCCTCATGGATTTCCCTGGGATTCTGCTTATGCGTGTGCTGCTCGTCGAAGACAATCCAATCCTTTTCCGCTCGCTGACCGATGCGCTGACCAGCGCGAAACTCACCGTCGATTGCATGCATGACGGTGAGTCCGCCGACTACGTGTTGAGGACGCAAGACTACGCGCTGGTGATTCTCGATATCGGTTTGCCGAAGCTCGACGGCCTCGAAGTTTTGCGCCGTCTGCGCGCGCGCCGAAACGCGGTGCCGGTGTTGATGCTGACCGCGCACGGTTCCGTGGAAGAGCGCGTGCGCGGCCTCGATCTCGGCGCCGACGATTACCTCGCCAAGCCCTTTGCGCTCACCGAACTCGAAGCGCGTGCGCGGGCCCTGCTGCGCCGCAGCCATGGCCAGGAGCCGCTGCGCGCGCAGTGCGGCACGCTGCTTTACGACAGCGTCGACCGCGGCTTCACGCTCGACGGCGAGCCGCTCGCCTTGACTCCGCGCGAGCGTTCGGTGCTCGAGGTGCTGATCCTGCGCAACGGCCGCGCGATCAACAAGGACACGCTCTCGGAGAAAATCTTTGGGCTCGACGAATCGGTGAATGCCGATGCCATCGAAATCTACGTGCACCGCTTGCGCAAGAAGCTCGAGCGCAGTTCGGTCGGCATCGTGACGCTGCGCGGGCTCGGCTATCTGCTGGAAGCGAAAGGCGCATGACACGGCCGAATCTGCGCGTGCGTGTCGCGCTCTGGTTGTTGCTGCCGCTGCTTCTGCTGCTCGCCTTCGATGCATGGCTCACGTACCAACGCGCCATGAACGCGGCGCACGCGGCCTTCGATCGCACGCTGGAGTTTTCGCTCCGTTCGATACGCGACGGCATCCGGTTGCGCGATGGTCAAATCGAGGTCGATCTGCCCTATCTGGCGCTGGAGATGTTCGAATCGAACGGCGGCGGCAACATCTACTACCAGATTTGCGAGGAGGGCGGCCGGGTGGTGACCGGCTATCCAGATCTGCCGGCAGGCACGAAGGCGCCGGCCGACCCCTACAGCGTGCAGTTTTATGACGACGTGTTTCGTGGGCGCCCGCTACGCATCGCCATGCTGCGATTGCCGGTCCACGACGTGCCCTCAGCGCAGACGCGCGTGGTGCTGGTGCGGGTCGGTGAAACGATCGAGCAGCGCCAGGCGTTGGCGCGCGAGATTCTGACCGGCTCGTTGCAACAGGAATTTCTTCTGGTGGTGCTCGCGCTCGGCATTGTGTGGCTGGGTGTTGCACGCGGCTTGCGGCCGCTGAACCGCTTGTCGGCCAAAGTTGCCGCGCGTGCCGAAGACGATCCGGCACCGCTCGATACGGTGGGTTTGCCGAGCGAAGTCGCGCCGCTGGTCGATTCGATCAATCAGTACATTGGCCGCACGCAGTTGATGCAGTCGTCGCGTCGGAGGTTTTTTAACGATGCCGCGCATCAGTTGAAGACACCGCTTGCCGTCATTCAGGCGGAGTCTGAACTCGCGCTGCGCGATATCGACGGTGGTGAGGAGCCGTTGAAGGGCAGCCCCCGGCAAGGCGTGCATTTGCGGCGGCTGAATCGCGCGGTGCAGCAGGCGGTGCGTATCGTCCAGCAATTGCTGTCGCTCTCGCGGCTCGATGCGGACAGCGGTTACACGATCAGGCATGCCGCCGTGCCGTTGCACAAAGTGGCGCGGAGCGTGACGCTCGACTGGTCACCGGTAGCGCGCTCGCGCGGCATCGATCTTGGCTTCGAACAGGACGTGCGCATAGACGTGATGGGCCAGACCGATCTGCTTGCGGAACTGGTCGGCAATCTGATCGACAACGCCATTCGTTATTCTGGCGATGGGGCGGTGATTACCGTACGCGTTGCATGCGAAGATGAACAACCGGTGCTGCAGGTGATCGACAACGGTCCGGGGATAACCGCGGGTGAACGCGACGCGGTGTTCGAGCGTTTCTATCGCAGCGAAGCGAATCAGGCGGTCGAGGGCAGTGGCCTGGGTTTGTCGATCGTGCGGGAAATCGCGCGCGTGCATGGCGCGTCGATTGCGTTGAGCGATGCGCCCGGCGGCGGCCTCGTGGTCAGCGTGCGGTTTCCGGCGTTAAAGGCCGCGTGACGTTCACACAGCGCTCACACAGCGCTCACGCTGCAACCGCAACGTTATGCGCGGATGGTGAAGCTCTGCGCGTAAGCGTTGGATATCGAATGGTTACCCCACACCTTGCCGTCAATTAGCACTTGTGCATGCTCGTCGCCTGGTACCGCTACACCGACGCGTGCGGCCGCCTCGCGATACAACTGCGTCTGATTGATTTGCGCCGCGATTTGCGCATAGTCCGCGCGTGCGTCGATCATGCCCCAGCGTTCGAATTGCGTGAGGAACCAGGCGCCGTCGGCGGCGCGCGGGTAGTTCACCGCGCCGTTGTCGAAGAACCGCATGGGCAGGCCGCCCGGCGCCGAGGTGGCGATCTCGTTGCCGAATCGCGCGGCGATCAGGGATTCGTCGATACCGATGAATTCGGGCCGCGCGAGCCAGCGTGCAATCTCCTCGCGATGGCCCGCGCCGTCGAGCCAGCGGCACGCTTCGAGCATCGTTTGCACGAGGGCGCGCGCGGTATTCGGATTCGCGCCGACAAAATCGCGCCGGCAGGCCAGCACTTTCTCGGGATGATCGGGCCACACCTCGCTCGTATAAGCGATCGTTCTGCCGACGCCGTTCGCTTCTGCCATCGCGTTCCACGGTTCGCCGACGCATAGGCCGTCGAGTTGGTCCTTGGAAAGCGCGGCGACCATTTGCGGCGGCGGAATCACGACGCTCTCGATATCGCGCAACGGATGCACGCCTTGCGATGCGAGCCAGTAGGACAGCCACATCGCGTGCGTGCCGGTGGGGAAGGTCTGCGCGAACACCGGTTTGCGGCCGAGCGTCGCCAACGCCTTGGGCAAGGTGCCGTGTTCGGCCAATGCATCGGCGAGACGCGTTGAGAGCGTGATGGCCTGGCCATTGCGATTGAGCACCATCAGCACGGCCATATCCGTTTGCGGACCGCCGAGGCCGAGTTGCACGCCGTAGACGAGACCGTAGAGCACATGCGCCGCGTCGAGATCGCCCGACAGCAGTTTGTCGCGCACGGCGGCCCATGACGGCTGGCGGCACAATTCCAGCGTCAATCCATGCGCGTGGCCGAATTCGAGCAGCTTCGCGGCGACGAGCGGCGCGGCATCGGACAGTGCGACGAAACCGAGCCGAAGATGGGTTTTCTCGAGCGGCACAGGCGCGGAGGTTGGAGAGAGGGGGGCTGAAGAGTTCATGAGCGGCGCTTCATTTGAGCGATTCTGCCGACGCGATGACGTCGCGCGCGACATCGGCGAGTTTGATGCCCTGGTTCATCGCGCGCTTGCGCAGGTTGGCGTACGCAGCGTGTTCGGTGATCTTCTGTTGATCCATCAGCAGGCGTTTGGCGCGATCGATCAGCTTGCGTTCGCTGAGTTCGGTCTCGACTTGCGCGAGGCGTTCGCGTAACTGCGACTCCTGCGCAAACCGTGCGAGCGCAACTTCGAGAATCGGCGCGAGCCGTTCCGTGGCGAGACCTTCGACGAGGTAGGCCGTGACGCCCGCGCCCACCGCGTCGCGAATCAATTGCTGGTTCGCGTCGTGACTGAACATCAGCACCGGACGCGGCGCGGTGGCGTTCATGACCGCGAGTTGTTCGAGCGTGTCGCGCGACGGCGATTCCGTATCGATGATGATGACGTCCGGCCGTTCGCTCTGAACCACGCTGTGCAGCGCTTGCGGCGTCGCGGTGCCGGCCAGCATCTCATAGCCGAGCCGCGCGAGGGCATCGCGCAGATCGCCAATGGGCTTATCGGTATCGGTGACGAGGAGAACACGCAGCATGGAGTGTGATTGAAGGACGGCTGGATACCATTAAAGCAACAGGTATGCCAGACGATCGGCGCTGCGATAAAGCGAGCGCAATCACGAGCTTGCGAACGGGGCAGGGATCGGTGCCTGCACCGGCGCGGGGCATGCGGGCGACATGCACCGAAGCGGCGCGTCGCACCATTCAGGCGGCGCGCGGCGCCGTCAAATCAATTCCATTCCCCATAACTCCGGGGCGAAAACACAAAACTGACTGCAATCATGGCGGCAACGCTTGCAGCCAGCATGATCCAGGCGGCCGCAAAGCTGCCGCTCCAACCCCGAACAACCCCGGCAATAACAGGTGCAATGGCTGCCACAACGAACCCGACACCTTGAGTAAACGCGACGAGCTTTCCAGCAACGCTGTGATGCGCGGCGTGATCCATCGCGGTAACGAGGGTCAACGAAAAAGTCCCACCGAGCCCGGCACCGGCGACGCCCACCCATAGCAACGGTGCAGCATCGGGCCAGACAATCAACCCAAGCAAGCCGGCCAATTGGGCGGACAAACCAAGAATCAACCACGGCCTCCGATCACGAAACCGCGCAGCGGCAAGCGGCAACAGCAAAGCCGCTGTGGCTTGAAAAACGGTCATCCCGGCAAGCAGCGAACCGCTCTTCGCCACGCTCAGGCCATGCTGCTGATAGAAAGCGGGCAACCAGGCAACGAGACTCGTATATCCCCCGTTGACGATCCCGAAGTACAACCCAAGCGTCCACGCGCGCCGCTTGCGCCAAAGCGACAAAGCCACCGCGTCCACTGGAGCCGCGTGTACCGGCGCGCCGTTCGAAGGCCCGCGATTCAAACCCAGCCAGCACAGCAGGGCGACAAAAGCAGGAATCGCCCACACGGCGAGCCCCGCATGCCACGACCCCATCGTGCTGCTGACCCACGGGCTCATACTGGCGCCGAAGCCGCCGCCGCCCATGATCGATGCTGAGAAAACGCCCATCGCCAACGGAACGCGTGCAGGAAAGCGCTGCTTCATGACGGCGGGCAGCAGCGCCTGGATCGCCGCGACGCCGACGCCCGCGAGCGCCGCCGTCGCAAGGAGCGCGGCGCCGCTGGTGGTCGACCAGCGTGCGCCGCAAGCAAGCGCGATCGCCAGCAAACCGAGTGCAACGCCGCGCGTTTCGCCGATCAGCCGGGTGAGCGCGCCGGCGCCGAATGCGCCAATGCCCATCGCGACGACCGGCAGGCTGGTGAGCAACGAGGCGCCGGAAAAGCTTAGCCCGGTTGCCGCGCGGATCGTCGTCATCAACGGACTGATCGACGTCAGCAAGGGCCGCAGATTGACGCCGATCACAACAATCGCGCCCAGCCATAGCGCGTCCCGCCACGTGAGTGTCTGGGATGCGTTGTTGACGTGGGTTTGAATCGGATTGGCGCTGGAGTGCGAATTCACAATAGACCTGGAGGTGAGTGTGGGCGACGCCTTGCGAGCGGGAAGAGGACGCTGTGCGACGGCGACGGCGGCGGCAAGACGGGTAACGATGCTCGAGCACGTTGAAAAATACCGTGCGAGACTATTTTGGTCAACCATAGTAACCTAAAATGGTTAACCATTTTTCTGATGTCCGGTATAAGCGCCCGGGCGCCGGTAGATGGCGTCCGCCGCTGCGCGTCGCTACAATGCCCGGCGATATCGCTCCGTTCTCAACTACCGAATTCATGGCCTCCCGTTCCTCGCGTTCGCCGTCCGCCGACGCCGACCTACCCATCCGCAGCGTGTCCGGAGACGACTCGATCAGCGTCGAGGAGCGCATTTACGCGTCAATTACCGCGGCGTTGTTGCAAGGCCGTCTGCGGCCCGGCGCACAACTGGTCGAGCGTGACCTCGCCACGGCGTTCGGGTGCACGCGCGGCGCGTTGCGCAAGGTGCTCGCGCGGCTGGGGTTCGAGGGCAAGCTGGTGCTCGAGGCGAATCGCGGCGCATTTGTGCCGTCGCCATCGGAAGAAGATATTCGTCAGGTGTATCGCGCCCGGCAGATTGTCGAGGCGGGCATCGTCGCGGCTTTGTGCGGGTGTTTGAATGCGGCTCACAAGCGCCGTCTGCGCGCCCATGTGCGCAGCGAAGAGAAGGCGTCATGCGCCGGCGCGGTCGAGGACTCCGTGCGGCTCGCGGGCCAGTTTCACGTGTTGTTGACGGAACTGGCGGGCGGTACGGAATTGCTCGGTCTGGTTGGGCAACTCGTCGCGAAGACGGAGTTGTATAAGGCGCTGTTCGACCCGTCGAAGGGTTCGACCTGTTCCGCTGACGAGCATATGCAGATCATCGAAGCGCTCGATGCGGGAGACCTGCATGCGGCACTGGCGGCGATGCGCGAGCATCTGTCGGAGCTGGAGGAGCGGGTGGTCGAACAGGTGCGCAGAAGCGCCGCCGGAGAGGATCTCGGTGCGGTGTTCGGGGTGTAGAAGGGGAAGGGCAATTGATGCGACGCCGCAGCGCGCCGCTCAGGCTCGAGTCATCGAGTCAAGCCGGAGAAGGCGCGTGTAAGGCTTCGCGAACAACGAACAACGAACAGCAATGGCCACGCAAAGACCGTCAAGAAGCGGTCAGCGTGCCGGCAGCCTTAACGGCGACGGAATTGCGTATTGCGTGCGCCACCACCACCGGTGGCACGCTCGTCTTTGTGACGGAAGTTGATCCGGCCTTTGGTCAGATCGTAAACCGACAGTTCAAGCGTCACGCGGTCGCCCGCGAGAATACGGATATGGTTCTTGCGCATGCGTCCGGACGCGTAAGCGCCAACCACGACGCCGTTGTCGAGCGTCACGCGGTAACGGCTATCCGGAAGTACTTCGTCGACGATACCGTCAAGTTCAAGCAGTTCTTCTTTCGCCATGCATAACTCCTGGTCGATGGGATAAGTGGGTGTTGGCCGCACGGCCAAGCCGCCGGCGCAACATCTGATACGGTTAACAGTTGGCTTTCAGGCCAACTGCTGCGGCACCAGCGGATTCGCTGATGGTACCGCTCAAAGATCGGCGACGGACTGGCCGTCTACGCGGCCGTCGATCAATTGCTCGGCATGGGCCATGCACGCAATGCGCGCCTTGCCCGTGCCGTCGAACGGAAACAGATACTGCAGACGAAACACACGCCCGTCGGCTGCCGGATTGGCGCCCACGCGGCAAATGCGTACCGATGCGTCATAGCCTGCGTCCGGATTGCGGCTCGTCTGACCGTCCGTCGGGCGGCGCGGATAGACGAGCGGGTGAATTTCATAACCCTTGTACGTCTTGACAACTGAATTCATGAAGCACGTGTCCTGTATTACGTGGCCCCCGTGTCACGCGTGTTACGCGCAGCACAACAGGCCCGGCAGCGCAGCACCATAGGGCGCGCCGCCATGGAAAAAGGTTGGCACAGGCCCGCTGGCAAGGGCATGAGCGCGGCCGCGCAAAATCGCGGATTCGATGGAGAAGAAACACGCTGATGTCGCGCAGACATCGGGCGCGTAATAGCTGAACAACTCAGCTGCACAACTCGCGACGGCGAATGCAGGCGGCGCATTGCCGGAGTGACGGGATCGCCGACAGGCAGCGGTCGAACAGTCGGGGGTGGTGCGGAGACGCCGATTGGTACTGCCAGTGTTGCGGATGCGGAATACAGCTATTCCAATATGATGCACTAAATGGGGCTAATTGGATAGCAAAAAGTTCCGCGCGCGGGCAAACCGCCCAGCCGACGGGGTGTTGGGCAAGAAAAAATTGCCGTGAACGGCGCGCCGGGTTGGGCCGGCACGCCGTGTGCGAGGGATGGCGCCGTGGCGGCGAAGGCGAAGGTGACGGCGGAGGTGACGGCGGAGGTGACGGCGGAGGTCAGCGGGCGGTTTCGGCGACGCGCTTCTGCAGTTCGCGTGAAGCGGCGAGCGGAATACGCGCGTCATCCCAGCCGGCCAGCCATTCGACCTCTTTCGACGTAAAAATTTGTCCGTGATTGCGCAGCGTGTATTGCAACGAATCGATGATGTGATTGCGAATGATTTCCGGCGTGCCGTCATCATCCAGCACGGCACGAAACGCTTCGAGCGTGGCCATCTGTTGCTCCGTGAAAGTGTTGATTCTTTTATCGCACGAAAAAAATGCGTGTGCCACGCGAACAAAAATCGTTCGGTGCGGATGCAACAACTGGAACGTGGGGGCAGCATGCGGCCGGGCATCCACCAAGGCTCTGCGCGCGATGCGGCCCCGCAATAAACTGACCGCTACGCTGTCGTTATGCCGCCGCGCCCACCGCTGCCGATTGGGGTCGTTACAATGGCGAGTTGCAGCGCCTGGCTGCCCGGCATTGCTGTGCTTACCTCGCTCGCCGCCCATACCCTCGGCGCCCCGATTGGCTCGTTTGGGCGAAAGCGGCGCCGGATCCCTCGAACACTGCGATTTCTTGATGCGCAAGACAACCGTCTCCCCTGTGAAAGACCTGCTGCTGGACCGCTACGCACCCATTGCGGACGGCATCGCGGCGCTGTTCTATCCGTGTGCCGAAGTCGTGATTCACGACCTGCGCGATCAGACCATCGCGTATCTCGTGAACAACCTGTCGAAGCTCGAAGTCGGCGGCCCGTCGGTGCTCGACGAAGTCCACTACGCGGCACGCGGCCGGACGATCGGGCCGTACGAGAAGCTGAACTGGGACGGCCGTCGCATGCGCTGCGTGAGCAATATCCTGTTCGACGACGACGGCAAGCCGGCCGGCATGCTCTGCGTCAACTTCAACATCGCGGTGTTCGAAGACGTGCGCTCCACGCTCGATCTGTTCATCAAGGGGGGCACGCTGACGGACGCACCCGCGGAGGAACTGTTCCGCGACGACTGGCAGGACCGCATCAACACGTTTCTGCACACCTGGCTGCGTGAGCGGCAAATCGGCATCAATGCGCTCACGCGCGAGCACAAGCGCGAAATCGTCGAGGCGCTGCATGCGCAAGGCGCGTTTCGCGGCCGCAGTTCCGCGAACTATGTGGCCGCCGTGCTGACAATGGGGCGCGCCACGGTCTACAAGATTCTGAAGCAGATGAAAGAGGGCGGCTGACGGTTTTCAGATTGCGGCGGGATCGTTCTGCCCGCCACCGGAGCCGGCACGGAGCCGATGCGTCCTCGAATACGAGACCGCGTTGCGCGACCGCGCGTAGCGCCCACTCAATACCGGCGTAACGAGACGCTCGGTTTCACCACTGCATTGCCGTGTCGATCCGTGTTCCCCGTTTGATGAACAGGGTGACAGGCGTTTTCTCGCAGATTTCGGCCAGGCGGGTCCGCTGGCTATCGTCGAGAGGCCCATCGACGGATACGGTGCGCCGAATGTATTGACCGCCGTCGCGCTCGATGTGCAATTCCGTGGCGACCTTGATCCGTTCGCCCGGCCACGCTTTCTTTTGCATGTACATCCTGAGCGTGGCAGCGGTGCATGCCGCAAGACCCGAGAGCACGAATTCGAAGGGGGCGGGGCCGCTATCCTGCCCCCCTTCGCGGGCCCCTTCGTCACCGAGCAGGTTGTGAGTGCCGGCATCGATCTGGACGAGATAGTTCGGTGAGTCTGCGTCTGAGATGGCGGTTGCGGTCGCGAGAGTCATCATTGTCCTCACTGGTGTCACGAGGGCGTGACGTTGCTTTGCGGGTCCACCGGGCATGGGTGGGTCCGGATGGCGGCACTGCGCGGCTGTTGCCGAGTGTGCGCGCCATCGTTCCATGTGAGGATACCTCGCGCCATCTACCCGTGTCATAGACCCCCGTCTACGCGCGTCGAGCAGATCGACGCGACAGGGCGGCCTTTGCGCGCCAGCATCCGCGCGGCTCCTGCTGCGACGACGAACCGCCCGCCGGATCTCAGATCGGCACCGTTCAGCACGCGTGGAGCGCTCGATGCGACAAGGCGCTGTTTACCCTTGCTTGCCTCCGTGAAAAATAGATGTTATTTTTTCATGAAATTAATGATTGATTTTTTCACGGAGCAGCACCAATGTTCCATCAGTCCACCGAGCACGTCGCCAGCTATTACGCGCGCACCTATCCAGGCCCGATTCCATTGCGCCTGGCTCTGGAAGAGCATCTGGATACTGAGGTGTTAATTGTCGGCGCAGGTTTCAGCGGCTTGCACACGGCGCTGCGACTGGCGCTCGCGGGCAAGCGTGTCACTTTGCTCGAGGCGAGCCGGGTGGCCTGGGCAGCGTCGGGGCGTAATGGCGGCCAGGCGCTGCTCGGCTGGTCCTGCGATATGCCGCCGCTGGAGGCCGCGCTGGGGCTGGAACGCACTCGCCGGCTATGGGACAGCATGCGCTGGGCCGCTGCGGAAATCCGTGAGCTGCCCGAGCGGCATGGCTTCGATGCTGACTACCGCGCCGGCAGTCTGTGGGCGGCAGTGTTGCCGCGCCGCGTTGCGCTGTTGCAGCAGGCCCAGCACGAGGCTGCGGTGAAGTGGGGCTACGACCGGATGCGGTTCATTCCTCGTGAGGAGATGCCTGAGTGGATTGCCAGCGAGCGCTACCATGCGGCGCTCTACGATCCCGAGGCGGGCCACCTGAATCCGTTGAAGCTGGCGCAAGGCCTGGCGGCGGCGATCGAGCAGGCGGGTGGACGCATCTTCGAGCAGAGCCAGGTGCTGGACTACCGCGAAACGCCGGGCGGTTATGTCGTGCGTACCGACAAAGGGGAGGTGCGCGCGGACATGCTGGTGCTCGCCTGCAACGCGTATATCGACCGCCTCGACCGCACACTTTCGAGGCGCATGCTGCCGGTCGGCACGTATCAGGTGGCTACGTCGCCGCTGCAGCCCGACCTGGCCCGTTCGCTGCTGCCGCGCAACAGTTGCGTCATCGATAACCAGTTCGTTCCCGACTACTTCCGCCTCAGTCCTGACAACCGCCTGCTATTCGGCGGTGGCTGCACGTACGCGGGCGGCATTCCAAAAGATATTGTGGCCGCCACCCGGCCCTACCTGGAACGGGCGTTCCCGCAATTGCGCGGAGTGGAACTGGAGTTTGCCTGGGGCGGGCATATCGATATCAGCATGAAACGCACGCCGGATATTGGCCGGCAAGGCGAGCGCTACTGGTTGCAAGGATTTTCGGGGCATGGCGTGCTTCCCACGCTCGCCGCGGCCCGCGCGGTCGCCGACGCGATCCTCGGTGACGACGAATTGCTGGATCTGTATCGGTCCATCGACAATCCGCGTTTTCCCGGCGGAGCGCTGATGGCAGCGCCGCTGGAGGTCATAGGTAAGACCTGGTATCGTCTACGCGATCGAGTCTGAGGGAAGGGGCGGAAGATGAACAAGCAGGAAGAAATTGAAGGTCTCGCGATACTGATTCGGGACCTGCGCAAGCATAAGAAAGTGACGTTGGGCGCATTGGCGGAAAAGATCGGCCGTTCGGTGGGGTTCCTCTCCCAGATCGAGCGCGGTCTTTCGCGTCCGACCGTGGGCGACCTGACCGCCATCGGCGAGGCGCTGGGCGTACCCACCACCTATTTTTACAACCTGAGCAAGCCACGCGCGTTGCCTTGGGTGACCCGGCCGGATGAACGCCGCACCCTCTATTACGCGGAGGGCGTGACTGATGTGCTGGTGTCGCCGAACATGTCAGCGGGCTTCTCGATGCTGGAAAGCCACCTGGCACCCGGCGCCAGCAGCGGTGATCGACCTTTGAATGACAGCGACGAGCAAGGTGGTTTCGTCCTTGAAGGCGAGTTGACCATCTGGCTGGAAGACGAGGCGCAGCCGGTGACCCTGGGCCCGAATGACGGCTTCCAGGTGCCGGCACACGCCCGGTTCCGCTACGCCAATCTCTCTGACGAGCCGACCCGGGTGCTTTGGGTGTTCACCTAGCATTCCGGCCGAACCTGAACGCAGCGGGGACGTTGCGCTGAATAAAAATTCGGATGGCTAATCAATGAGCTTGTGATTGCCGCGTCCTGTCATGCCGTCGACTTGCCTGCCTAATCTTGCCTGCTTAAGTCCGCGGCCACTTTGAACTGAATCTCAATCATCACTTTTTGCGTGAGAAGGACAACACCATGACTTCCCCCAGCGCCGAACTGCTTAGCGAAGTGCGGGCCTTCCGCGCGGCCAATCCCGAGGTGCGCTACGTCGACCTCATTTGCCTCGACATCCCCGGGCACTTTTACGGCAAGCGATACCCCTTGGACATGCTCGAGAAAGTCGCCGCCGGCAGTCTCCTGAAACTGCCGCAGAATTGCATTTTGCTGGGCGTGCAGGGCGGCTTGTACCCGATCGGCGACTATTGCTTCAACGACGGCGATCCGGATGCGGTACGCCGCCTGATTGCCGGCACCCTCAAACCTGTGCGATGGGAAGGCCAGCCGTTGGGGCAGATGCTGATCAGCTCGGACGGCACGGAGGCGCCCATCGAGTTCGAGCCGCGCGAGGTGCTGGCGCGCGTGCTAAAACGTTTCGAACGGCGCGGCATCCGCCCGGTAGTGGCTTTCGAGCTGGAGTTTTACCTGTTCGACGCCAGGCTCGCGGACGGTCTGCCGCAGTTCCCTCGCGACCCGTTCTGTGACGACAGGGACGACCAGCCGAACATGCATATCGAGCGACTGTCGCGGTTCTCCGGCGTGCTGGATGAGATGGTCGAGGTCACGCGCGAGCAGGGCGTGGAGGCCACCGTGATCACCGCCGAACTGGGACCGGGGCAGTTCGAGATCAACTTTGGCCACAACGACGATGGCCTGCGCGCAGCGGACTGGGCCGCCTTGTTCTGCCGCAGCACGCGCGGCGTGGCGATGAAACACGGCTACCGCGCCAGCTTCATGAGCAAGCCTTATCTGCATGCGCCGGGCAGCGGCATGCACGTGCACGTGAGTCTCTACGATGAGGCCGGCAAGAACCTGCTGGCTGTAGACGGCCGGCGGCCATTGCGCCATGCAGTGGCCGGGTGCCTCGCGCTGCTGCCGCATTGCATGCCGGTCTTCGCTGCCAATCACAATGCGTTTCGCCGTTATGGCTGGAAAGCGAATGCCGCCAGCCGTGGCAGCTGGGGCTTTGAGGACCGCGATGCCTGCATCCGCATTCCCGAATCGGATGATCGCAACCTGCGCATCGAACATCGCGTGGCGGGCGCCGATGCGAACCCCTACCTTGTGCTGGCCGCCATCCTCACCAGCATGGAACACGGGCTGGACGCCGGCCGCGAGCCTATCGCGCCGCTCAATGAGGACCGCGGGAGCGGGATCGACTTTCCGAAGGACATGCTCACGGCCGTCGCCGCTATGCAGAATCATCCGGTAGTGCGCGAGGGAATGGGCGAAGAGTTCGTCATGGTCTACTGCGAGAACAAACGGCAGGACCATCTGGAGTTCATGAACGAGGTGAACGCGCGGGAATACCGGTGGTTCCTTTGAACGGCGGCGGGTTCATCGCGCGGTTTCGTTACTCATGCCGCCATGTATCGCGGCTGTCGATCACGACCGCGTCAGCCTGCATCAGTGATCTTTCACGCACCGGCACGAGTTTAAAATAACGGTTGCAACAAAACCGCGTGCTCTGTTTCGGAGGACGTCGGCCCGTTTATAAAAAATCCGTTGATCTGGACAGGAGCAGTTGAATGGTGCGTTATCGACACTACAAAGGCGGCATTTACGAGCTCGTTTGCGAGGCCACGCTGGAGTCCGATCCGTCGGTCACAATGATCGTGTACAAAGCCAGCAATGGTACGATCTGGACGCGTCCGGCTTCGGTGTTTTTCGAGCTGGTTGAAATCGAGGGCACCAAGGTGCCGCGTTTCGCGCCGATCATCTAGCCGGGCCCGTTCAAGCGATCGCAAGCGCGATCGCACCCGTGGAGCGTGTCCTGCCAGGTCAATACAAACAGGAAATCTGAATGCGTCTATTGCTTGCCATCCTTCTGCCGTGGTTTCAGTTCTTCACGATCGGCCGGCCGTTTGCCGGCATCATCTGCCTGATCTTGCAGATCACGCTGATCGGCTGGATTCCGGCCGCGATCTGGTCGGTGTATGCGTTGAGCCAGTACAACACCGACAAGAAAATCGCCCGGGCGATGGGCAACGGGCGTTAAGGCTGAATGCGATTGCGGCGGCGCTAAGGGCTGCCTTGACGCTGCTGTAAATCAACGGCGTCTGGCGCTTCGATCACCACGTCGGTTTCCGCGATTGCCACGCACGGGGGCGGTTTAGTGTCGACGCTGTCAGGCGTCTATGCGGCGTGCGAGAGTTCTGGGAACACCTGGATATCGCGATGTGGTCTCTGTTGCGCCTGCCATAAGTCATATCGGGCTTGCATGATGCTCCACATCTCCGCGGAGGTGCCCAGCGCGGCCCCGAGTAACACGGCCATGTCCGCCGAAATTCCGGCATGTCCGTTCAGAATCCGTGAGAGCGCCGCTCGCGTGACGCCGAGCCTCTCAGCAACAGTCGTGACACTGAGGTCGCCCAGGTAGTCTCGCAGCACCAGTCCGGGGTGCGCCGGGTTATGCATTGAAGTCATCTTCGGCTCCTTAGTGATAGTCCTGATAATCGACAAGAACGGCATCTGTTCCCTCGAAGAAGAACGTGAGACGCCAGTTGCCGGTTACCCAAATGGACCAATGACCTTCGACGTTCTGCCCCTTCGGATTCTTCCCGGAAAGTTGATGTAGCTTCCAGGGTGCTGCATTCATGTCGACCGGTCCGGTCGCCGCATGAAGTGCCGTTAGGCGAATTCGCAACTTGTCGGCATGAGCAGCCGTGATCCCTTTCTTGGAACCCGTCAGAAAAAACTGCTCCAGTCCTTTATGTCGAAAGCTCTTGATCATGCGTATAGTGTATATGAACACTATACGCAGTGCAAGCGACCAGGCAGGTAAGACGTTGAGGCGGTGTCGGTGGTGCGGGAAGGGGAGGCGTCAAGTTAGGCTTTCACGAGACGATTTTCGACGCTTCTGGAACTTCCAGAACCAGATCGGACTGGGCAACCGCAACACAAGGAAGGATGAGGCCTTCAGCCTTTTCTTCCTTGCTTAAACCGGGCCACTCGATGGTGTACGAAACGGAGCCGCTGATTAATCGACACATGCACGTCCGGCACGTACCGTTGCGGCACGAGCGCGGCAGGCGCAGATTCGCGAAGCCGGCGGCTTCGAGGATCGTGAGCGAATCGGGGGCCTCGAAGCTTTGGCCGAGCGGCTCGACGCGAACGAGAGGCGGGCGGGTAGGGTCGGACATCGTGTGAATCGGTGACGGATTGCGCCACACTTTACACGCTGAACGGGGCGTTCACAGCACGCCACCGAACGCCCATACCTCTGCCTCGCCGTTTCAATGCGTCGTGTTCTCACGCCGCAAATACCGATACACCGTATTGCGCGCCAGCCCCAACTCGCGTGCCGCCGCCGACACATTCCCGTCGAGTCGCGCGAGCGTCTGCGCGATCAACGTGGCCTGCCAATCTTCCATCCGGGCAGGCGCCACATTCACCGGCGCAGCCGGCAGGGCGCGCCCGTCGTCGCCATCGCCGTTGCTGGAAACCGGCACGGGCGGTTGAGCGCTCACGTCGGCCGGCGCATCCTCGCAATCCTGCAAAAAATCCTCCGGCAAATCCTCGAGTTCGATCTGCTCCGCGCCTTCGGCCATGATGCTTGCGGTACGCAGCACGTTAGCCAATTGCCGCAGATTGCCGGGCCAACGGCACTGCGCAAACCGTTCCAGCACCGCATCGGACACGCGACGCGGCAAACGCTCGCCGTCCGGCTGCAATGCCAGCATGCGCTCGACAAGCGCCGCCAGATCGCTACGCTCGCGCAGCGCCGGCAAGGTGACGACGAGGCCGTTGATCCGGTAATACAGGTCTTCGCGGAAGGTGCCCGCTTCGATCATCGCGCGCAGGTTGCGGTGGGTCGCGCAGACGACGCGCAGATCGACCGGAATCGCCCGCGTGCCGCCGAGCGGGACGACAGTACGCTCCTGCAGCACGCGCATCAGGCGCACTTGCTGGGCGAGCGGCATGTCGCCGATTTCGTCGAGAAAAAGCGTCCCGCCGTCGGCCTGCACGATCTTGCCGACGCTGCCGCGTTTTTTTGCGCCGGTGAACGCACCGTCCTCGTAGCCGAACAATTCGGCCTCGATCAGCGTATCGGGCAACGATGCGCAGTTCAGCGCGACGAAGGGCGCGGCTCGGCGCGGCGAATCGTGATGGATCGCGCGGGCGAGCCACTCCTTGCCGGTGCCGGTTTTGCCGAGCACGAGAATGGGGATATCGCGTCCGCGCAGCTTGGCGACTCTGCGCAGGATGGCGGAGACTTGCGCGTCGCCTGTATCGAGGGTGTCGAGCGTGGCGAGGGGCGCGAGTGGCGACGCTTCGCAGGGCCGAGCCGCGGCACGCGCGCCGCCGGAAGTGGCCGCACGCGCCGCGTCTGGCAGCGGTTCTGCTGAAGCCACATAGCGCGGCGCTGCAAATTCGCCGCGTGCGACCACGCGCACGCCGCTCGGCAACGTCAGCACGATGTTTTCGCCTGGTGCTGCGCGGGCGATCTGTTGCAGCAGCCGGGCGAGCGCGATACCGAACAGCGCGTCGAAGGTTTGTCTTTGCAGATCGGCGAGCGGCTGCCCGAGTTGAAACAGCGCGCTGCGATTCGCGGACAGGAACGTGCCGTCCGGCGCGAACGCGGCGAGCCCTTCGTAGAGCGTGCCGATGAATTCCGCGCGCGCGTGAAAGTGAACGCGAATGGCGTCGACGAATTGATTGGAGAACAGATGATTTTCGATCATCTGCGCCGACATTCGCACGAGTGCGAGCGTGTGCTTGTGGAAGCCGCGCGTGTCGCCGCTGACATCGAGCGCGCCGATGGTGCGCCCGAACGGATCCGCAATCGGCGCACAGGAACAGGTGAGAATCCGGTTCGCGTGCAGGAAGTGGTCACCGGCATGAACCACGGTTGGCTGCCCGTCGATCAGGGCGGTGCCGATCGCGTTGGTGCCGCGATCCGCTTCGGCCCATGACACGCCCGGACACAACGCGACGCGATTGGCTTTTTCAACGAAGTCGCTGTCACCGAGACTGTGAAGAATCACGCCGTGATTGTCGGTGAGCAGCACCATGCTTTGGGTGTCGACGATTTGCGCGTGCAGCGTCTCCATCACGGGAAGCGCGTGGGTATAGAGCGACTGATTGCGATCGACAAGTTCGCGCAGCGCGGGGCGGCGCAGCGGATGAAAGTCCGGCGTTTCCGACGCACGCAGGCCGACTTCGAGCGAGCGGGCATGAGCTTGCGCGATGACATCTGGCCGACCGATGGCGGGCGGCGTGGCAGCACGATGATTCAAAGCATGTCTCCGGTGATCGGACCCGGCAGGTGCGTTGCCCGCCGTTGCGTTCCGCAGTGCAACATACGCATCCGCGGCCGAACACCGATATTACAGGACGAAACAGCAACTGGGCGAAGGCGGCGCGGCAGGGAAAAACCGGGTCGCGCGGTCGGGAAGCAGCACGTCAAAATGCCCCGTCAGGCACCAAAATAGAGCAAACAAAAAGGAAAACTTGCGCAGCGCGTGAACTCGTCTACAGTGAATCCAATCACCTCGCGGGTCGCGAAGTACGGCGTATTCGCCATTGTGAGGTGACGGACCCGCGCCATCAGCATTCGACAAGGAGGAAAAAGCGCTGCCGGAGCGACCAGACTCAACCAGCGTGCGCAGTACCAATCGACTCATGCGCAGCACCCAACCTTTCAGGTGAATCCCATGCAGATCCTATTCCCGAACGAAACTCCTGAATATTCAGGTCGCGAACTTACCTTGGCGTTCCCGGCGATGGTGGATGGGGAAAGGGTGGAGTGCATGATCACGGCTGAGGCGCTGGAGGATCACTTCGGCGCTGCTTCGCCACGTCTGGAAGACATGGTCGGCGCATTCGACGCGCACCGGGCCCGGATCGAAGCCGCCACGCGGCGTCTCCTATCGGAAACGCGGGCGCAATGCCTCGTGCTGAGGAGCGGCTACGTGCGTTTCTACGAAGCGAACTGGCGCAACTGAGCGAATTTGCGCGACACGGCGGGTTGTTTCATGAGGCTGCGCGCGCAAGCGCCAGCGCCTCGTGCGCCAAAAACCCGAAACTGATCAAACCATCCGCCGCAGCGTCCGATCCTTCAACACCACGTGATGCGCGATTGCCGCAAGCGCGTGCGCGCCGATCACCCAGTAAAACGCATTGCCGAGCCACTCATGCGCTGTCTTGAGGAATGGCCGCGCAAGCGGATCCGCGCCAACCAACGTGTAATTGATGTTGATCCAGGCCAGCGTGACGGGATGCCCACCGGTATTGATCATCAGAATGCCGAGCAGCGGCTGCGCGAAGATAAAGACGTACAGGGCGAGATGGGCGGCGCGCGCCAGAAACGCGAGCAGCCGGTTGCCTTCGACTTCCGCGGGCGCGCCGGCCCACAGCCGCCATATCAGGCACAGCACCGCCAATCCCAGCACCAGGGTCCCGGCACAGTAGTGCACGCTGCTCCAGAAAGCGCGGCTGTCAGACCCTTTCGGCCCGCGTATTTCGATTGCCAGATAAGCGAGCGCGATCAGCAGAAAAATCGCCCAGTGGAAGAAGATGGCGGGCGACTTATAACGGTCTGAGGCGCGGCGGTAGGACATGCAGGAAACTCCCGTGACCAGTTCGTTGGTTTTTATCAATCATCGGATGATAAAGGGTGCCCGTGCAGAACGGGCGCCTTCAATAAAACGATTGTTGATCCAGACCGAACCGTGGCCAAACACCGTGCCGCCGCCGCGGTGCTGTCAGCTTATTCGCTGCCGAGGTAGAAATACCGGAACAGGAAAATCGCCGCGATGATCCACACCACCAGTTTCACTTTGCGTGCTTGTCCGGTCAGCAGTTTCAGGCCTGCATAGGAGATGAAACCGAACGCGACGCCATTGGCGATCGAGTAGGTGAACGGCATCAGCAGGGCGGTGAGCGCGGCCGGCACGACTTCGGTGGCGTCGTCCCACGGCAGGTCGAGCATTTCGCGCAGCATCAGGCACGACACGTACAGGAGAGCCGGCGCCGTCGCGTAGCCGGGCACCACGGCCGCCAGTGGCGCAAAAAACAGCGCCGCGAGGAACAGCACGGCGACGGTGAGCGCCGTCACCCCAGTGCGGCCGCCGGCCTGCACGCCCGACGCGCTTTCGATATACGCCGTGGTCGACGACGTGCCCAGCATCGAGCCCGCCAGAATCGCCGTGCTGTCGGCGAGCAGGGCACGGTTCAACCGGAACATCTTGCCCTCGACCAGCAGCCCGGCGCGATTGGCCACGCCCATCAGCGTGCCGGTCGCATCGAACAGTTCGACGAGGAAGAACACCAGGATCACGTTCAGCACGCCGCCCGAGAGCGCGCCGCGAATGTCGAGCTGGAACAGCGTGGGTGTGATCGACGGCGGCGCGGAGACGATGCCGTGGAACTGATTGCCGCCGAAGAAAAAGCTCAGCACCGTCACGCCGACAATGCCGATCAGGATCGAACCGCGCACCCGCAGATAGTCGAGCGTGACGATCGCGAAGAAGCCGATCACCGCGAGGACCACATGCGAGTTGTGCAGATCGCCGAGCGTGACGAGCGTGGCCGGATTGCCGACCACGATGCCGGCCGATTTCAGCGAAATGATCGCGAGAAACAGGCCGATGCCGCCGGTGATGGCGATACGGATCGAATGCGGAATCCCGTTGACGATCACTTCGCGCACGCGAAACAGTGTGACGATCAGGAACAGGCAGCCGGAGATGAACACCGCGCCGAGCGCGGCTTGCCACGTGAAGCCCATGCCCTTCACGACGGTGTAGGCGAAATACGCGTTCAGGCCCATGCCGGGCGCGAGTGCGATCGGGTAGTTCGCGTACAGGCCCATGATCAGCGAGGCCAGCGCGGCCACGATGCAGGTCGCGACGAATACCGCGTCTTTCGGCATGCCGGCGTCGCCGAGAATCGCCGGATTGACGAAGATGATGTAGGCCATCGTCAGGAAGGTGGTCAGCCCGGCGAGCACTTCGGTGCGCAGGTCGGTGCCGGCGGCTTCGAAGCCGAAGTATCGTTTTATCGAGTCCATGAGGCGGGTCTCTCGTTGTTCATCTCGTTGTTGGAAAAGCGTTTCTTGTGGTTGATACGGCCCATGCACAGCAGATCAGCAGGCACGGGTGCCGTCCGGCACGGCGCCGGTGCGCCACGCAGCCAGGCCTACGGGCGGATTGTAATCATGATTGGCGGCGGCGCACTGAATTACGTGACTGCGGGCTTTGCCGAAGGGGCGAGATGATACCTTGCCAGCGCGCGGGGTGGCGCGGCAAGCGAATTTGCGATGTTGCGGCGGCGGGCGGTGCTGTTTGTGGGGTAGGCGGCGGGCGACGCGGGTGGCTCATTGGCTCGTGGGCTCACGGGCTCACGGGCTCACGGACTCATGGGCGGATGGGTAGGGCACGCGAGGCCGGCGTTGCCTGCGACGCCGGTCGTCGCGGGCGGGCCGGCCTGCCGCATCGAGGCTCGGGCGAGACCGGTTACTGCGGCATGCTCCCGCCCATCTGCTGCGCCCGCCGTGCGGCGACAATGCGGCCCGCGCGTTGCGCGTTGTCCGGATAGTCGATCCAGTCGAGCGGATCGTAGCCGGCGGCGCGCCAATCGGCCAGATCGGCTTTCACCTGGGCACGCGTTACCGGCGCCGAGGGATCGTAAGGTCGCGAGGTCTGCGCAAACGCCGTACTCATATTCACGGCGGTTAATAGCGCGCCGAGTCCAACTAATGAAGCGATTTTCATGACTGGCTCCCATGGAGCGGTTAATAACGACCGTTACATTTTAGTTTTCGTATGCAGGTCGATTAAGTCGATCGAAGACAATGCACCGTCTCACCCCGCGTTCCAAAGCGGGTCGATGTGAACCGGCGCGCCCCCCGGTTCAGGAGGCCGAAGGTTTGCTGAAGCGATCCAGCACCGCGCTCAGCAGATCGATCGGCAACGGGAATACGATCGTCGAATTCTTGTCGGCGGCGATCGTCGTGAGGGTTTGCAGGTAACGCAACTGCATGGCCTGCGGCTGCCGCGCGAGCGTCTGCGCCGCCTCCAGCAGATGCTGCGAAGCCTGCAATTCGCCTTCCGCATGAATCACCTTGGCGCGCCGTTCGCGCTCGGCTTCGGCCTGACGGGCGATCGCGCGGATCATCGTTTCGTTGATGTCCACATGCTTGATCTCGACAATCGAGACCTTGATGCCCCACGCGTCGGTCTGTGCGTCGAGCACCTTCTGGATATCGGCGTTCAACTGCTCGCGATCCGCCAGCAGGTCGTCGAGTTCGTGCTTGCCGAGCACCGCGCGCAGCGTCGTTTGCGATAACTGGCTGGTCGCCTCGAAATAACGCGCCACCTGGATCACCGCTTTCTCCGGATCGACGACGCGGAAATACACCACCGCGTTGACCTTCACCGAAACGTTGTCGCGCGTAATGACGTCTTGCGGCGGCACGTCGAACACGACGGTGCGCAAATCCATGCGTACCACCTGCTGCACGATCGGAATGATCAGCACGAGGCCGGGCCCCTTGACCTTCCAGAAGCGCCCGAGCATGAACACCACGCCGCGTTCATACTCGCGAAAAATCCGTATCGACGAAGCAATCAGTGCGGCCACCAGCAGAATCAGAATGCTGCTGAAGCCGAATGTGAAACCGATCATGAGCGTTCTCCTTGTTGTTGTGATTCCGCCGGCACCACGGTCAGCGTCAGTCCGCGCCGCGCCGTGACGCGCACCGCGTGACCGGCCGCGACCGGAGCCGTGCTGGACACCCGCCAGCGTTCACCGTGGACCTGAGCCCAGCCGGCCAGCGCGCCGCCCGCTGCTGTGTCCTCAGACCGCGGGCCCTCCGGCAGCAGGCCATCATCGAGCACGACGCCGAGACTGCCGATCAGCGCTTCCGAACCGGTCACCACGGGCCGGCGCCGCGACCGCAAGACGAGCCTCGATACGCCGAACACAAACATGACGCTAAACACCACCACGGCCGCGATCAGGGGCAGCGGAATGCCGTAGCCGGGCACGTCGGTATCGATCAGCATCAGCGCGCCGATCACGAACGCAACCACCCCGCCGAAGCCGAGCGTGCCGAAAGTCGGCAGAAACGCCTCGCCGATCAGGAACGCGGTGCCGAGAAAGATCAGGCCGAGCCCGACGTAATTGACCGGCAGCATCTGCATCGCGAAGAGACCCATCAGCAGACTGATGGCGCCGACCACGCCCGGTAGCACGAACCCCGGATTGGCGAACTCGAAAAAGAGGCCGTACATGCCGATCATCAGCAGAAGCAGCGCGACGTTCGGATCGGTGATGACCGCGAGGAACTGGTTGCGCCAGTCGGCTTCGAGCGTGACCACCCGTGCATTGGCGGTGCTGAGCTTGACGTCGCCCTGGCTCGTGCTGATCGTGCGGCCGTTCACCTGACGCAACAGGTCGGGAATGTCGCGCGCATTCAGATCGACCACATGTTGCGCGAGCGCTTCACTGGCCGACAGGCTGACGGCTTCGCGCACGGCGCGCTCGGCCCAGTCGGCGTTGCGTCCACGCATTTGCGCGAGACCGCGGATGTAGGCGGCCGCGTCGTGGACCTGCTTGCGCAGTTCGGTGGATTGGGTGTCGAGCGGAAGGGCGGCGCTCGCGGCGCTAGCTGAGCTTGCCGGGTTTGCCGACGTCGCTGAACTCGCCGAATCGGCTGAGGCTGGCGCTCCGGGGCCGTTCTTTTGTGCACCAGCACCACCGCCGGCTCCGCCTCCACCGCCTGGCAGGCCCGGCATACCGCCGCCGCCCGCAGGCGGCTCCGCACCGCCGATGCCCATCTGAATCGGCGTCGCCGCGCCGAGATTGGTGCCCGGTGCCATCGCCGCAATATGGCTGGCGTAGACGATATAGGTGCCGGCGCTCGCCGCACGCGCGCCACTCGGGGCGATAAAGGTGGCGACCGGCACCGGCGAGCCGAGAATCGCCTTGATGATCTGCCGCATCGACGTATCCAGTCCGCCGGGCGTATCGAGTTGCAGCACGGCGAGTTGCGCGCGGTCGTCGGCGGCGCGCTTCAAGCCGCGCACGATGAAGTCGGCGCTGGCCGGATCGATCGCGCCGTTCACCGGGATCACGATAACGCTATTCGGTGCAACGGCGGGCTGGGCGGCCAAAACTGGCGGCGCGTTTTCGCACAATGCGAATCCAAATGCCAAAAGCACGCCGAACGCGGTCATGCCGCGCATCAACCGGCCCACGACGCCGCCACGGATAAGCGCAGGGCGCGGACCAGACTGCCGGAACGGGAGACGCGGATACGGACTCATCGCTGACGGCTGCCGCGCCATGCCGACGGGTATCGGCCGGCGCGGGCCGATACCCCAAAAAGGCTGGCCTGCTCCTTACAGCTTAGTCCGATTCCGTGCGGCGCGTGAAATCCGCATGCGCCGGCCGGTAATCGCTCGGCCGCATGCCGGTCCACTTGCGAAACGCGCGATGAAATGCGCTCGGCTCGGCAAAACCCACCGCGGTGGCGATGTCGGCGATCGTGCGATCGGTGTCCTGCAGCTCGCCGATGGCGATGTCGCGCCGCAAGTCGTCCTTGATCGACTGATACGTATAGCCTTCGTGTTTCAAACGCCGCCGCATCGTCGCTTCGGCGACGTGCAGGCGTAGCGCCATCTGATCGGCGGCGGGCCAGCCGGCCATCGGCAGCGCGCGCAGCATCTTGCGCACCCGTGCGGCGAGCGAGCCAGGATTGCGGTATTTGACGATGAAGCTGCCGGGCGCATCGCGCAGGAACGGCTTCACCGACTGGGTGGTCTGGACCACCGGCAGGTCGAGAAACGCCGGCGAGAGGTCCACATAGGATTCGGCTTGATCGAACGCCATGTCGTCGCAGAACATCAGGCGGTATTCATGCGCGGCAGGCGGCTCGGCGCAGCGAAAGCGCGCTTCTAGCAGCGGAATGCGCCGCCCGACCAGCCAGCACAACAAGCCGTAGACGAGGATAAAGTGGGTCGCGTAAGCGAACATGGCGGGCGGCCGCGCGCCTTCGCGTTCGATATATCGCAGCCGCACGCGCTGCGCATCCGTCTCGATCTGTACGGCAAGATCGTCCAGCACGAGCCGCATGAAGCCGACCGCCCGCGCGAGCGCTTGCGCGCCGTTACGCGCGGTCAACGCCATCTGGGTCATCGCGATGAAGCTGCCGCTTTTCATCCGGTGCGAGTCCTGGCCGAAGAACTCGTCGTCCAGCGCGCGGGCGATACCGGCCCACAGCGCACCATACTGCGCCGACGAGACCCGGCTTTTCGGCGACGCCAGCAGGGTTGCCGCGATACCGGCGGCTTCGGCAAGCGGCAGCGCCTCGAAGCCGCGTGCCCGCGCCAACGCCAGGGTCTCCTCGACCATGCTGACGGAAATCGTGCCTTTATCGTTTCTGAGGTTCTTGAACGTCTTCATGTTTTTCAGGCCTGTCTGGCAAACGCGCTCAACAATTTCGTTCTGGCGATTCGCTAAGCCTTTGAAAATGCGGCCTGAATCGGCTTTGCATGATACCGGTATGGCAAATGCGCTCAGTCGGAATGATCGGGCTGAGCATCGAACCTGTCCAGCGGCTTCTCTACACTTGGCCTGAACCGATCGCGGATCGCCTCGCCGGGAAACATCACGGCGAGGCGGGCCACCCCCGCGATGAGTCGCGGATGACGAGGCAGCGCCTCGCTGCCGCGACTCGATGCACATCACAGGATCGAGCCATGGACAGCTTCTACACCGACGAACAGCGCATGATTCGCGACGCCGCCCGCGACTTTGCCACGGAGCGCCTCGCGCCGCACGCCGCCCAGTGGGATCGCGACGCGAAGCTGCCGGCGGAAATCGTGACGCAAATGGGCGAGCTGGGATTTCTCGGCATGATCGTGCCGCCCGAGTGGGGCGGCACCTATACCGACTACGTGGCCTATGCGCTCGCCCTCGAAGAGATCGCCGCGGGCTGCGCCGCTTGCGCCACGCTGATGAGCGTGCACAACTCGGTCGGCTGCGGGCCGATCCTGAACTTCGGCACGGACGCGCAAAAGGATCGTTATCTGCAGGACCTCGCCACAGGGCGCCGCATCGGCGCGTTCTGTCTGACCGAGCCGCAAGCCGGTTCCGAGGCGAACAATCTGCGTACTCGCGCGGTGCTGCGAGACGGCAAATGGATTCTCAACGGCAACAAGCAGTTCGTGACCAACGGGGCGCGCGCCAACATCGCGATCGTATTTGCCGTCACCGATCCTGATCGGGGCAAGCGTGGCCTGTCAGCCTTCATCGTGCCGACCGATACGCCGGGATTCAACGTTGGCAAGCCGGAGCACAAGCTCGGCATTCGCGCATCGGACACCTGTCCCATTTCGCTCGACGATTGCGCGGTGCTGGAAGCCAATCTGCTCGGCGAACCGGGCGAAGGCCTGCGCATTGCGTTGTCGAATCTCGAGGGCGGCCGCATCGGTATTGCAGCGCAGGCGGTCGGCATTGCGCGAGCCGCGTTCGATGCCGCGCGCCTCTACGCGAACGAACGCATCCAGTTCGGCAAGGCGTTGAAGGACCACCAGACCATTGCCAACATGCTCGCCGACATGGCCACTCGCCTCAATGCCGCGCGGCTGCTGGTGCATCACGCGGCGCGGCTGCGCACGGCGGGCAAGCCATGTTTGTCCGAGGCATCGCAGGCCAAGCTGTTTGCCTCGGAGCTCGCCGAGGAAATCTGCTCGAATGCGATCCAGATTCACGGCGGCTATGGCTATCTCGAGGACTACGCCGTGGAACGCCACTATCGCGACGCCCGCATCACACAGATTTACGAAGGAACCAGCGAAGTGCAGCGGATGGTTATCGCACGCCATGTTTAAACGCAAGCCAGATAGCGTTTGAGCGCAAAATAGCCTGCTAGTAGTGCAAAGAGCAGAGGCAAAAAGCAGAGCGCATACCGCGCCACAAGCATGGGACCGGAGTAAGCGCTAAAGCGCTAACTCCGATCGACAGCTTTGCATGGGATCGGAGTAAGCGCTAAAGCGCTAACTCCGATCGACAGCTTTGCATGGGACCGGAGTAAGCGCTAAAGCGCTAACTCCGATCGACACAAGGAGACGACGATGACTGTAGCGAAGGGCTTTCTCGAAGCGCGCGACCTGTTATTGCGCCATCGAACCGACTACGACCGCGCCTACCGCGAATTCGTGTGGCCGACGCCAGGCGAATTCAACTGGGCCCTCGACTACTTCGACGTGGTCGCGCGAAACAACGACAACCCGGCGCTGTGGATCGTCGACGATCCGGCAAGCGAGGGCTTGCGCCTTTCCTACGCGCAGATGTCGGAACGATCGTCGCGCATGGCGAATTTCCTGCGCGGTCTCGGCGTGGGGCGCGGCGACCGGTTGCTGCTGATGTTGCCGAACCGCGTCGAACTCTGGGACGTGATGCTCGCGGCGATGAAGCTCGGTGCGATCGTGCTGCCAGCCACCACCCAGCTTTCCGCCGACGACGTGCGCGACCGTGTGCAGATCGGCGGCGCGCAGTTCGCGGTGGTCGATAGCGCGGAGCTGGCCAAGTTCGACGCACTCGACGTGCCGCTCACCCTCATCTCGGTGGGCACGCCACGCGACGGCTGGATCGATCTAGCCGCAGCTTATGACGCATCGCCGCAATTCACACCGGACGGCGTCACGCACGCCAGCGATCCGCTGCTGCTGTACTTCACGTCAGGCACCACTTCGAAGCCGAAGCTGGTCGAGCATACGCACCTGAGTTACCCGGTCGGCCATCTGTCGACGATGTACTGGATCGGCCTGCAGCCCAACGACATCCATTGGAACATCAGTTCGCCCGGCTGGGCCAAACATGCGTGGAGTTGCTTCTACGCGCCGTGGAATGCGCAGGCCTGCGTATTCGTATTCAACTTTCCGCGCTTCGTGCCGAAAGACACGCTCGACGTGCTGGTACGTTTCAACGTCACCACGCTGTGCGCCCCGCCGACCGTCTGGCGCATGCTGGTGCAGGAGCATCTCACCGACTATCCGGTGAAGCTGCGCGAGATCGTCGGCGCGGGCGAGCCGTTGAATCCTGAGATCATCGAACGCGTCAGGCATGCTTGGGGGATCACGATTCGCGACGGCTTCGGCCAGACTGAAACCACCTGTCAGATCGGCAACTCGCCAGGGCAACCGGTGGTGCCGGGGTCGATGGGCCGCCCGCTCCCGGGCTACAAGATCGAACTCCTCGATGCCGATGATCACCCCGTTACCGAAGGCGAAATCTCGCTGCCGTTGGCCGAACGTCCGCTCGGTTTGATGACCGGCTATGCGAACAATGCCAACGCCACCGCGCAAGCCATGCGCAACGGCTTCTACCACACCTCGGACGTCGCGCTGCGTCGCGACGATGGTTATTACGTCTATGTCGGCCGCTCCGACGACGTTTTCAAATCGTCCGATTACCGGCTAAGTCCGTTCGAGCTCGAAAGCGTGCTGATCGAACACGAAGCGATCGGCGAAGCAGCCGTGGTGCCGAGCGCCGACGCGCTGCGCCTGTCGGTGCCCAAAGCGTTCGTCACCGTGCGTCAGGGCTATGAAGCCGGTCCCGAACTCGCGCGCGCGGTCTTCGCGTTCTCGCGCGAAAAGCTCGCGCCGTACAAGCGGATTCGCCGCCTGCAATTCAGCGAACTGCCGAAAACCATCTCCGGCAAGATCCGCCGCGTCGAATTGCGGCGCCGCGAAATGGAGCGCGAGGCCGAGCCTGCGCGCCTGCCCGGCGAGTATTGGGAAGAGGATTTCCCGGATCTGCGTTGATACTTTTTGTTCCCAGTCACTGCCCGGCCGATACACGGCTACCGCACAGGAGTTCCAGCATGAGCGCAATTGCTTCGAGCCATCCCGCCACCGTCAAACTGCTGATCAACGGCGAGTTCGTCGAGTCCAAAACCACCGAATGGCGCGACATCGTCAACCCGGCGACACAAGAGGTGCTCGCACGCGTGCCGTTTGCCACAGCCGATGAGGTGAACGAGGCGATCCGCTCGGCGCACGCCGCGTTCAAGACGTGGAAGAACACGCCGATCGGCGCACGCATGCGCATCATGTTGAAATTCCAGGCGCTGATTCGCGAACATTCGCCGCGCATTGCAAAGACCTTGAGCGCCGAGCAGGGCAAGACGATTCCCGATGCGGAAGGCGATATTTTCCGCGGGCTCGAAGTGGTCGAGCATGCGTGCTCGATCGGCACCTTGCAGCAAGGTGAATTCGCGGAGAACGTCGCCGGCGGTGTGGATACCTACACGCTGCGTCAGCCGATCGGCGTATGCGCCGGCATCACGCCGTTCAATTTTCCCGCGATGATCCCCTTGTGGATGTTCCCGATGGCGATCGTGTGCGGCAATACGTTCGTGTTGAAGCCTTCCGAGCAGGATCCGTTGTCGACGATGCAACTGGTCGAACTCGCGCTTGAAGCCGGCGTGCCGAAGGGCGTGCTGAATGTCGTGCATGGCGGCAAGGACGTGGTCGACGCGCTATGCACGCACGATCTGGTGAAAGCGATTTCCTTCGTCGGCTCGACGGCGGTCGGCACACATGTTTATCGCCTCGGCAGCGAACACGGCAAGCGCGTGCAATCGATGATGGGCGCGAAGAATCACGCCGTGGTGCTGCCCGATGCGAACCGCGAGCAGACCTTGAATGCGCTGGCCGGCGCCGGTTTCGGCGCGGCGGGACAGCGTTGCATGGCGACTTCGGTGGTCGTGCTGGTTGGCGCTGCGCAGCAATGGCTCCCCGAGCTGGTCGCGAAGGCGAAGACGCTGAAGGTCAACGCGGGTAACGAGCCGAACACGGACATCGGCCCGGTGGTCTCGCGTGCCGCGAAGCAACGCATTCTCGGCCTGATCGAAACGGGCGTGCAAGAGGGCGCAACGCTGGCGCTCGACGGCCGCGATGTGAAGGTTCAGGGCTACGAGCAAGGCAATTTCATTGGCCCAACGGTCTTCACCGACGTCACCACGGAGATGGAAATCTACCGTCAGGAAATTTTCGGCCCGGTGCTGGTGGTGCTGAACGTCGCCACGCTCGATGACGCGATTGCGCTCGTCAATCGCAATCCGTTCGGCAACGGTGTGGGCCTTTTCACTCAAAGCGGCGCGGCGGCGCGCAAATTCCAGAGCGAAATCGATATCGGCCAGGTCGGTATCAACATTCCGATTCCGGTGCCCGTGCCGTCCTTCAGCTTTACCGGCTCGCGCGGCTCGAAACTCGGCGACCTTGGGCCGTACGGTAAACAGGTCGTGCAGTTCTATACGCAGACCAAAACCGTCACGGCTCGCTGGTTCGACGACGACACCGTCAACGACGGCGTCAACACGACCATCAGCCTGCGCTGAGGCCTCGAGTCCATTGCTTTGCATGGGATGGGAGTAAGCGCTAAAGCGCTAACTCCTATCGACAGCTTTGCATGGGATAGGAGTAAGCGCTAAAGCGCTAACTCCCATCGACAGCTTTGCATGGGATAGGAGTAAGCGCTGAAGCGCTAACTCCCATCGACAGCTTTGCATGGGATAGGAGTAAGCGCTGAAGCGCTAACTCCCATCGACACAGGAGACGAATCATGAAAATAGGCTTTATCGGACTCGGCAATATGGGCGCACCGATGGCGCTCAACCTGCTCAAGGCGGGTCACGCGGTGAGCGTATTCGACCTCAACGCGCAGGCTGTGCGGACACTCGTCGACGCGGGCGCCAATGCGGCGAGTTCCCCGAAAGTAGCGGTGACCGACGTCGAATGTGTCATCACGATGCTCCCCGCAGCCGCGCACGTGCGCAGCGTGCTGTCAGCGGATGACGGCGTGTTCGCCGGCATCGCGGAAGGCGTGACGATCATCGATTCGAGCACCATCGACCCGGCAAGCGTGAAGGCGTTTGCCGAACTTGCCGAGCAACGCGGCAATACCTTCGTCGACGCGCCCGTCTCGGGCGGCACCGGCGGCGCGGCGGCGGGCACCTTGACCTTTATGGTCGGCGGCAGCGCGAGCGCGTTCGAGCAGGTCAAGCCGGTGTTGTCGGCGATGGGCAAGAACATCGTGCATTGCGGCGACACCGGCACGGGACAGGTCGCGAAGATCTGCAACAACCTCGTGCTCGGCATCACGATGGCAGGCGTGGCCGAGGCGATGTCGCTGGGCGAGGCGCTCGGCATCGACTCGAAAGTGCTGGGCGGCATCATCAATACTTCGACGGGCCGCTGCTGGAGTTCGGATACGTATAACCCGATGCCCGGCGTGATCGAAACCGCACCGTCCACGCGCGGCTATACCGGCGGCTTCGGCACCGATCTGATGCTCAAGGACCTGGGCCTCGCCACCGACGCCGCGAAATTCGCGCGTCAACCGCTGTATCTCGGCGCTTTGGCTCAACAGCTTTATCAGACGATGAGTACGAAGGGCGCGGGACGTCTGGACTTCTCAGCGGTGATCAAGCTCTATCGTAAAGACGGGGACGCGTCATGATCGAACTCGACTACGCGCACGACGGCGCTGTCGCTGTGCTCACGCTCAAGCGGCCCCCCGCGAACGCGTTCACGCCAGAGGGCTTGCTGCTGTTGCAGCAGACCGTCGAGCGGCTGAATGGCGAAGCGAGCGTGCGAGCCATCGTGATCACGGGTGAGGGCCCGAAGTTCTTCAGCGCGGGCGCCGACCTGAACACGTTCGCTGACGGCAATCGCGAGGTTGCGCGCACGGCGGCGACGCGCTTTGGCGCGGCGTTCGAAACCTTGCAGAACGCGCGGCCGGTGGTGATCGCCGCGATCAACGGTTACGCGATGGGCGGTGGGCTCGAATGCGCGCTGGCCTGCGATATCCGCATCGCAGAGCAACACGCGTTGATGGCGCTGCCTGAAACGGCGGTGGGCTTGCTGCCATGCGGCTGCGGTACGCAGACGTTGCCGTGGCTGGTCGGCGAAGGCTGGGCCAAGCGGATGATTCTGACCGGCGAGCGCGTCGATGCGGCGACCGCATTGCGTATCGGGCTTGTCGAAGAAGTGGTGGTGAAGGGCGCGGCGCGCGAGGCCGCACTGACCATGGCCGCGCGCGTCGCGACTTTGAGCCCGCAAGCAGTCGGCTTCAGCAAGACGCTGATTCATCAGGGCCGTAACGGCGTGCCGCGCGCGGCGGCTCTGGCGGTCGAGCGGGAACGCTTTGTCGATCTGTTCGACGGTGCCGATCAGCGCGAAGGCGTCAATGCGTTTCTCGAGAAACGCGCGCCGCGCTGGCAGGTGACCCAGGCTGGACAGGCAGGGAGCGCTGACCAGGAGAACCGTCGATGAGCGCCTTGCTGAGCGCCGCACTCGATACGAGCGTCGAAGTGGAGCGCGAGATTCTGTTTCGCGTGGTCAACCGCGTGGCGATCATTACGCTGAACCGGCCTGCCGCGCTCAACGCGTTATCGCACGCGATGGTGCGCGAGCTCGCCATGCTGGTCGAACATTGCCGTACCGACGACGGTATCGTTGCCCTCGTGCTGAAGGGCGCGGGTGCCAAGGGTTTTTGCGCCGGTGGCGACGTGCGCGAGGTGCACCGGCTCGCGAAGAATGGCGACAGCCGGTGGCTCGCGTTCTTTGTCGACGAATACCGGCTCGACTACGCGCTGCACACGTTTCCCAAGCCGGTGGTCGCCTTGCTCGACGGTATCTCCATGGGCGGCGGCATGGGGCTCGGCCAGGCGGCTCGGCTGCGCATCGTCACGGAGCGCAGCAAGATCGCGATGCCTGAGACGCGTATCGGCTTTCTGCCCGATGTCGGCGCGACGCGGTTTCTGAGTGTGATGCCGGCGGAGGTCGAACTGTATGTTGGGCTCACCGGGGTCACATTGTCCGGCGCGGATGCGGTGCGTTTGCGACTGGCGGATTTGTGCGTGCCCGCGGAGTGGCTAGGAACGTTCGAAGAACGACTGCAGTGCATGTCTCACGCGGGGGATTTGATGGACGCGTTGCGTGCGGTTTTTGAGCCGCCGTGCAACGTTGTTCCGCATGCGGCGTTGGGGCCGTTTACTCAGCTAATTCTGCGGCATTTCGATCGGCGTTCGAGTATCGAGCGGATTGTCGCGACGTTGCGTTACGATCTGGAGCGTGAGCCGCCGCGTGAAGTGAGGCAGTGGTTGCAGGCTGCTTATGACGCTATGGTCGGGCACTCGCCCACGATGCTGTACGTCACGCGTGAGGCATTGCTGCGCGGGCGGCAGATGAGCCTGGCAGAGTGCTTTCGGATGGAGCTCGGTATCGTCAAGCGGGTGGTCGAAGAAGGCGATTTCTGTGAAGGTGTGCGGGCGCAGTTGATCGATAAGGATCGGAAGAGCCGGTGGGCGCCGGCCACCATCGCCGAGGTTCGGCCGGAACGGGTTCGGTATTTTCTTGCCTCGCCGTGGAGGAAGGAGACGCATCCGCTGCGGGCTTTGGGGGTGTGATGTGGTTGAGGGTTGTTTTGTTGTTTGCCTGCGGCGTTGGGCTTTCCTTGTTTTGTTAGTGGTCTATTAGCGTTGCCCCTGTGCGGGGCGGCACTTACTTTCTTTGCCGCCGCAAAGAAAGGTAAGCAAAGAAAGCGGCTCAAACCGCTAACTCTTAAGCGGGTCCCCTGGCTTGGAGGAGGCAGTGGTGCATCTGGAATCTGTGTTCTCGCACATTCGGCGTGAGTGACAAGGGCGTCATACTTCCGGCGGCGCTGCGCGCGCCGATGCGGTGCTTCTGCGGCGGTGCTTGCTCGTTACTGGTTGCTCGTTACTTTAACTTTCTCCGACTGGGTTGCCCCTCAGTACGCTCGTAGGGGGTAATGCGCTTTGCGCTCCGTGGACCCTCGAGACCCAAAACACTCCGATCAGGGCGATGGCAACGCCTAGCCATCCCACGGTTCCGTAGCCCATGATCTGGCCTGTCGGTGAGCTGCTCAGCATCAAGCCGCCAAGCCACGCGCCACACCCCGTGCCCATGGCTTGCAGCGCGCTGTTGGCGCTTAGGAACGCGCCCCGGCGCGCAGGTTCCGGGACGGTCGTCAGGAGTGCTTGCATCGGTATCATGCGCGCCGACATCAACACCATAAAAAAATGGGAAAAACATCGCCAGCGCGTAGAACGGAAAGTCCGGCAGATGCGTCACGAACAGAACGGGCAGAAACGAAATCAGCACCGCAATCCGGAATACGCGCCGCGTGCCAAATCGATCAGCAAGCTGGCCCACCCGCCGCGATGTGAAGAACGTCGCCGCGCCACCCGCCATATATAGCCACGACAACTGCGCCGGGCTCACGCCGTGATTGGCGACCAATACCGGCGAGATAAATGGGATCACCACCGTATGCGCAATCATCATCATGAAAGTCAACGCAAACGCATTCATGTGCCGCGGGTTGCTCAACAATCGCCACAAATCAGGCAACACCTCGCCAAGCGCCGGCTTGCGGTGGCCCAAATGCTCGGCCAGCGACGGAACGAGTTGCCAGCCAGCCACCCAGATCAGCAGCGATAACACGACCAGCAAATAGAACGGCGCGGCCCAGGTGAAGTGCGCGCCCAGCATCACGCCAGCCGGCACGCCGGCAATCGCGGCCAATGAAAAGGCAGTCATGATCGTGCCGGTCGCGGCGCCGCGGCGTTGCGCCGGGATCACGTCGCCGACGATCGCCATGATCACCGAACCCAACACGCCACCCGAAATGCCCGCAAAAGCACGTGGTCCGGGAACCATAAATCTTTGACTTGGGCAGGAGATAAGTGCCGATTCTTCCTTTTTTGTGCGGCGTTCTTGAATCGACCCGGGGGAGCGGACAGTAAATAAGTCCGTAATCTTTTGGAAAGGTAAATTACTGCTCGGACTGGTGAACATTGAGGACTCTCGCGGCGACGCATGCGGCTTTCCACGAGACCGTTCCACGCAGTTTGCTGCGCGTCGTTTTGCGCATCAGCCTCTCACAGGTCGTGGGGGCACGCCAGATTTCAACGCATGCAGTAGTTGTGCAAAGGATTAGCGAGATGGCGAGTAGCGTCAATTTACGCCGTTTCGCCGCAGCGCACAGCAAGCTAAACGCGGATGACTGCGATTCGGCCAGAGCGGACGCTCGTCGCTGCGCGGTATCACCGATGAGTGTCCGCTTCCGGATAGTTTTGCGTCAGGCAGTAGCCGGCCACAACCGGCCAGTCGCCTTTGGTATGTAGATGGTCGACAATCATTGTGCAGGTAGAGTTTCCGCATGACTTGAACCGAGGCAAATGGAACGTGACGACGAAACGCACAAAATCCCGACTGGCTGGCGAACTCGGTCGCTTCGTTCAGCAGTACGCGCGAAAGGCGCAAGGTTCAGAGCCAAACGACCGTCAGTATGATCGCAAACTCGAAAGAAAAATGAAGCAACTCTCTCCGACCGATCTATCCGATCTTCTATCCGAAGACGAGGGTGGATCAGGGGTGCCGCGCACAGAAGAAAACTGACATCGGCCAACAGCGGTCAATCCCAAATTGCTTCAGAATACCAACCGTTGAAGCGGCTTCCTGGCTACGTACACTCACACTCCACCGGGAGAACAAATGATCGATTCGTCTGCTGTTGCGACGGTTTTTTCTGTCTATGCGGCAGGTGTCGTCATACCTGGCCCGAACTTCGTCGCAGTCGTTCACAAGGCAGTTTCCGGCAGACGCTCCGATACGCTCGCGCTTGTCGCTGGAATCGTGGCAGTCAATCTGTTCTGGGCGACTTGCGCCATCTTCGGTATCGGAATGGTGTTTGCCGTTTTCCCGTGGCTCGCTGTGGGCGTTAGGCTTGCTGGCGCTGCCTACCTGATCTGGTTTGGGCTGCGGCTCATCGTGTCAGCACGGGCAAGCGAAATAGCACCACCTCGCCCTCCGCAGTCGCCGCTTTTTCGTGCCGCATTCCTGCAAGGCGTCGTGACAAATATCGCGAACCCAAAGTCCATCGCCTTTTATGCTGCCGTGTTTTCCTCGGCAGCGCCCGCCCACGTCTCCATGCCGACCTTCTTTGCCATGCTTGCTACTGTCGGTGCGACTGCGACGTGCTGGTACGGAGCAGTCGCACTTGTTCTATCGCACGCGGTGATTGCGACGGTGTATCGTCGCGCGAAGGCGTGGATCGACCGCGTATGTGGAGGCCTCATTATTGCGTTGGGTATCCGGCAGGCATTTCGTTAGCAAAGCGCCCGATGGAGCCTATCTGAACGGCCGCTTTGCGCACGGGCGACTGTCCCTTTGGGGTCGACTTCAGTCCTCCGCGTTTCCCGAGAGCAGTCGTACGATGGGCTGCGATTGGCAGGGCGTCAACGTCAGTTTCGGCCGATGAACTGCCGATGGGACACCCCTGGCCACGGCCGACTGGCGATTTGGGCCCAACTTCTAAACCGGTACGCTAGCGTGGAAGACATATGGTTAAAGAATGGCGAACTTGGAAGATATCTGGTTAATTTTCCGGAAGCCAATCGAGTTCCGCCACAGCAATTTCGCCCCGAACACGAGTCATGCAGAGGTTGACGCGTCCGACCGATGAAGTGTCATCGGCTCGTCCCTCCCACGCCGACATGCGTTTCGATCTCGCTCACTACCTCGAACAGATCGCCGACGAGCCCAATGTCCGCGACCGAAAAGATCGGCGCGTCCGGGTCTTTATTGATCGCGACAATGGTCTTCGAGTCCTTCATCCCGGCCAGATGCTGAATCGCGCCGGAGATGCCGAAAGCAAGGTAGACGTCGGGTGCCACCATCTTGCCGGTTTGCCCGACCTGCGCGGCATTCGGTGCGTAGCCGGCATCCACCGCGGCCCGTGAGGCGCCGAGCGCCGCCCCCATCTTTTCCGCCAGTTCGCCGAGCCGATCCATGTTGTCCTTCGATGCCAGACCGCGCCCGCCCGCGACGACGATCCGCGCGTCGGGCAATTCGCGTCCGGTCTGCGCCGACGCCTGGCGCTCGACGAGCTTCGTCCGGCTAAAGCCCGCTTCCGGGTCGAGCGTCACGCGTTGCACGTTGCCGCCGCTGTCGGCCGCCGGCGCGAATGACGACGCGCGAAACGTCGCGAACGTCACTGCGCTGGCCGTGCTCACATTGGCGATGACACTTCCCGCGTAAAGGCTGCGCACGAACGCGCCTTCGCCTTCCACCGCGATCACATCCGGAATGAATGCACCGCCGACAAGCGCCGCAGCGCGCGGAAGAGCGCTACGGCCGAGCGTCCGATGACTCGCGGCGATCAGCGAATACGGTGCGTGCATCGCGTACAACTGTGCAGCGAGCGTTTCGGGCACAACGTCCTCGCTTCTCGTGCCAGCCATCACGAGCACGCGCTCGACACCGGTGATCTTCTCGACCGTGGATGCAAGCGCGGCATCCGGCAAGAACACATCGACCGGCAGGCCGCGTTGCATCACCGCGGTGATAACGCGAAGCGTCGCGTCGGCAAGGTGGCTGCTTTCGCTTTCAGCTACGACAAGGCTTCTCATGCGGGGACTCCTGATTGATCGAATACGCGCCGTTCTATGAGCGCTGCAATGAGCGCGGCGCTGTCGGCGACCTTGATGCCGGGCGGGCGAACCGGTGGATCGCGGAGTTTGACGATATGGCTTCGGGGCGTCAGGTCGATTGCCAGCGTGGCGGCGTCCACGATTGCGAGCGGCTTCTGCTTCGCCTTGACGATGCTTGGCAAGGTCACACGGCGCGGGTCGGCGAGGCGCAGATCGGCGCTGATGACAGCCGGACCTTCGAGCCGCCATGTCGCCGTGCCGGTGTCGTCGCCGCATATGACGGACCAGCCTGTGCCATCCGCTGACAGTGCGCCGGCGTTCAACGCCTGCGGCCAGTCGAGCAGGGCGGCGAGCATCGCTGCGACACCGCCGATATCGCCGTCGATCGCCTGCTTGCCGCACAGCACGAGGCCGTATGCCCGAGTCGCCATGTGAGCATCCAGCAAACGCGCCACCGCCAGCGAATCGAGCGTGGAAGTCGCCGTTGCGGTATCGATCAGCACGGCATCGTCCGCGCCCATTGCCAGCGCTGTGCGCAAGACGTCCTGACTGGCATGCGTGCCGCAGGTGACTACCGTCACCTTCGATGCGGCGCCGGATTCCCTGAGCTGCAAGGCTTTTTCGATGGCGCATTCGTCGAACGGATTGAGCGACATCTTGAGACCGGCGGTGTCGATCGAACCGTTCGCGGCGACCCGCACGCGCACATTCGCGTCCACCACGCGTTTGACTGGGACCAGAATATTGAGTGTCATGACTTGAGCATCCATCGATCGGAAATCAGGAAACCGCGCCGGAACCGTATTTGCCCACTAGCAGGGCGCCGCTGGCGAACCGGTCGAGCGCGTAGGGCGCGAGGGAAACGTCGGTGGGCTGACCGAGCGCATGCTGGGCGAGAATCCTGCCGATGCCCGGTGAGAGTTTGAAGCCGTGCCCCGAGAATCCGAAGCCGACCACGAGTCCCTCGATATCGGCGACCTTGCCCAGCACCGGATTCCAGTCGGGCGTCACGTCGTAGACGCCGGTCCACGACGAAGCGAGCCCCGCGGCTTCATAAGCGGGGAAACGTTCGGCGACCTGGGCGCCGACTTCGGCGACATAGTCGAGCGAGATATCGCCCTGTTCCGTTTCCGGCGAGTTCAGCGTTTCGCCGACCACCCCTTCGGACACGAGCATCTGGTTGCCGCCATAGCTGCGGTAATAGAGCATGCCGGCCGAGCCCAGGTCCTTGAACGCAGGCATCTTGAACGAGTATGCGGCGCCCTCGCATTCGAGCGCGAGCACCGTGTGACGCTCCGGCTTGACCGGTAGCGGTACGCCGATCCAGCCGGCGAGTTCCGGCGTCCAGATGTTTTGCGTGCTGATGAGGGTGCCGCAGCCGAAGTTGCCTGCGCTCGTCTCGACTCCGGTGATCCGGCGTCCTTCGCGAATGAGGCCCGTCACCGTGACGCCTTCCATGATCTTGACGCCACGCCGGCGCGCCGAACGGGCAAAGCCGGTGGCGACCAGATAGGCGTCGGCAAAACCCGCTTCTGGTTCGAAGCCGATCAGCGCGGCGTCGTCGAAACTTGCAATCGGCAGGCGCTCGTGCGCCTCGCCCTTATCAAGCAACTGCACTTCGATACCCATGTCCCGCTGCGCGGCGAGCGAGGCGCTGAGCGGCTCCAGCTTGTCGCCCTCGGGCGAGCAGATCAGATAACCGCATTTGACGAGGCCGCAGGACGCTTCGTCGTCGCCGACGTAGTCGGCGAAGTTATTGAACGCCCACCACGACGAGCGCGCGAGTTCCACATTCTGGCGTACCGAATAATGCGTGCGCAGCAGGCCGGACGACTGCGAGGTGGTGCCCGCGCCGATCGTGCCCTGCTCGATGACCAGCACGCTCTGCGCACCTAGTGCGGCAAGATGATGCGCGACCGACGCGCCGATAACACCAGCGCCGATCACGATGAAATCGTAGTGGCTCATGTGAACCTCTGTGTGGGCAATGAGGCGAATTCTAGGAAAACGCCGGGCGCGCTAATTTTGTATTAGGCAAACTTATGGCGACCCAATGCAATTTCTCATCCTGAACACCGGCTTTGCAAACATCGGCACCATGCTTTCGTGCCGCACAGGATGACCGGTAAGTCACCAACGCGAGCGGAGCATGCCATGAGACGAACCCCGACCCCGATCGATCTGCGCGCGCTGCAGGCGTTCGTCGCCGTGTGTGAAAGCGGCTCGATGACGGGCGCCGCGAAGCAGCTCGGCGTGAGCCAGAGCGCCATCAGCCAGTCGATTGCCGCGTTGGAGCGCGATCAGGGCCTGACGCTGTTCGACCGCGAGAGCCGCCCGCCGCGGCCGAATGTGGCGGGGCGCGCGCTGCTCGAACTGGCGGACCCGTTGATCGAGCATGCAAAGATGGTCAGCGCCCGCATCGGTGATGCGTCGCATACGGGCAAGATGCCGGTGCGCCTCGGCTGTGTCGATTCGTTCGCCGCAACCGTCGGCCCAGAGCTGATCCGCGCAGTGTCGAATTCGGAGCGGCAGATTTCGATGTGGTCCGGCCTGACGCCGGGCCTGAGCAAGCAGCTGCACGACCGGGAACTGGATATTGCGATCTGTACGCAGACCACGCTGAACGATGCACGGATCGTCGAAGTGCCGCTGTTTTCCGAGGCGTTCGTCGTGGTGGTTGCGCGCAGCCATCTGAGCGGACGCCGCAATATCGATTGGCGCTCGCTTGCGCTGGAAATGCCGCTGATCCGTTACACGGCGCGCTCGGTGATCGGCCAGCAGATCGAGCGTTTCGCGCGGCACCTGGGCATCGAGAGTCCGCGACGTTACGAGTTCGACGCGACCGATCCGCTGCTGAGTCTGGTGGCGGCGCGCGTAGGTTTCGCGATTTCGACGCCCTTGTGTTTGTGGCAGGCACGTCACTACCTGGACGATATCGCGGTGATGGCGTTGCCGCCAAGCCGGCTCGGGCGGCGCGATTTCTTTCTGCTGCACCGGCAGGGCGAATGGGATCAGTTCGCCGGCGACATCGTCATGCTGACGCGCGGCGTGCTCGATAACACGATCCAGCCGTCGCTGGCGCGGGCGCTGCCCGATTTGCCGGCCGACGCGCTGAGGTGACACGAGGGACGTGGATCGCGAGTAGCTGTTGACACGTCCGCTGTGAACGGACTGCCGGTTTTGCTACGCATGGTCGAGACGTCGCTGCACGCGGTTCAGGCGCCATAACGCCGCTTTGCATAAGCATTGCTTTTGAAGCTGCTTAACCGCGCACTTCGTTCTTGTGCAAAGTCGCACCAGCTGCAGCGAAGATGTGCACCGCAGTCGAGCCAGCGAGCGCTTCAGCCGGAATGCCGCCAAAGGCTCATTGCGTCCAATGCGTTTATTGATGGGAATTTTTGATTCACACAGATAAACATGGCACAAACGTTGCATAGGTTTGGGCGTTGGGCGTGAGCGGACGCAGCGAGAAATCAGTCAGTGCTCGATTGCGGGTACACAAAGATCGACAGGAACTGAATGGGCGTCTTGATCAGGCGTTCTGGCCCGTGTGGTATTTCACCCTGGAAGGTGAGGGTGTCACCGGGATGCAGGACGTAGGTGTGCTGGCCGTGGCGGTATTCGATCACGCCCTTGAGCATGTGGATGAATTCGGTGCCCGGATGCTCGAACACGGGAAAGCGTTCGGCTTCGTCTTCCATTGTGATCAGGAAGGGTTCGAAGAGCTTGCGCGGACCCTGGTCGTAAGCGAGCAGGTGATAGGTGTGACCGCTTTTGGTGCCTTTGCGGACCACCTCCATGCCGGCACCTTTTTTGACGAGCTGTGCACCGCCTTGCGGCACGTCGAAATTGCGGAACAGCATGGAGAGCGAAACGCCGAGCGCCTGGGCGATGCGGTTGAGCACTTCAAGGCCTGCGGAGGTTTGCGCGTTCTCGATCTTCGAGAGCATGCCGCGGCTGATGCCGGCCTGCGCGGAGACCTGGGCGATCGTCAGGCCGTGGCGCTGGCGTAGCTCGCGAATCGTGATACCGAGGTAGCGTTCGAGCGGCGTTTTGTTGTCTTCACCGTTTTGCATGTGGGCCTCAGGGAAAAGGGAAGCGTAGCAGATTGCAGCGCGGAGTCGCGCGCGAAGAGTTTCACCATGGGAATCATAGTTGCTCTCCAATAAAGTTTCCGTCTGACTGACGACAGGCTTGAAGCGCGCCGCAAGCGGTGTTCAACAGCAGCGTTCGAAAGCGTGTTGCATAGCCCGGTCACATGCGTTGCATGTGGCTTTTTCAACCCACGAACAATGTTGTAGCAAGGAGTGGCGATGAACCTGAACGATGCGAGCAAGCTGCCGGTCAACGAACTCGGATGCGTGCCCCGCTTCGGCTCGGCGGAAGAGGCGCAAGCTTATCTGTCGCAGCAGGGCGTGAAGTACGTGCTGGCGCAGTTTGTCGATATTCATGGCGTGGCCAAGGCAAAGTCGGTCCCGGTCAGTCATCTGAAGAGCGTGTTGAAAGCGGGCGCCGGTTTCGCGGGATTTGCGATCTGGGGTGTCGGCATCGAGCCGAACGGTCCCGACTACATGGCCGTCGGCGATCTGGCGACGCTCACGCCGGTGCCGTGGCAGCCGGGTCTGGCACGGATCGTCTGCGACGGACACGTGAATGGAGAGGCGTGGCAATACGATTCGCGTGTGACGCTGAAGAAGCAGGTTGCGCGGATGACCGAGCGCAACTGGACCCTCTTCACGGGTCTGGAGCCGGAATTTTCGCTGCTGCGCCGTTCGGCGTCCGGCACGCTGGAGCCCTGCGATCCGAGCGATACGCTCGCCAAGCCGTGCTACGACTACAAGGGCCTCTCGCGTACGCGCGTCTTCCTGGAAAAGCTCACCGAATCGATGCGCGCGGTCGGCATCGACGTCTATCAGATCGATCACGAAGACGCCAACGGGCAGTTCGAAATCAACTACACGTACACCGATTGCCTGACCTCATGCGATCACTACGTGTTCTTCAAGATGGCGGCCTCCGAGATCGCCAATGAACTCGGCATGATCTGCTCGTTCATGCCGAAGCCGTTCGCGAACCGCCCGGGCAACGGCATGCATATGCATATGTCGATCGGCGACGGCGAGCGCAACCTGTTCGCCGATCCCGCCGACAAGCTCGGCATGGGGCTTTCGTCGCTCGGCTACCAGTTCACGGCCGGTCTGCTCGCGCACGCGCCCGCGCTGACCGCGCTGTGCAATCCGACGGTGAACTCGTACAAGCGCCTCGTGGTTGGCCGCTCGCTGACTGGCGCAACCTGGGCGCCGGCCTACATCAGCTATGGCGACAACAATCGCTCGACGATGGTGCGCATGCCTGGCGAACGTATCGAACTTCGCCTGCCAGACGGCGCGTGCAATCCCTATCTCGCGACGGCAGCAGTGATCGCCGCGGGACTCGACGGCATCGACCGCGGCATGTCGCCGGGCGAACCGGCTAACGAAAACCTGTACGAATGGTCGCCCACGCGGCTCTCGGAGCACGGCATTGGCGTTCTGCCGCAGAACCTTGAGCAGGCGCTCGACGCGCTCGAAAGCGACCGCGTGATCTGCGACGCGCTCGGCCCGGTTGCCGACGAATTCCTCAAGCTCAAACGGATGGAGTGGCTCGAATACATGCGCCACGTGTCGGACTGGGAACTGAAGACCTACCTCGAATTTTTCTAAGGAGAACCACAATGTGCGGAATTGTAGGCTTGCTGGTGAAGACGCCGGCACTGCGCGAGAGGCTGGGCGTTCTGATGGTGCCGATGCTGATCGGCATGACCGAGCGTGGACCGGATTCGGCGGGCCTTGCGGTGTTCGGCAAACCGGTCGATGCGAGCCAGCGCAAGCTGAGCATCTACGCGGGCTTCACCGAAGAAGGCGCGGATTTCGCGTGGCAGCCGCTGGTGGAAGCGCTGAACACGGCGATGGATGTCAACGCGCGTATCGACTCGAAAGGCAATCACGGAGTGCTGACTGTGCAGGGCAACGTCGAGCGCGTGAAGACGTGGCTGCGCGAGCGCTATCCGAAGCTTTATCTGCTCTCGAGCGGACGTTCGATCGATCTGTACAAGGATATCGGCTCGCCTTCGCAAGTTGCCGAGCGTTATGACTTTGCGAACCTGAAGGGCTCGCATCTGGTCGGCCATACACGCATGGCGACGGAATCGGCGGTCACGCCCGACCGCGCGCATCCGTTCACAGCCGGCGACGATTTCTGTCTGGTGCATAACGGTTCGCTGTCGAACGCGCATGGCGTGCGCCGCAAGCTCGAACCGCAAGGCATTCACTTCGATACCGACAACGATACCGAAGCCGCCTGCCGCTTTCTCGAATGGCGGCTGCGCGAAGGCGACACGCTGCCGGTCGCATTGCAGAAGGGTTTCGAAGAACTCGACGGCTTCTACACGTTCTTGATGGGCACCTCGACCGAACTCGCGCTGATTCGCGATCCGTTCGCATGCAAGCCGGCGGTGGTCGCGGAAAACGACGACTACGTCGCGATTGCTTCCGAGTTCCGTTCGCTCGCGCATCTGCCTGATATCAAGAACGCCAGGGTCTTCGAACCCGCACCTGAGGAGATGTATGTATGGAAAGCCTGACATTCGATCTGGAGCGCAAGACGGTCCGAGAGCTGAACCAGTTCTTGCACCAACCCGCGAGCGAACTGGAAGGCCAGGCGGTGACGGTCGTCTCGCCGAACGGCGCGCATAACCTCGCAGTCGGCGTGGATGCACCGGTGAAAGTCACGATCGCCGGTCACGCCGGCTATTACGCGGGCGGCATGAACAAACACGCGACGATCGAGATCGACGGCAGCGCCGGCACTGGCGTCGCGGAAAACATGATGAGCGGCAAGGTACATGTGAAGGGTTTCGCGTCGAACGGCGCGGGCGCTTCGGCGCATGGCGGCCTGCTGGTGATCGACGGTGATGCGGGCCTGCGCTGCGGTATTTCGCTGAAGGGCGGCGACATCGTGGTGGGTGGTTCGGTGGGCAGCTTCTCGGCGTTCATGGCCCAGGCCGGGCGCATGGTGATCTGCGGCGATGCCGGCGACGCGCTCGGCGACTCGCTTTACGAGGCGGTGCTGTACGTGCGCGGCGAAGTGAAATCGCTTGGCGCGGACGCGCAATACGAGCCGATGACGCAGGCGGATATCGACGCGGTGCGCGGACTGCTGACAGCCGCAGCCATGGATCACGACCCGGCCTCGTTCAAACGGATCGCCTCTGCTCGCACGCTCTATCACTGGAACGCGGACGCGAACCAGGAATATTGAACACACGCTCTCGATGAAGGTCCCCATGGAAGCCAAACCCGTTCACTTCGCCCGCTTGCAGCAGGAAGAGTCGCAAGGCTACGACCGCAAGACGATCGACTATATCCACGCCGCCGCGCAGCGCGGCCTCTACGAAATTCGCGGTCTGGGCGCGAAACGCCGCGTGCCGCATTTCGACGATCTGCTATTCCTCGGTGCCTCGTTGTCACGCTATCCGCTCGAAGGGTATCGCGAGAAATGCGCGACGCAGACCGTGCTCGGCACGCGCTTCGCCACGAAACCGGTCGTGCTCGACATTCCGATCACGATTGCCGGCATGAGCTTCGGCGCGCTGTCCGCGAACGTGAAAGAAGCGCTCGGGCAGGCCGCGACCGCGATGGGCACCTCGACCACCACCGGCGACGGCGGCATGACGCAGGAAGAACGCCGCTCGTCGAAGACGCTGGTCTATCAGTGCCTGCCGTCGCGCTATGGCTTCAACCCGGACGACGTGCGCCGCGCCGACGCGATCGAAATCGTGATCGGCCAGGGCGCGAAACCGGGCGGCGGCGGCATGCTGCTCGGGCAGAAGGTCAATCCGCGTGTCGCCTCGATGCGCACGTTGCCGGCCGGTGTCGATCAGCGTTCGGCGAGCCGTCATCCGGACTGGACCGGCCCGGACGATCTGGCGATCAAGATTAAGGAACTGCGCGAAATCACCGATTGGGAAAAACCGATCTACGTGAAGGTCGGCGCAACCCGCACGTTCAACGACGTCAAGCTTGCGGTGCATGCGGGCGCGGACGTGGTAGTGATCGACGGGATGCAGGGCGGCACGGCGGCGACGCAGACCTGCTTCATCGAGAACGTCGGCATTCCGACGCTGGCCGCGGTTCGTCAGGCCGTCGATGCGCTCGAAGATCTGAATATGAAGGGCCAGGTACAACTGATCGTCTCGGGCGGCATCCGCACAGGTGCAGACGTGGCGAAGGCATTGGCGCTCGGCGCGGACGCGGTGGCGATCGGGCAGGGCATGTTGATGGCGCTCGGTTGTAACAGCGATACGTACTTTCAGCACGGCACGCTGCATTCGGCGGCGGCTGACTACGCGGCGCTGAACACGTCGCCGGGTTTCTGCCATCACTGCCATACGGGCAAGTGCCCGGTCGGCGTGACCACGCAGGACGCCGTGCTCGAACAACGTGTTCAGCCGGATGAAGGGTCGCGCCGCGTGCGCAACTATCTGAAGACGCTGAACATGGAACTGACGACGATCGCGCGTGCGTGCGGCAAGCAGAACGTCCATCACCTCGAACCGGAGGATCTGGTCGCGTTGACGGTCGAGGCGGCGGCAATGGCGCGCATTCCACTCGCGGGTACTTCGTGGATTCCCGGATGGACCAGGTGAATTAAGTTGTTTCGAGATTTTTGACTGTGGAAAAGTTGAGCGCATTCAACCTTGATTCACCCATCTATCAGGAGCCCTGACATGAGCACTCCGCAAAGCAGCACGCAAGTCGCGCCAACAGCGCCGGCATCATCCGGCGGCCTGCGTGCCGGTACTTTAGGTTTTGGCGAGGTGATCGGCCAATCTATCGCGAACCTTTCGCCGACCTTCACGCCGTCGATCAACGTGACCGCGATCGCGGCGCTGGCCGGCGCAGGGACCTGGCTGATCTATGGTCTTTCAACGCTCGGGCTGCTGCTGGTGAGCATGAGCATCATCGCGCTCTCTAGCCGGATCGCGACGGCTGGTTCGTTCTTTATCTATATCTCGCGCGCGCTCGGGCCGATGGCCGGTGGCATTGCCGGCTGGGGCCTGATTGCGGCTTATGTGGGCACCGCAATGGGGGTTGGCGCCGCAGGCGTCGTGTTCGTCCAGAACGCGTTTTCGGCCTGGGGCATCAATATCCCGTCGTGGGCGGTCTACACGATCTTTGTCGGGCTGGCCTGGTTCTTCTCGGCACGTGACGTGAAGCTTTCCTCGCGCCTGTCGCTGGCGATCGAAGCCGCTTCGGTAGTGATCGTGGGCGGTGTGCTGATCTATGTGCTCGCACTGCATCCGGACCATATCATCGACCATACGCAGTTGGGGCTGCAGGGCGTGAGCAGCAAGGGCATGGCGCAGGGCATGGTGCTCGGCATTTTCTCGTACGTGGGTTTCGAAAGCGCTGCTTCGCTCGGCCAGGAAACCAGGAACCCACTGCGCGTGATTCCGCGCGCGGTGATCTGGAGCGTGATTCTGTCGGGCCTGTTTTTTATGTTTGTGGCCTACTCGATGACGATCGCTTACCACGGTGACACAGCCAAGCTCGGCGCCGATTCGGCCGTGCTCAGCACCTTGCTCGCGAGCGTCGGCGCCTCGCCGCTCGGTCCGGTGTTTTATCTGATCGCCTCGATCAGTGCGTTCTCCTGCGTGCTTGCGTGCATCAACTCGTCCAGCCGCCTGCTGTATTCGATGGGCCGCTATCAGTTCGTGCACCGCTCGATGGGCATGGTTCACCGCACGCACCAGACACCGTACCTGGCCGTTGCGTTCTCCTCGATCGTGACCTTCGTGGTGTGCATTGCGATGCTCGGCACGGGGCCGCTCAACACCTTCGGCTATACCAGTACGTTTGCGACCTTTGGCTTCCTGGTCGTGTATTTCCTGGTCGCAATCTCGGCACCGGTTTATCTGAAGAAGCAGGGTGAGCTCAAGACGAGTAACGTTGTGTGGGGCGTGCTCGGCGCACTGGCGATGGTCGGCGCGGTGATCGGCAGCGTGTATCCGGTGCCCGATTATCCGTATAACATCCTGCCGTATCTGTTCGTTGCGTATATGCTGGTTGGCGCAGTCTGGTTGTTGATGCTCAAGAAGCGCTCGCCGCAGGTGCTCGAGAAGATCGAGCACGATCTGGAAACAAGCGACGTGATGACCCACGGCAAAAAGTAAATGAGTCAACCCTTCTCCCCGGATAGCTTGCCCGCACCGGACACGGGCCGGATGCCAGACGATCCAGAGAGAAGGCCCGCTAGCCGTCGCGGCATGGGCGGCCAGGAAATCGATCTGCAATTGCGGCCGGAGCGCGGCGAGTGTGCCGCCCTCGAGATCGGTTGTGTCTCTTCCCCTGCCCGCGCCCGCGGGCAGGATCACATCAACGAAGACTATGTCGGCGTGATGCTCGGCGATCTGGCGGCGCGCGCCGCGCGTGGCAGCGTGATCGCTCTCGCCGATGGTGTGAGCGGCAGCAAGGGCGGGCGGGTCGCGGCCGAACTCTCGGTGCGGACCTTTATCGATGCCTATTACGGGCTCCCCGACACCTTGCAGCCCGGCGTGGCCGCTGCACGCGCGCTCGAGGCGATACACGGCTGGCTGCATCAGATTGGCCGCGTCGATCCCGCACTGGAGCAGATGGCTGCGTCCTTTGCGGCGCTGATCGTGCGCCGCGCCACCGCGTATCTGGTGGCGGCTGGCGATGTGCGGCTCTATCTGCTGCGCGATGGCCAACTGACCCAGCTCGGCGACGACGACGTGGTGCCGGTCGCCTTCGGTTCTTATGTGGCGCATGCGGTCGGCATGCTGCCGACGCTGGTGACTCGCATCGAAACCCTTGAGTTGCGCGAGGGCGACCGCCTGCTGATGTGCTCCGACGGGCTCTATCGCCGCGTACCGATGCGCGAACTGCAAACGGTGCTGGCGGCGCGCAACGGTGCGCTCGAAACTGCCCGCCGGCTCGGCGCGCTGGCGGTGACGCGCGGCTCGCAGGACGACGTGACGAGCGCGGTGCTCGATGTGGGCAGCCTGCCTTTGCTCGATGTCGGTTACCTTGAACGGGTGGTCGGCGCCTTGCCGATTCCGGCTGTGCCCGACGCTGGCGAGGTGGTCGATGGCTATCTGCTCAAGAGCGTGTTGAGCGATGGCTTTTATTCGCGGATTTTCGCCGGCTACGATCTGGACGATCCGAATACGCCGCTCGCGCTCAAGTTTCCCAAGCCGCGTGTCGAGCAGGACGAGAACGTGCGCCAGTCGATCGTGCGTGAACGCTGGCTGGCCGGCAAGATCGGCGACGATGGCGTGCTCGCGCCGATGCCGGTCGATGCCGACCGGCAAACCCGGCTCTATGTGGTGATGCCGCTCGGCGCAGGCGTCACGCTCGAGAAACTGCTCGCGGCGTCTCAGCCCATGGCGCTGCCGCGTGCGCTCGAGATCGCACGGCAACTGGGCCGTTCGATCGACGTGCTGAATCGCCGCGACATCTTCCATCGCGACATCAAACCCGAGAACGTGCTGGTGATGCGAGACGGTAGTACGCGCCTGCTCGATCTCGGTTTCGGTTATATGCCGGGCATGCAGTTGCCGGGCCCCGACACCGCACCGGGCTCGCCCGCTTATATGGCGCCTGAGTTGATGAAGGGGGCACAGGGCGATGCGCGCTCCGAGGTGTTCGCGTACGGCGTGACGCTGTACCGGCTGTTCAGCGGCGGCAAACTCCCCTACGGCTTTAATGGCCGCGTACCGCTCTATCAGTACCGGCTCGACGCGCCGCAATGGCTCGACCTGGTGCTGGAGAAAGCCCTGCAGCCCGATCCGGCGCGCAGGTATCAGGACGTGCTCGAAGTCTGCGCTGATCTCGAACGTTTTTCGAGCGGTCGAGACGCAATGGCACCGATTCGGCGTAAGCCCTTGCTCGAGAGCGATCCGGTGCTGTTCTGGCAGTTGGTCGTGGTGCTGTTGCTGGCGCTGCTGTTGTGGTCCTTGATGCGGCATTGAGCGGGGCTGAGTGGCGAGGCATCCGCCGCGCCACTCGGCGCAAGCCGCGCGCCATGGCCCACGCCCGGGTCTGTGCTGCTGCCGTTCAAGCGCGGACACGGCTCTTGTCCGGATCGTAGAAGATCGGCGCCACGACTTGAGCGTCGATGCGTTTCTGATGCCCGTCGATCTTGCCGATCTGCACGCGTGTTCCCGGTTCGGCATGGGCGATATCGATCCGGCACAGTGCAATGTTCTTGCCGAGGATCGGTGAGCGCACGCCGCTCGTGACCACGCCGATCTGCGCGCGCGCGTTGTGTTGCCCGTGCACGCAGTCTCCGTGATGCGCCGGCTCATTGCCGTCGAGTTCCAGCCCAACCAGCTTGTGCCGCGGATGCGCACTGCGGGCAAGCAAAGCGTCACGGCCGATGAAGTCGTCGGTTTTGGTTTTCAGCGGCACCGAGAAGCCGATGCCTGCTTCGAATGGATCGGTTTCGTCGGTGAACTCGTAGCCGGCGAAGATCAGGCCGGCTTCGACGCGCAGCATATCGAGCGCGTTCAGTCCGAGCGGGACCATGCCTAGCGGTTGTCCAGCCGACCACAGGCGGTCCCATACGCGTTCGGCATCTTGCGGATGACACCAGAGCTCATAGCCGAGTTCGCCGGTATAGCCGGTGCGCGAGACCATAATCGGACAGCCTTCGTAGTCGTCGAGCCGGCCAACCAGAAAGCGGAACCAGCCGAGGCTCTCGAGCGCCGGCTGGGTGGACGGCGTCCACACCATCTCCTTCAGCAATTCGCGGCTCAGCGGCCCCTGAATCGACAGATTGTGAATCTGATCCGATGCCGATTTGATCCACACTTTCATGCCGAGCGCCGCGGCCTGCTCGCGCAGCCAGACACCGGCGTAGTCTTCACCGCAAATCCAGCGGAAATTGTCTGGGCCAAGGCGCAACAGTGTGCCGTCGTCGAGCATGCCGCCGTGCGGATAACACATCGCCGAATACACGACCTGACCGACAGCGAGGCGCCGGACGTCGCGCGTCAGGCAGTATTGCAACAGGGCTTCCGCGTCGGGACCGATGATCTCGAACTTGCGAAGCGCGGACAGATCCATCATGGCGACGCGCTCGCGGCAGCCGAAGTATTCTTCAACCGTGCCGAAGCCCTCGTAGTGCGTAGGCAGCCACCAGCCGCGATAGTCAGTGAAATGGCGGGTGAGCGCAGAGGTCTTTGCGTGAAAGCCTGACTCGCGGGTCAGGACCGGTTCGGCATCGGGCGTGGTTCGGGTAGCCATGGCAATGGAGAAGCGTTCCTTGTTCGGATAGACGCGAATCTGGATATCGGTCGGATTCCAGCCATTCGCGGGATCGATGTCGTCGGGACAGGACGAGCTCACGCACACGAGATCGGTCAGCGCGCGCATCAGCACGTAGTCGCCTGGACGCGACCACGGCTCATCGAGCGTCATTTGCTGGTGGGCGTTGATGCCGGTGTTGAAGAAGAAATTGATCGCGGGCCAGCCGGGGCGCGGCGCCACATTGAAAGCGGCGAGGGCGCGGCTCATGTTGTCGCTGCAGTTGCTATGGCCGAAGTAGCCCTGGCTTTCGTAGTAGCGCGCCGCGCACGCCAGTGCAAACGAGTCGTGACGGCCAACCGTGTCGCGCACCACTTCGAGCATGGGTTGCATGCGTCGATTGAAGAACTTCGAGAACAGACCGGGAGCGGGATACGCATTGCCGTTCAGCGTTCTCGTCACGGTCTGGTCGAGATCGAGTTCTTCGTTTCGATCGAGCGCGGCGAGGTCGAATGCGACGAAATCCGAACATTGCCGGCCCGCGACGTCCAGCACCTGAATGTATTCTCCCGCGCGCACCGTGTACGCGGTGGCCGTGCCGGGGTGGATCGTGAAGTCGTTCAGTGCGTCGGCCAGGGGGGCAGAAAGCGGCGGCGCGGCAAGCAGCGCGGGATTCGCGCGATCGATCGTGAGACGCAAATCGGTGGGCGGATTCTGCGAATCGATTGCGCTTGCGACGCCTGGCGCGGCGGCAATGACGAGCAGCGCTTCGGCGGCTACGAGATTGCGCGCAAATCCCGCCGGCGTATCGCCGCTCCAGATGGCCGCCGCGGGCTGCCGTGCACTCGCACTGACGCCACGCTTGAGCAGACCGGTCAGCACAGGCGAGGACGGGCCGTTATGCAAAAGACTCGCAATGAATGATGCGTCGGCCGACGCTTGCAGTTCGAGCGCGGCCAGCGCGGCTTTGCCTTGCGTGTCGAACGCCATCAGTTCGCAGGGCTGCCGGCCTTCGATATCGACGATCTGCAACGTATCGCCGGGCGCGAGCGCGACGACCGTGAAGCCGCCGCCTGCCACGCGATATCGTTCGCGTCCAGCCGTGCGGGCAAACAGCGCAGGCTCCGCAGGGCGCGAGCTTATGGGGGGCCGTATCAGCATGTTCTTCCCTGGTTCGTGCCGCTTAGCTGGCGGTTTTCAGCGCTGGGACGGGTTCGCCCAGATACGCCTCCATCGAGTCGTCGAGCGCCGACAGCCACGGCGTGTGATGCGGCGGCGATTGTGTGCCGGTCATGAGCGAGCGATAGGACTTGTTGCGGTAGCCCATGATGTCGTCATGCTTGTCGTGTTTCCATTCGACGAAGGTGCGGTTCACGCCCTCAATGTCGAAGCTCGGGTAGTCGGTGGCGTCGAGTAACGTCTGGATATAGCTGCCCTGAAATTCGAACATCTCCTGATTGGTGACGAGCTTCTCTTCCTTCGCTCGCCATGCGAGGCTGTGCGCGGTCATTTCTGCTTTCGGCGGCAGCGCAACGCGGCCGAGAATCACATCGCGCGCATACCAGGCCTGAGCGTCGAACATGTTGAACGAGTACCAGAGGTCCTGCATGCCGAGGTAGATCAGGCCGGGATTGTCTTCCCAGAAAATGCCCTGGTAGAGGTTCAAAGGCCACAGCCGGTTGCCGGTCTTCAGGCGCAGTTCGTCCGGCAGGAACGGAAAGTGATGCTGATACCCGGTGCACAGGATGATCGCGTCGATGCGCTTGTGCGAGTCGTCGGCGAAGTAGGCGATGTTGCCGCGCACGCGCTGCAAGAGCGGTTTCTCTTCCCAGTTGTCGGGCCAGTGATAACCCATCGGCGCGGTGCGATAGCAACTCGTGATGCTCTTCGCGCCGTACTTGTAGCACTGGGAGCCGATGTCTTCCGCCGAATAGCTGCTGCCGATCAACAGCACATCTTTGTCCTTGAACTCCAGCGCGTCGCGGAAATCGTGCGCGTGCAGGATGCGGCCGCCGAAGCTCTCAAAGCCGGGAAAGGTCGGCGCATTCGGCGTCGAGAAGTGGCCGCACGCGTTGATGACATAGTCGAACTCCTCCGACGTGGTCGCGCCGGCGGAAAAGTCTTGCGCGGCGACCGTGAATTTTTGGGTTGCCGCGTCGAAGCTCACCTGACGGACAACCGTATTGAAGCGGATATAAGGCCGCACGCCGGCTTTTTCGACACGTCCGCGAATGTAGTCCCACAACACCTCGCGCGGCGGATACGAGGCGATCGGTTTGCCGAAATGCTCCTCGAAGGTGTAGTCCGCGAACTCCAGACATTCCTTCGGCCCGTTGGACCACAGGTAGCGATACATGCTGCCGTGCTCCGGCTCGCCATTTTCGTCGGTGCCGGTGCGCCACGTGTAGTTCCACATGCCGCCCCAGTCTTGCTGCTTCTCGAAGCAGACGATCTCGGGAATCTCCGCGCCTTTTTCTCTCGCGGACTGGAAAGCGCGCAATTGCGCCATTCCGGAAGGACCTGCACCGATGATTGCGACGCGCTTTTTCATGGTCTTTATCTCACTAGATATCGAGTACGACAATCGAGCAACCCGGCAGCGGCGGCTTGACCGTCAACGAGTTAGGCCGGGTTTATCGGAAGATCACGGTGCGGTCGCGGTTGAGGAAGACGCGATGTTCGGTATGGAATTTCACGGCGCGCGACAGCGCTACTGTTTCTGTGTCACGCCCAATCGCCACGAGACCTTCGGGTTGCAGGACGTGATCGACACGCTGCACTTCCTGTTCGATGATCGGTCCTTCGTCGAGATCTGAAGTGACGTAGTGCGCAGTGGCGCCGATCAGCTTGACGCCGCGTTCGAACGCCTGGTGATACGGCTTCGCGCCTTTGAATCCCGGCAGAAACGAGTGATGAATATTGATGGCGCGGCCGGCGAGCTGCTTGCAGAGGTTGTTAGAGAGAATCTGCATGTAGCGCGCGAGCACCACGAGCTCCGTCTCCGTCTCGGCGACGACCTTCAGCAGTTCGGCTTCCTGCTGGTCCTTGGTTTCCGGTGTTACCGGTAGATAGATGAAACGGATGCCTTCGCGCTCCGCCATCGGCCGCAGGTCCAGATGGTTGGAGACGATGGCGGTGATCTGTATGTGCAACTGGCCTTTGTGATGCCGGTATAACAGGTCGGCGAGGCAATGGTCGAACTTGCTGACCATCAGCAGCACCTTCATCGGCTGCGCGGCACTGTAGAGCTTCCATTGCATCGCGAAGTCGTTGGCGATGCTGCCGAAGTCGGTGCGTAGCTTGTCGATGCTGCCAGTCTTCGCTTCGTTGAAGCGGAACACCGCACGCATGAAGAACGTGCCGTTGGATTCGTCGTCGAATTGCGCCAGTTCGCTGATATAGCAACCCGATTGCGCGAGATAGGACGAGACGGCCGCGACGATGCCGGAAGTGGCCGGGCAACTGATCGTCAGTATGTAGTTCTGGGTCACTGCGACACTCCTGAAAATACGTGAGAGATGTAACGGGAGACCGTCGACGGATTAGCCGATCGCGGTGCGTTTCTTCTTTTCCGGATCGTCGAACGGCAGTTCGGCGGCGCTTGCGCGGGCCTTGATGCGGCCACGCACTTCGAGCGGTGCGCCGGGGCGCGCGTAGTCCACGTCGAGGCGTGCGATCGCCATCGAGCGGCCGGTCAGCCGCGAGACCATGCCGCATGTGACGACGCCGACCTGCTTGCCGTCGTTCCACAATGGGTCGCCGCCGTTGGCTGCTTCGGTGGAGTCCACCAGCACGCCAAAAATCTTGAAACGCTCCTTGCCTTGCAGACGGAAGTGTTCGCCCGCGCCGCAGAACTCGGTTTTTCCCGGCGATACGGTGAAGTCGAGGCCGAGTTCCCACAACGTGTCGCCCGCCTTTTCGTTCGCAAATGGGTACATCTCGGAGTTGTCGTAGGGGAAGAACAGCAGATAGCTTTCGACGCGCAACCAGTCGAGCGCCGTGAACGCGCACGGGATGATGCCGAACGCTGCGCCTTTGTCGAGGACGGTGTCCCAGATGAAGGGCGCATCCGCGGCCTTGCAGAAGATCTCGTAACCGCGCTCGCCGGTATAGCCGGTGCGCGAGATCGTCACCGGCCTGCCGAAGAGTCGCGTTTGCAGATGATGGAAATAAGGCAGATCACGAATGCCCGGCACGTGTTCCGCAAGGAAGTCCACGGCGGCGGGGCCCTGTAGAGACAGATCATGCAGATCGTCGTCGAACAGTACGGCGACCTGGCGGCCCTGCGCGGAGCGAACGAGGCGCTCATAGCCGGTGCCGGAGCCATGCACGACCATGAACGCATTCGGCCCGGTCCGGTAGACGATGCAGTCGTCGATAAACTTGCCGTCTTCATTCAGTATCGCCGCATACACCGACTTGCCCGGGTAGAGCTTGCTGACGTCGCGTGTGGTTGCCCAGTTCAGCAGGCTCTCCGCGTGCGGGCCGACGTAGTGGACCTTCTTCAGGCCGGATACATCCATCAGGCCAGCCTTGGTGCGAATCGCCTCGTGCTGATCGGCAAGGTCGCCGGAGTAGGTCCATGCGGTGCCCATTCCGTTCCAGTCTTCGAGGTTCGAGCCTAATGCGCGATGACGGTCCGCGAGCGCGGAAATACGCCATGAATTAGCCATGTCTGCTACTCCAGAGGTGAGGGGGTATGCGAAATCAGCAAGGCATCAGAGACCGTCGTCGAACTGGCTCAACCAGTCGACAACGGTCTTCCGGTAGCGCGTCATGCCCTTGTAGTCGGCAATCGGTTCAGGCAGGTCGCGCAGGACCCGATGAAGGCGGCGCGCCCACGCCGGATGCGTGACGAGCTCGGCCATGCTGGCGAGATACGTGCGGATGCTGAACATCAGCGCGTTGCTCTGCGGAAGCCGCGCCATGAATTGCAGTTCGACGCGCAGATGCACGCATTGCGCGACGTTCTCAGGCGTCACCTGACCGCGCTCTGCGCCCCACAGGTGGTAGTTTTCGGGGGCGGTATCGAGGCGCGGGTTGATTGTGAGCGTCCAGTTCAGACGCCGTACCGGACGGTCCACCTGAATGTTCAGCAGATACTTGAGCGCGCGATCGAAGATGCCCAAGTCGTGTGCCATCGGCACCGGCGAATGCCATTGCCTGAAACTCATTCCCGCGTCGAACGCGAGCGACCAGTCCGCAGGACCGGTGATGATGCCGGCATCCATGAAGAGATCGCCGTCGCGTTGATCGAGCAGCGCGATATCGCCTTGCGTTTGCCGCATGACATATTCGAGCGGCTCGCACGGCAAGGTCTGCGCGTCGCCGAAACGGAACGCCTGCTCGATGCCGAGCGCACGATTGCTCCATAAGCACTGATCGCCCTTGCGCTTAAGCGAAAACAGCTCGGGATAATCCTGGGCGAGATGCTCCATGATCATTTCCAGCGTGTCCCACGAGGCTTTCTGCATGTGCGGCATCACCATGCAGCGGTGCGGATCGTTTTGCAGCACGATTGCGCGCTCGGCGACTTCGGAGCGATAGTGCTCGTCGATATCGAACCAGTGCTCGAAGACCGAGCCCGGATCGCGCGGCAGGGCCGGTTCGATATTCACCGAATACATGTAGGCGTCTTCGGGAAACGGAAAAGGGAAGCGCGCAATGGCGGCTTCACTGTTGCGAAACGAAAACGTCTCACGGTAGCTTTCGGCGGGTTTCAGAATGACGCTCATGGCGCGGTCCTCAGAGGTCAAGGAAAAGAGAGGTGCTGTGGGCACGCGAGACGCACGGCATCAGATGCGTGACGCGCTCGGATTCCTGAAGCACCAGATCGCGGTGGTCGACGTCGCCGGCAACGTGGCGCGTCGCGCATTGGCCGCAGACTCCGCCGCGGCACAGGTTCGGGATCTCGAGTCCGCTCGCTTCGAGCGCTTCCAGCAGGCTCTGGTCAGCCGCCACGTCCAACCTCGCGCCACTGCGCATGAGGGTCACGACGAACGGCGTGCCGGGCTGCGTCGCGGCGAATGCTTCCCAGTGCACGCGGCCGTCTGGCCAGCCGAGCGCGCGAGCTGTCTCGCGCACGGCTCTCAGAAGCGTTTGCGGACCGCATACATAGACATGCGTCCCCAGCGGGCGACCACGTAGCACCCGTTCGATATCGAGTCGCACGCGCTCGCCGTCGTAACCATGAAAACGGTTGCCGAGGCGCTCGCTCAACTCGGCGCGATACGCGTCGGTAAGCCCTTGCCGATAGGCGTAGTGCAATTCGAAATCGGCGGCGTCGCGCTCCAGCGCGGCGATATGCGCGACAAATGGCGTGATGCCGATGCCGCCCGCGATCAGGATGTGAGCCCGCGCGCCGGAATGCAGTGCAAACAGATTGGCCGGTGGCGTAATTTTCAACGCCGATCCTTCCCGGACACGCTCATGCATGAACACCGAACCGCCGCGCGAATCCTCCTGCTTGCGCACGGCGATGCGATAGCTGGACGCGTTCGCCGGATCGCCGAGCAGCGAATAGGCGTTGCGCAATGGGCGCTCGTCCAGCGGCAAGCGCACCTGGATATGACTGCCGGAAGAAAACTTCGGTAACCGGCCGTGCACGGCGGTCAGCGTGAACTCGCGTACCACCGGTGTCAGCAGCCGTGTCGCTTCTACGCGAACCTTGATCGTGTTCATGCGCGATCCTCCAGGTAAGGGCGATCCGGATCGGCGCAGACGCCGAGATACGCGCCGACGCGCTCTGAGAAATGCTGGCGCACGCCGAGGTTGATGCCACAGCCGATGCATTCGACTTCGGGCAGTGCGTCGTAGACGTGCGATGCACTGCAATGCACGCAATACACGGCGCGCGGTGCGGCAACGAGTTCGGCGCTGATTTCTTCCGGCAACATGCCCGCTTCGCAGGCGAGACGACGGATGCGCCAGATGAACGCTTCGTCGCCGCATACATAGAGCCGCAAGCCGATTGCCGAGCGATCCAGGGTCGCGAGAAGATGGCGCTCGAGCGCGTCGTACGTCGGGAAGAACGACGCGCCGCGAGCCGTAGCTGAGGTATCGCCTTGAACGAGCAGCGTGCTCAGGTCCGGCTCGAGCGGCAGCGTCGCGATGAAAGCCGCGATCTTCGTGAGTGCGTCGGCTTGAACGACCACAACGTGTTGACGCGCAGCCTCACATATCCGGAGTGCCTGATATCGCGGAAGGCTTGGAGGAGAGCCTGATGATCTGTCGTGCGTCGGTGTCATGTATTTGATTGCCGGTTTTGTCGATGCGGGCAAAACGCGTGGATCATGTTTCGCTTCAAACGTGTGCACTTGCATCTGAACTAAAACGGGGCATTTGCTCCATTCGAGTGCGTTGCGAAGCGCGGGTCTAACGGACAAAACACTCGAAAAGCGGCGTTCCCCACAAGCAAAATAGTTTCTTAAAGGGAAACGCCGTTCAATCCTGACAACGAGGTATGCCCAAAGGAGTAGGGCCGCAAAGGGCACGTTTCTTGCCTCTAAGATCACTTTTCTCGTGGGGTGGCCTGCATGGCGGTGAGCCGGACCCTGATGCAGCGCGACGCATCCACGCAAGTGGTGGATGGGGGCGATGAGGTCGATTGCGACGGGGGTACCCGTGCGCTGATCCGTGAACTTCATGATTCGGTCGCACAACAACTGGGCTTCATGTCGTTTCTCGTCAGCCGTGTGCAACAGCAGGTGCGTAATCCCGATGCAGCGGAACCGTTGCTCGCGGAGTTGCGAACCACGATGACGCGGCTGCAGCGCGACGTTCGCCAGTTGATCACCGGTGCGCGCCTGACTCTCGAAGGGCGCTCGTGGCGCCAGGCGCTGGCTGACTCTGTCGATGAGTTTTCGCGGCGCTGCAACGTGGTTTTCGAACTGGACAACCGCGTGCCGGAAATCGAACTCGCGCCGGATGTTGCGCTGCACGCGTTGCAGATCGTGCGCGAAGCGTTATCGAACGTGGTCCGCCATGCTCATGCGAGACATGCCCGGATCGAAGTGATGGGCGATCCCACGGGCGCTTTGTGCGTGACCGTGACGGACGACGGGCTCGGGTTGCGGCCTGCATCGGTGGAGGAAAATCACTACGGGTTGGAGATCATGCGCGAACGGGCGCGTGCGATCGGCGCACGAGTCGCGATCGAGAATGTGCAGCCGAGCGGCACGCGGGTACGCCTGCTTGTCCCGAATGACGATGCCAGAAGGGAGTCCCTTGATGGATCCGACGACGTTGCTTCTGATTGACGACCATCCGCTGTTCCGGCGTGGCCTCGCCGAGTACTTCAACTCGACTGGGGAGTTTCAGGTGGTCGGGGAAGCTTCCAGCGGCCGGCAGGGCATTGCGCTCGCGGAGCAGTTAAGGCCTGGTCTGATCCTGATCGATCTTCACATGCCGGGATTGGGTGGTTTGCATGTGCTCGATGAACTGGGCCAGCTCGAAATCGAGAGCCGCAAGGTCGTGCTGACCGCCTCGCTCGATCGCAACGAGTTGTTGAGCGCGCTGCGTCTCGGCGCCGACGGTTATATGTTGAAGGAAACCGAGCCGGACGATTTGCGGCTCTACATACGCAACTGTGTGCAAGGCGTGATCGTGCTCGACGATTGTCTGGTCACGCTTCTCGCGAATGACGACGATGTGCCCGAAGGGGAAAGAGGCACTCGCCAGGTCGAACTGACCGAGCGCGAAGCGCAGACACTGGCGCGCATTTCCGAGGGTATGAGCAACAAGCAGATCGCGAGGCAATTGGGCATTAGCGACGGCACGGTCAAGGTCTATGTCAAGAATCTGCTGCGCAAGTTGAATTTGCGTTCCCGGCTTGAACTGGCCGCGTGGGTTCACCGCGATGCCCTGGCGCGTCAATGATGAAGGCGTAAATGAATGCAAGATAATGCTGTTGTAAGCGAAATGGCCGCCAGCGCGTCGGGCCTCGACGCCTATCCGGTCGCGCTGTTGCAAGTGGATACCGAAGGCTGCATTCGCCACGCAAACGCTGCGTGGAGCGAACTGATGGAAGCCAGCGTCGCGGGCGTCGAGCTAGCCGCGTACGTGCATCCGGAAGATCGGCTGATCTGGCGCGCGGTGCTGGAGCGGCTGCGCAATGAAAGCGGTGCCTGCATGCGCGAGCGAATCCGCTTTGTTCATCCGCACGGCCAACTTCGCTGGCTGGAGGTGGCATGCCGCCGGCACAAAGACGCCTTCTTTATCGCCGCATTCGACACCACGGCGCAAAAACGTCAGGAGACTTCAATCGAAGCCAGGCTGCGCAGCGCGATGGGCCTCCTGAACGGCGTGCCGGGCCTGATCTATCGCGGCCGCAACAATCCGTCGTGGTCGATGGAATTCGTCAGCGACGGTTGCGAAGAGTTGACTGGCTATCCGGCTGCCTGGTTTGTCGATAGTCACGAACATAGCTACAGCCAGTTGATCGTGCCGGAAGACGTCGATTACGTCTGGCGCGGCGTGCAGGAAGCACTGGCGGATCGCAGGCCGTTTGAACTGCGCTATCGCATTCGCGGGGCGAATGGTGTGCTGAGAAACGTCTGGGAACGTGGTATCGGCATTTATTCGGCCAGCAGCGAAGTGCTGGGTATCGAAGGTGCGATCTTTGCCGTGCGATGAACTTCGCCCGTGTTACGCGGAGATTCACGCAACACGGGCGTTCGATCGTCAGAAGAAGTGTGCAATCAGGTCGTGATCCAGTGGCTTACGAAGACGACCACCACGCCAAGCGCCAATACCGCATACGGCAGAAAACCCGCGCGCCGCTGGGCGTTGTCGTTCGACAGATCCATGTCGTCCAGCATCGCGTCCGGGAAGCGGCCTTTGTCTGTCACGTAGTGGCGCCAGATGAACACCGGTACGATCAGCGCCGAGAAGACGATGCCCGAAATCAGGGTGCCCTTGCCCCATACATCCGCCCCCAGCCCCATCAATGCGAGATTGACGAACGACAATACGGCGCCGGCGCCGAGCACCCATTTCGGCGCTTTGAAAGGGCGCTCCCAGGTTGAACGGTCGAGCCGGTGGATCCACGCGGCATTGAGATTCAGGAAGTTGAAGATGATGTAGCCTACATTCGACATCGCGAGTACGACGACATAGTCGGACATCAGCAGCAGCACGAGATTGAATACGAGGTCGGTCCACATTGCGCGTGTCGGTGCGCCGTTGTGGTTGACGTGAGACAGATATTTCGGCAACCAGCCGTCAACGGAAGCCTGATAGAGCGTGCGCGACGAACCCGCCATCGACGTCATGATGGCGAGCACGAGCGCGAATACCAGCATCGGTTTCAGAATGAGTGCGCCCAGGTTGCCGGCGTGCACGATTTGCGCCATCGCTTCGGAAACGCCCATGCCGCTGTAAATGCCCGGCGACAGAATGCCGTCATAGACAGCCGGCTGCGTGATGTTGCCGGCAGCGTCCTTGACCTCGGGCGAGACGAGTTGGCCGAGACCGAGGGCGCCCTGGAACGCGAGCGGGACGAGCGTGAAGAACACGAGGCACAGGAGTCCGGAATAAACGATCGCCTTGACCGTATCGCGGCGAGGATCCTTGAATTCGCGCGTGTAGCAGACCGCCGTTTCGAATCCGTAGGTGGACCACGCGGCGATAAAGAGTCCGCCGGCCATCAGTTCGATGCTACTCAAATTCCAGGTGCCGTCTATAACACGGCCGCCGGCGTCTTTTGCCAGCGGATAGAGCGGGAACAGGTTGTGCATCGGCAAATCGCCTGTCAGTAGCGGATAGACGCCGACCAATAGGAGCGGCAGCAGCGCGGAGATCGCGAGAATCATCTGGAGCCGCGCGGCTTGCAGAATGCCGCGATGCTGGATCGCGAACGTCGTTAGCAGGATCGCAGCGCCGATCACGAAGGTCGCATTGACCCGCAGACTCAGCCCGCTCGAAAGCCAGCCAAGATCGACCAGCGTGATTTGCCACGTGTTGATCGCGGAGGTTGCGGGGAACAACATGTTCAGCACGTAGCCCGCACCGAGGCCGGACCCGATCGCCAGCACGGTTGACCACGCGAACCAGTTGCACCACACGGAGAGAGGCGCGAGCAGCTTGCTGTAGCGCACCCAGGCGATTGCGCCATACACCGATGCGCCGCCGGACTTGTGTGGAAACAGCCCGGCGATCTCGGCGTAGGAAAAGGACTGGATGAAGCCGAAACAGATTGAAATGGTCCAGATGATCCACGACGGCTTGCCGACGGTCGCCGCAATCGAGCCGATCGAGAACAGCACCAGAGCCGGTACACCACTGGCTACCCAGAATGCGCCCGCCCAGCCAATCTTTCTATGAAGTCCTGTCGCGTCTACTGGTGCGGCAAGATGGATCTCCTGACCTGCATCGTTTACTGAACTCACGTTCGGCCCTCCAAAGGTGTCGTCACTCTGGCGACATTTACCGGCCAATATCGGCGGGGCAAGGGGCGCGAAGAGGTACTCCCTCGGAGGGGGTAGTAAGAAATCCTTAAGGGTAGGGGGGCTCGATGCATTCAGTCCCGGCTGGCTTTCCGACGCCGAGACAGATGAATCCCCGTGAGCGTGCGGCGCACGGATACCCATTCATTTCGAATTAGTAATCCCTTTCATATTGGCTTTGCTCGCGTGATTTCGTTTGCCGCGAAAACACCCGTTATCGCGGCTCACATAGCTCAGACGGCTCGCCCAACGTACGCAGTTCATTGTGCGCGCGCTGCGGACGGTCAATCGTCGAGCGACTCGTGTACCGCTTCGGCACCCTGTTTCCAGTAGCTGGCCGCGCGAATGCGCGACTTGTCGACGCCACGTTCCGTGCACAGGTGGTAGCGCACCGCGCGCATCGTCGCGGATTCGCCGGCGGCCCACACGTAGCCTTCACCGTCTTCGGGTAAGTAAACTTCGCGTACTGCCTGCAGCAAGGCCTCGCCGCGATAGCCCGATTCGCTGCGATGGCGCCAGACGATATGCAGTTCGGCCCGCGTCGCGAATTCGATCTGTGCCGACCGGTCGGCCACCTCGATCACGGCCGCGACGCGTGTGCCGGCAGGCAACTCTTCGAGGCGGCGGGCAATGGCCGGCAACGCGGTATCGTCGCCGATCAGCAGATGCCAGTCGAAGCCGGTCGGGATCACCAGCGAGCCGCGCGGGCCGCCAATGCCGAGATACTGGCCCGCCTTGGCTTGCGCCGCCCATGTTGCAGCCGGGCCGGCCTCGTGCATGGCGAACTCGATGTCGAGTTCGCGCGCCTCGGCGTCGAAGCGGCGCGGCGTGAAGTCGCGGGCGATCGGCCGCGGCTGGCCGGCGGGAAACTCGGGACCGTCAGGGCCGGCTTCCGGCAGCACGGGTTTGTCGGCGCCGGGCTCGGGGAAGAACACTTTGATGTGATCGTCGAACGAAGCGGAGACAAAGTCGTGCAGATCCTCGCCCGTGAAGGTGACGCGAATCAGATGCGGAGTCAGCGCGCGCACCGTTTTGACCTGCAACAGACGGAACTTCAGGGGATGCCGTACGCGATGGACCGCCAGATCGGCCCGGTTGTCATTTGTCAGCATAAGGGTGTCATTCCTGTTGGTTTGATTGGCGTGCGAAGGTGCGAAGGTGCGAAGGTGCGCATGGGCGCCTTCGCGCGCGAATGTCGGGTAGCGCGATCTGTGCGATCTCAAGCGGCCGGCACGCTGCTGCCTTCACCGCTGCCGGGATTGCCTTCGCCTTCGATTTCTTTTGCCGCGCGCATCAGGATCGCGGCGATGCGGCGCTGCTCAGCGGCCGGTGCATTGTCTCGGCGCAGGAGCGCATGTTTCAGCGCGCGGCGTGCCTCGTTCAGTTCCGGCAGCCAGCCGCCTTCGCTGATGTCGGCCGGCTCTTCACCGGCAAACGCGCGGCGCACGGAATCCATCTTGCGGGCGATATGCGCCAGTTTGGCGAGCATCAATTCGACGCGGTCGCGGTTGGCGGCCAGGTACTCGCGGCCCGTCTCCGAGAGTTCGTAACGCTTGCGGTTGCCTTCGAGTTGCACGGTCACGTAGCCGAGTTCTTCCAGATACGTGAGCGCCGGATAAACCATGCCGGGACTCGGACTGTAGAAACCGTTCGAGCGCGTTTCGAGTGCCTTGATCAGCTCGTAGCCATGGCTCGGCTGTGCTTCGATCATCGAGAGCAGCAGCAATTGCAGGTCGTCGGAGCTGAATTTGCGGCCGCGCGGAAAACCGTCGCCGTCGCCACCGAAACCACCCGGGCCGCCGCCACCGAAGCGCCCGCGGCCACCGCCCCGATGCTCGTGATGCCGGCCGATCGCGTGCCACAGTGCGTGAAGCGAGAAGCGGTCGTGGCCGAAGCCGCCGCGGTCACCGCGGTTGCCATGATCGCGGTCGTCGCCTTGGAACTCGTGCCGGCCGCCATGGTGGCCGCGCTCGTGGCCTCGAAACTCGTGCCGGCTGTCACGGCCACGCTCGTTGTCTTGAAACTCGTGCCAATCGCCGCGTCCGCCATGGTGGCGTTCAAATCCTTCACTGCGCGCCTCACTGCCGCGCTCGTAGCGACGGGCGAACGCATGCCAAAGCGCATGCAGCGACGGGCGGTCATGCCCTGCGAAGAAACCTTCGTCCGCGCCACGCGAACGGGAAAAACGATGGTGATGACGCATCTTGGGTACTCCCATTTGTGTCTTAAGATGTGTCGTAAGATATATATCTAAAGATAGTTTGTCAAACGTATTTTTGCATTTATCGGCAGACAACAAAGTTTGCGGGGAGCGGAGAGCGGCCGTTCAAGTGCAGCAAAGTCTGCGGCATCGTCCATTTTCATTGAGCGATGCACCAATTTCACCGGAGGCTGACCTGCGGTGCTGCCTTATAAAAGGAGGCTTGTCGATGCCGTTGCTGGAAAAGGTGGCCGTTTCTGAACGTCCACGCGTAGTGACAGTTGCGTCCATTGCACACAAACGGGGACGCATCAATTTCGATGATTTCCAGTCCACGCGACGCTACCGTTCGAGTCAGTTGCTCGAATGGCGGTTGTGCCTCGTGAACCTGCCGTCGAAGTCGATCTGGGTCGAATGGCCGCTTAGCGGTGATTTGGGAACGTCGAGAGAGCTGACTCGCCGGGCTTAATGCCTCGACACCGACGACAACTTGCTAGGAACGTCGTTCGTGTTTCCGAGCCGCCACACATCATGTGAAGCGTCGAATAAACGGACCACACATGCCATGACCAAACCGAACAGACTGTGCCAGTCAGTCAGTCGAAGTGCCGAAGCAGCGGCCGCACGAACGTGCCTTGCCCAGCCGCAGGCGCCCGGCGCTCACTGTCACCTCACGATCGCAGTCGCACCGGCAAACCCACAAACCATCGCCAGCGTACCGATCGGTCGTCAGCTGGCCAAACACCTCGCCGCCCCGCAGCGCAGGTGAGCCTGGGCGGGATCGCCACACACGACGCTGCTCACGGCAGCCACAGTCCCGCGTTCTGCCGCCTTCCACCGCCTCAAGTTCGACAGTCACGTGGCCGCCGCAACGGCAGCTCCAGAGCCACCTATCGGCGCCGCGATATTGAAGCGCGACAAGGTAGCCGAAGGTGCGACCAGCGACATCGCGACTAGGCGGAAAGGGCCATTCAGGCAGCAAGGGGGGACGGATACGCTGATTCACAAAAGGTAAATGGGATTCGGCAACCTACTTTCAAGGCATCAGTGCTGCCCGTCGCTTCGCGGGCGTGGCTCAGGAAAACAGGGGCAGAGGGGCCCCAGACAATCCATGAATCGGCACTTCGTTATAAGGAGCGCGTGCGCAAGCTGGCACCGCAGCAACATGCCGATGATAGTTCGTGGACGTTCTCTTGGGTGAGTGACGAACAGCTGAGACGGCGTCATAACGACTATTTGCAACGGACACATGTCGGCCAGCTCCAGCCATTTGGACAGACGGATCAGCGGCACAGAATCTACGCCAGCGGCTTTGGGGACGACCGACGGCAAGTCGGCCGCAGCTGCGACCTGTCTGCTGACGCCGGAGGATTGCGCTGGTCCTGTTCCGCTGACAGCGCAGGCGGTCAGTGCCAGCAACGCGTTAATCGCCCGGTGAATTTCATGGCGTGCCCCTTAAGGATCGTGCATGCAGCTCCGCTGTCCCCTGGCTCAATCGAGGCACGGCCTGCCGGCGGCTATGAACTGGCCACGTCCCGCTTCGGCCCCGACAAACCGTCCGTCCTCAACCAGCAGTTCGCCACGGGACATGCAATGCCGCGGCCACCCCGTGACCTCAATCCCCTCGTAGGGCGTGTAGTCGACCGCGTGATGCAGCGATGCGTTTGCAATCTTGACGCGTCGCTGCGGATCCCACACGACGATGTCCGCATCGGCGCCGACGGCAATCGTTCCCTTGCGCGGATAAAGTCCGTAGAGCTTCGCCGGGCGGAGCGCCGTCAGTTCCACAAACTGGTGCAGCGACAGACGTCCTTCGTTGACGCCGTTGAACAGCAGCGGCAAGCGCGTCTCGAGCCCCGGAATGCCATTGGGAATGTGATTGAACGCGACTTCGTTACCGCCGGGCTTCTTGCCGAGCGGGTCGTCGTAAGAAAAAGGCGCATGGTCCGACGATACGATCGAGAACACACCTTGGCGCAGCGCCTTCCAGACCGCCTTCTGATTCTCCGGATCGCGCGGTGGCGGACTGCACACGCACTTCGCACCTTCGTATTCGCCGCCGCCAAGATCCGCTGCGGTGAGATACAGATATTGCGGACAGGTCTCAGCCAGAATCGGCAGGCCCCGCGTCTGTCCCCAACGAATCTGCTCGATGGCGTCGGCCCCGGATACATGCACGATCAGAATCGGCACGTCCACCAGCTCCGCGAATGCGATCGCCCGATGCGTCGCCTCACGCTCGACCACCGCGGGCCGCGCATGCGCATGAAAATGCGGCGCGACGTGTCCATCGCCGAGCAGCCGTTCCGTGAGCCAGCCGATGCAGTCTGAATTCTCCGCGTGCACCATGACAAGCGCGCCATGCGCGCGCGCCACCGACAGGACATCGAGCATTTCGCGATCGTTCAGCTTGAGATCGTCGTAGGTCATGTAGACCTTGAACGACGTGTAGCCGTTGGCGATCAGGCGAGGCAACTCATCGGCGAGCACGTGCGGCGACGGATCCGACACGATCAGATGAAACCCATAGTCGATCACCGCCTTACCCGTCGCGCGGGCATGGTAATCGTCGACGGCCGCCTGCAGCGATTGCCCTTTGTGCTGGGCCGCAAACGGAATCACGGTAGTCGTACCGCCGCATACGGCCGAGCGTGTGCCGCTCAGGAAATCGTCGGCCATGCGCATGCCTTCCGGCATCGGCTGATCCAGATGACAGTGGCCGTCGACGCCGCCTGGCAGCACCAGCAGCCCACTGGCATCGAGTTCGCGCGGTGCGCGCGGCAGATCGTGTCCAAGCATCGCCACGCGGCCATCGCGAATGCCGATGTCGCACGAAAACCGGTCCGACGCGGTGACCACGTCGGCGTGACGAATCACGAAATCGAGTTCGTTCGACATGGTTGCTTCCTAAACGACTTCGTTGAACAGGCGGCCCCAACCTGTCACGCACCGCGTGTCGTAGTCCGCCAGTTGCAGGGATTTCCACACGACGGTCGCAATCGTGTCGTAGATCGGAATGCCCGTTTCCCGTTCCAGTTCGGGAACGAGGTGTGCCGCATTCAGATTGGTGCAGAAGATGGAAATCGCTTTTGGCTTCGCTTGCGCGACTTCGCGAACCATCCTGCGAATTTCGTCACCCGCGACTTCGGAGAACGAGAAATTCACCTTCAGGTTCAGATGCCGTTCATCGACGCAGTTGAAGCCCGAACGACGATAGTTGTCGACGATCTTCGTCTGCACGTCGTCGAGATAAGGCGTGACGAGACCGAAATCCTGCGCGCCGGTCTTGCGCAGGATTTCGTTGAGCGCCAGCACGGAAGTGGTCGCGGGAATGCCCGTCGCCTCGGTGATGCGGCGGCACAGCCGCTCGTCGGCCTCGAAGCCCAGCCAGCCCGACGACGTGCCGTTCCAGGCGATCACGTCGACCTTCGCGTCGGCCAGCAACTGGGCGGCCTGGATGATCTTCGAATCGTCGAACTGTCCGAGCGCCTGATCGCTGAGCGAAATTTCGGTGACAGGAAAACGCGCAAAGTGTGCCGATACGTCCGGCAATCCGGCGACCATCGCGCTCGTGAGCGGTTCGAGCGAGGTGTTGGACGAGGGCGTCAGCATGCCGAGTAGGGTACGTTTTTTCATCGTGATATCTCTGGTTGACAACAACGGTCGGTCAAACATCAAACGGGGATTTTCGTTTCGTAGTCGATTGAGCTCGAGCAGAACAGCAAGCCGAGCCCGGCGGCAGCGAAGAACATCAGTGCAAGGAAATACGAGCCGGTGAACTGGACGATCGTGCCGACAATGATCGGCACCGTGATGCCGCCGATATTGCCGCCAAGATTCATGAAGCCACCGAGAAAGCCAATCTTGTTACGGCTGCCGAGTGACGATGGGATGCACCAGTAAAGTCCGCACCACCGCAGGAAGAACAGCGTGGATGAGAGCAACGCCACCACGACCACGGGACTAGTCACATAGGCAACCGAGAAGATCGACACGGTTGCCACTATCGCGGCGATGCCGAACAAGGTGCGCATGACGACGTTCGGCCGTCCTCCCGCCGCCTTCCATTTGTCCGCAATCCAGCCGCCGATGAGCTCACCGATGAAGCCGCTGAAGAAAATGATGAAGCTCGAGCCGCCCATCTGCTTGATGTCGAACCCGTGCACCTTGTGCAGATAGTTGGGCATCCAGGTCAGCAGACCGTAGAACACGGTGTTGAAACACATCCAGCCGAAAAACATGCACCAGACCGAGCGGTACTTGAGGAAATCCTGCGACCGGCCGGACAGCATCGCCGGTTCGAGCGCGGCGTCACGGGCATGGGATGCCTCGATATAGCTCGCCTCGAGTTCATTGACGCCGCGATGTTCACGCGGCGAATTGCGGACGTAATACCAGGCGAGGATCCCCGCCAGCACCGTGCCGATACCGGCGACCGCAAATGCAATCCGCCATGAACCGAGCACGGCGATCAGGCCCGTAATCAGGATTGCGCCCAACGCGGCGCCAAGCGGTGCGCCGCCGTCGAGCAGGGTCGCGCCGCGGCCCCGTTCGGTCTGCGTCATCCAGATGGCGTTGAGCTTGCCGCCGGCCGGATAGATCGGCGCTTCCGACACGCCGAGTCCGAGGCGCGTGAGAAGGAGTCCGGGCGCACTCGTGCAGACCGCCGCGAGTGCCTGAAACAAGCCCCAGAACACCGTCGCGGCCGCGATAACGACGCGTGGCTTATAGCGGTCCGCGAGCATCCCGCCTGGAATCTGCATGACTGCATAGGTCCAGAAGAACGAACTGAGGATCAGTCCCTCCATGGCCGGGCCGATATCGAACTCCTTCGAAATCAGCGGCATGGCGACCGACAGCGACGCCCGGTCAACGTAATTGATGGCGATCAGACTCAGCATGACGACGAAAATCTTCCATCGGACGGCGGATTTTCCTTCCGTCATGGCTGCAACACCGGGTGAGGACGACATAGACATGCTCCTGGGTAGGCGAGTGTTTTCGTGACGTCGCGCAACGTTCACCGGAGTATAAGATTAGTAATCTGTAATTACACATATCGCAAACCCCTGGTTTAATTGGTTTTATTTGTGATGTAGCGAAGCATCTCTGAGTGGCTCCATTCGTGGTAAGCTTGCAGCCATCATGAGCCAGACCACTCGAAAACCCCTGCTTCTGCGCACTCGCGGCATGGCTGCGGAGATCGGCGCGCGCCTGCGCGTGATGATCGATGAAGGTGAGTTGCCGCCGGGTGCCCGGATCGACGAAAAGGACCTGTGCGTCGCCTTCGACGTATCGAAAACGCCTTTGCGGGAGGCGCTGAAGGTACTCGTCTCCGAGGGATTGGTTACGCATCGCCAGTACATTGGCTATCGGGTTGCGCCGATCGATCTTGCCGATCTCAATTCGACATTCGAACTGCTGCATGGCCTCGAGGCGATGGCCGGAGAACTGGCCCAGCAGCGCATCGGAGCCGCGCAAGTGTCGGCGATCGCCGCGAAACATCGGCGCGTGGTGGAGTGTCACGAGGCCGGCAAGCGGGTGGAGTATTTCCGCCTGAATCAGGAAATTCACCAGATGATCGTCGACGCATCGGATAACCCGGTGCTGTCCACGATCTATGCCTCGTTGATGTCGAAGGTTCGTCGCGCGCGCGGTGCGGCTAACGCCGATACGCTGCGCTGGGCCGAATCGATGAGCGAGCACGAGGCGATCCTTGCCGCGTTGACCGATCCCGCTCACAAGGATCTGCCGCAGATCCTTCGCGCACATTCCGAGAACACGGCGCGCGAGGTGATGGCCGTCCTGAATCGGACCTGGGTTGAGACAGTGTCGAACTCCTTGAGCGAGCTTCCCGGCGTCGGCGCCCCAGGTTGATCTCATCAAAGGCTCCCGGCACTACATCGGGTGTCGCGAGCGTCAAGACATTCGCCGAACCTCGTTGCAGGGCAGATACGCCGATTACCGATCCACTCGCATACGTTGACCCGGGAAGGTCACGGCGTGACGACCAACGACGTATGCATGCCCATTGAATAGTGGCCCGGTTGGTTGCATATCAATACATAGCGGCCGGGTGTCAACTTGAGCGTCATGTGCCTGCTCTTGCCCGGTGCCACGTCCTCCACTTCTCCCATTTTTTTGAACTGACTTTCTCGCACTTGCCCGTTTTTAACGGGCAGCCTGGCGTCGGCCAGATCCGTTTTCAGCACGACCAGCTCATGCGTCAGACCGGTGTCAGGTGCGTTGCTTACCTCGAACACGATTGAGCCTGCCTTGACGTGATTGGCATCAAGCTGGATCGCGTGATTATTGAGGAGCGTGGCTTTTATCATCGCGTCTGCGTAACCCGGGCTGCAAACGAGACTAAGTGCGGCCGCACCAAAGAAGATCGCGATACGTGGACTGCGGATCATGATGTTCCTCTCTACAAATCGCATTCGGCATCGTGCGTGTGGCTGACTGAGCCGCGCATGATGCCGAGGTGGGGTGTTTCATTGCCAAGGTCCCGAATGAAACGCGACGAGGTGACGTACCGCCGATTGACATCAAGATGATGTCCATCGCTGGCATTGCGACGTGGCTCGTTCAGGTGACCCACTTACTACGGAAACTGCGGTAGTAGAACGATCCGCGCAGCCAGGTTATTCCCATGTTCCAGAGATAGTGCGACTGGGACAGTCATCGATCGTTAAGAGTACACACGGTCTATACCATCGCGCGCTGCGACGAGGTTGGCAACATTCACTACGTTCCGGTTTCCTGGCACATTTCGTGAACGTGCCACGCCGAGGGCGGCCGGCCGATATCGCGCCCGCAACCAATCGAATCGATCGGCGCGCACGGGAACGATTGCCCCAACATGCCCTAATTGACGCGGCCCACGTAACACGCACGGCGCTGGAATAAGCCGGCGTGCTCCATCGTTTACCCGTCAGGCAACCACGTCCCGAGCGGCGGGCCTCTACCGCAGCTAAGCCCGCGGCGTGAATTTGCACAAGCACACCGATGTGCTGGGTGACGCCGACGACACGACGTCGAAAACGTCGGGGATTCATGTGGCCATACATCATGGACAACCTGCTTCGTGTCGGGACATTGCTCGTCTGTCTCGGCTTCGCTGCGCCTGCACTCGCGCAAACCTATGACGAGCAACCGGTGCTAGCCGACAGCACGAATTGCCGCGCAGTTGCCGGGCAGGCAGAAATCGATGGGACGATGCAGCAGGTCGTCGGACGTGCCTGCCTACAGAGCGATGGGACCTGGCAAATTGTTCAAAGCCAGGATGGCAGCGCTCTGTGGTACCCCGTCGCGGCCTATCCCTATCCCGACCCATGGTGGTGGGGGCCGCCGCTATTCATTGGCGGCGGCGTGAGCTTGATCTTTGTCGATCATTTCCATCGCTTTCACCACTTCGACCACTTTCACCAGATGGGTCACGATCACGTCACGTTCGTCGGAGCGGGCTTTCATCGCGGCCCGCTCCCTGGCGGTGGTATGCATGGCTTCGGTGGAATGCATGGCTCCGGTGGTATGAGGGGATTCGGTGGTACGCCTGGCTTCGGTGGTATGCATAGCTCCGGTGGTATGCATGGCCCCGGTGGTATGAGGGAATTCGGCGGCATGCATGGTTCCGGTGGAATGCATCGGCACTAGTCCAACTGTCCCTATGCTCGACTCTCGCAACGCTCATACGGATCGTCCAACGGGATGGCTCAGGAACGCATTGTTCAAGCCGTTCAGGGGCAGTAGGGCAATCGGTCGCAGTACGGCATTAACAGTTGATTACATTTGTTTTATGTGGACGATGTTCGCTGCTGATGGCCCTGGTTTTGCGGTGGCTCTTTGTGCCCGATCAGGACGCAGAAATTCGGTTGAACGCGATTGCATCAGGCGCGAAGACCGAGCTCAAGTTAGCGAGACTGTCGCCTCCCGACTTTCTGTTCCCGAGCCGCATTCACGGATCAGTAAATGTGTTTGCCTGGGGGCATTGTCCCCGTACTGAGCTGTTCCGCTGTCCTGTCGATGCTCGCCGTGTACAGGCTGTGCGAAACCGCCTACCGGCGACTACTTTCTCCAGATCATGCCGAGACGGAAACTCCGCGCGGGACTCGACTAACATCCGTCTCAAGCCGGGCTCAAATGGGGCGGTTGTGAGCGTAATCTGACCGGAGCCCCGGGGGCAAGGGCGTTTGCCAGCGCCTGGCGCCGGTCATGCGCAGCGGTAAGCAACGTCGCTGTGCGTTATAGATGGGATATGTAGTGACACCGTCGAGACGACTATTTTGTCTCAATGGCAAACATTTCCGTCGGTTCACCGACCAATCGGAATTCCGGTCGGGTCGATGTAACCCAGCCAATGTGCGACCCATAAACTAAGAAACAGGGTGATAGACAGCCCCACCCGCACTGCAAGCGACCAAGCCATCCTTCCGGTGCGTCCACGGTCGTGGTTCATGAAATACAGCGCGGAAATCAGGCTACCGATGATCAGCGCGAATGCGATTGCTACGAGAACATCCTTCATTTCTGATTTCCTGACTGGTAAGGATCTGAATGAACCAGGGCAGCCAGCTTGTGGCGCTCCGCTACCACATCACTTGCGCCGGTCGCCGGCCAGTCCAACGCGATGCCATCCTTCAGCGATTGGCGTGCGAGTGCCTGATAATCCCAATCATCAATTCGGTCATGCTTCATTGCGTTGGCAATCTCACGCCGAAATTGTGGTGGAAAATCTGTATATGAGTCCGAGAGTGCCGCGTATTGTCGCGCATCGATTTCCTTTGACGAAGGTATGGAAGTCCAGATGACCACGCCAACGATCGCAATCAGTGGCACCGCGGTATAACGAAGTACGAACTTGGCTGGACTCATAAAATCTCACTATTCGCGATGACTAACTGATGCTGGGTGATAGGGACTCGCTGCTCCATGCATTCAAGTCCCGAGTCTCATGGATTCCCTCTACGCAGGAAGCGCTTTCCACTTCTAATCGTATCCACATCGTCGCCGAGGTGTGGCCACACAGACGGGAGGACTTACCCAAATTTCAGGCGCCGATTCTCCAGCACACGTCTCCATGTGAAGGCCGAACCAGACGCCTCCAGTCTAGACACTCGCCGTCTTTCAGGCGTCTGGCCGTTGCGGATAAACGGAGATCGCTTACCCAACTCATGGACCGCGCATGTGTCAGCAACGCTTGCCTCGACGGTAATTGACGCGCATCCTTCCAGGCGAAGCTGACATAGTTCGCCCCCCCCATTGCAGGACACAAGCGCATACGAGATGCCAAACACCGCTTCAAGTTTTTGCACGTGAAGCGGCAATCCTGGATCGTCGCCAGTGAAATTGACAACGAGTACGCCAGAATCCGTCAATCTCTCGCGGCACGTGGCAAAAAACTCGAAGTTCGCGCACTGGTCAGACATCCCGCGCGCCGAATGCGTCGAGCAGGATCACGTCCGTCGCTACGGCGGCGTCTCGCATGTACTCCGCTCCGTCAGCGCAAATCACCTTGAACCGACCATCATCCGCCGGTATCCGGAAAACGTCGCGCAGGGCGATCACCTCAGCGTTGATTTCGATTGCGGTAATAGTGGATTCGGGCAGGCGGCGATAGCAGTATTTCGCCAGCGATCCGCCACCCAGGCCGATCATGCATATGTGTTCGGGTTGGGGTTGGAGGAGTAGAAACCCCATCATCGTGCGCGTGTAGCCAAGAACGAGCTCGTCTGGCGACCTGCGCGACATCGAACTCTGTATCGCAAAATGATCAAAATGCAACGATATCCCACGCTTCGTTTCCAGCACGAACGGCCGCCCGTCGTCCAGCGGTGTCGATAAAAGCTCGACAAATGCATCATAAGATGCCCAATCATCACTCATCTCAAGCATTCATCCTGGCAGCTGAAACGATCTGATATCCAGACCTGACTTGCTCGCGCGACGGCCGTGATGCCTGTCATACGCACCTGATCAGACCTTCCTCAGATAGCACGCCTTAAGCATGAAACTGCCCGCGTCCATCCTGCAGTCCACTTCGTGATCACCTTCCGCCAGACGAATGCTCTTGACGCGGGTACCCACCTTCAGTGTGATTGAGGAGCCTTTGACGCGCAGATCCTTTACCAGAACCACCGAATCTCCGTCTGACAGGGCATTCCCATTTGCGTCCCTGATAACGTTCATCTCCGGCAGATCGTCCGACGCCTGCATCGAGTGGGGCGACCATTCGTGACCACAATCAGCACAAACATTGAGCGTGCCGTCAGGGTAGGTGTTCTCCTGGGCACAGTTGGGACACGGCAGTACATCCGACATACATTCTCCCTTCAAGTTATTCGAAGCGTGCAAAAACCAATGCGTGAGCCGCTCGCATTGTCCCGCCCGGCCACCTGGAGTGACGTTTCCATACACACATTCTATTATAATAGAAGTCGACTATAATTACATTTGCCAAGGTAAACATCGGTCACGTCCTGACCTGGCCTTGCTGAACACAACCGGAACCGGCCCGACGAGGACATCACCATGTTTGATCTGGACGGAGTATTGCTATCACCTGACCGTCGACCCACTTCGTTGGGGGAGCAGGTGGGTAGCCGCGGAATTGTCGTCGTTGGCGTGGGCAAAGGCGGGGAACGTGGCTTCCAGATGGCCTATCGGTTCAACTGCATTGGAAAACAATTGGTGAGGGCAGGTGTCAATCTTGTCCTGATCTACCCGAAGGCATCCTCACGGCACGTGCTGGACCCACTGTCCGTCGCAAGTAGCCGCTTCCAGGGCAGCCCCGTTTTGCTGCTCGACGGGGATGGACATTTCTTTCGACGGCCGCAGCAGGCGCGCTCGTTGAGCTTTGCGCACATGGATCGCGGCCTGCGACTGATCGCCGCAGCGAACATCGATCTGCAGGACAACACATGGGCCGATTTGCTGCAGACATTTCTGTCCAGCACCCTGGAATCCGACGGGTATCCAGCAATACGGATTGAATGTCACCGCAGTACGAGATCAGATTCACAGTGCCCGCCTTGAAAAAGCTTTCCCAGCGGGGCCCGATATGCGGGCGTGCCGTCTCCACGGATGTGCGCGGGCGCGGTTGTGCTCGGGTCCAAGCGAACCATGATGGGTTTCGCACTGATACGCGACGACCAGTTGCACATCGGAACCAGCTTGTCGATTACGCTCGCAGGCAGGGTGTTCATGAAAAACCGTGCCTCACCTTTGCGGTTGACACAAGACGCAATTGCAACAGCAATGACGTAAGCGGCCGCCAGGGGGCTAATGACCCGGTAAGTCTGGTGGGCTTTAGATCGTTGTCGAGGAATCTTGCGAAAGGGACAGGCTTCTAAATAAAGACCAGTGAACTCGACGGCAAAGCGATTTGCGGATTTCGAGGGGCGGACGAACCTGAGAGAGGCTGCGGGCAGGCGCGATGGACTTCTTTCAGAGGAGAGGCAAAGGTCCCGTCGGCGGAATCACTTTCCATCGATAAACGGGTGAGCGAAAGGGTCGTGGCTCACATTGCCGATGCAAGCGCGCGTGGTCCTGATTGCCGACAACGCCCGCTACGCCTCCGAATAGCTACGCACAAACAGGCAGAGTTTTGATGGCACGCAAGATTTTCGGGAATGCTCTGGCCACTCGGGGCAAAGCACTCTTCCTTCCCATGCCACGAGCCGACGTAGATGCACTCATGCTTCAGCACCGGATGGCACTCGAGGCTGCGCGCGGCAGACACGGCGACGCGTCCATTACGCGGCGGCTTTATATGGTTATCCTGATGACCCGTTATCTCACGGAGGACGGGCACGGACTACTCACTCTCGACAGCGTGCGTGAGGCGGAGCAGGAAGTGGCCGCGATCTTTGATCGTGGAGAAGCCGTGGGCGACTGGAGCTACCCGGACAAAGTGATTGGGCTGATTTCTACGGTCATCAATGAGTATGACAGGCAACTCAGGGAAACCCGTCTGCAGGCAATTCTTCGGGCGAACGAGCGTCTGGGTCGCCTGATCGCACACGGAGCGGCCATTGCCGCAGCGGACGGCAACGGTTAGAGAGATGGGGTCGGCGGACGGCACTTTGTCAGAGAAATAGTCAACCTTCCACGCTTCCACGCATCGTAAATCTAACTATACTGAAAGAAATAGCCTTGATTCAGGAGTGCCTGGCTCAAGCTGCGGGCTCCGGGCAGGACGTCAGGACGAACAGGCCTAGCCGCAGGGAGAAACGCATGTTCAAGCATCTGCTGGTGCCGACTGACGGGTCGGCCCTCTCCGAAGCCGCGATCCAGATGGCGGTGACGCTCGCGAGGGAAAGTGGCGCCAAGGTTACGGGGCTTCATGTCATCCCGGAATTCCATGTCCTGGCGTACGGCGCCGAAGTGATCGCGGACACCGGGGACCAGTTCATTCAGGCTGCCCGACAGCATGCGGATGACTACCTCATGGTCGTCACAAAAGCGGCCACCCAGGCCGGGGTCGAGTGCGATACGTTCACCAGGAACCGCGCTCACCCGTACGAGGCGATTATCAGCGTGGCGGCGCAACGAAATTGTGATCTGATCGTCATGGCGTCCCACGGCCGAGGCGGCATGCGCGCCTTGTTGCTTGGCAGTGAGACCCAGAAGGTGCTGACGCACTGCCAGATCCCGGTTCTCGTCGTCCGGGAGCCGACGCAGACCGGTGCGGGCCGTGGTGTGGAATCCAGCACACCATCCACTGAATCAAAGCCTTCTCCGCCCCAGACGTACATCGTCGCACGCGCTTCGCTCGCGCTCATCCCGGTGCGCGTCTAGCCCCCCATCGCCCCCATCGCCGCGCGACTGGCAACAGTGACCGTGGACATCAGGCTTTCGCGCGTTCGCGGAAAACGTCGGCTGACGTACTGAGCGGGTTCGGCGAGCGATCCCGGATCGTGATCATGGCAGGGAGGTTGCGTGTTTCGTACGAAGCGCTGTAAGAATGCCTCTCAGGATATCGATGGGGGGCGGCGGACAACCCGGTATCGTGACGTCGACCGGCAACAGGTTCGACAGCGGTCCGCGCACGGCGTAACTGTCCCTGAAGATACCCCCCGTGCAGGCGCATTCGCCGGCGGCGACCACCAGCTTCGGCTGCGGCGTTGCCTCATAGGCCCGCAATACCGCTTCGTGCATGTTCAGTGTGAGCGGGCCGGTGACCAGCAGCATGTCGGCATGGCGGGGGCTCGCGACGAACCTGATACCCAGACCTTCGACGTTGTAGTACGGATTGTTGAGTGCATGGATTTCCAGTTCGCAGCCGTTGCAGGAGCCCGCATCGATCTCGCGAATGCACAGCGCCCGGCCGAGCACATCGAGGATGTCCTGCTGGATACGGTGGCCTTCGGCCCGCCATGCGTCATCGCCCTCGGGCACACGCAGAGTCGGCGTGCCAGTTGTCGCGATCTGTTTGAGAAGTTGCCACATTACAGGTCGTGTCCCGCGTAGTTCAGATTGAACGACTTGTTGATCAGTGGGAAATCGGGAACGATATTGCCGATGATCGCGTGCTCCAGGGCCGGCCAGTTGTGCCACGACGGGTCATGGCAGTGGCAGCGCGAAATGGTCCCGTCGGCCCCGGTCTCGAGTGCGACGAAGACATCGCCGCGCCAGCCTTCGATCCAGCCGACCCCGCAGGATGATGAGCCACCGTGTTCAATCCGGGAAGCGATCTCACCGCCAGGCAGATCGGCGAGAAGGGCACGAATCAGCCGGATGGATTCGTAGATCTCGTTGAAGCGGACTGCGACCCGTGCTGCGACATCGCCCCGCCCGTCGCTGACCATCTGCACCTGTACCTCATGGTAGGGCGCGTAAGGGTGATCGACCCGCACATCGATTCTCCGGCCGCTTGCTCGCCCGACCAGTCCACACACGCCGAAATGCTCCGCCACCTTCGCCGAGAGTATGCCCGCGCCTGCAAAACGATCCTGCAGCCCCGATTGATCGTCGTAAATACGTTGCATCACACGAACCTGCGCATCGATCTGGCCGCACTGCGTCAGCATCGCGGTGATGCACTCCGGATCGATGTTCGCTGCTACGCCTCCAGGCATGATCCGATCCATCAGATAGCGGTGTCCAAAAAACCGGTCGTTCAGGCGGAGCCAGTCTTCCTTCAGGCGGGAAAACTGTGCGAGGCCGTATGCGAACCCGGCGTCGTTACCCAATGCCCCAAGATCACCCAGATGGTTGGCAATGCGCTCGCGCTCGAGCAGCAGCGCGCGCAGCCACTGCGCGCGTGGCGGAATCCGTCCATTCAACGCGCGCTCGACCGCCATGCAATAAGCCCAGGTAAAGGCGACCGTGGTGTCTCCGGCGATGCGTCCTGCGAGACGGTGTCCATCGAGCGCGGGCACGTGCTCGAACAGCCGCTCGATTCCCCGGTGCGCATAGCCCAGCCGCTCCTCGAGGCGCAACACCTTTTCGCCGACGACCGAGAAGCGGAAGTGTCCGGGCTCGATCACGCCTGCGTGGATCGGACCGACGGCAATCTCGTGGACACCGTCACCCTCGACGTGGACGAACGGATAGTCCGCTTCCTGGGATTGAAACCGCTCGGTTCCGGAGGACAATTTCTGCAACGGAAAGTAATCGGCTGGCCAGTTGCCATGATTCAGCCACGGCCGTGTATCTTCGGCGCCGATCGCACGCAGCCCGACCAGATCGTAGACGGCCCGTTGCATGCGTGTCGCGCACGGAAAGACCGCCGATATATCCGGGTATCCGTCGCTGTCCCCATGCCCGTCGCCTACCGGCAACTGAAGCCACAGGATGCCGTCTTCCAGCGCGTAAGCGGCGGAGATCGCGAATGTGCCCGGAGCTTCTTCGGCACCCCACAGGGAGATCAGACGGCCACCCGTCTCGCGCACGGTGTCGGCGGTGCGGGTCCACGTGTCGGAATCGACACGCGCGAGAAAAGCCGAAGACTTGCCCGCGAACACGGACAGACGAACAAGTTTGGGAAACCCGAATGCCTCGATGCGCATATGTCACCCCGCGATCATGGCCGCCGCCTGCCGATACCACGTCGCAAGATAGGGCGGAATGTAGAGTCCCAGCATCAACCCGATGCCAAGATGGACAAACACCGGCAGCAACGCCGGTGGGTGTTCAAGAACCTTGGCCGTGGTGTCCCCGAACACCATGCCCTGCACACGCACAAAGATGGCCGCGAACGCCACGGCAAGCGCGAGCAACAGGAAGGGCGTGGCCCACGGGAGTTTGCTCATTGCGGTCGTCAGGATCAGGAACTCGCTCGCGAAGACGCCGAATGGCGGCATGCCCAGGATCGCGAGCGCGCCGAGCATCATGCCCCACCCAACGGTCGGGCTCACGCGCAACAGGCCGCGGATGTCGTCAATCGCCTGGGTGCCGGCCTTCTGGGCCGCATGCCCGACTGTAAAGAAGATGGCCGACTTCACCAGCGAATGCACCGTCATGTGGAGCAGACCCGCAAACGTCGCAATGGGGCCGCCGAGCCCGAACGCAAACGTCATCAAACCCATGTGCTCGATCGACGAATACGAAAAAAGCCGCTTGACGTCTTTCTGCCGGAACAGCGAAAAGGTTGCGACCAGCACCGAGACCAGCCCGAATCCGACCAGCAGGTTTCCCGGCAGGCCGTTATGGAGTGCACCATCGGCCAGCACCTTGCAGCGCAGCACCGCATAGAGCGCGACGTTGAGCAGCAGGCCGGACAGCACGGCCGAAATCGGCGTGGGGCCTTCGGCATGCGCGTCGGGCAGCCAGTTGTGCATCGGCACGAGGCCGGCCTTGGTGCCATAGCCAATCAGCAGGAACACGAACGCGAGCGAAATGATGGTCGGGTCGAGACTGCCTTTGACCGCGTTCAGACTGGTCCAGAGCAGCGCATCGCCGCCACCGAGCTGCCGGCTTGCGGCGAGATAGAGCAGGATCGTGCCGAACAGCGCCTGCGCGATGCCGACGCCGCACAGGATGAAGTACTTCCACGCGGCTTCGAGGCTGGCTGCCGTGCGATAGACGCTGACGAGCAGCACCGTCGCGAGCGTGGCAGCTTCCATGGCGACCCAGAGGATGCCCATGTTGTTGGTCAGCAGCGCGAGCAGCATCGCAAAGATGAACAGCTGGTACATGCTGTGATAAAGGCGCATGCGAGGGCCGGTCATCTTGCCGCGGTCACGCTCGATGCGCATGTACGGCCTCGAAAAGATCGACGTGGTCCAACCGACGAAGGCCGTCAGCGCGACGAGGAACACATTGAGCGGATCGACGAAGAACAGCTTGCCCAGCGCGAACGCAGGCCCGTGCGCCACGGTTTGCACGGCAAGCAGCGCGGCGGCCGCGAATGTGAGGAAACTGAACCCGACGTTGAGCTCTGCGGCGACATGGTGCTGTCCCACCAGCGCCAGACATGCGCCTGCGAAAAGCGGGATCCCGAAAACCAGCAGCAGTACCCAGGCTTCAGTCATCCTTGAGTTTTTCCAGGTGATGAATGTCCAGACTGTCGAACTGCTCTCGGATCTGGAACATGAACACGCCGAGGATCAGGATGCCCACCAGCACATCGAGTCCAATGCCGAGTTCGACGATCATCGGCATGCCGTTCGTTGCCGCGGCAGCGGCAAAGAACAGACCGTTCTCCATCGACAGGAAGCCGATTACCTGAGGGATCGCCTTCGCGCGGGTAATCATCATCATGAACGACAGCAGCACGCAGGCGAGTGCGATGCCGAGCGTGCCGCGTGCGACCGATGAGGCGAGCTGGCTGATCGGCGACGCCACGTTGAATGCAATGATCACGAGCACGATGCCGATCAGCAGCGTGGCGGGAATGTTGAGGAGCGGCTCCACGTCCGTCTTGACGTTCAGGCGCTGCACGAGCCTATAAAGTATCCAGGGGATCAGGCCAACCTTGAGCACCAGGGTGAGTGCGGCGGAGATATAGAGGTGCACGTCGGCGGTGACGTATCCGAGGATCACATTGGCTGACACGAGTGTCAGGCCCTGCAGCGTATAGAGGTGGATCAGCGACAGGATCCGGCGCTGGCTGAGCATCGCGAACGACAGCAGCAGCAGGATCGCGGCCAGGAAGTTGATGATCTGCGTGGCGAATCCGTGCATCACGCCCCCAGCAGAAAGTGAACGAGCATGCCGATGACAGCGAGCAGGAACGCTGTCGCGAGAAACTCCGGCACGCGGAAAATGCGCATCTTCGCGTTGGTCGTCTCGACGACCGCAAGCGCTGCGCCACCTATCAATAACTTGACGAACAGCGCGGGTATCGCGAGTAGCAGCGCGGTCGGATTGCCGGCCTCGGCGATGCCCCACGGGATGAACAATGCGAGGCCGATGCAGGAGTACGCGAACAGTTTGAGGCTCGCGGCCCATTCCATCAGTGCGAGATGCCGGCCGGAATATTCGAGGATCAGCGCCTCGTGGATCATCGTGAGTTCGAGGTGCGTGGTCGGGTTGTCGACCGGCAGGCGCGCATTCTCCGCGAGCGACACCATCGTGAATGCGATCCCTGCGAACGCGAGGCTCGGATAAATCGCCAGCTCGCGATGGCTGAGCGTTGCGACGATACTGGTCAGCAAGGTGGACCGCGTAATCAGCGACGCCGAAAACAGTACCATCAGCAAGGCAGGCTCCGCGAGGAAGCCCACCAGCATCTCGCGACGCGCGCCGAGCGTGCCGAACGCGGTGCCGACGTCCATCGCGGCCAGCGAGATGGACACGCGAGCCAGCGCGAACAGGCCCACCAGAGCGATCGCGTCCGCGGCCGGCGAGAGCGGCAGATCGGTCGAAAGCGTGGGCACGATCGCGCAAGCGAGCGTCATGCAGGCCCAGACAACATACGGCGCGCCGCGGAATATGGGGCTGGCATGGTCGGCGACGACTGACTCCTTGTTGAACAGCTTGTGAAGCATCCGGTAAGGCTGCCAGATGCTGGGCGCACGGCGGTTCTGCAAGCGCGCGCGGCACATGTTGACCCAACCGCCTAGCAAGGGCGCTGCTGCGAGCGCGAGCAGGATTTCCAGCCCCTGGGAGAGCAATCCGGAGAGTGTGATCATCGTCTCACCAGCATCAGCAGGACGATCAGCACGAGAAAGCTGTGCATCAGATAGACGGCGATGCGGCCCGTCTGAAGGCGCCCCGCCAGCGCCGCGATGCGTTTGACCAGCCGCTCGAGCGGCTCGTAAATCAGCGCCCATGCGCGATCGGTCACGATGACGCTATACACGGGCTGTTTGTCGAGCGGGGAGGGTAGTCGCCGTTCGATCCTGAACAGCGGCGTGAAGATTTCGCGGATCGGCTGCCCGAACCCTTCTGCCGTGTCCTGCATGCGCGCGTTCACGAACGGAAAGCCGCAGGCCCAGGGGGCAGCCCGGCGCAGGCGCCCATGGTAAAGACGGCGTACCAGCAGCCACGCGAGCCCGCAACAGGCAACGAAGAACAGCAGGAAAACCGCCGGCATGTAGCTGGCCCGGTCCACGCTGGTAGGGGCGAGCAGGAGCCACCCATTCCTCGCGACGGTGGGGCCGATCCCCGCGCCCACCAGCATCTGCGTGACGCGATCCAGAACGACCACGAACTGCACCGGCAACAACCCGAGCAGCACGCATAGCGCTGCGAGCCACACGAAGCCGACGCGCTCCCACGGACTTGCATCCCGTGCATCGCGTAACTTCGCCTCGCGAGGCTGGCCGAGAAAGATGATGCCGAAGAACTTGACCATGGTGTAGCCGGCGAGCGCGGCCACCAGCGCGATTAGCGCGGCGACGAGCGGCACCACCATGTTCAGGAACGGATCAGGCAGCCCTGGCGTAAACAGGAAGCTCTGCAGCAACAGCCATTCGGAGACGAAGCCGCTCAACGGCGGCAGACCAGCACTGGCAAACGCGCCAACGAGAGTGGCCCATGCCGTCCACGGCATGAAACGGATCAGGCCGCCCAGGCGCCCGAGATTACGTTCGCCCGTTGCATGGAGTACTGATCCCGTGCCGAGAAACAGCAGGCTCTTGAAGGTCGCGTGGCTCGCGATCTGATAGAGCAGGGCCGTCAGCGACAGGGCAGCCAGCGTGTCCATCCCATACGCGCGAAACAGGACCGACAATCCCATGCTGACAAACATCAAGCCGATGTTGTCGATCGACGAGTACGCAAGCAGCCGCTTCATGTCCGTCTGGATGGCGCTGAACACGACCCCGAACAGCGCGGTGAAGAGTCCGAGCATCAGCATGAGCACGCCCCACCACGCAATCTGCATGTGCAGCAGATCAAACACCGTGCGCAGCACGCCGTAGAGTCCGGCCTTAAGGACGAACCCGCTCATGAGGGCCGATACTGGCGACGGCGCGGCCGGATGAGCCTCCGGCAGCCAGACATGCAGCGGAAAAATGCCTGCTTTTGTGCCGAAACCGAACAGCGCCAGCAGAAACGCGATGGATGCCCAGAACACGTCCAGATGCTGTTGTCGCATGTTGGCGAACGTATAGTCGCCGGTATTGGCCTGTAACAGGCCGAAGCAGAGCAGGAGCGCCAGCGCGCCGACGTGGGAGATCAGGAAGTAGAGCCAGGCGGCCCGGCGAATCTCGGCAATGCGGTGATTGGTCATCACCAGGAAGGTGGCCGACAGTGTCATCGTCTCCCACGCGACCATGAAGCAATATGCATCGTCCGCCAGCAGCAGCACCGCCATGCTCGCGAGGCACACGTGATATTCGAAGCACAGCAATCCGGGTGGCGTGCCCTCGCCCTTGCGGAAATAACCGGCGGAGAACGCGCTTACACCCGTGCTTACCACGCCAAGTACCGTGAGGAAATACGCCGACAGGCCGTCGAGCCTCAGATGAAACGGCAGGTCCGGCAACCCGAGCGGCAGGACGGCTTCCTGGGGACTTGAGAAAACACCAGTCAGGCCGAGTCCGCACAGAAGCAGACCGAATACAGCACCCAGTGGAAACAGGCCATGCGCCACCACGCGTGTGCGGTGCAGGTTCGCGAGTCCCAGAACCCCGACGACCAACCAGCCGGCGACCACCAGCAGCACGTAATGGACGACCAGCAGATGTTCCATCGGCGTTGTCTCCGGTGCCCTCAGACGTCCTGTCCGACGGTCAGTGTGTGGGACGAAGGGTATCCCGGAACGGCCTCTGCCCGGTGATGACGTTCCATTTTTTTGACATACCGGTACAGGTCGAGCCCCATCGATTTCGTGATGGCTTCCGCGCGGGCATAGAGGTCAAGCCATCCAGGGACGGTGCCCTGTTTGACCCCGATGGCAATGGTGTTGCCTTCACGTCGTGCCATGGTGTGGAACAGTTTTCCATCGCACGCGCGGCGTATCCGGTCGAGGTGGGTGGCGAGTCGCGGGTCGCTGTTCAGCAGGTTGGCCACCAGCACACCTTCGTCACGCAGCGCGGCATGGCAGGCGTCGTAGAAGGACTGGCTCGACAGGCTGGCAGGCAACCCGAACGCATCGAAGCCGTCGAGCAGGATCACGTCTGCGACGCCGGCCCTGTCCGCGAGATATTCGGCCGCGTCGGCGTGCACGATCTGGAACCGTTCCGAATCGGGCGGGATGACAAACCATTCGCGTAGCGCGATGACTCTCACGTCGATTTCGACTGTGGTCACCCGTGCCGACGGAAACCTGTGAAAGCAGTATTTGGACAGTGATCCTCCGCCCAGACCCACGATCAAAATGTCTTTGGGATCGGGGCGAAAGAGCTGGAACGACATCATGGCCCGCGTGTACGGCAGGTCGAGCTCAAGCGGAGCACTCTTGCGCATCGAGCTTTGTATGCCGAGAGCGTCGAAACACAGCGATCGCGTGCGCAGGCCCTCGTGTATCACGGGCTCCCCGAAAGTCTTGCCCCATCGCTCCGCCAGGGCACGTCTGAACTGATTGTGATCGGCCGACAATTCATTGTTCTCCTGAAACTGCGCAGATCAGGTGCCGCGAACCGGCGTCATGCAACGACCGGATCGTCACGGCGACCTTAATGTATCAGCCCGAGCGGTCCGGGCGTGGATGCGGCTGCCGCACCCACACCCGGGCGTTTTTCGAAACGCGACACCGCGTGTACGAGCATGCGTGTCGCGCTTTCGAACAGGGCATCAGGCTCGAGCATGATGGCTGCTTCGGCGAGACGCCCTTGCGTGATGGAAATCGCGATCACCAGGGTGATCGTATGGAAGCTTGCATGCGCCATCCTTAACTGCTGGAGTTCCGGAAACTCATCGCAGCGCGTGCCCTCTTCATGAAGCCAGCGACCGAGTGCGCAGCTGCGCTCATTGGCGAAAGCGCATGTAATGAGCTGCACGCGCTGGTGCATGCCGCACCGCAACGAGACGCCCGCCATCCGGTGTTCTTCAAGCGTATCGTTAAACAGCATGGCACTTCTCCCAATACGTCACGCGCGGCACCAGGTAGCCTGTCGGCCGCCTGTTTTTGTCGTCTTGCAATCAACCGCGTGCTGAGTCTGCATCGTTGCCGCTTGGGACCCATCCGCAACATCTCCGGGCATCACCCGCCCCTCGGAGTGCACGTTAGCCGGGGGCATCAGGTTAGCAGTTAATGATAATTGCGTTATCATCCTAGCAGCTTTATTGATACGATTCCACAGAGGATGATCCCGCGGGACGGACAACGAACTTGCCGGCTTTGTTCGGGCGCCGGGGACATGTCTATCAACCGATGCCGGATCTGAAAGGCCATCCGCTGTGCCCGCGCGTTGATTCGTCGGCGCATGGTCTGACCACGCGAACCAGGAGCCATTAGCCGATGCCAGCACAGTATTTCCGGAGCCTGACCGGGAAGAACCGGAGCACCGGGGCAGACAGGCAACTTGGTTTTTCGCTCACGTTCGTGGCGGGCGCTACTAACGCCGGTGGCTTTCTGGCGGTGAAGCAGTACACGTCCCATATGAGCGGCGTGGTGTCCTCGATTGCCGACCAGGCGGCGCTGGGCGATCTCACACTGGTTCTAGCCGGCGCCGCATCGCTGATCTCGTTCCTGCTGGGCGCCGCCTGTTCCGCCGTGCTCGTGAACTGGGGGCGGCGCCGGCGGCTACACAGCCAGTACGCGTCGCCCTTGCTGATCGAGGCCGTCCTGTTGCTGTGTTTCGGGCTGCTCGGCAGTCATCTGGCGCTGTGGGATACGCTGTTCGTACCAGCGACCGTTGTGCTCCTGTGCTTCATCATGGGTCTGCAGAACGCCATGATCACCAAACTGTCCGGTGCCGAAATCCGTACCACCCACATGACCGGAATCGTGACGGACATCGGCATCGAACTGGGCAAGCTCTTTTATTGGAATTCCGCGAGGACCGACCCTGCCGCACCCTTCGTACTGGCGAATCGGGCGAGGCTGAAAGTGCATGGGACGATGCTGGCCATGTTCGTCGTTGGTGGTTTTACCGGTGCGATGGGATTCAAGCACATCGGCTATGCCGCGACGGTACCGCTTGCGGGCGTGCTGATTGTGCTGGCTATCGTGCCACTGGTTGACGACCTGCGCGAGCAGGCCTATCGACTCGACCGTTAGACGCCGGGCACAGGTCGCGCGACGGGTTCCAGGTCGGCGCCAGTTGCATTACGGCACCTTTTCGGTGGCTGCCGTTTCCCGATCCCGGCAGTGCAGGGTGCACCCGCTCGTTCAGGAGCCACGTCGGCCCTCGATGCGGAAAGGCTCTCGAAGCATACGTGCGTGCGCATCGAAGAACCGGCGAACAGTCTGGTCCGTTCCTTGGAATAGACGCCCTCAAATCATGATAATGTTATTATCATTGACTTATCCTGAAATGCTAATAATATAGCCGGCTTGGGCAGGAATCTTGTTGGTCACGTTGCAGGCCGGGCTTGCGCGAAACGAGGTGTATGCCTGCGCGCGGCAGGGAGGTCGACGTGATTGATGCAAGTGTTCCGCTGCTGTCCCACGACTACACGCACCTGTATCTGCGGGACGTGATGGGTCGTCGCGGATTGATCGTCATCGGCGTGGGCAAGGCGGGCGAACGCGGATTCCAGATGCTTTACCGTTTTTCGGATATCTGCGATCGCCTGGAAGAATGTGGAGTCAACGTCATTTTTGTCTATCAGAAGGAATCGGCCCGCCATGTCCTGGATGCGACCTCCCTGCTCGGGGGCCGCTACAGGCAGAAGCCATTTCTGCTTCTGGATGACGACGGCCAGTTCTTTGTCGGGCCGCCGCACCCAAGGTCGCTTCGCGCCGTTTACCTCGATCGGGAAATGAAGCGGCTCGACGTGGCCGAAATCACCTTGGGGGGTGAAAGGTGGGACCCGCTGCTGCGGGCGTTCTTTGCCCAGGTCATCGCAGGTTCGATGCACTGAGCGCGCCCGGCGGGTTCGGGTCCGGGTTACCGTTTATGCATAGGGGAGCGGGGTTGGTCGAAGCATTGGTTCAGGTGGGCGACCCGTGGGGTTTGAACGGACACGGGTCGGCGAGGCTTGCCGTTCACGCATCCCGGTTCGCGAGCGACATCATCTGCATGGCGAACGGCCGGTCCGTCAATGCCAAGGATGTCATGTCGGTGATGTCCCTGCGGGCAAAGCCGGGCACGCAGTTGCACATTCTGGCAACCGGTCCCGACGAGACCGCAGCGCTTGAAGCGCTCTCGGCCATGCTTCGTACGCAGGAATCCTCTTGACTGGCCGCTGCAAGGGGGCGTGGCCTACGCCCGCCGATTGCCCCTGCATCGGAATTTTTCGATCACGCACATGAAAAGAAAGAGGAAGGCGAACAGGCCGGTGGTCATAGAGAATGACCAGGTCGTTTCGCTGTACTTTGACGCGCGCGGGGTGCAGAGCACCATGTTGCGGCGCGATCCCTACGCCCTTGCGCTGGGTTATACGCGCACCATGATGGGCTTCCTGCTGTTCCAGCCATTCCCGCGCCGCATTTCGATGATCGGTCTGGGTGGCGGCTCGCTGGCGAAATACTGCTATCGCCATTTGCCCGACACCATGATTTCCGTCGTCGAAATCAATCCCCAGGTGATCGCGCTGCGCGACCGGTTTCATGTGCCGCGTGACAGTGAGCGCTTCAGGGTGGTTTGTGCTGATGGGGCGCAGTACGTCACGGTTCCGGATCACCGGCCCGATGTGCTGCTGGTTGACGGTTTCAATGCCGATGGCCTGCCCGCAGAGCTGGGTAGCAGGACGTTTTATGAAGCCTGTCGCCGCAGGTTAAGCGATGACGGTGTCCTCGTGGCGAATCTGGTCACCGACGAACCGGATTTCCATCGTTACCTGCGCTCACTCAGGGAGGTCTTCGCGAACGCGGTGACACTGGCGCCGTCCGAAGGCAGTGAGCACAACGTCACTGTTTTTGCGTGGAAAGGCGCGGATGAGATCCCGTCCTTCGCAACGATGCTTGACCGGGCGCGCGCACTCGGAACGACGCACGCGGTGAATCTCCATGCGACGGCCACGCGCATCGAGTACGGCAAGAAATTCAACTGGCATCGATATGAGCAAACGTGCTGACCGGATGCGTCTGTCGCTGATGGATGGCAACCCCCGCACGTTCGTGGCCTGTTTGAGCAGGTGCATTCCCAAGGATAGAAGATGACAGCAGGAAGCCACAACGACAGCAGCCCCTTGACCCATGCAGCCATCTGGGCGCTTGAGCGTCTGGCCCAGCAGCGATACGGCCGCGATGCCCCCGCTTTAAACTGGTCGGTCGCGCACGAACTGCGTAACGCCGGGTTGGTATCCGTCCCCGCGAATGGGCGAGGCGGCGTGTCGATTACCCGGGCTGGACAGGATTTTCTGCGTGCCAGGGCGGAGATCTAGCGCACCCTTGCCGCGCGGTGCAAGTCGTTTGCTTCCCGGTCTCTGCATGGCTGGGCATCGGCGATACAAGAGGGAATCGCCGGCCACCGTGTGATTCTGGCGCGACGAAGATGACTCGGGCCCCACGATGTATTATAATTTAATTAACATACTTGGACTTCGCCCCCGTCATGGAAACGAAAAGCGCTCGACTCACGATTCTGATCGATCCTGTGAAGAAGGAAGCGTTCGAAAAACTTTGCGCGGCGCAGGACCTGACGCCCTCACAGGTGGTGAGGCAACTGATCCGCGACTACCTCGATCAGCATGGCGTCAGCTACCGGACCAAAAGCGCAATTGGCGCGCGTCCGCGCCGAAAAACCGCCTGAGGTACGCCTGCGTCAGGCTAGCGATGTGATCCCGCGCAGGCATCGCGCTGGGTGCTGGTTCTACGGCACCACGGGTCTCTTCGGCAGCGTGCTTCAGCCTGCATCGGGAAGATAGCACGATGAGGGTAACGTGACGATGTACGGTCGTCGCGGTCGCAACTATATGACAGGTCGCAGGATGCACCGACTTGAGACGAACGCAGAGTTGCTGTGCTTTCTCACGTTATCCGAGATATTTGCCTTTCGCACCACCGGAGCGTGGCTGCAGCCCCATCATCTTGTTGAGAGCACGAGGATCTGGCTGCGTCGCCACGATCATCATGCCGACTGGCGCCTGCGGGTTGAATTAAGCCGAATGGCCGCGGATCTCGCGCAGCAACTCATGAACGCCGGCGACATCGTGCGCGGCCAACCGGACGCATCCTGGTTCTTCACCCGCGACATGCAGATCAACTTCGCATCACCGCGGGTGATCGTCGTCTACGCCACGATGCGTGGCTGCCCTGAGCAGGGACATTAGCGGCCGTGCGGCATAGCCCTGGCATGCGACGCACCACCGATGCTGACTGGCCCATCCCGGTTCCCGGCACCTTGAATGTCATGTCTTCCTGGAGCCTTTGCATGAGGTGCCTGTATCGACCGTCGTGAGTGCCTGCATGTTAGTGGACGCGTCACGCGGCGCTTCCGTTCCGGCCGCGCAGATCGCGCGTCCGTCAGCAGTTTCGTTAGCCGGTCAGCTCCTCGCCGATTGTCCAGTCCGAAGCGAGCCCCACGCCTTGTTTCAAGCGGCGCGCGGTCCCGCGCAGGTTCAGGGGATGAGTCGTGGCCAGGCCGCGTGCACGCGCGAGCAGCGTATCCCGGGAGGGAAGTCTCGGCGCACCCTTCCAGGCAAATAGCGTGTAGTTGCCACTGTCCTCGGCCAGGAAAATGGAAAGCGACTCACCGAACACTGAACGCGCCTCGTCCAGGTAGTATGGAATATGGGGATCGTCGTCAACGAAGTTTGCGACCATCACCCCATCACCCGTGAGCCGCGCATGGCAAGCCGAGTAGAAGGCGGCGTTGCCCAGCTGTGCGGGCATGCCGTGTGCCAGAAAACCATCCACCAGAATCACGTCCGGGCACGCATCGTTGCTCCTGACGTATTCCGCCCCGTCCGCGCAGATTACTTCGAGCCGCTCATCATCGGGCGGAATGCAAAATGTGTCGCGCAACGCGATCACCCCGGGATCGATCTCGATGGCCACTATCCTTGTATCCGGAAGATGCCGGTAGCAGTACTTGGCCAGCGATCCGCCGCCCAGGCCGATCATGGAAATTCTGGTGGGCGCCGGCTGCAGCAGCAGGAATCCCATCATGGTCCGGGTGTAGCCGAGCGCCAGCCTGTCAGGGTCACGCCGGGACATGAAACTTTGCGTGGCCAGCAGATCGAAATGCAGCGAAAGCGCGTGCTCGGTTTCCAGCACCACGGGCGCACCGTTCGCGGATGGCCCGGCAAGAAACTTCATATAGGCGTCGAACGACGCGTGAGAGTGATCCATGCTGCGGTCTGAATGACGTTCCTGTTCGGTTTCGGTCCACCCACTGCATTGGAATGATCTCGGCGTCTTCGGGCTGACTGGCGACCCGCATTTGCACTCCGGTTCCAGTGCGGCCAGTCAGATGTCCTGTCTTCACGACCATTAACCTGCGACGGAACGGCTAGATCCCTGGGGCACAAACCTGTTCCAAAGGCAGGCGGTTAACGATGATAATGATGATAATGATATTATCATGGCATACGCTCCTAATTTGTCTGACATCCAGGCGCACCCGGGTCACGGTGATGATCAATCCAGCGAACAGCGCAACCCGTTGAAACACATCCTCATCAATGTCTGCATGCCGTTGACTGGCTCGTTGGCGACTGGGCAGGGGTATACGGGAAGATGATGCCTGGGTATGCGCGGGGACGAATCCAGAAGCCTGAGACCGATCGTGCTGCAGTCTGCAGAATGGCATTTGCGATACGCCGTCAGCGCATATAGCGGCTGGAGTTGCCGTTCATTGCCAGTGACAAAGCTGATATCAGACTCGCTCACTCCGGGATGTCGTTCCTGACAGCGGCGAGCTTCCTTCCACATTCTGACCGGTGTTATTCATGTCATTTGCACGGATTGTCGGAACAGGTAGTTTTCTGCCTTCGAACGTCATTTCCAACGCGGACCTGGTGTCGCAACTTGCCAGCAGGGGCATCGAAACGAGCGATGACTGGATCTATTCACGCAGCGGTATCCAGTCCCGACGGTTTGCTGACCGTCAATCGCAAACGAGCGATCTTGCCGTAGCGGCCGCATTTAGCGCGCTGTCTGCAGCGGCAATCGAAGCGGATGCCGTCGATCTGATCGTAGTCGCCACCACCACACCCGATGCAATCTTTCCGAGCACGGCCTGTCTTGTCCAGCGGAAACTCGGAATACGAAACGGCTGTGCGGCCTTCGACATTCAGGCGGTGTGCGGTGGGTTCATCTATGCACTCACTGTTGCAGATGCTCTGATACGGGCCACGTCAGTCAGGACGGCACTCGTCATCGGAGCCGAGACATTTTCGAGGCTCCTTGATTTTGAGGACCGCAGTACCTGTGTGCTGTTTGGCGACGGCGCAGGCGCCGTGATCCTGAGCGCATCTGAGGAGCCGGGGATACTCGGCGCCGCCTTGCATGCCGACGGGCACCACTCGGACATCCTTAAAGTGTCGGGCAGCATTGCCGGTGGCGCTGTGTTGGGAGATCCGTTTTTGCGCATGGATGGGCCCGCAGTGTTCAAGCTGGCGGTCGGTGCGCTCCAGTCGGTAAGCGAGGAAGTCGCCGCAAAGTGCGGACTGGCGATGTCAGACTTCACCTGGGTCGTACCTCATCAGGCGAACATCCGCATTATGGAAGCCACGGCACGAAAACTGGGCATCCCGGTCGACCGTCTGGTCGCTACTGTCCACGAGCATGGCAACACGTCCGCTGCTTCCATCCCCCTCGCGCTGGATCAGGCTTATCGGGACGGCCGGATCTGTCGCGGTGACAGGGTGTTATTGCACGCAGTGGGTGCTGGCGTGACATGGGGTGCTTTGGCAATGCAGGCTTAGGCGAAATTCATAGGGAGGCCGATTTCCATAAGCGTTCTGCGCTATGAGAGTAGGGCGCCGCACCCCGTGTCCGCGGCGCTCCTGATTACGACGGAGCGGAAAGGTAGACGACGGCAGGCAGCTGACAACGTTCAGCGTGTGCTGGCGGTCGTCACAGGCACCAGGCGACACAGCGACGCTTCAGTTCTGCGTTAGAGATCGTCAGCCGAGAGCCTTATCCGTTCGCCAGTGCCCGGAAGCGCTTTCCGCACTACCGCCTGCAGCAGTTTGCGCCTGCCAAGTTCGAAAGCGAGCAGCAACTGTTTCGCGGTCCCGTTCCCAGCGCCGAGTTTTTCGCAAACCGCTTCAGATGGCAGCGTAAAGGCGCAGTATCCCCAGCCGAAGCGGTACGCCGAAAACCAGACGGCCGAGTCGGAAGAAAGAATTGGTGCAGTGAGGTTCGTACCGGGCTGATCCATGGCTAATACCTTCCTGTCCGATTGGAGTGGTTCAAGATTCCTGCGCAGCGAACCTGGAGAAATCACGGTGTGGCGGTAATAGTGAGGTGCCTCACGCGGCGCTGTCCCGTTTGCCACGGCGCGCGAGTTTATTAGTCTACATCGGGGATCCTTCAGGCGAGATGCTTACCTGTGACAGTTGAAACGTCATGTGGTCCGGGACGAAGGGAATGCGGCACCCGCATCGGCGACGACCAGTGCAGTCATGTTGACGATGGCGCGCACCGTGGCGGACGGAGTCAGCACATGCACCGGCCTGGCCGCGCCCAGCAGCATTGGACCGATCGTGACGTTGTTGCCTGCGGCCGTCTTGAGCAGGCTGTACGCGATGTTGGGGTAGGCATGATGTCTCCTGGTTAACGACATTGGCAGACAATGATAATGATATTATCACGTCAACTGCATGTGCAGAGGAGCTGTGACGCCAGACCAGACGGCACCACGCGCGCCTGTCACGGCCCTGCAAGGCTGAACGACCGACAGAAATGGATCAAGGGAAAGCTCAGATGAATTCAGCTCCACGTAACTACGGCCTTGGGCGTCTGCGCCTGTATCACGATCCGGTTAGTCCTGATAGTCATCAGACGCATCGCGACGTCATGCTGCAGGCATCACCCGATGGCAGAACCGCCGTGCTCGTCGAGATCGAGGAGCGGTACAGCGATCACCATGCGACGGGTCCCGAACAGGAGGTTCGGCATGAGATTTCGGTGTCTGAACTTGTTCAACTGATCAGGGCGCATGGTGCGCGCCTCTGAGATGGTTCATCACCTCGCGAAGGCTGCCGCACGTGCTGCGTGCTAACCCGGACGTCATATTCAAAGGAGCGGCCGCGTGACGAAGAATGCAGTGAAGAAGCAGACACTGGACGTGGTGCCGGACAACATCAACGTGAATAATGGACCTGCCGGTATTGCAGCCACGGGTCGCCCAAGCACGGCCGATGCGGCCGGAACCGTTCCACTGCGGACCGGTTCACGCCGGATTAAAGCGAACGCACTTGTGTACGACACCGGTGCCGCGCTACCAGATGAGTCCGCTGGAGAAAACGACGACGGCCGCTCGGGCCTGCGCGCGCTGATCAAGCTCGGAAATGAGCGCGGTTTCGTCATTCGTGGGGAAATTAGCGATTGCCTGCCTGAGCGCCTGGCGCAACCTGATGCGATAGAAAACGTGATCAGAGCCTTCAGTGACATGGGCATCGCCGTATTCGAGCAGGCACCGGACGCCGAGTCCATGGTGATGCACGATCATGCGGTCGCGGGTTCGTCTGATGAGCAGGTCGAGGAAGAGGCCGTGGCGGCCATCTCAAGTGTGGACGCCGAGTTCGGCCGCACCACCGATCCCGTGCGCATGTACATGCGCGAGATGGGTACCACTGAACTCCTCACCCGCCAAGGGGAAATTGCGCTTGCGCGGCGCATCGAAGAGGGCCGCAACGACATGATCCGGGCCATCTCTTCGTGCCCGACAACGATTGCGGAGATACTGGCGATCGCTGACGCTGTTGCAAGCGGCGCAACCCCCATCGAAGAGTTCGTCGATGGGATGATCGACCCGGCTGCAGTGGAAACGGATGACGTTGTTGCCGTCGCGGAGGAAAGCGTCGACGGCGATCCGGTTCTCGGCGAGGATCAGGAAGACGAAGATGATGACGGTGCTGAAGCCGCGTCGGCCAATCTGCAGAGCGAAACCCTGAAGCGTGACGTGCTGGCGAAGCTGGCGACGGTAGCTGACTGGTTCGAGCAATTGCGGCATGCATACGAAACGGAGGGTTACGGATCGGGGCGTTATCGCGCCGCACAGGCAGTGATCGAGACCGAACTGATGACGATCCGCTTCACGGCGCGCACGATTGAGCGTTTGACGGGCGCGTTGCGGGTATCGGCTGACGGGGTCCGGACCATCGAGCGCGAAATTGCGCGGATCGCGGTTGACCGGTGTGGTGTGCCTCGCGACATGTTTGTCGCGCATTTCCGGGGCAACGAGACCAACCCGGCGTGGCAGCAACAACTCATCACGGCACGACACCCGTTCAGTGGCGTGCTGGAGCGAAACCTTCCTGCGATCCAGCTGGAACAGGAAAAGCTGCTTGCTTTGCAAAAGCGGGTCGTGCTGCCGCTCGATGACTTCAGGGAGGTCTGTCGCGCGATGACCGCAAGTGAGGCGAAAACGCTGCGCGCGAAAGGCGAAATGATCGAAGCGAACCTTCGACTGGTGATTTCGATCGCGAAACGGTACGTGAACCGCGGCCTGCTGTTTCTCGATCTGATACAGGAAGGCAATATTGGTCTGATGCGCGCCGTTGACAAGTTTGAATACCGTCGCGGCTACAAGTTCTCTACCTACGCGACCTGGTGGATCCGGCAGGGCATCAGCCGGTCGGTCGCCGATCAGGCGCGCACCATCCGGGTCCCGGTTCACATGATCGAGTCGATCAACAAACTGAAACGGATCTCGCGGCAGATCCTGCAGGAGACCGGCCGGGAACCCGATGCCGCCGTGCTGGCTGAGCGGATGGAGATGCAGGAAAACAAGGTTCGGGCAATGCTGCGGATCGTCAGGGAGCCGGTTTCCCTGGATGCGTCCGTCGGGGAAAACGACGACACGTCGGTAGGCGACCTGATCGAGGACCCTGCGGCGATTTTGCCCGACGATGCAGCGCTGCACGCCAGCATGCGGGATGCCGTCAGCGAGGCGCTCACGACCTTGACGCCGCGCGAAGCGAAGATTCTGCGCCTGCGTTTCGGTATCGAGAGCGGCAGGGATCACACACTGGAGGAACTCGGACAACAGTTTGAGGTGACGCGCGAACGGATCCGTCAGATTGAAGCCAAGGCACTGCGCAAGCTGCGGCACCCGGCCCGGTCCGGGCGATTGAAGTCGTTCATGGACGAGAAGTAGAAACCAGAGGCGAGACACGGCCCTATGGCGCCGGGTACACCGGATGAGAAACGAGGTGCCGCGTTGATGTGCAATCCCGACAGACTGTGCGACCGAATCAGGGCTTTCGAGGCATCGGCTGCCGATGCCTCGGGAGACAAGGCGTGAGCACCGGGCAAGGTTCGAGCGGGTATCAGGCCGGAAGGGTCGGTTGCTTTGACCGGGTGGCATGCTGCCGCTGGATCACCGAAACGGCGGCAACATGCGTTACCTACCTACACCAGCATCCGGAGTGATCATCGCGCGGTCAACGCGTTAATAGAAATACCATGAGCACTGAAAAAATCAATCTCGACATTCACAGGATTCTCACGCTGCTGCCGCATCGCTATCCAATCCTGCTGGTCGATCGGGTGCTGGAACTCGAGCCGCACAAGGGCATCAAGGCGCTGAAGAACGTGTCAATCAATGAACCGTACTTCATGGGCCACTTCCCGAGTCGTCCGGTGATGCCGGGCGTGCTGATTCTGGAAGCGCTCGCGCAAACGGCTGCGCTATTGACCTTCTCGGAAGAGCCGCATGATCCGGCCAACACGCTGTACCTGTTCGTCGGCATCGACAACGCGCGATTCAGGCGTGTGGTGGAACCCGGCGACCAGCTGATCCTGAACGCGACGTTCGAGCGGCACAAGCGCGGTATCTGGAAGTTCAAGGCACGCGCCGAAGTGGATGGCGTGGTCGCGGCGGAGGCCGGTTTGATTTGCACGATCAGACAGACGGATGGAGACGGCCAGTAAGATAGCCGATACGAGATCTTGCGTAGATGAATCGGGAGCTGCTGCGTAATTTTATAAATGTCGCAGCGAATGCGGCTGGGTTTCTCTCGACGGTTAACGCATGAACAACGGAGGGTCTGAATAATCTACAACGGTACCGCACAATTGACAGCCGTGACTGTAGCCGACGACCTCGTCACGGTCTTCAATAAGGTTTACGGGCACGTCCAGATCGGGGATTTGGCGTCGCTCGATAAGGCGCTTCAAAAAATCGTGACGCGAGCCGAGCGAGAATTTTCAGCCTGTGGCGCTCTCACGGAGAGCCGCCGGCAGTTATTGATCGACTCTGTGGCGGATACGGCCCGTCCGGTGGACGTTTGCCGGGTACGCGCCGACGCAATAACTCCATCTAATGTCGTTTTGTATCCGTATCTAATGTCGGGCGACACGTCGCGGGTCGCCGGATATGCATCTGTCAATGCCATGGCGTCATTAAACAAATGACATTAATGCTCTCGTGAACTTTCTGGGAAGCGTCGAGAATGACGCTCGGCGCGGCATTGGCCTTATTCAAGGAGCGACGAGCATGTATGCAATTACCGGTGTGACAGGGCAGGTGGGTGGCGCGGCGGCACGCGCCCTATTGGACGCGGGGCACGCAGTGCGCGCCGTCTTGCGCGACAAAAGCAAGGTGGCGCAATGGCGGGAGCGAGGCGCCGACGTGGCGATCGCGTCGTTCGACGACGCGGACGCGCTCGCCGCGGCGTTCAGCGGGTCGGCAGGTGTTTTCGTGATGGTGGCGCCGAACTTTGCGCCGCAGCCGGGCTATCCGAACGCGCACGCAGCGGCGGCAGTGCTGAAAGAGGCACTACAAAAAGCGAGGCCGGAGCGCGTCGCGATGCTCTCGTCGATCGGCGGACAGCGTGACTCGGGTCTCGGTCTCATCACGCAAGTGCATATTCTCGAAGAGGCGCTCGCGGATTTACCGATTCCGACGGCGGTTTTGCGGCCCGCGTGGTTTATGGAGAATTCGTTGTGGGATATTGCGCCGGCGCGCGAAACGGGCGTGATGCCGAGCTTCCTGCAACCGCTCGACCGTGCGTATCCGATGATTGCGACAGCGGATATCGGTCGCGTGATCGCTGAAACGCTTGGTCAGTCGTGGCAAGGGCGCCGCGTGATCGAGATTGAAGGACCGCAGCGCTATACGCAGGATGAAATCGCCGCGCTACTCGGCGGCGTGCTTGGCCGTTCGGTGAAGGCTCAGGCGGTGGCGCGCGATCAGTGGGAGGCGCTGTTCCAGTCGCAAGGCACGGCGTGGCCCGCGCCGCGCATCGAGATGATCGACGGCTTCAATTCAGGGTGGATCGATTTCGAAGACGGCGTGAACGAACGGGTGGTCGGCAGTACCGCTTATGAGACCGTCATGGCGGAGTTGGTCGGGCGCGCGGGCTAGGCGGCCGTTCAGCGCTGGCGGCCGACGGCGGCATGGCGAGGACGGCAAGGACGGTGAGGACGGTGAGGACGGCAAGTATCCGGGAAGGCCGCCCCCTGCGGCCACCGTGGTGCGGCGTCAAAAAATCGACTGCCCCGTATAAGTCGTCAGCCATTCCAGCGCCAGCACCCCCGCCAGCGAATTGCCATTGCTGTCGAGCCCCGGCGACCACACGCACACTGCCATCTCACCCGGCAGCACCGCAACGATCCCGCCGCCCACGCCGCTTTTCGCCGGTAAACCGACCCGGTAGACGAAATCGCCCGCCGCGTCGTAGGTGCCGCAGGTCAGCATCAGCGCGGAAAGCCGCTTGGCGGAACTCGTGTCGAGAATCCGCTCGCCGGTGGCGGGCACCACCCCGTGATTGGTCAGAAACAGCGCCGCCTTCGCCAGCTCGACGCAGCTCATCGAAATCGCGCACTGCCGGCAATATGCGTCGACCACCACTTCCGGCGGCATCTCCATGTTGCCGAAGCTCGCCATGAAATGCGCCATCGCCCGGTTGCGGTGGGCGTGCTGCAACTCGGACTGCGCGACGCGCGAATCGTAGTCGATACTGGTATCGCCCGTCAGCCGCCGCATGAATTCGACCAGCGCCGTTTCGGCCTGCACGAAACGCCGGCATAACACGTCGGTGACGACCAGCGCGCCCGCATTGATGAACGGATTGCGCGGCTTGCCGTGTTCGGCTTCGAGTTGGACCAGCGAATTGAAGGCGTTTCCGGACGGCTCGCGCCCCACGCGCTGCCAGAGTTCGTCGCCGAGCAGCCGGAATGCCATGGTGCATGCGAACAGCTTGGAAATACTCTGGATGGAAAAGCGCGTGTCGGCGGCGCCGGTGCGGAACACGTCGCCGGAGGCCGTGACGATCGCCATGCCGAAACTGTCGGCGGGGACATTCGCAAGCTCCGGGATGTAATCGGCGACCTTGCCGGTGCCCAGATAAGGCTGAAGATCGCGATGAATCTGTTCGAGAATGGATGCGTAGTTCATTGGGCTCGGACCGTTGAACCCGCGATTCTACTGGCAACCTGGCGCGAATTGTTCACTCGGCGAGGCCCTGCCGGGTTCGAAGAGCGTTTCGCAGGGCTATGCTAATCTTGCGATGTTTCTTACGACAACCGGGCAAAACGGACATCCATGACGCAAGCCTTCGATCCGGACGACGTCGCGCGTCCGGTATTCGTGGTCGACGAGCGTTACGACGCGCTGGACGAGCCGTGGCGCGCCTATCGCCGCGCGCGGCTGATCCACGTGAGCGCCGGCGTGCTGACCGTGCGCACCGAAACCGGACGATGGGTCGTGCCGCCGGGTCACGCGCTCTGGTTGACGGCGAACGTGCAGCATTACCTGTCGGCCGCCGAGCCGGTGCAATTCCATTCGCTGTATGCCGATACAGATGCCGCGCCGCTGCCTTCGCAAAGCGGCGCGATGGCGCTCGACCGTCTGGCGGAAGCGTTGCTGAGCGCGGCGGCCGAACTGCTGCACGACAAACCGCATGACAAACCGTTCGACGAACCCGCCGAGCGCCTTCTGCAAGTCTTGCTTGACCGTCTGTCCGGGTTGCCCAGCGTGCCTCTCGCGCTGCACTGGCCGCGCGATCCGCGGATCCAGCGGATCGCCGAAGCGCTGAACGCCAACCCGGCGGAACCGGCGGTGCTCGACGATCTGGCCGGGGCCGCAGGCGTGACCGCGCGCACGGCGGCGCGCCTTTTCGTCAAGGAGACCGGGCAGACCTTCGGCCAGTGGCGCCAGCAACTGCGGCTGCTGGTTGCGCTGGAGCGCCTCGGCGCCGGGGCGAGCGTCACGCAGGTGGCGCTCGAAGTCGGCTACAACGACGTGTCCTCGTTTATTGCGGTGTTCCGCGACGCCTTCGGCGACACGCCCGCCCGCTATTTCCGCTGATGCAGCGCCGAAAACGCTGCAATCAGTGCGCGCCCGCCGCACTCGCTCCGCCGCCGCCCTTGGCCGGCTTCGTAATCCAGATCAGCGGAATGATCAGAATGAAAATGATCGCCGACACATAGAAGATGTCGTTCAGGCCCATCATCGCGGCCTGGGTGTTGACCGTGAAATCGAACAGCGAGTGGGCCGATTGTAGATTCAGATGCAGCAGCGACTGGGTCGAATCGATCTGCTGGTTGAACAGCGGATTGTTGATGGTGGCCTGCTCGGTCAGCCGTTCATGGTGCAGCACCGTACGGTTATTCCATTCGTTGCCGGCGATCGACGTGCCCACTGCGCCGCAAAACACCCGCACGAAATTCGACAGGCCGGCTGCCGCCGGAATCTTGTTCGGTGGCTGGCCCGACAGAATGATCGCCGTCAGCGGCACGAAGAACAGCGCCATCGGAATGCCTTGCAGCAGCGTGGGGAGCACGAGGTGCCACGTGTCGATTTCGATCACGTACTTCGAGCGCATATAAAACACGATCGCAAAGCCAATGAACGCGAGGGTCGCGATGATGCGCGCGTCCGAGCGCGGCAGCACGCGGCCCATCACCGGCGCGAGCAGCACCGCGAAGACGCCGAGCGGCGCGGTCACGAGACCGGCATCCACGGAGCGGTAGTTCAGATACTCCTGCATCCATTGCGGCAGCAGCACCAGGTTGCCGAAGAACACGCCATACGCCACTGAAATCGCAATCGTGCCGCCGAGAAAATTGCGTTGCTGGAAGAGCCGCAAATCGACGATCGGATTCTCCTCGGTCAGCTCCCATACGAGGAAAAACGCGAAGCTGATCAACGCGGTGACACCGAGAATCACGATCACCGGCGAGGAGAACCAGTCGAGGTCCTTGCCCTTGTCGAGCATGATCTGCAGCGACGCAACCCACGTAATCAGCAGGCCCAGCCCGACCACGTCGATGGGTGGCTTGCGGGTTGCGGACTCGCGGGTGCGGTAGATCATCCACGTGACGCCGGCCGCGAAAATGCCGACCGGGATGTTGATGTAGAAGATCCACGACCAGCTATAACTATCCGTGATCCAGCCACCGAGCGCGGGGCCCGCTATCGGGCCGACAGTGGCCGTCATGGCCCATAGCGAGAGCGCGGTCGACGATTTCTCCTTCGGATACGAGCCGAGCAGAATCGCCTGCGAGAGCGGAATCAGCGGGCCGGCCACCGCGCCCTGGAACACCCGCGCAACCAGCAGGATCGGCAGCGTGGGTGCAATGCCGCATAACCACGAGGCCAGCACGAACATCAGAATCGCGCCGACGAACAGCTTGATCTGGCCGATGCGCTGCGTGAGCCAGCCGGTCAGCGGAATCGAGACGGCATTGGCCGCGGCGAACACGGTGATGACCCACGTGCCTTCGTCGACCGAGACGCCGAGGTTGCCCGAAATGGTTGGAATTGCAACGTTCGCGATCGACGTGTCGAGCACGTTCATGAAGGTGGCGAGCGCGACGGCGATAGTCGCCAGAACCAGTTTGCCGCCTTGTAGCGGCGGCGGTGGTGCGGGCGGCGTGGCGGAAGGGGCGGATTGGGGCTGGCTCAAAACGATTCTCCGGATTGCGATGCGGCGGATGTTCTGCGCGATGCCTGATACGCTGCCCGGGCAATGCGCTGGGCAACGCGTCGAATGCTCGCAAAAGCATACCTGTATTCACGTTCTGGCGTCGTCGAGTCATGCAGGTCCGGCGGCGCAAATCAATCCGGCAGCGTATGCTCGCGGCTTAGGCGGCATCGCGCTTCGCGAAGCGACGTGACGTGATGCTGCAGGACGCCAGCACGTTGCCGGGTGATTGGCTATGCGTGCGGAAACACAGACCGAAAATATAGCGAGTACAGAGAGGAGTTGAATATGGCCTGGGAGCAATTCGAACACGGCTGGCGGCGCGCGCCTGCGACAACGCCGGCCAGGGAATTGGTGGTGCTGATGCATGGCGTGGGCAGCAATGCGCGAGATCTGATGCCGCTCGCGGACATCTGGAGCGAGAGCCTGCCGGACGCGGCGTTCACATCGCTCGACGGTACCGAAGCCTTCGACGGCGGTTTCGGCGGACGCCAGTGGTTCAGCCTGCGCGACGTCGACGAGGGCAATCGCGAGGCACGCGTCGCGGCCGCCTATCCGGCGTTGCGGCGCATGCTCGAGGCGGAACTCGCGCACTGGCAGCTTCCTTTCGGCCGCCTTGCATTGGTCGGCTTCTCGCAGGGCTCGATCATGGCGATGCATCACGTGGCGGCCAGCGTGGAAGGCGCTGCCGGTGTCGTCGCGTATTCGGGGCGGCTCGCGTCGGCGATCGTTGCGCAGAACGGCACACCGCTCACGCTCGTGCACGGCGAAGACGACGAAGTGATCCCGGTGCAGGCGCTCGACCATGCCGCGGATGCATTCAGCAACGCCGGCTACACGGTCGATGCCTTCGCGTTGCCCGGTATTGGTCACACGATTAATGCCGACGGCGTCGAGCTCGGCAAGCGGGCGCTGGAGCACGCACTCGGCGCTTTGTCGCGCGACTGATACGGTCGCAATTGAAAAGTGGCCCTAAAGATTCTGATTTGCTTGCCGTTAACTGCTCATTAGCATGAAAATCACCCCCGCCGCGCGGATCGCGCTACGCCCACCAGGGCGTGCCAAGCGGTTCGGGTGACCGGGGGCGCATTTTCCAGACTGCCCGGCAAGGGCGGATAACGACACATCAGAGCCTTCCTATGGCCAGACCGACGCCGCATTACCCGCTTTTCGATCGACTGTTCCGTCATTCCGTGGCGGTGGACCTCGGCACGGCCAATACCCTTATCTATACCGACAACGGCGGCATCGTACTGAACGAGCCGTCCGTCGTGGCGTTCCAGAAAGAGTCCGCGGCCGGGCAAAAACGCGTGGCCGCGGTGGGCACCGAAGCGCGCCAGCTGCTCGGCCGCGCGCCGAGCAACGTCGAAGCCGTGCGGCCGATGCGGCACGGCGTGATCGCCAACTTTTCCGCCGCCGAACAGATGATTCGCCAATTCGTCGTCATGGCTCGCCCCCGGCCGTTGTTCAGCCGCCGCGCCGCGTTCACCCTGTGCGTGCCGGCCGGCGCGACCCAGGTCGAACGTCGCGCGATCAAGGAAGCCGCGGTGGCAGCCGGTGCGTGGAAGGTCAGTCTGATCGGCGAATCGCTGGCGTCGGCGGTGGGTGCGGGCCTGCCGGTATCGGAGGCGGTCGGCTCGATGGTGGTGGATATCGGCGGCGGCACGACCGAAGTCGGCGTGATCTCGCTCGGCGGCCTCGCGTATAGCGGCTCGATCCGCGTGGGCGGCGACAGTTTCGACATGGCGATCGTCAGTTACGTGCGCAATCTGTATGGCGTGCTGCTTGGCGAGCAAACCGCCGAACACGTTAAGAAGGGTATCGGTTCGGCCGTGCGCGACGTACCGGTCGAGCATATGAACGCGACCGGACGCAGCGTCGAAGATGGCTTGCCGCGCACGGTCCAGTTGAGCAATCACGATATCGCCGATGCGATCGACGGCCCGTTGCGTCAGGTGATCGGCGCCGTGAAACGCGCCCTTGAATCGGCGCCGGCCGAACTGGTGACCGACATCGCGCACAGCGGCATCGTGCTGACCGGCGGCGGCGCGCTACTAGGCAATCTGGGCCGTCGCCTGACCAACGAACTCGGGCTCGATGTTCGCGTCGCCGATGAACCGCTCACCTGCGCGGTGCGTGGCGCGGGCGCCGCGGCGGCCGCCGGTTTGCTCGACGACAGCGCGTACGAATGATCTGATGCGGGACGTGTCGCGTTACAGACGTCTGAAGCCGGGCTAACCGGGGGGCGTCGGCGGGCGCGTTGCGCTGGCTGCGAGGCGAGTCGCATGGGGCACGCGGCGCAGATCGCGCGGCGCCCGGCGAAGTCGCAACACGCACGCGGAACGGGCCTCGGCGCAGTGTCGATGGCTGTGTGACAATACTTTCCGCGTCCCAATTTTAGGGACGCGAACACGCTTTCTTCTTCGAATTTATTTCTGGCCGGCACGCCGATGGTTTCAGCTGTCGCCGGGCCGTCCGTGAACCACCTGTGAATCAATCCGCTTCCGCTTCGTCCTCTCCCGCATCTCCGTCCTTTATCGAACTGCATAGCGGCTTACGCATGCCCTATGTGGAAGCCGGGGAGGGCGAACTGCTGCTGTTCGTGCATGGCTCGCTGTGCGATTACCGCTACTGGCAGCCGCAACTCGCGGGGCTGTCGAAGCAATACTGTTGCGTTTCGGTGAGTCTCACGCATTATTGGCCGGTGACGGATACCGAGCCTGACCAGCCGTTCAGCTGGAGCGAACATGCGGACGACGTAGCCGAATTCATCGATCGATTCGGCGCCGGACCGGCACACGTGGTGGGGCATTCGCGCGGCGGCTGTGTGGCATTCCATTTCGCGCGGCGCCATCCGCAGTACGTGCGCACATTAACGCTTGCCGACCCGGGCGGCCCGTTGCAGATCGCGGGGCGAGCGCCAGCGAGTTTGCCGGAGACCGTCAACGCATTGCGCGCGAAGGCCGCGCAGCTAATCGAAACAGGGGAGGTGGAAGCCGGTTTGCAGTTGTTCGTCGATTCGGTGAGCCGTCCCGGTTTCTGGGCGATGAGCACGCCGGGCTTTCGCAGGATGGCGACCGACAACGCACACACGCTCGCGCGGCAATTTCGCGACCCGTTGCCTGCTTACGTACCCGAGCAGGCGGCCGAGGTGCGTTGCCCGGTGTTGCTGATCGACGGAGAAAAGAGTCCCGACATGTTTCGCCGCACTGCGACGGCGCTGCAAACGTGGCTGCCGGATTCGCGCCGCGAAACCGTGCGCGGCGCCTCGCACGGGATGAATCTTGCCCATCCGGCAGCGTTCAATCGCTACGTCGACGAGTTTATTCGCTCAGTGGACGTTTGAATCGCCGGCGCAGTTCAAGCCTTGCGGTGCGCGTCTTTATCGAGCTCGCGTTCCGCGGCTTCGCCGACGAGGCCGTGGTAATACAGGTGCACACCGATCGCGAGCGAGTCGTTGCGAATTTCGTGGAACGCTTTCCACGCCTTCACGGGGTCTTTGAATAGCAGATAGTGCGCTTCCTGCGCGATCAGATCCGCGACTTCATGCAGGCCATGGCCGTGCAACACATCCACGAGCGTATCGAGACTGCGATGGGTGCGCGCGTCGGTGCGTGGGTACAGCATATGCAGCACCGCCACGTCTTGCGTCTTCAACGCCGCCGACAATGCCACCACGATGTCCTGATGATTCAGCGCGGTAACGATCTTGTCTTCGTTGTGGACGTGATCCGGAAACAATGTTTCGAGCGAGGCGTTCATCGGGTCCTTCCTGTTCTTCTGACTGATTAAAAAGGCCCGCCGTAGGACGGCGGGCCAAAGACAGCGATGTGTTCGCAGGGGAAGCAAAACACAGATTCAGTATCGCAGAGCGGCGTTGCTTGTGCAGCTTGCCCGCTGCAAAACATTGTTGCGGCAAGCGTGCTAACTTTCATTGAACTCGCCACGCCGCTTAGCGTGCACGGTGCGTTGTCGTGCCTTGTCCTTCCGCCGGTTTCCGCGCGTTTCAGGCGCCGGAGTCCATCTTTACGGCAACGAATGTTGCGCGAGTCGAGATGGATTGTTGCTGTCAATCGACGCAATCGGGGCCCCTTCGGATCGTAGAATGCGAAGCGGAGCCTGAGCATGCCAAGCGGTGATCCGACGATCGGGCATGCCGGCATGTGTGCGATGTGAAAGTAAAAGGAACGTGTAGATGAACTCGAAGACACACGCAACGCTGAGCTTTTCCGACAGCGATCAGACGATTGATTTGCCCATTTATCAGGGCACGCTCGGGCCGGATGTCATCGATATCCGCAAGCTGTATGGCCAGACGGGCAAGTTCACGTACGACCCGGGCTTCATGTCCACGGCGGCGTGCAATTCCGAAATCACCTATATCGACGGAGACAAAGGCGAGCTGCTGTATCGCGGTTATCCGATCGACAATCTGGCGCAAAACGCCGACTTCCTTGAAACGTGTTACTTGCTGCTGAAGGGCGAGTTGCCGAATGCGCAGCAGAAGGAAGAATTCGTCACCACGGTTACGCAGCACACGATGGTGCATGAGCAGATGCATTTCTTCTTCCGCGGTTTCCGCCGTGACGCGCATCCGATGGCGATTCTGGTGGCGGCGGTTGGCGCGCTATCGGCGTTCTATCACGACTCGCTCGACATCAGTAATCCGCAGCACCGCGACGTATCCGCGATTCGCATGATCGCGAAGCTGCCGACCCTGGTCGCGATGGCGTACAAGTACACCGTTGGCCAGCCGTTCGTTTATCCGAAGAACGATCTGTCGTACAGCGCGAATTTCATGCGGATGATGTTCGCCAATCCGGCGGAGGAGTATCAGGTCAATGACGTGCTGGTGCGCGCGCTCGACCGTATCCTGATCCTGCACGCTGACCACGAGCAGAATGCCTCGACCTCGACAGTGCGTCTGGCCGGTTCGTCGGGCGCGAATCCTTTCGCGTGTATCGCGGCGGGTATTGCCTGTTTGTGGGGGCCGGCGCATGGTGGCGCGAATGAAGCGGCCTTGAACATGCTGGAGGAGATTGGTTCGGTCGACAATATCCCTGAGTTCATTGCGAAGGTGAAGGACAAGAACTCCGGTGTGAAGCTGATGGGTTTTGGTCATCGCGTCTATAAGAACTACGATCCGCGTGCGAAGTTGATGCGTGAGACTTGCTATGAAGTGCTGGAAGAGTTGGGCCTGCACGACGATCCGCTGTTCAAGCTCGCTATGGCGCTTGAGAAGATCGCTCTTGAGGATGAATACTTCGTTTCGCGTAAGTTGTATCCGAATGTCGATTTTTATTCGGGGATTGTGCAGCGTGCGTTGGGTATTCCGACGGCGATGTTTACGTGTATCTTCGCGATGGCGCGTACGGTGGGGTGGATTGCGCAGTGGAACGAAATGATTGCGGATCCGGAGCAGAAGATTGGGCGGCCGCGGCAGTTGTTTGTCGGGGAGACTCAGCGTCAGGCTTTGCCGCTTGCCAAACGATAAGGGTTTGGTTGCGCAGCGCTTGATTCTCTGTATGCCTATGGCGTTGGCCTTTCCTTGATTTCTTAGTGGTTTATTAGCGTTCCCCCTGTGCGGGGGGGCACCTACTTTTCTTTGCCTGCCGCAAAGAAAAGTAGGCAAAAGAAAGCGGCTCACACCGCCAGCTCATAAGCGGGTCCCCCGCGCAGCCACGGTAGTGGTGCATCTGGAATCTGTGTTCTCGCACATTCGGCGTGAGTGACACAGCAGTCATACTTCCCGCGGCGCTGCGCGCGCCGACTCGCAGTTCATAGAACCATCGGTTCGGTTTTGCGTGAGCGTTACCTGACGCCGCGGCTTGCCGGTGTATCCCCAGGTATTCTCCGATGCGTCAGCGCTTCATTCGAAGTGCGAATTCAGACCTGCACGCGCTGCCACGGCTTGTTGTCGTTCGGAGCGCCGAGCGGCATTTCCTCGCGCCGATGTATTTTTTCATCTCGCCGACGCAGTACCGGAACCACAACTGAAGTCCCGGGGTTGTCTTGCAGACCGGTTCGCGCCGAGGCGAAGCCGATGGCCCCACCGGACACAAACGAAGCCCATGGTTTCCCATGCATACCCATCCGCGACGCACGTAGTGCGGAGTGGGAGCGAACGATACCTTTGTCACTCACGCGGAATGTGCGAGAACACGGATTCCAGATGCACCACTACCGTGGCTGCGCGGGGGACCCGCTTATGAGCTGGCGGTGTGAGCCGCTTTCTTTTGCCTACTTTTCTTTGCGGCAGGCAAAGAAAAGTAGGTGCCTGCCCCGCACAGGGGCGACGCTAATAGACCACTAAGAAATCAAGGAAAGGCCAACGCCATAGGCATACAGACCAACAAGCGCTGAACAAAAAAAGAAGGCCAACACCCTAAAAACACAGACCCTAACCCCCGCGCGGGGAACAAAAAAAATCCTACCCTGCACGTCCCATGCCAAAACCAAAAAAATCGAACCTCCCTTGTGATAAGTTCGTCTGACGCAAACAGACCCTCTACAATCGGAAGCAACGAACCAGCAGCCCCCAGCACCGAAACCGAAAGCCCCCGCGAAAGCGAAAGCAAAAGCAAAAGCAAGAGCGAAAGCAACAGCAACAGCAAAACCGAACCCAAAGGAGCGACCCTGATGCAGCAGCCAGAAGCCCTCGGCGGCCTGTCCCACTCGGGCGGAATCGACCACCGCGAACCCGAGCCGGACGGTGCATTCATCCCGACGGAAAACCTCAACGTCGCGAGCGCTACCCAGCACGTGCTGAAGTCCGGCGACACCTTCATCGTTAATGACCCCCTCGGCGATATCACCGGCCACGACGACGGCCTGTTCGTCAACGACACCCGCGTTCTATCCGCATTGCGCCTCACCTTCGGCGGCCGCGCGCCCTCGCTGCTCTCGGGCAGCGTCAGCAGCGACAACACGTCGTTCACCGCGCATCTGACCAATCGCCCCCTGCCGCCGCTCGGCGGTGACAGCACGCCGGAAGGCGTGATCCACGTCGAACGTGTGCGCGTGCTCTCGGGCACCGTGCTCAACGAAGCCATCGAACTCACCAACTACGGCACGAGCGATGCAGTCGTGCCGCTGTCCATCTCCTTTGCCAGCGATTTCCGCGACATGTTCGAAGTGCGCGGCCTCAAGCGCGATAAACAGGGCCGTGTCGAACCGGCGCGCGTCGAAAACCGCGAAGTGCTGCTCGGCTATATCGGTCTCGATGACGTGGCGCGCAATGTGCAGATCGCCTTCTCACCGGAACCGGACAAGCTTTTCGCCGATCGCGCGGACTACACCGTCAAACTGCCCGCGCAAGCGTGCGTGTCGATCTATCTGTCCGTCTCGGTGCAAGTGATCGCGCAGCCCGACAAACCGGCCGCGGGTGTCGCACAACCCACCCACGCGGTGAGCGAAGCCCATCTGTCGCAAATCGACGCGGAACGCCCGCGTGTCGGCCGCGCTGCAGTGCGCGCCGCGATGGTCGACGCCCACCTGGTGATGCGCGAACGGCGCCGCGTCACCGCGCGCGTGCGTTCGAGCAATCCGCTGTTTAACGCATGGATCGAGCGTTCGCTGGCCGATCTGGGTCTGCTGACCACCGATCTCGCCACAGGGCCGTACCCCTACGCGGGCATCCCGTGGTTTTCAACGCCGTTCGGCCGCGATGCGATCATCACGTCGTTACAGACGCTATGGCTGCAACCGAATCTGGCCGCGGGCGTGCTGCGCTTTCTCGCCGAACATCAGGCGCGCGCGAATTCGCCGTTTCGCGACGCCGCGCCCGGCAAGATCATGCACGAGATGCGCAAGGGCGAAATGGCCGCCACCGGCGAAGTGCCGTTCGCGCTGTACTACGGCGGCGTCGACAGCACGCCGCTCTTCATCGTACTAGCCGGTGCCTATGCGGCACGCACGGGGGATATGGCGCTGATCGACGAGTTGTGGCCGGCGCTGGAGCGCGCGGCGCAATGGGTCGCGGGCGTGTGCGACAAGAATCGCTATGGCCTGCTGGATTATCAGCGCGAGTCCGATGGCGGTCTCGCCAACCAAGGCTGGAAGGACAGCCACGACTCGGTCTTCCACGCCGACGGCCGCTTCCCCGACGGTCCGATCGCGCTCGTCGAAGTCCAGGCCTATGCGAGCGCGGCATTCGACACGATGGCTCACTTCGCCAAGCTGCGCGGCCTGCACGATCAGGCAAAGCAATACAGCGAGCGCGCGAAAAAAATCCGTCAGTGCGTCGAAGAAAAGTACTGGATGGAAGAGTCCGGCTTCTACGGTATCGCGCTCGACGGCCACGGCGAACTGTGCCGTGTGATGGCGTCGAATGCGGGTCACCTGCTGGCCTTCGGTCTGCCCTCGCGCGAGCGTGGCGAAGCCGTGGTGCACGCGCTCGACTCCACGCTGTTTCATACCGGTTGGGGCGTGCGTACGCTGGCCGCGAGCCAGGCGCGCTTCAACCCGATGGCGTATCACAACGGCTCGGTCTGGCCGCATGACAACGCGCTCTGCGCGCGCGGCCTGTCACGCTATGGCGGCAAGGCGGCGGCCGTGCGGCTGCTGCAGGCGCTATTCCAGGCGGCAGTCAATTTCGACATGCGTCTGCCCGAACTGTTCTGCGGCTTCCCGCGGCGCCGGGGCGAGCCGCCCACCGCCTATCCGGTCGCCTGTTTGCCGCAAGCCTGGGCGGCAGGCTCCCCGTTCATGATGCTCGAAGCCTGTCTGGGCATCACGATCGACGCGGAGCGGCGCGAAGTCGTGATCGAGCAGCCCATGCTGCCCGAGGGCATCGACTGGCTCGAAGTCGGCGATCTGAAGGTGGGCGATTCATCGGTGTCGATCACGTTCCGGCGGATCGGCGACAAGGTGGTCGCGTCGGCCGAGCAGGGCGACGTGCGGGTGGTCGCGCTTCTCTAGACGCCTGCTTGAAACACGCTGGAAGTTCTGTTGGATGCGATGCACCGGGTGGTAACATTTGTTGTCATTCTTATCGACCGCTCGCCCGGACCATCGCATGCCAGACAGTTTTGACCAGCTCGCCGCCCTGATTCGGGCGCGCTTCTCCGAACTGAGTCCACAGTTCCAGATGGGAGCAGGGTTCCTGCTCGATCATCCCGACGAAGTCGCAGTCTCGTCGATGCGCAAGGTGGCCGAGCGGGCGCAGGTGCAACCCGCCTCGCTGGTACGCCTGTCGCAGCAATTGGGTTTTCCCGGCTGGAACGAATTGCGCAACCTGTTCGTCGCGCGAGTCCGCACGCGGCCTGAGCCGCTCACCAGCCGCGCCCGTTCGCTCGTCAAATCGAAAGATGCGCTGGCCAACGACCTGCTGGTCGCGCAACAACACAATCTTGAAGTCACTGCCGCGCATAACGGCCGCGTGATCGTCGAAGCGGCGCGTCTTTTACGGCGCGCGCCGCATGTGCATGTCGCGGGCTTTCGCTCCTGTTACGCGGTGGCGTTCGGCCTCGTCTACGGCTATCGGCTGTTCCGCCCCTCGGTGTCGCTGCTCAACGGCGAAGCCGGCACGCTCGAGATGCAACTGCGCACGGTCGAACGTGACAGTGCCACCATCGTGATCAGTTTCGCGCCGTATTCAGTCGAAGCGGCACGCGTGGCCGAAGCCGCGCTGGAAAAAGGCAGCAAGCTGATCGCGATCACGGACAGCGCGGTCTCGCCGATCGCGTTGAATGCCGACAAGGTGCTGATCTTTTCGCACGAAAGCCCGTCGTTCTTTCCTTCGCTAGTGGCGGCCACGGCGATTTCCGAATCGCTGGTCGCGCATCTGCTCGCGCTGGAAGGGGCGGGCGCCGTCGAGCAACTCGGCATTGCGGAGCAATCGCTGCATGACAAGGGCGCGTACGTCCCTTGATGTTCGCCGTCTGAACCCGCGGGAACCCGGCGGCGGAGCAGCGCCGCTCCGTTTGCTCCATGGCTGCACCGTTTGACAACAAATGTTGTTTAGAAGTATAAATGCGTACCGATTGTTGAATAGGTGCGAGCCGTGGCGTCGAAGCAGGATTTGGGTCTTTTTCAGGTAGGCGGTGAGCCGAATGACATCGGCTACCGGCTGGGGGAACTCGCCAGACCGGTGTTCTCCGAATACATGGAGCAAAGCAGCGCCTGGCAGGCGGTTCGGCGCTGGCGCGGCGAACCGTTCGTGCAGCAACTGCGCGATGCGGCCCAGGCCCATTTTCCGGCACTGCTGGCCGAGCTGGACGGCATGGCGGCAGGACTGGGCTGGTCGGCGGAAGACATCTTTTTGTGGAATTGCCGCGGCGAGTTGATTCACAACGCGCCGGACGGTTGCACGACGTTGGCGGCCGTCGGCGGCGATGCGCGTTTCATTGCACACAATGAAGACGGCGACCCTTTCCTGCGCGAGCGTTGCGCGCTGGTGGAGGTTCAGCCTGCTGGCAAGCCCGGCTTCGTCAGCTTCTATTACCCCGGGTCGTTGCCGGGTCACACCTTCGCGGCCAGTCGCGCCGGTCTTGTACAAGCCATCGACAATCTGCGCATTCGCGTACCCGCAGCCGGCGTACCGCGGATGATTCTCGCTCGCGCGGTGCTCGATGCGGTCTCGCTCGACGAGGCGCTGCACACCCTGCGCGACACACCGGCTGCGAGCGGCTTTCATCACACGCTGGGTTGTGCGGGCGACGCGCGTCTTCTGAGCGTCGAAGCAAGCGCAAAGCGGTGTTCCGTGCAAACGGTGCCCACGATCGCCGGCCACGCGAACCATCTGATTCATTCCGGCTGCGAAGCCGAGGCGCAAATCGTCACCGATTCTTCGCGTGACCGGCAGGCTCGCGTCGAATATTTGCTGAGCGGGAGCGCGCTCGCCGGTCCAGCGAACCCCGCTGCGTTGCTCGACGTGTTACAGGATCGCGCGCCCTCAGGCCTGCCGATCTACCGCGATGACCCGCTCGATCCCGACGACGAGAACACGCTCGCTACGGCGCTGTTCGAGATCGGCAGCGACGGTGTCTCGATGAAAGTTTATCGACAGGGGCAATGCGCGTTCGACACCTTCATCGCCTGCATGCCGCCCGCGCAGTCTTGCGCCTGAGCGGCCGTCGCCAATAGAAAGGAAAGGGAAAAACCATGTCCACCGTATTCCACCGCGCGCCGAAGCAGTCGCTGCCGGTCGCTGTCGCCGGCGACGGCATCGAGATCATCGATTCCACCGGCAAGCGCTACATCGATGCCTCGGGCGGCGCAGCCGTTTCGTGCCTCGGCCATAGCAATCAGCGCGTGATCGACGCGATCAAACGTCAGTCGCAGCAATTGCCGTACGCGCACACATCGTTCTTCACGACTCAGGTTGCGGAAGAACTCGCCGACCGTCTGGTGGCGAGCGCACCGCAAGGGCTCGAACACGTGTACTTCGTGTCGGGCGGCTCGGAGGCGATCGAGGCGGCGCTGAAACTGGCGCGGCAATATTTCGTCGAGAAGGGCGAGTTGCAACGCCGTCACTTCATCGCACGGCGTCAGAGCTATCACGGCAACACGTTGGGGGCACTCGCGATTGGCGGCAATGCGTGGCGGCGCGAGCCGTTTCTGCCGATCCTGATCGAAGCACATCACGTGAGCCCGTGCTATGCGTATCGCGAGCAGCGCGCCGACGAAACCGAAGAGCAGTTCGCACAGCGTCTCGCGGATGAACTCGAACAGAAGATTCTCGAACTTGGTGCCGACACGGTGGCCGCCTTCGTCGCCGAAACTGTGGTGGGCGCAACGGCCGGCGCCGTGCCGCCGGTGCGCGAGTATTTCCGCAAGATCCGCGCGGTGTGCGATCGCTACGGCGTGCTGCTGATCCTCGACGAGATCATGTCGGGCATGGGCCGCACGGGCTACCTGTACGCGTGCGAAGAAGACGGCATCGCGCCGGACATGCTGACCATCGCCAAGGGGCTCGGCGCCGGCTATCAGCCGATCGGCGCGACGCTGGTGAGCGACCGGATTTACCAGGCGATCGTCGGGGGCTCGGGTTTCTTTCAGCACGGACATACCTATATCGGCCACGCCACCGCCTGCGCCGCGGCGCTCGAAGTACAGCGCGTGATTGCCGACGACCGTCTGCTGCCGAACGTGCAGGCGCGCGGCGAACAGTTGCGTGGGCGGCTGCGCGAGCACTATGCCCAGCATCCGCATATCGGCGACGTGCGCGGGCGCGGCCTCTTTGTCGGCGTCGAACTGGTGCGGGACCGTGCCACCAAGGCGCCGTTCGACGCGAAGCTGAAACTGCATGCGGCGATCCGGCGAGAAGCGTTTGCGCGTGGGTTGATGGTGTATCCGATGGGCGGGACGGTCGACGGCCAAGTCGGCGATCATGTGCTGCTGGCGCCGCCGTTCATCTGTACCGCGCGCGAGATCGACGAGATCGTCAATCGTCTGACCGATGCGATCGAAGGCGCCCTGGCCACTTTCTGACACCCATTCCATTCCTGCGAGATTTGCGATGACCGAGCGTTTGCCTCACTTCGACCTGTCCGATGCCACGCCCGAGCAGAAGGCCGTGCTCGACGAGATCCTGTCAGGCCCGCGCGGCAACCTGAATGGCCCGTTCCTGGGCTGGATTCATAGTCCGGAGCTGGCACAGCAGGCGCAGCGGCTCGGCGCATTCTGCCGCTATCGGACCGGCTTGCCGCTGCGCTTATCGGAACTGGCGATTCTGGTCACCGCGGCGCGCTGGCAGGCACAGGCCGAGTGGTATATCCACTATCCGATCGCTTTGGAGGCCGGTGTGGCCGAAACGGATGCCGAAGCGATCCGCCAGGGGCATCGCCCGTCCTTCGCGGACGCTGATGACGCCTTGATCCACGACTTTGCGAGCGAACTGTACGACACCCGGCGGGTCTCGGATGCTACCTATGCAATGGCGGTTGGGCGCTTCGGCCATCAGGTGGTGATCAATCTGGTGGGCCTGCTCGGCTACTACGCGCTGGTGGCGATGACGCTGAACGTGTTCGACATGCGTGCGGTGGGGCAGGCGAGCTTGCCGTTCGCCGAGTAACGGCGGCGTAGCCGGGTTTTGCTTCGCACCCGCGCTTTTTACAACGATCCTGTTGGCGACTCTTCCCCTGAAAAAAACGCCGCTGCCGCGATCTTCGCCGCAGCGGCGTCGCGCATTTCCGATGCCGGCCACCGCGTCGTCACGACACTGGCACACGTAAGCGCCTATGATGAAGTTCGGTCCACGCCCGCACCTCTTGCGCCGCGCGGCACGCCCCGAAGGAATACCCCTTGGGGCACTCGCGACCGATGCCGACACCACGAAAATCCGGGCTGGACCGTTGCGGGCGGCATCACGTAGGGTTGAGGGGCGGCGCGAAGCAGGGCACAAACAGGAGAGAGCGATGAAGCGCAAGGCATCAGCAGTCTGGCAAGGCGGCCTGCAAGACGGCAAGGGCTCGATTTCCACCGACAGCGGCGTCCTCAAGGAAACCCAATACTCGTTTTCCACACGCTTCGCGGACGGCATCGGCACGAATCCGGAAGAGCTGATTGCGGCCGCGCACGCGGGTTGTTTCTCGATGGCGCTGTCGGCTGAACTGAGCAAGGCCGGCATCACGCCTGAACGTATCGGCACGACCGCGACCGTCACGCTCGACAAGGACGGCGGCGGCTTTACGATCACCGCGGTGCATCTCGATGTGGCCGTGAAAATCCCTGGCGGCGACAAAGCCGCGTTCGAAAAGGCCACGGCGGACGCCAAGGCGGGCTGCCCGGTTTCCAAGGTGCTGAACGCCACCATCACGATGGACGCGACGCTCGAATCCTGAGCGCGCGGTTCGTCCGCTTCGTATAGGGAAGGGCCGGCGGGGTTGCCAGACCGCCGGCAGCCACTTTCCGTTCATTTCCCCCAGTAACCGCCTGTTTGCAACTCAACCAACCTGACGGCAATCCGGCAGCGCGTAGACGCGAGACGCCGGCCGCCGTCTTCAACGGGACCGTCGATGACAACGCAAATCGAAAAAGCACGGCAATTCCAGTCATATCACGCAGCAGGCGAGGCCTTCATCATCCCGAATCCGTGGGACATCGGCACGGCGCGGCTGCTCGCGCTGGCCGGTTTCAAGGCGCTCGCCACCAGCAGCGCAGGCTATGCGTTTTCGCGCGGCCTGCCGGATAACGTAATCGGCCGCGAGCAGATGATGGTGCACCTCGCCGAAATCGCGGGGGCGACCGATTTGCCGGTCAGCGCCGATCTGGAAAATGGTTTCGGCGATGCGCCGGAAGACTGCGCCGAAACAATCATGCAGGCGGCGGCTGCGGGCGTGGTCGGCGGGTCGATCGAGGATTCAACCGGTCGCGCGGACGAACCGATCTACCCGTTCGAAGCTGCCGTGGAGCGCGTGCGCGCGGCGGTCGCGGCGGCCCGCACGTTGCCGTTTCCGTTCACGCTGACGGCGCGCGCCGAGAATTATCTGGTGGGCCGGCCCGATCTCGACGATACGATCCGGCGTCTGCAGGCGTATCAGGAAGCCGGGGCGGATGTGCTTTACGCGCCGGGCCTGAAAACGCGCGAAGAGATCGCCGCGGTGGTCGGCGCGCTCGACCGGCCGGTCAATGTGCTGATGGGGCTGCAGGGCGTCCTGCTCGGTTTCGACGACCTGCGCTCGCTGGGCGTGCGACGTGTCAGCGTGGGCGGTTCGCTGGCGCGCGCGGCGTTGGGCGCGTTTCTCCGCGCGGCGCACGAGATGCGAGATCACGGAACCTTCAACTACCCGAAAGAAGCCGCCAGCGGCAATGAGATCAACCAGCTCTTCACGGCCGCCGCGCAAAAGTGGGGCAAACAGGCTGGCGGCTCGATCTAGAGCGTGTGCGAGGTGCCTCAATCGAGCGAGTTCTCGTAGTCGCAGCTTGCTGTTGTGGGCCGTGGTCCGGCCGGTGAGAGCGTTGCCGGCCGCTAGTGCGGGAGGCGGGCGTGCGAATCGGCCAGACGGCCAGACAAGGTCATCTTCCAATTCCACCTTGATTTGTTGAACGCTTAGTCATAATATCCGTCACATGAAGCAATCTGGCAACTGGAAGCAATCCGTTAAAAAAGGCGGCGAGGCTTGTCCTCGGGGGCGCCCGCGCGAGTTCGATACGGACACTGTTTTGGCGAGCGCGAGCCAGGTTTTCTGGAATCACGGCTATCACGCCACCTCGATCGACGACCTCTGCAAGGCCACCGGCCTGTTACGCGGCAGCCTGTATGGGGTATTCGGCGACAAGCACGGCATCATGCTTGCCGCGCTCGACCATTACGCGGAAGGTTCGGTCGCGCGGCTGGCCGAGCGGCTGAATGCGCCGGTGCCGGCGGAAGAGGCGCTGCGCAACGCTTTGCTGCATTACGCCCGGGTCGCTTGCGCGCTGACCGGCGAGCGCAGTTGCTTCATCACCAATACCACGCTGGAGATGCAACCCGGGGACGAGGCCTTGCGCACCCGTGTCGCGGCCATTCAACGCCGCATGGCGACGTTGCTGGCGGCCTCGGTGATTCGCGGCCAGGCGAGCGGCGCCTTCAATTCCACGCTCGACGAAAAAGCGGTTGGCGATTTCCTGCTGTGCGTGATGCAAGGACTGCGCGTATTAGGGCGAGTCGCCCACAAGGAAGATGCGCTGATCGGAATCGTGGACGTCGCCATGCGTGCGCTCGTCTAATTTTTTTACCTAATTCTTGAACGATTAGTCATGAATAGAGAAAGCATGAAATCCGCTCCGGCGGCATTCACTGGCGCGGCAGGGGGACCTGCCGCCGTCTGCCCGGGCGTGGGTGCGGTGGCCGCCAGCGCGGCAGCAGTTGCGGGGAAGCCTGCGGCCGGTTTCGGGCAGCGCCAGGGACTCGCGCTCGCGGTGCTGTTCGTCGGCGCCTTCCTTGCGCCGCTCGACTATTTCATCGTCAATCTCGCGCTGCCGTCGATTCACAGCGGCCTGAACGCCACCGACGCGCAACTGCAACTGGTGGTGTCCGCCTATGCATCCGCTTATGCCGTGCTGCTGATCACGGGCGGACGCCTTGGCGACCTGTTCGGCCGGCGCCGTATGTTCATGACGGGGATGGCGGGGTTCGTGGTCGCCTCGGCGCTGTGCGGCTTCGCCACCAGCGGCCACATGTTGGTGATCTCGCGGATCGTGCAGGGTATCGCGGCCGCGGTGATGGCGCCGCAAGTGCTAGCGACTATCCGTGCGGTCGTGCCACTGCATCGGCAGACCAAAGTGATGAGCCTCTACGGTTTCGTCTTCGGACTGTCGTCGATCGTCGGCCAGTTGGGCGGCGGCGCGCTGATCACCTATCACCCGTTCGGGCTCGACTGGCGCATCATCTTTCTCATCAATATTCCGATCGGCATCGTGGCCTTCATCGGCACCTGGAAGTTCGTGCCGGAAAATCAGCCGGCCACGCGTACCGGCATCGACCTGAAGGGCGTCGGGCTGCTCTCGGTGGTGCTGCTGCTGGTCATCTATCCGATGACGCACGGCCGTGAAGCCGGCTGGCCTGCGTGGACCTTCGTGATGTTCGCGCTTGCCGTGCCCGCGTTCGCATTATTCGTGGCGACCGAGCGGCGCGTTGAACGCGGCGGCGGCCATCCCCTCGTGGATCTGCAATTGTTCCGCAACCCTGCCTTCGCACTGGGTCTCGTGCTCGCGTTCCTGTTCTACTGCAACAGCGCGTTTTTCCTGACCTACGGAATCTTCCTGCAGACCGGCCTGCACTGGACACCGCTCGCCTCGGGCATGGCCATCATGCCGTTCGCGATCGGTTTCGTGGTCGGGCCGCTCACGTCACCCGCAGTGGTCAGGCGCATCGGCGGCCATGTGCTGGCACTCGGTTTCTCGATGATGACCGTCGGCTTCACGGTCACCGGCTGGTCCGCGACCCATGCCGCCACCCCGGATCTGCTGTTCTATTGTGGACTGGTGTGCGCAGGCGTCGGTCATGGCCTTCTGCTGCCGTCGATCATGCGCATCGTGCTGCTGGAAGTTGCACCGGAAAAGGCGGGGCTCGCCTCGGGTGTCGTGTCGTCGACTTTGCAGATCGGCTCGGCGTTCGGCACGGCGGCCATCAGCGGCGCATTTTTCGGTGTGATCGGCGGCCGCGAGACGCCGGGTGCTTATGCGCACGCGTTTCAGTTCAGCCTCGCGATCAACGCGTGTCTGATGTTCGTGTGCATCGGTTTGAGCGTGCTGCTGGTGCGGCATCAACAGCTTGCATTGCGACGGATCGCACAGCCGGTTTGAAAATAAAAGGCCGGTAATCGTTTTCAACGATACCCACCGCACACTTTTATGCACTTAACCCATACCCGTTCGTGGTGAGTGCATTTACCGGTCAGTTTTTTGTTCACTGGTAATTCCGGTTTTAAGGTCGCTGGAATAAACCCGGATCGGTTTGCCGGCTGCGCGTTAAATATGACAAATTCAATCCGCATCTTCTACTTGCGGCCCGGGATTTCATTGTAATTATTGCGGTTGGTTAGCGTCGCCAGGATGGCTGTCTGGCGTCGCTTTCAGGGTTTTTACCAGCTTTGCGGCGGCGGCCGGCGTGGAGAACCTATTCCGGCACCGCTGAAAACGGTATCAATAAAAAGCACTTGCCGTTGTTAATTTCGATTGTTAATCTTGACAAACTTTTTAGAGTTTTTATTCGGCAGGTCGATGTTGCAAAGCACCAGCGATAACTTTAATTCCGCTCAACGGGTTCCGTGGGGATCGAATATGCTGACCGCTATCATTGACGCATTTGAAACACAGCCAGCCGCCCGCTTCACCGTTGGCGACGTCGTCGCGTTGAAAGAAGGCGGTCCGCGCATGACGGTGACCTACGCGGGGCCGGTGGCGCTCAATCCTGGCGACTGGCTGATTTGCGAGTGGTTCGACGACCACGGCGAACTGCGTCGCGAGATGTTCGCGCATGAGAGCGTGCGGGCTGAACCGCGCTCGATTCCCGCTGGTTCCGTGCAGTGGGGCAGAATGGGCCGCGCGGCCTGATTGTTTCGCTCCGCTTTGATTGTTTCCGTTTTTCTTCCTGTTATTTCTCCCTGCGCTCACGCGCCGTGGTGCGTCTTTGCACGCGCATCAGAAGCGCCGCCGAAAAGTCTCGCATCCGCACGATCTTTCGCGTCTCTACGATTTCACCTGCCACGTTTTTAGGCGGGTTCGGCTGTAACGACCAGTAGAGCGCGAGCAGCCAGCCAAAACCGGTCCAACCCAGGCACGCATTGAAGAGCGCCAGTGTCAGCACATCATGACGCTTGCGCCGGTCCGCGAGAATGCTCGGCAGAAAATACAGCGCCAGCGCGAGCACCGCGGCGGCGGCCTGAACCACGATGTTGCCACCCATGATTTGGCTCCCCAACGCGCTATCCATGTCGCGATTGTCGCGCGATTGTCTGCTTCGTGCAGCGTCGCCGTCAGCCTCGATGCACGGCGAGGGGTTCAGCGCGTCGCGCATCAGGACTATCATGGACGTTTCGACTGAACAGATCCCCCACGGACCGCCATCATGATCTCCGACGATACGACCCAGCAGGCTCAGCGCATCAACCAGGACACGCTACGCGAATTCGTAGACCGCAAATGGAACGACGAGATCGTGCCTGCGCTTACGGACTACATTGCGGTGCCGGCCAAGAGTCCGGCGTTCGATCCCGAGTGGGTCAAGCATGGCTATCTCGAGCGTGTGGTGACCGACGCCGCGCAATGGGCCGAGCAGCAACCCGTGCGCGGCCTGAAACTCGAAGTGATTCGCTTGCCGGGCCGCACGCCGGTGATTTTCTTCGAAACGGCCGCGACCCGCTCGGGCAGCGAAGAAACCATCGTGCTGTACGGCCACCTCGACAAGCAGCCTGAATTCGACGGCTGGCGCAACGACCTCGGCCCGTGGACGCCGAAGCTCGAAGGCGACAAGCTGTACGGCCGCGGCGGCGCCGACGACGGCTACGCGATCTACGCGAGCCTCACGGCACTGGCCGCGCTGGACGCGCAAGGCGTCGAGCGCCCGCGCTGTGTCGGCCTGATCGAAACTTGCGAGGAATCGGGCAGCTACGATCTGCTGCCGTACGTCGACGCATTGCGCGAGCGGCTCGGCAAGGTCGGGCTGGTGGTGTGCCTCGACTCGGGTGCTGGCAACTACGATCAGCTCTGGCTCACTACGTCGTTGCGCGGGCTGGTCGCCGGCGATCTCGAAGTCCAGGTGCTCGACGAAGGGATTCACTCGGGCGGCTATGGCGGCATCGCGCCGTCGAGCTTCCGCATCATGCGGCAACTGTTCGACCGGCTCGAAGACTCCGCCAACGGCACGCTGTTGCCGAAGGGTTTCCACGTCTCGATCCCGGCGGACCGTCTGCGCGAAGCAGAAGCAACCGCTCAGATTCTTGGCGACGATGTCTGGAAGAAGCTGCCGTGGGCCTGTGGGCAAGACGGCCGTCAGGTGCTGCCCACCACGACAAACCCGCAAGAGGCCTTGCTCAACTCGACGTGGCGTCCGTCGTTGTCGGTGACCGGCGCGGCCGGCTTGCCCGCGCTCGCCGACGCCGGCAACGTGCTGCGTCCGCGCACGGCGTTCAAGCTATCGCTGCGCCTGCCGCCGATGATCGAAGCGGAAAAAGCCGTCGCCGAACTGAAGGCGCTGCTCGAATTCGATCCGCCGTACAACGCCAAGGTCACCTTCAAGCCGGACGCCGGCGCGGCGAGCGGCTGGAGCGCGCCCGATCTCGCTCCGTGGCTCGCCACCGCGCTTAACGATGCGTCGCGCGAGCACTACGGCGCGGACGTTGCGTATATGGGGCAGGGCGGCACGATTCCGTTGATGAACGTATTGAAGTCGGGTTTCCCGAAGTCGCAGTTCATGGTGTGCGGCGTGCTTGGGCCGAAGTCGAATGCACACGGACCGAACGAGTTCCTGCACGTGCCGTACGGCAAGAAGCTGACGGCAGCCGTTGCTCAGGTGATCGCGGCAGCGCCTTGATGGGCGTTTCGTCGTGATGCCGGGATGTTGCCTGCGGTCATGGTGTTGCAGGCGATTCAGCGGGCGCCTTGGGGCGCCCGCCTTCGAATATGCAAATTGAATAGTCTGTCTGTTAGCCCGCAAACAAGAAAAGCAGGCCTCCACAAGCGATATTTTCGATTGCATTACCTAATCGAAGACTATTTCTTTCTCTTTCAATTCCGGCAAGAAATTCAAACATTGTTCGATCGCTAATTGATTGCGGCCGGATGCTCATTTGAGGGCTAATTTCGCCCATCTTCGGTGCGCAAGCGTTTGCGCCCGCAGTATCTTTTACCCTACGGTCGACCTCCCCGCAGCGCTCCGTCTGACGGGCCTTCACGCGTGTGTTGCATTCATCTGTTGGTTACCCCGCTCCCATCACATTCCGGTCTGCTTTAGGCTCGCATTGCAATACCAGTGTTTAACCTTAAAAGGACCGTTCAAAATGAATCTGCATAACCACCACGCCTGCCGTCCGTTCCTCGAGGCCGGCAATCTGTCGCAAGTCTCCGCTTACTACGAAGAAGGACGCAACATCATGTGGATGATGCTGCGAGCGCAGCCGCGTCCCTGTTTTAATCTCGATCTGGTGCATGACATTCTGGGTCTCGCGCAGGCAGCACGAGAGTCCGGCTTGCCGATCGACTTCTGGGTGACAGGCTCGCTGATTCCGACCATGTTCAACGTCGGGGGCGACCTCGACTTCTTTGCCGACTCGATCCGCTCGGGCAAGCGGCAGGCGCTGATGGCGTACGCCCGAGCCTGTGTCGACTGCGTGCACGCGGCGGCCCGCGGCTTCGATACGGGGGCGATCTCAATCGCGATGGTGGAGGGCACGGCGCTTGGAGGGGGGTTCGAAGCGGCCTTGGCGCACCATTTCCTGCTCGCGCAGAACGATGCGCGCATGGGCTTTCCGGAGATCGCGTTCAACCTGTTCCCGGGCATGGGCGGTTATTCGCTGGTCGCGCGCAAGGCGGGCATGCGGCTGGCCGAGGAGTTGATCGGCGTGGGCGAATCGCATACGGCTGAATGGCACTTCGGCAAGGGGCTGGTCGACCATCTGTTCGAGCCGGGTGAATCCTATATGGCGACGCGTACCTTTATCGACACGCTAAGGCCGAAGATGAACGGAATCCGCGCCATGCTGCGGGCGCGCCAGCGCGTGCTGCAACTCTCGCGCGCCGAGCTGATGGAAATTACCGAAGACTGGGTGAACGCAGCCTTCACGATCGAGGAGAAGGACCTCGCCTTCATGGAGCGGCTGGTGATGCTGCAGAATCGTCGCAATTCAAATCTGCGCCAGACAGCCTCCAGCGCGGCCAATTTCGCCTGAATCGATTCGGGTCACGAAGACATTGAGACGCGGCGGCGGCCCCAGAAAAGGACTTCCTGCGGGGCGCCCCCCAATCCCCCAAGAGGACTTCCTCCGGGGCGGGGGACTTCATTCGGGGCGCGTGGAAGCTCAGGCAATCAGTCTGAGCTTCTGTCTATCCTGCAACCAGCGTTCGAATTCCGCGGCCGGCATGGCCTGACCGTACAGGAAACCCTGCACGTATTCGACGCCCAGCCCCCTCATGAACATCTCTTCGGACTCGGTTTCGATGCCTTCGGCGACCACCTTGAAATTCAGTTCCTGCGCGACCACCACCATCGAGCGCACCAGTGCTTGCGCTTTGGTGTCGGCATTGATCGAGCGAACAAAACTGCGGTCGAGCTTGATGACGTCTAGCGGAATGCGGCCCAACTGCGACAGCGACGAGTAGCCGGTGCCGAAGTCGTCCAGGTGAACCTGTGCGCCGAGCTGGCGGAACTGTTTGATCAGATCGATCGCCGCTGCCTCGTCCTCGATCAGGCAGCTCTCGGTGAGCTCCAGGTCGATCAGACAGGGATCGAGATTCGCGCGCTGCAGCGCCTCGTTGAAATGCCGCACCACGGCGGTATCGACCAGTTGCCGCGCCGACACGTTGATCGCGATGCGCAGGTTGTAGCCGTCCGCCTTCCATTTCGCAGCTTGCCTCGCAGCCGTTTCCATGACCCAGCGGCCCAGCACGCCGATGAGCCCGGATTCTTCCGCATAGCGGATGAACTCCGCCGGCATGATCTGCCCGCGCTCCGGCGAGTTCCAGCGTACCAGCGCCTCCGCGCCCTGCACCGCGCCGGTAGCGAGCACGAGCTTGGGCTGATAGTGCAGCGTGAACTGGCCCTCCTCGAGACCGCGCCGCAAGTTGGTGTCGAGCCACATGTACTCCGCGACCTTGCGGTCCATGTCTTGCGAGAACACGCGATAGGTGCGCTTGCCTTCATCTTTGGCCACGTACATTGCCGTGTCCGCGGAACGGATCAGCGATTCGAGGTTGTTGCCGTGTTCCGGATACACGGCGATGCCGATCGAGCAGCCGGTGTAGACCTCGACAAGCCCGAGGCTGAACGGTGTGCGCAGGCGTTCGAGAATGCGCTGAGCGGTGGCTTCGAGATCGTGGGCCGTGCCCCTGGCGGCGAGTACGATGAACTCGTCGCCGCCGAGCCGCGCGAGCGTATCGCCTTCGTTCAGGCAACCGCTGATGGCTGACGACACGTCGCGAATCAACCGGTCGCCGAAGACGTGGCCGTAGTGGTCGTTGACCTTCTTGAAGTTGTCGAGATCGAGGAACAGCACGCCGACTGATTCGCCCGGGGTCGCTTCTTCGATCGCGGTACTGATCTTGTCCTGGATCGCGTTGCGATTGGCAAGGCCGGTGAGCGAATCGGTGTTCGCCAGCTCGGTGAGCCGGTCTTGCGCGAGCCGTTCTTCGGTGATATCGGTGCCCGAGCAGATCAGAAACTGTTCTTCGACGCCGCTGCCGCTCTGAACGAACTTGTTGCGAAACAGAAAGAGCCGTTCGCCGTGGATGGTTTTCACGCGCCGCTCGACTTCGTACGCGACGCCGCGATTGAAGAAACCCGTGATGTTCTGGCTCGACGCCGCGCCGGATTCGCTGGACATGAACAGCGCCCACACATTGCGGCCGACGATGTCTTCTTCCTTGACGCCGGTGAGTTCTTCGGCGAGACGATTGAAGCGCTGTATACGACCGTGCCTGTCGACGATCACCACGACCGAATTGACTTCGGAGACGACCTGTTCGGCGAAAGAGAGGCCGTGAACCAGGTCACGCGCGACGGATTCGGTGTCGTCATAGGCTGAGGCGGTGCCTGCCCACGTATTGCTCGCGAGCTTTTTCCCGACGAGGTGCAGGCGCAGCGGTTCGCCGAACAGCCTCACGTCGAGGATGAGGTGCGACGTGATGCCGGTGAGGCAACGGATTTGCGAAGCCTGTTGGGGATTCAGCGGAATGGCGACATTAGCCGGCACGTCGCCGGTGACGGGCGTGAGTTCCAGCGCATTGCTGTCGTTCGACAGACGCCAGCAAGGGCTGCTTGTGCCGAACTGGGCAAACAGCACCTGATCGTGTTGGTCGTCGTTCATGAGATCCCCGGGCGGTGTGCCGATAGGCCCGCCGTGAAGGCAGGTTGGCGGCAAACAGTCTTCATCATACTTAAAGACTGGCCTCATTGTAGCGAAGCGGCTGGCCTTCGGGCCTATAAACATTAACGGTCAGGATTATCTCGGGCTTTAGGCTTTTGTTTCGGACGCGCGCCGGCGCGAAGCCGCGAAATTGCATAAACAATCGCATCAAAATTGCTTCCGATGCGCTTCAGAACCGATGGGCCAATGCGCTCCGTGCGCGCTCCCGCTCCGCAGGAATCGTTTCCAGCGAGGGGGCAAACCAGAAAGCCCCGGCCACCAGTGTCGCGGAAACAACCCCATCCCGATACAGAACCCGGTTCCCCGCGACAGCGGGCACCCGTTCTCCGACCAGCAACGTGCCCGCAAGATTCAACGGATCGGCTCCGGCGACACACACAAAAGCACCATCGTTCGCATGCCGTCGAACTTCCCGCAATAGGGGAATCGCTTCCGGCAAAGCAAATTGTTCGCCAGCGAGGCCATTCACAAATCGCCCGCCACGCACGACGCCGCGCGCTTCGAGCCGCTGAAACACGCGCAACAGGTCCCGCCACGGCGGCAACCATTCGGCCTCGCGTTCGAGCAACCGCCAGAACACCACGCCATAACGGCGCAGCAAAGTCATGGCGATATGTTCGAGTACGTCAGGGGCGAACTGCTGGCGGCGCACCGAGGAGGGTTCCGCTGCAGTTACTACGGGCTGCCGGTTGACCAGGGCCCAACGTCCCGCGTCGTCCATTCCTCCGATCAATGCGCCAGATCTGACGCGGCGGCTACCGGAAAACGTACTGCGTTTCGCGACGGGTTTCAACAGCGCCCGCAAGCCGGCGAAGCTGTCGGAATTCACGAGACCCGCTGCCACCAGTTCGCCCAGCGCGTTCTCCAGTTCCATGCGCAAGCCGCTTACTTCGGCTAGCAATTCGTCGAAGAACGTCGCGCCATGTTGCGATAAGGTGTCATGTACGCTCTGCGCGCGAGCCGATAGTTCCGGTTGTTTCGACGGGTCGATCAGCGCGCTCCATACGCGCACCTGGGCGCGCGGCAAGAGCACAATCGGCGTGCTGCGCACCGGCCCCGCAGCACTGCGTGCCCGCTCGGTCAGACGGGTCCAGACGATTTTGCCGGCGCGGCATAGTTCGTCGAGCGAAGTGTTCGCGTACGCTTTCACGCGCGCCGGCAGAATATCTTCTTCCCATGCGCCCGCCGCGGCCTGAAAACCCTCCAGCTGGTCGAGCACGGCGGCCAGGGCGTCGCGCCCCTCGCTGCGGGTGTCCGGCGTCAAATGCTGCCATTCGAATAGAAAGCGCATGAAGTCGTGCCGTTCCACCGGCTCGATTTCGCGTCGCAAGCGTTTCACGGTGTAGCGGTGGATCCGCGCAAGCAAATGACGCTCGCACCATTCTTCTTCCGTGGCGCCCGGCGAGAAGCGGCCACGCATCACATAGCCTTCCGCTTCGAGACGCGTCAAGGTTTGTTCGACGGATGTCGCCGGTAATCTCAGCGCCTGCGCGATCGCGCGCACCGGCAGCGGGCCGAAGCCGGTCAGCCGGGCGCGCAGCACGTCGAGCAGTGCGTCGTCGGCGCTCCAGGTGTCGGTGAAGCCCTTTGGTGCGGTGAGCGGCGGTTCAAATGGGGCGTCGGGGTAGAGCGCCTGGAAGCAGGTCAGGCGCTCGGCGGGCAGCCAGAGCACCTCGTCGGCAGCGATCCGCAGGCGAGTCGCGCGGCCGGATCCGGCAAGCGACGCGAGCCATGCCGGCCAGCCTTCATTGTTGCGCGCTTCAGCCTCCGTGATGCAGGCAAGGCCCGTTAGCGCTTCGTGCATCTCGTCGGCGGTGCGCGCCTGCGGCCATGCCTCGTCGCGAACGCTCCCGATCGCGTCGGCGTCGAGCGCACCGAGGTCGTCGGCGCTGGACGGATCGGTCCAGCGGCGGTTCAGCACAGCTTGCGTGCGGCGCTCTTCGATCGGTGCGTCGTCGAGAAAGGCGTAGGGCTTGGCGTTGAGGATTTCGGCGGCAAGCGGCGAGGGCGCCGGCAAATCGCGGGCGACCAGTTGGACGCCGCCCTGCTCGATACGACGCAGCAAGGCAAGCCAGCTTTCGCAGTCCATCGCGTCGTGCAAACAGTCGTCGACGGTTTGGTTCACTAACGGATGATGTGGCAGTTCGCGTTCACCGACGATGTTCTCCAGGCATGCGGCCTGCTCGGGGAACACGCTCGCCAGCAGATCCTCGCTACGCATGCGCTGCAATTGCGGCGGGGTCTTGCGCCCGCCGGTATAACGCGGCAGGCCGAGCGCGGTGGTCGCGTTCCAGCGCCAGCGCACACCGAAGAGCGGCGCGTCGAGCAGCGCCTGGATCAGCAGGTGCTCGGCGGTGTTCGAATGCAGGTAGCGCCACACGTCGTCGAGTACGAACGAATGGCTGCCCGTCAGCGACAGCACAATCGCGTCTTCGGTCGCGGCAGCCTGGAGTTCGAAGTTGAAGGTCCGGCAAAAACGCTTGCGCAACGCGAGGCCCCACGCGCGGTTCACGCGGCTGCCGAACGGCGCGTGGATCACGAGTTGCGTGCCGCCGGATTCGTCGAAGAAGCGCTCCATCACGAGCGTGTTTTGCGAAGGCAGCACGCTGAGCGCGGCGCGCGCACGGGCGAGATAGTCGACGATCTGGCGGGCGGCGGCTTCGTCGAGATGCAGGGTGTCAATCAGCCAGTCGATTGCGCGTTGGAGGCGGAGAGGCAGCGCCTGACTTTCAGACTGTGTTGCGTCGGCGATCTTCAGGGCCGCCCTGCCGTGAGCAGCGCGCGAATCCGAATCCGTGCCCGACGCTGCGCGCGTGGACTTGCGCCGCGGCGAATGCGGTTCTTCTGGCGGCGACTCGGAATCGGCATGGGATTCTTTCCCATCGAGCAAACGCTCAATCTGCTTGCGCAAGCGTGCGACGCCGAACGACAATTCATCGCTGCGTCCCGGCGCCTCGCCAAGCCAGAACGGAATGTTCGGCGGCTGCCCCTGCGCGTCCTCGACTCGCACGCGGCCGCTCTCGATCCGCAGAATCCTGTATGACGCATTGCCGAGTTGAAACACGTCGCCGGCAAGACTCTCGACGGCGAAATCCTCGTTGACGGTGCCGATCGTGATCGCCTGCGGTTCGAGCACCACCGCATAGTCGGCGTTCTCGGGGATCGTGCCGCCTGACGTCACGGCAACCAGCTTGCCGCCGCGCCGGCCTCGCAAGGTGCCGCTCACCGCGTCGCGATGAATATAGGCGCCGCGTGGGCCGTTGCGGCTCGTATAACCCTCGGCGAGCATGCGCAGCACGGCGTCGTATTGCTCGCGTTCGAGGCCGGCATAGGGAGCCGCGCGGCGCGTCATCTCGAACAGTGCGTCTTCGCTCCATTCGGCGCTCGATACCTCCGCCACGATCTGTTGGGCAAGCACGTCGAGCGGCGCGCGCGGAATCCGCAACGCGTCGAGTTCACCACGCCGCACGCAGTCGAGCAGTGCCGCGCATTCGATCAGATCGTCGCGCGAGGCGGGAAAAAGCCGGCCCTTCGGCATGCCGCCGACATGGTGGCCCGAGCGCCCCACACGTTGCAGGAACGGCGCGATCGCGCGCGGCGAACCCATCTGGCAGACCAGATCGACATCGCCGATATCGATGCCCAGTTCCAGCGATGCGGTAGCGATCAGCACACGCAACTCGCCGCGTTTCAGGCGCTGCTCGGCGTCGAAACGATGTTCTTTGGCGAGACTGCCGTGATGCGCCGCGACCACGTCCCGGCCCAGGCGCTCGGTCAGATGGCGCGCGGCGCGTTCCGCCATACGGCGCGTGTTGACGAAAATCAGCGTGGTGCGATGTGTCGCCACCAACTCGGCGAGGCGGTCGTAGACGCGCTCCCACACCTCGTTGGGCATCACCGCCTCGAGCGGCACGGGCGGAATCTCCAGCGCGAGATCGCGCTCGCGGATGTGCCCGACATCGACGATCGCGCAGTCCGCAGGCGTGCCGCTTTCGATACTCGCGCCGCCCACGAGAAAGCGCGCGACCGCGCTGACCGGTTTTTGCGTCGCAGACAGGCCGATCCGCGGCAAGCGCCGCTGACACAGCGCGTCGAGCCGTTCGAGGCTGAGCGCGAGATGACTGCCGCGTTTGCTGCCGGCAAGCGCATGAATTTCGTCGACGATCACCGTGCGCACCGTCGACAGCATGCGGCGCCCGGAATCCGAGCCGAGCAGGACGTATAGCGATTCGGGCGTGGTCACGAGAATATGCGGCGCGCGCTTTTTCAGCGCGTTGCGCTCCTGCTGCGTAGTGTCGCCGGTGCGCACGGCGGTGCGGATGTCGAGCGGCGGCAGGCCGCGCGCGTCGAGTTCCGCGGCGATGCCCTGCAGCGGCACTTGCAGATTGATGCGGATGTCGTTGGAGAGCGCTTTCAGCGGAGAAACGTAGACCACCAGGGTTTCGTCGGGCAGCACGCCACCGCTGGCCAGGCCTTGCTGGACGAGTTCGTCGAGCGCGGACAGAAAGGCGGTGAGCGTTTTGCCCGAACCGGTGGGCGCGGCGACCAGGGTCGAGCGCCCACTGCGAATCTGCGGCCAGGCAGCAGTCTGGGCGTCGGTGGGGGCGGCGAAGGTCTTCAGGAACCAGCCTGCGACCGCGGGATGGAAGTCGTTCAGCGCGCGGGCCGGTAGTGGAACCGAAGCGGGGTCCGAAGCGTTATCTGAAGCCGCCGCCAACGCCGGATCAAAGCCCGGAAAATCAGCGGGCGCGCCCAGCGCTGTAGCGGATGTCGAGGCCGAAGCCATGCTGGCATGAATGGGGGCGCGGCGTGCCATATTCAGAAGGCGGCAAGCGCCGCCCTGTTACGAAGGTAAGCGATCAGTCTGGCAGGTTTTTACGGGTTTTGCCGACGCTCAGGTGGCAGAGGCCGCGCGCAAACCGGCGGCAATAGCTGCCGGCGCACTGCCGGTGCGGAGTGGACCTCACCGCACCCCGCGCACAGTACTGCGCAAAACTACCAGACCCAGCGCACGCCCGCGTCGCCCGTTACCGTTCTCTGGTGCGCGCCACCCAGGTTCGTCACCCAGCCGAGCGTCGCGAACACGCTACCCGACGTGCTGAATTTGCCGACCACGCCCGCACCGAGTTGCGCTGCGGTTTGCCCGACGCTGCCCGGTATCACGGTCCCGCCGCCGAAGGTGACTTTGTCGTCGGAGCCGAACTCGCGCAGGAAGCTGACGCGCAGATAAGGCCGCCAGGCCGTCGCGAAGGCATCGAACTGGCCTTGCAGGCGCGCACCGATTCGTCCTGTGAAAGTGTTGCCGCTATTAAAGCCGACGCTCGACACGCCGTCGTTGAAATCGGAGAGCGCGAGGTGCTGCCATATGAGTTGTGCCTGAGGTTCGAGCGTGAGCCCCGCGCCAAGCGGAATCGGCAGGCCGCCTTCGAGCGAACCGGTCACCGCGTTGCCGTGCGTCGTTGTGGCGATGCCGTCGCGCGAGACCGGATCGACGGTCAACGAACTCCCCATCAGCACGGCGTCCGTGTACCAGCCGCCCGGACCGATATGCGTCCAGTAGCCGCCGAGGCTATACGCATTGATCGCGAGGTGGCCCACAGCGAGATTGGGCATGCCGAGCGCGAAGCCGTCGACGTCGCCGGTGGCCCGCGCGAAACCGGCGAACACGCCGTAGTGATTGCGCTGGCCGCTCGCGCTGCGATCCGCGTAGAGGTCCTGCCCGGCCTGGATGCCATACACCGAACCGTCGAATTGCGGACTGACGCCCCCGTTGTGGCTCAGCACGCTATGGCCGCCCCACACGCGGCCCCATGCGGCAGGCAGTGTCCCGCTTTCGCTCAACAAGGCCTGATCGCCTTGCCGGTCATGAAACGTATCGATCTGCATCAGGCCGAGTTCACGTGCGACGCCTGGCGCCGCGGCATAGACCGGCACTTCGACGCGATACAGCGGCGTGGCAGCTGAGCCGGCCGGCGGCGCGGGAGGCAAGGGCGGCGTACCCTCAGCGGCGATCGGTACCCCTGCCACCACAACGGGTGGCGCGCCCGGCGTCGTGACAGGCGGTGTGACAGGCGGCTGGCCAGGCGTAGTCGCGGGCGGCAGCGGCGCAACCGTATTGCGCAAATACCAGCTGTCCGTCGTGCCGCCGCTCACGCCGCCTTTGGCGAGGTAATAGGAATACGCGCCCGCCTTGACGGGTGCGGCCAGCGTGAAAGCGCTCGAATCGGTGGTGGCGCCGTTGGTCGCCTGAATCAGTTGAATGCCGTCCGCTACGGTTTGTGCACCCTGGCCACCCACGTTCGTGACTTGCAGACGCGTCGAGCCGGTAGCCGTGCCACCGTTCAGCACGAGCCGATCGGACGCTGCGCCGTCGCCTGCGACGACGGTGTTCAGTCCGATGGTGCTGTTCTGTCCGGCATAGTTGCCCGTCACATTCAGCCGGTTGCCGACGCCCGCGCCGGCAGGGCCGCCGATCTGCACGAGTCCGGCATTCACGAGCGAGCCGTTGATCGAGAACGCGCCGTTCCCCTGGCTTGCAAGCGACGGTAATGCATTCGCCACCGCGAGCGTGCCGTTGTTCGTGACCGCCCCCGTCACGCTGCCGTAGCCGCCGAGCGTTGCGCCCGCGGCGACCGTGGTGGCGCCGCCGCCGCTCAGTGCGGCGTTGGCATGGGCTGCGTCGCCGATCGCGAGGGTGCCGGCCGCGACCGTGGTCGGGCCGCTATAGGTGCTCACGCCCGTCATCAGCAAGCTGCCGCTGCCGGCTTTCGTCAAGGCGCCGGTCCCGCCTACCGCCTGCGTGAGCGTGGTATTGAACGCTTGCGTATCGATCGTGCCGCCACCTGCTGCGAGCGTGATCGCACGCGTGCCGGCGAGGTCGAAGCTCGTCGTCAATTGCAGTGTGCCGCCGTTGAACGTGAGACCGCCGGTGTTCGCCCCGAGCGCATTGTCCGCGCCGGCGGCGATCGTGCCTTGATCGATTGTCGTGCCCCCCGAGTACGTGTTGCCGGTCGCCGCGGCCGGCGCGAGCGTCAGCACGCCGGCACCGGTTTTATCGACTGCGCCCGTGCCGCTGATCGATCCCGCATAGGTGCCCGCGCTGTCCTGGGCAAATCGCACGAGTCCGTTGTCGGTGACGTTGGCGGGCAGGTTCTGTGCGTTCGCCTGCAATGTCGCGCCGCTATCGACGAGTGCGGCCGCGCTCGCGCCGAGCGTACCGGTGAGATTGAGTGTGCCGGTCTGCACGCGTGCAAGCGAGAAGGCCCCGCTACCGGTCCAGTTCCACAATGCGCCTTGCATCTGCAAGGTCTGGAAGTTGGTAAAAGCATTCGACGCCGTGCCCGAGCCCTGCAAGGTCACCGTATTCGTTCCCGCTCCACCGTCGGCCGCACCGTTGATCACGGAGCCGGTTTGCAGGATCAGCGAATCGTTGCCGTTGCCCATCGTGATGGCGGTGCCGATACCGCTCTGCACGAACCCCGCATTGATGATGGTGGTGTTGCCATTGAGCGTGCGGATGCCGGAGCCGTTCTGGCTGACAATGCTGCCGCCCGCGAGGTTCTGGATCGTCGCCACGAAGCTCGATCCCGCGGTGTTGGAAAACACTGCATCCGAGCCGCTGCCGCTCGCGCTGATCGTGCCGCTGTTGATCAACTGGTCGTTATTGCCTTGCAGATAGGCCGTTGGACTGGCCGCGCCCGTGGTGGACAGCGTGCCGCTGTTGTTGACGGTGCCGCTGCCGCCCAGAATCGATGCCGCGCGCGCGTTGCTGCCCGAGGTCGTCACCGTGCCGCTGTTGATCAGCGTGTTGTTTAACTGGCCGACGTTCGTTTGTCCCCACGCGGCCGTCATGCCGTAAGCGTTGGGGCCGCTGGTCGTGATCGAGCCGCGATTGGTCAGCGTGTTGCCGCTGCCGTTGGCGGCCATGCCGTCGTTGAAGGCGCCGCTCGTGGTGATGACCCCGCCGATTGCGTTGGTGATCTGATTGTTGTTGCCCACACCGAGCAGCACGGCGCCGCGCACGGTGCCCGTTCCACCGCCGCCTGTGAGCGAGAAATTGCCGGCGCTGCTGATCGTGCTACTGGTGTCCACGCTGAAGACAACCGGGTTGGCGCTGCGCACGAAGCTGCCCGAGGTGGTGCTATCGGCATTGATCGTCACACCCGTGCTGCCGGTTTGCGCGACGACGGCAGCGAGGCCGCTGCCAGTGCAGGTGACTGTGGTGTTGCTCGGCGGTGCGGTACTGCTGCACGCGGCCATCGCGGAAGGAGTGAGTGCTTTGGAGAGCAGTACGACGCTGCCCAGACCGATTCCAAACCTTTTCTTACTCTTCATACGCGCGGTCCTTTTGGTAAAGGCACTACACCATACGAGCGGAATGGTCCGACTTATACACGCCTTACCGAAACTTTCCAAATGCCCCCGGCATAACTTACGGATGTGTTGTGAATCACCGACGTTCGCCGGAGACCCGCATGACGCCTTGCTTGCAGAGAAGCAGACGATTTCTTCCGCAATGAAAAAATGCTTCGGCAACCGAGATGCGAACCGTAAGGAATTTGAAACATGCGCTCGCTTTGCGGCTGCCCAGGACTTGCGTCGCGTCCTGTCGAAATTCGCAAGGTGCAGTACTCTGTACGGCTCACCGTTTCACGAATCCACGATGGAGTCTCGACGATGCGATACAACCAGTTAGGCCGTACCGGTGTGTTTGTTTCAGAGCTGTGCCTGGGCACGATGACCTTCGGCGGTGGCGAGGGCATGTGGAAGCAGATCGGCGATCTGCAGCAGGGGGACGCGGAGCGGCTCATTGGCCGGGCGCTCGACGCGGGCATCAATTTCATCGACACGGCCGACGTCTACGCCGAAGGCGTGTCCGAACAGATCACGGGCCAGGCGTTGAAGAACCTTAAGGTGCCGCGCGACAAAGTTGTGGTCGCAACCAAAGTATTTGGCGCGACGGCAGAGTTTCCGAACGCGCGCGGGGCGTCGCGTTACCACATCATCGACGGCGTCAAGGCGAGTCTGAAGCGCCTGCAACTCGATCACGTCGACCTGTATCAGATCCACGGTTTCGATCCGGCCACGCCGATCGAAGAAACGGTGCGCGCGCTCGATACGCTGGTTCAGCACGGGCACGTGCGCTATGTCGGCGTGTCGAACTGGGCCGCGTGGCAGATCGCGAAAGCGCTGGGCATTTCGGAGCGGCTCGGTCTCGCGCGATTTGAAACGCTACAGGCGTATTACACGCTGGCGGGCCGCGACCTCGAACGCGAACTCGTGCCGATGCTGCGCAGCGAAGGTCTTGGACTGATGGTGTGGAGTCCGCTCGCGGGTGGCTTGCTGAGTGGTAAATATGGGCGCGAGCAGCAGGGCGAGGCAGGCAGCCGCCGCACGACGTTCGATTTTCCGCCGGTCAATCGCGAGCGTGCTTATGACTGCATCGACGTGATGCGCGATATCGCGGAGGTGAAGAAAACCTCTGTGGCGCAGATCGCGCTCGCATGGCTGTTGCATCAACGCGTGGTGACCTCGGTGATCGTCGGGGCGAAGAAAATCGAGCAACTCGACGACAACATCGCCGCCACTGGCGTCTCCTTGAGCGCCGACGAACTGGCCAAGCTCGATCAGGTCAGCACGCTCCCGGCCGAGTACCCGGGCTGGATGCTGGAACGTCAGGGCGAGGTGCGCCGCAAGCAGCTTGAAGAGGCGCGGTATCCGGCGCAGCGCTAGCCGGAAGCTGCCGCGTGCGTGGTTGTGGCCGGCATGTGATGGGCGCCGGAACGTAGGCAGCGGCTAGTGGATAAACGGTGTAGCGGCCCGCCGTGGGCCCGGCGTGCTGCTACACCACGTATCGCTATACCGTTACGCTGCGTGCCTCACGCCGCGGGCTTGCTGTCCGCCAGATAAGCGGCGACGGCGTCCATGGTGCGTGCCGAGTACACCATCGCGGCGCCGGCGTTCATGGCCACCGCCACACCGAGCGCTTCGGCGATCTCTTCGCGTGTCGCGCCATGTTTCAGCGCTTCAGCGGTGTGCACGGTGATACAGCCGTCGCAATGCGTGGTCACGGCTACCGCAAGCGAAATCAGCTCACGCGTCTTCGCGCCGAGAAGGTCGGTCTTCTGGCCCGCGCTCGACATCGCCTGATAGCCCTTGACGGTATCCGGCGACAGTTTCGCGATTTCGCCGATGCGGCCGACCAGTTCCTTACGGTAATCGATCCAGTTCAACATGACAGTGCTCCTTTGTTTGCGGCAGGCCGGCGGGTGCCGGTGTCGTGAGACAAAGTATTGCGCTGTGCCGCGACATCCTGAATACTCGATTCGCTCAACTTTTAGCGCGATCGTCTCATGGACACACTCAGCCGACTGATCGACCTTGCCCGTCCGCAGGCCAGCCTCGATCTGCGTTGCCTGCTCACGGGCAGCTTCGTCATGGATCACCCGCCAATGGAGACGGGTACTGCGCCTTTTCATCTGGTGCTGGGCGGCGCTTGCGTCGTCGAGACTGCGGACGGCGCGCGGGTTGCACTGCACGCTGGGGATTTCATGCTGTTTCCGCGTGGCACCGCGCATCGGGTGCACGACACCGGGCAGGCGGCTGCCAGCGCGCCGCTGACGCTCAGCCATGACGGCATGCTGCCGTTACGCCGCAATGACGGCCGTGACGTTGCTCACGATCACGGCACCAGCGAAGAGGCCAACGCGGCGCGCGCCAACGTCGGAAATGGCGCGCCTGCGCAAAATCCCCATGTTCGCGCCGATCTCGATCTTTTATGCGGCCGGTTCGTCTACGCGCCCGGGTCCTCCGCGTTGCTGCTCAACGCGCTGCCCGATCCATTCCATGTGTCGCTCGGTGGCGTGCAAACGCTCGGCGCGTTGCAGACAGTGATCGCATTGATGCGCACCGAAGCCGAGCAACGTCAGCCCGGCGCGCTCGCGATCGTCACCGCGTTGAGCCACGCACTCTTCGCGATGGCTTTGCGCGTGCATGGCGAACAGAATGCATCCCGCTCGGGCGTGCTGGCGCTGCTGGCCGATGCGCGTCTCGGCGCTTCTGTACAAGGCATGCTGAGCGCTCCCGAGCGGGCGTGGACGATCGCGGAGCTGGGCGAGCTCGCGGCGATGTCCCGCGCAACCTACGCACGTCACTTCAACGAGCGCGCGGGCATGACGGTGATGGACTTTCTCACCCAGATCCGCATGACAATTGCTTGCGATTTGCTGCTGCGCACGCAGCGCAGCGCCGCGGAGATCGGCGAGGCAGTGGGGTATCAATCGGAAGCTGCGTTCGGCAAGGCGTTTCAGCAGAGCGTCGGCGTGACGCCGGGACGTTACCGGCGTCAACCCCAGGAGAACGATCAGAAAACCGGCTAGGCCTTCTCGGGTCTGCCGAACCAGCGCTTCTCGATCCTCGACATGATCAAGGTCACCAGCAGGGCACAGACCGTGCCCAGCGTGACTTCGCCGAGGCGCAGCAGGGCTTTGTCCCACGGCGAACCGGCGCCCGGCACCAACAGCATGATGGTCGCGGTAATGCCGCCCAGACGCGCGGCGCTGCCCACGTTCACGACCCAGCAAATCATGATTGCCACAGCAACGGTGGCCCCGTAAGCCGCGAGATTGCCGCCGCCGAGCGTTGCGCCGGCGAGGCCGCAAACGCCGCCGACCATCGCGCCGATGAACTGATCGCGCGACAGATTGCGGGTGTCGATATAACTGTGCTGACTAACCGCGATCGCTGTAATCGCGGCCCAGAAGGCTTGCTCGGTATGGAGCCAGCGGCCGATGACGAAAGCGAGGCTTGCGCCGGCCACCGCCTGCGCGGCCATCACGCCGCCTTCGGCCAGCCGGTCGCCCAGCGGCAGCGACTTGAGAAAAGCGAACAGCGAGTTGGCGGCGTCCGTTCGTGCGGCACGTCTTGATTCGTCGGGAGCGGTCATTGATTAGGGAAGAATCTGTTGCAGCATGAAGGATTCGTATTCTAGCGGCGGAAACACTCGACCAGAACGGCGGCGAAGGCGTAGTGCTGCAGGGTGGACTGTTCGGCGTGGAAGGCGACGTCACGCTGTTTTTTGTCAATCCGCGCGGCCGGCATGCGCGTTATGCGGCTGGCGCAGACACCCATACCGAGCCTGGCGCGAGCGGGCGCTGGCAACAAGGGCGCTTCGATCCACGCAAAACGCCCACGCCGCTCAACGAGTTCAGCAACGAGTTCAGCGAGAAGCATGCTTGAACGAGGAGATAGCTTGCGTGTGGATGCGACAGACGGCAAAACGGTCCGGCGCAAGTCGGGCTCGATGCCTGAGCGGCCCATTTCAGCGTTCCGCCTGAATCCGCTGCACCCGCATACGGCCCGGCGGCTCGAAGTATGTTCCGAACCGCACCAGTCCGGCTTTCTTCAGATGACACGTCATTTCGTAGCTCACCAGGACGCCGGGGTCAGGATTGTCGATGTATTCCACGTCGATTGACCGGATACGCGGTTCGTACACCAGCAATGTCGCTTCCATCTGTTGCTTGAGCAAATGGGCCGAAGCGGGCAGCGCTTTGTAGATATTCGTGAGATCCGGGAGTCCGTAGTCCGGCAGGTGCTTGAGCGCGCCGGCCCTCGCGTTGAGAATGCGACGGATGTTCTGCAGAATGCTCAGTATCTCGAGCGTCCTGTCGTCGTAGGCATCCAGCGGCTCGCCACCGATCTGGCCAAGCAGCTTGTCGTACAGGGAAGGGCCGGCTGGCATCGCGTTCTCCGTCAGGTACCGGCCGCAACCGGATCGTTAGCGACTGCATTGGCAGGCGACGATTTGTCGTGGCGATCGATGAAATCAATCACGAGACGCTCGCCCTGCGACGCCCCGGGCGACATCGACAGGTGAATTTCTGCTGGCAGCAAGCCTCCAGCACTCCGTGCCAGGAGTTCACGCGACACGGCGGGAAGAATGCGCTGGTTGAGAAACGCATCGACGCTGCGCGCGCCGGAGTCGCGTGCGAGGCACAACTGCGCGAGCGATCCGGTCAACACGTCGTCGCAGTTGAGCACGACGTCGTAAAGACGACGCAGACGTTCGGCGATTTTCGCGACCTTCAGTCGTACGATCGACGCAAGTGCCGAGGCGTCGAGCGGCCGGTAGACCAACGTCTGGAAGCGGGCAAGCAGTGCGGGCTGGAAGTGCGCGACAAGCTGCGGGTGAATCGCGTCGAGAAGTGCCGCCTGCGAAATGCCGGGGTTCTCCGTTGTGGCCTCGTCGATCTGCGTGCTGCCGAGATTGCACGTCATCAGGATCACGCAATTGCGGAAGTCGATCTCACGGCCTTCGCCGTCGCGCATCGTGCCGCGATCGAACACCTGATAGAACATGTCGAGCACGTCACGGTGTGCTTTCTCTACTTCGTCGAGCAGTATGACGCTATAGGGTCGCTGCCGCACGGCCTCGGTCAGAATTCCGCCGCGGCCGTAGCCGACATAACCGGGAGGCGCCCCCTTCAGTTGCGAAACGGTATGGGCCTCCTGATATTCCGACATATTGATTGTTGTCAGCGCGGCTTCGCCGCCAAACAGCAGGTCCGCAAGCGCGAGTGCCGTTTCGGTTTTGCCGACCCCTGATGGACCCGCCAGCAGGAATACGCCAAGCGGTGAATGTTCGTTTTTCAGACCCGCTTTTGCCGTGCGCAGACTTTCCGCGAGCGCCCCCAAGGCGTCGTTCTGGGCAACCACGCGGGTGGCGAGGCGATCTTCAAGCGTGAGCAGTCCGCTCAGTTCGTCCTCGAGCAGATTGCCAACCGGCACGCCGGTCCACTCGGCCACCACGCGAGCGATGGCCTGTCCATCCACATCGATAAAGACCAGGGGCGTCTTTCCCTGCACGTCGATCACCGCCTGCCTCGCGATAGCGAGCGCGTCATTGCCATGGCACGGTGCTTCCTGTTCAGCACCGCGCTGCGCGTGCACCGCGTTGACCAGTTCAAGCTCGTGTGTGTAGCGCTGTTGCAGCGCATCACGGTCCCCACGCGCATCGGTGAGCGCGGCCTGCAGGGCATCATGCCGCTCCTGCAGGTTTGGCGCGCCGGCCCGCTGGTCTGCGGCGAGCGTGCTGATTTCCAGTTCGAGTGCGGCGACCGTAGCGCCGGCGCGCTGGAGTTCAACGGGTGGCGATTCCAGCCCCATGCGGACCCGCGCGGCGGCGGTGTCGATCAGATCGATTGCCTTGTCGGGGAGCTGGCGGGCCGGGATATAGCGGCGTGACAGCTTGACGGCCGCGGTGATGGCCTCATCGAGGATGTGTACGCCGTGGTGTTTCGCGTAGCGACTTGCCAACCCTCGGAGCATCAGGCATGCGGCAGTGTCATCCGGCTCGTCGACTTTGATGACCTGGAAACGCCGCTCAAGCGCCGCGTCGCGTTCGAAATATTCCTTGTACTCGGACCAGGTGGTTGCGGCGATTGTGCGCAGTTCGCCGCGCGCAAGTGCCGGTTTCAGGAGGTTCGCCGCATCGGCGCCGCCGGTCGCATTGCCGGCGCCGATCAGCGTGTGCGCCTCGTCGATGAAGAGCAGTACCGGTACATCCGACTGCTGCACTTCGTCGATCACGTTTTTCAGGCGCTGCTCGAATTCCCCCTTTACGCCGGCGCCCGCCTGCAGCAGGCCGAGGTCGAGCGTCAATATGCGCACGTCGCGGATCACGTCTGGTACGGATCCCTCTGCGACGCGGAGCGCCAGGCCTTCGACGAGGGCGGTTTTGCCCACCCCCGGCTCGCCGACGAGGATCGGATTGTTCTTGCGACGCCGCGCGAGTACATCGACAACCTGCTGGATTTCGCGATCCCGTCCGAATACCGGATCGATTTCGCCGCGCTGTGCCTTTGCCGTCAGGTCGACGGCGAAGCGGGCGAGGGCCTCGCCGTCCGGCTGCTTCGTGCGCGGTCGGGAGAACGGTTTCGTCGATTCGTTCGGAGCGGTTTCGTCTTCTCTGCTGCTCGTCTGCTCGGGCTCGGGCGTATTGCTGTCGGGTGTTCCAGGCGTCGTATCGTCATTGGCTTCGACCGATTGCCGGTCGATCACAGCGGCGAGCCGCTGGATCTGTGCTGCACTGATGGACAGGAGCGGCCACGCGTCGGTGGCGCGCATGCAATGGGGGGCATCGACCAGCGCCTGCAATACGTGGCTCGAACGTATCGTGGGCATATCGCCGACGGCGGATGCGTGAAACCATGCGCCCTCCAGCACCTCGGCCAGCGAGCGCGACAGGGCAGGCTTGCCGCGCAGCTCGCGTGGCAGACGTTCGAGCGAGGCAAGCAGCGCATCCCACACCGTGTCGATGTCGATTTCGTAGTGTCGCAGGATCGCCGGGATATCACCGTCGCCGCGCTCGATCAGTTTTAGCAACCAGTGTTCAGGCGTAATTTCGCCGTGCAGGCGGGCGTTGCACAGACTGGCTGCGTCGGCCAGCACGCTTGCGCAGTGCGGGTTGAGCTTGCGAAGCAGATGCGTGGAGTCCCGCGGGGACTTCCTTGGGTCGTCGCGCAGCGTCATGGTCGTCACGAAAAAAGAGAGAGTCCGGAGCCTGAGCGGCCCCGGGATGTGAAGAAGCGCCAGGACCACAGGATGGGCTGGCGAAAGGAGGCGGACGCGCACCTGATGCGGGGGATCAGGTGGCTTGTGCCAGTCTTTCAGAGAACCTTACGAGCGTTCGTTCCAGCTATCGGCGTGAATGATGTTGCCGTCCTTGTACGACCACGTAATTTTCTCGTAGCGCAGTTCGATTTCTTCGAGGTGGTTGTGCTTTTCAAATGCCGGGTTCTTGATGTCGAGCATCTTCGGCTTGACCGCCACGACCTTCACGTTGTCGAGCTTCGTGTTGAAGTATTCCTTTTCCTTGCCCGCATCATCGATTTTGTACCACTTGATCTCGATCGACTTCAGCGTCTGGCCGCTCGTCACGGCCTTGTACAGGTAGGGCGTCGACGCGTCGGTTTCCTTTGTAAAGGTGATCGGAGCGTGCACGCGCGTGCCGGTCAGCTTGCCGGTATTCGAATCGGTGGGAATGTTGACGCTGTGATCGAGCGCGACCACTTCGACGCTGCCTTCGCGGCCCTGAACCGTGACTGAACCCTTGACGTCGGCGCCGCCATCGTCCTTGATCCACATATATGCCGGAATTGCCATTTTTCATTCTCCTTCGTTTTGACTTCAACAATCGTCCGGAGTCGATCCCCGGACCGCGAATGCCCCAAAGCCATGCTTCGGGGTCCGAACTGCGTCGAGCGAGGTGCTCAAGTCTTGCTCAAGGGGCTGTCCATCCGCTAGGAACCTTCCTTCGAGGCATCCCTCAAGGGGACTTCCTTCGGGGCGTCCGGCACTAGCGTGATTTCGACGCGCCGGTTCTTCGCACGTCCGGCGTCCGTATGGTTGCCTGCGATCGGACGGGTATCGCCGTAGCCCTGGATTGCAAACTGCGTCACCGGGATACCCGACGCCTCGACCAGCCAGTCGCGCACGGCCCCGGCACGCCCGATCGACAGCTTCAGATTGCTATCGGCGCTGCCAACGTTATCGCTGTGTCCGGCGACCAGAATCCGCTTGTCCGGACGCGCCTTGATCATTTCAAGTGCGCCGACCATCGCGCGGGTCGATCCCGGTCTGAGCTGTGCTTTCCCACTGTCAAAAAGCGACATGCTGTCGAGCGTCACTACGAATGGCAGCGGAGACGGTGCCTGATACGAGGCGATCGCATCGTTTAGCACGGGCATGAGCGCCGCTCCGCGATACATGCCAAACGAAAGGCGCGGCGGCACACCCAGACGTGCGTAACGGTCGATCTGGTCACGGTCTGCGACAAGAGCCTGCAATGCGTCGCGGCGCGCGGTGTCACGGTCGGCGGGAATCATTGTGAAGCGGTCGAGATCGGCGCCGATGCGTGTGAGCAATGCCTGATTGTTTTTTGCCGCACCCCAGATGGCCAGAGCACCAGCGCAGGCGAGCAGCGCGATCGCGTGAGCGAACGCAGCCAGACGCGGCGACACCCAGCGCTGCCGCGGCATGGCTTCGATCAGCGGCTGTGGCAGTGGCCATGGCTCGGGTGAGGCGTCCATCGACGGCGGCATGATTCGCGAGTGCGCGTGGACGTCCCGCGCCCAAGGTGAGCACGGATCGCTCGCCGGGCCGCAATCGATCCAGCCGATGCCCCATAAATCCCAGGGTGCCGCCGGCTGCTGCCGGTCAGCGAGCGAGCCGATCACGATGCGCTGCGTCCAGCCGATGACCGATGCGAGACCCGCAGCACGCGCTGCAGGAACAGGATCGCGCCCGGCCTGCTGGACCTGTGCTTCGGCGGCCCGCATCACGGCTTCGAACGGCTGCGTGCCTCGCAAGGAGACGCCTTTCAGGGCGCCACCCAGGAGGACTTCTTTCGAGGCGTCAGTCAGCATGCTGGCCGACGACACGCCATACCATGGGGGATCCGTCGCCGTCGCCGTCGCCGTCGTTGGCGATGCAGTCAGCCGCTGGTAGATCGCTATGTAGCCCGGCAACCTCATGCCGAGCATTCGTGATGCGTCGCTCACCGCCTGGCGCGCAACACGTAGTGCCTGCGTCAGCGCGTCTTCGCTGGCATGCAAGGCAGGCGCGATCGACAGTGCGACGCCATCGGGTGCGCGGCCGTCGCGCCACTGCTTCACTGCAACACCGACCTGGGGCAGGTCGCGCGGGTTGTTGATCCGCAACCAGATCGCCCCGTCGCCGACGTGCACCAGCCGCTCCTCGTCACCCCCGCGATCAAACAGTTCCGGGAGCGAGTCTCCGGTGACCAGCACCAGCGGCATGCGTGTGCGCAAACTCAAGGGCAGATCGGCTGCCGTGGCACCTAGCGCGGCCAGCACATGCGCGCTTTGCTCGCGGGCCCGATTGCGTTGCAGCGTACTAAGGACGACTGCGACGAGCGTGACCAGCACCACGCCTGCGGCGATCGTCCAGGCGAGTCCACTGCTGACCGGGAGGATCATGAGCAGCAGAGCAAGCGCCAGCATGGCCGCAAAAACGACCATCCCGCGAAACGGATACCCCAGACGCAGATCGGACATCACGGCTTCATCGCAGGTGCCGACGACACCATATGCGCGAGCTGCGCATTGAGCGTGTGGCCCCAAAACAGGTAGACCAGCGCGGCAACGATACAGCCGAGTCCGGCGATCCCCCACGGCGAGAGGCGATAGAACCAGTCTGAGATACGTCGTCCGGTGCGGTCGGCGACAAACGTCCGTGTGACGGCAGGTCGGAGGTTCTCCAGCCGCGCATTGAGAGTGGCCATCAACGCCGCCCGCTTCGTTTCGCCTTCGCGCGCCCCTAAGGAAGTCCCCATGGGGGACGCGTAGCGTCCCATGAACCCGAGCCCGAGAACAGCGGCATAACATTCGAGCAGATCGACATTGGGTAAGGCCTCACGCATACGTTCCGTGAGCCGGTCAAAGACGTGGTCGCCGGCGTCTAGCTTGCCGAACTGCTCGACCTGCAGCGGGTGAGCCTCCCAACTGGACCTGTCTGCTATTGACGGACAGCGGAGCACGGCCTCGTCGAGCAGTCCGCACTGGGCGTATTGAGCATCTTCCCGCACGTCGGCGGCGAAACCGCGCTGCTCGAGTGCGGCGGAGAACGCCCCCATCAGCTGCACGCAGTGCGGACGCAACTGTTCCAAGGGTTCGGTCTTGCCGCCTTGCCTGAGCATGCTGACGAGGAGCGCCGTGTCGCGCAGCAGGTCGCGAATGCCGGAGCCGGTTACCCGGGGTGCGGCAGGGTGTGCATCCACCAACTGGACTTCCTTCAGGTTACCGATCGTCGTCATGCGCGCAGCACCGCATAGAGTTCAAGCGATGGATCCGCCACCGTTGTTGGCAGATAGATCTGACAGGCATGAGCGGCCAGCATCCGTGCGTGCGCCGGATCGCTTGGGTCGAGTGCGAAATACAGGTTATCCAGACGCACAGGAATCGCGGCCGGCACGCGCTGGATCGCCTTGAGCGGAATGCCGGCAAGCGCGGAATTGACGATGTGCTCGATGTCGTCCGGTGCGCCGATCTTGCACAGTTTCGGGAATTGCTCGACCAGTTCGAACGGCGCAACCGCTGCGTTGACTGACAGGTAGTAATCCGCACCGTTGACGAGCCGCTTGTCCTGAATCTGGCCCATCCACGTGGTCGCACTCTTGCGTGTGAGGTCGATCGAAATCACACGCGACGGAATGATCGAATCGAGCAGATCGCGGATCGTCGTTTCGAGTTTCGCGAAAATCTCGTCGGCCCGGGTGTGGTCGTACGCCGGGATATCGTTGAGTTGCGAGCCCGTCGAGAACGTCATCAGCACACTCGCCAGTTGGGCAAGCGTCGAATAGAAACGCTCGGGTGGCTGGCTCGGGTGCGTAGCGAAGAAGCGAAGTTGCGGCCAGTGCGTGTGAATACAGTGGAGCAGCCAGAACAGCGACACGTCGGCGACGCCGTACTCCGCAACGGCCTCGATGCGCTCGCTCTTGCGCGAACCCAATGAGGCGCTCTTTGCCTGCAGGATGTCGGCAAGACGCTTTGCCCGCTCGACGTGCAGTGGGTGACCAGCCAGCGTCAGACACGGTGGCACGAAATGTTGATCCAACTGGAAGTGACCACCCGTGCCACGCGTGAGACGGGCGATCGCGCAGACCGTGTCATCCGCGTGTTGTTCGAAGTCGAACAGCAGCCGCACTGCGTGGCGTTCGGCCGCGATCTCCGCTTCGCCGGTGCCGTTGAGATCGGTGACTTTCACAAACTCGCGATACGAGCGGCGTGGTCGCGCGAGCGTTGTCTCGTCGAAGCGGCAGTTGCTGCCCGTGGCATTCATAAGCGGCAGGGCTGCCAGCACAACGACGCTTTGCGTATCGGATGACAGGCCTTGCGTCAGATCGCGTGCAGAAGGCAGTGCGTCGCTCACTGACGTGTCGAACATCGTACCGTCAGGAAAACGAAGTTTCAGGCGCGTGAGTTTTAGGCGCCCGTTGGGCAGGGCCTCCTCGTCGATATCCACGCCGAGCGTTCCCCACGGCTCCGCGATCGCGGCCGAGGCGAACTGCCGGTGCACGAAATCCGTCCACCGGTCCTGCTGCTGGAAGTGCTGCTGGTTGAGGATCAGGCCTTCGTGCCAGAGCGGTTTGTCGATCCGCATGAGTGTTGTTTTCTCTGATTATCTTTGGTATGGATTGCGGATTCTATACGCTGTGAATGACGCCGGTATACATTTTCATGGAAATTTTTATATCAAATATTTTTAATTGGTAAACCCGTAGTTAATTTGCGTGATGTCAAGTCTGAGGTGTCAATTTATTAAGCCAACGTATCTCATAAAAATTTTATTGAAATTTGGAATTGTCTTAGTGTACAGGCGCTACTGGCGCGCGCCTTCTGATTTTTTGTTGAAATACGTTGCGATGTTCTATTGAGATATCTTGAAAATAAGATGAATATAAGAAAACGTAACAATTATTTGCATTTATTTAAAATATTAAGTAATGCGACCCTTTGACTTAGTGGTCGAATTCCGTGTTTAATGCAGGTCCAACTAAAAACAATCGCATAAGTGAGGGCCGCGCCATGGGGTGTCTGAAAGCGTCATTCGAAAGCGGAAAGCAGCTGCCGCCGGGAGGGACGAATAGGACGCCGCGTCGCACGGAACGCGTTTCTGCGATATCACGGTGATCATCCTTTTACCAAGGACTACAAATGGATAGCTTCCAGCGCGAAATTCCGAAATCAAGAGTTTCGATCACACTAGATCTCCACACGGGCGGCGCGCAGAAGAAGGTCGAGCTGCCCCTCAAGCTGCTTGTCGCCGGGGACTTCAGCGCGGGCAAGGAGCAGGCGCCGCTCGCGGAGCGCAGGAAGACCAATATCGACAAAAACAACTTCGACGCTGTGCTGTCCGACCTGGCGCCGCAACTGAAGGTGGGCGCCGAGAACACGCTCGCCGAGGACGGCTCCGAGCTTCCGGCCTCGCTCAGCTTCAGGTCGATGAAGGACTTTGAGCCTGAGCAGGTGGCACGCCAGATTCCCGAACTGCAGGCACTGCTGGCGATGCGCAATCTGCTGCGCGACCTGAAATCGAACCTGCTCGACAACAGCACGTTCCGCCGCGAGTTCGAAAAAATCCTGAAAGACAACGCACTCTCGCAGCAACTGCGCGGCGAACTTGCGCAGATTGCCACAGCGGCTACGCAGCCAGAAGGTCATGCATAAGGCCAAGGTCGCCTTCACTGTATTCCGGACAACGAGCAACGCGAGTCCCGATGGGACGGTAGAGATAGGATCCAACATGTCACGTAACGAATCCCAGCAAGGCGGCACGACCGAGACGGTTGTGCTCGACGCCCATAAGGAAGTCTCTTTGGCGGAGGGCAACAGCGTCTATGAATTGCTGTGCAGCAAGATCAACCTCAAGCCCGTGAGCGCGGCGCGTCCGCTCGAAGCGTTCCGGGATAACGACCTGCTCTCCGAGTCGTCGGCCGACGAGCGGCTGGCGCGGGGCATGAGCGCTTTCCTGCAACTGGTGGGTGAGGCCAGCAAGCCGGTCGACAGGCTGGACAAATCGCTGCTCGATTTTCACATCGGCCAGCTCGACCGGAAGATCAGCCGTCAGCTGGACGCCGTGATGCATACGCCGGAATTCCAGGCGCTGGAAGGACGCTGGCGCGGTCTCAAGATGCTCGTGAGCCGCACGGATTTTCGTAAGAACGCGCGTATCGAACTGCTCGATGTGTCGAAGGAGGCATTGATCCGTGACTTCGAGGACACGCCGGAACTCATCCAGAGTGGTCTGTATCGCCTCACGTATGTCGAGGAATACGACACCCCGGGTGGCCAGCCGATCGGCGCGCTGATCAGCGACTTCGAGTTCGCGAACTCCCCGCAGGACATCGGTCTGCTGCGCAACATCTCGAAGGTGGCAGCGGCGGCGCACATGCCGTTCATCGGCTCCGTTGGCCCGGCGTTCTTCGGTAAACGGTCGATGGAAGAGGTGGCCGCGATCCAGGATATCGGCAACTACTTCGATCGTGCTGAGTACATCAAGTGGAAGAGCTTTCGCGATACTGACGATGCCCGTTATGTAGGTTTGACGATGCCGCGCGTGCTGGGTCGTCTGCCGTACGGCAAGGATACGACGCCTGTGCGTACGTTTAACTACGAAGAGGCAGTGAAGGGACCGGACCACGACCGCTATCTGTGGGTCAATGCATCGTTTGCGTTCGCCGCGAACATGGTGCGCAGCTTCACCAGCAATGGTTGGTGCGTGCAGATCCGCGGGCCGCAGGCGGGTGGCAAGGTCGAGGACCTGCCGGTTCACCTGTACGACCTCGGTACGGGTTACCAGCCCAAGATCCCGACCGAGGTGCTGATCCCAGAAACGCGCGAGTTCGAGTTCGCCAACCTCGGCTTCATCCCGTTGTCGTTCTACAAGAACCACGACTTCGCGTGCTTCTTCTCGGCCAACTCGGCTCAGAAACCGGCACTGTACGAGACCAAGGAAGCAACTGCAAACAGTCGGATCAACGCGCGTCTGCCGTACATTTTCCTGCTCTCGCGCATTGCGCATTATCTGAAGCTGATCCAGCGCGAAAACATTGGCACCACCAAGGACCGCCGTCTGCTTGAGCTCGAGCTGAACAACTGGGTCAAGGGTCTCGTCACCGAGATGAAGGATCCGGGTGACGAGCTTCAGGCATCGCACCCGCTGCGCGAAGCGCAGGTGACGGTCGAGGACATCGAAGACAACCCGGGCTTCTTCCGCATCAAGCTGTTCGTCATCCCGCACTTCCAGGTGGAGGGGATGGACATCGGACTGTCGCTGGTGTCGCAGATGCCCAAGGCGAAGAGCTGATCCGCTGTACCTGATGTAACCCTTCGGGACGCGAACGCTCGCGTCCCGGCTTTGGTGTCTTTGACGTCACACGTGTTCGAGGGAGTCGTTGATGGGGTCCATGGTTCTGCCGTCGCAGGCGTACGAGGTGAAACTCGCGCCGCATCCGGCGCCGTTCTCGGTACTGAAGTTCGCAGGCGACGAAGGTGTCAGCCGTCTGTACTACTACGACATCGAGTTCACGAGTTCTGTCGCCGACATTCCGATGGACCAGGTGCTGGGGCGGCCAGCGAAGTTTGTGATCGACCCCATCGATCCTAACGCCGACTATCTGCGCAAGATGTTTGGCGAGAACGCGTCGAAGTTCAGCGAGATGCCGCCAGCACGTACGGTACACGGCATTGTGACGCAGTTTGACCAGCTGGAAGCGTCTGCCGACGAGACGCGCTACAGGTTGTTCATCGAGCCACGTATCGCTGATCTTGCCCGCACGGTGACCAGCCGGCTGTTCCAGAAGCAGTCGGTGCAGGAAATCATCACGGAGACATTGCGCCATTACGGGTATCGCGAGGGCGTCGACTTCAAGTTCAACCTGCGGGCGCAGTACACGCGTCACGAATACATTACCCAGTACCACGAAACTACCTTCGCCTTCATCCAGCGTATTGCGGCTGACGAAGGCATCTGGTTTCGCTTCGAGCAGGCGAAGGACCATGAAGTCATCGTCTTCGGCGATGACCTTGATGCGTATGCGCGTAACCAGCGCATCGTGCCGTTCCGGCGCCACTCGGGGCTGGCCAATTCCGGGGGCGAGTCCGTCAGGTCGATTGAGCGCCACATGCGGCGCGTGCCCGAGGCAATTCGGCTGAACGATTACAACCATCGTCAGGCCGGTGTGTCGCTGCTCGTCGAGCAGAACGCCGCGCGTGACGACAGGACCACGAACGCTGTCGACTACCGTTGGGGCGAGCATTACGAGACGCCCGAAGAAGGACGGCGCATTGCGCGACTGCGTCACGAAGCGCATCTGGCGCAGCAGATTACCTTCGAAGGCGAGGGCAATGCGTTTGCGCTGGAGGCCGGTGAGGTGCTGAACCTTGACGAGCAGCTCTCCGATGCGCCGCACGGGCTGTTCGTCGTCTCCGTTTCGTCCAGTGGTGGTCGCAGGCAGGCGTATTCGAATACGTTTACCGCGATCCCGTCTGATTGTGTCTGGCGTACACCGGTCATTCCGGCGGCGCGGCCCGTCATCAACGGTATTCTGCCGGCGCGCATTACGTCGCCCGGGGATTACACAAGGGCGTATCTGACGGAGGAAGGCTGCTATGTGATCAAGCTGCCGTTCGACCTCGACACGTGGAGTCCGGGTGGCACGAGCCGGCCGGTGCGGCTTGCGAAGCCGTATAGCGGGGACAACTATGGGCATCACTTTCCGCTGATTGATGGTGCGGAAGTGGCGGTGATTCATACGGATGGGGATCCGGATCGACCCGTGATTATCGGGGCGATGCACGACAGCTTGCATCCGGATCTGGTTAACAACCTGAACCACACTCGCAATCTGATTCGAACCGTCGCGCAGAACGAGATGCGCATGGAGGACAAGGAAGGCAACGAGCATATCCACCTGACCACGCCGTTCCAGACCAGCGAGCTGAATCTGGGGCATATGGTCGATGGCGACGGCAAGGAGCGGGGGCAAGGCGCCGAGTTGTGCACCGGCGGCCATGTCGCCATGCGGGGTGGCAAAGGCGTACTGGTTACCGCAGAAGCTCAACCCAACGCGACCGGCCCGCAGCTCGACATGCAGGACGCGGATGCCACGTTCGGGCAGGCCACAGAAATTTTGCGTTCGCTCAACAGTTCGGCCGATGCGGCAAAGGCGTGGTTGGCCGAAGTGGACCAGCAGCGCACTCTGATCGAGCAGAAGCTCGCGAAACTGCAGAAGCCGGTGATCGTCGCCAGTGCGCCTGAGGGCGTGGGCGTTGCCAGTGGCCAGCACTTGCAACTGGCCGCACGCAAACAGATGTTCATGACGGCCGGCGATGGTCTCGACATTGGCGTGATCAAACGCATCACCGCCGCTGCGGGTGAGGCAATTTCGCTCTTTGCCGCGAAGCTCGGCATCCGGATATTCGCGAGCAAAGGCAAGGTGCAGATCCAGGCGCAAGGCGATGCGATGGAATTGATGGCACTTAAGAACGTTGTAGTCAGTTCATCAACGGGCGAAGTGATCATTACCGGATCAAAGGGCGTCACGCTGGGTGACGGCTCTGGTGCGTACGTGAAGATCGCTAACGGAAAGATCGAGATCGCGAGTCCAACCGGGCAAATCGAGATCAAGGGCAACCTGAATACCGCCGACCCGGCGGGTGGCAATTTCACGTTCCCCAGTTGGTCCGACGCTCCCCTCAAGGATGTGAAGGGAGATATGAACTTCGGCTTTTCTGAATAGGCGCACTCATGGCAGATTCGACACCGCAGAATTCACCCAGCGATCGGTTGAAGCAACTTGGCTTCGCATTTCCGTTTCGCAAGAAGGGGCAAGGTAACGCGGGTTCATCCGCTGACTTTACCGATGAGCACGAGTTCTACAAAGTATTGAAACAGGAACCGACGGGCTCCTATTCGGTCAGCGGCAAGGGCATGTGGCACGGTGGAATTCATGTTACTGAGGCCGGAGCGGGCAAGTCACTGGACCTGAAATACGGCGTACGCTGCATTGTTGACGGCCACGTGGTTGCCTATCGAATGAACCACATCTATCCGGTCAGCGAGCTACCTGCTCAGAACGGCGCGTCGGCAATCAGTGCGCCATACAGCACGGGATTCGCACTGGTGCGTCACTCGATGGAGTTCCCAAAAGGCACCACGCTCACGTTCTACAGCCTGTACGTGCACCTGCAGGATCTGGCGGACTATGAGAGTGATGCGACGCTGAGCCGACCCGCGTACTGGTCGAAAGAATATAAGGTCACGGAATTTGCGCAGGATTCGCAGAATCCAGGGCCAAACGGGCAGACAGCGTCAGCTGGACGGAAGGGGTTACGGATACGCGCAAGCTACCCGAGCGGCACCATCCTCGGCATTCTGCCACAGGGGGCGCAGGTCGTCGTCGGCACGCGCGCGCACGGCTGGGGGCAGATAAAGAACGCCCATGGAGCAACGTTGTATCCGCCGATTGCGGGCGAGTTTGTCTCTCCGGATGTCGCCACCAACGGGTGGATTTTTCTGGGTAAGGAACACGGCGGCTCGGTTGTGACGGAAGTCATACCTGACTCGTCGCTGGACCAGGTGGTCGTGCTGCCGGAGGCGCTGAAGATCAATGCTGGCGACCTGATTGGCCATCTCGGTCGCTACGACTCGTTGAGCCAGCAGAGCTCGAACCGCATGGTCCACATTGAAGTGTTCTGCGATGACAGCATCAAGACGTTTATCACGCAAGGAAAGGCGTGGATTGCCGATAACGGGGCGCATCCTGACCGATGGCAGCAATTGGGTCTGCCGAGCGCCCCGACGATCCTGCGCGTTGACCAAAATACCACGCTATATAACTTGCCAAACCAGCAGGGACAGGACGCGAAGCAGACGGGTGTGATCCAGGTGGCTTCGTTTGCCGAACTAGCCCGGCAGCCGAACAACCCGTCCAAGGAGAACACCGCAGGAAGTGACGGACGGAAGCTGTGGTGGCATGTGGACAGTGCGGACACACTGGGTAAGGACATGAGTGGATGGGTGCGCGAGGACAACTTTGCGGGTGGCCGGGTGACGCGCGAGTTTGCGCAGAAGTGGGTGGACTTCCAGCCCCTGGATGACGCGCATGATCCCACGCATACGATGTTTGCAACCACGAAAGCGTTTGTCGACTATTCGATGGGCGCGAACGTGCCAGAGCCGGGAGCGCTCGCCAAACTCAGTCCGCTGATGGCATCAATCTATCGAGCGTTATATCCGACCGGAGATGGCAGTAAAGCCGCGGATGAACTCTGCGCCGCCGCGGAGAACCCGTGGACCGCCTTGCGCATGTCGAGGCTGATCATCAGGCACGAGAGCGAGTGGGCCAATCCAGACAAGTGGAAGCAACTCATCGCGGAGATTGAAAAGCGGACAGGCCCGCAGGCTCAGCATGAGGCGGAGCAGAAGCGGATCGAAAAGCTTGTCTGGTGGGATGACGTCAAGCGCCACTTGACTGATCTGCCTGGGTCGGATGTTTTCCATATTCATCCGATCGGATTGGTGGGGAATTTTGGTAAAGGAAAATTTCAGTTTACGTTGGCCATGATGCAGCGGCTTTTCCCACACGCGAACCGCGATGCGCTGCAAGAGGTGGCCGAGGAACTCAATACCCACCTTGATATCTACAAACTCGACACGCCACTTAGAAGAACTCATTTTTTTGCTCAAGTGGTGCAGGAAACGGGATCTTCTCTCAGCCGCGAAGAGGGTTTCATCTGGAAAGCAAGTTCATTAATAGGGACATTTTCCTATTTTCATCATCATCCCGATCAAGCGAATGCACGCGGCTACCATCAAGTAAGGCCAATCAAGGCAGACGGCACAAGTATGAATCAGTCGGACTTTGAAGCTATAGCTAACGGAGCGTATGGTGGGCGTACTGAACTGGGTAACGGCGACTACGCCAGTGGCGATGGCTGGCGATATCGCGGGCGGGGCCTCAAGCAACTTACGGGAAGGGCAAACTACAGAGCCTTCACAAGATGGCATGCGTCTCTGCAAAACGAGTGGACTCAGGAGGTTCTTGACTTTGAAACATCCCCAGATCTCCTTGTCCAGCCGAAATACGCGGCAAGATCTGCCGCGTATTTCTGGGTTGGTCATAACCTTCCGGCAGAGGCGGATAAGGGAGCATCCGCCGCGCAGGTGAATGCTATTACTGCAATTGTTAACCTCAGTACAGATAGTTATGCAGCACGAGTTAACAATTTCAATGCGATCTACGGCAGAGGAGATTTCAATTGAATGTAGGACTTGGATTGAATGCGATCAAAATGACAATTTTTGTCGCAGGACTGATTTTATTTGATGTCAAAGCTGGGGCTGACGAAAATACGCTTTGTCAACCTCATGAGGAAGTGTATTTCAGCTGTCAAATTGGTGGGAAAGTCATGTCAGTCTGCGCTTCAGGAAATATTTCGCCAGATAATGGATACGTTCAATATCGATTTGGCAGGATTGGAAATATTGAACTTGAATATCCGGAAAAACCATATCCGCCCAAAAAATTATTTTCGATCAGCGATATATCGGAAGGAAACATAAATTTTACGCATGTGAAATTTGATTCTGGTAAATATCATTATGTATTGTATCAAGGAGAGCCAAGTGGGATTTATATAAAGAGGAGAGGGGAGGTGATTTCAAATCGAACCTGCGACCCCGGGACCTATCAGCCCATCAGCCCCCGAGCATTTCGAGGAATGAAAACAGTTTCCCCTATCGATGGCATCGATAACTAAGTTATGTCGACGCAAATAGGATGGGGAGCGGAGATGAACCGAGCCGAGATGGGTTCAAGTATAGCGGGCGAGGAGTCATACAAGTGACTGGAAAGGCCGGCTACCAATTGTTTCGGGACGAGCACAATCGCCGGTCTCCAGATGATATACGAGACTTTGTCACAAACTCGGAGCTCGTATCCTCAAATGTAGAATACAGAGTCGGATCTGCATTTGTCTTCTGGGCGCATAGCAATCTTAATTCCGTTACTGATACTGGGACTGTTGAAGTTGTCAAACAAATTGTCAACGGTGGGCAAAACGGCTATGGCGATAGACTTTATCGCTTCAACAGTGTTGCCTCTCTTTTGGGCTTCTCCGCGGAGTAATTGCATGAAAAAAAACATAACTGCCATTATTACGTTGGCGAACCTGGTAGCGATGTCCTGCGCTCACGCTGAAGGAATGTGCAAAGCACACGAGGCAGAAACATTTACTTGCGAAATGCAAAAATCATTCTCGTCGCTATGTGAATCTAAAGATGTCGGCACTCTTTCCTGCCGTAGCGCTGTCGCCAATAAAGTAAATTTTGAGATTTCTGAAAGTCGTGCTCGTAAGGGGAAGGTTTTTTATTTCTCTAGTACTCCATATTCCGGTGGAGGGGAGGCGCATATTCGATTCTCTAGAGCAGGGTATACCTACTATCTGTACGATAAGTCTGTTAAGACAGATGAAGGACCAACATTTTCGGCCGGCATCGTCGTATACATGGGGGCAACGAAAATCTCCGATCAGGTATGTGGCATACGATGCCTCGATACACCAGGGAGCGTATAGCGACATCACAAAAGAAAGTTATCGAAGCATAGGTTCGAAATAGTCGAACTTTAATTTCAGGGAATGCCCTTCGTAACGAACTGCGGCACCTCGGACTTATGCGAGACAAATCATGAAAAAGAGTTTTTTGCCTCGAGAAAGATCGCTGTTGAAATGTATAAGTGCATCTTCAAAGTAGCATTGGCTGATCAGTTTCAGAGTGTGGCAGGTGATCAATGATAAAAAATGTTTTAACAACTGTTGTGCGAGTGTTCATTCTGAGTTTGAGTCTCACCACTTTCTGCTCCGGTGTATCGAGCGCAGCTGGACAACAGAGTTACCGCATTCCGTTTTTGGGTGATGGGGCGAGCATAGAGTTCCGTTCGGAGCAGAGCCAGGATGGCGAAGGCGTAGGGGCATATATAACGCGTGTTAGAGCAGCAGGCAGTGTTTTCGTTGATGTGTATGAGGCGGAGGGCGGGGTTACTCCGGAAATCAAGAGCGTATTCGTGAATGGTAAAAAGCCGAAGAAACTTTTTATCATAGTGACTTGGGCTGCTGACAGTCCATCTATAGGAACTGGGGGAAGCATTTATCAGGTGTTTGCCTACGACGAACGGATCGAGAAACGCGGGACGTTGCTGAAGTTGCAGCAGGATACCGGACTGACCAAACGCTTCGGCGTTGGCTTCGACGGTACGCGCGAAGGACAGTCTGTAACATACAAATATAAGAACGCACCAGCTGTAAAACGTCAGCTCCTCGAATGGGGCTACAAGTGATTTCATTGAGACGACAACAAGATTTTGTGCAAAATCCAGTCGTGTCGTCGGCACCGACGATTTCAACCGGCACATCGGCAGGACAACGGCAGTTCAAAAGGGAAATTTCTTCTATATTCAATCAATATTTTTCGTCGGGGGGTACTGATGATTAAGTGCTGGTTTTTTCTGGCGATCGCACTTATAAGTGGTTCGGTATATGCCGAGAGCACATGTGCCGATATCCATGGCCAGGAAAGTTATCCGCCGCTGAGGATAAAGAACGGAACTATCTGCTTTGTTCAGGAGCCAGTCTTGGACCCTGGGACCAAGACGCAGATCAGTGCCGATGCGATTTCTTTGTATTATATTTTCAATGAAAATGTCCCAGTGAAGGCGGGAGGCCGGGGTCTCCTTTTTGACAATACACCAGGTGAGATTATTGACGCATTTTCGTCGAGTGTTGGTCACGATCAGCAAGAAAAAATCTTTGTGATCCATTCCCTGGAAGTACGAGAATCCCTTGTAGAGTCAAATTCGTCGGGTAAATTTTACTCGGTTTCTGTCTTTGACCCGATCGGGCACACCCTGCGTCGTGATGAGCGCGCTTCTGATTGGTTTGGGGCCGATTACAGCTGGCTGTCGGATGGACGAAGAGTAACTTATAAATTCCCTTACCAGTCAAGAAGGGATGTCCAGCAGGCAATGGGTTCTCCTTTCGCCTTGCTGATGAATAGGGACGGATTTATTTCTGTTAGATTGAAAGATAAAAGCTATCTGTTTGACGGTCCTAATGTTAGAAGTAAGACAAAAAAATACATGATTCGAGGAGATCGAGCCACTGTTGACAAAGCTACAGCGGGATGGTGTCAAGTCCACCACTCTGGAGGCGCAAAACCATTGGAGATGTGGTTAATGTGCAGTGCGTTTAATATTGACGCGCAGGCAAAGAAATAGACTGGCGCCTTAGTGGTCGTGTCGAAAAGCGTGGCCGTATGACTCGTCGAGCCTGGATCGCAAAAACAAAAATGCACATTGTGAGAAGCGACCTGGCCACTTCGATGGATGAACCATGCGATGAATAGATGAAAATCGATTTTGAGCAAGCGAATGGTCATGTGTTACGTAAATGATTCGCTTCTCAGATATAACACACTGGTAATCAACGTTATGAAAAAACTAGCATACGAAGGCGATAGCACGAGCCACGGCGGAAAGATCCTCAGCGGTTCCGACCGCATCAAGATCAAGGGTCGCCGGGCGGCACGGATTGGCGACATCGTGTCGTGCCCGATCCACGGCAACAACGAAATTATCGAGGGCGGCACCAGCATGACAGACGCTGGCGTCCCAGTGTCGCGTGATGGCGATCGAACTCAATGCGGCAGCTTCCTCATTGCTACATCGGACGGGGCGACGGTTCGCTAGATGCCAATCGACTTTGGAAGGGTGCCGCCACGGGTCCCGGTGCCGGAGCCTCCGCGACCATCGAAACTTCTCTGGGCTTTCCTGCTCGGCGTGGTGATGTGCCTGGGCGCGGCTGTGGCGATTTTTTTGTGGCCCGCAGGAAGGCCGACGAACAGCGCGTGGTTCTGGTTCTGCGTCATCGGCTATCCGATTTTTGCGTGGGCATTCCTGCTTTGCTGCTATCTCGGCTATGCGTACGCCCGACGCAGCGGAGCCATTGCGAACAATCGCATCGGCGACGATGAAGAACGGAAATGCCACGAACTGGCCAGCGCACCTCTCGCGGTGCTCGGGCACGCGTGGTGTTTCTCCAGTGATGATAAGGAGAACGGCATCGAGGGACTGGTCAACGGTAGTGTGCAGATGGTCGCTCGATCCAGCCGGGCAGTACGGGGGCTCGATGTCAAGGCACGGTGGCTGGAAATCCCTGAAAAGCCGTTCTATGCGGGAAATGAACTGACCGAGCACGCACGTCATCGGGTGGTGTTCGACTGGCTCCTGAACAGGTTAGTTGACAGGATTACTACCGAGCTGGCCGCGCTGCCTGGTCGCACCGATCTTCAGGTCGATTTGCGCATACGGTCGGAACTGGACTTGGCGGATGTGCGCTTCCGCGTGCAGGAACTGATTTTGGCCAAGGCACCGGCTTCGCGAGTGACCGTCAATGCAAGTGGAGAGCACCCGTCGCTCTTTCAAGCGGACGCCTGGCACGACGACCTGAAGCCGGGCGAGGCGCATTTGCTGATCGCGATCCAGTTGCGTCGAGCGGTTAGTGAACGGTTACAGGACGGCGTTGCCGAGACAGGCGTTGCGCTGCTGCTGGGCCGCCCTCGCATCGTCCAGAACACGCCTGCAAGCGGGACTACATCGCTACGCCTGCATCGCCCGGCTATCAAATCGTCAGACGTGGTTGGCACGGCACTCGAACTTGCCACGCGCTGGGGGCAGGCCGATTCAACAGAGATCAAGACGGTGTGGAGCCACGCGCTCGCTGATGAGGTCGTGCGTTCGATCAAATCATCGCTTAAGTTCGGCGAGCAAACGCGATGGGTTGACCTTGGCGCGACGGTTGGAACGTGTGACGGCGCGGGTAGCTGGCTGGCAACGGCCCTGGCCGCGGAACACGCGTCGCTCACCGACGATCCGCAACTCGTCCTTACCCAGGAGGGCTGTGACATGATTGCCCTCGTGTGCAGAAAGCAAATATGAGTGAACACAAACCACTGCCTGTACCGCTCTACATCGGTATCGCAATTGCTATCGTTTTCTTTGCATTGGGCATCGCCGTTTGGGTCGAGGGACCCGGGCAGGGATGGTCGCGCGATACACGAATCATTATCGAACTGTGTCTGTTTTCGGGCCTGCTTATATCCGTTATTCTCGTGAAGTACTTCGAGGCGGTTGTGTTGTGGATTGCCTCGATGCGTGCGGCAAGGTGGCTCGCGCACTACGATTGGAAGCGACAAGCTCGCGGTGGCGCTGGAGAAGCTACGCCGTCGCAAGATGGGGATCTGGGGCGACCCGATGCGCTGCGCAATGCGCTTCGCGAGCGTCATGGTTGGCGCTGGCAATACCGGGATCGGTGGGTAGTTGTTGCTGGGGATGAGGCGATCGTCAAGCGCCTGGCACCCCCTCTCGTGCAAGACGGCTTCACGATCTCGGGCGACACTATCCTGCTTTACGCGAGGCAGACCGGCGACCAACTGAGTACCGTCTGGCTCGATCAGATCCGTCGCCTGCGGCGCCGGCGGCCGGTCGATGCCATCGTGGCAGTGGTGCCGACCCATACCTCAGGCAATCGGCCCTTCGACGCGGAAAGCACCGCCAAGCGTCTGGTTCGCCACGCCCGTGCGTTGCGCTGGGCTGCTCCGGCGTATCTGCTCAACTTGACGGAGGCCGGCAGCGATGCGTCCGAGCCGGACGAGGCGATCGGCTGCACGTGGGCGAACTCACGGTTTGAATCGGGCGACGTTATCGCCTCACTGCGTGGAGTCTCCGACGATCTCGCCGATGCCGGTGTCGTGCGTCTCACGAAAGATGCGACAGACCGTTACCGCGCCGAACTGTCCCACCACATCGCGCAATACGGTAGCGCACTGTCGGATCTTGTGAGCCAGGTCGGCCAGTCGCGTATCTGGCGCAGCGCGATTCATGGCGTGCTTTTCACGCCGCTTTTCAAGGAGCGCGCTGCAGCGGTTCCAGAGGCCGCGAAGGATGACGTTGCAGCCGATAACGACGTTGCAGTCGATCCTATGCGGCAACGTACGGTCTGGCAGACAGTCGCCAACCACAGCCGCCGCATCCACGGCCGCCGCGTCGGCTTCTCGTTCTCGACGACCGCAGCGTGGCTCGCCACGACGCTGACTGGCCTTTGGATCACCGGCACCATGCTTTCGGGCTTCACGAATCGCGCGACGATCCAGGCGGCGGCGAACACAACGGCAACACTTTCCACCGCACAGGACCCCACACAGGCCGCCCTGACCCTGGACGTCCTGCAAAAGCAGCTCGACACGCTGGAAGTCCGTCAGCACGACGGCGCACCGTGGACCACGCGTTTCGGCCTCAACCGCGACGCAGAACTCTTCGCGGCGCTGTGGCCAGCCTACGAAAGTGCGGCCGCCCGAATCGTTGTCGCCCCGATCCGCGCAAAGCTCGAGGAACGCCTGCGGCAACTGGCCTCGCTATCTGATGCGGAAATAGCAAGCGGCGGGAATGCACAGATCAAGTCGGCGTACGACACGCTAAAAACATACCTGATGCTCGCGAAACCTCAGCACGCCGAAGCGAAGTTCCTCACGCCCCAACTGTTCGCAACCGGAGCGCCCGTCCACCCGGTCAGCTCGACCCTGAGTGAAGGAGCATGGCAGGACTTGCGCCAGCATCAGGCCGCGTTCTACGCGAACCATCTCGGACAACGCGTGGCGGCCAACAGCTCGTCGTCGCTCGCGATCATCCCGGACGCAGGACTTGTCAATGCAACGCGGCAGACGGTGATCGGCGTGAGAGGCATCCAGAACTCGACCGAAACGCTCTATCAGCAGATCGTCGACGACGCAAAGCCCAAGTATCCGCCGGTGTCGCTCGCGACACTCCTCGGAGACACGAGCAGCCGCGGACTGTTCAACACGACGTCGACCGTGCCGGGCGTTTTCACGCGCGCGGCATGGGACGAGCGGATTTCGAAGGCGATTGATGAGGCAAGCGAACAGAACAGCGTCGCCGCCGACTGGGTACTATCAGACGCCCCGAAGGAAGTCACCTTGGGGGACGCCCGAACCAGCGCGACACCAACCTCATCGCTGAAAGCCGAACTACAACAGCGCTACTTCGACGACTACACCCGCGCCTGGGAGCAGTTCCTCAACAGTGTGCGCTGGCAACCCGCCACGACGCTCTCGGGCACCGTCGACCAGTTGACGCTGCTTGCCGATCCCCAGCGTTCGCCGCTCGCAGCGCTGATGAATGTGGTCGTGTATCAGGCAGGCGCGGGTGCGACCACGCACTCGTTGTCCGACACGCTGATCAACAAGGCGCAGCAACTGGTTGGTGCTGCCGAGAGGGACCCAACGAAGGCAACCCAGCCGCAGAACACCGCGCCGCTCGCGTCCGCATTCGGCCCGCTCCTGCGTCTAGCCGGCAGCGATCTGGCCAATACGGGCAATACCGCAGGCAATAGCAACGCCGCAGCACAATCAGCCGCCACGAGCGAGCTCAGCGTGCCACGCTACATGGAACGCGTTATCGCAATGCGCCTGAAGCTACAGCAAATCATGATGGGCAATGATCCGGACGCGATGTCGCGCGCGGCAGCACAGGCCGTGCTGCAAGGCAAGACCTCGGATATCGCCGACAGCCGCGACTACGCGAGCCGGGTGGCCGCGAGCCTCGGCCAGCAATGGGCGGGCTTCGGTGACCTGTTCCAGCAGCCGCTCGACCAGACCTGGCAGGTCGTGCTGCAGCCGGCGGCATCGAGCCTGAACGAGACGTGGCGCACCGGCATTCTCGCCGACTGGAACCGGAACTTCGGTGGCCGCTATCCGTTCGCCGACTCCGACAACGACGCATCGCTACCGGAAATGGCCCGCTTCATGCGCCTCGACAGCGGCGTGATTACCCAGTTCGTGACTGCGCAACTGGCGGGCGTCGTCGAGCGCCAGGGCGACCGCTGGGTCCCCGCGCAGGGGTCCGGTAATAACTCGCTGACGATCGACCCCAGCTTCCTCACCGCGTTGAACACGCTCATGCGTGTTTCGACCTCGCTCTTCCCCTCTGGCGATGCGCGCGTGCGTTTCGAGCTGCGCGCAGTGCCGACACCGGGCGTCACCGACATGAAGTTCGTGCTGTCGGGCAGGGAACTGCATTACTTCAATCAGAAGGAAGAGTGGACGCCGTTTATCTGGCCGGGCGACACGCTGGAGAACATCTCGCGCATCGAATGGCAGACGCAGGAAGGCGGGCTGCGATCGGCCCTCGATACGCAGGGCCGGTTCGGACTGATCCGGCTACTCGAGCGCGCGACGGTCACGCCGCAGGACAACGCACGCTATCTGCTTGCCTGGACGCCCGACCAGAGTCTCGGCATCCCACTGAAGGTACAACTGCGCAGTGAGGCTGGGGCGGGGCCGCTCGACATGCTCGCCCTCCGGCACTTTTCCCTGCCGCAGCGGATTTTCCTGACGGGTTCGTCGCAGCGCGCCCAGAAGCAGGCGCTTGGCGGGCCTCCGCCATTGCCGGCAGCGATGCTGGAATCCGCTAGGCTTGCGGAGGTGCCGCTTCCCTCTGGTTGGCCAGACGGCAGCAGCCGGGCGACCGGCAATGATAAAGACGTTTCCATGGATGCAAGCTCCCGTCAGACAGCAGCGGCCAGTGCGCCAACGCAGCCCCATCCAGTCACGAGTAAAGCCACGGAAAGCCGGGCGAAGCCCACAGCAGGCGAGGAGAAGGTGACGTCGACGGAATCCAGTGAGGGCAGGCCGCTGTCCGATTCGAAACCGCCCCAGCCCGGCAGGCTGAAAGCGGGGGTGACCAGTGTGAATCGCCTGCTGGCCAATGCATTTGTTTATTGAGGTCAACCGGTGCTTACTCATTTCGTCAAAAATCTGCTGGGCACGAACCCGGCTCCTCCGTTACCTCCCGCACGAGCCGACGTCTGGTCGTCGTGGCTCGTGCCAGTTCCAGGCGAACATCCCTGCGGTCGCGATCCCGGCTACGAAGATGCGTTCTTCGAACTGAAGGATGAAGCCGCGAAGCTCACGGGCATCGATGACGCCCTGATCGTGCGTTCATGCGAGCAACTGATCAGGGACACGGGCAAGGATCTGCGCGTGGCCGGCTACTACGCGTTCGCGCGATTGCGCCAGGACGGTCCGGCCGGTTTTGCGGACGGGCTGGAGCTGATCGCGGCGCTGGTCGACCGGTTCGGCGTTGCGCTCCTGCCGGCGCGTGCCGAAACGAAGAAGGGAGCGCTTGAAATACTCGCGACCACGCGCATGGTCGATCTGCTCGAAAGCCGGGGCGAGTTCGCGCCGGCGGACCTTGAGCGCGCGATCGCCGCGCTCAACCTGCTCGTCACGCGTACCGACGCGTGGCCCGAAGCGGCGCGCCCGAACCTGCAACCGCTCGTCGCACGCTTTGAACGCAGCGGCGAGTCGCCGCGCGGCGCCGATCAGGAAGCGGACTCGACGCTGCATGCATCGCAAGGTGCCACCGGTAAAGCAACCGGCGCCGTGTCTTCAACGCGCGATCTGCTGGACCAGGCGCGCACGATGGCGACGTGGCTGCGCGATCAGGAAAACGGCTATCTGCCGTCGGTGCGTCTCGTGCGCAGCGTGCGCTGGGACACGCTGCACGAGGTGCCGCCCGCCGACGCACAGTTCCGCACGCGTCTCCTCGCGCCGCGCGCCGAACTGCGCCAGCAGATGAAGCGGCTCGTGTTGCAAAAACACTGGCGCGAACTGCTCGAACGCGTAGAAGGCGCCTTCATGGAAGGCGTGAATCATCTGTGGTTCGACTTGCAGTACTTCCAGCATGTCGCACTCGACCATGTCGGCGCACCCTACAACGCGTGGCGCGAATTGCTGCGGGCCGACTTCGCGCTCTTCCTCGAACGTCTGCCTGGCATCGAACGGCTCGCATTCAACGACGGCACACCATTCGCGGACGACGCCACGCTCGAATGGATCGCGCGGCACGCGGTTGTACGCGACCTCGAAGCGGGCGAGACGGTCGTGCCGTTGCCGGTCTCGGCCGATAGCGACGATGGCGCGACTGGCGACTGGCCCGAGATCGAGGCGCAGGCGCGTGACATCGCCTCAAGCCAGAGCTTGGAAGCCGCGTTTGCGTGGCTGGAATCCCTGCCCGGCGTCAGGACCGAACGCCAGCGCTATCTGCAACGTTTCGTCATGGCGCGCCTCGCCGATCACGCGGGCCGCACCGATGCCGCCTTGCCGCTGCTCGCCGAGCTCGATGCCGCTACGCAAACCGTGCCGCTCGTGCGCTGGGAGCCCGCACTCGCCTTCGAGGTGAAGGTCCAGCTGATCAAGGTGCTCAAGGCAATGAGCCAGCGCAAGGATGCGGACAGGCCCACGCTCGCCCGCCGCATCGACCAACTCCAGGGCGAGCTGACGGTGCTCGACCCCGCGCGAACCCTGGCGCTATAACCACAACGAGTTTCCATGGACCACGACGATTCAACCCTGCATTACTACGAAGCCCAGATGCGCTACCTGCGCGAGTCCGGCAAGGAATTTGCGCAGGCGCATCCCGACCGCGCACGCATGCTCAACCTCGATCGCGTGGGCGATCGCGATCCATCCGTCGAGCGCCTGTACGAAGGCTTCGCGTTCCTGACGGGGCGCTTGCAGCAGAAACTCGACGACGAACTGCCGGAACTGACCGAGGGGCTGGTGAGTCTGCTGTGGCCGCACTACCTGCGCATGATTCCGTCGCTGTCGATCGTGGAGCTATTTCCGCTCGACGAAAAGCTGCAGAAGACCGAAACGGTGCCCGCCGGCGTACCGGTGCGCTCAGCGCCGATCGTGACGCCGCTGCCGCCTGGCATGGAAGGCACGACACCAAAGACGGTGCAATGCCTCTACCGCACGACGCAGCCCGTGGCGCTCCAGCCGGTGCGCCTTACGCGTGCAGGGCCGGACGTTCGTCACGACGGCCACTCGGTCATCCGGCTGCACTTCGAGATCGATCACTCGGCGCGGCGTGACGCCACCGATCTGTCGAGACTGAGCCTATACCTGAACGCGGATCTGCCGACGGCGTTCGCGATGCACCTCGCGCTCACCCGCCAGGTGGAGTCCGTTTCATGGCGTATTCCGGAGGCACAGCAGGACCGGGCGCCCGGCGAAGCACGTCTGCTCGAAGGCGTGACCATCGAACCCGCTGGCTTTACCACTGAAGAACGTCTGTGGCCAAAAGCCGAAGCCGCCTTCTCGGGTTACCAGTTGCTGCTCGAATACTTCACGTTCCGAGAAAAATTCCTTTTCGTTGACCTGTGCGGTCTGGATGCGGCAAACCTGCCGGCGAATGTGTTCAGCTTCGAACTGGAAATCCTGCTCAAGCACGGTTATCCGTCCGACCAGCGCTTCACGGCGGAGAATGTGCGGCTCTTCTGCACGCCGGTCATCAACCTGTTTCCGCTCGACGCCGAGCCGATCGACGTCAATCATCACGAGACGGAATACCGGGTCGTGGCCGCGGGCCACCAGGGGGCCAACGTCGAAACCTACTCGGTCGACGCGATCGAGTCGTTCGATCATGCCAACGCTGAGCGTTACGAATATGTCCCGTTCGCGACGTTCCGGCACCGCGGCGGAATGTTGCGCCATGAGGCACCGGAGCGGTACTTCCATACACGTGTGAGGCAGGGTGTGACGGGCCTGCATGACACGTGGGTCATCCTCGGCGGCCACGCGTGGGGGTCGATGGAGGATCTGCCAGCGGAAAACCTGTCGCTACGCGTGACAGGCACGAACGGCATGCTGCCGAGAAAGGGCCTGCGCGAAGCGAACATCAACGAGCTGTGCGAGAGCACGCCGAACGTGTCGGCCGTGCGCAATCGGGCGGCGCCGACGTTGCCGCTCTATCCGCCCACCGGCGACCGCTTCCAGTGGCGCGTGCTCTCGCACCTCGCGCCGAACTTCCTGTCGATGATGAACGCGGAAGTGCTGCGCGGTGCCCTGGCGCTCTATGACTGGACCAACGACGAGCTGAACCGTCGCCGCCTCGCGGGCATCCTGCACGTCTCGGAGGAACTGCTTGAAGAGGTGTCGGGCGGTTCGGTCGAACGGGGTGTGCTGATCGAGGTCACGCTCGACGCTCACGCATTCGCGGGAGAAGGCGACGTGATGCTGTTCGGTGAACTGCTGCACCGGTTCTTCGCGCTGTACGCGGAAATCAACCTGTTCACGAAGCTCGCAATCGTGAGCCTGCCATCGCAGCAACGCACTGAATGGCCGCGCAGCAAGGCGCTGCGCTCGCCGCTATGAACTCGAGAGCGCTACCCAACCTGGAGCCGCTGGTCGCATCGCTGCTCGCACGCGCGCCGATGATGAACTTCATGCAGTTATGCTATTTGCTCGAAGTGCGCGTACCTGAACGCCCCGGCTTGGGTACGCGGGACACGCCCGAACACGAGCCCGTGAGATTCCGTCCGCGCGCTTGCGTTGGTTTTCCAGCCGGCGAAATCGCCTCGGTCGAGTTTGGGGAGGAGGGCGTCACGAACCGACCCAACGGACCCAACGCCCCGCCGACCGTGTACACGACGTTCATGGGCCTGTACGGCGTGGACGCAGCCATGCCCTCGCACATGATCGACGACATCGTGCTGCGAACGGAAGGACACGAAGCGCTTGAAGCGTTTCTCGACCAATTCAATCACCGGTTTGTCACGCTGCTGTATCGCGCATGGAAAAAGTACCGCTATCCGATCGGCTTTCGTCCAGGCGGCACCGACGCGCATTCGCGCAAGCTGCTGTCGCTGGCGGGTTTCGGCTGGGGTGAGAAGCCCGCGCGCGCCGGCTTGCCCGACTCGCGTGTACTGGCGCTGCTGGGGCTGCTGATCCAGCGCACGCGCACGCCCGAAGGTCTTGCCGGAGTCGTCGCACTGGCCGCGCCCGGTGTCGATGTTCGTGTTGACGAGTTCTTCCCGACGCTCAAGGGCGCCGGAAGGCCGCAACCGCTCACGTCTGCGAGCCGTGCCGACGGCGCACAGGGTGATGGCAGGCGCCGTGGTCTCGGTGGCGGCTATGTGCTCGGCACGCGCCTCACGTATCGGAGCCGCGCCGCCCGCGTGACATTGCGGCCGGCGAGTGCACAACAGGCCCACGACCTGTTGCCCGGAGCGTGGCTGCACCGCGAGCTGATGGCCTTTATCCGCCTGTACGCGGGCACCAAGGCCGACGTGTTCCTGCGCATGGAAGTGTCGTCGCGAATCGCCCCCCCGCCGAAAATCGGCGTGGCGCACGAAGGTCCGGCGCCGCGTCTTGCCTGGACCACCGTGCTGCCTTCAGACGACGAACGTCTGATCACCATTGCGCTCGGTTCTTATGAAGCGTTTCCTGCGCCGGGGCCGAACCCGTTCCTCGCGTCGCCTGCCTGATTCTGGAGTGCCTCTATGCCCATCCGCTCAACCACCTTAACCGTGACCCTCCTTGCCGCCAGCCTGATGCTCAGCGCATGTGGCGCATGGCAGACAGTATCGGACTCGACCTCAAGTGCCTATCACGCCGTCTTCTACAAACAGGTCAAAGTGCTGAAAGTCGACCTGACCGCGCGCGCCTCGATCAATCCCGACGAAGCAAAACGATCGACGTCAGTCGCCGTGCGTGTGTACCAGCTCAAGGATCGCAAGCTCTTCGACAAGGCATCGTATGACGATCTGCTGAAGAACGACAAGACCATTCTCGCGCAGGATCTGCAGGCCAGCATTGCGACGGTAGTCAGTCCCGGCGCTTCCGCAAGCGTGTCGCAGCCGATGCAGCCCGACACGGAATACGTGGGTATCGTCGCGTTCTACCGGAACCCGGATTCGAACGGGACCTGGCGTCGTGTCGTTCCAAAGAAAACGCTCTCCGCCGATGCGCCGCTCAAACTGGAACTCCTTGCTAACGAACTGGCAATCCCCGGTGATGAACCACGTGTGAGGGCGGTTCAATGAAGTGCTTCAACACCGCTCGTCAAACTGAAAGCCGCTGAGGTACTTGTCGCAAAGAGACTTTACGTCGCGCGTCTGTCCCGATGGCCGGAAAAGCTGTTACGCCTTATGTATTTAGCTGAGGAATAGCGGAGAAAGGCGGTCCGGCCCGCTATGCGGCGGCCTGTAAGCCCCACGACCGCAAATTGCCGGGTCCTTGTAAAAATGGGCTTCGCGGGATACGCAAACGGCGGGCCTGAAACGGCAAAGCTGAGAAAAAACAGTGTGTTGGGCGAGTTGGTATGACAGTTGCTCTATCGAGGCCACGCACCCTTTCTCAGCGATCAACGGGACCTCACTACAATGCCGTCAATTGAACTACGCACAAGGCAGTCTCTCGCACTCACGCCGCGTCTGCAGCAATCGGTGCGTCTGTTGCAGTTGTCATCTCTGGAGTTCCAGCAGGAGTTGCGCACCGCGCTCGACACCAATCCGTTCCTCGAGTACGACTCGACAGACACGGAAGATGTCGCGCTCGCCACCACCACGCCGGGCGAAGACACGGGCGTGACGCTCGCCACGGACACCGTGGCCCCAACCGAGCCTGCGTCGTCGCCGGTTGAAACCAGCGGCGGCGACACGATGGAAAACGTGGGGCAGGACGACATGCCTGGCGATTTTTCGGGCGACTACGGCAGCCGTGGTTCGATGCGCCAGAACGGCGACGCCGACAGCAGCGATCCCGCCGAATGGGCACGCTCCCAACCCACCTTGCGCGAACAGTTGCACGACTCGCTGCGTCTGTACCGGCTCGACGACCGTGACCGCGCAGTGGTCCGCTTCATCATCGAGGCGCTCGACGACGATGGCTATCTGCGTCAGGATCTCCGCGATCTTGCGGATAGCGTCGATCTCGAACCCGAACTGACCGAAGAGGAATTGCTGGTGGCGTTGCGCCTCGTGCAATCGCTCGATCGTCCCGGTATTGGCGCGCGCTCGCTGTCCGAGTGTTTGTCGCTGCAAGTCAACGCCTTGCCCTCAGACACACCGGGACGCGATGTGGCGCGGCAAATCGTCGAGCATCATCTCGAACGCCTCGCGCGCCGCGAACAGGCTGAACTGCAAAAGCAGATCGGCTGCGGCGCCACGGAACTGCGGGTGGCCTGCGCGCTGGTGCGCAAGCTCGACCCTAAACCAGGCAACAGCTACGGCCGCACCGACGATAACTACGTGGTGCCGGACGTGATCGTGCGCCAGGTACGCAACAAGTGGGTGGTGACGATCAATCCCGCCGTGCAGCCGCGCGCGCGTATCCATCGCATGTATGCCGAGCTGTTCGCACAGTCCGCCGGTGCAAGCCGCTCGCCACTCGCGCAGCAATTGCAGGAAGCGCGCTGGCTGATCCGCAATGCGCAGCAGCGTTTCGATACGATTCAACGCGTGGCCGAATGCATCGTCGCGCATCAGAAAGCCTTCTTCCAGTACGGTGAGATCGCGCTCAAACCGATGGTGCTGCGCGATGTGGCCGGAGAACTCGGTCTGCACGAGTCCACCATCTCGCGCGCGACCGGCAACAAATATATGGCCACGCCGAGCGGCATTTTCGAGTTCAAGCACTTCTTCCCACGCGAGCTCGGTACGGAAAGCGGCGGCACCTGTTCGGCCGCGGCTGTGCGCGCGCTGCTCAAGGAAATGATCGCCGCCGAGAACACGCGCGATCCGCTCTCGGACGTGACGCTCGCCAGGATGCTTGCGGATCAGGGTGTGCTGGTGGCACGGCGCACGGTCGCGAAATACCGCCATCTCATGAAGGTGCCGCCGGCCGAACTGCGCCGCGAGGTATGAGCGTACTTCGCACCCGTTGAAGCGGGGCTGTATCGAAGCGTCATGCGAGACAAGGCGCTCGTGTGACTCTTTTTCGTATCTGGACGTTTCGCGTGTGCCCCATTACATTGGCTGCTCGTGTCGAAACGGGGTACGTCAATGAAGTATTCGAATCTGGTCGAGCGTTTGCAAGGCAGGCGCACGTCGGCGTGGGAAATTCATCGTGTTGCCCAACAGGCGCTCGCCAATGGCGAAGACGTGATCGTGCTGAGCGTGGGCGACCCCGACTTCGCCACGCCCGCGCCGATCGTCGAGCGCGCAATCGAGGCGTTGCGCGGCGGCGATACGCATTACAGCGCCGTGTCGGGGCGTGACCCGCTGCGTGTGGCGATTGCCGAAGAACACACGCGCACCACCGGTTGCGCCGCGAGCGCGGCCAACGTGATCCTGACGGCGGGTGCGCAGAACGGCGTGTTCGCCGCATCGCTGTGCCTGCTGGAAGCGGGCGACGAAGTGATCGTCCCCGAGCCGATGTATCTGACCTACGAGGCTTGCGTGCGCGCCGCGGGCGCCACGCTCGTGCCGGTGCCGGTCGATCCCGCGCGGGCGTTCCACCTCGACTGCGATGCGCTCCAGGCGGCGATCACGCCGCGCACTCAAGCCATTTTCTTTGCCACACCCTGCAATCCTACTGGCGTGGTGATGCCCCGCGCCGACCTCGAGCGCATTGCGCGGCTTGCCTGCGAGCACGATCTTTGGGTGCTGTCCGACGAGGTTTATGCCGATCTCACGTTCGAGCGCGAGCACGTCAGCATCGCCGCGTTGCCGGGCATGGCGGAGCGCACGGTGACGCTGGGCAGTCTGTCGAAATCGCACGCCATGGCGGGCTGGCGCGTGGGTTGGGCGATCGGGCCTGCCACGCTGATCGAACATATGGGGCGGCTTGCGCTGGCTATGCTCTATGGGTTGCCGGGCTTCATCCAGCAGGCCGCCTTGACGGCCTTGAAGAACAAGGCGCCGATCGTCGCCGAAATGCGCGAGATTTACCGGCGCCGCCGCGACGTCGTGTTCGAGCGCTTGCACCGCGTGGCGGGCTTGCGTTGCCTGCTGCCGGAAGCCGGCATGTTCATGATGGTCGACGTTAGCGGCACGGGTCTGGACACGGTTGATTTCACCTGGCAACTGTTTCGCGCGCAAGGCGTGTCGCTGCTCGACGCCAGCGCATTCGGCGAAACCGCGAATGGCTTCGTCCGGCTGGGTTTCGTGGTTGACGAAGCGAGCCTGATCGACGCGTGCGAACGGATTGCCGCATTCGTCGGCGGATTGAAACCCGCTTAGGCGCGCGTCGCGCGGCGGTTGAAGCGAGCGGTGTCGACAATCGCCGAATTGACAATCGTTGACGCGCACGCGCTCTATTTTCACCTATGCGCCGCGCCATGCACTTCTATACTTTGGAGTCCATCCCAACGTACGGAGGTAGTCATGGCGGACCATTCTCTTACCGGAAAAGTGGCGCTGATCGGTGGTGGCGCGAAGAATCTCGGCGGATTGATTTCGCGTGAACTCGCAAACGCCGGAGCCGCTGCCGTGGTCGTCCATTACAACAGCGAGGCGACCAAAGGCGCCGCCGAGGAAACGGTAGCAGCGGTCCAGAGCGCCGGCGCGAAAGCCGTGGCGATTCAGGGCGATCTGACGCAACCTGCAAACGTCACACGATTATTCGACGAAGCACTGAGCCACTTCGGAAAGATCGACATCGCCGTGAATACCACGGGGATGGTCATCAAGAAGCCGATTATCGAGCTCTCCGAGCACGACTACGACACAATTTTCGCGATCAACTCGAAGGCGGCGTTTTTCTTTCTGCAGGAAGCAGGCAAGAAGCTTGCCGACAACGGCAATATCGTCACGATCGTGACGTCGCTGCTGGCCGCCTACACGCCGTATTATGCGATCTACGCGGGCAGCAAGGCGCCGATCGAGCACTTCACGCGGGCGGCTTCCAAAGAATTCGGCGAGCGTGGTATTTCGGTCGTGGGCGTGGCGCCCGGGCCGATGGATACGCCGTTTTTCTATCCCGCCGAAACCAAAGATTCGGCGGCCTACAACGCGAGTGCTGCGGCACTGAGCAAGCGGACGCGCAGCGGGCTCACGGAGATTCAGGATATTGCGCCGCTGGTGACGTTTCTGGTGACAGACGGCTGGTGGATTACCGGCCAGACGATCTTTGCCAATGGCGGTTACACGACGAGGTAGGGGCGGGTCCTGGGCTAAGGCCGGTTTTCTTTAATGTTCCGGTGTGTTTTCGTTTTGCTCATTGAAACACGCCGAAATAATGCGGCGTGGGAAAGGGGCGCGCTGCAGCCGGTTTTCGATTGACGTCTTTGTTGCTTGCGTAAAGAATCGTTTGCCGAGTTCGTCTTAATCTGGACAAACGGAACATCGACGCCTATCGACTCGCAGCCGGAAACCCCATGGCCCTTCGCTTCTATCTCTTGTTGCGCCGATCACTGGTGGCAGGATCCATGGCGGCCGCGCTAGTGGCGATGGCGCTGGTCCTCGCCATCATTGCCGCGTTCAGTCAGATGTGCGCGGCCTCCGAACTGGACGACGCATCCTCGGCCGCCGCCAGCCAGAACGAAGCGCAAGACAAAGCGCAAGACAAAGCGCAGCACAACGCCAAACCCGAGACCACGGCGATCCCCGTGCCGCCGGAAAGCGCCGCCGTGACCCGGCATTCGATCCGGCTTGACGGCCGCAAGGTCGACTACACGGCGACGGCCGGCAACCTGCTGCTGCGCGACAAGACCGGCCAGGCCAATGCGAGCGTTTTCTACGTCGCCTATACGGTCGCCACGAAAAGTCCTTCGACGCGCCCCGTCACCTTCCTCTTCAACGGCGGACCGGGTGCGGGCACCGTGTTCCTGATGATCGGCTCGTTCGGGCCGAAGCGGGTGCGTACGGCGAGTCCCGCGAGCACGCCGCCCGCGCCGTACATGCTCGACGACAACCCCGATAGCCTGCTCGACAGTACCGATCTGGTTTTTATCGATGCCGTGGGCGCGGGCCTGTCGAGAGTCGTCGGGCATGGCACGGGGAAGGACTTCTGGGGCGTCGACAAAGACCTCGACGCCTTTTCGCAATTCATCGATCGCTACCTGACATTGAACCAGCGCTGGAATTCGCCGAAGTATCTGCTGGGCGAATCGTACGGCACCGCGCGCGCCGCGATGCTCGCGTATCAGTTGGGACAAAACAATATCGCGCTCAATGGCGTGATCCTGATGTCGTCGGCGCTCGATTCCTCGGCGTTTTCACCCGGCTTCGATTTCCAGAGCGAAAGCTATTTGCCGAGCTTCGCGGCTATCGCGTGGTACCACGACAAGATCGTTCCGAAGCCGGCCAGTCTGCCGGCCTTTCTCGACGAGGCCCGCGCGTTCGCTCGTGGGACCTATGCGCAAGCGCTCGCGCAGGGCGATGCGTTGCCTGACGCGCAGCGCGACGAGATTGCCGCACGCGTCGCGCAGTTCACCGGGCTTGACGTCGACTACGTGAAGCGAAGCCGTCTGCGTCTCTATCCATCGCGCTTTCGCAGTCAATTGCTGCGCGATCAGTTGCGCAGCGTCGGCCGTTTCGATGCGCGTTTCGAAGGAATTGAATTTGACGGCGTGTCCGAGCGTCCCGATTTCGATGCATCGGTGAGCAGCGTGTCGAACGCGTTCGATGCCGCGCTTCATCAGCATTTTGCGCAGGACCTGCACTTCACGCCCGCCGACAAGTATCGCGTCTTCAACGACGAAGCGTTGACGCAGTGGGACTGGAAACACACTGAGTGGTGGGGGGAACACCTGTCCGTGCCTTATGCGGCGGGCGATCTCGCCGAAGCGATGCGGCAGAATCCGCAACTGCGCGTGATGTCGGTGAACGGCTTTTTCGATCTTGCCACACCGTTCTATGCGACCGAATACGCGCTCGCGCATCTGGGTATCGATGCGCCGCTGCGCGCCAACGTGCGAATCACCTACTACCCGACCGGCCACATGATCTATCTTGACGATGCCGCGTTGCATACACTCAAGCGTGATCTGGCGAGCTTCTATGCGGCGGGCGTGGGCCAGCCCTCATCAGCAGCGGCAAGTCGCTGAACGGTATAATTCCTCCACTTTGGCGCGCTCGTTCGAAGGCGCGTCCATACCGTTGTCTACGGTTTCGCCAACCCGGTTTCGCCAACCCAGGATTCACCCGCGCCGCCCATGCCATTTCTCCCGATCCAGTCCTTCACGCGCAAACGACTTTCCGACGTGGTGTCCGACCAGATCAAGCAGCTGATCTCGGACGGCGCGCTGATGCCCGGCGACCGGCTGCCGGCCGAACGCGATCTCGCCACGCAGCTCGGTGTGTCGCGGCCGTCGTTGCGGGAAGCGCTGATCAGGCTGGAAGCGGACGGGTATATCGAAACGTCGGGGCGGGGCGGCTTTACGGTCGTCGACGTTACTGCGCCGATTATCTCCAAGCCGCTCGCCGAACTGCTGCTGCAAAACCCGCGCACCAGTGCCGATATTCTCGAACTGCGTCAGGGTCTCGAATCGATTTCGACGGTGTACGCCGCGGAGCGCGCCACGGCGGCCGATCTGCAGAAAATTACTGAAGCATTCGAAGCGTTGAAGGCAGGCTCGCAGTCGCAAGACCGTGTGAACCTGGCGGAACTGGATGCCGCGTTCCACCTCGCCATCGCCGATTCCACGCACAACATCGCGCTCGCCCATGTGATGCACGGCATCCATACGCTGATTCGCGAAGGTATGCGGCAATACCATCGCCTGATAGATTACGACGACGCGATGGAAAAACAGTTGATGAGCCAGCATCAGGCTATCTACGACGCGCTCATCGCGCGCGACGCGCAAAAGGCACGCAAGGCTGCCGAGCGTCATCTCATTTATGTGCGCGAGATGTACAGGGAAGACGCGGCGAAACCTTCTCCGAGCACGATTTCCTGAATTTGCCAGGCTTCTGATCCGCCGCTCGCGCCTGTGCGTGAGCGAGGGATCTCGTGCGCCGCTGCCGCGCGGCGGCCTGCGCAGCCTGTTTCACCAACGATCTCCCAGTTGACACCGCTCAGCGACTTCCTTATATTTCGTGGTCAGACCAACAAGACCAGTCTGACTGATCGACCGCGAGCGTGGTGTCGGCTGGGCAATCCTGGGCCGCCATGGCCCCGCCATGATTCCGCCATCGAGCGGGTGAATCGTCAGCCGCCGCTTTTCTTTTCAATGAGTTCATGAAAGTCGCCCTGTTTATCCCGTGCTTCATCGACGCGTTCTATCCCGAAGTGGGGATCGCCACGCTCGAATTGCTGGAACGCTTCGGCATCGAGGTCGACTATCCGCAGGAGCAGACCTGCTGCGGCCAGCCGATGGCCAACAGCGGTGCGCAGGCCGAGGCGGCCGGTGCCGAGCGCGTGTTTGCGCGCAACTTCGCGGGCTACGACTACATCGTCGGGCCGTCGGCGAGTTGCATCCATCACGTGCGCGAGCATTTGATCGCGCTCGAACAGACCGACGAAGTCAGGAAGGTTCGCGCCAACGCGTATGAGCTGGTCGAGTTTCTGCACGACGTGGTCGGCGCGCGTGAATTTCCGTGGGCCGAGTTTCCGCATCGCGTCGGCCTGCATAACAGTTGCAGCGCGTTGCGGCATCTGAAGGAAGCATCGGTCTCGGAGGTTGCCGGGCCGCCGTTTTCGAAGCCGCGTACCTTGCTCGAAGGCGTTAAAGGCATCGAATTCGTCAAGCCGTCGCGGCCGGATGAATGCTGCGGTTTCGGCGGCACCTTCTCGGTGACCGAGGAGCCGGTGTCGGTGCGCATGGGGCAGGACAAGGTCCGCGACCATCTGAAAGCGGGCGCCGAGTACATCGTATCGGGCGACATGTCGTGCCTGATGCATCAGCAAGGCTGTGCGGAGCGGATGAAAGCCGATGCCCGTTTCATCCATATCGCGCAAGTCCTGAACGGAGCACGCGCATGAGGCGGATCGATCACGCGAAAGCCGCGGGCGCTTTCATCGGAAAGACGGAACACGTTGCGTTTCATGACAGGCGTCTGTGGGATTTGCGTGAGAAGCGCGATACGCAGGCGCACGGCATCCCGGAATGGGAGACGCTGCGCGAACTGGCATCGGGCATCAAGGAACACACACTGTCGCATCTGTCCGGCTACCTCGAGCAGTTCGCCGCTGCGGCAGAAGCAAATGGCGTCGTGGTGCATTGGACCGCGACGGCTGAGGAACATAACGCGCTGGTCCACAAGCTCATGTCGGAACGCGGCATGACCACGCTCGTCAAAAGCAAGTCGATGCTCACCGACGAATGCAAGATGCGCGAGTATCTCGAACCGCGCGGCATTACGGTGATGGAGACCGATCTCGGCGAGCGCATCCAGCAGCTCGATCATCAGGACCCGAGCCATATGGTGGTGCCCGCGGTCCATAAACTGCGCGCCGATGTGGCCGAACTGTTCGGACGCACCATCGGCACGGATCCGAAGAACAGCGACATTCACTACCTTGCCGAAAGCCAGCGGATGAATACGCGGCCGTATTTTGTGCGCGAGAAAACGGCCGGCATGACAGGTTGTAATTTCGCCGTGGCGGAGACAGGCACGGTGGTCGTGTGTACTAACGAAGGCAATGCCGACCTGTCGGCGAATGTGCCGCCGTTGCATATCGCGTCGATCGGTATCGAGAAACTGATCCCGAAGGTGTCGGACCTCGGCGTATTTATCCGCATGCTGTCGCGCAGTGCGCTCGGTTCACCGATTACGCAGTACACCTCGCATTTTCGCGCGCCGCGTCCGGGCACCGAAATGCATTTCATCCTCGTCGATCATGGCCGTTCGGAGCGGCTCGCGATGGAGGATTTCTGGTATTCACTCAAATGCATTCGCTGCGGCGCGTGCATGAATACGTGCCCCGTGTACCGGCGTAGTGGCGGCTTGTCGTATGGCGGCACGTATTCGGGGCCGATCGGCGCGATCATCAATCCGACTTTCGATCTGAAGCGTTACAGCGCGTTGCCGTTCGCGTCGACGCTTAACGGCAGTTGCACGAATGTGTGTCCGGTGAAGATCAACATTCACGAGCAGATCTACAAATGGCGCACGGTGATCGCCGAGCGTCATGAGGTGCCGTTCGTTAAGCAGGAAGTGTTGAAGATGGCGGGGCGGCTGCTCGCGAGTCCGACGCTGTATCGGGCGACGGTGTCGTCGATGGGCGGCGCGCTGCGGAATCTGCCGAATTTCCTGCTGTATAACCCGCTCAATATCTGGGGCCGGCAGCGTGATTTGCCGGAGGCGCCGAAGCTGACCTTCCACGCCTGGTACAAGAAGAATCGTGGAGGTGGCGATGGCAACGCGTGAAGCTTTTCTGGCGAAGGTGCGCGAGGCGCAGCCACCGGCGCGTTTGCGGCCGGATGTGCCGTTGTTTATTTCGGCGGGCGGGGATTTGCGGGCGCGCTTCACGACGGCGTTGCAGGCGATGGGCGGCACCTGTGTCGAGGCGTCGGCTGCGAGTGACGTGCCTGCGCTGATCCGCGAGCGGTTTGGCGATGGGGCGTCGGTGGCCTCGGCGACACCTGAAGTGCCCGGTACGCGTGCGATCTCGGCGGAAACCGAACCGGCTTCGTTGCAGGATATCGAGGTGGGCGTGGTGCGGGCACGCTTTGGCGTCGCTGAAACCGGCTCGGTATGGCTCAGCGAGCGCGAGTATGGAGTCAACGCACTGGGGTACATCGTGCAGCATCTGGTGGTGCTGCTCGATCCGGCGCAGTTGCTCGACGGCTTGCAGGACGTATACCGCCGCGACGACTTCCGCAAGGCGCGCTATGCGGCGCTGGTCACCGGGCCTTCGGCCACGGCGGATATCGAAGGGGTGCTGATTCGCGGTGCGCAGGGGGTGCGGTCGTTGACGGTGGTGTGGGTGGCGGCCTGAGAAACCGGTGCGACCGGCCCGTCGACCGCGACTTAGCCTGCGGATCGGCAGAAGCAATCACGGAGTTTGCTATCATCACTGTATAAACATACAGGTTTCGTGAAACCCCCGTGGCGACAGATGCTCCGTCAGACTTCCGCTCTGATGCCCCTTACTACCTGCTGAACTTCGAGCGTGCGCTGGCGTGGCTTGCCGAGCGTTACGACGATCTGCTGGACGCGCACGAACACGGCTTCCTGCGCGAATTCGCCGTTTTACCGCAGCCGTCGCGCGCGCTGCTGGTTCGCATGCTGATGCGCAAGGGCACGCTGTTCCGCGCCAGCCGTCTTTCCTATGACGAGATCGGTTGCCCCCTGCAGGCGGTTGCGCCTCTGGCCGCGCTCGGCTGGGTCGATACCGAACCGGGCCTGACGCTCGACGATCTGTTCGCGCTCACCACCCGTCCTGAGTTGCTGTTGATCTTTGCGGACGCCATCGCCTTGATTCCTGGCTCGAAGGGCTTGCGCAAACCCGATCTGCTGGAAACGCTGCGGCCGTTTTACGATCTTGAGGGTGAGGATGGAGAACGAGGCGCCGCTGTGCATCCGTTGTCCGCGTGGCACAGCGAGACCACAGATCGCGTCTTCCATGTCGCCATCGCGCCGCTTTGCGAACGTCTGCGGTTGATGTTCTTTGGCAATCTGCAGCAGGACTGGTCGGAATTCGTGCTTGCCGATCTTGGTGTGTTTCAGTACGAGAAGGTTGCATTCGCGCCGTCGTCGCGCGCATTCCAGCAACGCGCGGACGTGGACGTGTACCTTGCGTTGCATGCCTGCCGCGAAGCGCTCGATTGGCTGTCGCCGGGCGACTCGGAAGCCAGGGCGATCGACGAACTCGTCGCCGCGATCGCGGCGATTGAAATCTCGAACCCCTGGCTCGAAACGCGTCGCGCAAAACTGCTGTTTCGTATCGGGCAACATTGCGAGCGTCAACAGAACTGGCCTGCGGCCCTTGCCGTCTATGAACGTTGCGCGTGGCCTGGCGCACGGCATCGGCGCTTACGCGTGCTTGAGCGCAGCGAACGATTCGACGAAGCCTTCGCCCTCGCTTCGCAAGCCGCTGCCCGCCCTGAAAGCGAAGAGGAAATGCAGCGCGTCGCGCGCATGTTGCCGCGTTTGCAACGCAAGCGCGGCGAGCGGGTGGCGCGTGTGCCTGCCGCGCGGCCGGTCGAGCGCAGCACACTGGTGCTGCCGAGGCCTGATGCGCCGCAAGCGGTCGAATACGTTGCACGCGATTATTTGACCAGCGAATCGGCACCCGTTCATTACGTCGAAAACGCGCTGATCAACTCGCTGTTCGGCTTGCTGTGCTGGGAACCGGTGTTCGCGGCGCTGCCCGGCGCGTTTTTCCATCCGTTCCAGCGCGGGCCGGCCGATCTGCACGCGCCGGATTTTCAGGCGCGCCGCGCGGAACAATTTGCCACCTGTCTCGCGCAACTCGACAGCAGCGCTTATCGCGAGACGATTCTGCGGCATCTGCACAGCAAGGCGGGTCTGCAATCGCCGTTCGTATTCTGGGGTTTGCTGACGCCGGAACTGGTTGTGCTGGCGCTCGATTGCCTGCCTGCCGCCCATCTGAAACTATGGTTCGAGCGGTTGCTGCGCGACATTCGCGGCAACCGCTCGGGCTTGCCGGATCTGATTCGCTTCTGGCCGGCCGAGCGCCGCTATGAGTTGATCGAAGTGAAGGGCCCGGGCGACCGCTTGCAGGACAACCAGATCCGCTGGCTCGCATACTGCGCGCAGCACGGTATGCCGGTGCGCGTGCTCGACGTGCGATGGGCCGATGAAGACGCCGCCGCCTCCAGCGTCGTGTTGGGAGCCGCTACATGACCTACGTGGTCGCCGTGCGGGCGATGTGCGAATTCACCGCGAGGCGCGGCGATCTGGATCTGCGCTTCACGCCCGCGCCCACCTCGCTGGAAGGCATGGCCGGCCACGTGACAGTCGCCGGGCGGCGCGCGAGCGGCTACGAAACCGAAATCACGCTAACCGGCACGCACCGTGGTTTGACCGTGCGTGGCCGTGCCGACGGTTACGACCCGGCGGCAAACCGGTTGGAAGAGATCAAAACCCATCGTGGCGCGCTTGAACGGATGCCGGCCAATCATCGCGCGCTGCATTGGGCGCAAGCGCTGGTGTACGGCCACCTGCTGTGCCGCGCGCGTGGACTCGCGGAATTGACGGTCGCGATGGTGTACTTCGATATCGGCAGTCAGAAGGAAACGTCGCTGACCGAAACGCACACCGCGCGTGAGTTGGAGATTTTCTTCGTCGAGCAATGCGAGCGCTTTCTCGATTGGGCCGTGCAGGAAGAGGCCCATCGCGCCGCGCGCAATGCCGCGCTCAACGCCTTGCAGTTTCCGCATGGGGAATTCCGCAGCGGGCAGCGCGAACTGGCGGTGTCGGTGTACCGCGCGGCGCGTGACGGCAAGCCGTTAATGGCGCAGGCGCCTACCGGCATCGGCAAGACGCTGGCGACAATTTTTCCGCTGCTCAAGGCGTGCGCGTCGGACCAGATCGACCGCATTTTTTTCCTCACAGCGAAGACGCCGGGCCGCGCGCTTGCCCTCGATGCGATCGAAACCCTTCATCAAAGCGCCGCGCCGTCCGTTTCGCGGTTGCCGCTCCGAACGCTGGAACTGGTCGCGCGCGACAAGGCGTGTGAGCATCCCGACAAGGCCTGCAACGGCGAGTCCTGCCCGCTCGCGCGCGGTTTCTACGACCGGCTCGACGCGGCCCGCAGCGCGGCATTGGCCGGACCGAGGCTCGACCGGAGCTCGGTGCGCGAAGCGGCGCTCGCGCACGACGTTTGTCCGTACTATCTCGCGCAGGAACTGGCGCGCTGGTCCGACGTGGTGGTCGGCGATTACAACTACTACTACGACAGCAGCGCGATGCTGTATGCGCTCACGCAGATCAATCAGTGGCGCGTCGGCGTGCTGGTCGACGAGGCGCACAACCTGCTCGACCGGGCCCGGCGCATGTACAGCGCGTCGCTCGATCAGGCGGCGTTCCGGCTCGCCCGCAAGAGCGCGCCTGCAACGTTGAAGAAGCCGCTCGAGCGGCTTCAGCGCGAATGGAACGCTGCCAGGCGCGCACAGACCGCCACCTATCAGGTCTACGCCGACGTGCCTGGCAAACTGTTGTCGGCGGCCCAGAATCTGATCGGCGCGGTGACGGATCAACTCGCCGACGCACCGCTTTCAATTGACGAAGCATCGCTGCGGTTTTTCTTCGATGCCATGCATTTCGTCGCACTGGCGGAGCAGTTCGGCGAGCATTCGATTTTCGACATCTCGCTCACCGCGGATCGCTATGCGCCACGCGACAAGACGAGCGCCACGCTCTGCGTGCGCAACGTGATCCCGGCACCGTTTCTCGCGGGGCGCTACGCTGCCGCGCACACTACGGTGATGTTCTCCGGCACGCTCAATCCGCATCATTTCTATCGCGACACGCTGGGTCTGCCCGAAGCGACGAACTGGCTCGACGTCGAAGGACCTTTTCGCGCCGAGCAATTGCAGGTGCGTGTGGCGGGCCATGTGTCGACGCGCTGGCGTGACCGCGAACGCTCGCTCGTGCCCATCGTCGATCTGATCGCGAAGCAGTACGCGGCTCAGCCGGGCAACTATCTCGGGTTTCTGAGCAGCTTCGAGTACCTGCAGCGGGTGGTGGCGTCGATGCGCGAGCGTCATCCGGCATTGCCGGTATGGGCGCAGGAACCCGGCATGGACGAAGCGGCGCGCGACGCGTTTCTCGCGCGTTTTCGCACCATGGGCCAGGGCGTGGGCTTCGCGGTGTTAGGCGGCGCATTCTCCGAGGGCGTCGATCTGGTCGGTCAGCAATTGATCGGCGCCTTCATCGCAACGCTCGGCCTGCCGCAGATTAACCACGTCAACGAGCAGATGCGCCGCACGATGGAGGCGAAGTTCGGCAACGGCTACGACTACATGTATCTGTATCCGGGCTTGCAGAAAGTCGTGCAGGCTGCGGGCCGGGTCATTCGCACGGAGCAGGATCAGGGCGTGGTGCACCTGATCGACGACCGCTACCGGCGGCCGGAAGTGCGCCGGCTGTTGCCGCGCTGGTGGCAGGTGCAATAGACAGGGGCATTAGGCAGTTGCAATAGGCGGTTGCAATAGGCGCAAGCGACAAGCAGCCCGCCGACCGCCGACCGCTAGCAAGCCCATCTCTTTACCTCCCAGGTAATCGACCTGCGTACCGCCGCCAGGCACAGTGGCGGCACGGCACAACGATTCCGACCCAAGGCAAAGAGGCTTCCATGAACGCTACCGCACCGTATCTCACCGACGACCCCAACACCATCCGCACCGCCGACCACACGCGCCTTTTCTACCGTGACTGGGGACATGGCACGCCGCTCGTGTTTCTGTCCGGCTGGACGCTGAATTCGGACATGTGGGCCTATCAGATGGAGCCGCTGTCGCGCCTCGGCTGCCGTTGCATCGCTTACGACCGGCGCGGCCACGGCCGTTCGAGCGATCCGGGGCGGGGCTACGACTTCGACACGCTCGCAGACGATCTCGACAGCGTGCTGACCACGCTCGATCTAAGCAACGTGACGCTGGTGGCGCATTCGATCGCGAGCGGCGAGGCGGTGCGCTATCTGACGCGGCATGGTTCGGAGCGCGTGGCCCGGATTGCGTTCATCGCGCCCGCCGCCACGCCGTATCTGCTGAAAACCGAAGACAACCCGAACGGGATCGACGCCGCCCTGTTCGAGCAAGGCCGCCTCGCGCTGAGCCGCTCCTTCCCCGACTGGATCGAGGCGAATGCCGCACCTTTCTTTGGCCCGGGCGTATCGCGTGCGCCGCTCGACTGGACGATCCGCATGATGTTGCAAACCTCGCATCAGGCCATGCTCGAACTCGCCCGCGTTCAGACGATCACCGATTTCCGCGCGGAGCTGGCCCGCGTCCGGGTGCCGTCGCTGGTCGTTCATGGCGACCGCGACGCTTCCGCGCCGCTCGACCTCACCGGGCGTCCAACCGCGGCCCTGATCGAAGGCGCCTCGCTGAATGTCTACGCAGGCGCCGGCCATGGCCTGTACTTCACTCATGCGGAGAAACTGAACCAGGATTTGCTGGCGTTCCTGGGCCACCGGCCGGCTTAGGGTCGGCGGGCAGTTGATCGTCCACCGGTGCGTTGGCCTTGCGGGCGGCCGCCTTCAGCGAAGCGCCGGCGGGCGCCGTTGAAGGCGGTTGGTCGTTCGCTGCGGCCTTGGAGGCGCCATCGGCGGTGTCCGCAGGGGCATCGCTCAGTGCGCCGTTCGATTCGACTTTGGCCGGTACGCTTTCCGGGTCCCACGTCAGCAGATGCCGCTGCGGATTCGCGATTTCGATGCCGCGCGCGCTGAACTGGTCGAGGATGCGCCGGTTGAATTCGCGTTGCACACCCCAGCGCGCGCTGTCGCGGCATTGGATCTGGCCGGCCAGCGTCACCGCCGAGCCATCCACCCCATCCACGCCCCAGAAACTGAAGTCGGACAGGATGCCGTCCTTGAACTTCTCATCCTCGCGCAGCGCGGCGCCGATCTCCTTCAGCGTGCCGATCGCCAGATCGACATCCTCGCCGAACACAATATTCACCTTCACCGCTGCATTGCCGAGTCCGCGATTGGTGTTGTTCACCGTCGAGACTGAACTGAACGGCACGGTGTAGAGCGACCCGTCGCCGCCGCGTAAGCGCACGGTGCGGATCGACAGATATTCGACCGTGCCGGACACGCCCGCGAGCGTGACCCAGTCGCCGACCTGCATGGCGTTTTCCATCAACAGGAACATGCCGGTGATGAAATCCTGCACCAGCTTTTGCGAGCCGAAGCCGAGCGCCACGCCGAAGATGCTCGCACCCGCCAGCAACGGCCCGATGTTCACGCCGAGTTCGCTCAGGCCGGTGAGCACCACTACCAGCGCGATCACGCAGAAGAGCGCGCTGCGCAGCATCGGCAACAATGTGCGCAGACGCGCGGCACGCATCAGGTCGCCGGTGGAGGTCCAGAGGTCCAGCCGCTTTTCGATCGCCACGTTGACGCTTTCCCATACCAGCAGCGCGATCGCGGCAGCGACGCCGATGGTGACCAGCGCCGACGCCAGCCGATGTCCGATCGACCCGGCCTGGAACAGCTCGCCCACGTTGACGCCCCATACCTGCAACAGCGCGAGCGCGGTGACGACGCCGATAATCCACGTGACGACCCGCCGCAGCAGCGGGTAATAGCGGTAGGCGTGCTGCTGTGCGAGCGACTTTTCCGCGTCGCCCGGGATGTTGAACAGCCGCGCCATCGCGCCGAAAATCACGATCGCGATGACCCGCGCGCCCACCAGGATTGCGAGCGTAATGCCGCCGAGATGCAGCAGCGTGTGATAGCCGTTGCGCACGTCGAGCGCCCAGATGAACCATAGCGCCATCACGATGAACACCGCGAACCACGCCCACGCGTCGGCAAGCGCGTTGCCGAACATGGCCAGCGATTTGCGCGCGGCGAAGCGCTTGCGGATCAATTCGCCGACCGGCTTCGCGCAATGCAGGATCAGGATCGAGACCATGATGTGGCCGGCGAGCGCGACTACCTTCAGCAGGGCGAGATGCGCCGCGTCGTTCAGGCCGAGCGACTGCGCGATCTCCGCGATCGCCGAACCTGAGCCGACCACGGCGACGATCCGCACGATCCAGCGCTGCACGAAGACGGCCCACGCATCGCCCGTGCGCAACAGACGCAGGCGGGGCGCGGTGGGTTGCAGGAAGAAGCCGCTGCCTATCACGATCAGCCGGCACAGCACATAGATGTCGATTAGTGAATCGAGCGCACGGTCTTGCGGCGTGCCGTCTTCGGTGAAGACCGACATTAGCGCGCTCGCCGCGGCGACGAACACCGCCAGCGGCAACAGGCGCAGCACCACGGTCAGCAGTGCGCGCGGCAGACGCTGCAGGAGGGTCAAGTGATGCGCGGCGTGCTGCTTGCCTTTGGCTTCGGTGGCGTTGCCGGTTGTGGGTGCGGGTGGGGTGGTGGACCCGCCGGGCAGCCCGGCTTGCGGCTTGGCGTTGTCATTGCCACGTTCGCGACGTGTCGCGAGGGCGGCGTACGCGCGGCGCAACAGACGGCGCGCCAGCCATTCGAGCCCGAGCGCGGGCAGCAGCGCCGCCAGCAGCGACCATGCGACATGACCCAGCACGCTACGGGCTTGTGAATTAGTCGATTGCCAATGCCACCAGGCACGCACCGACGTTACGTCGAGCAGCGCGGCGACTGAACTGCGCAAGGATATGCCGAAGCGCACCGCCCAATGTGCGCCTTGGCGCGCCAGTTGGGAGGCGAGGCCATTGGACTGGAATGCGCCCGGAGCGGCCGCGGCGGCGCTGCTGGCTGCTGCCGGGGCTGAAGCAGCCGACGGCGGGGCGGGTGGCGCGCTGAGCGCGCCCGCTGCGGCGATCGCCTGGAGCGTGTCGCTGACTTGCGCGCGGCGTGTGGGGTCATTGAGGACGCTGAGAGCCTGGCGGGCCTGTTCGGGCGTCAGGGTGAGTGCGGCGCCGGAGGCCGCGGATGCGGCGGCGGGTTGCGCCGCGGCGGCAAAGACCGGCGAAGCGCTCAGGATGAGAAAAACGAGAAACCAGGCATGGAATATTTTGCGCATAGGGTGTAAAGCAGGGTACCAGGTGCGGACGGTGGCGCCGGGACTCGTGGATCGGCTCGGCGGCGTAACCCTGAACCGACACGGGTTTGGCCGTACAAGTTCCATCCGTGGCGGCTTTCGCTGGTCACACGAAGGCTCGGCTAGCGGGTTCGAATTGTTACGTCAGGCAGCAAAAAACCTGCCTGACGGACGGCACCGTCGACGCAATAACGCGTAAGACTGCGCGGCGTGAGCCTCAAGGCGCCGTGTGGCAGATTTCATGCGCAGACACAGCCATGGGCGGCTGCGTCGCCAGAAGCGGTGGCGCGAAAGCACCCGGGCGCCGCACCATCCGGGACCATACCGACCCGCAGGGCCAGTGACGCCTATTCCGTTGCTTCCACCGCGCCCATCGCCGCCACCCCGAGCGTGCCTTCGACCACTTCGGTGAAGGTGCGCTCCTCGCGCAGGATAAAGCGCTTCGTCTGCGCAAACTGGAAATTCTCTCGCGCTTCGAAGTCGTTCCTCAGCCGTGCCCGATAGGCTTCATACGCGGCGAGGCTGTCGAACGCGATCAAGCCCCAGGCGATGTCGTTGGTCCCTTCGTGGGGCAGAAAGTAGCCAATCAGATGACCGCCGCAGCGGGGAATGATGCGGCCCCAGTTGCTAGCGTAGTCGTTGAAGGCATCGCGCTGGAATGGGTCGATCTGGTAACGGATAAAGCAGGTAATCGTCATGTGCAAGCTCCCGATCGGGTCGTGGTCGTATGAGGCTACTGAGTATCAGTATGGGGGCCGGTTGCTCGCGACGTTTCACTGTTTTCCGAACTGTCGATGAAATAATGCGGCCGCGCTAGGGCTCGCGTTGTGAGCGGATCGTCAAACGCGCCAGCACGGCGCCGGCCAGCGCACACAGCGCCGACATGAGCGCCACCGCCCGCAGCGCCGTGCCCAACGCCTCAGTTTGAGCCTGGGTCACTTCGGCATGCGAAGCGCTGTGCGCGGCGCCGGTTGCGGCCAGGCTTCCATCCCGCCCGGCGGCCTGTGCCAGATGTGCCAGATGTGCCGCCTGACGCACCTCCTGAGGGATAGTCGACGCATCCAGCCGCGCGTCGAGTGCCGCGTCGTGCGACCACACGAACACGATCCCGAGGACGGCAATCGCCAGCAGGCTCGCCACCCTGGCGACGGCGTTATTAATGCCCGAGGCGACGCCCGTACGCGCGGCGGATACGGAGGTCATCACGGTCGTCGTCAACGGTGCGACGGTAATCGTCATGCCGAGCCCCAGCACGACAAGCGCTGGAAAGAAGCCGCGCCAATATTCACCGCGTACCCAGGGCAGGGCGAGCATCGCAAAGCCGATCGCGGCGATTCCCGGGCCCGTGCACAGCAGGGTCCGGGCGCCATAACGGCCCGTCAGGCCGCCGGTGAAACGCGATAACAGGCCGATCGTGACCGGCACCGGCAACAACGCGGCGCCTGCCTCGGTCGCGCTATAGCCATACGCGCGGATCAGCGTGAACGGCAGGAAGAACAGTGCGCCGCCCAGCCCGAAGTAGAGCAGCAGCGTGACAAGGTTCGCGCCGACGAAGTCGCGCGAATGGAACACGTCGAGCGGCATCATCGGATTGCGGGCTTTCGCTTCGAGCGCGACAAAGCCGCTCAGCACGAGCAGGCCGCCGAGAATCAATGCCAGCACCCAGCGGTCGCCGAAGCCGCGCGCCGAGGCGATGGTCAGGCCGTAGGTCAGCGCGGCGAGCCCCGCGGCCGCCGTGACGGCGCCCGGCCAGTCGAGCCCGGACAGCGCGTGCCCCTGGTGCGCAGGGTCTGCGCCGGAACAATCGTCCTGCCGGCTGTCCGGCACGGCGATAACCGCCAGCGCGATGGTTGCGCACGCAATCGGTACGTTAAGAAAGAAAATCGACCGCCACGAAAACGCATCGACGAGCCAGCCGCCCGCCACCGGCCCAAGCGCCGACGTGATCGCGCCGACACCGGCCCAGGTACCGATCGCCCGGCCACGCTCCTTGTCGTCGAACACGGCACCGATGATGGCGAGACTGCTCGGCACCAGCATCGCCGCGCCAATGCCTTGCACGGCGCGCGCCGCGATCAGGGCGCCGGCGCCCGGGGCGAGGCCGCAGCCGATTGAGGCCAGCGTGAACAAACCGATACCCGCGACAAACACGGTGCGCCGGCCAAGCGTGTCGCCAAGCGAGCCACCCACCAGCACCAGCGCGCCGAGAAACAGCAGATACGCGTTGACCACCCACTGGATCGCGGCGACGCTCGCGCCCAGTTCGGTCTGGATCGACGGCAGCGCGACGTTGACCACGGAGCCGTCGATGAACGCCATGCTCGAACCGAGGATGGTCGCGGCAAGCGCGAGCTTTTTGCGCCGGCACGGGTGATCGGGGCTAAGGGGCTGAGCATGGATGGCGAGCGCGTCGCACGGGCTCGCCTGGGCGGGGAGGACGGACGAGCGTCGGCGCACCAGATCAAACCAGCGATGGCGCCTGCCGCTCAGCCTCCTCGTCGGCATCCGTGCCGCCGTTGGCATTCGGCGCGCGCCCGCCCGCCGGTTCCTGATGCAGCCGGTTGGCATGCATGAGGCGATAGAGCGTTGCGCGTGAAATACCGAGTTCGGCCGCCGCCTCGGACAATTTATAGCCGTGCCGCTGCAATGCGTGCTCGATGGCGTCCTTTTCTGCCTTGCTGCGGATCTCCGCCAGCGTGACGGCCGGGCCGTTCTCGGTTTCCGGCAAGCCGAGGTCGCTCGCCGTGATAAAGCGCCCCTCGCTCATCACCACGGCACGGCGCACGCAGTTGATCAGCTCGCGCACGTTGCCCGGCCACGGATAGTTCGACATGGCGACAATCGCGTCGCTCGACAGCCCGCGCAGTTTGCGCGCGCCGTCCTGCTTGTACATGCTGAGCGCATAGTTGGCGAGCAGCTTGATGTCGCCGCCGCGCTCGCGCAACGGCGGCTCGACGAGCCGCAGCACACACAGGCGGTGATACAGGTCGGAGCGGAAGCGGCCGTCTTCGACGGCTTTGTCCAGATCGACGTGGGTCGCCGAAATCACCCGCGCGTCCACGTTGATCTGCCCATTGCCACCCAACCGCTCGATGGTGCCTTCCTGCAGGAAGCGCAGCAGCACCGCCTGGCACTCGTGCGGCATGTCGCCGATTTCATCCAGAAACAGGGTGCCCTCATTAGCGCTTTCGATCCGGCCAATCTTGCGTTGTAACGCGCCCGTAAAGGCGCCGCGCTCGTGGCCGAACAATTCGGCTTGCAGCAGGCTCGGCGGAATCGCCGCGCAATTGATCGCGACGAACGCCCGCCCGGCGCGCGACGAGCGATCGTGAATCGCTCGGGCGGTCAGTTCCTTGCCGGTGCCCGACTCGCCAGCGACGAAAACCGGCGCATCGGTCACCCCGCATTTGTCGATGCGCCGGTACAACTGCTGCATCGCCTCGCATTGCCCAACCATGCCGTGCCGGCCGAGCGAGGGTTCCGGCGCGGCCGGCGGGTGCCGCAGGCTCGACAGCCCGTGCGCGTGGCCGAGCGCGAAGACCAGCCGCTCGTTCAGCCAGGGCCGGGTAACGAAATCGAAGCAATAATCGAGGATGAAGCGGCTGACCAGTTCGTTTTCCGACTGGCCTGGCGCGATCTGCGCGACCCAATTGGTTTCGACGCGCCGCATGCAGGAGACGAGCGCGGACAAATGCTGGGACGTGCAGTCACTGGGCAATTCGACGAGACCGACCTTGATATTGTCGCGCTCGATCATGCGTTCGGCGACCGCCGTGCTCCTCGCGTGCACCGCATGCCAGCCCGATGCGGCCAGGAAGCGGGTGAGATCCTGATCGGGCAGGCTCGACACGTACAGAACGGTGCGCTCGGTGTCGACAGGCGTGCAAGTCGTATTCATGTAACCCCCGGATCGTTGCTGCTCTCAGAACTGCTTTTCGTCGAATTGGACAGACCGGCAAAGACACATTCACGGTAGCGGCAATGGCGGGGGCGTGGAACATGCGGCGTGAGCCGCGGGGTGCGCATTGGCCAGATAACGGAACAGCGTTCAACGCTGAAACCGCATGACTATTTCATCCCCGAATATGATCCCCGAATTTCATCCCCGAATCACAGAAGCCGTTTTATACCGCGGTGGCCTGACACAGGCGCTCTACGTGGCGCATGGCTTAACGATAAGCGAAAGCGCTTTCGAGCGCCATACAAACAAATCTGGATTCAGAAACGTTTTTCCCGTCTCGACCTATCAGCCTTCCACTCAGAAATAACGGGTCAACCCCCGCTATGGGCGCAATGCCACACAGCTTTGCAAATTGCATGGCGGTCTTCGTGCAGCGGATACCGCGCTGTCAAATGACCGTGTCTCAAGCTTGCGACACATTGGGCAATTGCCGCCGGAGGTGCTTCGTGGCCCGAAGCATCGGCATATTTGACCGGGCCACGCCGCAAAACCCGGCCGGGCGCGGTTCGATGCAGAGCGCGGCTAATCATGCAAACGGGCGAATCGTTCCGCAGTGCGTTGGGGGCGAACTCGTCGCGTGTCGAATCCGAATCAAGTGTGGCGTAAGGCATGGTCCACCGAGGTGCGCCGTGGCAAAAATCGCCGTGCAGCAAGGGATTGAAGGTACTTGGCACAGCCATTGCGTCAGGAGGCTCACAAGCGAATGCGTTGCCGCCTGGTTTCTGAAGCACGGGGAAGCAGCAGCCGGAGCCCGGCGGCAAACATTGACTTCGTAAGCGCGGCCGGGGAAGCCAATGTGTCTTACGAGGGTGCGGCGGGGCCACTGAAAAACGGATGTCAAAAAAATGGGGTGAATGATCGATACGAAGTATCGGTCATTCGTCACCGGACGACGTGAAGCACTGACCTCGCCACTTTTTCCGCCTGATTGGACGGACTCGAGGTTGACGGCCGAAGTGGACGGCCATGGCGACAGGTACCGCGCTCGATCAATTCGAGGGCGCGCGACGTACAAAACAGGGAAGGGGCAGCGCACGGTAAGGACCGACCGGCGCGACGAAGCGGGGAGAAATGGCCTGAGCCTCCACAGAGAGGCGCACGGTACGAGGTGAACCGGGCGCCGTACCCGCGCACTAGCGCGGGTACGGCTTACCTGGAAATGGCCTTGAAATGACCTATCAAGCGGGGGTTGTCATGAAAACGATCAGCAAGCCGGCCGCCTTGCGGCTGGACCATCACACCTTGGCGCACGGCGCCGGTCTCTCCTATCAACGGCACTTTGCGCGGCAGCGCTCCTTGTTTGCCGCGCCATCGGCCGATCTGCTCACGCTGGTGATCGCCGAGGCGATGAAGCGCAAGGCTCAGGCCGAGATTCAACGCGACGTGTTGCGCGACGCGATGTATGAGATGCCGGTTTCGCCCGAACGAGGTCATGCCCAGACTGCGGACATCCTGCCATCCGATTCCGACGAATACATCTGAATGTCGACTGTTAATGACACAGCCTTACCGACTGGAAGGCTTTAGTCCGGCGGAGACCCGACATGATCGACATTTTTCTGATTTCTTCCAGCGCGGAGCGCGCGCTGCATATCGTCGCGCGCCTCGAAGAAAGCGGCGCGGTGTATCGCCTGCGCACCGCTTACTGCACGGCACGCCAGCTGCGTATGCACGCCCGCGCCATCCGGAGCGCCGATCTGCTGATCGTCGACGACGTCGATCTGAGCGCGCGCGATCTGGGTGGCGTCGAGGAGGCGCTGGCCTGCTCGCCTGCCTTGCACTGCATGCTGATCACGCCGGCACCCTCCGCCGCCTTGCTGACCGCGGCGACGCGCGTTGGCGTGCGGCATGTGCTGTCATGGCCGCTGGATGCCTACGAGATCGCCGCCGCGCTCACGCCGATCGCCGCGAAAAAAAGTGCAGGCATGCGCCACACCGGGCGGGTCGTCTCGCTGGCATCCTGCAAGGGCGGCAGTGGCACCACGCTGATCGCCGTGAATCTCGCCTGGTCGCTGGCGGCGCTGCGTAACAGGCGCGTGCTGCTGATCGATCTCAGCCAGCAATTCGCCGACGCGAGCCTGCTCCTGACCGCCAAACCGCCGCCCGCGACGCTCGTCGATCTGTGCGCGCAGATCGACCACCTCGACGCCGCTTTGCTGGACGCCTGCGTGATGCACGTCCACCCGAACCTCGACGTGCTGGCGGGGGCAGGCGATCCGATCAGGGCAGCCGCGGTGCTGCCCGGGCACCTGGAGCCCATTCTCGCGCTGGCGCGCAAGCGGTACGACGCGGTGCTCATCGACATCGGCCAGAGCCTCAATTCGCTGACGATCCATGCACTCGATCGCAGCGATGCAATCTGCATGGTGGTGCGGCAAAACCTGCTTTACCTGCACGGCGGCCGCCGGATGCTCGATATTTTTAAGGAACGGGGTTTTCCGGCCAGCAAGGTGAGGGTCGTGGTGAACCAATACGACAAGAATGCGTGCATCAACCTGCCGACGCTCGAACAGACCCTCGGGGCGAAGGTCGCGCACCAGCTTCCGCGTGACGAAAAGCAGGTCAATGAGGCGCTCAACCGCGGCGTACCGCTCCTCACCGCCGCCCACGACAGCGCGCTGACGCAAGGCATCTGCCTGCTTGCCGATATGCTGTGGCCGGCCGTCGCCGAGCCCCGCAAAGGCATACTCGGCCGCCTGTTTGCTACGCGGCCGAACGTGCCGCGGCAACTGAAGCCGGGGCACTGAGCCCATCCGATCGCAAAGACGCGCGCGCCAGGATTGAATCCGGGCGCGCGTGGCATGATATGGACTTCCGGCGGCAGTGACTGCTACTCTGCGACATTGACAGACAAGAAACCCGAATGCAGCGGGCTTGAAAAATAATTCGCATATCGAAATGAGTATGCCATGACAGAGACCACCTCCTCGCGGGGACCCGATAATGAACGCTGTCACCAGGACGCAGCCTTCAGCGACCCGGCGGGCGCGGTGCCTGGCGCCGACGGTGAAGACGACGCGAGACCGGCTGGCGGCGTGCGCGAGGCGTTGATCGAAGTCCTCGCGCGCGCCGCCGCGGCGCTCATGTTGGGCATCTTTACGTACGCAGCGGTCAAGCAATGGCTCGCCGCGCCCACACGCGTCACCTTGTTGCTGTTCGTGGTGAGTGCGTTCATGACCATGGGGCTGGCGCTCTTTGCGCGGGTGCCCATCAAGCGTGACTGGACACCGTTTGCGTTCATTTGCGCGGTAGGTGGGACGTTCTATTTTCTAGCCGTGCGGCTCTCGCCCGGGGTCCAACTCATTCCGGAGCTGGCGGGCGCGTCGTTGCAACTGCTGGGGATTTTCTGGCAACTCTTCGCGAAGGTGTCGCTGCGCAGGTCCTTTGGTATTTTGCCCGCCAATCGCGGGGTGGTTTCTCGCGGGGCTTACCGGTTCGTGCGCCACCCCATGTACCTGGGGTATTTCTTGACGGACATCGGTTTTTTGCTGGCGAACTTCGGGGTCCAGAACGTGATTGTCTACGGATGCCAGTTTGCGTTGCAGGTTGGGCGCATTGTGCGGGAGGAACGGCTCCTGTCCGATGACGAGCGGTATCGGGCTTACCTGAGTAAGGTGCGGTTCCGGGTCATTCCGGGCGTGTTTTGATGATGTATGGTGTAGTTTGGGGCACGGACGGCGTAAGCGGCATGACCCGCTGCCGGCCTGATTACTCTTGAGAGAGCCACACGAGCGCACCATCGTCCATGCAAAACGACATCAACCCGTTCAACGAAATGGCGTCGATCCTGTCGAATCCGATTCTCAACACGGATTCGTATAAGGCGTCGCACTATCTGCAATATCCGCCCGAAGCGTCGGCGATGTTTTCATACATCGAGTCGCGCGGCGGGCGCTATGACCGCACGCTGTTCTTCGGCCTTCAGATGCTGATCAAGGAGTATCTGCTCCGGCCTGTTACCGCCGGGATGATCGATCAGGCGAAGACGTTTTTCACGGCGCATGGCGAGCCGTTCAACGAAGCCGGCTGGCGCCACATCGTCGAACACTGTGGCGGCTATCTGCCGGTGCGGATTCGCGCGGTGCCGGAAGGCTCGGTCGTGCCCACGCACAACGTGCTGGTCACGGTCGAATGTGACGATCCCAAGGTGTTCTGGCTGGCCACGTATCTGGAAACGATGCTGCTACGCGTGTGGTATCCGATTACGGTCGCGACGCAAAGCTGGCATCTGCGCAAAACGATCCGCTCGTACTTGGAGAAGAGTAGCGACGACCTCACGCAATTGCCGTTCAAGCTGCACGATTTCGGCGCGCGCGGCGTGTCGAGTGCGGAATCGGCAGCGATTGGCGGCTCAGCGCATCTGGTCAGTTTCATGGGTTCGGATACGGTGCTCGGCGTCGTGGCCGCGAATCACTATTACAACGAACCGATGGCGGCGTTTTCCGTGCCGGCCGCGGAGCACAGCACGATCACGTCATGGGGGCGCGAGCGTGAAACCGAAGCGTTCCGCAACATGATCGAGAAGTTTGGCAAGCCGGGGGCAATTGTTTCGGTGGTGTCCGATTCCTACGACCTGTTCGCCGCGCTTCAGGCATGGGGCACGGAGTTGAAGCAGGCGGTGCTCGATGCTGGCGGCACGCTGGTGATCCGGCCGGATTCCGGCGATCCGCTGACGATTGTCCTGCAGACCATGCGGGCACTCGAGGCGTCATTCGGTTCGACGATGAACAGCAAGGGGCGGCGCGTGCTCAATAACGTCCGCGTGATTCAGGGCGACGGCGTGAATCCGGATTCGATCGAGGCGATCCTTGCTGGCATGGATAAGGCCGGTTTTGCAGCGGACAACATCGTCTTCGGCATGGGTGGCGCCTTGCTGCAGCAGATCAACCGCGATACGCAGCGGTTCGCCATGAAGTGTTCGGCCATCCGGCTTGGGGATGAATGGCACGACGTCCATAAGGACCCGGTCACCGATGCCGGCAAACGCTCGATGAAAGGGCGGCTCACCTTGCTGGTGAACCGTCACACAGGCGAGTATCGGACAGTGACGTTGCCGGTGACGTGGGATGACCGCACCGTTGAAGGGGAGTGGGACGAGGCGCTCGTCACTGTTTTCGATTCCGGAAAATTGCTCGTGGATATGGCGTTTTCTGAAGTCAGGAAGCGGGCTCACGCAGGTGAGGGCTAGCCGGCGGTTTGCCTTTAATGGCCGCCAGGCCGTCATGCACTGCCTCGGCCAAAACCAACGCGTTAGCTCACATCCCAGACCGACACGCCGGAACCTTCAACATCAATCCGGCACGGGCTTCCTTCCCGCAAGCGGGTATCTTCGTTCGCGATATCGAACCGCACTCCCGCGATATTCAGCCGGACATATCGCTCGCCGCGCCGTAACTCGACCGCGTCGACCTTGCCGGCATAAGCGCCATCGGCCGAAATGACCACCGCGTGGGAGGAGACGCGCCACATCACCCGTTGCCCGGCGGGCATGGCCAAGCCGTCATGACCCGTTGCGATTGCCAACCCGTTGCCAATCTCGACCTGCCCGGGCGCTGTCATCAACCCCTCGCCGACGTTATGCAAGCCGAGCAGTTCGGCCACCCGCATCGAAGCCGGCCGTTCGAACACCGCATCGATGGAACCCGCCTGCAGCACGCGCCCCTGTTCGACAACCAGGACTTCGTCGGCAAGCAGAGCCGCTTCGTCGGGATCGTGCGTGACGATGATCGTCACCGCTGCGATCTCGCGCTGCAACGCGCGCAGCGACTGCTGCAAACGACGCCGCCGCGGTGTATCGAGCGCCGCGAACGGCTCATCGAACAGCAGCAATTCGCTATGACGCGTGAGCGCCCGCGCTAGCGCCACGCGTTGCCGCTGACCGAACGACAATTGATGTGGCAAGCGCGCGACCAGTTGCGCGAGGCCGAGATGATCGAGCCAGTAACGCGCGCTGGCCGCGTCGGCGTCGACGGGAAATGCGAGTTGCTGCGCGACCGTCATATGCGGAAACAAGCCGTAGTCTTGCGGCATATAGCCGATCTGGCGGCGCTCGGGCGGCAGTGGGCTCAAGTCGGCTGCGCCGAGCCGAACGGAACAGGATGCGTTGGATTCGAGCCCTGCAATCAGACGCAACGCCAACGATTTGCCGGAGCCCGACGGCCCGATGATCGCAAGCCGCCGTGTCGCAGGTGTCCACGCTATGTCGAGCTCGAACGCGCCCAGGCGGCGCTGTAAACGGAAGGCAAGGCGACGATCGGAAGTCTCGCCACGGCCCGCCGTCAAATCCGTGCCGGATTCCAGCGCGTCGTCGCCGTTTTCGGTTTGTTCGAACGAGGCTTTCTGCCGAAGGCTGTAAATCGACAGCGCCGCGCAGACAATCGCAATCGCGAGCGTCGGCAGAAGCAGGGGCATCATCGCCGGCAGGCCCTGGCCACCGAATACGACGTAGGTGTAGACCGGCAGCGAATACGGGTGATAAGCCACCATGACCGTCGCGCCGAACTCGCCGAATGCGCGCAACCAGGCTAGCGCGAGCCCCGCGCGAATCGCCGGCCACGCAACGGGCAACATCACCCGGAAAAAGCGGCTGCCCGCATGGTGGCCGAGCGTCGCGGCCACATCGTCGAGCACCGGGTCCACGGCGGCGAACGCCGATTTTGCGGCGATGATGAGGAAGGGCGCGGCCACGAAAATTTCCGCGAGGACGATGCCGGCGAACGAATCGGTCAGCGCCCCGCCGGTGAACCGGCCGACCCAGCTATACGGGCCGAGCAGAAACAGCAGCAGCACGCCGCTCGTGAGTGGCGGCAGGGCGAGCGGCAACTGTACGACGAAGCCGAGCAGCGCCATCTTGCGCGAATTCGAGCGCGCCAGCAGATAGCCGAGCGGCACGCCGCCGAGCAGAATCACGAACGAGGCCACACTGGCGCTGGCCGCCGATACACCGACCGCCGACCACACCGCGGGCCAGTCGACATTCGGCCAATCGGCCGCCCCGAGTTGCGGCACGCTCGCGATAAACGGGGCGCACAGATAGACGGCGAGCAGCGCCGCCAGCCACAGCAGCGGCCGCGAGGCGGACGGTTTCACGGTCTGACTTACAGCCTGACTCGCCGCCTGATTCATCGCCTGATCCATAGCCTGATTCACCGCCTGTTTCACCACCACCTTACTGCGCGGCGTCGATCACGGCCTGCACCGAGGGCGGCATGGCTTGCACGTTGCCGGTAACGGTCGGTTTGACGACATCCACGCCGTGTTGCTTGAGCAGCGCGCGCCCTTGCGCGCTCAGCAGGAAGTCGACAAAGCTGCTCGCGCCCGCATGGTTCGGGGCATCGCTGAGAATTGTCAGCGTGTAGCTCGCTTTGGCCTGCAATTCCGGTGCCGGACGGATTGCCGGAATTTTCAGGTCGGACGTTTCGGTCGAGTAGAAGAACCCGGCATCGAGCTGGCCGGATTGCAGGCGGCCCACCAGCGTTTCTTCAGGCAAAACCTGGTCGGGATTTTCCGCGGCGCCCAGCGTTTTCTCGACAAGATCCGGCTGATGATAGAGATCCGCCGCCTTCGTCATCATCTCGACGGTGAATGCGCCCTTTGGGTCGAGCTTCGGATCGGTACGGCCAATGCGGATGCCCGGCTCCTGCAACACCTGGTCCCAGCGCTTGTTCTTGAAGTCCGCAGCAAACCTGCTTTGCGGGTTGTAGCCGATCATCAGCGGCGATTCGGCGAAGTTCACGTACCACGTAACGTGCTCGCCGTTCGCCTCGCCCATCAGGCTGGCGTTCACCTTCGGGCTCGCGCTGATGAACACGTCGCCGCGGCGCAGTTTGCCCTTGATCTCGTTAGCAATCTTGTTCGAGCCCGCCGCATAGCCGCGGAAGTGCTGGCCGGTGGCCTTTTCAAAGGCGGGTCCCACGCTGCGCTCCATCAGATTGACGAGCGAACCGGCGTACAGCACGTTGACCGTGTCGTCTTGCGCGAAGGCGGGCGCGGCCGTCGCCACGCCGGCCACGACCACGAAAGATGCAAGCAGCTTGCGAATCATGCGATTAACCCCGGTACGTTATTAAGAGCGCTATATTACGACGTCATTGCGTGGCGTTGTGTGTTGCTGCGCGCTCGGTGGGGTCAATTCAATTGAGCGGGAAAATCCGCCCATAGCTCGATCGAGATGAGCCCGAGGCGGCGCGGCGGATGGGCGCCGATATGTTTGCCGATATATTGCGTATCGATGCATTTTTGCGCCACGGCAGCCGTCGCGGCGTAATATACGCACGGACATAACGAGTGAACAGGCCGCTCAGGCAACAATGCTGGAGATAACCGCGTATGGATAGTGTGAATGTGATTGCCGCGCCTGCCGTCGATGGCGCGCTCGTCCTGAGCGGACGGTTCCAGCGGCCCTTGTCTTTCGACCTCGAACGGCTCAAGGCTTACGAAAGTGTGCTGAGCGCGCCGTTCGATCTGCGCTGTTACACGACGAACCGCTTCATCCGCAGCGTCGAGCCCTATCGCGGCGTGCGTTTGACGACGCTGATCTCGGAGGCGGGCCTGCCGAACGAGGTGCCGGGCGAGTTCAAGCGCACGGTGTTCGTAGCGGTGGGACACGATGGCTATGTCGTGACGTTTTCATGGCATGAACTGTTCAACACACCGGTCGGCGAGAACGTGCTGGTCGCCTACGAATCCGGTGGCCGCGCGCTCGATGCTGACGAAGGCGCGCCGATTCTGTTTTCCGGTTCGGACATTCTGCCCGCGCCACGCCACGTCAAACGTCTCGCGCGCATCGAGGCGCACGTTTTGAAGCCGTCGGCGTAGGCAACTCCAGCCACAGGCGTAACATGGTCCGCTGTTCATCATCGCGTTACCGCCATGCCTGACGAACCGCTTTCGCCTACCGCAGAGACTGCCGCGCCCGGCGCCGAAGGGCTGCGTGCACCGCTCGATGCGCAGGTCGCCGAGCGCGTGGCAACGTGGCTGGCAGCGGCCACGAACGCTGCGTCGCCCGATACGCAACTGTTCGCGAAGCTGATTGCCGCGCGCGACGTGCGCAACGAACTGGCGCTGCTCGGGTTGCCGCAGCGGGTGTGGCGCGGGCTGCTGGCGCGGCACTTCGTGCATGCGGCCGCGCCTGCTCCGTTGTCTGCATTGCCACCCGTCGATACCGGCGAGCACACGGTATTCGTCGAAACGCTACGTGCGCTGCTGCTCACGTATGCCAGCAGCGCCGTCGACGCGGACGACGCTCGCTGTCTTGCCTCGATCATCGCTCACGCGTGCCTGCGGCCCGATCACCTGTGGCGCGATCTCGGTCTTGCGGGCCGCGAAGAAGTCACCTGGATGCTGATGCGTTATTTCCCGACGCTGGTCGGGCTGAATGTCGGCAAGCTGCGCTGGAAGAAATTCCTTGCCCAGCAGCGCGCGCTTTCCTTAGGGCTTGAGCCCGGTCCGGCTCCCGGTTGTCCGGGCTGCGAAGACTACGGCCATTGCTTTTCCGGCCACCCCTGAGGACTGTTCGGCCAGGGTGGCAGGGCGAGACGGTTCGTGTATGCTTTCGCGCATGGCTGATACCGCGAAAACCAAACCAAGACCCGCGACAAAATCCGCGAAACCGCGTCCCGAAGTGCGCTTCAGAATGCGCATCCGCAGCGGTGACGCCGTCGCGCTCGGGCCGGGCAAAGTCGAACTGCTCGAAGCCGTGCGCGAGTACGGTTCGATTTCGGCTGCGGCACGCAGCCTCGGCATGTCGTACCGGCGTGCATGGCTGCTGATCGACGAACTGAACCGCTCGCTCAAATCGCCCGCCACGCATTCGGAGCAGGGCGGTCAAAGCGGCGGCGGTTGTACGCTGACGCCGGTGGGCGAAAACATCATCCGTTTGTATCGTGACGTCGAAGTCGAGGCGCAACGAAGCTGCGCGAAACAGATCGCCGAGTTGACCCGGCTGATTCGCTCCTGAGCAGCGGCTGGGGCTGGGGGGCTAATAGCTCCCCGGTTCAGCGCTCAGTGCTCAGTGCTCAGCCGTGGCGCAGGCAAAACGCCGAGGCCGGCGGATTGCCCAACTGGGCAACATGCTCGGGGCGCAGGCGGTCCACCAGTTCGACAAAGCTCGCCACGCTTGCCGTGCGCAACGGGTGGTAGTCGATCTGATGACGCTCGCACACCCTTTTGAGCGTATTCATCGAATCGTGATCGACGCAGTCGACCGGAAACACAACCATATCCGCACCCGGCAACGCAGCGGCAAGCAGGCCCTTGCGATCTTCCACGCCGCCGTCGTGCACCATCAGATCACCGCCGGCGGCGTCCACCAACCGCTTGAGCGCGGCATTCGAACCGGGGCGGCCGCCCACATACACAATCCGTTTGCCGCGCAGGCTGTCGAGGCTGGCTTGCCGCATCTGTGCGCCATCGCTATGGGTCGCATCCACCGTTGCGCGTTCCAGCGCGTCGCATTCGCTTTGCACCAGTTTGAGCAGCGCCAAGGCCTGATCGCGGCTCTTGCGTAGCGCGAGCGCCGCGCCTTGTTCCTGCAGCGCACGCTGTTCAGCGGCCTCACGGCGGCTGGTGTGCAGCGCCACCCGCTGGTCGGCGTCGGCCAGCCTGTCGCGCAGCCTTGAAATCTCGGTTTCGAGATCGGTGGGATCCGTCGGGGTCTGACGCGTGGCCAGAGCGGTGAGCTGCGCGATCTGCTCATTGAGCACGGCGATCGACGCGTCGCGCTGCATGCTGGTCTCCTGGAGGCAGCGTTGCTGCCGCTCGACTTTCTCCTTCAACTCGGCGTTTTCCGTTTCGAGCGCAACCAGTCTGCGAATGTCCGCGCGATTCGCCGCGCCGACCAGATGCGACAGCATGTGCAATTCGCCGAACGCTTTCTGGCGCACGTGCAAGCTCGCGCACGGATGCGTCATCAGCGCCCAGTAAGCCGGTGGGATGTCACCGTTGCTCAGCGCTTCGTCCCAGAGCTTCAGCAGATCGACGCCATCGGCGGCTTTGTCGAAACGGCGGATTGCCCCCGCATAGCGCTCGTCGAGCAACTTGTGCAGGGCTTTGGCGCCGGCGCCGCCGTCGATCGCGAGTTCGACGGCCGAGTGGTGAATCTCCAGATCGCTCGCGTCGCGGCTGTCGAGGCCGGTGAATTTAGGCACCAGCTTGCGCAGTTCATGCGTGCTGAGACAGGTGCCGATGATCGAACAATGGAGTTGGCCATCGAGCTCGGCGAGGCGCGCACGCCGTTTGGCGTTCGAGAACGATACCTTGGCGGGCGTGCAGCACGGGTCGGCCGCGCGCATGCCGGTGCCGGCCAGCTCGTCGCTGGACAGTTTGAGACGCGGGGGGTGGGCGAGTCGAAACGGCGGCGTGTGCATGAGGACCTCGAATCCGGTTCTGGCGTCAGGTTGACTGAACGTGCGTGCTGGACACGCGTGCCATGCAGGCGGGACTGGCGATATGTTCGTCGATATATAACGATGGGCAAACGAAAACGTTCATAGGCGGCAATGGCGATCGAGAACATGCCCAACGCACAGACCGATAAAGGCCGTGTCGAGCCGTTCGAGTTCCACCACCACCTTGCGTAGCGCAGCCAGGTCGTTGCTAAACGCGTCCGAGAAAATCGCGTCGCGAAGCTGTTCTGCCGAGCGCGCCTCTTCGATCGCAGCTTTCAGATCGCGCAGACGGACGAAGGCCGCCGCTTTGGCCTGTTCGGCAAGGATCGACAGCAGCTGGTTCAACGAGTGCGAACCCGAGGTGCCCACCGAAGCGAAGTTCAATTGATCGTCCCTGAACATCAGCACGAAGCGCTGCACGCTGCCATAAAGGCGCCGGTAAGCATCGACAACATCTCGGATCAGTTCGGCGCGGCCGCGTTCGGACGCCGACTTCACCGCGACGATAGTCGACGAAAGCCCTTTCGGGAGGCGTCCCGCCGGGTTGGATAAGCTCAATCGCGATGTGGATGGCGATGTGGATGGCGATGTGGATGGCGATGTAGGTGGATTACGCACCGCTGCGGGCTCCTGCTTGTTTGTTTCGCTTCGTCGCGCGCGGATTCAGGGCGAGCCACCGCGCTCCACGAGAGCATACCGTGATATTTGACAGGATATAACGAAAGGCGGCGCGAGTGTTGCAGAGGCGGTTTTACCTGCTTCGGGCGAACTCGATAAACGCCCGGAAAGACGTCCGGAAAGACGCCCGGACGGCCGGCGCCCGTTCGAATTTGCGAAAGGCAACGCCGATTTTCGAAGCGATAGGTTTGCCGGCGATGCCGGGTGCGAGGGGGGGCGTCGAAAGGGTGGGCGTTGACCGGAGCGGCCGCTGCCTTGCCGTCCGGACGGGCCTTACCACCCCGGCTGCTCCGTTTTCCGATATCGTGTGCGGCTTGTGCGCGCTCAAACCCCGGTGCGCGCTTCTTTCCGGGTGCGTTTCCTCGACCGGCCACGTACAAGCACAAACACGAGACCATGAGCCATCTCAACACCGAACTGATCGAGCGTTTCTATACCGCGTTCCAGCGGCGCGACGCTGAAACAATGGCCACCTGCTATGCCGACGACGTAGTCTTCAGCGATCCGGCCTTTGGCGAGCTACGCGGCGAAGAGGCGCGCGACATGTGGCGTATGCTGGTGGCGCGCGCGCAGGACTTCTCGCTGACGTTCGACCGTATTGACGCCGATGAGCTCACCGGCCGCGCCCACTGGGTGGCCCGTTACACTTTCAGTCAGACGGGCCGCACGGTGGTCAACCGCATCGACGCCCGTTTTGTGTTTCGCGACGGCCGCATCGCCGAACATCGCGATACGTTCGACCTTTGGCGTTGGGCCCGTCAGGCTTTGGGCATCAAGGGCACACTACTCGGCTGGACACCTTTCGTGCAGCGCGCAATCAGGGCACAGGCAAGAAAAGGCCTCGATCTCTATCGACGCAGGCAGCGCCGCACGTAACCGGTCAGCCCGGCGCATGCGGCCCAGTCTTGCCATGAGCCGGCCAGTTGATGCAGTATTTCTGCGAGATGAACAAGCGGGGGGAGTTCGATGCCGGTAGTAGATGCGTCATGGGAAGCGTGGCTGAGCAGCAATGTAGCGCGCGGTTGCAGCATCGACTCGATGATCGACGCGATGGTGCAAGCCGGTTTCGCCACGGAAGCCGCGCGCGCGGAAGTGCACAAGGCGTTCAGCATGAACCCGGCGGAAGCAGGCGGCTCGCCGCAGGCCGCGACTGAGGCGGCGCTGGTCAAAACCGGGCCGCAAACATACGAGTACGACGCGTTGCCCGTTGCGCGTGGGAATGTGATCCGTGCGCACGATCGCGACGTCCGCGTATTGATGCGCTGCGAGCGGCCGCAGGTGATCGTGTTCGCCGATGTGCTGTCGCCGGAAGAATGCGACGAGATGATCGAACGCTCGCGTCATCGGCTGAAACGCTCGACCACGGTCAATCCCGAGACTGGCAAGGAAGACGTCATTCGCAACCGCACCAGCGAAGGCATCTGGTACCAGCGCGGGGAAGACGCGTTCATCGAAAAGATGGACCGCCGTATCTCGAGTCTGATGAACTGGCCGGTCGAGAACGGCGAAGGGCTGCAGATTCTGCATTACGGCACGACCGGCGAATATCGCCCGCACTTCGACTATTTTCCGCCGGATCAGGCCGGTAGCGCGCTGCATACCGCGCAGGGCGGCCAGCGCGTGGCGACGCTTGTGATCTATCTGAACGACGTGCCGGACGGCGGCGAAACGATTTTCCCGGAAGCGGGATTGTCAGTCGCGGCAGTCAAGGGTGGCGCGGTGTATTTCCGTTATATGAACGGCCAGCGCCAACTCGATCCGCTGACCTTGCACGGCGGCGCGCCGGTGCTCGGCGGCGACAAGTGGATCATGACGAAGTGGATGCGCGAGCGGACCTACGGGTAAGGCACGCCCTCCGCTCAAGCCGTCTTGTAGACGTTCGGGTTATGCAGCTCCATATAGCGCTCCGGCGCTGTCAGTTCCTTGAAGCCGTGCGGCTTGTAGACGTGGTGGGCGTCGGTCGTCACCAGCACGATTCGGCGCAAGCCGGTCAGCGACGGGCTGGCAAATACGTGTTTCATCAACGTCGACGCGACTCCCTTGCCGCGGTATGCCGGCAGCACGAAGACATCGCACAGGTAGGCAAATGTCGCCCGGTCTGTCACCAGACGGGCAAATGCGATCTGCTTGCCTTCGCTATACGCGCCGAAACATAGCGACCCCTCGATCGCCCGGTCGAACGTCTCGCGTGGCATGTCCTTCGCCCATGGGGTCTCCTTCGAGAGGAACGCGTAGATCGTCTCCATGTCGAGGTCGGACTGGTCGCTCGAAATCGTCAACTCGTTTGCTTGCACCGCGTGTCTCCACGTGTTCTGATCAGGTATTCAAAGGATGCCGCTGCTTCAACTCCCGTTTCAAACCCTTTCATCCAGCTTGCTTTGCGCCTAGCTTTTCGCCGGATCTTCGACGCCGCGCGAACCGCCGCCAATGCTCTGCCCGGCGTTGCGGGCAAGACCCAGGTAGCCGGTCACGGACAGCAGCGTCAACACACCGGCAAACAGAAACGCGAGGCGGAAATCGTCCAGGGTGAATACACGGCCGGTCGTCTCGCCGTTGAAGAAAGCTGCCGCGCGCAGCGAAACGGCGCCGAAGGCAATGCCAAGACCGATTGTCATCTGGGCGGCAGCGCTCCATAGCGTGCTCGCCGCGCTCATCTGCGGTTGCGAGACGTCTGCGTAGGCGAGCGTGGCAAGCGTCGAGAATTGCATCGAGCGCGCGACGCCGTAAATGAACACGACGAACAACACCAGCAAGAGCGGCACGTTCGGCGTCAACAGCCCGCAGGCAATAATGAAAACACCCGCCACCATCACGTCGATAATCGACACCATCCGGAAACCGTAGCGTTGCAGGATGCGCGTGGTCAGCGCCTTCATGCCGAGGTTGCCGAGGGCGCTCGCCAGTAACAGAAGGCCCGATTTGAACGCCGACAAGCCGAAGCCAACCTGGAACAGCAGCGGCATCAGATACGGTACCGCGCCAATGCCGATGCGCGTGAACGACCCGGTCACCACTGTCACGGAAAACGTCGGGATTTTCAGCGTGGATACGTCGATCAGCGGATGCGGGTGACGCTTCGCGTGCTGGAACGCCACCACGCCCATCACCAATCCGCCGATGATGAGCGCGCCCGCCACCCACGGATTCTCGCCGGGCTGACTCGCCAGTTCAGCGCCATACAGAATCGCCGTCAGTGTCGTGGCGCTCAGCAGGAGGCCGACGACGTCGAGCGGCTTGCGTTCGGTGCCGCGCAGGTTCGGTACCAGCGCGAGCGCAACGGCCATGGCGGCCAGACCGAACGGCACGTTCAGCAGAAAGATCCAGCGCCATGACGCATAGGTGGTGATGAAGCCGCCCACCGGCGGTCCGACCACCGGCGCGGCAATCGCCGGCCAGGTGATGGTCGAGATCGCCTGCATCATGCGGCTCTTCTCCGTATTGCGCACCACGATCAAACGGCCCACCGGCACCATCATTGCGCCGCCTATGCCTTGCAGTAGCCGCGCGGCCGTAAATTCAGTCACGTTCTGCGACAAACCGCACAACACCGAAGCCACCGTGAACACACCGATCGCGCTGAAGAATACCGTGCGTGAGCCGCAACGGTCGGCGACCCAGCCGCTCGCCGGGATGAAGATCGCCAGCGCCAGCATGTAAGCCGTCATACCGAGGCTCAGGCTGTTCGGACCGACGCCGAACGAGTGCGCCATCTGCGGCAGCGCGGTCGCGATCACCGTGGTGTCGAGATACTCCATGAAGAAGGTGGCCGCGACGATATACGGCAGCCAGCCGATATGTGAATGGCGTGCGCCGCTGGTCATTGCACCGTCCCCGGCGCCTGGCCATTGCGTGTGAATTCGATGACGCCTTTAGCGTGCCGGCATGCACCGCGCAATTGCTTTGACTTCATGTTTGCGACAACCTTTCGAAAGCGTGTTTCCGGCGTTCCTCATCAGGCGAACAATAAGGCCGCGGCCTGTTTGGCGTCGGTGGAGTCATTGGGGCAGGCAAACTGATGGCCTTTATCCATGGCAGTCACGCCTGGACCACAACGCGTAGCCACCACCGCGTGCACGCGAATGCGCAGCTGTCGCACTTAAGCCGCCACCTGCGGCCGCCAACCCTGCATCGTAACGCAACAATTCACGACGCACAGCGGTAGACGGCAGCAAACGGGGCGCATTGCGGTGCGCGCTGGCGACAGCGCGAAGCGCGCCGGAAACACGGCTTTTCTCGCCGCTCAGTCCTTCGCCGCGTATTCCCGATCGAGCTTGTCGTACAGCGGCTTGTTCACGAGGCGCTGGCGTTCGCTAAAGGGGGCGACCAGGCTGGCGTCCTCATCGAGGCGGCCATTGCTTTTCAGCGTGCCGAGCGCGCGCTGCATGCCGAGCACCGCGCCTTGCAGCGCCGCGTTCGCGTACAGGACGATGCCGTAGCCGAGTTTGCCGAGCGCTTCGCGCGATTGCACCGGCGTCTTGCCGCCGATCACGATGTTGATCAGTTGCGGCTTGTCGAACAGTCCCGGCAAACGCTCGATGTCAGCAAGCGATTCGGTCGCTTCGATAAACAGAATGTCCGCGCCGGCTTCGATGAAGCGATGGCCGCGCTCGATCGCGTCTTCAATGCCGTGGACCGCGGCCGAATCGGTGCGCGCCATGATCTGCAGATTGCCGTCTTCGCGGGCATCGACGGCCGCGCGGATCTTGCCGACCATCTCGCTCGTGCCGACGACTTCCTTGCCGGCGAAGTGGCCGCATTTCTTCGGCATGACCTGGTCTTCGAACTGGATCACGTCGGCGCCGCTGCGCTCGAGCACGCGCACAGTCTGGCGCACGTTCAGCGCGTTGCCGAAGCCGGTGTCGGCGTCGACGATCAGCGGCAGCGCAACCGCGTCGCGAATCCGCGCGCAATGCTCGGCGACTTCGGCCAGGCCGATGAAGCCAAGATCGGGCAGACCGAGCGACATGTTAGTGACACCCGCGCCCGTGATGTAGATCGCTTCGAAGCCGGCGTCTTCGATCACGCGCGCGCTCATGGCGTTGAAGGCGCCCGGCACGAGCAGGCCCTGGCGTTGTTTGACTTTGGCGCGGAAGGCGGCGCGGCGGGTAGCGGAAGTGGTCATGGCTGTGTGTCTCCGGATAGGACGTGAGTGATAGAACGCCGGGTTGTATTCGCAGGAAGCATGCCATTCGCCGACATTCTGAATTTAGGTAGAGCAATCAATGGGTTAGGTAAGGCGGAAGCGGCGTCGCGGATCATGGCAGAATATCGGAACGTTCCATGAAACGTTTCATGGAACGTTCCAGCTACGAGCGGAGCGTTGTAATGTCTATTTTCACGTCGTCCCTTGCTAATCCCGATCCCGGCCGCCCAGGTGTTGCATTGGTGAGTATCAGCCGGTTGCAATCGCTTTGCGAGACTGTTGCGCCGCGTTATACCGGGCGCGCCAGGTTCTTTTCGGTCCGGGAAGGCTACGGTGCCGCCGTCACGGCCCTGCAGGCCTATGTGGACGCGGGCTCGGTCGATGTCGTACTGGCGGCCGGATCGAACGGCGCCTACCTGCGCGACAACCTGAGCGTGCCGGTGGTGATGGTCAAGGTGAACGGGTTCGACGTGCTGAGCGCGATCACCCGCGCCACGACGACCTGGCCTCGCGCGCAGATCGGCCTTGTCCTGCACGAAACCATCTCGCACGAACTCGCGGACCTGAGCGCGTGGCTGAACGTTGGCCTGAAACAGCGGGCTTACCGCTCGATCGACGAAGTGCGGCTCGCGGTCAACAATCTGGCGGCCGAAGGCTGCCGCGTGATAATTGGCCCCGGCATGGCCTGCGATCTCGCCCAGCAAGCCGGCCTTGAGAGCGTCTTTCTGTACTCGCTCGGCGCGGTCGAAGAAGCGTTCGAGCGCTCGGTCGAACTGGCGCGCGTGAGCCGCCAGAAGGAGTCGAAGCGGGTGCGCCTGAACACGATCGTTGCCCATCTGCGCGACGGCGTGGCCGCCTTCGACGACGCCGGACAGCTCGAAGCCGTCAATCCGGCCATGCTCGATCTGCTCGGACTCGACCGCGAACAGGACGTCCCGGCGCAATTGACGCGCGCCGTCGGCCCGTGGCTGCGCGAGACGCTCGAGCATGACATGCCGGTCGAAGAGCGCATCGAGCAGATCGGCGGCCGCGCGCTGATCGTCAATTGTGTGCCGATCGTCGAACAGGGCTTGCGTTCGGGCTCGGTGGTCACCGTGCAGGATGCGCTGGTCGCGCAGCGGATCGACCGCTCGCTGCGGACCAGCCAGCGGCCGAAGCATCTGGTCGCGCGGCACCATCTGGACGACCTGACCGGCAGTTCGGCGGCGCTCGAGCGGGTGCGGCGGCTCGCGCGCGCAGGCGCGGCTCACGACGCCACCGTGTTGTTGAGCGGCGAAAGCGGCACCGGCAAGGAACTGGTTGCGCAAGGCATCCACAATGCCAGCCGGCGGCGCGGCAATCCGTTTGTCGCGTTCAATTGCGCGGCGCTCCCTGAAGGGCTGATCGAAAGCGAACTGTTCGGCCATGAGGAAGGGGCGTTCACCGGCGCGCGCCGCGGCGGCAAGCCGGGCCTTTTCGAAATCGCCCACACCGGCACGATCTTTCTCGACGAAATCGGTGAGATGCCGGCGGCGCTGCAAAGCCGCCTGCTGCGCGTGTTGCAGGAGCGCGAAGTCATGAAGCTCGGCGCCGGACGCGCAACGCCCGTCGACGTGCGGGTGATCGCCGCCACGCATCGCGATCTGCACGCGCTGGTCGAGCAGGGCGCGTTTCGCGCGGATTTGTACTTTCGACTGAACCTGCTTCAGATAGAACTGCCGCCCCTGCGCGAACGGCGCGGCGACGTCGCGCAACTGGCGCGGCACTTGTTGAACCGCAGTGCGCTCCAGTTTGGGCTGTCGGGTGCCGCGCTCGAGCGGGTGCTGGCGTTTCTCACGCCCTTGTTCGAGTTCTACGCGTGGCCCGGCAATGTGCGGGAGCTGGAAAATCTGCTGGCGCGCGCCGCCATTTATCTGAGCGATTCGGCGGACGTTGGCGGGCAGGACCTGCAGGCAGTGTTTCCGGAATTCGGGCGGATGCGGCAGACGGTCGCGGCCGTGCGGGGCGCCGTGGCCCAGGTCCACGCCAATGGTGACGCCCCGGTTCGTCACTCGCCCACCCGCGAGGATGTCATGCACGCCCTCGAACAGGCCGGCGGCAACCGCGCTGCGGCAAGCCGGGCATTGGGAATCGGCCGCACAACCCTTTGGCGGCTTATGAAGGACTGAGCCCAGGATTGGTGCGGTGCAATAGCCGCCGGTCGGTATTCAAATAGTAATAAACTATCGAAATAATTGAAACACACCACTTTACCTATTAAGCGGTGTCTGACATACTGACTCCACTTTCCAACCACCCCGAAAGAGGACTCAGTAAATGCCGATCATCAACAGTCAAGTCAAACCGTTCAAGGCACAGGCTTTTCACAACGGCGATTTCCAGACCGTCACTGAAGAAAGCCTGAAGGGCAAGTGGTCGGTTTTCGTTTTCTACCCGGCCGACTTCACGTTTGTCTGCCCGACCGAACTGGGTGACCTGGCCGATCGTTACGCCGAATTCAAGAAGCTCGGCGTTGAGATCTACAGCGTGTCGACCGATACGCACTTCACGCACAAGGCATGGCACGACACGTCGGACACGATCCAGAAGATCAAGTACCCGATGATCGCTGACCCGACCCTGGCCATCTCGCGCAATTTCGACGTGCTGATCGAAGAAGAAGGCCTGGCACTGCGCGGCACGTTCGTGATCAACCCGGAAGGCGAGATCAAGCTGGCCGAAATTCACGACAACGGCATTGGCCGTGACGCCGGCGAACTGCTGCGCAAGGTGCAAGCAGCGCAATACATCGCGGCTCACCCGGGTGAAGTGTGCCCCGCCAAGTGGACGCCGGGCGCTGAAACGCTGACCCCGTCGCTCGACCTGATCGGCAAGATCTAAGGTCTCAAAGCCTCACGCAGTAAGCGCCTTACGGCGCATCGCCGTGCGGACCGCTTGATACAGCGGTTCGCACGCCCCCGGGCTGCGCGCCTCCTACCCGGATGCGTGCGGCGCCCGGGACCCAACACCCCTCGTCACGGAATCGAAAGCCATGCTGGACGCCAATCTCAAGACGCAGTTGAAATCCTACCTCGAAAAGGTTAGCAGGCCTATCGAGATCGTCGCCTCGCTCGACGACGGTGCGAAATCGCAAGAGCTGCTGGCATTGCTGAACGATATCGCGACATTGTCGGAGCGCGTCACCGTGATTGAACGTCGCGGCGACAGCGAGCGCAAGCCGTCGTTTTCAATCGGCGAGCCGGGCAAGGAAACGGGCATCCGTTTCGCCGGTATTCCGATGGGGCATGAATTCACGTCGCTCGTCCTCGCGCTTTTGCAGGTCGGCGGCCATCCCGTCAAACTCGACGACGCGGTGATCGAACAGATCCGCAGTCTCGACGGCGACTATCAATTCGAAACGTATTTTTCGCTGTCATGCCAGAACTGCCCGGAAGTCGTCCAGGCGCTGAACGTGATGGCGCTGATCAACCCGCGCATCCGCCACGTGGCGATCGACGGCGCGCTGTTCCAGAACGAAGTCGAAGCGCGCCAGATCATGGCGGTACCGACCATGTTCATGAACGGCGAAGTGTTCGGCCAGGGCCGCAGCGGCGTGAAGGAAATCCTCGCGAAGCTCGACACCAATGCCGGCGCTCGTGCGGCGAAGGAACTGGAAAAGAAGCCGGTGTTCGATACGCTGATCGTCGGCGGCGGCCCTGCGGGCGCGGCTGCGGCGATTTACTCGGCGCGCAAGGGGATTGCCACGGGTGTCGTGGCGGAACGCTTCGGCGGTCAGGTGCTCGATACGCTGGCGATCGAGAACTTCGTCTCCGTGACGGAAACGGAAGGGCCGAAGTTCGCGATGGCGCTCGAACAGCATGTGAAGAGCTACGAAGTCGACATCATGGACGTGCAGCGCGCTGAAGCGCTGATCCCGGGCCGCATCAACCAGGTGCGTCTGGCGAATGGTGCCGTGCTGAAGGCGAAGACCATCATTCTGGCGACTGGTGCCCGCTGGCGCGAAATCAACGTGCCGGGCGAGCGCGAGTACCGCAACCACGGCGTGGCGTACTGCCCGCACTGCGACGGCCCGCTGTTCAAGGGCAAGCGCGTGGCGGTGATCGGTGGCGGCAACTCGGGCGTCGAAGCGGCCATCGATCTCGCGGGCATCGTGCGTGAAGTGACGCTGTTCGAATTCGGCCCACAACTGCGAGCGGACGAAGTGCTGCAGCGCAAGCTGCGCAGCCTCGCCAACGTGACGATCGTCACGCAGGCGCAGACCACGGAAATCACCGGCGACGGCAAGAAGGTCAACGGTCTGGTCTACAAGGACCTGCGTACTGGCGAAACGAAAAACATCGAACTCGAAGGCGTGTTCGTGCAGATCGGCCTCGTGCCGAACACCGAATGGCTGAAGGGCACGGTCGAGTTGTCGAAGCACGGCGAGATCGTCGTCGATGCACGTGGCGCAACGTCGGTGCCGGGCGTGTTTGCCGCCGGCGACGTGACTACGGTCCCGTTCAAGCAGATCGTGATTGCAGTGGGCGAGGGCGCGAAGGCATCGCTCTCCGCGTTCGATCACCTGATCCGCAGCAGCGATACGGACGAAGTGGTGAGCGAAGTAGAAGAGGTTGAAGCGGCAGTGTGATGTGCTTGTTTGAGTGGCGGACGGCGGCCTTCGGGCCGCCGTTTTTGTTTTTGATGGAACCGGACCTGCTTTTGAGCGGGTTTTTTCGGGCCAAGCGATGGCTGAGACCACTGTGTCTGTCAGGGCAATCCGACTCGCGCCGGCAGCGAAATTGTTTTTCTCAGAGATTTTGAGTGTGCGCTGAGAAAAGGCAACATTCCTATGCCATTCGACAGCGTTATTTCGGAAAACGAACGACTTCGCCAGACGTAGAATGTTGACCGATCCAAAGTCGTCGATTGCCTATGCCGAAGTTTGAAGTACAAGTTTTTGAATCAACAGAATTTGCAACTCACTGCTTTCAACCCATCGTTCTCCACAAGACGATTTGGGATTTAAGTCATCTCGATTCGTTCGCCTTTAAATGCGATCTTGGTCTGAGCTGCACGGTGACTGTGCTCGTGATGTTTTCTTGTCATTGTTTTTCCCGCAGCTTTGCTCGGGACGGACGAGCGCGTTCAGAAATTCCGAACGCCGAGATCTACGATGACGGACGTGAACAGCGAGTTCTTGATCCGCGCCGCTATGAACTGTCGAAGCACCTGTTGCGGGATTTGGTCATGACGCTTGGTGAGCGTCCCATTGTCGTCGCCGGCGAACAGCAGCCGAACTTCATGACGCTGCAAAAGACGAACGCCGACGGCACCACGTCACTTTACGCCGTGTTTTTTGAAGTGGAGAAAGATAGGGCGAGAAGGCAGCGTCTGATTCTGCGAGTTCAATCCGCATATCTTCTCGACAAAGCGCTGACGAAACGTCAGCGGCAAGCGAAAAAGGTTGCGTTCAAAACTCTGCTGCGGGCAACCTATGAGGGGCGCAAGATCCGCCCTTAGCCGCGATGGCTAGCCACAAAAACCAACGGCTGCCTTTCGGCAGCCGTCGCATGCGGGACTCTCTATTCACCTTGCGGCGAAATTTCCACTCCAGGTGGAACCCGGTGACCCGGGCGGCGCTACGTTTTTCACACCCGCTCGTACGTAGTTTTGAGCGGTAATTATATGAAGTTGGTCAGTCGCGGTCAAGCAGCCGACGGTTCGGCACGTGGCAGCAGGCGGAACCCCAGGCCAGGCTACAACTCGCAGACAGCATGAATTGCAGCCCAAACACCCGTTTCATTCACCCGCTCGACGCCCATCCCCCATGCCGCCCCAACGGCCCCTCTGTTTGGAGCCTCCCACCTAGGCCAATTCCTTGGCTAAGCCGCCCGTCAAGCCATATAAATCTGGGAGCCGGACAAGATCCTGGCGGCATGCGCACTGGCGGGCAAGCGCACAGCTTGCCGGTATCAGGCGACATAAAACAAGGAGGGAGACAATGGCAACATCGCAAGCGGCCCCCGCGCGGTGGGTCGACGGCAAGCGCTATTTATGGCTGCTCGGCGCGCTCACGATCACCTTGCCGCTGCACGCCGCCAATCTGGCGTTGCAGACCGGCTGGCATATCTTCTGGTGGTTCGGGCCGATTTTCGTGTTCGGCATTATTCCGGTGCTCGACTATCTGATCGGTGACGATCCGAGCAATCCCCCCGAGGACGTCGTCCCCACGCTCGAACGGGAGCGCTACTACCGCCGCGTGGTCTACCTCGCCACCTTCATCGAATACGTGTCGTTCTTTGGCGCGCTGTGGATCGTCGGCACGCATGCCCTCGCGTGGTACGACTATCTCGGCTTTGCGCTTTCGCTGGGCGCGGCGACCGGTGTGTCGATCAATACCGCGCACGAGCTCGGTCACAAGACCGACGGCTTCGAACGATGGCTTGCCAAGATCACGCTCGCGCCGGTCGCCTACGGTCATTTCTTCGTCGAACACAATCGTGGTCACCATGTGCGCGTGGCGACGCCGCCCGATCCGGCGAGCGCGCGCTACGGCGAATCGTTCTGGCGTTTTCTGCCGCGCACGGTGTTCGGCAGCATTGCGTCCGCGTGGCGCCTCGAGAAACACCGGCTCGAACGCATCGGCAAATCGCCCTGGACATGGCGCAATGAAGTCCTGCACGCGTGGGCCATGACGGCGGTGCTGTGGGGTGCGATGATCGCGCTGTTCGGCAAGACGGTGATACCGTTTCTGCTGATTCAGGCGATGTACGGCGCCTCGCTGCTTGAGGTGGTCAATTATCTGGAGCACTACGGGCTCGGCCGCAAGCAACTTCCGAATGGCCGCTATGAGCGTTGCCAGCCGCAGCACTCGTGGAACAGCAATCGCATCGTGACGAATCTGTTTCTGTACCAGTTGCAGCGTCACGCCGATCATCATGCGAACCCGACGCGCTCTTATCAGGCGCTGCGTCATTTCGACGGCGCGCCGCAATTGCCCTCCGGTTACGCGACGATGATCATGCTCGCGTACGTGCCGCCGCTGTGGTTTCGCGTGATGAACCCGCGCGTGGTCGCGCATTATCAAGGCAATATGGCGCAGTCGAATATCCGGCCGGCCATTCGTGAGCGCGTGTTGGCGCAGTTTGCCGGCTAGCGTCGATCGTTTCATGCAAAGAGAAAGCCGCCTGGCCAATGCCGGGTGGCTTTTTTTACGAGCTTATCGAACACCCATAGCGCGGCCTTAGCGCCGGTCGATCGAATACTTGCCGGGGCCGGTCACGCACAACAAGAGCAGTCCACCCATGATGCTGACGTTCTTGTAGAAGTGGATCAGGTTGTCGTACTGCACCGCACCCGTCATGTTCCAGTAGTGGTGGCCGATGATCGCCGTGGCGAGCGTATAAAGCGCCAGCAGCAACGCTAGCGGCCGCGTGTAGAAGCCCACCAGCAGCGCAATGCCCACAACAAACTCCATCACGACGGCGATGACTGCCGACAACTCAGGAATCGGCGCGCCGCTCGACGCCATATAAGCGACGGTGCCGGAAAAGCCGGTCAGCTTCGACCAGCCGAACGTGATGAACAACACCATCAACAGGATGCGGGCGACGAGAACGGCTGCGTCTTTCTGGTTTTCAAATAGCGTATAGCGCATGATTTTTCTCAATAGGTAAGGAAGGGTGCGGCTCGCCGCAATCATCGCTGCGAGCCATGCTTAAGTAAGTCGCTTAAATCAGCCGCTTAAGCCCAAAGCTCCGACATTTCGATGTTACGCAGATCGAACACCAACACTTCCGCGTCGTGACCTTGCGTGAAGGTCAGGACTTTTTCGTCGCGGACCCGCGCACCGTCGCCTTCGCCCAACTCGACGCCGTTCACCGTGACGCTGCCGCGCGCCACTTGAATATAAGCATAACGATTACTGGCCAGTTCGAGCCGCGCAGTTTCGTCACCGTCGAAAAGACCGGCATAAACCCGCGCATCCTGTTGCAGCACCAGCGAGTCGTCCGCACCGTCCGGCGACAACACGAGGCGCAACACGCCGCGCTTCTGGTCCGCACCAAAGTGACGCTGCTGATAGCGCGGCGTGGTGCCTTTCTGCCCCGGTGCAATCCAGATTTGCATGAAGTGCACGGGTTCGCTCTTCGATTGGTTGTATTCGCTATGCGCGACACCGGTTCCGGCGCTCATCAACTGGATGTCGCCAGGCACGATCACCGAGCCGGTGCCCATCGTGTCCTTATGTTCCAGCGCGCCTTCCAGCACGTACGAAAAGATCTCCATGTCGCGGTGCGGGTGCTTGCCGAAACCTTGGGCCGGTGCGACGCGGTCGTCGTTGATCACGAGCAGGTCGGAAAAGCCGTTTTGCTTCGGATCGTGATAGCTCGCGAAAGAAAACGTATGGCGCGAACTGAGCCAGCCGTGCTCCGCGCGGCCGCGTTGATTGGCGTGTCTGATATCGAGCATCGTATTTCTCCTTGGTTCTGTTGTGCGATCCGGCCAGATGTTTGTCCGCGATCCATGAATGAGAGTGTAGGTCAATCAGGATGGCTATAATCGTGTGCAAAGCGGAAACACTGTCACAATGAGGTGGACAATACGATGCAACTCGATGATATGCGGATCTTTGTCGCCACGGTCGACGCTCATAACTTCACGGCTGCGGCCAAGCGGCTTGCGCTATCAAAGCAGTTCGTCAGCCGGCGTGTGATGGCGCTGGAAGAGGCGCTCGGCGTGCAGCTTCTGATCCGAAATACGCGCAAGCTGGCGGTGACCGAACTCGGTCAGGAGTTTTATGAGCGTGCGCGGCGCATTCTTGGCGAGGTGGAAGACGCCGAGCAGGCGATGTCGCTGCGCCGCGCCGGGCCGCGCGGGCTGTTGCGGGTCAGCGCGCCGATGTCGTTCGGGATGATGCATTTGTCGCCGTTGGTGGCGGGCTTCCTGCGCGAACATGGCGACGTGCGCTTCGATATGGAGTTGAGCGATCGAACCGTCGACGTGGTGGGTGAGGGGTTCGATATGGCAATCCGGATCGGCACGTTGCAGGATTCGACGCTGATCGCGCAGAAGCTCGTCGATGTCAGGATGGTGGCGTGTTGTAGTCCGGGGTATGTGCGGCGGCGGGGCGCGCCTGCGCATCCTGCCGATCTGGTGCGGCATTCATGCTTGCTGTATGGGCATGGTGGGGCTGTGAGTTGGGATTTTGTTGTTGACGGTGTTTTGAAAGGGTTTGAAGTGCGTGGGCCGCTGCGGGCTAATAATGGGGAGTTGGTGCGGGATGCCGCGGTTGCCGGGTTGGGGATTGTTCGGCTTCCTGATTTTATTGTTGCTGAGGCACTTGGTCGTGGGCAGTTGGTGACTGTATTGGAAGAGTTCTTGCCCTCGGCGGCTACTGTTTATGCCGTTTATCCGCAGCATCGGCAGAGTTCGGTCACTATTCGGGTTTTTGTTGAGTTTTTGAGGGCGAAGTTGAAGGTTTGATTTTTTTTTGCCTGCGCGGCGCTTTGTTTCTCTGTTTGCCTAGGGTGTTGGCCTTTCCTTGCTTTGTTAGTGGTTTATTAGCGTTGCCCCTGTGCGGGGCGGCACTCACTTCTCTTTGCCGGCCGCAAAGAGAAGTAAGCAAGAGAAAGCGGCTCACACCGCCAGCTCATAAGCGGGTCCCCCGCGCAGCCACGGTAGTGGTGCATCTGGAATCCGTGCCCTCGCACACTCGGCGTGAGTGACAAGGCAGTCATTCTTCCGGCGGCGCTGCGCGCGCCGAAGCGTAGTTCGAAAACCGCCCGCTGTGTTCGAGTCTTCGGGCCCGCCAGGTCCGCGCTATTTCGTTGAACGGCGACGGACTTTGTTGCGGTAGGCTTTCCGCTTTCCGCTTTGTGCCGTGCGGTGTGCATCGGCCGTTGCTCGCCGCCCGTCGATCGTCAATGGTCGCTCGCTTCCTGCCGCTTACCCCTCCCGGAAAATGAAGCTGTAGGCGTTCAGTGCCGGTACGCCGCCCAAGTGCGCATACAACACCCGCGAACCCTCCGGGAATTCGCCGTTTCTTACCTTGTCGATCATGCCGTGCATCGATTTGCCCTCGTACACCGGATCGGTCAGTACGCCCTCGAGTCGCGCGCACAGACGGATTGCTTCCAACGTTCCTTCGTTCGGTAAACCGTACTCAGGGCCGCCGTAGCGCTCGTCCAACACCACGTCGTCGGCGGTGATGTCGCGTTCGAGGCCCACTTTTTCCGCAGTCTGCCGCGCGATTCGCGTGATCTGCTCGCGGGTCTTCGCCGGTTTCGCCGAGGCATCAATGCCAATGACACGCTCGGCACGTCCGTCGGCGGCGAATCCCACCACCATGCCGGCCTGGGTGCTGCCCGTCACGGAACACACCACGATGTAGTCGAATTTGAAGCCGAGTTCAACTTCCTGCTGGCGTACCTCTTCAGCAAAGCCGACGAAACCAAGGCCGCCCAGCGGATGGTCTGAACAGCCCGCCGGGATCGCGTACGGCTTGCCGCCCGCGGCGCGCACGCTCTCCAGTGCGTCCTCCCAACTCCTGCGAAAACCAATGTCGAAGCCGTCAGCCACCAGCCGGACGTCGGCGCCCAGAATGCGCGACATCTGGATGTTGCCGACCCGGTCGTACACGGCGTCCGAATAGTTGACCCAGTTCTCCTGCACCAGCACACACTTCAACCCCAAGTGCGCAGCGACAGCCGCAACCTGGCGGGTCTGGTTCGACTGAATCCCGCCAATCGACACCAACGTGTCACATCCCTGCGCCAATGCCTCGGGAATCAGATACTCAAGCTTGCGCGTCTTGTTGCCACCAAACGCAAAGCCGCTGTTGCAGTCCTCGCGCTTCGCATACAAATGCACCTTGCCACCCAGGTGGTCGCTCAAACGCTTCAGCGGCTGGATCGGCGTAGGCCCGAAAGTCAACGGGTAGCGAGGGAATCGTTGCAGGTTCATGGCAGCTCCGAGGTGGTAGGCCCGACGCGAGCAGCAATCCGTCGCGTTAAATAAATAGTAGGGAAAAGCGCTGGAAATGAGCTTGCAAAAAAATTCCGTTCGGCATACTTTTAACAATACTCAATGGAAATTTACCTAATAAAATTCTGCACAAAAACAGATGAGCGCAAGAAAAGTTCGTAGTGCATCGGTCAAGGCGGGCATAATCGGTGCTGCAACTGCCGCAAACACGGTAAACGCCACCGCCACCGCCACAACCGCAACTGCAACCTCCACGACAGCCGCAACCGAGAAAACCGGCCCGCTTCACGCGCTCGATCGCATCGACCGGGCAATCCTGCGTCAACTGCAAACCGATGCGTCGATCTCGAACGTGGCGCTCGCGGCCAAAGTCAAACTGAGTGCGCCGGCGTGTCTGCGGCGCGTCGAGCGGCTAAAGGAGTCGGGGCTGATTCGTGGGGTCGTCGCGCTGATCGACCCGAAGGCGGCCGGGGCGGGCATGCTGGTCATCATCGGCGTGGTGCTGGACCGGTCCACGCCGGAGTCGTTTGCGGCGTTCGAGAAAGCGGCGCAAAAGGTGGCGGGATGCATGGAATGTCACGTCGTGACCGGCGAGTTCGACTATTTCATGACGATCCGCACCCGCGATAGCGACAGCTTCAATCGTCTCCATGCAGAGCAGTTGCTCTATCTGCCGGGCGTCCGGCAAATCCGCTCGTTCATGGTGCTCAAGGAAATTCTGTCGACCACGAAATTTCCTCTGTAACCGCCGCCGTGACGCAAAAAGACGCGCATGCTGTCATAAATCCCCTTGCTGGACGACTAAGTGTCGGGACCACTCGCGGGCGGCGTGTCCAGCGCCTGAACGGGTGAACGGTACGGACTTTCCGGGACGATCATCATGGCTTGCAGCAGACGGACTTTCTTCAGGTTAATCGGCGCGGCGTCGCTAGCCGGCGGCACCGCGGCATGGCGCACGGCAAGCACGGCGGAGTTGGGCGCGGCAGCGGCCTACGAGGTCGTGCACAGCGACGCCGAATGGCACAAGCGCCTGACCGAGGCGCAGTACCGCGTGCTGCGCGACGCGGGCACGGAGCGGCCATTCAGCAGCCCGCTCAACGACGAGCACCGGGTCGGCACCTTCGCGTGCGCCGGTTGCGCACTGCCCCTGTTTTCGTCAAAGACGAAGTTCGATAGCGGCACCGGCTGGCCAAGTTTCTGGCAGCCGCTGGATCACGCGGTCATCACGCGGACCGACAAGTCGTTCGGCATGACGCGCGACGAAGTCGTGTGCCGGCGCTGCGGCGGCCATCTGGGGCACGTATTCGACGACGGCCCCAAACCGACCGGCCTGCGCTATTGCATGAACGGCCTCGCCTTAACTTTCTCGCCCGCCTCGCACGGCACGAGCTGATCGAATCAGGACGCACATCATGAACATCGAGAAACGCATCATCGGCAAACCGGCCCGCTCGCGCAAAGCGGCCCTCGCGCTTTCGGTCGGGTTCGGCGCGCTGGCGCTGCTGCTGGCGCAACGCATGGCATTCTCATCGGAAGCCGGGGTTGTCATTGCGCCACCCGCAGTCGACGAGCCGGTCTCCGCCGCGACCGCGCATGAAGAAACCGCCGTGTTCGCGGGCGGCTGTTTCTGGGGCGTGCAGGGCGTGTTCCAGCACGTGCGGGGCGTCACCAGGGCGGTGTCGGGTTATTCGGGCGGCCAGCGCGACACGGCGCAGTACGAGACCGTCAGTGGCGGCGACACCGGCCATGCGGAATCCGTGCAGGTCACGTTCGACCCCACCAAGGTCACCTATGGGCAGTTGCTACAGGTCTACTTCTCGGTGATTCAGGATCCGACCGAGTTGAACCGCCAGGGGCCGGACAGCGGCACGCAATATCGTTCGGCGGTGTTTCCGTTGAATGACACGCAGCGGCATATTGCGCAAAGCTACATCGCGCAGCTCGACAAGGCACACGCTTTCCCGGCGGCCATCGTCACGAAGACGGAGCCGTTCAAGGGCTTCTATGCTGCCGAGTCCTACCACCAGAACTACCTGACGTTGCATCCGAACTCCGCGTATATCGCGATCAACGACATGCCGAAGGTCGCGAATCTGAAACGTCTCTTTCCGAATCTCTATCGCGATAAGCCTGTGCTGGTCGAAGCGGCACAGTAAAACGGCGGGCGCCGCGTCAGCGGCGATCTTCCTTGTCCGGCGCCGCACCGCGCGGCGCCGGATATTTTTTGTGGCTATATTCTGCCTGTCACCCTCGCCACGGCACGCTTGCCAGCGTCCGTCGGTCTGTCCTTCCGTTGTTCCGATCTGAGCCGGCTCTCCGGCGACCTGGCCCGCATTTTGCACGGGAGCGTGCGTCTGCGAATCTTTTGGGCCTCTCTATTCGACCCAATGCCCAGTTTGCGGGGCTGCATCAGGTTCGGACAGGACGTTTTGCCGGGCAATGCGTGTCGTCTGCTGAAAGAATTACATGCCGCGCGTTCCAATGCGGCGGTTTCCCGAATGTTTTGCAATCCATTGCGGACATCGGGTGAGAATCTAAACCCCGTCGCGGTACGCGAGAACGGAGGCTTCTGGTGTTGATCAGCCGTAGAAAGCGGATCGGCAAGATTCGCAATAAACAAACAAGCATCGTGTCAGCATCCTGGGTCGCCGTCACGCTAGGCGCTATCGGTGGGTTGGGCGTTGTGCCGGGCTCGGCTCTCGCTCAAACCCCTTCGCCGTTGGGCGAATGGCAGTACTCCGTGGGCATTCCGCTGCAGAAGATGTGGCAGCCGAATATTCCGGACTGGCAGGTGCGCGTCGGCGCGGCGACGTCGTTCCAGCCGCGTTATGAGGGCTCCGACCGGTATCACGTGATGGCGGGGCCGAGCGTCGACGTGCGCTACAAGGATCTGTTCTTTTTTTCGAGCGGAGAAGGCCTTGGGGTCAACTTTGCGCAAGGGCAGAACTGGCGCGCAAGTCTTGCGGCCGTCTACGATCTCGGGCGTCGCGGTCATGACGATCCGGAGGAGTTGAACGGCCTGGGCAACATCAATCAGGCGCCGGGCGTCAAACTCTCCGGAGAATATGTCGTCTCGAAGGATTTCCCGCTCGTGCTGCGCGCCGACGTGCGGCGTTATTTCGGCGGCTCGAACGGTTGGATCGGCGATCTCGGCGCCTATATGCCGCTGCCGGGCAGCACGCAAAAATTCTTCTGGTTCGCCGGGCCGAACGTGACCGTGGCGGACTCCAACTACATGAACAGCTGGTACGGCGTGAATCAGACTCAGGCGGCGCACTCGCAATACTCGGCGTATCACGCGAGCGCCGGTTTCAAGTCGGTGGGGTTCGGCGTTAGCATGGTGTGGCTGTTCGACAAACACTGGTTTGCTACTGCCGACGGCGCATTCGAGGAACTGGTCGGCAGCGCGGGCAATAGCCCGATTACGCACAGCAGGGCCACTGGCGTGGCCGATGTCTCCATCAACTATCGCTTCTAACGCAGCGCGCGGGTGTTTTAAATGCTGAGGCGGTCGATCTCCCCGTTGCGATAGCGCGTTCCGGTGCATGTCGACGTCATGAACATGCTCCCGCATTCGTTCGTGAGATCGATCATGCGCCGCGCGAACTGTCGCGCAGATGCAGCGCCGCTGCCGCGGCGAAAAAACCCAATGCAGCGGCGCATACGCCCGGCCAGCCCCAACGCGCGAGCGCCGGCCCGGCGACCGTGGCGCCTACCGCACTGCCCACGAAAAAGAGCCCTGTATAGAGTCCATTCACCCGGCCACGCGATTCGGGCGCAAGCAGATTGATCGCGCGCCGGCCTAGCGCCTGATCGGCAATCACGCCACCGTCGATAAAGAAGGCGGCCCCGGCTAGCATCGCGATCGAGGCGGCGCGCGACACGCCCGAGGTCAACGCAAGCGCCGCCATCAGGGCGGCCGCGATGGCGAGCGCATGAGCGACCATGGAGGCGGGCTTCGACCAGCCTCTGTCGCCGGCTCGTCCGGCCAACGGTGCGATGAACACGCTGCCGCCGCCGGCCAGCGCGAACAACGCGACGGCGGTGCTGTTCAGGCCGAGCGGCGCACGCGTCAGGACGATGGCAACGCTGCTCCAGAACGCATTGAAGCCGGCCATGAGCAGGCCCTGGTACAGCGCCCGCCTGCGCAGCACGGGCTCATGCGCCAGCAACCGCGCCATCGACGCTAATAACACGGCATACGATGGCGCGCCCGCAGGGCGTGCGTCCGGCAAACGCGGCACCACCGCGAGCGTGACCGCGGCGAGCAACAGGGCATCGGCCGCGTAAAACGCGCGCCAGCCGAATGCGCCGCCGATCACACTGGCAAGCGGCCGCGATAACAGAATGCCGAGCATCAAACCGCTCATCACGTTGCCGACGACTTTGCCGCGCGAAGCCGGCGGCGCGAGCGATGCCGCCGCGGGCACCAGCATCTGCACGACGCTCGATGTCACGCCGACGGCGAACGAAGCCGCCAGGAACACCGACGCCAGCGGCGCGATAGCCGCGAGTGCGAGACAGGCGATCTGCGCGAACAACGTCGCGGCAATCAAGGGCCGATTGGGTAAGCGGTCGATCAGCGGGACGAGTCCGACAAGGCCGACCGCATAGCCGAACAACGTCAATGCGGTGACGAGCGTGGTCCATGTGCCGAGGTGCAGCGAGGCATTGAGCGGGGCGATCAATGTTTGTGACGCATACAGGGGCAGCACGGCGACCGCGACCATCGCGGCGAAGCGCGCGGTCGGAACGCTGTGTGCCGGCGGCGTAGCCGCGCGGACCGCTGACTGGCACTGGATCGTTGGAGAGTCCATCGTTGGGCTAGCCGTTAAGTGAAGGTGAATCGATGCTACTCTCACGTTAGACAAATACAATTCGCACTGAATTGGATACATCCTCACGAAAAACGGGAGAATCGGCGATGGATGCCTTGCGCGATCTGGAAACCCTGGTGGCGATCGTCGAGGAGGGCAGCCTGACGAGCGCCGCGCGCCGGCTTGGCCGGTCGTTGCAGGCCGTCAGCCGGTCCCTGCAGGTGCTCGAGCGGGCGCACGGATCGACCTTGATCGTGCGGACCACGCGCACTTCGCATCCGAGTGTCGCCGGCATGCGTTTTTACGAACGCGTCAAAGGCGCGCTGAGCGAACTCGAACTGGCGCGCACCGAACTTGCCGAGGAAGCGCACCGGCTCACCGGCCGATTGCTGATCAATGCGCCCACGCTGTTTGGACCGCGATTCGTTGCGCCACTCGCCGCGGAGTTTTTGCAGCGTCATCCGCAACTGGAGTTGTCACTCGATCTGAACGACGCGTATCGCGATCCGGCGGAGACCGGTGCGGATGTGACGATCCGTATTGGCGAAACGCCCGATTCACGGCTGGTGGCGCGACGGATCGGCACGCTTCGGCGGGTGGTGTTCGCGGCGCCGGCCTATCTTGCCGAACACGGCAGACCGTCGCATCCGCGGGATCTGGCGAGACACGATTGTGTCGTTCGAACGGGCGTGCCCAATCCTGGGCGGTGGGTGTTTACGTCGCCCGACGGAAACGAGATTGCGGTGAACGTGGCCGGTCGCTTTGACAGCAATCAGGTGGCCGCGGTGAATGCAGGCGTGCTGGGCGGCATGGGGGTTGGGATCTCCGCCTTCTGGCAGATTCAGGAATGGGTCGAGTCAGGCAGGGCTGAAGTTTTGCTGACGGATTTCCAGCTCACGCCTTTGCCGTTGCATGCGATGTGGGCGAGGACGCGGCGTTTGCCGCAGAGGACGCGTCTGCTGGTCGATTTTCTGGCTGTCAAATTGGGAGCGCTGTAGTTTTCCCGTCCGCCGCAGGCTTCGCGTGAGTCCTGGCGGCGTTAAGCGGACGCCACCGCCAATGCAGGGCAGCACGCGGCACAAGGCACCATTGTGCTACGCTTGCCGGACTGAAACCCAAGCACTGCGACCTCGCTTTTATTATGCGTTCCTGGCGCGTATCCACACCGCCCCGCAGCGGGCACATCGACACTTCGCGTGTTACCGACCTCGTCATGTCGATCTCGCAGGCCGACCCGGACGCGCTCGCTGCAAGCATTCTGAAAACCGTCGGCGACACGCTGCCCGTTTCGCAGTGCACGATTTTCGCCTACGAATTCGACGCGAGGCCGCGCACGGTTTCCGCTGCCGACCATCGCGGCGGCCGTTTTCTGCGCGATGTCGCCGACCGCTACGCCACGCACTTCTTTGCGCTCGACGGCAACCGCGCCATCGTCGGCCGTCCGCGAGCGAAACAGCCGCACGAGGCACTCGTGCTGCACCAGCAGCAAAGCGAAGAAATCGAAAACGAAGCCTACCGCGCTGCCTGCTACGCGCAGCCCAATGTGTCCGACCGGTTATCGTTGCTCCTGCAACCCATGGAAAGCGTCTGGCTGTCGATCAATCTGTATCGTGACCGCGCCTATGGCATGTTTCAGCCGGGTGAACTGGAGCATGTGGAAAGCATGGCGCATCTGTTCGCGCATGCGGCGAAGAGCCACTACGCACTCAACGGACAGCATCAGCAAGGGACAGCCGCCGCCATGCTGGCACGCGTGAGACGCACCTGCCCGGCGCTGACGCCGCGCGAGATCGACGTGCTGCGCGGCACGCTCGAAGGCGCAAACGCCACCGAGATCGCCGGGCAAATGGGCATTAAGGCGACCAGCGTCACGACCTATCAGAAGCGCGCTTATGCGCGGCTGGGTATCGCGAGTCAGCGCCAGTTGTTCGCGCTGTGCATGCTGCCTGATCGGTCCTGATGCGGCGCAAGGACGTTACGGCCGTAGACGTACTGCGGTGCATTTGATGGGCAGTCAGAGAACGGCCAAACATCAGCCAAACATCAGCCAAACATCAGTCCAAGCGCATTGAACGGAAATCGAAAATCACCCGCGCTTCACCCGCGCATCGGCCTGCGTCTCACGATCCCAGCGCTTCAGCCACGGCATGATGAATTCGGCGAAACCGTCCGCCGGCGGCGACAGCGCACGTTCGGTCGAGCGATACACACACACTTCGCGGATCGTTTCAGGATCGACGATCCGCTTCATCACCAGCCCGAAGGTCCGGGCGAGCGGCGCGACGTAAGCGGGCGCGAGCGTCACGGCGAGCCCCTGTGACGCAAGACCGAACGCCGTCGTGACGTTGTCCACCACGTCCACCGGGATAATGCGCGCTTCGACCGGGAGATTAGCCAGCATCTGTTCGACCGCGCGTTCGTGATCGCGGCCGGTAGCCACGATCGGCACGTCGCGCAAATGCTGCCACTGCACCCGGCGCCGCGCGCTCAGCGGATGGGTCGGCGCGCACCACATCACCCATGGGCTCGCGAAGGCCGGATCGCAACGCACCCGCGTGCCGCTCTGGCGATCCGGGCCGATTGCAAGATCCACGTCGCCGCTTTCCACGCGCTCCACCAGTTGTTCCACCACGGTGTCGCAAATGCGCACGACCACCTTCGGTTTGTCGCGCGCATAGTCGGCGATGGCCGCCGGCAGCGCGGTCGCCGCGAGCACCAGCGGCGCGCCGACTCGCACGATGCCTGCCGCGCGATTGCGGATGTCGTCGGCGGATTGCGCGGCGGCGCGCACATAGCGCAATACGGATTCGGCCGACGATAGAAAATCCTGCCCTGCGCTCGACAGATTGACGCGCCGTGTCGTCCGGTCGAAGAGGCGAAAGCCCAATTCCGTTTCCAGTTCGGCGAGCAACTGGCTGACCGCCGACGAGGTCAGCCCGAGGCGTTCCGCCGCCGCGCCGATGCTGTGCAAATCGACGATGGCGAGAAACGCTTCGAACTGACGGATAGTGACGCGTGTGAGTGGCATCAGTCGATTCTAAAGAAAAACTTACTAATCGTGAAAAATCGATTGATTGTGGGCAACGCGCTATTGGCCGACACTCGTCCTGGTCGACGCGAAGCTGGAAACCCGCTTAGACTTTTGTTTCGCCCACGCGGCTATGGCCAGGCTACAACCCGACTGCGATCCGAATGCAACCCGACTGCAACCCGGTTGCCACGGCCCACACTCAGGGTATACGCCGGCCGCAGTCAAGCCACATGCGGGGCTCCACTCAAGGAATTGCCATGTTCGACCATATTCCCGCCTATCCGGGCGACCCGATCCTCAGCCTGAACGAAGATTTTCAACTCGATCCCCGGCCCAACAAGGTCAATCTGAGCATCGGCATCTATTTCGACGACGCCGGCAAGCTGCCGGTAATGGACGCCGTGCGGCGCGCCGAAACCGCGCTGCTGGGCGCGATCGGCCCGCGCTCCTACCTGCCGATGGCCGGTCTGCCGCTCTACCGCGACGCAGCACAGGCGCTCGTGTTCGGCGCGGACAGCGAAGCGCGTGCAGCGGGCCGCATCGCGACCTTGCAGACCCTCGGCGGCTCGGGCGCACTGAAAGTCGGCGCGGATTTTCTGAAGCGTTATTTCCCGGCCTCGCAGATATGGATCAGCGATCCGAGTTGGGAAAACCATCGCGTGGTGTTCGAAGGCGCGGGCCTCACGGTCAACACCTATCCCTACTACGACGAGCAGACCGGCGGCCTGCGCTTCGCCGACATGCTTGACGCGATCGGCCGTTTGCCGGAACAGAGCATCGTGCTGCTGCACGCGTGCTGCCACAATCCGACCGGCGTCGACCTGAGCCCGGCGCAATGGGCGGAAGTCGTGCCGGTATTGCAGCGTCGCAAACTGATCGCGTTTGTCGACATGGCGTATCAAGGTTTCGGCGCGAGCCTCGAGGAGGACGCCACCTGCGTGCGCGAGCTTGCGGATGCGGGTGTGCCGTTGATCGTCGCCAATTCGTTTTCGAAGAATTTCTCGCTGTACGGCGAGCGCTGCGGCGCGTTGAGCGTGGTGTGCAAGAGCAAGGAAGAGGCGGCCCGCGTGCTCGGTCAATTGATGTCGGCGGTGCGCGCCAACTACAGCAATCCGCCGACGCATGGTGCGCGCCTCGTGGCGAATGTGCTGTCGGATGCGTCCTTGCGTGCTTCATGGGAAGCGGAGCTCGCCACCATGCGCGAACGGATTCTCGCCATGCGCGGCACGATTCACGAAGGCCTTGCAGGCCACGTCGATGAAGTGATGCGCGCGCGTTACGTTGCGCAGCGCGGCATGTTCACGTACACGGGCTTGAGCGAAGCCCAGGTCGAGCGTTTGCGCAACGAATACGCGGTGTATGTGCTGCGTTCGGGGCGCATGTGCGTCGCCGGATTAAATGCGCGCAACGCCGATTACGTGGCGTCGTCGATCGCCGCGGTGGTGGCGGGCGTGTAACGGCTGTGTAACGGCAATGACTCGCAACCGGCGAGCAGCGAACATAACGATAACCACGGAGACCCTGATGACGACCCTTGAAATGCAACCGGCGAGCCTGCCGAAGTCCGCCGCGATGCATCCCGACGAATGGCAGGCGCGCGTGCAACTGGCCGCGTGCTATCGCATCTTCGATATGCTGGGCTGGACCGAGATGATCTACAACCACATCACGTTGCGTGTGCCGCCGAGCGTGAGCGGCGGCGAGCGCCACTTCCTGATCAATCCATTCGGCCTGCACTATAGCGAAGTGACGGCGAGCAATCTCGTGAAGATCGACGCGCAAGGGCGCGTGCTCGACAATTCGCCGTATCCGGTGAATCCGGCGGGCTTCGTGGTGCATGCGGCGATTCACGAAGGCTTGCCCGACGCGCACTGTGTGATGCACACGCACACTACGGCAGGCGTGGCGGTGGCCTGTCTCGAAGACGGTTTGGAGCAAACCAACTTCTATAGCGCACAGTTGCACGACCGCATCGCGTATCACGACTTTGAAGGCATCACGATTCATGCGGAGGAAGGGCCGCGCCTGCTCGACCATATCGGCAACAGGCAGGCAGTGATCTTGCGCAACCATGGCCTGCTTGCATGGGGCCACACGTTGCCGCAAACTTTCGCTGTTCTGTGGACGCTCAACCGCGCGTGCGAAATCCAGATGGCCACGTTTTCGATGGGCCGCGCACGGCCGGTGCCGGAAGACGTCGCGATCCGTTGCTCGCGCGACTCATTGCAGTTCGATCCGCGTCACGGCGCGGGACAGGATGTGTTCGACGCGTTGGTGCGCCGCGTGGATCGCATCGACGCGAGTTACAAGGATTGACCAAGAGACTGACGCGAAAACTAACGCAAGGATTGAAGCGATGAAAGTAGGAATTTACGGCGCAGGCGCGATTGGTGGCTGGATGGGGGTGAAGCTCGCGCAGGCCGGCCACGACGTGAGCGTGGTGGCGCGCGGCGCGACGCTCGCTGCGTGTCAGCAGCACGGTTTGCGTCTGATCGAAGGCGGCGTGACGCACACCGTGACGGTGAAGGCGAGCGAACAGACGGCGGATCTCGGTGTGCAGGACCTCGTCGTGGTGGCGGTCAAGGGCCCGGCAATGGCGTCGGTGGCCGCCCATATCGCGCCGCTGCTGGCCCCGCAGACAATGGTGCTGACAGCGATGAACGGCGTGCCATGGTGGTTCTGCGACGGACTCGGCAGCGATTTCACCGGCAAGCGGCTGAAGTCGATCGATCCTGACGGCGCGATTGCCGCGGCTATTCCGAGCGCACAGACGGTGGGTTGCGTGGTGCATGCCAGTTGTCTGATCGATTCGCCGGGCGTCATCAAGCATCATCAGGGCAATGGGCTGATCGTCGGCGAGGCGTCGGGGCAGCCGAGCGAGCGCGTCAAGGCGCTCACTGCCACACTGGCCGCAGCGGGCTTCAATGCGTCGACGTCGGAGCAGATTCAGCGCGACGTCTGGTACAAGCTGTGGGGCAACATGACGATGAACCCGATCAGCGCCATCACCGGCGCGACCACCGACCGGATCCTCAGCGACGAACTGGTGCGCGACTTTGTCACGCGCATCATGCTCGAAGCAAAGGAGATCGGCGCACGCTTCGGTATTCCGATTGAGCAGGCGCCGGCGGATCGCCACGAGGTCACGCTCAAACTCGGCGCCATGAAAACCTCGATGCTGCAAGATGTGCAGGCGGGCAAGGCGGTTGAACTCGACGCGCTGGTGGCCGCGGTGCGTGAACTGGGACAACTGACCGATGTGCCGACGCCCTACACGGATGCATTGCTCGGGCTGGCGCGCCTGCATGCGAGCACGTTGGGGTTGTATCCGCGCCAGTGAACGGTGAAAACCGCTAAGAAAAGGAACCGCCTCGCGTGATCGACGGGGCGGTTTTTTTTGCCTTATGTTTTACTTCTTCGCCTTTTGCGCCGTACTTCCGGCGCATTACGCGCTCACTGCAGCTTTGCCGCCTCGATCAACGACAACGCCCGCTGCGTGTCGCCGAGCTCCGTCATGGATAGCAGCGCGAGGCGCGCCAGATACAAAGGCGCTTGCGCTTCGCCTTCGGCAGTCAGTGTCTTGCAGAGCGTCGTGTAGACGAGGTCGAGTTCGCTATCGGTCATGGTGTGGGCTCCTCCTGCTTCAATTCGTCAGACTGGCCGTGATGGCGCTTTGCACGTTCGCCGCTGTGCCGTTGTGCCAGCGGGCAAGCACATGGCCGTCCGGCCTGATCAGGTAGACGGTGCCCGGCGTCGCGTCGAGCATCTCATGCAAGCGTCCGCCCGGATCGACCACATGCGGACTGCCGGCGCGCGGCGCGTCGCCCGTGACCAGGGTGACCGCTTTGAACGGAATGCTGTGTTCGCCAAGCGCATGGTGCAATTGCCGCCATGCTTCGTCTTGCGCCGCGTCCGTGCCGAAGCGCAGAGCGGTGAAGCATGGGCCAAGCAGATCGGTGAGGTGAATATCGACCGCTACGCCGTTGCACATGCGTTGGAGGCGGCACTCCGGCAGTACCGTGCCCGGCGCCGGACCTCTCGCGAACGCGCCGGAGGCAGCGGCCGCGATCCGATTGAGCGGGGACTGGGCATACGCGATCGCATGCGTCTGCCGCGGATTGATCAGAGGCCGCACGGCGGGATGACGTTCGGCCAGTCCTAGCACGGCCTTGCGCATCAGGTCGAATGCGAACGAGGGTGGCGCCATGAATTCCGTGCTTTTCATCCCGTAGCTCAGGTTTTCACGCGCCGCGAAAACGCGCTCGTCGCTGTAGCTGTCGAGCAGACGCACCGATGCCATGCCGTTGACCACACAACCGAGTTTCCAGCCGAGGTTGTCGGCGTCGTCGATGCCGGAATTCGCACCGCGCACGCCGAAAATCGGCACGAGATGCGCGGCATCGCCCGCGAACAGCACCGAGCCGTGGCGGTAGCGTTCGAGCGTCAATGCGTTGGCCTTGTAGACGGTGATCCAGATCGGCGACCATTCACCCGTTTCGCCCATCGAGTCGAGCACGCTCTGCACACGTGGCATCACGTTTTCAGGCTTGATCGCAGCCTCGGGGTCTTCATCGTCGCGAAGCTGGTAGTCGATGCGCCAGACATTGTCAGGCTGCTTGTGCACCAGCACTGTCGAGCCGGGATTGGAGGGCGGATCGAAATAGGCGAGACGTTCGGTGGCGCGCGCGCTCTTCAGTTCGATATCGACGATGACGTAACGGCCCTCGTAAGTCGTGCCCGTGAGCTTGAGGCCGAGTGCCTCGCGGATCGTGCTGCGGCCGCCGTCGCAGGCGACGACCCAGTCCGCTTGCATGGTCCATGCGGTGTCGCCGGTGCTTAGGTTAAGCGTTGCGCCGACGGTGCCGTCGCCAGGATGCTGCTCGATACCGGTCACGCGGGTTTGCCATCGAATGTCAATCAGATCGGCGTGCTGTTCCACTTCGTCGAGCAGCACCTGTTCGATCTGGTATTGCGCGAGGTTGATCATCGGCGGCAGCGATTGCTCGTCGTCCTGATGCATGGTGAAGCGGAACACTTCAGCATTGCGGTAGAAGCTGCGGCCGCCCGTCCATGGCAGACCTTTTTGCAGAAAGCCGTGCACGACGCCCAGGCGTTTGAAAATCTCCAGGCTGCGCCGTGAAATACAGATTGCGCGGCTGCCGGTGCAAACACCGTCATCGGCTTCGATCAGCACCGAGCGCACGCCCTGGCGAGCCAGAGCAAGCGCCAGCGTCATGCCTACCGGACCGCCACCGACGATCGCCACGGCGCGCCGCGCGGGGTCGCGCCCGTCGACCAGCGGCGGCACGACCCCCGCATAGTGACGAGGCGTGAAGGGATAGGGTTTGAAGCTGCGGCTCATGCGTGTCTCCTGGATCTTCAATGCCGATGGATTGCCCGCCGGGGCCTGAGAGCGCTCTGGAGGCGGTGCGAATCGATAGGGGAAGTATGAAGGAGGGCCGGCGCGTGGCTGTCCTCATTTTGGGTACAGTAGCGCGCGCTACACATAGAAAAAAGCCGCAAGCTGCCTCAGCACCTCACGGCTTTCCTGGTCAGTCAGGCAGGGACCGCGCTGACTGGCTCAATCCGCCCCAGCCGCGTGCGAAGGCTGCCGCGTGTGCTGCGCGCTCGCCGCCACCTGGCATTCCTCGATCATCGCGCGGAACGTCGGCGCCGCGTGCGAAGCGCCGGTCGCGCCCGTTTCCGGGCCGCCTTCGGGCGCGCCGCCGACGCCGACCACCAGCGTCGCCCTCGGCCGCCATTCCCGCGTGCGCCGCAGCATATTGCGCAGGTACGGCGGCGACTCCGGCGCATCGAGCGAGATGATGCAGATGATCGGAGTGTCCTTGAAGCTCGGTTCGCCGGCATGCGCGCTGCGATAACCCGAGTGCGTGGCCATCATCGGCGTGAATCCCTGGCGGCCAAGCAATTGCACGGCGATCGCGCTGGTGACTTCGTCGAATGCGCCGCGTCCGGGCACGCACAGCACCGACGTTTTTTCGGTGTCATGGCGTAGTTGCTGGCGGGCTGGATTGGGGCTGTCGTGCCGCTCCGAAAGATCAGCCGACGCCGAAGCCAGTATCGCCCCCGCAGAGTCGGCCGGTTCCGCGAGCGGCAGACGATCCGGCAGTCCGTCGGCGATTTCCAGGTTTTCGACGATATCGACCAGTGCGTCGTTGATCCGCGTCAACTGCTCGGGCATCAACACCCCGCGCATGGCATCGTTGCGCGCGAGCTTGAGACCCTCCAGTGCGACCTTGTCGTAGTAATCGATTAGCGACATCTCGCGCAGCAGGCGCTCGGCCTGCACGATGGCTTCATGCGGATCGTCCGCCAGAATCCGCTGATAGAAAGTCTGCGCGGGCGTCAGCGCGGGCTGGTCGCCCAGCAGCACCGTGAGGAAGTTCAGACGGTCGGCATAGCGGCCCAACGTGACGACGCACAGCGTGAGCGGCGTGGACAGCACGAGGCCGACCGGCCCCCACAGCCAGCTCCAGAAAATCGCCGCGACCACCACCGCCAGCGGCGACAGCCCCGAGCGATGCCCGTACAGCAGCGGCTCGGCGACCTGCCCGGCCACCACATCGACGACGATAAACAGAATCAGCGTATAGACCGCCATGGTCCATTGCGGCTGAATGGCGGCGGCGAGAAACACCGCAAGAATCGCGGCGATCCAGATGCCGATGTACGGCACGAAACGCAGCAGGGCGGCAATCACGCCGAACAGCAGCGCCCCCGGCACGCCGATGATCGCGAGCCCGATGGCGATGGCCCCGCCGGCGCTGACATTCACCCCCAGTTGCGCGACGAAATAGCGGCTCAGCCGCACGGCGGCGTCGTTGATCGCGGTGGTGGTGCGGTGCAGATCGCGCGAACCGAACAGACTGATCAGACGGTCGCGCAGGTCTTCGCGTTGCAACAGGATAAAGATCGTGACGACCAGCACGATGAAGGTGGTCTCGATCGGCGCGATCGCCGGCGACAGCGCGCGTTGCGCGAGCTGCATCGGCGTGGGCGAGGGCTCGTGCACTTCGACGGGTGTCGGCACGGCGGGCGCATTGCGCGCCGCGCGTCCGGTGAGGCGCGGCGGGCTCGGCTTGCTCGGCGCGACGCGTTGCAGCGTGGCGGCGGCGCGGCTCATGAGCGAATCGGCCCGGCCGACGGTTTTCTCCTGCACCGTCTCGATCTTTTGTTCGATCGCCTCCTGATACTGCGGCAGGTCGCCCGCCAGTTGCACCAGTTGCGCCCCGATCAGCGCGCCGACGGCCAGCAAGGTGGCGAGGGCGAACAGCACGGCGATAAAGATCGACGGCAATTGACCCATGTGCAAGCGCCGCAACGCCTGCACCAGTGGCGCGAGCAGAAAGCTGAGCAGCACGGAGAGCGTGATCGGGATCAACACCTCACGGCCGAAGTACAGTGCGCAGACCACCACCACGCCGGTGATGATCGAGGCCAAACCATGCAGACTCGGCGTGCCCGGCGGGTATACGCGGTTCGGCCGCTCATGCGGCGGTAACGATATTTTCATGAACACACTTCTCGATGTGGTGGCGCTGTCGCTTTGATTGAGGGCACGCGCGAACGGAACGGCGGCGCTCAGGCAAAGCGCCTGAGCAATTCATATGCCCGGATTGTAGGCGCTTTGGCGTGTGGCGGTCCGTATCCCCTAGCCCATGTGCAAACGCAGCAGTTCGAACAGCCGCGAACTCGCATACAGCAGCAGACCGATAAAGCCGCCCACAATCGTCCCGTTGATGCGGATGTACTGCAAATCCTTGCCGATGTTCAACTCGATCTGACGTGACATTTCGCGCGCGTCCCAGTTTTTCACTGTATCGCTGATGTGGCGCGTGAGGAACTGGGCAAAATCCGGAGCCATGGCACGCGCCGCTTCTTCCAGGTGATCGTTCAGCGACTGGCGCAGCGCGGGGTCGTGTGCGAGTTCGCGGCCTACCCATTGACCCATCGCCATCACTCTGGCGTGCAGGGCCGAATCGCTGCTTTGCAGATCGCGCTTGAGCCACGCGCGCAATTCGCCCCACATGTCCTTCACATACGTGCTCAGCGCTTCGCCTTCCACCAGATAACGTTTCAGCTCCTCACTTTTCTGCAGGAACGCCGGATCGCTCTTGAGCTTGACGATCAGCTTCTGCGCCGCGTCGTCGAATTTCTGGCGCAACTGATGCGTGGGGTTCTCGCTGATCTGCTCGAGCATCCGGTTCACCGCATTGGCGATCGCTTCCGCGCCTTTTTCGCCGAGCCACGCCGACGGCAGGATCATCTCCATCTTCGGATATTCGCTCTTCACCCACTCGACAATGCGCTCGGCGATAAACTCGCGCGCCTGCGGTTCGCGCAGCAGGGTGACGACCTGTTCGATGCCGGCGTCGAGCAGTTCCTGGTGACGGCCGTCTTTGGTGAGCGTGTCGAGAATCGTGCCCATGGAGTGTGACAGATCGACTTTGGCCAGCATGTTGCGCAACGCGTCCTTGATGAAGACCTGAATGCGCACGTCGTCGGTCAATTCGAGAATGCCGCTCGTCAGTTTGACCACATAGTCGCCCAGACGCGCGGTATTGGCCGGCTGGGTCAGCCAGCCGGTGATGCTTTGCGCCGGGTCGTGTTTCTGGATCAGCCCCACCAGCGACGGCACGTCCAGAAACTTGTCCTGCACGAACACCGCGAGGTTGTCGGCGATCTTGTGCTTGTTCTTCGGAATGATCGCGGTGTGCGTGGAGACGATCGGGATCGGCACACGGCGAAACAGCGCGACCACGGCGAACCAGTCGGCGAGCGCGCCGACCATGGCGGCTTCGGCGATTGCCTTGATGCCGTCCACCCAGATGCCGCGCGGCATGAAAGCCGTGACGACGAATACGCAGGCGGCGGCCGCGAGCAGCAGCAACGGGGTGCGCTTGGCCTTCTTCAGTTCGGTTTCTTTGTTCATCGGCAGCGGGGCAGCGGGGTTCAATTGGATTGAAATGTTGCGATGCGATTGACATGCTCGTCCAGAAACGCGAGTGTAGCGCCGCCATTGCGGCCTTGTGGTGCCGGCTTGGGACATTCTTTGGCCCACCGGCGCGGTAACATGAGCGCCGAACGCGCGTTGAGCGACGATGCAATTGAACGGAACGGAGGCACATTGATCAGGTTTCTGCACACTGCGGACTGGCAGATAGGGACGCAATTCGGCCAGTTCGAGCCGGACGAAGCCGCGCACCTCGCGCAAGCGCGCTTCGACACCGTGCGCCGGATCGCTGAGGAAGCGGCGGCGCGCAAGGTCGACGCCGTGCTGGTCGCGGGCGACGTATTCGACCTGCAGACTGTCTCGGACACGGTGATCCGCCGTCTGTTCGGCGCGCTGCAAGCGTTTTCCGGGCCGTGGATCATGCTGCCCGGCAATCACGATGCCGCGCTGGTCGAGAGCGTGTGGACCCGTGCGCAGCGCCTGAACTGCATCGCGCCGAACGTGCGGGTGGTGCTCGAACCCGGCGTGGTGACGCTCGATGCCTGCCAATGCGCGTTGCTCTGTGCGCCGCTTACGCAACGTATTACTTACGACGACACAACCGGTTTCTTCGACACCACGGAGACGCCGAACGGCTATCACCGCATCGGGCTTGCGCATGGCAGCGTGAGCGGGATTCTGCAGGAGGGCATCGATTCGTCGAACCCGATCGCGCCGACGCGAGCCGCAAGTGCGCGTCTGGACTATCTCGCGCTCGGCGACTGGCATGGTCATTTGCGTGTCGATGAGCGCACCTGGTACGCAGGCACTCACGAGCAGGACCGTTTCCGCGCTAACGACCCTGGCTTCGTGCTCGACGTCACGCTAGCCGAGGCTGGCGCCGTGCCGGCAGTCGAGCCGGTGCGGGTGGGTCAATATCGTTGGCACCGCTGGGAAGAGACGATCTCGGTGCCGACCGATGTGGATTCGCTCAAGACGCGCCTCAGCGCGTTAGACAGTCACGACGTGCTGCGGCTCACCGTCAGCGGTACAACTGCGCTGGCCGAGGCCGAAGCGATTCACGTCGCGGTGGAAGAGACCCGCGCGCGGGTGCGCGCGCTACGCGTCGATCTGAGCGGCCTGCAAGTGCTGCCCACCGCCGACGACCTCGCCGAACTCGGCGCGCAAAGCGGCTACCTCGCGAAAGTGGTGGCGCGCCTGCGTGGTCTGCAGGAGGACCCGCAGTCCGATCCGCAACAGGTCAAGCGGGCGGCGGAGGCGTTGTTGCTCCTCGCGCGTTTTCAACGTGAACTGCCGCGTGAAGCGAGGTCCGCATGAAGCTGGAAAGTATCGCGATTCAGGAGTTCAAGCAGTTCACCGGCCGGCTCGTGATCGACAATCTGGAGCCCGGGCTCAACCTGTTCACCGGCCCGAACGAAGCCGGCAAGAGCACGATCGCCGAAGCCGTGCGAGCGGTGTTCCTCGAACGCTACAAGGCTTCGCATCTGAAAGACCTGCTGCCGTGGAGCAAGGCGAGCGGTCAGCCTTCGGTTGAAGTGACGTTCAATATGGACGGCACGGCGTGCAGGCTGTCGAAACAGTTTGTCACCCGGCAGCGCTGCGAGCTGAAAATTGGCCAGGCGGTATTCGGCGAAGATGAAGCCGAAGACAAGCTCGCCTCGTTGCTCGGTTTTTCGCGTGCCGCACGCGGGCCGCTCAAGGCGGAAAACGCCGGCGTGCCCGGTTTGTTGTGGGTGCAACAAGGCGGCACCCAGGAGGTGCGCGATTCCACGGGGCACGCGGCGCAGTATCTGCGCGATGCGCTTTCGCAGCTCTCGGGCAGCAGCGAATCCGCTGGCGAGGACGCGCTGATCGCGGCCGTGCAGCGCGAACTCCGGCAACTGCTCACTGCGCGTACGCAGAAGTCCACCGGGCCGCTGGCCGAGGCCGAACAGGCGCTGGCGACGCTGATCGTCGAGCGCGACGAGCTTGAGCAGCAGCGCCAGCAGTTCGACGAGAACATCGTGCGCCTCGCCGGGCAGCAGCAAGCGTTCGACGACGCACAAGGCAAGCGCGCCTGGGAGCTTCATGAGCAGAAAGCCGTGCAGGCGCAACGGCGCGCCGATGCCGCGGCGGAACTTGAGCGTCGTCTTGAGACGCTCTCGAAGTCGCTGCAATTGAGCGAGGCGGAACAGGCGCTTTCCTTGCAGCAGGAACAGGCAGCGAACGAACTCGAAACGGCCGTGGCACGCGATCGGCAGCAACTCGACGCTGCGCGAGCCAACGTGTCGGTTGTACAGAACGAACATGCGCAGGCGCAGTCGAGCGTCGTGCAATTCGAACAGGTGTACGCCGACGCCGGCCGCGCGCTCGAACTGGCGAATGCCGCGGTGACCGCGGGCGATTTGCGCAGTCAGATTGCAATGCATCGCACGGAGAGCGAGCGGCTTGAAACAGCTATCGCAGCCGCCGGCAAGGCAAACGACGCCGTGCTGGAGGCGACACGCGCAGCAGCGGCAGTCGAAATCGACGCTGCGCAACTGAAGCGGCTCCAATCACTCGATGCCGAGTTGACCGTGCTGCGCGCGCGGACCGAAGCGGCGATGACGCGCATCGAATACCGGTTGAATGGCGAGATTACCGTCGGCGATGCGAAGATCAGTGGCGAGGGCGTGCTGCGACTCGATGAGGAGAAGCTGATCGGTCTTGGCGAGATCGGCGAATTGCGCGTGATTCCGGGTGTTTCCGATCTGCCGGCACAGTTGTCCGAACTGGCGTCGCTCGAAGCCCGGCATGCGCAGGTGTTGCAGGCGCTGGGCGTGGCGTCGCTGGGCGAGGCCGAGGCGAGGCACGAGCAGTGGAAGGCGCTGATCGCGCAGCAGAAAAGTCAGGCGAAGATTCTTGAGGTGCATGCACCGCAAGGCATCGATACGCTGCGTGCCGCGTTGGCTTCCGCCGCCGCACGGCTGAAAACATCGAATGAGCGCTTGGCTCTATTGCCCGACGTGTCCGGAGCGCCTCCGCTCGATGAGGCTCGCCGTAATGCCGATATCGCGCGCGATGCGTTGGAAGCCGCCAGAAAAGTGCTGGGGCTGGCGGCGGAAAGCAAATCCACCGCCACGGCTACGACAGAATCGCTCGCCGGTCAGTTGCAGCGGAAGGAAGCCCAACTGAGCGACGAAGCGTTTCGCCGCAACCGTGCGCAGTGGCAGACGAAAATCGTCGAGCAGCGTGTGCAGGTTGAGGCGCTGAAAAAGCAACTCGAAGGAAGGGAGCGCGAACTGGAAGCGGCGCGTCTCGACGACCCGGCGGCTGAAGCGAAACGCTATCTTGCGTCGGCGGAACTCGCGCGCACCGAGCAGCGCGAGCGGCAACTGCGGATCACGCAATTGCGCAGTCAACTGGAGACAGTGGGGGCGTCCGGGCTCGGAGAACATCTCGCTACCGTGAAGGCTTCGGTCGAACAAGCCACGCGCCGCAAGGACGAACTCAGCTTGCGGGCGAGCGCGTTGAGTCTGCTCGACGAGGTGCTCGTCGACGAACGCGATGCAGCGGTGGCGCAATTGCGTGCGCCGCTGACCGAGCGCCTTGGGCACTACCTGAAGCGGATTTTCCCGCAGTCGACGATTGCACTCGGCGACGATCTGAGTCCCGCGACGCTGGATCGTTATGGCCGTGCGGATACGCTCGACGCGTTGAGCTTTGGAACGCGGGAGCAACTCGGTATCTTGACGCGGCTGGCGTATGCGGATCTGTTGAAGGCATCGGGCCGTCCGACCTTGCTGATGCTCGACGATGCCGCTGTGCATACCGACGCGGCGCGGCGCGATGCGATCAAGCGCGCGCTGATCGATGCGGCTACGCGGCACCAGATTCTGGTGTTCACGTGCCATCCGGAGCTTTGGGACGATCTGGGTGTCAGGCAGCGTGCGATTGAGGATCTGAAGGTGGCGGCGTAGGGGGCTTGCACCCCTTTGCCGCTAACGGCTCACTCATACCACCGCGGGGTATAAACCCACTCGCCACCGTCGACGCCGTTAGCAAACCCCCGCGTCGTCGACGATCCCACGATCACCATCGTGCGCATATCCACGTCCGACGAGCGCAGTTCGCCGAGCGTGATCGTACGCAGCGTGCTGCCCGGTCTGCCGATATCGCGGCCGAGCACGATTTTCGTCGCCGCCGCGCGGTATTCCCGCACGATGTCCAGCGCTTTATCCAATTGCCATGGCCGTGCGCGGGAGATCGGGTTGTAGAACGCCATCACCAGATCGGCTTCGGCCGCATGCCTGAGGCGCCTTTCGATGATGCTCCACGGCTTCAGATTGTCGGATAACGACAGCATGCAGAAGTCGTGACCCAATGGTGCGCCGGCTTGCGCCGCGGTCGCCATGGCGGCGGACACGCCCGGCACGATGGCAAGTTGGACCGCGCGCCAGTCAGCGTTCGTCGCACCGCCTTCTTCGAGCGCCTCCAGTACCGCAGCCGCCATCGCAAACACGCCAGGATCGCCAGACGACACCATCACGACTGAGCGTCCGGTGCTCGCGAGTTCGAACGCGTGACGCGCCCGCTGCATCTCCTCGCGATTGTCCGTGCCGTGTACGCGCTGATCGGCGCGTAAGGGGCCGGCCATTTTCACGTAGGTTTCGTAACCGAGGATATCGGTGGCTTCGTTCAGCGCTATTCGAGCGGCAGGCACCATCAGGTCGGCACTGCCGGGGCCGAGACCGATCACCGTCAAGCGGCCTCGTGCGCGGCCAATCGTGTTGGGGTCGATTGCCAATGCTGCTAGCGCGAGTGCAACGCCGGTGTCGGCGTCGTCATGCAGCGTTTGATAAGGGACGCGCAGCGCGGCATGCAGTACATTGCTCGGCGGCTCGCCGTCTTCCGGACGCGGCTGGGCAAAGCGCAGCGGCACGTTCAGGCTTACTGCGGCTTCGGCGAGCGCCGGGTCCGCCATGTGGTCGGCAGAAGCCAGCAGTGCCGCGAGCGAGAGTGTCGCAAGACCGTGCGCGTCCAAGGCCTCGCGAACCAGCGCAGCGATTTGGACGCCTGAATGCGTCGGCTCATTTGAACCGGAACATGCGCTGGGGGCCTCATCCGCAGTTGAGCGCGTATCAGCATCAGCATTCGAACCGAAATCTACGCCGAGGTCCGCGTTCGCAGCAGAACGCACACCCGCACCCGTCACCGCCGCCACCACGCTCCGCGGATGAATCACCAACTCATTATCCCGCCCATCCCACGCATGCGGCGTCACGCGAATCGCCAGACGTGCCGATTCCGAGCGCGGCAATTGCGCATCGTCCAGCCAAGGCGCTTCGCCTTCAATGCGCGTGCTTTCTCCGGCCAGCAGATCCGACACAAAGCGCTTGCCTTGCGCGATATCGGCAAGCGCATAACCTTCAGGCGGATTGAGCACACACGTTCCGAAGCGCAATTCGCCGCTCGTCGTAATCGCCGGCGACACAGCCAACTCAGCGGCAATCTCGCGCGCCATCACATTGACGCCCGCAAGGCCGCCGAGTAATGGCACGACCGCACTGCCATCTTCTGCAACGGCCAGTACCGGCGGCTCGACACCCTTATTCGACAGCAACGGCGCCACGCAGCGAATCACGATCCCGGCGGCGCACAGCGCAATGATCGGCGTGCCGCGCGCATACAGATCGCACAGATGCGTGCGAAGCTCCGGGTACGAGACGTCAGCTTCGGCACGTCCCTGTAAGGCATGCACCTGGCTACCTGCGTACAGCATCTGGACACGCCGTGCGGTTTCCAACGCGCCCGCGCCAAGAATCACAATTGCCGGGAGCGTCAACCTTGCCATTTTTCCCCCGGCACCACGAGCAGCGAAAAATACGGCGAGGCCATCGGATCGACTTCGGCGAGCGGCACGATGCGCTGATTGCCCATGGTCGCGCGTTCGACGTAAAGCGCGCGATGCGCGAGCCCCAGTTCGCCGAGCACGCGCCGCACCTTATCGAAATTGCGGCCGAGTTTCATGATGACCGCCGCGTCCGCATCGGCAAGACGCCGGCGCAATTCGTCCTCGGGCAAGACGCCGGAGAGCACCGACAAACTCTGATTGCGATACACCAGCGGCGAACCGAGTACGGCCGCGCCGCCGAGCATCGAGCACACACCGGGCACGACTTCGGCCTCGAAACGCGGCGCGAGCCGGTCGTGCAAATACATATACGAGCCGTAGAAAAACGGATCGCCTTCGCAAATCACCGCGACATCGCGGCCTGCGTCGAGATGGCCGGCGACGATCTGCGCGGCGGTGTCATAGAAGTCCGCGATGATCGCTTCATACGAAAGCGGCGGCTCGAGCGCTTCGGTCGTGACGGGATAAACGAGCGGCAGATGCTGTTGCGCGTCATGCAGATGCGCTTCGATGATGCTGAAGGCGTTGCCCTTCTTACCCTTCGCGACGAAATACGCGACCACGGGTGCCGCTTTCAGCAATCGCAGCGCTTTCAGTGTGATGAGTTCCGGGTCACCGGGGCCGACGCCCAGTCCGAACAAACGTCCTCGCACGGTCATTTACTCGACCTCCGTCGCCAGCGCGTTCACAGCGGCGGCGGCCATCGCGCTGCCGCCGCGTCGACCGTGAACCACGACGTAGGGCACGCCGCGGCTGTCTTCGGCCAGCATCGCTTTCGATTCGGCCGCGCCGACAAAACCGACCGGAAAACCGAGTATCAACGCGGGCCTCGGCGCACCGGCATCGAGCATATCGAGCAGATGAAAGAGAGCGGTCGGCGCGTTGCCGATCACGACCACGCTGCCGGCCAGATGCGGCCGCCACAATTCGAGCGCGGCCGCCGAGCGCGTATTGCCGAGTTCGCGCGCGAGCCCGGGTACGTCCTGATGCGTGAGCGTGCAGATCACTTCGTTGTTCGCTGGCAGCCGTGCGCGCGTGATGCCTTGCGCCACCATGCCGGCGTCGCACAGAATCGGCGCACCTTGTGCCAGCGCCGTGCGGCCCGCAACACCTGCGCCTGCGGAAAACCGCAGGTCTTCAATGACGTCGACCATGCCGCAGGCGTGGATCACGCGTACCGCGAGTTTCTCGAGATCGGCGGGAATGCGCGAGAGGTCGGCCTCCGCGCGTATCGTCGCGAAGGATTGGCGATAGATCTCCTGACCGTCGCGAATGTAATCAAGCATCTGAAGGGCTCCGGGCCGGGTGTGCCAATTGGCCGAGCAGGTCGGCGGCCTGGTCGATCGTGAGTTGGCGTGCGACGCACGAGCCGAAATCCGGCTGGCCGTCGCGTCGATAAAGGTCGTAGATGCCGGGCGCTGCCGCCAGCAGCGTGTAGGGCGCGCAATGTGCGGCGGCGCATGAGCGCGGACAGCCGCTCAGATGGACGTCGACGCCGTCGGGCAAGCGCTCGGCTAGAAGCAGCGCGTCGGCTTTGGTATTGGCGAGGCCTTTTGCACAGCCTGTGGAACCGGCGCAGGCGATCAGATGCGTAATGGGCTGCGCGGGATCGCAGGCGAGGCCTAGCGCGTTCATTTCAGCGAGCACGGCGGGCGCGGCATTGGCGGCGATATCGGGCAGCAATACGCTTTGCCAGGGCGTCATGCGCAGTGTGCCGTTGCCTCGCTGTTGCGCGAGTGCGGCGAGGCCACGCAAGCCTGCGGCGTTGAGGCGTCCGAGCGGCGGTTGGCCGCCTACGTGCAGCATTCCCACTACGCGTTGAGCGTGCGCGCCGAGTCGTAACGTGGCGTCGGCAGGCGTGCCGCGTTGCCAGTTTGCGAGTGAGGTGTCGCGTGACAGTGGGAAGTCGACATACGATTGAGCGTGCTGCAAAAGCGCATTGACAGAATGCGTGGCAAGCTGATGACGCATGCGCGTAACATCGGCGGCGGCCAGATCGAGGAACGTGTGCAAGAGCGCGCGAACAAGGACGGCGACTTGCGATGGCAGCACGGCTGCGAGGGCGCCGGTGCTATCCGTGCGAGGACGCGCGGTGGAGTCGTGCGAGTCGGCGTATTCGGCATGCCGGAATGCATCGGTATCCGCATCCGCGTTCGCGCTTGCCGCCCCAGTCGGACAACCGGCCAGACCAAACACAAATCGCACACCGTCTTCCGATTGCGTCGCCGCCAGCCAGACATCATGCGGATGATCGAGCCTGGCCAGGCGTTCGCCGCCGTCGAGCAGTAGCGCGAATTTGGGCGATAGCGCCGCGAAACGTGCTTCGGTTTGCAGCAGGGTGAGCAGGTCGATGCTGAGCGGTCTTGTGTCGACGAGCGCAAATGGATCGCGCCCGGCAGTCGGGCTCGTCATCAGATTGCGCACATCGTCCGCAGCGGTCGCTGATAGCGGGCCAGGCGCTTGTTGTGTGGCCGTCGATGGTGTTTTTGAAGCGTCCGCTGCACGCGTCGCCGGAACCGGTCCAAGACCCGCCTCGATCAGCGCCGCGATCAGCGCCGTTTCATGCCCACCGCGCACGCCACGCACCTGCAGATTCGCGCGATTCGTGAGTTCAACCACGCCGGCCGCATGCCGCTCGCTGACGTCGGCGATCACCACAGCTTGCGCCGCGCTCAGCTCGCCGCCGGGCAATTTGATCCGGCAGATTCCACCATCGCGCGCGGCGACGATGCGCAGCAGCCCCGGACACGCCGAGGGCCGCAGCGCGCGGGCCGCGTCGGGCAAAGCAGTGGAGGGCGAAGCTTGATTCAAGACGGACACCGGGTTGAGCGTCGCGCGACGGCCCGAGCGCCGCCCAGCGGGCGTTGCTGCGGCATCGGTACACCCCGCCCGATGTAGGCTGGCACGAACAGTCTGGCCGGCAGGTCTCCTGGCTGGCAGGTCAGCGTCCGCCGCGGCCTTCCCGGTCGAACCAGTGGCGCGGAGCGCAGGCGGACTCGCTGCATACAGTTGCGGGGGCAGCCACAGTGGCACTGTGTTCCCTCTTCGGCCCCGAAGGGCACCGGCGGCTGTATTATGCCTTTTTTCGAACAGCACAACGAGGCTGGACGCTTTAACCGGCGTGGCACAGCGCATTATTTGAAGATACAGAATGAGGATGGATGCATGCCGGCGTGGCTGACCGTGGTGGGTATAGGCGATGACGGCTTCGCCGGCTTGGGGAGGCCCGCGCGGCGTGCTTTGCTGGAAGCGTCGGTGGTCTACGGGGGGGAGCGTCATCTGGCCATGCTGCCGGCGCGTCTGGTCGCGCGCCGGGCGGCATGGCCGAAGCCGTTCGATCTCGGGCCTTTGCTGGCGGAGCGCAGCGGGTCCGTCTGTGTGCTGGCGAGCGGCGACCCGATGCTGTTCGGTGTCGGCGCGACGCTGGCGCGGCAGTTGCCGGCTGGCGAGTTGCGGGTGCTGCCGGCGCCGTCGTCGTTGTCGCTGGCGGCCGCGCGGCTGGGCTGGCCGCTGCAGGATGTCGCCACCGTTTCGCTGGTGGGACGGCCGTTGCCGATGCTGAATGCGCATTTGCACGACGGCGCGCGCGTCTTCGTGCTGAGCGCCGATGGGCGCACGCCCGCCGCGCTGGCCGAACTGCTGAATGCGCGCGGTTTCGGCGCGACCCGGATGACCGTGCTGGAGCATTTGGGCGGCGATCGGGAGCGATGTATCGATGGCCGCGCCGACCAGTGGTCCGCGGGCGAGGTGGCGGCGCTGAACCTGATTGCGCTTGAATGCCGTGCCACGGAGGGCGCCCCGCGTCTGCCGCTGACCACCGGCTTGCCCGACGACGCCTTTCGCCATGACGGTCAGTTGACCAAACGCGACGTCCGCGCGATCACGCTGGCGCGCCTCGCGCCGACGCCCGGCGAATTGCTCTGGGATGTGGGCGCGGGCAGCGGCTCGATCGGCATCGAATGGATGCGCGCGCATCCGTCTTGCCGCGCGATCGCGATCGAAGGGCACGCGGAGCGGCAGCGGTTCATCGAACACAATCGCGATGCGTTGGGCGTGCCGGGTTTGCAACTGGTGGCCGGCCGCGCGCCCGAGGCGCTGGGAGGATTGACCGCGCCGGATGCCGTGTTCATCGGCGGTGGCGTGACCGCGCCGGGCGTGCTCGACGCCTGCTGGGCGCGTCTGCGCGACGGCGGGAGACTGGTCGCCAACGCGGTGACCTTGCAAGGCGAGGCGGCGCTCGTGGCGTGGCGGGAGCAGCACGGCGGCACGCTGACCCGCATTGCGCTGGCCGAGGCGCAGCCGCTCGGCGGCTTCGATACATGGCGTCAGGCGTTGCCGATTACGCTGCTGGAAGTGATCAAGCCCAGCACATCTACCCCAGCCGGCTTGCCCCGACCGTAATGCGCGAAGAAACGCCCGAACAACCCGCGCCGCTGCGTAGCGGCTACACGACCGGCAGTTGCGCCACCGCGACGTCGCTCGCGGCCGCGCGTCTGTTGCTCGCGGGTATTGTCAGCGAGGTTGCGGAGATCGTGTTGCCGAAGGGCCAGCATGTACCGATGCCTCTGGTGTTCTGCCGCCTGACCGCGGACGGCGCGGAAGCCGGCACAGTGAAAGACGCAGGCGACGACCCCGACGTGACGCACGGCGCAATCGTATTCGCCCGCGTGCGCTTGATCGCCGAACCCGGTGTGCTATTCCGTGCGGGACCAGGCGTCGGCACCGTGACGCGCGCGGGCCTCACGCTGCCGGTCGGCGAACCCGCGATCAATCCCGTGCCACGCAAGATGATGACCGAGCACCTGACGGAGCTCGCGGCGGAGCATGGATACACCGGCGGCTTCGACGTGGCGATCGGCGTGGAAGGTGGCGAAGCGCTCGCATTGAAAACAATGAATCCGCGGCTCGGCATTCTCGGTGGCTTGTCGATTCTCGGCACCACGGGCATTGTGCGGCCGTTCTCGTGTTCGGCGTATATCGCGTCGATTCATCAGGGTATCGACGTCGCGCGTGCAAACGGTTATCTCCATATCGCGGCCTGCACCGGCAACGCAAGTGAAGACGCGATGCGCGCGCACTACGGTCTGCCGGATATCGCGCTGATCGAAATGGGCGACTTCGTCGGCGCGGTGCTCAAGCATATGAAGCGCGCACCGGTCGAGCGCCTGAGCGTGTGCGGCGGCTTCGGCAAGCTCAGCAAGCTGGCAGCCGGCCACCTGGATTTGCATAGCCGCAATTCGAGCATCGATCTGGAACGGCTTGCCACATGGGCCGCCGCATATGGCGCAGACGACGCGTTGCAGGCGGCGATCCTCGCAGCCAATACGAGTCAGCAAGCCGTCGCGCTAGCGCACGCGCAACACGTGCCGCTCGGCGATATCGTCTGCCGGCATGCGCTTGCTGTCGCGCGCGATATCGTGCCGCCGCAGGTCGCGGTCGAAATGTTCGCGATTGACCGCCAGGGCAATCTGATCGGAGTCGCGCGATGACGCGGGTTCTGTTGCTCGGCGGCACCGGCGATGCTTTGCGGATCGCCAGACAACTCGGCTCTCGGCACGTGTACAGTCTCGCGGGCCTCGGCAAGGTGCCGGACGATCTGTCGTGCGGCGTGCGCGTGGGCGGCTTTGGTGGCAGTGAAGGTATGGCGCGTTATATCGCGGACGAACGTATCGGCCTCGTGGTCGACGCAACGCATCCGTACGCCGCGCAGATCAGCGCCAATGCCGCAAAAGCGAGCGGCGCGGTGGGCGTGCCGTGCTGGGCGCTGCGCCGCCAGGGCTGGAAGCCGCAGGCCGGCGACGACTGGCGCATGGTCGGCGATTGGGCCGAACTCACGGCCGCGCTCGCTCCGTTCAATCGGCCGCTCTTTACGCTCGGTCGCGAACCGCTTGCGCATCTCGACGAAATCCCGCCACAGCAGTTCTGGACGGTACGCTGCCTCGACACATACGAAGGCAGTCCACGCGCGCGGATTCTGGCGACACGCGGTCCGTTTACGCTCAAGGGCGAGCGAATGCTTTTTAGCGCGGAAGCGTTCGATGTCGTCGTCAGCAAGAACAGCGGCGGCAGCGCTACCGAAGCGAAACTCGAAGTCGCGCGCGAACGCGGCTTGCCGGTCGTGATGCTGCGGCGCCCCGAGTTGCCCGCGGTCGATCGTGAGTTTGCAAGCGTGGCCGACCTGCTGGAAGCATTGCAGGTCTCAGGTTAAATGGCGCATAGCATGCACGCATGCATGACATGCTTGCCGAACGAATCATGGAGTTGTGAATGACGGTGTTTTTTATCGGCGCGGGTCCCGGCGACCCGGAACTGATCACAGTGAAAGGGCAACGCCTCGTGCGCGGCTGCCCGGTGATCCTGTACGCCGGCTCGCTGGTGCCGGCCGCCGTGCTGGAGGGGCATATCGCGGAGCAGGTCGTGAATACCGCCGAGCTCGACCTCGATCAGATCGTCGCCTTACTCAAGGCCGCGCACGACAAAGGTCAGGACGTGGCGCGCGTGCATTCCGGCGACCCGTCGTTGTATGGCGCGATCGGCGAGCAGATTCGCAGACTTCGCGAACTCGGCATTCCTTACGAAATCGTGCCCGGCGTGACGGCGACCGCAGCCTGCGCGGCAACGCTCGGTTGTGAACTCACGTTGCCCAATATTTCGCAGACGCTGATCCTCACGCGCTTTGCCAGCAAAACAACGATGCCGGAAGGCGAACAACTCGCCGACCTCGCGAGACATCGCGCGACGATGGCGATACACCTCGGTGTGCGCCATCTCGCGCGCATTGTGGATGAATTGCGGCCGCATTACGGCGGTGATTGTCCGATCGCCGTGATCTATCGTGCGAGCTGGCCGGACGAGGAAAAGATCACGGGTACGCTCGACGACATCGTCGGCAAAGTGCAGACGACCCACATCGAGCGGACGGCGCTGATTCTGGTCGGACAAGTGCTCGCTGCCGAAGGATTCGCCGAGTCGACGCTATACGCAAAAGGCGGCTGATCCTCACGCCGCCGGCTCGTTATCCCCCTGTCTTCAACTGCGCCCATAGCCTGCCTTCCAGGCGCTTGATCTGGGCCGGCAACGGCTTGAGCAGAAACAGCGTTTTCAGCACGGACTCAGGCGGATACACGGTCGGATCGTTGAGAATTTCCGGTCGCACGAATTTGCGCGCGGCGGCATCCGCGTTCGGATAGAACACCTCGTTGGTGATCCCTGCATGAACTTCGGGGCGCTCGATGTAGTTGATCCAGTTGAGCGCGGCTTCTGGATGCGGCGCATCTTTCGGGATCGCCATCATGTCGAACCAGACCGGCGCGCCGCCTTGAGGAATGAAGTACTTGACCTCGTAACTCTTATTGGCTTCACGCGCGCGATGGCTCGCCATCGACACGTCGCCCGACCAGCTCAGTGCAAAACAGATGTCGTCGCCCGCGAGATCGTTGATGTAGCTTGTCGCGTTGAACTGCGTGATGTACGGGCGGATTTTCTTCAGCGCGTCGTACGCGGCCTGATAGTCGGCTGGATTCGTGCTGTTCGGATCGCGGCCGAGATAGTGCAGCGTGACCGCGAATACATCGGTCGGCGCATCGAGCACCGACACCCCGCAACTCTTCAGCTTGCTCAGGTACTCGGGTTTGAAGAGGATGTCCCAGTTATCGAGCGGCGCATCGTTGCCGAGAATCTTTTTGACACGTGTGACGTTGTAGCCGAGCCCCGTGGTGCCCCACGCCCACGGCACCGCGTATTGATTGCCGGGGTCCGCGTCAGCCACCAGCTTCAGCAGACTGCGGTCGAGATTCACCAGGTTCGGCAGTTTCGATTTGTCGAGCTTCTGGTAGATGCCGGCCTGGATCTGCTGGGCGAGGAAGTTCGAGGTCGGCACCACGACGTCGTAGCCGGTCGAACCGGTCAGCAGTTTCGCCTGCAAGGTTTCGTCGCCATCGTAGACGTCGTATTGCACGTGAATGCCGGACTCTTTCTCGAAGTTCGGCACCGTGTCTTTCGCGATGTAGTCGGCCCAGTTATACAGGTTGAGTTGCTTGTCGTCGGCATGCGCGGCGGCGCTAAACGCGCAGATCGCGCAGAACGAGAGCGCGGCCAGCATAGGCGCGGCCTGCCTTGGTGTGGCGGGCGTCCGCTTCATGAGGGTAGGGAGCATGGTGGTCATCCTGAGATGGGTTCAACGGAGCGGTTGTGGTCTGACATGCGCTGATGGCGTTGCAGCTTCTGATTGCGCATCAGGCACAACATGTCGGCGGCAAGGTGGGCCGCGGCGAGGGCGGTGACGTCGCTGTGGTCGTAGGGCGGCGACACTTCCACCACGTCCGCGCCCACCAGATTGACGGCGCCCAGCGCGCGTACGATTTCCAGCGCCTGCGCTGAACTCAGACCACCTGCCACGGGCGTGCCTGTGCCAGGTGCGAAGGCCGGATCGAGGCAGTCGATGTCGAAGGTGAGGTAGGTGGGCGCGTCGCCGACGATCGACAGCACTTCGTCGATGGTCGCCCGCGTGCCATTGCGGTGGACCCATGGCGCGTCGAGAATGCGCACGCCCATGAAGTCGTCGTTCCAGGTGCGGATGCCGACTTGCACCGAACGCGCGGGGTCGATCAGCCCCTCACGGATCGCCTTGTAGAACATCGTGCCGTGGTTCAGCGAATCGGGGTTGTCGTCCGGCCACGTGTCGCAATGCGCGTCGAAATGAATCAGGCTCAGCGGCTTGCCGTATTTCTCGGCGTGCGCGACCAGCAGCGGGTAAGTGATGTAGTGATCACCGCCGAGCGTCAGCATGCGGGTGCCGGTCGCGAGAATCTCGCGGGCGTGAGCGATGATCGCGTCGCGAATGCCGAGCGGGTTGTGAGCGTCGAACCAGCAGTCGCCGTAGTCGACTACGTTGAGGTGATCGAACGGATCGACGCCCCACGGAAACGCGCCCAGCTCGGCCAGCTGTACCGAGGCCGCGCGCATGCCCGCCGGGCCGAAGCGCGTGCCGGGGCGGAAGGTGGTCGCGAGATCGAGCGGAATGCCCGAAATGGCCACGTCGACCCCGGTGAGATCGCGCGTGTAGGGCCGGCGCATGAAAGACAGCACGCCGGCATAGGTGGGGGCGGCGGGTTGGCCGGCCGCAGCGTCCGCGACGGCGGCCGACGTGGTTGCGGCAGGCTGCAAAGCGTTCAGGTTCAGAGGCAGGTTCTGGGTCATGCAGGTCGATCCGGTCGGTTTCAATGAGCGCCGTCACACAAATATTTCTCATGTCTGCTGAAGCAGCGGACGGCGCGTGAAGAGCAACTGGCGCTATGATTGCGGGGCAATATTCCAGCGAAAAGCGAAGAATCTTGCTGGAAGTATCGATATTTCTAATAGCTGGCCGTGACCTTGGTGACCCGATGCGTAGACTTCCCCCGCTGCAGGCCCTGCTCGCTTTCGACGCTGCCGCGCGCCTTGGCAGCTTCACGCGGGCCGCGCAGGAACTGGCGCTGACTCAATCGGCGATCAGCCATCAGATCCAGCAACTCGAGGAATGGACCGGTCAGCCGCTGTTCCGGCGGATCGGGCGCGGCGTGGCGCTGACGGCCGCTGGCGCGCTGTATGCACAGACCGTGACGTCGGCGATGACGACCCTTGCGGATGGACGCGATCGCATCGAGCCGTATGGCAATCCCGATTCGGTGATCGTCTATTGCGCGCCCCAGTTTGCGACGGGTTGGATCATGCCGCGCATGCCGGCGTTTTCGGCAGCGTTGCCGAACATCGAGATCTGGCTCATTACCGGGGACCAGGTGAACGAGATCGATCGTGTCGATGTCGATCTGGTCGTGTCCGTCAAGGAAATCCGCACGCCCGAAGTGATCTGCGAACCTTTGCTCGACGAGGAGGCGATCGCTATCTGCGGGCCCATGACCGCGCGCCGCCTGCGTTCGGCCCCCTTTCCCGACGTTTTGACGCAAGCCCCCTTGCTGGTTCACGAGCCGCGTCCGGAGTGGGCGCCATGGTTGCCGGAGCTCAGGCGCGGCGGTTTGCGCACGCGGCGTGCCATGACGGTCGACGATCCGCGCATCCTCGTGGCGGCGGCCGAGCAGGAGGCAGGCATCGCGATGGTGTCCCGGCTCACCGCCGGGGACGCATTGACGAGCGGGCGCGTCGAGATCTTGCCGCAGGTGCCGGGATTCGCGCTCGCGCCGCTCTGGTTGATGCGTTCGGCCCAACCGGCGCGCTCCGCGGCGGTGGATGCGGTCTATGCGTGGATGATGGGGCTCTGCCGGGGCCGTGATTGACGCGCGGCCGTGCCATCCCGCGCCCGGAAAAATTTCTAAAGCTCTTGCACCATCTTCCGCCGCTGAGGCCGCTATCCTGGCGCCAAGATCAAGCCCGGCACCGAACGCGATGAATCGGATGCTCCCCATTCGCAAGGACTAACCATGCTTCGTTCATGCTGTGCCGCGCTCGCGTCGTGTTCGGCGGCGTTGTTGTGGGCGAGCGCCGCCGTGCCGGCAGATCCTGCTTCCCGGCGCGATGGAACGTCTTGCGACGATCTGCAAGGACAATCCGGGTGTCGATCGCGACGCGGTGCATGCGCAAACGGCCAAACGGGCGCTCGACTTCTTCGCCACCGCCTTGCGCGCGGGCGGCGCTTAGCGAAGCTCAGTCCTTAAGCGGCGACAACGTTTCTAGCGGGACCTTCTTCGCGGGTCCGATATTGACCGCAGGCACGAAGCCCAGCAGCACGACCACAAAAATCGCAATCGCGAAGATCGAGATGAAGGTCAGATGCAGCGACTGATGCAACACCATGCGAATCATGTCGCTGTCGGCGAGACTCGCCACCTGATTCTGCAGCAGCGCTTTCAGTTGATCCGAGGTGACCACGGCGACGTCCTTCGAGTGACTGAGCCCGAAGTTGAGCACCGCGCCGAACAGCGTCGCGCCCAGCGTGCTGCCGAGATTGCGCGAAAAGAGATTCGATGCGGTGGCGCTGCCGCGCTCGTTCATCTCGACGATTTCCTGAATCAGTACCAGCGAGCTGACACTCGACGTGCCCATGCCGAAGCCCATGATGAGCGAGCCGAACGCCGCGACGAGCGGCGAGCCGCCAGGCTGCAGGAACACGAGCAGAAACGCGCCGAGCGGCACGAATGCGCTGCCGCCGATCAGAATGCGCCGCAAGCCAATGCGGTGAAACGATTTCGCCGCGAGCGTCGCGCCCGCCGGCCAGCCCACCATCATCATCGTGAGTGCCAGACCGGCGACCACGGGCGAGCGGTGCAGCACGCCCTGAACATACATCGGCAGGAAGGTGGTGGCGCCCATCAGGATCATGCCGGACAGCACGGTGGCGGCATTGCACGCGGCAATCGGCCGGCGGCTCCAGAGTGCGAACGAGATCATCGGCTCGGCCGCGCGGCGCTCCTGGAATACGAACAGCAGCAGGCACAGCGCGAACGCGCCGCCCGCGAGCGAGGCACGGGCCATGTCGTCGTCGCCGGCGTAGGTCAGCGCCATCATCAGTGCCGCGATGGCCGCCATGAACAGCGCCGCGCCCGCGAAGTCGATCGACGGACGCGCATGCCGCTCCGATTCGCGCAGGAACGCAATGAAGCCGGCTGCGGAGGCAAGGCCGATCGGCACGTTCATCCAGAAGATCCACGCCCACGACAGGTTGTGAATGATGAAGCCGCCCACCATCGGCCCGACCACCGCTGAAATGGCCCACACGCTGGCAAGATAACCCTGCACCTTGCCGCGTTCGCGCGCCGGATAGAGATCCGCGACGATGGTCAGCGTGACCGGCTGGATCGCGCCAGCGCCGATGCCTTGAATGAGGCGGAACACGATCATGGCGGGCATCGACCAGGCGAAGCCGGCCAGCACCGAGCCGAGCAGAAAGATTGCGATGCCGGCGAGCATGACCGGCTTGCGCCCATAGAGATCGGCTAGCTTGCCGAAGACCACGGTCATGGCGGTTTGCGTCAGCAGGAACGACGAAAAGACCCAGCTGTACAAATGCAGATCGCCGAGTTGCGCGACGATCTGCGGCATCGCGGTGGACACGATGGTGGCTTCGATGGCGACCATCGCCATTGAGGCCATGACTGCGGCAATGACTAAAGGACGCGACAATTGCGGGCTGCGGGACATGGGGCGGTAGTATTAGGATGTTGGAAGCGTCCGGCGGTGTGACAGGTGACTGCCATGCCGGGACGCAAAAAGCGCGGCCGTCAGAAGGCGGCCGAGGTCGAGTATGCACCTTGCGGAGAATATGCGCTGAACGCGGACAGTGGTGGCCGGGCTAAAGCGCGAAGTTAAAGCGGAGTTAAAGCAACGCTAAAGCGCCCTGGCACAGGTTTCGCCCATTCAGCGTGAATTTCGCCAAATGGAGGGTCATTATGAGGATCGAATTCACCGGACGCCGTGAAGTGGTGGCAGCGGCGCGCGTCGCCTTCGAAGCCAATGTCGATGGGACTGACGTCTGGTGCAGCGTGTCGCTGGACGCGCTGAACGACCATTTTGGCAACGAGGGTCCCTCGGCCCACGATCTGGTCGGGACCTTTGAAGCCAATCGCACGCGGATTGAAAATGCGACGCGCCGGGTCCTCGAAAAAAATGGGGGGAAATCCGTGGAGCTGGAAACCGGGGATTTCAACTGAGGCCCGAGCGGCCTGGATCCTGACCTGGGAGGGCGGGCCGGCATGTGGGCGCCGGGCCCGCTCCCATAGCTTTTCGCCAGCAAACCACCTACGCTTCAAAGCACCCGGCCACAATCCCCATTTTATTTTGTCTCGCCCGACATCGTCGCCTCCACGCGAACGTGGACGCCGGTACGCGGTCGAGTCCCGGAACGGCGCGCCGTGCAATCGGACGGCGGATCGGCGGATCGGCCAATCTTTACGCAGGTGCTGGCGAAGCGCGACGGATTCGTCTGACTTCACGTCCTCGCGCGCGTGGAGAACGTCATGAAACCAACGCAGCAGTTTTTCGCCGCCATCGCGCTGGCGCTCGTAGCATTCTGCGTGCCGGTGCCAAAAGCTGTTGCTCAAGCGGCGGACAGCCTCGTGGGATCGTGGTCGCTCGTCTCGCTGACGGTGGCAAAGAGCGGCAACGAAATAGAATTGCTTGGCCCGCATCCGCAAGGGCAACTCATCTTCGGCAATGACGGCCGCTACGTGCTGCTCGTGCTGAGTGCCGACCTGCCGAAATTCACGTCCGGGGACCGGCAGCAAAGCACAGTGGAAGAGAACGCAAAGGTCGCCCGCGGCAATGTCGCGCATTTCGGCTCGTATACCGTGGACACGGCGGCGCAGGTTATCGTCTTTCACATTAAAAAGAGCACCTTCCCGAACTGGGACGCCGAGGTTCAGCGTCGCCCATTCACGCTCGACGGCGACCGGTTGACGTACTTCACGCCGGGCGCCTTCGGCTATGGATCCTCGAAAGTCGTGTGGCAACGCATGAAATAGCGCATCTCGCCGGCAACCCGGCGTGTTGTTCGCACGCAACCTGACCTGCGGCGCCAGCGCGCCGGTCAGGGCCTTCTGGTGGTCAAAACATCGCGCCCGGTCGCATCGCGTCTGGATTGCTGCATGTTGATGAACGATTGTTTCCCAATCTATAAAGGACTGCTCCAAAGCTCAGCCAGTCGTTTTACGGCTGCGGGTTTTTATACTTCGCGTCGCTGTTCAAAACCAGACCTCAGCTACGCAGGAGCATTACCGTGAAAAAGATTTCTGCCGCAGTCGCGGCGTTCGCAGGACTTGCCGCTACCGCGGCGAACGCACAAAGTTCGGTCACCCTCTATGGCCTCATCGATGCGGGCGTGATGTATACCAACAACGTCAAGAAGGGCGGCACGCAGGGTGCGCTTATTCAGGCGACGAGCGGCAATATCAACGGCAGCCGCTTCGGCTTGCGCGGCGGCGAGGATCTCGGCGGCGGCATGAAGGCCATCTTCGTGCTTGAAGATGGCTACAACGTGCAGAACGGCAAGCTCGGCCAGAACAACCGCATGTTCGGCCGTCAGGCGTTTGCCGGCCTGAGCAGCACGCAGTTCGGCACGCTCACGCTCGGTCGCCAATACGATTCGCTCGTCGATTTTGTCGCGCCGCTATCGGGCACGGCCGGTACCTTCGGCGATACAGGCTTCGCTCATCCGTTCGACAACGACAACCTGAACCACTCGGTGCGGATGAGCAACGCCATCAAGTACACGAGCGTGAACTACGGCGGGCTGACGTTCGGCGGCCTCTACGCGTTTTCCAACAACACCGGCTTCGCCATCAATCGTGCCTACAGCGCGGGGGTGAGCTATAGCAACGGTCCGTTCAAGGCGGCCGCGGGCTACCTGCAGATCAACGGTTCCAACTCGACGACGAACACCGGCGGCGCGGTCGATCTCGCGGAATCGACGGCCAACGGCACGGGCGGTTTCCAGCTCGGCGCCGATGTTCAGCGCACGGCCGGGGCTGCCCTGAGCTACGGTTTCGGACCGGTGACGACGGGGTTTGTCTACACGCATAGCCAGTTTGAGAATACGGCGTCGTTTGGCGCGACGCATGGGTCCATGCGTTTCGACAACTTCGAAGTGAATGGCAAGGTTGCGGTGACGCCTGCACTGAGCCTCGGTGCTTCGTACACGTACACGAACGCGCATGTGGGCGGCACGTCGACGTTTGGTTCGGATCCGAAGTGGAATCAGGTGAATCTGCAGGCCGTCTACGCGTTGTCTCGACGCACGGACGTGTACGCCGAGGCGATGGTTCAGCACGTGAGCGGCGAGGGCTACACCGCCTTCATCAATACGGCCGGCGGCGCGTCTTCGACCGGCAACCAGGTGGTGGGCACCGTGGGTCTACGCACGCGCTTCTGATTGCGGTACGCGCAATCATGCGGCGAGTTATGTAGCAATCGCGAAGTTTGCGTTATTCGTGCGGCCGTGCGCTGTCGATTCGAAACGGTGACAGGGTGCGGCCGGCGCGATTTCTCCAGACTCAACAACAATCCCTTCGATGTGCGACCGTTTTTCCCAGAGGAATCGGCGCCTATATTAGGTCTGCGGTCACGGAGCGCATCACGCGACAGACCGCAACCCATTACTCACCGGAGGTTGTTTTTATCATGAAGTCTTTGATCAAGGCTGTCGTTATCGTTGCTTCGCTCGCTGCTTCGGCCGCCGTTTTTGCGCAATCGAATTCCCGCATCACACGTGAGCAGGTGCGTGCCGAACTGGTTCAACTCCAGCAGGCGGGATATCGCGTCGGTGACGGCGACGAGGCGCATTATCCCGACGCGATCCAGGCCGCGCAAGCACGGATTGCCGCGCAAAACAGCAGCATGAGCGGCTACGGCGGCAGCGTTGCAGGGGCATCGCAAAGCGGACGCCCGGCGGTTTCCTCTGCCGACTGGAACGCGATGTATAGCCGTTAATCCGCTAGCTTTGCCGAAGGCGCAGTCAGTGGCGATCGACCCGGTTGTGTTGCGCTTATGCGTGCAGCGAAGTGACGGCGCGCATTAGCGCAACGCGATTGGGTTCGAGCCACGAAGCGGGCGAGCGGTGGAAAGGATTCTTCCAGTCTCGCGTATATATCCGCTTCGTCCGCGCAGGTACAGTACTGATGCACGCACGGTTTCCGGTGTGCGAGCGAGAGAGTTGGCCCCGGCTGGCAACAGCCGGGGTTTTTTTGTCTTCGGCGTTGGAATGTGCAGGCGTAAAGTTTGTGCTTCAGAATCGACCTCAGGTTTGACGTGTCGCCCGACGAAGGATGAAGCCGTGACCGCGGCTGCGGTATAGTCGCGCGAACCGATCGCAGACACGCCTTGGACCTTTGCCGAAGGGTCGGCTGGCTGAGGCTTTGACTATCCGGAGAACGTCGTGCAGGAAATCATAGAAGGGTTTATCCGCTTTCAACGCGAAGTCTTCCCGCAGCAGAGCGCATTGTTCAAACGTTTGTCGGCTGCGCAAAGTCCGCGCACGCTGTTCGTGACCTGCTCGGACAGCCGTGTCGTTCCCGAATTACTGACTCAGGTGGAGCCGGGCGCGCTGTTCGTCATCCGCAACGCGGGCAACATCGTGCCGTCATACGGTCCGGAGCCGGGCGGGGTATCGGCGACCGTCGAATACGCGGTGGCGGTACTGGGCGTGCGGGATATCGTGATTTGCGGTCACTCCAATTGCGGGGCGATGACGGCGATCTGCACGTGCAAGAACCTCGACCATTTGCCGGCGGTGGCGGGGTGGCTCCGTCACGCCGACGCGGCGAAAGCGATCAACGCGTCACGAACCTACGCATCGGATGCCGAGCGCCTCGACGCTCTGGTCAAAGATAACGTGATGGCTCAACTCGCGAACATTCGAACGCATCCGTCGGTGGCCGTGGGCCTTGCGAGCAAAACGCTGCGACTGCACGGCTGGATTTTCAACATCGAAAGCGGCACGATGCTGGCACTCGATGGCAGCACAGGGCAGTTCTTGCCCCTGGTGGAGAACCCTGAAATTTATGCTGGCTGACGCGGCGTTGTGATGTGACGCGCGCGGCCGTTCGGCGAATCTTGCTAGCCGCCGGCGCGCTGCGGCTGTTGGCTGCACGCCGCGAAGGGCGCGCGTAGCAAAACCGGAAAACATCTTCTGCGTTCTGGATAGCCGCCTATACTGCCAGAACGCCTTGCGCCGGAGACTCCGCTCGACGGCTCGATGCAGCGCGAATTGAACTTGCTCGCGAGGTTTCCATGAAGATTCTGGTGGTACTGACTTCACATGACCAACTCGGCAACACAGGCCGGAAAACCGGTTTCTGGCTCGAAGAGTTTGCCGCGCCCTATTACGTGTTCAAGGATGCGGGCGTCGAGATGACGCTCGCTTCACCCCAAGGCGGCCAGCCGCCGCTCGACCCGAAGAGCGACGATCCCGATGCGCAGACCGACGCGACCCGCCGGTTCAGGAAGGACGCACACGCGCAAGCCGCGTTGGCGAGTACGGCGAAGCTTGCCACCGTGTCGGCTGCGGACTATGACGCGGTGTTCTATCCCGGCGGTCACGGACCGCTATGGGATCTTGCCGAAGACCCCCATTCAATTGCCCTGATCGAAGCGATCTATGCCGCGGGAAAGCCCGTCGGCGCGGTGTGCCACGCACCAGGTGTGCTACGCCATGCCAAAGCGCCGGATGAAACGCCTCTCGTGCGCGGTAAGCCGGTTACCGGTTTCTCCAATGCCGAGGAAGCAGCAGTCGGTCTTACCGAGGTGGTGCCTTTCCTTGTCGAGGATATGTTGAAGAAGAACGGCGGCAGGTATTCGAAGGGGCCCGATTGGCAATCGCATATCGTGGTCGCGGGCAATCTGATCACGGGGCAGAATCCCGCGTCGTCGGAAGCAGCGGCCAACGCACTGCTCACGAAACTCGGCGTGACGTGAGCGCACAGTTTTTCCAGTCGATCAGTCGAGGCGCTACAGGCATAATCCGTTTTCCGATTACTTCACCCTTTCATTGGGGGTGATATCAAAGCGGCGCGCTGCTCCGCGCGCCCAGGAAAGCTTATGCCGCCCATCACCGCTGTCCGGAATACAGCCGTGCCGCAGCGCAGCGTCGCGCTGATCCTCGTTTCCATGTTCTGCTTCGCGCTCGTCGATGCGCTGGCGAAATCCGTGGCGCTCGCCTATCCGGCCAATGAAGTGACATTCTTCCGGATGGTGTTCGGCTTGCTGCCTGCGATTGCGGTTTGCCTGCGCGGCAAGCCGCTTATCGAGCGTCTCAGGCATATGGATGTACGCGGGCAGACCTTGCGCGCGCTGACGTTGCTCGGCGCCTCGGGGCTGTTCTTTGCAGGGCTGCCTTATGTCCCGCTGAGCGAGGCGGTGGCGATCGTCTACTCGGAGACCTTGCTGGTCATCGTTCTTGCACCGCTCCTTCTGAAGGAAACGCTCAAGCCGCGCGACGCGCTTGCTGCCGCGGCCGGTTTTGTCGGCGTACTTTTCGTGGTGCGCCCGGACGGTTCGCATTCGAGCTGGCTCGGTCCGGTGCTGCTGATGTCGAGCGCATTTTTCGGCGCGCTGTCGATCATTCAGATCAAGCGGATTCGCGCCACCGACGATTCGGGCACCACGGTGCTGTATTTCACGGTGATCGGCACCATCGTCACCGGGGCATCGCTGTTTTTCGCGTGGCGCACGCCTTCTATCCAGGCACTCGCGGTGATGGCGTTGCTCGGCGGATTTGCCACGGCAGGACAGTTGCTGATGACCATGGCATTTCGACAGGCCGATGCCGGGGCGCTCGCGCCGTATAACTACACCAGCATCGTGTGGGCTACGTTATTCGGCTATATCGTGTGGGGCGAGACGATCGGCAGCATGTCGCTGCTCGGTATCACGTTGATTGTCGGAAGCTCGATTGTGGTTGCCGTGCGCGGCAAGCAGACCGAGGGGCCACTTGTGTAGGCACGCGTTGCATGCGCCGAATTCAAACGCTGAATTCAAACCCTCTTTTCATTGATTCGCAGTTCAAACAATCGTCCTAGGAAGGCCAGGCCAGCAAGCAGGCTTTTTCGGACAACACGCCCATGCAAGCGGACGAATTGACGTTTGGCGACTATAAATAAAACATAGCACGCATCCAGCTTGCACTCTGATTCGTAGATGACTGTATCGGCCGAACTCGCGGTCGTTGCGGCGGCATCGATTGATTCGCTGTGAACTCTCTGATGAATTCGGGCACGTTTGCGATGCCGCGAACGCGCATGTCCGCGAATAGAGAGGGAGGCGTCATGGTCAGCGAACCCAGGAAGATCGTTCTCACGAGCCTTTTTGTCGGCGCGCTCGCGATCGCGGCGTATGTTTCGCAGTCGGGCAAAAGCGGGTTGCCGGCGGACGAACTCGGCCTGGAGCACGACAACGCGTCGGCTCATTACACCCGCGGCAACACGATAACCGGTTCGGTGAGTTCCGGGCCTGTCGTTGCAAGCAGCGAATCGGCAGCGGCCATTGCCGGGAATCTTCGGGCGGCGCGCCGAAGTTTGCAGCGCAACGATCTTGCCGCCGCGCAAGCGCAACTGGACGCGATACGACCGGCCCACCCGGACGACGAACAGGTTCTCGCGCTCCAGAAAGAGGTCGAGGCGCGCACGGAGCAGGCGCAGCACGCACCGGCTGCCATGCATGCGGAAAAGCTGGTGCAGCAAGGGGGGAAATCGGCACGGCTTGCGTCGCCGTCTTCCTCGAAAACGGGCCGGCTCCACGCAAACCACGTTGCAATTCGCGAGCACTCAAACCGTTACGCGAAGACCTCGCGAGCTCCCGAAACCGCTGTTAGCGCGGCAAGTGTGCCGGGCGGGAGAGCGAATGGTGTCGGCGCACCCGCTGTTGCGAGTTCGTCAGTCGCTGTGCCGGCCGAAGCGAAGGTCATCTCTAACGTAACCAGTGTATCGGCTGTCATCCAGCCGATACAGCCGATACAACAGGCGCCGGTAGCGCCGCCAGGCCCGCAAGCCCAGCCAAACCCGCAAGCCGCGCCCGCGCAGTCGACACCATGGCCACCTCAGTTCGCACCCGCCATCGAGACGCCTTTGAGGTCAGAGAGCGGCCCAAAAACACGCGCACAGGTGCGCGCGGAAATCGCCCGCGCTCGCGCCGATGGCAGTCTCCCCGCGTTCGGCAATCCGGACCCGGCTGGACCCGGCGGCGCACCGAGCCTGACCAACGCGCCGCGTCCGTGAAGCGGTGTAGGCCGCCGTTTAGCGCAACGCTTCAGCGAGCTGCGCATAAGTGGGTTCGTCCGTGCGACCGAACGCTAGCCCCTCAAGCTTTCAAGCCAACAACCAGCGCGCCGCGAGCGGGATCAGCACCGGCACGACGAATGCGGTAAAAATTCCGTTCAGGCCCATGCCGAGGCCGGCAAATGCCCCCATTTCTTCGCTGACCTGGAAAGCCCGCGCCGTGCCGATGCCGTGCGACGCAACCCCGAGTGCGAATCCGCGAACCTCCGGCTCGACGATGCGCAGCGCGTTCAGAATGAAACGCGCAAAAACGGCGCCGAATACCCCGGTGGATATCACGAGCACCGCGGTCAACGACGGAATGCCGCCAATCTCGGAGGCGACCGCCATCGCAATCGGCGTGGTCGCTGACTTCGGTGCAAGCGACGCGACAGTTTGATGCGAAGCGCCGAACAGCGCTGCCACGCCGACCGCCGAGACGATAGCCGTCAACGACCCGGCAACGAGGCCGCCGATCAGCGGCAAGGCGGACCGGCGCAGTTTGGGCCACTGCCGGTAGAGCGGCAGCGCTAGCGCGACCGTCGCCGGCCCGAGCAGAAAGTGGACGAATTGCGCGCCTTCGAAGTAGGTGGCATACGGTGTGTGCGTGATTTCGAGCAGCGCAACCAGCAGCGCCACGGCGATCAGCACCGGATTGGCGAGTGGATTGAAGCGTGCCTTCGCGTAGATGGACTGGGCGATCAGGTAGGCGACCAGCGTAATGGTCAGGCCGAGCAAGGGGCTCGCGGCGAGATAAACCCAGATGGCGCCGAGCTTGGGAATGGCGGTCACGACACGGCCTCCGAGGTGGCAGGATCCCGGCGTTGGCGCCGCATCAACGCACGGGTGACGAGCGCGGCGACGGCGATCGCCAGCGTCGTGCTGACTGCAATGGAGACGATCACTGCCACAGCGTCGCCGCGAATCTGGTTCGCCGACACCATGATGCCGACGCCTGCCGGCACAAAGAGTAAGGACAGATGGCGCAGCAATTCGAGCGCGGTCGGCTCGATCGCATCGGCGGCCCGCGGGCGCAGCATGAGGAAACCGAACAACAGCAGCATGCCGATCACCGGACCTGGCACCGGCAGATGGAACACATATGACACGCCTTCTCCAAGGCATTGAAAGATGAGTAGAGCCGCGAGCGCTGCAAGCATGGTGGTCTCCGGGACGCAAAACGGGAAATCCGCCCATTGTGTACCATGCAGAATTGCTGCGTACGCTCCGTGCCTGTTTTGAAGCTTCGCTCCCCCGCTGAATTGCCGGGACCGGCGCTATCGAATCCTGAGCGCCCGTTATCCCCACATCTTGCGCCGGATGAACTGACATGCAGATCGAACCGTTTCAGATTGCCGTGCCGGAAGCCGAGATAGACGATCTTCGCCGGCGTATTCGCGCGACACGCTGGGCACCGGCTACGCCGTCGCCCGCCTGGCAGCAAGGCACCGATTCAACCTGGCTGCGCGAACTCGCGCAGTACTGGGCCGAGCGTTTCGATTGGCGCGAGGCCGAACGCAGGCTGAATCTGCAACCGCAATTTCTCGCCGAGGTCGATGGTCAGCGCGTGCACTTCGTGCATCGGCGCGGCGTCGGCCCGACGTCTTATCCGCTCGTGATAACGCATGGCTGGCCGGGATCGTTTTTCGAGTTCCACGCGCTGCTCGAGCGCTTATGCAATCCGGCCGCCTTCGGCTGCGATCCGGCCGATGCGTTCGACGTCGTCGTTCCGTCGCTGCCCGGCTTCGCGTTTTCGGCGGCACCCGCGGCGCCTGCCACTTCGGCGTTTCAGGTGGCGGATTTATGGGCTTCGCTGATGCGTGGCCTCGGTTATGAACGCTTTGGCGCTCAAGGCGGCGATCTGGGCGCGGGTGTCTCGATCGCGCTCGCCGCACGGCATCACACGGTTGTCGACGGTATTCATCTCAACTTTCTGCCGAGCTCGTACGAGCCCGCAAGCGGCGCCGCGCAGATGCCGCTCACGCCCGCAGAGGAGGCCTATTTGCGGGAGAAGAGTGAGTGGGCGGCTCTCGAAGGCGGCTATGCGCATCTGCACGCCACGAAACCGCAGACTGTGGCGGCGTCGCTGAACGATTCGCCGGTGGGGCTTGCTGCGTGGATCGGCGAGAAGTTTCGCGCATGGAGCGATTGCGACGGCGAGATCGAGCGCGTGTTTTCGAAAGACGAGTTGCTCACCAACATTTCGCTTTACTGGTACACGCAGAGTATCGGCCCAGCGATGCAGATGTATTGGGAAAACCGCTTGCAGCCCATGCGCTTCGCCGAGGGGCAACGCGTCCTGCCGCCGGTCGGATTTGCGCAGTTTCCCAAGGAGATCCACCATCCGCCGCGCACTTGGCTCGAACGGACTTTCAACGTCGTGCAATGGACCGACATGCCGAGCGGTGGCCATTTCGCCGCGATGGAAAAGCCCGATATGCTGGCTGCCGAGATCCGCAAGTTCTTCAGAAAACTGAGGCGCGAGGCATAGTCTCAAAGGCCTGACCGGCTCTGCGACAGGTTTAACCAGCTAACGTGGGCAGAGGCAGCAGAGGCAGCAGAGGCAGCAGAGGCGGCAGAGGCGGCAGAGGCCATGCCGAACTCAATCATCAAATATAGTCAGGGCGCGTCGCAGCAAGCCGGCAGCCGCGTATGATCGGCTGTCGTTATCGCATCCGGCTTCTCTCCAGCCAACGTTCGCAGCGCTGTCGGCTTGATGGAACCCGATGCATCATGAAATGGCAGCCCCTGGTACGCGCCTGATTTGCGAGGACAGGCATCCGCGTTCACGGGGCAACTGGAACAACGCAGCGGCGAGGCACCTGAGCACAACGCGTCTCAGAGCGGGCTCTGCGGGAAAATAAAAAACAATGCACAAAATCAAGGCCATTACGCGGCGTGTCATCTACTTCACGCGCGACCCTTCGCCGGAGCTATTGGCGAGCTTCGAAGAGCGTGATTGGGAGGTTGAGGTCGCCGGTTCGGTTCGTGATGTCCGGCAAGCCGTGGATGACGGCTCGCTGGCTGGCGGACTGGTCGATCTGTCGAGCGTGTTCGATGGCCATGACATGGCCGCGCTGGAAGCCTGCGTGGCAATGCCGAACGTCGGCTGGGTGGCGATGACCGCGGCGCCGGAGTTCGATGACGCCGCCGTACGCCGACTGGTGCGCGACTACTGCTTCGACTACGTGACGCTTCCCGCCACGAACGCCAGGATTGTCGATACGGTAGGCCATGCCTGCGGCATGATCTCGCTCGGCGAACCCGCGTTAGTCGATACGTCCGCGGCGGAAGGCGAGATGATCGGCAACTGCGATGCCATGCTCGCGTTATTCCAATCGATCCGCAAAGTCGCGACAAACGACGCGCCCGTCTTCGTTTCCGGTGAATCCGGGACGGGCAAGGAGTTGACAGCGGCGGCGATTCACGCGCGCTCGGCGCGTCGTGACGCGCCGTTCGTCGCCATCAACTGCGGCGCGATTCCGCCGCACCTGCTGCAGTCCGAGTTGTTCGGCTACGAGCGCGGCGCCTTCACGGGCGCGAGTCAACGCAGAATAGGGCGCGTGGAAGCGGCTCACGGCGGCACCGTATTTCTCGATGAAATCGGCGATCTGCCGTTCGAGAGTCAGGCGAGCCTGCTGCGTTTCCTGCAGGGAAGCACCATCGACCGCCTGGGCAGCAACGGTTCGATTAAAGTCGACGTGCGCATAATTTCCGCGACTCACGTCGATATGGAGGCCGCGATCGAAGACGGACGCTTTCGCGCGGACCTGTACCACCGCTTGTGCGTACTGAGAATCGACGAACCGCCGCTTCGCGCGCGCGGCAAGGACATCGAACTGCTCGCGCTGTACACGCTGGATCGTTACAGAAAGGATGCAAGCCGCCGGCTGTACGGTTTTTCGCCGGGCGCGATCGCAGCGATGCATCAATACGATTGGCCTGGCAACGTGCGGGAACTGATCAACCGGGTTCGTCGCGCCATTGTGATGTCGGAAGGGCGAACGATCAGCGCGGACGACCTCGAGCTTTCCGCTTACGTCGCGGTTGTGCCCGTGACCCTCGCCCGGGCACGCGAGACGGCGGAGCGGCAAGCCATTGAACTCGCGCTGCTGCGGCACCGCGGGCGACTCGGCGACGCCGCGCGCGAGCTCAGCATTTCACGCACTACGCTGTACCGTTTGCTCAGCTCGCACGGCATGCGATACGAGCAGGACAGCACTGCTGAACGTTGACGCGAAAATTACACCGCGTCCAGCTAACGTACCCACTTAAAGCAGCCAGGTAAGAGATTCAGAGTGTGGAACGTCTCGCCACGCTGTCCGCTTACGCCTGGCGTAGCGTGAAGAGTTAGCCGTTCAGTTCATACCACAGTTGATGGCGCGCGTTCGCCGTTTCGCCGCCAACGCGCGCGCGGCCGCCGTTCACATTTTCACGTCGATGCGGCCATAAACCCCGTCTGCTTCGTCATTAGGTCCCGCAGCAAAAAACAGCGTGTTAACCGGCTGATTATCGAGCCCGTTGCCGAACGCGATACCCCAAAGCCCCGCTTGCACAAACGTGGTTCCGTTCTGCAGTTTGACGCTGCCGAGGGATAGCCCACTTGCCGGATCGAAGGCGTTGATCGTGCCGTCGCCAAAATTGCCGATCAATATGTCGCCGCTGAAGCGGCCAAAGTTGCCCGGCGCCTGGGCGACGCCCCACGGTGCGTTCAGCGCACCGGCCGACGCGAAGTGCTGCAGCAGATTCCCGCCCATATCGAATACGTCGACGAAGCCGAGCCCGGCACCGGCGAGATTGTCATGTGCAACCGCGTTCTGTTTGGCATAGGTCACGAAGAGTTTCGAACCGATCGCCTGAATGCCGAACGGCGCAAAGCCTGCCGGCAGCGAAGTGTCCTGAAACTTGCCGGGCAGCGCGACCTTCGCGAAGTTCTTGTCGAACACGTCGATCTTGTTGTTATGGAAGTCGGTGGCATAGAGAAAGTTCGCCGCGCCATTGCTGGCGAGCGCGAGCCCCTTGTAGACCGCGCCACCCGTACCGTCGTCGAACATGACGATCGCGGTCGTGGGCGCGACCGCCGGCGCCCACGTGGTGATCGTGCCGCCTTCGCCGGAAAAGATAAAGACGCCCACGCCGGTCTTGCCGCCCTGAGTGACCGAAAAATCCGTGGTGCCGTTGAACACGATGCCGGTCGGATTCGCCGGTCCGCTGATTCTATTCGGAATGCTGACGACTAGCGATTGCGGCACGCCGTTGCCATCATAGAGTGTGGCGACGGAGGTCCCGTTGTCGGCAACCCAGACAAAGCCCTTTGGATTGAACGCGATGCCCCACGGTTTTTTCAGATTTGCGTCGGTGTGGGGGGCGGAGACCGCGCCGTCGGAGACCAGCGCGCTGGCCGCATACGACTGAGCGGTGATCGATCCCGAACCGCCCCCGCATGCGACAAGACTCATCAATGCCACGCCGCCCGCCATGGCGCTCAACACGTTAAGCACAGACTTCATGACCGCACCTCGCTTATGACCGATGGTCGTTGCGGTGAATGAACGTGCCGCGTGGCGGGTTTATTCCTTTGGCCGTTGAAGAATTTAATTCGATTTGAAGCGGATTCGAGATGTCCTGATTTCAGATCGTACCGAACAGCGCGCGGGGACGATCCTTCAGCGTGCCCGTCAACAGTCGTAACGCACTCACGAGCTGATCGCGGCTCGTCGCGCATGCGAGGTTGATCCGTACGCCGTGCTCGATCTCCGACCTGTCCACGGCAAACGCAGACGAAGGCATCACCACCACGCCACGCGCTTTCGCATTCGCCGCGAAGTCGTCGGCACGCCACGGCGGCGGCAGCTTGAGCCACACGAACATGCACGCCGGATCGGTCTGCAGCAATTCCTGCGGCAGCAACTCGCGCGCCAGATCCTGCCGCGCGCGAATTTCGGCTAGCTGTGCGTCCATGATGTGGCGCGCCGTGCCGTCCTCGATCCAGATCGAAGCGATCAGCATCGACATCGGCGCGGGCATCCAGGCGGTGGTGCGCACCGCCTCCGCACACAGCGCGGAACTGTGCGGCGGACTCAGCAGGTAACCGAGCCGCAGGCCGGGCGCGAGAATCTTCGAGGTCGCCGCGAGATGGAACGTCAGTTCCGGGCACAGGCTCGCGATGGTGGGCAGCCGGTGCGAAACCAGGGGGCCGTATACATCGTCTTCGATGATCGCCACGCCATGCCGGCGCGCGATGTCGACGAGCGCCATGCGCCGCTCCAGACTCATCGTCGTCACGGTTGGGTTCTGCAGATTGGGTACCGTGAAGATGGCCTTGACCGGCATGCGCCGGCAGGCAAGTTCCACCTCGTCGGTCAGGAGTCCATCGCGGTCGCTCGGAATGCCGACGATCTCGAACTGGAACACGGGAGCGAGTGCTTTCAGCCCGTAGTAGGTGAGTTGATCGGCGAGGATCACGCCGTCCGTACCGATCAGGCTGTTCAGCACCGCATACAAGCCGTGCTGCGCACCGCTCGTGACGACCACGTGCTCGGGCGTCGGCGTGAAGCCCGGCGCGGCCATCCAGCGGGCGCCGGCGGCGCGCGCCCAGGCCGGTCCTTGCGGCGGCTGGTATTCCTGCAATTGCGGGTAACGCGGATCGCGCGGCAATTCCGCCAGCGTGCGCGCGAGGCAATTCAGGAATTCGCCGGTGGCCGGCCGGTTGACGGTCAGGTCGATCGCCGCGTTGCTGGCCGGCTGCGCCGGTTCGACGCTCGGCATCGCGCCGCCGGTGACGAGCGACCCGCGCCGTTTGCTGCCGATCACCAGCCCGCGCAACTGCAATTCCTTGTACGCGCGGGACACGGTCGACACGTTGATGCCCAGTTCGGTCGCCAGTTGCCGCTGCGGCGGCAGGCGGCTGCCCGGCGGATAGACGCCGCTGCGAATCTCGTTCTCGATCGAGCTGGACACCTCGACATACGTGGAGCGCTTCGTCTGCGCCGGCGCGCCATTGGCCCCACGCGCTATGTCTTTGCCAGAAGCCATAAGAACAGATGTCTCCATACAAAATCGACTTTGTCCGCGATTGTGCGGAATTTTGCCGATTCTATACCAGACAAGCGGCTGCGCCACGCTAAAAAACGCTGTGCCGGAACGACTAATCTCCGGCCCGCCGACGTCCGCAAGGATTGCGCCATAGACCATCCAGGGAAAATGCTAGGGCCACACAATGTGAGTTTTAATTGCACACAAAAAAATATTGTGTGATTCTGATTGCCAGAGTTTGTCTGGTGGCGTGCGTATCGCGGTGTCGCCGGACAGCGTCCAGAATCTGTCTGAAGGAGTGTCCCGATGCGTTTTCTTCCGTCCCCGCACGCCCCGTCCGCGCCGAAACCCGGCACGCAGGCAATGGGGCGGGATGTCGCGATGAGCGGGCCGTACGGTATCGGTGGCGCAATGGAAGGGCGCAAGTAATGTCGGAGATTGCCATCATCGGTGCGGGATTCATCGGCCTCGCGAGCGCTGCGGCGCTGATGCGCGACGGCCATCGAGTCACGCTGTTCGATCCGGCCGGTGTGGGGCAGGGCGCGTCCTTCGGCAACGCGGGGACCTTCGCGCACTATGCGTGCATTCCGGTCAACAACCCCTCCGTGTTCCGCGATTTGCCGCGCTTTCTGTTATCGAACGACAGTCCGTTCAGGTTGCGTTGGGGATACTTGCCGCACCTCGCGCCATGGCTTGCGCGTTTCATGATGAGCTCGCTGCCGCGGCGCTACGAAAAAAGCGCGGGCGCGCTCGCCGCGCTGCTCGATCGCGCGCATGACGGTTATGCGCCTTTGCTTGCGAACGCGGAACTGGCGCGTTTTGTCCGGTCCCGCGAATGTCTTTATCTCTATTCGAATGCTGCTTCTTTCGACGCCGCGCGTCCGGCACTCGATCTGCGCCGACAGCTAGGCGTTGCGTTCAACGTGCTCGGCGGCAGCGAGATCCGTGCGCTTGAACCGTCGCTCGCGCCGATATTCGAACGCGGCGTGCTGTTCGCCAATAGCTGGCATTTCTCCGATCCGCACGGTTTTCTGCAGACGCTTTACGGGCAGCTTGCCGCGCAAGGCTTGACACTTGTGCGGTCGAGCGTCCACGCCGTGGAACCTTCGGCTGACGGCGCGGCGCTGAGCGTCGACGGCGCCACGCGACGTTTCGCTCACGTGGTGATCGCAACGGGCGCGCGTTCGGCCCAGTTCGCCAAACAATGCGCCGACCCCGTTCCGCTCGATACGGAGCGCGGTTATCACGTCCGTTTTCCGGGCGCGCAGCAACTGGTTTCGCGGCCGGTCGGCTGGGCCGAGCGCGGCTTCTACATGACGCCGATGAGCGATGGCCTGCGCGTCGCGGGCACGGTCGAACTGGCGGGTTTCGGCGAGACGCGCAACCGCTCGCTGATCGATCTGCTGACGTTTTCGTCGAAGCGCGCCTTGCCCGCGCTAGATACGCCGGATAGCAGTTGGCTCGGCTTGCGCCCGACGTTGCCGGACGGCGTGCCGGTACTCGGACGCTCGCGCGCGAGCGAGCGCGTGATCTACGCATTCGGCCACCAGCACCTCGGCTTGACGCTAGCCGGGGTGAGCGGACGCATCGTCGCCGATCTGATCGCGCAGCGTGCGCCGCCGCTCGATCTCGCGCCTTATTCGGCAGCGCGCTTTTGACTTTCATAGAGGCTTTGACCGTGCCGGTTTTCTTGCTTCACGACTAGCATCGCAGGACGGATTCGACGCGTCGCGCATCGGATCGGCCAACCTACACATCGCGCGACGTTATCTCTCGCAAGGAGCGCATCATGAATCGCCGCTATTGGCTGTTGAGTGTCGCCGTTGGCGCACTCGTCACGACTCTGCCGTCCGCATGGGCGGCCGATCCTGAAGTCGTCAAGATCGGTTTCGTCGGACCGTTGACGGGCCCGGTTGCACGAGTTGGCAAGGACCTGCAGTACGGCGCTCAATTAGCGCTCGATGAAGAGAACGCCAGGCATCCGGTGATTGGCGGAAAGCCGGTCAAATTCGTGCTCGACGTGCAGGACGATCAGGCGGACCCCCGCGTGGCGATTCAGGTCGCGCAGAAACTGGTCGACGACGGCGTGGTCGGCGTAATCGGTCACTACAACTCGGGGTGCAGCATTCCGGCGTCGACGGTGTATCACCAGGCCGACGTCGCGATGATTACGCCGGGCTCGACCAATCCGCAACTCACCAAGCAAGGCTTCAAGAACGTGTTTCGCACCATGGGGCACGACGGCATTGGTGGCGTAGTGGCAGGGCATTTCGTGGTGGAGCAGATGAAGGCGAAGCGCATCGGCATCATCGACGACCGTACGGCATTCGGGCAAGGGCTCGCGGATGCGTTCGAAAAAGGCGCGAAGGAAGCGAACGGCAACATAGTGGACCGCGAGTTCACGAACGACAAAGCGGTGGATTTTCGCGCCATCCTGACAACGCTCAAGAGCAAGAACGTCGATCTGATTTTCTTCGGCGGTCTGGATGAGCAGGGCGCGATGCTGGTCAAACAGATGCGCTCGCTGGGCATGCAGGCACAACTGTTCGGTGCCGGCGCGCTGAAGAGCAATGCTTTCCTGCAAATCGCCGGCACCGCGGGTGACGGTACGCAGGATCTGGAACCCGGCCCGGCGCTCGACAAGCTGCCTGCCGCGCAGGAGTTCGGCAAGCGCTACAAGGCGCGTTTCAATCAGGATGTCGAACTGTATGCGCCGTTTGCCTATGACGCCGCGCTCGCCATGATCAAGGCGATTCACGGCGCCGACTCGCTCGATCGGGCGAAGATCGTCGACAGCCTGTCGAAAGTGAAGGTCACCGGCGTGACCGGCAACATTACCTTTGACCCGTACGGCGATCTGATCAAGCCGCCCTACACGCTGTTCCAGGTCCAGCAAGGGCAATGGAAGAGCATCAAGACTGTAGGCGGGGTCTGACTGTTTGCGAGAAGGCGCCGGTGGATTCGCGTCTATGAGGGCGCGAAAAAACCGTGATACCGGAAATTGCCGGCAGCGGTGGGCTCAGCGAGGTGACCAGTGGCGCCTACCGATAGGAGCGTTTCAACGGTTTCGGCACGGTTCGACACGAAGGTCCACTGTGCGGCTTCCTGCGATTGAGCGGTCGCGTGAATCCGGCGCAGAGCGCTCAACAGTGCTTCGCTATCTGGCGAATACATGACAAAGCCTTCGTTCGCGAGCGCAGCGGTAGTCAGTCCCAGCTCGAGGCATACCTGCATGCGCAGCGGCGCCTCGAGCTGATTCGCGCGACGCGACTGCTCGATCTGTTCGACAGTCGTCGCGTCGACGAAGATACCCTGCCTTTGCAGCGGTTTGTTCTGCCACGCCTCGGAAGGACAGGCCTTGTTTTCCGGCACCAGCTCGACGAACGGATTGATCTCAGCGGGATAAATCCGGCAGACCAGCGGTCTTTGTTCATAGATACCGCAACGCATGTCGGCGCGCAGATTGGGACATGCCCCGTTGAATGCCGCGGCGAGAACGATCGAAATGCGCACCGGCAGGCTTCCGCTCATTGCCGGTGAGGACCGCGCCCGTTTGTACCCGGCTTGCGCATTGCCGGGCTCGGGCTCGACGGGCCACGGTATGGCCTCGCAGATCACTTCCATTTTCCCGCCACGCGCAAGCCAGGCGACGGCTTCGGCAATCGTCAGCGCGAGGCGCAAGTCGTGGCAGCATTTGCCGCATTCAGTACATTCGAAATTGATGTCATTCACCCTGGATTCCTCGCTGGCAGAGTCTACGCTGGCTTTAGTCGAGGCAGATCCGAAATTCTTACAAGGATCCGCAAAAAAAATTGAGGAGGTGGCGGGCGTTACTGTGTCGCATGCGAATGCTCGCGTAATTCGCCGGGAATGAAGGCGCGTTCAAGACCGCCGTCATCGAGCCAGGCGCGTGTTGTCCCGGCGGCAAGGTCGATCAGGCGATCGCACTGCGTGTAGTCGTAAGGTGAAATGTCGAGCGGACAAACCGGGGGCACCACGAAAATCTCGGTGTGGCGGCCGTAGTGCTCCAGATCGCGAACCAGCTGGCGTGCAATGACGAGCGTGAGGGCGTGTGTGGCCTGAGCGATTGCGCTGGTGGGCGGCGCTTCGAGCGCGCAGGCGAAACCCGCGGGCAGAACGATAATTCGGGTCGCGCCAAGCGCGACTGCTACGGAGATCGGGGTGTTATTGGCAACACCGCCATCGACGAGATCCCTGCCGTCGATTCGTACGGGCGGAAACACCCCGGGAATCGCCGCGCTTGCCAACACGGCGTCGACCACCGGGCCGGACGATATCACGATTTCGTTACCCGAAAGCACGTCGGTGGCGACAATATGCAAGGGCAACACCGCTTGTTCCACGCGCGCAAATGAAAGGTTCTTTTCGAGCAGCCTACGCAGTGCGGCCGGTTCTACGAGATGCGGCCGGCGCCGTAGCACGATGTCGAGCAGCGCAAACATTGAGAACGGCATGATGTCCTGCCGGCGGATCCGGCACCACAACGCCTCGAGCATGGCCACACCGTCACGATTCGGCATTCCCGCGAAATAGGCGGCATTGATCGCCCCCGCGGAGGCGCCGACTACGAAATCCGGATGGGTGCCCCGATTGAGCAGTTCCCGCAACATGCCGACTTCGATGGCCCCCAGACTGCCTCCGCCGGAAAACACGAAGGCGGTTAGCGGAGCGCGCGGCGGCAGATCCGACAGGGTGGATTCGATTGATGACATGTTGGCCTCCGCTTCTGCTGGTATCCGGATTGTTCTCGCGGTTTTCGGCGTTCGCGCTGCTTCTGCCCTAAGTGTGGCACGTCCGCAGGAAACCCGTGCGGATGACGCCGGCTCAGCGCAGGTCTCTAGCGCGCGTAGGCCGCGCGAGATGCACCGCCCTCGGGCAATTCCTCGCCGTTAAGGTCCGGATTATTCTGTGCAAGTTCGTGAACCCACTCGCTGAATATCCGCACGCACGTGCTCAGCCGACGATGCGGATACAGCAAGGAGAGTGGCAAACACGGGCGTGGATAGGTGCAAAGGATTTCGCGCAACGTGCCGGCCTGGATCGCCTTCGCGACCATGAAGCGCGGAACCTGAATGATCCCCAATCCTTCGATCGCGGACATGACATACACCAGTCCCTCGTTGACGGCGAGTATCCCGTTCACTGGCTTTCTGATCCACGCGCCGTCCACTTCAAGCTCGAGGGGATAGAGACGCCCCGTGCGCGCGGAAAAATAATTCACGGCCCGGTGGCGGTCGAGGTCGTCGGGTGTGGTGGGCTCGCCCATCTGGTCGAGATACGCCGGCGAGGCGCAGACGGTCGTGCGGACACCGCCGATCGGGCGCGCGACGAGATTTGAATCGTCGAGAACGCCGATCCGGATCACGCAATCCACGCCTTCCTGCACGAGATCGACATTGCGGTCGGCGAGTCCGAGCTTCACGGTGATGTCAGGAAAGCGCGCATTGAAATCGCGCATGGCGGGCAGCAGCACGTTGGCGGCAAACGTAGCGGAGGTGTCCACGCGAATCGTGCCGCGCGGGTTTAGCCGCTTGTTCGACAACGCGGACTCGGCGTCGGAGACCTCGGCCAGAATGCGTGCGCAGTATTCGTAGTAGAGCGCGCCGTCGTCGGTGACCTGCACGCTTCGCGTGGTGCGGTTCAGCAGGCGCACCCCCAGATGGCTCTCCAGATTCTGCACGAGCGTCGACACCGATGCGCGCGGTATTTCCAGCGAATCTGCCGCCTTCGAGAAGCTCGACGCGTCGACGACACGCTTGAATACCGCCATTCCTTGAAGAAGGTCCATACCGGGTTGTCCTCTCGACTGTGGTCGAACCGCAGTCTAGAACGGACTGGCGATACGCCGCAAACAGGATTCTGCGTAGGGTGAGCCGCTCACAAAAAGTCTTGACAGCGCTCGCGCTCCGCCTATAGTTCACCATATGGCAAAGTATCCAGTCAGTCAACTCGATCGTACGTTTTCCGCCCTTGTGGATCCGACACGCCGGGCCATCCTCGCTCGTCTCGAGCGGGAGCCTGGCCTGTCGATCACGGAAATCGCGCGACCACTGCCGCTCAAGCTCCCCGCGGTCATGAAGCACCTCGACGTGCTGAGCGACGCGGGTCTGGTGTCGCGTACCAAGAACGGGCGGACCGTTTCGGTCGATCTGGTGGCCGGGCCGATGGAGGAGGCGATGGCATGGTTGAGGCGCTATGAGCGCTTCTGGTCCGCGAGCCTCGACCGGCTGACCGATTTTGTGGAGGGACACGAGGAATGACCCAGGGTCAGCCTGCGCCTGATCGAAGAAGGAAGCTGACACGCATCGGATCGCATTCAACTCATGACGAGGTCGACTATGAAGCTCTATTACGCCGAAACGCTGGCCCCACGAAAAACGTGCGCAGTTGCAAAATATTTAGGCTTACCGATTGAATATGCTTTCGTCGATCTGAAAAAGGGCGAACACAAGAAGCCGGACTATCTGGCGATCAATCCGAACGGCAAGGTGCCGTGTCTCGTGGATGGCGGGAAAAGCCTCTGGGAAGCCGACGCCATCATCTGCCATTTCGCGCAGCGGGCGGAATCCGACCTCTGGCCGCGTGATGGCCGGCAGATCGACGTCATGCGCTGGCTGAGCTGGAACAGCCATCATTTATATCCGCATGCCGGTTCGCTTTACTTCGAGTCCATCATCAAGCCGGTGTTGGGACTCGGCGAACCCGATCCGGCGAAAGTTGCCGAGGAGCAGGGTTCATTTCGCAAGCTTGCCGCCTTGCTCGATCAGCACCTCAAAGGCCGTAAATGGCTGCTCGGCGACGGCCTGACGATCGCGGATTTTTCCGTTGCCGTGTCGCTGCCTTATGCCAAAAGCGCGGCGATCCCGCTCGACGAATTTCCGGAGGTACGGCGCTGGCACGATCAACTGAATGCCTTCGAGGCATGGCGCAATCCGTTTCCGGTGCGGCCCGTGACGCCCTCCGCAAACGCTGCACGCAACGCCTGAGGGTACGGCCATGTGTTGTGCGATCGTTGCGCTTTCCATGGCGTTGCTCGCCAGTTGGCGCAGTGTGTCGAGCACGCTGACCGGCCGGGCCGGGTGGCTGCGCCGGATCGCAATCGTGTTGATTGCGATTGGCGCCGCAACCGGCTCCGCGTTGGCGGCCGATCAATTCGCCAATGTGAGAAGCGGCGAGTCGTCGTTCTATACGCGGCTCAGCGCAATGCCGATTTGCGGACATTTCATCCGCTAACGGTTTGATTTATTTCGTGAACTCAACGGCTAGTTCATTTTAGAAACGCATGACGGCCGTCCCATCGCTTATCACACTCCGCACCGCAATAAAATAAAGTTTCCCGTAGAAATGGGTGCGCGTTCGACTGTTAGAGCCTCTTAGAGTATTAACTCGGGCGATTACGCTATCCATTCGATCTGCATACACGGTGCACGCGTTAAAGAAAGATTGTGAAAGGAAGTTGACACGGGAACGTTTGCCAAACTAGGCTACGCACTGTCGCTAAAAACTGATCTTGTTCCTGTCCACCTGCCCGGAGACGCAGGTAAGCCGCTGCTTTGTCCGTCAGTTAAGCGATCGCATCAAAACGCAGGAAAGCGGCTGACACCGTCTTTTCTGAAAGCTTTGTAATGATTTGGTGGGTCAATTTAAAAATCAGCCACAAGTGCTGAGGTAGTAACACGTCCATATATTCTCGCTAGCAATCCGGCGCTAGTGCGGGAGACCTTTTCGCTGAAAAAACAGAGAAACACAGCTTAAGCACTCAACGCACTTTCTTTATGCCGATTTTGTCAGTCGAGGATTAATAATGCGTATAAATTTCCGATTGCAGATACAGTGCCTGGCGTTAGCCGGAATAATGGTTCTGGCAGGTTGCGGCGGTTCAGATGGCTCGCCTACGCCGACGGGCAAATCCGCCCAGACACCCGCCGCCGCTTCCGAAGTGGCGCTCGCGCCGCCTACCGCGCCGATCGTTGCGGACACATCGATCAACAAGAGCGTGCCGCCGGTCGAATTGCCGGACACGGTCACGCCGATCAACTACAAGCTGTGGTTCCGGCCGAACCCGGCGCTGTCTTCCTTTGACGGCCGCGCGGACGTCCAGATCAAGGTGCTGAAGGCCGTCAACGCAATCACGATTGCCGGGCACCGTATCAAGTTCACAAACGGCACGATCACGCTGCAACCCGGCAACATCCAGTTGATCGCCACGCCGCAGGATGACGGCGATTTCTACCAGCTTCGGCCCGTGAGCGGGCAGATCGCCGCCGGCAACTACTCGCTGCACATGGAGTGGAGCGGCATCATCAACTTCAAGACTTATGACGATCCTGTCGCCAAAACCGGCGGCAGTTGTGGCAACGATCCCTATCCGGGGTGTTCCGCTGCGGAAGGCGTGTTCCGCGTCGATCTGAAGTCGACCGACGGCACGACAAGCGGCGCGATTCTCACGCAAGGGGAATCGAACCTCGCGCGACAATGGTTTCCCGGCTGGGACGAACCGGCTTTCCGGCCTACGTATGAGGTAAGCGCGGAAGTCCCGCAGAACTGGAACGTGGTGTCGAACGCGGCCGAGAAGCCGGCGGTGAACGTGGATAGCGGCTACAAGCTGGTGTCGTTCGAAAAGACGCCACCGATGCCTTCGTATCTGCTCTTCTTCGGCGGTGGTCAATTCGACATTCTCGAAGACGACTTCGCGAGCCCGCTGCCCGACCACAAGGGTCTGCATCTGCGTATCTTCACGCCACCCGGCATGCGTGACTGGGCGAAACCGGCGATGCAGCAGACCAAGCAGGCGCTCGATTACTACTATCGCTACACCGGTATTCCGTTGCCGCTCACCAAGTTCGACACGATCGCCGCGAACGACGCGTTCAAGGAGCAAAAGGATCTGAACTTCGGCGGGATGGAGAACTGGGGTGCGATTCTCGAATTCGCCGACGACATTCTGCCGGCGCCAGGCACCACCATGTCCGACTATGGCGTGACGGTCTTGACGCATGAAGCCGCGCACCAATGGTTCGGCGATCTGGTCACGCTCGACTGGTGGGACGATGTGTGGCTGAACGAATCGTTCGCGACATTCTTCGAGAACAAAACCAAGGTGCGCTTCTTCCCGGACCGCTTCAGCTTGGTCGACGACGTGAAGAACAAGTACGCGGTGATCAACGCCGATCTGAAGTCCACCTCGTTCCCGGTACAGCCGAACTTCAATGGCTGGGCCTCGAACGACTTCGTGCTGAGCGCCAGCGCCTTTACGTATGACAAGGGCGGCCATGTGCTGAAGATGCTGGAAAACTATCTCGGCGAAGACGTGTTGCGCAAAGGGCTGCAGTCGTATCTGGCCGACTATGCGCTCGGTAACGGCACGCCGAAGCGGTTGTGGGACGAACTGGCGAAGGCAAGCGGCGAGCCGATGGTCGCGATCGGCGACAGTTTCGTGCGGCAAACCGGCGTGCCTTTGCTTTCGCTCGACACCCAGTGCGATCTGACGACCAATCAGACCGTGGTGACGTTGAAGCAGCAGCCGTTCCCGAACCAGAACCCGTATCCTGGCACGCAGTGGACTATTCCGTTGACGCTCGCTTACGGCGACGGACTGACCTCGCGCAAGACGATTGCGATGAAAGATACGCAAACGCAGGTACGCCTGAACGGCTGTTCCGCCGTGCTTGCGGACCCGAGCGGTCTCGACTACTACGTGACGAACTACAGCAACAACGCGTGGAGTCAGTTGCTGGCGCAGGGTAACGCGCTGAAGGATCCGGTTTTGCTGACCAGTCTGCAACTCGAGGCCAAGCTGCTGGTGAAGAACGGTCTGGCCGATCCGTCGCGTGAAAGCAGCATTGGTTCGCTTGGCGCAACGGCCACGCCGCTCGCACGTCAGTTGTTGATGACAGCGCCGACGACGCAATCGCTGCGTCCGACGATCCGCTATCAAGGCAAGTTCAAACTGAAGCCGCAAGCGCAGTCGACGCAATGAGCGGTGTCAGCGGTATCGAGTCGTAGCGAACCGCAGTAGCAGGCCGTGGCCCGCATTCTCAGCGATGCGGGCCACGGCACGTTTGCATGCATTCGCGCGACACAACGCAACCGTTGATCAACCGGCCACGTCCCAACTGGAACGAAGAGATCGCCGCCGCCGTCGGGTCACGCCGAACTCGGCCGACGCTCCAGCCAGTTCCGCAACAAGCCCGCCAGAAGCGCGCTAACGATCACGACGAGGTAAAGCGTGACGAGATTGTGACGCCACGTATCGAGCGCAAGCTGGTGCGTCAGCAATCTGGAATCCGGCGCGGGGAGGACAGCATGCATGGCGACAACCGCTCGCTTCATCCGCAGAAAACCCACCGCGGATAGCAAGGGCAAAAGGACGAGCAGAGCAAGCAGTGCGGGCTTCGCGCGTTGCGCTGCCGCATGGTGACGCAATCGAAACCACACGCCGAGACAGCCATGGATCCAGCCCGGCGCGAGCAGCGCAAGCTGCAGACCCTGCGTGCCGCTCGTAATCAGCGATATGACGATCCGCTCGTAGTTCGGCTCGAAGCCATACAGCGACGCCGCGAGGCGCGTCGCCACGGCATGGCGGATGAGCAGCAAGGGCAGGCTGAGTCCCGCCCACAACCGGATCCATTCGGCGGCCGGGAGCGCCCAGTGGCGGCGCCCGTAAATCGTGCGTACAGCCAGCGTGAAATGCAGAAGAGCCGCCCCGTACAGCAGGATCGTGCCGGGCACGCTATGCCAGATCCACAGCGCGAACGTCAGTCCGCGTCCGGCCAGGTCGAGCGACCAGATGCCGAGCGCGTGATTGACCAGGTGCAAAAATAGATAAATGAGCAGCACCACGCCCGATCCGAGTTGCAGACGGCGCAGAACAGGCCGCAAGTCCGGTCGCACATTACCCTCCTTTCAATTCGTATACGCCGAAAAGTAGCCTCGGAGACCGCGGTCGAGCGGCATCGTGCGTGCCGCCGCGCCGGCCTGGTTTCACAACCGTCGTGCTCCTCACGCTCGGCGAGCGGGTGTGGCGGCGCGCTTCTGACGTCCGTGCTTTTGCACCGTCCCCTGGCGCACCGCTTCGGCAAATCGCTGTAGCGCGGATAGCGAGCCGCACACGCTCTGGTATTCCTCGCGGCCAATCCGGCCGTCGAGGATAACCGCCATGCCCGAGGCACGGGCCATGTCGATGATGTCCATGTTGGCTACTCCTTTCAGGTTCGCTCATCTGCAAGACTGCCGCCGCGGCACGGCTATTCCCGTTTGTTCCTGCACGAGACAGGTCAGTCCAGGCTGCCGGATTCACCGGTCGGCACAAATTTTCTCTTCCGGGAATAAAACCGGCAGTGCGTCAGTCTTGCTGGTGAACCGAGTCGTGTGGCCCGCCGGATGATCCCGCGGATTGCCTGCGAATCCTTATCGTGAGGTCAACATGTCGTCACATCATTCATCCGATCCCGCATTTAGCCCATCACGCCGCGGCGCGCTGAAGTGTCTCGCTTTCGGTGGCGTCGGCACGGTCTTCGTTCTTGCAGGCGGCATTCTCACGCCCGTGGAGCTGGCCCTCGCGGCCGACGCGAAATCATCCTCGGCGTCCATGGGTGTGCCGCTTTTCCTGCAGATCAGCGATTCGCATATCGGCTTCAATAAAGAAGCCAACCCGGACGTGGCGGGCACGCTCAAGCAGACGATCGACTACGTCAATGCTATGCCGGTCAAGCCTGCGCTGACCATCCACACGGGCGACATCACGCATCTTTCCAAGCCGGCGGAGTTCGATCTCGCGCAGCAGTTGATGTCGGGTCTGAATATCACGGAACTCCACACCGTGCCGGGCGAACACGACGTGACGGACGGCCCTGGAACCGAATACTTCAGCCGCTTCGGCAAGGCTTCGGACAACAAAGGCTATTACAGCTTCGACCACAACGGCGTGCACTTCGTCGCGCTCGTCAACGTCATGCATTTCAAGCCGAACGGATTGGGTGGTCTCGGCGACGATCAACTGGCCTGGCTCGAAAACGACCTGAAGGGCCGCTCGTCGAGCACACCGATTGTCGTCTTTGCCCACATGCCGATGTGGACGATCTACGAGCCGTGGGGCTGGGGCACGGGCGATGCCGGCCAGGCCATGAGTTATCTGAAGCGCTTTGGCTCGGTGACGGTGCTGAACGGCCATATTCACCAGATCGTGTCGAAGGTCGAAGGCAATATCACGTTCCATACCGCCCGCTCGACAGCCTATCCGCAGCCGACCGCGGGCAATGGTCCCGGCCCCGGGCCACTCACGGTAGCGAGCGATCAGCTTCCAAAGATGCTCGGCGTGACCAGCATCAGGATCAAGCAGCACCCGCTCAAGGCGACGCTTGCCGACACGACACTCGTTTGATTTCGGGATTCTTTTTTCGCAGGAGATCAGCAATGCAAAATAATGCTATTTGCCGCGCGTTTTTCGTACTGCTCGGAAGTTCGGCGCTCATTGCGGCATCAGCCGGGCTTTCCGTTGCACGAGCGGAGACACCCAACGCGGTGGTCATCAAGAATTTCATGTTTTCGCCGATGGCGCTCACCGTTAAAGCCGGCTCGACGGTGACATGGAAAAATCTCGACGGCGAGCCGCACACAGTCGTGAACGACGCGGGCATGTTTCGCTCCGCGGCGCTCGATCAGAACGACACGTTCCAGTTCAAGTTCGACAAGCCGGGTGTGTACAAGATTTTTTGCGGCATTCATCCGAACATGAAGGAAACGATCACCGTGCAATAGGTGCCGGATCCGGAGTAGGGCGCCTTGCGCCCTACTGGCATGCACGGCGTTTCAATCAATGGCTGAGAGGCGCCTTCCATATTGGTGTGTTTTTTGCATAGCAAAGAACCGCGGTGCAGGATGGCATCGCCGTCGTCCCGACTGATCGCGGAAGTGGCTTGCCAGCGCGCGCGGCACGCCCGGCGAATATACGCCACGTTGAATCTTTTACCTGCTTGACCGATGCGCGGCGGACTCGCAAAGCGGGCGTTTAAAGCGCAGCATTGCGGTATTGCCGTTTCCCGGCGAGCGGGATAAATTCTTCCAGGGACTCCAGATCGACCCGCTGAATCGTATGCATAAAATCTGCCGACATGTCAGATGTAAGGATTCCGGAGAGTATTGCGATGTTCAACGATCCCGACTTGCCAAGGTCTGCTGAAGAGCGTCCAGATACCGAATTCGATGCTGGCGTTGAACCGTCGTTCGAGGCTGGCGCTGAGCCGTTGGCTACGGCGCCGCCCGTGCGATTTGGCCGTCTTGCGCTGTTCGTCGCGGCGGCAAGCGCGCTGGCTTTTGGCGTGGTGGGGACGGTCGCCTACGGCGTCTGGTTCAATCACGACCAGCAAGCGTATGCCGAGGCCATGGCGGGCGCGCGGCAGGCGCTTGGCACGGCTGCGTCAGCGTCGGTAGGACAGGCGGTGGCGAAATCGAGTGCACCGCCTGGGCCGGCCATTGCCGCGGCAGCGCAGCGATCGGCAGCGGCAACAGCAACGGCAACGGCGGCGACCGCGACACCATCGGATGGAGAAGAGGGCGGGAAAGACGCCTCCTGGACTGGCCCGGTTACGCGAGTCCCGGGGCTTGCGTCGCGCCAGACAAGCGTGGCCGACGCAACACCCGCAGTGGCCGCGTCGTCTGTGCCTGCCGCTCAACTCGCGGCGCCGCCATCCAATCCTGCGGTGCAGCAATTGGCGTCCGGCCGGCCCGGCAAAGACGCGCGTCTCGCGCAGCAGGATCGTCGGTCTTCTTCGACGGCAAATTCAAGGCACAAGGGCAGTCTGTTCGCCCGCATCGGTTCGTTCTTTCGTCGCGTGAGCTATCGTCAGCATGGCACCGGAAGCCAGCAAGACAACTATTCCCATCCCTGAGCGGATTCGTACCCCACGCACCGCTCGTGGGCGCGCTTTCGCAAGCCGCTTCAGACTGGGCCCGGCTGCGATCGCCGCCGCTGCGCTGGTTTGCCTGCTGATCGGCCTTCTGTATCTTGCGCTGCAGATCCGGACAATCCTTTCCGATCAGTTGAAGCAGGAATATGCGGGGCTCGTTCTCGACGCGGTCGAACGGGCGGATAGCGCACGGAGTCAGGTCGGCATCTGGCAGCAACTGCCCGACGCCACGCAAGCCCGCGCCGCCGGGTATCGGCTTGCGCGAAACGAACTCGCCCAACACCTCGCGACACTCGCGGCGCTCGTGAATGCGAGTCCCGCGGCGGCGCCGCGCCTGCCGTCATCTGCGCTCACGCCCGGCGCCGATCTACGCGAGACGGATGCGGTGCTCAGTACGGTGTCGGCCTGGTGGCGCGCGCAGCGCGACGCCGACAGCGCCGACGTGCATGAGCGGATTGCCCACGTTGCGCGCACACTGATCGCCTCGGCGGCGTTGCTGTTCTGCATGCTGATCACCGCGCTGGGGATGTATGCCAAACGGAATCGCCTGCTGGCAGGTCAGTCGCACAGATTCGAATGGGCGGCGCTGCACGACGCGATGACCGGTTTGCCGAATCGGCGCACGCTGTTTGCCACACTTGAAACGGCGGCGACGAACCCGTCCGCGCGCGCGGCGCATGGCAAAATTGCCGTGCTGTATATCGATCTGGACGGATTCAAGCAGGTCAATGACTCGCTCGGCCACCGCGTCGGCGATGAATTTCTGATTGCGGTGTCGAAACGTTTTCGGGAGTCGGTGCGTAAGGCCGATGTCGTCGCCCGGATCGGCGGCGACGAATTCGCCATTCTGGTCCGTGAATTTTCAACGAATGCGGAACTGGGCGAAATCGCGAGGCGGCTCATCGCCTGCGTGGTTCGAACGGACAAGGAAATCGGAGTCGGACGGGTTCGCGCCAGCATTGGCATTGCGAGTTTTCCTGAACCTGTCGACGATTACCGTCGCCTCGTGGCCGCGGCCGACGAGGCGATGTACCGGGTGAAACGCAGTGGGAAGAACAGCTACGCGTTCGCTGACGAGGCTAACTGATCCATGCGTCTGACAATGCGCCTTTACGGCGTCTGCGCTTTCTCGGTTTCGAGCTTCGCTTTGCGCAGCGATAGCTCATCGATCATCTGAACGCGCAGGTCGTCGGTCATGTTTTTCCATCCGCGAATTTCGTCGCGTGTGCGCAGACAGCCGATGCACAAGCCTGTATCTCCATCGATTTTGCAGATATCGACGCAAGGCGACGGAACCGTCGCAACCGGTGCTGGCGCATCGGTTGCGCTGGATTGATCCGGTTCTTTATCGAATGCGCCCGCAGAGACAAGGTCGCATGCTGCGCCACGCGCAGCGCTTGTTAAGTCACTCATTTTTGAATCCGGTCCCCATGAATTTGCTGTGAGCGACGTCGATAAGTTGTTCAATCGCGCTGTCCAGAATATGCCCGCGGGAGTATAGCAAGCGGGTGAATAACCGCGCACCTCGCGCTCAATCTCACGCGCCGGTTTATTTCGTGTTAAAAAATCAGGGCTTGCCGATATGGGCTGAAATGCGTCGGCACGGCTGAAATCGTTCGGACTTCATCCGCAACGGAAGGGTTAATGACCAGATATTCGTTGATGCGCGCCATGAAGCGCGCAAGCCGGCCCGAGTGGATCGTTGCCGTCCTCGCGGCGACACTGGCGGCCTGTGCGCCGCTGCCACCGGCTGCCAATCAGGCTGCGGATCAAACCCCGCATCAAGCCCCGTACCAAGCCGCTGCATCGGGCACGGCGCGCCCAGCCGACGGGCCGCTGCCCGTACCTCCGAACCTCCTTGCGTTGACGCAACCGGCAGGCCAGAAACGGTTGATGACCACTGCCGATAACCAGTCGTACTGGCCGCTCTCGGAGTACTTCGAAACGCAGCGAAACGAGGCTTACTGTTCGGTGGCGACCTCGGTGATGGTGCTCAATGCGCTCGGCATCCGTCGCCCCGAATCGACGCTGTACCCGGATTTTCCATACTTCTCGCAAGAAGATTTCTTTCGCAGCGTCAATCCGCAGGTGGCCACCGCCGCGGGGGTATCGAAGGAGGGGATGACGCTCGACCAGCTCAGCGCGGCCCTCAGCGTCTTTCCTGTCGAGGTGAGGGCATTCCATGCGGGCGATCTGACGCTCGATCAGTTTCGCGATCTGATTCGCGACACGACGGGCCAAAGCAACCGCTTTGCGTTATTGAACTTCAGGCGCATGGAAATCGGCGAAACGGGTGGCGGCCATTGGTCGCCGCTCGCCGCATACGACGCAGCAAGCGATAGTGCGCTGCTTCTCGATGTTGCGCGCTACAAGTATCCGGCGGTCTGGGTGCCGGTCACGCAACTGTACGCGGGTGCGCTCGCGGCCGATAGCGTGAGCGGACTGTCACGCGGCATTGTGATCGTCGGCACGCGAACGAACTAGCCAGCTAGCGCTTGCAACGACCTGTCGGTCCCGCCCATCGCAGCCGGCCGGCAATGCGCCAGGCGCGCATCAATCGTCCTCGTTGCGCCATTCGGTGAGTCGCTCGCGCGCATTCAATTCGACGAACGAGGGCAGCGCGCGCAGCCCGCGGATATAGCGCGCCAGATGCGGCCAGCCGAGCGCCGGCCGCGGCATATTGCGTGTCCAGCGCATCAGCATGACCGCAAGGAAGTCGGCGGTGCTGAGCCTGCCGCCAACCAGATAGTCGCGTCCGTCGGCGAGATCGGCGTCGAGCCGGTCGCAGGCTTCTTCAATGCGCCGCCGCGCAAGCGCCTGGACCGCTTCGGCGCCGGCAGGATCGCCGTCGACGTCCGCGTAAAACCAGTCGCGCATGGCGGGCAGCAGCGTGTTGGCCAGATAGACCATCAGCTCCAGCCACGCCGCGCGATCGGCGGTTCCCGGCGCAGGCGCGAGGGCGGTTTCAGGATGCCGCTCGGCCAGCAGCATGAGCAACGCGGCCGACTCGTGACGCGGTGCACCGTCGACCACCAGCGTGGGAACGCGGCCCGAGGGATTGAGCCGCAGATAGTCAGGGTTCCGCTGATTGCCGGCGTCAATGTCGACGAGTCGGGCGTTGAACGGGATGCCCGTTTCTAGCAGCATCCAGTGAACGGCCATGCTTGCCGCGCCCGGCGAGTAGTAAAGAAGGTAATCCATTGATTCGCTCCGCATGCTTGCTCGATTCGATCGGCTTCAATTCCGGGCGTAGTCTAACGCGATCCATGAAAGCCACGTGTCCGAGAGACGCATGAAAAAAGGGCTGGCGCTCAAGGCGACCAGCCCCTTCAACCTCTGCTTTCAACCGCTATTCAGTCAGAGTCGAAAAACCTTAATGCACCGATGCGTGAGTCTGCTCGACCGGCCGAGGTTGCGTCACGGCGCTCACCACAGCAAAAACAATCACGTTCACCGCCAACGCGAGGAAGCCGATATTGACGTCCTTTAGTGCGTCAGGCAAAAACGGCATCAACTGTGCAACAGTCAGATGCAGGGTGGTCGTCAGGGTCACCACCCCAACGCCCGCAAGAATCCCGCAGAACGCGCCGTACTTTGTCGCCCGGTTATGCGGCAGCAAACTGCAGATCACCGCCGGAAAAAGCTGGGTCACGAAGCTGTAGCCCATTAGCAGCAATGCCACGATCGTCTCGCCGCCGTGCAGCGTGAAACCCACCGCCACGAGTGCCACCACCGGCACGAGGAAGCGCGCGAGCTTGGCCACCGTCGCATCCGACGCTTTGCGGTTCACCATGCCGCGATACACGTCGTTGGCGAGCAGCGTGGACGCCGACGTCAGGATCATCGATCCCGGCACCAGTGCGGTCAGAATCCCCGCCGCGCCGATCACGCCGACGAACCACGGGTCGAAAGTCTGCAACGACAGGCGGAACAGCGACAGGTCGATGTCGCCACCCTTCAGGCCGGGTACCTTCAGCGTCGCTGCAAAGCCCACAAAGAACACGAACAGCAAAATGAGTTGATACAGCGGCAGCACCGCCGCGTTACGCCGGAAAATACGCTCGTCCTTCGCCGTGAAAATCGAACCGAACGTGTGCGGCCACATGAAGAAGCCCAGCGCGGTCAGCAGCACGGTGGACTGGAACCAGGTCACGCTCGATCCTTTGGCCGGGAAGGTCAGAAAGCCCGGGCGCGCGGCGTCGATGGCGTGGAACATGTTGCTCAAGCCGCCGTAGTAGTGCAACGGCAGGTAGATGCCGAGAAACAGCACAATCGCCAGAATCAGCATGTCCTTCACCACCGAATTCCACGCCGCGCCGCGCACGCCGGAGACGATCACGTATGACGTCACCACCGCGGCGCCGATCCAGATGGCGGCAGTCGAAGAAATCACGCCATACGAGGCGGTTGCCACGATGATGCCAAGGCCCTTGAGTTGCAGGACGAGGTACGGGATCAGCGCGGCCACGCCGACCAGCGCGACGAGCGTGCCGAGCGCCGGGCTGTCGTACTTGCGCGCGAAGAAGTGCGGCTGCGAGACGAGGCGGTGATTTTTCGCGTAACGCCAGATGGGTGGAAGCATCCAGTACGAGAGGATGTACGCGAGCGTGCCGTAGGCAAGAATGTAGTAGACCGGTGCGCCCTTGCCGTAAGCAAAGCCGCTGCCGCCGAGGAAGGTGAAGGTCGTGTAGATCTCGCCCGCCATCAGCAGGAACACGAACGCGGTGCCGAAACTGCGGCCGCCCACGGTCCATTGTTCGAGACTCATGTCGTGGCCGCGCCGTGCGCGCATGCCCAGGTACAGCGCAAACAGCGTAATGGCCGCAATGATGACGAGTGCGCTCATGATCGGACCTCCTCGCCGTCCACAGCGATCTCACGGTTGCTCGGGTCCAGACGATAGACGATCGCCATGATGGCCGCACTCAGCACCACCCACATGACGATCCAGGCCAGCACGAACGGCATGCCGAGCACCAGTGGCTCGACACGATTCACAAACGGGACGCCGAGCAGAATGCCGACGAACGGCAGCGCAGCGAGTACACGAAGCAACATGGGGGCAACTCCTCGAACCGGTAAGTACGTCTCGTTGAAAGTGCAGCTTCGCTGAGGACTTTATGCCTGATGCTTTGACTACGTAAAGTAAGTCAAAAAAGTGTAGGCTTTCCGAAAGTTGCGTGCGCATCTTTCTGCGCTCGTCTGCTGCAGTGCAACGCCGCGCGCTGCTTGCATCGCCCCCTTTTTTATCAATTTGCGTGCCGCGCCGCGATATCATCTGACCCACGCAACGCGAGCATCAATCTGGACAGCCCGATGGCGTCCGGCACTTCAACTTAGCGCGGCGACGCGGTGGGCAGTCAGTCAATCAGCCCGACCGAGCCGCTGCCCGAAACGGATCGCATATGGTCGAAAGTCTGATCTCGGACGTTCTTTTTGGCTTCACCGGGCTGATCAGCATCATCAACCCAATCGGCATGGCGTTCGTCTTTCTCGACCGTACAGCATCGCTCACCACGGAAGACCGTACCGCGCTTGCCAAGAAAATCGCCTTCAACGTCATGTGCGTGATGCTCGTCGCGTTCTTTGTCGGCACGCCGATTCTCCATTTTTTCGGCATCTCCATGGAGGCGCTGCGTATCGGCGGGGGGCTCGCGGTTGCTGTGGGCGGCTGGCAGATGCTCAATGCGCCCGACACGCAACCGGCCGAGCAGCCGGCGGTCAAGCGGGTGGATTCGGATAACGCCATGTCGAAGGCATTTTTCCCCCTCACCATTCCCCTCACCACCGGGCCGGGGTCGATCGCCACCGCGATCGCGCTGACCGCGAACCGTACGCACAAGCTCTCAGCGTTCGTGCTGTCGAGCATCGCGTCGGTGGTGATCTCGATCCTGGTGGCCTTCACGGTCTACCTGATCTACAGCCGGGCCGTGGTTTTTGCCAAGTATCTCGGCGTGGACGGCACGAAGGTCGCCATGCGTGTCTCGTCGTTTCTGCTGCTGTGCATCGGCGTGCAGATTATCCTGACCGGTTTCTCGGAGTTCCTGATACCGATCGCGCAGATGCAACCCGTGGTCAAATAGCGGACGGCGGCGCGCGAGCCTGGTCGAGGCTGGGCGGGATCCGTCAGACAGTTCGTCGCATTTCTTTGCGGTTCGTCGCGTCTGGTCGCGCCTGATCGCGCCTGATCGTATTACGTTGCGATAGGAGAGAAACCCATGTGCCGCTGGCTCGCTTATACCGGCAACCCGCTTCACCTCGAAACGGTGCTGTTCAACGCCAAACACTCCCTGATCGACCAGAGCCTGCATTCGCGGCTCGGCCAGACCACCACGAACGGCGACGGATTCGGCATCGGCTGGTATGGTCATCCGACCGACATCCCATTTCGCTACCGCTGCATCCAGCCCGCCTGGAGCGACCGTAATCTGCGCGAGGCCGCGCGGGCGATCCGCGCGCCGCTGTTCGTTGCGCACATCCGTGCGGCCACCGGCACGCCGTCGCAGGAAACCAACTGTCACCCGTTCCGCTATGGCCGGTGGCTCTTCATGCATAACGGGCTGGTGCGCGACTATCCGATGGTCCGCCGTGATCTGATGCTGGCGATCGATCCCGAGTTGTTTTCGTCGGTTGAAGGCTCGACGGATTCCGAGGTGCTGTTTTTTCTCGCGCTGACCTTCGGTCTCGAACTCACGCCGGTTACCGCCCTTGAGCGGATGGTGGGTTTCGTCGAAGACGTCGGGCGCAAACACGGTGTCGCCGAGCCGCTGAACATGACCGTCTGCGCCACCGACGGCGAGCAGATCGTCACGGTTCGCTATTCGAGCGAAAGGCGGTCGCGCTCGCTCTTTCACAGCACCTCGTTCCGGCATCTGCACGATCTGTATCCGGACGATCCGCGCATCGCGGCGGTGGGTGAAGACGCGTTCCTGGTGTTGTCGGAGCCGCTCTCGGATTTGCCGGGCTGGTGGGAGGAAATTCCGGAGTGCACGGCCGTGGTCGCACGGGGCGGCGAGATCGAACAGTATCCGTTCGAACCCAAACTGGTGTAGCGCGTATCGCGGCGCTTGGTACGCTTGATGCGCTAGCGCGTCAGCAGCATCGAACTCAACACCGAAAACACCGTCGAGGGCAATTCCGCCAGGCGGCTCACCACCACGTTGTGCGGATAGAAATCCTCGACCGCATCGGTCAGCACGCCGATCCCCAGCAGTTCGATGCCGCGTTTCTGGATCGCCGCGACGCGTTCGCGCAGGTCGTGGCGCAGCACCTGCGGGTCGCCGTCGCCGGTCGACGGATAGCCGTCTGAGAACACGATCAGGATGCGCCGCCCGGCCTGATGATCCGCGAGCCGCGTCGCGGCCCAGGCCAGCGCCTCGCCATCTGGATTCTCGTTGCCGCAATCGATCTTTTCAATGCCGCTCAGATCCGTCGCACCGAAGCGCTTGTAGACCTTCAGATCGAGCCGCTCAACGAAGCGGTTATAGCGCCGCAAATCCGCGCCGGCCGCCAGTTGCCGTTCATAGAGTTGCTTCATCGGCGCGGACTCGAGCGAACAGTAGCCGAGCACTTCGCAATCGAACGACAACTGCGTCAGCGCATCGCACAGCGCGGTCGCGCACAGGCGCGCAAGCTCGATCTTGCGCCCGGCCATCGAACCGCTGCGATCGATCAGCAAGGTCACGGCAACGTCGCGCCCTTTGGCCGCCCGCTGGGTGCGAAACGGCGTACGGTAACCGGGCGACGTGGCGAGCTTCGCCAACGCGGTGCGATCGATTTCGCCGCGCTCCTGCTCACGGCGCCAGCGGGTGCGTTCGTCGGCGCTTAGCGCCCGTTCGAGTTTCTCCTTGAGCGGCGCGGTATCCGCGCGGGCTTGCGCGCGAAGCTCGCGCCATGTCGCGCTGTCGCCCTGAGCGGTGAGGTCGGTGATTTCGTCGAATTCGGTGGCGAGCGGAATCGATAGTCGCGCGCGAGCGGCGTCTGACGCCGCGCCGGCAACGCCATCGGAACGTGCCGATGGCTGCCCCGCGTCGGCCAGCGATTGGCCCATGCCCACCGCATTCTCCGCTTGCGCGCCGCCGCTTTTGTCGGAGGGCGGTGAGGCGGCGGTGTCCTGGTCGGGCAGGGCCGTGTCGTCATCATTGAACGGCGTGGACAAAGATGCGGCGGTTTCCGTGTCGATGTCTTCAACCGGATCCGCGGTGAAGACCATGCTGTTGACGTCACCCGCCGACAAAGCCCGCACGCGCGCCACCAGGGCCTGCGCCGCCGCAATGCTATGGGCGGTTGAACGGCTTTGCCGTGCCTCGTCCAGCAGATCCTGCGCGGCGTGCAGCGCGGCCAGCAGTGAGTGGCTCGCTTCGGTGAGGGTAGGCTGTTCGTCCCACAGCGCGCGCTCCACCAGCCAGACCAGCCGGTCGCGCCAATGCAGCTTTGGCCAGCGTTGCCGCGCCTGATCGGCGGCATGCGTACGCAATTTGCCGATGAACCAGCGCGCGCCCGGATACTCATCGAGCAGTTGCGCAGAGACGCGGCGGTCTTCGATCACCTGCGCCAGATTCGCCGCAACGCCGGCCGGCAGCGCCTCTATCTGCGCGAGCGACGAATGCTTGGCGCGCGCCACGAGCAGATCCAGATAGCCGATCAGCACGTCGCGCTCGACGCCGCCGTTCAACTCATAGTCGGGAATCACGATGCGGCCGGGTTCGACACGCGGACCATCCGGACTGAAGGCGACCGTCACGCCGTATTGCCCGGTCAGCACGCGCGCCACTTTGCTGAGCGTCGATTCGAACGCGAAGCCTCGGGTGTCGCGCGTGGGGTGCATGGCGCTCATGATGATCGTTGTGCCCGCTCGTTGTGCTCGCCTGACCTCAGGCGGCCGGCGCAATGTGATGGCGAACGATGCCGCGAAGCAACGCCGCGTCTTCGGGACTGACCTTCGCGTAAATCGCGGGACCGGCGGCGCGTTCAGGGTCGCCGGTGCGCAGCATCAGTTCGGCCCAGTCAAGCAGGCGCCGCGTGGAGAATGCGCTCGACAGGTCTTCTCGCGCGAACGCCGCGCGGCAGTCGGCGGCAATCGCGGCGAGCGTGGTGGCAAGCGTGCGTGTCATATGCGGAGCGAGGGTACGCATCAGCACGTCGGCTTCTTCCGCCGGTGTCAGATAGTCCAGCAGGTAGACACGCCAGCGATCGAGAAACGCCTCGTTCATCAGATTCGCGCCCTGATACAGATGGCGGAACTGGCTCATCGCACCCACCGCGTTCGCCGTGGCGAACAGCCGGAACGCGGGATGCGGCGCGACGATCTCATTGCCTTTTTCTTTCAGCACGAGACGGCCGTGCGGTTCGAGCACGGCGGTGAGGGCAGCGAGAATCGACGGTTCGGCGAAATCAATTTCGTCGACGATCAGCCAGAGCCCTTCGCGCATCGCCGTGGGCAGCACGCCGTCCACCCAGATCGTTTCGCCGCCCTTGACTGTCCAGAAGCCGACAAAATCGCCGACCGTGGTTTGCCCGTTCATGTTCGAGCGCAACACGCCGTGATGCGAGCGCGCGGCGACCTGTTCGATCAGGCTGGTTTTGCCCGCGCCAGTGTGACCGATCAGCATCACGCGGCGGTTCTCCACGATATCTTCAACAATGTCGTTAAAGCGCTCGGAGAAGAGATACGCTGGATTGACGCGCGGCACGAGCGGCGTGTCCACGCCGCAAGGCACGTCGACATGGCCGATGCGCACGGTTTTGTCCGTGCTCTCTACCTGCGCATGGCTTTTCGCCGCCAAGGCCAGCGCCGCAACGCGCTGCAATTCCGGCATGAAGGCCACGCTTTGCGCCGTGCCTGTTTCATCCGAAATATCGGGCGTATCGATTGCAAAGCCCTCGCGGCGCCACTTCTTCAGCTTCGCGCGCAAGTTTTCCGCGTCGACCACCAGATCGATATCGACCGATCCGGCACCCGTGCCGTCGTCGACCCCATGCTCGAGCCGATAGTTTTCCGGCCGGTCCGCCACGCTGACGCGCCACCATTCCGCGCCGGTTTCGGTTGCGCGTTGGTAAAGGCCAAGGTTTTCGTCTTCGGTCAATTCAGGCGCATTCATGGCGAGTGGCAATTAATGAAGGATCAAATGACGATTAATGCGTTTCGATTTGGCTGTGGCCAAATGACCGTCTATCTTATCGTGAGTGTGCGAATGTGCATTTCGACGCGGTGAAGATCCAGGGCGCCTATACGCATTACGCGGCGCCCGATTCGCCGGTGGGCGTAGCCGACAGTGCCGATCACTACTGGCTCGGCGCCACGTACGACATCCAGTCGCGCTGGGCCGTGACGGCGGGTGGCTACTACATCAAGGTCGGCGACGGCGGCGGCGATGCCGCGCACGATCCGTCCGGCCACGCCATGTTGTACGAGCTCGGCACCACTTATAACCTGTCGAAGCGCACCTTCCTGTATGGCACGGTGGCCTACGTGCGCAACGGCAGCAATTCGAATTTTTCGCTCGAAGCGTCGCCGCGCGATGCCGTCAATAACACGAGTCCGCTCGCGGGCGAATCGCAAACCGGCGCGTATGTCGGGATGTTGCATCAGTTTTGACGCAGCTTGAGCGGCGCGTCCCATGGCTGCTATCCGCCGCTGCGGCACAACTTCAAAGGATGCGCTTACAACACGCCGAATCACCATCAAAACCGCAAGCCGCCTGAAAGGGCGCGCTCCGATCATCGGTACAACATGGCGACGGATGTAAAGCGCCGTGCAGTTTTGCGCGCATCGGCGCATCATCGATGGGCCTTGCGGTGCCTATGCGCTCCTCATGCGTTATTTCGACGTTCTTCCACGCGAACACGGTTCGCCGGCCAAGCCGATACCGGGCGTCCCGGCGAAATTCCCAACCGCCGAACAAGGAGTGTCCCCATGCAAAACGATCCCGCCCTCGATCAGTTGTGCATCAATACGATTCGCACCCTATCGATGGACGCTGTGCAAAAGGCCAATTCCGGTCACCCCGGCACGCCGATGGCACTGGCGCCGGTTGCCTATCATCTGTGGCAAAACCACCTTCGCTATGACCCGGACGAGCCGCTGTGGCCGAACCGCGACCGCTTCGTGCTCTCGGTGGGGCATGCGTCGATGCTGCTGTACTCGCTGCTGCATCTGGCGAACGTGAAGGCCGTGGACCACGACGGCAAACCGACCGGCTCACCCGCCGTCTCGCTCGACGACATCGAACATTTTCGCCAGATCGGCAGCAATACGCCTGGCCACCCCGAGTACCGCCTGACCTCCGGCGTGGAAACGACCACCGGGCCGCTCGGCCAGGGCCTGGGCAATAGCGTCGGCATGGCGATGGCGGCACGCTGGTACGAAAGCCGCTTCAACAAGCCGGACGCGCCGCTGTTCGATTACCGCGTCTACGCGCTTTGCGGCGACGGCGACATGATGGAAGGTATCTCCCACGAAGCGGCGTCGCTCGCCGGGCATCTGAAGTTGTCGAACCTGATCTGGATCTACGACAGTAACCGCGTGACGATTGAAGGCCACACGGATCTTGCCTATAGCGACGACGTGGAAAGCCGCTTTCGCGGTTACAACTGGCACACCCTGCGCGTGAACGACGCGAACGACGCCGCGGCGCTGGAAGCCGCGTTTGTCGAAGCGAAAAGCATCACGGACAGGCCGACGCTGATCGTGGTCCACAGCATTATCGGTTGGGGGGCGCCGCACAAACAGGACACCTCTGCCGCGCATGGTGAAGCGCTCGGCGTCGAGGAAGTCGCGCTTGCCAAGAAGTTCTACGGCTGGCCCGAGGACAAGTTCTTCTATGTCCCGGACGGCGTGCACGAACGCTTCGCTCAGGGCATCGGCGCGCGCGGCAAGGCGGCGCGTGAGCAATGGCAGGCGAAGCACGACGCGTACGGTAAGCAATATCCGGAACTGTCGCGCGAATTCGCGCTGATGGAAGCGCACGAGTTGCCGGCGGGCTGGGACAGCGACATTCCCACATTCGATGCCGACCCGAAGGGCCTCGCCTCGCGCGACTCGTCGGGCAAGGTGCTCAACGCCATTGCCGCGCGCGTGCCCTGGATGATCGGCGGTGCGGCCGATCTTGCGCCGTCCACCAAGACCAATCTGAAATTTGAAGGCGCGGGCAGCTTCGAGCACGACAACTATGGCGGGTGCAATCTGCACTTCGGGATTCGCGAGCACGGAATGGGTGCGGCGGTGAATGGCCTCGCGTTGTCGAATTTGCGGCCGTTCGGCTCGACCTTCCTGATTTTCAGCGACTACATGAAGCCGCCGATCCGTCTGTCGGCCATCATGGAAGTGCCGTCCATTTTCGTGTTTACGCATGATTCGATCGGCGTCGGCGAAGATGGCCCGACGCATCAACCGATTGAGCAACTGGCGTCGTTGCGCGCCGTGCCGGGGCTGACCGTGCTGCGCCCGGGCGACGCGAACGAAGTCGCCGAGGTCTGGCGTGTGGCGATGTCGGATCCGAAGAGGCCGTCATGCATTGTCGTGTCGCGTCAGGCATTGCCGACCTTGGACCGCACGCGCTATGCGTCGGCCAAGGGCGTGCAGAAGGGCGCTTATGTGCTCGCCGATGCGCCTGATGGGCACAAGCCCGAGGTGATCCTGCTTGCCACGGGCAGCGAATTGTCGCTCTGCGTCGATGCCTACGAGAAGCTCAGGAGCGAAGGGATTGCGGCGCGGGTCGTGTCGATGCCGTCGTGGGATATCTTCGAGCGCCAGGACGAAGCGTATCGGGACGCCGTGCTGCCACCCGATGTGGATGCGCGCGTCGCGGTCGAACAGGCGGCAACGCTCGGTTGGGATCGCTATGTCGGGCGGCTCGGTGCGCAAGTGGTGATGCATACGTTCGGTGCGTCCGCGCCGTTCGCCGAGTTGAAGAAGAAGTTTGGCTTCACGTCCGAGCACGTGTATGACGCGGCGAAGCAGCAGATTGCGCGGGTGAAGGGGGCGGGCGGCTAGGCGCGGGGCGCGTGTTTGCGGACGTGCGCGTCCTAGCGGCTCAGAACCCGCTGCAATTCCCGCGGATCGACCGGCTTGGTGAAGTGATGGTCGAAGCCGGCCTCTTCGGCGCTCTGCTTGTCCTGCTGTTGGCCCCAACCGGTGACGGCGATCAGCAGAATGCCGGTGTCCTGACGATCGCGACGAATGTGCCGCGCCACTTCATACCCGTTCAGGAGTGGCAAGCCGATATCGAGAATCACCGCCTGCGGCGCGAATTCGCCGATCAGCCGGAGCCCGGCGACGCCGTCGCCGGCCGTGCGCACCTCGTGACCTTCGAGCTCGAGCACCATGGCGAGGCTTTCGGCGGCATCCGCGTTGTCGTCGACGATCACCACGCGTAAGCGCGCTGAGCACGGCACTTCGGATAGCGAACTATTTGCCGGCTCTGGAGCCGCCTTTGATAGCGGCAGACGAATCACGAACTCGCTGCCGCTGCCTGGACCGCCGCTGAACGCGGCCACGGTGCCGCCGTGAAGTTCGGCGAGCCCGCGCACCAACGCAAGGCCGATGCCGAGACCGCCTTGCGAGCGCTCCAGCGCCGGGGCGAGTTGCGAGAACATTTCGAACACACTGTCCAGATGCTCGCGCGGAATGCCGATACCTGAATCGCGCACGACGATCACGGCCTCATCGCCTTCACGCGACGCGGCAAGCGAGATGCTGCCGCCGGGCGGCGTGTACTTGGCGGCGTTGTTCAGCAGGTTCAGGATCATTTGCGACAGGCGCGTGGGGTCGGCGTCGAGGTAGAGCGCCTCGCGCGGCAACGTCACGCTCAGATGATGCGCCGACGCCTGGACGGTGGGCCGCGCTGCTTCCATGGCGGCCTGCATCGCACGTGCGAGTTCGAGCCGCTGCTTGCGCAATTCGAGCTTGCCCTGCGTGATGCGCGACACTTCAAGCAGGTCGTCGACCAGATGAGTCATGTGTTGCAATTGGCGGTCGAACACGTCGCGGGACCAGCTCAGTTGCGGGTCGGCGAAGTCTTTCAGACGCAGGATTTCAAGCACATTGCGCATCGGCGCGAGCGGATTGCGCAACTCGTGCGCGAGCGTGGCGAGAAATTCGTCTTTGCGGCGGTCGGCCTTCGAGAGTTCCAGATTCAACCGCTGCAATTGCTGTTCGGCACGCCTGCGCCCGGTGATGTCGCGGCTCACGCTGACCGCGCCGTAGATGTCGCCGCGCGCATTCGCCAACGGCTTGACCACCGTTTCACAGACGCCGTGTGTGCCGTCGCGCCGCACGAACGTCAGTTCGCTGCGCCACGTACCTTCGGCGGCGAGTGCGGCGAGCGCTTCCCGGCGAATGCGCAATGCGTCTTTGGGCGGCGTGAACATCGCAATCGGCTTGCCGAGAATGTCGCGCATCCGATAGCCCAGCATGCGCTCGCCGCCGGCGTTGAAATCGGTGATGTTGCCTCGTAGATCCGTGATGACGATGGCGTCGCTCAGGTGTTCGAAAATGGCCGCCTGGCGCAGCAGAACGGTCTGCGCGTCCTTGCGTTCGGTGATGTCGATGCCGAGGCCGTAGATTGTCAGCGGCTCGCCGTTGCGGTCGTAGGTGGCGCGGCCGCGCCCCTCCATCCAGCACCAGTCGCCGCTTGCATGCATGAAGCGGAATTCGGCGACGTAGTCGTCACCGCTTGCCACTGCATGGTCGACGGCTTCGGCGAGCGCGATCAGGTCGCCGGGATGAATCAGTTCGAAAAAGCCATCGGGCATTTTCGCGAAACGTCCCTCGGCGTAGCCCGCGAGTGCTTCGAGTTCGCGACTCCACCAGAATTTGCCTGACTTCGGTTCATGCGACCACGCACCCATGCGTGCCCCGCGCATGGCGAGGCTCAGCACGTCACGGCTCTCCTGCAATTCTTTTTGCGCGAGTTGATGCGCGGCGACCGAGGCTTCGGCGTTGCGGCGCGCGAGCAGCAGTTCCTGTTCGTATTTGTGACGATCCGGGACGATCAGCACCGCCACTTCGTGGTAGCTGCTTTCCCCGTGTTGGCGGCTCACTGCGTTGAGCAGCATCGGCACCAGGTGGCCGTCCCGATGCATCATGTTCAGTTTGACCTCGGCCACCGAACCCTGCATATGCAGCAGCGGCGACCAGTGCGTCTGATAGAACGTCTTGCCGCCGGCGGTCAGCAGATCCTGAATGCGCTTCACGTCGGCGAGCTCCGCCGCGCTAAAGCCGAGCCAGCCACAGAAGGTGGCGTTGACGCGCAGGATCCAGCCGTCAGGAGTCGTTACAAGCAGGCCGCACGCGGCGTGCTCGAACAGGGCATCGGAGGACGGCAATGGACGGTGCGTACTCTGCATCGTCTTACAGGCAGAGCGGTTCGAAGTTGCGCCCCACGTTCTGATCGCGGCCGAAGCCATGCGCCAGCACCATGCTCCACTTGCCGCTATCGAAAATCTTTACGTTATTGCGCTTGCTGCAGCTCATCGTCGAGTCCTGTTACTTGCCGGGATCGGCGGCGAAAACGCCAGGCCCGGCATCGATGGGGCATGTTACCGCAGTCTCGCCACAAGGCCGGGTTTGCACGGAGTCATCGGGACGCCGTGTGTTCCGCTCGCACGCCCGGTTCGCTTCGACGGCCCTGGGTGTTTTCCCGAACTCGCTACGACTATATCCGTTCGTATACAGCGGTCGATGATGCGCGAGGTGGACATGAAGTTATGCGCAATGCACGCAGCAAGGGCGGCATGCACGACGGAAGTGCGTTTCATCGATATTTCAACGCAATATCCCGTGTTTGCGCACGATGTATCGGGAGGCGTCAAGACAGCATAAATCAGGAAGCGGCAGTCCGCCCGCTGCGCTATGGTGTTGAGGTAGCGCGTGTGTAGCGGTGGATCGGGCGCGGCGTGGCGAAAACCGAAGCGTATGCCTCGCGCGCGATGGGGTGAAACAGACGCTCGCCGCGCGGTGGAGCGAATCTTGCACGCAGGGTCCTCGGTGCCCAATAACGGCACCATGAAGCAGCCAGGGAGAAGAGGGTGACGTTCGACAACAGAATGGACGAGAACGATGACGTCGTGGTCTGGCGGCCTATCCCGTATGCGATGGCATCGAACCGCCGCGTGCTCGTGGTCGACGATTACCGGGAAGCCGCAGAAGCTCTGCAGATGCTGCTGAATGCCGATGGTTTCGAGTGCCGTGCGCTGATCGATCCGCTCGCCGTTTGCGGGATGGCCTGTGAGTGGCAGCCGTTCGCCGTCGTGCTCGACATCAAGATGCCTGTCCTGGATGGTCTCGAGCTGGCTCGCCGTCTGCGCGCCAACCCATCGACTTCGGACATGCTGCTGGTGGCCTGTACGGCTTTTGCTTCGCGCGAAGACCGGGCGCGTGCCAGGGCCGCGGGTTTCGACGCGCATTGTGCCAAACCCCTGACGCCCGAACGCCTTTTACGCTTGCTCGAGTCGGCCGCCGCGCTGCATGCAATCGGGCCGCCGTGAATCATGCGCGATGCGTTAATTCTGCTGCGATGCCCTCGCTGGACATTCCTATAGCCGGATGGCCGGTTCAGCGGACGCGCTCCTGTCCCACGTCATTCCCGTCCCTATTCATCTTGTTCATCTCCACGGCGCACACGTCACGCAACACGTCACACGTAGTGCTTGTACGCCGTATTCAAGCATATTCAAGCGTTTCTCCGCGATTGCCCAAAGGGCGTGTTGCGCTTTGCGCAACGCGTATTCGATCGACTGGAAGAACCACTTACCTCTGACGAAAGCGAACGCCCCCGGCAATCTGGCGAAGTTAGGGCCTGGCGCGAGCACCAGCGGCCAGGTATGGCGTTTGCGCGATTCCGGATAGCTTTGCGTTCACGAGCCTTCACGAGCCGCAGCGCGCCTTCGCCGCGCTGCAACACGCAGCGGGCGGCAAATCGGTGGACGCCCCATCGCCGGCAATCCGTGTGCCAGGCTAGAACCCGGCACGTGAGTCGCTTTCATTGCCCGGCACGCTATGGAGAACGGCGGAAGTGCGGTAAATTCCGGTAGATTCGGGGAAAGGAAATAGCGCACGAACAACGTGGGCGCGTTGCTCACTGCCGGCCCAACCTGTACTCATCCTTCATGGAGATTGTGACCGTGCAACGTGCGGAGCGTGTCGCAGTCGATTTCCCTATGCCGTCGCGTAATTTCGCGGCGACGCGGCGCATGCTTCTGATCGTGCTCGCCGTTTCGATTGTGTTTCCTCTGGCCTGCCTCGCGGGCTATGGGTATTTCGATTATCAGCGCCGGATTGCCGATTCGAACGACATGATCGACCGGCTCGCGCGCGTGACCGAGGAACAGGCCGTCAAGGTGCTGGACCTCAACCAGCAGATGGCCTCGCGCATCGTCGACCTGCTCGGCAATGACGACGATGCGCGGATTCGCGCGCAGGAAGCCGGATTGCACGACCGTTTGCGGCAAATCGGCGGCGACTTTGCGCAGGTCGCGTCGATTTACGTGCTTGGCGCGAACGGCGATTTGCTGCTGTCGAGCCGGGCTTTCCCGGCGCCGGTCATGTCGACGAGTCGGCGCGATGACTTCACGGCCGCCAAGGCAATGCGGCCGCAGCCCTATTTTTCCGAACCCATGTTCGGGCCGCTGTCGCAGACCAATGTGTTCAACACCGCAACCGGCCGCTCTGGCGAGAATGGGCAATTTCTCGGTGTGGTGGCCGTGGCGATGCGCACCGAGTACTTTTCGCGTTTCTACCGTGAGCTGACTAATGGCGATACGTCGCTCTCGTTGGGGCTGTACCGCCAGGACGGAAGTTTGCTGGTGCGCTATCCGGCGTGGCCGGCCGGCGCGAAGCCCAGCCAGCAGAGCGCGTTTACCGCGGCAATGCGTGACAAGCAGCTATTCGGTCACATCCGTCTGACTTCAACGGTTGACGGCGTCGAACGATTGCTGGCGTTTCGGCGGGTCGGCGACTATCCGCTCTACGTCTTGAGCGCGTATGCGACTGACGCGATCGACGCCGCCTGGCGCCGGCATTTCATGGCGATCGCGGCGGTCACGGCCGTGCCTTGCCTGGCGATCTGGCTGCTGGTGTTTTTCTCGCTGCGTCAGCTCGCCCGCGAGCGTCGCGCGTGGGAACGCTGGCAAGGCGAAGTGGCCATGCGTCTTTCCGCGGAGGCGTCGAGCCGGCAATTGCAGCGCATGGGTGCGCTCGGCAATCTCGTCGCCAATGTCGCGCACGACTTCAACAATCTGCTGATGGTGGTCGCGGCCAACACCGAACTTTCGCGCCTGAAGCGCTATAACAACCTGGAAAAAGAGGTGCAAGCCATTGAACGCGCCACCGCCACGGCGGAATCGCTCACGCGCCAGCTCCTCAGCGTGGCGAAGAAACGGCCGCTCAAGCAGGAACCGGTCAACCTCGCCACCTGGCTGCCGAGCGCCGCACCGCTGATCGACGCTGCGCTCGGCGACAACATCGAAATGGCCTTGAACATGGTCGAGAACGTCTGGCAGGTACTGGCCGATGCGACCGACCTCGAATTCGCGATCATGAATCTGGCGGTCAATGCGCGCGATGCGATGCCGCGCGGCGGCCGCTTCGTGATTCGTTGCCAGAACAACCGCCTGGTGGGCAGCGATACCTTGCTGCCCGATGGCGAATACGTGCTCATCGCCTGCTCCGACGACGGCGAAGGCATGCCCGAAGCCGTCTCCCGCCGCGCGTTCGAGCCGCTGTTCACCACCAAGCTGCGCGGCTCGGGCACCGGCCTCGGCCTCGCCCAGGTCCTCGCCATGTGCGAACAGGCAGGTGGCACGGCCAAAATCGATAGCGTGCCGGGCCGCGGCACGACGGTCAGACTTTATTTGCCGCGCCATCGCGATCGGCAGAAGGCGATGGTGCCGGAGGTCGAAACAACGCAACAGCCGGTGCTGGTGCCGAAGGGCGTCGTGCTGTTAGTGGAAGACAACGAAGACGTGGCGGCGGGCGTTGCCGCCGTGCTCGAAACCTTCGGCTGCGAAGTGCGGCACGAACCGACCGCCGACCAGGCGCTCGACGTGCTGAGCGGCGGCGCGAAGTTCGAACTCGTGCTGTCCGACATTCAGATGCCGGGCCGGCTCAACGGTATCGACCTCGCGGAGAAGATACGCAGCGCGTGGCCCGCGCAAAAGATCGCACTGATGACGGGCTACGCCGACGAGCTCGAACGGGCGCGCAGGCTCGGCGTGGCGATACTTGCCAAACCCTTCAATATCGACGAACTGCACGCCCTGGTGGTGTGCGAACCGTAAGGCGCGCACCTTCGGATGCTTACCGGCAAGCGGCGGCACGCGTGGGTTGTGCTGACCGTAGGGGCTAGCCCTTTTCGTGCGCCGCGTCGTACTTGCCGAGCGCAGCCGCGCTGTTCAAACGGGCGCGCTTGAGCAACGCCGCCTGGGCTTCCTTGACGTTACTCGCCTGACCCCTCCACGCTTGCAGCGGCGGTTCCTGCAACGCGCGCCCATACGAGAAGCTCAGATTCCAGGGCAGCGGCCCGAGGCGATTCATGGCGTCGAGATTGGCCGTTGCCTCTTCCGGCGTTTGCCCGCCGGACAGGAATACGATCCCTGGCACCGCCGTCGGCACCGTGCGTTTGAGTATCCGCACGGTATGCGCCGCGATATCCGCGGTAGACGATTGCTGCGCATGTTCAGCGCCCGCCAGCACCATGCTCGGTTTCAGCAGGATATGTTCGAGCACCACGCGATGCCGGTGCAGCGCGTTAAAGACCTCGTGAAGGACGGCCTCGGTCACTTCCGCGCAGCGTCCGATCGTGTGGTCGCCGTCCATGAGCACTTCCGGTTCGACGATCGGCACAATGCCCGCTTCCTGCGAGATCGCCGCGTAACGCGCGAGGGCGTCGGCATTCGCTTCAATGGCGAGGCGGCTCGGCAAGCTCGCTGTGATGTTGTAGACCGCGCGCCATTTCGCGAAGCGCGCGCCTTGCCGCTTGTAGTCGACGAAACGCTTGGCGAGGCCGTCGAGACCTTCGGTGATTTCGTCACCGGGAGCGAGCGCGAGCGGAATCTTGCCGAGGTCCACTTTGATGCCGGGTACGATGCCATTTTTGCCGGCGAGTTGCGGGAAAGGCGTGCCGTCGTCCGCTTTCTGCCCGAGCGTTTCTTCGTAAAGGATCACGCCGCTCACGAATGCGCCGAGCCCTGGCGTGGTGAGCAGCAGGTTGCGGTAGGCGCGGCGGTTTTCCTCGCTGGATTCGAGACCGATCGTCTTGAAGCGTTTGGCGATGGTCGGGCCGCTTTCGTCGGCGGCGAGAAGACCTTTGCCGGGTTGGACCATCGCGTTGACGGTGGCTTGCAGCTCGCTACGGGTGTCCATGAGGTGTACTCCCTTTAAGCCGGTTTGCAGATGAAGTCTTGGTTCAGAGCGACGCAAAAGCCTCGGCGATGTCCGTTGCGCTTGACGGGCGCACGATACGTGCGACTTCGGCGCCGTCGCGCAAGAAAATCAACGTGGGCCAGAGTTTGACCTTGAAAGAGCGGCCGAGCGGGCGGCCGGGGCCGTCTTCGACTTTGAAATGCCTGACGCCGGCATGGGGTTCGAAGGCTTTCGCAATCAAGGCTTGCGCGCCCTGACAGAAACCGCACCAGTTCGTGCCGAATTCTATGACCGTGGTGCCGGGCAGGGCGTTGACTTCGGCTCGCGAGGGCGCTTGCGGGGAATAGGGTGTTTGGGTTGCCATGGATGCGGTGCTCCGATTGATTGCGTAAAGAGTAGCAGCTATGGCCGGGATCGTCAGTGACGCGGGCGAGGACGTTTTTGCGTGCACTGTGGGCTTTCATTGGCCTTATGGAATCAAAGCGTCGGTCCGAAATGCCAGGGTAACGCGGCTATCTCGCGCATTGCTCAACAGTGCTTCGCCGCGCGAATTTCACAGAAACTCATGTTCTTGTCAGCGTGACATGTTAAACGTCATGCTTCGCTCTAGAGGCATCATCGCGCTCAGGAAAGGAAATGGCAGAAAAGATCTACCTCCGGCACCCCGGCAAGGACGAAACCGTCGCGGTCGCCACTGGCTTCAGTTGGGGCGCGTTGCTGTTGGGCTTCATCTGGGCCATGTCGAAGAAAATGTGGTTCGCCACTTTCGTCATGCTGGCGGTCAATACGCTGCTGTTCTTCTCTGGCTTGTGGGGTGAAACGATCGGCACGATCGGACTGGTGCTGTCCGTACTGTTCGGTGTTGCGTGTGGCGCCTATGGCAATCAATGGCACCGCTGGACGCTCGAAAAACGCGGATACGTTGTCGTGCAGCCGGCGGGCGAGGGCAGTCTGGCGGGCGTGGATAGTGCTAAACCTCAAGCCGCGCGTGTCCGTCCTCCTGAGCAAACTCCCTGATTGTTCACAACGGCGCGCAACACAAAATTGGGATGCAGGGGGCGCAGGTTTACGCGCTCGCAAGCCAGGTCGATAATGCCCCGGTTGTTCCGGCCACGAAGTCGGCGGCGCGCATCGCGCGTCGCGGACCCGCTTTCCCTGACCCACCGCCATCCGTGTTGAAAACCGCCCGCTTTTTCGACCTGCTGCACATCCCTGGCTTCAAGCCGCTGGCCGCCGCCACCCTCATGCTCGGTGTGGCGATGTCGTTCACCGCTCCCTATCTGTCACTGTTCGGCGTCGAGCGTGCCGGCATGACGCCGCTCAAGCTTGGCATCTTCATGACACTGATCGCCGCCAGCGGGGTGCTCGCCAGCACCTTCGCCGGGCGGTGGAGCGATGCGAGCGGACGACATCGGCCTTTGCTGCTGGCGGCACTGGTGGCCGCCGCACTGGGCTATCTATGTTTATGCGTGGTGCGTGACTACCGGCTATTGCTGGCGGTGGGCATTGTCTTTATCGGCGCGGGCGGCTCGGCCATCTCGATGGTGTTCTCGTTCAGCCGCGCGGCGCTGCCCGTGCCGGACCAGGCGGAGCGAGCGTTCGCGAGCGCCACCTTGCGGACCATCCTCTCGGCGGCGTGGGTGTTCGGTCCGTCGGTGGGCGCGCTGGTGCTCGCCGGTGCCGGTTTCTATGGGCTCTTCCTGTTCGCGGCGGCGAGCTTCGGGGCCTGCGCGGCCATTGTCTGGCGCATGCGGGAGCCGCAAGGCCATCTGGGCGATCACACGGTGGAAGACACGGCATCGGAACCGTCCGCCGCGATCACCGTGCCGCCGCTGATCGCGCCCGGCGACGAGGCGCACGAGGACCTGCCGGGCGTCGCCTCGGCGAACGACATCCGCCGTGCCGTGGCGGCGCTCACCTTGCTCGGTCTCGCCGCGAACGCCACCATGATCGTGCTGCCGCTTTACATCGTGCATGGCCTGAGCGGCACGCATCTGGACGTATCGGTCATGCTCGGCCTTGGCGCCTTGACGGAAATTCCGATGATGCTCGCGCTCGGCGCGAAGTCGTCGAGCCTGCATAAGCCCAACTGGCTGGCCGCCTGCGCGGCGGTTCATGCCGCGTATTTCGTCGCGATGTCGCTGGCGGGGAGCGTTCAGGTGCTGATCCCGATGCAGATACTCAATGCGTTCGTGGTCGCCGTGACCTCGTGCCTCGGCATGACCTATGTGCAGGATCTGATGCCGCACGCGCCGGGCCGCGCGACCGCGCTGTTCTTCAATGCGGCGCGGGTCGGCTCGATTCTCTCCGGCGTGTTGTCGGGTCTGCTGGTGCAGGCGTTCAGCTATCGCGGCACGTTCCTGTTCTGCGGTTTGCTGGCGCTTTGCGCGCTGGTGCTGTTCGCCGTGCCGGGTTACCGCTATCCGCAGATGTGGCACGCGGCGCGGCGTTTTGCGCGCACGCAATACAGGAAGGGGCAAGCGCAACGGCGCTAGGGGTTCGCCGTTCTTGCAAAGAAGCGTATCGTCGTTCATTGCAGGCGGGGATGCCCGATTCACTGCACGGACGATCCGGGGCTGCTACCGTGTGTCAGCCGGATCACGTCAAACGCACCTAAAGTCAGGAGAGCCGCCTGCCACGGATGAAGCGTGCGGCAGGGCCCCAGTACGGCGAACCGGCTCGAAGAGCGCAACGAGACACTTTCCGGAGCGAGAGATGCAGCTAGGCATGATTGGATTGGGACGTATGGGCGCGGACATGGTGCGCCGCCTGACGAAGGGCGCTCAGCAATGCATCGCTTACGACGTGCAACCGGCCGCAGTGGAAAGGCTGAAGCAGGAGGGCATCGCGGGCGCTGCCTCGCTGGAGGACCTCGTCGCGCAACTGCAAAAACCGCGCGCGGTGTGGCTGATGGTGCCCGCCGCGGTGGTCGACAAGACGCTCGAGAACCTCGTGCCCTTGCTCGAACCCGGCGACATCGTGATCGACGGCGGCAACTCGTATTACCACGACGACATTCGCCGCGGCGCTGATCTGGCAAAGCGCCAGCTTCACTATGTGGATGTTGGCACGAGCGGCGGTGTCGCGGGCCGCGAGCGTGGCTACTGTCTGATGATCGGCGGTGAGACCGAGGTCGTGAAACGGCTCGAACCGATTTTCTCGACGCTCGCGCCCGGGGCGGGCTCGGCGCCCGCCACGCCGGGCCGCACAGCCGGCACCAGTACGGCCGATCAGGGCTTCCTGCATTGCGGTCCGCAGGGGGCGGGGCACTTTGTGAAGATGGTTCACAACGGCATCGAATACGGAATGATGGCCGCGTATGCCGAAGGCCTGAACATTCTGCGCCACGCCGACGCCGGCAAACACGCGCGTGAGGCCGATGCCGAAACGTCGCCGCTACGCCGCCCGGAGCTTTACCAATACCAGTTGAATCTCGCCGAGGTCACCGAGGTCTGGCGGCGCGGCAGCGTAATTGGTTCGTGGCTGCTGGACCTGATAGCAGGATCGCTTGTCAGCGACGCCGATCTGCAAAGCTACGCAGGACGCGTATCGGATTCGGGCGAAGGGCGCTGGACAGTCGCGGCGGCGATCGACGAAGGCGTGCCGACGCCGGTGCTGAGCGCAGCGCTCTTCGCGCGTTTCAGTTCGCGCGGCGACGCGGATTTTGCGAATCGGGTGTTGTCGGCGATGCGGCACGACTTTGGCGGTCACGTCGAGAAAGCGGCCACGCCGACGAACGGACAAACGGGCTAATTCAAGGGAGCCGCGATGCAAGCTGCTGACGCTACGCCTCACGACGTCGTGTTTCTGTTCGATTGCGATAACACGCTGCTGGACAACGATCACGTGCTGGCGGATTTACGTGCACACATGATCCGCGAGTTCGGCGAGCAGAACAGCGCACGGTACTGGGAAATTTTTGAAGACTTGCGCGCCGAGCTGGGCTACGCCGATTACCTTGGGGCGTTGCAGCGCTATCGGTGGGAACACCCGCGGGACACGCGCCTGTTGTTGATGTCGTCGTTTCTGATCGATTACCCGTTTGCGAACCGGCTGTATCCGGGGGCACTGGATGCGATCAAACACGTATCGAAGCAAGGCCCCGCGGTGATTCTGTCCGACGGCGACGTGGTGTTCCAACCGCGCAAGATCGCCCGCTCGGGCTTATGGGACGAGGTCGAGGGACGGGTTTTGATCTACATCCATAAGGAGCAGATGCTCGATCAGGTGATGGAGTGCTATCCCGCCCGGCAGTACGTGATGGTGGATGACAAGTTACGGATTCTGACGGCCATGAAGAAGGCCTGGGGAGAGAGGCTGACCACGGTTTTTCCTCGCCAGGGGCACTACGCGTTCGATCCCAGGGAGATTTCCAGCAATCCGCCCGCGGATGTGACGATCGAGCGGATTGGGGAGCTGGCCGATATCGACGTCAATATGCTTCTGAGCGGCGGGACGGCAGGAGGCGCTTAAGGGCCCCAAACGGGCCCCAACGGCCCCCAACGGCGCGCTAGCCAAGCCCCAGCAGTTTGACCAGCAGGCCGAACACGCCCACCAGAACGGCGACGCCGGCACACAACAGCACGAGCGAAACAACAAGAATCAGAGGCGCTTTGAGGCGGCTGGGTGTCGACATGATGGCCGTTCGGATGATGGGCGAGCAGGACAGGAGCGCCACATGCGGTCCGCCGTCGCGCATTTAGCATGAAAAGCTTAATCGCATTCACTTAATGCTGGCTTAAAGTCTAACGCAAGATCGGCGGCCGCTGGCGCGCCAAAGGCCCAATGCTCCAACAGCGTACAGACACGGCGGTCAATTGAGCGCATGATCCTTGCTTAGGGTGCGTCGCAACCCGGTCTGTTCAAAATTAGCCGCGCGCACAATCGGATGCCCGTCGTCACGTCGCAGGCGATCAAGCGCTGTGCGGCGGGCGGGCCAAGGAAAAATCATGACATCCGCAATCTGGGGCATCGTGGCCGGCCTGGCGCTGATGGTCGGTGCTTCGATGTACTTGCGTCAGCTTCGTCTCCTAAACCGCCCGGACCATCGCTGGACCGGCAAGAAACGTTGATCCGTTCCACATCCTCGAAAAAGGGAGGCACCATGTCGCAAATACCTTCTCCGCGGCGTTCGTCGTCGCCGTTGCGTCAGGCCGATTCGCCAGCCGCCGTGCGCGACCGGCGCGCCGAACTGGGTCGCGCCGATGAGGCGCGTGCCGAACAACGCGAGCGCGACGATGCGCGCAACGACCCCAGCGCCAGTAAATGGCGGTACCAGCCACCACAACGCAATGAGAAAGAGCCGGCGTAGCGCGTTCAGGTGAACGCCAACGAAGCTACTGTTGTGGAAGATGAAGCCGGCTCATACCTGCGAGGCGAGGCAGATCGCGAGGCATTGTCGAGCGATGCGGGTGCAGGCCGGTTCCAGTTCATGCCATTACGCTTTGATCGTGGTGTGGTCGAAGACGCCTGCTACGCCAAACAGGCGGGTGACGTCTTCGAGTGCCGCGGTTCTTTGCTGGTCACGGTGAAGTTCGCCGAGCAGCGTGATGCGACCGTGGGAGACTTTTACCTGGATGGCATTTTGAGGGACCGCTGCGTCCCACGCTAACCGCGTTTTGGCTTCAGCGGCGATCTGGCCGTCGGTCAGGCGCGTGTTGCCAGTGGCATGGCCTGCTCTGTGCTCAGCCGGGCGCGATTTAGGCATGTGGGCTCCATCGAGGTGCCGGTGTCCTTGCGGACACCGGGGCCTGCGGCAAAAAAAGCTTACTGAATCGCCCCCGCCAAGACCTGGGCCGTCGCTGCCGACAACGTCCAGCCCAGATGTCCATGCCCGGTGTTATAAAAAACACCGCGCCGTTTTCCGCGCCCGACCTTCGGCAACATACTCGGCAGCATAGGCCGCAACCCCGCCCACGGAATCACCTTCGAAGTCGTTACCTCAGGAAAATACCGTCGAGTCCAATCGACCAAAGGCGCAATCCGGTCCGACCGGATATCCCGATTGAATCCATTGATCTCCGCCGTCCCGGCAACCCGAAACCGATCCACGCCGAGCCGGCTGGTCACAATTTTCGCGCTATCGTCGAGCAGACTTACCCACGGCGCGCGCTGCTGGCTCACTTCATCATCAAGACAAACGGTGATCGAATACCCCTTAACCGGGTACACGTTCACATGATCGCCAAGCATCGCCGCGAAGTCGCGACTCTTCACACCGGCACACACCACGATCCGGTCAAAAGCAAACTGCTGCGGCTCACCAGCCAGATTCACGCTCAGCGAGAATCGCCCCTCGGCCGGCTGCTCGATCGCGGTAATCTCCGCGTCGTAATGAAACTCCACGCCATGCCGCACGCACGCATCGGCGAGCCCGCGTGTGAACTTGTGAATATCGCCAGTCGAGTCCGACGGTGTAAAGAACCCGCCGAAAAAATCACCCTGCAGCGTGGGCTCGATTGCGTGCAACTCGCTCGACGTCACCGGATTGCGATCCAGGCCGCCTTCGCGCAGTATTTCATTCACTTTGCTGGCCGAATCGAATTCCTTGCGTGTCTTGTAGATGTGCAAGATGCCGCGCCGCTCCAGATCGAAGTCGATCCCCTCGCGCTCGGCGATCGAAAACAGATGCTCGCGCGCCGCAATCGCGAGCCGCACCGTTTCGACGGTGTTCGCGCGATAGCGCGGAATCTGCCGCAGAAATTCGCCCATCCACGAATACTTGTGCCACGTGGGCATCGGATTGAGCAGCAGCGGGGCGTCGCGCGTGAGCATCCAGCGCAGGCCTTTCAGCACGGTGGCGGCGCTGTTCCAGACTTCGGCATTGCTGGCGGACAACTGGCCGCCGTTGGCGAACGAGGTCTCCATCGCCGCATAGCGATGACGTTCGAACACGGTGACGTAGTGGCCGCGCTGCGCGAGGGCGTGAGCAGTCGTGACGCCGGTAATGCCGGCGCCGATAATGGCGATTCGTGACATGACATGATCCAGAGTAGTTGAGCATCACCGGTGTCGATTTCGTTTCGAAACCGGCGTCGATGCCCCATCTGTCCATGTACCTGAGAGTTTCTTCCCGTGAGCCTACGCGTGCGATGCAAGCGGTATGCGGGGAATCCCCTTCGGTGGGCGCGCATGGCGCCGCTCTCCAGATGTTCCAGCTGCGCGGTCCTTTTGCCTGAGAGTTTCCGGGGCGGTTGCTCCGTCGGCGTCGTCACAACCCTCTGACGATCTCTCCCGCGCTGCATTGCAGAACGGCTCGACGATACCGGGCAATAAACTTCCCTGCAAGTGTTTCCTGTGATGCAGCGCCGAATGCCCATTTTTTATGTCCGGACTGAAGGCTTGAATTGACGGCATCGGCTATATTGGGCGGCACTGCCCAACTTTAATTCACAGAGGAGACCGCCGTGCCCGCTGCTACAACGTTGCTCGCCTTCGCCCTTGTCTCGCTCGGCATGGTGCTCACGCCCGGCCCGAACATGATCTATCTGATCTCGCGATCGCTTTGCCAGGGGCGGCGCGCCGGGCTCGTGTCGCTTGGCGGCGTTGCGCTTGGCTACGTGTTCTACATGTTTTGCGCGGCGTTCGGCATCACGGCGCTGCTGTTGACGGTGCCCTACGCGTACGACGCATTGCGTTTCGGCGGCGCGCTTTATCTTTTGTATCTGGCATGGCAGGCGGTCAAGCCGGGTGGCCGCTCGCCGTTCCAGGTGCGCGACCTGCCGCACGACAGCCGCCGCAAGCTCTTCACAATGGGCCTCATCACGAACCTCGCGAATCCGAAGATCGCCGTGATGTATCTGTCGCTGCTGCCGCAGTTCATTTCGCCGGCGCACGGCAGCGTGCTCACGCAGTCGATCGCGCTGGGCTGCGTGCAGATCGTCATCGCCGTCACGATCAACGCGCTGATTGCGAGCATGGCGGGTTCGATCGCCGGGTTTCTCGCCGGGCGGCCGGTGTGGCTGCTGGTGCAGCGCTGGCTGATGGGCACCGTGCTCGCCGGTTTGGCCGTGCGGATCGCGTTCGACGCGCGCCGCTAAATTCACCTATTGAAGACTCGCCTGAGCCCGCATCGCGGGCTTTCCGGCTACGCATCGCTCATCGTGCGCGCTTGCCTGTGCCACCCTCATGGCGCCTTGTACATGATGGTGGTCGAATCAAGCCGCTCCGACAGCGTGTCGCGGCAAAACTGCGGAATCACACCGACCGTCCTATAACCCAGGGCGGCATAGAGCGGCTCGGCCTTGTCGCCGGTACGGGTATCGAGCGTCAGCAGACTGCGCTGCAAGTGATGCGCACGGCGTTCCAGTTCCGTCATCAGCGCTTTCGCGACGCCCTGGCGGCGAAGCGCGGGATGAACCAACAGCTTGCGCACCTCGGCGCGGTGCCGCTGGTTCGGCATCGTGTCGTAATCCAGTTGCACGGTGCCGGCGATCGACTCGCCATGGCGCGCGACGAGCAGCACAAGCCCGCCCGCGCGTAGCGACGGCAGCACCTTGCCGCTCCAGAACGCCTCACTCTCTTCGACGCTATACGGCAGGACGAAACCGACGCTCGCACCGTCATGAACGCAGGCGCGCAGCAGCGTGCCGAGTTCGGGCAGATGGCGAAGGAGATCGTCGGCGGAAAAGGTCGTGATGGTGGTCGCGCTCATGGTCGCTCGAACTCAGATGATGAAGAGGATGTAGCGGGCCGCGCTGTGCGCGGGCGTGACGAAGGCACTGGGACCGAACAACTGGTAGCGCAGGCAGTCGCCAGGTTGCAGGTCGTGGCTCCGGCCGTCGACGGTGATCTGCAGTTGCCCTTCGAGCAGGATCAGATGATGTTCGAGGCCGGCTTTCGGCGATGCGTCGTAAATGATCCGCGCGCCGGCATCGAGTTCGCACTCCAGCGCCTCGCCGCTCAGCGCCTGGGCCGGTGGCGACACGGAGCGGCGCCGGAAGCCGACGCTCGCGTCGGTCCAGACCACCTGTGCCTCGCGCGGCACCAGCGGCACAAAGTCTTCTTCGACCATGCGCATGAGGCGCGACATCGGCAAGCCGTAGGCGACGCAAAGCTTGCCTAGCACGCTCGCCGTGGGGCTCACGGCGGCATTTTCGAGGCGCGACAGGGTGGCGCGACTGACGTTGCTGAGCTTCGCGAGATGGTCGAGGGACCAGTTGCGCTCGGCGCGGAGCTCTCGTAGACGCTGGGCGATACGGCGGTCGATGGCGTTGTCGTCGGAAGATGTGTGTTCCATATTCGGGAAATTATCTCGCATATGGAAAGTCGTCAATGAAACAAAAATGCGCCACAAGGGACGCGCACGCGAGCGGGGCGCGGCTGGCCATTGCGGAGATTCGTCCACCGCGAGCGGCCGGGGCGTTTATCATAGTGGCCACAAACTAAAACCCGCCGCCCGGCTGTGCAACAGGGCTGTGCGTCGATCAGGCACACCCTCCACGAGACCCGGCGGCGCTTGCCGCGACATCTTCTATGAACTCCACTCCCGACGCTGTTTCCCGTCCCTCCATCCGCGCTTTGACCTTGCTTGAAGGGCGCGTCCTCGGCGTGTTGGTCGAAAAGCAGCACACGGTGCCGGACAGTTATCCGCTTTCGTTGAACGCGTTAACTTTGGGCTGCAATCAGAAGACCGGCCGCGCACCCGTGATGAATGCGACCGAAGCCGAGGTGCTCACCGCCGTCGACGGGTTAAAGCGCCTGAGTCTGGTGATGGAGGGCAGCAGCAGCCGTGTGCCGCGCTTCGAGCACAACATGAATCGCGTATTGGGCTTGCCGAGCCAATCGGCTGCCTTGCTGACCACGTTGCTGCTGCGCGGTCCGCAGACCGCGGCCGAATTGCGCTTGAACAGCGCTCGCCTGCATGGGTTTGCCGACATCTCGTCGGTCGAGGCATTTCTCGACGAACTGGCTGCCAACGATCCGTCGCGGGTAGTGAAACTGGCCCGCACGCCGGGCGAGCGCGAAAATCGCTGGACGCATCTGCTTTGCGGCGAAGTTAGCGCGAGTGATCTTGCACAGCCGGGCGGGGAAGATGAGGTTGTGCCGCTGTCGGCGTTCGAGGCCGTGAAAGCTGAGCAAAATCGGCTCGCTGACGAGTTGAGCCGGCTTCAGGTTGTGGTGCGAAGGATGGCTGCGGAATTGGGGATCGAGGTGGGGGAGCTTTGAGCGCTTAAGCACCTTCGCCGTTCCCAGGCATCCTGAAACACGGCCATTCGCCGCGGCAGGCGAGGCCGCCTCGCACCGGCGAAGTGACAGCAGGTTTTACCAGGCCCAGTACACGCAAGCGGGTGGGCGCAAATGGCCATACAGGTGCGCGTCAGCCCGCAGATTGGAGAAATGGTTATTGGCGGCGCCGATGACCGTGAGGTATCTGGCGATGTCGACAAGTTCGCTCAGGTTACGCGCCGTAGTGAACGTGCGGATCGCGCTCTTCACCTTGCCGTCATGGCTCACCATGCCGGGCTGATCTTCCGGAATCGGATGACTGTGTTGCGACGGCCCCCCGGGCGTATCGACCCGGATACTGGTGCTCTTCAACTGGGGACGCTGACCGTCGGTGCCGACGACGACATTGAACCGAAAGAATGACTCACCGGGGAAGTTCAGACCTTCGTTGATGGATTTTTGCTCCATGCCGGCAACGATGCGCTTGCGGACAGTCGGGTTAGCACCAATCGTGTACTGTGCCTCGGCGGGTTGCGCGCCGAAGTGTTTATCCAGATGACTGAAAATCAGGTCCCCCCCGAAAGTCATGTCAACCGTATTGTCACGCCCGCCTGGCGGGGTCCAATTGCCATCGAAAACAACCTGATCGGTATTGCTTACGGACCACGCGAAATAGTCCTGGAGTTGCACCGGTTGGCCGGCCCGCCGGCCGATCAGCAACAATTCCTTGGTGGCGCCGTTGTCCGACCAGTAGAGATACCAGCCGTCGTTGTTGATGCGAGCAGCACCGACCGCTTTCCACACCTGCCGCATGTCAAGGCGCTGGCAACGCTGGTAGATCGGTGTCCACTGCAACTGTGGCAAGCGATGAAGGTTGGCGTTCTGATCCGGCGTCTGCAATGTGGTGACCGCCGCCGCCGCCGCGATGACGTTTGTGGCGAGCCCGAGGTCCGTGGCGAATTGAATCGACATGGGCATTTGCATTTGCCGGTCGAGAAATTCAGAGGCATGAGTGGGCATTCCCTATCTCCGTATCTTCAAGAATTTCCGCATGCGGTTTCCTGGCGGCTAAACGCATCGCCATGGGCCCCGCAAGATTGATATTTCAATCTCCGGCTGCAACGAGTATTGGTGATAAATCTGCAAACTGCAACACGGCCACACACGTGTGCGAGGGCGGTACAACGGGATCGAGATGAGCCGGCTGGGTTCGCCGCTCATTCGATATGCATTCCGAATAAATCCAGCCTTGTCCAACAACGTCGTGCAGGTTAAAACCTAAAAACGATAATTCACCGAAGCGAGTGTATTGAGCTCGAATCTTTTTTCGGTAATCGGGCTATTGGCTGCATCGTGCTCCAGTCGTCCGAACGTAGCGGAAACCGACCCATTCCAGTGTTTGGAAAAGTCGTAGGTCACCATGGCGTTCATATGGATGTCCCGCACGCCGGCACTGGTGCTGTACGTGGGCAAGCCCGACGCCGCGCTCTGCTGCCCGGACACGCCGAAGAACGTCCGCGTGTACGTCCCATTCGCCCAGGTGAAGCCCGGACCCACCGAGAACAACCAGCCGCCAACCGGCGCGGAAGCCACGAAATCCGTGCTGACCTGCGTCCCCTGGTGATGCCCGGCGATATCCTGGTACAACGCCACCGACCCGGTAAACGCCCACCACGTGTAGTCGGCGAATAGCTTCAGTTTCGGCCCGCCATACACATTGCCTAGGCCATGCAGTCGCGGATCGTCGGACTCCTTGCGAGTCTGGAAGTCGAAACTCAACGCCGCGCCCACGTGATAGGCCGGACCGCGCAGCACGTTGACGCCAAGCACGTCAGGGCCCTGCGAGAAAATCCGGTCGTCGTATGAGATATCCAGCGCAGGGAACGGGAATACGGTCAGCTGTCGTGACCCCGGGTACTTGGGCGTGATCACCACACCAGGACCCACGCCGATTTTCCATTTGCTCTCGGTGGCCGCGCCCGTACCTGCATCTGTCGTCGCGGCCGGACCTGCATCGTCTGCGTAGGCCGCGCGTGCCGTGCAAAGGCCGAGTGCAGCGGCGAGCAGCAATGACATGCGTGCGGGTCGACCAAACCTGAGCGTGGGGCGCAGCGACGCGCACGCGGCCTGGCCGTTTCTCTGCCCGGAATGCGCCGTCATGCGCGCTCCTTGCCAAGCGCCGCGAGTTGTCTGAGGCGCCGCGCCAAAGCCTTCGAGACGACCTGCTGCTTGCCGCTGTCGTCGCCACTGTGGGCCGCTTCGCTCTCGCGCAAAAATAGCGCGGTTTCACGCGCGACGATTTCGCGCTCGTTGTCCGACGTAATCATGTGATACGAATCATCCAGCCAGATTGTGCGTAAAAAGGCAGCGTCGATATTCGCGGCGACAAACCGGGCATTGCGAGGGCTCGACGTCTCATCGTCGATCGCATGGACAATCAGGCAATCGGTCTTGATGTCGCGCACCTGAGTGCGCACGCTCGCGGCGAGGCGGCTTGCCTGATGCAAGGCCGGCAATGAAATCGTCGACGGACCGACTTCGCTGAAGTCGCTGCGCTGCATCGCGCGGGCGATCTTCGCCCTGAGCGCTTCGTTGCGCAAACCGAACGGCGCTGCCTCGCGGTAGCGCCAGCGATTGCGCATCGGTGTGAAGTACGCCCAGTTGAGCAGGAAACGATACCAGGGGATCGCCCAGCCGTCGTAAGAGAGCGTTAGCGACAACAGCACGAGCGATCGTGCCGCTGGACGGCGATGCGCCAGCGCCAGCGCTAACGCCGCACCGATCGATAGCCCGCAGATCGAGACGTGTGTGAAGCGCGCGGCGAGCGCATCGTACTCGCGCACGGCGGCCTCGATCCAGGCCTCCATGGCCGTTTCTTTGGAGCCTGCGCTATAGCCCGGCAGAACCGGCGTGCAGGTCGTGAAGCCTTCCGCGTTCAGATAGCGCGCAAGAAAACGTAATTCGAGCGGCGAGCTCGACAGGCCGTGCAGCATCAGCACGGCATGATTGTCGCCGGGTAAGAAGAGACTCGTTGGCTGGCTCATGGATCAGGTCCCGATCCGCAGCACGAGGAAATCGCCGGCATGGGTGGTGAACCGTTCGCACACGCACTCGGTCAGCTTCGACACGCCATCGCCGCTTTTCAGGTGCACGCGATGGCTGCCTGGCCACAGCGCCTTGCTGAGACGCTGGATATCTTCGGAATCGACATCCGCAAAGCGGGGGCCCGGTGCAATCTCGTTGGGCAGACGGGGCAGCACACCTTGCGGTTTGATGTCGTCCATCGGTTGCAACGCGTTGCGCTCGAGCGCCTGAATGAAAATGAAGGTCCTGTGATGGTGCGAGAGATGGCGCAGCAGCCGGTGTGTTTCGTCGACGGCGCGGCGTGCGAGCATGCGTTCGTTGTCGTGGCGCAGCAGCATTTCATAGCGCGACTGCGCGACCGATGCGATCAGCTCCGCACGGAACTGCGAGCGGCGCAGGCGTTCGATCAGTATGATCACGAGCAGCGTCACCAGCGGGTACGAGACCAGCAGAAGCAGGTCGGCGCGGTCGAATACGGCGATGCTGGCGTACGGCGGGACGAACAGGTAGTCGGCGATACCGAGGCCGAACAGCATGACCGTGAACGCCGGCGCCAGTCCGCAAAAATACTCGACCAATGCCGCCGCGATACAGAACGCGGTGCCCGGCATGATCGGTCCGAGAAATGGATGGAGCAACATGCGCACCCCGCTGGCGATCGCCAATGCGGCGGCCGCGGTGAGCCAGACGCGTGTTCCCCGTGGTGCCCAGTGACGGGCGTTTTGGACTTCCATGATCTTTTTTTTAGGGAGCGATTGCGCTTCCCGATTGAGTGTGGCAATGCGCTTGAAAGCGCACGCCGGACAATACCATAGTCGGGCAGATGTAAAGGCTCAGAAACGCGTAAATACCGGCAGACCGGGCGGCCATATCGTGCGTCGAATGCCTTGGGAAAACCTGCTTTTGAATAGGGGTATTATCCCCGGCGTGTATTATGCGGGCCGTGTGCTTAAGTGACCCTTAAATGGCTGGAAGCGATCTATACCGAACCTTCAGCCGCTACTGCCGGAGCTTCCGCCGCCTTGCCCGGAACCGCGGCCGAACGCTGCTAGGGAAATCGCATGGGCCTATGACATGCCGCCGGGCTCCGCGCCTTTACATCAGCGGCTACATTGCTTCAATTGAAGTTAATGCAATTTACAAATGACACAGAACATTTACGACAACCCCGCGTTCCGACGCTTATGCATCGCGACTTCGTCGCGGTTCATCGGACAGGGTTCGCTGAGTGCGATAAAAGACGCGCGGCGGCACGTTCGGTGAATCTTCAGCAAGCCGGTCGAGTTCGTCGCGGATCGCGGTGAGATAGTGGCCGTCGCGCGCGTCGGCGTCACCGGCAAAGATCGCTTCCAGCCTGCGCCGCACCGCGCCGTAGCGCGCCCCGGCCGCACGATGTTTTTCCGCACGCTCCGCGTATCTGAGGAAGGTTTGCAACGCGGCGGAGACCGCCGCCGCAACGCTGACGAAGCCCACGAAAATCCTGAGCGCCGGAGAGACGGCGGTCGAACTCAACGAAGCGAAGACCGCTGTGCCCACAAAGGCGGTCAATGCGGTCACCAGCCAGCCGACGCTGCGGTCCCGCGCGGACAGCAGGTCGGCCATGTCGTAGTGGCTCATCTGGGATTCACGCGCGCGCCGGATCCACTTCAGCAGAAGCTGGTCTTCGTCGACCGGGGGCTCGTAGGCAGTCGGGTTCTTCATGTCGCTCGTCGGGCTGTCCAGTATCGCAAGCGTAGTGCATGCGCTTGACGATACTGTGCCACATGCGAGCGATCAGCTGAACGCGCTGGTGTTCACGCTAAACCGCTCGCTATGCGCGTTGCCGTTCAGATAGAAGTCACCGATTGCCGCTTCGCGGATGATGGCCGGATTGTGCGACGCCAGCACGCGTGCATTGCGCCAGTAGCGATCGAATCGGCGCGTCTCGCTGGTGGCCGATGCGCCGCCCACTTCGAACAGCAGGGTTGCGGCTTGCAGCGTCTGCTCGATGACGATCTGCTGTGCCTGGAAGGTCTGGATGTCCAGGTGGATATAGGTTTGCTCGTCGGTACGGCCTTCCTGCCGCGCCGCTGACACCGCATCGATTGCACGTGCGAGCGACGCGCTGATGCTCTGCGCGGAAAAAGCCAGGCTCGCGAGACGGCCGACCACCCGATGGACCAGCGGATTGTCGCGGGGGCTCGATTCACCGGGGATACCGAAAGTTCTCGTTTTGCTTTGCGTGAACGCCACCGCATCGCGCAGTGCCGCGCGGCTGATCCCCGCCAGGTTTGCGACGTGCAGCGCCTGGTAGTAGGCGGTCAGGAGGCTGTTGCGGCGTGGTTCGGCGGCGTTATAGCGCCGATACAGATTGTCGGGCGAGACCGGCACATGGTCGAAACGCGCCGTACCGCTGCCGGTAAGACGCTGCCCGAAGCCATCCCAGTCGTCGATCCGGGCGAGACCGGGCGCATCGCTCCTGACGAGTACGCGCACGTCGCTTTGCCCGTCGTGCGCGGTGACGTCGACCCAGTCCGCGTAGAGCGTGCCGGTGGTGTAGTACTTCTCGCCGTCGAGATGCCACGCGCCGTTGGTTTGGGTGAGGCGCACGCTGTTGCTGGTGACGCTGGTGCGCTCGGACACGGCGCCGCCGACGATCTGGCCTTGTGCGATACGCGTGAACCAGCGGTCGCGCAGCGGTTCGTCGTCGGTTTCCAGCAGCGATTCGATGAAGCCGCCGTGCACGCGCAGGATTTGCGGCAGATTCGAGTCGGCTTCGCCGAGACGTGTGGCCAAGGCGAGAAACGCAGTCAGCGTGACACCTTCGCCGCCGTAGCGTTTTGGCACGCGCAGCCTGGTGTAGCCGGCTTCGCGCAACCATTCCACGGCAGCGTAGGGGAGTTCTCGATTCTGTTCGCGCTGGACGGCGCCTTCCGCGATGCGGGCGAATACAGGCGCGAAACGACGGGTCAGGTCGTCTTCAGCGAACAGGTTTGCTGCGTCCGCGGTCAGGTAATCTGGGTTGGGGCGTGAATCGGTTGCTGGCATAAGTTCTCCGTGGCGGGGCCGCAAACTGAGAACGGTACGGGAGGCTTAGGGGTGCCAGCAACCAAGTATTTGGTCGATTCTTAGAAGGTGTAGTGAAATAGTTTTTTTGCCTGCGCGGCGCCACATTCACTCGTAGGAGAAAGCTCCGCCGAATTTATCCATCCGCTCCAGCGCCATTCCCGAACCGCGCACCACACAGGTCAGTGGCGCCTCGGCGACGAACACCGGCAGGCCGGTTTCTTCCGCGAGCAGGCGGTCGAGATCGCGCAGCAATGCGCCGCCGCCCGCGAGCATGATGCCGCGCTCGGCGATGTCGGCGCCCAGTTCCGGTGGCGTCTGTTCCAGCGCGATCTTCACCGCGGAGACGATCTGATTCAGCGGATCGGTGAGCGCTTCGAGAATCTCGTTGCTGGACACCGTGAAGCTGCGCGGAATCCCTTCGGACATATTGCGGCCTTTGACCTCCATCTCCCTGATTTCGGAGCCTGGAAACGCGGAGCCGATTTCCTTTTTGATGGCTTCCGCGGTCTGTTCGCCGATCAGCATCCCGTAGTTGCGCCGAATGTAGTTGACGATCGCATCGTCGAACTTGTCGCCGCCCACGCGCACCGAGCCTTTATAGACGATGCCGCCGAGCGAGATCACCCCCACCTCGGTCGTGCCGCCGCCGATATCGACCACCATCGAACCAGTCGCCTCGGATACGGGCAACCCGGAACCGGTGGCCGCGGCCATCGGTTCTTCGATCAGATAGACCTGCGAGGCGCCCGCGCTATGCGCGGCTTCCTTGATCGCGCGGCGCTCGACCTGGGTCGAGCCGCACGGTACGCAGATAATGATGCGCGGCGACGGCGCGAACATCCGCGACTCGTGCGCCATCTGGATGAAGCGCTTGATCATCTGCTGGGTGATGTTGAAGTCGGCGATCACGCCGTCTTTCATCGGGCGGATCGCCTCGATATTGCCCGGCACCTTGCCGAGCATCTGTTTCGCTTCCTTGCCGACGGCCAGAATGATCTTCTTGCCGTTCGGACCGCCTTCCTGACGAATCGAAACTACCGAGGGTTCGTCCAGCACGATGCCCTTGCCACGCATATAGATCAGGGTATTCGACGTGCCGAGGTCGATTGCCAGGTCGTTGGAAAAATAGCCGCGCAGAAAACCGAACATGCAAATTCCTGTCTCGCTGATGCCGGGCGCGTAAGCGCGCCGCTCGGGAATGCCGCCCGAAGGCGGCAGGCGACCAGGTGGTGGTCGGAAGAGAGGGAAGAATAACAGCTTCGGGCGCGAGGCTACTTTTGCGGGCGTGCTCGCAACAGGTTGTCAGCCTGCCATTTGATGCGATCGCAATTGCCCTTGAGCCGCGCCGCGAATTCCGACGGGGAATTGAGTCGCAGCGAGCGCATCTGGGTCACGTCGCTATTCCCGCGCTGCCAACCTGCCTGCCAGCGCGTATCGAACTGGCTGGCTTCGGTGAGAACATTTCTCAGCTTCTCCTTGTAGTTGGCCACATCCTGTGCGGATTCTCCGCAGAGTTCCTGGTCAAAGCGGGCACGTTGGCCTGCGACTTCCGCGCTGGCGTTGGCGCTGTCCTCGCTGGCTAACGCGGGGCGTGGTTGTCCCAGCAACAGAAGCGACGAAAGCAGCATCAGCGTCGGCGCCCACGCAAGCAGGGCATGATGGCAAAACCGGTTTTTATTCACGATTGGCTCCTTGTGGCTGTCCTCCGGCGCCGCAACGAATCGGGCGAGTGCTGCCGCGTATATTACCGTGTCGTTACCGTGTCCGGCTGAAGCCTCGGGCAGCCTCTACCGCAACATTGAAAACGGCACTGCGCCGCATGGCAGCGTGCGCCGCCGCACACACCTTAAAGACGCGTGAGTGCATGCTCGTTGCATGTGCTTCAGTCCGCGCCGGCCGCTTCTGCCCGCGTTTTTCCGCATTGACCGGCATGAGGACGAAGCACACCGCTCGGCTTCATGTGAGGCGATATGGACCAGGCAACACCGGCGACGCCGACAACGCGACGCTACGACATCATCAGCGACGAGGCGGAATTTTGGGCCTTGCAGACGGAATGGAACACGCTGTGGTCGAGGGCAAACGGCTACTACTACCAGTCGTTCAGTTTTTGCTGGCTGGCGTGGAAGCACGCAGCGAAGCCGCATGGCCACAAGCTCCAATGCATCGTGTGCCGGGAAGACGGGCAACTGGTCATGATCTGGCCGCTCGAGACCTACCGTCGTTGGCTCTGGACGTATCTCGTAGCGCTTGGGCCTGAAGGCGGGGACTACACGAGCGTGCTGGTGGAAAACAGCGCATCCGCTCCGGCCTTGATCGCCGGCGCCTGGGAGACCGCGCAGCGGCGTTGCGGCGCCGATTTTATTCGCGTTCAGTTTGTGCGGGACACGCTGCATCTATACCGGCTTGCGACCCAGGCCCGCAGGGTGTTGTTTGCCAAACCCCACAGCGCGTCTGCCGTGGCGTTGCGCAGCGAGAGCGACTGGGACCAGTATTGCCAGACGCTGGGCACGCTGTTCGGCAAACGGCCCGGCACCTTCACAAAACGTCTCTCCAAGCAAGGCAAGGTCGCCGTGCGCATCGTCGACCCCGTCGACGAAAGCGAAACGGTGTCGATCATTGCGTGGATGTTCCGCTGCAAACGCCTGTGGAGCGAGCGGGTCGGCAAACGCAACCCGTGGATCGATTCGCCCGAGTTCGAGTGCTTCCTCGGCAAGCTGATCTACTCGCCCGACGTGCCCTCGATGGCGCGCCTGATCGTGGTGACGGTGGATGAAGCGCCGGTTGCCGGCATCATCGTCAGTCTCGGCAACCCTTGCGCGAGCGCGATCTTTGCGGGTTACGACCCGTTCTACAGCAAATGCTGCCCCGGTTTGATCGCGGTGGAGCAATGCGTCAAATGGGCCTTCGAGAACGGCTTCGACCTCGACTTCGGCGTGGGAACGGAGCGCTTCAAGTCGTACTGGTCCCGCGGGGAAGCGTCCACCGCGTGGACCGTGCAGACCATCAACTCGCCGTGGGGCCTGCTGGCGATTGGCGGGCGGGGACTGCTGCGCGAGTTCATCGCCCGCGTGAAGCGGCTGCGCCATGAGGGTGTCAGATCGCCGTCCACAGCCAACATTACCGGATCGTAATCATCGCGCGCTCCGCTTGCCGGTATGATTTGACGGTCAAGCACAGCGGAGCACTCCCCATGCGAATCCTGGTGATCGAGGACGAGCTCAAAACAGCGGCTTATCTGAAGAAGGGCCTGGAAGAATCCGGCTACGCGGTCGACGTTGCGAACGACGGCCCACAAGGGCTGATCCTCGCGCAGGAAGAAGAATACGACGTGATCGTGCTCGACGTGATGCTGCCCGGCATGGACGGCTGGACCGTCGTCAAGACCCTGCGCAGCACGCGTACCACGCCGGTGCTGTTCCTCACCGCCCGCGACGACGTCGACGACCGCGTGCGTGGCCTCGAACTCGGCGCGGACGATTACCTCGTCAAGCCCTTCGCGTTTGTCGAATTGCTGGCCCGCGTGCGCACGCTGGCGCGCCGTGGACCGCCGCGCGAAAGCGAACTGATCAAGGTGGGCGACCTGGAAATGGACGTCAATCGCCGGCGCGTGAAACGCGGTGGCACGCGTATCGATCTCACGCCGCGCGAGTTTTCGCTGCTGCAGTTGCTCGCGCGCCGCCAGGGCGAAGTACTGAGCCGCACGCAGATTGCGTCCTATGTGTGGGACATGAATTTCGACAGCGACACCAATGTCGTCGAAGTCGCGATCCGCCGGCTGCGCACCAAGATCGACGACAACTTTCCCGTCAAGCTGATTCACACGGTGCGCGGCGTCGGCTATGTGCTCGAACTGAAGGACGCTGCTTGATGCGCGGCCGCTCGCTTGCCGCAACGCTCGCGCTTGCATTCGGTGTCACCACACTCGCGGTTTTCGTGCTCGTCGGGAGTTTTCTGTACCTTGCGCTGGAGAAGCAGATCAAGGCGCAGGACGATCTCGACATCGTGCTTGCGGCACGCCATGCGCGGCGGCTCGCCCAGGAACTCGATACGGCGAATGGGATTCGCGAGCACGGTGAGCGCTTGACCAGCACCGTGCTGGGCAATCAGGCGATGTCGATGGAGGTGTTCGGTCCCGATGGGCGCATGGCGATCGAGCACAACGCTGGGAAGACATTCCCGGCAACGGGCGGTACGGCCAGCAGCGCCGCATCTACGGTGTCAAATACACCTGATGCTTCCACTGCGCTCAATGCGGCAAGCGAAGCAGGCGACGCAAGCGACGTAAGCGACGTAAGCGACACAGGCGACCTCCATGATCCCGGCGAGACCACCGAATCCGGCGGCGTCGAAACGATCGCCGCGTTGCCGCCGCTCCCGCGTATTGCAGCTTCGGCACGCATTACCGATGCGGCTATCGGCGCCTGGAGCGGCCGCAACGGCGCACCGATCCGCGGCATTCTCGCGGACGCGCGGTTGCGCAACGGCGACACGGCGACCGTGCTGATCGCGCGCAACATGAGCGACCGCTGGCGGCTGCTCGACCGCTATCGCGACAAGCTCAACATCGCAGGCGCGGCCGGTGTGATTCTGGCCATGTTGCTGGGCTATCTGCTGATTCGCGCCGCCCTGCGGCCGTTGCGCGATATCGCGGAGAGTGCCGGCCGCGTCACGGTCAATCGCCTGAATACGCGGATCACGGTGGCGCGTGTGCCGAGCGAACTCGAAGCGCTGGTGAAAGCACTGAATGCCATGCTCGAACGCGTCGATCACGGCTTTCAGCGCCTGTCGCGTTTCACCGCGGATCTCGCGCACGATATGCGTACGCCGCTGGGCAATATGCGCGGCGCCACCGAAGTCGCGCTTGCCCGCCCACGCTCCACCGACGAATATGAAGCGGTGCTCGCGTCGAATCTGGAAGAGTGCGATCGTCTTTCACGGATGATCGAAAACGTGCTGTTTCTCGCACGCGCTGAACATCCGCAGTTCGTCAAACACATGCGCAAGTTCGATGCGGCGCAGGAACTGACGCGCATCGCCGAATACTTCGAAGGTATCGCTGACGATGCGAATGTCAGGATGCAGGTCACCGGTTCGGCGACGCTGACGGCAGATCTTGAACTGTTTCGGCGCGCCGTCAGCAATCTGCTTGCCAATGCGATCCGCTATACGCCGCGCGGCGGCGAGATTGCGCTCGATGTTCGCGCTTTGGCCGACGCCGTGCGCGTCACCGTGTCGAACCAGGGGCAGCCGATTGCCGCCGAGCATCTCGAACGGATCTTCGACCGTTTCTATCGCGTCGACCCGTCGCGCAGCGCCTTGCCTTCGTCCGGCGTATCGCAAGGATCCCCGGGTTCGACAGGGCTCGGGCTTGCCATTGTCCGCACGATCATGGAGTTGCATGGCGGCACGGTGCATGCGGAGAGCGACGCGCAAAGCACGTGTTTCGTTCTTACGTTCCGGCGGGTGTAGAGGCTGGCGGAGTCGCCGCCACCTCCGGCGTCGCCGCGCCCTTGCTCTCGCCATGCCACGTTCCACCCAGCGCCTTCAGCAACAACACACTCGACTCCAACTGCCGCGCCGCGATCTGATCCGCGGTGCGCTGGTTCGTCAGCGCGATCGTCTGCGCGGTCACCACGTCGAGATAGCTGACCGCGCCCGCGTTGAAGCGGTTGGTCGTGAGCCGCAACGACAGATCGGCGGCCGTGGTGGCGCGCTGCTGGCTGGCGGCTTCGTCGGCGAGCGAATGCAGGGCGGACAGATTGTCCTCGACCTGCTGGAAGGCCACCAGCACCGATTGCCGGTAATCCGCGACCGCGCCGTCGTACTGTGCCGTCGCGCCGTGCAGGCTGGCCGTGCGCTTGCCGCCGTCGAACAGCGTGCCGACAAGCTGTGGGCCGAGCGACCAGAACAAACTCGGCGCGCTTAGCCACGGCGCGAAGAAGGTGCTCTCCAGGCCCGCGCTCGCCGACAGCACCAGATCGGGGAAGAAAGCCGCATGCGCCTCGCCGATCTGTGCGTTCGCCGAGGCCACGCGCCGTTCGGCGGCGGCGATATCCGGGCGCCGTTCGAGCAGTTGCGACGGCACGCCAACGGGAATCGCCGGCGGCGTTGCCGAGGAGCCGTTTGGCGGCAGCGTGAAGGTCGAGGCCGGCTCGCCGATCAGCGTGGCGATCGCATGCTGCATCTGCGCGCGCGTCACGTCGATGTCGGTGTCTTGCGTGCGCGTCGCTTCAAGTTGGGTGGTGGCCTGGGCAACCGCGGAGGCATCGATCGCGCCGTCTTTCAATTGCTGTTGCAGCAGCTTCAAGGCGGCGGCATAGGCGGTCACGCTGTCGTCGAGCAGCTTCTTTTGCGTGTCGAGCGAGCGCAGGGAGAAATAGTCGACGGCAAGATCGGCGCTCATCGACAGGCGCACGGCTTCGAGATCCGCCGCGCTCGCATCGGCATCGGCTCGCGCGCCGGTCACGCTGTCGCGCACCCGGCCGAACAGGTCCGGCTCCCAGCTCGCGGATACGCCGGCCGAATAATCCGGCACGGTCTTGCCCGCGAGCGATTTGCCCTCGACGTTCTGCGAAGTCCGCGAGCGGTCCTGTGCGGCGCCGGCGGTGATGGTTGGGAAAAAGCCGGCGCGCTGGTAATCCACCATTGAACGCGCTTGCTGCACCTGCGCAACCGCCTTGCGCACGGTCTGATTCGAGACGTCGACACGCGCTTCGAGTTGATTCAGCACCGGATCGTTGAAGATCGTCCACCAGGGGCCACGCGGTGTGGTGTCGGCAGGCGCAGCCTGGGCCCAGCCAGGCGCCGCGCCTGCGTATTGCGCGGGGATCTCGGCAGTAGGCCGCTGGTACGGCGGCAAAGTCGAGCAGGCGCTCAGCAGTGCGCCGATCAACGTGACGGCCAACGAGCGGCGCAACGAGAGGCGCAACGAGAGGCACAACAACCGGCGTGGAAGAGAGATGGGAAACATTCGGCACATCCTTTCGATGACTGGCGCTCAGCTATGCGCGGCCGGCGCGATCTGCACGAGCTGGCCGGTACTCAGCGAATCGCCGGGGTTATCGATCACGCGGTCGGTCGCGGCGAGGCCCGTGGTGATCTCCACATGCGTGCCGAAATCGCGGCCGATGTGCACCGTCCTGAGCGCCGCGCGGCCGTTGCCGTCGACCACGGCGACCGTCACGCCATTGGGGCGAAAGAGCAGCGCGCTCACCGGCAGATCGAGCGCCGGTGTGGTCGACTGCAACTGCAGATGCACCTGTGCGTAAGCCCCCGGCATCAGCGTGCCATCCTTGTTATCGACGTCCACCTCGACGCGCAGCGTGCGGCTCGACGGATCGATCGAGCCGGTCGTGCGCGCCACCTTGGCGGCAATATGCCGGCCGGGATACTGCTGGGCGGTCAGGTACACGCCTGTATCGGGCGTCACGTACGGCGCGTCGTCCTGCGGCACGTCGACGAACACGCGCAGTTCACCGGTTTGCTGAATATGAAACAGCTCGCCCGACATACCCGCCGTGCCGGGCGTACCGCCCGCCGTCACCAAGGCGCCGACATCGACGTTGCGCGCGGTGATCGTGCCGTCAAACGGCGCGGTGATTTTCTCGTACGACACCAGTTCGGCCAGATGTGCGACATTGGCCTGCGCCGACGCCAGCATCGCGCGGCGCGCCTCCATGTCGCTGACTTTGGTATCGGCGTCCTGTTGCGCGACCGATTGGGTCTTCAGCATCTCCTGCCAGCGCTGCGCAGTGGTCTTCGCGAAGTCGAAGTTGGCCTGCGCGGTGGCTTCGTCGGCACGGGCCTGACGCAATTGGGCGTCCAGATCGGGTGCGTCGATCGTGGCGAGCGTCTGGCCGCTTTTCACTTGCGCGCCGATGTCGGTGTTCCAGTGCGCCAGATAACCGCTCGTGCGCGCATAGATCGACGCTTCGGCGAACGGCGTTACCGCGCCGGGCAGCAGCAATTCGTGGACGGCCGGCGCGGGGCGCGGCGTGATCACGGAAACGTTGAGTATGCTTTGCGCCTCTGTCTGTTGGGTCAGCGCGGCGCTTGCGTGCAGACGCGGCACGATGCCGACGATTAGCAAGGCCGCGGCAAGTCCAGCCAATGCGAATGGCCAGACGTGGCGGCGCGGTTTTGCGGTTGCGCTCGTGTCGGTGGTGCGGAACGCCTCGTCAGCCTTGGCGGTCTCAGCGGTTCGATCAGCCTCGACAGCCGGTTCAGACCGGTCGTCGCCGAGGTCGGGCGGAAGTGATGGATTATTCATGGGCAGGCTCTTATCGGAGTCAAAGTGTGCGGGCGGGAACGCGGGATTCTTGTGCCTCGGTGCGAGCAGCACGGCGTTTGTCGAGCCATGCATGCACCATCCCGTAGACGACCGGAACAAACAGCAAGGTGGACACCGTGCCGATTGCAAGGCCGCCGATCACCGCGCGCCCAAGCGGCGCATTCTGTTCACCGCCGTCGCCAAGGCCGAGCGCCATGGGCAGCATGCCGATCAGCATCGCGAGCGCGGTCATCAGCACGGGACGGAAGCGGCTGAAGCCCGCCTCGAGCGCAGCCTGCAATGGCGGCTTCCCACCGTGATGGAATTCGCGTGCGGTGTTGATCACGAGAATACTGTTGGCCGTGGCAATGCCGATGCACAGAATGGTGCCGGTCAACGCCGGCACGCTCAGGCTCGTGCCCGTGCTGAACAGCATCCACGCGATGCCCGCGAGCGAACCCGGCAAGCCGCTGATGATGATGAGCGGATCGAGCCACGACTGAAAATTGACGACCATCAGCAGATAGACAAGGGCGATCGCGAACACGAGACCGCTGGCGAGGCCGCTGAACGAGTCGTGCATCGCCTGCACCTGGCCGCGCATCACGATCGATGCGCCTGGCGGCAATTGCGGCCGGATCTGATCGACGAGGCGGGTCACGTCGGTTGCCACGCCACCGAGGTCGCGCCCTTGCGCCGACGCGAAAATGTCGAGCACAGGCTGCACGTTGTAGTGCGAAACGACGGCTTGCTGGGTGCCGCGTGTCAGCGTGCTCAGCGCGCCGAGCAGGTTTTGCGGAGCGGGGCCGTTGCCGGTTGCCGCACTGGACGCCGCCGTCACGCCCGCACCTGCGCCAGCGTTCTGCGCGACCGGGATATTGGCCAGCGCCTGCAGCGAGTTGATGTCGTACTGCGGCATCATCGCCATCAGCGGATAGCTCACGCCGTTGCTCGGATCGAGCCAGAAATTCGGCGTGGTCTGCGAACTGCCCGAGAGCGCGATCAACAGATTCTGCGACACGTCGCGTTGCAACAGGCCGGCCTGAATCGCTCGCGTGCGGTCGACATTCACGTTGATCGCGGGTTCGTCGCCCGGTTGCTGGATGCGTGCATCGACGAGGCCGCGCACGCCGCGCAGTTGTTCCAGCAAGCGGTTGGCCACCACACGATTGGCGTCGAGTTTGTTGCCGACGATCTGGATATCGATCGGTGCGGGCAGGCCGAAGTTGAGAATCTGGCTGACGATATCGGCGGGCAGGAAGGCAAAGGTGACGCCGGGGAAATCTTTTGAAAGCGTGGTGCGCAGCGTCGCGACATAGGCGGCGGTTGGCTTGTGTCCGGCGGCGAGCGTGATCATCACGTCGGCGTCTTCCGGGCCGATCGGGTCGGATGAATCGTAAGTCAGGTTGATGCCGCTCACTGGTACGCCGATGTTGTCGAGCATGGCCGCGAGTTCCTGCTTCGGGATCACGCTGCGTACACGGGCTTCGACCTCATCGGTGATGCGCGCGGTGTCTTCGATACGCGTGCCGGTCGGCGCACGCAGATGCAGGCGAATCTCGCCGGTATCGACGGCGGGGAAAAAATCGCGGCCGGCGAACGGCACGAGAGCAAGCGAGCCGATGCACAGCAACAGGAAGATGGCGATGAACCGGCGCGGTTTCGCGATTGCCGAGCCGAGCACGCCGCGATAGCGTTCGCGTAGCATCTCGAAGCGATGCTCAAAGGCGGCCTGGAAGCGGATCAGGCGAGCAATCGGGCCGTTGCCCGTGACTGGCGCGTGACTGCGCGCACGCATCAGATACATCGCGAGGGTCGGCACCAGCGTGCGCGAGAAAAAATACGACGCGATCATCGCGAACACCACCGCTTCGGCGAGTGGCACGAACAGATAGCGGGCAACGCCGGAGAGCAGAAACATCGGCACGAACACAATGCAGATCGACAGCGTCGAAACAAAAGTCGGCACGGCGATTTCACCCGAGCCGTTCAGAATCGCGTCGTGCAACGGCTCGCCGTTTTCCAGATGGTGCGTGATGTTTTCGATCGCTACAGTGGCGTCGTCGACGAGGATCCCCACCGCGAGCGCGAGCCCGCCGAGTGTCATGATGTTGATGGTCTGTCCGAGCGCGGAAAGCGCGATCAGTGAGGTCAGCACCGCGAGCGGAATCGATACCGCGATGATCAGCGTGGCGCGCCAGCTGCCGAGGAACAACAGGATCATCAACGCAGTCAGCGCCGCCGCGATCACGGCCTCGCGCGCCACGCCTACGACCGCCGATTTGACGAACACCGATTGATCGGACAACGCGGTGATATGCAACGCGCTCGGCAAACCCGCCGCGATATGCGGCAGCATCGCCTTGACCTGCTGAATGATGGTCAACGTGGACGTGCTGCCGGATTTTTCGACGGTAAGAAGCGCGGCACGTTTGCCGTCGCTGCGCACGATGTTGGTTTGCGGCGCATAGCCGTCGCGCACGTGGGCCACGTCGCGCACATACACCACGCCGCCGGCTACCGTCTTGATCGGCAGGTCGTTCAACGCGGCCACCGTGTCGGTGCTGCCGTTCATCTGCACGTTGTATTCCTTCGTGCCGATCTTGGCGGTGCCGCCCGGCAAAATCAGGTTCTGCGCGTTGACGGCGTTGACCACGTCGAGCGGTGCAAGGCCTTTCGCCTGCAGCGCGCGCGGATCGATATCGACCATGATCTGCCGCACCTTGCCGCCGAACGGCAGCGGAACCGATGCGCCTTGCACGGTTGCCAGTTGCGTGCGGATCTGGCTGTTGCCGAGGTCGTAAAGCTGCTGTTCGGAGAGCGTGTCGCTCGAGAGCCCGAGTTGCAGGATCGGCACCGTCGACGCGTTGTACGTGATGATGTTCGGCGGCAGCGTGCCAGGCGGCAGCACACGCAGGATCGATGCGGAATTCGAGGCCGCCTCGGCGATGGCGCGATTGATGTCCGCGCCCGGGTGGAAAAAGATCTTCACCACCGAGACGCCGTTCAGCGATTGCGACTCGATATGCTCGATATCGTCGACGTCGGAGGTCAGCGCACGTTCGTAGTTCGACGTGATGCGGTTGGCCATGTCCTGGGCGGAAAAGCCGTTATACGTCCAGACGATGCTGACTACCGGGATGTCGATGTTCGGGAAGATATCGGTGGGCGTGCGCAGGATCGCGAGCGGGCCGACGATGAAGATCAACACGGCGAGAACCACGAAGGTATATGGGCGGCGCAGCGCGAGCTTGACGATCCACATGACGGTTTCCTGAAAAGAGGCGGGTGGAGGCGCGGGGCTTGTTTCTGCGCCTGGCGGCGCGAGGCGCGGGCTTCTTTGTGAGTCAGGAGTGTGGGGGGTGGGCGCTTACCAGGCGTGGTCCGGTAGATTACGGTTCTGTTATCTGGTGGTTCTGGCTTTTTTGGTTTTTGGTTTTTGGTTTGGGTTTTGATTTGATCCCGGTGCGTAGATAACAAAACGGTAATCCACACGTCAGTGCTCCGACAGCTGAAATGACAAGAATGAGAAGCGTGGTTCAAGCCACTCATTTCTTACTCATCATCGGAGAGACATCATGAAACGCTTTATCGCTTTGGCTGTTGCCGTTGCTTCGCTCGGTTTGTCGTTTGGGTCGACCGCTTTTGCTCAGTCCAATTCGTCAGGGTTGACGAGGGCTGAAGTCGTGGCCCAGTTGCAGCAGGCCCAGGCTGAGGGGCTCGTGCCGGCGCCTAAGGATGACTATCCGCCTAGTGAGGCTACTATTGCCCGGAATCGGGAGATTTATGCTATTCAGCATCCGGGGGAAGCAGCGGCTTTGAAGACGGCTGGAGCGGGTGGGGTGGGTGGGGTGGGTGGCGCGGGGGCTTCTAATTGAGGTTGGGGTTGGGGTTGTTCGCCCGTGGCGTTGGCCTTTCCTTGTTTTGCTATTGGACTATTAGCGTCGCCCCTGTGCGGGGCAGCACCTACTTTTCTTTGCCTGCCGCAAAGAAAAGTAGGCAAAAGAAAGCGGCTCAACCCGCTAGCTCATAAGCGGGTCCCCTGGCTTGGAGGAGGTAGTGGCGCATCTGGAATCGGTGTTCTCGCACATTCGGCCTTGGTGACAAGGCCGTCATTCTTCCGGCGACGCTGCGCGCGCCGTAGCGGTGCTTCAGAAAACCGCCCATCGCGTTTTCTCGCTCGGGTGCTAGCCGGCAGGTGGTTTGCGTTGTATTGCTCCCGTCTCTTTGGGTGTCGCCGAGTCCATTCAACGGCGCCCAAGATCGCGCTCGTTGGCGGAACCTATCTTTCCGTTTATGGCGTCTTCTCTTCGCTCGTCCTGTCACGTCAGCCAGGCTGCATCCCTCAAATTAACCCCGCCGCCCAATCCACCGCCGCATCGAACAAGCTGTTGCCGGCGGGCGAGAGGTTGCCGAACGTGTCGTTGTTCAGAAAGAACATCACGCGCCGAGCCGGCGCCAAGGACTCGTAGTCCATCGTCGCACCTTTCTCATACGCAAAGATCGCCGCCTTCTCCGGTTGGCCATACAGCGTCGCAATCGTCGTCGCACCAAGCCCCGGTTTGCCCCAGCTCATTGCCGCCTGTTTACCGTAGACGTTCGTTACGCCTGCGGGTAAGCCAGCTGCAATCGGGTGCGGGGCGTTGACCAGCCACAAGTAGCGTTCCTTCTCCGCTTCGCCAAAATCGACGTCGTGACGCTTGCCCGTCATCGCAAAGTCGTCAAGCAAATCGTTTTCCCAAGTCAACAACGGCTTGGTCAAATAACGCCAGCCGCCCACCACCTGTTTCGATGAAACCGTCGATGAAATCACCACAAGATCCGCATCGCCAACAGCCTCAGGAGGTTGCGCCTGATCCACCATCCGTACGCTATAGCCACGCGCGTCAAGGTGTGCCGCGATCTTCTGATCGATAGCCAGGTCCGGCCCCTTCAGTTGTACAACCATCACGACTTTTTTGCCCGCGCGCAGCCCACTCGACGCAGCACGCGCAGCCGGTGTCGTGACTGTCAGCAAGGCGCCGAGGCCCGCAGCAGCAGTGAGAAATGTCCGGCGTTTGTTTGCGGGCAACAAGCCCTTGTCTGCGTAACGGTTCCAAAGCTTCATAACGGCTCCAATCTCATGTTGATCATTTGAACGCGTGTTTTCGTACGCGCAGCGACAGCGCAGGCGCCCAGAACTCGAGCGTCGACAGCAAGGAGACCTGACGTGCGTCGCCAACCGATACGAAGTACTCGTGTGTCGTGCGCGCAGTGTCGGTGTCAGTGTCGCCGCGGCCCTGGCCGCCTAGAACTCGAGTGTCGACAGCAAGGAGACCTGACGCGCGTCGCCCACCGAGACGAAGTACTTGTTCACGCTCGACGGGTAGTAAGTCTTGTTGAACAGATTCTTCACGTTGAGCTGGAACGACAAGTGGCGATTGCCGAGTTTCGTCTCATACGTAGCAAAGGCGTCGGCGACGGTGTAGGCCGGCAGCGTGAAGCTATTGGCCGAATCGCCCGGTCGCACACCAACGTAATGCGCACCGGCGCCAACGCGCAACTGGTCACCGCCAAAGATCGTGCCGAAGTCGTACACGGCGGCAAGCGATGCCGTGTTCTGCGGCGCGTTCCACAGGCGCTTGCCAGCGTAAAGCGGATCCTCAGTGGTCTTCGCGTCAATGTACGCATAACTCGCGATCACGCTCCAGTGCTGGCCGATCTGGCCGGACACGTCGAGTTCGACGCCGCGCGAACGCGCCTTGCCTGCCGTGCGCCAGTCGGTCTGCCTGGTGACGTCGTTGTACTGCTGAACCAGCACGTTCTTCTTGTCGATATTGAAAATCGCCAGCGTGCCGCTTACGCCGTTGGGCATCGCCACCTTGGCGCCAAGTTCCCACGAGGTGGCCTGTTCAGGCTGCACCGACGAATCGATCACCACACCGGAGGCGAGGGGCGCAATCGTCGAGGTCGGTTTGAGCGACTGCGTATAGCTGCCGTACAGCGATACGGTGTCAGTCCATTTGTAAACGACTCCCGCGCGCGGCAGCCATCTGGTGCCGTTGATGTCCGTGTTGACGACGAATGGACGGCCCTTTCCCGCGATCTGGTTGTAGCTCAGCAAACGCGCGCCGCCGATCAGAATCCACTTGTCGGTGAGATGCAAACTGTCCTGGAAGAAGAGCGAGCGGTCGTGCAGCGTGTCGGTCTGATCGCTGTCGCTCGCCGATACCGTGGTCGACGGGCTCTCCCGGCCGTAGATCGGGTTGAAATAGTTGAACGGATATTTCGTGGCCTGGCGCAGCAGGTCCTTGCGATAGATACCGCGGTATTCGTCGTCCACGCCGATCTGCAGGTCGTTGCGCAACCCGGCAATGTCGAAATGGCCGTCCACATAAGCGATCGCGTAGCTGTCCGTGCTGAGCGCGCCATGCGTCGCGTCGTTGCTGCGCGACACGGCGCCGGTCGTGCTGTTGATACCCTGCACGCGCAACTGGCCCGCGTCATAGGTCTCGCGGTTGTAGCTGTAGCCGAAGTGAGCCTTCCAGTTGGCGTTGATCTGATGATCGACGCTGACCTGCGCGAGGCTGGATTCGCCGTCCATCTGGTTGAACGGTTCGTCGAGGCGTTCGCGGCTCGAGATAGCGAGCGGTTTGTTGGTCTTCGGGTCGAGCGCCGTGCCGCGGTCGAACGGATAGTTAAACTTACGATATTCGTACGACACCACCACCTGCGTATCGCGTCCGTACCACGCGAGCGACGGCGCAACGAGCGTCTCGCGATGCTCGCCGAAATTGCGCCAGTATTGCTCCTCGGTCTGGTCGACCACGAGCCGGTAGGCGAGGCCGGAGTCGCCGATCGGCCCAGTCGTATCGAACGTCGCGCCGGCCCCATTACGGCCATGTCCGTAGGTCGAGCCGAGCACTGAGATCGCGTGATAGGGTTTGAGCATGGGCTGTTTGCTGACTACGTTGACCACACCGCCCGGGTCCATGATCCCGTATAGCAGTGAAGTCGGACCCTTGAGCACTTCGACGCTGTCGGCCGCCGCGTTCAACGCGCGCCCCTGCACGAGTGGCATGCCGTTGTGCATGATCGAACCGTCGCGATTGCCGCCGAAGCCGCGCTTGAGCAAGGTGTCCTGCGTGCCCGCCAGCGTATTGCCTTGCACGATGCCGCTCACGTTCGCGAGCGCATCGTCCAGGTTGCGCGGACGCTGGTCGCGTAGCACCTGCGCCGGCACGATGCTGACCGCCTGGGCCGTGTCGAGCACAGGTGTGTCCGAACGCATCACCACTGCATCGGCAGGTGGCCGGTAGCTACCGGCTTTCACGGTCGTCGAATTGACCGTCACGGCGGGGAGGGTGGTGTCGTGCGCGCTTCTGTTGTCCATTGCCGAATCGGCGTGCGGCACGAGCGTATAGCTGCCATTGGACTGCTGCACCGCGCCGAGTCCCGTGCCACCCAGGATTCGATCGAAGCCTTGCTGTACGTCGTAATCGCCGTGCAGACCTTCACTTTTGCGTCCGTCCGTCAGTGCAGCCGGAAACGACAGCAGCAGCCCGCTCTCGCGCCCAAATCGATTGAGTGCCGCTTCGAGCGGGCCGGCCGGAATGTCGTAGCTCTTGCGCGCCGGTGCCTCGGCGGCGGACGGTGCATCGGCTGCGAGCGCCACGTTGAACGGCAGTCCCGCCGAGATCAGCGCAGCCGTTGCAAGATGCCGAGCGAAGTGTGCCGGCTGTCGCGCGCGCAATGCGCCACGGCTGCGGTAGCCGTCATTGCCGGCGCCGGTCTTTCGATACTGTCCCATGTTCAAAGCTCGCAGGAAGATAGACGATGTGTTGCTCTCATCTCCCTTGTCACGCGAGATTCGAAAACAGCTCACAACAGACGAAAAAATTTTTAGCGCCGTAAGGCGTGCCGGTTTCAGGATTTCAGGCGCGAGACGCGCGCACGGTGCCCCAGTAGCGCGTGATGAAGACGACTTCGACCGGCAAGGTTCGGGTCACGGTGTCGAGCACGCGATCCGTGTCGGCGAGCGGGAAGGTACCCGAGAGCCGCAAGCCGGCCACTGAGGGATCGCAACTCAGATGCCCCGCGCGATAGCGGTCGAGTTCGGTCACGAAATCGCCGAGCCGCATGCCGCTTGCGACGATCAGGCCATCCGTCCATGCCGCGTCGTTCTCGCTGATCGACTCGAGTGCGCTGACGTCGTCGCGCGTAAAGCGGGCGCGCTGGCCGGCACGGACGACCGGCGTGAGGCCGGGCGCAGCGAACGGACTGATCCGCACGGCGCCTTCGAACACATCGAGGCGGCAGAGTGCGCTCTGCTGCCTGACGGCGAAGCGCGTGCCCAAGGGTTGCAACCTGCCTTGCGCGGTCTCCACGACGAACGGCCGCTGCTCGCCAACGCTGTGGCCGGTCGCGATCATGATTTCGCCTTTGATCAGGCGCACGCGCCGCTCGGTGCTGCTGAAGCCGATATCGATGGCGCTGTCGGTATTGAGCGTGACGCGGGTGCCGTCGGCGAGGGTGATGATGCGGCGCTCGCCGAGTGCGGTGTGCACATCGGCGCTCCATGCACGCCACGGCACGTGTTCACCGGCGATCCATGTCGCGCCGCCGGCGAAGAGCAGGGTCGTGAGAACTTTGACACTCGCGCGGCGTCTCGCCGAGCCGGTGCGGGTCAGCGCAGTGCGGGCGGCTGCGGCGCCGCCTGTGTCCGCATTGCCTGCGGTTTTCGCGGAGGCTTGGGCGAGGTCTCTAAAGCGGCTGCTTACGCTCCCGATGTGCTGCCATGCGCGCTCGTGATCGGGATGCTCGGCGCACCAGCGCGCCAGCGCGAGTTGCTGCGCACCCGTGTTTTCGCCGGATTGCAGTTCCATCCACCACTGCACGGCGCGCAGGGCGATGTGTTGAGGAATATCCGGTCTCGCGCTTGCGTTCATCCGTCGATCCGTCGATCCGTCAGGCCGCGCTCAGCGCGAAGAAACACTGCGCCCCGGCGCGCACCAGATGGCGCTTCACCGTCGAGATGGAAAGCTTCAGTTGTGCGGCAATCTCGGCATGGCTCAAGCCGTCGAGTTGGGCCAGCAGAAAGGCTTGTTTGACGGCGACCGGCAGCCGCTCCAGCAGACTATCGATTTCGCACAGCGCTTCCAGCAGCAGCGCGCGTTCTTCAGGCGAGGGCGCGAAGCGCTCGGGCACGAGCGCCAAGGCTTCCAGGTAAGCGCGCTCGATCTGCTCGCGACGCCAGTAGTTGGCCATCACGCGTTGCGCGACTGTCGTCAGGAACGCACGCGGCTCTTCCAGACCAAGCGGTTCATCACGGGCAAGCAGACGCACGAATGTGTCGTGCGCGAGGTCGGCCGCGCGATGCGCGCAGCCGAGCTTCTTGCGCAGCCATGCATGGAGCCAGCCGTGATGATTGCTGTAGAGCACCTGCATTTCGTGATGCAGGGCCGATTCGTTTGCCGCCATGGCCGACTGGGCGCGTCGGATCGGTGGATGCGACGCTTTTGTAAATGAGAATGATTCGCATCATAACATGTCAAAATGTAAGGTGGAAATGTTCGATCGCTCTGTAGCGGACCGTGAAACGCGGGTGCGAATGAGCCGGATTTTCCATTTCGCCGGTAGCGGCTGCGTTGATTCAGATGGGCGGCAGAACCGCCGAACGAGGTCAGGCCGAGTGGTAGAAAAATGAAGAAGATCGTTCACGGTGAACTGTGCGCAGCCAGGTCGCGGGGCGTGTCGGAATCGGTATTGCGCTTGGCGATGTTTCAACTGTTGTGCCGGAATCGCCCCATGAGGCCGGCGTCACGAACGATCTCGAGCAAACACCTGCAACTTTATCGAACGTATTCATCGGGAAAGTCGTACGGCAAATGCGCACGGGCAGTCCACCCTGTCACTACGCTATCTGAAGCTTGATGCAGCACGCACAGGATCGCCAGTCTGTCGTCGAATCCCACGCGGTACGTCGAAGCATCGCGCAAGCGCAACCGTCCAACAGTGGAGAAGTGCATGAACATTATCCGTAAGGTCTCTCGACAACTCGGCGCGGCGCTCGTGATTGCTGGAGCGTTGCAAGCCGCGGCACACGCCACACCAGGTCCGCGCATCGAGTCCCATTCGATCAATGCGAATGGTATCGAACTGCACTACCTGGAAGCCGGGCATGGCGCCGACACACCCGTCGTGCTGCTGCACGGCTATGCAGAATCCAGCCACATGTGGCTGCCGCTGATCCAGAAACTCGACGACCGGCGCGTCGTCATTGCGCCTGATCTCCCCGGTGCTGGCGCTTCAGCCATGCCGGAAACCGGGTACGACAAGAAGGCGATGGCGCAGGATATTCACGCGATGGTGCACGCGCTTGGTTATCGCAAAGTGAAGATCGTCGGGCACGATATCGGGCTAATGGTGGCTTACGCCTACGCCGCTCAGTATCCGGACGAAGTGGAAAGCATCACGTTGATGGATGCATTCCTCCCTGGCGTGGGTGACTGGCAGAAAGTATGGTTGTTGCGCGACAAATGGCACTACAACTTTTACGGCGAGACGCCCCTGAAACTGGTGGCAGGGCGCGAGCGGATCTACTTCGAACACTTCTGGAACGACTTTGCTGCCGACCCGAAACACTCGATGCCGGAGGCCGACCGTGAGCTGTACGCCGCGACCTACGCCCAGCCCGGACGCATGCGCGCGGGCTTCGAATACTTCCGGGCGTTCCCGCAAGACGCGCAAGACTTTGCGGAGTTCGCGAAAACCCCGCTGACCATGCCGATGCTGGTGCTGACCGGGGAAAAAGCCTCGGGCACCTTCCTGATCAATCAGGCTCGTCTGATCGATACGAACGTGCAGGGGATCGTCATTCAAGGCTCGGGACACTGGCTGATGGAAGAAGCGCCCGCGCAGACCATTCAGGCAATCGTTCCGTTCATCAATACGCCGTCAAGCCGATAGACCCCGCATCAACTCGCATTACGAACCCAGTTGCCTCCATGCGCGGCGGCCTGCGCCGCGGGCGAGGTGGCAAGATAGGCCAGCGCCTGTTCGGTGGAGCCTTCGTGATGCGGCGTATAGCGCGGATTGAAATAGCGTAGCGCTGCCGCGATCATTTTCCAGAACGACGGCAGGCAACGGCGCCGCGCTCCGGCGCGCCAGCCGAGGATAAAGCCTCGGTATTTGCCGGCATCGGGATCGCGCTCGTGCATGAAACGCGCGCCGCGCGTCAGAAAGTACAGGAGAAGCAGTACAGTCGAAAGCATGTGGAAGCAGCGTTCGAAGTAGGTGCCGCCCATATGCCGGAAGATGTCGAAGGCAACGGTGCGATGCTCGACCTCTTCGGCGCCGTGCCACCGCAGCAGGTCGAGCATGGTTGGGTCGGCGCGAGCCGCGTCGAGCCCGTCGGCATTGAGCACCCAATTGCCGAGGTACCCAAAAAAGTGCTCCAGCGCGGCGATGACGCCAAGCTGCTGACGCAGCCAGAAGCGCGTTTTGCCGATCTTCAGCCCAAGCGGTTGTTCGCCAAGCAGCTTGCCGAACAGCCAGTCGAGTTGTTTCGTGAAGGGCTGCGTATCAATACCGTGGGCCTTGTAGTAGTGCGTGAGCACACCGCCGTGCGAGCGCGAATGCACCGCTTCCTGCCTGAGAAACCCCTCTGCGTCGTCCCTCAACGCCGGGTCGGTGATAAGCGGCATTGCCTTGTTGTAGACGCGGCAGAACCATAGTTCGCCGGCGGGAAACAGCAGGTTCAGCACATTGATGATGTGCGTGCTCGACGGGTCGCCGGGAATCCATTGAATCGGCGTTTGGCTCCAGTCGAACTTCACATGGCGTGCCTTGATCTTGTGTTGGCTTTGCTCTTGGGTCATAACGGTCTCCGGCGTCCGGTTGGTGAGCTCAGCGCGGCGCCATGCTGATGCGCGCGATCACGCGGGAAAGCCAGGGCATAGAGCGCGAAATAAATCGCATTGAATGCGCCTCGATGCCGATGGCGACGACAGGCTTGTTGCGCAATACCGCGCGGAGCGCGGCTTTCGCCACCGTCTGGGGTTGCAGGCCGCGTAACTGGTAAAGCCTCGTGGCCTTCTGGCGCATGCGCTCCTGGTCCTTAGCGCTAGCGCCGACGTATTGAGTGGCGGCCATGATCCCGGTTTCGGCAAAGCCCGGACAGATTGCGCTGACGCCGATCCCTTGACCCGCGAGTTCGCCGCGCATGCATTCGCTGAGCATCAGCACGGCAGCCTTCGTAGTCGCGTAGGCGGGCAGATCGCGCGAGGGCGCGAAGGCAGCGGCTGACGCGGTGTTGACGATATGGCCGCCATTGCCGCGCTTCACCATCTGTCGGGCGAACAGGCGTGAGCCGTGAATCACGCCCCACAGGTTGACGTGAAGAATGCGCTCCCAGTCCTGGGCGGAAGTATCGAGTACGCCGCCTGCCATGCCAATGCCGGCGTTGTTGACCACGAGGTCGGCGCCACCGAGTTCTGTGCCGATCCAATCGGCTAATGCTTCCATCTGTTCGGCGCTGCCGACGTCGACCTTGCGCGCGTAGGCGCGATGGCCTAATAACCTGACCAGCGTAGCGGTACGTTCGGCGGCGGCGAGGTCGATATCAACCGCGACGACAGCCGCGCCTTGCTTCGCGAATTCCAGTGCGATGCAGCGTCCAATGCCGCTGCCGGCGCCCGTCACGACCGCCAGCCTGCCACTGAGCGGTTTGCGTGCCGAGTCCATACGGGCGCGTTGCAAAGTCTCCGGTTCGTCACCGCCTTCGGTGTGCTCGACGAGTTCACGCACCATCCGGGCCATCTGTTCGGGGTGGGTGACCGGCACCCAGTGCCGCGCGGCCAGTTCACGGCGCCAGTACTTGGGCACCCATCGAGAAAGATCTTCGGACAGCGCCGGGCTGACGTATTTGTCCAGCGTCGGCACGATGACCTGGACGGGCGCGTGCGCGTAGCGCTTGCGCGGCGTGAACAGGCAGCGGATGAAATTGGCGCGGTACAGCGATACCCCGCGCACACCGTCCTGCGTTTGCGTCGGGCGAGGCGCAATCCCGGTCTTTTCCACGCGACGCAACACCCGCGGCCACGCGCGGCCGAGCCATAACCGCCAGGTCAATCCGGGCAGCACCGGCAGGTGAAATAGCAGCACATACCAGGAGCGCACCAACTGGCCCAATACCTTGCCGATCGACCGCGGCGTAGGACGCCGCAACCTCGCTCGCAGCCAGTAAGCGACATGGTCGAGGCAGGGGCCCGAGCACGATGTGTATGAGGCAATGCGCCCACGCAAGCGCTCTTCGGTGACGAATTCCCATCCCTGGATCGAGCCCCAGTCGTGCGCGACCAGATGGACTGGGCGGCGGGGGCTAACAGCATCGATGACCGCCACAAAGTCGTCGGTGAGTTTTCCTAAGCGATATGCCTTCATACGGGTTGGGGCCGTGGATTGCCCAGCGCCGCGAACATCGTAGGCAACCACATGGAAATCGTGTGCCAGCAAGCCGGCGAGCGCGTCCCACACTTCGCTGTTGTCGGGATAGCCATGCACCAGCATCACGGTGGGCCGGGCAGGGTCGCCCCATGCCTTGGCGGCAAGCGTCACGTCGCCCGAGCGCACCGTGAAATGGGTGCACTGTATGGCGGGCGGCAACGCGTATAGCGTGGGCGGGACGGGTTCGGTCAGGAGCTGCATGGGCGCCTCCGTCATGCCGCGGCCAACACGCGTCCGCGCTGCGCCCAGCGGCGCACATGCGGCAGATCGTCGTCGAGCCAGTAGGCGTCGTCATCGGTGATGACCAGCAACTCTTCGAACTTGGCGCCCACACCCTGAAAGCCGAGATGCGGCTCGACGGCCCACAGGCCGGGCGTCGGTGCGTGTTCGGAACGGCGATCGATCGACCACAACGGCGACCAGCCTTCCTTCTTGCCCGCACTAGTCTGGTCGAGGATCAGATTGCGCGTGGCGTTCAGGCCGAAACGCGCCACGAAGCGCGGCTTGGCGGGGTTGTGCAACTTCGCGACACGATGTGCAAGTACCTTGAACGGATAGGCCTTATGGCGCGGCTCTACGCCCTGTTTCCTGCACAACTGGTCGACCGAGCGCGCCACATCGGCAAGCGTGCGCCGTTGCCTGACCATGCTGACGATCAGTTCGCGGTGTTCGGCGAGGTCGTCTTTCAGCTGCTCGAGAATGGGATTCGTGCCAATGCAGGTGGCGTAGCCGACATCGGCTATCACGCCATTCAGTACGGGCGCCACGTCGAGAATGACCGGCATGTTTTCTTCCAGGCGGCGTGAGCTCGGGAAGAAAGCCAGGTTAAAGCCGGCCATGTGCGACAGCCCGGAAAAGCCCTCAAAAGCGGTGCGATCGCCAAACCAGGCGAAGGGTTTGTGCAACCAGTCACGCACCCCGTGATCCTGCAACCATTCGGTCAGCAGCCGGGCAGCGTCTTTTTCCGTCATGCCCGGCCGGAGCATCTCGCCGACGCTCTCGACGCACCGATAGGCCAATTGCTGGACTTCGCGGAACTGCGCCAGTTCGTCTACGTTGACGTGTGGAATGGCCGTCTCACCCATACCTGCCTCCGAGTAGGTTGTCCGACGGGCGTGCGGCGGCCCATCACGATGACATTTTTTATTGTTACATTAAGTGATGTAACGATTGGATCCTACACCCTGAGGATGGCCAGTCCACTGGTTTTTTCCCTGGGGTAGGTTGGGATGCGTGCGCGTTTATCACGTTCCAGGAGAACGTGCGCAATAACGCTCAATGGGAGATTGCGGTTGCCGGGCTGCCGACGCCGGGCCGATGCGGCGACCGCTTCCCGCTTGACAGACGCGGGTACACTGCCCTATATTTAATTGAACGATGTTCAAATATAATCGTAGTTCAATCTGACGAGTAGCATGACTGATTCGGACACACCCGATCGTCGCGCGAAGAAGCGTGCGAGGACACTGGATCTCCTGGCGGAGACCGCCATCCGTCTATTTAAATCGCACGGCTACGAAGTAGTGACGATGGAGCAGATCGCAGTCGAAGCCGACGTGGCCAAGGGAACGCTCTACAACCACTTCCCGACCAAAGAGGCCGTGCTGGCGCACTGGATTCACGCCCAACTTGCAATCGATAGGGTGCATCTGCAACCTCTTATCGAGCGGCAACCGGACTTCGAGGCGGCTATCTCCGTCATGCTCGATGCGTCCGCCGCCTGGTGCGAAGCGCACCGCGCCTGGATCGCACCCTATCTTCGATTTCGCCTGCTGAGTTTCGAGGCGACAGAGCGCGAGGACGGCGCTCCGCCCAGCGACCACGTTGACGGTTTTGTCATGCTGATCAGCCGAGGGCAGCACACGGGCGAGTTGCGCGACGATCTCGCTGCCTCCCATCTCGCGACTTTGTTGCATCATCTTTATTTCGGCGCACTGATGCGCTGGCTTATCACGCCTGGACTCGTGCTCCGGGAGGAATTCGCGGCGATCGTCAAACTGTTCGTTGAGGGTGCCGCCCGCCCGCGCACGCCCACCGTCAAGCGCCGAAAATCATGAAATTCGTCGCTGCAACCTACGGCACGGAAGGCGATACACGCCCGCTGGCCGCACTGTGCCGCGCGCTGATGGATGCCGGCCACGAAGCGCTTTTGCTGGCCGACAGCGCGACGCTTGGCGCGGCCAGCGCGTTAAATGTGCCGTCGGTTGCGCTGGCGGGAGACATCAAGGGGACGCTGCAGCCGACGCTTGCCATTTCCGGCGTCGTAGCAGGGGAACAAGGTTTTTCAGGCACGGCGAATGCGCTAGCGCGCATTGCCAATACGAATGCCGAGGCATGGCTGCGAGAAATCGTAGCGGCCGGCAAAGGTTGTGATGCCATTATCGTCTCGGGGCTTGCCGCTTTCGCTGGTTTATCGGCCGCCGAACATCTCGGCGTCAAAGCCATTGGTGCGGGGTTCATTCCGATTACGCCAACCGCGGCGTTCGCTTCTCCCTTTCTTCCTCCAAGGTACATACCGGCCATTTTTAACCGCGCAAGCCATCACTTTGTCAACGGCATGTTATGGCGAGCCTTTCGAAAGAAGATCAATGCTGCGCGGACAGCCGTGTGCGGGCTGCCGCCCCGGCATGAGCTGTGGACCGATCATCCGATGCTCTTCGGCGTATCGCCCAGCTTGCTGACTGATTCTGGATGCCAACCAGCCGACTGGCCCGTGAATGCACACGCCTACGGGCAATGGGTGCCTCCTTCGTCGATCAACTGGTGCGCACCGAAGGCACTGGCAGATTTCCTTGAAGCTGGCGAAGCGCCCATGTATATCGGCTTCGGAAGCATGATGGGTTTCGACAGGTCGAAGTTGCTGAGCGACGTCATTGAAGCGGTGGCCGGGCGCCGGGCCCTGTTCTATCCCGGCTGGAGTGGAGTGGATAGGTCGGCGTTGCCGGTCAATTTCCACGTGATCGACGAAACGCCTCACGACTGGCTATTTCCACGGACATCGCTCGTGGTTCATCACGGTGGCTCCGGCACCACGCATTCTGCGGCCCGATCGGGGGTGCCATCCGTTGTGGTGCCGTTTGCGGGTGACCAGTTTTTTTGGGCCGATCGCCTCCGGCGTGCCGGAGTCGCCGCCGATCCCGTGGACGGTAGGCGGCTTCGAGCTTCATCGCTTGTGCAGGGCATTGAATTCGCCGAAAGGGCGGAGGTACGCGCGCGTGCACAGACGCTTGGCATCCGGATAAGGGCCGAGCATGGACTGGCAAATACCGTGTCTACGATTGAGAAGCTGATGTCCGTTTGAAGGCCGCTTTCCAGACCATTCCATCTATAAAGCGCTGACATGGCCGTTGGCGACAGGCAAAAAAACGGCCCGCCAAGGAGAAGCCCGCTTCGAACTTCCTCAGATTCATCGGGCGCTGTTTGTTGCCTGCTTATGGCCTGTTTATTGCCAACGAGCCGCTTCACATCGTTTCCAAATGCGGGCGCTATGCGCACTCATCCGTCCGTCGATCGGCTAACACCTTCCCACGCATCAAATTCTGCACTGAGTGACGAGAGCTTTTCCCGGACCAACCCGAGCGCATCACTTCCGAGCAGAAGATGCGATGGCGGTTCGTCGTTTTCGATCACGGACAACATGGCACGTGCAGCTTTCACAGGGTCCCCGAGTTGCCTGCCGCTTTTCTCTTCCCGTCCTTTTCTAATTGGGTCGAATAGCGCGTCGTAGTCCGGGATCGAGCGCGGCGTTCGAACCATCGAACCACCGGCCCACTCAGTGCGAAAAGACCCTGGGGCCACTGCGGTCACGTGGATACCGAACGGTTTGACTTCTTTGCCAAGGACCTCGGAAATTCCCTCCAATGCGAATTTGCTGCCGCAGTAGTAGGCGATTCCCGGCATGGTCATAAAGCCGCCCATCGATGTGATGTTGAGAATATGTCCGCGCCGTCGCTCGCGCATATACGGCAACACACTCTTCATGACGGCAACAGCACCGAACACGTTCACGTCGAATTGCCGACGCATTTCAGCAAGCGGCGACTCTTCCATGACGCCCTCGTGACCGTAACCGGCGTTGTTCACCAGCACGTCCAGGGGTCCCACGCTTGCCTCAATTCCGTTGACGACATCTTCGATTGAATCGAAGTCAGTTACGTCAAGTATTCGACCGAATGCGTTTGCGGAGTCAAGCGATTCAAAGCTCTGTTTTGCCTGCTCGCTTCGTACCGTGCCGACGACTCGATACCCCGCGGCGAGCGCTTCTTCGGCCAATGCGCGTCCGAAGCCGCTACTGACACCCGTGATGAGCATGGTTTTGGTTGATGGCATTGCGAACGCTCCTGGGTTGGTTTGGAGAGTTGCATGTTATTCTGAATATTCCACGTAAATCAGACTCAATTCTCTATATTTATTGCCTATTTCTATGAGCAAAGCAGCCCGCAAGGGGAGCATTGAGCAACGTGTTTCTTCTGCAAGCGCACGTGAACAGCGCCGGATGGTGGCCCTGCTGGCCGCGCTGGCTCCTCAGGAAGGCTACAACCTGACTGCGTTGCGCGATGTGCGTATCCTGCGTTCGGACCGGGCGTTGTCTCGCACACCGGTGCTATACGATCCCGGCATCGTGATCGTTTGCCAGGGTAGAAAGCGGGGATTTTTTGGCGACCGGGTCTATGTGTATGACGCGCAGCACTATCTCGCTGTTGCAGTGCCGGTCCCCTTCACGATGGAGACCGACGCGACACCCGAGTGTCCGCTACTGGCCCTATACCTGCATCTGGACTTTCAGGTGGCGGCCGAACTCATGATTCAGATAAATCATCATGGTTTGCCATCGGCTGGCGACGTGCCAGAGACCATGATGTCGAGTCCAATGGATGCGAAGATGCGAGCGTCCGTACTGCGCTTTCTTGAGGCAATGAACCAGCCACTTGACGCGGCTATCCTTGGTCCTGGTCTGGTACGTGAATTGTATTTTCGTGTTCTTACCGGCGGACAAGGCAACGCAATGCGTGCGGCTTTAGCGATGCAGGGGCAATTTGGCAAGATTGGGAGAGCGCTGGAGCGTATCCATGCGACCTATGCAGAGCCGCTCGACCTCCCCGGCCTGGCAAGCCAGGCCGGGATGAGCGTTCCTACGTTCCACAGCCACTTCAAGGCCATCACGAGTACTTCGCCGATGCAGTACGTGAAATCCACCCGATTGCATCAGGCTCGCTTGCTAATGGTGCGCCAAAGCATGACTGCCGAGGCGGCGTGTCATGCAGTCGGCTATGCCAGCTCCTCTCAATTCAGTCGGGAATTCAAGCGACTTTTTGGGCGAACGCCTGCCGCAGAGACGAAGCGCCTTCGCGAGAGCTTCGCGCTGCCACCGGCGTTTCCAGAGTCAAAGTTCGTCTCGTCGCATTGAGGGGCAGGTGACTGCGGCTCACTGACACGATTCTCAATGGCGGTTTCGTTTCACCCGTTGGTCGCACCTGAAGCGTACTGCGATCGAACGCTTAACCTGGATGGGTGTCGGACTGCTCGATGGCCGAAGAGTCCGTTGTACTTCGCAAGCGGTCAGCGGGATACAGGTGTATCGATCGGTCGAATCGGGTCGACATGCGGCGGTCGCATCAGGCGGCAGTCGGTCGGGTTTGACGCCCTCGGCCGTCGGCCCTCGTAGACTGCCCGGATGCCTCTAGCTGTCCTACGTTTTGTTGCAGAGGGCTCGACAAGATCGAGGGGTGGAAACGCGGTGCTGTTTCGCCGGTGATGGCAAGTGCAGTGAGCATCTGACAAAATCTCTGGAAGAATATTAAGAATGGAGGGCGCTTGCGGACGGTCAAATACCGCTTTTCCACCATTTGGCGCATTGATGCGCCGGTGCAGGACGTTTGGGCGGCAATCCACGATTCGGCGCGCTGGCCCGAGTGGTGGAATAACGTCGAGCGCGTGGACCAGCTAGAGCCGGGTTCCAATCAGGGCGTGGGCGCTGTACAACGCTATACGTGGAAGGGCTGGTTACCCTATCGCCTCGTGTTCGATATGCGGGTGACACGCGTTGACCCGTTGGTCGCGCTGGAGGGAGAAGCGAGTGGTGACGTAGAAGGCACCGGCCAGTGGAGCTTTTCGACCGACGGACGCAACCTTACCGTGGTCCGCTATGACTGGTGCGTGCATACGAACCGCGCATGGATGAATGCATTGGCGCCGTTGTTGCGACCGGTCTTTCAGTGGAACCACGATGCGGTGATGCGCGAAGGCGGCGCCGCGCTAGCGCGGCGGCTGGATGCGCGGCTGCTTGACATCAAGCATGGATGAAGCAATCGCGGCAATGGATTGAGCGCTCTGCAACGTTTCCCCTTTACCTCGAAGGTATCTCTTGGCATCAAGGCAGATGGTGCGCTTGAGATTGTGAAGCAGACTGACGTTTGAACCCAGGGGCCGCCGGATGGCGATCAACCGTCAGTCGGTCGCTGTCCGGCCAGCAGCAGCCATCGGGATTTGTTTCTATCTGGACAATCCAGTGTCTTGCGCGCTCCGGCAACGGACATTCCCTGTCTCGTCGTACACCGTGATGTTGAATCCTTCGCTTGGCACGGGCGGGACGAAATAGCGAGTGATCAGTTCATACTGAGCGTCGGACGTCTGGAACGGATGCTCGCCTGACGCGTTTCTCGCCCTTAGCCTGGATTTGCAAGTCTCATCGCTCACATCCAGATAGTGAAGCTGATGTTCGCAGCCGGCGGCTTGAAACAAGGAGTGCCCCCATGCACGAGTGTTTGTCGTGTTAAATGGGAAGTCCAGTACCACTGATATCCCTGCCGAGAGGAGCGATTGAATGTGCTCGGTGATGAGCGTCTTGAGGCGTCCCGCGTAGCGCACATAGTCGGCCAGTGTATGAATTTCACCCGGATAAAGACGCGCGATCCATACGTCTTCGCTGATCAGGACCATCCGCTGAGAATTCACCAGACGAGCCGTTAGCGTGGACTTGCCCGAGGCAATTTTGCCACAGACCATATGGAGAGTGGCTGTGTTAAAAGATCCAACACTGTCAGGAAACCTGCTCTCACTCGTCATTTCCAGGCGCTCCAATTTGGGCCCAGAAAGCAAAAACCCGCCTTCTGGGCGGGTTGTGATTGCGTATTGTCAACTCAATAGCTATCCCGCCGAGACTGTCGCGGCGTTAATAATCGAGTTGATGTGGGATCGGTTCATGTGCCAAAGCATAATGCAGCGCACGGAATGAGACAAGTCAGTGTCGCTTTGAACAATCCAGTCACCGGGGAATGACAACACCTCGTTGGACGGCAGCTAAAGCTCGAAGAGGCCCATGCGGTGCCAGAAGTCCGAAGGGCGGCTTCACGTCCTGAGCCGGTCGTCGTTGGGCTCCGTGCGGCCATTTTGCGACATTCCCGCATCGGACCTATTCGATGCCGTATCGCAACTTTTGATTGGCAGGCGGCATATTTCATTGCAATACTACTGCCGGATTACGCGTTGTTGAGTGCGGGGTTTCACGGGCGTTCTTTTAGCTGAATTTTTACAATGAACGCTGAAGACCAAGCTGGTAAGGCATTTTTTAGGATTCTTATGGCCAATGTATACCGCAGTGACTGATATAAGTCGCAAGTCTTGCGGTTGACATTACGTTAGGCGTCGATCGAAAGGAGGGCATGAAAATGACACGCGTCCGAGTTAATGGCTTTACCATCTCGCTTGACGGATACGGAGCTGGTCCGAATCAGGACATGAGTAATCCGCTCGGCGTGGGCGGGACAGATTTGCACCAGTGGTTAGTCCCGACACGCACGTTCCAACGGACCCTGTTTGGCGCCGATGGTGGCACAACGGGGATCGATGACGACTTCGCTGCGCGGGGCTTCAAGAATGTTGGCGCCTGGATTCTCGGAAGAAACATGTTCGCGCCGATTCGCGGTTCGTGGCCCGACATGAACTGGAAAGGCTGGTGGGGGGACAACCCACCCTATCACGTTCCAACTTTCATCTTGACTCATCACGCGCGCCCGCCGATCCAGATGGAAGGCGGAACGACATTCTACTTCGTCACGGGCGGTATTCACGAGGCGCTTGACCGGGCGCGCGAGGCAGCCAACGGAATGGATGTGCGCATTGGCGGCGGCGCTAACACTATCCAGCAATATCTTCGTGCGGGCCTCATCGATGAGCTGCACGTCGCTATCTCGCCGGTCCTGCTGGGTGGGGGAGAGCGACTGTTCGAGGGGATTGACGTACGCGCTCTGGGATACGAATGCGTTCAGTTCGTTGCGTCGGAGAAAGCCACCCATGTTGTACTCCGGCGCCAAGGGCACAATGACGTCTAACAAGCGGTTGCAGCGGACGGCGCTGCCGCGTCGCCGCTGAACCGGAACGTTGTGGGTTTTCTTTGATTGAGGCGCCAATGTTCTTGCTGGATTCCGAGGTCGTATTACCGCGAAAACGGACATTACAATTTGGCCTCCGCAATCCATGTGAAGGCCATTCTGAAGTGTCGTAGCGGCAACAAAATGAACAGGACGGGAATCGCGATCAACAGAAATCCCCCGCCGAGATCGACACCGTCTGCCGCAGGATGCTGTGGCTGGACGAGGCTGTGATACACGAACGAGTTAAACAGTGAGCCTCAGGCAGTGGAGTAAATCTCCGCACTTCTCCATTCAGATGATCAGCCCCGTTGGCCCATGCGGTCAGTGACCAGGGTCCCGGTATTATTCGCGGCCCGGGCTTCGAGTTCATCCAGTTGCAGCAGCAGGCTGTCCAGCGAGCGCAATTGCGCATTGGTCAGGTGCTGTGCATCGAGCAGGTGATGAAGCCGCTCGCGCCAGTAGGTGGCGGGCAGAATCGGTCCCGCGAGATCCCCGATCATTGATGCGCCCATCACACGCGCAAGATGTGCGATTTCGAGGTCGAATAACGTGACCATGGCTTCCCTCGCAGCGTTCGTTTTTGTTATGTAACGAAGAGCTACTACAACCCTAGACCAAATCCCGCGGATTGACAATTGCGTCGGCTATCAGTCGCCTCGTTAAGGCCGGTAACTCGCCGCTCCAGAAATCCACACCGCATCACATGCAAGCTGGCGGCCAGAGTTTCTCCCGGCATGACAGAACATGTTAAAGACTTAGGTTACTGATCGTTGCAATTTACTCGATCTACTTACAGGGCGTTTCCGTATTCTTCAGCACACAACAATGAAGGAGGATTCGCCATGAAAACGATACTTAAAACGCTGACGGGCGTGCTGGCGTTGCCGCTCGCGCTTGCGGCATGTGGAGGCGGAGGCGGAGGTGGCAGCAGCACTGCCACCGGCACGCTCCATGTCCAGATGACAGACTCCCCGTCATGCGGTTTCGATCACGTATATGTGACGGTCAGCAAGGTTCGTGTCAACACGAACGCGCAGGCTGCTGACACTGACAGCGGCTGGACCGACGTGGCATTGTCGAGCCCGCAGAAGATCGACCTGCTGTCGCTGACCAACGGCGTGCTGGCCGACCTGGGACAAACCGCGTTGCCCGCCGGCCAGTATCAGCAGGTTCGTCTGGTGCTCGCGCAGAATCAGGGCAATACGCTGGCAAATTCGATTGTTCCGACTGGAGGCAGCGAACAGCCGCTCGACACGCCAAGCGCCACACAAAGCGGCTACAAGATCATCCGGCCGTTCACGGTTCAACCCGACACGCTGGTCGATCTCGTACTCGACTTCAACGCGTGCAAATCGATCGTCCAGAAAGGTAACGGCTCGTACAGTCTGAAGCCGGTCGTGACCGCGACGCCGACAGTCGTGAGCGGCACGATCTCCGGCTACGTCGCGCCGGCCGAAGCCGGAGCTGCCGTTTATGCGGAGCAGAACGGCCAGGTCATCAAGGGCACCGTTGCCGACAGTAACGGACAGTTCGTGCTGACGCCGCTCGAGCAGAGTTCAACCAACGGCAACTACGATGTCGTCATCGTGCAGAATAACGTTGCAACGGGTATCGTGCGCTCGGTGCCAGTCGTTGTGAATACATCGACAGTCGTGGCCACGTCGTCGGCACCGATCGCGCTGCCGGCTTCCGTGATGCACGTCGCAAGCGGAACAGTTCTGCCTGTCAGTGCGCAAGCCATCGTTCGGGCACTGCAATCGATCAGTGGCCTTAACTACGAAATCACCAGCGCGAACGCCAATCTGGATACCGGTAACTACGCGCTGAATCTGCCCGCGGCTGCGCCATTGACCGGCACCTACACGGGAAGCCTGCCGGTCGCGCTGTCGCCGGTCGCAAGTGCCGCCGGCCAGTACACCGCAGAAGCCGATAACGTGAGCGGGGCGACCCAGTCGTCCGCAGTCAATGTATCGACATCCGATCAGGCCAACGTCAACTTCAGTTTCTAACTGATGACCACACGACGAGGGAAGGGCGCAAGCCCTTTCTCGGGGATCCTCATGAAAAAAATCTTCTGTCTTTTGATGGCCGGTGCCGCCTTGTTGGGCGGATGTGCGCTGTATGTGCCCGATTCGCCAGGCGTGGTTGTCGTGCCGCAAGGCGGGCCCCAGGGTGGTCCGGGCAACGGCTTCTGTCCGCCGGGACAGGCGAAAAAGGGGAATTGCTGACGAGAAGAAAATGGACCACAGGGGGCGCCTGCGAGCGCCCTCTGTGTTCTATCAAGTCGAATGGCTGATTGCGAAGTGCTGGCTGTGGTGGAGCTTCGCGCTCACCCGCGCATGCGAGTGTGAACGCGCGTGATCTGTTTGAGCCGCATGAAGATTCTGACGGCTCGTTTGCGCGTCGGAACGGTCTGCCTGCGTGTCCGATCGATCCGCCGCGCGGGCAAGGCCAGCATCGCGGTCGGCTGAACTAAAGCCATTGGTATTGCTGACGCCCTTGCTGCTCATGTGGCCGGCCGACATGCCGCCCGCGTTGCCGCCCAGACCACCGTGTCCGGCACCTCCGCTGCCTCCCGCTCCGCCGCTTCCGCCGTTTCCGCCTCCATTGCCACCCGCTGCCGCAAGGGCTGACACGGACGCAAGTGCCACGAGGCTGGCAGCAATCCATTGCGCTGTTTTCATTTTCGCTATCCCGAAGTCCACCTGAATGCTTCGATTGTACGAACGGCGCGCGCCGGTAACCCCGAACACTTGTAATCAACTGTAAGTTGCGTGGTTCCGTAGATGCGGATCAACTCGACTTTCGCGGCTTATCTGGCGAACTACATTACGAAGTACTTTCTCGGCGTGCGATTGAGAAAAAGCGCTATTGGACCAGTCGCTGGGTCGTTGTCCCAGAGCGCACGTTGATTGACCACATTCTGTCCGACGATCCGACGGAAGCACAGAAAATCGCTTTTGCAGCGGCGAAGTGGGGCGGGGCGACGCTCGGCCGGTGTCAGACGTTCTGGAGACAGGAATTGGGTGCTTGTGGCTGTCCACCCGGGAACTGTAAATGCAGGTCCGGGGACCATGGATACATTCAGCATCAAGAATTAAACAAGCAGGCAGGTAATCAAGGCTTTTGTTTAGCTAAACAAACTAAAAATTAGTGAAACTACTCGTTGTCAGTAGATCCTCATTAAGAGACCCTTGGTCGGCGCGTTGCTGGCGCTATGGTTGGGGCGCTTTTCGTGGTGGCGACCTAGATTTGGCGCCCCGGACGCGGACTGGAAAATTCCCTTCCGTAGTCCAAACATCGACAGCGCGGAAGAGGTGAAAGCGGCGGCCTACTGGTTGGATATGACACGAAGTTTCCATCACAATAAGTAGTACGTAATAAATAAATGACGATAATTCTGAAGGAGATACAGTATGCCAACGATTGCACTTGAATCTGTCATAGGAAGCCCAGTGCGAGCAATCAAGTACGTGGGCGCCGGAGCGATTCTCGTCTTGCTTGCTGCGTGCGGTGGCTCATCTTTAGATTCATCCCCTGCCGATACAGCCGGCACTGCCGCTCAACGATCGAATGTGCCTGGCGTCAGCGCTGCGCAGTATGCGAATTCATTCGTGACGCGGCGCGGCGCGGCTCGCAATTGTTGGTGGCAGGACAGAATTTTCGGTTCTCGGGCGCGAACGTTGAGTATCTGGGGTTGAAGAACTATGGGCCCGCACCGTCGACGTCGATACCTGTTGGGAGCTATAGCTATCCGACGCAATACGAGGTGGACGATGCGCTCGCGACCGCGCATGAAATGGGCGCAACCGTGATCCGTGCGCAGACACTCGGCGATACGGTCGGATGTCCGCTGTGTATTGAACCAGCTCAAGGCGTGTTCAACGATGCCGCGTTCGCGCACATGGATATGGTGGTTGCCGAGGCGCGTAAGTATGGAATAAAGCTGATCGGCGAATTCGATGGTGACGCGGGCGGGACTGGAGCAGGTGAGTCCTACAATTGGTATTGCACGTGGCGTAACATATCCAATTCCAGCTGCGCGGCGGCATTTCTAACCGATCCGAATTTGATAGATGATTACAAGCAACATATGCAGGCGATACTGACCCACGTCAATCCGCTGACAGGGCTTGCATATAAGGATGATCCAACCTTCCTCGGATGGGTAGATGGTAATAATCTCAATCTCGATCTTAGTGCCATAACTTTTACACCCTCCGGCGTGGTCGTCCCTCCCGCGGTATCCGACGCACAAATGACGGCGTGGTTGAACAACGTATCGACCTATTTCAAATCCATCAGCAACAAGCAACTGTTTATCGACATCAGCCAGAACGGAGCAGCCAGTCCGGCATCGTCTGTACTCAGCGCATCCAATGTCGATATTTTTGCGAGCGAATGGTATCCGCACTGGACGCCTTCAGCGGCGAACGCGAAGGTTACTGGCAATACACCTCAGGTTCATACAATAGCTGCGCAAGTCGCCGACGCCGGCAAGGTTTACGCCATGATTGAATACGGCTGGGACCAGACCGATTACCAGACCACTGCGGCCCTGCAGACATTTTTGGATAGCGTCGCTTCCGATTCCAATATTGCGGGCGACAATTTCTGGGCATTGGTATCGCATGCAAGCGGACAGGGCTGGCTGCCGATCCCCGCCAATGAAGGATGCCAACCGAATTGCGAATCGACCGAAGACGGCAACTGGTGGGCGCTGTATTACACGGGCATTACCACGCTCTCCAATACCGCCGCAGACATGGCCCAGCGAGCTCAAATGCTGCGCAAACACGGTTACGCAATGAATGGATTTAGCGTTGCGCCTTCGCATGAATTCGTGGGATCTCCGGCGATTACATCCACTGACGGCGGACATGTCGAGTTTGAAGGTGCAGCAGGTTCCCCCACTTACTCGGTGCAGATGCAGCAGGCGAACGGAAGCTGGACGACGCCGTGCCAGAATTGCACGAGCGATGCAGGAGGCGGCTGGGTCGATACGACCGGACAGTCAAAGTCATGCTATCGCGTCGTCGGAGTGAATCTGGATGGTGTTCCTGGCACTCCTTCCACGCCCGCAGGCAGTGGATGTTCAACGTCCGTGGCAAATCGCCAGCAGCAGCCAACGAGCGGTACATAATGTTTGCGCTGCACCCGGCTTCGGCCGCCAAGACCGTGTAAATCCAACAGCGCGACTTTGTCACCGGACATTCAAAGTCGCGCTGCGGATCCGACCTCTCTCCGAAAGATATCAACCGTGATCAAGAATGTCGGTCGATATTTCCAGGCCCATTGGTGTTTTCGAGCAGCTGGGATGGCTATTAGGACTGGCTCAGGTGCTGGGACAAAATCAAACGAGCAGATATGGTCGCAGCCTAGAATTTTGAACGGTTGCTTCCCGCAAAATCGAGCATCCCTTCAAGGGCGGGAAGGGAAGTTCGCGCCGAGGTTGGGTGGATGATCGACAGGTGCCAGCCGAACTTCCGAATCGGCCAGGAAGAGACGTTCGCCGGTCGCGATGCACAGATGCTCAGACGTCGGCACCGCCCCACTAAACAGCCGTTCGATTGACAAGGATGAACGTCGCTTCATCGACCTTCGCTGATGTCAACAAGCGCTCTCAATCAGGAGGTGATGAACGCACGCCAGTGCGTGGCACCGCGTACTTCAGGCGGAACGGGTTCGCCTGCGCGTTTTCACAAGTCTTTCGACTGCGCCTTCGGTGACGTCCTTAAAGAGCGCGACGCCGCCATAAGCCCGCGCTGCAAGCATGGCACCGTAGACCACTGACACGAACGTTGCGGCCTCGGTTTGAACCGACGAACCCAGTTTGACGAGGTCGTTTTTCGCGCCCGACTCGAGCACCTGCTCAAGCCACGCAGTGAGGTTGTCGAAAAACGGTTTCACCTCACTCGCCACTTCCTCGGGCAGCGACGGAAGTTCGACACCGAGCATGCCGGCAACGCAGAACGGAGCGCTATCGTCCGCAATGCAGCGTTCCCAATGGGCGACGTAGGCGCGCAACTGCGCAAGGGGGGCGGCACCGCTCGCCTGAAGTGCCGCCATGTCGGCGTCAAACACTGCCCGCCACTCTTTCAACACCGCGATCACGAGATCTGTTTTCGAGGGAAAGTGGTGATGAATGCTCGCCTTACGAATGTTGATTGCGTCGGCGACGTCGGCATAGCTAAACCCGCTATAGCCGCGACGTATGAGAAGTTGCCGTCCCGCTTCAATGATCCGGTTCGCCGTTACGTCCCCAGTTGCTGTCATTTTGCCTACCATCTAGTCGGTTGAATTCCGACAGTCTACGCGGAGCGGGCACCGATTTCCAGCTTTCAAGATTTTCTTGCATTTTAGCCATCCTACTAGTAGGATGGCTACATAGACGAGGGAAATGCCCTGAGTCGACATCTCTAGTTATCCAACTTTTTGGAGCATGAAAAATGAAGACTTCCTCATATATAAGCCGTGTCGCCGCCGTAATCGCTCTCTCCGCCGCGGCCTTGGCATCACACGCAGCGGTTGCTGCACCCGTCAAGAACATCGTCTTGGTGCATGGCTTTTTCGCCGATGGCTCGGGCTGGCAGGCGGTGTCGAAAATCCTGACGCGCGACGGCTACAAGGTCTCCGTCGTGCAAGAGCCGGAGACGTCGTTCGAAGATGACGTGAAGGCGACCACGCGAGTGGTCGATGCGCAGGACGGCCCGAGCATCCTCGTCGGCCACAGCTACGGTGGCGCGGTGGTGACCGAGGCCGGCAACGACGCGAAGGTGGCCGGCCTGGTTTATGTGGCTGCGTTTCAGCCCGATGCTGGCGAAAGCCCGATGGATCTGACAAAAAAAACGCCGCCCGCGACCAAGGCGATCAAGGCAACCGCAGACGGCTACCTGTATCTCGACCAGGCCCAGTTCCATACGGATTTTGCCGCCGACGTACCCGCCGCCGAAGCGAAGTTCATGGCGATCTCGCAGGTGATACCGGCCGCCCAGTCGTTTGGCGTGCCGATCACAAACCCGGCATGGAAAACGAAGCCGAGTTGGGCAGTCGTGGCGACGGCAGACCGCGCGATCAATCCCGATCTCGAACGCTTCATGACGAAGCGCGCCAGAAGCACGACCGTCGAGATCAACTCGAGTCACGTGGCCTACATTTCGCATCCGGCCGAAGTGGCGAAACTGATCGAGCAAGCCGCAGCAAAGTCCAGCAAGGAATGATCGAACACGATACGCCGTCTGCGATTGTGGTGATTGTCAGGCGGCGTTCACGGCGGACTCAGGGTGAACGTTGTCGTCGCAAAACCATGCGCCTGTGGGGCACGACGCCCCCTGACTTCCGTCGATATCCCGGCGACCCAGTCGTGAGTCGCGTTGCTTTGACCGGCCTTTGACACAGTACGGCATTCAAAGAGTGCAACGGGTCGCAAGCGGTCTGTCAACAAGGGGGGGCTATTGTTCGTCGGCGAGGCCGTCTGCCAACTGGTAGTTGTTCGGGTGTCCACGATGCCGTGACAGCAGTCCCGAAGCGCCTTGGCTGCGATAGCGCACCGTCAGCCGCTCAACCTGACGCACGGTCAGGCCCAGCCGTTCGGCCGCTCGGCCGGGCTTCAGTCCCGTGTCCACCGCGGCCTGGATCACCTTCAGTCGGTCGAGTTCTCGCATGTTCAATGTCACCAGTGTGGCTGGACACATGGCCGACTCCGAAATCTCGCAACGGGCCGACCAGCATGCCAGCGTTCAAAAACACGACATTTCTATCTGGCTAGAACACGACATTTACATAAAGCCGCTACACCGGGTATGTTGATAATTTATCTTATGTCAAATAGCCTCGCTAACACCGACTATGAACCACAACACGGGCAACTCCTGCCCGCCCTTGCGAAAGTAACCGTGCCGGTCACCGCTCGCGCCCGTTCTGTTGAGAACGCCGAACGCCTTGCCGCTTACCGTCTTGCCCGAGCCCGATCTTTTCCCGCTGCCCGCGCATTTCGTTCTTCATCGAGCCCGAGCGGGCGCGCACGATGATGACATCTGGCGTGCCGCTGTCTTCGGCTTCGTCCCCACGTAACTCCGAAACAGACAGCGATATCAGGCGCGGGCCGATCAACCTCATTTCCATTCTGGCTGCTGCAGCGTCATTCCATGCAGCCCCTTGTACGCAGCGACGGCCGGCGGCGCCCAGCCATCCAGCATCTGCGGTGCAAGCCGGTAAATCTCGATGCCGAGTGGTCGGCACACCTCCAGTGGATCGCGCGCGTCTGGCCCCCACATTGGCAACGAGAGATCGCCGCCCGGACACGTCGACAGCGCGCACAGTAAGTCGATCTCAGCGAAGAATTCCAGGTAGTCGCCCTTCTTTGCCGGGCATGCTTTCATGAAATATTTGTCTTCCAGATTCAGGCCAGTGCACTGGAAGACGTTGAGTACGTCGTGCACGTCGTATTCGGTCAATCCGTACGGAGCGATCGCGCGTGTGAGGTTGGAATGGCAGTGAAAATGGAAATCCTCGCCCGTCAGCATCCGGTTCACGTAGGGATCGCAGCGCGTGCCGAGCAGATCGTGGACGCGGCCGCCATGCAAGTCGACGCCGTATCCGGCGAGGCTGTCATCCGTGATCGTCACCATCGGGCGCAGGAACGGCAGCGTCGACCACAGACGGTCGAACGTGCTCACGTGCGCCTGCTGCAACTGGCGCGTGCGCGAAGCCCACATGCGCTCGCGCGGATTGTGCAGGCTCCACATATTCAGGTCGGCCACCTGCGGACCTTCGATCGTCACGATGCGAAACACTTGACCGGCCAGCACGGTCCGCGCCTGACCCGAGCGGACCGGCACGACGATCGATTCGACCAGCGTGCGGGTGTCGTGCTGTGAGGCGACGCGTTGATAGAACGCCTTATCGACATCAAGCGCGGAACCCTTGGTGGATTGATAGGCGGCAGGATAGCTCAACATGCTGAATGCTCCTTCATGAGACTGACAAACAGCCCGCACCTGAGCACGCGCGCAGACTGTGTCCTGATTTGACGGTCAACGTCGGGATGCGCCCGCGAGGGCAAACGAGTATCCCACCATGGCATTGGCGGGTCCCGAATCGTCCACCCCTTCGGTCCCACCGACCGATGAGTAGAGTGCTCTGGCGGCCACGTTATTTTGATGGGTCAGGACCCAGGCGACCGTACAGTTTCTGGTCCGGCCCAGTTCAAAAAGGGCCTCCAGCACGGCCTTGCCCAGTCCGCGATGTCGATGCGTCGGCGCAAGCGCAACCTCGTTGATCCACATCTCCGCCGGTTTGTCCGGGTGGATATAGTGAACGCCAGAGGCAAAGCCGACGACCACCCCATTGTCGATCGCAACAGCAATGTGATGACGGGGGTCCCCAAGAAATTCCCTGGTCAATTCCGCATCCACAGGATTGTCGAATACCTCTGCTGCGACGTTCGTGAGGATGTACTCATCACCGTGCTGTAGAACCTTGATTTCGATGCCCATAACGCCGCCCCCCCACTCATCCAGGAACATCATCAAAACAACGCCAGCCGATGCACCCTCAATGGTATTGACCTGTAACCGCGCGCATCTTTCAGACACTACACCTTGGCACACCCCTGTGCTTGTGCTGCAGTTCGAGCACGTTGACGGACAGCCGCCAATTCGTGCTCCTTTCTCCCGGCGGACTGGGCGTGGTTCAATCCCACGTTAAACTCGACACGCCGAATCCGTTTGCCAGCGCGGCTCCATCGATTTTCCGCGTGGCCGCCAACCTGGGCAGTGGCCGTCACTTCCGGCGAGACCTGGACCACTATGGCGCAACCGTTCCGGGCACTGCCGGCGCTCGCGAACTTCGCCCGTTCCATCGCGCACTATCATTGGAAGATTCAATGGAGGTTTTCATGTGCTATTCGGCCCAGATTGAGGCGGACTACCGGAAGTACGTAAAGATGTTCGGCGCTGCCATGAGTCTTCGCGAGTTCGCGGAGTTGTACTGGGAACACGGCGGTCGGGATCTGAAAGCCCCAATGGCAATGGAGGCGGCGTTTTCGGCCCCCCAGACCGATGATGAGCGCCGCATCCAGGCGCTGATTGCCGAAAACAATACGCTTCGGACGACGAAGCTCGAACAGGAGCTTTTCAGGCAACGCGCGCGACTCGCTGACGCAGAGCGCAGTCTGGAAACGAAGACAACAAAAGCGGCCGCCGAAAGCAAGCGGATCGCGACCGAGAAGATCGACGCCACGGTCCGTCGGCTGGCCGACCTGAAGCGCACTTCCTTGAAGGATGCCGATTCGCGGATCTATCCTGGCTGGTATGCCCCAATCATGATTATTCAGGACGGCCGCCGCGTGGTTGTCCCGATGCGTTATCGCTGCCGGTTACCTGGCTGGACCGAGCAGATGGAGAAGGAAAAACCGGGAACATACAATGCCCGGCGAGGCAACCTGCGACGGGTGTGGGGGAAGTTGTTCGGCCATCATCACGGCATCATGGTCGTCAATCGTTTCTACGAGAACGTTGAACAAAACGGAAAGAATCTCGTTTTGCAATTCGATCCGAGTCCGCCGCAGCAAATGCTGGTGGCCTGCCTGTGGTCGCGCACAACGATACCGGGTGAGCCTGACCTTTGGTCTTTTGCCGCGATCACTGACGAGCCGCCGCCAGAAATCGCGGCTGCCGGTCACGATCGCTGCATCATCCCGATCAAGCCGGAGAACCTCGACGCGTGGCTCAATCCGAATCCGTCCGATCTGGCGGCTCAGGACACAATTCTCGATGACCGCGAGCGGCCGTACTACGAACATCGGATAGCAGCATGATGCGCGTACGGCGGTTCACCGCACCGCAGCCAACCGGGGCGATATGCGGCTCTCCGCCCGAGTCATGGCCGCCGGCCGACATTCTCCACTCACGCCATCGTCCTGCAGTTGAAACTTGCCTGTCGAGACTTGCAGCAGCTGCGCCAGCTCAGTCAGCGACTGCGCCGCGGCCGCCGCCTGTTCGACGAGCGCGGCGTTTTGTTGCGTCATGCTATCCATCTGCGTCACGGCAATGTTGACCTGATTAATGCCGGCGCTCTGCTCTGCGGCAGCAGCTGTGATCTCGCGCACGACCCCCGACACTTTCGCGATCGCTTCTCGTGCAGCCTCGATCGTCAAGCCGGTTTTATCAACGAGTTCAACACCGTTTTCAACCTTTCCAACCGCGCGGTTGATCAGAACCCGGATCTCTTTTGCAGCGCCTGCACTACGCTGCGCCAGCGTACGAACCTCACCGGCCACGACAGCGAAACCGCGCCCTTCGTCCCCTGCCCTTGCAGCTTCTACCGCGGCGTTCAGCGCGAGGATATTGGTCTGAAACGCAATACCTTCGATCACCGAAATGATCTCCACCATTTTGTGCGATTCACTCGACACCTCCTGCATCATCGATGCGGCTTCAACTGCCGTCTCACCACCGCGATTGACGATCTGCTCCGCATTCGCAGCCAGTTCACGGGCCGTCTGAGCGTTCTCAGCGGTCTGTCTGACCATGGCGGTCATTTGCTCCATGCTGGCAGCGGTTTCTTCGAGCGAGGCCGCCTGATTCTCGGTGCGTGCGGACAGGTCTCCGTTTCCGGCAGCAATCTCGCGCGCCCCCGCCGCCACTTTGCTGGCGGTGTCCTTGATCTGTCCGATCGTGCCGGCGAGCCCGTCGCGCATGCGTTGCATGACATGCAGGAGACTTGAATTGTCGGTCTTCCGGGTTTCGATGGCGATGGCGAGATTACCCAACGCGATCTCACCGGCCACCTGGGCAGCATAGGCCGGATCGCCGCCGATCGTGCGTTGAATGCTGCGATTAGTGAGCGAGACGAGCGTGGACAGCAACACAGCAAGTCCGGCAAAAATCCCACCGACGATATAGAGCGATTCCTTGAATGCCGCGTCGATATCGTCCACATAGGCGCCTGTAGCGATTATCCAGTCCCATGGCGCATAGCGCACGACATAACCGATCTTGCCGACCGCGGCGCTCGCCGGGTCGTGCGGATGCGGGAACACATAATCGACGAAGCCGCCATTCGGCGCCTGCGCGACCGAAGCGAACGTCACATAGTGGTGCCGGCCATCGGCATCGGCTGTTCCAGCGAGGTCCTTTCCGTTCAGTGCGGGCTTGACCGCATGCATGATCATTCGCGGCGTGGAATCGATCACGAGAAAATAACCGTCTTCGCCATAACGGATATTGCGCAGCCGCTCAAGTGCCTGGTGGCGAGCATCTGCGTCGGTGAGCACGCCGTTTTGCGAAAGTGTCGCGTACTCCTTCACAAGGCTGAGCCCGACATGGGCGACGTTCACCAGATCGTTCTTGCGTTCATCGATGCGAGTCTGCCTGGACAACCACGCCGCCGAGACGGACACCGCAAGCAGCGCTACCAGACTGACGACCAGAGGCAGCCAGAGCTTTTGTGTGAAACTGAATCGGTGCATGCGCACTCCACATCTCTATCGAGGGCTCGCCCCCCCCGATTCGCTATGGCCGTGCTACCGCGATTCGGGGACTGGCGAGTCGTTGCCTGAACACGGCTACCCGATCTGTTTATCGACCTTGGCGGCGCCGAGGTTTCTAGAGAAAAACCCTTGCCGGACGCCGCCAGGCGACCTTTTCTGTTCGTTTGAGCGCTGACAGATCCGTCGCGTCCGACAGTCGCCTGCGTCGCTTGACGACGCAGGGATGTCGATCATGGGAGGAAGAGAACCGAAACTCAGTGACTGATCGCTTCCAGAGAGAGGCCTCGAGTCGGCGGTCCAAGCAGAATCATGCAAACGGCGACGAGCATCGAAATGCCGATAAAGACCGCGACGCCGGGCACGCCATAGCCGTGCAGCAGAATCCCGATTGCGAGGCCTGCGAAAGCAGCGGAAATCCGGCTCCATGAGTAGACGAATCCGATGGCCCGGGCACGAACACGGGTTGGATAAAGCTCTGCCTGGTAGCCGTGATACGCGTAGGACATAATGTTCGACGAGAGCGTAAATAGCACGCCGAGGGCAATCAGCAGCCACGGCTCAGAAGCTTGTGAGAAGAGCGCGATCACGACCGCCATGGTGAGAAGACCGCCAATGATCTGAACCTTGCGCTCTACCCGGTCCGCAAACCAGGTGCCGAGCAGCGGGCCAAAAGGGTTGGCAATAGCGATAACGAACGCATAACCGAGGCTGGCGGTCACGTGAATACCGCGGTGAATCAACAGCGTCGGCACCCACGCGGCGAACCCGTAGAAGCCGATCACCTGCGCCATGTTGAAAATCGACAGAATGATCGTGCGGCGGCGATACTGGGGCGCAAAAATTTCTCCCAACGTGCCCGCCCCTTTGCTCTCCGGCATGACGGCCTGCGGTGCGGCCAGCGGAATGCCCTTTTCCGCGACCACCCGGCGCTCGATATCCGCAACGATACGCTCGGCTTCGTCGATTCTTCCATGGCGTGCCAGCCACCGCGGGCTTTCCGGAATGTGGCGCCGCAGGATCCAGACGACGATTGCGCCCACGGAGCCAATCAGGATCACGACCCGCCAGTAGTCAAGCCCCAGTGGCCGGGTGCCTTTCAATGCAAAAGCAAGGAACGCCACGACCGGCACAACGCAGAACGTGATGAACTGATTGACGGCGTAGGCGCGGCCACGCTGCTGACTTGAAATCAGTTCGGAAATGTACGTATCGATCGTTACCAGTTCGACGCCAATGCCAATTCCCGCAATGAAGCGCCAGATATCGAGTCCCAACCCCGATGTCTGGAATGCCATGATGATCGTGCACACCATGTACCAGATCAGCGACCACGTGAAGATCATCCGTCGGCCAAACTGGTCAGCGACATAACCGAATACCAGCGTGCCGACCCACAGACCGGCGAACGTGGCGAAAACGAAGGTTCCGAAGCCGGAGACGGCCAGAGGTTGAAGAGACGCAAGAAACCCCAGCGATTCGGGCTTGAAAAGCCCTGACTGGGTCATACCCGGAGCAACGTACCCGGTAAAGAAGAGGTCATAGAACTCGAACACGCCGCCAAGCGAAATCAGGATCACCATCGTCCAGATGGTGCGCGACGGCGGCAAACGGTCGAGCCGTGCTGCAATTTCGGCTGCTTTCTCTTGGGACATAAAATCTCTCGCTTAGCGTGATCGGCACAATCGGCGTCGACACCACAGGACTTTCGTCGGGCTGCGGCAACAGTTCCGCAACGCCATTCGCCGCCGGGATCTGGAACGCAATCTCGCACATATTAGCGACCGAACGCAATGCGTGTCAGTACCGACGTGCGTCCGGGGCAGCCGGATCGCCGCCAGGACTGCGCGTTACATGACGGATGATCAGGATGAGTGCCGTTGAACGGGGTGCGCCGTTGTAATGATCATGTAACCCGTGTTTGGATAACGCATTGCGGAGAGTCGCACTTTCGGCTGCTCCTGCGGTAAGGAAAGTGCGGATGCATCAAAGGGGCCGCCGTAACGGCAGCGGGCGGCTCCCGTTATTCGGGAAACCGCCCGCGTCCATACGCTGAAAATGTGTCAGAACGAATGCCGCATCCCGATCCGCACATCGGATTGCGTATTCGACGTCGATGGCGTGAAGCTGTAGCCGATCACCGCATTCACGCCACTCGAGGCTCTCAGATAGTCGCCGGAAACATAGACGTCGGTACGTTTTGACAACAGGTAGTGCAGCCCGAGCGAGCCCTGGTTCCAGTGATTGCCTTCGAAGCTCGTGTGCTGATAGCCGCCGTACAGTGCCAAAGCGGGCGTGAAGTTGTACGACGCGCCCCCTTCATAAACCTGCATGTGCGAGGTTTGCCCAAAGCCCTTGATTGTCGAGTAGGTGAAATCGCCGGTGAGCATCAGGTCGCCGATCGTATAGGCGGCGCCGACCGCAAACGCGCCTTGCTTGTCCACCGGGAATGCCGACGAGCTGTACAGATCGGTCACCGCGCCGGTAGCCGGATCGACAGAAACGGTCGGCTGGCCGAGGAAGGTTCGCGTGCCGATCATCGCGTACGGGTCGAAAGCGTAGATGCCGTTCGGATTGTTCAATTGCGTATACGCCGCACCCATGTTGAACGGACCATGGTCATAATGCGCGCCCACGCTCCATGCGCTCTTTTGATGGAAGTCGCCGGCGGTGTTGCCGAACGAGTACATACCGCCGAAGGTGAAGCCGGCGAAATCGTTCGAGAGGAACTTCACCGAGTTCGGCAGACGGTCGCCGTTCATCCGGTCGAAGTCACCCTGGTGAATCGCGTAGCCGCTCGCCCATGCGGAGATGTTGTACAGATAGACAAACTCTTCGGTCATATCGAGCTGGTTACCGAACGAGAAAGTCCCCCACCCGTTCTTGATGCCCACATAAGCCTGGCGTCCGAATTCAGCACCGCCGAATCCCAACTGCCCATTGCTCAGGTGGAAACCCGATTCGAGCACGAAGACCGCTTGCAGGCCGCCACCGAGATCTTCCACGCCTTTGAAACCGATCCGGTTGCCGTACGAAACGCCGTCGTCGAATTTGAACTGGTGCGCGCCACCGGCATTGTTCACGTAGGTGATGCCGGCGTCCAGAATCCCATACAGCGTGACGCTGCTTTGCGCATGGGCCGCCGTCGGCGCGCATACAGCGCTTGCCGCGAGAGCGAGTCCAGAAAGACTGACGGCATTTTTCTTTTTCATCTAATTATCCCCTGCTCTTTGCCTGCGTATTTCGATGGATAAAGCGATCCCCGCCGCGCGCGGTCTTCCAACGCGCGGCGCTTCTCGCATGACGGGCAGTTCGAAACCGGTTGAGGCCGGTTGAAACGGATTGAAGCTATCGGCAGTGCGTACAATCAGTTGCGATGCCTGCATCGACGGATCAAGAATACGAGTCCAGATTTATGAGGATTCGACCGGATGCGACATGAATCTGTCGAGTAGCGACCTCGACGTCTGGAACGCCGGGGTTATTTCACGCCGAGTGCGGTTTGAACCGCTTGCAAGCCATTGGCACCACTGGCGGTGTTCACGCCGTCGAGCCACGACTTCAACAATTCCGGGTGGCGCTTGAGGGCTTCGGTGGCGGCCGCATCGAGGCCGGTCTTCTTCTCCAGCACCTCGGTGATCACGCCGTTCTCCAGATCGACATTGAACGTGAGTTGCCTGAACAGGCGGCCGACATTCGGACACTGCTCGGCATACCCGCTGCGTGCAACGGTATTGACCGTGGCGCCGCCGTAATTCGGCCCGAAGTACCTGTCACCGCCGTCCAGATAGGTCAGCTTGAACTTCGTATTCATCAGATGCGGCTCCCATGCAAGGAACACGATCCATTTCTTTTCTCGCACCGCGCGTTCGACCTGGGTGAGCATGCCGGTCTCACTCGATTCGACGAGCTTCCAGTTGCCGAGTTCGTATGCCTTGTCGTCCACCATCTTCTTGATGTTCTGATTGGCCGGCGCCCCCGGTTCGATGCCATAGATCTTGCTGTCGAACTTGTCGGCGTTCTTCGCGAGGTCCGCGAATGAATGCACGCCCGCGGCCGCCACGTAGTCGGGCACCGCGAGTGTGAATTTCGCGTTGCTCAGATTCGGATGCACGACCTCGATGGACTTTTCGTCTTCGAACGGTTTGACGACCGGCGCTTGCGCCGGCATCCAGTTGCCGAGAAACACGTCGATCTGCCCTTTCTTCAGGCCTTGATAGGTAATCGGCACCGACAGGTTCGCTACGTTCTGATGGTAGCCGAGCGCCTTAAGCAACACGCCGGTCATTGCATTGGTGGCGTCGATGTCGGTCCAGCCGGGGCCCGCCATGTTGACCTGCGTGCAGGACCGCGGTTCGGCAGCCGCGGCAAAGGTGACCGCCGCGCACAACAGCGCGACGCCGGATACAGCCTGTTTGAAGAGCTTTTTCATCATGTCGGCTTCCTGGAGGTGGGATGAATCGTCAGCGGAGACATCAACGCGTCACGGCGGGAAAACGTGCCATGGCTTCGAGCGTGTCGAGATCGATGTGATTGCGCATGTAGCGCTGGCTTGCATCGACATGCGGCTGCCAGTCCCATGACGCGACCGTGCCTTGCGTCGTGGCCTCGAAATGGAAACGGCGGCGGCGCTGGCTTCGCAGTACTTCGTTGTGCAGTGCGGCGAGGTCCCAGTGGCGCGCGATCTCTTCACGAAATGCCGCGACCTGTGACATATATCCGGCGCGCGCGGCGAGGTTCTCGCGTTCGAGTGGGTCCGCTGTTACGTCATAGAGCTGGTCGGGATCGGCCGGCGTGTGAATGAACTTGAAGCGCCCGCGCCGCAGCATCACAATCGGCGCGATAGCGCCTTCCGCCAGATATTCGCCGATCGCTTCGTCGTGGGCACCAGGGGCGCCACGCAGATGCGGCACGAGACTTTGACCGTCGAGCGAATCCGGCCAGGCGGACGGCTGATCGCCGCGCGCCATTTCCACTAACGTGGGCAGCAGGTCCAGATGCGAGACCGATTCGCGCACCCGATGCGCGTCGAATTGCTGCGGCGCATGCACGATCAGCGGGACGCGGCAGCCGCCTTCAAAGAACGTCATCTTGTACCAGAGCCCGCGCTCGCCGAGCATCTCACCGTGGTCTGACGTCACCACGATGACAGTATCTTGTGCAAGCCCCGCCTGTTCGAGCGCTTCGAGAATTGCACCGAACTGGTCGTCGACGTAGGAAATCGCGCCGTAATAAGCGCGCCGTGCATTGCGGATCTGCTGATCGGTTGGCGGCGTGCGGTCGGTTTCGCACACATGCCGCAAACGCTTCGAATGCGGGTCGGCTTCGGCGAGCGAATCGCGATGCGCGGGCAACGCGATGTCTTCATCCGCGTACATGTCCCAGTACTTCTGTGGAATCGCGTACGGGTCGTGCGGATGCGTCAGCGAAGCGACCAGGCAGAACGGCCGTTGATCTTTACCGGCATGCCGCTCGCGCGCGATATCGAAGAGCTTCTGGCGTGTGGTGAAGGTGACTTCATCGTCGAAGTCCAGCTGGTTCGTGCGCACGCAGGGGCCTGCGTCGATCACCGAACTCATATTGTGATACCACGTAGGGCGTGTTTCGACATCGTCCCAATTCGGTGTCCAGCCGAAATCAGCGGGATAGATGTCGGTGGTGAGCCGCTCTTCGAAACCATGCAACTGATCGGCGCCGCAGAAATGCATTTTGCCGGACAGGATCGTGCGATACCCTTCGGCACGAAGATAATGCGCGAACGTCAGCGTTTGCGACGGAAATTCCGCTGCATTGTCATAGGCGCCGATCGCGGACGGCAGCTTGCCCGACAACAAAGAAAAGCGCGACGGCGCACACAGCGGGCTCGCGCAATACGCCGAGTCAAATACCACCCCCTGTTTCGCGAGGCGATCGAGATTGGGCGTCTTCGTTAGACGATGTCCGTATGCAGCAAGCGCAAACGGTGTCATCTGATCGGCCATCAGAATGAGAATATTCTGTTTCGTGTCAAGCATTGGAGCGCGCCTCGAATAGAATCGCAATGAGTGGTTCGGATGTCGTTGCAAGCGGGAAATGCCGACGTGCCGGCCCTGCATGAACGCCACTATTGCCGTCCAATTCGCCGCTGTGAAGACGGCAAATCGTTATATGCCTATAAGGGGGCCTTATGTCGAGGCAGGATCGCTTGCCGCCAATGCAGGCGCTAACGATGTTCGAATCCGCGGCGCGTCTCGCGAGCTTCACGGCGGCGGCGCGCGAACTGGGCTCCACGCAGCCGGCGGTCAGTCAACGCGTGGTGCAACTCGAAGAAGCCCTGGGCGCACCGCTGTTCGAACGGGGCCATCGCGGCGTCACGCTGACGGAAGACGGTGTGCGCCTCTTCGAAGCGGTACGCAGCGCCCTCGACACCATTCGCCTCGCCACCGCCGAGATCCGTGCGCGGCGCACGCCGCAAACTCTCACGCTCTCCACCGACTTCGGCTTTGCAACCTACTGGCTGATGCCGCGCCTGTCGCAGTTCAAGGCGCTGATGCCGGACGTCGACGTCAAGATCATCACGTCGCAGAACGTTTTCGATCCATCGCACGATCAGGCGGACATTGCGATTGCGTTCGGTGACGAGAACGCGGACTGGACCGCGCGAGGGGCGCTCAAGCTCTTTCCGGAGCGGGTCACGCCAGTGTGCAGTCCGGCTTTTCTCGCGGCCCATCCGCAATTACGCACGCCGTCGGACCTGTTGTGCTTGCCGCTGCTGCATCTGGAGCCCACCCAGCCGGCACGCTGGCTATCGTGGGCCGACTGGTTCACGGCTCACGGTCTGGAAGCACCTGCCGCGCATCGCGGCATCACGTTCAATAGTTTTACGCTCGTGGCCCACGCGGCGATCATGGGCCAGGGCGTCGCGCTCGGCTGGGCGCCGCTGGTCGACGAACTGCTCGCCACAGGGCAACTTGTCGAACCGTTCGACACACCCGTGGTCACCGAGCGCGGCTATCTGCTCGTCACACAGCGCGCGGCGACACCGGCGGTGAGCGCATTCCGTCACTGGCTGCTCGGCGAATGCGGGCTCGATGCTGAGTGAGGTGTCTCCTCAGAAAGGTGAGGATGGCCTGTGAACCGCAGTTGACATGCGTGTAATCTATGGATTACACTTTCTGCATGTTGAATATCCGCACCACCGAGACATTTGATGCCTGGTTCGACGGCCTGAAAGACCGGATCGCCAAGCGCCGCATTCAGGCCCGCATCGACCGTCTGGCGATGGGCAACCCCGGCGACACGAATTCCGCAGGTGCGCCCATTACCGAATTGCGGATCGATCACGGTCCCGGCTATCGCGTCTACTACGTGCAGCGCGGCGCAGTGCTGGTGATCCTGCTGTGCGGTGGAGACAAGTCGACTCAACCCGCAGATATCAAAGCCGCACACAAGATGCTGGCGAACCTTGAATCGGAGTGAACGATGGAAAAGATCAAAACCCGGCAGTGGGATTCAGCCGAACACCTGAAGACCGAAACAGACATGGCTGAATACTTCGAGGCCTGTCTGCTTGAAGGCGGCGACGACCCTGCATTCCTTGCACATGCGTTAGGTGTGATCGCACGTGCGCGTGGCATGTCGCAGCTCGCCCGCGACACCGGAATCTCGCGTGAAGGTCTCTACAAGGCGCTGTCCGAAGATGGCAATCCCAGCTTCGCGACGATCATCAAGGTGATCCGCGCCCTCGGGCTGGAGCTGCACGCGGCGCCTGCCCACGCCTGAGATTGATTTGTGCCTGGCGCGCGCTGCTCCTCCGCCGTCTCGGCTTGACCTGACGTTCCCATTCCAGCGCGACGGCGGTTAGCTTCTATCCCCACAACCCGCTGATTTGCTCTACTGCGATGATGCATGCCGCGCCCCGCGGCGTTGCCCTATCGTCTTATGTGGAGAGCGCATGTCCGTCGATTCCCGTCCCGATCAACTGGTTCTCACCGTCGCCTGTCCGAGCGCGGCGGGCCAGGTTGCCGCCGTCGTCGGCTTTCTCGACCGGCATCATTGCTATATCGACGAACTGACCGTGTTCGACGACGACCTCAGCGAGCGCTTCTTCGTACGCTGCGTGTTTCATGGTGCCGACACCAACGAGCCCCTTCACATCGCGGCACTCAAGCGCGAATTCGACTCGATCGCCGCGCGTTTTCAGATGACATGGGCAATGCATGACGTCAACATGCGCCCGAAGGTGTTGATCATGGTGTCCAAACTCGAACACTGTCTCGCCGATCTGCTGTTCCGGTGGCGCATGGGCGAGTTGAAGATGGATATTGTCGGCATTGGCTCGAACCATCGCGACTTCGAGCCGCTCGCGCAACAGCACGGCTTGCCGTTCCATCATCTGCCGATCACCGCGGAGACCAAGCCGCAACAGGAGGCGCGTCTGCTCGACCTGTTCGAAACATCAGGCGCTGAATTGATGATTCTTGCCCGCTATATGCAGATTCTCTCCGGCGAAACGAGCCGTGCGCTCGCGGCCCGCGCGATCAACATCCACCATTCCTTTCTGCCCGGCTTCAAAGGTGCGAAGCCTTATCACCAGGCGCATGCGCGCGGCGTGAAACTGATCGGCGCCACCGCGCATTTCGTCACCGACGATCTCGACGAAGGTCCGATCATCGAGCAGGTCGTGGAACGCGTCGATCACTCGTATAGCCCGGAGCGGTTGCTTGCGACAGGACGCGACGTCGAATGCATCACGCTTGCGCGGGCCGTGAAGGCGTTTATCGAGCGACGGGTATTTATCAACGGCGATCGGACCGTCGTGCTGCAATAAAAAAACGCCGCTTGAAATAGCGGCGTTTTTGTCGAAGTTGCCGCTCAAAAGAAGCGGCAACTCATTCAGGCGAAACACGAAGTCACTTCACCCAGCTATCCACGCGGTCTCCATGCGCACTGATCCACGCATCGGCAGCCGCTGTCGGCTTCTCGCCGTTTTGCGTCGCCAGCATCACGCTATCGATTTCGCCCGGTTTCCATTGAAACTTCTTGAGGAACGCGACAACCTGCGGCGCCTTCGTCTCCAGTCCAGGATTGATCACGCTATCCACGTGCTCCGCTTCGCCGAATACCTTCTTCGGATCTTCGAGGAATTTGAGCTTGTACTTCGCGAACATCCAGTGCGGTTTCCAGCCGGTCACGATGATCGGTTTGCTCGCCGCTTCCGAACGCGCCAGTTCCGCTGTCATTGCACTGCCCGAGCTCGGCATGAGCTGATAGTCGAGCCCGTATGCCTTGATCGCTTCGCTGGTTTTCTGCATCACGCCTGCGCCGGCATCGATACCGACAATACGCGAGCCGAATTCCGCCTTCTTCGCTTCCAGATCGCCGACGCTTTTCACGTCGAGGTTATCGGGCACGATCAGGCCGATTTTCGCATCATTGAAGTTGGGCCCGAGATCGACAACCTTGTCCTTGAAGTTGTTCCAGTACGCGCCATGCGTAACCGGCAGCCACGCGGACAGCGTCGCGTCGAGGTCGCCGCGCGCCACGCCTTGCCACATCACACCGGCCGCGACCGGCACGAGCTGCACCTGATAGCCGAGGCGCTTTTCGATTACGCGCGCGGCCACGTTCGACGTCGCGACGCTGTCGTCCCACCCTTCCACGTAACCGATTTTGATGGTCGGTTTCGTATCGGCCAGTACACTCACGCCGCTTGCCGCCAGCGCCATACCTACCGCGCTCAACATCACTATCTTTTTGATCAGTCTCATCGCCGTTCTCCCGTTCGCCGTCCAAACTACCCAATGAGCATTTAGAATCGCCAACCAGAATTGCCGGGTAGCGTTGTTTTCCGACATCCAGTTGTCCGCAGGCGACTTCGACCGCGAGTCCGAGTCCCGGTCTTGTCTTACTTATCGACGACGAGATCGCTCAACGGCTTGCTGCAGCACAGCAGCACCATGCCCTGATCGATTTCGCGCTGGCGGATGCCGCCCGCGTGTTTCATTGCGACTTCACCGGACACCAGCTTCACCTTGCAGGTGCCGCACATGCCCTGCGTGCATGAGGCGGCAAGGCGAACACCGGCCTTTTTCGCCGCGTCGAGTACATGCTGAGCGCTGCTGCATTCGATCTCGCGATTGCTTTTGGCGAAGCTCACCTTGAATGTCGTTTCCGTCTCAAGCGGCACCTGCGCAGGTGTGAACCCAGCCGCCTGTTCACGCGTTTCGGCAAAGCTCTCCGCCGTGGTGGTGGGTGCCTGTAACGCATCGGCGACATGCGCGGTCGTCAATTGCGCGGCCACTTCGCTGATCGTCTCGAACGAGAAGCTTTCTTCGTGGTAATGGCTGCGATCGAAGCCGCCTTCATCCAGCAGATGACGGACAGCCTGCATGTACGGCGCGGGACCGCAGGTGAAAATCTCGCGATCCAGAAAATCCGGCGCAATGAGTTTAAGCAGCGGCAAGGTCAGAAAGCCGGTGACGCCAGGCCAATTCGTGCGCGCGCCAACCCGTTCACAGACAAACGCCGTGCGGAAGTTGGCCTGATTCGACGCAATCAGATCGAGCTCCCGCGCGAAGATAATGTCGTCCGGCGTGCGGGCGCTGTGCACGAATACGATGTCGCTATCCTCGCCGAGTTCGTGATGCGCGCGGCTCATCGACATCAGCGGCGTCACGCCTGAACCGGCCGACAAAAACAGAAACTTGCGCGCCGGATGCCGAGCACAGGTGAACTCGCCTGACGGTCCGAGTACACGAACCTGCGTCCCCGCATGCAGATTGTCATGCAGCCAGTTCGACACCTTGCCGCCCGGCACGCGCTTCACCGTGATGGAGAGGGTGTGCGGGCGCGTGGGCGGCGAAGAAATCGTATAGCAGCGATTCACCGCCTCGCCGTCGATCTCCAGCTCCAGCGTAATGAACTGCCCGGGCTCGAACACGAAGGCCCGCTCGGACGGCGCACGAAAGAAAAAGCTCTTGACGTCGTGAGTTTCCTGGCGGACCTGGCAGCACACCAGGGTGTCGTCGGTATCGCTGTTCCAGCGCGCCGGCAACGCCTCCCAGAACTGCGGCCGCGTCACTCGGCTTGACGGCTCACCGCCAGAAGTCTCGCGGTTCGGAGCCGGCTCGGCGCTCAGCTGAAGCGTCGCCTGATCGCGCATCATTATTTTCTCCCGCTCCTGGTTGCGATATCGCGCTCAGCGCATGAAAGACACGACTTTTTCGCCGTGAGAAACCGGCGTATCGCCGGCATCATGGGTTTGGGGTGCATTGCTGTACTCCGCAATACGGCCGATATACCACTCGCAGAATTTTTCGACGAGCCCTTCGGTGAACGGCGAATACGGACCCGGCTCGTAAGCGCTGCTGGTTGCGCCGCGTTGCGAGTACTCCACAAGCGCGCGGTCCTGGTCATTGGTGGCGCGCCACACGGCCGTGAGATTGTTCACGTCGTAGTCGATGCCTTCGCGCGCGTCCTTGTGAACGAGCCACTTGGTGCGGACCAGCGTCTTGCCCGCCGAGAGCGGAATCACCGAAAAGCTGACAATGTGATCGCTCATGAAGTGATGCCACGAATTCGGCTGTGTCCAGAACGAAAGGCCGCCGAGATCGGCCTGCTCGAAACCGCCGAGCAGTTTCTTCGAGGCCACCTTCGCGTCCATGGTCTGCGATTCGCCGTCGCGATCGAGCGGCAGGCGTTGCGTGCGGAAACCCGTGACCAGATCGGCCAGACGGTCGATTTCTGCCGACGGCAATTTCATCGCTTCCCATTGCGCGGTGCGGCGCGCCACGGTGGCTTCGAATGCGGCCATGCCCTCTTCGTTGGCGGGCGTGCGCTGATAGCCAAAACCGTATTCGTAAAGCGAAATCGTCAGCTCGGGATGGTTCGCGACGCAGTGGTAGCACTCGCGATTGTTCTCCATCGTGAGCTTCCAGTTGCCCTCTTCGATGATGTCGATCGACGCCGCGATCTTGCAGCCGGCAAGATCGTGCGGCAACAGATACGGTTCCATCGCGGCGCGCATCACGGCGAAGTCGGCGGGCGGTTCGTCGGCGAGACAGATGAAGATCAACCCGGCGAGATTCTCGACGCGCACCGCTTTCAGGCTGTGCTTGCAGCGGTCGAACTGGTCGCCCATATGCTCGGCGAACATCAGATCGCCGTTCAGGTTGTAGGTCCAGCTGTGATACGGGCAGACGATATTGCCGAGCGAACCTTTGTCGGTATTGCACAAACGTGCGCCACGATGACGGCAAACGTTATGAAATGCCCGCACCTGCATGTCGTCGTCGCGTACGATCAGAATGGAATCGTTGCCGATTTCCACTGTGATGTAGTCGCCCGGCTCCGGGACATCCGGTTCCACGGCGACCTGAATCCAGTGCTTGCGGAAAATCGCCTCCATGTCGAGCGCGAAAATTTCCTCGCCCGTATAGAACGGCGCCTCCAGCGTGTGATTCTTTTTACGGCGTTCGACCATTGCGCGAACGTCTGCCGAAACTTTCATTGTGTGCTCCGTTGCATGTCACGTCTGGCGCCGCGCCAGGCCCTCCTGGCCGCAGGCTCGCCCGAACCGGAAATCAGTAATCCACGAGTTGATGCTCGCGCAAATACGCGAGGATCACTTGTGCTTTTTCGACGGAACTCCCTTCAATTACGACGCTGCCGCCGCGGCTTTCAGTGGTTGTCGCCGAGAGCATGCGGGCATGGCCTGAGCGCTTCTCGGCAGCGGCGAGGCGCACCGGTTTGGCCGTTGCGGGACGGATCGTCCAGGCGAGGTCGTCTCGGGTGGCCGTGTCCGGGCTACCGGACGTTGCAGTTGCGACCGGACGAATCGTGCCTTCGCGCAGCCGTGCATAGGCATAGCTGGGCGCCGTATTGGCCATCGGATGCACCGCGATCAAAGCCGGCAACTGCACGTCGACGCGCCGGCGCAAGCCCTTCGGCATGAATTGCCGGACTTCGGCGCAGCCGTCACGGAGCGTCAGATCGACGGCTGCACCAACCAGCGGCATATCCAGCGCACTGGCGACGCGATACGGCAGCATGCCGCTATCGAATGCGCCTTCGGCGCGCGTGCCGGTCAATACAAGGTCGTAACCCCGCAGACGTGCGGCGAGCGGCGCGGTCGCATCACCTTGCGATTCAGATGATGAAGGCACGCTCAGCACCTCGACGGTGCGTGCGCCAAGCGCGAGATACTCCTTCAGCGCCGGGTTCGACGGATCGCCCGCATGCAGCACGTCGAGCGTCGCGCCGTGCGTTTTCGCAAGCGAAAGCGCGATCGTCAACGCGGCGGCGTCATTGCGGCTATAACGCGCGGTGCCGCTGACCGGGTGCCGCCCCACGGAAACCAGTACGGCGATCTTCATGCAAGCGCTCCTTCCGCAACAGCCGTTGAATTCAAAAGCGCAGCACCGGTGCCGCGTGCCGTGCGCGCAGCCGCCGCGGCTTCGTTCAGCGCCGCGATGGTCTCCTCTGCATCGGCGACCACGGTCAGATTCGCGCGTTTGGCGATCGGCGCGCTGGCGTCGAGGTTCACGGCAATCACGTGCCGGCAATCCTTGATGCCTTGCAGATGCTGAACCGCACCGGAAATACCGAACGCGATATAAACGCTCGCTTCAACGGTTTTGCCGGTGGCGCCGATCTGCTTGTCGCGAGTGAATTTGCCGTCGTCCACCGCGACGCGGCTGGCGCCAATCGCGGCGCCTAACGTGGCCGCGAGGCGTTCAAACGCGGGGATATCGCTGACGCCATTGCCTGCCGAGACGATGAAATCCGCCTCTTCGAGCGCAAGCTGGGCGGCGTCGATTTCCTCGATGCCAAGATCGCGCACGCTGCCTTTGGACGAAGCCGGTTCGCCATCGAAACGCCACACCACGCGCTCACCCGCGCCGACAAACGGCAACTTCGGATCGACCGCATTCGGTGCGAGCAACACAACCTCGGGCAGCGCACGCACAGCGAACGCCGTATTCGTGTGAATATAAGCCGCGACGTGCGCCGCATCGATTTCAACGACATGTGTCGCGACGCTCGCGTTCGCGGCTGCCGCATAACGGCGGCCGAGATCACCGTCGCCGGTGGCGTTGTCGGGCAGGAAAATGTGCGCCGGTGCATAGGCGGCAACGCACGCGGCCAATGCGTTCATTTCGTCCAGAGGCGCAAAAACGCGCCGATCGAACATCGGCAACTCGATCAGCTTGTCGGCGCCGAGCGCGGCGGCGTCACCGGTGAACTCCCCGAATACGAGCAGGACGACTTCGGTTGTCGCGTCCGCGATCAGCGCGGCGGCGGCCAGAGTCTGGCGCGCATGATCGTCCAGCGCGCCACGGTCCGCGTGAGCGGCCACCAGCAGCACACGCTTCGCTTCAGCGCTTGTGCGGCGCGGTTTCGCGTGTTCGCGATGCGCCGACCCTGTGGCGCCGTGCGCTGCGGATTCCATCGAGCCGGCGACACCCGTCATGCCAAGCGTGATGCGCTTGAGACCATCCGCCGTGATCGTGAACGGCCGGCGCGGGTCGATTCGTTTGAGTGTGTTCATCGCGTTACTCCAGCGCCGCGGCAACCAGTTCGGCGACGTCCAGCACCTCCGGACGCGGGCCGACCACGCCTTCGAGCATCGCCGTGCAATTCGGGCAACCCACCGCCACGATCTCGGCGCCTATCTCGCGGGCGTCGTCGATACGGATATCCGGAATGCGCCGCTTGCCGGGGATATCGGTCAACGGCGCACCGCCGCCACCGCCGCAGCAGCGGCCGCGCATGCCGTTGCGTTCCATCTCGACCACCTTGATGCCGATTGATTTCAGCAAACGGCGCGGCGCTTCGGTCTCACCGTTATAGCGGCCCAGATAGCACGGGTCGTGATACGTGATCTTCCGGTCCGCGAACGCGGCGACCGCCTTTGGCGACAGCTTGCCGCTCGATACCAGTTCTTCGATCAGCGCCGTGTGATGCTGCACCTCGTAGAATCCGCCGAGCGCGCGATATTCGTTGCGCAGGCTGTGCAGCACGTGCGGATCAGGAGTAACGATTTTGCGGAACGCGTACTGCGAGAGCGTGCCCATCAGCTTGGTCGCGAGTTGCTGGAAGGTAGCCTCATCGCCCAAACGCCGTGCCGTATCGCCGGTATCGGTCTCGACGCCGCCGAGCACCGCATAGTCGATGCCCGCGCGATTCAGCACCTTGACGAGCGCGCGCAGCGTGCGCTGATAGCGCATGTCGAACGCGCCTTCGCCAGCGATCAGCAATACGTCCACCGGGCGGCCCGGCTGGGCGACCTGCACTTGCAGATCGACCGCCCAGTCGTAACGCGCGCCGATGTCATAACCGTTCGAACTGCCAGTCTCACGCAGATTCGCGAGCGTGATCGGACCTTTGCCCGGTACGCTGCCTTCCACCAACGTCTGGTTGCGGCGCATATCCACGATCGCGTCGACATGTTCGATCAGCATCGGGCATTCCTGCACGCAGGCGCGGCAGGTGGTGCAGGACCAGAGCGTGTCCGCTTCGATCAGGCTCGAGACGAGCGGCTTGCCCGGCGCACCGCTATGTTTGCCGAGCGCAATGCCAGGCGTCGGGCTGCCCGCATACGCCTCGTCCGTGCCACCCACCATGCCCGTGACAAGATCCTGAATCAGCTTCTTCGGATTCAGCGGCTGCCCGGCGGCGAAAGCGGGGCATGCCGCTTCGCACTTGCCGCACTGCACGCAGGCGTCGAAGCTCAGCAACTGGTTCCAGCGAAACTCCACCGGCTTGCCGACGCCGTATTCCTTCGCGTCGAGCAGCGGCGCCTTCAGCGCGGTCGGTGGCACAACATCGTTGTCGTTACGTTCGGCAAAACGCTCCTGACGCGGATGAAACGCGAGGTGCAGCAGACCGGCGAGCGCATGCTTCATCGGACCACCGCGCGCCGCGCCGAACGTCATCGTGAAGGCGCCCACCGCGATCAGCAGCGCGACGATGATCGCCAACACACCCGACATCGCCGCGGCCGGCAGCGCGATGAACAGCGCCAACCCGAGCGCGAACGAGCCGAGCAGGAGCGGCAGATGATCCCACGGTCCGCGCGAGAGCCTTGCCGGCACGGCCTTCGCGCCATGCCGCCGACGCCAGACGAACACCGCGCCGACCAGCATCACCAGCGCGGCCAGAAAGATCAGCTTGTCGAGCCACGGTGAATAAATCGCGAGACCGTAGTTGACGAACACCAGCGCCATCGCGAGGATCGCACCGCCGGCTGTGGCCACGTGCGTCTTCGCGATGTACGGGTCACGCGCAACCACATGGTGCAGGTCGACGAAATAGCGCTTCGGAATCGCCAGCAGATTGGTCCAGCCGTACGCACCCGCCGCCGTGGCGCGGCCTTCGCGCCAGTACGCAGCGCGTTTGACGAGCGCGAACGCGAGTCCCGCCACCGACAACCACAGCAGGACGGTGATGACAAACACGGGGCTCATCGTCAGAAATCCTTGCAAAGGCGCAGCGCGTCGTAGATCGCGCCGTGAATGTTGTGCATGGAAATGCAGTCGCCCACGCGGAACAGCAGGAAGCGGCCGTTACCGAGTTCTTCGCTGAGCGACGGTTGCGGCTCGGACGCGAAGAGCTTGTGGACATCCACCTGGCCGCGATTCACCGACTCGGGCTTGAGCGTCCAGTAAAGCTGGTCGTTCGGCGTGCTGCCGTTCTCGATCACCACCTGATCGACCACGCGTTCTTCCTGCTCTTCCGTGTACTCGTTACGGATCACGGCGATCTTCTTGCCGTCTTCCTCGTAGACCTTGTCGAGCCAGTAATTCGGCGTGTGAATCACGCCTTGCGCGTAGAGACGGCGATAGAAAATCGGGAACGTGGTGCCGCCTACGTCGTCGGCAACCTTCACGTCAGGCGTCACGATCTCTACGTTCGAGCCGCGGCTCGACATGAAATCCGCGACGCCCGCGCCGGCGTGCGTGCTGACGCCGTCGTACACCAGCACGTTCTTGCCCGGCTCGACATTGCCCGAAAGAACGTCCCATGAACTGACCGCGAGCCCTTCTTCGACGCCCCACGCCGCCACTTGCGACGTGAACGACGAGCCGCCCGTGGCGAGCACGACGATGTCCGGCTTCTCAGCCATGATGGTCTTCTCGTCGGCTGCAACGCCAAGACGTCGATCCACGCCGAGACGCTTCGTCTCCATATCGAACCAGCGCACGATGCCCGCCATCTGCTCGCGCTGCGGCGCTTTCGCGGCCAGCATGATCTGACCGCCCACGGTGTCGTTTTTCTCGAACAGCACCACGTCGTGGCCGCGCGATTTCGCCACGCGCGCCGCTTCCAGTCCGGCCGGACCCGCGCCGACCACGACCACCTTGCGCTTCGGCCCACGCGTCTTCGCGATCACGTGCGGCATGGTTTCTTCACGCGACGTCGCGGCGTTCTGCACGCACAGCACGTCCAGCCCGTTGTACTGTCGATCGATGCAATAGTTCGCACCGACGCACTGCTTGATCTCGTCTTCGCGACCGTCGCGAATCTTGATGACCATATGCGGATCAGCGATCTGCGCGCGTGTCATGCCGACCAGATCGACCATGCCGCTCGCCAGCAGGCGCTCGGCCTGGCCCGCGTCGCGAATGCTTTGCGCGTGCATCACCGGCAGCTTCACCACCGACTTGATACCCGCCGCGAGATGCACGAACGGCTCGGGCGGCAGGGCCATCGGCGGCATGCAGTTCGCCAACGTGTTGTGCGTATCGGCGCCGGAACCGATCACGCCGAGGTAATCGATCAGGCCGGTTTCGCTCATCGCCTGCGCGATTTCTTTCAGTTGTTCGTGATCGAGTCCGTCTTCATGGAATTCGTCGCCGCACATGCGCAGACCGATGCAAAAATCCGCGCCTACCGCTTCACGCACTGCCTTCAACACTTCCGTGCCGAAACGCAGGCGGTTTTCGAGCGAGCCACCCCATTCGTCGGTGCGGAAATTCGTACGCGGACTCCAGAACTGATCGATCAGATGCTGGTGCGCCGCCGAAATTTCGATGCCGTCCATGCCGGCATCCTTCACTCGCTTCGCCGCCGCGGCAAAGTCTGAAATGATGCGGCGAATCTCTTCCACTTCGATGATCTTCGCGTTGCCGCGGTGAACCGGCTCACGCACGCCGGAGGGCGACATCAGATGCGGCCAGTGCTCGCCATGAAACGCCGAGCGTCGGCCCATGTGCGTGGCCTGGATCATGATCTTCGCGCCGTGCCGATGCATCGCTTCGGCGAGCCGCGCGAGCGGATCGATGATCTTGTCGGTCGACAGATTCACCGATTTCCACCAGCCCTGCGGGCTGTCGATCGACACCGGGCTCGACCCGCCGCACACGGCGAGGCCGACCCCGCCCTTGGCCTTCTCTTCGTAGTAACGGATATAACGGTCGCCCGGCAGACCGCCCGGTTCCGCATACACCTCCGCGTGCGCGGTGCTGACAATGCGGTTGCGCAAAGTCAGCTGATTCAGCGTGAGAGGCTTGAAAAGGTTTGGGTAACGCATCGCGATCGACCTCGGAATGGATAGGCTGTGTGCGGCTATGTGCGTTGCGGTTACGACGCGAGCGGCGACACTTCGAACACGCAATGGTCGTGGCCTTCAGCCGCGCATCGCGCTTCCTTCGAATGGGACGGCGGACCCTTGCGCTGTCCGTCCGGCGCGGTGTCGTTGACCCAGTCCATCGCGCCTGCGAACCAGCCGGCGAACATGTAGCACAGCTTGCCTTCCTTACCCGGCTGCGCAAGCACGAACGACGAATGGTGCAATTCAATGCGGGCATGCGAGCTGGACGGATCGGCTTCCGCGATCGTGAAGATGCCCCAGCCGCGCTGCGACAGGCGTTTCAGGTAATGCTCGAACACCGCCATACCGGCAATGCCGTGCTGTTTCGCCTCCTTGTCGCACCAGAAATACGCGGACTTGTAGCCGGCTTTATAGAGAATCTCGGCATACGCATCGCGACCGAGTGCTTCTTCGACCGCAGTGTGATTGTTCGTGAAGAAATGACGCGGCACGTAGAGCATCGGCAGTGCGTCGGTAGTCCAGACGCCGGTATTCGGATCGACGTCGATAGGCAGTTGGGGTTGCATGGGGAGACTCCGTTTTCTATGAGGTGACGTTCGGGTTGACGTTCGGGTTGACGTTCGGGTTGAAGTTCGATCGCGCGAAAATCAGACTTTCCACACGTCGCCAAACACCCGCACCCAGTTTTCACCCATGATCTTCCTGATGCGCGTCTCGCTCCAGCCGGCGCGTTCCATCGCCGCTGTCAGGTTCGGAAACTCGCCGATCGTACGAATGCCTTCCGGATTCACCACCTTGCCGAAGTTCGTCAGTTGGCGATAACGGCCCTTGTCGTGCGTGATCCAGTCGAAGAACTCCGTGCTATAGCCCTGCGTGAAGTCCGTGCCAATGCCCACCTGGTCCTCGCCGATCAGATTTACGACGTATTCGATTGCTTCGATATAGTCTTCGACCGTCGCGTCCGGGCCGCGCTTGAGGAACGGTGCGAACATTGTCACGCCGACGAAACCGCCTGCATCCGCGATCTCTTTCAGTTGCTCGTCGCTTTTGTTGCGCGGATGCTCTTTCAGCCCCGACGGGCAGCAGTGCGAGTAGCACACCGGCTTGTTCGACGCGGCGATCGCTTCGGATGAAGTCTTGCCGCCCACATGCGAGAGATCGACCATGATGCCGACGCGATTCATCTCCTGAATCACTTCGCGGCCATAGCCCGACAGGCCGCCATCGCGTTCATAGCAGCCCGTGCCGACCAGATTCTGCGTGTTGTAGCAAAGCTGCACCACGTTCACGCCGAGGTCCTTGAAGGCCTCGATATAGCCGAGGTTGTCTTCGAACGCATGCGCGTTCTGGAAACCGAAAATGATGCCGGTCTTGTTCTCTTTCTTTGCGCGCAAGATGTCGTCGGTGGTGCGCACAAGCGTCAGGATTTCGCTGTATTCGCGGATCTGCTGCTTCATCTCGGCGATGTTGTCGACGGTCTTCTGGAAGCTCTCCCAGACTGACACCGTGCAGTTCACCGCGGTCACGCCGCCCTTGCGCATGTCTTCGAACACCGATCGTTCGAACTTCGAAATGTTCAGACCGTCGATGATGATGCTGTTGTCGTGCAGAGTGCTCATCGTGTGCTCCAGGCGTGCTTGGTAGAGTGCTTAGTAGATGGGAAAGCGTTCGCACAGCGCAAAAATCTCGCGGCGCACGCGTTGTTCGGTTGCGGCGTGGCCGTCCGGATGATCGCGCAGCGCATCGAGCACCTCGACGATCAGCCGCCCGACTTCGCGGAACTCGCTCGTGCCGAAGCCACGCGTCGTGCCCGCCGGCGTGCCGAGGCGAACGCCGGACGTCACCGTCGGTTTTTCGGTGTCAAAAGGAATGCCGTTCTTATTGCAGGTGATGCCTGCGCGTTCCAGCGCCTGCTCGACCTGATTGCCCTTGAGGCCTTTCGGGCGCAGATCGACCAGCAGCAAATGGTTGTCCGTGCCGCCGGTCACAAGGTCGACGCCCCCTGCTTTCAGCACGTCGCCGAGTGCCTGCGCATTCGCGAGCACGTTATCGATGTAGGTTTTGAAACCCGGTTGTAGCGCCTCGCCGAACGCCACCGCCTTGCCGGCGATCACATGCATCAGCGGGCCGCCCTGCAAGCCCGGGAACACCGCCGAATTGATCTTCTTGGCGATGTCCTCGTCATTCGTCAGTACAAAGCCGCCACGCGGACCGCGCAGTGTCTTGTGGGTGGTCGACGTCACGACGTGCGCGTGGTCGACCGGATTCTGATGACGCCCGGCCGCGATCACCCCGGCGATATGCGCCATATCCACCATCAGTTTCGCGCCCACGCCATCGGCGATCGCGCGCAGCCGTGCGAAGTCCAACGCGCGCGGATAAGCCGAGAAGCCGGCGATCAGCAGCGCCGGTTTGTGCTGCTGCGCGAGTTCCTCGATCTGCTCATAGTCGATCAGCATCGTGTCGCGATTGACGCCGTATTGCACCGCGTTAAACCACTTGCCCGACATCGCCGGCTTGGCGCCATGGGTCAGGTGGCCGCCCGCGTCGAGCGACATGCCGAGCACCGTGTCGCCTGGCTTCACAAGCGCGAGCATCACCGCGCCGTTGGCCTGCGCGCCGGAATGCGGCTGTACGTTGGCGAATTTCGCGTTGAACAGTTGCTTGATACGATCCAGGGCCAATGTTTCGATCACGTCGGCGTATTCACAGCCGCCGTAATAGCGCTTTCCCGGATACCCTTCCGCGTATTTGTTGGTCAGCACCGAGCCCTGTGCTTCGAGCACCGCGCGCGACACGATGTTTTCCGACGCGATCAATTCGACTTGCGACTGCTGGCGCTCGAGCTCTTTCAGAATGGCGCCGCGCACTGCCGCGTCACGCGTGGCGAGCGATTCTTCGAAGAAAGGATTCGGGTTCGACATGGGAGGTCCGTGGAGTGGTTGGCGAAGGGCCGGGAGCGGCTGGAAAGCCCTGCTGCCACCGGTCTGCATTGCGTCTATTCTTGACGTTCGCCCCGCGCGCCAATTTACGAATTCAGACGTGTTCTTTGCCTTTTCCGCCATCCGCGTCCTTTTTCGACAAGTCGCGATGGCAAGTTTCGAACGATCGTTAGCCGCTGGCGCTCATGCTGCACTGCAGCTGAACGTTGTGCGCGGTTCGGGTGCGTGCGCGGGCGCCGATGGCGCCGTTCTGGTGCCGCCCGTCTGGCGATTCGACCGTATCGACGGGTAACCGAGGGTTTAGCCTGATGGCACGCTAGTTGCGCTCGTCCTCAAAATTGCAGGAGTCGCCGCACCCCACGGCGACGCGACATTACAGATTCGAAGGAATCATCTCCCCCATGTCCACCGATCGCACGGCGTCGCTGTCGCATTTCGCATTCATGCCGGTTCCGAACTTCACGATGATCGCGTTCACCAACGCGATCGAAGTTCTCCGCATGGCGAACTACCTGACAGGACAAACGCTTTACCGCTGGTCGATCGTGAGCCCCGAAGGCGGCCCGGTGACGGCGAGCAACGGCCTCGCGGTCGATACCGGTCCCGTTGAATGTGTCGGTCAGCCGGACATCGTGTTCGTGGTCGGCGGTATCGACGTGCAACGCGCCACCACCCCCGCCCATCTTTCCGCGTTGCGCCGCTTCGCCCGCATGGGTTGCGTGCTCGGCAGCCTGTGCACCGGCACTTATGCGCTGGCGCGTGCCGGCTTGCTCGCTGGCTACGCGTGTGCGATTCACTGGGAGAACATGTCGGCGCTCAAGGAAGAGTTTCCCGACACGCGCTTTCTGAAAGAACTGTTCGTGATCGATCGCGATCGCGTCACATGCACCGGTGGCGTCGCGCCGCTCGATATGATGCTCAATCTGATCGCGCCGCGTGTCGGCACCGCACGGGTCACGCAGATCGCCGAGCAGTTCATCGTCGAACATGTGCGCGATACGAGCGCCCAGCAGAAAATGCCGCTGGTGGCGCGGCTTGGTTCGGCCAACAAGTCGCTCTTCGAAGTGATCGCGCTGATGGAGAACAACATCGAAGAACCGCTTTCACGCGAGGAGCTCTCGCGGCTCGCCGGCATGTCGCAACGGCAATTGCAGCGCCTGTTCCGCGAGCATCTGGGGATGACGCCCACGCATTACTATCTGACGCTGCGCTTGCGGCGCGCCCGCGAGTTGCTCTTGCAGACCGACATGTCGATCATGCATATCACGATGGCTTGCGGCTTCCAGTCGGCTTGCCACTTCTCGAAGAGCTATCGCGACGCGTTCGGCACCGCGCCCACGCGCGAGAGGCGCAGGCAGGCGCCGTCGCTGGCTTCCGTCACGCCTGTGATGGCGGCCTGATTCGATTGCCTCACTGACAACTTCGCCGCCTGAAAACACAACGCGTTGAACGGGAGCCCGCTCAACGCGTACGTTGTGATCACGCTGTTCAGCCTTGCGTGACAGTCTGGGACAGGACCGCGAATGCGGTCCCTTCGTGCGTCAAGCCGCCTTCAACAGTCCGTGCGGGTCGATCACAAACTTTCTCGGCGCGCCGCCGTCGAACTGGCGGTAACCCTCAGGGGCCTCGTCGAGCGAGACAACCGTCACATTCACGATGTCCGCAATCGGCAACCGGTCCCACAAGATCGCCTGCATCAGATTGTGGTTGTACTTCATCACCGGCGTCTGTCCGGTATGGAACGAGTGTGACTTGGCCCAACCGAGACCGAAGCGGATGCTCAGGCTGCCTTTGCGGGCGGCGGCATCGGTAGCGCCCGGATCGTCCGTCACGTAAAGGCCTGGAATCCCGATCGCGCCCGCGGCCCGGGTGATTTCCATCAGCGAATTGAGCACCGTGGCTGGCGCTTCCTCATGCGAACCGCTACTGCCGTGGCCGTGCGCCTCGAAGCCGACGCAGTCCACCGCGCAATCCACTTCGGGTTTGCCGAGAATCTGCTCGATCTGCTCGCCGAGCGTGGCGTCCTTCGACAGATCGATGGTCTGGAACCCCATCTTGCGCGCATGCGCGAGGCGCGCCTCATTCATATCGCCGACGATCGTGCAGGCCGCGCCCAGCAAGCGCGCCGAAGCGGCCGCGGCCATTCCTACCGGCCCTGCCCCTGCAATGTAGACGGTAGCGCCTGGCTTCACGCCCGCCATCACTGCGCCGTGGTAGCCGGTCGGCAGAATGTCGGACAAACACGTGAGATCGCGGATTTTCGACATCGCCTGGGCGTGGTCGGGGAATTTCAGCAGATTGAAGTCGGCGTACGGCACCAGCACGTATTCGGCCTGACCGCCGATCCAGCCACCCATGTCGACGTAGCCATAAGCGCCGCCCGCCCGCGACGGATTCACATTCAGGCACACACCGGTGTGCTGCGCCTTACAGGTCGGGCAGCGTCCGCAAGCAACGTTGAAGGGCACCGACACCAGGTCGCCGATCTTCAACGTTTCAACATCGCGGCCCACCTCGATCACCTCGCCGGTGATCTCGTGGCCGAGTACGAGGCCGACCTCGGCGGTCGTGCGGCCGCGCACCATGTGCTGATCGGAGCCGCAAATATTCGTGCTGACCACCTTCAGGATCACGCCGTGGCCGATTGACCGGCCACGCGGATCGACCATCTTCGGAAAGTCGATCGACTGCACTTCCACCTTGCCCTGCCCTAGATACACGACACCGCGATTGCTGCTCATTTGCCTGTCTCCATGTCTTGTGAGCGGCGCGCCCGACTCGATGTGGCACGCCGTTCAACGAGCGTAGCGCCCGCTGAAACAAAGGACATGTACTGAACACGACACCGGTTTGGCAGGAACCGACACGCAAGGTGCAACCCGCGTCCACGCTGATTCCTTTCATTTTTTATTGATTGACCGTTCAATATAAAAAAACTAACATGGCCCATCGAACACTTGGGCGGCAAGCCTGCGCCTGCCACCCCTAGCACCATGCCCAAACTTGGAATGCGCGAAATCCGCCGCGCCCAGCTGATCGACGCAACCCTGCTCACCATCGACCAGACCGGCCTGGCCGGTGCCACGCTCGCTTCGGTCGCACAGCGCGCGAGCATTTCCACCGGCATCGTGAGCCACTATTTCGGCGACAAGGACGGTTTGCTCGAAGCCACCATGCGCCACGTGCTGCGCGACCTCTGGCAAGCCACGTCGAGACGGCGCCGTGCGGCGAAAGCGGATCCCCGCTCGAAACTTCGCGCGGTCGTAGCGGCGAATTTCGACGCCGAGCAGACCAGCAGCACGGTCATGAAAACGTGGCTTGCGTTCTGGTCCGAGAGCATGCACAAGCCGCAATTGCGGCGGCTTCAGTACGTGAACACGCGCCGGCTGAACTCGAACCTGTGCGCGGATTTTTCTAAAGCACTGCCGCGTGCGGCGGCGCGCCGTGCGGCAAGCGGCTTGGCGGCGTTGATCGACGGACTGTGGTTGCGCGGCGCTTTGTCCGGTGAGCCCTTTGATACCAAGGCTGCACTGCGCGTGGCGAATGAATACATCGATCTGGTGCTGGAAGCACGCAACTAGTCCGGCGACATTTATAGAAAGGAGCAAGTCATGGCGGTATTCGCAACGCAACGTCTCTATATCGGCGGCGCCTATGTCGATGCAACCGGTGGCGAGACTTTCGACACGCTCGACCCCGCCACCGGCGAAACACTTGCGACCGTGCAACAAGCCTCGGCCGCTGACGTAGATCGCGCAGTGCAATCCGCGCGCGACGGCCAACGCGAATGGGCCGCGCTCACGGAGATGCAGCGCTCGCGCATCTTGCGCCGCGCGGTCGATCTCCTGCGCGAGCGCAATGACGAACTCGCCGCGCTCGAAACCCGCGACACCGGCAAGGCGATCGCGGAGACCCGTGCGGTCGATATCGTCACCGGTGCGGACGTGATCGAGTATTACGCGGGGCTTGCGACCGCGATTGAAGGGCAACAGATTCCGTTGCGGCCTTCGTCGTTTGTTTATACGCGGCGTGAACCGCTCGGCGTGTGCGCAGGTATCGGCGCGTGGAATTACCCGATCCAGATCGCCTGCTGGAAATCGGCGCCCGCGTTGGCGGCCGGCAATGCGATGATCTTCAAGCCGAGTGAAATCACGCCGCTGTCCGCGCTGAAACTCGCCGAGATTTATACCGAAGCCGGAGTGCCCGCCGGCGTGTTCAATGTCGTGCAAGGCGACGGGCGCGTTGGCGCGATGCTCGCCACCCATCCCGACATCGAAAAGATTTCGTTCACCGGCGGCGTTGAAACGGGCAAAAAGGTCATGTCGCTGGCCGGCGCTTCGTCGTTGAAAGAAGTGACGATGGAGCTGGGCGGCAAGTCTCCCCTGCTCGTCTTCGACGACGCCAACCTGGAACGCGCCGCCGACATCGCGATGAGCGCCAACTTCTTTAGCTCCGGTCAGGTTTGTACAAATGGCACACGTGTCTTCGTGCAGCGTAGCGTGCTGGAACGGTTCGAAGCGCTGGTGCTTGCGCGCGTCAAGCGGATTCGCGTCGGCGCGCCCACTGACGCTGACACCAATTTCGGCCCGCTGGTGAGCGCCGCGCAATTGCAGAAAGTGCTCGGCTATATCGAAAGCGGCGTTCAGGAAGGCGCGCGGCTCATTGCCGGCGGCAAGCGGCTTACGGAAGGCCACTTCCGCAACGGCCAGTACGTCGAACCGACGGTTTTCACCGGTTGTCATGACGACATGCGTATCGTGCGCGAAGAGATCTTCGGCCCGGTCATGAGCATCCTCGTTTTCGACGACGAAGACGAAGCGATCCTGCGTGCCAATAGCACCGCTTATGGTCTCGCTGCGGGCGTGGTGACCGAGAACCTGGCGCGTGCGCATCGCGTGATTCATCGCCTCGAAGCGGGTATCTGCTGGATCAATACGTGGGGCGAGTCGCCCGCGGAAATGCCGGTGGGCGGCTACAAACAATCGGGCGTCGGCCGCGAGAACGGCATCACCACGCTCGAACACTACACGCGCATCAAATCCGTGCAGGTGGAACTCGGCCCCTATCAACCGGTGTTCTAAGGAGTGTGGCGATGGCTTCGAACGAATACGACTACATCATCGTCGGCGCGGGTTCGGCGGGCAACGTGCTCGCCTCGCGCCTGACCGAAGACGCAAACGTGACCGTGCTGCTCCTCGAAGCAGGCGGCCCCGACTACCGTTTCGATTTTCGCACGCAGATGCCCGCGGCACTCGCCTATCCTTTGCAGGGGCGGCGCTATAACTGGGCGTACGAAACCGATCCCGAGCCGCATATGAACAACCGCCGCATGGAGTGCGGACGCGGCAAGGGGCTCGGCGGTTCGTCGCTGATCAACGGCATGTGCTACATCCGCGGCAATGCACTCGACTACGACGGCTGGGCAGGACGCGCCGGCCTGGAAAACTGGACCTATCTGGATTGCCTGCCGTATTTCCTCAAAGCCGAAACACGCGATGTCGGTGCGAATGCGTATCACGGCGGTGACGGCCCGGTTCATGTGACAACGAGCAAACCCGGCAACAATCCCTTGTTTGCCGCGATGGTCGAGGCCGGCGTGCAGGCCGGTTTTCCGCGTACCGACGATCTCAACGGCTATCAGCAGGAAGGCTTCGGCCCGATGGACCGCACGGTCACGGCGAATGGAAGACGCGCCAGCACGGCGCGCGGCTATCTGGATCGCGCGAAGGCGCGCCCGAATCTGACCATCGTGACGCATGCCATGACCGATCGCGTGCTGTTCTCGGGCAAGCGTGCGATTGGCGTCGCGTATCTGCATCACGGCCATGCCGTGACTGCGCAGGCACGCCGCGAAGTGCTGGTGTGCAGCGGCGCGATTGCCTCGCCGCAATTGCTGCAACGCTCAGGCGTGGGCCGCTCGACGTGGCTGCGTGAACTCGACGTGCCGCTCGTGCACGATCTGCCTGGCGTCGGCGAAAACCTGCAGGACCATCTGGAGATGTATATCCAATACGAATGCAAGGAGCCGGTTTCGCTGTATCCCGCGTTGCAGTGGTGGAATCAGCCTGCAATCGGACTTGAGTGGATGCTTAACGGCACGGGTATCGGTGCGAGCAATCAGTTCGAGGCGGGCGGCTTCATCCGTACGCGCGACGACGATCTGTGGCCAAACATCCAGTATCACTTCCTGCCGGTCGCGATTAACTACAACGGCTCAAACGCGATCAAGATGCACGGCTTTCAGGCGCACGTCGGATCGATGCGTTCGCCAAGTCGTGGCCGCGTGAAGCTCACGTCACGCGATCCTGCCGCACATCCGAGCATCCTGTTCAACTACATGGCCGATCCGCTCGACTGGCGCGAATTCCGCGACGGTATCCGCATTACACGCGAGATCATGCAGCAACCGGCGCTCGATCGTTATCGCGGCCGCGAGCTGAATCCGGGCGCGGAACTGACCACGGATGAGCAACTCGACACGTTCGTGCGAATGCGTGCGGAGACGGCGTTTCACCCGTCGTGCTCGTGCAAGATGGGCTATGACGATATGGCTGTGGTGGATAACGAGGGCCGCGTGCATGGAATGGAAGCGCTGCGCGTCGTCGACGCGTCGATCATGCCGCAGATCACCACCGGCAATCTGAACGCGCCGACGATCATGATGGCGGAGAAGATTGCCGACCGGATTCGCGGGCGCGACGCGCTGGCGCGGGTGGAGACGCCGTATTTTGTGGCCCGCGGCGTGGCGTCGAGAAAACGCGAGGCTGCGGCGGTTTAACACCCGCCGCTGGCCTCACTCGCGCGCGGGACTCAACACCCCGTGCGCGTCCGTCTCAACAGCCTCGGACACCAGGGTCTCCAGCGCCAGCCCACGCGTCTCGATCCCCATGATCCATACCGCCGCGGCCGCGATCACAAAACACATCGCGCCAAGCGAAAACACGCCGCCTTGCCCGAACATCGGAAGCACGACACCGACCACGTAAGGGCCGATCAAGGACCCCACGCGGCCAATCGCCGACGCAAAACCCGATCCTGTGGCCCGCGCACCCGTGCCGTAAAGTTCAGGCGTATAGGTGTAAAGCACCGCCCACATCGCGAACATAAAGAACTGCATGGCGAGCCCGGCGCAGATCAGCAGCGTCGGCGTTTGCGCGTGCAGCGCGGTTTGTCCGTAGACGTAGGCCATGACCGCGCTGCCGGCCAGCGACGCGATACAGGTCGGCTTGCGTCCCCAGCGTTCGACCAGCCACGCCGCGCAGATGAAGCCCGGAATCCCGCCGAGCGAAATCAGCACCGTGTACAGCACCGACTTCGTTACCGCGAAACCCGCTTGCTGCATCAGCGCGCCGAGCCACGAAGTCAGCCCATAAAATCCCAGCAGCGCGAAAAACCACAGCGTCCACACCATGATCGTGCGACGCCGATAGGCCATGCTCCATATCTCGCGAAACGCACTCGTGCCCTTCGCGGCCGGCGGTTCCTGCAACATCACCGGCGCGCGCAACTGGCTCAGGCCGGCCGCTTTCATGACCTTCACTTCGACGTCGGCAAGGATCTTGTCCGCTTCGGCGAGGCGCCCGCGATGTTCCAGCCAGCGTGGCGATTCCGGCACGACGCGGCGCACGATCAGCACGAATACGGCAGGAATCGCCAGCAACGCGAACTCCATGCGCCAGCCGAAAGTCGGCAACACGAAGTACGACACCACGCCCGCCGTAATGAAACCGAGCGGCCAGAAGCCGTCCATCAGCGCGATCAGTCGTCCACGCGACGCTGTCGGCACGAATTCGGACAGGAGCGTCTGCGCAATGGGGAACTCCATGCCCATGCCGAAACCGAGCAGCACGCGATAGAAGATAAGCGCTTCGACACTCTGCGCGGTCGAACACAGATACGACGCGAGTCCCCACAGCACCATACTCCACTGAAACACGGGGCGTCGTCCAAAGCGATCAGCCAGCAATCCAGCGCCGGCTGCGCCGATCACCATGCCAAAGAAGCTCGCACTCGCGACCAGCCCCGCTGTCGCGCTCGACAAATGAAACTCGCTCTTGATCGAGCCGAGCACGAAGGTCATGGTGCCGAGATCGACCGAGTCGAAAAAGAACGCGATCGCGATGATGATGAAGATGGTCCGGTGATATCCGGAGAACGGCAGTCGTTCGAGTCTGGCGGCTGCGCTCGCGCGAGGCTGAAAAGCGGTAGACATGTGATCCCCTCGTTGATGCGGCGGCTGCCGCGTGGACGTTCCGATCAGTGCATTTCAGTAGACGCCGACATAATTCGGCCACATAGAAGAAATACGTCATGGGGATGGAACGGGGGCGTCGTTCCGTCAATGCATGCGCTCATGAGCGCGCACGAAGCAGGCTTCAATGTCGAAGCCGTGCCAACGCGAAACCGACCCTTACGGTCGATGCCGCGCACGCGCAGCACCAACAATGCGTGCGAGTGCATCCGCGCTCAGGCGAGCAGCAATCTTCTCAACGTATTCATGATGCCGCGACTGCAGCGGTGCGCCCAACTGCTGCGCGAGGAGATAGCGAATCAGCGCAATGCGCCGATGCCGCAACGTGATGCTCTGATCGAGCAGCGCGAGCGCGGCATGGGCATCGCCCTGTTGGCACGCGCGCTCGGTGAGACGCGCGGTGGCTAGACGTGTCGACGTCATGTCAGTCGGCGGCCGGTAGAGCCGCGGGCGGTGCCTCAGCAAGCAAGGCACCGCCCGCCGCATGTCACGACATTAGCGGCTCGGCCGCATCAAGCATCATCTTGACGAAATAGTCCGCAAAGCTGCGGCGCACAACGATATCGAAACTATCCGCGCCGGTGGGCAACAGCGTCATCGATGCCTTGAAAAAGTGACTCTGCGCACACTGCCCTTCGCCGAACAGTTTCGGGTGCAGATCGAGCGGGCAACCGCGCGCCAACACGTCACGCGTGCGCGTACCGCTGATTTCGAGCACCGTATAGCCGCTGCCGATATCCACCGCCGAAGCGAACACGCCAGCAAATGCCGCGCCGAGTTTCGGCTGCAGCGGCGCGGTGCGGGTTGCGTCGTGCGCCGTAGCCGAGCGCACCAGCCACTCGTCCGGACCGAGCCACAGCATGTCGTAGCCGTTGCCGCGCGCAAGGGTGTTCGCCTTCTCCGGCGGCCGGCAGCCGATCACACTTTCCACCGCGCTCACGAACGCGGCGTCACGCGTATCGCCACGTACGTTCACCAGTTCCAGAAACGGCCGCTCGCTCAAGCGGAACGCCGCCGACGCTGTCGCCTGATGCTTCTTCAGCAATGCATCCGTACCCACCAGCGGCGACTCCTGCCACACGCCGGTTTGCTGGCCGACAGCGCGATCCACCGCCGACACCGTCCCTCTAGTTTCATTCCACATGTTGACGTGCTCCTTCGCTGTCGTAGAACACCGAACTGGTGACCTTGGCTGCAATCTGCTTGCCGCTCGCCAGCGGAATCGTGACTGTTTCGCCGATCTTGTCTAGACCGCCCTTCACTACCGCCATGGCAATCGAACGCTTCAGGATCGGGCTGTAATAGCTCGATGTAACATGGCCGAGCATCGGTGCGGTATCGCCCTGGAACGGACCGGCGACAATCTGCGAGCCTTCGGGAATCACGAACGACGGATCGTCCGCGAGCAGCCCGACCAGTTGCTTACGCCCCGCCTTCGCGGTGTCCGAGCGAGTCAATGAACGCTTGCCGAGAAAGTCCTTCGATTTCGCGACCAGGCCGCCCATGCCAATGTCATACGGCGTCATCGAGCCGTCCGTATCCTGGCCGACGATGATGTAGCCCTTCTCCGCACGCAATACGTGCATGGTTTCCGTGCCGTACGGCGTGATGTCGAATTCCGCGCCTGCGGCCATCAGCGCCTCCCATACCGCGCGCCCTACGTTCGCGGGAACGTTCACTTCATACGCCAGCTCGCCCGAGAAGCTGATCCGCATCACGCGCGACGCTGCGCCCGCCACGGTGCCTTCGCGATAGCTCATGAACGGGAACGCCGCGTTGGCAAAGTCGATGTCCTGGCAGACCTTCTGCAAAACTTTGCGGCTATTCGGACCGACCACCGCGAAGGTTGCCCAATGATCCGTCACGGAAGCAAGCCGCACGCGCATGTCCGGCCACTCGGTTTGCAGCCAGCGCTCGAGCCACGTGAGCACACGCGCGGCGCCGCCCGTGGTGGTGGTCATCATGTAATGCTGGTCGGCGAGACGCACGGTCACGCCGTCGTCGAAGATCATGCCGTTTTCGTCGAGCATCAGGCCATAGCGGCACTTGCCGACTTCCAGCTTGCTCCACGGATTCGTGTAGACCCAGTTCAGCAGCTTCGCGGAATCGGGGCCCTGAATGTCGATCTTGCCGAGCGTCGAGGCGTCAAGAATACCGACGCTCGTGCGCACCGCCAGCGACTCGCGCGCCACCGCCGCATGCATGTCTTCGCCCGCTTTCGGGAAGTACCAGGGGCGCTTCCAGTTACCGACGTCCTCGAACGCCGCACCGTTTTCCACGTGCCATTCGTGTACCGCCGTCTTGCGGACCGGGTCAAGAAACTCACCCAGCTCGCGGCCTGCAAACGTGCCGAACGTAACGGGCGTGTAGTTGGGACGGAAGGTCGTGGTGCCCGTCTCGGGAATCGTCTTGCCGAGTGCCTGCGCGAGAATCGCCATGCCGTTGATGTTGCCGAGCTTGCCCTGATCGGTGCCGAAGCCCATCGCCGTATAGCGCTTCACGTGCTCGACGGATTCAAAGCCCTCGCGCGCCGCGAGAAAAATATCGGCCGCGGAAACGTCGTTCTGGAAATCGACGAACTGCTTGGGCCCACGCGTCGCGAGTTCGCGGCCGCCGACGAGCCACAGCGGTTGCATCTTCGCTTCGCTGATCTCAGCCACCTGTACCGGGTTCGGCCGCGCGACGATGTGCCCGGCGGCACGCGCCGCCTCGACACCGGCGTCGACGGCGAAGCGAATACCCTGTCCCAGCGTGAAGTCGCCGGCACACGCACCAACGCTCGTCTCCGGCTGCATCGCCTTGCCCGGCACGAAGCAGGCCTTGTCGTCATGCCAGTGCGCCTTGCCGCCCGATTGCGCGAACAGGTGCAGCACCGGGCTCCAGCCGCCGGACAGCGCGAGCAGATCGCAGGGCAGCGCGCTCTGCTTCGCACCGACCTGTCCGTTCGAATACGACGCTATGTCTACAGAAGACACGCGCAGCTTGCCATGCGCAGCCGTAATGGCGACACCGTTCATCACCTTGACGCCGTAGCGGCGTGCGAGCGCGGGCAGCGTGCCTTTCGATTCGGCCGCGCGCGGATCGATGACGGTCACCTGGGCGCCGGCCGCTTTCAGATCGAGTGCGCATTGATAGCCGTCGTCATTGTTCGTGAACACCACGGCATTGCGTCCCGGCAGCACCGCGTAGCGATGCAGATACGTCGACACGGCCGACGCCAGCATCACGCCCGGCAGATCGTTGTTGCCGAACACGATCGGCCGCTCATGCGCGCCCGTTGCGAGAATCACGCGTTTCGCGCGGATCTTCCACATCAGCTCGCGCGTGCCCTTTCTCTGCGACACCGGCAGATGCTCGGTGAGCCGCTGCGTAACGGTGATGAGGTTATGGTCCTGATAACCGAACGCGGTGCTGCGGCACAGGATCTTCACATTGGGCATCTGCCGCAGTTCGTCTTCGATCTTCTGGACCCATTGCAACGCCGGTTTGCCGTCGATCTCCGCGCGGCACGACAGCAGCGAGCCGCCGAGTTCCGGCTGATCGTCGATCAGCGTCACGCGTGCGCCCGACAAGGCCGCCGCATGCGCGGCCGCCAGACCCGTCGGGCCGCCGCCGACCACCAGCACGTCGCAATGCGCAAAGCACTTGTCGTAACGGTCCGCATCGGTTTGCTCGGGCGCCTTGCCGAGACCCGCCGCATCGCGGATCACTTCTTCATACTTCGGCCAGAACTTGCGCGGCCACATGAAGGTCTTGTAGTAGAAGCCCGCCGGAATGAAGCGCGCGAACTTCTGGTTGATCGCCATGCGGTCGTTCTCGATGCTCGGCTTCGCGTTCACGCTGGTCGCGACGAGCCCCTGATACAGCTCCACCTCCGTCGCGCGCGCGTTCGGCACCGTGTACGCGCCGGTTTCGAGCTGCACGATTGCATTCGGCTCTTCCACGCCCGCCGTCACGATGCCGCGCGGCCGGTGGTACTTCCAGCTACGCGCAACGAAATGCTCACCGTTCGCGAGCAGCGCGGAGGCGAGCGTGTCGCCCTGATAGCCCTGATACTTGCGCCCGTTGAACGTGAAGTTCAGTACGATCGCGCGGTTGATGCGCCCGCCGCTGGGGAGTCGGTCTTTCTGGCTCATGGTGCCTTACCCTCTTGTGCCTTGCCTTGTGCGTCAGCCTGATTGCTGTCCATGGTGAGCAGCGGACGTTCGAACGTCTCGTAGCCCTGGATTTCGTAGCTCACCGTGTCGCGCTGCGCCTTGAACCAGCGGCGGCACCCTTGCGTGTGCATCCATTGCTCGCGATGCACGCCGCGCGGATTCTTGCGCATGAACAGGTAGTCGCCCCATTCCTTGTCGGTGAGTTTCTCGGTGTCGAGCGGACGTGCAATGTCCGCTTCGCCGCCACAAGAAAATTCGGTTTCGGCGCGTGGCCCGCACCACGGGCATTCGATCATCAGCATCTGGTTCTCCCTCGCAATTCGTTGTGGTGCGTCAGCGTTAGTGAGCAACGGCGGCGGCGCCATGCTCGTCGATCAGGTGACCGGTGTAGAAACGGTCCAGCGAAAACGGCGCATTGAGCGGATGCGGCTCATCTTTCGCAATCGTGTGCGCGTAAGCCCACCCCGAACCAGGCGTCGCCTTAAACCCACCCGTGCCCCAACCGCAGTTGAAATAAAGCCCCTTCACGTCGGTCTTGCTGATAATCGGGCACGCATCCGGCGACACGTCGACAATACCGCCCCACTGCCGATTCATCCGCACGCGCGAGAACACCGGGAACATCTCGACGATCGCTTCGAGGGTACCTTCGATGATGTGGAAACTGCCGCGTTGACCAAAGCCGGTGTATTGATCGACACCCGCGCCGATCACCAGATCGCCCTTGTCGGACTGGCTGATGTAGGCATGCACCGCGTTCGACATCACGACGGTATTGACGACCGGTTTGATCGGCTCCGACACCAACGCCTGCAGCGGATGGCTCTCCAAAGGCAAGCGGATGCCGGCCATATCGGCGAGCGTGGACGTATTGCCCGCCGCCACTACCGCAACCTTCTTCGCCTTGATGAACCCCTTGGTGGTATCCACGCCGACGACCTGACTGCCGTCCCGGCGAATGCCCGTGACCTGACAGTTCTGCACGATGTCGACACCATGTTGATCTGCACCGCGTGCAAAACCCCACGCCACCGCATCATGCCGGGCCACACCGCCGCGACGCTGAATCGATGCGCCGAGCACGGGATAGCGGCTATTCAGATTGATGGTCGGCTCGATTTCCTTAATCTGCTCCGGCGTGAGGAATTCGGCATCCACGCCGTTCAGCCGGTTGGCGTTCACGCGACGCTCGGTGTCGCGCACGTCCTGCAACGTGTGCGCGAGGTTCATCACGCCGCGCTGGCTGAACATGACGTTGTAGTTCAGGTCTTGCGAGAGACCTTCCCACAGCTTCATCGCCTTTTCGTAGAGCGCGGCCGATTCGTCCCACAGATAGTTCGAGCGCACGATCGTTGTATTGCGTGCGGTATTGCCGCCGCCGATCCAGCCTTTCTCCAGCACGGCGATATTGCGTACGCCATGCTCCTTCGCGAGGTAATAGGCAGTGGCGAGACCATGCCCGCCGCCGCCGACGATCACGACGTCGTATTCACGCTTGGGCTCGGGGCTCTTCCACTGACGTTCCCAGTTCTCGTGATACGACATCCCGTTGCGCACCAGGCTGAATATCGAATAGCGGCTCATTGTTGGTCCTTTGGGTCCTGTTGTTACGCGTTGCTTCCTGACTGCTTCAACTCAACTTCAGTTCAACACTCGATGACGTTCACGGCGAGGCCGCCGCGCGACGTCTCCTTGTATTTGGTCTTCATGTCCGCGCCGGTTTCGCGCATGGTCTTGATCACGTTGTCGAGCGACACGTAGTGCTGGCCATCGCCCTTCATCGCCATGCGCGCGGCGTTCAGCGCCTTGATCGCGCCCATCGCGTTGCGTTCGATGCAGGGAATCTGCACGAGGCCGCCAACCGGGTCGCAGGTCATGCCGAGGTTGTGTTCCATGCCGATTTCGGCGGCATTTTCCACTTGTGTCGGCGTGCCGCCCATCACGGCGGCGAGCGCCGCCGCGGCCATCGAACAGGCCACGCCCACCTCACCCTGGCAGCCCACTTCCGCGCCCGAGATCGAAGCGGTTTCCTTGTAGATGATGCCGATCGCCGCCGCTGTCAGCAGGAACGTGACGATGCCCTCGTCGTTCGATGCATGCATGAACTTCACGTAGTAATGCAGCACGGCGGGAATCACGCCGGCTGCACCGTTGGTCGGCGCCGTGACGACGCGCCCGCCGGCCGCGTTTTCTTCGTTGACGGCCATCGCGTAGAGATTGACCCAGTCGAGCATCGAAAGCGGATCGCGCAGCGACTCTTCCGAACGGAAGCGCAATTGCGCGCACAGGTCGGCGGCGCGGCGCTTGACGTGCATGGGGCCGGGCAATTCGCCACGCACCTTGCAGCCACGTTCGACGCAGGCGGACATGACGCGCCAGATCGTCAGCAACCCGTCGCGCACGTCCTGTTCGGAACGCGACGCACATTCGTTGCGCAACGTCACCTCGGCGATCGACAAACCGGTCTCCCGGCACACGCGCATCAGATCGTCGCCGGTGCGAAACGGATAGGGCACTTCCGCACCGGCCCGCAGCCCGTTCACGCGGTCGCCTTCGCGATTGATCACAAAGCCGCCGCCGATCGAGTAATACTCTTTCTCCACCAGCAGTTGGCCGTTCTCGTCGAAAGCCTGAAAACGCATGCCATTCGGATGCACGATGCTCGAGCCCGGCGCGCCCGGCATCAGCTTGCGGAAGAAACCGAGTTGTTCGCGCTCGTCGAATTTGACCGGGTGCTTGCCGAGCAGAACCAGTTGCTTCGAGTCGCGAATCTCCCGCAGGCGCGGTTCAATGATGTCCGGGTCGATCAGATCGGGCAGATTGCCTTCCAGGCCGAGCAGCACCGCCTTGTCCGTGCCGTGCCCCTTGCCGGTCGCGCCGAGCGAGCCGAACAGTTCGACCTTGACGCGGCGCACGAAGCCAAGCAGATTGGCGTCCTCGATGTGCGAGGCGAAGCGGCATGCAGCGATCATCGGCCCGACGGTGTGCGAGCTGGAGGGACCGATGCCGATCTTGAACAGATCGAAGACGCTGACGTTCATGGCATGCCTTATACGTTGCGAGACCAGAATCAACCAGGATTAGCTGGGTTGCCGGGTTGGCTTGAACTAGTCCCTATTGCACCGCACGTCAAATTTGGCCGATAGAATAAAAACGGCATGACAGTGGGATAGTGGCGTCAAACGGGCCGCGCCCCAAGGGTGGCGGCGGATTTTCGATGACTTCTGACGCATTTGCGACAGGCGCCCAGGTTGCGGCTGGCGATGCTGATGCCAGCGCTGACTGGGCCACTTTTCCCCTGGTGCTATGCTTGATTCAACTCTTCTCCCTTGCTGGCTGCATGCATGAATTCCGCTGAACCGCGTCCCCTTCAATCAATCGACGGCCCCTCGAAGCAGCGCATCCGCTTCGGCATCATCCTGCTGCCGAACTTCACGCTGACGGCGTTCTCGGGTTTCGTCGACCTGCTGCGCCTGTCCGCGGATGAGGGCGACTTCAGCAAGCCCGTGCGCTGTTCGTGGAGCGTGATAGGGGAAACCCTCGCCCCCGTGCGTGCGAGTTGCGGCATTCAGATCACGCCGTGGGAGACGTTCGACAACGCCGAGCCGTTCGATTACGTCGTCGTGGTGGGCGGCCTGCTGCATTCCGGGCCGGCCGCGAACGACGCGACGCTGGCCTTCATCCGTCGCGCCGCCGCCACCGATGCCACGCTGGTCGGCATGTGCACCGGCGTGTTTTCGCTGATGCGCGCGGGCGTGCTGGAAGGCCACCGCATCTGCGTGAGCTGGTTTCACTATTGGGATTTCATCGAGCGCTTTCCGGCGGTCAATGAGGAGGCGCTGGTGGCGGATCGGCTCTTTGTGATCGACCGTCGGCGCATTACGTGTTCGGGCGGACGCGCGTCGATCGACGTGGCCGCGGCGATTCTGCTGCGGCACTTTGAAACGGCCACGGTGCAAAAGGCGCTGCGGATTCTGCTGGTCGACGATATGCAGAAAGGTAATGCGCCACAGCCGCACCCGCCGGGATTGGCGCCCGCCGCGCATCCAAAGGTGAAGCGCGCGATTCTGCTGATGGAGCAGCATGTGGGGCGTTCGTTGTCGCTCGATGAACTGGCGCGCAAGCTCGATCTGTCGCCGCGTCAGCTTGAAAGGCTCTTCAAGGCGCAAACCGGTAAAGCGCCGCAGGCGTATGCGAAGCAGGTGCGTTTGCGTACCGCGGCGTGGCTGCTGACCAGTTCGGATAAAACGGTGGCGGATATCGCATCGAGCTGCGGCTTTTCCGATGCCTCGCATCTAGGCCGCGAATTCCGCAAGCAGTTCGGCCTGCCGCCCATGATGTACCGTGAGCAACGCGGAACGGCGGCGGAAGTCGATAACGGCTCGGGTTATGACGAAACCTTCCCCGGGCGCGCTCAGGCGATTTGATCGCGGCGTTTGTTGTTCCGTCTTTACTGCCCAAGCTGGCCCGCCGACATGACAGGTCAGCTTTTTAGCAAGCCGCTTTCGCGCCGCCGGAGCAACGCGAAAGCTTGAGCCTCAACGCTCACTGCCCCGCAACATAAGCCTTCACCGCCGGCAAACCATCCTTCCCATCAAAGGTCTTCACGCCCGCAAGCCACTTGTCGAGCACCGCCGGATTCGCCTTTAGCCAATCCTTCGCCGCCTTGTTCGGATCCGTCTTGTTCATGATCGGCAGCATCACGTGGTTCTCGATATCGGTCGTGAAGTGCAGATTCGACACCAGCTTCGCGACGTTCGGGCAACGGGCCGAGTAATCGGTCGGCACGACCGTCATCACTTTGGCTTCACCGTAGTTGGGGCCGAACACGTCGTCGCCACCGGACAGATAATCGATCTTCATCTGCACGTTCATCGGGTGCGGCTCCCAGCCGAGAAACACGATCGGCTTCTTCTCGCGAATCGCGCGATTCACTTCGACCAGCATGCCCGCCTCGCTCGACTCCACCATCTTGAACTTGCCAAGGCCGTACTGGTTGCTGTCGATCATCTTCTTGATCAGCGCATTGCCGTCGTTACCCGGTTCGATGCCATAGATCTTGCCATCGAGCTTGTCGTAGTTCTTCGCGATGTCGGCGAAGGTTTTGATGCCAGCCTGATACGCGTAGTCCGGCACGGCCAGCGTGTATTTCGCCCCGGTCAGGTTCGGCGTGGGCAGCACAGTGAGCTGACCGGCCTTCCTGAACGGATCGATCATTGGGTCCATGGTCGGCGACCAGTAACCGAGGAACACGTCGATCTGCTTGCTCTTCACACCCGCGAAGGTGATCGGCACCGAGGCGATGGTTTTGGTCGGCTTGTAGCCGAGCCCTTCGAGCACCGTCGAGGCGAGACCGGTCGTTGCCGCGATATCCGTCCAGCCGACGTCGGCGAACCGGACGTCCCGGCAGGTGGCAGGTTCCGTGGCAAAGACAGACGAGACCGACAGCGCGCACAACGACGCAGCCCACAAACGTTTCATGGCATTCCCTTTGGGTGATTGAAGCTTGACTGGTTTGACTGACCGGATTTTCCAGGCGCGATCGTTTACGCCGACTTCATTGATGCCAACGCATTGATGCCAACTCGTTCACACTGACTTATTCACGCCGACAGCCGCCGCTCGACGCTCGGTGCGTGGCCGAATTGCGCGCGGTAAGCCTTACTGAAATGACACGGCGAATGAAAACCGCACACGGCCGTCACCCGCGCGATCGACGCGTCCGTATTGCGCAGCAGTTCGCGCGCACGACGCAAACGCAGGGTCAGGTAATAGTGCGTCGGTGACACGCTTAAAAACATCTTGAACATCCGCTGCAAATGCCGCTGCGACAGATTCACGAGCCGCGCGAGTTCATCGAGCGACAACGGTTCTTCGATATTCGCTTCCATCAGGCGCACGACTTCGATCAGTTCCGCACGCGAGAAACCCACCCGCGCGTCGACGGGAATATGCTGATAATCGGTCGAGCCGCGAATCCGCTCGACAATGAACTGCTCCGACACTTGCGCCGCGACCGCATGGCCGAGACGCATGCCGACGAGGTTCAACATCAGATCGAGCGGCGCGGTGCCGCCGGTGCACGTCATCCGGTCACGGTCGATCACGAACAGTTCATCGGCGAAACGCACGTGCGGATAACTTTTGTGCAGGGGCGACATGTCTTCCCAATGCACGGTACAGCGATAACCGTCGAGCAGGTTCGCGGCCAGCAGCGCGTACGGTCCCGTACAGATGCCGCCAAGCGGAATCCCTTTCGACGCCACGTCCTGCAGCAAGGCGATGACCGTATCGTCCACGTAATTTCGCACATGCCAGCCGGCGCAAACGATCAGCACGTCCGGCATGCCGGCTTCGGCCAGCGTTGTGGTCGGCTTCACGGTGATGCCGTTGCTCGCGCGCGCCGGCTCGCCGTCCGGCGTAATCACCGACCAGGTGTAGTGCTGCGCGCGGCCCACGTAGTTGGCCATGCGCAGCACTTCGACCGCGCTCGTAAAAGCGATCATCGAAAAGTTCGGCAGCGTCAGAAAGCCGAAGTGCGCGAGCCCGGACAGCGGCGAATCGGTTGGGGCCTCGACAGGGGGAAACGCGTCGCGCTTCATGGGCGGTTCAGCCGTGCTGCGCCGCCGGCGCCCGGCGCACCTTCCGCACCTTCATCAAGCTGCGCAAGCCCGACAGCAGCGGCGCCCGCGCCGTGCCCGGCGAGCGGCCGAAACTCTCCGTAATGCGGTCGAGAATGATCGCAAGCATCACCACCGAAAGCCCGCTTTCGAAGCCGAGACCGATATCGAGCCGCTGAATACTCGCCAGCACGTCGTTGCCGAGGCCGCCCGCGCCCACCATCGAGGCGATGATCACCATCGAGAGCGCCATCATGATGGTCTGGTTCACGCCGGTCATGATCGACGGCAGCGCGTTCGGAAATTGCACCTTGTAGAGCAACTGCAAGGGTGTGCAGCCGAACGCCTGCCCGGCTTCGACGATTTCGCGATTCACATGCTTGATACCGAGCGACGTGAGACGCACAGCAGGCGGCATGGCGAAGATCACCGTGGAAAGGATCCCCGGCACGCGGCCGAGACCGAACAGCATGGCGGCCGGAATCAGGTAGACGAATGCAGGCATGGTCTGCATCAGGTCGAGCACGGGGCGCACCATCATCTCGACGGTGCGGCTCTTCGCGGTCCAGATGCCGAGCGGCACGCCGAGCAGCAGGCTGATCAAGGTCGATGAGAGCGTGAGGCCGAGCGTGATCACCATCTGATCCCAGAAGCCGGTGCCGTAGATCAGCAGCATGGCCAGCAACGTGAACAGCGCGAAACGCCAACCCACCCGCCACAAGCCGACGCCCACGAAAAACGCCATCAGCGCCCACATCGGCACCGCTTGCAGCCCATGCTCGATCAGGGCGGCAAAACTCTCGATGACCTTGCCAATGGAATCGAATGTTTTGGCGTCGTGGTCGAGCAGATAGTGAACGCCGTGATCGACCCAGGCGCCAAGTGGAATGACTTCAGACATGGGAACCTCGATGGCGCGTGAGAACGTTCAGCACGTTCGTCTTGTTGACCGAACCGCAGTAGGAGCCGTCCGCTTCGACGACCGGCAGCGGCGCACGGCTCGCCACCACGCGTTCGACGACGTCGTCCAGTGGCGTAGTACGGCGGATGCATTCGATGTGATTGAGCTTGGGCGACGCGCTGCCCATTGCGTCGCGGCACACGAAGCCGCGGATCTTGCGCTCGGCGTCGAGCACGAACGCGTAATCGGCGCTGCCGTTGAGCGTCGCGGCCACGCTCGAAGCGTCGATCTGCGGCGAATGCTGCATGAGCGGCACCGCGTCCGTCTGCATCAGATCGCCGGCCGTCAGATAGCGGCTCGTGTCAATGCCTTCGAAGAACGCGCGCACATAGTCGTCGGCGGGATTGGTGATGATTTGCTGCGGCGTGCCGACCTGCACCACCTTGCCGCCTTCCATGATCGCGATCCGGGTGCCGATCCGCATCGCCTCTTCCAGGTCGTGCGAGACGAACAGGATGGTGCGCTGCTGCTCGCGTTGCAGATCGAGCAGCACGTTCTGCATTTCCTTGCGCTTGAGCGGATCGAGCGCGGAGAACGCCTCGTCCATGATCATCAGCGACGGATTGACCGCCAGCGCTCGCGCAAGACCCACGCGTTGCTGCATGCCGCCGGACAACTGGGCCGGCAACTTCTGTGCGAACGGTGCGAGGCCGACCTGTTCGAGCACCGTCATGGCGCGCTTTTCACGCTCCTTCTTGCCGATACCCGCCACTTCCAGCCCGAAGGCCGCGTTGGACAGCACCGTGCGCTGCGGCATCAAGGCGAAGGACTGGAACACCATGCTCATGTCCTTGCGGCGCAGCGCCGTCAGTTCCGCGCGCGGCACGCTGGCCACGTCGCGGCCGTCGATCAGCACCTTGCCGGCCGTCGGCTCGACCAGACGGTTGATCAGGCGAATCAGCGTCGACTTGCCGGAGCCGGACAGGCCCATCAGCACGAAGATCTCGCCTTCCTTGACTTCGAACGATACGTTGTGGACACCGACTATCTGACCGGTGCGCGCGAACACTTCTTCTTTCGTCGCACCGCCTGCCAGCATGCCGATCGCCTGTTTCGGGTTAGTGCCGAACACCTTGCACAACCCTTCGACCACGACCTTGGGGGAATTCATTGAATGCTCTCCTCGCGTGGCGGACGTCCGTCCGCGCTGTGCATACATAGTTGCCAGAAAAAAGTACGCCTAGCCGACTATTTGCGACAACCACATGTGGAAATGCGACACCACCGCCGCGCGGATCTCGGGAGGCGGCGGCTAAAGCCCTGTTGGATAAGGGTTTGCGGGGTGTTGGGGTGGTCGGCCTGGCGTGTCGCGCCAGAGCAAGTTTGGGGGATCTGGCGGAAAAAACGGCTGTGTGGGGAAGCAGCGATCGAACTTGCGGCGGTGCAGCAAGCGCACCGTTGCCCAGCGGCCGTCGTGACGGAGCCGCGCGATGGCTCCGCTGGCCGACGCGCGCTATCGCGCGCGAACAACCTGCAACAGACGGTCGGCCCGCGAGAAATACCAGATTGCAATGCCGGCCAGAACCGGAGACATGCACCACAAGCGCGCAAGCGACCAAACTTCAGCAGAAAAACCCATTGCTCCCCCGTTCCATCGTGGATGCCCGTCGGCAAAATTTGAAACGGCGCGACCTGGCTATTGATTGCCGGTTCGAGCCGAAAACAGCGTCGCTGGTTGCACGCAACGCAAAGAAAACCGGAGGTCTAGCCGGTTCATGGTGCACGGGAATCATTAGGGGAACCTTAAGGCTGCCCCCCGTTACTCCGTGTTACCAATCTCGCATCCTTCTTGCACCTGCAAATCGCGGCCCTGCCTACACTGCGCACCATCTTCACTGTCATCGCCCGCAACTGTCAGGCGAAAAGAAAACATGCGCAAGAACCTATTATCAGTGATTCTCGGCGGCGCGACACTGGTAGCCTCCACGCTCGCTTCCGCCCACGTCGACGTGGGCATCGGCATTGGCATTCCCGGGCCGGTTTTCGTGCCTGCCCAGCCGGCCTACATCGAGCCTCCGCCGGTCGTCTACGCGCAGCCACCGGTCGTGGGATATGGCTACGGTTACGGCGATGGCGACGACTGGCGCGCCCGTGAATGGCACGAGCGGCAGGAATGGCGTGAACGGCAGTGGCGCCACCACGAGCACGAAGAGCACCAGCGCGAATGGCGCGAGCGTCATGGTTGGGATGAGGACTAAGGCAATCGAAGTTGCGGCATCGTGAGGCAAACGTGGCGCCGGTACCGGACGACGCCACGATCCCTGTCACGAGATCGACACGCCCAGTAGCTTGCCGATTCCGAACGTAAACCCCGCGGCAACGAGACCGATCACCACCTGCCGCATGGCGGAGAACCCCGCGCCGCGTCCGTTGAATAGCGAGGTAAAGACGCCAATCGACGCGAGCGCAAGCGTGCTAAGTACGATGCATTGCACGATCGCGTTCAGCCCGTGCGTCCACAGGAACGGCATAACCGGAAAAATCGCGCCAAGCGAGAACAGGCAAAAAGAGACACCCGCAGCGGACCACGGATTGCCGCCCAACTCGGCGGGGTCGAGCCCGAGTTCCTCACGCGTCAGCGTATCGAGCGCCTTGTCCTTGTCACGCATCATCTGCGATGCCACCCGTTTGGCTTCGACCGCGTCGAGCCCCTTGGCGCGATAGATCAACGCCAGCTCGTGCTCCTCCGCTTCTGGCGACATTTCCAGTTCTTCCGCTTCTTTCGCAATCTGGGTGCTGGCCAGCTCGCGCGCATTGGTCACCGACAGCCATTCACCCAATGCCATCGAACACGCACCGGCGATCAGGCCGGCGAGCCCCGTGAGCAGGATCGCCTTGTTGCCGGTTCCCGCACCGGCCACGCCCATGATCAGGCAGAAGTTCGACACGAGGCCGTCGTTCGCACCGAGGACGGCCGCGCGCAGATCGTTACCCGACGAAACACCCTTGTGCCACGATTCCGCCGCGGCAATGCGCGCCCCTGGCGCCTGGTCAGGGTTGCCACCGCCGTGAGCCAGGGTCTGGACCACCGCCGCGTGGTGATGCTCGTCGGCCGACATGCGGCCCGCGTCCGGCTGCCCGTGATATTTGTTACGGTCGGCGTATTCGGCCGCAGCGAGCGTGGGCAGCACAAAACCCGCGCCGAACAGGTGTACTAGTGCTTTCATCAGCCGCGTTTTGACGGCCTGGCCGGCGCCCTTCGGCTCGATGCCGTTAGCTCTCAGCTTATCGGCCCACACCTGCGCATGATCGCGCTCCGACTTCGCGAGATCGCTGTAGACCTGCTTGCGCGTGTCGTCCTTCTCGGTTTTCGCGAGCGTTTCATAGAGCGCGGCGCTATGGAGCTCATCGGAGAGATTGGCCCGGTATCGCTTGACTTCGTGTCTGGATGCCATGGTGACGTACCTGCATATCGGATCACTAATAACGAAGCGTAATCGATTCAGGAACGAAAATCATAAAGCCCCTAAAGCGCGTTGTTAGCGAGAACGCCAACGGTTCTCATCCCCATCCGGTTCAGCACAATTTTCCTTAAGACATGCTTAGACGTGGGCTTATCGGGCACCTGTGCCTGGCACCGTTGCTTTCTATTTTCAGTGCTTCGAAATACGGAATAAATCTGTTTGAGCGCCCCTAAGGAGAAGTTAAGGAAAACTTCTTATTCTGTGAGTACGCACCGACCCGAATGGTCGGCGCGGCACCGTCACTCTATTGGAGAACCATCATGAAAGCACTCAAACACATCATGCTTATTGCGTCGATCGTCGCCATCCCGACGCTGTCGTTTGCCCAGCAAACGAACACACCGATGAACGACACAACGCCGGCACCCGCGGTCTCGATGCACGACACGCAGAACAATCAACCGGGTACGCAATATCAGCAGCCTTCGCACAAGGTGTCGAGTAACGGCGACAGCTCAGGTTACGGCGCGCCTGCGACAAGCTTTTCGCAATCTTCAACGATGCATTTCGCGGGCAAGAACTCGGGCTTGTTCAAGCATTGAATACGCGCGATAACGCCTCGCACTTCCGCACTTCCGTGCTGTCCGCTACACACAGCAAGTCAGCGGACAAAAGGCGGCGCGGGAGCGAGGCGCATCGTCGATCGCGAAGCCGATCAGAAGGGTCAATCAGACAACGAGCGAGATCATTGCGGCGCCGGTGCTGCCCGATATCCTCGCCGGCCGACAGCCAACGCGAGCGCGGCGGATACCGCAAGACTCGCCGCCACCACATAGAGTCCGGCCGCATACCCCCCAGTCACACTCTTTAGCCAGCCGATTGCAAACGGGCCAACGAAACCGCCGAGATTGCCGATCGAGTTGATCATGGCGATACCCGCCGCCGCACCGGCGCCCGAGAGGAAGGTGCTCGGCATGGCCCACAGCGGCGCCTTGGCCGCGCTAATGCCTACGTTCACGAGGATCAGCGCGAGCACCACCGCCACGATGGTATCCGCAAAGCCGGCCCATGCGAGCCCAACGCCCGCTGCCACGCACGGAATCACCACATGCCACGTGCGCTCGCCAGTGCGATCCGAATGACGGGCCCACATCACCATGCCGATCACAGCCAGCACGCTGGGAATCGCATTCAATGCGCCCGTGCCGAGCGTGCTAAAACCGAACTGACGAATGATCAACGGTGCCCAGAGCCCGAGCGTATAAAGGCCCGCAGACGTGCCGAAGTAAATCATCGACATGATCCACACGCGCGGATCGCGCAGCGCGGCGAGTGCACCTGCCGCATGGCCTGCCTGCGATTCGCGTCCCGCCCGTTCTTCGCGCAACGTCGCAATGAGCCATGATTTTTCATCCGCCGCAAGCCATGCCGCCTTTTCTGGCGAATCGGTGAGCGCTTTCAAAACCACGAAGCCGAGCACGACAGCCGGAATCGCTTCGATGATGAACAGCCATTGCCAGTCTTTCAATCCGAGCAGAGCCGGCATCTGCATGATGGCGCCTGAAATGGGCGATCCGATTGCCGTCGACAAAGGTGCGGCTGCCATGAACGCCGCCGCTGCGACTGCACGCTGCCGCGCGGGAAACCACTGGCTGAGATAGAGAATGATGCCGGGAAAGAAACCGGCTTCGGCCACCCCGAGCAAAAAGCGCAGCACATAGAACGAGTTCGGCCCAACCACAAACGCGGACGCCGCCGACACCAGCCCCCATGTCACCATGACGCGTGCAATCCAGATACGCGCGCCGACCTTGTTCAGGATGAGGTTCGAGGGCACCTCGCACAGAAAGTACCCGAGAAAGAAGATGCCGCCGCCTAGCCCGAACATGGTCGGCGAAAGTCCGAGGTCCTTGTTCATCGTAAGCGCGGCAAAGCCGACGTTCACACGATCAAGAAAGCTGACAAAGTAAAGCAGCATGACGAAGGGCAAAATGCGCCACGTCAGCTTGCGAACCACGCGGGCTTGCAATTCATTGGCCATGCGAGTCTCCATTCTTTCAATCGCCCGTGACGTGTTCGTCCGGGCGCTTTGTTTTTGTCTAATGCGCGTTGCGTATTACGTATTGCCTATTACGTATTACGCGTCGCGAGTTCAGGCCGCCTTGAATTCCGCCGCCGGTTCCGCCGCAGCGAGGATCGTGCAGACCGCGTCGGTTACCTGCGCTGTGGTGGCCGTGCCGCCAAGGTCCCCGGTGTGCAGCGCCGGGTCAGCCGTGATGCGTTCGATCGCGTTCATCAATTGCTGCGCGGCGCCCGCCTCACCAAGATGCTCGAGCATCATCACCACCGACCAGAACGTGCCGACCGGATTGGCGAGACCCTTGCCCATGATGTCGAAAGCGGAGCCGTGAATCGGTTCGAACATCGAGGGATAGCGGCGCTCGGGGTCGAGATTCGCGGTCGGTGCGATGCCGAGGCTGCCGGCCAGTGCCGCTGCCAGATCGCTGAGAATGTCCGCGTGGAGGTTTGTCGCGACAATCGTGTCGAGCGTGGCGGGACGATTGACCATGCGCGCGGTGGCGGCATCGACGAGTTCCTTGTCCCATTTGACGTCGGGAAACTCTCTCGAAACTTCGAGCGCAATCTCGTCCCACATCACCATGGCGTGGCGTTGCGCGTTGCTCTTGGTGATCACCGTCAGCAGCTTGCGTGGCCGCGACTGGGCGAGACGGAACGCGAAGCGAAGAATGCGCTCCACACCCGCGCGGGTCATCATCGAAACGTCCGTTGCCACTTCGATCGGATGGCCCTGGTGCGCGCGTCCGCCCACGCCGGAGTACTCACCCTCCGAGTTCTCGCGAACGATGACCCAATCGAGATCCGCCGGCCCACAGCGCTTTAAAGGGGCGTCAATGCCGGGAAGAATGCGCGTGGGGCGCACGTTCGCGTACTGGTCGAAGCCCTGGCAGATCTTCAGGCGCAGCCCCCAGAGCGTGACGTGATCGGGAATATGCGGGTCGCCTGCCGAGCCGAACAGAATCGCGTCTTTGCCGCGGATGGCATCCAGCCCGTCGGCCGGCATCATCACGCCGTGCTGGCGGTAGAAATCGCCACCCCAATCGAAATTCTCGAACTCGAACTGGAAGGCGTCGCTTCGTGCCGCGATGGCTTCGAGCACCCGTTGGCCTGCGGGCACGACTTCCTTGCCGATGCCGTCGCCGGGAATGGTTGCGATGCGGTAGGTCTTCACTTGCGTCTCCATGATGTTGAACGTATGGCTGCATCCTAGAACGGAGACCGCTCGCGAAAACGCTGCTAGACTCAAAGCATCCTTAACCTGAAGTTAACAATGAGTGACTCATCAGTCTGCTCATTGGCTCACTCATTGGCTGACTCATTGGCCCGTTTAGCATGACCTCATCAATCCAGCCGGACGACCTCGCCTTCTTCTCCACGCTCGCCGCCAGCGGCAGCCTGACGGCGGCTGCGCGCGAACTCGGGTTGAGTACCGCGGCCGTGAGCAAGCATCTGGCGCAAATGGAATCGCGTGCGAGCGTCTCGCTTGTCAATCGCACAACGCGACGCATGAGCCTCACGCCGGAGGGCGAGCTCTATCTGACACGCGCAAGGCGCATCCTGAGCGAAATGGACGACCTGGCCCAATTGCTCGGCGGCTCGCAAGCGGCACCGAAAGGCCTGCTGCGCGTGAACGCGACGCTCGGCTTTGGTCGTAGCCACGTGGCGCCGCTGATTTCCCGGTTTGTGCGGCGCTTTGCCGAAGTAGACGTGCAGTTGCAACTCTCCGTCGACCCTCCCCCGATCAGCGACGACGCCTTTGACGTGTGCGTGCGCTTCGGCGAACCGCCGGATGCTCGGGTGATTGCGCGACGGGTCGCGTCCAACCGCCGGTTGCTTTGCGCTTCGCCCGCGTATTTCGTCAAACGTCGCGCACCACGCAGTCCAGCGGAGCTATCGCAACATAACTGCATCGGCATTCGTCAGGGCGACGATGGCTACGGGCTATGGCGTCTGACCAGCGGACGCGGTTCGGCCGAAAAGACCGAGACAGTTCGCGTGCGCGGCAACCTCACCACCAATGACGGCGAGATCGCAGTGAAGTGGGCGCTGGACGGCCACGGCATTCTGATGCGGGCGGAATGGGATATCGCTGAGTATCTCGCCGACGGCCGCCTGATTCACGTACTGCCGGAATACCGCACGCCGGGTGCCGATATTTACGCGGTGTACCCGCAACAGTTGCAAATGACGGCACGGGTCAAGGCATTCGTCGACATGCTGATAGAGACGCTTGGCGCACGTTGAGCCACCCCTTCACAGTTCTGCAATGCAGAATGCCAGTATCGCGCGGCCGATCGGTAATTCAAACCGGATAATTCCAGCAATTCCCTTGTATTACCGGGCCTTACGGCGTAAATCAAGCGCGCCCGCAATGCCAGGTGTTTTCCCTATTCTGGCCTGCATTGCAGTCCAAACAAGCGATTCCCCCCGTTGACACAGAACGAACGGTCGTGCCAAATTGCGCCTGCATCCTGTGCGCAAGCACGCGATCAATGAGTTCATAGCAGCGCCGAGCCGCCCCAGCGAATCAGGAGACAACCCAGCAGGCAACCGGACCCAAGGCGCCCACCAGCAGATCCATTATTTCGCATCCCTTACGAGATTGCGAAGGCTCGTCATTGTCACTACGGCCTCTTTAAATCGCATTGCGCAACAGATCGCCAGAGCCTTGCAGCACACGCATTACTTCGCCAGTTCAATCGATTCCAAAAAACCAGGAGACACGAAGCATGCCGGCAAGTCATCGCAGTCGGGTTGGAGCCATTCTCGGATTAGCAGGTGCGTGCGCACTCGGCGCCGTGCAGAGCGCCCATGCGCAAAGCAGTGTCACGTTATACGGTATCGTCGACGGCTCTCTGCTCTACACCAGCAAAACACTTAATCCGACCACCGGCCAGAGCGCCGGCCATCAATACTCGTTCACCGACAGCGGCCTCTCGGGCTCGCGCTTCGGCATGCGTGGCGCCGAAGATCTCGGCGGCAGCATGCGCGCGATCTTCGAACTCGAAAGCGGCATCAGCATCGCGAACGGCGCGTTCAGCAATTCGAACGGCAACGCATTCGGGCGGCAGGCGTGGGTCGGCGTGGACAGCCGCTACGGTACGGTCAAAGCCGGTTTGCAGTTCTCGCCCTTCTTCCTTGCGGTGTACGACTTCGATCCTCGCGAGATGTCGTATTTCGGCAGCGGCCTCATCACCTACCTCAATAACGTCTATGTGACCGGCCTGTTCAACCCGAACGGCATTTCGTACACGTCGCCGGAACTCGCTGGCTTGCAAGCCAGCGCGATGATGGCGCTAGGCGGCACAGCCGGGAATTTCCAGGCGGGCCGCCAGTATTCGGCAAGCCTGCGCTACCACCTTGGCTCGCTGACCGTCGATGCGGCGCTCTACAGCGGCAACGCGGGTGGTAGCGCTGCATCGATCGCGATTCCGAGTGTGGTCGAGTTCGACGGCCGTGCAATCGGCGCCAGCTACGTGTTCAACAGCCTGACCGTGAAGGCTTCATACGTGCAATACAAAGTGGCGGGGTCGTTCAACGATCGCGTCTATTCAGGCGGCGCCAGCTATCGCATCACACCGGCGCTGAACGTCGATGCCGGTGTGTGGGTCACGCGCGACGGGAATAACTCGTCGAACAATTCGATACTCGCGTCCACGGGGCTCGAGTATTCGCTGTCGAAGGCCACCGTGGTGTATGGGCAAGCAGGCTTTGTCACCAACCACGGCGCGATGCACACCGGACTGTCCGTCAACAACGCACTGAACGAAGCGACCGGCACCACCGCCGGCGTGAACATCGGCATGCGGCACATGTTCTAGCAATCTGCAATGCAGAACAATCAAAAGGGAAAAACCTATTGACGCAAAGTGAACGCTCGTGCCAAATATCGCTCGTGCCACCGCACATCACTTGTGTTGTTTGCGCCAATGCGTGCGCGTTTCAAACCGTCGACAACCGTCGATAACGGCCGCCGGATTCGAGAGAGCGGCTGTTGTCCCGTCCGTAGTCAGGCGTGCGGCGATGCGTCTTCCTGAACAAGGGTGACAATTGCACAGCGCGCCTCCGTTGGAGGGCGTAAAAGCGTGGATATGTTTTTGCAGCAGGTTCTCAACGGGTTGACGCTGGGTGGCATCTACAGCCTCGTCGCGCTCGGCCTCACGCTGGTCTACGGCATTCTCGCGGTGCCGAACTTCGCTCACGGCGCGTTCTACATGGTTGGCGCGTTCGTTTCGTTCTACCTGATGAGCCGGCTCGGCTGGAACTACTGGCTCGCCATGATCGGCTCCGGCTTCGCGGTCGCGCTACTTGCGATCCTCGCCGAGCGGCTGGTGTTCCATCCGCTGCGCAAATCTTCCGAATTGCATCCCATGATCGCCGCGATCGGCCTTCTGCTATTTCTCGAAGCCGGTGCGCAAGCGATCTGGGGCGCGGACTTTCATCGCATGGCCACGCCCTATGCCGGAATCATCGACCTGGGCGGCGTGACCGCGCCGTTGCAGCGCTTGCTGATCATCGGCGCCGCGTTCGCCCTGGTGGTGGTGCTGCAACTCTTCCTCAGATACACGGTGATCGGCTCGAGCATCATCGCGATGGCGCAGGACCGCGAAGGCGCCTCGCTGATGGGTATCGACGCCAACAAGGTGACGATGCTGACCTTCGGCATCTCGGGCCTGCTCGCCGCCGTGGCGGCCACCTTGTACGCGCCGATCAACCTCGTCTATCCGGCGATGGGCCAACTGGTGATCCTGAAGGCCTTCGTGATCATCATTCTCGGCGGCATGGGCAGCGTGCCGGGCGCGATCGTGGGCGGCCTGATCATCGGCATGGCGGAGAGCTTCGGCGCCTTCTACATTTCGACCGACTACAAGGACATCATCGCCTTCGTGCTGCTGGTGGTGATTCTGTCGGTTCGTCCTCAGGGGCTGTTCACCAGGGAACTGCGCGCATCGTGAAATCAGTCATGAAATTATTCGAGGGCAAGCTGGGGTGGACGCTGCTCTTCGTGCTCGGTCTCGTGTTCCCGTTTCTGGCCACCAACGACTACATGCTCACGGTAATGTCCACCGCGTACATCTTCGCGCTGGCCACCGTCGGGCTGAATCTGATCACCGGCTATACGGGGCAGTTCAATCTTGCGCACGGCAGCTTTATGGCGGTGGGCGCGTACACGGTGGGCATTCTCACGGTGGATCATCAGGTGCCGTTCTGGCTCGCGTTCGTCGCCTCGGGCGTTGTCGTCGCGATACTGGGTGTGCTGGTGGGCCTCGTGTCGTTGCGTCTGCGCGGCCATTACTTTTCTATTTTCACGCTGTGCGTCGGCTACATCATGTTTCTCGTGATCGAGAAATGGGACAGTCTCACGCACGGTGTCTCGGACATTGTCGGCATCCCGGCGCCTTCGGGCTTCGGCATCGTTTCGTTTGACAATCCGCGGCCGCTCTATTACCTGGTGTTCGCGTTTCTGGTGCTCGGCGTGTGGCTGATGCATCGCATCGTCAACTCGCTGCTCGGCCGGACCTTCATGGCGATCCGCAATAGCGACGGCCTCGCCCAGTCGCTCGGTATCAACCTGATGCGCAACAAGGTGCTGGCCTTTGTCCTCTCGGTCGTCTATGCGGGGCTCGCGGGCGGTCTGTATGCAGGCTCCGTACGCTTTCTCGCACCGGATCTGGCCGGCGTCGAGCATACCTTCGATATGACCATGTACATGCTGGTGGGCGGCATCGGCACCCTCGCCGGTCCGCTCCTCGGCGCGCTCGCCATTCCGTGGCTCACACAGTATCTGCAATTTTTGCAGGAGTACCGCTTCGTCGTGTTCGGTCCGATCCTGATTCTGCTGGTGATCTTTCTGCCGAACGGGATCGTCGGTTTGTACATGGCAAGACAAAGCCGTCGCGTGAAACATGCGGCGCCGAACGGCGGCGTTGTCGCGCGTCAGTCGCAACCCGCGCGCGGAGACCGTCATGCTTGAAATCGACTCGCTCAGCAAACACTTCGGCGGTCTCGTCGCGGTGGACGACGTCAGCACGCATATCGAAGCCGGCAAGATCAACGCGATCATCGGTCCGAACGGCGCGGGCAAAACCACCTTCTTCAATCTGATCAGCGGCACCCATTTGCCAAGTTCCGGGCGCATTCTCTTCAAAGGCGAGGACGTGACGAAGCTGAGCGCCGATCAGATGGCGCGCCTCGGTGTCGCGCGTACATTTCAATCCACCGCGCTGTTCGACCGCGCCAGCGTGCTCGACAACCTGATCGTCGGACACCGGCTGCGCACCCGCTCCGGCCTGTGGGACGTGCTGACGCATTCCGCGCGGCTCAAGCAGGAGGAACGCATCTGCCGCGAGAAAGCGCGCGAGGCGTTGGACTTCGTCGGCCTGTCGGCGATTGCGGAACGGATGGCCGGTGACATCTCGCAGGAAGAGCGCAAACGCGCCGCGGTGGCGCTCGCGCTCGCCACTGAACCAGGCCTGATGCTGCTCGACGAACCGGCGGGCGGCGTGAATCCCGAAGAGACCGAAGGCCTGGCCGAACTGATCCGCAAGCTGGTGAAGCACGGCGTCACGGTTTGCCTTGTCGAACATAAGATGAACATGATCATGAAGCTTGCCGACCGCATCATGGTGCTGAACTACGGCAAGAAAATCGGCGAGGGCACACCTGCCGAGATTCGCGCGAACCCGGCCGTGATCGACGCCTACCTGGGGAGCGAGCATGCTGAAGTTTGAGAACGTCTCGCTCGATTACGGCAGTTTCCGCGCGCTGGACGGCATCACGCTGCACGCGGACGATGGCGAACTGGTGGTGCTGCTCGGCGCCAACGGCGCGGGCAAGAGCTCGATCTTTCTCGCCACGAGCGGCTTGCGGCGCGCCGCGAGCGGCAGTCTGCGCCTCGGCCCGCGCGAGCTGCTCGGCATGACGCCGGCGCAGATCGTGCGCAGTGGTGTGATTCAGTGTCCCGAGGGCCGCAAGCTGTTCCCCGGCATGTCGGTGCTGAAGAACCTAACGCTCGGTGCCTATGTGCATCGTGGCGACAACGCCGGCAATCAGCGCAATCTCGAGCAGGTGTTCGCGCTCTTCCCGCTTCTTGCCGAGCGCAAGGAACATCTGGCTGGCTCGCTGTCCGGTGGACAGCAACAGATGGTAGCGATCGGCCGCGCGATGATGGCCCGGCCCAAGGTGCTGCTGCTCGACGAACCGTCGCTCGGCCTCGCGCCGCTGGTAGTCAAGCAGGTGTTCGAGGTGATCCAGCAGATCAATCGCGCGGGCACGACGGTGCTGCTCGCCGAACAGAACGCGTTCGCGGCGTTGAAAATCGCGCACCGTGCCTATGTGATCGAGAGCGGCCGTATCGTGCTGGAAGGCGATCACGCGAGCCTGATGAACAACGAAGCGATCCGGCGCGCCTACGTCGGCGGCTGAACGAATTTGACGCACGGCGGCACGCGCGGACTGCAGCATGACCTGACGCATAACCCAAGGCACCGGCCCATTCGAACAATCCCAAAGGAGACACGTATGACGATCAAACGCTTGTGCGGACGCGCCGGCCTGTATGCGGCTGTCGCCACGACTGCGATGCTGGGCGCGGGCGCCGCGATGGCGCAGCAGGTGGTGCATATCGGCTACTCCGGTCCGTTGAGCGGCGGCGCGGCGAAGTACGGCCAGGAAGTGCTCGAAGGCATGCAGATGGCTGCCGCCGACGTCAATCAGGCCGGCATTGAAGTGGCCGGCAAGAAGATCAAGCTCGAGATCGTGCCGCTCGACGACAAGTACAACCCCGCCGAAACCGCGATTAACGCGCGGCGCCTCGCGCAGGAACAGCAGGCCGCCGTGGTGCTCGTACCGCATTCGGGCGGCGGCTTCGCCGTGCAGACCAGCAACGAGCAACAGAAATTGCTCCTGCTCTCGTACACCAGCGTGCCGCAGATCAGCGAGCGCGGCAACAAGCTCACGGTGCGCATTCCGCCCGCGTTCACGTCGTATCTGAACTCATTCATCAAATACGAAATGGCGACGTATGGCAAGAAGGTCGCACTCGCCGCCACCGATACCGACTACGGCAAGGTCTGGGTCGCCGCATTCAAGCCCGCATGGGAAGCAGCAGGCGGCACGATCGTCGCGGACAATTCGATGTCGTATAACCGCGCCACCGATTTCTATAGCGGCGTGAGCCGCGTGCTGGCGGCCAAGCCGGATGTGATGTTTATCGGCGGCCCGTCCGAGCCGACCGGCCTGATTGCGCAGCAGGCGCGCGAGTTGGGTTTCAAGGGCGGCTTTATCGTCATGGACCAGGCCAAGCTCGACGAAGTGGCCAAGGTCACCGGCGGCTATGCGCCGCTGAACGGTGCGATCGGTGTATTGCCCTTAGCCAACGATGACACGCCGAACGCCAAAGCATTTGTGGACCGCTTCCGCAAGAGCCACGGCGGCCGCGATCCTAGCCAGGAGGTCTCGCTGAATTACACCGCGGTCTACGCAACGGCACTCGCCATGAAGCTGGCCGGCAGCGTCAGCGACGCGACCGCGATCCGCAATCAGTTCGATAAGGCTGTGAAGGCGCTGCCGCCGCAAGCCAATCCGCAAAGCGTGACGGGCGTCGACGACCATGGTGGCTTCGTGATCGGCAATCCGCTCGCGGCGGTGGTTCAGGGTGGACAGTTGAAGCCGGCGGGATTGAGTTCGCTGACAGTGGCGAAGTGACGACGCGATCGGGAAAGGCTTAAAAAAGGCGCCGTGATTTTCACGGCGCCTTGTGCTTTAAAGGTCTTGCGTATTTGATGCCTCTTGTTTCTGGAGCCGGCGCTTCCGCCGACTCGCGATTATCCCTTCAACGCTTCGATAATCTGTACACGCACTTCAGGGCGTTCGGCAAACGGATCGGTCGGATTGCGCGGCGCGACGATATCCTCAGCACGCGTTTTCACGGCGCCTAGCGCGTGCGGATGCGAAAAGATATAGAACTGCTCTTCGCGGATCGCATCGAACACCATTCCCGCGACCTCTTGCGCACTCACCTTCCCCGAACTCACTGCCTTCTCGCTCATCGCGCGCGACACGCGTTGCGACAAGGTCGGCGGCGTCTCGTTGGCCAGTTCGGACGGACGGTTGCGATGCGCCTTCGCGATACCGGTCGGCACGAAATACGGGCACAGCACTGAGCATGCCACCTGTTGCGTAACCAGCGAAAGATCCTGATACAGCGATTCCGTGAGCGACACCACGGCATGTTTCGACACGTTGTACGGCCCCATCATGGGCGGGTTGAGCATGCCCGCCATCGACGCCGTGTTGACGATGTGCCCGCGATATCCCGCATCGCGCCTGGCGGCGTCGAGCATCAGCGGCGTGAAAACCCGCACGCCGTGAATCACGCCCCACAGGTTGACGCCGAGCAGCCACTGCCAGTCGCGTTCGGTGTTCTCCCACACGAGCCCGCCGCTGCCGCCCACGCCTGCATTGTTGAAGACCAGATGCACGCCGCCGTAGGCGTCGAGCGTGGCGCGCGCCAATGCGTCGATTTCCTCGCCTTTCGCGACATCGACGCGACGCGCGATTGCCTGCGCGCCGGCCGCGCTCACCTCGGCGAACGTTTCGTCGAGTGCGTCCTGCTGCACGTCGGCGAGTACGAGGCGCATGCCCAGCTTCGTACCGAGCCGTGCGAATTCACGGCCGAATCCGGAGCCGGCGCCGGTGATCACCGCGACCTTGCCTTCAAAATTGTCCATGCCTTGTCCCATTGCCAGTTGGTGTGTTCAGTCAGATGTCCAGGCGCCTTGTTACACCGCGTTTTTTCACCGCGCTGTTTTCCGAGTTAACGCGCGGCGGGATAGTACTGTTCGCGCAATTCCCGTTTCAGTACCTTGCCAATCGGACTGCGCGGCAAGGTATCGATGAATGTCAGCGCGGAGAGCCGCTGCATTTTTCCCAGCCGCGCGTTGACCCACGCAAGGAGCGCCTCGGCGTCGATCGGTGCATGTGCCCGGCGCACCACGAAGGCAACCGGTGTCTCGCCCCACTGCTCCGACTGCGCGCCCACCACCGCCACATCCGCCACGTCGGGATGCGTGCGCAGTTCAGCCTCGAGATCGCTCGGATAGACGTTGAAGCCGCCCGAAATGATCATGTCCTTCTTGCGATCGAGCAGCGTCAAAAACCCGTCTGCATCGAAGCGCCCCATGTCGCCCGTGCGGATAAAGCGCTTACCGCTCGGGTCGTACCACTCCGCCTCGGCGGTCTTGTCCGGTTGACGGTAGTAGCCCGTCATCATCGCGGGCGAATGGCCGACGATTTCGCCCACCTCGCCTGCCGCCACCTCCTTGCCGGACTCGTCGATCAAACGGATATCGTGACCTTCCATCGGTTTGCCCACCGTATGCAGCTTGGTCGGCCATTCGTCGGCCTCCAACTGGCACGAGCCGCCGCCTTCGGTCATGCCGTAGTACTCAGTGAGCCTGCCCGGCCAGCGGCGCACCACGTCCGCCTTCACGCTCGCCGCGAACGGCGCGCTGGTACAGAACTTGGCCCGGAAGCTGGAGAGGTCGTAACGGTCGAAGTCCGGATGCGCCATCAAACGCTGATACTGGAGCGGCACCAGCATTGTGTGCGTGACACGGTACTGTTGCGCGAGCTCGAGATAGCGTGTGGCGTCGAATTTCGGCATCAATACAACCGTGCCGCCGAAGGTCAGCGTCGGCATGAAACTCACGAGCGTCGTGTTCGAATACAAGGGCGTGGAGATCAGCGTCGCGGCCTCAGGGCCATAGCCGCGCTGAATGCTGCGCACCGCATAGGCCCAGCGCATGCCGTGCGACTGCACGATGCCCTTTGGCGTACCCGTAGTGCCCGACGAATAGATGATGTTGAACGGCCACGCCGGATCGATCGTCACGGCTTCAGGCGTGGCCCCCGTGGGGGCGAGCCACGCTTCAAGTGCGGTGCTGCCTGCATGCGCATCGAGCGCGACGGGGATTGCGCTGACCTCGTCGGCCACCGGTTCGAGCAGGCGCTTGACGTCGGCGTCGAGGAACAGTAGCCGCGCCCCCGAGTTGCCGATCATGCTGACGAGACTCGCCGCGCTCGACGAGGGCGCGAGTGGCGCCACCGCCGCCCCCGCCCGCAGGCCGCCGAGAAATGCCACGGCATAGTCGACCGAGCCGGCCGCGCACAAGGCAATCGCGTCGCAAGGCTTGATGCCGTCGCGCTGCAACGCGGCGGCAAAGCGATCGACTCGTGCGTCCAGCGCGGCGTATGTCACGATCTCGCCGTCGCAGATCAGCGCCGCCTGCTCAGGGCGCTCTTTGGCAAAGCGGCGCAGCATGTCGGTGATGCAGACGAACGGTTCCTCCAGTAACGCTTCGAGCCATGTCATGACGAGGCGCCTCCTTGGCTGCCGCTCTCATTGGCTGCGACCCCGCGCGCCGCTTCCTCTTCCTGCAACTTGCGCCACAGAATCTTGCCGCTGCCCGACTTGGGCAAGGACGTCACGAACTCCACGATGCGCGGCGCCTTGTAAGACGCCATCTGATCGTGCGACCAGTCGATAATCTCCTGCTCGCTGATCGTGCCGGCATGCGCCGCGGCGGGCACCACCAGCGCCTTGACGGTTTCGCCGCGCTTCGCGTCCTTCACGCCGATCACACACACCTCCTGGATCGCGGGATGCCGGTACATGAGCGCCTCGACTTCCGCGGGCCAGACCTTGTAGCCTGATGCGTTGATCATGCGCTTGAGGCGGTCCGTCATGAAAAAATACCCGTCCTCGTCGATATGACCGAGGTCGCCGGTCCGCAAGAAACGCTTGCCGTCGAGTTCGATGAATGCTTCTTCAGTTGCCTTGGGATTGCGCCAGTAGCCCCGCATCACCTGCGGCCCGTTCACCACGATCTCGCCGGTTTCGCCTTGCGGGAGTTCCTGCAGCGTGACCGGATCGATCACGCGCGAGTCCACGTCGAACACCGGTATGCCCAGACATTGCGGCTTCGGCCGATGCGGCGGATTGATGTGCGTGGCAGCAATCGTCTCGGACATGCCGTAGCCTTCGACATAATCGAGCCCCGTGAGCGACTTGAGCTTTTTCGCAATGGCGTCCGGCATCGCCGCGCCGCCGCCGCGAGCGCCTGTCAGGCTCGACAGGTCGTATTCGCCGAGCTTCGGGTTCGACAGAAAGTCAACCATCATTGCCGTGATCGACTGCCACGAGGTCACGCGATATTTCTGCATGCATAGCGCCGCCGCTTCCCGATCCCAGCGCGGTAACACGACAATCGTTGCACCGGAGAAGATCGCGCTGTTCATGCCGCCTTGCATGCCGGTCACGTGAAAGAACGGCAACACCGCTAGATACACACCGTCCGAGGGCGCCGAGAACCACGCACAACCGCCGAGCAGCGTGCTCATCACGCTGCGATGGGTATGCATGCAGCCCTTCGGTTTGCCGGTGGTGCCGGACGTGTACGGCATCACGCACAAGTCGTCTGGACCGGTGGTCAACGGCCCCGCCGCGATACGCCGCTCGAGCACCTCGCGCCAGGGCACGACACCCGGAATAGTGAACGTCTTGCGCGGCGCCGCTATGAATTCGGGCACGGGAATCGGCGATGGCCGCTCCAGGTAATCGCTATACGTCGCAACGATAACGTGCTCGATACCCTGCCCCGGCCCTTTACCGATCAGCGGCTCGACGTTCGCGAACAGGCATTGCGGCGCGATGACCGTGGTCGCCTCGGTGTCCTCGACGTAATGCGCCAGTTCACCGCTCATGTTCATCGGATTGACCGGCACGACGACGGCGTTCGCCCGCAGAATCGCGTAGTAAGCAATGATCCATTGCGGGCTGTTCTGCATGTAAAGCAGCACGCGGTCGCCCGCCTTGACGTGGCATTCCTGCTGAAGAAATCCCGCCATGCGCTCGGTTTCGTCCTTGAACCCGGCGAACGTGATCGGCGTGTCGTAGAAGATAATGAACGGCTTGTCGGGAAAGCGCGCCGCCGACACCTCGGCGTTATAGAAAATATTGGTTTCGGGCAGTGTCAGATGCCTGGACACTTGTGGCGGCCAATTCGGGTGATGGCGTTCGTTCATAGGCGTCTCCTGCCTTACTGTCTGTGTATGTTTCACACCGGTGGTGCGTACTTCGTCTTTGTTTAAAGGTAGCGCCCAAGCTCCATCTTCGCGATGGCATTACGGTGCACCTCGTCAGGTCCGTCCGCGAAACGCAGCGTGCGCGAACTCGCATACGCGCGTGCGAGCCCGAAGTCGTCGCTGACCGCACCGCCGCCATGCACCTGCATGGCCCAGTCGATCACCTGGCACGCCATGCTGGGTGCGGCCACTTTGATCATGGCGATCTCCTGACGCGCGTCCTTGTTGCCGACCGTATCCATTTTGTGAGCCGCGTTCAGCACCAGAAAACGCGTCTGGTCGATCATGATGCGTGCGTTGGCGATTCGTTCACGCGTGACGCCCTGATCGGCGATCGGCCGGCCAAACGCCACGCGTTCGAGCGAGCGGCGGCACATTGCCTCGAGCGCGCGTTCAGCACGCCCGATCAGGCGCATGCAGTGATGGATCCGGCCCGGTCCGAGCCGCCCTTGCGCAATCTCGAAGCCGCGCCCCTCGCCAAGCAGCATGTTGCCGGCCGGCACACGTACGTTTTCAAAGGCGATTTCGGCGTGGCCGTGCGGAGCGTCGTCATAGCCGAATACCGGCAGATGGCGCAGCACTTTCACACCCGGTGTGTCCATCGGCACGAGAATCATCGACTGCTGCTGATGCCGGTTCGTGTGATCCGGATTGGACTTGCCCATGAAGATGAGGACCTTGCAGCGCGGATCGTTGGCGCCTGAAGTCCACCATTTGCGGCCGTTCAGGATGTACTCATCGCCGTCGCGTTCGATACGCGCTTCGATATTGGTCGCATCCGAAGAAGCCACGTCCGGCTCCGTCATCGCAAAGGCCGAGCGGATCGTGCCGTCGAGCAGCGGCAGCAGCCATTGCTGTTGCTGCTCGGGCGTGGCATAACGCACCAGCGTTTCCATGTTGCCGGTGTCCGGCGCCGAGCAGTTGAACGGCTCCGCGCCGATATGCGAGCGCCCCATGATTTCGCACAACGGCGCGTACTCCAGGTTGGTGAGCCCCGCCCCGTATTTCGACTCGGGCAGGAACAGGTTCCACAAACCCACGGCCTTCGCTTTTGCTTTCAATTCCTCGATCACCGGCGCGGGCTGCCAGCGATTGCCGGATTCACGCGCGGCGTCCATCTGCGCATCGAAAACCGCCTCGGCCGGATAGACGTACTCGCTCATGAAAGCGTTCAGGCGTTGCTGCAAACTCTTGACCTTGTCCGAGTACTGAAAATCCATGCGGCGTCTCCATGTTATGTACGTGCGCAGGGCGTGCCTGGGACCTCGCGCCGCGCTTCAAACCGCTTAGTTAGACTGATCAGTTAGACTGATGAATCAGACAATGATCGAGCCGCCGTCTACGGCGAAATACTGGCCTGTGATGTGACGCGACGCTTCACTCGCGAGGAACACGACCGGGCCTTTGAGGTCCTCGTCGCCGCCGAGACGCTGCAAAGGCGTGCGTGAGACGATCGTGCCTTCGAGTTTGTCGAGCAAGCCCGCCGACATCTTCGAGGGGAAAAAGCCTGGGCAGATCGCGTTGACGTTGATGTTGTACTTGCCCCATTCCGCCGCGAGCGCCCGCGTGAAGTTGATGGCCGCAGCCTTGGACGTGTTGTACGCAATCGTGTTCATGCCGGGCGGCGAACCCTTCAGGCCCGCCACCGAGGCAATGTTGATAATCTTGCCGGCACGGCGCGGGATCATGCTGCGCTTGCCGACTTCGCGAGCGACGAAGAATGGCGCGTGGACGTTCAGGTTCATCACCTTGTGCCAGGCCTCGTCGGGGTAGTCCTCGGCGGGGGCGCCCCATGTCGCGCCCGCGTTGTTCACGAGAATGTCGACGCGGCCATGCACGCCGAGCACTTCATCGACGAGACCAGGAATACCCTCGAAGCGCTGTAGATCGTTGACCACTGTCTGCACCTCGATCCCCAGGCTTTGCAGATGCGTTTTCGCCTCGGCGAGTTCATCGGCCTTGCGCGCGGTGATCGCCACGCGGCAGCCCATTTCCCCCAACGCTTCGGCCATTTGTAGGCCCAGCCCGCGGGAGCCGCCGGTAATCAGTGCAACCTTGCCGTCCAATTGAAACAGGTCTTTCACAGACATGACGCCGCTCCTCCAGGTTGTTCTGCAATGCAGACTTCCATTCCAGATTTTCTGACCATCATACGTGCCGAAAATCGCCGTGTAAATAAAAGCACGCTCATTCACTTTTGATTTAAACTGACACGCATCGCTGATGGGCGGATCATCGGGACTTACCCGAATGCCGCTCTTCTTAATCGGGCCGCGTCCGCGCGATTTCGTGTGTTTCCGCGTGTGTCGCGCAGTTGTTCTGCATAGCGGCTCACCTTTAGACGGGTCTTCTCCCATGCAAGATGCGCTGATCATCAACTCGCGTGATCTGGAATTCCAGTTGTTCGAAGTGCTCGAGGCCGAGACGCTCACGCAGCGCGCGCGCCATGCCGACCACAGCCGCGAGACCTTCAACGCGGCACTCGAAACCGCTCATGCAGTCGCCACCGAAAAATTCGCGACGCACAACCGCCTCTCGGACGAACACGAACCGCAATTCGACGGCCAGCGCGTGAGCATGCCCGCCGAGGTAAAGGAAGCGCTCGACGCGTTCCGCACGGCCGGTTTTCTCGCTGCGGGCAAAGACTACGAATGGGGCGGCATGCAGTTGCCCTCGGTGATTTCCTTTGCGTGCCTGTCGCTCTTCAAGAGCGCCAACATCGCCACCTCGTCGTACGCCATGCTGACCACGGCGAATGCGAACGTGATCGAACGTTTCGGCAGTGCCGCGCAAAAACGCAAGTATTTGCAGGCCTTATTCGAAGGCCGCGCGTTCGGCACCATGGCGCTGACCGAGCCGCAAGCGGGCTCGAGCCTCTCCGATCTCGTCACGAGTGCGACGCCCAACGAAGACGGCACCTATTCGATCCGCGGCAACAAGATTTTCATTTCGGGCGGCGATCACGAACTGAGCGAGAACATTGTCCACCTGGTGCTGGCGCGTATTCCCGGCGGGCCGCCGGGCGTCAAGGGCATCTCGCTCTTCACCGTGCCGAAGTTCCACGTGAATGACGACGGCAGTCTCGGCGCGCGCAACGACGTCGCGCTCGCGGGGCTGATTCACAAGATGGGCTGGCGTGGCACCACGTCGACGATGCTGTCGTTCGGCGAACGCGGCGAATGCATCGGCGAACTGGTGGGCGAAGCGCATCAGGGTCTCGCTTACATGTTCCACATGATGAACGAGGCGCGTATCGGCGTTGGCCTCGGCGCGGTCATGCTCGGCTACCGCGGCTACCTGGCCTCGCTCGATTACGCGCGCGAACGCCCCCAGGGACGGCGCCCTGACAACAAGAACCCCCTCGATCCGCAATTGCCGCTGATCGAACACGCCGACGTGCGCCGCATGCTGCTCGCACAAAAGGCCTATGTGGAAGGCGCGTATGCGCTGTGCCTGTATGCGGCGCGTCTGGTCGACGAACAAAACACTGGCGAGAACGACACCGCACGTGCCGAAGCGGGCCTGCTGCTCGATCTGCTCACGCCGGTGGTGAAATCGTGGCCGTCGCAGTGGTGCCTCGAAGCGAATAGTCTGGCGATCCAGATTCACGGCGGTTACGGCTATACGCGCGAATATCCGGTCGAGCAGTTTTACCGTGACAACCGCCTGAACATGATTCACGAAGGCACGCACGGTATCCAGGCGCTCGATCTGCTTGGCCGCAAAGTCGTGATGAAACAGGGTGCCGCGCTCAAGCTGTTGGGGCGTGAAATCCAGCGGAGCGTCGAATCGGCGCGGGTTCATCCGGCGCTGCAAGCGCATGCCGATTCGCTCGGCAAGGCATGGACCGAATTGACCGGGACGGTTGAAGCGTTATTGCCGACGCTGGCGAACGAAAGCGAACGCGCGCTCGCCAACGCGAATGCGTTTCTCGAAGCATTCGGCCATATCGTGCTTGCATGGACGTGGTTGCGGCAGGCGATCGTTGCGAGCGCTGCGCTACCCGAGGTGAAAAGCGAAACCGACGGTGATTTCTATCGCGGCAAGCTGCATGCGTGCCAATGGTTCTTCCGTTGGGAATTGCCACGCGTTTCGCTGATGCTTGCCACGCTGCGCGATCTCGACGATACGACGCTCAGCATGGCGCCTCGGTGGTTCTAGGTGCGAGCGCAGCGCCCCAGCGTTCTGAACGCTGTCGCTCAATCAATGCGACAGCGCGCTTTCCAACTGGGTCACCACGTCGATCAGGCGCGGCCGCACTTCTTCGAGCAGGAATTCTTTCGAGAGCTTGAATGAGGGGCCGCCGACATTGATCGCCATGACCGGCAGCTCGCCGCCCGGCTGGAAAGCGCGCGCGATGCCGTTAACGTCTTTCTGCCACTCCCCGAACGAAGTCGCGACGCCGAGCGTGCGGTAATCTTCGAGCGCGTTCTCAATGCCGCGGCGGGTTTTCGGCCACGACACGTGATCGAGTTCACGCACCTGCTCCATGAAACTGAGGCGATCGTGTTCTGGGATCGCCGCGAGCCATGCGCGCCCAATCGCCGACGTAGCAACCGGAATACGCGAGCCGACTTCCAGCGTCACCGCGAGCGCAACCGAGCCCCGGCAATTTTCCACGTAGATCATCGAGAGCCGGTCGCGTGTACCCAACGACACCGTTGCGCCGGAGATGTCGGCCAATTCCTGCATCACCGGCCGGGCGATCTTGCGTACGTCGAGCCGCGCCAGCATCGCACTGCCTAGCGCGAGCGAAGCCGTGCCAAGCCGGTATTTGCCGCTCTCTTTCAAATGAATCAGATAGCCGAGCAGCGTGAGCGTATGAGTCAGGCGCGATACGGTCGATTTCGGCAGCTTGCAACGCAGCGCGAGTTCCTGGTTGCTCAGCGCTTTGTCGCCCGAGCGAAAACACGCCAGCACCTCGAGCCCGCGCGCGAGCGCGGTGACGAAATGCCGGTCGTCCTTGTGCGCCTCGTGGGCCGTCCGGCTCGCGAGGACCGGATTTGCCCTCGCGGATGCAACGGGTGTTTGCGCAATATCTCCGCTGCCCGTGCCGTCGGCCGGATTATCGATCGGGCTGTGATTGGTTTTGCTCAAAATGAAATGCGCTCCTGCGAAACGGCACCATCCGAATGACAAACCGTGGCCCGGATCAAGGGTGATCCGGGCTGCGGAATTATAGACACATGCAAACAGTCGCTCAGGCTTCTTCTTTCGGCGCCACCACCGGGCTGAAAAAATAGACGGCCGCGCCGATTGCAAGCGGCACGACGGTCACGGCGAACAGCGCCGAGTAGATTCCCACGTTCGATCGATGCGCCTGTTTTGCGGCGCCCGCGATCCAGCCGAAACAACTGCTGGTCAGCGCCACGCCGAGAAAAACCAGGCTGTTGAGCAGCCCCAGGCCGAGTCCAAGCCGGCGCGGCGTGATGATGGCGCGTGCTTGCGACATCACGAGCGGGTGGATCGAGCCGACCGAGAACAACACGCATATCAGCGCGACACTGACCACCCAGTTGCCGTCCGGGCTGAGCGCGAGCACGAGTGCCGCCAGCACGCCGGCGATCAGCCACAGCAGCGAAATCAGCTTGGGCGCGCAGAACCGCACGGCTACGGGAATACAGAACGATGCGGCGATGCCGATCACACTGGTGACGGTCATTGCATTACCGCGCGCAATGACGTCGAATCCGTAGACGTCGGCAAGATACGGGCCGCCCCACGAGGTACGAAACGTGCTGCCGACCGAGAGCGCGAGACAGGCCGGCATCAAGGTCCAGAAACCGGTGCGCCGTTTCGCGGCGCCTGCCGCGTGTTGCGGCGCAGCGAGGCTGCGTTCATGCGCGGCGGCATCACGCCGGCGCACAAGGCATACGACACCAAGCGTCGCGCATAGCATGGCAAGCGCAGCGGTGACCATGACCGGACGCCAGCCGAAGCTGGCCGTGGCCCGGCTCAACGGCAACGCGGCCAGCAAGGCACCCGCCATGCCGATCGCACTTGCCGTCGTGACGGCGCGCACATTGTGCGTGCCGTGGCCGGTACGCAATACGTAATTGAGCAGCCCCATGAAGATGGGCGCGCAACCCAGTCCGATGCCGGCTTGCGCGGCGAGCGCAACGGTTGCGCTCGTGGTCATCGACAGAATGCCGGCGCACGCGGCGCCGATGCCCATCAGAAGCGCGGTGGGTCCGCGCACGCCATAGCGGTCGAACATGATGCCGACGGGCAGTTGCGCGATGGCGAACACGAGAAAGAACGAGCCCGCGAACCAGCCGAACATTTGCGGCGAGAAATGGAAATCGCCGATCAGCTGGGTGGAGATCACCGCGATATAACTGCGGAAAAACTGGCTGAGCACGTAGCTGAACGTCAGGGCCCACAAGCCGTAATCGATTGACGATGCAGCGGCATCCGTGCCTGGTTCGAGTAGTTCTTGTTGTACGCCATCAGACATCTGCGCTGGACCTTTAAAGATCGAAGCCGCCATGATAGGCGAATCGTGAGCCAGGCGGTCTGGTCAGTTTTTTCGACACTCTCGCGTTTGCTGGAGTATTGTTTAAGCGCGCTGGGAGCGTCACAACGTCACTCTTCTATAAGACAGGGGGCTCCATGCAGGCGCAAATGTGCTTACAGGCGCGTGGTTTTTTGCATGCAACGATGCGAAATCAACTTTTTCGAGGAATGGAGAAAACGTGAAAACAGTCAATCTATTGAAGACGCTCGGCATCGCATTGTGTTTGGCGACGGTGTCCAGTGCCTACGCCCAGTCGAGCGACGCGATGGCATCAGGCACCATGGCGGCGCCGAATTCGAAAGCGATGAAGAGCACGGACCGCAAGTTGGGTCTGGCCGTGCGCAAGGCGTTGGGGAAAGCGCAGGGTTTTGATGTGTCGAACGTGTTCGTCCGGGCCCGTAGCGGCGCAGTGACGTTGACTGGAACGGTGCCCGATGGCGCGCAGATCCCGCAAGCGGAACAAGTGGCCAAGGGCGTTGCAGGCGTGACATCAGTGAACAACAAGCTGACGCTCGGCACGCAAGGCGGCGGTGGGGGTTGATCGCGGCTCGCGATTGATTCGCGATTGATTCGCGCTTGATTCGCGATTGATTCGCGCTTGATTCGCGATTGATTCGCGATTGATTCGCGATTGATCAATGAAGACGGGTTGCGATGGGCGGCGCCGCAAGAGCCAATTTGCGGCGCTGCCTTTCGTTCTGCTTTTCGTTCTGCTTTTCGTTCTGATACGTCCTGACGCTGTCCTGCCATCGTCCTGGTATTTGAAACGGTCTACCTGGCGCGATTGCACGCTAGCTGATGTTCCTTTGCTCTCCCTGGTGATTTTTTTGGGTTATGCGCGCACGAGGCCTGTCATCGGCCGCATGCCGGCGGTCTGGCCGAATAGCGTGGCGGCCGTACGCTGCGGATCGAGTCCGAGGCTTTCGCTCGCGGCACCGGCGATCAAAGCATCGAGCGACTGGGTCGGCTTGAGATCGCGCGCTTCGTAAAGGTCGCCCGGTTTCAGGCCGGGCCAATCGGCAAGCACGCGCCCGCCCGCCACCGATCCGCCCAGCACCATCGCCACCGAACCGGTGCCGTGATCGGTGCCCCCCGTGCCATTGGCGGCGGCGGTTCTGCCGAACTCGGTTGCCACCACCACGGTGGTCTTGTTCCACAACGGCCCCATGCCGTCGCGCAACGCCGCGAGCATTGTGTCGAGCGATTTCAACTGATTGGCGAGGCGTGCGTTCTGCGCCGTATGCGTGTCCCAGCCACCGGTTTCGATCATCGCGATACGTGGACCGTCGTCGCGCGACAGAAATCCGGCGGCAAGCTTGCCGAGGCTCGCCGGGTCCTGGCGCGCACCGGCGTCGCCCGCGAGACCGCGCGCGGTCATGGCCGATTCCCAGAGCGGGCGCAATTGCGCGTCCTGGTCGTACAGTTGCGAGACCCGCATGAGCAGATCGTCAGGCGCCTGCGGCAACCCAGAGGGCGCGTACGACGTCACCGCGGCCTTGCCGCGCAGCGCCATCGGCACGGTCGGCGCGAAGGCGATCGCGTTCTCGCGCGTGGCGGGCATTGAGGCGACGAGCCGATTCAACCAGCCGTCCTTCATCTGATACGGTGACGTGCCGCCGGTCTCCAGCACGTTCTGCCCGTCGAAATGCGAACGGTCGCGATACGGCGACGCCACCGCGTGCACGAACAGCGCCTGATGATTCGCATACATCGCGGCGGTCTGCGCGAGCGAAGGATGCAGCGCGAAGGTGCCGTCGAGCCGGGTCGCACTGGAGACGTCGATCGCCAGCGCGCCGCGCAGTGTCGCGTACGCGGGCTCGGCATACGGCACGACGATGTTCAGACCGTCGGCCGCGCCGCGCTGGATTACGAACACGAAACGGCGATCGGTTGCGACGCTTGCAAAAGCGATCCGCGGCGACACGAGAATCGCGCCCGCGCCTGCAGCGGCAACACTTAGAAACTTGCGGCGTGAAAGCATGGCATTCATCTCCGTTGAAAATCCGGCGAGACCAGCAGCAGCGCGATCGCCGTCGATGCGCTGTCGGCTCGCGCCACAGCCGTGGCAGTCGGCGCGCTGAGCGAGCCGGCCAGCAGGGTCTGCCCGAGCGAACGCGCATCGAGCCGGTCGCCGACGCGCGATGCGAAGCGCTGCGCCACTTCGACCCGGCGCACCAGCGCGTCGGGCGCCGCCCAACTTGCGGCAATGTCGTCGTAACCGGCGGGCGAACCTGGGCGCCATACCGGCTGGCCGAGTTGCGTCAGAATGGGAGCGGCCTGCAAATTGCCCAGGTCCTGCCAGCCCAGCCCGCGCATCGAGGAAAGGGTCCATTCCCACGGCGTCTTGAACTTCACGGCGGCCGGCGACCACGCCTGCGGCATGTCGATCAGCGTTCGGTACACGGTTGGCAGATCGCCGCCGCTGCGCTCGAACGCGCTCGCCAGCCGCTCGCTCACTTCAGGCGGCGGATTGTCCGCGACGAAGTGACGGGCGAGCTTGCCGCCGATGTGCTGCGCCGTCGCGGGCGCGCTCGCGAGATCGTGCAGAATCGCCAGCGCCTGCGCTTCTCCCGGTTGGTCATAGCGGCGGCCCATAATGGTTCTCGAGTCCGGCTCGTGCAGCGCGACGCGAAACACGAAAGTGCCTGGGGCCGCGTTCGGCTGCATGCCTGGGCGGCCCGGATTGCCGGCATTGCCAGGGTTGCCAGGGTTGCCGGCGAGACTCCAGCCGGTCAGCGCACGGGCGAATTCGGTGACGTCATCCTGGGTATAACCGCTGCGCACGCCGAGCGTGTGCAGCTCCATGATTTCGCGCGCCAGATTCTCATTCAGACCGCGTTTGACGCCCGGATTGCGTTCCGCGGCGCGCATGGCCGCCACGCTGTCCGGTCCGACCGAGCGCGTCTGATCGAGAAACAACTGCATGGCCGGATGACGTTCGACCGCGACCAGCATGTCTTCGAAACGGCCGAGCACGTGCGGGCGGATCGCTTCCGCTTCGAACGCGCCGGCCAGTGCCGCGACGGCGGGCTTTTCCGTGGACACCGCGAAATGGTTCGCCCAGAAATGAACCAGCCGTTCGACGAAAGGTGTCTGCGTAGTCAGCGCGCTTGCAACACGCGCGTTCACCGAGGAACGATACATGTCGAGAATTTCGCCGCGCAGTGCTTTTCGTTCGGCTTGCTTAGTAGTTTGAGCGGCGGTGTCCGATGCACCTTGCGCGGTGTTTTGCCCGGTGTTTTGCGTGCTGGTTTGCGCATTCGCCTGATTGGCCGCGCCTTCGCTGACACCCTGCTGATTCTGCTGATTCTGCCGGTTCAGCTGGTTGATCTGCATGCGCTGCTGCGCCAGTTCGGTGGACAGCGCCACCGAATCAGGCTGGCTCGCCCATGCGGCAGGCCGCGGCTGATACTGCTCGAACTGCGCAAGCAGCCATCCCTTGGGGTCGGCAGGCGGCGTGTCGTCGGCACGCGCGCCGAGACCGAAGCGATTCAGCGCAATCGCCGCGGCATTCATGTTCGGTGATGTAGCCATACCGTCCTCTTCGGCGTTGGATATTTCTTTAAACGGCCGTCACGATGCAATCCGTCGCGCCCGCCCAGAAATATTTATTCGCCCGACGCTGCACTCGTCGCGTCACTTGCGGCCGGCTGCGGTGGCTTTTTCGCGTTGGCGGATGGCTGCGGTTCTCGCCACTGGCCGCGCAGCTTCAGGCTGTCGGCGAATTCGACGCGCTCCTCGGGCGACAGCGTTGCCGCAAAATCCGCCACACTGCCCTCCACTTGCGCGCGCAGGCTGCTGTCGGCTGCACGCGTGCGGGCCAGCGCTGCGTCCAGCGCCGCGCGATCGAATTGCGGCGCGGCGAGCAGGCGCAACACTTCGTGACGCCCTTCGCGTCCCTCGCGGGCAAACTGCCGGCCTTCACGGCGCGCATTCTTCAGACCGTCGACAAAGGCCTTCTGACGCTCAGGCGGCAGCGTTTCGGCGGCGAAGCGTAGCGCCGTTCGCTGCTGCCCCAGCATCGGGATCATCGCGCCATGCGCCGCGAACCATTGATAAGCACCACCGCAAATCGCGCCCAGCAGAAACACGTTGAGCACCAGCGAAGCCACCAGCACGATTTTCCATGACCGGCCGTTCATTCGCCGCTCCAATCGGCGGATGAACCACCGAAACTCGAAGTTGAATAGGAGAACTCGTGCGCTGGCGGAACCGTCCCCGTCAAAACGAAGAACGACACCGCAAAAGCGCCGGCCGCGCCGCCCAGCAATCCGACGCCAGCCACCGCCGCGCCCGACCACCACCAGCGCCGGCGCGGCACGATCGGCTGCCGTACGGGTGCGCTGCCGATAATGCGCTGCTTGAGCGCCGCGCCCGGCGGATCGACCTTGTCGGCCGCCAGCCACGCATCGATACCGGCCGCGTCCGCCAGCACGGCAGCGGCCTCGGCACGATGGGCCGCGGCCCAGGCCTCTGCCGCTGCGCGTTCCTGTTGCGGCCAGCGGCGCGGATCGGCGCCGTAGGCTTCGACGATCTGATGGAATCTTTCGGGCGTCATGACTTGTCCTTGCTAAGGCCGCTGCCGGCCAGTTGGGCGCGCAGATTGCGGCGCGCACGTGCCAGCAGACTTTCCAACGCATCGACCGTGATGCCCATCAGGGCGGCAGCGTCGATGTTCGACATCTCCTGGTAGTAATTGAGCACCAGTGCCTCGCGCTGCCGTGCCGGTAACGCGGCGAGCGCCTCGCGAACACGTTCGTCCTGGGCGCGCGCTTCGAGGGTGGCGTCAGGCAATGCGGCCGGGTCGATCTCGTCGGGCATCTCGTCGTGCGGGACCTCGCGACGGCCGCGCAAGCGGTCATAGCAAAGATTGAGCGCGACGCGATGCACCCACGTATCGACCTTCGCCTCACCTTCCCGCCAGCGCGAAGCCTGTTTCCAGATTCGCACGAAGACCTCCTGCGCCACGTCTTCGGCTTCCATCCGATCTCCCAGCATGCGCGTGGCGAGCGCGAGCAGACGCGGCAACTTGCGCGCGACAAGCGAGCGGACGGCGGCCGGGTCCTGCCGGGCAACCCCCGCCAACAGCTCCGCATCGGGATCGCGTTCGCTCAAGGCATGCGGCTCCACAGCGCGCGCGGCACGCGCAGCGCGGATCGACTGGTTGTGCGCGCACCGATTCGAAGGGCGCGCACCGGACGGATTGCAGCATGCATACCAATCAATATACGACGACCGCCGGCCGATAGTAGGCCGGCCGCGCCGGGTAGACGACACAGCCGGCGAGTGTAGCCGCAAGCAGAATGATCACGAGCGTTTTCATAAGAACCTGTCCGGTTGGGTTGCAAAGTTGCAATGCGCGCCGAAGCGCGCCCACGCGCGCCACGGCGCGCCACGGCGCGCAACGTTCAGGCCCAATGCCCTTCAACCCAGCGCCAGTTCGGACCGCGCTGCACCCAATGTCCCGGCACCCAGCGATACCCGACGCGAACCGGCTGCCAGTGGCCGGGCACCCACACGTAACGGCCATGGTCCCACCGCCAGCGGCCCTGATCCCAGACATAGCCGGCACGCGGCGCCGGCATCACTTCGACGCGCGCCGGTGGCGGCGCCATGGGCGCCACGATCACGGCTTGTGCGAAGGCAGGCGCGGCGGTCAGCGCAGCGGCGCACGTGATCGCGGCAGCGAGCACGGAAGTCAGAAAGCGGACCGGTTTGGTCGATGTCATGCTGGTTTCTCCCCTAAGAGCCGAAGCCAGAAGCGGCTCCGTTTCTCCTTTAACGCAACAGCCTGAAAAATCCGTCGCTTTTATTTGTATTGAAAGAAACGCGCTGAAGCATGCGAGTCGTGACAGACAGAGCGGCCTCCACGCCGCGGCCCAACGAAAGCAAAACGATAGCAAACGTTATTGAAATGAATGGAAATGGATAGACGGCGCAATGTTCGCCCCTCGAATCCTAACCAGCTGATGTTTCAATGCGCATAGAACTTCTGCGATGACGCTCGCAGCGGGCGGCCACCAGGCCTTCGCGCGGCGTCGCGCGAGCCGGTGAGGTATCCTTGCCGGTTCCGCGACCTCTATCCGTTCCCTGCCCGATGGCCGATTTCCCTTTCGACGCCGTACTCTTCGACTGCGACGGCGTGCTCGTCGACTCCGAACCCATCACCAACCGCGTGCTGACCGAGATGCTCGGCGAGTTGGGCTGGCGCTTGAGCGTCGAAGAGACGATGCGCATTTTTGTCGGCAAGGCCGTCAAGGATGAAGCGGCACTCATTGAAGCGCGGACCGGCTTCGCAATCACGACTGAGTGGCTTATGCAGTTTCGTGCGCGCCGTAACGAGGCGCTCGATCAGGATATGGTGGCGATTGACGGCGCCGCGTCGGCGGTGCGCACGCTCTACGCGGCACTCGACGGACGCATTGCCGTTGCGTCGGGCGCAGATCGCCTCAAGGTGGAATTGCAACTGGCGAAGGCCGGCATTCTCGACTGCTTCGAAGGGCGCATTTTCAGCGGCCACGAAACACCGCGCAGCAAGCCCTATCCCGATGTCTACCTCGCCGCGTCCGCGGGGCTCGGCGTGAATCCGCAACGTTGTGCGGTCGTTGAAGATACCGTCACGGGCGCGACTGCAGGCGTGGCCGCCGGCGCTACGGTGTTCGGCTATTGTCCGGAAGAATTGGGCCACAGCAGCGCAACGGCCTTGCATGGCGCGGGCGCGGTGCATGTCTTTCGGGACATGGCCGAACTGCCCGCCCTCCTTGCCGGATGGCGGGCGGCGCGCTAGCCGCGGTGGTTCGTCACGCACGCTGTTGGTAGCGCACCGACACCGTGGCGTCGCGAGTCTGTCTATCCCGATCACCTTGCGCTCGCAAGATCCGTGGATGTGGACGGCACGCCGCTTTGCGGTGGATGGCATGGTGTGTGCGATTGGAATGAATGAGCGCGGCGATGTCCGGGCTCGCTGCCAATCCAACCTTGCCGGAGATCCATCATGAAAAATCTCATTCTCAAGGATTTGCCCCGCGCCGATGAACTCGACCAGTCAGCGTCGCAATCCGTTCGCGGCGGCGTCGCCTACCTCACGCGGGAACCACCTCCTTGCCCCGGAGAAATGATGCCGCCTATCGTCATTCGACGCGGCTGGTATCAATGCCCGCCAATTCATTGGGGTTGCGGGCCTGTCTTTTTGCCGTACGGCAAGCCGCTTTCGCACGCCGAACCTGGAGTGGTGCCGCTCTAAGGCGGGCGAGAAACCGCATGAAAATAGACGGGCCAGTACGGCGGTTCGTCTATCTTCAATGCGGTTTTTCTACGCGCCGATCGACGTTCAATCGTATCGATGCTCCTTGAGCCCCGCAAGGCTGCTGAGATCCACCGCTTCGCCGTTGATCGAGTTCAGCGAGATATCCGGCAAGCGGGATCCTTCCAGATGTCTGGCGGCGCCATCGTCAATGGGTACCGGCAGGGCCGACCAGTCGATCACAATCGTGTCCGTCATGTACTGCTCCTTCGGTGAGTAGCGTGTTGGACTACTTACTGCTCGCGTTATCCGGCGATCGCAGTGGAAATCGTCGAATGTGTCTTCCACCGTCATGCCCTAACAGCGTTATTGCGTTTTATCGAGCCGACGCAGTGCCTGACCACTCGAGCTGTCCTCAACATGCCAGCCTTCGGCTCTTAACTGGTCACGCAGACGGTCGGCCTCGTTCCAGTCTTTCGCCGCACGCGCCCTTTCACGCTCATCGGCAAGAAGCGCGATATCCACGGGAATCGCGGGAATCGCGGACACGTCCTTCTTCCAGTCGGCAAGCCGAAAACCGAGCACGGCGTCAAAGCGGTCAACCGTCGCCCGCCGCGTCGCCGCCGGAAGATCGCTTCTCACCACGTCCCACAGCACAGCGAGCGCACGCGGCAGATTCAGATCCTGATCGACCTCAACCTTGAAACGAGCGACGCTATGCGTATCGGGCATGCCTCCTTCCGGCCATTGCACATAGACTCTGCGCAAACGGTCCAACGCGGATTGCGCGGCGTCCAGTGCGTCCAGATTGAAGCGCAAGCTGCTCCGGTAATGGGCGCTCAGGCATAAGTAACGATATGCAAGCGGATCGACGCCGCGCCCGGTCAACGTCCGCAGGCGCACGAAGTCGCCGCCCGACTTCGACATCTTGCCGGTGTCCAGCGTGAGGAAATGGCCGTGCATCCAGAAGTTCGCGAGGCGGGTTCCATGGCGTGCCTGAGTCTGCGCGATTTCATTGCTGTGATGCACCGCGATGTGATCTTCCCCGCCGCAATGAATGTCGAACCACGGGCCCAGGTATTTCGCCGACATTGCCGAGCATTCGATATGCCAACCGGGAAAGCCTCTTCCCCATGGGCTATCCCACTCCATTTGCCGCAGGGTATCCGGTGGACTGAATTTCCACAGCGCGAAATCCGTCGCGTGCCGCTTCTCTCCCAGTGCAACGCGTTTTCCGGCCTGCAGGCCCGCTACATCGAGACGTGCCAGAAAGCCATATTCGTCCTGTTTGCTCGTGTCGAAGTAGATGCCGTCGATTGTGCGGTACGTGTAGCCCTTGCGTTCGAGTTCGGCAATGAAGTCGATCTGTTCGGCAATGTGGTCGGTTGCGCGGCACCACACGGTGGGCTCCAGCAGGTTCAGCGCGCGCCAGTCGTTCATGAACGCCGCTGTATAGCGTTCTGCGATTGCCCACGCCGATTCGCCCGTACGCCGGCTGCCCTTCTCCATTTTGTCTTCGCCTTCGTCCGCATCGGAGACCAGGTGGCCGACGTCAGTAATATTGACGACGTGCCGCACGGTGTAGCCGTTCAACGCCAGCACGCGTCGCAGCACGTCTTCGAACACGTAGGTTCGAAGATTGCCGATATGCGCGTGGTCGTACACGGTAGGGCCGCAGCAATACAGGCCCACATGGTCCGCCTGAATCGGCGTGAAAGCGCGCAAGGTGCGCGACCAGGTGTCGTACAGGGCAACCGGCATGTGAACTCCTGTGGTATTGAGCGCGGCAGTGAGCGTAAAAGAGACCGTAAAGCCCACGCCAGATACGAAAACGGACAGACCAAAACAAAAAGGCCACCGGTCTTGTAACGGGTGGCCTCAGGGATACGGACAGGTACAGATCGACTCGCTAGACGCAAGCTCCCCTTGGCAGGCTGCAACAGCATGCGTGCAAAGAATGCGGACGGGAGAAGATAGATGCAATCATGGAAACGATGCTAACGCGTGTTTCGAGGCGGGTCAATCCCGAGCACGACGGTGACTCCGCATACCGGGCCGCACGGAACTCACGCGTGGGTGTGCTGGCGAAGGCCGATCGTCACACGGCAACGAGGTCGCCACCGTGTGCACTGCGAGCAAACGCGATTGCTGTTAAGCCTTCGCGACACGCCCATAGGTGTCTTCGAAACGGACGATATCGTCCTCGCCGAGATAGGCGCCAGACTGCACCTCGATCAACTCGAGCGGAATCTTGCCCGGATTCAGCAAACGGTGCGTAACCCCGAGCGGAATGTACGTCGATTGATTTTCAGTGAGGATGACTTCTTTATCGCCGTTGGTGACGAGTGCGGTGCCCTTGACGACGATCCAATGCTCCGCACGATGATGATGCATCTGCAGGCTCAGTTGCGCGCCGGGGCTGACGACGATCCGCTTGACCTGGAACCGGTCGCCGCTATCAATGCCTTCGTACGATCCCCACGGCCGCACCACGCGACGGTGTGTGACCGACTCGTGACGTCCCATGGTATTCAACTGCGCAACGATCTTCTTGACGTCTTGTGCCTGGTCGCGATGCGCCACGAGCACCGCATCAGCCGTCTCCACGATCACGACGTTATCCAGCCCGATTGCGGCCACCAACCGGTGTTCAGCGCGGATGTACGAATTGGTCACCGCATCGGTTAGCACGTCGCCGATCAAGGCATTGTCCTGCGCATCGCGCTCCGCAATGTCAGCAAGCGCGGTCCACGAACCGATGTCGTTCCAGCCGAGATCCGCTACCGCGACCACGGCGGCGCGCTTCGTTTTTTCCATCACGGCATGGTCGACCGAGATGTTGGAACAGGCCGAGAAGCTTTGTGCTTCGAGACGGACGAAATCACGGTCGCGTTGCGCCCCCTCCAGCGAAAGCTCCGCCTGCTTCGCGATTTCTGGCTCGTAGCGGCGCAGTTCCTCCATGTAGGTGGAGGCTTTCAGCATGAACATGCCGCTATTCCAGTAGTAGCGCCCATCAGCGAGAAAACGCTGTGCCGTTTCCGTATCCGGCTTTTCGACGAAGGAATCGACCACAAAGCTCTCCGCACCTTCGAGCGTCGAGCCCGCACGGATGTAGCCGTAGCCGGTGTGCGGCTCGGTTGGCGTAATGCCGAAAGTGACCAGATAGCCGTCTCTGGCAATCTGCGCGGCAGTTTCGGCCGCTTTGACGAAAGCCGCTTCGCCGGCAATCACATGATCGGACGGCAGAACGAGCAACAACGAGTCCGGGCTTTCGCGCAAAGCCAGCAACGCCGCTACCGCGATAGCCGGCGCCGTGTTGCGGCTGGCCGGCTCGAGCACGATTGCCGATGAAACGACATCGACCTGGCGCAACTGCTCGGCAACCAGAAAGCGCTGTTCATTGTTTGTGACGACGATCGGCGATGCGATGTCGGCGATGCCTCGCAGACGCAATGCGGTTTGCTGAACCAGCGTGTTTTCGCCCGTCAGCTTGAGATACTGCTTCGGATATCCGCCACGCGACATTGGCCACAACCGCGTGCCGCTCCCGCCGCAAAGAATCACTGGATGAATATGCATGGTCTTATTTCCTCTCTACGTACTTTTTTAGATTTGCGCAACCTGCCCCTCGAATTCCGATCAGGCTCGACGCATCAGTTGCATCCGCACCGACTCAAGTTCGCGCGGCAAGCGGCGCGAAATCGGCGCTCGGCGCGGCAACTCGACAAAGCCCAGGCGTTCATACAAATCGTACGCACGCCGATTGCTCACCAGGACGTCCAGAACGACCTGCCGATCGGGTTCATGGTGCGTCGGACCCGCGCGCAACGCATGGGTCAGCAGCGCGCTGAACACACCGGTACCCCTCAGCGGTTCAACGGTCGCACAATGCGCAATCAGCGTCTGCGACGACTTAGGCGCGGGCAACTCACTCTCCAGCACCAGCCCGCGCAACAACATTCCAACGGTGCAGCGCACGCCAAAAAACACGAACAGCATCAGCGCGACATGAGGATCGTCAAACCAGATGTTCCGGCCGTCATGCACGGCAAGCACGGCCACCACCTTATCGTGACCCGTCACAGCGACGCGGTGCCGCTGATAGGAGAAGCGGCCGTGCTTCGACGTGAACGCGAATTTCAGAAACGCGATGCACCGGTCGTCGGTTTCACCGAGGAAGAACCCGAACTCACGCACGCCCGAGGCGAAGATCAACGGCGCACACGCCTCGGCGTCTTCGGCTCGCGCAGGACGGAACTGCAGCGCGCCGGATTCGCGGCCCTGAGATGGTGCGCGAGCGCGCTCTGATTGAACGGCGTACATGGCGAGTGATCCTCTGAGTGTTCCTCGTTAACGAGGCAGGCGTTTGAGCGCCGCAATGGTTCGGCTAATCTGTTCCGGCTCATGCGTCGAACAGATGAAAAACCGCAAACGCGCCGCCTTCTCTTCGACAGCAGGATAGAAAATCGGCTGCACGTTGATGCCTTCCGCAAACATCGCGTTGGCCCACTGCGCCGCCTTCAAGGTGCTGCCGGTAATGATCGGTACGACCGCATAACCCGCGCTTTTGCCGGTGTCGAGACCGGCGGCTCGCGCTTCATCCAGAAACTGTTTGCCACGCGCGCGCAGCAGCGCCACCCGCCCCGGTTCCGCAATCAGCCGTTCGAGCGCCGCGAGCGACGCCGCCGCCAGTGCAGGCGCGAGGCCAACGCTATACAGAAAGCCAGGCGCGAGATGCCGCAGGATATCGATCAGCGCCTGCGAGCCGGCGATAAACCCGCCGCATCCCGCCAATGTTTTGCTGAGCGTGCCCATCCAGATATCGACATCGCCACTCGCCACGCCGCAATGCTCGCGAACGCCCTTGCCCTGCTCGCCCAGCACGCCGAGCGAGTGTGCCTCGTCGACCATCAGGAACGCGGCATGCCGGCGTTTGATGTCGACGAACTGCGCCAGATCGGGGATGTCCCCGTCCATGCTGTACAGGCCTTCGATCGCAATCAGCACGCGCCGGTAATCGTGCCGCACGCGCGCGAGCAGCGCGTCGAGCGCCTGCCAGTCGTTGTGCGGAAAACTCAACCGTTTCGCGCCGCTCAATTGCGCACCTTGCACGATGCTGTTGTGCGCGAGCGAATCGTGCACAATCAGATCGCCGGGGCCGAACAGCGAGCCGATCACCGTCACGTTGGTTGCATGCCCGCTCACGAACACAACGCAATCGTCCACCTCGTACAACGCGGCGAGCGCCGCTTCGAGGTCGCGCTGCACGGGCCGTTCGCCCGCCACCATCCGGCTCGCCGACGCCGACGTGCCATAACGGTCGATCGCCTCTTTCGCGCGCGCGGACACGAGCGGATCGCCGGCAAGGCCGAGGTAGTTATAGTTCGCGTAGTTCAGATACTGCGCGCCGCCGATCTGGGTGGTCGCCCCCGCAATGCCTTCGTGCACGCGGAAAAACGGCGACTGGACCTGCAGCTTCTCGCCCATCTGCCGCAATATTTCGACCTGCTGATAACCCGGCATGGTCTCGAAGCTGCACAGCGCGGCGCGCGACGCGTCCTGCGCCGCGCGCGTGCCGCCAGTAGGCAATGGCGCGCCCGGCGTCTGCGCCTCTTCGGAGACGCGTTCCAGTTGCCGCATCAACGCCTTCGCGGCGAGTTGCTGGCGGATGTGATCACCCAATCCCATGCTGTTCAATTAACCCTGTGAGGTGCCGGCCCGATGTCGATATCAAGCCGGAAATTCGGCCCATTCCCACGCGTCGCGCGTGGCGAGCAGTTCGGCAACCAGCCGGTAGTTCATTTCATGACTCGGCCGCAAAGCCGTGACACGGCCAAGCAACGGCGCGCCGGCCATGGCCATGTCGCCGACCAGATCCAGCACGCGGTGCCGCACGAACTCGTCGGGTACGCGCATCCCGCCCAGCACGCGATTACCGACGATCGCAGCCGTACACGACAGGCGCGCGCCACGCAGAATCGGCATGCCGCGCACATAGCCGGCGAGAATGGCGGGGATCGCCCATTTGACGCGTCCGTATGAACGCGACGGGGCGATCTCTTCGGCAAAACTCGCAGGCGTCACCGCGCCGTCCCAGCGCAACGCGCCGAAGCCTTTCAGGTCGTTACGCACGGCCATTTCATAGGCGGACGACGGTTCGATCGAGATGCTGCGTTCGTCGCGCGTACCTTCGCCGTCGGCAATCTTCACCGGACGCAGCACGCGAATGAAGCGTTTCGCATGCGGCAATTCGGTCCGCCCGCATGCGCGGATCGCCTCGATCCACGGCTGCGCGCTGCCGTCCAGAATCGGTACTTCCTCCGCATCCAGCTCGACCGTTGCGCGATCGATTTCGCAGGTCAGCAGCGACGCCAGCAGGTGTTCGACAGTGCGCACACGGACGCCACCGGTGCTTTCGAGCATCGTGCAAAACGGCTGGCCGCGTCGCAGCGACGGACTCACCGCGAACTCAGCCAGCACGCCGGCGCCCTGCATCCGCCGGAACACGATGCCACGCGGGCCATCGGTATCGTGCGGGAGGATCCGCACGTTCACGCGCCGTCCAGTATGCAGACCGTGGCCGCTTAGCGCCAACGGCCGCGCGAGGGTCCCTTCACGGCGGCTCCAGCCTGCGGGGGCGTTCATCAGGCGAGCTCCGTCGCGGCTTGCGTCGAGACAGGCGTTGCCGTGTCCGATTGCCCCGACAACGCACCGGCGACATCGGCCAGCGCATGAGCGCCGACATCGAGCGCATGTTGCGCGGCGACCGCCGCCACCTGCGCCGCGACGCCGTTCGGCTCCGCCGCATCGTCCTGTGCCTGGATCGATTCGACGATCCGCTGCGCCAGCGAATGCACCGTTGCGCCTTCGGCCATCGTCATGATCGACAGCTTGACCTGGAAGCTCTCCTCGACAGCCATGCCGAGCTCCATGCCCATCAACGAATCCATGCCCATATCGAGGATCGAGCGGCCGGTTTCGATTTTTTCCGGCGACATGTGCAGGATGCGTGCAATCTGCGCCTGCAAGGTTTCTGCGACCAGTTGCAACGCATCGGCGAATGCCAGGCCAAGAATCTGGTCGCGCATCTGCGCGCCACCCTGACGTGCCGGTTCGTGACTGCCGCGCGCATGAAGTTCGGTGTAGCGGCGAGCGCGCGCCGCCGGCATGCCGAGGGACAGCGCCTGCCAGTCGAGCCGCACCACCGCTTCACCTGCGTTCATGTCGACGATCGCACGCTCCAGCGCCGTGAGCGCTTCGGCCGATGTAATCGACAAACCGCCGATCCGTGCCTGCAGCGCTTCGCGCGTTTCGGCATTGCGCGCGAGGAAGCCGACGTCGTCCAGCGGTCCCCACGCCATGTAGGTGCCTGGCAAACCGGCCGCACGACGTTGGGCGATCAGCGCCTCGAGGAAGGTATTGGCCGCCACGTAACTCGACTGCCCCGGATTGCCGAGGAAAGTCGTCGCCGATGAATACACGACGAAGAAATCGAGTTTCGTGCCACGCGTGGCGCGGTGCAGGTTCCATGCGCCGGCCAGTTTCGGCGCGAGCACCGCGGCGAAACGCGCGTCGTCGAGATTCCGTACGAGGCCGTCGTCGATCACCATCGCCGAATGAAGCACGCCCTTGAGCGGCATGCCGTGCGCGGCGATATCGGCGAGCAAGGCGTTGAGCGCGGCTGAGTCCGTGACGTCGCACGCTGCCGTGCGGACCTGTGTGCCGTTTCCTTCGCGCCAACGCGCGGCCTCTGCGGCGAGTTCCGGTGCGAGGGCGCCTGAACGGCTTGCGAGCGTCAGATTTCGCGCGCCGCGCGACATCATCCAGCGCGCGGTGGCGAAACCGAGCCCACCCGTGCCGCCGACAATCAGATATGCCGCGGCCGGATCGAGTTGCAGCGCGTCAGCGCCGGCCGTCGCGCGTGATGGACTGGGCGTGCCTGCCGGATACGTCACGAGGATCTTGCCGATCTGACGCGCCTGCTGCATGTGGCGGAAGGCTTCCTCGACGCGTTCCGCCGGGAACGCACGATACGGCAGCGGATGCAGCACGCCGCCCGCGAACAGTTGCATCACCTCTTCGAAAAGACGCGAGGTCAGATCCGGCAACGCGCTCATCAACTGGTCGGCATCGATACCGAAATAGCTGATGTTGTTGCGGAACGGCCGCAAGCCGATGCGGCTGTTCTCGTAGAAGTCACGCTTGCCGAGTTCGAGGAAACGGCCGAACGGACGCAGCGTGTCGATGCTGCGCACCATCGCTTCACCGGCGAGCGAATTGAGCACGATATCGACACCCGCGCCTTGTGTACGCTCGCGGATTTCATCGGCAAATGCGAGGCTGCGCGAATCGAATACGTGATCCGCGCCGAGCAGACGCACGAATTCGCGCTTCTCACGGCTGCCCGCCGTTGCAAATACCTCCGCACCCAGGTGGCGCGCGAGCTGGATCGCCGCGATCCCGACCCCGCCGGCCGCACCATGCACCAGCACGCGCTCGCCGCGGCGCAGCCGCGCCAACTCGCACAGCGCGTAGTACGCCGTGAAGAAGGTGGTCGGCACCGTGGCCGCCTCTTCGAAGGTGAGACGTTCGGGCTTATGGGCGATGGCCTCGGCCTTTGTGCGCACGTGGCTCGCGAACGAAGCCGGTGCGAAACCGAGTACCGCATCGCCCGGTGCGAAACGCCGCACGTCCCGGCCGACGCGCGCGACGCGCCCCGACAGCTCCATGCCGATCGTTGCGCCCGCAAAGCCGTTTTCGACGGCCTCGTCGGACAGCAGGCCCATTGCGTACATCACGTCGCGGAAATTCAGACCGGTTGCAACCGGTTCGATTTCGACTTCATCCACCGCGAGTTCGCGTTGCGGCAGCGCGAACCATTCAAGGTTGCGCAACGAACCGGGCGAAGCAAAACCGAGCACCGCCGCTTCGTTCTGCGGACGACCCGCAGCAGCGGATTCGCGGCGCAGTGCGGCGCTTGCCGCAGACAGCATGCGCGGCACGTAGCGGCCCTGTGAAGTGAGCAGTACTTCTTCCTCGCCGTCGGATGCGAGCAGCTCGCGCGCCAACTCGGCGCCTGCATCGCGGCACGCCGGCGATACGTCGATCAACCGGCACGACAGTTCCGGATGCTCGTTGGCCAGGACACGGCCGAGACCCCACATCGCCGCTTGCTCGGGACGCAGCGTCGCGGCATCGGCAAACGGTGTGGCGACCGGCGCGCCGCCGCGCGTCACGATCCACAAGTGCGGCTGCATCAGCCCGGCAACCGAGGTGAGATCACGAACGAGTTGCGCCAACGCGAGCGTGGTCTGCTGCTGGACCTGCATCACCTCAGTTCCATCCGCATCGGCGGACATGACGTGATCCGGCGCGATGAATACGACGTGATGCGGACACCCTGCCGGCGCGGCCAGCTTGCTCATGTCGTGACGCAACGCCGTGAGCGTGCTGCTCGACGCCGTGTGGCCGGCAGCCTGCAAGGCAGCAGCCAGGGTCTCGTCGATCTCGGCTTGCGCTGCGTACAACAAGGACCAATGCGCGGACGGCGTCTGCGCTTCACCGTCCTTGCCAGCAGAAGCGAGCGCGGACGGCTCGCGTGCAACGATCAGCGTCGGTGCGCCTTCAAGATCCAGGCCCTGTTCGGTATGCCGCGTGACCTGTTCGAAGCCTGCTTCTTCAAGGTGTTTCGTCAAAGATACTGGCGATAGCCATGCCGCGCGGCGTGCGTTGGCGTGCGCGGCATCCGTGTCGAGATCGAACACGATATCGGCGAAGCGGCTATTGCGCGGCTCTGCGATCACGACCAGCGCGCCCGGCGCGAGCCAGCCGCGCAGCGCGGCGAGCAGCGCACGGGGTTCGGTCTGTGCGGCCAGCACGTGGCTCGCCACGACGATGTCGTAACGCTCGCCGGCTTCAATGCCGGACAGGCGCGGTGCATCACCGAACTCGACGTTCGCGATCCGGATGGACGGATGCTCGCTCGCGTCGAAGCCGCTCAACTGCTCATGGGTGCCCGCAATCGTGTAGTCGCAGCGCGACACCGGCATGTGAATCGCAAGCGGCTGCAGCACATCACTCGACGGCGAATCCAGTTCGAGCACGCGCAACCGGCGCGGTTCGCTCCACGCTTCGATCGCGCGATGCAGGCAGGCGCCGGTCAACGCGTTGACATGCGCCCACGTCGGCGAAGCTTCAAAGAAGTGCTCGACCAGACTGCTGCGCGACGGCGGCAGAATCTGCGCGCCGCTCACTTCGCCACGCAACACGGCTGGCAGCGCCGCGCCGCAATGCGCGAGCAAGGTCAGTTCGGCCACGTGCGCGGGAGACTGGGCAAGCAGGTCGCGCCACAGTTCGTCGATTCCCGGCAGATTCGCGCAAGCCGCTGCGTCGCGCACCAGATGCGTTCCATCGCGCCGCGCCAGACCGTCTTCAACGGCAATCTGCACGAGACGCGCCAGCAGTGCCGGATGCGCGCAGTCCGGCAGCGACGGTTGCGCAAAAACGTTCATCGCATCGAGCGCGTTCAGTGCGTAGGCGCTAGCGAGCACGTCGAGCAGCGGCAGCATTTCAGTCAGATGCGTTTGTCTGCGCGGTTGATCTTCTTGCGCAGACAATGCCGCGGCGGCATCTTCCAGCAGTGTAGCCGGCTCGGGCAACATGCGTGCGTCGAGGTCGGCGACAAGCGGCCTGGCCTCGGCGATATAGGCGTAACGCGCTGGCGGATGCTGACGGCGTCCCATCAGATCGACGCGGCGGAAGCAGCACGCGCCGAGCCGCGCAACGATTGCACCGTGCTCATCGGCGAATTCGAACGATGCCACCACCGAATGCGGGCTGCGCCGTTCGATCCTTGCGACCACGTAGCGGATCGCGTCGCCGCGCAGATAGTCGATGCGTCCGATTTGCACCGGCACATAGGCGGCGTGTTCGATCTCAGCCTGATCCGCCGAGGCGAGCAAGGCGAACAGCGGATGAAAACCGCTGTCCATCAAGGCCGGATGAAGCGCATAGGCGCCCAGTTCGGCTTCGGTTTGCGCGAGTACGGCGGGGACGTCCACTTCCGCCAGCGCCATGTCGGCTTTCACGTCGACGTGCACCGCGCGCACCCACTGGAATGCCGGGCCGTAGCTCAAGCCGATCGCCGCGGTGTTCGCATACAGCGTTGAGCCGGACATGGCCGGTTGCGCGAAAAGATCGGTAAGCGTGGTGGCCGGCAGTGCGCTCGCATCGCCTTCCTCACTCAGCGCGCAGCCGCTCGCCAGCAATCGGCCGGTCACGTTGAGCGACCACGCTTCGTCGGACATGCGCTCGCGTGTTTCGATCGTGAAACTCGCGGTGCGCACGTCGACCGTGAAGCGGAACAGCTTCGAATGCTGCGGCTGGAATACAACCGGCAGACGGATTTCGAGGTTCTCGACGGCGCAGCTTTGCGTGCCGAAATGCACGCGCGCGGCGGCGAGCGCCATTTCGACGTAACCCGCCCCAGGGAACGCCACCCCGCCGTCGACCACGTGATCGGCCAGCATCGGCAGACCGGCCGGATCGAGCTGATTTTCCCAGGCGAGCGCGTGTTCGCGCAGACGGTAGCCGAGCAGTGGATGTTCGCGACGGCGATTGACCAGGTTGTACGCTTCCGCAGTTGGGCCGAGCCAATAGCGTTCGTGCTGCCACGGGTAGGACGGCAGCGCCACGCGTGCGCTCTTCGGCGCGAAGCGTTCGACGTCGACGCGCGCGCCGTTCGCGAGCATCGCGTAGATCGCGTGGTGCAGCATCTGCGCGCTGTCGTGATTGCGCTTGAGCGTTGGCAGCGAGCGGCCCGGGATGCGGGCGTCGTCGAGTGTCTGCGTCACATAGGTGCGCAAAATCGAATGCGGGCCGATTTCAAGGAACAGGCGCACGCCCGTTTGGGCAACCTGAGCCACGGCATCGCCGAAACGCACCGGTTCGCGGATGTTGCGCCACCAGTACTGCGCGTCGAGTTCGGTGCCTGCGAGTTCGGCGCCCGTCACCGTCGAAACGAAGCTACGCGTCGTGGCGTTCGGTGCGAGCGCCGCGAGGCCCTGCAACACGGCCGGCTCAATCGGGTCCATCTGACGGCTGTGGAACGCGTAGTCCAGTTCCAGCATCTGGAAGAAGCGGCCGCTATCCTTCACCGCGGCTTCAAGCACCTGCAATGCGCCAAGCGGACCGGCCAGCGTGACAGCTTGCGGACTGTTCACACCCGCGACTTCCACCGCGGTGTCCACGCCGAGTTGCGCCATCAGCGCACGCATGGCGGCTTCGCCGAGCCCGGCGGCGGCCATTCGCCCCGTGCCGCGCGTGCTTGCCTGAGCGCGGCTGCGAATCTTGATCACATGGACGGCCTGCTGGAGTGTCAAGGCACCCGCCGCCCACGCTGCGGCAACTTCGCCGACGCTGTGGCCGAGGCACACGTCATAGCAGACGCCACGCGCTTCGATGACTCGCACCACGCCCACCTGAATCGCGAACAGCAGCGGTTGTGCGTGCTCGGTGGCCTCCAGCGTGGTGGCGGTGACGCCTTCGCGCAGCACCTCGACCAGCGAAGCGCTGCCGTCGGCGCGCCAGAGCGCGTCGAGTTCGTCGAGCGCCGCACGGAACACCGGCTCCTGTTCGAGCAATTGCTTACCCATGCCGGCCCACTGAGAGCCGTTGCCCGAGAACACCAGCGCGAGACGTGTATCGTCACCCGGCGTTTCGCCGTGCACGAGCGACGGTTTCGTCTGATCCTGCGTCGGCATGGCGAGCGCGGCGAGCGCCGCCCGTGCTTCGGCTGGGGTTGACGGTGCGACGATTGCGCGATGCTTGAGCCACTCGCGGCGATGCGCCGCGTTCGATGCCAGCGTGCTCCACGGCGTGCCGCTCTCGAGCCTCGACAGATAGCGTGCGGCCAGTGCGGGCAAAGCGGCTGCGGTACGGGTCGAGAGGATCAGCGGCGACAGTGCCGTTGCGTCGTTTCCGGCGCGTGCGGTGGCATCGGCTACCGGTGCTTCCCGCAAGACGATGTGTGCATTCGTGCCGCCGAACCCGAACGAATTGACGCCGATCACCAACGGTTCCGCCCCCCCATCGAGCGGCGTCAGACGATCCACGACACGCAGCCGGCCGCCGACGAAATCGATCGCCGGATTCGGCGTTTCGAAATGCAGCGTCTTCGGCACCGCGCGGTGCTTCAGGCACAGAATCGCCTTCATCAAACCGGCCATACCCGAGGCCGTTTCGAGGTGGCCGACGTTAGTCTTCACCGAGCCGATCAACAACGGTTGATCGACCGGCCGCCCCGCCGACGCGACTTCCATCAAGGCACGCGCTTCGATCGGATCGCCGACCGCCGTGCCTGTGCCGTGCGCCTCGACATAGGCGAGCGAGCGCGGGTCAACGCCTGCGCGTTCATAGACCGTGCGCAGCAATGCCGCTTGCGTGGCCGCGCCCGGCACGCTGATACCGCCTTGCGAGTAACCGTCCGAGTTGACGCCGGAACCTGCGATGACTGCGTGAATTGTGTCGCCGTCAGCCAGCGCACGGTCGAGCGTCTTAAGCATGACCAGTGCGCCGCCTTCCGAGCGGACGTAACCGTCGCCGGTTGCGTCGAACGCGCGGCAGCGTCCGCGGGGCGACAACATCGACGCTTTCGAGAATGTCACGAAGCCGAACGGATGCAGCAGCAGATTGACGCCGCCCGCGAGCGCCATCTCGGCGTCGCCCGATTGCAGCGCCTGACACGCCTGATGCAAGGCGACCAGTGACGACGAACACGCCGTATCGACCGACACGCTCGGTCCGCGCAGATCGAACAGATAGGACAGGCGATTGGATGCGATGCTGAGCGTGTTGCCGGTAGCCGAATACGGATCCACCGCGTTGAGGTCGTCGACGAAACGATTGCCGTAGTCCGGGCTCGCCACGCCGATATAGACCGCGCAATTACTGCCTTCCATGTCGCGCGGACGCACACCCGCGTCCTCGAAGGTTTCCCACGCGAGTTCGAGCAGCAGACGCTGCTGCGGATCCATCTGCTGCGCTTCGCGCGGCGAGATGCCGAAAAAGGCCGCGTCGAAACCGGCGACGTCGTCCAGCACGCCGGCCGAGAACGTGTAGCTCTTGCCGGCTTCCCGTTTGGACGGATGCTGATAGAACTCCGTGCCGAAACGGTCCGCGGGCACTTGTGTGACCGCGTCTTTTTCGTCGCGCAGCAGCGCCCAGAAATCGTCAGGGCTCTCAACATGGCCGGGGAAGCGGCAGGCCATCCCCACAATTGCAATCGGTTTCGTCATCGTTCTATCGTTGGGTGCAACGTGCGCGCCGGCACTCCGCCCGGCAGGCCTGGTTCGAGTGCTCGAATCAGGGCGGGGCCGAGTGCTTCGGCGCGCAGATCTTCGTTCGTGGCGGGCGCTTCGCCGTAATTGCGCCAGATAAAGTAGTCGCTGCGAACCGGTTCACAGCCCAGTTCGCTGAACACGTGCGCAAGCGCCGGCACGTGATCGCCGTAGAAGCACAGCACCGTGTCGCGGCGCCGTGCGCGCAGCGCTGAAAGCAGGCGGCCGAGCATGGCATCGGCGTTGGCGAGGTGGCGCAAATAGGCGGTCAGATCGCGCCAGCGCGCATCGTCGCCGAGCGTGTGGAAGGCTGCGCCCTCGCCTGCCTGTACCGGTTCGAGATGCAGCGGCCCGTGGTTTTCCATCGTCATCGCGAAGAGGAAGGCGGGCTTGTCGCGCGGTTCGTCCAGCGCGCTGAGGATCGACTCGGCTACCGCCATATCGCCGACGTATGGGCCGGCGCGCTGAGCATCGGCGAACGAGGCGATATCGAGGAACCGATCGATCTGAAGATGCTTGAAGGCGCGTTCGCGGCCGAAGAAATCCGCGTAGTACGGGTGGATTGCCTGAGTCTGATAGCCGCCACGTTTGAACCAGGACGCCAACGATTCGCAGGCGCGGCGCACGAATGCATAGGGATAGAAACGTGCATAGCCGAGTTGCCCGCCTCCGATACCGGTCAAGACCGCGAACTCCGTGCGCATGGTATTGGCGCCCCATGCAGGCACCGTCAGTTCGCCGTGCTGGACGGACTCGCGGCGTGCCGCGTCGAAGTGATGCAGGATGCCTGGGGCGATCGATTCGGTCAGGCGACGCGCGTCGAAGAACGATTCGCTTTGGATCAGGATCACGTCGGGTGTGGATTGCGGCGCGCCTTTGGCGAATGGACCTGTGGCCAGCGCGTCGCGCAACTGGCGCGGCGTAGCCGGTTTCATGCCGTTTAGCAGATAGGCGATGAAGACCGCGACGAAACCGTGACGCTTTTGGTCGTCGGACGGATTCAGCGTGAGGGGTAAGCGTGCGGCCAGCAGATAGGCAGTGGCGAGGCAGGCCGCGGCAGCGAAGGCGATAGCGCCGACCGGCCTGCCGGCCATTGGCGTGTCCACGACGAAACCGCCGATCACGACTGCGATGCCAACGACGATCGCCGTCACCGTCCCTGCGCTGAGAAACGGCAAGTACAAACGCGGATGCGCGAACAGTTGACTGAAAAGGCTGAGATCGGTGAAGACAAACGGCTCGCGCAGGGATGCATATTTTGCGTTGCTCACACCGGCAAGCAAGGCGACCAGCGCGATCGCGACAAATGCGGAAAACTTGACGCGCCCCGTGACCAGCAACAGGCACAGGCAGATGAAAACGATTGAGGCGGCATGCAGAGCCAAGGCGATCGGCGAGCGGCGCAACGACGCGCGCGGCACTGCGATCGCTTCAGGCAGAAGCGCGAGACCGGCGGCGGCCGCGAAACTGAGCGCGAGCGTCGTTTCCACTCAGCGCTCCTCGCGTGGCAAATAAGACAGCCCGCCCAGAATCGCATCAGCCATGACCGCGGGCAGCAACGGCAGGAGGCGCATGCCGAAAGCGAGCAGACCGGGGAAAGCGATTTCTGCGCGCCCTGCTTTCAGTTTGCGCTGGATATGCTGGGCGGCTTTGTCGGCGGACCAGAGGAATGGTTTGTCGCCAGGGAAGACGTCGCTCATTGCCGTCTTGACGAAGCCCGGCAAGACGACCGACATGCGGATACCGTCGCGCGACAGGATCGGGCGGACTGAATCGCCGTAGGCCTGGATCGCTGCCTTGCTGGCGCAGTAGGCCGGTGAGATCGCCATGCCGCGCAATGCGGCAAGCGAGCTGATCAGCGCGATCTGACCGCAGCGACGCGGGCGCATGCGGGCGATGACCGGAAGGGCCGCGTGCATTGCGCCGTAGAAGTTTGTGTCGACGATGGCGGCCGTGCGTTCGAGTTCTTCCCAGTCCTGTGCGGACGCGAGCGTGCTGGCCGCGCCGGCGTTGGCGATCAATAGGTCGATGGGGTGAGCGTCGTCGAATTGGTGCAGCCAGGCTTGCATGGCGGCGTCGTCGCGGACGTCGATCTGGGCGGCTTCTACCTTTGCGCCTTTTGCGCGGCAGGCGCTGGCCGATTCTTCGAGCCTTTTCCCGTCGCGGCCGATAAGACCGAGGACGACGCCCGGCGCCGCATACGCCTGCGCGAGCGCGCGGCCGAGCCCCGCGCTCGCGCCGGTGATCACGATGTGGCGCAAGGCGGCTTTATGCATGTGCTACCGCCTCGAGACGCTGCACTGCGCCGGCGGTTGCCATGGCAATGCCGGTGCGGGTGTAGAAGTCGCCGTTGATCTGCGTGTGGTGGACGACGTAGTCCAGAAAGGCTTGATACAGATGCATGTCCGGCTGCTCACCGTGCTGCCAGAAATCGTCCAGCGAGCCCTGCCAGGTCAGACCCGGCATGCTGTAGATCGCCGTGCCGAGCGCGATTAGCGGACGGCGGTGATGCAGTGCCGACAAACCGACCGTGCTATTCACCACCACGGCACCGCGCGCGTGGTCGAGAAGCGTCGGCAGATGGCCGGCGTCGATGAAACGCAGGCGATCGGCGATGCCGAGTTCGCGCGCGAGTTGTTCGGAATGACGGCGGTAGTCGATCAGGCCGGTATCAAGGGGGTGGTTCTTGATGACGAGCCAGCTTTCGGCCGGGGCATGCTGCGCGAATGACCTGAGTACTTTTGTTATGGCTTCACGCACGCCGTCGAACGGTGAATGGACGACGATCTGCGCGTCCGAGTTCAACTGCAGCGGGAATATGTAATACGCATGGCCTGCTTCCAGCAGATCACGAGTGACTTGATCGGAGTCGCGATGGTGCTGACGTTGACGCAATGCGCGAGCCGCAAGTCCTGAGTACTCGAAAAAGCCGTTTCTCGGACGATGGCTGCGGTAATGCGGGAAACGGGTGGCGAAAAGCGTATTCGCGCTGCGATAACGGATGTCGTGGAATGCGCGTTCGTAGAGGTTATAGCCGGTGGGCTGACCCATTGGACTTGGCGGGGTAAAGCGACGGTGATCCAGATACCAGGCGGGGTCACGCGGCAGTTTAGAGCGACCATTCACACCGTGATTTTCTAGCGTCAGCCAATGCGGGCGGACGTAGCCTTCTTCAAATACATGTACATGCAAGCCATTTTCTCGCGCAATGGGATGCATGTGGCGATGAATTTCGCGGCAATCGCCAAACATTATGATGTCGGTAAAGCTGCCCGCCTTTACTCGATTGACATACCAATCAGTCAATTCGCTTGCCTGTCCACGGAAATTCCATGCATCACCATTTCCGGCGTATGCCAGATCGCCACCGCAGAAATTAACTCGACGTACAGCATGGCCACGCTCGCGCAATGTAATGGCAAGCCGGCTAAAGAACGGGGAAGCCGTGCCTTGCAGGGCGAGAAAGGAACGGTGCATGTGAGAACGTCGAAAAGCGGCCCGGGCGCGACCAATAGAACGCCGAACCCATGCGCCCTTCCCCCCGAGACCTCGGAATCGTTTGAATAGTTGCTGCTGGTCTTAAGCAAGGAGCGAAGAATACAACATTACGGGATAAAAAATACGACACATTAAGAAAAATTAGGAAATTTGTTGGAAGGATACGAAGGTGGATGGCGCCTGCATTATCGGGTGGCTATAATCGGCCGCCCCTGGACCATTGACTGGGTATGCGTCACCGATAGTCTTGTAAGGATTGCAACGCTCAGCCTTACGTCATAAACCCGGTAAAACGTCGCATAAGTATTCGTATTGGCTCACGCAAAACGTTTGCGCCCATCGTGGCTGCACACTTTTGTGGGTGCTTCCGCTCTTCCTTTGGATTCGCCGAACGGGAATCAAGGGAATTGAAAGAACTATTTCAAGTTGGATAAAACGTTGGAAACAGTATCTAGCAACAACGCGGCGCTGCCGCCGCCGGGGAAGAAGAAAGGGCTGGTCGAGCGCGTCAGGGGGATCAATCGACTTTTCACATTGACCGTGGCTATACCAACTGCCGTAGCCATTGTGTACTTCGGATTGGTTGCATCTGACGTGTACGTGTCGGAGTCACGTTTCGTAGTTCGTAGCCCACAACGGCAAAACCAGACTAGTGTCGTAGGCGCGCTGCTTCAAGGAACTGGCTTTTCGCGAGCGCAAGACGACACCTACCCTGTAATCGACTATATCGAGTCACGGGACGCCCTCACGGAGTTAAACCGGGGGAGCTACATTGCCGACGCCTACAGCAATCATGGTGACTTCGTCAGCCGTTTCCACACACACCTCGACAACAGCTTCGAGGCGCTGTGGAAATATTACGGCAAACACATTGTCTCAGTGGATCTTGATCCGACGTCGGCCATAACGACTTTGCAAATTCGTGCTTATACCGCAAAGGACGCGGAGAAGATCAACGAGGCGCTTTTGCAAATGAGCGAACATTTGATCAACCGAATGAATGAACGGGCTGCGGCCGACACTGTGCGATTCGCTCAGGAACAAGTCGATACTGCAACGGCAAAGGCGAAAGATGCTGCGGCGGCGCTAGCGCTGTACCGAAATTCATATACAGTTTTCGATCCGGAAAAGCAATCGGCGCTGCAATTGCAACAAGTGACGGCCCTACAGACGCAGATGTTTGCAGCGCAGACGCAATTGATCCAATTGCAGTCGATTGCGCCACAGAATCCTCAGATACCCGTCTTAAAGGCGAGTATTGCCTCGCTTGAAAAACAGGTCCAGGAAGCAACGGGAGGTGTAACGGGAAGCTCGAACTCCCTGTCCGCCAAAGCAGTTGCTTATGCCCGACTGCAACTCGATTCGCAGTTCGCTGACAAGCAACTGGCTTCCACAATGGCTGCATTGGAAAACGCCCGCGCGGAGGCTCAGCGCAAACAGCTCTATTTGGAAAGACTTGTTGAGCCGAATACGCCAGACGTCGCGATCGAACCGAAGCGTCTCAAATCTATTTTCGAAGTATTTGCTTTGGGCATGATGATCTGGGGTGTTTTGAGCCTGCTAGTCAGCGGCGTGCGTGAGCATCACGACTAGGGCGCGCTCGGTGCAATACACGACTCCATTCCTGCGCTCCCTGCAAATCCAGTTACGTGTAGTAGGCGCGCTTCTCATGCGCGAAATCCTGACGCGTTACGGGCGCCACAACGTGGGTTTCCTGTGGGTTTTCTTCGAACCCATGATGTTCACACTCGGCATTACCGTTCTGTGGACCGCATCGAAGGCAACGCACGGCGACCATGTACCGATAACGGCGTTTGCCGTCACCGGATACTCGTCAGTGCTTCTCTGGCGCAACGCCGTAGGACGCTGCGCTCTCGCGATCGTTCCCAATCAGAGCCTCCTCTATCACCGCAACGTACGAGTGATCGACCTGTTCCTGTCAAGAGTATTGCTGGAAATTGCTGGCGCCAGCATGTCGTTTTTCTTTCTCAGCATACTTTTCATCACCACCGGTTTGATGAAGCCGCCCGCCGACATCTCACTGATTGTGGCCGCATGGATTTACCTTGCGCTGCTAGGAACCGGATTGGGTTTCGCCGTCGGTGCGCTTTCCGAGCGCAGCGAGACAGTCGAACGCGTGTGGCATACCATTGCATATCTCCTCTTTCCGCTTTCCGGTGCCGTCTTCATGGTCGAATGGCTACCCCCAACATTCCAGAAAGTGGTGCTCTATATCCCCATGGTTCACGGCGTAGAAATGCTGCGCGCCGGCTACTTTGGTCCAATGGTCAAAGCCCATTACAGCGTTCCATACATGATCGTCTCAGACCTATTGCTGTTGGTTGTAGGTCTTGCACTGGTTCGGGACGCAGGTCAGCGGGTAGAGCCTGAATGATCGAACTAAAGAATCTTTCGAAGGTATATACGACGCGCCAAGGATGCAGAACTGTCCTCGACGGAATTGACCTATGTGTTCGGAAGGGCGAGAAAGTCGGTATTCTCGGCCGCAATGGCGCAGGCAAGTCGACGATGATTCGTATGATCAGCGGCGCGGAATTACCCACAGCAGGAACAGTAAAACGCAAAATGAGCGTGTCTTGGCCGCTAGCCTTTGGCGGTGCATTTCAAGGCAGCCTCACCGGCATGGACAATCTAAGATTCATCTGTCGAGTCTACGGTGTAGATCCGAAAGACTCAGAGCAGTTCGTCCAGGAGTTCTCGGAATTAGGCTACTACCTCCGGGAGCCGGTAAAAACCTATTCGGCGGGAATGCGCGCGCGGCTCGCATTCGCCATATCCATGGCAATTGAGTTCGACTGCTTTCTAATCGACGAAATTATTGCCGTTGGCGACAGCCGGTTCCACACCAAATGTCACAATGAGTTATTCGAGCGCCGCCGCGACCGGGCTTTGATCATCGTCAGTCACGACGCCGGCTACATCCGGGAGCACTGCGATCGCGCTGCCGTTCTCGTCCAAGGAAGGCTACACTCATTCGAGCAAGTCGAAGACGCCTACACCTTCTACCAAGAAAGCGTGGGCTAAAGCCATCTGAATCCTATTCCGGATGCTCGACATTTTTCGAACACTCAGAGCCGCAGCCCTGCAGTTCGCGGCCATATGGTGCTCGCCGCGCTATGCAAGAAGCGCCAGAAGAGCGGTGATGAGGCTACAGCCCACAATTGACAGCGAGCGGCCACGCACCCGTCAATTGCTTGTCGACGTCTCCATCATCGCATCGCATGACGCAGGCACTGGTATCCAGCGCGTTGTCAGGTCGTTGCTCCTGCAACTGCTCGCTCACCCACCCGTCGGCTTTGAAATCCGCCCCGTGCAAGCGACGCGGAAACGACCATATCGATACGCAGACGCCTATCTTCATTTGCTGACGTCATCCGCACCCGCGTATGGCGGAGATAAAGTGAGCGTAGCAAACGGTGACATCTTTCTGGGGCTCGATCTCGCGAGCCGTATTATGCCGCGCCGACAGCTTGACTTGCTTCGGTGGCGAACCAAGGGCGTTCGCTGCGCCTTCGTTGTCTACGACCTACTGCCGGTCCTCCACCCACACTGGTTCACGCCACGTGCGCGCAGGTCATTTCGCCATTGGCTATCTACTCTCGCCGTCCATGCGGACACCCTTCTCTGCATATCTAATTCGGTCTCTTCTGAAGCGCGGAGCTACATGAAACACCATTTTGGCGCGATGGCGAGCGATTTTTCAACTCACTGGTTTCATCTTGGTGCGGACTTACAGTCGAGCCAAACCTTGACGCCGAGTACCCCATTCTTTTCGAATGACTCGCACGCGGCGTCGGACCACAGCACAGTTCTTATGGTCGGTACGATTGAACCACGCAAAGGTCATGCGCAGGTCCTAGATGCCTTCGAGCTACTGTGGACTGATGGCGTGAACACCATGTTGGTCATTTCAGGAAGGCAAGGCTGGCACGTCGATAGCCTGGTCGAAAGATTGACCCACCACCCCGAACTCGGGAAGCGGCTGCATTGGCTTGTCGGCATCGCCGACGAACAACTTGCGTGCCTCTATCGCGAACTCGACGGTCTGATCATGGCTTCAGAGGCCGAAGGGTTCGGCCTGCCGCTAGTGGAGGCCGCGCAATATGGAATGCCTATATTTGCCCGCGAACTCCCCGTATTCCGCGAAGTGGCTTCCGAACACGCAACCTACTTTGACGCAAAAGATGGCGGGGAGCTAGCACCGCAGCTTGCCGACTGGATAGAGAGTCTGGAAAACGGAAATGCGCCACGCAGCGACGCCATGTTGCCACTCACGTGGTCCGCCAGCGCCGATCGGTTAAAGACGTTGATAGCAATTCTCGACCATTCCTCATAGCTCACGCGAAACGTCGACAGACATCTAGCGTATTTTTCGCGCATTGCTCCCAGCTAGCGACATTAGCAACTTGCAGACCACGCTGAATCGCTATCTCCCGCCACCCCTCGTCGCACAGCACATGCTCGATTCCATCGCGCAGCGCACAATGGTCGTCAGGTTCAACCAACCAGGCCGCGCCACCCGCGACTTCTGGGAGCGACGAGGAGTTTGACGTCAGCGCAGGCACTCCACTCGCCATAGCTTCAAGCACAGGCAGGCCAAACCCTTCGTAAATCGAAGGAAACAGAAACGCGCGTGCACCAGCGTAAACCAACGGCAGCAGTGTCTCATCAACGAACCCCAAATACCGCAACCAGCCGTCCTGCTCTCCGCGCTTGATCTGCTCCTGCAAGGCTTCGCTTAGCCATCCTGAGCTACCCACGAGCACCAAAGGATAGCGTGCGCGCAATGTCGGCGCCAGATCAAGATAAGCTGCAAGCAGTCTATCGATGCGCTTACGAGGTTCAAGCGTCGAAACACAGAGGGCATAGCCGCCGGAAGCAAGGCCTAACTCACGCAAGGAGACTGCAACCTCCGACGTTTCTCGCGGGTGAAACTCCTGGCGCACCCCTAGGCCAATGGCAGTGATACGCTCGGGAGACCAGCCAAAATAATCAATGACCTCGCGACGTATCGCTTCCGAATCTGTAATCAAATGGGCGGCGCGCGCCAGCGTCGATGCAAAACCTTGCTCAAAATGCTTGATACGCGCGATCGGATGCGTCTCCGGATACTTGAATACGGACAGGTCGTGCACTGTTACGACTCCGCTTTCGACCGAGTCAGGTAGGAAATAATTCGGCGAATGGAACACATGCCCACGCATCTCACGCCGCGTGCGCCATCGGTACCAGCTTTGCGGTGGCCTTAAAAACCGCCGTTTTCGCTTTGGCGCATGTCCTTCTGACGTGTGAAGCTTCAGCAGATCTGCAGGATTACCCACCCAGCGCCCCGCAAGAAAGAAACGCATTGAGTCGAGCGCTTCGAGCGACGTCTGATAGTGCGCCGCCAGTTCCCACGTGTACCGTCCAATACCAGTAAGGGGAGGCACAATCGAATCAACTGCAAGGATCAACTTCAAGGCGCTTCCCCCGAAAAACAGCGCATTGGAATTGTCCACAGCGGCCATGACCTTGCGAGATAATTCATGCGGTTAACGTCTGCCGTGGCCACGATCTAGAAGGAAAAGCCGGCCTCATTGCGACGGACGTCAGCCTCTACCATCATCTGGCAAAGCTGCTCGAGTGTAGTGTTCGGCTCCCAACCGAGTTCCAGGCGGGCCTTCGTGGGATCACCGATCAACAGTTCGACCTCTGCGGGACGATAGAAGGCGGGATTGATCTTCACAATAGTCTTGCCGGACGCGACATCCACGCCAACCTCACTTTCGCCACGGCCTTCCCACATGATCTGGAAGCCGGCCGCTTTGCCCGCCATGCTCACAAAATCGCGGACGGTTTCCGTGCGATTGGTGGCAAGTACATAGGTATCGGGTTTGTCCGCCTGAAGCATGCGCCACATACCCTCGACGTATTCCTTCGCGAACCCCCAATCCCGCTTGGCATCGAGGTTACCCAGCTCGAGAACATCGAGTTTCTGAAGCCGTATTTTCGCAATGCTATCGGTAATCTTGCGGGTAACAAACTCTCGTCCCCGCAGCGGAGATTCATGGTTGAAGAGAATGCCACTACTGCCGAAGATGTTATAGCTCTCGCGGTAGTTCACCGTGATCCAGTGAGCGTACAGTTTGGCAACCCCATACGGACTGCGCGGGTAGAACGGCGTTGACTCCACTTGTGGAATGGCCTGTACCTTGCCGAACATCTCCGACGTGCTGGCTTGATAAAAGCGAATCGCAGGGTTCACGATACGAATCGCCTCGAGCAAATTCAACGGACCGACGCCCGTAATTTCGGCGGTGGCTACCGGTTGATCGAAAGACACGCCTACGAAGCTCTGGGCCGCAAGATTGTAGACCTCAGTAGCCTCGGTCTTCTGAAGCAACCTGATGCTGGAACTGAGATCCGTCAAATCGTACTCAATCAGATGCAGATTCGGGTGTCCGGTCACACCGAGCTCGTCGATCCGCCAGAAATTCACGGAACTGGTCCGACGGTAAGTGCCGTAAACCATATATCCCTGATGCAACAGGAACTGGGCGAGATAGGCACCGTCCTGACCCGTAATGCCCGTAATAATTGCTTTTTTCATGACTGTTTATCGTTGGTTTGATTTGAGACTCGCTTGGCCGGAGAGTCTCTTCCCCCCGCCCCCCGAAATCCATGCCTATGCGCTCCTTGCCTAGCGCTTGACACTCTCGTTGTGTTTGAATCCGAGTGAGTGATAAAGATAATAGTCCGCAAGGTTTTGCGCGACAAAACGATCCTTATACATCTCCAAACTATTGTGCCCAAAGACATCGCGCAAATGTGCAGGCGGCGGGTTTTCCGCGTGCCGGTTTGAATGCTGCCCCGGCGCGATTTCGATACCCACCTTGCGAAACTCCCGGCGTAGATCGCTGGTTTCCAAACAGCAGGCGACATCCATTGCCGCTATGAATTTCGCACAATACCCGATGTGCCGCGGCCCCACTTCCACGTCTCGCCCGTACAATCCACAGATACTTCTCACATAATAGTTGTGGGAGCGATGCTGAGCAGAGCAATCAAAATAGTCCTCGAAATCGAAAACCCGACCGTAGAGCCAATCGTTCGAGCTGTCCATCTTGAAGTTTGAAACCGCGCGTTTAAATGGATCCCGCAGGACCGTACACATCTTGAGGTCTTCGATGTCAACAAGATACTCAAACTGCGGAATATCCCATTCGAGCGCCAGGAATTGCACACCCTGCGATTTGATACTTTCGAAGTACGAGTGAACATCCGCACGGCTTTTCCCAGCTAGTACCACTGGAGACCCATCGTCCTGAAGAGGGTGCCCATTCTGATGCAACGCGGGTAGCCGCAACCCCATCGCCCGAGCCGCATCAATGACCGTAGTCCCAGCAGCCTTATGGAAATGAAAGAAAAGAATCATGCTTCAATGAACAAGATGAGCTGCAAGAGCGGCATGCTTGTGCGTTGCACGCCGATAGACGTCGATCAGTTGGCTACAGATAACCGCTGGCGAGAATCGTTGGTCGTAGGCGCGCCGCCCCGCTTGGCCGAGCGTACGGCGTCGCTGCGCATCCTTGAGCAGGTCAGAAATCGCATTTGCGAGACCAGGAGCATCTTCCGGTTCCACAAGCAGTCCACAATCGCTTTCACTAACTACCTCGGGAATACCACCCGTATTGCATCCAATGCAAGGCACGCCGAACATCATGGCCTCTACGTAAATCAAACCAAAGGATTCAAAACGCGACGGAGCAACAAATAGTGAAGCACTGCGGAATTGTGCGTCCACCTCCGCATCGCTGAGCTTGCCGAGAAAGGTCACACGATCCATCAGGTCAGGGTGCTTTCGCACAAATATCTGGCGGAAAGTCTCTGTTGAATTTGGTGCGAGAATCTTGTCATCACCGGCGAGATTGAAACGTGCATGCGGCACGCGATTAAGCACGGCTGGAATAGCGTCCAACAGAACGTCAATGCCCTTCCGAAGCTCGAGTCGTCCGAGGAAAAACACCTCTAGCGACTGTCGAGCAGCACGAACAGCATTGGATGCCCGATCTTCCAAGGCCAGATTGCAAATCTCGATGTTTTCGCCCGGCATAGTTATTTTGTTGCGGCTCGATATCTCATCCACTATCGCGCGACTGATGCCGCGAATTGAGTCGCAATTAGACAGGATGTAATTTTCGGCCTGCAGTGCCGGCAGCACGAACCCTTCCATGTGAGCTTTGTCATCGCGCCACTCGGGGTGCGACTCGAGGGCAATCCCAAGCGAGGTCTGCAAGCTAACGACGACAGGAAACTCCCCCGAACAGACAAAGGCAATCGCCTCGTTATCCCAAATCGGTGCCTCAATGACGTCGACCTTGTGCCGCACATTGATGCGTCGAACTTCGTCCAGCATGGCTCGGGAATAACACCACTGGCTCGGATGAACACGGAAAGGCAGCGTTGCAGGCTGATCGTCGTACCAGCCTGCGGTGAGCCGATGAACCCACACGCCGTCTTCCCAGTCAATCCGAGCATCGCTTTGGACGAGAGTCAATACGTGAACGGTATGGCCCAGCGCAGCCAAAGAGCGTGCCTGTACGCCTATGAAACGGGCAATGCCCGAGTCGACTGCGTCATATTGACGACACAGCAGAACGACGCACAAGGGGTCTGCGGCCATGACCGAGTTGCGATTACTTGGAAGGAACTCGGCCGCATGCGTCCGCAACAAATCCGCCGTCAGATATCGAGGCGGTCTCTGGTAGCGTTCCAGTGCATCGTTACGGGCCCTGGCATAGACGCCGGGCAGCGCAGAGAGTTTTTCGGGCGGTAACTCGCCGTGCTCGACAAACCATTTCGCATCCCGCAAGTGGGCCTGATAGACGTTTTCACCGTGCTGCAAAGCAGCGTCGACACCGACTTGCGGACTTGCATAGCGCAACGCAAAGTACAGAGTATTCTTCAGGATCGGATAATGGTGCACCGTAGCCTTGCGCGCGTTCCGCATATGGCTAGGTAGAAACTTGTGATGCACCAGTGCGTGATCGATTTGCACAACTTTGTAGCCTGCATCGATTATCCGAACGCAGACGTCTGTTTCATCGAGAAAATACTCATATTCTTCGTCGAATCCACCCGTCGCCAGCAGCAAATCGCGACGAAACGAGCTATTGGTCCCGATCAGCGCACTGAACTTGAATGCTTGCGGAAAGCTATAGAGATCCGACGGATCATGCATTTCTTTCGGCCACGCGCTTCCGTAGCGATCACAGATGATATTGGTTGCCTGATAGTCCATGCCAGTCTGATCAAAAACATGGCTGCCCACTGCCCCAACTTCTTCACTGTTATACGCGTCCAACAACCGCTGGGCCCAGAACGGCTCAGGAAAAGCGTCATCATCAATAAATGCGACTACATCTCCTGTCGCTGCTGCAATACCGATGTTTCTTGATATGGAGAGGTTGAAGTCCGCACATCGCAAAATCTTCACCTGACCAAGATATTTGGCCAAAACATCTTCTGTCCCGTCGGTGGACGGACCGTTTACAACGACAATTTCGATATTCGATGCGGCCTGCTGAAAGAGTGAACGAATTGTCTTATCCAGACTCGCCGCTCGGTTGCAAGTATTAACGACGACGGAGAGTGTCGTCGGTTTTGCCCAAGTCATTATTCGGCCTCCAGTTCCATTTCGAAGCACTGGCCGTTGACGCGGCCTCGTGCGAGCCATCGAACGGTCTTAAAGCCGGCTTCGCTCAACAACATAGCTAGTTGGGACGGCATGAACATGTTGTAGTGGAAATCTCCGCCGTACTCCTGGCCACCAAACAGCACTTCACGAAAGTTCTCGTATGGATAGGTGCCTCGATAATATTCCGTGAACATATGCTCAACATCGGGAACAATGAGATTCAGCTTGCCGCGTTCTTTGAGGAGGTGGCGCCAGTGTGGCAGCACCTCACGTCGCAATTGTTCTTGAGGAAAGTGTTCGATCAGATGAGCCGCACGTATGACGGAAACCTCATGTCGCGCAAACGGAATCTTTGTTGCCTCTGCGATCACGTCTATGCCAACCACTTCACGACGATCGATGTTGATATAGTCATCTATCGGCAGGTGACCGCAACCTACGTTCAGTTTTAATATGCCGGCACGCGCAACGTCCACTCGCTGAACGTTAACAATACGTGCAGCAACTTCTGGAGCTTTGGCAAAGGCACCTGCTGCGCCATATTTCATTTCGAACAGCGCTTCCTTGCGACTAAACTCGATCCGGTTGTAGGCGGCGTCCAACGAGGTATGGATTTGGCCGATATCACGCCCCAACCCGCCGATTTCATCCCGCAGCTTCTGAGTGCAAGCTGCGAGCGCTGAAGACTGCTCGATGCGTTCTGCCTGTTCATCGACCAGCGATCGACGCAAAACCTCAAGGTCATCGCGCTGCGCCGCGGCACTTTCGACGGCATAATTAAAGCGGGAAGTAAGTTGATATCGCTCTACGCGTTCAGACTCGACACTCTCTATGATTTGCGTATGGGAAACGCGTAGTGCTTCAATCGCTTCGCAGACGACATCCATGCGTGCGCTGTGTGCTGCCATGCTCTCGATGGACCGGTCAATGCGCTGAGTATCCAAGCCCGCACGCTGAGCCTGATCAGCCAGTCGCAAGCTCATCGCTTCGATTCGTGATTCGACCGCATGCAGCAGCGTGAGGTAGTGGTTTAGACGCTCAAATGAATTGTCGAGAACCGCTGGTTCATTGCCGGGCATGTCGGTCGCAAGTTTGGCCAAACCATCTTCCTGCCTGCCAATCGCGGCGAGCGCCTGCTCGAGACGCCCTTCAAGGCTACTCGCCCAATCGGGCGCCCCTTGTTCCCCAACCCTTTGGCGTATCGTGGCCAGCTTGATCGAATGGTCGCGCAACGCCGCCGGCACCGACGCAACCATATTAGCGAAAGAGTCAAGAGTGCGTGGCATCTCCTGTACAGAATTTGCAAGACTCGCAATTTCACGTTCGAGAGCATCGACACGTGGATCCAGTGCGTCAGCGTTGAGCGGCGAAGCCTCTAGAAGACTCAGTCGCCGCTGAACTTCACGCATATAGTGATGATTTGACGCAACACTATTAAAAACCGGGTCGAGGTCTCGTTGTCTCTCCATCAACTTTTCCAGAGCCTGAATCTTGCGCTGGCTGCTTAGAGCAAGTTCTCGGCTTGCGCTAATTTCACGCAAAGTCGAAGAAGCGGTAAAAAGAATCCGGACCGCAGAATAAAGCCCGCCGAATACGGGGAGTTGCGTCGTGGTTTCTGAAATTGCTTTTAACCATAATCCGTCAACGCGAACACCCAGCTTACGAGCTTCCTTACTCTTAAGGATACTTCTAATAATTGCAACCTTGCTTTTGCCACTCTCGAGCATCGATCGATAGTGCTGCTTCCCTTCGGAGTCCGGCTCGCGCGAAAGAAGCTTGAGATAGCACTGTTCGATAAATTGTTCACCGTTAAACGGTGCGAGATCCCGGAGGGTGACGGTCTGCATGTTATGACGTAATCCCAAAGATGTCATTGCCAAAAGGTAGCAAGGCAACGGTATTCAGCTGAACGTGCCAGTTACCATAAATTTTATTCAACACTAATTGGACGCGAGTCCGACGATCAGTCCACTCGGGACGAGTCGCACCATCGCACCATTAATGTCATCATTTGCCTGATCGCTACACCCGGCTAAGAACCCGCGCCGACTTTCTAGTGCTCCGGCCCTCATACAACCAGATCGAGGTGGAACCGCACTCTCGGCTGCGACGCTGTCCAAGCGGTTTTCCGCCAACTCATTCGCCGATCGCCATCGCCGATGGCGACCAGTCTCGCGACGAGTCGGAGGATCAATAAATAGACCTTCTACCTAAACGTCTGAACCCCCGTAATCACCGGATACGCCACCGAGAACACCACATTCAAGAACTTCTGCACCTCGGCGATCGGCGCATTCGACACATACAGCAGATCCTTGTTATCCATCATGAAGCTCTGCGCGACGAAGAACGAGTTCGGGTCACGCAGATTCACGCGATAAACAACCGGCACCTTACCGTCGGCGGTCGTACGCACAGGCGTATTCGGCCACGGCAATGCCTTCGCATCTTCAAGACGGAAAATAAACACGCCCTGCGCGTCCGAACGGGAATCTTCCAGCCCACCGGAGCGAGCCAAAGCCTGCGCAAGCGTGATCCCCTGCGCTTCAAAATTGATTTCTTGATTCTTGCCAGTCGCACCAAGCGACGTAAAACTGAACGGCTGAAACAGGGCCGTCACCACATCGCCCGCATGCAGCGGCACATTCTGATGCGGGTCCCGAATAACCGTTTCGAGCGGCAGCGATGCCACGGTGTCACCGCGCGTCACCTGAATCGTGATCTTGTCGACCGGTTGTTTTACGCCGCCGGCCGCAGCCAACGCATCAAGAAGGCGTTCGCCGCGCGCGCTCAACGGCATCCGGTTGCTATTAGCGACATCACCCACAACCGTGACATACGAAGTCGCATTGCGCGAGAGCTTCACCAGAACTTGCGGATCGTGGGCAATATTCTTGAGGCGGGCAGTGATGTCACGCTGCAACTCAGTCGGTGTGCGCCCCACCGCTTTCAATTCACCCGCAAAAGGCACGTTGATTTTTCCGCTGCCGTCGATCGTCTGGTCGGGCAGCACGGTTACGCGCGCGTTACTGGTGCCGCCCTTCGAGTCCAATTGCGCGGCACCAAACAGCGTTGCGGGCGGCGCCTCCCAAATCGATACTTCGATCGTGTCGCCCACGCCAAGTTGCTGCTGGAACGAAGTGCTATTGCCCAACGTAGCGGAAAAATCGCCAACGCTACGCTCGGCGAACAGCTTGCGCGCGACATCGTCCGTCACGTCGACGATCTGAATGCCGGCGGGATTGGCTGGGGCTGCGGCCTTGCTTATCTGCGAGCTGCTAGGCCCAGATGTGGGGATACTCGAGCAACCGCTAAGCGAAAGCGCGCCAAAGGCAACCGCGGTAAAAATAACACCAGGAGACAGACGCGACATTAATTGCAAGAGTTAGTAAGTAATTTAAGTTCGGCGCGAATTGTCTCATGCTGTTGGGCGAAATGGCGCAGTGTGAAAAAAAATCCACACATCACGGACCCGAAATTCATCGAAAGCGCACTGATCTGCGCCTCGCTTCAGAGGCAAACTACGTGACTGCACATCGGACGGGGGCCAGGAAGGCTCGATCTTTTAACGAGGCGAAGCCACTTGACATACGATCATCACAGAGAAGCTGATCTAAAAAAAATCCTTCCAAATGGCAAACGTTTGCACTTCCCCGGAGCGCGATGAACATCGCCTCTTTAGCTTCTATGCATAGCGATTCATTGCCGGTCACTCAATTAGCCAATACCATTCCTTACAAAAAGATCTGGTATTGGCACACTTCGCATTTCCACTGAGGGCCCATCGGCACTAACGCGCGAGGCAAATCTTGCGAGTGCGTATTTACGCGTAGAGTCGTTGCGCGAGCGCCTCGCCGGCATCAACTCCGAGCGCATCCATCGCAAGAAGAATCCGCTGCAGTGCCTCTTGCGGCGTAAGCTCAGCCGTATTCAACCGTAATTCCGGATCAATCGGAGGCTCGTAGGGTGAATCAATTCCGGTGAACTTCGGCAGCAACCCCTCTCGCGCCTTTTTATAAAGCCCCTTGACGTCCCGCGCCTCAACAACGCCAAACGGCGCATCCACATGCACCTCAAAGAATTGCCCACGCCCGAACAACGCCCTTGCCGCGTCTCTATCCGCACGAAACGGAGAAATGAACGAAGCAATAACAGTGATGCCCGCATCGACCATCAATCGAGCCACTTCGGCGGCTCGCCTGATGCTTTCGTGACGGCTGGCATCGGAAAAGTCCAGATCGTTGTTCAAACCGAGCCGCAACTGGTCGCCGTCGAGGAGAAACGTACGAACACCACGGGCTTGCAACTCGTTCTCAAGCATGCCTGCCAACGTCGACTTGCCGGCGCCAGACATACCGGTAAACCAGACGACTAGCTGCCGCTGCTGCTTTATTGATGCCCGGCTGTCCCCTGCAATCTCGGTTGCTGCAGGAACAACGAGGTCGTTGTAACTTGTTTCCATCACTCTCAGATATATATATGTTTTAACTGCTATCTATTGCGCATACCGCCTGAATGGCACTCGACCAATCGACACACAGAATTCAAGCCGACGGCACATCGGCGGCCTCAGGCCTAGTACCTACGCTTCTGTAAAAGTCACACTGAATTGACTGCAAATCGGCTACCAACTATCTAGTTAGCACATGCCTGCCCAAGGCTTACCCCATGCGAACGCGCCTTTGCATCCCGGGAGAAGCTATCTGCAAGCGCCACTGCACACGGCGGCAAACACCCTAGTACTTTTCGGAATTGGGAAACAACTTCGCGCCCACCCGGCCAACTAACGCCTTACCAAGATGTTACAAAAGGTCAACACGAATTCTCTCACGCACTCGGGTAAAATGTCTCGTTGTAAAAAAAAAGCCACACTCGATGGACTAAACAAAGTCCGTACGACAGCAGAGAAAAAACACCTCAGTGTCAACCATCCATCTGGACGTCACGCGCCTCCTCACGCGCCTTTACGACGGGCTTTTGCCTACCGGCGTAGATCGCGTCGGCCTCCAATACATTCAAAAGTACGGCGTTCGAGCGCGCGCAATCCTTAGCGAGCGCGGTTTCTCCACGGTTTTAACCGAGAGAGATTCACAGCAAACGTTTGCGATGCTTCTCGCATCGATCCGCAATAAAAACGCAATCCGCGCTTTAGTCACACGCGCGTGCCTTAATCGCTTGCGAGAAACAAGACTTAATGGCGTGCTGTTGCATACCAGTCACAACGGGATGGAGTTCGGCCGTTATTACAGGGCAATGACAAAGCGCGATATTCGCCCCGTATTCATGGTCCACGATTTAATTCCATTGACCCATGCCGAATACTGCCGCCCGGGAGTCGACGCAACTCACCGGCATCGCATGCACACCGCTCTCAGGCACGCGAGCGGCCTGATCACCAACTCGCAAGCCACACTCGATTCGCTCGCGGCAGAAGCCCAGCGCGCCGGTCTCAAGCTCCCGCCAAGCGTAGTCGCACGTCTGGCCTCAGGCGTCACTCAGCGTCCACTCGCACAGCGCCCGCTGCCCTCACCCTACTTCGTGATGCTCGGCACCATCGAGCCGCGCAAGAACCACTGGTTCATCCTGCACGTGTGGCGACGTCTGGTCGAACAACTCGGTGCAGGCGCACCAAAGCTGGTCGTGATCGGCCGACGCGGCTGGGAATGCGAAAACGTCCTGGATATGCTGGAACGCTGCGAAAGCCTCAAAGGCGTCGTAATAGAAGAAGCACACTGCTCTGATGAGCAGCTTCACGCCTATTTGCAACACGCTCAGGCGCTACTGTTCCCGTCATTCGTCGAGGGCTATGGCATGCCGCTCGCCGAAGCGTTCGCGCTCAAGGTGCCGGTGCTCGCCAGCGACCTCGACGTCTTTCACGAAATCGCCGACGACATTCCAGACTATCTCGACCCGCTCGACGGTCCCGGCTGGCTCGCCCGCATCCAGGCCTATGCCCAAGCCCACAGCCCAGCGCGCGACGCGCAATCGATCCGCATCGAACGCTTTCGCGAACCGACATGGGCGGAGCATTTCGAGCATGTCGACAGCTTTCTCGAGACGCTGCGCTAGATGAAGCAACGCGTCATTGATCAGCTGGCTCCGACAAACCCGGCCATCAATCTGCGCAGCATAACGCGCGGATTCCGCTCACAAAATTGGCTAACCGGGCGCTCGGAACATCTATGGATCGATCGATGGTTCGGGCGCCTCGCATTGCGCCTCGCCTGCGTTGGCGGCAAGCGCTTCAGCGTCGCGTGGCCAGGGCCGGTCTGGTCGCGCGGCGTATCCGGTGCCCCCCTGTTGTCGTGGTTCAGTGCACCGGTAACCGATGCCGGCGCCGATGCTTTCGCTGTCGCGATCAATTCGGCACTCGCCGCCGCGCTCGAACACGAGCATAGTGCCGACGCGTCGCCCGAAGTCGAGCGCCTGATGCAAAGGTTCGCGCGCAGCCACGCCTCGACAAAGCGTCGATCGCAATCGGACTGTCCCGCCGCGCTATTCGAAACCAAACGCATGACCCGGGTCATGCTGATTGACGAGCGCGCCCGTTCTCATGGACTCGGCGCGATCGCGGCTCGCAACTCAGGTCGAGCCTTCATGCGGATGGTGCAAGCCGCGTGCTCCGCCCATCCGCAAGCCGAATTCTGGATCGCGCGATCGGATGACAAAGGCGCGGGGCGCTGGCTTTCGTCGTCGGTTAGCGATATGCCGCCTGGCGCCCGGCACCTCGCCGATCACGAATCGCTGTGCGCCGCATTACCTCATATCGATCACGTCTATACGTTAGGCGCCTCGGAGGGCATGCATGCGCTGCTGGCCGGCGTGCCGGTGCACGTATTCGGTGCGCCCTATTACGCGGGCTGGGGATTGACCGATGACGATCTGCACCTGTCGAACCGCAGCGCACGGCCCACGCTCGCCGCGCTATTCGACGTGGTCTTCCTGCGCTTCACACGCTATCTGAATCCGGCCACGCACGCGCTTGGTACGCTCGACGATCTGCTCGACAGCATCGAGTTGCAGCGGGCAGTTCAGCATCGTTTCGCAGATTTGCAGGACGTAGCGGGGATACGCTTTCAATGGTGGAAGCGCCCGTTTGCGACGCCGTACATCACCGCTGGCGGCGCCGCGTTGCGTTGGACGCGCGAGCCACAATCCGTTCAGACGCACGAATGCGCAGTACTGTGGGGCGCGCGCAGTGCGGAAGGTCTTGCGCCCGAGGTTTGCCGCGTCAGAATCGAAGACGGCTTCTTTCATTCGACAGGCCTCGGTTCCGACATGATCGCGCCGCGCAGCCAGGTGATCGACCGCCGCGGCCTCTATTTCGACGCGAGCCAGCCGAGCGATCTCAGCGTGCTGCTCAACGAGACCGAATTCAGCGCAACCGAACTGGCACGCGCCGCGGCGCTGCGCGATCAGGTTGTGAGGCTCGGGGTCACCAAATACAACCTTGGCCGGCGTCGCCCTGCGTGGACCGCACCGGAAGGCAAGCAAATCGTACTGGTCCCAGGCCAGGTCGCGGACGATGCGTCGATCCGTCTCGGCACACGCGCCATTGGCACAGCCGACGCATTGCTGCGCGAAGTACGCAGGTTGCGTCCCGATGCGTTCGTGGTCTACAAGCCGCATCCGGATGTTCTGTCGGGCAATCGAAATGGGTTGATTGATGCACAGCAACTCGCTGATATTGTCGACACGGAAGCGGACTTGCTGTCGCTCGTCGACGTGGCGGACGAGGTGCACACCTTGTCGTCGCTCGCAGGCTTTGACGCATTGTTGCGCGGCAAAGCGGTCTTCACCTACGGGCTGCCTTTCTATGCAGGCTGGGGACTGACGCACGACGCGCTCGCGCCGATACCATGGCGCCATCGCACGCTGACGCTGGACATGTTGTGCGCGGGCGTGCTGCTGCGCTATCCGCTCTACTGGGACTGGCGCACGCGTCTTTTCACAACGCCTGAAGCGGTAGTCGAGCAGCTCGCACCACAAGCTGCACGACCGCTCGAACAGGTCCGCGGTAACCGGATGCGGCCATTGCTCAAAGCAATCCGCTGGACCCGCAATGGAATCTGCCATGCATCATGGCGTTTCCAGCAAAGCCTCACGCCTCGCCAGAGAACGTAAAAGGCCCCGCAAGACTTTCATCTTGCGGGGCCTTCTATCAACCTGCGACGTTGTCCCTCTAGCGGGACATCATATGCATGCTGACGTTATGCATGATCCACAATGACCCGACGATCAGAATCACGGCCGTGAGCACGGTAAAGCCGAACGCCATGACGTTCCAGCGCTGTGCCGACGAAGCATTCATGTGCAGGAAGAAAATCAGATGCACGACGATCTGCACGAACGCGAGCCCCGCAATCGCGAGCAAGGCGTTCTCACCCGTCAACACGCCGGTCAGCACGAGGCCGAACGCTGCGGCAGTCAACACGACGGAGAGAATGAAACCAATCGTATAGCTGCCGATGCTGCCGTGACTTTCACCCGAGTGTGCCAGGTGTGAGTGGTGGCTATGGTCCATTTAGATCACGCTCGCAAGATAAACAAAGGTGAAAACGCCGATCCACACGACGTCCAGAAAATGCCAGAAAAGGCTCAGGCACGTCAGACGGATCATGTCGCGTTCGGTCAGGTCGCGATGACGCATCACCTGCACGGCGAGCACCGCCATCCAGATCAGGCCGCACGTCACGTGCAAACCGTGTGTGCCGACCAGCGTAAAGAACGACGACAGGAACGCGCTGCGGCTCGGGCCTGCGCCCTGTGCGATCAGGTGCGAGAACTCGCGCATTTCCAGAACGAGAAACGCGAGACCCAGCAGGAAGGTCACACCGAGCCAGAAGAGCAGCACGCCCTTCCTGTTCTTATGCGCACCCAGCATCGCAAAACCGTACGTGATACTGCTCAGCAGCAGCATCGACGTTTCGAGCGCGACGCCCGGGATCTCGAACAGATCCTTGCCGGTCGGACCACCCGCGAACTGGTGGCCCATCACCGCGAACACGGCGAACAAAGCGGCAAAGATAATGCAGTCGGTCATCAGGTATAGCCAGAAACCGAATACCGATTGCGACGGCACATGATCCGGCGCGAGATGCGGTTGAACCGCAATAGTCTTCTGTAACATCAGTCCACCTCCAACGCGACCCGGGCACCCGCACCGGCGCGTTTTTCTTCAATCAACGCGACCGTGTCGGCCGGGATGTAATAGCCGTCGTTGTCCATGAAGCTGTAGACGATGACCGTGCCGATTGCGCCAACCAGGCCCACGATCGCCAGCCACCAGATGTGCCATACACCGGCAAAGCCGAGCGCCAGCGAGAACAGACCCACCAGCAGCCCCGCCGACGTGTTCGACGGCATATGAATGTCGCGATACACCGGCTCCGCTTGCGGCGCTTTACGTGACTTCATATCGGTAAACGCATCCAGCTTGCGCACTGTCGGGATGATTGCGAAGTTGTACACCGGCGGCGGCGAGCTCATTGCCCATTCCAGCGTATGGCCATTCCACGGATCACCCGAGACGTCGCGATTCTCCGGCAGATTGCGGTCGCGGATACTCACGTACAACTGCACCAACTGGCAAGCAATGCCGATCGCGATCAACCCTGCGCCGAACGCGGCGAGGATCAACCACGGATGCCATGCCGGATTGTCGTAATGGTTCAGACGGCGCGTCATGCCCATGAAGCCGAGTACGTACAACGGCATGAACGCGACATAGAAACCGACCAGCCAGAACCAGAACGCAGCCTTGCCGAGTTTTTCGTTCAGCTTGAAACCGAATGCTTTCGGGAACCAGTAGTTGAAGCCGGCCAGATAACCGAACAGCACGCCACCGATAATCACGTTGTGGAAGTGAGCGATCAGAAACAGGCTGTTGTGCAGCACGAAGTCGGCGCCCGGGATCGCCATCATCACACCGGTCATCCCGCCGATCGTGAACGTGATCATGAAGCCGATCGTCCACAGCACGGGCGTGGTGAATTCCAGACGGCCCTTGTAAATCGTGAACAGCCAGTTGAACACTTTCACGCCAGTCGGAATTGCAATCACCATCGTCGCGATACCAAAGAAGGCATTGACGTCGGCGCCCGAACCCATCGTGAAGAAGTGATGCAGCCACACGAGGAACGACAGCACCATGATCGCGCAGGTTGCCCATACCATTGTCTTGTAGCCGAACAGCGGCTTCTTGGCGAAGGTGGCCACAACTTCCGAGAAGATACCGAACGCCGGCAGGATCAGGATGTACACCTCCGGGTGACCCCATGCCCAGATCAGGTTCAGGTACAGCATGGCGTTGCCGCCGCCGTCGTTCGTGAAGAAGTGCATGCCGAGGTAGCGGTCCAGACCCAGCAACGCGAGCGTCACGGTCAGGATCGGGAACGACGCCATGATCAGCACGTTGGTGCAGAGCGCGGTCCACGTGAACACCGGCATCTTCATGAACGTCATGCCCGGGGCGCGCATCTTCACGATAGTAGCGAAGAAGTTCACGCCGGTGAGCAAGGTACCGATACCGGACAGCTGCAAACTCCACAGGTAATAGTCGACCCCCACACCCGGACTGAACTGCAATTCCGACAACGGCGGATAAGCCAGCCAGCCCGTCTGTGCGAACTCACCGATCACCAGCGACACGTTGATCAGAATCGCGCTGACCGCGGTCATCCAGAAGCTCAACGAGTTGATGAACGGGAACGCCACGTCGCGCGCGCCGATTTGCAGCGGCACGATCAGATTCATCAGGCCGATCATGAACGCCATCGCCATGAAGAAAATCATGATGACGCCGTGCGCCGTGAACACCTGGTCGTAGTGATGCGGCGGCAGATAGCCCGGGCTCAGGTAGCCGAGCGCCTGTTGCAGACGCATCATGATCGCGTCCGAGAAGCCGCGCAGCAGCATGATCATCGCGACGATGATGTACATGATGCCGAGCTTCTTATGGTCGACGGAGGTCAGCCACTCTGTCCACAGGTAGCGCCATTTGCCGAGATACGTGACTGTGCCGAATACGGCTAGCCCGACGAGCGCCATGAAGATGCCCGCGCCCACGATGATTGGCTCGTGATACGGAATCGCATCGAGCGTAAGTTTTCCGAACATGCGTTACCCCTTACCCTTAGGCGCACAGTTAACGTCTTTTATGTTGTCGAGGACGTTACCGTTGTTGTATCGGGCAATGATGTTGTGAAAGAGCTTCGGATCGACCGACGAAAAGTACCGCACCGGCTCCTTCTCCGTAGGCGCCGATACCGCGTGGTAGCGATCCATGTCGAGACGGTCGGATGAAGCGCGTACCTTGGCGACCCACGCATTGAACTCTTCAGGCGAGGTAGCGAGTGCACGGAACTTCATGTCCGAGAAACCTTTGCCGCTGAAATTCGCCGCGGTGCCTGCGTAGTTGCCGGCTTCGTCGGCGATCAGATGCAGACGCGTTTGCATACCCGCCATCGCGTAGATCTGGCCGCCGAGTTGCGGAATGAAGAAGGAGTTCATCACCGTGTCGGACGTGATGACGAAGTTCACTGGCGTGCCAACCGGGAACGCCAACTGGTTCACCGATGCAATGCCGAGGTCGGGATAGATGAAGAGCCACTTCCAGTCGAGTGCCACGACTTCGACGTTGATGGGCTTCACCTGCGACTCGAGAGGCTTGTACGGATCGAGCTCGTGTGTGCTCTTCCACGTCAGCACGGCGAGGAACAGAATGATCAGCGTCGGAATGGTCCAGATGGCGATTTCGATACCGGTCGAATGCACCCAGCCCGGACGGTATTCGGCGTTCCTGTTCGACGCGCGATAGCGCCATGCGAACAGCAGCGTGAGCGCGATAACCGGAATGACCACAATCAGCATGGCCCAGGTCGACGTGGCAATCAGCTCACGTTCGGCCAGACCCACACTCCCCTTCGGATTCAAAATATCGAGGTTGCCGCAACCCGAGAGCAACAACATGAGGCCGGCGGAAAGGAAACTTATCGACCCTCGCAGCGTCTTTCCTTTCATATCCCTTGCCTTTCTTCTACGACTTCAACGAACGTCATTCGACCGCTCTCCCTTAGTAAGCGATCGCATAATAGGGGGTCGTCAAGGGGATATAAACACTCGATTTAGCAACGATCTATTGCGTCGCAACACCGTGTGACACGTTGCCGCACACCTGTGCGCGCGCGAGGGTCCGCAATGCTCTTTTCCAGGCACCTGGTGGCATCGCCAGATCGCGAAAGTCCCTTTAAACAAGCGTTAAAACGCGGCACGACCGGAATGGTCGCGCCGCGTCAGATGCTCGAAAATGGATGTGTGTCGATGCAAAAAAGCACGTCGGCCGAGGCAGCATCCGTGCGACGAATGCTGCCTTAGCTCCGCGCTTCGTTTCGATCAGCCCGGCGTGCGTGCCGCGACGGCAGCAGGCGCCGCCGCCTGCAGGTGCTCGCCACCGTCAGCCGGTGCGGAGTCCGAAGGATGCAGGCTTCGTTCCGATTGAGCCAGCAGCGTGCCGACCGACGGGTCGATGGCATCGGTGAAAGGCTTCGGATTGATGCCGATGGCCAGCACCAGCAAAGCCATCGCGCCGAGCAGCGCGAACTCGCGTTTGCCGAGGTCCTGCAGTTTCGCGACGCGTGCGTTGGCAATCGCGCCGAAAATCACGCGCTTATACATCCACAGCGTGTAAGCGGCGCTCAGAACCAGCGTCGAGGCCGCGATTGCACCGATCCAGAAATTGAAACGGATCGCGCCCATCAACACCATGAACTCGCCGACAAAACCCGAGGTGCCCGGCAGGCCGATATTGGCCATCGAGAACAGCATCACGAACGCGGCGAAGCGCGGCATCGTATTGGCGACACCGCCGTATTCGGCAATCGAAGCGGTCTTCGTGCGATCGTAGAGCATGCCCGTGCACAGCAGCATCGCGCCGGAAACCACCCCGTACGAGAGCATCTGCACAATCGCGCCCGCCTGGCCGATGCGGTTGAAGACGAACAGGCCAAGCGTCACGAGACCCATGTGCGCAATCGTCGAATACGCGAGCAAACGGCGCATGTCGGTCTGCACGAGTGCCAGCAAGCTCGAATAGATCACCGCGATCAGCGACAGCGTGATCATCATCGGCGCGAAGAAATGGCTGGCCTGCGGGGCGATCGGCAGCGCGAAACGCAGCAGGCCATAGCCGCCCAGCTTGAGCATGCCGATCATCACGGCGGCACCGGTCGGGCCGTCGAGGTGGACATCCGGCAGCCACGTATGCAGCGGCCACATCGGCACCTTCACACCGAACGCAGCAAGGAAGCCGAGGAAAACCAGAACCTGCGCCCAGGTGCCGAGGTGCGTTTCGCGCCACAAGGCGAGATCGAAGCTGTGCGTCTGGCTGTACAGATACAGCATCGACATCAGCATCATCAGCGAGCCGAGGAACGAGACGAAGAAGAACTTCACCGCCGCGTACGAGCGGTTCGAATTACCCCACGTACCGATCAACAGGTACAGCGGAATCAGGGTCGCTTCGAACGAGATGAAGAACAGCATGCCGTCCATCGACGTGAACACGCCCTGCATGAAACCCGACAGCATCAGGAACGCACCGAAATACTGCGCGGTGCGCTCGGTGATCGACTCCCACGAAGCGACCACGATGATGATCGTGGTCAGCGCCGTCAACGCGACGAGCCACAGCGAAATGCCATCCACGCCGACATGCCACGCGATATCGAACGTGGGCGACCAGCGGACGTTCTCGACGAACTGCATCGACGTCACGTCGTTACGGAAATTCGACACCAGCGGAATCACCGGCAAGAAACCCGCTACCGCGCCGATCAGCGCGAGCCATCGCGTGCGACTACGTGCCGCGTCGGATCCGGCACGCAAAACCACCAGGCCGGCGACAATAGGGATCCAGATGAGTAGGCTAAGAAGCGGAGGCAATGGCATGTGTTCTGTTGAAAACTTGAAATACAAAACGCCGCGTCAACGCCTTCAAAACGAAAGCATTGAAATGGACATGTAAGCTGAATTTCGCTGAAATTGACGTCGAAGCGGCGCTGCTTGCTTCACGTTTACCCGCAGTCGAATGACCAAGGGTGGGAGATTACCAAGATAAGAATACTTTTGCATCGCAACAATGCTGCAACGCCCTCGGCAATGCATTGTTGCCATGTCTGCCCTTGCGAAACGCTAAAAAATGTGCAGATGCACAAACCCATTCGAGCAGGATTTCTGCCATGCTTTTTGCATGCAAAAGAAAACAATTGCGGGGCAGTTAGCCGCTCTTGCACAAGCGCTTCCGCGTGACGGTTGCACTGGAATAGTTCATGCAGGTGCATGACGCGTCATCAAGGTCAATTTCGAGCCACCGTCGAAAATTTAGCGCGTCCGCGAACAGAAATTTTTTTTGATCCGGCACTCTAAAGGGGCCTCAGTGCGTGCCCGAAAAGGCCCCGCGCGATCCCTTCATCAGCCCGTTTTCAGATGGCTATCGGGCGATGGCGGCATGCGCCTGCGAGCCTTACAGAACCCGAATATACTTCGGCGGTTCAGGGGCCGATGCTCGTGCGCAGCACGGTCGTTTCTTCGCACGGGCAGGACGCCGCCCTCACCGGCCAGACTTATCGGATACCGCATGGTGCTTCGTGAAGAAGGAGTCGTTCCCGCGCTCGAATGCCGCGAGCTTGGCAAATCCTACGGCGCCGGCCGCATCGTGCTGGCGCACCTCGATTTCACGCTCGCGCCGGGTGAATTCGTCGCGATCATGGGCGACTCCGGCGTCGGCAAATCGACGCTGCTGAATCTCATTGCCGGGCTCGACAGCTCGGATAGCGGCGATGTGATCATCGACGGCAGCGCGGTCTCGCGTCTGGATGACAACGCGGCAACGCGTTTGCGCCGGCAAAAACTGGGCTTCGTGTTCCAGGCGTTTCACGTATTGCCCCATCTGACACTTGCTCAGAATGTCGCGCTGCCGCTGCTGCTAAACGGCTTACCGACGGCCGGCGCGCTCGATATGCTCGCGGCCGTCGGCTTGAGCGGCCGTGGCGACGATTTTCCGCGGCAGTTGTCGGGCGGCGAGCTGCAGCGCGTCGCCATTGCGCGGGCGCTCGTGCATCGTCCGAAACTGATTCTCGCCGACGAACCCACCGGCAATCTCGATCCCGATACCGCACACGACGTACTCGGCCTGTTCCGCGCCCAAAGCAAGGCAACGGGTGCGGCCACCATCATGGTTACGCACTCGGAGGCAGCCGCGGCCGTAGCGGACCGCATCCTGATTCTGAGCGAAGGCGGTTTGCACGCATCGTCCGGACACAACGCCTTTTCCGGCCCCTCTCCCGACTCGCGATCCACCGCGCGCTCAGCCGATGATGCACGCTGACCCACTCCCGCTGCAGCGCATGCGAGGTCATCGCATGCTCGCGCGCTGGCTGTTGGGCGCGGAGTGGCGCAGTCACCGTGGACGTGCACTGGTAGCAATCGCAACGATCGCGCTCGGTGTCGCGCTTGGCTACGCCGTTCAGTTGATCAATAGCGCGGCCTTCACTGAATTCTCGGCGGCTGCACGCAGCCTATCGGGCGAGGCCGATCTGCAGGTGCGCGGCGCGCAACCTTTATTCGACGAGTCCATCTATCCGCGTCTGTCGACCGAGCCAGGCGTAACGCTGGCGAGTCCCGTACTCGCTCTCGATGTCACCGTACCGAATCAGAGCGCCGCACTGCCTATGCTCGGCATCGACGTCTTCAAGGCAGGCCGCATTGCGCCCGACCTGATCGGCGTGCCGTCGCCGCAACGGCCGTTCGATACGCTCGCGGCTGATACGGTGTTTCTCTCCGTAGCGGCGCAGCAATGGCTGAAGGTGAAGATCGGCGATGACGTGGCATTGAGAAACGGCACGTCGATCGTGCACTTGCGCGTGGCCGGCGGTCTCGTGAGAACGCGGCCGGGACAGCGGCTGGCGGTGATGGATATTGCCGCCGCCCAATGGAAGTTCGGCAAGGTGGGCAAGCTGTCGCGCATCGACGTGCAACTCGAACGCGGCGTCGATCGCGAACGCTTCAAGCGTGACCTGCAAGCGCGGCTCGGCAGCCGGTGGGTGATCTCCGAAACACGCGACGCGGAAAGCCGCACCGATCGGCTGTCGCGTGCCTATCGGATCAATATGAATGTGCTCGCGCTAGTGGCGCTTTTCACCGGTGCCTTCCTTGTGTTTTCGACGCAGGCGCTGGGTGTCGTGCGGCGCCGTGCACAGTTCGCGATGCTGCGCGTGCTTGGACTGACGCGCGGCCAGTTGTTGCGCCAGATCCTCATGGAAGGTGCGCTGCTCGGACTGCTCGGTTCGCTGTCCGGACTCGCGCTCGGCTATGCGTTGGCAAGCGGCGCGTTGCGTTTTTTCGGCAGCGACCTGGGCGGTGGCTACTTTCCTGGAGTGCAGCCGCACGTTGGCTTCGAGCCGCTGGCGACCGCACTATTTCTGATGCTCGGCATCGCCGTGTCCGTATTAGGCAGTTTTGCCCCTGCATGGGAGGCGGCGCGCGCGCGACCCGCGGTGGCGCTCAAAGCCGGCGCCGAGGAAGGCGCACTGGCACGGCTCGCTACACCCTGGCCCGCTTTGGCATGTCTGCTGATTGCCGCCGTCCTCACCCAGGTGCCGCCACTGTTCGATACGCCCATCGGCGGCTACCTGGCGGTTGGGCTATTGCTGGTCGGCGGAATTGCGCTGATGCCGCGCGTGACTGCTTTGATCTTTGGTGCAGCGAGCCGTGCTCTCAGCGCGCGGCGTCGCGCCGGCGCGGCCAGCACGCTCGCGCTGGCGCGTCTCGCGAATGCGCCGGGGCATGCATCGATCGCAATGGGTGGCGTGTTGTCGAGCTTCGCGCTGATCGTTGCAATGGCCATCATGGTGGCCAGCTTCCGTGTTTCCGTGGAAGACTGGCTGGGTCACCTGCTCTCGGCCGATCTGTACGTTCGCGCGGCGCCGAACGGCGACACCGGTGGCATGCGCCCCGATGAACAGACTCTGCTGCGTAGCATGCCCGGCATCAGGACCGCTGCATTTGCCCGCATCTCGCATCTCACGCTAGACCCCGCACGGCCTGACATCGCCTTGCTCGCGCGTGAAATCGACGCCGCCGATCCGGGTGCGAATCTGCAGATGACCGGATCAGTATTGCCTCCCTCCCAACTTCACGATGGGGAGACACCTGTTTGGGTGTCCGAAGCAATGGTCGATCTGTATGGATATAAACTTGGCCAGCGCGTGCAGTTGCCGCTCGGCGAGCGCGGCCATGTGTTTGTTGTGGCCGGCATCTGGCGTGACTATGTTCGTCAGACCGGCGCGATCCAGATACGGCTTTCGGATTACCGGCGCCTGACCGCCGATACAAACGCAACGGACGTGGCTGTCACCGTTCAACCGGGAACGAGCGTCGAACGCGTGATAGCCGGCCTGCGGGCGCTGCCCTTCGGTGCATCGCTGGATCTGTCGCAACCGGGCGAGATTCGCGCGCGCACGCTGGTTATTTTCGATCGGAGTTTTGCCGTCACCTATCTGCTCGAAGCTGTCGCGATCGTCATCGGCCTGTTCGGCGTCGCGGCGACATTTTCCGCGCAGACACTCGCGCGGGCCCGTGAGTTCGGCATGCTGCGGCACGTGGGCGTAACCCGCTCACAGGTTCTCGCGATTCTCGCACTCGAAGGTGGGATGCTCACCGCTTGCGGTATCGCGATGGGCTTCGTTCTCGGATTCGCGATCAGTCTGATCCTCGTGTTCGTCGTCAATCCGCAGTCGTTTCATTGGAGCATGTCGCTGCATGTTCCATGGAGCGTGCTCGGCACGGTCGCGTTGGTGATGCTGGCTTCGTCGTGTTCGACGGCGGTGATTGCGGGACGAGGCGCGGTGTCGGTGGACGCGGTGCGCGCGGTGAAGGAGGATTGGTGATGGGTGAATTGCCGCGCGAGATGGTGCGAGAGTCGGTGTATGACCTGGCGCATGGATCGGCGTATCAAGCCACGCATCAAGCGACGGCGCGCTCTTATCGAGTCGGCAGCAGTTGCCTGGCGCGCAGCATGGGAGGCAATTCTTCGGCTTCGCTGCATCGCCTGGCAAGTGCATGTCGACTGAGCGCTACGATTCATGCAGCGTTGCTTTGCATGGGTTTGATGGCTACCGCGTCTGTGGTAGCCGCGACACCTGAGTTCGCAGCGGTCGAGCCGGGCCATCCGATCGTGCTCCCGCAGGACACCGGCGCACACCCGGCCTTTCGCACCGAGTGGTGGTATGCAACAGGCTGGCTCACGACGCCGGACAATCAGCCGCTCGGTTTCCAGATCACCTTCTTTCGCTCGGCAACCGGTCACGACTCTGCCGATCCGAGTGCGTTCGCTCCGTCGCAATTGATCATTGCGCATGCCGCATTGAGCGATCCTGCACTCGGTCATCTTACGCACGATCAGCGCATTGCCCGCCAGGGATTCGGGCTGGCGTATGCGAAGCCGGACAATACCGACGTCAAACTTGATGCCTGGAAAATCACCCGTGCCGGCGACGGCCACTACGACGTTACCGTGGACGCGAACGGATTTTCGCTGCACCTTGCTCTGACGCCGACACAAGCGCCCCTGGTTCAGGGCGAGCGCGGCTATTCCCGCAAAGGTCCACGGCCTGAACAGGCGAGCTATTACTACAGCGAACCGCAATTGCGCGTAACCGGCAGCGTAGTTCGGCCGGTTGTGGCGGGCAGCAAATCGACGGGCGAAACGGCCGTTACCGGCGCGGCGTGGCTCGATCACGAATGGTCAAGCACGCTGCTCGATACCGATTCGGTCGGATGGGATTGGCTCGGCGCTAACTTGACCGATGGTTCGGCGTTGATGGCTTTTAAGATCCGCGGTCGCGATGGACACGCGGTATGGACCCATGCAGCACTCAGAAATCGCGACGGTCAAGTGACGACGTTCAGCCGTGATCAGGTCGATTTCACGCCGGTTCGCACATGGCGCTCGCCACGCACGAACACGTCGTATCCCGTCGCGATGACGGTCAAAACCGGCGCGTTCACCTGGCGCCTCGATCCGCTGATGGACGATCAGGAACTCGATTCCCGTCAATCGACCGGTGCAGTGTATTGGGAAGGTGCGGTGCGAGTGAGCCGAGACGGTGCGGACGTCGGACGGGCTTACCTGGAACTGACGGGTTACGCGAAAGCGCTGCGGCTTGGGAAGGAGTGACGTGCCCGTTTTTTTGCCGCTGTTTTACGGCCGTAAACGCAGAAACCCCACCTTTGCGGGGTGGGGTTTCTGTCTGCTGCTAGGGAGCCTGACGATTACCTACTTTCACACGGGAATCCGCACTATCATCGGCGTGGAGTCGTTTCACGGTCCTGTTCGGGATGGGAAGGGGTGGGACCGACTCGCTA
>NZ_CAJNBK010000002.1 GCF_905220975.1 Paraburkholderia haematera | reverse complement strand
CTTCCGGCTTCTGATAGTTCGTCAGCAGGCTGTCAGCCAGCTTGACGAGCTCAGGATCGGGTTTCACTCGTTTGTTGCGTTTCGCTACGGTCATCGTCGCTCCTGTTACTGGCAGTCTCCTGCCAAATGACCGTTTACACAAAACTAATTACACCCTCAAAATTTCTGACAGGCCCACAGACCCCGTTTCTCCCAACGCCATCGTCATTCGGACAGTCAACGCCGGTAGGCAAAAAAACCTACACAGCCATGACAGCCCTCTTCCTCTCGGCTCGCTGCATAAAATAGTTAGCCAAAACGACACCCACCGTCACAACGGCAATAAACAACGTAGCCAGCGCATTCATCTCAGGATTCAACCCAAGCCGAACGCGAGAGAAGACCACCAGCGGCAACGTAGTCGACCCAGGCCCCGACAGAAACGCCGACAACACCAGATCGTCGATCGACAAGGTAAACGACAACAACCACCCAGAAACCAGAGCCTGCGAAATCAGCGGCAAAGTGATGAAGAAAAACACCTTAAGCGGCGTTGCCCCAAGATCAAGCGCGGCCTCCTCAAGGGAAGGATTCAACTCTTTCACACGCGACTGCACGATGATGGCCACATACGAAATACACAACATCACGTGCCCGATCCAGATCGTGAAGATGCCACGCCCGGCCGGCCATCCCAACCACTTGGCCATTTCGATGAACAGCAGAAGCAACGAGATCCCCTGAATCACCTCGGGAATCACCAGCGGTGCATTGATCATCCCGGTGTAGAGGGTAAAACCGCGAAACCGCCCCATACGGGCCAGGACAAACCCGGCCCACGTTCCGATAATCACCGACGCAAACGCCGTCAACAACGCCACACGCAACGACAACCACGCAGCCGCGATCAACTCGTCGTCCTGCAACAACGCCGCATACCAGCGCGTGGAAAACCGCGTCCACACCGTGACCAGTTGCGATTCGTTGAACGAATACACAATCAGACTCACGATCGGAATGTAGAGAAACAGAAACCCGATCCCCAACGCAATGAACTGAAAAATCCGGTTCGGCTTCATTAGCGCCTTTCCTCCATCGCCTTCGCCTGCGCGTACTGGAAAAACGCCATCGGCACCAATAACAACAACACCATCGCGCACGTCACGGCAGACGCCATCGGCCAATCGGCATTGTCGAAGAACTCATTCCACATCACGCGGCCAATCATCAGCGTGTTCGCGCCACCCAGCAATTCCGGAATCACGTACTCGCCGACCGCCGGAATGAACACCAGCAAACAACCGGCAATGATGCCGTTCTTCGACAGCGGCAAGGTGATCTGCCAGAAGGCCCGCCACGGCTTCGCGCCGAGGTCGTAGGCGGCCTCCAGCAACGTCATGTCCATCTTCACCAGATGGGCGTAAAGCGGCATTACGAGGAACGGCAGGTACGAATACACCATGCCGATGTATACCGCGGTGTTCGTGTGATACAACTCGACCGGCGTATGGATCAGCCCGACTGACATCAGAAAGTTGTTCAGCAAGCCATTGTTCTTCAGGATGCCGATCCATGCGTACACGCGAATCAGAAACGACGTCCAGAACGGCAGCATGACAGCCATCATCAGCAGATTGCGGCTCGCCGGATTCGATCGCGCAATGTAATACGCCATCGGATAACCGATCAGCAAACACAGCAGAGTGGATACCGCTGCGACCACCACCGAATTCACATAGGTCGCGAAGTACAGGCTGTCGGTCAACAGAAACGCATAGTGCGACAGGTCCAGCGCGACATGAACCACCCCGTCCGTGTACGTGGTGAGTTCCGTATAGGGCGGAATGCCAAGCTGCAAATCGGCAAAGCTGATCTTCACGACCAGCAGGAACGGCACGAGGAAAAACAGCAGCAGCCAGAAGAACGGGCCGGCCACCACCGCGGTACGGCCGGTCAGATTGAAACGGCGCACCGGCCACGACGCGAGCGAACTGATCGAGCGCTTCATGACGTCAGCACCACGCCGGCCGATGCGCTCCAGCGCACATACACTTCGTCGCCCCAGGTGGGCGGATCGATCTCCGTCAGGGCAAGGCTCGTCACGTTGGCGATCACCGTTTTGCCGGCATCGAGCTTCACGTGATACAGCGAATAGCCTCCCATGTACGCGATATTCGTCACGACGCCCTTGCCCCAGTTGTACGTGCCTTCAGGCGGCTTGCGCGTGATCGCAATGCGCTCGGGCCGCACCGAGATCGTCACGGGCATGCCGAGCGGCCCGGTGATGCCGTGGCTGACATAAAGACGGACCGGCAAGTCCGGGGTTTCGATGAACACGTGATCGGGTTCATCTTCGACGACGTTGCCGTCGAACAGATTGGTCGAGCCGATGAACTCGGCCGAAAAACGGCTATTCGGAAATTCGTACACTTCGTGCGGCGTGCCGAGCTGGACGATCTCGCCTTCGCTCATCACGGCAAGACGGTCCGCCATCGTCATCGCCTCTTCCTGGTCGTGCGTCACCATCATGCAGGTCACGCCGACCTTGTCGAGAATGTTGACCAGTTCGATCTGCGTGCGCTGACGGATCTGTTTGTCGAGCGCGGACATCGGCTCGTCGAGCAACAGCAGCTTCGGCCGCTTGACGAGCGAGCGTGCGAGCGCCACACGCTGCTGCTGACCGCCGGAAAGCTGATGCGGCTTACGCTTCGCAAAGCGGCCCATCTGCACGAGATCGAGCGCGGTCTGCACGCGATCTTTCAGTTCGGATTTCGGCACGCCTTCCTGCTTCAGGCCGAAGGCGACGTTGGCCTCGACCGTCATGTGCGGAAACAGTGCGTACGACTGGAACATCATGTTGACCGGCCGGCGATACGGCGGCAATTGTGCGAGGTCTTCGCCGTCGATCAGAATCTTGCCCGAGGTGATCGATTCGAGGCCCGCCAGCATGCGCAACAAGGTCGATTTGCCGCAACCGGAACTGCCAAGCAGCGCGAACAGCTCGCCCTTTTTCACCGACAGGTTGACCTCGTTGACCGCCACGGTCTCGCCGAACTTCTTCACGATGTCGACGATCTGGACGAAATTCTCTGCTGCGTCGCCCACTTCAGCGTTCAGCCCCGGAAATGGTGCGGCGGCCCCTGCCAGCGCGCCCGACTGGTCACTACTCATCACGATGCTTTACTCCGGCGTTTGACGAACAAAGCCCCCGGTGGACACCGGGGGCTTCATGATGATACTTACCCGTTCACTCTGGCCGCGAATCAGCGGCCGGACTTGAATTCAGTCCACAGCCGGGTTTGCAGCCGCTGGATTTCCGGCGGCAGCGGCTTCAGTAGGAACAGCGTCTTGATGACTTCGGGCGACGGATATACGGCCGGATCGTTCGCCACGTCCTTGTCCACGTACTTGCGCGCTTCGAGGTTGGCGCTCGGATAGTAGACGGCGTTGGTGATCGCGGCATGCACTTGCGGCGTTTCGATGTAGTTGATCCACTCGAGCGCGGCTTCCTTGTTCTTCGCGTCCTTCGGAATCGCCATCACGTCGAACCACACCGGGGCGCCGCCCTTCGGAATGTAATACTCGATCTTGTAGGCCTTCTTCGCTTCGACCGCACGATGCTTGGCGATCACGACGTCGCCCGACCAGCCGTACGCGAAGCACACGTCACCGCCGACCAGATCGTTGATGTAGCCCGACGAGTTGAACTGCGTGATGTACGGGCGGATCTTCTTCATCATCTCGAGCGCGGCGCGGTAGTCGGCCGGGTTCGTGCTCATGGGATCGCGGCCGATGTAATGCAGCGCGGCGGCGAACACCTGGTCCGGCGCGTCGAGCACGGACACGCCGCAGGCCTTCAGCTTCGAAATGTTTTCCGGTTTGAAGAGAACGTCCCAGCTATCGAGCGGCACGTTCTTGCCGAGGATCTGCTGCGCCTTGGTGACGTTATAGCCGAGGCCGGTCGTGCCGTAGGCCCAGGGTACCGTGAACTTGTTGCCCGGATCGGCGCCGGCCACGAGAGCCATCAGCGACGGGTCGAGGTATTTGAGGTTCGGCAGCTTCGATTTGTCGAGCGGCGCGAAGATTCCGGCAGCAATCTGCTTGCCGGCGTAATTGCTGGTCGGCACGACGATGTCGTAGCCCGAATTGCCGGTGAGGAGCTTGGCTTGCAGCGTGTCGTCGCTGTCGTAGTTGTCGTATTTGACCTGGACGCCTGTCTGCTTGGAGAAGTTCGGAATGGTGTCCTTGGCAATGTAATCGGACCAGTTATACACGTTCAGCTGCGTATCTTTCGCAGCGGCCGTCAACCACGGCGTCGCGCACAAGACCAGCGCCGCCATCTTCACCATTACCCGCTTTTTCATTCCGTTCTCCGATGCGGACCGGCCTGCGCCGATCGTCTTCGCCCATGCCGCGCCACGCGGCACGCGGCTCCCCTGAAAAACCCGAAAACTACCATTAATTATTGCGCGCACCAAAAAAAATGCTGAGCTGTCGCGCAAACGGTACAGCGTAAGCCGCGCCGCTACAAAATGGCCGCAATTTTAGCGGGTTATCGGCGCGTGTCTACCCGAAAAAAACACCAGTGGCAGCCCCGGTGTCATCTCGTTGTCAAGTTGCCGCGGCTTCGCCGAACCCGCTTCGCATTGGGTTGGCAGCCAGGGACCGTCTTCGGGGAGTTTTATGCCGCACGGCTAACCTCGATGCAAGCTGAATCCACCCGTCGCACCATGGCGTTCATACGGTACTTATCCAACGCTGAAAGTCTGGAAGACCGTGCGGCGTGAATCACGCTGGCGGGCGTTGACCTCACTGCGCCGGGTGCCGGGTTCGCAGCGGGCACGTTGCTTACGGGTGGGTACGGTCTCAATGAAGTGGTTTTGTAAGCATTCTCCGGGATTCGAATCAGGGCGAACGCGGACGTGGATACTGCCAACCGTGCATGCATCTGTGCCACGGCAAGCGCAACGCCGAACCGCGATCACCGCATCGGTTAACATAGCGGAACTCCGCTTCTCCGCCCCAAGGTTTCTGATGGCTTCGAATCTCCACGATCTTCCCGACAGCCCGTGCATCGGCGTCTGTTCCACGCTTTTCGACGAGGTCTGCAAAGGCTGCGGCCGCACCGCCACCGAAGTGTCCAACTGGGTGTTCCTGAGTGACGAGGAAAAGCAGGCCGTATGGGTGCGCATCGAACAGGACGGCACTGCGATGCGTTTCAAGAACGATAGGCTGTAACCTCCTCGCATCGTGACCGCCCGCACCGGCTTCCCGCCGGCGCATTCGTCTCTCGATTGGGATCGAGATGGCAATAGAAAAACGCCGGACATTCCGGCGTTTTTGCATGACGGGCGCGGCTTCTCAAGCGTTACGGTCAGAACCGCATACCGACACCCAAACCCACCACTACCGGGTCGATACTCAGCCGGCCGAGCGATTGACCGCTAAGCGTTGCGTCGGTGTGCATCCAGATTTTCTTGATGTCCGCGTTGACGAACAGCGACTTGCTCACCTGCACGTCCACGCCGGCCTGCAACGCGGGGCCAAAGCTGTGATTGGTGATCGAGATCGGCTGGCCGCCTGCATTCAGGCCGTTGTTGTAGAACAACGTGTAGTTCAGACCCGCACCGACGTACGGACGAATACGCCCCGCGTGGTTGAAGTGATATTGCAGCAGCAGCGTGGGCGGCAACACGTTCACGCCGCCGAGATTGCCGAGGCTCGACGTCAACTGATGGCGCGACGTGCCGAGAATCAGCTCGACGCCCAGATAATCGCGGATCATGTAGGTCAGATCCAGTTCCGGCACGATAGCGTTGTTGACGCCCACATTGAGCGCCGACAGCGTCTGGCTGGTCTCCACGTTCGGCATGATGCTGATTGCGCGCAGTCGCACCAGTACGTCGCCGGCGTGTATGCCGTTCATCTGGTCGTCGCCGGCAGCCTGGGCCTGCGGAGCCAGCGCGCCCGCACCTAGCAGGCACGACGCGACGGCGGCGGCCCTGATTCTGTTCCTGAACGAGTGCTTCATGTGCTTCCCCGGGTGTTTGTTTGCGTGCGGGAATTGTCGAAGGTCCCGTCAGGTTTCATGTTGACCCGCGTCAACCGAGCGAGAACGCCCATCGCCTTGCGACAGCGGGTCGCGTCGCGCCGGTCAGCAGCAATTCGATCAGGTCGTGAACGCTACGAATGGCCGTGCCGAACGGTAAGGCTTCGCGGCCGCGAAAGAACAGGCCGTTGGCCACGTCGCCGCGCAATGCCGCGGCGAGTCGCGTGTCGATGCAGAAGTGGCCGAACTTCTCGACCCCGTCGCGCCAGCCACAGACGCTGAGGCATTCGAGCGCGGTCGGACAGGCGTGTTTGAGCGCGCCGATCTTCTCGCGGATTCTCGTTTCGTGACGCAGATAGCGCATCAGCCACGGCGTTTTCACGGCACGCGCGGGCAGCCCCGTTACGCTGACGAATTCGACGATGTCATCGGGCGTTGCTTCGGCTAGCACGCGCTTGAAGTTCGGATGTGCGTCGCCTTCCTCGGTAACGGCGAACGGCGTGCCGAGCTGCACGCCGCCGGCACCCGCGGCAAGTAGCTCACGCACGGCTTCGTGACTATTGATGCCGCCCGCGACGATCAAGGGCACGTCCTGCCGGCTCAGGCCGAGTGACGTATACACCGCGTCGAGTTCTTCGAGTACACGCAGGAAATCGAAGCGCGGGTCATGCAGGTCGGCGAGATTAGTCACGCCGAGATGGCCGCCCGCGCGGGCCGGATGTTCGATCACGATGGCGTCGGGTAATCGGCCCTTCTTTATCCATTTCTTCAGCACCAGCGCCGCACCGCGGCTATCCGACAGGATCGGGATCAGCGCGATATCGTGGCCTTGAGTCATGTCCGGCAGGTCGAGCGGCAGGCCCGCGCCCATGACAATTGCATCCGCGCCGTTTTCGCAGGCGACGCGCACATAGTCTGCTTGCGCGTTGACTGCTTTCATCACATTGACGGCGATCATGCCGTGGCCTTCCGCGAGGACCTTGGCGGCCTGAATTTCCCGAGCCAGCGCAGTGAGATTCGCCTGTTCGAGCGTAGCCCGATCGGGGGATTGCCGGCAAAGCTCGATCAGATCGGGATGGTGATGACGCAGGTCGATGCTAGCGATGGTGCCGAGCGCGCCCTCGCGGGCGACGCTGCCTGCCAGCCTATGAGCTGAGATGCCGACGCCCATGCCGCCTTGTACGATCGGAAGCAGCGAGCGGCCGCGTATAACAAGCGGTGAGAACGAGTGAGAGGTGAGCATTGACGACCCGATGGATGGACTAGCGAAACGGTGATAATCGGCCGTCGGGCGAGGCGTGCGTTGCTTTGGGTCAAGAGCTTGTTTGCCGGTCTGGTTTTGAGTCCGGTTAGTTGACGTTGGTCAATTTATGGCGGCTCCGTCGTGACACCTGGGGTCCGTGGGCGTGCGGCGGACAGAAGGAAAAACCCGACCCGGCGTGCAGGACGCGCACCATAAAAAAAGCCCGCTTCGAAGAAGCGGGCTTTGCTTGACGCTACACCGTTAAGCGCGGTGCGCTTACTGCACGCCCTGGCTCGCGAGGAAGTCCTCGTAGTTACCGCCGAAGTCGTTCAGCGAGCCGTCGGTCTTCACTTCGATGACCCGGTTAGCCAAACCACTCACGAACTCACGATCGTGCGACACGAAAATCAACGTGCCTTCGTACTTGTCGAGCGCGATCTGCAGCGACTCGATCGATTCCATGTCCATGTGGTTGGTCGGCTCGTCCATCAGCATCACGTTGTGGCGGCCCAGCATCAGCTTGCCCCAGATCATGCGGCCCTTCTCACCACCCGAAAGTACCTTGACCGACTTGCGGATGTCGTCGGCATTGAACAGCAGGCGGCCGAGCGTGCCCCGCACCATCTGCTCGTCGTCGCCTTCCTGGCGGTAGCCGTCGATCCAGTCCATCAGCGTGACGTCGTCCGGGAATTCTTCGTACGTATCCTGCGGCATGTAACCGATGTTGGCGTTTTCAGCCCACTTCACCGTGCCGTGATCCAGCGTCAGCTTGCCGAGCAGCGAGCGCAGCAGCGTGGTCTTGCCCGCGCCGTTTTCGCCAATGATCGCGATACGCTCGCCCGGTTGCACGCTAATGCTGAAATCGTTGAAGATCGAGCGCTCGTACTTCTTCGAGATCTTGTCCGCGACGACTGCAATGTTATGCAGCTTTTTCTCGTACTCGAAGCGGATGAACGGGTTCTGCCGCGACGACGGCTTGAATTCCTCGATCTTGATCTTGTCGATCATTTTCAGACGGCTGGTAGCCTGACGCGCCTTCGACTTGTTCGCCGAGAAGCGGCGCACGAAGTCCTGCAGGTCGGCGACACGTTCCTTCGCCTTGGCGTTGGCGTTCTGCTGACGCTCGCGCGCCTGCGTGCTCGCCAGCATGTAGTCGTCGTAGTTGCCCGGATAGACCTTCAGCGTGCCGAAGTCCATGTCGGCCATGTGCGTGCAGACCTGGTTCAGAAAGTGACGATCGTGCGAGATGATGATCATCGTCGAGTTGTACTGGTTGAGAATGTCTTCCAGCCAACGGATCGAGTTGATGTCCAGGTTGTTGGTCGGCTCGTCCAGCAGCAGCACGTCCGGCTTCGAGAACAGCGCCTGCGCGAGCAGCACACGCAGTTTCCAGCCCGGCGCGACGTTGCTCATCGGGCCGTTGTGGTCTTCAATCGCGATGCCGATGCCGAGCAGCAATTCGCCCGCGCGCGCTTCGGCGGTGTAGCCGTCGTACTCGGCGAACTTCGCTTCGAGTTCGGCGGCGTGCATGTAGTCGTCGTCAGTCGCGTCCGGGTTCGCGTAGATCGCGTCGCGCTCGGTCATGGCGGCCCACATTTCGGCGTGGCCCATCATCACGACGTCGAGCACGCGCACGTCTTCGTACGCGAACTGATCCTGGCGCAGCTTACCCAGGCGGATGTTCGGTTCGAGCATCACGTTGCCGGAGCTCGGTTCCAGATCGCTGCCCAGGATCTTCATGAAGGTGGATTTACCGCAGCCGTTCGCACCAATCAGGCCATAGCGGTTCCCTCCCCCGAATTTGACCGAGATGTTCTCGAAGAGGGGCTTTGGCCCGAATTGCATGGTGATATTGGCGGTAGACAGCACGGCGCGTCCTTTGAATGAATTTGCGGCGAACAACCCAATATTTTAGCAGGTTATCGCGAATTCAACCCACGTACGCGCCATGCTGGCGCGTTTTGCCGGCGTTTTGACGCTGCGCTCATGGTCGGCTCATGGTCAACTCAAGCACGGCTCACGCACGGCTCACCCCTCCCGCCGGCCTTCTAGCCGGCGCGCGGCGTCTGCAAAACGTCGATGAAGGCCGACAGATCGGCCTCCCCAAGCCCCATTGCCGCGCCAAGACGCAGCAGTTGCTGAACCGTCGACGAAACCGGCATCGGCGTGCCGGTCTCGTACGCCGTCGCGGCAACTGTGTCGATGTCTTTCTGGAACGTGCGGAATGCGCCGATCGGCGCGAGGTTGTTTTGCGTCATACGCGGCACGAAAATCTGCAGCAAGACCGAATCGGCCCAGCCGCCGGCCAATCCTTCCGTCAGTTTGGCGGCGTCGATGCCGCTGCGTTGCGCAAGACTCACCGCCTCGGCGATCGCCGCCACGGTCGCGGTGACGATGGTCTGATTGCAGAGCTTGGTGGTTTGCCCCGCACCGACATCGCCCATGTGCGTGACGCGAGCCGAATACGCGCCGAGGAGCGGCGCGACCGCCTCGACGTCCGCTGCGGCGCCGCCCGCCATGATGGCGAGCGTGCCCGCCGTCGCGCCCGCTACGCCACCGGATACGGGCGCGTCGATCCAGCCGACGCTTGTGGCGCGGCCTCCCTCATCCTCATTGGCCCTTGCCGCGTCAGCGCCCTCTCCTGCCGCCGTCACGCAGGCAATCGTCGCCGCCCGTCGCGCGAACGCCTTCGTGGCGGCCGGCGGAATGCTCGAGTGATCGACGATCCAGCGCACGCGTCCCGGCGCGGTCGCATCCGCGCTCAGCAGGCCCTCTGCACCGAACACCGTTTCTTCAACCGCCGCCGCATCCGCGACGCACAGCAGCACCGCTTCGCACCGCGCGGCCAATTCGCGCGGCGTATCGACCACCTGGGCCCCATCCGCAAGCAACGCTTCCGCCTTGGCCCGCGTGCGATTCCAGACATGCACGGTATGCCCCGCGCGCAGCAGATGCCGGATCATCGGCGCGCCCATCAGACCGGGACCGCAAAAACCAATTTCCACTTTCAAGCCTCGTCAGGTTTCAGGTTGAGTTGCGCGGACATCATAACGGCCTCGCCGCGCCGCGGCATATCGGGCGCGCGATGTGCGAGATGACTGACCCATACGAGCGACGTCGCCCCCAATCCATTGCCTATACTTTTTGCACACCAACGAAGATCAAAGGAGGAAGTCCATGTCAGAACACGTTTACAAGCAAATCGAACTGACCGGCTCATCGACCAAATCGATTGACGACGCAATCAGCACCGCGATCGCAAAGGCATCGAAGACGCTGCGCAATCTGCACTGGTTCGAAGTGACGGAAACACGGGGCCAGATCGAGAACGACAAGGTCGCCTACTGGCAGGTGACCATCAAGGTCGGCCTGCGCATCGACTAGCGCTTCGCCTGAAACCTCTTCGACACATCATCAGAAGCAAAAAAAAGCTGCGTCCGTACTGGACGCAGCCCCTTAAAGCAGCGGTTGCTGAAACCGCCGCCTGGTCGATTGTTTCCGGATCGCGATCCGCTCGCGACAACCGCGAAAGCCGGATTACTTCGGCAGCGAACCGTCCACGCCTTCCACGTACCAGTTCAGGCGCTGCAGTTCCGGATCGGTCAGCGTCTTGCCTGCCGGCACCTTCACCGCGCCGGACTGATCCTTGATCGGGCCGGCGAATACGTCCCACTTGCCGCCCGCCAGTTCATCGCGCTTCGCCGCGACCTGCTTCTGCGCATCAGCCGAAATCGCCGAGGTGTTCAGGTCTTCGAGATTGACGGCCTTCTGCGGAATGCCCCACCACACCGGATCGTTCTTCCACTTGCCGTCCAGCACCTGCTGAATCGCCGCGTTGTAATACACGCCCCAGTGCGCAACCACCGAACCGAGGTGCGCCTCGGGACCGAACTTCTTCATGTCCGAATCCCATCCGAACGCATGCACGTGCTTTTCCGATGCGGTCGCGAGCGTCGCGCTCGAATCGGTGTTCTGCAACAGCACGTCGGCCCCCTGGCCGATCAGCGTTTCAGCGGCCTGCTTTTCCTTGCCCGGATCGAACCAGCTATTGATCCAGATGACCTTGGTGTGAATCTTCGGATTCACCGAACGCGCGCCGAGCGTGTACGCGTTGATGTTGCGGATCACTTCAGGAATCGGCACCGAGGCGACGAAGCCAAGCGTGTTGGTCTTCGTCACATAGCCCGCGGCGACGCCGGCCAGGTACGCGCCCTGGTACATGCGCACGTCATAGGTGCCGAAGTTCGGCGCCTTCTTGTAGCCGGTTGCGTGCAGGAACACCGTATCGGGGAAGTCTTTCGCGACCTTCAGTTCGAAGTCCTGATAGCCGAAGCTCGAACCGATGATGATCTTGTTGCCCTTGTTCGCCAGATCGCGGAACACGCGTTCCGAGTCGGCCGATTCCGGTACGTTCTCGATGCGGGTGATCTTGATCTTGTTGCCGAACTTAGCTTCTGCTTCCTTCGAGCCCTGATCGTGCGCGAAGGTCCAGCCGGCGTCGCCTGGATTGCCGAGGTAGACGAACGCGACGCCCGGCGCGTCGGCCGCCTGCGCGGTTTGCGCGAGCGGTGCGGCAAGCGCCAGGGAGGCCGCGCCCCAGGCGAATGCGGTCAGCAGATTTCTTCTCTTCATGTTTTCTCCTGTCGTGTTTGTCGATTGATTTGAAACGTGTGGTCCGTTATATGAAACGACAAGCGTGTCAGCCCGCCGAGAAAAACGGCTTGCCGAGCGATGCGGGTGCATTCAGACGAATCGTGTTCGGGTTGCGCGAAATCAGCACGAGCACGACGACGGTGGCGACGTACGGCAGCATCGCGAGGAACTGCGTCGGCACCGGCACGCCGATGGCCTGCGCGTAGAACTGAAGGCCGGTCACGGCGCCGAACAGCAGCGCACCGATCAGCAGGCGTCCCGGGCGCCACGTCGCGAACACCACCAGCGCGAGCGCGATCCAGCCACGGCCCGACGTGAGTTGTTCCTGCCACAAGTGCAGGTTGACGATCGAGTAATACCCGCCTGCGAGCCCCGCCATGCCGCCGCCGAAGGCCACCGCGCCGTAACGCACGCCGACCACCGGAAAACCGACCGAGTGCGCCACTTGCGGCGATTCGCCAACCGAGCGCAGCACGAGGCCCGCACGCGTGCGGTACAGGAACCACCCGATCACCGCGAACATCAGGAACGCGAGGTAATCGAGCGGTGTGAGACTGAAGAGCGCAGGCCCGAGCACCGGAATCTTCGAAAGACCCGGGATGGTCCACGTGTCGATCGTGGCGCGCACGGCGGCCGACGTGTACGGCTTGCCGACATAGGCCGACAAGCCAATGCCGAAGATCGTCAGCGACAAGCCGGTGGCGACCTGGTTGGCGAGCATGGTGAGCGTGAGGAACGCGAATAGCAGCGACATCGCGAGACCCGCGCCGATCGCGGCGACCACGCCGAGCCACGGGTTGCCGGTTATGGCGGTGACCGCGTAACCGGTCACGGCGCCCATCAGCATCATGCCTTCGACGCCGAGGTTGAGCACGCCCGACTTCTCGGCGACGAGTTCGCCCGCGCCCGCGAACATCAGCGGGATGGCGGCGGAGACGGCGCTCGAAGCGAGCGCGCTGGCTTGTTGAATGTCCATGGAGATCCGGCAGGAAAATCAGTGGGCTTGCGCGGCGACAGAGCGCCGGCGCACGCGATAGTTCACGAACAGGTCGGCACCCAGCAGGCAGAACAGCAGCAGCCCCTGGAACACGCCGGAGAGCGCCTGCGGCAATTGCATCGAGGTCTGCACCGCTTCGCCGCCGAGGTACAGCAGCGCCATCAGCAAGCTCGCGAGCACGATGCCGAGCGGATGCAGCCGTCCCACGAACACGACGATGATCGCGGTGAAGCCGTAGCCCGGCGACCACGTCGCCTGCAACTGGCCGATCGGACCGGCGATCTCGCCCATGCCGGCGAGGCCTGCCAGACCGCCGCTGATCAGGAGCGAGGTCCAGATGGTTTTCTTGTCGGAGAAACCGGCGTAGCGCGCGGCAAGCGGCGCGAGACCGCCTACGTTCATGCGGTAACCCGCAAAGCTCTTGCGCATGAACAGCCACACGCACGGAATCGCGATCAGTGTGATGAATACGGACGCGTTCAGCCGCGTGCCGCGCAGCCATTTCCAGTGCCAGTCGCCGGAAAACGTCGGGTACAGCGCGTCGCCGCTGAACATCTCCGAGAGCGGGAAGTTCATGCCCTGCGGGTCGCGCCACGGGCCGCTCACCAGGTAGATCAGCAACTGCGTGGCCACATACGTGAGCATCAGGCTGACGAGAATCTCGTTGGTGTTGAAGCGGCTTTTCAGCAGCGCGGGAATCGCCGCCCACGCCATGCCGCCGAGCACGCCGGCGATCATCATGGTCGGCAGAATCCACCAGCCGGTGGCCTGATCGAAATAGATCGCGACGCCGCTGGCGGCGATGCCGCCGAGCAGCATCTGCCCTTCAGCGCCGATGTTCCAGACGTTGGCGCGATAACCGATCGCGAGGCCGAGGCCGATCAGGCACAAGGGCGAAGCCTTCAGCAGCAGTTCGGACCAGCCGTTCACACTGGAGAGCGGTTCGATGAAAAACGCGTGCATAGCTTCGAGCGGATCGCGGCCGACCAGGCTGAAGATCAGGAAGCCGATCGCGAGCGTGAGCAACGCGGCGATCAGCGGCACGGCAAGCTGCATCGTGCGCGAGGGCGTGGTGCGTGCTTCGAGTCGATACGGAAGGATCATGGGAGCGTGTGCTTAGGTCTGGTTATATCTGGTTCTGGTTTTTAATGTCGATCCGCGGTTCGATCGCGCATCGATCGGGTCAGGCATGCGCCGGCTGTTCCGCCGAAGGCGCCGCGCCCTCGCGGTCGCCGAACAGGCCCGCCATCCAGCGGCCGATTTCCTCGGCGTTGGTCGCCCCCGTGGCACGCACAGGCGAAAGTCTGCCGCCTGCAAGCACCGCGATGCGATCGCAGATGTCGAACAACTCTTCCAGCTCCTCCGAGATCACCAGAATCGCCACGCCGCGCGCCGACAGGTCAAGCAACTGCTGACGAATGAAAGCCGCCGCACCGACGTCGACACCCCAGGTCGGCTGCGCGACCACCAGCACCTTGGGCGCCTGCAGAATCTCGCGGCCCATGATGTATTTCTGCAAATTGCCGCCGGAGAGGCTTTGCGCCAACGCTTCCGAGCCGCCGCAACGGACGTCGAAGGCATCGATGCAACGCCTGGCGAAGGCGCGCATCGCGCCCGCCTTGATCCAGCCGGTGTTCACCATCTGCTGACGATGCGCGGTAAGCAGTGCGTTTTCCGACAGCGTCATTGCCGGCACTGCGCCGCGGCCCAGACGCTCTTCCGGCACAAAACCGAAACCGAGCGCGCGCCGGCCGCCTGCGCCGAGGCGCCCTGACGCCTTGCCGCAGATCGTGACCGCATCGGCGCGCGTGCCGCGCTTCTCCCCCGACAAGGCCGATAGCAATTCAGCCTGCCCGTTGCCCGACACGCCCGCGATGCCGAAGATCTCGCCGGCATGCACGCCGAACGATACGTTGTCGAGCGAGGTGCCGAACGGGTCGTCGCTCTCCACCGACAACTGCTTCACGTCGAGCAGCACGGCGCCCGGCGTGTGCTCGCGCCGGGTGTAATCGGGCAGCGAATGGCCGACCATCAACTGCGCGAGCGACGCTTGCGTCTCTTCTTTCGGTTTCACATGCCCGGTCACGCGGCCGCCGCGCATCACCGTGGCGGTATCGCACAGCTCCTGGATTTCGTCGAGCTTGTGGCTGATATAGAGGATGCTGCAACCCTCTGCCGCGAGACGGCGCAGCGTCTCGAAGAGCTTGCGGACCGCTTGCGGCGTGAGCACCGAAGTCGGTTCGTCCATGATCAGCAGACGCGGGTTCTGCAGCAGGCAACGCACGATTTCGACGCGTTGCCGCTCGCCCACCGTCAGGCTATGCACGTGACGTTGCGGGTCGATGTCGAGGCCGTAGTCGGCGGAGACTTCGCGAATACGCTTGGCGAGCGTCTTCAGATCGAACGGTTCGTCGAGCGCGAGCGCGATGTTTTCGCCGACCGTGAGCGTCTCGAACAGCGAAAAATGCTGGAACACCATGCCGATGCCGAGCTTGCGCGCCGCCGCCGGGCTGGCGATCTCGACCGGCTGGCCTTCCCAGCGGATCTCGCCGGCGTCGGGCCGCACCGCACCGTAGATGATTTTCATCAGCGTGCTTTTGCCGGCGCCGTTCTCGCCTAGCACCGCATGGATTTCACCCGGCGCGACGATCAACGTGACGTCGTCGTTGGCGCGCACGGCCGGATATTGTTTGGTGATGCCCTGAAGCATCAACCGGGGCGCCACCTGTTCCGGCCTGTTTGCCGGCTGCGCGGTGGCGCCGTCGCTATAAAAAGAGTCGCTCATGTGATTCCGTAGTACGTCGGAGACTGCCGGTTACAGCGCGTCCGCCCGCCCTGTCAGCAAGCGATCCGTCACCACAACCGGATGACAATACCTAAATCGACCGGCTCAGTCGAGCCGTCAAAATTCCCCGCAAACCCGCGCCGCAGCGTGCTCTGCGGGTATCCCACTCTTGACGCGGCCCTGAGTTCATATTAAAAGTCATATATACCCACGCCCGTTCGATCAGCCAGAACATATATTTCGGAGAAGTCATGAGCCAGCAACGCGAGGCGATCGATACGTATCTATTACGCGTCTTGCACACCCTTTTGATGGAACGCAGCGTCACACGCGCGGCCGTCAAACTGAATCAATCGCAACCCGCCATCAGCGCGGCGCTGCGCCGTTTGCGCGACATCACCGGCGACCCGCTGCTGGTGCGCGGCAAATCCGGCATGGTGCCGACCGAGTACGGCCTGCGCCTGCTCGAACCGGTGCAGAACGCGCTGCGCGAGATCGAACGCATCAAGTTCCAGCAGCACAACTTCGACCCGGCGACCTCGATCCGTTGCTACCGGATCGGCTGCCCGGATTACCTGAACGTGCTGTTCGTGCCGACGGTGGTGGAACGCTTTCGTCAGGCCGCGCCGAACGCGACGCTCGAATTTCACTCGCTCGGGCCGGCGTTCGACTATGAACTCGCGCTCGAGGACGGCAAGCTCGACATCGTGGTCGGCAACTGGCCGGAGCCGCCGGAGCAATTGCACCTGTCGAATCTGTTCGTCGATCAGATCGTCTGCCTGATGAGCAACACGCATCCGTTCGCCAAACGCGGCGGGTTGACGCTCGACCAGTATCTGAATGCGCCGCATCTTGCGCCTACTCCTTACTCGGTGGGCCAACGGGGCGCGATCGACGTGCATCTTGCGCGCGAGCGGTTAAAGCGTCACGTGGTCGTCACGTTGCCGTACTTCAATCTGGCGCCTTACGTGTTGATCAAGTCCGATCTGATCTTCACGACGACGCGCCTGTTTGCCGATTACTACGCCAAGTTCCTGCCGCTGACCGTGGTGCCCGCGCCGCTCGATTTCCCGCCGATGCAGTACTACCAGCTGTGGCACGAGCGCGTGCATTACTCCGACGAAGTGCGCTGGCTGCGCAGTCTGGTGGCCGAGGCGACCAAGACCTTGATCGATAAGCCTTAATCCGTTGCGCTGCGGTCTATCGGCATCCAGTCTTTGTGAATACCGATAGACCCGCTTCTTCTATTGCGTTCTTACTCCGTCATTACGCTTACGCTGCCGCTTCGTAAAGCGCCCTCGCCAACCGGTTGTGCTGCTCGATGACCGGTCCGAGTTCCAGCGTCGTCAACTGCCCATTCTTCACCACCACCTTGCCGCCGATCACGCTATGGCTCACCTGCGACGGCGCGCAGAACACCAGTGCCGCGACCGGATCGTGCAACGCGCCCGCAAACAGCGGCTGACGCAGATCGAAAGACACGAAATCCGCCGCCATGCCCGGCGCCAGTGCGCCGATGTCGTCGCGATTGAGTACCTTCGCGCCGCCTAGCGTCGCAATCTCCAATGCTTCACGCGCGGTCATCGCGTCCGGCCCGAAACCGACCCGTTGCAGCAGCAGCGCCTGGCGCACTTCCGCGACCATTTGCGCACCGTCGTTCGACGCCGAACCGTCGACACCGAGACCCACCGGCACGCCGGCAAGGCGCATCCGCTTGACCGGCGCAATTCCCGAGGCCAGCCGCATATTCGAGCACGGGCAATGCGCGACGCCGGTACCCGTGCGCGCAAACAATTCGATACCTGCGTCGTCGAGTTGCACACAGTGCGCATGCCATACGTCGTGACCGACCCAGCCCAGGTCTTCCGCATACTCAGCCGGCGTCATGCCGAACTTTTCGCGGCTATAGGCGATGTCGTTGACGTTCTCCGCCAGGTGCGTGTGCATCGACACACCGTAATGCCGCGCCATCACCGCCGATTCGCGCATCAGATCGCGGCTCACCGAGAACGGCGAGCACGGCGCCACCACCACGCGCAACATCGCGTAGCGCCCTTCGTCGTTGTACGTCTCGATCAGACGCTGCGTGTCCTTCAGGATATCCGCTTCACGTTCGACCACCGAATCCGGCGGCAAACCGCCGTCCTTCTGCCCCACGCTCATGCTGCCGCGCGCCGCGTGAAAACGCATGCCGATCCGCTGCGCCGCGACGATGCTGTCGTCGAGACGGCTGCCGTTCGGGTAGATATACAAATGGTCGCTCGAAGTCGTGCAACCGGACAGCAACAGCTCGGCCATCGCCGTCAAGGTCGAGACTTCGATCATCTCCGGTGTGAGGTTCGCCCACACCTTGTAGAGGTTGGTCAGCCAGCCGAACAACTCGGCGTTCTGCGCCGCCGGAATCGCGCGCGTCAGGCTCTGATACATATGGTGGTGCGTGTTCACCAGCCCTGGAATCACCAGGTGGCCGCGCATGTCCAGCACTTCGTCGGCCATTTGCGGCAATTCCGCCGTCGGTCCGACCGCAACGATGCGGTTGTCCTCGATATACATGCCGCCGTCGCGCAGTTCGCGCCGGGCGCCGTCCATCGTGACCAGCACGTCCGCGTGCTTCACCAGCATCGTTTTCTTCGGCTTGTCTGATTTCATAGCCGTTTGTTCCATCGTCATTCGTTTCTCCGCTTCATTGCTTCCGTGCAAAGCCGTTCGAACGCGATGGGACGGCACGCCAACCGTGCCGCCGCGTCCCGTCGAACGCCGTTGGCCCGGTTACCCAGCGTAATTCCGCCGTCTTCGGGGTGTGCCGCGCTTCACTCATGTATGCCGCGGCGCACGGGTGTAACCTTCGACGGCCAAAATAATGCTGACAACTCGCGCCAGTGCGATACTCAACCTCACGCTCTCGATATATTGGGCCCTTTTTGGTGCCCGTACGATCGAATTGCACGGCAATGGTCGAATGAATCGACTCGATATGGCTTTCAGCAAGCTGTCTGTCATGCGCCAGGTATTATCTTTCCTATCTCGCGTGCGCTGACGTGAACATCCTTTTTACAATGGCTGCCACGGCGCTCGCTTCAATTCGCCGACGGGTATGTAGCCACTGACGTGGAGCCTCGATCCGCCGCAACGTATTCTGGATCGGGCCGCCGCCGAAACCTCGCATTCACATAAGGAAAATTGCGAATGGGAAAGCTCACTACCCATGTGCTCGACACCGCGAACGGTCGTCCCGGCGCGGGCATCAAGGTCGAACTCTTTGCGCTCTCCGGCGACACCCGCCGCGCGCTCAAAACCACCACCACCAATGACGACGGCCGCTGCGACCAGCCGCTGCTCGAAGGCGACGCACTCGTCGCGGGCGAATACGAACTCGTGTTCGGCGCCGGCGATTACTTCGCATCGATCGGCACGAAGGTGCCGGAGCCACGCTTCGTCGATCGCGTTGTGCTGCGCTTTGGCGTGGCCGATGCCGGTGCGCACTATCACGTGCCGCTGCTGGTGTCGCCGTGGTCGTACAGCACCTATCGCGGCAGTTAAGCGCACCGGGCGCTGTCAATAGGCCCTGGAGGAGGACGAGGTTGAAGTCGCGTTGTATTTCCGAGCGCGCCCGATTGCACTGTGCGGATCCTTGGAGACACCCGCGAAGCGCAATCGAACGCGAGCGACTCGACCTGACGTTCCAATAAAAAACGGCGCGTGCGAACTGAGCGCACCGCGTCTTTCGCCCCGCAGTCTGTGTAGCGACGCCACGCATGCCGACGCCCCCTCAACCGGGTGAGCGAAGGCGCAATCAAGGCACAAGCGTCGTTACGCGTACAACGAATCAGAAGTGGAGGAGTTTCATGGAAGGCTTTATCACTGACTGGCTGAACCTGGCATTGCGCTGGTTTCACGTCATCGTCGCCATCGCCTGGATCGGCGAATCGTTCTATTTCGTCGCGCTCGACAACAGCCTGAAACCGCCAACGGACCCGAACCAGCGCAAGCGCGGCGTGTTCGGCGAGTTGTGGCACGTGCACGGCGGCGGCTTCTACAACATGCAGAAGTACACCGTCGCGCCGCCGGAAATGCCGGACGACCTGCACTGGTCCAAGTGGCCGTCGTACACCACGTGGCTCTCGGGCGCGAGCCTCTTCACGGTGCTGTACCTGATGTCGCCGTCCACGTACCTGATCGACAAGAACGTGCTCGACATGGGTCCGGTGGTCGCGGTTGCTTCGGCACTCGGCTTCCTCGCCGCGGGCTGGATCGTCTATGACTCGCTGTGCCGCCTCCTCGGCAACAAGGACAAGGTGCTCGGTATCTGCGTCGGCATTTATGTGGTGATCGCGGCGTACCTGGCGTGCCATATCTTTGCGGGCCGCGCGGCGTATCTGATCATGGGCGCGATGCTGGCGACGATCATGTCGGCGAACGTGTTCTTCGTGATCATCCCGGGTCAGCGCAAGATGGTTGCCTCGATGCTCAAGGGTGAAACGCCGAACCCGATCTACGGCAAGCGCGGCAAGCAACGTTCGGTGCACAACACCTATTTCACGCTGCCGGTGGTGTTCGCGATGCTGTCGAACCACTACGCGATGACGTACACGAATCAGTACAACTGGATCGTGCTCCTGATGATCATGCTGGCCGGCGCGCTGATTCGCCAGTTCTTCGTGATGCGTCACCGTGGCCAGGTGCTGTGGTACCTGCCGCTGGTCGGTATTGTGCTGATGTTCGCCGCCCTCTTCTCGACAATGCCCAAGCCGGTCGTGCCGCTAGCGCAGGCCGCGAATGCACCGGTGGTCAAGGTGGCCGATATCGCGCCAGTGCTGCAACAGCGCTGCGTGGCATGCCACTCCGCTCATCCGACGATGATGGGCAGCGCCCCGGCCGGCGTTCTGCTGGATACGCCGGACGAGATCTCGCAGAACGCACAGCGGATCTATCAGCAGGCGGTGACGTTGAAGGCGATGCCGCTCGGCAACGTCACACACATGACCGACGACGAGCGGATGAAGATCGCCGCATGGTTCCAGGGCGGTGCAGTGAAGTAATACCCTGGCCGGGTGTTGCGCCCGGCTTTGCAAGACAGGAAGCGGGCTTTTCGCGTAGGCGGAAAGCCCGCTTTGTCTTTTGCGGTCAGTCGCTGCCGAAATCAGCGGGTATCGAGACCTAGCGCCTCAATTCAGAGAGGATCTTTTCTGCCAGAAAATCGCACGGCGGCCGCTTTGAGGCCGTGCTCCGCGCGAGCACCATTTCGAGTGGAGCGATCTCGGGCAAGCCTTGCGCCGATCCAATCAGCGAAAAGTGCTTCGGGACCGCGCATCGCGCAAGCGGGACAATGGCAAGTCCCGCTTCGGCCATGGATAGCAGGCCAAGCAGACTTGGACTTTCATATGAGGTGCGGTAGGCGATCTTCGCGCGCTCGAGGCTACGAATGGCATTCTCCCTCGCTACGCTGCCTGGTAAGAAAACCGCGATCGGCAGCGGCCTTTCCTGCCATATTTCATCGGCACTCGGCGCCGCTGCCCATTCCATCGGCTCGAACCGGATGAATTCACCTGACAAACCCTTGACTCGCGTGGCACACACGAGATCGACGGAACCCTCTTTCACCATCGGTGCAAGCGCAACGCTCGGCAAACCTACGACCTGAATTTCCACCTTCGGATAGGTCGCGGAAAATTTCTTGAGAATCGGTGGCAGCAGTGACGCGGCGTAATCGTCCGGCACGCCAATGCTCACGCGCCCGGTCACGTCTGGCCGGACCACAGCCGCCCAGGCCTCGTCGCGCAATGCCAGCATGCGCCGAGCGTAGGTCAGCAGGACCTCGCCGTCCTGCGTCGGGATCACACTTCTTGGCTTGCGGACAAATAGCGGCTTGCCGAGCGCGGCCTCAAGCGTCTTGATCTGCATACTCACCGCCGATTGCGAGCGATGCACGACTTCCGCCGCCCGGCTAATGTTGCCGGTGTCGGCGACGGCGACGATCATCGTCATGACATCCAGATCGAGTGCTTTCAATTGCATTGGCATCAGAAAAATAGATAGATTTGATCAATATTACGCGATTATCTTAAAGGGTGACATCGGGCATAGTGGCCGCAAAGGAGCCAATCAATGAACGCCCGTACCGACCTCTCAGTGCTTGCCGTGCCAGAACTGTCGTTTGCGACCATCGCATCGGGCATCTGCGTGCCGTATGTCGAGTGCGGAGAAGGCGAGCCCCTCGTATTCGTGCACGGCTCGCTTTGCGACTATCGCTACTGGAGCGCGCAGACGGCAGCGCTGTCGCAGCATTTCCGCTGCATCTCGGTGAGCTTGAGCCACTACTGGCCAGCGAGCGAGGCTTGCATCCAGGGCGAGTTCGGCTGGCAAACGCATGTCGCGGAGCTGGCCGAGTTCATTGAGGCGATCGACCTTGGGCCCGTTCATCTGGTTGGGCATTCGCGTGGCGGCTGCGTCGCATTTCATGTTGCACGCGACAATCCGCGGCTTGTGAAGACACTGACACTCGCGGATCCGGGTGGTCCGCTACACATCGAAGGGATGCCGGAAGCCTCGCTGCCGCCCGCGACCAATGTGCTGCGTGCACGCGTCGCCGAACTCATCGAGAATCAGCAGGTCGACGCGGGACTGGAGCTTTTCGTCGACTCGGTGAGCGTGCCCGGATCATGGCGCAAAAGCCCGACTGCGTTCCGCACCATGGCAATCGACAACGCGGGCACACTGCCCAAGCAGCTCCGCGATCCGTTGCCCGCTTACTCCCGTGAAACGGCACGCGGGGTGAAGTGCAGGACGCTGCTGATCGATGGCCAACGGAGTCCTCGCATGTTTCGCAACAACGTCGAAAAGCTCGCAGAATGGATCGACTATGCTGAGCGGCACACCATCGCCGGCGCCTCGCACGGGATGAATGTGTCGAATGCCGGTGTTTTTAACCGGCTTGTGCATACCTTTGCAAGTTTCTAACCAGGGTTCTTCGTCTGGGTGACAAGCGGTTGTTTGGCGCAAACGAACACACCCTCCGCCTTCCGGCCAGAAAACGCTTAAGGTTTGCGTCGCTCATCCTGCTCACGGATTGCGGCTATGAATCTGTCTGCGCTCCAAAGCTCAGTTAGCGCCCGGCGAAATAGTCCCTGCTGGCTTTGCGGTGCCAGGCCGCTCTGTGGCGGATCGCGGTCGAGGTTCGTCGGAAACGGATAGCCCTCCGCACAGGAGGCAATCACAGCGTCGGCCTCTTCCAGCGTGATGATCCCCTTGCGCATCGGGTCCAACAGGACCGGATACACCACCTCGCACATCTTCGCGCGATTCATCGACTCCATGGCACGGCCGTACGCAGACGAAATCTGCAGGAGATTGGCCATGCGCTGAACAGAAGTCGTGCGGTTCGAACCGGCAGCGTGGAAAAGCGCGGGGTTGAAAAACAGTGCGTCGCCTTTTTCGAGCGGCAACTGGACGCAGTGCGTTTCAAAGTAGTCACGGAAGTCCTGACGACGCCATGCGAGATAGCCCTCGGCATAGCGCTGCGAGTAAGGCAGCAGCTTGGTTGGTCCGCTTTCCACTGGCATGTCGGTGTGGGCGATTGCGCCTTGAAGCGTGAGAAAGGGGGACATCGCATGAACGTGAGCCGGATAGCGCTCAGCTTCCGCGACGGTCTGAAATCCAAGATGGTAATCCCGGTGCGCCTGTTGCGCCTGCCCGCCGGGCCGTACGACATTGACCTGCGAGGTCATCTGAAAATGCGGACCCAGCCAGGCCTCAGCTATCGTGCAAAGAACCGGGCTTGCGAAGTAGCGAGCGAACACCGCGGGGGCCCGCAGGCAAAGCTTCTCCTGCGCGTTCCAGAGGCGATCATTCGCGCCAGCCTTGGCGAAGTGGTCTGCAGCGGCACCCCCGGCTTCGCGCTCCTGCCGGATGAGTGACTCAAAGACCCTTGTCGCGTCATCGATAGGTGCTGTGTCGGCGTACACGCGTTTCAGTACCAGCACGCCCGCTCCCACGTTCAGTACGTTCGCCCACTCGGCCTGCAAGTCCGCGCGGCGCGGCGCATCTTCAAGGGCGTTGCCAAGCTCGTGGCAGTCGTACACCGGAACGCGGTCGATTGTTTGAGCCGCGAACCTCAGGCTGTCGTCATCTGGACAGGGCCGAAGTGCCGCGACGAAGTCTTCGAGGGAGCAATCCTGCTCCCGGTACCGGTTGCGTCCGCGGGCGTCGCGACGCGATTCAGTTGCGCTCATGCTGGCTCCTTCTGGTCTTGCTACAACAATAGCCCTCCAGCGAGCACCCGCGGTACGATAAACACCTCAAAAACACCTCAACTGGAGCCTGCTCACTGTGGCGCATCGCTTTCTCATGAAGGAAATCGCCCTTCAGGCAGGCCTTGGACTCGCCACGGTCGACCGGGTGCTGAACGGACGGGAGCATGTCCGTGAACACACCCGTCAGCGCGTGCAGCACGCGATAGCGGAACTGGAGAAACAGCAGTTCCAGTTGGCGACTAGCGGGCGCAAGCTCGTTGTCGATGTTGTTGTGGAAGCGCCGCGCAGATTTTCCGATGAAATACGTGAAGCATTGGAGTCGGAACTGCCTGGCCTGCAGCCGGCCGTGTTCCGCCCACGTTTTCTGATGCAGGACACCATGACGACGGCGGAAGTCGTGGACGCACTGAAAGCGATTGGCCGACGAGGCAGCCACGGCGTATTGCTCAAGGCGCGGGATGTCCCAGACGTTGCCGACGCTATCGCGGACTTGCAGCAATGGGGGATCCCTGTCATCACCATCTTTACGGACATTCCGCAGTCCGCTCGCATGGCTTACGCAGGTCTCGACAACCGGACGGCTGGTGCAACAGCGGCCTATCTCATCGGCCAATGGCTCGCTCGCCGGGAAGGTGACGTCCTCGTCACGAAGAGTAACGAGCGCTTCCGAGGGGAAGAAGAACGCGAAGCCTGCTTTCGCGATGAGTTGCAGCGCCGATATCCGAAGCTAAAACTCGTTGATGCCAGCGGCGGTCACGGCCTGGACGCCCAAACTGAGTCAAGGGTGAAGCGAGCCGTTGGTTCAGGCAGGAAAATCGTGGCGGTGTATTCGATGGGCGGGGGCAACGTGGCGATACTTCGCGCACTCAAGTCGATGGGCCAGACGCCGAAGTGCTTTATCGGGCACGACCTGGATAGGGACAACGTCGAGCTGCTGCGTGAAGGAAAACTCAGCGCCGTGTTGCACCATGATCTCCGACAGGACATGCGGAGCGCATGCCACACCATCATGCACTTTCATCAATTGCTGCCGGCGTCGGCTGTCGGACTGTCTTCGTCGGTTGTCGTGGTCACACCGGCGAACATCCCGCAGTCCGTTGAGCAGCGATTCGGCAGACGGTCTCGTCCGCGCTGACCGTGGTCGTGGAGCGCGAATCAAGAAAGCGCAACGTTAAAAAGAGGCAACCTCAAGCCCCGCGCGGCTCGCCTATAAAAAAAGCCCACAGCATGCACTGTGGGCTTTTTTGCGAGCAACTCGCTCAAAACACTGAAGCAACCGGCCTCAAACCACCACCGCGCTCAACGCATCTTCCGTCAGCCACAGCGACTCGGCCAGATTCTGCTCGTTCAGGTTCAACCCATCCCCCCCACGATCGACGACGATAAAGTCACTCACGTCGCCCAAAGCGATCAGCGGATGGTGCCAGACACCCTTCGCATAGTTCACGCCTTGCCAGCCGCTCGTCACGAACGCACGAATCTGCTTCGGATCCAGTTCACCCGCCGGCGCCACGACCACCAGATACGGCTTGTCGTTCAGCGGCACGAAGGCCTGGCTGCCCAGCGGATGCCGTTCGAGCATCTTCACTTCGAACGGCAACGTGCGCGGCTCACCGCGAAACAGGTTCACCAGCGTACGGCCGTTCTCATCGGTCACGTCCACTTTCGCGAGATCGTGATAGCGGATCGTGGTGCCGAGGTTGATCGGAATCTGCTTCGCGCCTTCGAGTTCGACCACGTCACCGAATGCGGCGAACGCTTCCTTCGTCAAGGGTTCGATCAGCAGCGTTTTCATGATGCGAGCGTGCCCCACAGACGCAGACGCGACACGCCGCCGTCCGGAATGATGTTGAAGCGCACGTGCGTGACCGGCCCCAATGCAGCGATTTCGCTTTCGAAATAGTGCTGGTTGTCCATCTTCAGCTTCTGTTCGCCCAGCAACACCGGCCAGAACATGGCTTGCGTGATCAACGAGCTGTCCGTGCCGCCCGTCACATACGCGGCCTGGATGGAGCAACGGTCAGGAAAGTTGCCCTTGAAGTGAGCCGTATCGACTTCGATCTTCCGGATCACGCCCGGTTGCGCCAGCGCGACAATCGCCCAGTCGTTGCCCGGTTCACGGCGGCGGCGCGTTTCCCAGCCGTCACCCATGTTCACGCCACGGCCCGGCATCAGAATCGTCGATGCAGCGCCGAAGTGCTGGTTGTTCGCCGCGACCAGATACGCGCCGTTTTCCATCGCGGCCAGATCGAACTGCTCGGTGCGGCTTGCACCCGCCCAGTCGACTTGCGGCTGACCATACACACGCAGACGCGCAATACCGCCGTCCGGGTAGATGTTCACGCGCAGGTGCGTGTAAGCGTTCGTGTCGCTAACTTCGTGATAGTGGTGGCTGTTGCCTTGCAGCGTGGTCGACGGGACGATTTCGGTCCATTGCGTCGACTGGTTCGGCACGCCGTCCACCACTCGCGCAGCCTCAACCGAAGCCGCCGGCGGGAAGTTGCCCGTGAAGTGGCTGGTGTCGAGGTCGAGGCCCTTGATCACGCCCGGACGCGCGAGCTTCACGACGCACCAGTCGTAACCGTTGGCGCGCTTGCGGCGCGTTTCCCAGCCGTCCATCCACTTGCCATTGTCGTCGTACTTGCCCGGAATGAAGACGGCCGGCTCCGGATTCAGCATGCGTTCCTTCGGTGCGAAGAAATCGTCGCTGGCCTCGAGCGCCTGCGCGCCCAGACGCGGATCCGCCAGGTTCACATAGCGACGCGTGAATTCCGGTGCGTTGGGGTCGAGAATCGGGAGTGCCATCTTTGTCTTCCTTAGTGTTTGCTAGTGCTGAAAAAACGTTTCAGTTCGAGGTCCGCGACGTGTAGTTGAAGCCTTACGCGTCGATCAGGTCGTCAAGCCGGAAACGTGCGATGCGGTAGATCTGATCGAGGCTGGCGCGCAATTCATCCGCGCGGCTGTTGTTCACGCGGGCCTCGAAGTTCGCGATGATGCCGTGGCGGTCGTAACCGCGCACCGCGAGGATGAACGGAAAACCGAACTTCTCGCGATACGCGCTGTTCAACGCCACCAGCTTGTCGAATTCTTCCTGCGTGCACTGGGCGAGACCCGCGCCACTCTGCTCACGCGTCGATTCGGCCGTCAACTCGCCGCGCACCGCAGCCTTGCCAGCAAGCTCCGGGTGGGCGTTGATCAACGCGAGTTGCTTTTCTTCGCCAGCAGTCTCGACGATGGTCGACATCTTGCTATGCAGTTCGTCGATGCTGGCAAACGGTCGTTGCTGCGCGGCGATTTCCGCGACCCACGGCGAGTGCTCGAAAATGCCCGACAGCGCCGCGACGAACGCGTCGGTCGAAGTGCTGTTGAGTTGGTCAAGTGTGTATTGCATCGCCTTCATGCCGCAGCCCCGCGGTTATTTTGTTGGTAAGGGTGATGTTCGCGCCAGTGACGCGCGATATCGACGCGACGCGTCACCCACACGCGATCGTGCTGCTCGATATGGTCGAGAAAACGTTGCAGCGCGCGGAAGCGCCCCGGGCGGCCGAGCAGACGGCAGTGCATACCGATCGACAGCATCTTCGGCGCTTCGTCGCCTTCTTCGTAGAGCACGTCGAATGCGTCGCGCAGGTACGTGAAGAAATGGTCCGCGGTGTTGAAGCCTTGCGGGCTTGCAAAGCGCATGTCGTTGGTGTCGAGCGTGTACGGCACGATCAGTTGCGGACTCTTGCCGCCGCCCGTCACTTCAACATCCATCCAGAACGGCAGATCGTCGCCGTAGTAATCCGAGTCGTACAGGAAGCCGCCGTATTCGGCGACCAGGCGATGCGTGTTGGGACTGTCGCGGCCGGTGTACCAGCCGAGCGGGCGCTCGCCTGTGATGCGCTCGATCGCTTCCATGCCGAGGCGCATGTGCTCCGCCTCTTTTTCCGGCGACATGTCCTGGTAATGAATCCAGCGATAGCCATGGCAGGCGATCTCATGGCCGAGTTCGACGAACGCGCGCCCGAGATCGGGATGCCGTTCCATCGCCATGCCGACGCCGAACACCGTGAGCGGCAGGCCGCGCTTTTCGAATTCGCGCAGAATGCGCCACACGCCTGCCCGCGAGCCGTATTCGTAGATCGACTCCATGCTCATGTGACGCGCCGGATAAGACGCCGCGCCGACGATTTCCGACAGGAACTGCTCCGAGCCCGGATCGCCGTGCAGCACGCAGTTCTCACCGCCTTCTTCGTAGTTCAGGACGAATTGCACCGCGACACGCGCCCGCCCCGGCCAGTTTGCCTGCACCGGGTGGCGGCCGTAGCCGATCAGATCGCGTGGATAGTTCGAGTCGAGTGGCATGGTTTGACGAAAGCGTGATGACGGTACGTAAAATTCGCGTGGAACTCACGTGACATGCACGTGGGTTTGCGTGCCTTGCGTGCGTTTGCGTGCGTTTGCGTTGCTACGCATGCCGGCGCGGGCGGAAACAGCCCGGAATAGCGGCACCAGAAGCAACAGCAAAATAGCGTTCGGGCACCAGCGCCGAGTGGGACCAGTGTAGCGAAAACGCCCGGGTGCGCCCATACACCCGGGCAGATAGTGCGTGTCAGACTGGATGTATGTGCGGAGCCCGTCCCACCGGGCGTTCCGTGGTGTTTACCCGCAGTAAACCAGGCGAATTTACGCTTTCCGCCGCGCTTGCGGCTGAATTGCGATGAGGCTGAGGATTTGGGTCCACATCGGTCGGACTGAAGGCTTCCAGCGCGCCGTCGTAACGCTTGGGCAGTGGCCGCGCGTAGTCGCCTCGCTTGGCCGTCGACAAGCGCAGCGCGACCAGCGCCTCGGCCCATTTGACCGCCGCCGTTACGCCCTCGATCACCGGCGCACCCAAGGCGTCTTCAATCTCCGCGCACAATTCGGCCATGCCGGCGCAACCGAGCACGATCGCGTCCGAGCCGTCCTCCGCCAGCGCGCGCCGGCATTCGTCGAGGATGACCCGGCGCGCCGCCGAGCCGGGCTTATCCAGGTCCAGCACGGCGACATCCGTGGCACGCACATTGCGGCAAAAACGCTTCATGCCGTAGCGCTCGGCGAGATGCCACGCCATGCCGCACGTGCGTGCCAGGGTGGTCACCACCGAAAATCCCGGCGCCAGTACGCTCGCGGCATGCATCGCCGCTTCGGCGATGCCGATCACCGGCCCGCGCGCCAACTCGCGGGCCGCGTATAAACCGGGGTCGCCGAAGCAGGCAATGACATACCCGTCACACCCCTCACGCTCGCCGGCGATAACCTCGGCCAGCAAACCGGGCGTCGCGAGTGCTTCGTCGTAATAGCCTTCAATCGACGGCGGCCCCATTGTCGGGTTGACCGCGATCACTTCGGTGCCGGGCGCGGCGACTTCGCGCGCGCAGCGGCCCATCGCCTCGGTCATGCGTTGCGTCGTATTCGGATTGATCAGTTTGATGCGCATATCAGCTCCTGTTGCAGCCCTGGCTCAGCGAGCCAGCACGCGGTAGAACACGGCACCCAATGCAGCCCCGATGAACCACGAGAAATTGGCCAGCCCGTCGAGCGTCGGCACCATGACGCAGATCACGGCGATGACCGCGGCCGGCAACAATGCCGCGACAGCGCGGTAATTGACACCATTGCTGTACCAGTATGAGCCGCTTGGGGAGATCGAGTAGAGATCATCGAGCACGATCTTCTGACGCTTCACGAGAAAGTAATCAACGATCAGGACACCATACAACGGTCCGATGAAACTGCCGAGCACATCGAGCGTGTAGTGAATAACCGCAGGATTGTTGAACAGATTCCACGGCGTGATAAAAATCGACGCCACCGCCGCAAGCATGCCACCCGCTCGCCAGCTGATCAGACGCGGCGCGACATTCGAGAAGTCGAAGGCCGGCGACACGAAGTTAGCGACGATGTTGATGCCGATAGTCGCAATCGTGAAGGTCAATGCACCGAGAATCACCGCGGTCGGATAGTCGATACGGCCCACCGTTTCGACCGGGTCCGTGATCAGTTGCCCAAACACCGGGAGCGTGGCGGCGGTTGTGACCACCGTCACCAGCGAGAAGGCCAGGAAGTTGACCGGCAGCCCCCAGAAGTTGCCGCGCTGCACGCTGCGAAAGCTCTTTCCGTATCGGGAAAAGTCGCCGAAATTCAGCATCGGCCCGGAGAAGTACGAGACCACCAGCGAGGTCGCCGTGATCATTACCGGCACCACTTCCATGCCGTGATATTTGACACCACCCAGGTTGATGCCGATGTTTCGCCATCCTGCGCGATACACCATATAGCCCGCGAGAATGAACATCACCACGTAGACGGCCGGACCGGCGAAATCGATGAACTTCTTGATGGTCTCCATGCCGTGCCAGAACACCAGCGCCTGCAACACCCACAGCAGCATGAACCCAGCCCAGCCCAAGGTGGAAAGGCCCATGAAACCATGGTGATGCACGTCCGCATACGGCAACAGTTGCGGAACGAACTTCAACACAACGATCACCAGTGCGCTCGACGCCAGATAAGTTTGGATTCCATACCATGCGACCGCGATCAGGCCGCGAATCACGGCGGGAATATTCGCACCGAGCACGCCAAACGTTGCGCGGCAGGCTACCGGATAAGGCACACCGTTCGCCTGGCTCGGCTTCGCGATCAGGTTGCAAAGCAGGTTGACAATCGTAATGCCGACCAGCAGTGCGATCAGCACCTGCCAGCTTGTCAGTCCAAGCGCGAACAGACTGCCCGCGAACACATAGCCACCGACGCTGTGCACATCCGACATCCAGAACGCGAAGATGTTGTAAGCGCCCCAGGTTTGATGGCGCAGCGGCGCCAGGTCTTCGTTGTACAGCCTCTCGCTGTAGCCTGCGGGGATCGACGGATCGCTGGGCGCGTCTCCGTATGTGGGAATTGCGGGACTGCTGGGCGCTGCACTGAACTGAGCCATGATTCCTCCTTGGAATAGAGACCATCGAAAGTCAATCGAGGGACATTGCATCGGTCATGCCAGCCGCCCTCTTCTCCCCGATTGGCAACAAGAGGAAACATGAGGTTCGAGCCAGTTGATTGACCGCGCCGCGGGTGTCTCCGTACTTGATGTACTTGTGGTTGTCGCACCGCCAGCAGCCGCGGATTCCCGGCGATGCGTTACTACTCCAAGGCTGTCATTCCGTGACGGCCACGCGTGCGCAAGCCGGCAGCGCTCACGCCGAGCCGCCTTGCAACGCCTGATTCAGTTCAGTTCAATTCAGTGCGGCGCGCACCAGCAACGGGCGCGCACCTGCCGCGTGCCTCAGCCTGGCACGGACTTGGGTCTAACTGCTTCCTTCGCTGCGCCGTTAAGTGCGCCGAATACTTCATGCAGATCCGCCGCGCCACGTGCGGGGCGCTCCAGCATCTTCAACTCGACGCTTTGCAAATGGCGCGACATCAGTGCCGCCGCCTCTTTGGCATCGCCGGCGTCGAGGGCGGCGAGAATCGCTTCATGGTCTTCGAACGAGCAAGGGCTGCGTCCGAGCGACTCGTACAGTGCCGAAATCAGTGTGGAGCGCGCCACCAGTCCGTTCAGGCAGTCGCACAGCACGGCGTTACCGGTGAGCCCGGCCAACTCGGTATGGAACTCGCCAGACAGACGAATCCACGCCGGAAAATCACGTGTTTCGAACGCTTTGCGTTCACGGCCGATCATGCTGCCGATGCTCTTCAAACGGCGCATGCCATGACCGCCGCAAATCTTTTCAACGACAGCCAGTTCGATGATCCGGCGCATTTCGAACACTTCATGCACTTCCTGCAGCGACGGACTGGCGACAAACGCGCCACGATTCGGTTCGAGGTCGACGAGGTGGTCGGTGGCCAGCTGCGCGAGCGCCTGCCGGATCGGGCCGCGCTTCACGCCGAATACTTCGCACAACTGTGCTTCTGTCAGCTTGGCGCCCGGCGCGAGCCGATGCTCGAGGATCGCGGCGCGGATGCGCTCGGCGATCGCTTCGGGTTTCGAACTATTCGCGGCGGCGGAGTCTGTCTCGGACATGATGTTCGTCTCGGTATGTTGGTCATCATAGGATGGACATAAACATTGTCAACAATTTTTGCATCCATTTTCGACAATTTGAACGGCCCGACCGTGCTGTGGGCTAATGAGCGAACGCACAGGCCTTACTCTGCTTCACTACCAGTTTAATTAATGTAGGGGACGGTCGTCTATTGAAGACCGTTTTTGTCAACAAAGTGATTGACCTTCATGGGACTGCCCTGCTGGCGGATGCCTCAAAACAATGACCGTTAGTTGCGTTACTAGGCAAAAAGAAAGCGGGCGATCGCCCGCTTCGCTGCTCCCGTGACTTCTCAGGCGAAGTGGGGATAGCCCGATAAGGTCAGCTTGAATCCGTGCGCGCTAGAGACAAGGTGCGCATCCGCTCCGACCGGCAGCGTCAGCATGTTGGGAATATGGCCGAATTGCAGCCCGGTGACGACCGGAATCCCGATCACCGACCTCACCTGCTCGATGACCGCGTTCAGGTCGTAGCCGTTGTCGTAATCGTACTGTTTGCCGCCGGAGAAATCGCCGAGCACAAGTGCCTGCTGCTGCGCGAGGATGCCCGACAGGTGCAACTGATAAAGCATCCGCTCAAGCCGGAACGGCTGCTCGTTGACATCTTCGACGAACAGAATGCCGCCCTGCACCGGCGGCATGTACGGCGTGCCGATCAGCGATGTCACCACCGCCAGATTGCCGCCCCACAACATGCCGGTCACGTCGGCAGTTTGCGCTTGCGGCACGTTGCTCGTCACCGTCATGGTCGGCCTCGTCAGTGCGGACCAGAAGTGCTGCATGGTGAATTCGCTCAGATCTTCCGCGCCGAAGTCGCTCATCAACATCGGACCGCCGAAGGTTTTCACACCGGCGCGCGCCAGCAGAGCGAGCTGCACCGCCGTGAAATCGCTATGCCCAACCAGCGCGACCGGCTGATCGGTGAGCCGCCGTTGCAGGCCTTCGTAGTCGAGCCCGTGCAGGATGCGCGCCGCGCCGTAGCCGCCACGCACGGCCAGAACAATGTCGGGCAGCTTACGCGAAGGGTCGGCCAGCCGGTTCAGATCGGCGGCACGCTCGCCGTCGGTACCGGCGAAGCGCTGGTAGCGGCGCCTTGTCACGTCCACACCCTCGACGCGATGCCCCTGCGCATGCAAGCGGTGCAACGCGCGATGCAGCACCTCGGAATCATGCGGATACCCGGACGGCGCGATCAACTCAATGGTGCGATGAACGGTCATTGGCAAGACCTGTTGGATGATGTTGTTGTTTTAGAGCGGCTCGGCCGACCCCGGTTCGCTGTGTGTTTCGACGCGCGCATCGGCGGGAACTTCGCCCCGTGCCGCCGCGCGTGCTTCGCGGCTTGCACGCCGCCTCTCGGCAAAGAACGATTTGAGCGCGGCCCCGCATTCGGTTTCGAGCACGCCGCCGGTCACCGTGGTGTGGTGATTCAGTTGCGGATTAGCGAAAGCGTCGACGACACTGCCGCACGCTCCGGTTTTCGGATCGCGCGCCCCGAACACGACGCGCGCGATGCGCGCGTGCATGATCGCGCCCGCGCACATCAGGCAAGGTTCCAGCGTCACATAGAGTTCGCAGCCCGGCAGACGGTAGTTTTCGACAGCCTGGGCGGCTGCGCGCAATGCGATCATTTCCGCATGTGCCGACGGGTCGTGAGCACCGATCGGATGGTTAAACCCTTTGGCGATGACTTCGTCACCCCGCACGAGCACCGCGCCAACCGGCACTTCGCCGGCTGCGCGAGCCTCTTCGGCGGCGGCCTGGGCGAGCGCCATGAAACGGCGGTCGCGCTCCGTGACAGGCGCCGCGGGCGATTCTTCTGGCGTGAGGGTGTCAATCGACGTAGTGACGGCAGTTACCGAAGCCGAATCACTCGCCGCGGGTGCGGGAGTGCCGGGATCAGCGGAACCAACGGAGCCGGCCTGAGCAGCCGGCAATGTCGCTGTTTCTGCCGATTCGCGGTACTCGACCGACGCCGAATCGGGCGTGGCGGAGCGGACAAGCGGCTCGCTCACTGCGAACCCGCATCGGCCATATTGAGGTTGCCGACGCGTTCCGACAGCCGCTCAGCAATGCGGCGGCAGTATTCGCGCGGCAGGACCAGCGGGCCGCCGCGCAGCGATTCAAGCGCCATATCCAGCGCCAGCAAGCGCGCCTGGAGACGGCAGCGGGTGGACCGGTCGCTCACGGCATTCAACTCCGCTTGCAGGTCGCGCAAGGCGCGCAGCTGCTCGACAGCCGGCGGCACGAAACCCGCATTTTTCAAAATCCGGTTGGCGACACGCACTTCCTCCGGGACCAGGGCATCGTCCTCCAGAAGCAGCGGCGTACCCGCGCCCGGTAAATCGTCGAACTCACCGCGCGCGGCTGCGGCGGCAATACGCTGTTCGACTAACGCATCAAGCAATTTCATCTGCAGTCCACTACGTTGCGGCCCAAGCATTCTATCAGGGAGCGCGCGACGGTTCTGGCTGTCTCACCGACGAATCCCCCTGGTTTTCAGATTTTGCGTATTTGAGGGGCGTATGGCGTGAATTAGGGTGGAGCGTTGCCGGCACCGGCCGGCAACGCCGCTTCATGCCCGCAAAGAAACTTACGAATATCTTTCGATGCGCACTGCAACAGCGGCCTCTCGCACCTGCCTCATTCGTGGAGTTCATTACGCTATGCAATTCAGAATCGCCGACCACCGCCTCGACTCCGCCCGGCAAACTTGCGCCGCACGCTTCGATCCACACGTGACTGCATCGACCGCGCGGCTTCGAAAGCGCGCACTCAGGCGATGCCTGCGCACAACGTTGGCGGCCGTTGCGATCTCCGCCGCGCTATCAGGCTGCGGCGTGTTCTGCGGAGGTGCAGGCGGAAGCGGCGGCGGATTTGCCGGCGGTTGCGCGACCGGCATGCGGTTCTAGTCCGGCACGCCTCAACACCTTGGCTTCACGACGGCCGACGCGAGCCGGTACGCGAGCCAGTACATTCAAGCAGCCGCCAATGTCCATCGCGCCAGAACGACATGCCGGGTCCGGCCAAGCAGACTGTGCACCAAAGCAAACTCCCGCACGTTCCAACTGACGGCTTCGACAGAACGTGTGGCGACCCACGGCATGCCATACGCGAGGGTCACGTGCGGGGTGTACACGGTATTCGAGGCGCCCGCGCGATCCCCAAATCCAGCGTCTTGCAGCGCCAATCCGAGTGCGTCGTGAAGCGCGTGGAGTCCACCGACACCCTCACCTCCACCCAATACCAATGGCCCCGGCCGCGGCTTCAGCGCAAAACTGAGCGCACTGTCGAACTCGACGCTAAAAGGCTCCATCCTGATCGACGCGGCTGCGTTCAAGGCCCGATCCACCCGCGCCGGCGGCAAACCGCCCGCGAAATTCCCGAGGTGAAGCAACGTGACGTGCATACGGTTGGCCGCAAGAGGCTTGCTCTTCGAGCGCGTCTCCCCGCAGAGGTGTTGCGCGAGCTTCGAAATGTTCGCCGCCGTACGGGTATCCGGAAAGACGGCGAAGAACAGGCCATCTGTCGGTACAGGTGGCGCCTCGAGTCCGGGCAGCCAGAGTTGCTCAGGCATGGCGCGCCTGAATGGGTGAAGCCGGCATGGGAATGAATCTCCGTTCAATGGTGTGCACTTGCCAGCGCCTCTGGAAAGAGCAGTCAGTTGGTTGCGGGCGCGGAGCGCAGGACGGCTTGCGCTCACTGCCCGCCCGCACACGCAACACTGTACATTCATACAGTATTTGCAGCAACCTGGAAGGGCCCAATTACTGAGACCACCGGCCAACGCCAGCGCGTTCGAGAAGATCGTCACCGTAGTTTTCCGGGCGCCGGCGCGATTCACACTATCTCAGCCGGAACGGCGCCAGCAGCCAACCCGCCGCGCGTTGAATATTCTTCCGGCTGTCCCCTCCTTGCATGGCAGACCGCGGTCGCACGATTGCATAAGGTGTGCGTGTTTCGCCCAATCGGCCACCACATCCAATCAAGGGGACTTTCAGTATGGATACCACCGACACCGTATTCGGCGACGGCGCCATTCACCGGCAATCATTGTATGGATCGTCGCGTGAAAACACCTACGCGGGCGTACTGTCCTTCATGCGGCGCAAATACACTCGCGATCTGGCCGGCGTCGATCTGGCGATAACAGGCGTACCGCTCGACATCGCCACGACCTTTCGCCCAGGCGCGCGACTGGGACCGCGCGCGATGCGCGCCGCCAGCGCCCAGCTCGGAACCTTGTTGCCCTACCCTTGGGGCGTCAACCCGTTCAACGACTATGCCGTCGTCGACTACGGTGACTGCTGGCTCGATGTGCACAATCCACAGACGATCAGACAAACCATTGTGAAGCACGCCCAGACCATCCTGAACGCAGGCTCGCGCATGCTGACATTGGGCGGCGATCACTACATCACCTATCCGCTGCTGGTCGCCCATGCGCAGAAATACGGACGCCCGTTGTCGCTGATCCACTTCGATGCCCATTGCGACACGTGGCCCGACGATCAGCCCGACAGCCTGAACCACGGCACAATGTTCTACAAGGCGGTCAAAGAAGGACTTATCGATCCGCTGCATTCCGTTCAAATCGGCATTCGTACATGGAACGATGACTTCATGAAGTTCAACATCGTCGATGCGCCGTCGGTCCATGAACACGGGACGTCGGCGGTACTCGATAAGATCAGGGCTGTGGTCGGCACGCGGCCTGCGTACCTGACATTCGACGTGGACTGCCTGGACCCAGCCTATGCCCCCGGAACGGGTACGCCCGTGCCAGGCGGGCTATCGACCGCGCAGGCGCTGGCGATCGTCCGCGGCCTCGGCAGCATCGACCTGGTTGGCGCGGACGTTGTCGAAGTGGCGCCGGCTTACGATCACGCCGATATCACGGCGCTCGCCGGCGCCCATATTGCGGCCGACCTGGTTTGCCTGTTCCGTCAATGTGCACGACAGCGCGGTCAATAGCCTATTTCCCACTGTAGGGGATTAGCCCCATGACCGGGCTCGCGGCGGGCCGGTCGCAGCATGCATTGCCCATGCATCGCGCGTATCATCGGGACCAGCGCCCCCGCACGCCAACGACCGAATGGCGGATCGACGTGTGACGGATCGCGGCGCTCACCTTCTCGCGATCATGATCCTTCTCGCTGAATCACCGGGCCCGGCCTTCGTCGCAGGCCACACCGCGTTCGAAACACTGGGCCCTGTCATCGAACACGTGGGGACACCCGCTTTTGTCGCGGCACTGGGTCAATTCACTCGCCGCTTCGCCGCGTTCGATTCGCTCCACGTCCTCAGGTTGACGCCACAGCACGGCACCTCGGGCAAGCCCCGGGCCGAGTGGTTCGGCAGTCACGTGGACGTCTGCGAGCAGGACCATCAGCGGGACATCATGAGGCTCTATATGCACCGATTTGCCGAGCGCGATCCGGTCATGACCCGTGTGCCTGCACCCGATTCAGTCGAAGTGATTCAGCGTTCGGCGGCCGGCACGAACGACCGCGAACTGTGCGAGGCCATTTTTGAGCCGAGGCAGTTTCGCGAAGAGTGCGTCCTGCTGAAAACCGTGTCGGGCGCGCACTATTCCATTTCGTTGAGCCGGTCGCGCCGCATGCCGTCCTTTTCGTTGAGTGAGATGGCGCGTATCCGGTTGCTGGGCGACGTCCTTCTTCCGCTAGCAGCGCTTCATGCGCAACAGGTCACGGGACCCGGTCCGTCACACCGGCATGCGGATGTGCCCGACCTGCTCACCGCGCGCCTCGCGCAGATTGGCGCGGCCCTGTCGGAACGCGAACGCGCGGTCTGCGCGGCCCTCGTGCGAGGCGACACCTACGCGGCCATCGCCGAAGCGATGGAGATCAGGAAATCCAGCGTTGAAACCTATGCACGGCGCGCGCTCGTCAAACTGGGCGTAAGCTCACGCCGCGATCTGCTGGCATGGCTGCATGAGACCGGCTGACACCACGGCACGGTTCGTGGTGAACAGCATGCGGTCATCCACTGCGACTCATGCACGATCGCGGCAGCCAAGCCGTTTGCAAGCTCGACGCCCGCGCGCCGATCTCACGAAATTCGGCCTTGCAACGCCCGGCCACCTGACAATCAGAACGTATGAACCATTGCAAGGCGGACAATCGCCTGCTTGTTCGACAGCGCCGGGGCAAAGCTATAGCCGATAACCGGATCGACACCGCTCGACGCCATCAACCCGTCCACCGCACCGTATAGGGTCGTCCGTTTCGACAACGCGTAGTCGAGCCCCAGAGACACCTCGTTCCAGTTGTGCGACTCGAACGTGGTGTGCTGATAACTGCCTGCCGCCGACCACGCAGGATTGATCTGCCAGGTACTGCCAACTTCGTAGACGCGCATGGTCGACGACTGCCCCTCCGTGACACCCGTTCCCTTGAGCTTCGTATCCGTAAAGTTGGCGAGCAACGCAACCGGGCCAATCTGATACTGTGCGCCGAGCCCGAGCGTGGCGAGCGATCTCAACGCGAACGAACCGTCGCCAAAGAGATCGGTTGCCACACCATTGGCGCCATGTGTGGCAACTGTCTGACCGAGGAAAGTCGACACGCCAATCGCACCATAGGGATCCAGCGAAGGCGTCGCGACGTAGGTATAGGCCCCCACCAGCTTCAGCGGCCCGTGCTCATACGACGCACCGACGCTCCAGCCGCTGCCGTCGTGGAAGTTCCCCGCCTGATTACTGAACGAATACATGCCGCCGAAGCTGAACCCACTGAAGTTCGGGCTCGTGTACTTGATGGCATTGTTCATCCGGTCTCCCCCTTCACGGTCGAAATCGCCCTGATGGATACCGTAACCACTTGCGTCCCAACCGCCCACATTGAACGGCGACAGGTAATCGTGCGTGAAGTCGTATTGCCTTCCCAGCGTCACCTTGCCGAAACCGCCGCTCAACCCGACATAAGCTTGCCGGCCGAATAGCGCACCGCCCTGGTTCAGCTTGCCGTTCAATACGCTGAAGCCGTTTTCGAGCTGAAAGATCGCGGCGAGGCCGCCACCCAGATCTTCCTTCCCCTTCAAACCCCAGCGGTTTGGAACCAGCACCCCATCGTCCATCTTGATGTTGTGGCTACCGCCGTCGTTCGTGACATAGGTCACGCCCGCATCGATGATCCCGTATAACGTGACGCTCGATTGCGCGGACGCGCTGAGCGGCGATGCCGCAATCACGCCGGCCAGCATTCCGAATCTGCAAACCTTTCCCGTATTCATTTTGTATACCTAAATATAATGATTGAACTGATCCGCGAACCTTCTGGAAAGCGGTCCACGTCCATGACTTATGCAGCAGACGTCCCCGCTTCCGATCTACTCCCCCCTAATACCCGAACATCGATCTGATTTCGAGAAACGCCTTGAAACCATAGCGTCTCCCGATATAGAAGCGCACTTGCCCGTTCATCCTTGCAACATGGCTGATTGATTGCGACCAATCCGGTTCATGCGGCCATCAAACCCTGCTGGCTGGCCCACGCATACGTGTCGTCCAACGCACGGCCGATACCGTCGAACATCTCGTCGAGTTCGGCGCGCGTGATGATAAGCGGCGGACACAGCGTCACGGTGTCGTTCAGGCCACGCGTGATCACACCATGCGCCAGCGCGCGCTTCGCCGCATAGCCGGCTACGCCTGCGGCAGGCGCAAACGCTTCGCGACGCGCCTTGTTCATTGATACTTCGAGACCGCCGAGCAAGCCGACGCCGCGCGCCTCGCCGATTAGCGGATGCTCGCCCAGGCGCTGCAGATGAGCGTGGAAGACAGGCATGAGTTCGCGCACGCGCGCAACGATGTCGAGATCTTCATAAATCCGCAGCGTTTCGAGCGCAACGGCTGCCGCCACCGGGTGGCCGGTGTAGGTGTAGCCATGACCAAAGGTGCCCACCTTCCGGCTCTGCTCCACCAATGCCCGATAGATCCGGTCGTTGATCATCAGCGCGGAGATCGGCTGATAGCCGGCGGACAGTTGCTTGGCTAGCGTGACCATGTCCGGCCGAAGGTCGTACGTCTGGCTGCCGAACATATTACCGGTGCGGGCAAACGCGCAAATCACCTCGTCGGCGATGAACAGCACGTCGTATTTCTTCAGCACCTTTTGCACTTTTTCGAAGTAGGTGCGCGGCGGGACGATCACGCCCGCCGACCCCATCACCGGTTCCGCGAAGAATGCGCCGACTTCATCCGGGCCTTCTTTCAGGATCAGTTGTTCCAGCGCGTCGGCACAGCGCGTCGCGTAATCTTCTTCGCTTTCGCCCGGTTGCGCCGAGCGATAGAAATGCGGGCAGTCCGCATGCACGATGCGCTCAATCGGCAGATCGAATTCGCGGTGCGCATAGGGCAGTCCCGTCAGACTCGCGGCAGCAACCGTGACACCGTGATACGCCTTCTGGCGCGAGATGATCTTTTTCTTGCGCGGCTTGCCCACTGCGTTGTGATAGTACCAAACGAGCTTGATCGCCGTATCGTTCGCCTCGGATCCAGAGTTGGCGAAGAACACTTTCGACATCGGCACGGGCGCCATTGAAATCAGCTTTTCCGCGAGTTCGATGCCAACGTCCGTCGATTTCTGGCCGAACGCGTGATAGAACGGCAGCTTGCGCATCTGGCGATCCGCTGCATCGGCAAGACGCCCTTCGCTGAAACCCAACGACGCGCAGAACAGACCCGACAGGCTCTCCAGATAGCGATTGCCCGCTTCGTCGTACACGTAGCAGCCATCGCCGCGTGTGATGACGAGGGGCCCTTCCTGCTCGTGCACAGCGAGATTCGTGTAGGGATGCAAATAATGCGCCACGTCGCGTGCCTGGTTCGTGCCGGATTGGAATGTCATGTCTTGCTCCTGTAGGGTTGAAAGTCAGGCGGGCGCACGCACGAGCAGGTCCAGTTCCCGCTCGCTAGTGGCCCACGTGCCGATGATCGATTCGATCGCAGCCGCGATCGACAACAAGACGGCCTCGCCGCGAGCGCGGCCGACAATCTGAATGCCGACCGGTAAGCCGTCGCGCGTCATGCCGCAGGGAATCGAGATCACAGGAAGTCCGAGCAGTGTCAGTCCGTATGTGATCGCGAGCCAGTCGATATAGGTATTGAACTGTCGGCCCGCTGCGTTCGTCACGTACTTCTGCTCGACAGGAAAGGCCGGAACGATCGAAGCCGGGCAGATCACCACGTCGTACGTCTCGAGTAACTCCGTCATACCGTGGGACAGTTCGCCACGCGTGCGCCGCGCAGCGGCGATCGACGGACCGTCGAGCGACAGTCCGTACTCGATGTTGCCAATGACGTTTGGGTTCAGCAGTTCACGATGCTTTGCGAGCGCGTCGGCATGGTTCGTCACGTACAGCACGCCACGCAGCACATGAAATGCCTTCGTGCCAGCCGACAGATCGATGCGTGGCTGCTCGATGCCAATGCCCTCCCCGGCAAGCCGGTCCATTACCGAATCGCAGATCGCGCGAATGTCCACCTCGGGCTCGGCGATGCCGAGTCCGGCGCTATACGCGACACGCGCCGGTATCCGCGGGCGCCGCGCGTGATCGAGAAAAGTGGTGGCCGGCGCGGACATCGACAACGGCGCGTGACGCTCGAGGCCACACATCGCGTCGAGTAGCAACGCAGTGTCGGCCACATTGCGCGCCATCGGTCCCTGGACCGACAGCGTGTCGAACGGATCGCGCGCAGGACCGCTTGCCACGCGTCCTGGCGTCGGCCGCAGGCCTACCACACCGCAGAACGCCGCCGGTGTACGCAGCGAGCCGGCAAGATCAGAGCCGTGCGCGACCCACGCCGTGCCGGATGCGAGCGCTGCCGCCGCGCCGCCGGACGATCCGCCGGCGGAACGCGACAACTTCCACGGATTGCGCGTCAGCCCCAGCACGTCGTTATACGTATGACCGCCCGCACCGAATTCCGGCGAGTTGGATTTTGCGTAGACAATGCCACCGCTCGCTTCGATACGCGCAGGCGTCACGTCCGTCGTGCCCGGCACGAAGTCCTCGTACACCCGCGACCCGTACGTCGTACGCACCCCTTCGACAGCGGAGAGATCCTTGATTGGCACCGGCAACCCGCATAACACCCCGCGCTCGGCGACCGGCTTGCGCAGCAGTGCCGCCGCATGCTCATGCGCGCGCTCCCAGCACAGCGTCGGCAACGCGTTGACGTGCGGCTCGACACGCTCCACCTGCGCGGCCAGCGTGTCGAGCAGGTCGTGCGGACTGACGGCCTCGCGACGCAGCAGATCGACCACCTCGCAGGCGGATCGATTGATAAGGGTGGAATCGACGCTCATAGTTGATCACTTGCTCCATAAAATTCGCAAGGAAACGGATGTGCCGCTAATGGACGCCGCTCCTTGCGGACCGCATGCATGTTTGCGAGCAGCGCGCGATAACGCGGAAATGCGGATAACGCGATAACGCGATAACGCGCGCGCAGCCAACGCCATGCCGTGTTGTTGTAAAAGCCCGATGTCTTACTTGAGGAGGTCCGTCCAGACCCGGTCGTGCAAGCGGATCGCCGCCACCGAACAGGCTTGCTGCTCAAAGACCAGTTTTGTGCCGGCAGGCGGACTCATTGCCGGCGCACCCTTCACGTCGTTGGCCACGTACGCATCCGAGCCATCGATCGCGTTCTGGTATTTCAGGAAATTGGTATTCATGGCCGCTGCCTTCGGTGTCAGCAGAAACGCGATGAATTTTTTCGCGTTCTCGAGATCAGGTGCCCCCTTTGGCACGACCACATTGTCAACCCAGGCGACCGAGCCTTCCTTGGGGTACGCATAGCGGATCGAACGCCTGAGATCGGTCGCGCGCTGCGCCGTGCCGCTCCAGATCGCTGACATGGCAATTTCACCGGAAACCATCGATTCCCTGATCGCTCCGGCCTTCGAACTGTATGTCTTCACGAACGGCTTCTGCTGCTTGAGCACGTCCAGCACTTTCTGCATCTGCTTCGGATCTTCGCTGCAGAACGGCACACCGACATAGAGCGCCGCCAGCGCGATGGCATCATTGGCGGAATCAAACATATTGAGCTTCCCGCGCAACTGCGCCGGCGGATCGAACAGCACCTTCCAGCTATTGATGTCGCCGTTGTACGCACCCGTGTCGACCGCGAAGTTCATCGTGCCCCATACATAGGGAACCGAATAGTCGCCGCTTGGATCCCATTGGGGTTTGCGAAAGCGCGCGTCGATATTGTTGTAGCCCGGAATGCTGGTTGCATCGATCTTCTGGATCAGACCTTCGCGCACCAGCACCGGAACCATCTCCTGACCGCTCACGGCGATGTCGTACCCTGCCCCGCCCTGCTTGAGCTTGGCAAGCAGGGTCTCCGCGGAATCGTAGTTGTCAATGTTGACCTTGATGCCGGTCTGCTGCTGGAACTGGGCAATCAGGTCCGGCGCGACATAGCCGGACCAGGTGTACAGGTTCAGGGTACCCGCAGCATGGGCAACCATGGCCGGCGCAACGCAGGCGAGAACGACGCCGGTGGTGCTCAGGAATTTCTTCATGACCTCTCCGTTGGGTGTGATGTTTTGATATTTAACGTGTTGATATGGACTACGAATGCTTGCGGCCGCCCTTGCCGATCATGTGAGCGGCCACGACCAATGCCACCGAAACCGCGAGAATGATGGTCGATGCAGCGTTGACGTCGGGTGTGACACCCATGCGCATCAGACTGAAAATAAAGATCGGCAAGGTCGTTGAACCGGCCTGCGCGACGAGCACTGAAATGATGAAGTTATCGAGCGAGACCACGAAGGCGAGCATCAGGCCCGACACGATGCCCGGCATCAACAGCGGCAGCGTCACATAGCGCAACGTGGCCCATTCGCGTGCATAGAGATCCATCGCAGCCTGTTCGAGCCGGGTGTCCATCCCTTGAAGACGCGCGCGGATCGGCAGGTACGCAAACGGAATGCAGAACACCGTGTGCGCGATAATCAGGTTGCCCGCGCCGAGCGAGAGTCCGATCGCGCTAAAGAATCCCAATGTCGCCACGCCGACCACGATCTCAGGCAGGACCAGCGGCAGCATGATGAGCCGCTCGGACATCGCGGTGGTGCGCGTGCGCTGCCGGCGCGCGATGGCGAGCGCGGCCATCGTCGCGAGCACCGTCGAGAGTGACGCCGCTGTCAGCGCGATCACGAGGCTGTTCTGGGCCGCATCGCGCAACGCCGCATTCTGGAACACCACCGCATACCATTGCAGGCTGAACGACTTCCAGACTGTGGCCGACGAGCTGCCGTTGAACGACAGGACCACGAGCGCGACGATCGGTGCATACAGGTACAGGTAAAACGCCCCGGTAATCGCGCCGAAGCCGCGGAAATGATTGGCGCTGAATACGGCTGGCCGTCGAAGGAAACTCATTGCGGCCTCCGTGCACGGGATGCGGAAAGACTGGATCGGATCAGCGTAATCAGCGCGGCAGCGGTGGCGATAGCGATCAGCAGCACAACGGCGAACACCGAGCCGAACGGCCAGTCGCGCGCCTCGGTGAACTGCCGGTAGATGAGATTGCCGAGCATCAGCTTCTTGCCGCCGCCTAGCAGTTCGGGGGCGATCATCGCGCCGAGGCAGGGAATGAACGTCAGCATGCAGCCCGCGACGATGCCCGGCGCCGCCGCCGGCAACACGACGCGCAGCAGCGCCTGGGCTTTCGACGCGTACAGGTCGTGCGCGGCCTCGATCAGGCGAATATCCATCTTCTCGACGCTCGAGTAGATCGGCAGCACCATGAACGGCGCGTACGTATAGACCAGGCCCACCAACACCGCGCCATCGGTGTAGAGCATGGTTATCGGATGGTGGATGATCCCGAGCGCCTGCAGCACGCCGTTGACTACGCCCGTATCGCGCAGCAGCAGGATCCACGCATAGGTGCGCACCAGCAGGTTGGTCCAGAACGGGATGGTGATCCACAGGATCAGCCGGTTACGCCGGGCAGCGGGCTGCAACGCGATATACACCGCGACCGGAAAGCCGACCAGCATGGTGATCAGCGTCGTCATGCCGGCTACCGATATCGAACGCAAGGCGATCATCAGATACGCGTCGGTGAAGGTCAGGCTATCGTCGAGATTGCGCTCGAACAGCAACTGCACGTACGCGTCGAGGCTGAACTTGTGCAGCACGCCGCCGTAGCCATTCGCCTCCATGAACGAATAAGCGACCACAAGCAGCAGCGGCGCGACGAGAAACAGCGCGATGATCAGCGGTGCCGGCAACAAGCTGGCGAGTTGCAAACGCCGTTCACGGCGCTCCAGCGGGCCGGGTTCGGCGCGCAACGGGATCGATTGGGGAAGGTCTGGCTGCAGCATCTCAGTCCCTCAGCAGGTTGACGGCATTCACGGCGACATCGAGCCAGACCGGCTGGCCGATTTGCGGACGATGAGCGGCACGGCCGGCGCTCATATCGCGAACCACGATGCGCTGCCCGTTGCCGAGCCGCACGTGACAGGCCGTGTCGGTGCCGAGATAAACCGTCGCGGCAATCTCGCCTTTGATCCGCGGACCCACCGATACCGATCCCGTGGCAAACGAAAGCCGCTCGGGCCGGACCGCCACGGTGACCGCATCGCCCACTGCGTAACCGTCCTGCTGATCCGCCATGAAATCGCCGACCTCCGGCACCGCGACCCGCACGAAACCCGCGCCCTGTTCCGCGATACGGCCGGCCAGCATGTTGTTTTCGCCGATGAAGTCCGCCACGAAACGGGTAGCGGGCCGGTCATAGATATCTTCAGGTGTGCCAATCTGTTGAACGAGGCCATCCGACATCACGGCAATGCGATCGCTCATCGCCAGCGCCTCTTCCTGATCGTGCGTGACGAAGACAAACGTGATGCCGGTCTTCTCCTGCAAGCTCTTGAGTTCGAGGCGCATTGCCTGGCGCAACTTCAGGTCGAGCGCGGACAGCGGTTCGTCGAGCAGCAGCACGCGCGGCTGCGGCGCAAGCGCCCGGGCCAGCGCGATGCGTTGCTGTTGCCCGCCCGAAAGCTGGTTGGCGCGCCGGTCGGCGAATTTTTCCATCTTGACGAGCGCCAGCATGGCCGCAACGCGCTGCTTGACCTCGGCCGGACTGCGCTTGAGCATGCGCAAGCCGAACGCGATGTTCTGCGCCACCGTCATGTTCGGAAACAGCGCGTAGTGCTGGAACACCGTATTGATCGGGCGGCGATACGGCGGCAACGCATGAACAGGCTCGCCGGCCAGCAAAATTTCGCCCGACGAAGGTTGCTCGAACCCGGCCAGCAGGCGCAACAGCGTTGTCTTGCCACAACCGGACGGCCCCAGCAGCGTGAAGAACTCGTTGTCGTTGATCGACACCGACACGCCCTTCAATGCGTGGGCAACCCCGGACGCGTCGCCCGGATAGATCTTGTGAGCGGCGCGCACGTCGATAATGGGCGTGCCATGCAGATTGGACGCGCTTGCCGCGCCGGCAACCGGCGTCGCGTGGCTACCGGCATGGCTGCCGGCATGGCTACCGGCCTGACTGCCGGACGGAGAAGCGCCAATGGTCCGCGCGGTTTGCCGCGCGGGCGGTTCGTTGACCCTGTTGATAGACGTCGACACTGTGTTGCTCCTTGATTTTGCCGTGAACACTTGACGTTTTACCGCAATGCGATTATCTTTACTGTTATTCGATTGACGCAATCATTGGCCGACCAAAAGTCGATGTCAATGACTTTTTGCCGTCCCTAGAGGAACCCCTAATGAGTGAAGACCATCGTTCTCGGATCGCGGCGCTCGACAAAGCGCTGGCGGTGTTAGAGGCGTTTGGCCCTGCTGCGCCTGATCTGCGCATTGCCGAAATCGCCGCGCTGACGGGCATGAACCGCAGCAGCGCGCAACGCGTCACGCATACCCTTGTGCGCTGCGGGTACCTGCATCGCGATGAGGTGTCGTTGGCGCTGTCGCTGACGTACCGGAGCGCGTGTATCGCGCACACCTTCATCAGCACGAATCACCTGATCGATCTGGCCATGCCCGAGCTGGTCGATCTGAGCGCACGCACGCATCTGCGCGCGGACCTGTGGGTGATGCAGGGCGCGGATATCGTCAACATCGCGCGGGTGCCGTCCGCCGCTCATTCGCGCGCCATGGCGCCGATCGGCGAACGCTTGCCCGCGCTCGCCTGCGCCCCCGGACGCGCGATGCTGTCGCGCCTGCCTGCCGAGGTCCTGGCTGGGCGCATCGCGGAATTGGCGGAAGCTTCCGATGCGGTCCAGGCGCCCGGCGAGCAGGCCGCCTGCGAACGCGCGCTGGCGGATGCTGCCGCGCGAGGGTATGTCCTCGAAGCCGGCAGCACGGTCAATGACGAAACGACGATCAGCGCCGCCGTGCTCGACGCGGATGGCGAGTGTCTAGCCGCCGTATCGGTATCCGGATGGCTTGGCGAAGTAAGCGAGGACGATCTGGTCAGCCAGGTTGTGCAGCCCGTGCTGGCCACCGCGCGCGCTCTCTCCAATCTGAGGATCCAGACGTGGTCGCGCGCGGTATCGCGCCCGGCCGAGGGCAAGGACGCCTTGACGGCCCCTGAGGAAGACGAAGACGATCCGTTGTTCATCGCGTCGGTCGCGCGCGGCTTCCGGGTGCTCGAAGCGTTCACGCCCGCCAACTCGGTGCCTACGCTGACTGCCCTGCACCGCTTGACCGGACTCCCTGTCGCGACGGTCCAACGCATCGTCGAGACGCTGATGGCGTGTGGCTACGTCGAGAAGGATGCGCGGCACAAGACCTTCCGGCTGACCGTGAAGACGCTCGACATGCTGTTCAACTTCCAGATGAGCAACCGCATCATCAAGACGATCTGGCCACGTCTGGTGCAACTGCGTGACCACTGCGGGCTACGCTGTTCGTTTTGCATACTGGCGGACAACGACATCGTTCACTTGCTGCACGTACAAAGCCATCCGCACGCCGACTACCACACGGCGTTCGTCGGCCGACGGCTGCCCGCACTCAGTACGTCGGGCGGCCTCGCGATTCTTTCGACGCTGGACGATGACCGGCTCGATACCGTCCTCGCGAACAGCGCGCCCAAGCCGATCACGCCGTTCACGATTACCGACAGAAACACCCTGCAGCAAGCCATCGTCGCCGCACGCGAAAAGGGCTATGCGTTCACCGACCAGCAATCGATCATGTTCGAAGTCAACGTCGCCGCGCCGATCGTCGAAGCTGACGGTCAGGTGCTCGGCGCGATGGTGGTATCCGCGCCGAAGCGGGACTGGACGGTAGCGCGTCTGGAAGAGGAAATCGTGCCCCGCCTGCTGTCTTACACGCGTTCGATGTTTTCCTGAGAGGACAGTCTTCACGCATGCGGAGTTGGCCTATTCTCCGGATCCGTTCGTTGTCGCCTAACGTGGTACCGGGACCAGAAAGATGGCGGTCAACGAGCAACAGAGCATGGGCTGCCCTGATTGACAGGGCAGCCCGATTTTCTTAAGCCTGTGTCGCCAACAGCGCCGCGTTCAGAATCTTGCTCGGACGCATCACGGCATCCAGCTTTTCCGTGTCGGGCATGTAGTAACCGCCGATGTCCACCGGCTGGCCTTGCACGGCCGAAAATTCGGCGACGATAGCCTGCTCGTTCTCAGTGAGTTGCTTCGCCAACGGCGCAAAATGCGCGGCAAGAGCAGCGTCTTCGGTTTGCGCGGCCAGCCCTTGCGCCCAGTACATGGCGAGATAAAACTGACTGCCGCGGTTGTCCAGTTGTCCCGTCTTGGGTGAAGGGTTCTTGTTGTATTCGAGCAGCTTGCCAGTGGCATCATCCAGCGTCTTGGCCAGTATTTTGGCCTTGGCATTGCCGGTCTTGATGCCCAGGTCCTCCAGTGACACCGCCAGCGCCAGGAATTCACCCAGCGAATCCCAGCGCAGATGGTTTTCTTCCACCAGCTGCTTGACGTGCTTGGGCGCCGAGCCGCCCGCCCCGGTTTCGTACATGCCGCCGCCGGCCATCAACGGCACGATGGAGAGCATCTTCGCGCTGGTGCCCAACTCCATGATGGGAAACAGATCGGTCAGGTAGTCGCGCAGGATATTGCCTGTGACCGAGATGGTGTCCAGCCCGCGAATGACGCGCTCCAGCGTATAACGCATGGCTCGCACCTGCGACATGATCTGAATGTCCAAACCGGTCGTGTCGTGGTCCTTGAGATAAGTCTCGACCTTCTTGATGACCTCGGCCTCGTGTGGGCGGTACGGGTCCAGCCAGAAGATGGCCGGCATGCCGGAGTTGCGGGCGCGGGTGACCGCCAGCTTGACCCAGTCGCGGATCGGCGCGTCCTTGACCTGGCACATGCGCCAGATGTCGCCTTCTTCCACGTTCTGCACGAGCAACACTTCGCCTGTGGCGATATCGACAATGCGGGCCTCGCCCGCTTCGGGTACTTCAAACGTCTTGTCGTGCGAGCCGTATTCCTCAGCCTGCTGGGCCATCAGTCCGACGTTGGGGACCGTGCCCATTGTGACCGGATCGAAGTTACCGTTGGTCTTGCAGAAGTTGATGATCTCCTGATAGATACGCGCGAACGTGCTTTCCGGAATCACCGCCTTGGTGTCCTTCGGACGGCCGTCGGCGCCCCACATTTTGCCGCCAATGCGGATCATGGCCGGCATCGATGCATCCACGATCACGTCGTTGGGGGCGTGCAGGTTCGAGATCCCCTTGGCCGAATCCACCATCGCCAGTTCGGGCCGGTGCTCGTGGCACGCGTGCAGATCGCGGATGATTTCTTCGCGCTTGGAAGTAGGCAGGCTCTCCAGCTTGTCGTAGAGGTTCACGAGGCCATTGTTGACGTTCACGCCCAGTTCGTCGAACAGTTTGCCGTGCTTCTCAAAGGCATCTTTGTAGAAGATCTTCACGGCGTGACCGAATACGATCGGATGCGAGACCTTCATCATCGTGGCCTTCACATGCAGCGACAGCATGACATCGGTCTTACGGGCATCTTCCATCTGCTCTTCGTAAAAGTCGCAGAGCGCTTTCTTGCTCATATACATGCTGTCGATGATCTCGCCGTCCAGCAATGAGACCTTCGGCTTGAGTACGATCGTCTCGCCGTTCCGGGTAAGCAGTTCCATCCTCACGTCGCGGGCGCGGTCCAAAGTCATGGACTTTTCGCCATGGTAAAAGTCGCCGTGCTTCATGTGGGCCACGTGGGTGCGCGAAGCCATGCTCCACTCGCCCATGCTGTGAGGGTGCTTACGAGCGTAGTTCTTCACGGCGCCAGGCGCGCGGCGGTCCGAGTTGCCCTCGCGCAGCACAGGATTGACGGCACTACCGAGGCACCTGGAGTAACGCTGACGAATAGCCTTCTCGGCTTCGGTCTTCGGTTCCTCAGGGAAATCCGGCACGTGGTAGCCCTTCCCCTGCAACTCCTTGATCGCACCGACCAGCTGATGCACCGAGGCGCTGATATTGGGCAATTTGATGATGTTGGTATCGGGCAGCAAGGTCAGACGACCCAGTTCGGCCAGGTTATCGGGCACCCGTTGCGCCTCGGTCAGAAACTCCGGAAATTCGCCCAGGATGCGCCCGGCCACTGAAATGTCGCTCGCGGCGACGTGAATTCCGGCCGACGCGGTGAACGTGCGGACGATGGGCAGGAAGGCACTCGTCGCCAGCAGCGGCGCTTCGTCGGTCAGGGTGTAAATGATCGTAGGTTGCTGGGTAGTCATTCATTACCTCGAGATCGTGAAATGGGATGGTGACTGGTGTCACTGACCGGCATTGGCAGTTGAATTTTGCCTGACTTCGCTTTCCAGCGGGCTAAACCGCGCGCCCTTTTCACGTTAGGCTTGCATTGCAATCGAAGAATGAAGAATTCGCTTAAATGCGAATCGTCCTATACCCTGGATCGTGTCACCCCGGGGCCATATGATCCACGCTGACCAGTGCGCCCACCTACCCGACCAGTAAAATTGACCATCAATTTGTATCGCGATACGCTGTTTCCCCAACGCGGCCTGCGGCCATCTCTCAAGCATCGCTCGAGGGTGGTCTCGCAGGCGCGATCCGGCAGCACCCAAGCCCGTACACGGCCATGAAAAGCGAACTCATCTCAGACCTTGTCATCACTGCCGCGGATTATTCGCCCGACGCAATCTTCCTCGTGAACGAGCACGGACGTATACGCCATGCCGGCCCTGCGTGCGAGGATATATTTGGTTATAAACCGGGCGAGTTCGTCGATCAGTTCATTATCGACTTCGTGGTTCCAGCCGATCAGGACGCCACGCGCAAGGAAGCGAAAGAAGTATTGGCCGGCCGCAAGCGGGTCGGCTTTGAGAATCGTTATCGCCACAAAAATGGGGACGACGTCTATGTCACGTGGTCGGCACGCTGGCTGGAGCACGAGCGCCTGCGCGTCGGTGTAGCCCGCGACGTGACCGAGCTCCGCCGCCGGGAGGCCGCGCCCTCGGCACTGTTATCCGTCCTTGCGCCGTATGAACGCAAGGTTCTTGAACTGTTGCTGACCGAGGCGACTGAGAAACAGATCGCCGAGCAACTTGGCCTCGCCGCCTCGACCACCCATTCCTATATCACCGGGATTTTTCGAAAATACGGCGTGCGAGGACGGGCAGGCTTGATGAGCCTGTGGCTCAAGAATCTTTCCAATGGAATCGCCCAACTGGGCGACAGGTAGGCGCGGCTATTCCCGCGTGGGTACTGCCGCCCCCGAGCGGCAGTACCCACTAACCATGCGGGTCAGCATTGTCGAGTAGTTTTCCTGCGCAGAGCCCGCCGGTTTTGCACACGTTTTCCGGGCTCTCATTGGGGTCTCTCAGGCTTCTAGCTTTCAGCTTATTTTGGCCCAACGTTCGCACTTTCAACACCACCGACGAGACAGTCAAGCCCGTATGCAGGAAGGGATGCTACCGGAAACGCCGTGCCCAACCTATCCTGCTAATCAGAGGGGTGATGAGCGAATCCCAGCGCGCCAACGATTCAAACTGACGGGCTGCTGAGGAAGTTATTTCCCCGCCCACACGCCGGCCACTCCCCTATTCGACGTGCAAATCTCGCGTTGGCGCATGGGTGCGTTGCCGTGTCTCCCATCCCTCGGCCAGGCCCACGTCAACGTCGGACGAGGGCAGCATGGACACCGACCGGACCAGGTCGGACGCACGTTCGGCGAGCATGATCGTCGGCGCGTTCAGATTGCCGTTGGGTTCGGTCGGAAATACCGACGAATCGATCACGCGTAAACCCTCAATGCCGCGAACCCGCAATTCGGAATCGACCACAGCCATATCGTCTTCCCCCATGCGACACGAACCGCACGGATGCATCGTGCTTTCCAGGTTCGCCCTGACGAAGGCGTCGATCTGTTCATCCGTTTGCACGTCCGGTCCGGGCGCGAGTTCGACATCGCGGAAACGGTCCATGGCCGGCTGACCGATGATTTCTCTCGTCAACCGAACGCAGCGTCGGAATCCTTCCCGGTCCTCTTCGCGATCCAGGTAGTTGAAGCGGATTTCCGGGTGCGTATAGGGATCGGCCGACGTCGCTCGCACGTAGCCTCGGCTCTTCGGCTTGTTCGGTCCGGTCAGCACCATGAACCCGTGGCCTTTGAACGGCTTGTCGCCGTCATAGCGCATGGCCGCGGGCAAGAAATGGAACTGAATATCCGGCCACCGCAATCCCGCTTCCGAGCGGATGAATCCACCCGCCTCGAAATGGTTGCTGGCGCCGAGGCCATCCTTGAACAGGAGCCAGCGCAGCCCGATCATGAATTTGCTGAACGGGTCCATTTTTGCGTTGAGCGTGACGGGTTCCTTGCACGCGTACTGGATATAGATCTCCGCGTGATCCTGCAGGTTCTCGCCCACGCCCGGGAGGTCATGCCTGACCTCGATCCCCGCCTTGCGCAGCACGTCGGCAGGTCCGATGCCGGAGCGTTGCAGCAAGTGCGGCGAGCCGATCGGACCCGAGGCGATCAATACTTCCGCACGGCATCGCACGGTATGCGTGACCCCGCCTTGATCGTACGCAACCCCGACAGCGCGCTTGCCTTCGAGAATCACGTGACGTGTCATCGCATTCGTGACTACGGTCAGATTGGGCCGCTTCATTGCCGGGCGCAAATAGGCGTTGGCGGTAGACCAGCGCACGCCGTCCTTGACGGTCATGTGCATCGCGCCGAAGCCTTCCTGCATATGGCCATTGCAGTCCTCCGTCTTGATGTATCCCGCCTCCGCACCCGCCTCGATCCATGCACCGTACAGCGGATTCGCCATGTTATTGCCGTTGTTGGTGCTGAGCGGCCCCTCCCCGCCCCGGTACGCGTCGCCGCCGAACTTGTAGCTCTCCGCGCGGCGGAAATAGGGCAAACAGTTGCGATACCCCCAGCCTCGCGCGCCGAGTTCCTCCCATTCGTCGAAGTCGCACGCATGGCCGCGAATATAGACGAGACCGTTGATCGACGACGAGCCTCCCAGCACCTTGCCGCGCGGACAGTGCAGTTGGCGGCCGTTCAGATGGGCCTCGGGGGCGGTCTGATACTTCCAGTTGTACTTTTTCGTATTCATCGGCATCGAAAACGCGCTCGGCATCTGAATGATGACGCTGCGATCGCTGCCGCCGTATTCCAGCACCAGAACACGGACTGCCGGGTCCTCGGTGAGCCGGTTGGCCAATACACATCCGGCCGATCCGGCGCCCACAATGATGTAATCGAATTGCTCGGTAATCATGATATTTGCCTGCTTCCTAAAATCTCGACGGGCTCGTCGGTGGATCAGTAGCGATTCTTGTCGCCGGTGGTGTATTGCGGTGAGGTCTTCTCGATCTGGGCGATGACCGATGCCTCGTACTTCAGATCGAGCGAGCGCGACAGCACGTAATACGCGATCCCCGAGACGAGCAGCCCGACCAGCCAGGCCAGATCGACGCTGCCCATCGCGCGGGCAAGCGGGCCGACATACACTTCATTTGAGCCGTCGAGAACGCAAAAGAATGGAATCATCGCGACAAAACCGATCGCGTACGCCAGCAAACCGCGCGCGCCCCATGTGCCGTACAGGTTGTTGTGAGGCATGAAAAAGTGCGGAATCGCATAGCGTCCCTTGCGGACGAAAAAGTAATCCGTCAGGTTGACCGCAGTCCAGGGCACCAGAAAATACAGCATGACGACAAGGTAAATATTCAGCACGGAGAGACCCTTGCCCGAGGTATAGATGCTCAGCGCCACGCCGAGTTGAAGGATCACCACGAAGAGGATCGCCAGAATGCGAGTCCTGGGCGTCGGCTGGATTTTGCGGAACGAATCAACTGCCGTGATAGCCGTCAATTTGGCGCTGTAGATGTTCATCGCGATCACCGGCAGAAACGCCAGGATCGTGACGCCAACCACCACGCTGCCCATGCCCGGCGCCAGATCGCTACCCACCTGATTCAACGCGACCAGCACATCGGTTGCATGCAGATGGTCCGCGAGCCAGCCGCCAATCGCGATCATCCACGCGCCCGACAGCGATGCGCCAAGGAACACCGCCGCGATCAGCTTGCCGCTCGGCGTGTTTTTCGGCAGGTAGCGAGAATAGTCGGACACATAGGGTGCGTAAGCGATGTTGTAGCTGGCGGCGGCTGCGAATTGCGCTATGAACGCGGTCCAGTTGAAGCCCAGTGGCGGCGTCGGCGCCGCGCCCGGTGCGACAGCGGCGAGCGGCACGTCATGCACCCAGTGCATCAGGACGGCTACCGTTACCAGACCGTACAACGGAAGCGACAGATACAACGCCCATTTGAAACTGCGGTGCATCCAGTCGTGGCCAAAAATGGCCAGAATCGAAGCCGGCACCGTGACGGCCAACGCCACCTTGATTGGATCCCAGTTGAACAGTGCATTGAGACCCTGCATCATCAACACCAGGTTGACGATGTTGAATCCCGCAAACACGAATAGCGTCGCCAGCAACACGACAATGACCCCGCGATAGCCGAACTGCGCTCTCGACTGAATCATCTGCGGCAAGCCGAGATGAGGGCCCTGCGATCCGTGAAAGGCCATGAACAAGGTGCCGAACATGATGCCCAGCGTACCGGCTATCGTCGTCCACAGCGCGCTCAGGCCAATGCTGGGACCGACAAAGCCGATGGTCATGGTGAAGAACGTGAAATTACCCAGAAACCAGAACGGTCCCTGCCTGGATAGCCGGTCCGTTCTTTCGTTATCCGGAATAAAATCGATTGAATGACCTTCGATAGCCCCGTGTTCGATCCCAACTACGGTACCTTTAATTGCTTCGTCTGTTGCTTGCATCATGTACCCCTGGCTGTATTGAGAGGTTGATGGAATAGAGATGGATTCGCCATGCATGCCGGCCGCGACACCCGCTCGTCACGCGGCGCTCGGCTCGCGTAAGTCTCAGGGCGTCAGCGGCACAATTGCGCTTCAGTGCAGCGTGATCCAGACCGCCTTGCTTTCCATCAGATGATCAAGTTGCTCCGGGCCGAGGTCCTTGCCGAAGCCGGACTCTTTGAATCCGCCGAATGGCATCGACGGATCAATGGTGCTATGCGCGTTGACATAGACTGTTCCTGCGTGCAATTGAGGAATCAGCTTGTGCACGCGGTTCAGGTCGTTGGAATAGATCGCGGCCGCGAGACCGTACGGCGAGTCGTTCGCCAGCGACAACGCGTCGCCTATGTCGTCGAAGGGAGCGGTCACCAGTACCGGCCCGAAGATTTCTTCCCGGACGATCTTCATGTCGCTGCGGCAGTGCGCGAAGATGGTTGGCTCGACGAAATAGCCAGGCCGATCCAGTTCATGGCCACCGTGCACGACTTCCGCGCCTTCGCGGCGGCCGGCTTCGATATAGGAAGTGACGCGATCCTTCTGAAGCGCGGACACCAGCGGGCTGATGAAGCAATCCCGATCGAGCCCGGGCGCGATCTTCATCTTGCGTGTGTGTTCGATCAGCGCGCCAATAAACTTGTCATGAATGCCGCGTTGGATGTACACGCGTGTGCCCGCATCGCAAACCTGTCCGGAGTTGAAGAAGATGCCGTTGGCGACCGCTTGGGCCGCTGCGTCGATGTCGGCGTCCTCCAGCACCAGCACCGGAGACTTTCCGCCCAGTTCGAGCGTGAGGCGTTTGAAGCCGCCCACAGCCGTGTGCCCGACCGTGCGGCCCACTTCGGTGGAACCCGTGAACGTGATCTTGTCGATACCTGGATGAGCCGCCATGGCCGCGCCAATATCGCGCCCGCGCCCGGTTATCACGTTGATGACACCGTCCGGAAACCCGGCCTCCTGCACCAGCTCTGCGAAGCGAAGCGTCGACAGCGAGGTGAGTTCGGCGGGCTTGATCACCGTTGTGCAACCGGTGGCGAGCGCCGCCGCCACCTTCCACGCCATGGTTTGCAGCGGGAAGTTCCATGGAACGATGACGCCGATCACGCCAATGGGTTCCTTGCGGGTATAGGCAACGTAGTCACCCGGCAGGGAGGGTTCAACCGTGCGGCCGTGGAGCTTCGACGCCCAACCGGCAAAATAGCGGAAGGTGTCGATCGTGCCTTGAATATCGACGTCACGCGCAATGGCGACGGACTTGCCTACGTCGATCGATTCGATCTCGGCCAACTCCGTTGCGTTCGCTTCGATCAGATCGGCGAGCCGATGAATCAGCCGCTCGCGTTCAAGAGGCTTGAGCCTGCGCCACGCGCCACCGTCAAATTGCTTGCGGGCAGCCTCTACCGCGCGATCCAGATCGGCGGTCGTGCCCAAGGGAATGTGGGTGATCACGCCCGCGGTGGACGGCTCGATCACCGCGCAAGATTCCCGTTCGCCTTGCGGCACCCAGGCGCCGCCAATGAACATGCTCTGCGGCTTGGCGAGAAAGCGTTGCGTCTCTTCGCTGACGCCGAACTTCTTCAGGTAATGTTGTACGACGGTGTCCATCATTGTCTCCTGACTTATAGATTGAGTGCTACCCGGCCTCTCATGGGCGAGTTTCATGCACGTGTGTCCGCCTGCTTCCGCAACGTCTGGCAATGACCTAGCGGGATTGCCGCGAGAGCCGATTGCTCACAATCGATCGGGGGTCCATCGATATAAACGCGGCTTGTGGCAGCGCGGTGTTTAGAGAGACTATGGACGACATGCGCGGAGGTAAAAATCACGTGAATCAGATGTTCATATCGGGAATATCGAAGCAAGCAGTGCAAGAGGAGCGACGACGGTGATCCAGCTGCAGGACGTGGACCTCAAACTACTGAGGGTGTTCATGACGGTGGTTCGGTGCGGTGGTTTTTCAGCCGCCCAGGCGACCTTGAACGTCAGTCAGTCGACCATCAGCGAGCAGATGACGACGCTCGAAACGCGCCTGGGGCTCAAGCTTTGCGAGCGCGGGCGGAGCGGATTTCGCCTGACCGAACACGGTGTGGCGACTTACGAAGCGGCGCAGCGGCTGCAGGTGGCGGTAGAGAGCTTCTGTGTGGATACCGATGCGCTAAAAAAGCACATCTCGGGAAAGCTGTACCTCGGCATCATCGACAACACGGTTACCGATTCGGCCTCACCGCTGCCCCAGGCACTGCAAGCGTTCGTGTCGAGGGGGCACGACGTGCATCTGGATGTCTATGTCGGCACGCCTGCGGAGTTGGAGGAGCGCGTGCTGGATGGCCGGCTGCATATCGCTGTCGGGCATTTCCCGCTTCATGTGCCGGGGTTGACCTACACCGATCTCTATTACGAACCGGACGGCCTGTATTGCGGAAAGAGCCACCCGCTCGCCGGCAGCGCGCTCGACGATACCGCGCTCGAGCAGGCCATCGCGTCCAGCCGTGTGGTAGCGCGAGGCTATCTGCAGCAGCACGACCTTCAAATGCTCAAGGTCAGTAAAGCCGCAGCAACCGTCGACAATATCGAGGCGCAGGCTATCCTCATTCTATCGGGCGCGTATATCGGATTTTTACCGGATCACTACGCTGCCCGATGGGCCGCGCGCGGCGAGATGCATCGGATCTGCCCGGACCAGTTCGGCTCGCAGTGGCCATTCTGCGCGATCGTACGGCGGACCGCGGTACCTCCAACCATCCTTCAGGTATTCATGGTCGACCTGATGGAAAGCTACCGTAGGGTCGCGCAGACCGCGCGCTCGGCGTAGGCCTAGGGTTGCGCGGACGCAAGCGGCGTCGGCTCACCGTTTCGATACGTATAGATGGTGATCGGGGAATCCGTGAGATCGCGATTCTTGTCGAACCGGTAGTGGCCGGAAACACCCCGAGAATCGATGTTGGCCAGCGCAGCGCGGTACTGCGCCGGTTCGATCGAATTGGCCTTCGTCATCGCTTGCGCGACGATGTTCACGCCATCGTACAAGGCCGCGCTGTAGGTCAGCGGATCGGTATGAAAGCGTTGCTTGTAGTCCGCCTTGAACTGGCGGCCTTCGGGTGTCTGATCGAGAACGGGGCCGCCTTGCGGGCAATACACGCGCGTGTCGACCGCGTCGCCGCCAAGTTTCGCCAGTTCGGCATTGCACATCGCGTCGCCGCCCAGCAGGTAGCCGTTCATCGCGAGGCGCTTCATCTGCTTGCGCAGCGCACCGGCCTGAGCGTAGTAGCCGCCGTAGAAAATCCCTTCGGCGTTCGAACCCTTGATGTGCGTGAGGATCGAGACGAAGTCGGTTGCCTTGTCGGTCGTATATTCACGATCGACGATCTCGATGCCGTTGGCTTTCGCCGCGTTGACGAACTCGTCGGCAACGCCCTGCCCGTACGCAGTGCGATCGTCGATCACCGCAATACGTTTGACCTTGAGCTGCTTTGCTGCAAACTCCCCCATCCGGCTGCCAAGTTGCGTATCGCTCGCGGAAATGCGAAACACGAACGGATAGCCGTGCTGCGTGATCGAGGGGTTCGACGCGACGGTCGCCATCACGATGCCCGACACGTTCACGAGGTTCGAGATCGGAATCGCGACGCCGGAGTTGAACGGCCCGAAAATAACCTTGACGTTTGCGTCCACCAGGTTTTGTGCGACCGTCATGCCGGTTCGCGGGTCGGCGGCGTCATCCTGTGAGACCAGTTCAAAGCGCGTCTTCTGGCCGCCGATCACGAGACCCTCGGCATTCAGGCGCTCGATCGCCATTCTCACCCCGTTTTCGTCGTCCTTGCCGATGGCGGCCTGCGGGCCGGTCAATGGTCCCGTCAAACCGATCTTGACGACCTGATCGCCGGCCGTCGCGCTCAGAGAGATCATGCCCAAAGCAACCGCTATCAACCCGCTTGCACCTGCATATGACTTCTTCATCATGCTCTCCTCACCTCGTGTGGTGTGCCGGACCGGGTCCGTCGTATCGTTGCCGAAGGCGGCGAATCTTATCAGTGTGGGCACAGAAAATATCGCATGGCCCCTCCCGCCGCGACGCTTCTTCCAATGTCCGGACAGTGGGGTTGACAGCAATTCTGTGTAGCCAAAATCCCCAATAAAATGCACCATTGATGAAACACATTTCGGAATTTCCCGAAGTAAGCGCGAGGCGGCACGATGCAAGTTCAGGACACGGATCTCAAGCTATTGCGGATCTTCGAAACCATCGTGCGATGCGGCGGGTTCGCGGCTGCCCAGCCCATTCTCAACATCGGCGCATCGAGCATCAGCGAATACATGTCGCAACTGGAGACGCGGCTCGGACTGCGGCTATGTGAACGCGGACGCGCCGGTTTCCGGCTTACCGAGGAAGGCGCGAATCTGCACGCCGCCGCGCAACGCCTGCTCGGCGCCGTAGACTCGTTTCATATGGAAGCGGGCGCACTGCGCAATCAGCTTTCCGGTGTGTTGCGTTTCGGCATGATCGAGGCGACGTTGACCGACCAGTATTCGCCTCTGCCGATAGCGATTCGGGAGTTCGGCCAGATGGCGCCGGAAGTCCGCCTGCATGTGCAGATCGAAACACCAGGCAGCATGGAGCAGCACGTGCTGGACGGCCGCCTGCATCTTGCGGTGGGGCCGTTCCCCGTGCGCATTCCTGGCCTCGATTACCTGCCGCTCTATCGTGAGGAACAAGGTCTCTACTGTGCGTCGACCCATCCGTTACACGAACGGGCGAAAGGCAGGGTTCCGGTTTCGCTGCTCAGCAAACAGCGGCTGGCGGCCCGCGCCTATCTCGGCAGCCAGGAATTGAAGCTGCTGCGCATGCCGGAAGCCGCGGCCTCCGTCGATAACGTTGAAGGCCGGGCCATGCTGATCCTATCGGGCAACTACATCGGCTTCCTGCCGCCGCACTATGCCCGGCCGTGGGTGGACAGCGGTTTGTTGACCCGCATCGATCCCGAGCACTACGCGACTCATCTGGACTTTCAGATCATCACGCGCAAGGGGGCGGAATCGGCACGGGTCGTACAGGCCTTTTGCAATCAGCTGCGCACAGCAGCCAGGCAGTTGAATCACACCACGCGAGGCGGCAAGAAACACGTGGATTAGCGGGAAAGGTTTCGTTTGACCTTGCGTTGATGCATGACACGGCCGATGGTGTTCAGCAGCAATTGCGCCGCCAGAATCGAAGTCGATCCCGAATGGTCGTAATCGGGCGCGACTTCAACGAGGTCGATGCCGATTACGTCGCCTTGCGCGGCCAGACCCGCGAACAGTTCGAGTCCTTCGTAGTACAGCAGACCGCCGTGGCTCGGCGTGCCCGTGCCAGGGGCGATCGAGGGGTCAAAACCGTCGATATCGATGGTCAGGTAATAGCGCACGCCCTTCGGAATGCGGTCCAGCACACCCTGAATGCCGAGGCGCCGGAGATCGCGCACCGAAATGATGTCGGAGCCCATTTCGCGCGCCTGGGCGTAACCCTCGCGCGCCGTCGACGACACGTTGCGAATGCCGATCTGCGTCATGCCCGTCACCACGCTTTTCTCTGCCGCGCGCCGCAGCGGATTGCCGTGGCCGTGCCGCACACCATGGCGCTCGTCAACGAAATCGAGGTGTGCGTCGATGTGGACGATATGAAACGGCTCCTGGCCTTCGAACGCGTTGATGCACGGAATGTTGATCGAGTGATCGCCGCCCATCACCACCGGCAACGCGCCGGCCGCCAGAATCTTGCGCACGCCGTACTCGATGTTCGCGTGGCTCTTTTCCGTGTTGGTATGCACCATGTCCGCATCGCCGATATCGACGATACGAACTTCGTTCGTAGGCAGATAAACAACATCGTCTTCGAAGTCGTACGCGCCGCCGTGGCCGAACGAGAACAGCGTCGACGCGTCGCGAATCGAACGCGGACCAAAGCGTGCCCCGGCCCGCCACTGGGTGCCGCAGTCGAAGGGCGCACCCATGACCGCGACGTCCGCGTCGATCTTGTCCCAGTCGAGACACAAGGGGGATTTCGCGAACGTGCAGATTCCCACAAACGGCAAATTGAGCCGACCGGTTTCGTAGCTGTTTTCAGACATGCATGCCTCCGTCCTGATTTATTCGTGTAGATAAGTGCGGCGCCAAGGCGCCGCCGTCTCCATTGCTGCAGCAACGCCCTTTGTCGGGAGCGAGTGGTGCATCTGAAACGGAGTCTAGGTAAATAAATTCAACGGAAAAATGCGGGAATCAAGAAATACACTTCGGGACAATCCGAAGTGATGTTTAAACGTGAATGAGTGATTCGCGCAACGCGATATCGTCAGGCATCGTGCCTCGCGATAGGCGTTACTTCGCCAGATGCTCTCGCAAGAATTCAATGAAGCGTTGCGTCTTCGCCGGCAACAATCGCGTCTCGGTGACGGCGTAGACCGGAACGGGTGGCGCCTGCCAGTCCGCCAACACTCGACACAGCAGCCCGGCGGCGACGATTTCGTCCGCCAGCACTGCAATGCCGAAATCGAGCGTCGCCGCTCCCCCATTCACGCTTCGAAACCTGCGCTATGCCTTACACCGAGGCCGTCAGGTAGGGACTATCCTGCCCCGGCTCATAGGGCCGCGCCTTGATTTCCATGCGTGCAATGCTCTGCAGGTGAACTTCGTCCGGGCCATCGGCGAACCGCAACGCACGGCCCCACGTCCAGCTATCGGCCAACGGCGTGTCAGGGCTCAACCCCATCGCGCCAAACACCTGCATCGCCCGCTCGCAAACAGCGGTATGAACATTCGGCACGAGCGCCTTGATCATCGAGACCTCTTTCTTCGCCTCCTTCGCGCCTACGTTGTCAATCATCCACGCGGCCTTGAGAACGAATAGCCTCGCCTGATCGATTTCGATTCGCGACTTCGCAATCCATTCGCCGATGACCCCCTGCTTAGCCAGCGTCTTTCCAAATGCCGTGCGTGCCTGGGCCCGTTCCACCATCAACTCGAGCGCCAGTTCCGCGGCGCCGATCGAACGCATGCAGTGGTGAATCCGTCCTGGCCCAAGGCGCGCCTGTGCGAGCGTAAAGCCGCTGCCCTCTTCGCCGAGCAGATTCGACCGGGGTACGCGCACGCCTTTGAATTCGATCTCGCAATGACCTTCCGGCGCCACGTGATTGACCACCGTGATATTGCGGATCACCTTGACGCCGGGTGTATCGCGCGGCACGAGAATCATGCTCTGCTGACTGTGGCTCGGCGCGTCCGGATCCGTTTTGCCCATGACGATGAAGAGCTTGCAATTCGGGTGAGCCGCATTCGTGATGAACCACTTCCGGCCGTCGATGACATAGTCGTCGCCGTCACGTCGAATCGACGTCGTGATATTGGTGGCGTCCGAGGAAGCCACCGCCGGCTCCGTCATTGCAAACGCCGAGCGGATCTTACCGTCGAGAAGAGGCTTGAGCCACGCTTCGCGCTGAGCGGGTGTGGCGAACATATGGAGCAGTTCCATATTGCCCGTGTCCGGCGCATTGCAGTTGAACACCTCCGATGCCCACGACACCCGCCCCATAATTTCGGCCAGCGGCGCGTACTCGAGATTGGTCAGGCGGGTGCCGGGCTCGTCATCGCGCAGATGCGGCAGGAACAGGTTCCAGAGACCCTCTTCACGCGCCTTCTCCTTCAGGTCCTCCATAAAGGAAACCGGATATTGACCCGCACTCACTTCCTCGTGCCATTGCTGGATGCGCGGAACGATGTGGGCGTCCATGAACGCACGCACCTGTGTGCACAGCGCTTCGACTTTCGGGCTATATGCAAAGTCCATTTTCACTCTTCCATAATGTGATTGGTGTCGTCGAAGCATCGGTCAATACCGCGCTTCGACCACTTGCCTAGATCGTCAGTCCACCGTCGACGACGATGCACTCACCATTGGTGTAGCTTGCAGCATCGGACACCAGATAAAGCACGGTGCCCGCCATCTCACGAGGTTCCGCGTGGCGCCGCAGCGGGATTTTCGACATCCAGCTTTCGTAGATGGCCTCGTCGCTAAATAGCGCCCCGGCGAATCGGGTTTTAGTCAAACCGGGGAGCAGCGCATTCACTCGAATCCCCAACGGCCCGCACTCCTTCGCAAATGCCCGCGTCATGTTGACAACGGCGGCTTTGGTGATCGAGTAGATGCCCTGCTTGTCACCAGGCTGCAAGGCGTTGACCGAAGCCGTGTTGACGATCGCACCGCCGCCGTGCTCCCGCATCAACTTGCCCGCCTCCACGGACATGAAGAAGTAACCGCGCAAGTTGACTTCCACGGTCTTTTCGAAGGACGAGATATCGGTATCGAGAATGTGGCCAAAATACGGATTGGTCGCCGCGTTATTGACGAGGATGTCGAGACGCCCGTGCCGTGCGCGAATATGCTGGAAGATCGCGAGAATGTCCTCGACACGCCCGACATGGCACGGTTGCGCTTCAGCGCTCCCGCCCGCTTCCTTGATCTCGCGTACCACCGCCTCGCAATCTTCCACCTTGCGGCTTGACACGATCACATGGGCACCCTGCTCGGCGAGCAGTTTGGCGATCTCCTCACCAATACCGCGGCTCGCGCCCGTCACCAGCGCAATCTTTCCTTTCAGATCAAACAAATTAGTAGTCACAATCAGCTCCAGTATGTCTAGGTTCCGCTTTATTTTCTGTGTTCAGATCAGATCAATGCCCATCTTCGCAAGCACCCCGGCCATCTCCCCCACCTGCCGTGCCTGTTCATTCGACGCGTTACCGCTCAAGGCCCGCTTCTTCACGCCCTGTGCGATAGCTGCAAGCCGGAAGAAGCTGAACGCCAGGTAGAAGTTCCAGTTTTCAATCGAGGAAATTCCCCGCAACTCGCAATACCGCCTGACAATCGACGCCTCGTCCGGCACCCCCAACGCCGCTCGATCCATGCCCTCGAGTCCGGCGATGTGGCTGCCAGGCGGGAGCCGCAAACACATGCAGAAGTACGCGATGTCAGCGAGTGGATTGCCGAGCGTGGACAGCTCCCAGTCGAGCACCGCGCGGACTTGCGGCGCATCGCGCATGAAAATGAGGTTGTCGATACGGAAATCGCCGTGCACGAGCGTAGGCTTTCCCGCTTCCGCCGGGCAGTGCGCGGGCAGCCACGCGATCAGCGACTCCATCGCCTCCAATGTATCGGTTTGCGCGGCGCGATATTGCTTGGTCCAGACGTCGATCTGACGCGCGAAATAGTTGCCCGGGCGGCCGTAGTCCGACAATCCGACTTCGTCGATATCCACGTCGTGGAGCGCCGCCATCGTGCCGAGCACTGCGTCGTAGATGGCGCCGCGCTCCTCCAAAGCGACTTCGGGCAGCGCCGGGTTCCAGAAGATTCGCCCGTCTTCAAAGCTCATGACGTAAAACAGGCTGCCGATAACGTCGCGATCCTCGCAAAGGTGATAGGCACGGGCCACAGGAACCGGAGTTTGGCCGAGCGCCGACAGCACGCGAAACTCGCGATCAACGGCATGTGCGGACTTGAGCAGTGCGCCGGGCGGTTGACGCCTCAACACGTAGCGGCCGCTTTGCGCCTTCAGAAGAAACGTCGGGTTGGATTGTCCGCCGGGAAACTTCCCGACGGACATCGGCCCTTGAAACCCGGGCACGTGCGCCGTCAGATACCGCGTGAGACTTTCGATGTCGAATTGAAGGCTGGCGTTCATGATGGATGAAGGATCCCGATTGAGGTCAGCCGTAGGTGACAAATTCATGCCGCTCGGCACGCTCGAGATGAGGCACCGAATTGAAGCTGACTAGCGACATCGCACTGTCGTTAAAGACATATTGGCAAACGCTGCTGTTTCGAATCTGCATGTTGAGTGCAATCGCGGTCTCTGCAGGCGCCTGCAGAACCTGTTGGGCGGTTACCGCAATCGGACCACCCGAACTCACCACCAGAACGCGCTTGCCGCCCGCCCGCTGGAGTTCGATGCGCGCACGCTGGACACGCGCCTGGAATTGCCGCCATGTCTCTGGAACAGGACCCGGCAGGCGGTCATCGGCCCAAAGCTGCAGCACTTGCCGGAGCCCTTCGTAAAAGTCCTTCTTCGAACTTGCGGCCGACCAACCTGGCGGCATGCCCTCTTCACCGAGGGCTGCGAACAACGCATGGAAATCGTATTCGTTCAAACCCGCGTCTTGCGCGACCTCGGCTTGCGGGCCACCCATTGCGTCGAGAATGGCATCGGCCGTTTGCCGATGCCGCTGCATCGTCCCGATAACAACGCGATCGAACCGCAATTCCGCCTGCGCGAAGTACTCGCCGAGCCAACGTGATTGGGTACGACCGGAAGGAGATAGCTCGTCATAGTTGTCGGCGCCGAAAGACGCCTGACCATGCCGTACCAGATAGAGTTCTGCCATGCCATCCTCGTCTGAACATGACTAGCAGAATACCCAGCGCCGCGTCATTCAGGAAATTTATTGTTTTTATAGCTGACCATAAGTTTTCGTGACACCGGGAGCTGTACGCGCTGTATGCTCCGCATGCCCCATATGTACCCGCAAGCTCCGGCTACTGGTTCATTTCCCGCATGAGACGGCCAATCTGCTCGCGCAACCAGCGATGAGCCGGGTCCCCGGTAACGCTTCGATGCCAGTAGCAATGAGACTCAAGATCCGGCAGATGGAACGGCAGCTCCAGGATTCGCGCGTCATACCGCTGAAGGAGCACGAGAGGAGCCGTGAGAACCAGATCGGTTCGCATCGCGACCAACGGAGCGACCAGATAGTGTTGCACCCGCGTCTGGATGGATCGCCTGAGGCCCAGCCGGTTCAGTTCCCCATCGACGAGACCCTGTCCCTGGCGGCGGCTGGATACGTGGATATGACCGAACCCGAGGTAGTCGTCGATCGTCAGCTTCTTCTTCGCAAACGGATGGTCGTGACGCAGCATGCATGCATACCGGTCGCGGCCCAACGGCTCCTGCTCGAGGTACGGGTCGTCGATCAGCGGCGCGTCGATCGCAAGATTGACCGCACTGCTGGCGAGCGCTTCCGGAACCTCTTTACGGGTCGTGAAATAGCTCTCGATGCGGATGCCGGGCGCCAGTCGCTGCAGCACCTCCTCCAGTGCGGGTAGAAGGAGCGCCTCCGTGAGGTCGGTCATGCTGAGCCGAAACGTACGCTCAGACGAGGCGGGGTCGAAGCGCCCTCCAATGTGAGTACTCGAATCTAGCAACTGCAGCGCCTCACGCACTTGCCCGATGATGTTTTCCGAAACGGGGGTCGGCATCATGCCGGCCGACGTACTCACAAAAAGCTGATCGTCGAATGTTTTGCGCATCCGCGCCAATGCGTTGCTCACAGCAGGCTGAGTGATAAAAAGCAGCTCCGCTGCGCGTGTCAGATTTCGCGTTCTGTAGACGGCTTCGAAGACAACGAAGAGATTCAGATCGAGCTTTGACAAACGCATTTTCAAACTCCCCGACGCAACTTGAACGGTATTTCCGACTCCTTTTGTTCACGCGCATGTATCGGCACATGTATCGGCGCATAGCACCGGGCGGCGTGCTTCCACGGAGCGACCCCGGCGAGTCTACTCCTGCCGGTGCGAGACGGCCAACCAGGGATAGGAGGACGATGGAGTTCAGATAGTCAATGGCATCAGTACGCGCAGTGGCGCCGCCCCGAATGTCGGCTCACCCTTGTTGAATCCGCCCGCGGTACTCTACGGATCAGGCACCCTCCTCATCCTGGACTTCGTCAATGCACACCGATGAAACTGCGTCCACACATCCGGGCATGCCCGTGTTCCAGACGAGTGGTGACCGCCATTCTTTCGGCAATGCGGCGATCGTCTTGAGTTGGACCGTCAGGCACCAGCATCTGGCCGATTTCGCTCTGACCGACCGCGTGCACATGCGTACGCTGCCGGTCACCGCGCCGTTTGCGCTATCGCTGGCCGACGGTCGCACACTGGGCATTGCCGACCTGAAGCTGCTTGCGCCGCCGCGCGAAGAACGGCTCACGGCGAATCCCACCGCGTCCCGACTGGCCGAACGGATCGCGGGCCGACGCGTGCGCGCGATCCTCGGTGACGAACAGGATCGCCTGCGGGTGGAATGGAGCGTGGAACAACGCGATAGCTCGCAGTATTTGCGCTTGCAAGTGGCGATTACCGCGATCAGCAAGGACGAGCATATTGCCACCGTTTCCTTGCTGGAGACGCAGGCGGCCGGTGCGCAACCCGGCGGCGAGTTCAAGGGAACGCCTGTAGTCGCGGGCAACGTCTATCTCGGTTTCGAGCTTCCGTTGTCGGAAAGCCAAATCTGCGGCGACACCGTCAGGTTTATCGTGCAGCGGGCCCTGCCGCTGGAAAAGGACAAGACCAGTGTCTTCCCGGCGGTGGCGGGTGTGGCTCGCGAAGGCCAGCTACGCCGCGATTTCGCGGCCTATCTCGAACGCGAACGAGCCCATCCGCACCGCCCGTTCCTGCACTACAACTGCTGGTACGACATCGGCTACCTCACGCCGTACACGCAGCAGCAAGCGCTGGAACGCATCGACGACATTGGCCGCGAGTTGCACGACAAGCGCGGCGTACAACTCGACTCCTTCCTGTTCGACGACGGTTGGGATGACTACAGCGGCAGTTGGCATTTCGGCAAAGACTTTCCGCATGGATTCGTGCCGCTGCGCGACGCCGCCGCCAGGTACGGCGCGGCGCCCGGCGTGTGGCTATCGCCGTGGGGCGGCTATGGCGAGACTCGGCAGGAACGCGTGACGCGGGGCCACGCCGCCGGATACGAGATCATCGATGGTTGCTTCGCGCTATCCGGGCCGACATACTATCGACGCTTCCATGAGGCCACGATGGAACTGCTCGTGCAGCACGGCATCAATCTGTTCAAATTCGATGGCACCGGCAATGTCGACAAGGTGGTCCCGGCCAGCCGTTTCAGCAGCGACTGGGACGCGGCGATCCAGCTAATCGAGGACATCCGTGAGGCCAGGCCCGATACCTTCGTCAACCTCACCGTCGGCACCCATCCATCGCCATTCTGGCTGCGTTACGCTGACTCGATCTGGCGCGGCGGCAAGGATGACGACCTGGCCGGTGCAGGCAGCAATCGCGAACGCTGGATTACCTATCGCGACGCGCAGACCTACCATAACGTGGTAGTCAGGAGTCCGCTATTTCCGCTTAACTCGCTAATGCTCCACGGCATCATCTACGCGCAGTGCAACGAGCGGTTGAACACCGCTCAAGGCCAGGACTTCGCCCATGAAGTGCATTCGTACTTCGGCAGCGGCGCACAACTGCAGGAGCTGTACATCACGCCCTCGCTGCTAGGCGACGGCGACTGGGACGTTCTCGCCGAGTCTGCGAAATGGGCCCGGGCAAACGCCGAGACGCTGCGCGACAGCCACTGGATTGGCGGTGCGCCGGATAAGCTCGAGGTGTACGGATGGGCTGCATGGTCGCCGGTCAAGGCAATCATCACACTGCGCAATCCGAACAGCCGGGCAACGCGCTTCGTACTCGATTTGCAGCGGCAACTTGAGTTGCCGGCCGGCGCGGCGGGACGATTCCTGACGCGCAGCTTATGGCACGAGCGTGCCTCGGATATTCCCCCGGCGCTGGACGCGGACCGGCCGCAGACTATTTCGCTCGCACCTTTCGACGTGCTCACTTTGGAGCTGGTCCCGGCCCGGGACGAAGGGTAATCGCGGTTGCCGCGGATTTCCCGAGGCTGGCTTCCGGCGCCTTCATTACGATAGCATGCGCGCCAGTTCTACCGGTTTCGCTTCCAACTGGTGCTGGTCGAAGATGATGACCTCGTTGTCACCCGGCCTCAGCCAGGGAGCGGGACAATACAGGCGCTGTTGCGGACCGATATTCCAGTAGCGACCCAGATTGTGCCCGTTGACCCAGACCACACCTTTGGTCCAGTTACACATGTCGAGATAGGTATCGCCGGTTGCATCCAGCGGCAGCGTCGCTTTGAAAAACAGTCCGGCCTTACGAGGATTCGCGCAGACGGAGCGCAAGTTCGCGATAAACGCGGTATCCATCGGCAACAGGAACACTTCCCAGCCGGTGAGCGTGTCGCTCCAGCCTCCCGCATCCTGTAGCGTGAGCGGTTCGAGAATGCCTTTTCGGTCGATCATCGCGTGGCCATAGTTGACGCGCCCCATGCCCTCGACGAGGAGTTCCAATGACACGTCGCTGTCCGGCGCCGACGACACAAGCGGAATCGTAAGCGGCGCGCGGTGCGTGACATTCAGCGGCCGAGCGCGGTGCTCGGGCATGAAAGCTCTCGACACGCCGCCCACGTATTGCTCGCCGACGAAGACGGTCGCGTAATCGTGAACATCCTTGATATCCAGCACACCGTAGCAATTGCGCTGAAGCTTCTTGCGATACAGCACGAAACCAAACGCCTGACCGTACAACTCGAACGGCTGCGGGTCGACGGTTTGCGCGGCCGGGAGCGCGGCAGGCAGGTTGTCCCAGATCGACGCACAAAGTTCCGGCATCAAGGCCTCGCCTCCTTTGCGGCTGATCGTCGGAACGGGTTTGGGTAGATCGGGCAGCGGCGTCGAGAGATAACGGGCAATGACGCCGCGGTATTTCATGTACTTCAACGTCGCCACGCCTTGCTCGCTGATGGGCGCTGCGTAATCGTAGCTGGTAATGTCGGGTTGATATTCACCTGAATCGGCATCCACATTCGCACCGGCATAGAAGCCGAAGCTCGTGCCACCGTGAATGACATAAAGGTTGAACGAGCGCTTCAGTTGCATGAGCGCGTCTAGCGTGCCGGAGATATCGACGGCGGTACCATTGAGACCCTCGTCGCCCCAATGAGTGAGCCACCCTGGATACACTTCACCGGCCATCGCCGGAACGGCCGGAAATTCCCGCCGGACGGCCGCGATTTGCTCTGCATCGCCATTGCTCAGCGCAATCGCGCCGCCGGTGACGTTCGTGCGATTCTGTTCAAGCTGCCTGATGCCATCTTCGGTATAGAACGGCCCCTGTACCCCTTCCTGAAACCAGATCTGCCGTATTTCCTCGAGGTAAGCCGGATTGCTGGCGTACGAGCCGAATTCATTCTCGATCTGAATCATCAGGATCGGTCCACCGTGACTTACCAGCAGTGGTTCGATGCGCGGACTCAGCTCCCTGATGTAGCGGGCGACCGCCGACATGTAGCGAGGATCGTTAGCGAAGTCGGTCCTGAGTTGAATGTCCGGGTAACTCAACAGGTACGACGGGATGCCACCCAGATCCCATTCGCCACAGATATAGGGGCCCGGCCGCAGCAACACCCACATCCCCTCCTGCTGGCACAGTCGAATGAAGGCTTCGATGTTGCGGTTCCCAGTGCGGAAATCGAAAACGCCGGGACTCGTTTCGTGGTAATTCCACATGACGTAGAGGGCGATACAGTTCATCCCCATCGCCTTGGCCATCAGAATGCGATGCTGCCAGTATTCGGCGGGGATGCGCGCGGGATGCATCTCCCCGCTGCGGATCTGGAAAGGCTCGCCGTCGAGCAGGAAGCTTTCGCCATCGTGGCTGAAAGAAAAAGTATGTCCGTTTTTGACGGTTGGGGTTGGGACGTCGACTGCGGACGTTCCGGTTAGGCTGCTGTTCGGGTCATTGCCGCTATCGCGTGCAATTCTGACTGGCAGATGCACGGCGAATGCTGAGGATGCTCCTGTTTCCATTGATTGCCTTTCCCAGGATGCTAATGAGCCGCGCGCAATGCCTCGTCCGCAACAGCCAGCCGTGACGCCATGACCTTGACGACAAAACGGTGAATCTGCTGCGCAGTCACGGGATCGTCGCGTTCGAGCGCATGCAACGACTCGAGCGTCAAACGCCGGACACGCGCGGGGCCCTCAGCAAGCACATCCGCGCTGCGCACCTGCTGCGTGTACACCGCCATTTCGCCGACGATCGTACCTGGCCCGAACGAGCGCAACCTGATGGATCGGCCGTCCGCAAGCGGCAGTAAAACGTTGACGCGGCCGCGCTCCACAAAATACATGGCGTCCCCCGCCTCGCCGTGACGGAACACCGGCTGCCCCGCGTCAAGCTCGCGCACTTCCAGAAGGGCCAACAGCCTTTCGAGCGCGCACGACGTGAAATGCGGCGCGAGCATCGCCTGGAAATCCTCTTCGCCGCGCGGCAGCGTGCGTGAATCCGGCACGAGAAGCGTATCTTCGACCCATTCCAACCCGGCATCCAGCGTAGCGAACTCGTGGATCCGGAGATTCAGTGTGCCGGTCTTGATGAGCAGCGCACGCGAGCGTGCCGGCAGTCCGGTCAACACCAGGTCCGCATCATTCGTCGCACACAGTTGCCTGAGCTTGACGAAGCTCACCGATACCGACGCGTCCATGCCGTTGGTCGAAGCGAAATCGAGCACGACAAAGCGAACCGGAACCGGCCCGTGCGGGGTTAGCCGTTCGCGCACGCGCTGCAAGATCGAATTGGCGGTGCCAAAGAAGAGGAATCCCTGCAAACACGTTCCGCATACCTGTGCACCCAGTTCGTGAAGGCGTCCGGTTGCCTCGATACTGCGCTCGACATTCGAGGTGCGCGTACTGCCATCGAACTCCATGCGAACGCAACTGACACGGCCGTACAGCAAAGCGAACATCACACAGGCGGCGATGACGCCGGCCACCACGCCCGGGACGACGCCGTAGAACGCAATAGCACCCAGAATGAGCGGTACAAGCAGATACTCATGCCAGTTGAGCTGGCGATACGCACCGACCAGCCACTGGATCAACAGACGCAGTCCCATGAAGAGCTGCAGTCCGATCAGCACCGGCACCGGGAATAGCGCCACCAGGTCCGGCGAGGCAGCCAGCACGAACAGGCACGCGAGGGAGGCGAATACGCCTGCCATACGACTTGTCGCGCCCGCACGTGCGTTGAGCATCGAGCGGTTGTACGACTGGTAACCGACCATCCCGCCTAACATCCCGCTCGCGATGTTGGCGATGCCGGCCGCCCTCATTTCGCGGTTCAGATCGATGTCTTCGCCCGTGGCTGCGCCGATCGCCGTCGAATTCATCAGGATCGTGATGGCCGAAATCGACGTGACCATGAGTGTCTCGGGCAAGTGCGCAGCGATTGCCGACCAGTCGACGCCCCCGTGCGCCAGCGATGCCGGCAGATGCAGCTCAGGAATCCGAATCGGGTGCAGCGCCACGCGCGGAAGCAATAATCCCAAGTGACGGGCGTCACCGACCGACAAGTCTGCTGCAAGCAGGAGCAGGTAAAACAGCGCGACGCCGAATGCCAGCGTGATCGGCAGCGCCGCGGCGTGTTTCCATGTGCGCGACAGAAATGTGGCTAAGGCGCACACCAGCACGGCGGGTGCCCACACCAGCCAGTTCAGGTGCGTCACCAGCGCCAATGTGTGCCAGTTCAAGGGCTCGCCGGTCGCGACCCGAAACGCGCCGGCCAACAGGAGGTAGCCCGTACCGGCAAGGAAGCCGCCGACGACCGGGTAAGGCAGGAATTGCAGGGACCGGCTGCGCTTCGACGAACCGACCGCATACAGAATGACGCCTGTCACCACAGAACACAGCGCGATGGCGATCAGCACCGTCAGCAGAATTGTCTGGGGCGTACCGCCGTCAGTCCGCACGCTGCTCGCCACGCCGGCCGCCACACCGGCAAGAAACGCCGTCGCGTTGCCGTCGGGTCCGGCGATATTCATGCGCATCGAACTCGTCAAGGCGATCACGAGTGCCGTCACGACGCAACTGATGAAGGCTGTGGGTACGCCAAGTTCGGCGTAACGGGCGAGATCCGCGCTAAAGATCAGGGTGCCCAGGCTCATTGCGTAGCAGAGCATGACCAGGGTCGATACCAAGCCGGCCGACAGATCTCCGACCAGGCCCGTGATACGTGGCCCGGAGCGGGCATCGAGCGAGGAACCTGTCGTAGCTGGCTTCACGGTGCTCCCCCGGTGAGGGCGGACGGAATCTCGCCTGGGCCGTGCGGTTCACGCGGCGCTCTGCGGTTGCGCCCTGCTCGAACCTCACCCATCGTTCCGGATGACGAACGACTGCACGTCGCGCTTGCCTGCTCACCAGACACCGTGGCCGATACGCTAAGCAGTATCCGTCGTGGCCATAAGCAGTGTCAAACGCTGTGCCAAGCGCGGTGTCAAGCGCGCGCGGCGCGCCGCCGCGCGCCTGGCCGAATCGGCATCCACCTCGTCGCTCATGCCCGGTAGCCGTTTCCTTCACGCTGGACGTACACTGTATTTTCGGCGGGAAGGATTTGAACACGCAGCACGTCGCGCCAGCCACAGCGTGGCAACAGGCGGTGCGTCGATTCGTATGATCTGTTGGTGCGATCCGGCCGGTTCGGACATACGCTTCGACAACCCGCGCGGCAACACGCTGCGAAACAGGCTGCGAAGCGGCATGCGTGTTCGCACGTACCGGATGGGGCGGCGGCGATGGATATCGAGCAATGGCTGCATGCTTTGGGGCTTGAGCAATACGCATCCGCATTTGCCGGAAACGACATCGATCCCGCGATGCTGGCGCAGCTCGACGACGCCGACCTGAAAGAGCTCGGCGTCCTGTCGCTCGGCCACCGCAAGCGCCTGCTGGCGGCGATCGCCGATCAGCGCGGCGCCGCATCGTCCGCGCTGCCGCCCGCTGTGAATGCGCCCGCGAGCGAGCGCCGGCAAGTCACCATTCTCTTCGCCGATCTGTGCGGTTTTACCGCGCTGTCGCAAACGCTCGATCCTGAAGAGTTGCGCGAGGTGACGGGCCGCTACACAGCGCTCGTCGATGGGATCGTCCTCGGTTACGGCGGCACGATCGACAAGCACATCGGCGATGCCGTGATGGCGATCTTCGGTGCACCGCGCGCGCACGATACCGATCCGCTGCGCGCGGTGCGTGCCGCGCTGGACATTCATGAGGCACTTAACGGACTGGGTCTGCACGCGTCGCCCCCGCTGAGAGCGCATGTGGGAATCGCCAGCGGCGAGGTGGTCGCGGGGCCGCTCGAGCGCGCGGACGTTCAGGACTACACGGTGCTCGGCGACTCCGTGAACCTCGCTGCCCGGCTGGTTGCCGCCGCAGGTCCCGGGGAAACGCTGCTTTCCGATAGCGTGCATCGCGCGCTGGGCAACGGCGTGATGAGCGACGCCGTCGGCGCGATGCACTTCAAGGGGATCGACTCGCCGGTGCGCGTGTGGCGTCTGCGCGGTCTCGCCTTTGAACCCGTCATGGCGAACCGCAGCGTGTTTGTCGGCCGCAAGGCTGAACTCGAACAGTTCAAGTGCGTCGCCCGCACGTGCCTCGAAGAGCGAGTCGGCCACGTCGTCTATGTTCGCGGTGAGGCGGGCATCGGCAAAACCCGGCTCGTCGACGAGATGCGCCGTTTCGTCGAAACGCTGGGCTTTACCAGCCACCGCGGCCTCGTGCTGGATTTCGGCGTGGGCAAAGGCCAGGACCCCATTCGCACGATTGTCGGCAGTCTGCTGGGCTTGCCGCCCGCGGCCGGCTCCGACGAGCGGCGCGCGGCCGCCGATCGGTTTGCCACGTCCGGCGCAGTCGGCCCCGATCAGTTGATGTTTCTCCACGACATCCTCGACCTCGCGCAAACCGGCGAATGGCGCACGCTTTACAACGCGATGGACAACACCGCGCGCACGCGCGGCAAGGCCACGGTTGCCGCGGCGATCATGCAGGATGTCTGCCGGCACGGGCCCACCATGGTTGTCGTGGAGGACCTTCATTGGGCGGACCCGCAGGTGCTCGGTTACCTGGCCGCCTTCTCCATGGCGATTGCGAACGGCCCTGGCCTGCTTGTGATGACTTCGCGCGTGGACGGCGATCCGCTCGATGCGGCATGGCGGGCGGGTTGCCGCGGCACGCCCTTCGCCACGATCGACCTTGGCCCATTGCGCCGCGACGAGGCGCTGAACCTTGCCGGCGGCTTTATCGATGCGACCGAGCGTGTCGCGCGCGCCTGCATCGAGCGAGCCGGGGGCAATCCGCTGTTCCTCGAACAGCTTCTGCATAACGCCGAAGAAGGCAGTGAGGAGGCGGTCCCGGCGACGATCCAGAGCCTCGTGCTGGCGCGCATGGACCGGTTGACTTCGCGCGACCGCGAGGCCTTCCAGGCGGCCGCGGTCATCGGACAGCGCTTTGGCCTTGCCTTGCTGCGGCGGCTGATCGATGCACCGGACTACGTCTGTCACGGGCTTGTCGCCAACGCGCTCGTCTTACCGGAGGGTGAAGATTTCCTGTTTGCCCATGCGCTCATCCAGGAGAGCGCCTACTCGACACTGCTGCGGGCACGCCGGCGCGCGTTGCATCGCCGCGCCGCCGACTGGTTTGCGGCGACGGACCCCGTGCTATGCGCCCAGCATCTCGATCGCGCCGAGGACGAGCGGGCACCGCAGGCCTATCTCGACGCCGCGATCGCACAACGCGCGGCCTACTTCGCCGACGCGGCCTTGCGGCTCGTCGAGCGAGGTTTGCACATTGCGCAAACGGATAGGGATCGCCACGCGCTGATCTGCTTCAGGGGAGAACTCCAACGCGATCTCGGCGACATCGCCGCCTCGATCTCGACGTACCGTGCGGCGGTGGCTGCCGCTCCAGAGGAAGCCAGTCTCTGCCGGTCCCAGCTTGGGCTCGCCGAAGGTCTGCGGGTGAGCGAAGGCCTCTCCGAAGCCCTCTCGCTGCTCGACGCGGCCCAGCAAGTGGCGCAACGTCTGGATCAGGTGCCTGAACTTGCGCGCCTGCATCACCTGCGCGGCAACATCTTCTTTCCGCTTGGCAGGATCGACGATTGTCGCGCCGAGCATGAGCGCGGGCTCGCCTATGCACGGCGCCTCGGTTCGCCGGAAGCGGAGGCGCGTGCGCTTGGCGGCCTTGCGGATGCAGCCTACGCGCAGGGGCGCATGCGCACTGCTTTCGAGCACTTTAGCCGGTGCGTTGCGCTAAGCCGCGAACACGGCTTCGGCCGCATCGAGGTCGCGAATCGTTCGATGGCGGGCTTCAGCAGGATCTACCTCAACGAGGCACGCGCGGCGCACGAGGACGTCAGCGCCGCCGCACGCGCCGCTGCGCTGGTCGGCCAGCCACGTGCGCAGATGCTGTGCGAAACGCTGGGTGCCTTTGCCTGCTGCGAATTGGGCGACATGCGGGCTACGCTCGCCCATCTCGAGCGCGAGAGGCAGATCATCCTTCAACTGGGCGCTCGCCGCTTCGAGCCACAAAATATGGAAATGCGGGCACGCGTGCTGCTCGCGACCGGCCATCGGCGTGAGGCGACGGAATTGTTGCGTGAAGCGCTGGCGATGTGCCGTGAAGTGGGCACGCAGTTCAGCGCACCCAAGGCGGTGGGCGCACTGAGCCTCGCGGTCGAGGACGACGGCGAACGCGCGCATCTGCTCGCCGAAGGTGCCGACATGCTGGAGCGCGGCGCGGTGGGCCACAATCATCTGTGGTTCTATCGCGACGCCATCGAAGCGATGATGTCCGCCGGCGACGCGGCTGGCGCACTGCGCTATGTCACTGGGCTCGAAGACTATACGCGCGCTGAGCCGCTGCCGTGGGCGGACCTGTTCGCGGCGCGCGGCCGCGCCCTCGCTCGCGCGCAGCAAGACCATTCTGGTGGAGAAACGCTGCGCGAACTCGAGCGTGTGCGTGCGGCCCTCGTGGAAGCCGGCTTCAACGGCTATCTGCCTGCGGTAGACGCTGCGCTCGCCGCGTAGCCGAGGCGTTGCCCGGAGCGTTCCATGGATTCGGCTCAGTCAACTGCCCCGGAAATCACCGTCTTTCGATCTCGAAGTCCTGGTCACGCAGAACGCGACACCCGCCTGAACGAACTCACCCTCTACTGCCGTGATGTTCCTGTGTATGTGCGATGACGCGCAGAAGAATTCTGACGTGGGTTCATAGTCGTTTTTTGGTCGTCTTGAAATGAAGTGTGTGACCTGTGCAGTCCCGGCATCAATTTCGCCCTATTGACAGGTTCGTCAGGATTGCTGCTTGCAGACTGTGCCGGGATGCGTGGGGCATCTCTCGCGCAGAGGGTTTGAGGCGAACCATGGTCATTACTCGGGGCAAGTCCGGCTTTAGTCTCTTCCTGCACACCGGGCTTGTGGCATTGGCGTACTACGCATGCGCAAAAATAGGACTTGCCTATGCGATAGTGGGCGGCGCCGTGTCTCTGGTGTGGCCTTCCAGCGGCATCGCCCTGGTTGCGCTGCTCGCGCTGGGTTTCGAAGTCGCCCCGGGAATTGCCATTGGCTCCTTCCTGGCCAACGTGTCGGGGGGCGTGCCCATTGCCGTAGCCGCGGTGATTGGCGCCGGCGCCATGGTTGCAGCCTCGACGGCGGCAATATTGCTCAAGCGTGCGGCCCGATTCCAGATCACCCTCGACCGCATCACTGACGTGTTGGCCTTCATCGGCCTTGCTGCCGTGGTGAGCACGGCAGTCAGCGCGCTGATTGGCGCGACCGCCCTGCTTAGAGGGGGCCTGGTGCCGATCACCGAGTACGGCGCAGCCTTTCTGAAATGGTGGCTCGGTGACATGATGGGGGTCCTGGTCGTGGCCCCACCGCTCTTCAGCTTCCTCACGCATTCGAACCCTGTCCGCTCCGCGAAGCAGACGGTAGAGGCGTGCGGACTGACGGTTGCGAGCCTGGGGGTGAGCTACCTCATCTTCGGCGCGCCGCAACTTGCCGGGCACGGCTACTATCCTGCAGCCTTGGCGATCTTTCCGTTCGTTATCTGGGCTGCCCTGCGCTTCAATCACCTGGGCACCAGCATCGCGACCTTGATCGTTTCGATCATGGCCATCTGGGGTACCACCCACGGCACCGGCCCCTTCGCCGCTGAATCTCCGGTGGATAGCCTCGTGAGGTGGTGCACCTTCGCGAATGTCATGGCGATAACCGGACTGTTGCTGGTGGCGGCACGTGCTCAGGAGAAGCGCGTCCATAGCCTGCTGCAGGCATCCCACATCGAATTGGAGCGGCGCGTCCAGGAGCGAACCGAAGACCTGGAGAAGACAAACGGCGAACTCAAGGAGGAGATGGCGCAACGCCGTCTGCTGGAAGAAGAACTGATCCAGATCGGCGATCAGCAGCAGAGACTTATCGGCCGCGAACTGCATGACGGACTTGGGCAACACCTGACCAGCCTGGGGCTGTACAGCGCCGCCTTGAATCAGAAGCTGCAGACGCAGGGCCACCCAGCCGCCGCCGACGCCGCTACCATCGTCGGCTTGGTGAAGCAGGCGTCCTTGATGACCCGCAGGATTGCCCATGGCCTGGATCCGGTCGCCATGGAATATGGTGGCCTTGCGGCCGCACTGCACGGGCTGGCCGAGACGGCTCGCACACTCAATGGCGTGGACTGCGTGCTGCGGATCGCGCCAGATGTGGACTGCCTGGATCCGCCGATGCAGATCAACCTCTACCGTGCGGCACAGGAAGCAGTCAACAATGCACTGAAATATAGCCACGGCCGCCGCATCTGGATCGACCTGGTGCGGGCAGACGGTATGCAGACGCTTTCAATCAGTGACGACGGGGTGGGCGTCGACCAGGAAGAAATGGAGCGGGCCTCGGGACTGGGACTTCACAGCCTGCGTCACCGGGCAAGCCTTCTGGGCGGTTCCTGCAGCGTTACCCGCAATGCTTTGAGTGGCACCACGGTGGCCATCCGCTATCCGCTATCCGATACCGGAGGGTCCGCACCGTGAACGGAAAATCGCCTGACCCAGGCTGTGCGACTCAAATCCTGATCGTGGATGACCACCCCATCATCCGGGAGGGGATGACGCACTTGCTGAATCTGCAAGCGGATCTGCACGTATGCTGTGCGGCCGGCAGCGCCGAGGAAGCTCTGGCGGCAATGAACTGCCAGCCCGGCATGGCCATTGTGGACATCAGTCTGCAAACGGACTCCGGCCTGGATCTTGTCAGGACCCTCCGCCACCGCTACCCCAATCTGGCAATCCTCGTCCTCAGCATGCATGACGAAAGCCTGTTTGCCGAACGCGCACTACGGGCCGGGGCAAACGGGTATTTGATGAAACTCGAAGCCACTGAGCATGTCGTGAGCGCTATCCGCGAAGTGCTGGCAGGCAATATTTATTTGAGCGCCGCCATGCATGAAAAGTTGGCGCGAGCCCTTACTGTCCCCCGAAGAAAACCGGAGGGCCCCATTGCGAGCCTTTCGGAACGGGAATTCGAGGTCCTGCACCTGATCGGACTCGGCTTCAGCACCCGCGAAATCGCCGATAAGCTGAATCGGAGCGTGAAGACCATCGAGACGCATCAGGCCAACATCAAAGAAAAGCTGAATATCCGCAACGGCAAGGAGCTGATGCGCTTCGCAATCCAGTGGATCGAGAACCAGTAGGGCGGCATCCGTCCGCTGAATAAGGCAATCCCCTAGCCTCTTTTAGGAACGGCGCCTTATTCATGCGCGTGCGGTCAGCGCGTACAGTGCAGGGGTACCTGCCAGCGTGCCGCAATCCTCGGGCGGGAGGGGCAGGCGCAACCCAAAAGCTCAATGGGGATCGCCGCCATGAACACCAAATTCCAGCGAATCGTTGTCGTTCTGATCTCCGCACTTATTCCTGGAGCGGCCCGCAATCCAAGGCGGGTGTTTCGATGTATCGCGATGACGTGCCTCCTCGCGAGTCAAATGGTGGCAGCGCAGGCGGCAGGAGGAATCACGGGCGCAGGCTCGAGCTTCTTCGATCCCCTGGTGCAGAAGTGGGCCGCCTCCTATTACGACAAAACCGGCCAGCAGGTGAGTTTTCATCCCATTGGCTCCGGGAACGGCATCGATCAACTGAAAGCGGCCACGGTGAATTTTGCCGCCTCTGACATGCCGCTGAAACCAGACGAATTGCGCGCATTGGGACTTATCCAGTTTCCGGTGGCGGCGGGCGGCCTCGTGCCGGTGGTCAACCTCGATGGCATTGCCGCGGGACAGCTTCACTTGACGGGTGCGCTGCTGGCGGACATCTACCTGGGCAAAATCACTGATTGGAACGACGCGGCCATCAAGGCGGTCAATCCCGGCCTCGCGCTCCCCGATCTGAAAATCGTCGTGGTGCATCGTGGCGATCGCTCCGGGTCGACTTTCAACTGGACGAACTACCTGTGCGCGGTGAATGCTCAATGGCGCGAGCAGGTGGGCAGCGGTCTGACGGTCAAATGGCCTGTGGGGATCAGCACCACGAGCAGCCAGCTCGTTGCTACCTATGTCAAGCGGATCAAGGGCGCGATCGGCTATGTTGAACTGGCCTACGCCGGGCCGGCGCCGTTCGCCTATGCGAGCGTTCAGAATAAAAGTGGCGCGTTTGTCGAGCCATCGGCCACGAGTTTCAAGGCTGCGGTCGAAACCGTGGCTTGGGGCCGTGAGGACGATTTCTACCAGCTCGTCACCAATCCGCCGGGCGACCAGGCCTGGCCGATTCCTGGTGTCGTATTCATCTTGATGAAAGCCGACCCCAGGGACAAGGCTGGCTCGAACGCGGCGCTAGCGCTCTTCCGTTGGGCCCTCAGGGAGGGCCGGGGAGAGGCAGCCGCTGAAAATTACGGCACCCCGCCGCCGGACCTGGTCGGGGAGATAGAAGCGTATTGGGCCCAGAACCTGACCAACGGGCAAATCATCGGAGTCGCCGCCGTCGGCTCGCCAAAGAGCCGGACAAATGTGGTCCACGAAACCACGTCGTTGCCGGTAGGCTTTTGAGCGTACTTCACGCGCAAGCGCACCGCGTGGTTTATCCACGAGCGCGGTTTCGCGCAAAACATGAGCTACTCGTATCATTCTTTAAAGAAGCTCAAATGAAAATCCGGACAGAGCCTCGAGCCGGCTAGCGTAAGTTACACCGGCGTACGGCTTGCGGATCCTGACGGCGCCTGGCGCCGCCTGACGCCGCCTGACGCCGCCTGGCGCCGCCTGGCGCCGTCGCGATACGAAAAAAAAACGCTAACACAGGAATGAAGGCGCCTCTGCCCTGGTATTACAGGAGCGTACCGCCTCCTCGCTCGCGTCTTTGATGCCCTTCGAAGCGGCACGAGATCCCGGCGCCAACTGCGTGATTCGCGTGGCGTCGGGCATGTCATACACCATGCTGGAGAATACGATGAAAACTCTGACTTTGATCCCTATTGCCGCATTGGCGTTGTGCACCACGCTGGCCTATGCGGGCGACGACGCCGGCACATCCAGTACGGCAACCGACAGCAACGCAGCTATGACGTCGGACGCAGTCGGCGGTACGTCCGTGGGCAGTAGCGATAGCGGTGCCTTGCATGGCAAGACTCGCGCGGAGGTCAAACAGGAATTGCAGCGCGCCCAGAAGGACGGCACGCTGGACCGCCTGAACGCGCTCTACGGCGGGCAGTAAGCAGATGCGCCGGGATGCCTGACACTGATTGCTCACCGCAATGATGGTTATTGCCGGCTAGTGAACGAGTTCTGGCATCACGGCGTTCACAGACTTTGTCATGCTTCGCTGGTGGTTCAACGTGTAGGCGTCCGAATCGAAGGTTACCCGATGATCAAGACGTTCACTGTGCTTCTCGGCTATCAGTGCCTTGGGGAGTTGATCGCATACGCAGGAAACCTGCCGATTCCCGGGGCGGTGATAGGGATGGTCCTGTTGCTAGCCACCCTGAGCCTCCGCCCGGGATTTTCAGCAGCCATTGAAAGCGACGCTCTGGCCTTACTCAGGTTCTTGCCTCTTTTGTTCGTTCCAGCAGGCGTGGGCATCATGGTCTTTGCCGGCCGCGTGGCTCAAGACCTGCTCCCGATAGCCGTGTCCATTGTTGTGTGTACGGCGCTCACCATCGTCGTTACCGCGCTTGTCGGTCAAGGCTTGTGCGCTTTATGGCCCCCGAGCGCTGCTGCGCGTGCACCGCTGACAACACCATTTGCATCGCCGCTCCATGCCGACGAAAAGACAGCACCTGCGGCTGCCGACATTGCGAAGGTTGAGACACCGTGAACGCTCATCAGAACATCGCGTCCGCGTGGCGATTTCTCGGAACAACACCGCTTCTTTGGCTGACCCTCACGTTCCTCGCATACGCAATCGCGCAGGTCGTCCACGGTTCGCTAAGAAAAAATACCCTCGCGAATCCCGTGTTAATTGCAATAGCGCTTGTGATACTTGCCTTGCGTGAGTCGAATACATCGTATGTCACCTACATGCAAAGCGCCCAGCCCATTCAATTTTTGCTCGGACCGGCAATCGTCGCGCTCGCCATACCGATGCACCGACAATTGCCTAAATTGCGCCGGCTAGCCCCGCAACTGGCTGGCGCACTTATGGCGGGGTGTGCGACGGGCATCTCATCGGCCGTTTTGATCCCAAGGCTCCTGGGCGCCACGGGTCAGATACTTGCCACTATTGCTCCGAAGAGCGTTACGGCAGGAATCGCGATCCGTATTTCCGAGAAAATCGGCGGGTTGCCATCGCTGACGGCCGTCCTCGTGATCATGACCGGCATCACTGGCGCGGTGATTGGCAGCGGCCTTTTGAGGTTGATTCACGTGCCGAGGCATGATCTGGGTGGCTTCGCACTGGGTGTCGCGTCCCATGGAATCGGCACGGCTCGCGCGCTGCAGATGAGTGAAGAAGCCGGCGCATTTGCAGGTCTCGGGATGGGTTTGAACGGCATTCTGACGTCTTTTATCCTGCCAATCATTTATCCAATTCTGAGCGGTTTTTTTTGACGCGACGGACTCACCTCGCTGCGACATTGCGCGATATATTCTGGCAATGTCGGTTCCCTGAATGCTCCCATACGCAATACCTGCGGGACAGCGAACGAAATCATTCGGTCGGCCCGCCATCCTCAGCTTCAAAGGACAGGGTCATGAGTCAGCAGACGCTCTATTTCGACGACATCAAGGTCGGCGACACCTTCACCACCGGTACGCATGAAGTCAGCGCTGCCGATATCAAACGGTTCGCCGCGGAGTTCGATCCGCAGCCGTTCCATCTCGACGATGAAGCCGCGCGCGGCACGATGTTCGGCGGACTCGCCGCGAGCGGCTGGCATACCGCAGCGGTCACGATGCGTCTGCTCGTCTCCGGTGGCCCGAAGCTGGCCAACGGCGTGCTCGGCGCCGGCGCCGAGATCGAATGGAAGATGCCGACGCGCCCCGGCGACGTGCTGCATGTCGAAAGCGAAGTCGTGGAGCTGATCCCCTCTCGTTCGCGCACCGATCGCGGAATGCTGGTGCTGCGCTCCAGAACGATCAATCAGCATGGCGATGTCGTGCAGAACCTGAGCGCAAAGCTGATCGTCGCGCGCCGGTCCGCCTGACACCGAACACGCGGTACGAAGATCGCGGAAGGCAAGATCGCTCACGTGGCGATCCATCATCGCCCGCCCGGCGGCGCGCTGAAATTCCCGGCCGAACTCGGCCGTGTCCGGCAAGGGCAGATCGATGCAAGCGTCTTCTAACGTCTCTTCACGACAACGAGGCAAGCATGATCGACAATCTTCTGATATGAGCCTTGAACGCGTCGCTCGCTTGTCGATCGGTTGTCGGATTCAGGTGCGAAGTCCCGGCGAGTTCGACTTGTTCATGAAAATCGTTGGCGACCGTGCGTCGTATGTCCGGTGGTAACGACCGTACGATGGAGACCAGTAAAGCCTCTTCGGCGTGAATCATGCCCAGAATCGCATGAGTATCCATGGAAGAACCTCCGTTGAAGGCGTCGTAAGTACACTCTAGTACACGCCGGTCAATCGTTTCAGGCTACCTGGGAGGTTTCATACTGGTGGGGCGTCGGACAGTAAGCGAGTATCACCGCCCGACATCGTTACGGGGCGCGTAAGGTACCCTTTCCTCCTCGTACAACCGATAGATGAGTTCAAGCAGTTCCTGAAGGTCCCGCGACTCGTCGAGCATTCGCATGCTCATGATGATTGGGGATACCAGCGTGGGGTCGTCCAGTTCTTTGTAACTCACATCGTCTCGCTTCAGGCCATACACGCTGCTCGGAACGACAGAAATTCCCTCCCCCGCGGCGACGAGGCCTAGCGCAATCTGCAACTCCCGTACTTCATATATCCGGCGAGGCTTGAGGCCACGGTCTGCGAATGCCGACAGCACCTGGTCCGCATAACTGGGCCGCGGCGCCTTAGGGAAAATAATCAGTGTCTCGTTGACCAGGTCGCTGAGAGCGAGGACAGGCTTACCCAGTGAGAGTGCATGGCCCTCCGGGAACGCGACAATCATCTTCTCCTCGCGAAGAATCACCCGACGGATGTTTGCGTCCTCATGCCGGATACGGCCGAACCCGACATCAATCTGACCGTCTTTCAGCGCCCGAATCTGGTCCATCGTCGACATCTCATGGAGGCTGAGTTCGACGGTCGTGTTCTCGTCGCGAAAGCGCCGGATGATTTTTGGCAGCATTCCGTACAACGTCGAACCCACGAAACCGACAGAGAGACTGCGCTCGATGTTGCCCACGCGCCTCGTCATTGATTCGAGTTCGGACGTCTGAGCCAGCAGTTGGACGGCATGAGCATAGAAAAACTTACCCGTCTCCGTTAGCTTCAACGGGCGCGAGTCGCGCTGGAATAACTGCACCTCAAGAATCTCTTCAAGTTGCTGTATCTGACGGCTCAAAGGCGGTTGGGCCATGTTCAGCCGCTGTGCCGCGCGCGTGAAATTGCGTTCCTCGGCTACGGCGACGAAATAGCGAAGATGCCGCAACTCCATTTCAATACCTCGTGGATATAGACCGATACTAAATCAGTGTTGGACGGCGCCTTCCGGCGTCCATTATTCTGCATTCACACTCTTTTTCAGCACCCATTATACCTCTCAGGCATATTCAATCGGGCGCCAAACCAAGGGTTTACCCAGAGAAAATAGAGATTCAGGAGAAGACATGAGCGTCAAAGTGTTCGATACGAAGGAAGCGCAGGACCTGCTGAAGGCTGCTGCTAACGTCGGTAGCCAGGACGGCAGTGCTCGCGCCAGGCAGATCGTCCATCGCCTGCTGGGCGATCTGTTCAAGGCCATCGACGACCTCGACATGACGCCCGACGAAATCTGGGCCGGCGTTCATTATTTCAACAAGCTCGGCCAGGACGGCGAAGCGGCGTTGCTTGCCGCGGGTCTCGGTCTGGAGAAGTATCTCGACATTCGCATGGATGCCGCGGACCAGGCGGCCGACATCGGTGGCACGCCACGTACTATCGAAGGTCCACTGTATGTCGCCGGTGCGCCGGTGCGCGATGGGGTGTCCAAAATTGACATCGATCCCGACCCGGATGCAGGCCCGCTCGTCATCCGCGGCACCGTAACCGGCCCGGACGGCAAGCCCGTCGCAGGTGCGGTGGTCGAGTGCTGGCACGCCAATTCAAACGGCTTCTATTCGCACTTCGACCCGACCGGCGCGCAGAGCGAGTTCAATCTCCGCGGTGCGCTCAGCACGGGTGTCGACGGCAAGTACGAATTCCGTACGCTCATGCCGGTGGGCTACGGTTGCCCGCCGCAGGGCGCGACTCAGCAGTTGTTGAACGTGCTCGCCCGCCATGGCAACCGTCCGGCGCATGTGCACTTCTTCGTCACCAGCGACAAGTACCGCAAGCTGACGACGCAAATCAATATTGAGGGCGACCCGCTGATCTGGGATGACTTCGCCTACGCGACCCGCGAGGACTTGATTCCACCTGTCGTCGACAAGACCGGCGGCACTGCGTTGGGTATGAAGGCTGACGCGTACAAGGAAATCGAGTTCAACATCGAGTTGACTCCGCTGGTTCAGGGCAAGGATAACCAGGTCGTCCATCGTCTGCGTGCGTCTGCTACCACCTGACCGCTGAACGCGGCGGCTACGTCGTACCCCTGCTGCCGCTCAATCTTTCGCAAGAATCTTTCGACACCGATGCGCGTGCTCCATCACCTGGCGCACGCGTAGGGAGAGCACTCATGTCTGCAATTATCGACAAAGCCTCGCAACTGGATGAACTGCTGCATACCGCCGTTCAGGACGACAAGCAGAACGGTGTATTCCGTTGCCGCCGCGATATTTTCACCAACGCCGATTTGTTTGAGCTCGAGATGAAACACATCTTCGAGAGCAACTGGGTGTACCTGGCTCACGAAAGCCAGATTCCCGACAACAACGACTACTACACCACCTGGATCGGCCGTCAACCCATCGTGATCACGCGCGACAAAAACGGCGAACTGCACGCGGTCATTAACGCCTGCGCGCACAAAGGCGCGATGCTTTGCCGGAAAAAGCACGGCAACAAAGGCACTTTCACCTGTCCGTTCCACGGCTGGAGTTTCGCTAACACCGGCAAGCTACTGAAAGTGAAGGACGTGAAGACCACCGAATACCCGGTGCAGTTCAACACCAACGGCTCGCACGACCTGAAAAAAGTCGCACGCTTCCAGAGCTATCGCGGCTTCCTGTTCGGCAGTCTCAACGCGGACGCAATGCCGCTGGAGGACTACCTCGGCGAGACCAAAGTCATCATCGACCAGATCGTCGACCAGGCCGCGAACGGGCTGGAAGTATTGCGGGGCAACTCCTCGTACATCTACGACGGCAACTGGAAGATGCAGATGGAGAACGGCTGCGATGGCTACCACGTCAGCACCGTGCACTGGAACTACGCCGCGACGATGGACCGCCGCAAGGTCGATGGCACGAAGGCGGTGGACGCGAACAGCTGGAGCAAGTCGGTAGCCGGCGTGTACGGGTTCGACCACGGCCACATTCTGTTGTGGACCCAGACGATGAACCCGGACGTGCGACCGGTCTATCAGTACCGCGAAGAAATCAAGGCACGCGTCGGCGAAGTCAAGGCGGAATTTATCGTCAACCAGACTCGAAACCTGTGCCTGTATCCGAACGTGTTCCTGATGGACCAGTTCAGCACCCAGATTCGCGTGGTACGCCCGCTCGCCGTAGACAAGACCGAAGTCACCATCTTCTGCTTTGCCCCGAAGGGTGAGAGCGCAGCCGACCGGGCTACCCGCATTCGCCAATACGAGGATTTCTTTAACGTCACGGGCATGGGCACCGCAGATGACCTTGAAGAGTTCCGCGCTTGCCAGGCGGGCTATGCCGGCACCACCGCGTTGTGGAACGACCTTTCGCGCGGGGCGCCGTTGTGGGTCGATGGTCCGGACGAGAACGCGAAGACGATGGGTATCAAGCCGGTTATCTCAGGCGAGCGCAGCGAAGACGAAGGCCTGTTTGTATGCCAGCACGAATACTGGGTTCAGGTGATGCGCGACGGACTGAAAAAAGAACAAGAGGAGACCATGGCATGAGCTTCGACTACCAGACAATCTGCGCGGTGCTATACCGCGAAGCGCGCCTGCTCGATGACCGCCAGTGGGACGATTGGCTAGCCTGCTATGCCGAGGACGTCACCTACTGGATGCCGGCGTGGGATGACGACGACCAGCTCACCGATGACCACGAGAGTCAGATTTCGCTGATGTACTACCCGGACCGTGGCGGCCTGGAAGACCGGGTGTTCCGCATCAAGACCGAACGCAGCAGTGCTTCGATGCCAGAACCGCGGACCAGCCACAACGTCACCAATGTGGAAGTGCTGGCCGACCGCGGCAACGAAGTGGACGTGCGCTACAACTTCGACACGCTCAGCCACCGCTACAGAATCAACGACCATTTCTTCGGCACGATGTTCGTTACTTTGCGAAAGGTCGACGACGCCTTGTTGATCGCCAGCAAGAGAATTGTGCTGAAGAACGACTACATCCGCCAGGTGCTCGACATTTACCACGTTTGATGTCGGGCGGCGTGAGGAAACTGGAAGTAGAGGAGACAACATGTCCATGTACAACATTGCACTGAACTTCGAGGACGGCGTGACCCGCTTCGTCGCATGCAAGCCGGGCGAGAAGGTGCTTGATGCCGCCTTTCGCGCGAAAATTAACCTGCCAATGGATTGCTCCGATGGCGTGTGCGGTACCTGCAAATGCCGCGCCGAAAGCGGCAGCTATGACCTTGGCGACGACTACATCGAAGACGCGCTGAGCGACGACGAGAAAGACAGTGGCCTTGTACTCACCTGCCAGATGGTGCCGCAAAGCGATTGCGTGATTGCAGTGCCCGCCTCTTCCACTGCGTGCAAGACTGAACAGAGCAGGTTCGCCGCGACGGTATCGAAGGTGGAGCCGCACAACGATGCGGCCATCGTGCTCGAACTGGACGTGGATGCGACCGCGCCGGCCTTCCTGCCGGGTCAGTACGTCAACATTGACGTTCCGGGCAGCGGCCAGCATCGTTCGTATTCCTTCTCATCGGCACCGGGGCAATCGAAAGTCAGTTTTCTGATCAAGCGGATTCCTGGTGGCGTGATGAGTACCTGGCTCGACTCCGCACAGCCAGGCAACAAGTTGGAGCTGACTGGCCCGCTCGGTAGTTTCTATCTGCGCGCCGTGCAGCGGCCATTGCTGTTCCTCGCAGGCGGCACGGGCCTGGCTCCGTTCCTGTCGATGCTGGAAGTGCTGGCGCGTGCTGATTCGCAGCAGAAGGTCCACCTGATTTATGGCGTGACCCGGGACCTCGACCTGGTGCAGGTCGAGGCAATCGAAGCGTACCTGGCGAAGTTGCCGAATTTCACCTACACCACCGTCGTGGCCGACACGGATTCGACCCATCCCGCCAAGGGTTGGGTGACGCAGCACATGCCTGCCGAGGCCTTGAACGAGGGTGATGTCGACGTTTACCTGTGCGGGCCACCACCGATGGTCGATGCAGTGCGCAAGTATTTCGACGATAACGGCGTGAAGCCCAACAGCTTCCACTACGAGAAGTTCACGCCTAACGCAGCACCGAGGACCGCATGAGCACGCAACGATTTGCTGGCAAGGTCATGGTCGTCACCGGCGCGGCACAGGGCATTGGTCGCGCCGTAGCGCTTCGTGCGGCCACCGAAGGCGGCAAGGTGCTGTTCGTCGACCGCGCCGAGTTCGTCTGCGAAGTTGCTGCCGAAGCACGTGGCGCACAGACGGCAGGCTTCGTCGCCGACCTCGAGACGTACGAAGGCGCGGCATCGGCGATGGCTTTTGCCGTGCGCAAGTTTGGCGGCATCGACATACTCATCAATGGCGTCGGTGGCGCGATTCGCATGCGACCATTCGCTGAGTTCGAACCCGAGCAGATTGACGCGGAAATTCGACGCTCCCTGATGCCGACGTTGTATGCGTGCCATGCCGTCCTGCCTTACCTGCTAAAGCGCGGCGCCGGCACTATCGTCAACGTCTCCTCGAATGCCACGCGCGGTATCCGCCGCGTACCGTATTCGGCGGCCAAGGGTGGTGTCAACGCGATGACGCAGTCACTGGCGATGGAGTACGCGGAGCACAACATCCGTGTGGTCGCCACCGCGCCGGGCGGGACCGACGCACCGCCGCGACGCGTCCCTCGCAATACGGCCGGCGACAGCGAGCAGGAGAAGGTCTGGATGGGCGATGCGGTGAAGCAGGTCACCGAATCGGCCTTTTTCAAGCGTTATGGAAGCATCGACGAACAGGCCGCGCCGATTCTGTTCCTCGCTTCAGACGAGGCAAGCTATATCACGGGCACGGTGTTGCCGGTAGCCGGCGGTGACACCGGCTGACCCATGAATGAACATCCCAGCAAGCGGCATCAACACGGATGCACGCCGGCACAGAGGGTCGCTCTGGTATCGAACATGCGTTGGTGCCAAGGGATGAACGGCACCATCGCATCCAGCCATGAGTCGTCACCCTAACTGGCTGTAGCCGCTGCTTTAGCCCTCGCCTTGTGCAATTTTTGGTAGCTGTCGATCAGGCGGTGGTGCCTATCGAGACCCTCCAGTTTCATACTCGTTGGCGTTAGCCCAAAGAAGCGCACACTGCCGTCCACTGACCCCAGTACCGCGTCCATCCGGGCGTTACCAAACATCCGGCGGAAGTTGACCACGTAGTCGTCCAGTTCCAGGTCGTCATCGAGCATCACCTCCAGCACCACATTCAAGGCCTGGTAAAACAATCCGCGCTCGACCGTGTTGTCGTTGTACTGCAGGAAAGCGCCCACCAGCTCTTGCGCTTCCTCAAATTGCTTCAAGGCGAGATGAATCAGCAGTTTCAACTCGAGAACGGTTAGCTGCCCCCAGTCCGTATTCTCGTCAAATTCGATGCCGATCAACGTGGCAATATCGGCGTGCTCGTCCAGCTCATTGTTCTCCAACCGCTCAAGCAGTGCTGCCAAGGCGGCATCGTCCAGGCGATGCAAGTTCAAAATATCGGCGCGGAACAACAGCGCCTTGTTTGTGTTATCCCAGATCAAATCCTCAACCGGGTAAACTTCCGAATAACCAGGCACCAGAATCCGGCAGGCTACGGCGCCCAACTGGTCATACACCGCCGTGTACACCTCTTTGCCCATGTCTTCGAGAATACCGAACAAGGTTGCGGCTTCCTCGGCATTGGAGTTTTCACCCTGGCCGGAAAAATCCCACTCCACAAACTCGTGATCCGCTTTGGCGCTGAAAAAGCGCCACGACACCACGCCGCTGGAATCAATGAAGTGCTCAACAAAGTTGTTTGGTTCAGTCACGGCGTTACTGACAAAGGTGGGCTGAGGTAAATCGTTCAGGCCTTCAAAACTACGCCCCTGCAGCAATTCCGTCAGACTCCGTTCCAGCGCCACCTCGAAGCTTGGGTGCGCGCCGAACGAGGCAAAGACACCGCCTGTGCGCGGGTTCATCAAGGTGACGCACATCACCGGGTAGGTCCCACCCAGCGACGCATCCTTCACCAGCACGGGAAAGCCCTGCTCTTCCAATCCCTGAATCCCGGCCAGAATGCCAGGGTACTTCGCCAGCACTTCGTGCGGCACATCAGGCAAGGCGATTTCACCTTCCAGAATTTCGCGCTTCACCGCGCGCTCAAAGATTTCCGACAAGCATTGCACCTGGGCTTCGGTCAGCGTATTACCGGCACTCATGCCATTGCTGACGTACAGGTTCTCGATCAGGTTGGATGGGAAATACACCACCTCGCCATCCGACCGGCGCACATACGGCAGCGAACAGATACCGCGCTGCACGTTGCCGGAGTTGGTGTCGATCAGATGCGAGCCATGCAACTCGCCGTCGGGGTTGTAAATTTCCAGGCAGTACTCATCCAGAATCCCAGCCGGCAGTGCATCTTTAGGCCCAGGTTTGAACCAGCGCTCGTTCGGGTAATGGACAAACGCCGCGTTCGCGATGTCTTCGCCCCAAAACGTGCCGGCGTAGAAATGGTTGCAATTCAGTCGCTCGATATACTCTCCCAACGCCGACGCCAACGCGCTTTCTTTGGTCGCTCCCTTGCCATTGGTAAAACACATCGGGGAGTGCGCATCGCGGATATGCAGCGACCACACATTGGGAACAAGATTGCGCCACGAAGCGATTTCAATCTTGATGCCCAGGGCCGCCAGAATGCCCGACATATTGGCGATGGTTTGCTCTAGCGGCAGGTCCTTGCCCAGGATATAGGTGCGGGCATCGGAATCGGGATTTAGAGTCAGCAACGCCTGGGCATCGGCGTCCAGATTCTCCACCTCTTCAATCACAAACTCGGGCCCGGCTTGCACCACTTTTTTGACCGTACAACGGTCGATGGAACGCAAAATACCCTGGCGGTCTTTGTCGGAGATGTCCGCCGGCAACTCAACCTGAATCTTGAAAATCTGTTGGTACCGGTTTTCCGGATCAACAATATTATTCTGCGACAGGCGGATATTTTCGGTAGGAATATTGCGAGTTACGCAGTACAACTTCACAAAGTAAGCCGCACACAAGGCCGACGAGGCCAGAAAATAATCGAAGGGACCCGGCGCCGAGCCATCGCCCTTGTAACGGATAGGCTGGTCGCTCACTACCGTGAAGTCATCGAACTTGGCTTCAAGACGTAGCTTGTCGAGAAAGTTGACTTTAATTTCCATGGGGAAATTCCAAAAATGGTGCTCAGAACAAAATATAAAGCCCTGTAAAAGAACAGGGCTTTTTTAGTCAATCAACTAGCGAATGATGTTTCCTGGCGGGAATTCTATTCCCACTCGATCGTTGCCGGCGGCTTACCCGAGATGTCATAAACAACCCGGTTAATCCCACGCACTTCATTGATGATGCGGTTCGACACATGCCCCAGCAACTCGTGCGGCAGATGCGCCCAATGCGCGGTCATGAAGTCCAGCGTCTGCACGGCACGCAGCGCAACCACGTACTCGTAAGTCCGGCCGTCGCCCATCACGCCAACGCTCTTCACCGGCAGGAATACCGCGAACGCCTGGCTCGTCAGGTCGTACCACGACTTGCCGGTTTCCTTGTCGATGAAGGTGTGCAGCGTTTCGATGAAAATCGCATCCGCGCGACGCAGCAGGTCGGCAAAATCACGCTTCACTTCGCCGAGAATCCGCACGCCCAGACCCGGGCCCGGGAATGGGTGGCGATACACCATTGCCGGCGGCAAACCGAGCTTCACGCCGAGTTCGCGCACTTCGTCCTTGAACAGTTCGCGCAGCGGCTCGAGCAGCTTCAGATTCAGCGTCTCAGGCAGGCCGCCCACGTTGTGGTGGCTCTTGATAGTCTGCGTCGCCTTCTTGCCCTTGCCGGCCGATTCGATCACGTCCGGATAGATCGTGCCTTGCGCCAGCCACTTCGCATCAGTCAGCTTGTTGGCTTCGGTCTGGAACACTTCGACGAATTCCGCGCCGATGATCTTGCGCTTCGCTTCCGGATCGGTCACGCCGGCCAGCTTCGACAGGAACACTTCGCTCGCGTCGACGTGGATCACCTTCACGCCAAGGTGATCGGCGAACGTTGCCATCACCTGCTCGGCTTCGTTCAAACGCAAGAGGCCGTGATCGACGAACACGCAGGTCAGTTGATCGCCGATCGCGCGATGCAACAGCGCCGCCGCCACCGACGAGTCCACGCCGCCCGACAAGCCCAGAATCACTTGCTCGCTGCCGACCTGCTCGCGAATCTTCGCGACCGCTTCGTCGATGTAATGGCCCATTTCCCAGTCGGGATTCGCGCCGCAAATCTGCAGCACGAAACGTTCGAGCATCGCGCGGCCCTGCACGGTGTGCGTCACTTCCGGGTGCCATTGCAGGCCGTAGAAATGGCGCTGCTCGTCGGCCATCGCCGCGATCGGGCACGATTCCGTCGAGGCCATCAACTGGAAGCCCTCAGGCATTTCCAGCACCTTGTCGCCGTGGCTCATCCACACCTTCAGCATGCCGTGACCTTCCGGCGTGGTGAAGTCGCTGATGCCTTCGAGCAGGCTCGTATGGTTGCGCGCGCGCACTTCGGCATAACCGAACTCACGCAGGTGGCCGATATCGACCTTGCCGCCGAGCTGCTCGGCCATGGCCTGCATGCCGTAGCAAATGCCCAGCACGGGCACGCCGAGTTCGAACACTGCTTGCGGCACACGCGGTGCATCCGTTTCGGTCACCGAACTCGGGCCGCCGGAGAGGATCACGCCCTTCGGCGCGAAGTCGCGAATGAACGACGCGTCGACGTCGTGGGGATGAATTTCCGAATACACGTTGGCTTCGCGAACGCGACGTGCAATCAGTTGGGTGACTTGCGAACCGAAGTCGAGGATCAGGATCTTGTCATGCATGGCAGCGGACGGAGTCAAAAGTGAACGGATACGGGATGCCGCGCACGAAGCGCGGCGTTGAATTCAAAGCGGTCCACGTGGGGACGACCGTGCATGAAGCGTAACGATGAAGCGCGCTGAACCTGCGGGCGCCGTAGGCATTCACCGGCGGCGCGCACGAACGGAAAATCCGGTAGCTTCGGCGGGCGTTCTGGCGCTCGAGGCGTCAACCATGAATCAACCATGAATCAACCATGAAGCGGCGGCCGCGGCGCGCCAGGCGCATCGGCGGCGGCGTTACGGGCATCGTCGCGCGCGGCGGCAGCCTCACGCTCAGACGCCGTCAGCCCCGGTTCCTCAACGGCCGAAACAGAACTCACGGGCCGTGTGAGCGGCATGACGGGCTCGGCTACAGGGTCAACTACAGGGCGGCCCACTACAGGCTCGGCACGATAGGCAGGGAAGCCCGCTGTCACGCGGCCGGCGTCGCGCTTGTTAGCAGCCTCTTTGGCGGCATCTTTCGCGGCCTGCTTGTCGGCGCGCTCGGCGGCAGCGGCCTCAACCAGCCGCACCTTTTCGCGCCGCCGCACCGCGCCCGACAGACGCACACCGCCCAGGCCGACCACCAGCAGCACCACACCGGTCAGCACCGCGATGATCTGCCCGAAACCGGTCAGCGCCGGCGTATGCAGCCCGAGCAGCCAGACCAGCATCAGCACGCCGGTCAGCCAGTTCACATGACCGACGACCTTGGCGACCGTCGACGTGAGCGAACCGTCGATCGAAGCGTGCAAAGCGAGCCACGCGAGTCCGATCAGCGCCACGCCAAACCCCTGGCCGACCAGAGCCGGCTGGGTCTGCACCAACAGCAGCGCGTTGTACAGCGACGTCCAGGGCGTCAGCAGAAACAGCAGGCCGAACGCAAGCAGCAACAATGCATCGAGGATGAGTACAGCGCGCAGCAATGGCTTCATTGGCGTTTAGTCCACGTGGTAGTTGGGCGCTTCCTTGGTGATCTGCACGTCATGCACATGCGACTCGCGCAAGCCCGCGCCCGTGATCTGCACGAACTCGGCCTTGTCGTTCATCTCCGCGATCGTGCGGCAACCGCAGTAGCCCATGCTGGCGCGCACGCCGCCGATCAGCTGGAACAGGATCGCATTGACCGAGCCCTTATAGGCGACGCGGCCTTCGATCCCTTCCGGCACCAGCTTGTCGATGTTCGCGGAGTTGTCCTGGAAGTAGCGGTCTGCCGCGCCGTCCTTCATCGCGCCGACCGAACCCATGCCACGGTACGATTTGTACTGACGCCCTTGGAACAGGAACACGTCGCCCGGCGCTTCTTCGGTGCCGGCGAACATGCTGCCCATCATCACGGAATTCGCACCGGCGGCCAGCGCCTTGCTGACGTCACCGGAGAAGCGCACGCCACCGTCGGCGATGACCGGCACGCCCGTGCCCTTCAGCGCTTCCGACACGTTGGCGATTGCCGTGACTTGCGGCACGCCAACGCCCGCGACGATACGCGTGGTACAGATCGAGCCCGGGCCGATACCGACCTTCACGCCGTCTGCACCGTATTCGACGAGCGCCTTGGCCGCCGCAGCGGTAGCGATATTGCCGCCGATCACTTCGACATGCGGGAATTTCTGTTTGACCCACTTGACGCGCTCGAGCACGCCCTTGCTGTGGCCGTGCGCCGTGTCGACGACGATCACGTCAACACCCGCCTGCACCAGCAGCTCAACACGCTCTTCGTTGTCTTCGCCCACGCCGACCGCAGCGCCTGCGCGCAGCTTGCCGTGTTCGTCTTTACACGCGTCCGGGTGTTCGGTTTGCTTGGTGATGTCCTTGACGGTCATCAGGCCGCGCAGTTCGAATGCGTCGTTGATGACCAGCACGCGCTCGAGGCGGTGGCTGTGCATCAGCGCCTTGGCTTCAGCGAGCGGCGTGCCTTCCTTGACGGTGACGAGGCGCTCGCGCGGCGTCATGATATTGCGCACCGGCTCGTCCAGACGCTCTTCGAAACGCAGGTCGCGGTTCGTGACGATACCGACCAGTTGCGCGCCTTCGACAACCGGGAAGCCTGAAATGCCATGCTGGCGCGACAGCGCGATGACGTCGCGCACCTTCATTTGCGGCGGCACGGTGATCGGATCGCGCACGACGCCCGATTCGAAGCGCTTGACCTTGGCAACTTCACGCGCCTGTTCGGCCGGCGTGAGGTTCTTGTGGATGATGCCCACGCCACCCATTTGCGCCATCGCGATAGCAAGGCGGGCTTCGGTGACGGTGTCCATGGCGGCGGACACGAGCGGCATATTCAGGGAGATGTTGCGGGTCAGCCGGGTCTTGAGGCTGGTGTCGCGCGGCAGAACATCAGAAAAGGCCGGGACGAGGAGCACGTCATCGAACGTGAGTGCTGTTTGGATCAGACGCATGGCAAATCCTATAGGCGCAAAAGCGAATTATACGCGATACCTCCCCGGTTTTCACTGCACTAACAGCAGCTTAGCGAATTTCCGGGGATTTTTTTCACGACTTTACCCCCCTCGATTTCGCTTCCACGTTCGCCTCGGGTTCGATCCGGTTTCGTTTGCGCGTTCGGGTGCATGGAGGCGCCGCCGGGTTCGTGCGCGGGCAATTCGGGCGGCTTCCACACCGTCGAGCCGCCAGGCGGGCGCAAATTGGTACCCGACACGCGGCATAAAACCGCTGGAATGCAGAATCAAACAAGACACCCTGCGCGCCTAACGGCTATTCTGCCGACCATTCCAGTTTTTTTCTTGCAGGGGCAGTCAATGCAGCGCGGTGTGGCATATGGAGTAATGGCCGGGGCCCTCTGGGGCATGGTATTTCTGGTGCCGCGCGTGCTGCCTGACTTCTCGCCGCTGCTGCTGAGCGCCGGCCGCTACACGATGTACGGCATCGTCTCGCTGGCCGCTGCGCTGCCGATGGCGCGTTCGCTCGTCAAACGACTGACCCGCGAAGATCTCGGCGCGCTGGTCAAACTGGCGCTGGCCGGCAACCTGCTCTACTACCTGCTGCTGACCGCAGCGGTCCATATGATCGGCATCGCGCCGGCATCGCTGATCGTGGGCGTCCTGCCGGTCACGGTGACGCTGCTTGGCCGGCGCGATCACGGCGCCGTGCCGCTCACCCGCCTCGTTTGGCCGCTTTCGCTGGTGGTGGCCGGTATCGCCTGCATCAATATTGACGTGTTCACGGTAGCGGACAGCACGCCTGTGAGTATCGCAACGAAGCTCCTCGGCCTCGCCTGCGCAGTGGGCGCGCTCGCCTGCTGGACCTGGTTCGCGGTCGAAAACGCCCGCTACCTGCAGCGCCAGACGCATTTCAGCGGTAACGAATGGTCGGTCCTGTGGGGTGTCGTGACAGGCGCGCTCGGCGCTTTGTTGTGGCTGGCGATCGGCGCCCTGCCGTCTGTCAGCCTGCAGGGGACGCTTGGCGACGCGCGCTGGCACACCTTCTGGATGCTGAATCTGGGCCTCGCAGTCGGCGCGTCGTGGCTCGGCAACGGGCTGTGGAATGCCGCGTCGAAACGGCTGCCGCTCACGCTCTCCGGCCAGATGATCGTGTTCGAGACGCTATTCGCGTTGCTCTACGCGTTCATCTACGACCAGCGCCTGCCGCGTCCGCTGGAAACGGCGGCGATCCTGCTGCTGGTGGCGGGGGTGTGCTGGTCGGTGCGCCAGCATGCGGATGACGATTCGTCCGGCGCGACCTCGATAGAGGAAAAGGCGCAGCCTTCGGCGCATTGAGCCGGCGGCCGGCCAGTGGCGCGATCGCCCCCGATTCGCCAGGGCCCGCCGCCTGCCAGCAGCAACCGCCGCAAGACAAGCCTAGCGTGAATCCTTGTTCTGCCAGCGGCGCCCTTCAATCGAGCCCGCCTTGCGGGTCTTCTCGACGCGCCGTTGCCGGGACAGTTTCGGATCCACCAGCAGCGGCCGGTAAATCTCGACGCGGTCGTGGTCGGCGAGCACCGCATCGAGCGGTTTGAGCTTGCCGAACACGCCGACCTTCTGCGTGCCCAGATCGATCTGCGGATAACGCTGCAAGATGCCGCTCGCCTCGATCGCCTGCCGCAGCGTGGCGCCTTCCTGCAATTCCACGGCGATCAGCGTCTGCTCGTTGGCGAGCGCGTAGCAGACTTCAATCGACAAGCGCGCGCTCATGCCTTACCGTAGCGCTGATCGGCGCGCTTCACGAACGATTCGACGAAGGTATTGGCAATGTGACTGAACACGGGCCCAATGATCTTCTCGAGAATGATGTTGGTGAATTCGTAGTGCAGCGCGAATTCGATCTTGCAGGCATCCGCGCGCAAGGGTGTGAAGCGCCAGAAACCGGTGAATTTGCGAAATGGGCCGTCCGCGAATTCCATATCGATGCGCGTGGGCCGCTCCATGGTGTTATGCGTCGCGAAGTGCTGCTTGATGCCCTTGAAGTTGATATCGATCTTCGCCTCCATGCCGGTTTCGTCCTGGCGGCGGATTTCGACACCCCCGCACCAAGGCAGGAAGTTGGGGTAATCGGCGACGTCGGTGACGAGGTCGAACATCTGTTCCGCCGAATGGCGGATCAACACGGTTTTCTGGACATCTGCCATAAATTGAACAGCGCGTGGCAAGGGTGGACAAGCGCCGCGGGCTTTCCTTGCCCCGCTTTGCTAAAATCGTGATTTTAAACGAGTTGGGCACTTTCCATTCATGAGCATCATCGACAACAGAAAAGCCTTCTACGACTACTCGGTCGAAGAACGCTATGAGGCAGGGCTCGTGCTCGAAGGATGGGAGGTCAAGGCGCTGCGCGCCGGGCGCGGCCAGATCAAGGAAGGTTACGTGGTCATCAAGAACAACGAACTGTTCCTGATCGGCACGCACATCAGCCCGCTGCCCGAAGCCTCGACCCACATCCATCCGGACCCGGTGCGCACGCGCAAGCTGCTGCTGCATAGCGAGGAAATCAGCAAACTGATCGGCAAAGTCGAGCAGCGCGGTTACACGCTCGTGCCGCTGAACTTCCACTACAAAGGCGGCCGGGTCAAATGCGAGATCGGGCTGGCCAAGGGTAAGAAGCAGCACGACAAGCGCGAGACCGAAAAGAAGCGCGACTGGGAGCGCGAGAAGGCGCGCTTGATGCGTTCGCCGTCGTGATCTGACGGGCGTCCGCGGCGTCGGCGTCAAGTCATGCGCGGATTTGCCGCGCCCGGCTTGACCACCAGCGTCACCGAAAGAAAAAGGCCCGCACAAGTCGCGGGCCATTTTTTTTTGGCAGTTCCAGGCAACGGACGGCTTAAGCAATGGAAATCGGGCTCAGGCCGCGTCAGCCAGCCTCGCCGCCATTTCAGCGCGCTTCGGTCGCGCCCTTTCCCTTGTTCACGATCGTCAGCGCCGAGGCGATCATCGAACTCATATCCGCCAGGTTACCCGGTACGATCAGCGTAGTGCCCTGCTTCGCAAGGTTGCCGAACGCGTTCACATACTGCTCGGCCACCTTCAGGTTCACGGCTTCCATCCCGCCGTTCGACTGGATTGCCGCGGCGATCTTCTGAATTGCCTGCGAGTTGGCCTCAGCCACCGCCAGAATCGCCGACGCCTGCCCCTGCGCCTGATTGATCGCCGCCTGCCGTTCGCCTTCCGACTTCTGGATGGCCGCCTCGCGGCCACCCGAGGCAATATTGATCTGCTCCTGCTTACGCCCTTCAGATGCCGCGATCAGCGCGCGCTTCTCGCGCTCGGCAGTGATCTGCGCTTGCATGGCGTGGAGAATTTCTTTGGGCGGCGTCAGGTCCTTGATCTCGTAACGCAGCACCTTGACGCCCCAATTCGACGCCGCTTCATCGAGCGATGAGACGATGCTGTGATTGATGAAGTCGCGCTCTTCGAAAGTCTTGTCGAGTTCGAGTTTGCCGATCACCGAGCGCAGCGTGGTCTGTGACAACTGCGTAATCGCGAACACGAAGTTGCTCGAACCGTACGACGCCTTCATGGGATCGGTGACCTGGAAATACAGCACGCCGTCTACCTGCAGTTGCGTGTTGTCGCGCGTAATACACACCTGGCTCGGCACTTCGAGCGGGATTTCCTTGAGGATGTGCTTGTACGCGATCCGGTCGACGAACGGAAACGCGAAGCTCAATCCCGGTGTCAGCGTACGGTGATAACGGCCGAGCCGCTCCAGCACCCACGCATGCTGCTGCGGCACGATCTTGAGCGTCTGTGCCGCCAGCACGATCACGATAATCAGAAGCACCGCCCCGACGATGGTTGAGTCCATTACTGCCCTCCGGTCCGTAGTTCGAATAGTTGTGCGTAATTCTGCGCACGCGCTGGTGCGCGCTCAGTCCGCGGTTATCCTGGCTTTAGCCTGCCGGCTGGCTACGACGACAAGACAACTGCCGCGCATCTCGGCGATTTCATAAAGCTGCGCATCCTCCGGCTCGCCAGCGGCCAATTCGACGTCCCATGCCGCCCCGCGGTAATTGGCGCGCGCCCGGCGCTCGTGCCACGCCGGCACACTCAACGTCTGGCCGATGTCCAGATTGACGTCCGGATTCTTCGACGCCTCCTTGCGCGTCTTGCGGCCAAAGCGCGAGCGCCTCAGCAACAGGACTGCCGCCAGCGCCACGACGGCGGCAATCGCGAACTGCAGGTCGGCGTTGACGCCCGCCATGTGCGCGATGGCAGCCGCGATGCAGCCCAACGCGATCATTAGCAAATAGAAGGTGCCGCTGATCAACTCCAGCACGACAAGCACACCCGCCCCGATCCACCAGAACAATCCACCTGGCGCCACGTCGACCTCCACAAAGCAAAACACCCCGGATCTACCGGGGTGTTTATAGCACGAAGCGGGTGCATTTATTGGGCGGTACAGCACGCTCTTATGTACTTTTTACATTCCATTGACGTACCGCACCACTCTTTATGCAAACCGCTTATCGGGCAACTGCCCGGCGCCGATTTACTTCGATTACTTCGCCAGCGATTTCGCCAGTTGCTGCCACGTCTCGATGATCGAATCCGGGTTCAGCGAGATCGACTTGATGCCTTCATCGGTCAGCCATTGCGCAAAGTCCGGGTGATCCGAAGGACCCTGCCCGCAGATACCGACGTACTTGTCCAGCCGCAAGCAGGTTTCAATCGCGCGCTTGAGCATGAACTTCACCGCCGGGTCGCGCTCGTCGAAATCGACTGCCAGCAGTTCCATGCCGGAGTCGCGGTCGAGGCCGAGCGTGAGCTGCGTCAGATCGTTCGAACCGATCGAGAAACCATCGAAGAATTGCAGGAATTCTTCGGCGAGAATCGCATTCGACGGCACCTCGCACATCATGATCAGGCGCAAGCCCTTCTCACCGCGCTTCAGGCCGAACTTCGCCAGCAGCCCGATCACGCGCTCCGCCTGCTTCAGCGTACGCACGAACGGCACCATGATCTCGACGTTGTCGAGGCCCATCTCTTCGCGCACCTTCTTCAGCGCGATACATTCCATCTGGAATGCTTCGGCGAAGTCGTCAGCGATGTAACGCGATGCACCACGGAAGCCCAGCATCGGGTTTTCTTCGTCCGGCTCGTAACGCGAACCGCCGATCAGCTTCTTGTACTCGTTCGACTTGAAGTCCGACAGACGCACGATCACCGGCTTCGGATAGAACGCCGCCGCGATCGTGGCGATACCTTCGGTCAGCTTGTCGACGTAGAAGGCGCGCGGCGATGCGTGACCACGTGCCACACTTTCCACCGCCTTCTTCAGGTCCTGATCGATGTTCGGGTACTCGAGAATCGCCTTCGGGTGAACGCCGATGTTGTTGTTGATGATGAACTCGAGCCGCGCCAGACCCACGCCTGCGTTCGGCAGTTGCGAGAAGTCGAACGCGAGTTGCGGGTTGCCGACGTTCATCATGATCTTCACCGGAATCGGCGGCAGTTCGCCGCGCTGCACTTCGGTGATTTCGGTTTCGAGCAGACCGTCGTAAATCTTGCCTTCGTCGCCTTCCGCGCACGACACCGTCACCAGCGCGCCTTCCTTCAGCACGTCGGTGGCGTCGCCGCAGCCGACCACGGCCGGCACGCCCAGCTCACGCGCGATAATTGCCGCGTGGCAGGTACGGCCGCCACGGTTCGTGACGATTGCGGCGGCGCGCTTCATCACCGGTTCCCAGTTCGGGTCGGTCATGTCGGCCACCAGCACGTCGCCCGGCTGCACACGGTCCATTTCCGACGGATCGTGGATCACGCGCACCGGACCCGCGCCGATCTTCTGGCCGATTGCACGGCCGGTAGCCAGCACGTTCGATTGACCCTTCAGCTTGAAGCGTTGCTCGGCCTTGCCCGCGGCCTGGCTCTTCACCGTTTCCGGACGGGCCTGCAAGATAAAGATCTTGCCGTCGCGGCCGTCCTTGCCCCACTCGATGTCCATCGGACGCTCGTAGTGCTTTTCGATAATGACGGCGTATTTCGCGAGCTCGATCACGTCTTCGTCGGTGATCGAGAAGCGGTTGCGCTGCTCGTGCGCGACGTCGACGGTCTTCACACGGCCTTGCTCGCCGGCCTTGGTGAATTCCATCTTGATGAGCTTCGAGCCGATCGAGCGGCGGATGATCGGGTACTTGCCTTGTGCGAGCGTGGTCTTGAAGACGTAGAACTCGTCCGGATTCACGGCGCCCTGCACGACCGTTTCGCCGAGACCGTAGCTCGACGTGATGAAGACGGCGTCCTTGAAGCCCGATTCCGTGTCCAGCGTGAACATCACGCCAGCCGCACCAACGTCCGAGCGCACCATGCGCTGCACGCCCGCCGACAACGCGACTTCAGCATGGGTGAAGCCCTTGTGGACGCGATAGGAGATGGCACGGTCGTTGTACAGCGACGCGAACACGTGCTTCATGCGATCGAGCACCTCGTCGATGCCGACCACGTTGAGGTAGCTTTCCTGCTGACCCGCGAACGATGCGTCCGGCAAGTCTTCTGCCGTTGCCGACGAACGCACGGCAAACGACAGCTCTTCAGGCGAGCTTTTTTGCAGGATGTCGAAACCTGCGCGGATATCCGCCTCGAGACGCGGCTGCATCGGCGCGTCGACGATCCATTGACGGATCTCTTTGCCCGCTTCGGCGAGCGCTTTCACGTCGTCGATATCGAGCGTTTCGAGACGTTTGGCGATGCGTTCAGTCAGATCGTTGTGATGCAGGAAGTCACGGAAAGCCAGCGCCGTGGTGGCGAAGCCGGTCGGCACGCGCACGCCGGCTTCGGCGAGCTGACTGATCATCTCGCCAAGCGACGCATTCTTGCCGCCGACAATCTCCACATCGGTCATCCGCAACTGCTCGAACGGAACTACATACGCCTCTTCCTTTGCGACGGTAACTGCGTTAGTCATACAAGCCCCTAAGTGTGAAAGAAATTCACGGCTGTGCAAGTGGGCTTGAACGCGAGACGCCCATTGGAAGCGTGACCTCGCGTCTTGCACAACCTGTTGGAGAAACAATCGCTACAAATGGCCGCGTGGGCCAAAAAAGCGCCGGATGCGCGACGTAGAAAGCGGTTGGACGAAATTACCGATCGATCCGCCCCAATCTCTCAATTTGCCGCAAGTTACCGGCTGAAAGCGTGGCGTTGACCGACCGTTCGCGGTAAGTTAGACGCCAATCGCCTGCAATTGCTTATCCAACAGGTTGCCGCTATTCTACCGTGCCGACTCTCAAAATGTGACAGTCGGACGAGAATTGCGCCTCGAATCGCGCCCCAGACCGGCTGACGGGCTTTTGCGAGGCCCCCGCCGTCATCCGGGCGCGGTTACGGTGTGCCCATGGCGCGCTGAAATGACGCCGCTGCAATCTCCGGTTAGCCACCGTGCAGCGACATCCATGCAGCGATGTTTCATTCGAGCGCTTTATCCTGCTCACGTTCCCCAGCCCCACTGATGCCGCCCACCGTATTCATCGTCTCCGACGGTACCGGGATCACTGCCGAAACCTTCGCGCATTCGATCCTCTCCCAGTTCGACCAGAAATTCCGCCTGGTTCGCGTGCCCTTCGTCGACTCGACGGACAAGGCCTACGCCACGCTCGAAAAGATCAACGAAGCGACCGAGCAGGACGGCCGTCGTCCGATCGTCTTCACGACGCTGGTGGACAGCGCCTCGAATCAGATCGTCAAAGGTTCGAATGCGCTTGTGCTGGATATGTTCCAGACCTTCGTCGAGCCGCTCGAACAGGAACTGGAACTCAAATCGAGCCACGCGATGGGCCGCGGCCACCAGAACGCCGACACCGAGGAATACAAGAACCGGATCGAGGCGATCAACTTCTCGCTCGCCCACGACGACGGTCAATCGAACCGGAATCTGGCCGATGCCGATGTGATTCTGGTGGGCGTATCGCGCAGTGGCAAGACACCGACGAGCCTGTATCTGGCCATGCAGTACGGTGTGAAAGCAGCCAACTATCCGCTGATTCCGGAAGACTTCGAGCGTGGCAAGCTGCCTACGCCACTATTGGCGCATCGGCAGAAGATGTTTGGATTGTCGATCGATCCGCAGCGGCTGTCGGAGATACGCAACGAGCGCCGACCGGGCAGCAAGTACGCCGCGCCGGAAAATTGCCGCTACGAAATCAATGAAGCCGAAGCCATGATGCGGCGTGAAGGAGTCAAGTGGTTATCGTCGACGCATAAGTCGATCGAAGAGATCGCGACGACGATCCTGCAGGAGATCAAGCTGGACCGGCCGGTTTATTGAGCGTGGCCTGTTTTGCATGCGCTGGTGGCGCTGAGGGGTCCGCGAAGGCCGCCTCAGTCCCAGATCAGTGCAATGTCACGCGCGGCGCTGCTGGCGGCATTGTTCGAACACGCAGACAGCCGCCGCGGCCGCCACATTGAGCGATTCCATGCCACCCGGCTGAGGAATCGTCACCCGCAACGAAACCGCATCGCGCCAGGTCTGCGATACGCCCGCCCCTTCATTGCCGAACACCCACGCGAGCGGCCCGCTCAGATCGCAGTCGTAGATCGCCTCGGCACCGTGCGAATCCGTAATGACGACGGGCACCGCGAGGCGCTCGATCAGTAGCGGCGCTTCGACATCCTCGTGGATTTGCAGCAGAAAATGCGCGCCCATGCCCGAGCGCAGTACCTTCGACGACCATGCGTAGGCGGTGCCCGGTGCGCAAAACACCTGCTGAATACCGGCGGCCGCCGCGCTGCGCAGAATCGAGCCGACGTTGCCCGCGTCCTGTACGCCATCGAGTACGAGGCACGTTTGCGCGACCTTCTCCGGCAGCGGCGTGTCGAGTTTCTCGACCAGCAGCAGGATCCCGACACCGTGCACGACGTTCGACAACTGTCCGAACAACGCGTCCGGCAGCGTGACTATACGATGCTCGTCGATGCGCGAGACGATGGCCTGCGCTTCGTCGTGGCGCAGCGCACCCTCGGTAACGATGCACATTTCCGGTTGCCCTGCGACGTCGAGATACGCGCTCGCGAGATGGAACCCTTCGAGCAGCGCGTGGCCACTGCGGCGCTGCTGATGCGTCGAGCCGGCCAGTGCCTTGAGACGCTTATAGAGCGGATTGTCCCGCGAGGTGATGGCTTTCACAGGCAGCGAAGACAGAAAAAATGAGGAAAGAGTGGACGATGCGCCAGGCCACACATGGCGCTCAGGCGCCGCTGCGTTCGCCGAAGGCGTCGTCGTCGAGCATGGCGCGGGAGAGCGCTCCGGAGACGACGATCACGTTGCCTGCCGGCAGTTGCTTCGACGCCGTGCCGAAACGCTGATGCGCTTCACGCACTGGCGCGAACGAACGACGATGATGCTCACAAGGTCCATGTTCGCGCAGCGCCGCGAGATGCTGCGGCGTGCCGTAGCCCGCATGCGCGTCAAAACCGTAGACCGGATAGGTTTGATGCAATTCGAGCAGCATTCTGTCGCGCGTGACTTTGGCAAGAATCGACGCCGCCGAAATGCTCTTGACGAGAGCATCGCCGCCGATTATCGCCTCGCTGCGAATGCTCAGCGTCGGGCAGCGATTGCCGTCGATTTTCACCAGGGTCGGCACGACTGACAGCCCTTCGACTGCCCGCTTCATCGCCAGCATGGTGGCGTGCAGGATGTTCAGCGTATCGATTTCTTCGACGGTAGCCGACGCGATGCAGTAAGCCAACGCCCGGTCGACGATCTTGTCGTACAGTTCGTCGCGCTTTCTGGCGGTGAGCGCTTTCGAATCGTCGAGGCCGCGAATCATCGGCTTCGACCGATCAAAAATCACTGCGGCGGCGACCACCGGACCGGCCAGAGGCCCGCGCCCGGCTTCGTCGACGCCACAGACAATGTCATCCGGCGTCTCGAAGTCCAGACCGACCTGCCGCCCCGCCACGCCTGCAGCGTTCGCAGCCTTGCGGCGTGATGAGCGCGCAGTGGTCACGGCCGCGCCTTCCGCTTCTCGATGACGCTCGCCACGACTTCCGCCGCACGCTGCGCGGTGTTCTGCTTCAGCACGTGATGCATCTCCGTGAAGATTTCCGTCAGCGTGCGCCGGTTGGCCTCGTCGCGCAACTGTTTCAGCGTGGCCTCGGCGAGCGCCTGGGGCGTTGCGAAGTGCTGCAGAATTTCGGGCACGACAAAACGCCCCGCCAGAATGTTCGGCAAACCGACATACGGCAGATAGCCTTGCCGGCGCATGATCTGGCCGGTCAGCCAGGGCACCTTGTACGAGATCACCATCGGCTTTTTCAGCAGCGCGGCTTCCAGCGTCACCGTGCCGCTCTTGACGAGGATCGCGTCGGCCGCCGTCATCGCGATTTGCGACTGGCCGTCGGTGATGGTCAGCGCGAGACCGGGATGCGAATCGACCAGCGGCCGCAGCATTTCCCGCAGTGCGGGCGTGGCCGCCGGCATCACGAAACGCAAACTCGGCTCCTGGTGCTGCATCATCTCCATCGCGGCAAAGAACGTCGGACCGATCAGATCGATCTCCGAGCGCCGGCTGCCCGGCAGAACCGCGATGATCGGACCGCTTTCAGCGAGGCCAAGCGTGCGGCGCGCACCGAGCGTATCGGGTTCGAGCGGGATCTCGTCAGCAAGCGGATGGCCCACGTAGGATGCCGGGACGCCAGCCTTTTCCAGCAGCGCCGTTTCGAACGGGAACACGCACAGCATGTGGTCGACCGCCTTGGCGATCTTCTTGATGCGCCCGCCCCGCCACGCCCAGATGGACGGACAGACGAAGTGAACAGTCGGAATGCCCGCGTCGCGCAACGGGTGCTCGAGGCCGAAGTTGAAATCGGGTGCATCCACGCCGACGAACACCGATGGCGGCTCAGCCAGCAGTTGGCGCTTCAGTTCGTTGCGGATGCCGAGGATCTCGGGAATATGCCGCAGCGCTTCGACATAGCCGCGCACCGTCAGCTTTTCCATCGGCCAGTGGGCGTCGAAGCCCGTGGCGATCATGCGTGGGCCGCCGATCCCGTAATACTGGGTACCGGCGGGCAGACGGCTCGCGAGGCCGTCCAGCAGCGATGCCGCCAGCAGGTCGCCGGACGGCTCGCCAGCCACCATCGCGACGCGCAGCGGACTCGGGTTCAAGGCCATCGGTTAGCGGATGATGCCGCGTTGCGACGCTTCGACAAACGCGAGCAGCGTTTGCACCGGCGCATCGCCATCGCCACCCGCGGACGCGAGTTCGCGCAACTGCACCTTCGCTTCTTCGAGCGACAGGCCGTTCTTGTACAGCACGCGGTACGCCGAGCGCAGCGCCGAGATCGCGTCCGCCGAAAAACCGCGGCGGCGCAGACCTTCGACGTTGATACCGTGGGGCTCCGCCTTGTTGCCGGCGGCGATCACGAACGGCGGGATGTCCTGCACGAGCGCCGAAGCGCCGCCCAGCATCGAATGCTCGCCGATGCGCACGAACTGATGCACGCCCGACATGCCGCCGACGATCGCGTGGTCGCCGATGGTCACGTGGCCGGCCATCTGCGCATTGCTCGACAGAATGACGTTATTGCCGACGTGGCAGTCGTGACCGATGTGCACGTAGGCCATGATCCAGTTGTCGTCGCCCAGCGTGGTGACGCCCGCGTCCTGCACCGTGCCGGTGTGGATCGTGGTGAACTCACGGATCGTGTTGCGGTTGCCGATCACGAGCCGGGTCGGCTCGTCCCGGTACTTCATGTCCTGCGGACGGCCGCCGACCGATGCGTAGTGGCCGATCCGGTTGTCTTCGCCGATCGTGGTATGACCTTCGATCACGCTGTGCGAACCGACCGTGGTCCGTGCGCCGATCGTCACATGTGCGCCGATAACGGCATATGGTCCGATTTCGACGGATTCGTCGACTTGTGCGCCCGGTTCGACGATCGCAGTGGGATGAATCCTGCTCATGCGTCCTCGCTTCTGATTCTGTTGCGTTGTCTGGATGGACGTGGCCGGAGCTTGCAGGGCTCAGAGTAAGCCGCCGATTGCCCGGACATCGATCGTTAAGCGTCTTTGTCCGTGTGCCGCACCGCGCACATCAGGTCGGCCTCCGCCGCCACGACACCATCCACTTCGGCGCGCGCCTTGAACTTCCAGATGCCGCGCATGTGACGCTCGAACGTGCAGTTCAGGATCAGCTGATCGCCCGGTTCCACCACGCGTTTGAAACGCGCATTGTCGATGCCCACGAACAGATACAGCGTGTTCGACGGATCGCTCGGCTCTTCTGAAAACGTCAGCAAGGCTGCCGTTTGCGCGAGCGCTTCGAGGATCAGGACGCCGGGCATCACCGGACGGGTCGGAAAGTGACCCTGGAAATACGGCTCATTGATCGACACGTTCTTCAACGCTTTGATGCTCTTATGCGGCTCAAGTTCGAGCACCCGGTCAACCAGCAGGATCGGGTAGCGATGCGGCAGCAGCGTGAGAATCTTGTGAATGTCGAGATTGATTTTTTCGGTGCTCATGGTGTTTCTACTCACGCATTGACTGCGCGATGATGACTGCGGATGCTGGTGCAGGTGGGTTGGTAACGCGCGCTGCCGGCGCTTGCCGGGACCGGCGGCCATGCCACCCGGTCACGGCAACCGACTTTGCTTCCTGATGCTTGCCCGCCATTTTACGCGGTGCCGGCAGGTTGCCCTACGGATTGGCCCAATACCTCAGGTTTTGTCGTTTGCGGATTGGTTTGCTACGCCGGCCGGCTTGCCTGCCGACGCGGCGTTTTCCAGCGCCTTGATACGGTCACGGAGTTTGTCGATGTTACGCAGCAAAGCGGCGCTCTTGTTCCAGTCCAGGTGATTCACTGCCGGGAACGCGCTGGTGTACATGCCGGGCTTCAACAACGACTTCGACACGCCCGACTTCGCCGTGACGATCACATAGTCAGCCAGCGTCACGTGACCGGCAATCCCGACCGCCCCGCCGATCATGCAGTGACGGCCAATCGTCGTGCTGCCCGCGATGCCCGCGCAGCCGGCGATCACCGTGTAAGCGCCAACCTTGCAGTTGTGACCGATCTGCACGAGATTGTCGATCTTCACGCACTCTTCGATGATCGTGTCGGCCATCGCGCCACGGTCGATCGTCGTGTTCGCGCCGATTTCGACGTCTGCCGCGATCGACACACCGCCGACCTGCGGAATCTTCACCCAGCTGCCGGTACGCGCATCGCCTTCGCCCACGAAGTCCGGCGCGAAGCCAAAACCGTCCGAACCGATCACCGCACCCGCATGCACGATCACGCGCTCGCCGAGCTTGCAGCCGTAGTACACCGCGACATTCGGATACAGGTGCGAGTCCGCGCCGATCCGTGTGCCGCGGCCGATCACCACGTTGGCATCGAGGCGCACGTTTTCGCCGATCACCGCGCCCGCTTCCACCGTGACGTGCGGACCGATCACCGCGCTCGCGGCAATCTGCGCGGACGGGTCGATGGTTGCGCTCGGATGCACGCCGGGCACCGGCTTCGGCGCGGCCATGTCGATGAAGGTCTGCGCGACGCGCGCGAAGTAAGCGTACGGATTCGGCGTGACGATGAAGTTACGCGCGGCATGCAAATGCGCGGCATGCAAATCACTCTCGCCCGACGCGAGCTTCGCGAGATCGTCGGCGTTGATCAATACCGCGCCGGCACGGGTCGTCTCGACCTGCGACAGATACTTCGGATTGGCGAGGAACGCCAGCTGGTCCGGACCTGCCTGGTCAAGCGGCGCCAGACTGCCGACGCGCTGCGAACCATCTCCGACTACTTCACCGCCGAACCGATGGACGATGTCCTCGAGCGTAAATGCCATGCCTATCGTGTCTCCTATGTCGACCAGAGTTAGCGCTTCAGCGCTTACTCGGGTCCCATGCAACGCTGTCGACCAGAGTTAGCGCTTTAGCGCTTACTCGGGTCCCATGCAAGGCCGTCGACCAGAGTTAGCGCTTTAGCGCCTACTCCGGTCCCATGCAACGCCGTCGACCAGAGTTAGCACTTGCGGGCCTACTCCGGTCCCATGCAAGATGGTTGCTGCAACATCAGTCCAACTTGTCAGTTCTACGGCCTCATGCTGCGATCCGGCGACCCTGCGTGCGCGTTCAGTTGCCCGATGCCGCGAGGGCCTTGAGCACCTGATCGGTAATGTCGATGCGCGGGCTCACGTACACCGCTTCCTGAACGATCAGGTCGTAGTGCTGCTGCTCGGCGATCTGTTTGATGACCTTGTTGGCCCGGTCGAGCACCGCCGCCAGCTCTTCATTGCGGCGCTGGTTCAGGTCCTCGCGAAACTCGCGTTGTTTGCGCTGGAAATCCGTATCCAGCTGCGACAGGTCACGCTGCTTCTGCGCGCGATCGGCGGCCGACATCGACGCGCCGCTCTTGTCGAGCGAGTCGGACATCGACTTCAGCTTCTGCGCCATGTCGGCCAGGTCTTTGTCACGCTTGGCGAACTCCGCCTCGAGCTTGACCTGCGCAGCCTTCGCGGCAGCCGATTCACGCAGGATACGGTCCGAATTCACCGCAGCGATCCTGGCTTCCTGCGCGTGCGCTGCGCCCGCTACGCCGACACCCAGCGTCATTGCCAGCGCAAACGTACACGCCACACGTTTCGAAAACATACCGGTTAGCAAAGTCATCCTCTCGATACTGTAATTTGGCCGGGGCCGCCGCCGGGAGCCGCTCGTGGCCAGACCGGCAGCCGCCGGATCGCCGGCCGCCGGATCGCCAGCCGCCGGATCAGAATGCCGTGCCGATCTGGAACTGGAACTTCTGATACTGGTCGCCGGTGTGCTTCACAAGCGGGAAACCCAAGCTGAGCTTGAGCGGGCCGATCGGTGAGATCCACGCAAGACCGACACCGTAGCCGTAGCGCAAGCCGTTCGCGCCCGTCGACGTAGCGGCAGTGCTCGCGTCCGCCCAGACGTTACCCGCGTCAAGGAACGTAAACACCCGCAGCGTGCGGTCATATCCCGTGCCCGGCAACGGAAACGTTAACTCGATGTTACCCACCAACAGCTTCGAACCACCAATCGGGTCGTTCGTTGTCGCGTCACGCGGACCCAGCGAACTCGGCTCGTAGCCACGCACCGAACCGATACCGCCAGCGTAGTAGTTCTTGAAAATCGGATAGGGCTTGCCGCTCAGGCCGTTACCGTAACCACCCTGGAAATTGAAGCCCAGCACGAAGCCGCGCGCAAACGAATAATAGTACTGCGCGTTGATGTCGGCCTTGTAGTACTGCGTGCCGCCGATCGGTGTGCCGTATTCGGCATTGGCCTGCGCGAAATAACCGCGGCTCGGCACCAGTGCGCTGTCACGCGCGTCGCGCGACCACCCCACCGTGATCGGCACGTTGTTCGACACACGTCCGAAATCGGCAACGTACTGCTTATAGGACGCAGGCGTATTCGCGTCGACGTCCAGCTGGTTCTGCTCGAGGCCGGCACCGAAGTACACCGTATCGACTTCGGAGAACGGAATACCAAACTTCAGGTCGCCACCGATCGTGACGATCTTGAAGCTCGAATCCGTCGAGTAGTACAGCGGCTGGTACGTACGGTAGTAGACGTCGGTAATCCGCTTGATGCCGTCGACCGTGAAGTACGGGTCGACCTGCGTGACCGTCAAGGTACGGTACGTCTTCGCGGTATTGATGTTCACCGCGAGGCTCGTGCCCGAACCGAACACGTTGTCCTGCGACACGCCCGCGGAGAGCACCACCTTGTCGGTCGACGAGAAGCCCGCGCCCAGCGTGATCGCGCCGGTCGGCTTTTCGGCCACCTTGACGTCCACATCGACCTGGTCCGGCGTGCCTTCGACCGGCACCGTGGTCACGTCGACATCGGTAAAGTAGCCGAGACGGTTGATCCGGTCTTTCGACAGCGCGAGACGGTTCGAATCGAACCACGAGCTTTCGAGCTGACGCATTTCGCGGCGCACCACTTCGTCGCGAGTGCGCGTGTTGCCGACCACATTGATGCGGCGCACGTACACACGACGGCTCGGGTCCACTTGCAGCGTCAGGTCGACCTTGTGGTGTTCCTGATCGATCTGCGGCTGCGCGTTGACCGTGGCGAATGCATAACCATATTCGCCCAGCTTGTCGACGATCGCCTTGGTGGTGGCTTGCAGCTTTTCAGCCGAGAAGCGGTCACCCGGTTTGATCTTGATGAGCTTGGCCAGCTCCGGCTCGCGGTCGAGCAGGTTGCCGGCCAGCTTGATGCTGTTGATCGTGTACGGCTCGCCTTCGTGAAGCGTGACCGTCAGATACATGTCCTTCTTGTCCGGCGTGATCGACACCTGGGTCGATTCGATGTTGAACTCGAGGTAGCCGCGATTCAGGTAATACGAGCGGACGTTTTCGAGGTCGCCGGTGAGCTTGTCTTTCGCGTACAGGTCGTTCTTCGTGTACCACGAGAACCAGTTCGGCGTGGACAGCTGCATTTCGTCGCGCAGCGTACCCGTGCTGAACGCCTTGTTGCCGATGAAGTTGATCTGGCGGATCTTCGCGCTCGGACCTTCAGCCACCGAGAACAGCACCGACACGCGGTTGCGGTCGATCGGCGTGATCGTGGTGGTGACTTCGGCGGCATAGTAGCCACGCGTCAGGTACTGGCGCTTCAGTTCCTGCTCGGCCTTGTCGACGAGTGCCTTGTCGTAGTAACGGCCTTGCGACAACCCGACCGCGCGCAGCGCCTTGGTCAGGTTCTCCTTGTCGAACTCGTGAATGCCGGAGAAGTCGATCGTGCCGATGGCCGGACGTTCCAGCACCTGCACGATCACGACATTGCCTTCGGTCGCGATCTTGACGTCGTTGAAGAAGCCCGTGGCGTACAGCGCGCGAATGGCTTCAGAAGCCTTGTCGTCGCTAAAGGTGTCGCCTTGCTTGATGGGCAGGTACGCGAACACGGTACCAGGTTCGACGCGTTGCAATCCCTCGATCCGGATGTCTTGCACCACGAAGGGCGTCGTTGCGTGAGCAACCAGCCCATGCGCGGCGAATGCCGCGGCTATAACCGTCTTTGGAACAAAGCGATGAGGTTTAAACAACGTGCTTCCCCAGTGTGTATAGCTGCATCAGGTCAGACGGTCGCCATCGTGAACGCCGCCAGACACTTTAAAAATGGATTAAACGAGCCAGATCGTTGAACAGCGCAATCGCCGACAACGCGACGATGCAGGCGAGACCCGCCCTCTGAAAAACGAGTTGCCAGCGATCAGAGACAACTTTGCCGGTTACAGCTTCAACCAAATAATATAACAGATGACCCCCGTCCAATACCGGAATTGGTAACAGGTTCAGTACGCCGAGGCTAATACTGACAAGGGCCAGGAACGACAGGAATGCAGAAGGACCTAGACGTGCGCTCTTTCCTGCGTAATCGGCGATCGTGACAGGACCGGAAAGATTCTTCAGCGAAGCCTCGCCAACGATCATTCTTCCGAACATGCGCACCGAATAAACAGCCAGATCCCACGTACGGCGCGTGCCCAGCTGCAGACTTTCGAGCGGCCCATAGCGCACGTCGATCGAGGGCACCTGGGTGGCGAGTTCCGCACCGATACGGCCGATCTGCTGACCCGTTGTGTCATCGCGCTGCGACTGCGGAACGATGCGAACGTCTTCCAGCTTGCTTGCCGTTTGTCCGCCACGCTCCACCTGCAGCGTCACGGGCACACCGGCGTGCGATTTTACATAAGCGATGAAGGCTGTGGCATTGTCGGTAGGAACACCGTCGACCGCGCGCAGACGGTCACCCACTGCAATACCCGCCTTTTGCGCTGCGCTACCCGGCTGTATGCCCGCAACCGTCAGCTTGCCGCCACCCGGTTCGAAGCCGAGATGCGACATAAAGTCGTCGTCGACGTCTTTCTCGGTGATACCGCGCAGGTCCAACTGGAAATCCGACGTACCGTGGGCATCTTTTGCGCTCAGCACGACGCGCTTGTGATCGAATGCCGCACCCAGCAGTTTCCAGCGCAGGTCGGACCAGGAGCGCACATGCTCGGATTCACTGGCATTCTCGGCACGCACCGCGACGATAGTTTCGCCGCCGTCGAAACCGGCCAATGCCGCCGGCGTATTCGGAGCAGGCGCAGCCACCACGGCCGCCGGCTCCGTCACGCCAGTGGCGAATACAAGGGCGAACAGCACGATGGCGAGCAGGAAGTTCGCGACCGGACCGGCCGCGACAATCGCGATACGGCGCCACACCGACTGCCGGTTGAATGCATACGGCAAGGACTCAGCGGGAATCGGCGCGCCGCCGGTCTCGCGCTCGTCGAGCATCTTCACGTAGCCGCCCAGCGGCAGCGCGGCAATCGTCCATTCGGTGCCCGTCTTCGGGCTCACCCGCTGGAACAGCGGCTTGCCGAAGCCGATCGAAAAGCGCAACACCTTGACGCCGCACAAACGCGCCACGCTGTAATGTCCGTACTCGTGGACGACCACGAGTACGCCAATCGCGACCGCGAAGGCAAGCAGTTCGATCAGCAGGTTCATAGGCGCCTCACTGGACGGCGCGTTCCGTGCGACGGGCGCCGTCCGGCAGACGCGCGATGAAGTCGGCAGCGGCGCGACGCGCGGCGGCGTCGGCCTCGATCACGTCTTCGAGGGCATGCGCACTGCTGTTCGGCAATGCGTTGAGTACGCTATCGACGACCTGAGCGATCGCCATGAAGCCGATCTGGCGCGACAGGAACGCTTCAACCGCGACTTCGTTCGCCGCGTTCAGAGCCGCGCTTGCCAACCCACCTTCGGCCAACGCCTTCACCGCGAGCGCGAGACACGGGAAGCGCGTGTAATCGGGTTTTTCGAACGAGAGCGACGCGACCTGCAGAAGATCGAGTTGCGCCACGCCCGAATCGACGCGATCCGGAAACGCCAGCGCGTGCGCCATCGGCGTGCGCATGTCGGGGTTCCCCAATTGCGCGAGCACCGAGCCGTCGACGTACGACACCATCGAATGAATCACGCTTTGCGGGTGAATCAGCACTTCAATGCGCTCGCCTGGCAGATTGAAGAGCCAATGCGCCTCGATCACTTCGAGGCCTTTATTCATCATCGTGGCCGAGTCGACCGAGATCTTACGGCCCATGACCCAGTTCGGATGCTTGCAGGCCTCGTCAGGCGTGACGTCGACCAGCGTGGCCGGTTCGCGCGTGCGGAACGGACCGCCCGACGCGGTCAGGATGATCTTCGAGACACCGCCGTGCAGTTCGGCTTCGCGCGGCAGGCATTGGAAAATAGCGTTGTGTTCGCTGTCGACCGGCAGCAGCACGGCGCCGTTGTCACGCACCGCGTCCATGAAGATCGCGCCGGACATCACCAGCGCTTCCTTGTTGGCGAGCAGAATGCGCTTGCCGGCGCGCGCGGCGGCCAGGCTGGGCGCGAGGCCCGCGGCACCGACGATTGCCGCCACCACCGTATCGCAGCCATCGCTCTTCGACACGTCGACAAGCGCTTGCGGCCCGTACATGACTTCGGTCTTGCAGCCCGCTTCGCGCAATTTCGCCGCGACCCGCGCGGCGGTCCCGGCGTCGCCGACTACCGCGACTTCCGGCCGAAAGCGCAGGCATTGCTCGACGAGCTTGTCGCCATTGCGATGCGCCGTGAGCGCATACACCGAAAAGCGCTCGGGATGACGCGCGACGACGTCGAGCGTGCTGTCTCCAATCGAGCCCGTGGAACCGAGCAATGTCAGACGTTTTTGCATATCTCTTTCTCTAGCCTAGCAGCAGCATGGCAAGCGGCAGCACCGGCAACAATGCGTCGATGCGGTCGAGTACGCCACCGTGCCCAGGCAACAGGCCGCTTGAATCCTTCACTCCGGCCTGGCGTTTCATCATCGATTCGAACAGGTCGCCCACCACGCTGAATGCCACCAGCAGGGTCAAAGCGAGCAGCGTGCGTACGGCGCCTAATTGCGCCAGCAGCGCAGAATACAGGGTCGGCTCGAACGCATGTAAAAAAACCGCAGCAGCGGCAACGATCATCACGACCAGCCAGCCGCCGATCGCGCCCTCCCAGGTCTTGCCCGGGCTGATGGCAGGCGCCAGCTTGTGTTTCCCGAAAGCCTTTCCAGAGAAGTATGCGCCGATATCGGCCAGCCATACGAGGAGGAGCAGCGACAGCACGAACGGCACGCCCTTCATACGCGCGGCGACGAGAGCATGCCAGCACGCGACGAATACCACAATGCCGGCAAGGAATAGAAAAGCGCGCCAGGCGCCTTGCGCGAGGGTCGGCTTGCGCAGAAGCACATACGGACCCGCGATCACCCAGAAAATAGCGGCCGCCTGAAACAGCGGCCGGGGCCCTTCGACGCCGGTACCGAGACGTGTACTCGCAACCAGCGCAACGGCGGCCACCAGCGCATAAATGACCGGGCCCGCGCCGCCTAGCTTCAGCAGGCGCGCCCATTCCCACGCGGCGAACACGACGACGAAGGCGATCAGCGCGCCGAACGCGCCCACCGGCGCGAACAACGTGACCGGCAGGAAGATCGCCAGCAGGATGATCGCCGTGATGACACGGGTTTTTAGCATGGAAGCGAATCGACGTTTTGCGATTGCGGCTCGAGTTGAGCACTGGTGCGGCCGAAGCGGCGTTCACGCTCCGCGTAGGAAGCGATAGCGTGGCCGAGCGCGTCGGCGTCGAAATCCGGCCAGAACGTGTCGGTGAAGTAGAACTCGGTGTAGGCGAGTTGCCACAGCAGGAAGTTGCTGACGCGGCGCTCGCCGCCGGTGCGGATAAAGAGGTCCGGCTCCGGCGCATAGGCCATCGACAGGTGTTCGGCGAACGAGTCTTCGTTCACCTCGACCGCCTTGCCCGCCAGTGCCGACTGCTCGGCGAGCTTGCGGGTGGCCTGCATGATGTCCCACCGGCCGCCATAGTTGGCAGCGATGGTGAGCGTGAGACGGGTATTGCGCGCGGTTTTGGTTTCCGCGCGCTTGATCAGATCGCGAATACGCGTATCGAATCGGGACAGATCGCCGACCACACGCAGACGGATGCCGTTCGCGTGCAGTTTGCCGATCTCGCGCTCCAGCGCGGTGACGAACAGGCGCATCAGGAACGACACTTCGTCGTTCGGGCGGCGCCAGTTTTCCGAGCTGAAGGCAAACAGCGTCAGATATTCGACGCCCTGCCGGGCGCAGGCCTCGACGGCCGCACGCACCGCGTCCACGCCGCGCGTATGACCGGCCACGCGCGGCAGACGGCGCTGGGTCGCCCAACGGCCGTTGCCGTCCATGATGATCGCGATATGTCGCGGCACCGTGGCGACATCAGGCACGCGCACGGTTGAGCTGGTATAGGTCATGGCCGTCGGGACAGTGACTGCAAAAAAAGAAGTGGAAATCTTGAAGGTGCTGAGCGAGCGGCCTCAGACCGTCATGATCTCGGCTTCTTTGGTCACGACCAGTTTGTCGATTTCCGTGACGAACTTGTCCGTCAGCTTCTGAACGTCGTCACCTGCACGGCGTTCGTCATCTTCCGAAATTTCCTTGTCTTTCACGAGCTTTTTCAGTTGCTCGTTTGCGTCACGGCGCAGGTTACGAACCGCGACCTTGGCCGTTTCCGCTTCGCTCTTGACCACTTTGGTCAGTTCGCGGCGGCGTTCTTCGGTCAGCGCGGGCATTGGCACGCGGATCACGTCGCCTTGCGTAGCCGGGTTCAGACCGAGGTCCGACTCGCGGATCGCCTTTTCGACGACCTGGACCATCTTCTTTTCCCACGGCTGCACGCCGATCGTGCGTGCGTCGATCAGCGTCAGGTTCGCAACCTGCGAAATCGGCACCGGCGAACCGTAGTAATCGCACTGGATGTGATCGAGCAGGCCCGTGTGTGCACGGCCCGTGCGGATCTTCGACAGGTCGTTCTTGAACGCGTCGATGGAACGCTGCATTTTTTGTTCAGCGCCCTTCCTGATATCAGCCACAGACATTTTTAAACCTCCGAACCTTCAAAACGGTGCGAACCGGCCAGCGCGCGCACTATGCGGCGGCCAGGGCTCGCGTTAAAGCCCACGTTATGTGAACGAGAGTTTACACGTGGACGAGGGTGCCCTCGTCCTCGCCCAATACGATGCGCTTGAGCGCACCCGGCTTGACGATCGAAAACACCCGGATCGGCAGCTTCTGGTCGCGGCACAGCGCGAACGCCGTGGCGTCCATCACCTGCAGATTGCGGCCGATCGCTTCGTCGAAGCTGATCGTGGCGTAACGGGTCGCGCTCGGATCCTTCTTGGGATCGGCCGAATACACGCCGTCTACCTTGGTGGCCTTCAGCACGACTTCCGCGCCGACTTCCGAACCGCGCAGCGCGGCGGCCGTATCCGTCGTAAAGAACGGATTGCCGGTGCCGGCCGCGAAAATCACGACTTTGCCTTCTTCGAGCTGGCGAATCGCGCGGGGCCGGATGTACGGCTCGACCACCTGGTCCATGCGCAGCGCGGATTGCACGCGCGCTTCGATACCGGCGTGGCGCATTGCGTCCTGCAGCGCCAACGCATTCATCATGGTGGCCAGCATGCCCATGTAGTCAGCCGTGGCGCGATCCATACCGGCCGCGCCGCCCGCGACGCCGCGGAAAATATTGCCGCCGCCGATCACCACGGCCAGCTGCGTTCCGAGACGGACCACTTCGGCCACGTCCGCTACCATTCGTTCGATGGTTGCGCGATTGATGCCGAAGGCATCGTCGCCCATCAGAGCTTCACCGGAGAGTTTGAGCAGGACGCGTTTATAGGCAGTGGGCATAGGGGTATCCAGATCGCGCAGAACAGGGCAACAACAAGGGACTAATGTAGGGGTGAAATACTGATTCGGGCAAGCGCCGCCAAATTGACGAACCCTGGGGTTCGCCAGCGGCGTGCGCCACGAGGATCAACCCGCGCGCAGCCTTGCGGCGCCGCCGACCGCGGCAAAGTCTTGCTCCGCCGCGGGTCCAACGGTACTAACTGAAGCTTAAGCGAGACTTATTGTTGCTTTGCAGCAGCGACTTGAGCGGCCACTTCAGCTGCGAAGTCGTCCTGCTTCTTCTCAATGCCTTCGCCGACCACGAACAGCGCGAACTTCTGCACGCTCGCATTGCCAGCCTTCAGCATCTGTTCGATCGTCTGCTTGTCGTTCTTAACGAACGTCTGGTTCAGCAGCGACACTTCCTTCAGGTACTTCTGCACGCTGCCGTCGACCATCTTGGCGACGATTTCAGCCGGCTTGCCCGATTCGGCAGCCTTCTGCTCAGCAATGCTGCGTTCCTTGGCGATCAGATCCGCCGGCACGTCGTCCGACGACAGCGAGACCGGCTTCATTGCGGCAATGTGCATGGCCACGTCCTTGCCGACCTGCTCGTCCGCGCCGGTGTACTCGACCAGCACGCCGATACGCGTGCCGTGGAGGTACGCCGCCACCTTGTTCGCGGTCTCGAAACGCACGAAACGGCGGATCGACAGGTTTTCACCGATCTTGCCGACCAGTGCCAGACGCACTGCGTCGACCGTCGAGCCGTCCAGCGGCAGTGCCGACAGAGCCGCGACGTCAGCCGGGTTTTGCGTAGCGACCAGTTCAGCGACCGTCTTCGAGAAAGCCAGGAAGTCGTCGTTCTTCGAAACGAAGTCGGTTTCGCAGTTCAGTTCGACCAGCGAACCCGCGTTGCCGCCGATGAACGATGCGACCACGCCTTCAGCCGTCACGCGCGACGCTGCCTTGCTGGCCTTGTTGCCCAGCTTCACGCGCAGCAGCTCTTCAGCGCGCTCCATGTCGCCTTCGGCTTCCGTCAGCGCCTTCTTGCATTCCATCATCGGCGCGTCGGTCTTTGCGCGCAGTTCTGCAACCATGCTTGCGGTAATTGCCGCCATCATTTGCTCCTTGAGTTCCGTCTGTCACACGCCGCCCGGACTTCGATACCGGCGGCAAGAATTCGTTTCAACGTCGCACGTATTTTTTACGAACTACGTTTCAGCACTGCACACAGCACATCACTACTTTGTCGCGGCTTAAAAAAAGGGGGCCTGTAGAAAGCCCCCTTTTTTGCCGGACACGGGGCAGCTTTACGCTTCCGGGTTGACCTCGACGAACTCGTCGCTGTCGCCGCCACGTGCAGCTTGCACCACTTCGTTGACCGCATTGGCACGGCCTTCGACGATCGCGTCAGCCACGCCAGCCGTGTACAGAGCGACAGCCTTCGAAGCGTCGTCGTTACCCGGGATCACGTAGTCGATGCCTTCCGGCGAGTGGTTCGTGTCGACCACGGCGATGACCGGAATGCCGAGCTTGTTAGCTTCGGTCACGGCAATCTTGTGGTAACCGACGTCGACCACGAAGATCGCGTCCGGAATGCCACCCATGTCTTTCACGCCGCCGATCGACTTTTGCAGCTTGGTCATTTCGCGTTCGAACAGGAGCGCTTCTTTCTTGCTCATGCGTTCGGTTTCGCCTGCTTCCAGCGCTGCTTCCATGTCCTTCAGGCGCTTGATCGAGACCTTCAGCGTCTTGAAGTTGGTCAGCATACCGCCGAGCCAGCGTGCGTTGACGAAAGGCATGCCAGCGCGTTGCGCTTCTTCAGCGATCGTGTCGCGCGATTGACGCTTCGTGCCGACGAACAGGATCGTGCCGCGATTCGCTGCCAGTTGACGCGCGTACTTCAGCGCGTCGTTGTACATCGGCAGCGTCTTTTCGAGGTTGATGATGTGAATCTTGTTGCGATGACCGAAAATGAAGGGGGCCATCTTCGGGTTCCAGAAGCGCGTTTGGTGACCGAAGTGGACACCGGCTTCCAGCATTTGACGCATGGTAACTGCCATGAAATTCTCCGCGAGGGTTAGGTCTTAAGCCGGCTGCCGTATCTGCCGCGCCGCCAGTGGTGCTCATTGCACCCTCTCTGGCTGGAACGCGACGGACACCCTGGGTGCGCCGGCTTGCGAGTCTGCTGCCTTGGTGCTGCTCTATCCCGTAGCGCAGGCAACTATCGCCACGAGAAGCCTTCCCGCCAGAGTTTGTGCCCATTCCGCCATCGGAACTTATTAGAACAGCGGATAGAGCAACAAAATAAGACAGAGATCGACTTAGCCAAAGATTATAGCACGTGACTATTGCCCGACTCAACCCGCCCGGTAGCTCCTGCTTGCCGCAGGCGGTTGCACCCGGGCGCTTGCCGGCGCCCTCGCCAAGGCACCTGCGGGCGCCCGCAACCCGCCGTAAACACAAGGGCAAAAGGCGCCGCCCCTCTCGCAAAACCCTGCGGCAGGTGGAATATGGTGCGATAATCTTGCAATAAATTGCATTTCAGGCCCGACTCATGGCTATTACGCTCAAAAACGAACACGATATCGCGCAGATGCGCGTCGCCTGCAAGCTCGCCAGCGAAGTGCTCGATTACATTACGCCGTTCGTCACGGCCGGCATCACGACCGGCGAACTCGACCGGCTGTGTCACGAGTACATGCTCAAGGAGCAAGGCACGATTCCGGCGCCGCTGAATTATCAGCCGCCCGGCTATCCGCCATACCCAAAAGCCACCTGCATTTCGGTCAACGACGTGATCTGCCACGGCATCCCGGGCGATAAGACGGTGAAGAACGGCGACGCGTTGAATATCGACGTCACGGTGATCAAGGAAGGCTATTTCGGCGACACCAGCCGGATGTTCATCGTCGGCGAAGGCTCGATCATGGCCAGGCGCCTCGTGCAGACCACCTTCGAATGCATGTGGCTCGGCATCGATCAGGTGCGCCCGGGCGCCCATCTCGGCGATATCGGCTACGCCATCCAGAAACACGCCGAAGGGCAAGGCTACAGCGTGGTACGCGAATATTGCGGCCACGGCATCGGCACGGTGTTCCACGAAGACCCGCAGATTCTGCACTACGGCCGTCCCGGCACTGGGCTCGAGCTGCAGACCGGCATGATCTTCACGATCGAACCGATGATCAACGCCGGTCGGCGCGACATCCGCACCATGCCGGACCAGTGGACCGTCAAGACCAAAGACCGCAGCCTGTCGGCACAGTGGGAGCACACCATCCTCGTCACCGAAACCGGCTACGACGTGCTGACTGTCTCGGCCGGCACGCCCGCGCGTCCGCCGGTTGTCGCAGCCACGGCCTGACCGACTTCCGACCTCACCCGCCCGCCTGCCAATGAGTAGTGTTCCAGCCGTCGCCCAATCCCATGCCTCGTCGCTCAAGGCGGACTATAAAGTGGCCAAAGCCCAGTTGCTGGAACGCTTCAGGACCGCCTCCAACGTCGACTCGCTGATGGCCGCGCTCGCGCACGTCACGGACGAGTCGCTACGCGCCGCCTGGAACACCTGTCAGCTGCCGCCCGAACTGGCGCTACTGGCCGTCGGCGGTTACGGGCGGGGCGAACTCGCGCCCCACTCCGACATCGACATTCTGGTCCTGCTGCCCGACGCGCCAATCGAGCATCTCGAAGCGCGCATCGAACGCTTTATCAGCCTCGCGTGGGATTTGGGGCTCGAACTCGGCAGCAGCGTGCGCAGCGTCGCGCAGTGCGTCGAAGAGGCCGCCAACGACGTCACCGTGCGCACCTCGCTGCTTGAAGCGCGGTGCATAACGGGCAGCGCGTCGCTTTTCGACGACTTTGTTGCGCGCTACCGCGAAACGCTCGACCCGCGCGCATTCTTCCAGGCCAAAGTGCTGGAAATGCGTCAGCGGCACGCCAAGTTTCAGGACACGCCGTATTCGCTCGAACCGAACATCAAGGAAAGCCCGGGTGGTCTGCGCGATCTGCAACTGATTTTGTGGATTACACAGGCGGCCGGTTTCGGCAGCAGCTGGCGCGAGCTCGAAGCACGCGGCCTGATCACCCAGCGTGAAGCGCGCGAACTGCGCCGCAACGAAGGCTTCCTGAAAACGCTGCGTGCCCGGCTGCATGTGATCGCCGGCCGCCGCCAGGACATCCTGGTATTCGACCTGCAAACGCCCGTAGCCGAAAGCTTCGACTACAAGCCGACGGCCACCAAGCGCGCCAGCGAACAACTGATGCGCCGCTATTACTGGTCCGCCAAAGCCGTTACGCAGCTTGCCACCATCCTGATCCAGAACATCGAGGCGCAGCTTTTCCCCAACACGAGCGGCATCACACGCGTGCTGTCGGAGCGTTTCGTCGAGAAGCAGGGCATGCTGGAGATCGCCAGCGACGACGTATTCCAGCGCGAGCCGAACGCGATCCTCGAGGCTTTCCTGCTCTATGAGCAGACGCCGGGCGTGAAAGGTTTGTCGGCGCGCACGCTGCGCGCGATTTACAACGCCCGCGACGTGATGGATCAGCATTGGCGGCGCGACCCGGAAAACCGGCGCCTGTTCATGGACATTCTGAAGCAGCCGGCCGGCATCACGCACGCACTGCGGCTGATGAACCAGACCAGCGTGCTCGGCCGTTATCTGCTGAATTTCCGGCGCATTGTCGGACAGATGCAGCACGACCTGTACCACGTCTACACCGTCGATCAGCACATCCTCATGGTGTTGCGCAATCTGCGCCGCTTCGCGGTAGCCGAGCATGCGCACGAATATCCGTTCTGCAGCCAGTTGATCGCCAATTTCGACCGGCCGTGGGTGTTGTACGTGGCGGCGCTGTTTCACGACATCGCCAAGGGCCGAGGCGGCGACCATTCCACGCTCGGCATGGCGGACGCGCGGCGCTTCTGCCGTACCCATGGCATCGAGGGCGAGGACGGCGAACTGGTCGTCTGGCTGGTTCAGCAGCATCTGACCATGAGCCAGGTCGCGCAGAAACAGGACACCAGCGACCCCGAGGTCATCAAGCGGTTTGCCGAACAGGTCGGCAACGAGCGCCGGCTGACGGCGCTTTACCTGCTGACCGTGGCCGACATTCGCGGCACCAGCCCGAAAGTCTGGAACACCTGGAAAGGCAAGCTGCTCGAGGACCTCTACCGCGCAACGTTGGCGGTGCTCGGCGGCGCACGGCCTGACGCGCACTCCGAACTGAAGTCGCGCCAGGAAGAGGCGTTGGCCCTGCTGCGCCTCGAAACCGTGCCGGAAGGCGCGCAGAAGGCGCTGTGGGACAAGCTGGACATCGGCTACTTCCTGCGCCACGACGCGGCGGATATCGCCTGGCAGACCCGCGTCCTGTACCGGCACGTCGAGACCGCGACGCCGATCGTGCGTGCGCGTCCTTCGCCGATCGGCGAAGCGCTTCAGGTGCTGGTGTACGTGAAAGATCAGCCCGATCTGTTCGCCGGCATTTGTGCGTATTTCGACCGCAATGGCTTGTCAGTGCTCGATGCGCGGGTCAGCACGACCCGTCACGGATACGCGCTCGATAATTTCCTCGTCGCGCATACCGAAGAAGACGTGCATTATCGCGATATTGCCAATCTGGTCGAACAGGAACTGACCGCACGCCTCACGGGCGACGGCACCCTGCTCCCGGGACCGTCGAAAGGCCGTTTGTCACGGCTGTCGCGGACCTTCCCTGTTACGCCGCGCGTCGATCTTCGGGCCGACGAGCGCGGCCAATACTACATCCTGTCCGTGTCGGCGAACGACCGGCCAGGCCTTCTTTATTCGATCGCGCGCGTGCTGGCCGAGCATCGGGTCGGCGTCGCTTCGGCGCGGATCAATACGCTCGGCGAACGCGTCGAAGACGTGTTCCTGCTGGATGGACACGGCCTGTCTGACAACCGTCTGCAAATTCAGGTCGAGACCGAACTGCTGCGCGCGATTGCAGTGTGAGATTTCATGCGAGTCAAATTAACAGCCAAGCACCCGCGGCCGGCTTCGTCCGAACGCGCCCCTGTCCGTACCGGAAGCACCTCGGCGCGTAAGCCGACGCGCCCGGCCGGGCCGAAGCCGTCCACGTCGACGGCGGGTTTTAGCGGGGCACGGGGTGAAGGCGCTGGTGCAGCCGGTGGCGGCAAGCGGCCGGCGGGCGCGGGTAAGCCGGCGGGCGCCGGTGCGCGTGCACCGCGGGCTGAAGGATCGTTTTCCCGCGAGCGGGATGCGGGCGGTGCTGGCGCTGCGCGCCGCGCGCCGTCGGATCGGCCGCCACGGCGTGAAGGGGCCGGCGGTGCGCCGCGCCGCTTCGAGGGCAGCGGTGATCGTGCACCCCGTCGGGACGAGGGTGCTCGTGCGCCCCGTAAATTTGAAGGTGGCGGCGACCGCAGCGAACGCGCTCCGCGCCGGTTTGAGGGCGATCGTCCGCCGCGTCGGGACGATGGTGAGCGCGCACCCCGTAAGTTTGAAGGTGGTGGTGATCGTAGCGAACGCGCTCCGCGTCGCGCTGACGGTGAACGCAGCCAGGGTGCTCCGCGTCGATTCGAAGGCAGTGGCGATCGTGGTCCGCGTCGTGATGATGGTGAGCGTGCACCTCGCAGGTTTGAAGGCGGTGGTGATCGTAGCGAACGCGCTCCGCGTCGTGCTGACGGTGAGCGCAGCCAAGGCGCTCCGCGTCGATTTGAAGGCAGCGGCGATCGTGCGCCGCGCCGCTTTGAAGGCGGTGCGGATCGTGGCGAGCGCAGTCAAGGCGCACCCCGCCGGTTCGAAGGAAGTTCGGACCGAAGCGAACGCGCACCCCGCCGCTTCGAAGGCAGCGCAGATCGCAGCGAACGTGCACCACGAAGTTTTGAAGGCAACCGCGCCCCGCGTCGCGACGACGGCGAACGCCGCCCGTTCAGTGGTCCGCGCCCGGGCGCAGGCCGCCCGTCGGAAGACCGCCCGCGTGGCGAGCGTCCGGCGCGCGACGCCTCGGATCGGTCTCGCTTCGGCAGCGATCGCGGCGCACCGCAAGAACGCCGTAGCGGCGAGCGCGGGCCGCGCAGCGACAGCGCACCGCGCCGTTTTGAAGGCGAGCGCGGCGCGTCCGAGCGTGGCGAGCGCACTTTCGCGAAGCCCGTCAAGAGTGGCTACGGTGACCGCACGGACCGTCCGGCGCGCGCGCCGCGCGACGAGCGCGGCGAACGAGCACCGGCCAGGCGTGAATTTGGCGATCGTCCGGCGCGTGCCGGCGAGCGTAGTGAACGTAATGACCGTGGCGAACGCCCAGCTCGCAGCTTCGACAAGGCGCTGCCGGCCGCAGGCCGCCGCTTTGGCGATGACAACCGCCCGGCCCGCGCCGACAAGCCGCGTGGCCCCGCACCGGCAGCCAGAGCCGAACGCGACACCGATGCCGCCCCGCGCACGCCGCGCCGCGATTACGAAGACGCACCGGGCACCGTGCGCCTGTCCAAACTGATGTCGGAACTCGGCATGTGCTCGCGCCGCGAAGCCGACGAGTGGATCGAAAAAGGCTGGGTGCTGGTCGACGGCGAGCGGATCGACACGCTCGGTACCAAGATTCGCCCGGACCAGCGCATCGAGATCGACCCGGCCGCCGAAGCCGCCCAAGCGAGCCAGGTGACGGTCCTGATCCACAAGCCCGTGGGCCTTGTATCGGGCCAGGCGGAAGACGGCTACCAACCGGCGATCACGCTGGTCACGCCGGAAAATCGCTGGGAAGGCGACAGTTCTGACATCCGCTTCTCGGTCTCGCATCTGCGCCAGCTCGCGCCGGCCGGTCGCCTGGACATCGATTCGACGGGCTTGCTGGTGCTGACGCAAGACGGCCGCATCGCCAAGCAGTTGATCGGCGGCCATTCGGAGATCGACAAGGAGTATCTGGTGCGCGTGGCGTTCGGCGAGCACACCACCGACGTCGAAAGCCACTTCCCGCCGGAAAGCCTCGCGCTCTTGTGCCACGGCCTCTCGCTCGACGACGTGCCGCTGAAACCCGCACAGGTCAATTGGCAAAACGGCGAGCAACTGCGTTTCGTGCTGCGCGAAGGCAAGAAGCGCCAGATCCGCCGGATGTGCGAGCTGGTCGGCCTCGATGTGATCGGCCTGAAGCGCGTGCGGATGGGCCAGGTGATGCTGGGTGCGCTGCCGCCGGGCCAATGGCGCTATCTGTCGGCGGACGAGTCGTTTTGATGCCGAGGGCCTGAAGCCCAAACAGCGAAACATTCACGGTGCCTGCGCCGTAATGTTCGCCCAACAAAAAACCCACACCGCGAGGTGTGGGTTTTTTGTTTCCAGCGGCACTCGCGACAAGGCAACCGCCGCAGCCCCCAAGATTGACCGTCAGTCGTCGCTACCCAGGTCCATATCCGGAAACAGGACTTCCGTGAAGCCAAACTTCGCGAAATCGTTGATCCGCATCGGGTACAGCTTGCCGATCAGATGGTCGCACTCATGTTGCACGACACGCGCGTGGAAACCTTCGGCGACGCGGTCGATCGGTTTGCCGAATTGATCGAAGCCGTGATACTTGATCATTGAAAACCGGCTCACCGCGCCTCGCAGGCCCGGCACGGACAGGCAGCCTTCCCAGCCCTCTTCCATATCCAGCGACACCGGCGTGATAGTCGGATTGATCAACACCGTCTCCGGCACCGGCGGCGCATCCGGATAGCGCTCGTTGTGCCCGAAACCGAAGATCACGACCTGCAGATTGACGCCGATCTGCGGCGCGGCGAGCCCCGCACCGTCCGCGTCGTGCATGGTTTCGAACATGTCTTTGACGAGTTCATGCAGTTCGGGCGTGTCGAAGTGATCGACCGGATCGGCAATGCGCAAAAGACGCGGATCGCCCATCTTGAGAATTTCGCGAATCATAGATGCCCCTCCAGGAGCTTACGCATACCATCTTCGTCGAGTACCGGGATGCCGAGTTCCTCGGCTTTCGCCAACTTGCTGCCCGCTTCGGCCCCCGCCACCACGTAATCGGTTTTCTTCGACACCGAACCTGCCACTTTCGCGCCAGCCGCTTCGAGCATTTCTTTCGCCTCTTCGCGGGCAAGCGTCGGCATGGTACCGGTCAATACGACCGTCTTGCCGGCCAGCACGCCCTGCGGCGCCTTGGGAGCGGGCGGTCCTTCCGGCCATGTGACCTTGCCCGGCGCGCGGAGTTGCTCGATCACCGTCCGATTGTGCTCTTCGGCGAAAAACTGATGAATCGACTCGGCCACCACAGGACCCACGTCGTTCACCTCAAGCAATTCTTCGACCGAGGCATCCATGATCGGATTCAGCGAGCCGAAATGTTTGGCCAGATCTTTCGCCGTCGATTCGCCCACATGCCGGATACCAAGCGCGTAAATGAAGCGCGCGAGCGTGGTGTGCTTGCCTTTTTCGAGCGAGTCGAGCAGATTCTGCGCGGACTTTTCGGCGAAGCGGTCGAGTTCAGCAAGTGTCGCAAAGCCAAGGTTGAACAGATCGGCCGGCGTGCGCACCAGATTCTGCTCGACGAGTTGATCGATGATCTTTTCGCCGAGCCCGTCGATATCCAGCGCCCGCCTCTGCGCGAAGTGCCACAGCGCCTGCTTGCGCTGTGCCGGGCAGAACAGGCCGCCCGTGCAGCGCGCAATTGCCTCGTCCGGCAGCCGTTCGATGCTCGAACCGCACACCGGGCAATGCGTGGGCATGACGAACTCGCGGGCGTCGTCCGGGCGGCGGTCGAGCAGCGCGCTCACCACCTCGGGGATCACGTCGCCGGCACGCCGCACGATCACCGTGTCGCCGATGCGGATATCTTTGCGGCGCACTTCGTCTTCATTGTGCAACGTGGCGTTCGTCACCGTCGCGCCACCGACGAACACCGGTTCCAGCCGCGCAACCGGCGTGATTGCGCCGGTGCGGCCGACCTGCACGTCGATCGCGACCAGTTTGGTCAGGGCTTCCTGCGCGGGAAATTTGTGCGCCAACGCGAAACGCGGCGCGCGCGAGACAAAGCCGAGCGCGTCCTGCTCATCGCGCCGGTTGACCTTGTAGACGACGCCGTCGATATCGTAAGGCAGCGTATCGCGCTTCTCGCCTACAGCGTGAAAAAATCCCAGCAAGCCCTCGGCGCCTTGCACCACCGCCCGCTCGCCATTCACCGGCAAGCCCAGTTCCTTGTACCAGTCGAGCAGTTCGCTATGCGTGGCCGGCATCTCGCCGCCTTCGAGCACACCGATTCCATAAGCGAAGAAGGACAGCGGACGCTGTGCGGTGATCTTCGAATCGAGCTGGCGCAGGCTGCCCGCGGCAGCGTTACGCGGATTGGCGAATTCCTTCTGCTCAGCCGCCCGCTGGCGCTCGTTCAGGCGTTCAAAATCGCGCTTGAACATGAGCACTTCGCCGCGCACGTCGAGCACATTCGGCACACGTTTGCCCTTGAGCTTGAGCGGAATGGAACGGATCGTGCGGACGTTCTCGGTGACATTTTCGCCGGTGGCGCCGTCGCCGCGCGTGGATGCCTGGACGAACACGCCGTCGACGTAACGCAGCGAGATGGCTAGGCCGTCGAATTTCAGTTCAGCCGCGTACTCCACCGGCACCGGCGGTTCGCTCGCGTTCTTGCCGAGCGCGTCGCCAACGCGCTTGTCGAACGCGACGATGTCTTCGTCCGCGAAGCCATTGTTCAGCGAGAGCATGGGTTGATCGTGCACGACCGGCTCGAAGCCACTTGAGGCCTCGCCGCCCACGCGCTGGGTGGGCGAATCCGGCGCGATCAGATCCGGATGCTCCGTCTCGATTCGCTCCAGCTCCTTGAAGAGCTTGTCGTATTCCGCGTCCGGCAGGTCCGGCTGGTCGAGCACGTAGTACGCGTAATTGGCGCGTTCGAGTTCCGCGCGCAGCCACGCGGCCCGCTCTGCCGGAGCGCTGGTTGCAGGGTTTGAGGCGGGGGTTCGGGCCATGCTGTCGGAAGCTTCTTCAATGAAATTCAGACATAGGATTATCGCAGGAAAGCGTGCCCCTTTACATCGGCCGAATGGCCAGTTTCGTGGGTTCGATGCACACGCCGAAACGCTGCCCCAAATGCCAACGGCCGCACAATGTGCGGCCGTCGAATCCAGCATAACAAGGCGGTGCCCTTACTGGCTGAACAAACGCCGGGTGGCCGGCGAACCCGCCGGAATACCCGCCTGTTCGAGCTTCGCGTAGAGCGTCATCAACTGCTTTTCGATCGCCAGCAGCGCGGTTTCCGGCAACGGACGGCGCCCATCGTCGACCACCCGTCCGCCAATACGCTCAGCCAACGATTTCGCGTAGTCGCACATCAGGCGGAACGGCAGGATGTCTTCGTCCGCGACCGGCACGTCGAGCACCAGCGTGATCATCTGGCCGCCCTTGTAGGTCAGGTCGTCACGCAGGAAATTGGTGTCGCCGAATTGCAGCATGAACACCGGGCTCTGCTTCGCGTCGAGCTTGACGAAGCGCGTGCCGTCGCGCGAAAGCAGCAAACCGTCCTGCGACGCGACGGCCTGGACATAGTTGGCCGACCACGGCGCGCCGTCGGAGAGTACGTTGATCGACAGTTGCGCATCGCACTGCGCGGCGAAGCCGTCGAGCTCGCGCGCCATGGCAACCGTTTCGAGCATGTCGGGAAATTCCGGCGACGCGTCAAGCGCATCGGCAAACTGCTGCACGCCCGTCACGAACTCCGAAAACTCCAGTTCGTTGAGCGCCCCGCTGCGATTGGCCAACTGCGCGGCCGCGCGCAGCTCTTCATAGCGTGCGCCGTTTTGCAATAATTCCCACGCACCGCCTTCGAGCTTGCCTTCGATATGCACGGGCTTGCTGCCGGCGCGGCGCAGACGCTGCGCAAGCGGAATCACCTTGTCGCCGGCCACCGGGCCGTTCAACCGAATCGGCACGATGCAGTCGATGCGCCGATCGACGATAGCCGGCGGCGCCGACGAAATCGTCGTGGCAGCGGGCAGGATCGGCTCGGCCGGTTCGGCGGCCTTCGCAGCCTGGCCGCCTTCGGCTTCAGAAATGCCTTCGGCTTCGGGATAGCCGTTCGGCGTCGTCATCTCGGCCTGAATATCGGCCGGCGTATCGAGCGGCGCGGCAGTCGCGCCAAAAGTCGGCTCAACGCGCGCCGCTGCGCTTTCCGCCGCCGCCTCCGAACCCACTACCGGCTCGCGCCGTGTGGTCGGCCGGGCCGGCTCGATAAACGGGCTCTGTTCTTCCTGATCGTCGCGCGCGAAACTTTCGGCGGTATCGGCCGGCATCGGGCGTGGCATCTTGCGGCGCACTTTCGCGCCCTGCCATGCGTTGTACACGACCACGCCCCCGACCACCACGGCACCCGCGCCGATCAAACCGAGTGTCAACTCGTCCATGCATGCTCCATCAGCAATTCTTTTGTCTGCGCGGCTATGCGCCCACCCCACGTGTCGCGCGGCCGATGGCCGCTGCGCTGAACGCGGGCGCCCGCGATGATCAATCTAAACGAAAACTTAAACGATATTCTGGGCGAAACCAGCCGCCGATTCCATGTCGACCGCAACGATCCGCGATACGCCCTGCTCCTGCATGGTCACGCCGATCAGTTGCTGCGCCATTTCCATCGCGATCTTGTTGTGCGAAATGAACAGGAACTGCGTCTTGTCCGACATCGCGCGTACGAGGTTCGCAAAACGTTCCGTATTGGCGTCGTCGAGCGGCGCGTCCACTTCGTCGAGCAGACAGAACGGCGCGGGATTCAACTGGAACATCGCGAACACCAGCGCGGTGGCGGTCAGTGCCTTTTCGCCGCCCGACAGCAGGTGAATCGTCGAATTCTTTTTGCCCGGCGGTTGCGCCATCACCTGCACGCCGGCGTCGAGAATCTCGTCGCCGGTCATGATCAGCCTGGCCTGGCCACCGCCAAAGAGACGCGGGAACAGCTCGCCGAAATGACGGTTCACTTCGTCGAAAGTGCCTTGCAGCAACGTACGCGTTTCGCCGTCGATCTTGCGGATCGCGTCTTCCAGCGTTTCGATCGCGTTGGTCAGGTCGGCCGATTGCGAATCGAGGAACGTTTTGCGCTCGCTCGCCGCCTTCAGCTCGTCCAGTGCGGCCATGTTGACCGGGCCGAGCGCCGTGATCGCGTTGTTGATCCGCGTGACTTCGCCTTGCAGGTAGGACGGCTTCATGTCCGGCGTGAGCTTGGCCTGCAATTGCGCCTCATCGACACCGGCCGCGGCCAGTTGCTCGATGAACTGCTCGCCGTTCAGGCGCGCGGCCTGTTCCTTCAGCTGCAATTCGTTGATGCGGTCGCGCAGCGGTTGCAGCGCACGTTCGGCGGTCAAACGGGTTTCGTCGGCGGCACGCAGCTTGGCGGTCAGGTCGTCCAGTTCGAGACGTGCGGCGTGCAGCGCTTCTTCCTTGACCGCGCGGATATCGAGCGCGTCCTGCAAGCCGGTATGCGCGGTTTGCTCGTTGATCGTTTCCAGCTCGGCGCGCGCGTCTTCCAGCGACGCGGCGACGCGCTCGCTCTGCTCATGCGAGACCTGGATGCTGCGCTTCAATTCGTCGATACGGTTCGCCATATTGCGCGCGGCGAAACGCGCGTCGGTGGCGGCCCGGTCGAGATCACGCGATTGCGCGCGCGCGGCGGTCAGCGATTCGTCGAGTGCTTCGAAGGCCAGTTGATGATCTTCGAAACGCGCTTGCAATTCCGCGAGTTCGGCGTCGTGACGCTCGAAGTTCGCTTCCGATTCGGCGCGCAAAGCGCGCTGCTCTTCGATCTGCGCGGTGATTTCTTCAAGCTCTTCGCGGATCTGCGTGCTGCGCTGCGTGTAGCGTTCATGTGCCTGTGCGAGCTTCAGCACGTCCATCTGCAATGCGTGCACGCGTTGCGTCGCGCGCTCCGACTGTTGACGCACATCGGTCAACACTTGTGCAGCCTGCGTATGCGCGGCTTCGGCGCGGATCGCGGCGGACTTGGCCTCATCGGCGAGCAGGGCTTGCGCACGCACCTGACGCGTCAGGTTTTCAATTTCCTGCTGACGGGCCAGCATGCCGGCCTGTTCGGAGTCGGCGGCATACAGCTGGACGCCGACCCGCGTCACTACGTGGCCGGCCTTCACGACGAACGATCCGCCTTCCGGCAGTTGCGCGCGCATGGCGAGCGCCTGCTGCAGATCGTCAGCGGCGAAGGCGAGGCCGAGCCATTCGTTCAGCACGGCGCGAATGCCCGCGTCGTCGATACGAACCAGCGACAGCAGCGGACGCAAAGCCGGCGGTGCGGCGACCGGCTGACCGGCTGCCGGCGGTGCGTAGAACGCGAGCTTGGCGGGCGGCGCATCGGTGGCGAATGCCTTGACCCAGTCGAGGTTCGACACCTCCAGCGCAGCGAGCCGCTCGCGCAGCACCGCTTCGAGCGCGGCTTCCCAGCCTGCTTCGACGTGCAGCTTCTTCCACAGACGCGGCAAGCCGCTCAGCTCGTGCTTTTCAAGCCACGGCTGAATCTTGCCTTCGGTCTGAACGTTTTCCTGCAATTGCTTGAGCGCGGCAAGGCGAGCGTCAAGCTGATGAATCTGTGCACTTTCCGACTGCACGCGTTCCTGGGCCGCACGCCGTTCGCCGTCGAGACGCGGCAGCGTTTCCTGCGCGTCGGCGAGACCGGCCTGCGCGTCGTGCAGGATTTCTTCGTGCTCGGCGAGCTGCATGCGCAGGTCTTCGAGTTGCGCTTCGTCGGGCGCGTCGAGACCGCCCGCTTCCAACTTCAGCCGCTCGTGACGCTGCTGCAGTTGCTGCAATTGCTGATCCGCATTGCGCTGATGCGCGGCTTCGAGCTTGATGGCCTGTTCGGTCTGCGCGATCCCGCCGCGCTCGGCGTTCAGTTCGGTCTGCGCGTCGCGCCAGCGCGCTTCCAGCGCCGGCATCGCATCGTGCTTCGCGGCGGCTTCGTCTTCGGCCAGCGCGGCTTTTTCTTCGGCGACTGCGAGTTGTTCTTCGGCGTCTTCGAGATCGCCTTGCGCTTTCTGGGCTTGCGATTGCCACTGTTCACGCTGCGCGGTCAACGCGGCGATCTGCGCCTGCACGCGGTTGCGCGATTCGACGATGAACTTGATCTCGGCCTCGAGGCGGCTGACTTCGGCATTCGCCTCGTACAACGCGCCCTGCGCACCCTGCATTGCGTCACTGGCGGAATAATGCGCGACGCGCAGCGTTTCGAGCTGCGCTTCGACTTCGCGCAGCTTCGCGGTTTGCGCTTCGAGGTCGATCTGCGCCTGTTCGATGGCGCGTTGCTGGCGCTCCTGCTCGCCGCCGGCTTCGTTCTTGCGCAACAGCCACAACAGACGTTGCTTCTCTTCGCCGTCGGCCTGCAAATCCTTGTATTTGGTCGCGACGATTGCCTGCGCCTCGAGCTTCTCGAGGTTCGCACTGAGTTCGCGGACGATGTCTTCGACGCGGATCAGATTCTCGCGCGTGTCGTGCAGACGGTTCTCCGTCTCGCGGCGGCGTTCCTTGTACTTCGACACGCCCGCGGCTTCTTCGAGGAACACGCGCAGCTCTTCGGGCTTCGCCTCGATCAGGCGCGCGATCATGCCCTGCCCGATGATCGCGTACGCACGCGGCCCGAGGCCGGTACCGAGGAAGATGTCCTGAATGTCGCGGCGGCGAGCCGGCAGGTTGTTGATGTAGTAGCTCGAGGTGCCGTCGCGCGTGAGCACGCGCTTGACGGCGATTTCGGCATACTGCCCCCACTGCCCGGCGGCCCGGCCGTCGGCGTTGTCGAACACGAGTTCGACGCTGGCGCGGCTACCCGGCTTGCGCGCGGTCGAGCCATTGAAGATCACGTCCTGCATCGACTCGCCGCGCAGCTCGGAAGCGCGCGATTCGCCGAGCACCCAGCGCACGGCGTCGATGATATTGGACTTGCCGCACCCATTCGGTCCGACCACGCCGACAAGCTGGCCCGGGACCTGGAAATGCGTGGGATCGACGAATGACTTGAAGCCAGCGAGTTTGATCGAGGTCAGACGCACGGCGATTTCGCTGTTTGAAAAGGGAAAATAAAAGGTGGCTCGTGAAGTTCGCGCCAGCCGTTCGCCGATGCAGCGAAACGGCCCGCGAAACCCCGCGACACGGGCGCCAATCGCACGCGGTGAAGCATGCGCCGGCTAATGAGGGGCAATCATACCATCGCGCGCGAGCGGTTCTTAGCGTCCTTACGGTCTGTGCTGTCGCCGGTGTCGAGACCCGTGTCCTGATTGGCCGGATCAGGCGGCAAAGCCTTGGTCCGGTGCACCCAGCTGGATAGCGCCGACGCCAGCACGATGCACGCGCCGCCGGCCCATTCGCGCGGGCCCGGCGTCTCGCCGGCAAAGAGCCACGCGGACAAGGCCGTGACCACGATCTCGAACAGCATGATGATCGAGGCCCGATTGGCCGGCACGCGCGAAAGTCCATACTGCACGAGCATATTGTTCGACGCGAGCAGAAAACCGAGGCCGAGCACCAATAGCGCGGCCGTGCCGAGATGCGCGCCGGTGGGCGGTGCGGGCATTGCCTCGAACAGCGATGCAAAGGCGCTGAAAATCGCCGCGCCGCCGAAGATCGTCGCGGTGCGCATTTCCGGTTTCATCTCAGGCAGCACCCGGCTTGTCTTGAGAATCAGCACGTTGCTCATCGCGAAGCCCATGCCGCCCGCAAGCCCGGCCCATTCGGCCAGGTTGCCGGGCACCGGGATGCCCAGTTGCGGCGACCACAGCATGGTCATCGCGCCAGCGAGCGATAGCGCGGCGAGGCCGGCGCCCGCCCAGGTGAGCCGTTCATGCAGGATGAAGTGCGCAAAGAGCGCGGTCCAGGCAGGGGTGAGATAGAACAGCAACAGAACGCGCATCACCTCGCCATGGATCGAACCCCACACGAAGCCGAGATTGGTGATGCCTGCGGCCAGCGCCAAGGCCGGCAGCAGCCAGTGCCAGCGCACGGTCCTGAGCGCGCGATAGCGCACCAGCAGGACGAACAGGCAACCGGCGCCGCTAGTGAGCGCGCTCGCGGCCGTACCGGTTACGCCGAGCGCATTCAGCATGCGCAGCGGGTACCAGATCATGCCCCACACCGAGGCGCCCAGCATGATCGCGAGGGTAGGCCAACCCGTCGGCCAGCTATTGCGAAGCCAGTTGCTCATTGCGCGGTCCTCCCGCGGCCGTGGCTGCGCTTGCGGCTAGTGCTGCCGAAGGCGGCGTCCTCGCGCCCGCTTCGTCCGGATGTGTCCATTGCTGCTACGACCATTACTGCTCCTGCTTATTTTTTACGCGCACCGTCCGCGGTTCGCGTCGTTTCCGCTGCGTCGCATTGCCTGCGCCGCCTGGCGGGTTGCGCCGCGCCGGTCCGCGAACGGCTGCGCGCCACGCTATAATCATCCGCTCGCCGCCGCTGCCACCCTTTTCGCGTCATTTCGCGTCATTCATGCGTTTTGCGATCAGCGCGCGTGCCCAGCGTCTCCCTGCATCCGTCTGCGCCCATCCTCGATCAGGCTCGATCCGCCCAGTGAACCCTCTACTCGACTCCCTTCAGCCCTATCCGTTCGAAAAGCTGCGTGCGCTTTTCAAGGACGTCACGCCGCCGGCCGGCCTCGCGCATATCAGCTTCGGCATCGGCGAACCGAAACATCCCACGCCCTCGCTGATTCGCGACGCGGTGATTGCCTCGCTCGGCGGTTTGTCGTCGTATCCGGCCACCATCGGAACGCCTGCCCTGCGCGAGTCGATCGCGAAATGGGTGACGCAGCGCTACACCCTGCCCCCGGTCGATCCGGCTACCCAGGTGCTGCCGGTGGCGGGCTCGCGCGAGGCGCTTTTTGCGCTCGCACAAACGGTCATCGCCCCCAGACAGAATGCTGACGGCGAGCCTGCGATCGTACTCTGTCCGAACCCGTTCTACCAAATCTACGAAGGCGCGGCGATTCTCGCCGGCGCGCAGCCGTACTTCGTCAATAGCGACCCGGCGCGCAACTTTGCCTGCGACTATTCGGCGGTCCCGGCCGACATCTGGGCGCGCACTCAGCTGTTGTACGTGTGCTCGCCGGGCAATCCCACCGGCGCCGTGCTCACGCTCGACGACTGGCGCGAACTGTTCGCGCTGTCGGACCGTTACGGCTTCGTGATCGCCTCGGACGAGTGCTACTCGGAAATCTACTTCGACGAAGCCCATCCGCCGCTCGGCGGCCTGGAAGCGGCCCACAAGCTCGGTCGCGGCTTCGAGCGCCTTGTCATGCTGTCGAGCCTGTCCAAGCGCTCGAACGTGCCAGGCATGCGCTCGGGCTTCGTGGCGGGCGACGCGGCGATCCTGAAAGACTTCCTGCTATACCGGACATACCACGGCGCGGCCTTGTCGACCGTGTTCCAGAGTGCCAGCATCGCGGCCTGGAATGACGAAACGCACGTGCGCGAGAACCGCGCGAAGTATGTGCAGAAGTTTTCCACCGTGACGCCGATGCTCGCCGAGGTGCTCGACGTACGCCTGCCGGACGCGGCGTTCTACCTGTGGGCGGACGTCTCGCGCACGGGCCTGTCGGACACCGAGTTCGCCCAGCGCCTCTACGCCGACTATAATGTGACGGTTCTGCCGGGCTCCTTCCTCGCGCGCACTGCGCACGGTGTGAACCCCGGCCGCAATTTCGTGCGCATGGCGCTCGTCGCCGATGTCGACGAATGCACGCAAGGCGCACAACGGATCGTCGATTTTTGCCGCGCGCTCGCGGGCTGAGTTTTTCGTGCGTTTTTCGTGCGTTTTTCGTGCGTTTTTCGTATTCGGCAGCCCCGCGCACCGCATTCCCTTCTTCAGACTTCAACTCTTCAGAAAAGCACGCATATGTCGCAACAACTTCAGCAGATCATTGATACCGCCTGGGAAAACCGCGCCGACCTGTCGCCGAAGGCCGCTCCGGCCGACGTGCGTGAAGCCGTCGCCCATGCGATCGAGCAACTGGACAAGGGCGCGCTGCGCGTGGCCGAAAAGAAGGACGGCGACTGGGTCGTCAATCAATGGCTGAAGAAGGCCGTTCTGCTGTCGTTCCGATTGGAAGACAACGTGGTGCAAGCGGCCGGTGGCTACTCGCAGTTCTACGACAAGGTGCCGTCGAAGTTCGCCAACTACACCGCTGAAGACTTCGCCGCCGGCGGCTTCCGCGTGGTGCCGCCCGCCATCGCGCGCCGCGGCTCGTTCATCGCGAAGAACGTGGTGCTGATGCCGTCGTACACCAACATCGGCGCTTACGTGGACGAAGGCTCGATGGTCGACACGTGGGCCACGGTCGGTTCGTGCGCGCAGATCGGCAAGAACGTCCACCTGTCGGGTGGCGTGGGCATTGGCGGCGTGCTGGAGCCGCTGCAGGCCAACCCGGTCATCATCGAAGACAACTGCTTCATCGGCGCGCGCTCGGAAGTGGTGGAAGGCGTGATCGTCGAAGAAAACTCGGTGATCTCGATGGGCGTGTACCTCGGCCAGAGCACCAAGATTTACGACCGCGAAACCGGTGAAGTCACGTACGGCCGCATTCCGGCGGGCTCGGTGGTGGTGGCGGGCAACCTGCCGTCGAAAGACGGCTCGCACAGCCTCTACTGCGCCGTGATCGTCAAGAAGGTCGACGCCAAGACACGCGCGAAGGTCGGCCTGAACGAGCTGCTGCGAGGCGACTGATGGCACGCGGCACCAAAACCGTGGTCTACGGCATTCCGAATTGCGACACCGTGAAGAAGGCCCGTGTGTGGCTGGAAGAGCATGACGTCGAGTTCGAATTCCACGACTTCAAGAAACACGGTGTGACCGAGCCGCTCGTGCAGGACTGGCTGAAGGACGTGAAGCTCGACGCGTTGCTGAACCGTCGCGGCACGACCTGGCGCGGCCTGTCCGACGACATGAAGGCGGCGGCGGACACGCAGTCCGGCGCGATCGCGTTGATGATCCACAAGCCGTCGGTGATCAAACGGCCGGTGCTCGTGGTCAATGGAAAGGTCAAGTCGCTCGGTTTCTCCGCGGACGAATACACGGCGTTGTTTGCCTGATTGCCGGTTCTGAAGCCTAACGCCCAGGGTTGGAAGCAAAAATCGAACGCAACAAGCAGTAAAACGTGGCCTCGCCGCGTTGCTTAAAAAAGCTGTTGCCGGCTGCGGTGTCCAACCGCCAGCCGGCATTTTTTCATTTCAAAGTGGCTTGTACTGAATCCATGTCCGGCACCCTCGCCCTTACCGAACAACTGATCGCGCGCGCCTCTGTCACGCCCGACGACCAGCATTGCCAGCGCCTGCTGATCGAACGCCTGTCCGCGCTCGGCTTCGAGCACGAGACGATCGAATCGAACGGCGTGACCAACCTGTGGGCCGTCAAACGCGGCGCCGACGGCACGCGCGGCAAGCTGCTCGCATTCGCCGGCCACACGGACGTCGTACCGACCGGGCCGCTCGAACAATGGCACTCGGCGCCGTTCGAGCCGACCCATCGTGACGGCAAGCTCTACGGCCGCGGTGCGGCGGACATGAAGGCCTCGATCGCCGGCTTCGTGGTGGCAAGCGAGGAGTTCGTCGCGGCGCACCCCGCGCATCGCGGCTCGATCGCTTTCCTGATTACGAGCGACGAAGAAGGCCCCGCTACCGACGGCACCGTCAAGGTCGTCGAAGCGCTGCAGGCGCGCGGCGAGCGCATGGACTACTGCCTCGTCGGCGAACCGACCTCAAGCGCGCAGTTCGGCGATATGGTCAAGAATGGCCGTCGCGGTTCAATGTCGGGCAAGCTGATCGTCAAGGGCGTGCAAGGCCATATCGCCTACCCGCATCTGGCGAAAAACCCGGTGCATCTGCTCGCGCCCGCGTTGGCCGAGCTGGTTGCCGAAAGCTGGGACGACGGCAACGAGTACTTCCCGCCCACCACCTGGCAGGTGTCGAACCTCCATAGCGGCACCGGCGCGACGAACGTGATTCCCGGCCATGCGGATGTGATGTTCAATTTCCGCTTCTCCACGGCCAGCACGGTGGAAGGCCTGCAGGCTCGCGTCCACGCGATCCTCGACAAGCACAATCTCGAATACGACCTGCAATGGACCGTGAGCGGCCTGCCGTTCCTCACGCCGCGCGGCGATCTGTCGAACGCGCTGGCTCAGGCGATCAAGGACGAAACCGGCGTCACGGCAGAACTGTCGACCACCGGCGGCACTTCGGATGGCCGCTTCATTGCCCGCATCTGCGAGCAGGTGATCGAATTCGGTCCGCTGAACGCCAGCATCCACAAGATCGACGAACATATCGAAGTCGCACACATCGAGCCGCTGAAGAACGTGTATCGCCGCGTGCTCGAACAACTGATCGCCTGACCAAGGAATTTCCGCGATGACGCTCCCGTTTTCAACTGTCCGCGACCTGCTGCGTTTTGCGGTGTCGCGCTTCAATCAGGCCGAGTTGTCGTTCGGCCACGGCTCGGCCAACGCCTACGACGAAGCCGCCTATCTGATCCTGCAGACGCTGCACCTGCCGCTCGATCTGCTGGAGCCATTCCTCGACGCGCGTCTCTCCGCCGCAGAAATCGACGCCGTACTGAACGTGATCGAGCGCCGCGCCGGTCTGCGCGTGCCGGCGGCCTACATCACGCAGGAAGCGTGGATGCACGGCTTCCGCTTCTACGTGGATGAACGCGTGATCGTGCCGCGCTCGTTCATCGGCGAGTTGCTGCAGGACGGCCTGCAACCGTACGTCGAAGATCCCGAACAGGTGGCCGCCGTGCTGGAACTGTGCACGGGCTCCGGCTGCCTCGCGATCCTCGCGGCGCACGCATTCCCGAATGCGGATATCGACGCAGTCGATCTCTCCGCACCCGCGCTGGAAGTCGCCACACGCAACGTGACGGATTACCGGCTCGACGACCGCGTCGCCCTCTTCGAAGGCGATCTGTACGCGCCGCTCGCCGAGCGCCGCTACGACGTGATCATCAGCAATCCGCCGTATGTGAACGCCGCCTCGATGAAGGAACTGCCCGCCGAATACAAGCACGAGCCCGACATGGCTCTGGCAGGCGGCGCGGACGGCATGGATATCGTGCGCCGGATCATCGCCGAAGCACGCAACTGGCTGACCGAAGACGGCGTGCTGGTGGTCGAGATCGGTAACGAGCGCGCGAACGTCGAAGCGGCATTCGGCGGTCTCGATCTGGTGTGGCTGTCGACGAGTGCCGGCGACGACAACGTGTTCCTGATCCAGGCCGCGGATCTGCCAGTCTGACGTTTTCTTGCTGGATCCTCGAGGCGTGCGGCAGGCATTCAGTGCTTGCGGCGCGCTTCGTCCGTGGGTCGCCTGTGAATTATCCGGGGGCCGCCCACGTGTCTTCTGCCTCTGGCCCGTGAGTCAGGCCACCTCAACGCACTCACGTTCGGTAAGATGGGCGCGGTCTGCTGTCCGCGGCGCCGTCAGGCAGCCGCGGCGGCGCTCTGCCAACCCTTCGCCTGCCTATGGAATTCGACCTGCTTCATGTCGGCCCGCTGGTCGCCCTCGCCCATATTCTCGGCGTGGTTGCGGCGTGCCACGCGATTCTGTACACCCGCACGTCGCAAGGCGCGATCGCATGGGCCGTGTCGCTGGTCGCCATGCCGTATCTGACGCTGGTGCCCTACCTGTTTCTCGGCCGCAGCAAATTCCAGGGTTACGCGGACGCTCGCCGCATCGAAAACGAATTGCTGCGCACACGCGCCCATCCTCGGGAATGGGATACGCGGGCCTCTTCCGCAGGACTGCCCACGCAGGAGCTGGGCGCCAGGCTTGTGCACTCGCTTACGCGCCTGAGTGGCATGCCGTTCCTGCCAGGCAATTCCGTGCGCACGCTCGTGAACGGAGCCGCGACTTTCGAAGCGATCTTCGAAGCGATCGAAGGCGCACGCAATTACGTGATCGTGCAGTTCTTCATCGTGCGCGACGACGCGCTCGGCGAAATGCTCAAAGACGCACTGATCGCGAAAGCGCAGCAAGGCGTGCGCGTCTACTTTCTGTACGACAGCATCGGCAGTTTCGATCTGCCCCACCGCTACGTGGCGGCGCTGCGCGCGGCCGGCGTGGAGACGCACCCGTTCGCCACCAATCGCCGCTTCGTCAATCGACTGCAGTTGAACTTCCGCAATCACCGCAAAATCGTCTCGGTGGACGGTGAGCGCGCGTTTGTCGGCGGACACAACGTCGGTGTCGAATATCTCGGCAGCAAGCCGCCGCTATCGCCGTGGCGCGATACGCATATCGAAGTGCGCGGCCCGGCCGTCGCCAGCATCCAGTTCGTGTTCACCGAAGACTGGCACTGGGCGACCCAGGAGTTGCCCGAGTTCGCCATGCCGGCCGCCGAGCCGGCCGACCAGGGCATGCACTGTCTCGTCGTGCCGAGCGGCCCGGCCGACAAGCAGGAGACCTGCTCGCTCTTCTTCGTGGAGGCGATCAACGCGGCTCGCGAGCGGATCTGGATCACGACGCCTTATCTTGTGCCCGACGAAGCCGTTTTCGCCGCGCTGCGACTGGCGGTGTTGCGCGGCGTGGATGTGCGCATTCTGATTCCGTGCCGGCGCGATCATCGTGTGGTGTTCGCCGCCTCGAAACTGTATGCATACGACTCGCTGCGCGCGGGCATCCGGATGTTCCGCTACCAGCCGGGTTTCCTGCATCAGAAGGTCGTGCTGATCGACAGCGTCGCGGCGGCAATCGGCAGCGCGAATCTCGACAACCGTTCGTTCCGCCTGAACTTCGAGATCATGGTGCTCACTGTGGACCGCGGCTTCGCCAAAGAGGTCGAAGCCATGCTGCTCAAGGACTTCGCGGAGTCGCTCGAAATCGACCGCACCGAGTATCGCAAAGCGGGCGCGCTGCGGCGCGTGCTGATGCACGTGGCGCGGTTGTTCTCGCCGATCCTGTAGCGGCAGCCGCGTCCCGGCCGCTGCCGACTTCGCGTGCCGCCTTGCTGCGTTGCTGCCTTGCTGCGTTGCTGCGTTTTACAGCAGCTTTTCGACGTCCTCGACAATCGCCTCGGGCTTGGTCAGCGGCGCATAGCGCTTCACCACTTTGCCGTCGCGGCCGATCAGGAACTTGGTGAAGTTCCATTTGATCGCTTCGAGGCCCAGCAAGCCTGGCGCCTCGCCCGTCAGAAAGCGGAACAGCGGATGCGCGTTGGCACCGTTCACGTCGATCTTGTCGAACATCGGAAAGGTCACGCCGTAGTTCTTTTCGCAGAAGCTGCCGATCTGCGCAGCGTCACCCGGTTCCTGCTTGCCGAACTGGTTGCACGGAAAACCGAGCACCGCGAGTCCGCGCGCAGCATAGGTGTCATAGACCTTTTGCAGGCCGGCATACTGCGGCGTGAACCCGCATTCGCTCGCCGTATTGACGATCAGCAAGACCTTGCCTTGATAGCGCTCGAGGCTCACTTCCTCGCCGCCGAGCGTACGTGCAGAAAACGAATAAATCGATGTCATGTGCTCTCCCCGTGAAAGCCGTCAGTCTATGCCAAAAGCCTCGCCGGTACAGTCGGCCGAATGGCCGATCCCGGCTGAGCGCCCGGTGTCAGCCCCGGCGGTCTAAAATAGCGTTTTTCTTCAGCCGGCCTCTTCGTGATCCGCTTTAACCAGTTCAGCCTTGCGCGCGGCACCAAGCCGCTCTTTGAAAACACCACGTTCACCCTCAACCCAGGCGAGAAGGCAGGCCTGGTGGGGGCGAACGGCGCGGGCAAGTCGACGCTGTTTGCCGTGCTGCTCGGCGAACTGCATGCGGACGGCGGCGATTTTTCGATCCCGCCGACCTGGCAGATCGCCCACGTCGCGCAGGAAACGCCCGCCGCGGACAAGACCGCCCTCGCCTACACGCTCGACGGCGACGCCGCCTTGCGCACCATCGAAGCACGCATCGCCGAAGCCTCGGCCGCGCATGACGGCGCCGCCGAAGGCGAAGCGCACGCCGCGTTCGCGGACGCCGACGGCTACACCGCGCCGGCCCGCGCCGAAGCTTTGCTGCTCGGCCTCGGCTTCACGCTCGAACAAACGCGCGAGCCGGTCAGCAGTTTCTCCGGCGGCTGGCGCATGCGACTGAATCTGGCGCAAGCGCTGATGTGCCGCTCCGACCTGCTGCTGCTCGACGAACCGACCAACCACCTGGATCTCGACGCGATCGTCTGGCTCGAAGACTGGCTGCACCGTTATCCGGGCACGCTGATCGTGATCTCGCACGACCGCGAATTTCTCGATTCCGTCTGCAACGTCACGCTGCATCTGGAATATCAGCAGATCAAGCGTTACGGCGGCAACTATTCGCAGTTCGAAATCCTGCGCGCGCAACAAATCGCGTTGCAGCAAAGTGCGTATGAGAAGCAGCAGCGCACGGTCGAGCATCTGCAGAGCTACATCAACCGGTTCAAGGCGCAGGCCACCAAGGCGCGTCAGGCGCAGAGCCGCGTGAAAGCGCTCGAGAAGATGGAAATGATCGCGCCGGCGCATGCGTCCTCGCCGTTCACGTTCGAATTCCGCACACCCGATTCCGCACCGAATCCGATGATGGTGATGGAAGACGTGCGCTGCGGCTATCACGGCGAAGACGGCGAAATTCCCATCGTCGACCATGTGATGCTGTCGATCCAGAACGGTCAGCGCATCGGCCTGCTTGGCGCGAACGGTCAGGGCAAATCGACGCTGATCAAAACGCTCGCCGGCACGCTCGAAGCCCTCGGCGGCCATGTGCGCGAAGGCAAGGGACTGCGCATCGGCTACTTCGCGCAGCATCAGCTTGAAACCCTGCGTCCGGACGATACCCCGCTTCAGCATCTGGCGCGTCTTGCGCCCGATACGCGCGAGCAGGAATTGCGCGACTTCCTCGGCAGTTTCAACTTTTCCGGCGAGATGGCGACGGCGAAAATCGCGCCCTTCTCGGGCGGCGAAAAAGCACGTCTGGCACTCGCACTGATTATCTGGCAAAAGCCGAATCTGCTGCTGCTCGACGAGCCGACCAATCACCTGGATCTCGAAACGCGTCATGCGCTGACTATGGCGCTCGCGCAATTCGAGGGCACGCTGATTCTGGTGTCGCACGACCGGCACCTGCTGCGCGCCACCACCGACGTATTCATGCTGGTCGCGAAGCACCGTCTGCAGGAGTTCGACGGCGATCTCGACGACTACCGCGACTGGCTGCTTCAACATGCCGCGGAACAACGTGTGGCGCTCAAGGCGGGCACGACGTCGAGCGGCGCGGATAGCGCGGACAATGGCGTCAATCGCAAGGAGCAACGCCGCCTCGAAGCGGAAACGCGCCAGAAGCTCGCGCACCTGAAAAAGCCGCTGCAAAGCCGCATCACGAAGATCGAAAAGGAAATGGACGCGCTCAACGCGGAAAAGGCGACGCTCGAAACGTTCGTCGTCGATCTGGCCAGTTACGAGCCCGGGCAGAAGAGCAAACTGACGGAGGCGATCCGCCGTCAGGCAGATGTGAACGCGCGCCTCGAAACGCTCGAAGCCGAATGGCTCGAGACTCATGAGGAACTCGAACAAATCGGCTAGCGGCAGGCTGTTCCCGAACCGCGCCGGCATCGATCGGAGGTAGTCCTTGTCACCCGTGAGCCCGTCCGCGTCCTCATCTGAGCCGTTACCTGAGTCCTTGTCTGCGTCCTCGTCTGCGTCCTCGTCTGCGTCCTCGTCTGCGTCTTCAGCCGCGCCATCAGTTGCGTCCTCGCCAGTGGCAGCGCCTGCTCCGCTGCAGGGCCTGCGTGTGCTGGACCTGACCCGGCTGCTGCCGGGTCCGGTTGCCGCTCTGCGACTTGCAGAACTCGGCGCCGACGTGCTGAAGATTGAGGCGCCCGGCGCGGGCGACCCCACCCGCACCATGATGCAGTCGTCGAGCGACCGCGTGGCAGGCCGCCCTGGCGCGTTTTACCGGCTGGTCAATCGCGGCAAGCGCGAAACGCGCCTCGACCTCAAATCGGAAGCGGGACGCAACGTGTTACGCGCACTCGCGGCCGAAGCGGATGTGCTGATCGAGAGTTTCCGGCCCGGCGTGATGGAACGCCTCGGTGTCGGTTACGAAACCCTGCGTGCGGTCAATCCCAGGCTGGTCTACTGCGCGATCAGTGGTTACGGTGCGAGCGGTCCGTTTGTCGACCATCCCGGTCACGATCTGAATTACATCAGCTACGCGGGCGTGCTCGATCAACTGGCGGGCCGCGACGGCGCGCCGATCCTGCCGAATTTCCAGATCGCCGACCTGCTCGGCGGCGCGTTAAGCGCCGTGACGCAAATTCTCGCCGCGTTGTGGCACGTGTCGCGCGGTGGCGCCGGCCGCTTCGTCGACGTATCCATGACGCATGCCACGCATGCGCACAATGTCGTCGCGCAAGTAACGCTCGCCAATGAGGGTGCCGCGCGGGCCGCCGGCGCCGGTCTGCTGAACGGCGGCGTGCCCTGCTACAACCTGTATCGGACGCTCGACAACCGCTGGCTCGCGGTCGGCGCGCTCGAACTCAAATTCTGGGAAACGCTGTGCATGGCGCTGGACCGCCCCGAATGGGCGACGCGTCACTGGAGCCTCGGCCAGGCGATCGGCGGCCCGGACGCCGCCGCGCTGACGCAGGAGTTGGCCGGCCTGATCGGCAAGCGTCCGCTGGAGGAATGGGTGTTGCTGCTGGAATCGCTAGACTGCTGCGTCTCGCCGGTGCTGACCCCGGCGGAAGCCGCGCGGCATCCGCTGTTCAACCTGCAACCGTACGCCGCGATGGGCGAAGACCAGAACGGAGACGAAGCTGGGGACTAAGCTGGAGACTAAGGTGGCCACACCAGTCACGCGCCACTGAAACGCGGCTAAGGTTGAGCAAAGGCCAAGCTCAGATTTGGCCAGACACGCTGCGGCGCGGTCTCATGCCCCCACCGCCCTGAAACCTCAGCGCCGCACCGCCGTCTGCCGCGGCAAAACCTGGCGCGGCGTTTTTTCGTCGTCGTACAGGAAATGCTTGCGGCCTTCCACGTGACGGCTGATTGTCGCGCGCACTTCGGCAGCCGTGACGTCTTCGGCCACCACCCGGCGCGAAATCTGCCCGGTCGTATCGATCCACTCGACAATCCGGCAAGCGCCGCCCCACGGCTGGCGAATGGGCTCGGAGACACGGCAGCCGCGCACCTGCATCGGCCGCTCGTGCGCGGTTTCATATGACTGTTTCAAGGCGCGATCCTTTTTCCGGCATCACAGGAGATGCAATACCTTCGCAGCTTAGGAAAAAGGAATGTCGGGTAGGTTACAGCCAATATGGAGATATTTACCGCGCATTACGGCGGCGACAGCGCCCACAGTCGCCGGAGCCCCGTCTATTCGAGCGTGCGGACCTGGTCGATGGCCTGCTCGATCCTTTCAACGGCAACAACCTGTAAGCCTTCAATCGGCTGTTTGGGTGCATTGGCCTTCGGAATGACAGCGACCGAAAAGCCCAGTTTGGCTGCTTCCTTGAGACGATCCTGACCGCGCGGCGATGGCCGGATTTCGCCGGCGAGGCCCACTTCGCCGAATACGACCAGCCCCTTGGGCAGCGGCTTGTTGCGCATTGAAGAATGAATCGCGAGCAGCACGGCCAGGTCGGCCGCGGGCTCGGTAATCTTCACGCCACCCACCGCGTTAAGGAACACGTCCTGGTCGAAACAGGCGATGCCGGCGTGCCGATGCAGCACCGCCAGCAGCATCGCCAGACGGTTCTGTTCCAGCCCCACTGCCAGGCGCCGTGGATTCGGCGCGTTGGCCGCGTCGACCAGCGCCTGCACTTCGACCAGCAGCGGCCGCGTGCCTTCCTGCGTCACCAGCACGCAGGACCCCGGCACGGACTGCTCGTGCTGCGACAAAAACAACGCCGACGGATTGGCGACACCGCGCAGGCCGCGCTCGGTCATCGCGAACACGCCGAGTTCGTTGACCGCGCCGAAGCGGTTCTTGATCGCGCGCACCAACCGGAACGACGAATGCGTGTCGCCCTCGAAGTACAGCACCGTATCGACGATGTGCTCCAGCACGCGCGGCCCGGCGAGCGCCCCTTCCTTGGTCACGTGGCCGACCATGATGATCGTGGTACCCGACTGTTTGGCGATGCGCGTCAATTGCGCCGCGCACTCGCGCACCTGCGCGACCGAACCGGGTGCGGAGGTCAGCGCGTCGGAATAAACGGTTTGAATCGAATCGATCACCGCGACGTCCGGCCGCTGCTCGGCGATCGTCGCCTGAATTTTCTCGAGCTGGATTTCCGCCAGCAGTTGCAGCTCGCTCGCCTTCGAGCCAGGCTCCAGCAACGAAAGTCGTTGCGCGCGCAACGCGATCTGCGCGGCCGACTCTTCGCCGCTGATATAAAGCGCGCGTTTGTCCGCGGCAATTTCCGCAAGCGACTGCAGCAGCAGCGTCGATTTGCCGATGCCTGGGTCCCCGCCGATCAGTACCACGCCACCCGGCACGAGACCGCCGCCCAGCACGCGGTCGAACTCGCTCACACCGGTCGAAAAGCGCGGCACGTCGGACGCATCGATATCGGCAAGACGCCGCACCGGTGCGCTCTTTGCGAGCGACTGGAAGCGATGCGTGGAGGGCGTCTCCGCGACCGACTCCACCAGCGTGTTCCACGCATTGCATGACGGGCACTGTCCGGCCCACTTCGGCGATTGGCCGCCGCATTCACTGCAGATGTACAACGTCTTCTGTTTAGCCACGCGCCCTTGCCTGTGTTGCTGTTCTTTGAATTCATACGCTCGCAGAGGCTCCTCATCGAGGAGCTCGCTTCGACCGTCATGGGGATCCCGCCGCGCAACAACCGCCATCGAGGCCGCCATCGAAGGTGCTCTCCCGGCCTGTCAGCGCCCCGCTTTACTCCGCACGCACTGGCACGCGCGGCGCCACTGCGCACATCAGCTCGTAGCCGATCGTGCCGCACGCCTGCGCGACGTCGTCGATCGGCAGCGATGTGCCCCACAGCTCGACTCGCGAGCCGACGTTGGCCGTCGGGATCGGCGTCAGGTCGACGGTCAGCATGTCCATCGACACCCGGCCGACAATCCGCGTACGCACGCCGTCGACGATCACCGGCGTGCCTTCCGGCGCGACCCGCGGATAACCGTCCGCGTAGCCGCAGGCCACCACGCCGATCCGCATCGACGCGCGCGCCTTGAACGCCGAACCATAGCCGACCGTATTGCCTTCGACGAGCGTCTGCACGGCGATCAGTTCGGAGGCAAGCGTCATGGCCGGTTGCAGGCCGGTGCCTGCGATCGCGGCCGTCACGCCCGAGGGCGACGCACCATACAGCATGATGCCCGGGCGCACCCAGTCGAAGTGCGCTGCGGGATGCCACAGCGTCGCCGCCGAATTCGAGAGGCTGCGCGCGCCGGCAATGCCTTGCGCGCCGCGCTCGAACGCTTCCATTTGATGGGTGACGCCGCGTTCGCCATCGGCATCCGAGAAATGGGTCATCAGCGTGATCTGGCCGACGCCCTGGCAGGCCCGCGCACGCTCCCACGCGGAGCGGAATTTTTCCACCGTGTAACCGAGGCGGTTCATGCCGGTGTTCATCTTCAACTGGATATTGACGGGCTTGGACAGGCGCGCCATCTCGAGCATGCGCAACTGTTCGTCCGAGTGCAGCGCCGTGGTCAGGCTGTAGCGGTCGATCACGTCGATATCGGTTGGACGGAAGAAGCCTTCGAGCAACAGAATCGGCCCGGCCCAGCCCAATTCACGCAGTTTCACGGCTTCTTCGAGGTCCAGCAGACCAAAACCGTCGGTTGCGCGCAAACCGGGAAAAGCGCGCGCGAGGCCGTGTCCGTATGCATTCGCCTTGACGACGGCCCAGATCTTGGATTTCGGTGCGTAACGCCGGGCGACGGCGAGATTATTGGCGAGTGCGGCAGTATGAATCGTGGCTGAGAGCGGGCGCGGCATAGGTAATTTTCGTAAAGACGCTTGCGAATCAGGAGCTTACAGGGCGTTTTCAGTGCTCGGCAGCCCGCTGGGCGGTGCGGTCAAGGATTTTGCTAGTCCGAATCCAGCTATTTTCGTGATATAAAGCCGTGCGCACAACCCATTTCGAACGGCATAAGCCCGGACGCTTTGCACACGGCCGGGGCGGATAGACCGCAGCGAGGACAGCATCGCATCAGATGAAAAAAGGTTTTTACACCATCATGGCCGCGCAGTTTTTTTCGTCGCTGGCCGACAATGCGCTTCTGATCGCTGCTATCGCACTGCTGAAAGATCTCCACGCCCCGAACTGGATGACGCCGCTGCTCAAGCTGTTCTTTGTGCTGTCGTACGTCGTTCTGGCCGCCTTCGTGGGCGCCTTTGCCGACTCCCGTCCGAAAGGGCGCGTGATGTTCGTCACCAACACCATCAAGGTAGTCGGCTGCGTCACGATGCTGGTCGGCGCGCACCCGTTGATCGCCTATGGCATCGTGGGTTTCGGCGCGGCGGCCTACTCGCCCGCCAAGTATGGCATTCTTACCGAACTGCTGCCGCCTGACCGGCTGGTCGCGGCGAACGGCTGGATCGAAGGCACCACGGTCGGCTCGATCATTCTCGGCACCGTGCTAGGCGGCGCGCTCATCAGCCCGCATATCGCCGCCCCGATCCTCAGGCATCACATCCCCACGGTCAACACGCCCGCTGAAGCGGCGATGCTGGTGATCATGGCAATTTACGTGATCGCCGCGCTGTTCAATCTGCGCATTCCCGACACCGGCGCGCGCTATCCGAAACAGGAACGCGGCCCGATCAAGCTGATCACCGATTTCGCCGACTGCTTTCTCGTGCTGTGGCGTGACAAGCTCGGCCAGATCTCGCTCGCCGTCACCACGCTTTTTTGGGGTGCCGGCGCGACACTGCAATTCATCGTGCTGAAATGGGCCGAAGTGTCGCTGAACATGTCGCTGTCGGAAGCCGCGATTCTGCAGGCGGTGGTCGCAGTGGGCGTAGCGGCCGGCGCGATTTTCGCGGCCTCGCGCGTGCCATTGAAGAAATCGCTGTCGGTGCTTCCGGTGGGCATCATGATGGGTATCGCCGTGATGCTGATGGCCTTTTACACACGCGATCTGTTCCCCACGCATTGGGGTCTGTATTTTGGCCGTGTGCATGTGCCGGGCTATCTGATCGTCGCGTATATTTTCCTGATGATCGTGGGCGGCCTGTCGGGCTTTTTCGTCGTGCCGATGAATGCGCTGCTCCAGCATCGCGGCCACGTGCTGCTGTCGGCGGGTCACTCGATCGCCGTGCAGAACTTCAACGAAAATCTCTCGGTGCTCGTGATGCTGTGCCTGTACGCCGTGCTGGTCTGGCTCGACGTGCCGGTCTCGGCGGTGATCGTGCTATTCGGCACCTTCGTCTGCCTGATGATGTGGCTCGTGATGCGGCGCCACCAGGCGAACCAACGTGCGTTCGACTCGGTCGCGCTGATCGGCGAAGCCAAGCACTGACCCGCGGCGGGCACCGCACTTACTGCCGGCGCTGCCCGCGCCTTCCCCCTTTCCTCGCGTTGCCATGACTCAACCCATTCCCAATGTGCTGACGATCGCCGGTTCCGATTCCGGCGGCGGCGCCGGCATTCAGGCCGATCTGAAGGCTTTCTCGGCGCTCGGCGCCTACGGCGCGAGCGTGATCACCGCGCTCACCGCGCAGAACACGCGCGGCGTCACGGCGATTCATACGCCTGAGCCGGCCTTCATTACCGCGCAACTCGATGCCGTGTTCGACGATATCCGTATCGATGCCGTGAAGATCGGCATGCTGGCAAATGCGCAGATCGCGCGCGCGGTCGCCGAGGCGCTGCGGCGGCACAAGCCGAAGCACATCGTGCTCGACACGGTGATGATCTCGAAGAGCAATCACGCGCTGCTGCTGCCCGATGCGGTTGCGGCCGTACGTGACGAACTGCTGCCGCTCGCCGATCTGCTGACGCCCAATCTGCCGGAGGCTGCAGCCCTGCTAGGCGTAGAAGCCGCCACCGACGAAGCCGGCATGGTCGAACAAGGCGAAGCGCTGCGTGCGCTTGGCGCACGGGCGGTGCTGATGAAGGGTGGCCATTTGAGCGCGGCGGACAGTCCCGACTGGCTCGTCCAGGATAGCGGCACGCTACGCCTCGGCGGCCCGCGCGTGCCGGTGAAGAATACGCATGGGACGGGCTGCACGCTGTCGTCGGCGATCGCGGCACTGATTCCGCAGCGCGCCGATCTGGCGAGCGCGGTCGCCGACGCCAAGCTGTATCTGACCGGCGCGTTGCAGGCGAGCGATCGGCTCGACGTCGGCAGCGGCGTTGGGCCGGTGCATCATTTTTACCGGTGGTGGTGAGAGACACAGGCGCCTCGGCATCGCCACGGTCCTGGCCGCTGCGTTGCACGGCTCCACGCCGCTATTGCTTGCGCCCGCGCGATTGTTCGCGCGATTGCCGCGCGTAGGCCTGCGCCAGCTCAGGCCATTCGTTGGGCACGATAAAGCCACGCGAACGTTCGATACGGTTACCTGCGCTGTCATCGACGAACGCCGCGACCATCGTCGGTCCGTGCTGATGTGAGGTTTGCGCGGCGAGCGTTCGGGCATCGACAAAAGCGAATCCCGCGCCTTCCGACTCACCTGGTGTGCCCACGGCACCCGCGTCACCTACTGCACCACCTACTGCACCTACTGCACTCGCGGCACCTGGCTCGTGTCGTCGCGGTGCAAGCCATTCCAGCCGTGGCAGCGCGCGCCAGGTCTGCGCATGCGCGGCGGCAAAATCCGGCCAGTCGTCGCGCGTGACCCACCAGCCCCGTCCGTGCGACGGATCGAGTTCGACAGGATCGGCGGGCGTTTCGCCCGCGCGGTAGAACAGCCAGCCCTTGATGAACATCTGCGGCGTCCACGGCCCTGCATAGCCGACCGATGCGAACTCTTCACGCGCGCTCAACGGCAGTTGATGATTCAGCACATGCGCGAGCTTCAGATCAAAGCGGTCCTTCAGATTCGGGCCGACGTAATCGGCTAGTCCTGCCACCGACTGTGCCACCGACCGTGCGGCCGGCTGTGCGCGGCTTTCGCCCGCATGCAGATAGCACTTCACCGCCAACTCCCAATGCAGGCGCGCGCCCTGCTGCGTCTGCACCAGAAAATCGCATTCGCCGAGCGTCACGCCCGCGCGCCGCAACGGCACACCGGCCGCGACCAGCCGCGCCGCAGGTCCATCTTGCAGGAACCATCCGAGCAGGCGTTCAGCGTAACGGCCAAGACGGGTGATACGCGTCGCGGCGAGCTCACGCTGCAAGCCGGCCGGATCGGCTTCCAACGCGCGTAGCCAGTCGACTGTAGCCGCAGCTTCCTGCGGCGAGTCGAAAGGACGGGCGAGCGCGCCCACCGGTGGTTGCGCTCGCAACAAATCGGCGCTCAGCAGCAACCACGCAAGATCGCGCACTGCCGGTACGCGCAATGTATCGAGCAAGTTCCCGAGAGTCGCAGCGGATGGGTCGGGCGCGACGGCGCGGTGCGCCGCCGGCCCGCTTGCGTCCGTCACTTTGCCGCGCTGGGCGGCACGCCGCACGCCGCGAGCCACGTGTCACGCGCGAGGCACAGATCTGCCCAGGCCTTCGCCTTGTCGGGCAGGCTGCGCAGCAGATACGCCGGGTGATAGGTGACGATTACCGGCACCCCTTCATATTCGTGCACGCGGCCGCGCAGGGACGAAATGCTCGCCTCGGTCTTGAGCAGGCTCTGCGCGGCAAAGCGGCCCAGCGCGACGATCAGCTTCGGCTTGACCAGCGCGACCTGCCGTTGCAGATAAGGCTCGCACCGTGCGACTTCGTCCGCTTCGGGATTGCGGTTGCCAGGCGGGCGGCACTTGATCACGTTGGCGATATAGACGTTGCTGTCGCGCGCGAGCGTCAGTGAACGCAGCATATTGTCGAGCAGCTTGCCGGCCTGGCCGACGAACGGTTCGCCGAGGCGATCTTCGTTCTCGCCAGGTGCTTCGCCGATCAGCATCCAGTCGGCATTGCGATCGCCGACGCCGAATACCGTATTGGTACGCTTCTCGCACAGACGGCAGCGTCGGCAGGTGGCGACCTGCTCGCTCAACGCGTCCCAGTCGAGCGTCTGAATCGAGGCGGGCTCGGGCGCCTCGTGGCGCGCTTCAACGGGAGCGTGGGCCGGCTGATCGTCGAACCATGCGAAATCGTCGTCGGGCGGAGACTCGAACGCCGGTGGCTCGGGTGCGCGCGACTGGGACGACGGGTGCCGTGTGTCGGCAGGCGCTTGCATCCGCTCCTGCGACCGTTCCTGCGCGGGTGGCGGCGTGCGACGCTCGCCCTGCGCTGGCGCGGCATCGGCTTGCCGCGCTTCGCCCGCAGGCGCCGCGGGCCGCGGCGTGTCCGTCACGGACGCTACCTGCCGCCTATCCGGCGCTTGTGCAGCCGACGACGCGTCACACGCCGCCACACGCGGATCGTCGAGCCGCGCCGCCTGATCCGCTAACGCGCCGGCGTCCTGCCCGACCCCGGTTTCAACCGTGGTTTCCGACGCCGCCGACATGCCGCGCCGCACCCACAGCGGAGAAAGTCCAAACTCTTCCAGTACCGATTCATGCACGGCCATCTGCGCCCTCCATGGCAAACGAGAAACGCATCACGATGGCGTCCTCCCGGCTGCGATGCCGCGCCGGATAATAATTTTTGCGCCGGCCGATCGACGCAAAGCCGAAACGCTCATAAAGTCGGATAGCCCGATGATTCGACGGCCGCACTTCGAGCAGAAGGCCTTCGAGTTTTTCGGCGCGCGTAATGCGCACCGCTTCTCGCAACAGCGCGAGCCCCGCACCGGCGCCTTGCGCGGCGGGCGTCACGCACAAATTGAGCAGATGCATTTCATCAACCACCGGCATCAGCACGCAATAACCGATCAGCGTGCCCGTGACGTGACGCAGGCAGATGCCGAAATAGCCATTGCGCAGCGAATCGCCAAAATTGCCGCGGCTCCAGGGGAATTCGTAGGCGACCTTTTCAATGGCCGCGACCTCGTCCAGATCGGCTTCGGTCATCGGCGACATGTAGCGGTCCGCCAGCAACACGCCGCTCATTGCCGGCCCTCGCCTTGATGCGCGTCGTGCGCCAACCTCGCGGCCTGCTCGGCCTTGGCGGCTTTTTCGGCCATGCGCTCCGCCGTGGTCTGGGCGACCTTGTCGCGAATGTACTCCGGCGCGGCCTGGTCAGCGGCTACGGTGCGGCCGGCGCGAAACGCGCGCAGCGCCGCGTGCGCGAGCGGCACCGCATGCGGCAGCGCTTCGCTGTCGACGATCTGCGCAGCCGCGACGGCGGGCAGCCGCGCACCGAAGGCGGCAGCAGCATTACCGGCCAGCGTGAAGGGGACGTCAGGCAACACGAGCCGTTCCGGCGCGTCGAGCGACGCCGGCTGAAGCGTGCGCCATTCGCCAAGGGCCGGGTCCCATGCGTAGTCGGCCCAATAGATTTCGTCCATCCGGGCATCGAGCGCGGCGAGCACGCGGGTCGCCGACGGATCGCGCAGCCGTGCGCTTTCCGCGCAGGCCAGCAGCGTGCTGACCGGCACGACCGGCAGGTTCAAACCGAACGCGAGGCCTTGAGCGACGCCCGTCGCGGTGCGAAGACCGGTAAATGAACCGGGGCCTGAACCGAATGCGATCGCATGGCAGTCCGCTAGCGTAAGGCCCGCTTCGTCGAAAAGTTCGCGAATCGCGGGCAGCAGGCGCGTGCTGGAGACTGCGCCGGTTTGCTCGTGGCGCGCCCAGATTCTGGGTTCGGTGCGGCCTGGGTCCGCTGCCTGGCTCGCGGCGCCGCCAACGGCGGACAGGAGCGCTACCGAGCAGAATTCGGTCGAGGTATCGAGGGCAAGAAGCACAGTTTGAGTCATGGACCGTATTGTAATCGGCACGGCGCATGCAGATGCGGTTTTGGCTGTGCCCGCCCGGCGGGGATGGGTGTTTGGAATAAGCCCTCGGCCCTGCGGCAGCACGCAGTTGTTATGATCATCGGCCCAGCCAAAACCAACCCCGCCAGCCGGGCAAAACCACCATGACAGACATCAACGCGCAATTCGTCCAGGCCCAGGAAGATGCAAAGCAACTGCCCGAGCGTCCGGGCAACCTGACCCTTCTGCGCCTCTACGCCCTCTTCAAGCAGGGCACTGAGGGCGACGTCCACGGCGACAAGCCTGGCTTTACCGACATCGTCGGCAAGTACAAGTACGACGCATGGGCTGCGCTCAAAGGCACCGCGCAGGACGCGGCAAAGCAGCAATATGTCGAACTGATCGAAGGCCTCAAGAGCGGCACCGCAGCCTGAATCTGCCCGCGTGTCTGACCCCACGGCGAAATCCGCCGTCGGGACGGCATTCCGGGAACGCCGTCTCGGAATGGCCACGGCAAAGCAGGCCGCCTCGGCTGCTCCTTAGGGCGCTACATGGGGTACCACATAGGCAGACCCGTGGGGCAGCGCCTTAAGCCCATTCGCGCAGCCAAACGAAAGTTTTCCGCCAGGAAACTTCTTAATGGTGGCGCAGTGCAGCAAAACTCTATATAATGCGGCCTGCGCTTCACTGCTTTGCCCGGCTTTCCCCTAGCGGCCTTTGCGGCGCAGCGCCTCGTAGCGTTTAGCTCCAATCCAGTTTAGAACCTGTCCCCTCCTGCCTAGCCCCCTACGGGCGATCATGTCCCAGGCTGGCGGCACGCCGTGTTGGCATGTCGCATCCGATACAGCTTCTAACGAAAAGCTCGCCTTCATTGTCGCGAGCTGCCCCCGTTTTTCGATTTGCTCGCTGCTTCTTTGCTCGCTGAATCCGACGACTTGGGTATGCCGATTGGCGCCGACGTTTTAATTCCCTGTGTTTCAAGGATTCTCATGACTTCGAGCAATACCCCCAGCAGCCCGTTGAACGCCATCGCCGATCAAGCCCTCGGTCTTGCCGACGCACCCGCACAAGCCGCAGCCGTCGCTGCCGCTCCGGAAGCTGTCGTCGCAGAAGCCGCAGCGCCGACCGGCCCGTCGTTCGCGTCGCTCGGTCTCTCCGCGGATGTCGTCTCCGCGCTGACCGCCGCTGGTTATCAAAACCCGACTCCGGTTCAGCAACGCGCGATCCCCGCTGGCATCGCCGGCCGCGATCTGATGGTCTCGAGCCCGACCGGTTCGGGCAAGACCGCCGCGTTCATGCTGCCCGCCATCGAGCGTTTCTCGCAACTGCAAAAAGCACAAGCCAGCCAGCCGCGCGAGCCGCGTCCGGCGGACGGCGCCCGCACGCGCCGTCCGCAACCGGTTGCCCGTCCGACCATGCTGGTTCTGACGCCGACCCGCGAACTCGCGATGCAGGTCACCACCGCCGCTGCCACGTACGGCAAGCACCTCAAGCGTCTGCGCACCGTCAGCATTCTGGGCGGCGTCGCTTACGGTCAACAATTGATGCTGCTGGCAAAGAACCCGGAAATCCTGGTTGCTACGCCGGGCCGTCTGATCGACCACCTGGAACGCGGCCGTATTGATCTGTCGCAACTGCAGATCCTCGTGCTCGACGAAGCTGACCGCATGCTCGACATGGGCTTCATCGAAGACATCGAGACGATCGTTGCCGCTACGCCGGCCACGCGTCAAACCATGCTCTTCTCGGCCACGCTCGACGGCAAGATCAGTTCGTTGACCGGCCGCCTGCTGAAGGATCCGGAACGCATCGAGATCGTTCAACGCCTCGAACAACGCACCAACATCGCGCAAACCGTCCACTATGTGGACGACCGCGATCACAAGGATCGTCTGCTCGACCATCTGCTGCGCGACGAAGGCCTCGACCAGGCTATCGTCTTCACGGCAACCAAGATGGACGCTGACCAACTGGCTGGCCGTCTGGCCGACGCCGGTTTCGAATCGGCTGCCCTGCACGGCGATCTGCCGCAAGGCGCGCGTAATCGCACGATCAAGGCCCTGCGCGAGCGCCGTGTGCGCGTGCTGGTGGCAACGGACGTCGCCGCTCGCGGTATCGACATCCCGGGCATCACGCACGTGTTCAACTACGATCTGCCGAAGTTCGCTGAAGACTACGTGCACCGTATCGGCCGTACCGGCCGTGCTGGCCGCTCGGGTATCGCAGTGAGCCTCGTGCACCACGCGGAACAAGGCGCGCTGAAGCGCATCGAGCGTTTCGTGCGCACCCCGCTGCCGGTCAACGTCGTCGAAGGCTTCGAGCCGCGCAAGTCGGCTCCGTCGGGCGGTGGCCGTCCTGGCTTTGGCGGCCGTGGCCGTCCGGGCGGTGGCAATGGCGGTGGCCGTCGCTTCGGTAGCGGCAGCGGCGCAGGCAAGCCGGCCGGTAACGGCGGCGGTTCGCGCAGCGGTAGCGGTAGCGGCAATGGCGGCGGCTGGGCAGGTAAGTCGGCTGGTGGTGGTTCGCGTGAAGGCGGCTTCGGCGGCGGTTCGCGTGAAGGCTACGGCGGTTCGCGTGACGGCGGCTACGGCGCACGCCGCAACGACGGCCCGCGTACGGCGCGTCGCGGCAGCTAAGCAGCGACTCAACAGTCATCAGGCAAACGCTATTTACGTGGCTCGTTCAGTACGTAAGGCGGCCTGAAAAGACCCGGACGGCTTCACGCTGTCCGTCAGTCGAAAGAAACCGGTGCTCAGGCGCCGGTTTTTTTTCGCCCGTACTTTAGCGATCATCGATATTTCACGATGTGAAAAATTTTTTTGCGTCGTAAAAAATCGTGCTGCACGGCACAACACACTCTATTGCAACATGGAAAAAGGCGTTTCTTAATGTGAAATGTGATACATAACCATTTGATTTTTAAACACAATTAATATTCGAAAAACGCTCCTTCGCGACTATTGCGCCGCCATCGATTTGCCTAGACTCTTATACAAGACTTCACGAAACGAAACGCCTAAAAGGGCCAGCCGCTTCGACAAGGACCGCAAGTTTCTTGCATAGGACCAGAGTAAGTGCTTGGCACCAACTCCGGTCGACAGAGTCACCCATCCATTACATGGCAACCAAGGAGCACACCATGTCGCGCGAACAACAAGCCAAGCAACTCCAACAGCAATGGGAAACCGATCCGCGCTGGAAAGGCGTGAAGCGCACGTACACCGCTGAAGACGTCATCCGTCTGCGCGGTTCGCTGCAAGTGGAGCACACGCTTGCCAAGCGCGGCGCGGAAAAGCTGTGGGAAAGCGTCAACAACGAGCCGTTCGTGAACTCGCTCGGCGCGCTGACGGGCAACCAGGCGATGCAACAGGTCAAAGCTGGCCTGAAGGCCATCTATCTGTCGGGCTGGCAAGTGGCGGGCGACGCGAACGTGGCCGGTGAAATGTACCCGGACCAGTCGCTGTATCCGGCGAACTCGGTGCCGCTCGTCGTGAAGCGCATCAACAATACGCTGACGCGCGCTGACCAGATCCAATGGTCGGAAGGCAAGAATCCGGGCGATGAAGGTTATATCGACTACTTCGCACCGATCGTGGCCGACGCGGAAGCCGGTTTCGGTGGCGTGCTGAACGCATTCGAACTGATGAAAGCGATGATCGAAGCCGGCGCCGCAGGCGTGCACTTCGAAGACCAGCTTGCTTCGGTGAAGAAGTGTGGCCACATGGGCGGCAAGGTGCTCGTGCCGACCCGCGAAAACATCGCGAAGCTGACTGCCGCGCGTCTGGCCGCCGACGTCTCGGGCGCGCCGACTGTGCTACTGGCTCGTACCGACGCCGAAGCCGCCGACCTGATCACCTCGGATGTGGATGACAACGACAAGCCGTTCCTGACGGGCGAACGCACGGTGGAAGGTTTCTATCGCACGAAGCCGGGTCTGGAACAGGCGATCTCGCGTGGCCTCGCCTACGCACCGTACGCCGACATGATCTGGTGCGAAACCGGCAAGCCGGACCTCGAGTTCGCGAAGAAATTCGCTGACGCGATCCACAAGGAATTCCCGGATCAACTGCTGTCGTACAACTGCTCGCCTTCGTTCAACTGGAAGAAGAACCTGGACGACGCAACCATCGCCAAGTTCCAGCGCGAACTCGGCGCAATGGGCTACAAGTTCCAGTTCATCACGCTGGCCGGCTTCCACGCGCTGAACTACTCGATGTTCAACCTGGCGCACGGCTATGCCCGCAACCAGATGACCGCGTTCGTCGAAATGCAGCAGGCCGAATTTGCGGCGGCCGAAAAGGGCTTCACCGCGGTCAAGCACCAGCGCGAAGTCGGCACCGGCTACTTCGACGCCGTGACGCAAACGGTCGAGCGCGACGCATCGACGACCGCCCTGCACGGTTCGACGGAAGACGAACAGTTCTTCGACAAGAAGGTCGCTTAAGTAACCCGAGGTCTGATCGCGGGAAAGGCAAGGCAGACGAAAAAGCGGCCCCGCTAGAGGGCCGCCGTCAGGGAGGAGCAAGCCATCAGGGCAGGCGCACACCGGTTGCCCTGATGGCTCGAATCTGGGAGGGCGGATGCAGCGCAGACAAAGCCAGCACAATGCATTGTGCGGCGAACATGGGACGCGCCGGCCTCATCGCCGGCGCGTTTTTTTGCTATGCCGTGCCTGTTTGCGACGCTAATCGCCGGTAGGCGCCTCAGCGGTACACGATCACTGGAATCTTCGTATGGGTCAGGACTCGCTGCGTCTCGCTGCCGATCAGCAGGCTGCCAAGACCGCGCCGCCCATGCGAAGCCATGAAAATCACGTCGCAGCCGCCCTGCTCCGCGGCTTCGATGATGCCGAGATATGGCGCCGGATGCACGCTGGTGCGGCTGTCGAACGCGACGCCGACACGACGCGCGGCCAGTTCCACTTCTCTTAGGTGCACGTGCGCTTCGCGCTCGCTGCGCTGCAGAAACTCGACCGGCGGCTCGATGACCACGTCGGAGAACGGCGAGTACGGATATTGCGGCAGACACGCGTAGGCGGTGACGCGAGCGCCGACGGCCTGCGCGAGGTCAATGGCGCCGTCGATTGCCTTGCGTGACAGGTCTGAACCATCGGTCGGAACCAGGATGTGCCTGAACATGATGCCCTCCGTCGCCGGCTGTGCGCAGCGCGGCGTCAGCGTTCCACGAGGCTCGGCGTAAAGCCGCTCCAATCGATTGTAGTTCGCAGAAATGCGGTGAAAGCCATCGTGCGGGTCTGTCCGCATATCGGAAACCCGCTGCACGGCGATTGTGCAAGGCGGTATTGCGCGGGGGGCAGGGGCGACGGACGTCAGTCGTACCTGAGCTGCACCTGAGCTGCACCCGAGTTGCATCTGAGCCGCGCCTCAGCCTGCATCAGTTCCAGTAATCAGGATGGCCGTACGTATGCTTGAGAAAGTCCAGAAACAGCCGAACCCGCAGCGGCAAATGCCGGCGCTGCGGAAAAACCGCATGGATGCCGATCGGGGGCGCGGCGAACTCATCGAGCACGCTAACCAGCCGGCCCGCCGCGATATCCGTGCCGACCTCCCACCACGAGCGCCATGCGAGCCCATAGCCCTCGAGGCACCACTCGTGCAGCACGGCACCGTCCGAACATTCCATGGTGCCGGACACTTTGATCGACACGACCTTGTCGCCCTGCTGGAACATCCAGCCGCGCTGCTGATTGGCGCTCGCGCCGAGCGCAAGGCAGTTGTGGTGCGCGAGATCGGCCAGCGTGTGCGGCGATCCACGCCGGTTCAGATAGGAGGGCGAGGCCACGCACACGCGGCGGTTCTCCCCGAGCTTGAGCGACACCAGCGACGAATCCGGCAGTTCGCCGAGCCGCACCGCACAGTCGAACCCCTCGTTGACGAGATCGACCAGCCGGTCGGACAGGTCGAGCGTAATGGACACGTCCGGATGCGCAACGGTGAACGCGGGCACCAAGGGCGCAACATGCCTGCGTCCAAACCCGGCCGGCGCCGACAGCCGCAAATGGCCGCTCGCCTTCACGCCCCCTGCCGACACGCTGGCCTCGGCATTCTGCATGTCGTGGATGACGCGCTGGCAATCCTCGAGAAACGCCGAGCCTTCAAAGGTCAACGTGATCTTGCGCGTGGTGCGCACCAGCAATTTGACGCCGAGGCGCTCTTCGAGCGCATCGATGCGGCGGCCGATGATGGCGGGCGCGACGCCTTCGGCGAGCGCGGCGGCGGACAGGCTGCCCTTGGCCGCAACGGCAACGAAAGTCTCGATCTGCTTGAAACGGTCCATGGGGAGCGGAGCCGCACATGCGCGGGAAAGTGGTCGGTGCGCGTCAGATTAGGTGCATGAAAGTAAAAGATCAAGTGATCTTTAGCCTCTTTTTTAGCGTGGATCATCACTAATACAATCCACCCTGACCTCTGATAGGAGTGCACGGCAATGTCGGCCACAACGACACCTTTCCCTAAAGCAGTGATTTTCGACGCGTACGGCACGCTTTTCGACGTGCATTCGGTGATCGCTGCCGCAGAGCAGATGTTCCCCGGCCACGGCGATGCGCTCTCTCAGTTGTGGCGCCAAAAACAGATCGAATACACGCAACTGCGCACGCTGGCCGATCCGGCCGGCGCACCCGGCGCGCATTACCGGCCGTTCTGGGACATCACGCTCGACGCCTTGCGCTTCGCCGCCAAGAAACTGCATCTCACGCTGGGCCGCGCGGCAGAGAAGCGTCTGATGGACGAATACGCGTGCCTGTCCGCTTTTCCCGATGCCGTGCCCGCGCTGCGCCAGTTGCGCGACGCGCCTTCGGCGTCGTCCGGGTCCACCTCTGCGCCCGCGGGCGGCAAAGCCGTGGCAGGGACAGCAGCAAGGGCAAGGCCCGGTCTCGCGATCCTCTCGAACGGCAATCCGCAGATGCTCGACATCGCCGTGAAAAGCGCCGGCATGACAGGCCTGTTCGACCATGTTCTATCCGTCGACACGGTACGCGCCTACAAACCCTCGCCAGCAGCCTACTCGCTCGGCACACAAGCCTTCGATGCAGAACCGCGCGAAATCGTCTTCGTGTCGTCGAACGGCTGGGACGTGGCAGGCGCGAGCTGGTTTGGCTTCAAGACTTTCTGGCTTAACCGGCAAAACGCACCAGCCGAAGAACTGGGCGTCACGCCGCATGGCGCGGGTGGAGGCATGAACGATCTGCTCGTTTTTTTGAAGTCCCTTGCGTCGCCCGACCGCAATAGCGGCACTGGCAGCACCGGCAATCCCGGCGGCAGCCGTACGCGCCACAGCCCTGGCGCATAACAGCTCCCCCCTGGATCCCACGACGCAATTTAACCGCACCTCAACATTTGCACCTTTGCAATCTGACCGACCAAGGAGAAACCATGGCGAATCCGCTGTCATCGCAATCATCGCTGCAGCTGCCTCAGGGCATGGAAATCACGGCTGAGATCAAGCTGGGCTACGAAGCGATCCTCACCCGCGAAGCACTCGAGCTCGTCGCCGCGCTGCATCGCACGTTCGAACCGCGCCGTCAGGCGCTACTGCAGGCACGTGTCGAGCGCACCAAGCGGCTCGATGCCGGCGAGCGCCCCGATTTTCTCGCCGAAACGAAGAACGTGCGCGAAGGCGACTGGAAGATCGCGCCGCTGCCGCAAGATCTGCAATGCCGCCGCGTGGAAATTACCGGACCGGTCGAGCGCAAGATGATCATCAACGCGCTGAATTCGGGCGCGGATTCGTACATGACCGACTTCGAAGATTCGAATGCGCCGAGCTGGGATAACCAGATTACCGGCCACATCAATCTGAAAGACGCGGTGCGCCGTACGATTTCGCTCGAACAGAACGGCAAGTCGTACACGCTGAACGACAAGGTCGCCACGCTGATCGTGCGGCCGCGCGGCTGGCATCTGGACGAAAAGCATGTGACAGTGGACGGCAAGCGCGTCTCGGGCGGCATCTTCGATTTCGCGCTCTTCATGGTTCACAACGCCAAGGAGCAGGTCGCGCGCGGCACGGCGCCCTACTTCTATCTGCCGAAGATGGAGAGCCATTTGGAAGCGCGGTTGTGGAACGAGATTTTCCTCGCCGCACAGGAAGCCGTCGGCGTGCCGCGCGGCACGATCCGCGCGACCGTGCTGATCGAAACGATCGTCGCCGCGTTCGAAATGGACGAAATCCTGTACGAGCTGCGCGAACATAGCTCGGGTCTGAATGCCGGCCGCTGGGATTACATCTTCTCGGCAATCAAGAAGTTCAAGAGCGACCGCGACTTCTGTCTCGCCGACCGCTCGCAGATCACCATGACCTCGCCGTTCATGCGTGCGTACGCGCTGCTGCTGCTGAAGACCTGCCATCGCCGCAACGCGCCGGCGATCGGCGGCATGAGCGCGCTGATTCCGATCAAGAACGATCCGGCGGCGAACGAAAAGGCCATGGGCGGTGTGCGCTCGGACAAGGCACGCGATGCCGGCGACGGTTACGACGGCGGCTGGGTCGCCCATCCGGGTCTCGTGCCGATCGCGATGGAAGAATTCGTCAAGGTGCTCGGCGACAAGCCGAATCAGATCGGCAAGCAACGCGAAGACGTGCTCGTCACGGCCTCCGACCTGATGGACTTCCGCCCGGAAGCGCCGATCACCGAAGGCGGTCTGCGCAACAACATCAACGTCGGCATTCACTACCTGGGTTCGTGGCTCGCTGGCAATGGTTGCGTGCCGATTCACAATCTGATGGAAGACGCCGCCACCGCGGAAATCTCGCGCTCGCAGGTGTGGCAGTGGATTCGCTCGCCGAAGGGCAAGCTCGAAGACGGCCGCAAGGTCACGGCCGAACTGGTGCGCGAGTTGTCGGCGCAAGAGCTCGACAAGGTGAAGCAGGCAGTCGGCGGCGATACGAAGCCGTATGATCGCGCTGCACAAATTTTCGACGAGATGTCGACGTCGGAGCAATTCACCGACTTCCTGACGCTGCCGCTCTACGAAGAAATCTGAGGCACTTGCACTGCCTCATTCATCAGCAATAACGACGTCGTACCGGGCCCGCTTTCACCAGCCACACAAGATGAAAGAGCGGCCCGGGTCGCAAGGCTGACCGACCGGACGGCCCGACAGGCGCATGCCTGCCGGGCCGTTTTTTTATGCGCTCGCGACGGTCGAGTGATGCGTTCATGGTGCTTCCGCCGTGGACTCGTGGTGCGCTCGCCTTGGGACAGTTATCGACCTCTCAGCGCGTGCTGCGATACTCGACCCAATCGCCCGACCTGATTTCCGGGAGCCCCTTCACCGCGTTGGGCGTGACGGGATAGAAGCGGCAGTTCACAACGTTACCGTCTACTTTCACCATCACTTCTCGCGCGAGGAAACGATCTTCGACGCCGGGATACACCGCTTCGATTTCGTCGAGCACCGTAATCAGTTCATCGTCGATTTCGTAGACGTCGCCTGTGACGTCCACGCCCGCTTCGTCGACCACCAGGCCCGGATATAAGCCGAAGTCGAATAGATGGCCGCGCACCGTGGCCGTGCCGAGCAGATTCGGCGCGCCAATGTCGTTGCGGGCCGCAGCCTCTCTGAGGTCGTTCACTTCACCGGCACGCAACGTGCCGTATACGAAAACAGTCTGCATCGTCGTTTGCTCTCCTTGATGATGGGTCCGGCTTGCCCCGGCTGTTGCCGGGGGTTCAGTTCAGCGGCGCGCTCGCCACCAGCACGCCGTCGATATCCGCATAGATCCATTCGCCCGGACGTACGATTGCGCCCGGCAATTGCACCGGCACGCCGCGCTCACCCGTGCCAAGCTTCTGGCCACGCCGCGGGCAGGTCGCCAACGCCGCGACGCCGACATTGATTTCATTGAGCTCCAGCGTATCGCGCACGCAGCCGTTCAGCACGATGCCCGCCCAGCCGTTCTGCTCGGCGATTTGCGCGAGATTGCCGCCTACCAGCGCACAACGCAGGCTGCCACCGCCATCAACCACCAGCACTCGGCCCGCGCCCTTCTCCTCGAGCGTAGCGCGCACGAGCGCGTTGTCTTCGAACACCTTTAGCGTGACCGCCTCACCGCTGAAACACTCGGCGCGACTGAAGAGATGAAAGACCGGCTCGAGTACACGCAGCGTGCCCAGCGCCAGTTGGTCCTCGTGTGCATCGCACAAGTCTGCGGTTGCAAAGCTCATGGGGGTCTCCTCGGTGTCGGTGTAATCGGGACATTATGCAACGTTGATTCCGATGTAACACCTACAATGAGAAACCCGCGGTGGTTTTGGGTCCGCACCGTCGGGTCCGCGTTCCCGAGGTCCACGCCTGAAGGCGCCGTGTTTAAGCGCCTCATGCTCATGGGTCCCGTGTTTCCACGCGCTGCGTTTTTGGGTTTCATCCATTGGATCGATCTTCAACATGAATTCGTCCGCTGACTCAGACCCGTCGAGCGAGACCCGCTTCGTCGACATCCCGCCCGAATTCCAGCCGACGCAATCGCACCCGATTCGCGTGCGCTCGCGGCCGATACCGTCGGGCTGGCGTATCGCGCGGCACACGCATGCGTGGGCCCAGGTGGCCTATGCGTCGCGCGGCGTGCTGCGAGTCGCGACGACCGGCACGACGTGGATGGTGCCGCCGTCCCGGGCGATCTGGGTGCCGCCGCACGTGACACACGAAGTGGTCGCCGTCGAAGATGCATTTCTACGCACGCTCTACATTACCGAAAGCACCGTCCCGGCAGGACTGGATACGCCGCGCGTGGTCGAGGTGTCGGATCTGCTGCGCGAAGTCATCGCCGCGCTCGATACGCCGGGCATCTCATCGACGCGCGAACAATTGCTGGGCGCGCTTGCGCTCGACGAATTGACGCGCTCGGAGCCGCTACCGCTGTCCGTGCCGATGCCCAACGAGAAGCGTTTGCGCGCGTTGTGCGAGGCCGTGATCGCGGACCCGACGCACGGCGATTCGCTCGAGCAATGGGCATCGAGCGTCGGTGCGAGTACGCGCACGATTGCGCGGCTGTTTCGTCAGGAGTTGGGCGTGAGCTTTTCGCAATGGCGTCAGCAGGCCATTCTCGCGCGCGCCATTCCGCTATTGAGTCAGGGGCGGCCGCTTTCACATGTCGCGCAAGAACTGGGTTATCAAAGTCAGAGTGCGTTCTCGGCGATGTTCCGGCGGGCTTTCGGCGAAAGTCCGCGTGCGTTCATCGAGCGCGGCTCTGAACATCGTGTGGAGAACGGGGATCGGAGTGATACAGAGGCGGACGAAGAGACCGCCCAAAAGTGACAGCGCAAGGGCCTGAAGGCTGAAGCGTAACCGCTAGCCGCAGCGTGTCAGACGCGCCGTGCCAGATGGCGAATCGCCCCTAGCTGGGCCAGACGCGGCCCGGTCAGCTTGTACCCCTTGCGCTGATATAGCCGCGCGGCAGGATTGTCGACGAACACGCGCAGCTGCAATTCGTGCAACCCGCGCTCGCGCGCCCACTGATGCGACATGTCGAGCAGATACGTGCCGGCGCCAAGCCGCCGATGCCCTTCGGCAATCTGCACGTCGCGGATATGCAGCGAATCGCCTTCCTGGGTGATGCGTAGCACGCCGATCGGCTCGCCGTCCACTTCGAGAATGAAATTTTCCGACTCGCGCCAGCTGCCGAGAAACAGATCGCCACGCCAGACCAGATGATGCCGGCGATAGTAGCCGCCCATGTTGTTGCGAGTCAGCGCCTCGGCGAACTCGAAATCGTCCATGCTGGCGCGGCGCAGATGAAACGGTGACGGAGCTTCGGTTGGATCGAACATGGTGGAACGGCGAAGATGGGTCGGGTCAACGGTAAAACAGGCCGCGCGCGCTGGCAATGGCTGTTTGTCCCGAGCATACCCGGACGCTACCCAGGCGGACCGGCTGCGGAAATAAAAAAAGCCCACTTCTTTCGAAGTGGGCTTCTTAAAATCTGGCGGAGCGGACGGGACTCGAACCCGCGACCCCCGGCGTGACAGGCCGGTATTCTAACCAACTGAACTACCGCTCCAGATTTTTGCAACGCGGCTTGTGAGCTCTGCTCATTCGCCAACTGCACCGCTCATGCTACTAACTCATCGTGCTCACTGAGCGACGCCGATGTTCTGGCGTCCCCTAGGGGATTCGAACCCCTGTACTCACCGTGAAAGGGTGATGTCCTAGGCCTCTAGACGAAGGGGACAACGTACTGCTTACACCTTTAATGAAAAAGCCCGTTCAGGTTTGTATGAACGGGCTTTGTCTGGCGGAGTGGACGGGACTCGAACCCGCGACCCCCGGCGTGACAGGCCGGTATTCTAACCAACTGAACTACCACTCCAGTTTGCCTATCATGACTTGCGAGCGTTGGTTTTTTCTCTGCAAGCTGCGCTGCTTTATGACTTTCAAGCGACGCTGATATTTGGCGTCCCCTAGGGGATTCGAACCCCTGTACTCACCGTGAAAGGGTGATGTCCTAGGCCTCTAGACGAAGGGGACATAATCTTTTCAGATCTGTCTTTATCTTGCTGCTAACTTAGCTTAACTTTCCGCTAAGTTTGTTTCGTCAGCAGCAAAGACCGATATTCTAACTACGTTACAGCCGTTTGTGAAGTCTTTTTTGCTACAAGCTCCAGACTTCGGAACCACTTCACTCTGCTCTGATGGTGGAGGTAAGCGGGATCGAACCGCTGACCTCTTGCATGCCATGCAAGCGCTCTCCCAGCTGAGCTATACCCCCCTTGCAGAACAGAAACGAGATTCTAGAGGCCAATTTGCGCTTTGTAAATACCCTTTGAGCAATTGCATGCGACTTTTTTCGCAAGTCGCATGCAATCCCTCTCAATACAAGCGCGAACGTGCTCAGGCCAGCACTTTTTCAATACGGCTCACGACGACATCGCGGCCAAACAGCATCAGCACGCTGTCGATCGACGGCGTATGCGTAGTGCCCGCCACCAGCAGACGAACCGGCATAGCCAGTTGCGGCATCTTCAGCTTGTGCGCGCCGAGCGTTGCCTTCAATGTCGCGGCGATCGCTTCCTTGGTCCACTCCACCGTCCTGAGCGCTGCAGCCAGATCGGCCAGCGCCGGACGCACAATATCCGTGACGTGCTGCGCGAGCGCCTCGGCTTCCGGGGCCGGCGTGCGATAGAACATCGCAGCGTTTTCGGCGATTTCCTTCACCGTCGACGCGCGGTCCTTCAGCAAGCCCACCACCGACGTCAGATCGGCGCCTTGCGCGATGGCGGCTTCGTCGATACCCAGTTCAGCGAAGAAAGGCAGGGCGAGCTCCGCGAGGCGCGTGTTGTCCGCTTCCTTGATGTAGTGCGCGTTGAGCCAGTTCAGCTTGTCGTGGTCGTACTGGGCCGGCGACTTGCCCAGATGCTCCAGATCGAACCATTCGACGAACTGCTCACGCGTGAAAATTTCCGCATCGCCATGCGACCAGCCCAGACGCGCCAGATAGTTGACCACCGCTTCCGGCAGAAAGCCGGCGTCGCGATAACCCATCACACTCATTGCGCCGTGACGCTTGCTCATCTTCTCGCCCTGCTCGTTCAGCACGGTCGGCAGGTGGGCATACACCGGCGGCTCGGCGCCGAGCGCACGCAGAATGTTGATCTGACGCGGCGTGTTGTTCACGTGATCGTCGCCGCGAATCACGTGGGTAATGCGCATATCCAGGTCGTCGACCACCACGCAGAAGTTGTAGGTCGGCGTACCGTCCGGGCGCGCGATCACGAGATCGTCGAGCTCTTCGTTCGAAATTTCGATGCGGCCTTTCACGGCGTCGTCCCATGCGACGACACCCGTGAGCGGATTGCGAAAGCGCAGAACGGGCTGCACGCCCGCCGGCGGCTCAGGCAGAACCTTGCCCGGTTCCGGGCGCCACGTGCCGTCATAGCGCGGCTTTTCGCCGGCCTCGCGTTGACGCTCGCGCAGTGCGTCCAGTTCTTCCGTCGACATATAGCACGGGTACACGAGCCCCGCGTCCTGCATCTGCCCGAGCACTTCGCGGTAACGGTCCATGCGCTGCATCTGGTAGAACGGGCCTTCGTCGACATCGAGGCCGAGCCACGCCATGCCTTCGAGAATGGCGTCGACGGATTCAGACGTGGAACGCTCGACGTCGGTGTCCTCGATCCGCAGCACGAAGGTCCCTTTCATCTTGCGCGCGAACGCCCACGGATAAAGCGCGGAGCGAATGTTGCCGAGGTGGATGAAGCCGGTGGGACTCGGTGCGAAACGGGTACGGACAGAGGTGGTCATTAGCGGTTACTCGGAAGACAGGCGCCGGCGCCGTGGCGAACATTGCCAGTGAAGCGCGGCAGCGGACCGCGCCCGTGCGGCAGACAACGCCTTGCACGGACACGAGGGAAATAAATATGAGAGCCGAATTATACCTTCCGAACCCGTGTTGCCCGCCCTCGTCCGAATGGCCAATCACAGTGGACAAGACGCGCGAGAAGCGCGCCTCAGGAGGCCCGAGCGTTTCCTCTGCAACGTTTCATTACCACGCCGACGCGCGCCCGGAGCTTTGATTTATGATGTGCGCGCGCTGCGGGTGGGGATAGAACCACAGCGCTTGGAATCGCCGCTGGCGGTCCTACCCGTTTGACTATCCGCCTGATCGCGGCACAGGTCGCGCCGATTTGCACCGATTGCGCCGCCGCTGCCGCTGCTGGAGAACCCGTTGAAACCGTCATCCCCTCGCCTCGCCCGCCGCAACTTCTCATTGGCGGCCGCCTCCGCGGTGCTGGCCGCCTGCACCACGACCGGTGCCAGCAAAACCGACAGCACGCCGGTTGCCGCCACGCCCCCGGTCAACACGCCGCCGCTTGATAAGCCGCAGCGGCCGATCCGCGTCGGGCTCGCGCTAGGCGGCGGCGCCGCTCGCGGCTTCGCGCACATCGGCGTGATCAAGGCGCTGGAGGCACGCAATATCCAGGTCGACCTGGTGGCCGGCACAAGCGCGGGTTCGGTGGTCGGTGCGCTGTACGCGTCGGGGATGAACGGCTTTGCGCTGAACAAGCTCGCGCTGACCATGGACGAAGCCTCGATCAGCGACTGGGCCATGCCGTTTCGCACGCGCGGCTTTCTGCAAGGCGTTGCGCTGCAGAACTACCTGAATACGACCCTCAACAACCGTCCGATCGAGAAAATGGTCAAGCCGCTCGGCGTGGTCGCCACCGACCTGAAAACCGGCCAGCCCATCCTGTTCCAGCGCGGCAACACCGGCATTGCGGTGCGCGCATCGTGCAGCGTGCCGTCGATTTTCGAACCGGTGAAAATTGGCGGCCACGAATATGTGGACGGCGGTCTGGTGAGTCCGGTGCCCGCCTCGTTTGCGCGCAAGATGGGCGCGGATTTCGTGATCGCCGTTGACATCTCGCAGCGCCCGGAAAGCGGCCTCACCGCCAGTTCGTTCGATGTGCTCATGCAGACGTTCACGATCATGGGCCAGACGATCAAGGCCTACGAACTCGAGAAGTACGCCGACATTGTGATCCGGCCGAATCTGGCCGCCATGAGCGGCAGCGATTTCTCCCAGCGCAACGCGGCGATCCTGGCCGGGGAAGAAGCGGTGGCGAAGATGATGCCGGAGCTGCAGCGCAAGCTGGCCGCAAGCCGCGCCGCGGTTTAACCCGTCGGGAGGGCGCCGGTTGCACCGACCGGCGCGCTGCGCCCGCCGTCACGCACGCACGCACGCACGCAACGCCGATAAAGTCCGGGATCCCGCAACGACAATCCGCGACACATCGGCCAAACGCTCAAACGCAAAAAGCCTGCTTCGAACGAAGCAGGCTTTTTTTCACACCCCAACTACCGGTGCGGGCTGAATCAGTTACTGATTACCGCCAATCGAAGCATTCACGCGCTTGCGCAGATCTTCACCATCCTGATACGACGTCTCGATCCGGCGTGCGCCCGTGAAACGCTTTTCCCAATAGCCGCTATCCATGTCGTCGACGCGGATCGTGCTGCCCGTGGAAGGCGAATGCACGAACTTGTTGTCGCCGATGTAGATGCCGACGTGCGAGAACGTACGGCGCATCGTATTGAAGAACACCAGATCGCCCGGCTTCAGGTCGCTGACGCGCACCTTCTCGCCGACACGGCTCATTTCCTCAGCGCGGCGCGGCAGCGCCATTCCGAGCGTGTCCTGGAACACGTAGCGAACGAAGCCGCTGCAATCGAGCCCCGAATCGGGTGTGTTACCACCCCAACGGTAGCGAACGCCGATCATGTTCAGCGCGCCGACCACCACGTCGCCCGCTTTACCGGCCATGCCGGAGAGGAACGATTTGGCGCCGCCGTCGCTGCCAGGAGCGGCCGATTGCGAATTGAGGGGGGACAAAGAATTCGACCCGCTGGGGGTCGAATATGAGGCATTCTGATTAAAACCGCTTACTTCGTCGGCGAACGCGCCGGGAGCTGCTGCCATCAAGACGCCAATGAACATCCCGGCGACGACGCGCGTGCAAGCCTGGGTTAGGTTTCTGTGCTGCATTGGTCGGTATTCTTTGCCTAAAAATCAGTGGGCTACGGAAAAAAGTTTGGTCGATACTAGCCAGTAAGTATTCGTGTGTCAAAACAAATAGAAAAATACAATCGAGACACGCACCCAATTGGTGAAAGAGTGCAAAATCAGTAGTCAAGCGCCGCTTTCAGCAGCTTTCGGGTGTAAGGGTGCGCCGGTGTCGCAAAAATCTGCTCAACGTCCCCGCTTTCGACGATTGAACCGTTTTGCATCACTGCGACACGATGCGCCATTGCCCCGATCACGGCCAGATCATGACTGATGAAAACGAAGCCGAGGTTGTACTTCTGTTGCAACCCGGCAAGCAGTTTCAGCACCTGCTGCTGGATCGACACATCGAGCGCACTGGTCGGTTCGTCGAGGATCAGGATGCGCGGCTCCAGCACCAGCGCCCGCGCGATCGCGATCCGCTGGCGCTGGCCGCCGGAAAACTCATGCGGATAGCGGTACAACACCGTGCGGTCCAAACCGACTTCGCGCAGAACCGACACCACCTTGTCGCGTCGCGCCTCCTGGCTCATTTGCGGCCGATGCAGCGCGAGCCCTTCGCCCACGATCCGCTCGATAGTCTGACGCGGCGAAAGCGAACTGAACGGATCCTGAAAGACAACTTGCATATTCGATCGCAAGGCGGTCTGTTCGGTGCCGCGATAGCTGCCGAGCGCCCTGCCCTGAAACTCGATCTCGCCGTGCGCGGTGCGTTGCAGACCGAGCAGCGCCATCGCCAGTGTCGATTTGCCCGAACCCGATTCGCCGACGATCCCCAGCGTCTCGCCTTGGCGCACCGACACGTTCGCCTCGGCGACCGCGCGAAAGTGCCCTGAGCGGAACCAGCCGCTCCAGCCCGGCAGTTTCGTTTTGAAATCGACCGAGACATCGCGCGCTTCGAGCAGCACGGGTGAAATCGGCAGCACGGGGACCACCGTGCGTTGCGGACGGCTCGCCAGCAGTCGTTGCGTGTACGGATGCTGCGGCGACTCGAACACCTGCTCGACCGTCCCGCTCTCCACGAGTACGCCCTCCTCCATCACCGCGATGCGTTGCGCGAAATGGCGCACCAGATTCAGGTCGTGTGTGATCAGCAGCACAGCCATGCCGCGTTTCTCGGCTTCGTCGCGCTGCAGTTCGAGCAGCAGGTCGACGATCTGCGCGCGGATCGTCACGTCGAGCGCCGTTGTCGGCTCATCGGCCAGCAGCAGGCGTGGGCGGCACGCAAGCGCCATCGCGATCATCGCGCGCTGCCGCTGACCGCCCGAGAGCTGATGCGGATAGCTGTTCACGCGCTTGCCGGGCTCGGCGATGCCGGTGCGCCCCAGCAACGCCACGGCGCGCTTACGCGCTTCGTTCGCCGTCACGCCGTCATGCACGACGATCGTCTCCGCAATCTGGTCACCGACCGTATAGAGCGGATTGAGGGCCGTCATCGGCTCCTGGAAGATCATCGCGATGTCCGAGCCGCGCATGCCGCGCATCTCACGCTCGCTTTTGGCGAGCAGATCCTGGCCGTCGAAACGGATCGCGCCGCTCACCTGCGCGTCGCTCAACAGACGCAGAATCGACAGCGCGGTCACACTCTTGCCCGAGCCCGATTCGCCGACCAGCGCGACCCGCTCGCCGCGCTGGATCGCGAGCGTCACGTCGTTCACCGCGACCGTATCGCCGAAGGTCACATGCAGACGATCGAGCTCCAGCAGCGGCGGCGTCGTGCCGTGTTTTGCGTTGTTCTCCACGGTGGCGCTCACTGGTTGCCTCCCGCGCGCATGGCGTCGGCAATGCGGGTGTCCAGCGCGTTGCGCAGCGCATCGCCCATGAACGTCAGCAGCAACAGCATCGCGACCAGCACGCCGAACGTGGACAACGAGATCCACCACGCGTCGAGATTCGCTTTGCCTTGCGCAAGCAGTTCGCCCAGGCTTGGCGTCGGCGACGGCACGCCGAGGCCGAGAAAGTCGAGACTGGTGAGCGCAAGAATCGCACCGCTCATGCGGAACGGCAGAAACGTGATCACAGGCGTCAAGCTGTTGGGCAATACGTGCCGCCACATGATCTGCCAGTTCGAGAGCCCCATGGCCCGCGCCGCGCGCACATAGTCCTGGTGACGGTTGCGAAGGAACTCCGCGCGCACGTAATCGGACAAGCCGATCCAGCCGAACAACGAGAGCAGCACGATCAGCAGAATGAACCCCGGCTCGAAGATCGACGAGAAAATGATCAACAGGTAAAGCTCCGGCATGGCACTCCAGATTTCAATCAGACGCTGCCCGATGATATCGATACGTCCTCCGAAGTAACCCTGCACGGCGCCCGCGGCAATCCCGAGTACGGTACCGATCAGGGTCAGCACCAGCCCGAATTCCACCGACACGCGAAAACCGTACAGAAGACGCGCAAAGAGATCGCGCCCCCGGTCGTCGGTGCCGAGCCAGTTATCGCGTGACGGCGGCGCCGGGTTTGGTGCCTTCGAGAAGTAATTCAGCGTGTCGTAGTAGTACCGGTTCGGCGGATACACCGCGAAGTTACCCGGCGTGTCGAAACGATGCTTGATATACGGATCGAGGTAATCGGCGGGCGTCGGGAAGTCACCGCCGAAGGTGGTCTCCGCGTAGGTCTTGAACATCGGAAAATAAAACTGCCCCTCGTAGCGCACCACAAGCGGCTTGTCGTTCGACCACAGCGGCCCGGCGAGGCTCGCTGCAAATGCAACGACGAATATGATCAGGCTCCAGTAGCCAAGGCGCTGCTGGCGAAAACGCTGCCAGACGCGACGCGCCGGCGTTGGCGACACGAACGCGCGAACCGGTTCGGTGCGCGCCGCCGCATCGGCTGAAAGGCGGGCTCGATTCATCAGCGCTCCAGTTGTTCGAATTGGATGCGGGGATCGACCCACACGTAACAGAGATCGGAAATCAGCTTGGTCGCAAGGCCGATCAGCGTGAACAGATACAGCGTGCCGAGCACCACCGGATAGTCGCGACGCACCACGGATTCATACGACAGCAGGCCGAGTCCGTCGAGTGAAAACAGCGTCTCGATCAGCAGACTGCCGGTGAAAAACGCACCGATAAATGCCGCGGGAAAACCGACGATCAAAGGCAGCAACGCATTGCGAAACACGTGCTTCCACAGCACGCGCTTTTCCGACAACCCTTTGGCACGCGCGGTCAGCACGTATTGCTTGCGGATTTCGTCGAGGAATGCGTTCTTCGTCAGCATCGTGACGACCGCGAAGCTGCCGACCACCGAGGCCGTGATCGGCAGCGTGATATGCCACAGGTAGTCGACGATCTTGCCGCCGATACTCAATTGCGCCCAGTTGTCCGAAGTGAGATTGCGCAGCGGGAAGAGCTGCAGGAAGCTGCCGCCACCGAACAGCACCAGCAACAGCACGCCCAATACGAAACCCGGAATTGCATAGCCGACCAGCACGACGAGACTCGTCGCAATATCGAAGCGCGAGCCGTTGCGCACTGCCTTGGCGATACCCAGAGGCACCGATATCAGGTACGTCAGAAAGAAGGTCCATAAGCCGATGCTGATCGACACCGGCAACTTCGAGACGATCAGCGACCACACGCTCTGGTGGCGGAAATAGCTCTGGCCAAGGTCGAATGTCGAGAAGCGTTTGAGCATCAGGACGTAGCGTTCGAGCGGCGGTTTGTCGAAGCCATACAGCACTTTCAGTTGCGCGATCTGCTGTGCGTCGACGCCGGTATGCGTGCGCAGACCGAACGGCGCGCCGTTCTCCGCGCCTTTGCGCAGTTCGTGCTGCATCTGTTCGACCGGGCCGCCCGGAACGAACTGGATCACGACGAAGGTCAGCGTCAGCACGCCGAGCAAGGTCGGGATCATCAACAGCAGGCGTTTGAGAATGTAGCTCCACATGGCGTCGTTTCCGGTGCGAAGGCGGTGAGTGAATGACGCTTTAGCGCGATTGAGCTGGCGGCTGCGGCTGCGATGACTGCGACTGGGCAAACCACCACATCGACGTGATCCAGCCTTCCGCCCCATAGTACAGAGGCAGGGTCTTCGGCCACGCAAGGCCGCGTTTGAACGCCACGCGATGCGTCGCGCTATACCAATGCGGCACCACATAGTAGCCATGCATCAGCACGCGGTCGAGCGCGTGTGTCGCGTCGATCAGTTGCTCGCGCGTCTGCGCATGCACAAGCGCGTTCAGAATCGCATCGACGGCCGGCGACTTCAGCCCGATCATGTTGTCCGAGCCTGGCGTATCCGCGGCTTTGCTGCCGAAGCGGTCGATCTCCTCCGAGCCTGGCACCTGCACGTCCGGCATGCGGATGGTGGTCGTGTCGAAATCGAACGCATCGAGACGCTTTTGATAGACGGCGAAATCGGACACACGAAACGTGGCGGTAATGCCGAGCTTCTGCAGATTGCGGATGAACGTCGCGACAATCGGCTCCATTTGCGCGGCCGAACCGGAATCGTCGAGGATCTCGAACTGGAACGGCTCGCCCTTGGCGTTACGCAACGCGTTGTCGCGATAGGTCCACCCTGCCTGCTGCAACAAGGCACGCGCCTGCAGCAGATTGGCGCGCAGCGAACCCGGCGGATCCGTGTCCGGCTGCTTCGGCGGCGGACCGAATACCGCCGGATCGAGTTTTGCGCGCCATGGTTCGAGCAGCGCGAGCTCGCCAGGCGTCGGTAGACCCTTCGCCTGCAAATCCGTATTGGCGAAGAAGCTGTCGATGCGGGTGTACTGATTGAAGAACAGCTGGCGGTCCAGCCACTGAAAGTCGAGCGCGAGATCGAGCGCCTTGCGCACCCGTACGTCCTGGAACAACGGCCGGCGCAGATTGAGCATGAAGCCCTGCATGCCGGTGCCGTTATGCTGCGGAAACTCGCGCTTGATCAACTCGTCGCTGTCGAACTTCTTGCCGACGTCGCGCCGCACCCAATTGCGCGCGACGTATTCGACCATCGCATCGTATTCGCCCGCCTTGAATGCTTCCAATCGCGCGACGTTATCCGAATACAGCTTATAGACAATGCGATCGAAGTTATTCATACCGACTCGTACCGGCAGCGCCGCGCCCCAGTAATTCGGGTCGCGCCGAAAGGTGATCGTGCGGCCGTTGTCGTACTGTTCGATCAGGTAAGGTCCGCTGGCAATGGGCTTTTCGAACGCCAGCTGGTCGAACGGAATCCGGCTGCCGTCCGGCTTCATCCCCCACTTGTGCGAGAACACCGGCATGCTGCCCACGAGCAGCGGCAACTCGCGATTGCGTTGATGAAACTCGAAGCGGATCGTGTGCGGATCGACCACCACCGCGCGCGTGATCTCGCCGAAGATCGACGCGAATTGCGGCGCGGCTTGCGGGCTCTTCAGCGTGTCGAGCGAAAACTTGACGTCGTCGGCGGTAACCGGATCGCCGTTCGAAAAGCGCGCGCGCGGGTTGATGTGGAAGGTGGTCGACAGGCCGTCGGGCGCGATACTAATGTCATCGGCGAGCAGGCCATAGGCGGAGGCCGCTTCGTCGCTGCTGCCGATGGTCAGGCTTTCGAACAGCAGATCGATGCCCGGTGCGGTATTGCCGCGCAACGTGAACGGATTGAATTTATCGAAGCTCGTCAGCCGGCTCGGATTGGCCAACACCAGCGTGCCGCCCTTCGGCGCATCCGGGTTGACGTAGTCGAAGTGCTTGAAATCGGCCGGATATTTCGGCTCGCCGTATTGCGCGATCGCATAGACGGCGTGGGCTTCAGGCGCCACGAGCAAACCGGCCAGGGCGGACACGCCGCCCAGCGCGATCGCGCACGCCGAGCGCCAGGAGCGCGGCACAACCGGTAGACCGACACGCGATAGCCTGTGAATCACGCTGCACCGAAGTGCACGAGGCGTTCGAACCCATCGCGAGCCAATTGTCATAGGGGCCTTGCTGGTCAGTGGGCAAATTCAATGTGAGAGAATTCTACCCAATAAACCCGCGCAATCCGCACGTCTGGTTCGCACGTCTGGTTCGCACGTCTGGTTCGCACGTCTGGTTCGCACGACGTTCGCATGCGTGGTGCGCGGACCTCAATGGTCGCATTGTGCTTGCTGCGTTGACCCGGCGCTTTCAGCTCAGCCTGCCGGTTTAGCGAGCGCAATAAAAAACCGCCCGTTCCGGGGCGGTTTTTCGACACCACTGCTGAATCGACCGTGGCTTGACGGCTTAGTGCCAGCCGCGACGATTGTCATAGTGGTCACGGCCGTAATCGTAGCGGCCCGGGGGATGATGGCGATACCAGTCGTCACGCGCCCAGTAGCGGCGGCCATCCCAGTAGCGGTCGCCGTGCCAGCCGATCACGATCGCCGGGCCGCCGTAGTACACCGGCGCCGGTTGGTAGATGACGGGCGGCGGCGGCGGTGGCGGTGCATAGACCGGAACCGGGGCCACGTAGACCGGCGCGGGAATGCCGATGTTGACGCCAATGTTGACCCCGCCGGCCATTGCAGCACCCGACACAGCCAACCCGAGAACCCCGATCAGAAGTGGAACAAGACGTGCGGACTTCATCGATCACCCTTTTGAAGAATGTGTTGTTGGCCGAAATATAGCGCAAGGCAGCCCTCCGCGTATTTCAACTTTGTAATAACTGATGCATAACATCGCGCCGCTGGCCGCCCGGTTACGTCTCGTTACATTGGACTCAGTTTTGGTGAAAAAGTAGTGGCGGCGTAGTCGAGCCGGCTCGCTGCTAGCCGCCCATTTGTCGGCAAGTTAGCCTTCTTTTACTGCCCTCGCCGCTGCTGGGCAATTCTGGCCGCCGCCTACGCAGGCGCCAGTCAATCCAGCCGCCGGCTCCACGATCAGCCTTGCGGCCGTTGTGTTGTCGACGCACCCAGATCAGTAGGATATCGAAGTATTATTTTGCGGCGCGTAGCGGACCTGGCCGGACGCCAGATCCCGTCCGGCTCCATTCGCCTCAATCGCTCTTACCCTCCCTCCCATCCGCGCTCGCCTCTGTAACCAACGCGCATCGGATCACAAGGCGGCATGGGGTGGTCTACCTCCCCAGCCACTCCGCCGCTGCGATTGCCGCGACGTCTCGCGGCATCCATTCGCAAAACCGCAAAATCGAACATTTGATGTTCGAAAGAACATTTTCGCGTTATTTCAATGTCACCGGTCGTCCGACTTCACTGTCTTCGCAACACTCCACGGGAAGCCATATTCAGCACATATTCCAAGAAACTCAATCACTTAAAGCATGGTTTTCCCTAGTACCCCGCGACGCATCCAGTGATACGATGACTGACACTAAACGCCGATAAATGTTCGAATTCGCGCATGCCTGCCGTCCAACGGACAGTCAGCGGACACATTGGGTACGGAGACAGATTTTGAAAACAATCATGGGTTTGCGCTGGTGGATCATCGCGCTCGTGTGCGCCGGGACGATCGTCAACTATCTGTCGCGCAACGCCCTCGGCGTGATGGCGCCGCAGTTGACGACACTCCTGCACATGAGCACCAAGCAGTACTCGTACGTCGTCGGCGCATTCCAGGTCGGCTATACGATCATGCAGCCCGTATGCGGCCTGATCATCGATCTGATCGGCTTGCGCCTCGGCTTTGCGCTGTTCGCCTGCCTCTGGTCGCTGACGGGCGTACTGCACGGTTTCGCGAGCGGCTGGCTCTCACTGGCGGCTTTGCGCGGACTCATGGGGTTGACGGAAGCCGTCGCCATTCCGGCCGGCATGAAAGTGGTCGCCGAGTGGTTTCCCAATCGCGAGAAGTCCGTGGCGGTGGGCTACTTCAACGCGGGCACGTCGCTCGGTTCGCTGCTGGCCCCGCCGCTCGTCGTCTTCCTGTCGCTGAGATATGGCTGGCAAAGCGCGTTTGCGGTCACAGGTGCGCTCGGTTTCGTCTGGGCCGCCTTCTGGTATGTGTTGTACCGCTCGCCGGCCGATCACGCGCGTATCAGCGAGGCAGAGCGCGAGGTGATCGTCAGCGGCCAAACGCCGGGCGCGCCGCAGCGGCACAGCATCCGCGAAGTACTTCGTACGCGGCGGTTCTGGGCGATCGCTCAAGCGCGTTTCTTCGCGGAACCCGCGTGGCAAACCTTCAGCTTCTGGATTCCGCTTTACCTCGCGACGCAACGCCACATGGATCTGAAGCAGATCGCACTGTTCGCGTGGCTGCCCTTTCTCGCCGCCGACCTCGGCGGCCTCTTCGGCGGCTACCTGTCGCCGTTCCTGATGAAGCATTTGCGCATGCCGCTGATTGCCTCGCGCATCGCGGGTGTCGTGCTCGGCGCTTTCATGATGCTCGGACCGGCATGTATTGGCCTCGTCGCCTCGCCGTATCAGGCGATCGCGCTCTTCTGCGTAGGCGGCTTCGCGCATCAGATGATCTCGGCACTCGTCAATACGCTGGCAGCCGACGTGTTCGACCCCAGCGAAGTCGGCACCGTCGCCGGATTTGCAGGGATGTCCGCGTGGATCGGCGGCCTGGGCTTCTCGCTGCTGGTCGGCGCGCTGGCCGATTCGATCGGCTACACGCCGCTATTCGGCGCCCTCGGCGCTTTCGACCTCATCGGCGCCACCTTGCTGATCATTCTGATGCGCGGCGTCACTCGCGACGCGCGTCCGCGCCAAGTCGACAACAACGCCAGCACGGCTGCGTGACCTCACTCGAAGACACATCATGCGTTCACTGACGAATCTGAAACACCCGCCGCGTTTTTCACTGTCGTCCCATACCGGCAACCACATCGTTCTCACCGCGCAGGAAAACTGCCGGATGGAACTGTTCGTTCTCGCCGAAGACATCATCCGGGTACTCGTGCTGCCGGACGGCGAAACGCACGGTCCGCGGACCTGGTCCATCGCGCCGGGCGCGGATGACGTTGCGCTCGAAGGCCGCGATCGCCGGGACATGAGCGATTTCACGCCCCCCAGGTTCGACGTATCGGCCAACGCTGAACAGGTTGTCGTTGAAACGGCACGCATCCGTTTGACGCTCGCACTGGACGGTGGATTCTGCGCGTGGGACATCCTGCACGATGCGACGTGGCACCGCGTGATGAGCGATCGGAAGACCCAGGCGTATAACTTCGGCTGGTGGGACAAGCGCGTGTATCACTACATCGAGCGTCGCCGGGGCGAGATGTATGTCGGCCTGGGCGAGCGCGCCGGTTCGCTCAACCGCGCGGAGCAGTCCTACGAAATGCGCAACATCGACGCGATGGGTTATAGCGCACGCACTACGGACCCGCTCTACAAGCACATCCCCTTCTACGTGACGTGGCAACCGCAAACGTCGACAGGATTCGGCCTGTTCTATGACACGCTCGCCGATTGCCGTTTCGACATGGGCCGCGAGCTCGACAACTATCACGGCCACTACCGGCACTTTGTCGCCGAGCATGGCGATCTCGACTATTACTTCATCGCCTCCGCGGGCACGCCCTTGCATGCGGTGCGCCGCTTTACGTGGCTGACCGGCCGTCCGGCCTGGATGCCGAAATGGGGCCTCGGCTACTCGGGCTCGACAATGAGCTATACCGACGCGCCCGATGCGCAGCAGCGCATGGGCGAATTCATCGAACGATGCAGCGAGCACGACGTGTTGTGCGATTCGTTCCACCTGTCGTCGGGCTACACGTCGATGGGTCCGAAGCGCTATGTGTTCAACTGGAACCACGAGAAGTTTCCGGATATCGACGGCTTCGTGCAGAGCTATCTCGAACGTGGCGTGCGTCTGTGCGCGAACATCAAACCGTGCCTCTTGCAGGATCACCCGGCGTTCGACGAAGTGGCGCGCGCCGGCTTGCTGATCGAGTCGCGTGATGGCGATCCGGCGTGGGTCCAGTTCTGGGACGAAGTGGGCGCGTATCTGGACTTCACGAATCTCGCCACCATCGACTGGTGGAAAGCGCGCGTGAAAGACAGCCTGTTGAAACACGGCATCGCCGCGACGTGGAACGACAACAACGAGTTCGAGATCTGGTCGCCTGACGCGATTGCCCAGGGCTTCGGCCAACCGTATCCGGCGCGCGAAGCGAAAGTGCTGCAAACGCAGTTGATGATGCGTGCGTCGCACGACGCGCAGCGTGAATACGCCCCCGACTGCCGGCCGTTCCTTGTCTCCCGCTCGGGTGGCGTCGGCATGCAACGCTATGTGCAAACCTGGTCCGGCGACAACTACACCTCGTGGGAAACGCTGCGCTTCAATCTGAAGATGGGGCTCGGGCTCGCCATGTCCGGCGTGTCGAACAGCGGTCACGATATTGGCGGATTCTCAGGTCCGGCGCCGGGTCCGGAGTTGTTCGTCCGCTGGGTCGCCTTCGGCATCTTCCTGCCGCGTTTCAGCATTCATTCCTGGAACGACGACGGTACGGTCAACGAACCGTGGATGCATCCCGAAGTCACGCAGCAGGTGGCGGCGCTGATCAAGCTGCGCTACCGCCTGATCCCCTACCTGTACGAGTTGCTATGGCAATCGCACAGCGCGTACGAGCCGGTACTGCGTCCGATGTTCGCCGAGTTTCCGCACGATCCGCGCTGTCTCGCCGACGGCGACGACATGATGCTGGGCGCGTCGATGCTGGTTGCACCGGTGGTCGAGGCGGGACAGTCGACGCGCGATGTCTATCTGCCGGCCGGCGCGCGATGGGTGTCGTACTGGAGTGGCGAGGTGTTCGAAGGTGGTCAGACTGTGACCCTGCCCGCCCCATTCGAGCAGCCGGCGACGCTGCTGCGTGAGGGCAGCGTGATTCCGATAAACATCGCTGAACAACACTTCGGCCGTCCCGCCGACGAACGCGCGTTCATCGCTGTGCCGCACGCCGGCGCAGGCATCGCTCGCGGCGGCTGCGTCGAAGACGATGGCGAAAGCGAAGCGTGGCGCACAGGTGCGCAGGGGCGTTGGAACGTCTCGATTACGAGCGATGCGAGCACGTTGCGCATTTCAATCGTGCGGGAAGGCTGGATCCAGCAGCCGCAGCAGGAAGTTCGCCTGTTCGTGCCAAAGGGCGAAGTGCGCACCGCAGTCTGCGTTGACGGCGCGCTGATGCAAGACCATACGGTCGACGGCTGGCGATGTCTGACGATTTCCATCGCCCACTAACCGGGCACGTATCACCGACGTGAAGAGCAACGATCACATATTCAATCCGGAGACACGCAACCCATGAACTCATTCAAGCGCTCGCGTACACGCACATTCGTCCTTTCATGCCTGCCGTTTGCGGGCGCGGTGCTGTCAACCGGCGCGTCGGCGCAAAGCAGCGTGACGCTGTATGGCGTCGTCGATAACGCCTTTGCCTATGCCAGCAACCAGAAGGGGCACGCCAACTTCTACATGAGCCAGGGCAACCTGCAGGCGAGCAAGTTCGGGCTGCTCGGCGCGGAAGATATTGGCGGTGGCACAAAGGCGATCTTTCGGCTCGAAAGCGGTTTCAACTCGCTGACGGGCGCGCAAAGTAGCGCGGGCTTCATTTTCAATCGGCAGGCGTATGTCGGGCTGACCAATGACAAGTATGGGACGGTGACACTCGGCCGCCAGTACACGCCGTACTTCCAGATGGTCGGCGCACTCGGGCCAACGGGCGTATTGACGGGCGCAACAGGCGCTCACCCTGGCGACCTCGACGCGCTCGACACCACGCTGCGCCTCAATAATTCGGTTACCTACCTATCACCGAACCTCGCCGGTTTGCAATTCAGTGCGCAGTACGGCCTGGGCGGCGTGCCCGGAAGCGTGGCCAGCGGCAGCCAGTTCAGCGCGGCAGCTCGCTACGACTACCAGCCGTTTGCGATCGCGGTGGGCTATGTGAAACTGAAAGACATTGCGACCAGCCAGGCGCTCGGCACCTACGCCGTCAACTCGCCGGTGAATAGCGGCTACGCGACGGCACGCAGCGCGCAATTGCTCGCCGCGGCGGCCCGCTACACGCACCAGGACCTGATGATCGGCGTGAACTATTCGAACGTGCAATACGCGCCGGGCTCCGGTTCGCTGTTCACCGACGAAGGTGTGTTCAATACATATGGTGTGATTTCCACGTACAGGATCACGCCGGCCGTGACTATCGGCGCCGGTTACAGCTATACGCAGGCAAGCAAAGCGAATGGCATCAGCGATGCTGCGCGCTATCAGCAGATCTCGCTCGAGCAGACGTACAACCTCTCCACTCGCACCACGTTGTACGCACTGGAGGCGTATCAGCATGCGCGGGGCAAGACGCTGGTGGCGGCAGGCAGCACTGGGACGAGCATCACTGACGCCGTGGCTGTGGTCGGCGACTCGCAGAATACGACGCCGTCGTCAGGGCCGTCGCAATTCGTCGGCATGGTGGGGTTGCGGCACGCGTTTTGATGCTGAAAGCAGGTCGAACGTCCCGCTCCTGAATTGCGAGAATTCGGGAGCGGAAAAATACATTTCGCGAGCCTGAAAAACAAAACCCCGCAGAGCCTAGACTCTGCGGGGTTCTCTCTACCACTTCTGGCGGAGACGGAGGGATTCGAACCCTCGATCCAGGTTTTGGCCCAGATGCTCCCTTAGCAGGGGAGTGCCTTCGACCTCTCGGCCACGTCTCCCAAACTTTCGGTTGCGCAGGGAGTCAGCGCAACGAAGCCAAGATAATAGCGGGCCGAACCGCGAAGGTCAATGTCTAGCACACATTTTTTGTGCCAGTTTTGTCACCGGCGACGCAATTTATTCACATCGGCCGAGCGTTCAGTCACGCATTCGGAGATGAGGCGCGCCTGTTCACCCAACCGAGCACCCAACCCCACCCCGCGCAGCCAATCAGGCTTGATCCAGTTCGAACGCCTTATGCAGCGCGCGCACGGCGAGCTCCATGTACTTCTCGTCGATCAGCACCGAAATCTTGATTTCCGAAGTGGAGATCATCTGGATATTGATGCCCTCTTCCGACAACGTGCGGAACATCGTGCTCGCGATACCCACATGCGAACGCATGCCGACGCCGACCACCGAGACCTTCGACACCTTCGGATCGCCCAGTACCTGCTCAGCCTGCACATGACCCTTCACCTGCCCGGTGAGAATGTCCATGGCGCGCTGATAGTCGCCGCGGCCGACCGTGAACGTGAAAGCGGTTTTACCTTCGACGCTTTGGTTCTGGATGATCATGTCGACGTCGATATTCGCGTCCGCCACCGGGCCGAGAATCTGATACGCGATGCCCGGCTTGTCGGGCACACCCATCACGGCAATACGAGCTTCGTCGCGCTGGAACGCGATGCCCGAGATGACTGCTTTTTCCATGGTCTCGTCTTCTTCAAAAGTAATCAGGGTGCCCGACTTCATTTCAGCGTCGAGCGGGATGAGCGGATCGGTCAGGCTCGACAGGACGCGTGTCTTCACCTGATATTTGCCGGCGAATTCCACCGAGCGGATCTGCAGCACCTTGGACCCCAGGCTCGCCATTTCCAGCATTTCTTCGAACGTCACGCGATCGAGGCGGCGCGCTTCTTCCACCACGCGCGGGTCGGTCGTGTAGACACCGTCGACGTCCGTGTAAATCAGGCACTCGTCGGCTTTCAGCGCGGCGGCGACCGCGACCGCCGACGTATCCGAACCGCCGCGGCCGAGCGTGGTGATGTGGCCGTCAGGATCGATGCCCTGGAAGCCCGTGATCACCACCACTTTGCCCGCGTCGAGATCGCGCAGCACGCGCTCGCCGTCGATTTCGCTGATACGTGCTTTCGTGAATGCGCTATCCGTTTTGACCGGCACTTGCCAGCCGGCATAGCTGACCGCGTCGACGCCGGCTTCCTGCAGCGCGATGGCGAGCAGTCCCGAGCTGACCTGCTCGCCCGTGGCGGCGATCATATCGAGTTCGCGCGGGCTCGGCTGACTCGTGATTTCTTTCGCGAGACCAAGCAAGCGGTTAGTTTCGCCGGACATCGCCGACGGCACGACGACCATCTTGTGGCCGGCCTTGTGCCATTTCGCGACGCGCTTGGCGACGTTCTTGATGCGCTCGACCGAGCCCATCGAGGTGCCGCCGTATTTATGTACGATGAGTGCCATTGTCGTTCTGAACTGGAGGATAAACCGCGCTGGCGCGCTGGAGACGACCGCACAAAAGCACAGGAGCGCAACGTCTTGTGAACGGCGGCAAAGTGTGTGGCGGCGTAGATGCAGCGCGCGTGCAGCACGCGCGGATTTGCCCGGGAATGATCGCTAGTGGCTTGCTTACCGGAGACGACGGATCGCGCTCGGAAACCGGCAACGGCGACGACAGCGACGGCGAAATCGGGTCGGGCAAACAAGCTAAATTACCCGATCGGGCGCAAAAAGACAAGCCAAAATACCCGTCGAATGGCCCATATTAGGGGCTGAAAAGGCTTATCCGATGCGGTTTTGCGCCCTATTTCGAAGAATCGGCGGATAGCTAATCCGCTTGGCCGACTGGACGGTCAGGCCATCAGCAGATCGTCGCGCCAGACGATCCTGACGCGTTGTTCGGCCGCATTGACCTGCTCGGACAACACTGCGTGGTTCAGGCCGAGCAAGGGCACGAACAGCAGGTCGTCACCTACGTAAAGCAGCGGCACGTCGCGCTTCCATGCAGGAATGCCGCGCTCCTGAAACAGGTTTTTCAGCGTGCGGCTCGGGCTGCCAGGCGCCGTGCTGGTGCGCATCCGCTCGCCGCCGCTGCGCGAGCGCACGCTCAACAATGCGCGCCGTAAAACGCTGACGGGAAGCGTATCCGGATCGCCCTGCCCGGCATCGGCGTCGACATCGGAATCCGCGGCGGCGTGCCCGCCCAGATTTGCCTCCACAGCAACAAAGACAAAAGTGCCCCGCCATTGCGGCAAACGCCAGATCGCTTCACCCTGCCATGCGAGTTCGCTGACTGCGCGCTCGACGAGCGCGGTTTCGTCGGCGGGTTCGCTGCTATCGCCCGCTTCCCAGTAGACAAGACCGCGATAACTGCGCAACGCCTGCCCAGCATGATCAATACGCAGACTATGGCCCTCGCCGGCTTCCCCGACTTCGCGCAACTGGCGCAAAGCATCCGTAAGGCGCGCGGCTGATGCCGCAATCAGACCCCGTGTACGCATCCAGTAGCGCAGCAGGTTGAGCGCACGATCGTCGTCGAGGGCGAGCAGCGCGTCATGCGATAGCGCGCGGCCTTCATCACGTACGGCTGCGTCCAGATCGATGCGCGCGAGTGCGTCGAGCAGACGTTGCGCCGATGCCGCATGTGCGGCTGTGCGCGCAAGTGCGTCGCGAAAACCAGGAAAGTGCACGGCCAACGCCGGTGTCACCTCGTGGCGCAATGCGTTGCGAGCGTAACGTGTGTCCGCGTTCGATTCGTCGTCGATCCAGCGCAGACCGCGAGCGTTCGCATACTGCTCGAGTTGCGCACGCAGCAGGTGCAGCAACGGCCTCACGCGCACCGCGCAGGCACCCGCCGGCAAGTACTCGGGCGCCATCGCAGCAAGGCCCGCGAGGCCCGCGCCGCGCAGCAGTTGCAACAACACCGTCTCCGCCTGGTCGTCAGCATGTTGCGCGAGCCATAGTGTGTGAACGGCGCGTGTTGCGCACATTGCGTCCAGCGCGCGATAGCGCGCATCGCGCGCCGCGGCCTCGACACTGACGCCCGCGTCACGCGGCACCTCGACGCGCTCAACCGCGAATTCGACACCCCGTTCCCGTGCAAACGCTTCGCAGCGTGCAAGCCACTCGTCGGCGTGAGCGCTGAGGCCATGATGCACATGCAGCGCGACACAACGCGCGGCACCCGCGACCCGCACGGCCGCATCGAGCAACACACTCGAATCGACGCCGCCACTGAACGCCACCGCAATGCGCACGTTCGCATGCAGTGCGGACAGCGCCACGCCGACCGCCTCGATAACGAGGCGGTCGGCGGGCGAATCAGCTGTGGGAGTCACGTCGCTAGCGCGTAAAGCGCCGATGGACGAAAGAGAACGCGCGCGGGCTTAAGCACCCGGCGTCGTTTCCTTGAACTTGCCGTACGACATCAACCGTTCGAAACGGCGTTGACGCAGGTCGTTGATGCTCATGCCCTGGAACTGGCGCAGCGAATCGGCGAGCGCACGGCGCAGCATGGCGGCCATGCCCTTCGGATCGCGATGCGCGCCGCCAAGCGGCTCATTGACGATCTTGTCGATCAGACCGAGCGCTTTCAGCCGATGCGCGGTCAGGCCGAGTGCTTCCGCGGCTTCCGGCGCTTTCGCGGCGCTCTTCCACAGAATCGACGCGCAACCTTCCGGCGAAATCACCGAATAGGTCGAGAACTGCAGCATCAGTACACTATCGCCGACGGCAATCGCGAGCGCGCCGCCCGAGCCGCCTTCGCCGATGATCGTGGCGATCAGCGGCGTCTTGAGTTCAGCCATCACATACAGATTGCGGCCGATCGCTTCCGACTGACCGCGCTCTTCCGCGCCGATACCAGGGTACGCGCCCGGCGTATCGATGAACGTGAAGATCGGCAAGCCGAACTTCTCGGCAAGACGCATCAGGCGTTCGGCCTTGCGATAGCCTTCCGGACGCGGCATGCCGAAGTTGCGCAGCGCGCGCTCCTTGGTGTCGCGGCCCTTCTGATGGCCGATCACCATGCAGGCCTGCCCGTTGAAACGCGCGAGGCCGCCGACGATCGACAGGTCGTCCGCATAGTTGCGGTCGCCGTGCAGCTCGTGGAAATCGGTGAACAGTTCGCTCACGTAATCGAACGTGTACGGGCGTTGCGGGTGACGGGCGATTTGCGAAACCTGCCACGGAGTGAGGTTCGCGTACAGATCTTTGGTGAGCTGTTGACTCTTCTTGGACAGCCGCTCGATCTCTTCCGAAATATCGACGGCCGAATCGTCCTGCACGAAGCGCAATTCTTCGATCTTCGCTTCGAGTTCAGCGATCGGCTGTTCGAAATCCAGAAAGGTGGTCTTCATTGGTTGTAATCCTTGGACTTACCGGCAGCGCGTATTCTAACCGCGCTCGCCGATGTCAAAACCATCTCTCAACTATCAATTTTTAACAATCGATAGCTTTTGAAACGGTCTGGCTTCTTGTTGTTCAGTAGTCGACCGGCAACGGATCGAGACTACGCCACATATACCAGGTGGCGACGGTGCGCCACGGCTCCCAGTTTGCCGCAACCTCACGCGCTTCACTGCGCGTAACCGGCTCGCCGCTAAAGTAATTGACACTGATCGCGCGGATCAGGCCGAGGTCGTCGAGTGGCAGCACGTCTGGGCGGGACAGATTGAAGATCAGGAACATTTCCGCGGTCCAGCGGCCGATGCCGCGAATCTGCGTGAGTTCGGCGATCACCGCTTCGTCGTCCATCGACGTCCACTTGCCGACGTGCAAGGCGCCCGATACGAAGTGCTGCGCGAGATCGAGCACGTATTCGGCCTTGCGCTTCGAGAGCCCGCACGCGGTCAGCTTGTCCTGACCGAGCTTGATGAACTGCTGCGGCACGAGCTTCGGACAGGCCGCCTCGACTTTCGCCCAGACTGCTTGCGCGGACGCCACCGAAATCTGCTGCCCGACCACCGAACGCGCGAGCGTGACGAACGGATCGCCACGGCTCAGCAGATGCACCGGACCGAATTTCGGAATCAGCTTCTTCAGAATACGATCGCGCTTGACGAGGTCCGCACACGCCTTGTCCCAATACGCCGGACGGGTGACTTCAGGCGTAAGCCCGCCGATCTGCACCGGCACCGCGAGTTCAGCGGAACCCGCTGCTTCGCCGCCGGCACTCGACGACGTACGCGTCTTGCGCACGACTTCGCCTTCGTTCGTATCGCGCGCGAGTTCCTGCACGTCGCCGCCGAGTTCGGCTGGCAACGCGCCATTGCTTTTTGCTCGCGGTGCTTTGGTACGCTTCGAAGCGGGTACGGGTGCCGACGCGCCGTTCAGCGCGCGCTTGGCCGCAGCCTTCTTCACGGCACTCGCTACCGCCGCAGTGGCTGCACCCGCGCCGGTCTTCGCCGCCACCCCGGCGGCTTTCGACGATGCTTTCTTTACCGCGCCGCTGGCCGCACGAGCCGGCGTTCGTGCCGACTTTGCTGCCGCTGCCGCGTTTGTTTGAGACGTGGCTCGTTTAGCCGGCGTCTTCGTGGCCGTTGCCATCCTGCCTCCTGCCTGGCGAGTCGATCAGAGGGAAGTACGCGGTGCGCTCACACGCGCCGCCACTCGGTCAACCCGCCGGGTTTGTCTTCAAGTGCAACGCCGGCCTCAAGCAATTCTGCCCGGATCCGGTCTGCTGCCGCATAGTCTTTCGCCTGCTTGGCGGCCACGCGCGCGGCGATCTTCGCTTCGATCGCGGCGGCGTCGAGCGCGCCTTCCGCGGCGGCGCCCGCAGCCTGCTGCAGGTATGCACGCGGCTCTCGGCCGAGCAACCCGAGCACTTGCGCGAGGGAGCGCAATTGACGGGCCAGCGCGGGGTCGCGCGTGCGGTTCACTTCAGTTGCCAACTCGAACAACACCGACACTGCAACCGGTGTGTTGAAGTCGTCGTTCATTGCTGCCTGGAAACGCTGCGCATGCGCTTCGTTCCAGTCAAGCTCCGCGCCGTCCGGCGTGACGTCTTTCAGCGCAGTGTACAAACGTGCTAGCGCATTGCGGGCGTCATCGATATGGACGTCGCTGTAATTCAACGGCGAACGGTAATGCGCACGCGCGATAAAAAACCGCACGACCTCAGCATCGTACTGCGCCAATACTTCGCGGATCGTAAAGAAATTGTTCAACGACTTCGACATCTTCTCATTGTCGATCTGCACGTAGCCGTTGTGCATCCAGTAATTGACGAAAGTTTGTCCGGTCGCAGCTTCGCTTTGGGCAATCTCGTTCTCGTGGTGCGGAAACTGCAGGTCCTGACCGCCGCCATGAATGTCGAAATGATCGCCGAGCAATGTGCAGCCCATGGCCGAGCATTCGATATGCCAGCCCGGCCGGCCGCGCCCGTATTTCGACTCCCAGCCGGTGTCCGCCGGTTCGTCCGGTTTTGCCTGCTTCCACAGCACGAAATCGAGCGGGTCCTGTTTCGCGTCGTTCGCGGCAACGCGTTCGCCGGCGCGCAGATCTTCGAGCGACTTGCCCGACAGCTTGCCGTAGCCCGCGAACTTGCGCACCGCGTAATTCACGTCGCCGTCGCCCGCCTGATACGCGTAGCCGTTCGCCTCGAGCTTCTCGATCATGCCGAGCATCTGCGGGATGAAATCGGTAGCGCGCGGCTCAAGATCGGGCCGCTCGATGCCGAGCGCGTCCGCGTCTTCATGCAAGGCCTTGATGAAGCGATCGGTCAGCGATTTGATCGTTTCGCCGTTCTCGACTGCGCGCCGGATGATCTTGTCGTCAATATCCGTGATATTGCGCACGTAGGTCACGTCGTAACCGAGCGTGCGCAACCACCGCTGCACGATGTCGAACACGACCATCACGCGCGCATGACCGACGTGACAATAGTCGTATACGGTCATCCCGCAGACGTACATCCGCACGACGCCATCTTGCCGCGGCACGAAAGTTTGCTTGTCACGCGCGAGCGTGTTGTAGATGCGCAGTGATTCCATAGAGAACGGTGCGTGGGCCGAAAGAAATCCGCAATGTGTTTCGTGCTGTTTTCGAGCATGAGGCACCCCGCGAGAAGACGGCGGGTGTGTCCTGTACTGCCGCTCTGTACTGCAGCACGCACAGCAAAACCGGTGCACCTGGTGCGGCGGTCAGGCTGCGATCAAGGCGGAGACGACCACGAGTGGCGAAAAGACAGTTTGCGGTTCGACGGAACGCGCAGACCTTTTGTTAGAATGGGTCGGAGTATAACATCCAGACCTGAGCCTATGAAACCTTCCAGCGGCCGCGCGCGCAGCGCTGCGACCCTCGCCGCGACGGCCTTTAGTGGCGTCTCGCTGGCCATCGCCCTCACGGTCTTGCCGGCCGCCTCTGCTTACGCGCAGAAGGCCCCCACGATGCCGCAAGGTCCCGCCGTGCGCGACAACACGCCGGAGATCGACGCGTCGATTGCGCAAAAGAACTGGCAAGCCTCGCTCACCCAACTCGACGCGCGCATCGCCTCGAATCCGCACGACGCGCAAGCAAAATTCAAGCGCGCTACGGTGCTGGCCCATCTGAATCGCGACGACGAAGCGATCACCGCCTTCACCGAACTCACGCAACTGTATCCGGAACTGCCGGAACCGTATAACAACCTGGCTGCGCTCTATGCGAAGCACGGTCGTTATGACGAAGCGCGTGCTGCACTCGAAACCGCGACCAAGGTGAATCCGAGCTACGGTCTCGCGTACGAGAATCTCGGCGACCTGTATCTGCGCATGGCCGACGCAGCGTACCGGCGCGCGCAGGGCCTCGGTAAAGCGAGCGCCACGACCACGCAACGCCTCGTCGACATCCAGAAGATCGTCTCGCCGCCCAAGGGCTCCGCGCCGGTGAAAAAAGCCGCCGCGCCTGTCGAGGCCAGCGCCCCGCGCGCTACCTCGGACATGACGCAAACACCGAGCTTCCAGTTCGGCGGTGCAAATGGCTCGCTCGCCATGCCACCCTATATGGCGCCGTCGCAGTAAGGCTGCCGCTATTTTCGCCCATACTTTTTTCCAACCCTGAGGATCTTCATGAAATGGTTGATGTTGGCGCTCGGCAGCGCCGCCCTGATCGCAAACGCCCCCGCTTTTGCCCAGTCCGGTTCGCAGGCCGCGCATCCGTCCGTCCTCTTCAAGACCACGGAAGGCGACATCCGCGTCGAGCTGTATCCTGAGAAAGCGCCGAAAACCGTCGCCAACTTCCTCGACTACGTGAAATCCGGCCAGTACAGCGGCACGATTTTCCATCGCGTGATTCGCGGCTTTATGATTCAGGGCGGCGGTTATACGCAAAGCTTCGCCGAGAAGCCCACGCGCGCGCCAATTCCGCTCGAAAGCCGTAGCGGTCTGAAGAACACCGCCGGCACGCTCGCCATGGCACGCACCAGCGATCCGAATTCGGCTACCGCGCAGTTCTTCATCAACACGGTGGACAATGCCGGCCTCGACTATCCGAATCCGGACGGCAACGGTTATGCGGTGTTCGGCAAGGTCACAAGCGGCATGGATGTGGTGAAGAAGATCGAAGGCACGCCTACCACCTCGCGTGGGCCGATGAGCGACGTGCCGCAAAAGGCGATCGTGATCGAATCGGCCACGGTTGTCGGCAAGTAACCGATCAAAGCAGATCAAAAGCAGAACAAAAAAGCAGCACCTGGCACACTGCACAAGAAGTCAACATTAACTCTATGCCCCGGCGCGGCCCGCCGTCATCGCAACTCGCATGACGGGCGGCCACGCCTTTTACCCACCCCGTTCATCAAAGGATTCCATCATGGTTGAACTGCACACGAACCACGGCGTCATCAAACTCGAACTGGACGCCGAGAAGGCGCCGAAGTCGGTTGAGAACTTCCTCAACTACGTGAAGGCCGGTCACTACGACAACACGGTGTTCCACCGCGTGATCGACGGCTTCATGATCCAGGGCGGCGGCTTCGAACCCGGCATGAAGCAGAAGCCGACGGCTGAGCCGATCACCAACGAAGCGAACAACGGCCTGAAGAATGTCAACGGCTCGGTCGCGATGGCTCGTACGAACGACCCGCATTCGGCAACCGCGCAATTCTTCATCAACGTGAACGACAACGACTTCCTGAACCACTCCTCGCCGACGCCGCAGGGCTGGGGTTACGCCGTGTTCGGCAAGGTGGTCGATGGCATGGACATCGTCGAGAAGATCAAGAAGGTCAAGACGGGTTCGAAGGGCTTCCATCAGGACGTGCCGGCCGACGACGTCGTGATCGAAAAAGCTGTGATCGTCGACTAAGCGTCCGAAAAGGGCAAACCCGTTCGAACTGACATCAGGCACCTTCAATGCTGCAAGAAACGCCGCTGCGAAGCGTCGCCGCGGGCGTGCCTGGCGAGGGCAAACGCCCGCACGCCGCACGCCCGTTTTTTCTCCTCTCCGATATTCATCTGAGCGAGGCGATTCCGCACACGGTCGCCGCGTTCGAGCACTTCATTCGTGTCACGGCCGAGCAGGCCGATTCGGTTTTCATTCTCGGCGATCTGTTCGAGTACTGGATCGGCGACGACATGCTCGTCGAGCCGTTCGTCGCGCGAATGGCGGCGTTGCTGCACACGTTGTCGGAGCGCGGCATCGCGCTCTACATCATGCACGGCAATCGCGATTTCCTGCTTGGCAAGCGCTTCATGAAAGCCGCCGGCGCGATCTGGCTGCCCGATCCGTTCGTGATCACCGCATTCGGCACGCGTATCACTCTCGCGCATGGGGACGGTCTCTGCACCGCGGATCGCGGCTATCAATTTTTCCGGTCATTTGCGCGCAACCGTTTGGCGCAGATGCTGTTTCTCGCGTGGCCGTTTCGCTGGCGTCAGGCGCTTGCGGAGAATATGCGTTCGAAAAGTGAGCAAGGCCGCTCGCGCCCGGTTTCGCCGAAGTATGACGTGACGAAGAAGGCCGTCGCCGCATTATTCAAGTCGTCGAAAACGGCCACGATCATTCACGGGCACACGCACCGGCCGGCGCGGCACCGCGAGCCGGGCGGCATGCGCTGGGTGTTGCCGGATTGGGATCTCGACCACGGCGAGCGCCGCGGCGGTTATCTGCGAATCGACGCGGAAGGGATTCGGGCGCTGCCGCTGGATTGATCGGCGCGCGCCAGGTGCCGGTGACTGGCGATGTGCATCGACCACGTCAGGTGACGGCGAATGGCTGTTTGCTCTGCCGGCACGCGCATCGACGTGGACGTGGACGTGGACGTGGACGTGGACGTGGACGTGGACGTGGACGTGGACGTGATTCGTCCGGCGTCGCGCGCGGGATGTTCCCGCGCATCCAATGGAGGATTAGCGCTCCGCCCCGACCCCTTCCACCTTTCCTGCAATCGCGGCCGACAGGCGCCGCAAGTCGAGCAGCGCCGCATCGGCGCCTTGCAGCCCTTCGAGACTCGTTCCCAGCCGCTCCAGCGCGTCGACGATTTCGTCGATGCGCTTCGACTGCGTGGCGGCGTGATCGATCAGGCCGTGAATCGCCAGCGACACCGGATCGTCCGCATTCGGTGTGATGCCGTATGCGCAGAACGCGCTGCGTCCGGACGCGCGTTTGGCGTCGCGCGCCGCGCCGCCGGACTGTGCCTCGGACGCAACGGCAGCCGCCGGAACGATGATCCGCGCAGGATTGCCCACCGCCGTGCCACCCGCCGGCACCGGCTTCGTCACCACCGCATTCGAGCCGATTTTCGCGTCCGCGCCAATCGTAAAGCCGCCGAGCACCTTCGCGCCTGCCCCGACGATCACGCCACGCTCGAGCGTCGGATGGCGCTTCGCACCCCGCGTGAGCGACGTGCCGCCGAGCGTCACGCCCTGGTAGATCGTGCAGTCGTCACCGATTTGCGCCGTCTCGCCAATCACGACGCCCATGCCGTGATCGATGAACACGCGGCGGCCCAGTGTTGCGCCTGGATGGATTTCGATGCCGGTCATGAAACGCGCCATCTGCGAGATGAACCGCGCGAGCCAGCGGCGTTTAGCCTGCCAGCATGCGTGCGCGAGCCGGTGCAGCACGAGCGCGTGCAGACCCGGGTAACACGTGAGGACTTCCCAGGCGCTGCGGGCGGCGGGATCGCGCTCGCGGATCGTGGCAATGTCTTCGCGAAGTCTCGTGAACATGGCAGGGACTGTGTCGTGGGGGAAAGGACCGCATGCGTGAAACACCACGCACGGCGGATGCTTGCCGCATAGCAGACCGGCAGCTTTGCTTAGAACGTTTCGAGCAATTGTAGGGTGATTGCGCAAAACCTGCCGGAAGCCCACGCTGCCGGCAAGGTCGTCGGCTGCGGCACGATTGGGGCGCCGGGGGGATCAAGCTGCGGAGGCAATGCCTCGCAGCCCGACGGCGGCTCGCCTCTGCCCGGTCTGCCGCCGGATCGCCTCGTAACCGGGCCGCCGCGAAGGCCCGCGCCTCTTAAGAAGAGTCGCCACCCAGCGGCTTGGTCTTCAGCAGAATATGCTTGGCGATGCCGCGCACGATATTCACTTCCTCCCGCTCCAGACCGGAACGCGCGAACAGGCGCCGCAAGCGCGACATCAGCTTTTTCGGATTGCCCGGATCGAGAAACTCGAGCGCAACCAACGCGCTTTCCAGATGCGCATACATGCTTTCGATTTCGTCGCTCGCCGCCCGCGCGCCGACCGGCTCGCCCTGCCCTGCGGACGCTTGAGGCGCGACAGGTACCGCGGGCGTCGCCTCGCCATCCGACAAATACGCCGTGCGCAATTCATACGCCAGCACCTGCACAGCCTGCGCAAGATTGAGCGAACTGTAGGCCGGATTGGCCGGAATATGCGCGAGCGCGCTGCAACGCTCGACATCCTCATTCGACAGACCCGTGCGCTCATTGCCGAACACCAGCGCAATCTCGCCATGTATCGCCTGCTCACGCGCAGCACCGGCCGCGGCACGCGGCGTCCATTGCGGCGGCCCGTATTCGCGCAGCCGCGCGGTCAGCGCGATCGACCAGTGCACGCCGCTCAACGCATCGGCAAGCGTCGGCACGACGTGAGCGGACGCCAGCACGTCGTCGGCGCCGCTCGCCATGGCGATGGCTTCCGGATCGCTTTGTACGTGCGGCACGCGCGGCGACACCAGCACGAGGCGCGAAAAACCCATGGTTTTCAGCGCGCGCGCCGCAGCGCCGACGTTGCCGGGATGGCTGGGCTCGACGAGCACGAAGCGCGTCGACGTAAAACCGCCGCGCAGGTCCGCTACGGCGGGATCGGAAGAATGGTGGGTGTGGTCCACGATGAAACTCGGCAAGCTAAAGAACGCGTATGTTAGCGCCAACCCCGCGTCGGCTCAGAATTGAGCGTGAATTACGCACGAATTGCGCGTAACAGCAGCGCAAAACGCGCGCCAATCGGCCGTCGCTCCGCTCGCCGGGCAGCAACCGCTGCCGCGGCGCCCGGACTCAGGTAAAATAGCGAAATTCGCGCCCTTCTTTGCATGGGCGCCTCGTTCTTATTCAATTCGTCTCCGTTGGCGGAATACGCACCAGTCCTTTGCCGGACGCGCGTTCCGTGCTGTTTCCGCGCCCCTTGATGGCGCTCAATTAGCGCGCTTTCCGCGCTCATTTACCGGTAAGCAGCCGTGCTGCCCCGGCACAAGGATCCAGTCTCATGCATCCCATGCTCAATATCGCTGTGAAGGCCGCGCGCCGCGCAGCCCAGCTCATCAACCGCGCGTCGCTCGACCTCGATCTCATCCAGGTCAGCAAGAAACAGCACAACGATTTCGTCACGGAAGTCGACAAAGCGTCTGAAGCGGCGATCATCGATACGCTCAAGACAGCCTACCCCGATCACGCCATCCTCGCCGAAGAATCCGGCAAGTCGGACAACGAGTCCGAATATCAATGGATCATCGATCCGCTCGACGGCACCACCAATTTCATCCACGGTTTCCCGTATTACTGCGTGTCGATCGCGCTCGCCCATAAGGGCATCGTAACGCAATCCGTGGTCTATGATCCGACCCGCAACGACCTGTTCACCGCTTCGCGCGGCCGCGGCGCGTTCCTGAACGATCGCCGCATCCGCGTCGCCAAGCGCGACCGCCTCGCTGACGGCCTGATCGGCACCGGCTTCCCGTTCCGCGAAAAGGACGGTCTTGAAGCGTACGGCCGCCAGTTCGCCGAAATGACCGAAGCCTGTGCCGGCCTGCGTCGTCCGGGCGCCGCCGCGCTCGATCTGGCCAACGTCGCCGCGGGCCGCATGGACGGCTTCTTCGAACAAGGCCTGAATCCGTGGGACGTCGCTGCAGGCAGCCTGCTGATCACGGAAGCCGGCGGTCTGGTCGGTAATTTCACGGGCGACTCGGATTTCCTGCACGTCGGCGAAATCGTCGCGGGCAATCCGAAGGTCTACGCGCAGATGATCCCGATCCTGTCGCGCTACAGCCGCACGCGCCAGCAATCGGCTTAAGGCCGCGGGTTTCCGGCCTGAGGGCTGGCCCCCAAGTCCGTTATCCGGCCGGCTCTGCGCCGGCATCGGCATCAGCAACAAAAAAGCGGCTTCGGCCGCTTTTTTGTTGGCACGCCTGCATCCGCCAGGCGTTCGTGCTACAAAGCGGAAGGCCGCGCCGGCACGCTCGATCGCCGGCTGCGTTTCGCGCGTTATTTTGCAGCGCCCTGCTTCGCGCCAGAGTTCCGCGCAGCTTCCCTTCCGCTTCATGAAAAAAGGCTTCTACACAATCATCGCGGCGCAGTTCATTTCGTCGCTCGCGGACAATGCACTGCTGATCGCCGCCATCGCCCTCCTGTCGGTGATCCGCTCGGCCGCCTGGGTCACACCGCTGCTGCAGATGTTCTTTACCATCTCCTACGTGTTGCTCGCCCCCTTCGTCGGCGCATTCGCCGACGCGATGCAAAAGCGGCACGTCATGTTCATCTCCAACGCGCTCAAGGCAAGCGGCTGCCTGATGATGATTGCCGGCGTTCATCCGATGATCGCGTACGGCGTAGTCGGCTTTGGTGCGGCGGCGTATTCACCGGCCAAATACGGCATTCTCACCGAGCTCCTGCCTGCGGAAAAACTCGTCAAGGCGAATGCATGGCTCGAATCGGCCACGGTCCTGTCGACCATTGTCGGCACGATGGTCGGCGGCGCGCTGATCAGCACCCTCGCCGATCGATTCGTCGCGCATGCGCATCTGCCGCTGATCCGCTCTTCCGCCGATCTGGCCATGTTCGCGGTGATGCTCACGTATGCCATCGCAGCGGGAATCAACATCTTCATTCCCGACACCGGCGCGCGCTATCCGAACGGTCTGACCGAACCGAAGAAACTGGTCGGCGACTTCTATCATTGCTTCAATGTGCTGTGGGCCGACAAGCTCGCGCAAATCGCGCTGTGGGTCACGACACTGATGTGGGGCGGCGCGGTCACGCTGCAATTGCTGGTGCTCAAATGGGCGAACGCGAACCTCGGCTTGTCGCTGTCCAAGGCGGCGGTGATGCAAGGCGTCACGGGTCTCGGTATTGCCGTCGGCGCGGCTGCCGCTGCCGCGCTGATTCCGTTGCGCAGTTCGTTGCGCGTGCTGCCGATCGGCATTCTCACCGGCGCGGTAGCGATCGCCGTGGCGTTCTACAACAAGGACCTGTTCCCGGCAGGCGCCGGCATTCGTATCGGTTCGTATGTCCTGCCGATCTATATCCTGCTCGCCTATCCCTTGATGATTCTGCTCGGCGCGCTGTCCGGCTTCTTTATCGTGCCGATGAACGCACTACTCCAGCATCGCGGCGCGACGCTGCTTTCCGCGGGCCATTCGATCGCGGTGCAAAATTTCAACCAGAATCTGGCCGTGCTGCTGATGCTCGGCGCTTACGCGGTGCTGCTCACTGCGAAGGTGCCGGCGCAATGGATCATCGTCGTGTTTGGCAGCTTCATCACTTTCATGATGTGGCTCGCAAAACGGCGTAGTGCCGTGAACGAGCGAACTGTGGATATGCGGGCGCTGGTGGAAGAATGACGGCATGGCGCACGCGGCCCGGCTGGCGCGAGAATTTGGATTGCGGCATGCGTGGTGCTGGCGGATTGGCCGTCCGGCCAGGGTCCGCTCGCCGCGCCGGCAGGTTAAACTCACGCCCTGAACAGCTAACGCAAGAAGACACCAAGGATGGGCATTCAAACCGCAGCGGCCAATGACGTCGCACAACACACGCCGATGATGCAAGGGCGCTCTGGCCTTACTGGGTAACGGTTCGAGGTCCGACTCATACGGCGGCCTATACCGAAAAATGCGAGTCTCCCAGCCGGATTCGAACCGGTGCCGCCTGAGTTACGCCAGCCGTCCACCAAAAAGCCCGAAGAACACTATATGTATATTGCGATTCTGCCCGATTGCGACCGCGCCACGCCACGCGCAAGGTGAGTCGATACGGGAGGCATGCTGTTGATCGGCAATCGCGGCAGCACGCGCATGCTCAGTACCAACCGGCGTACAGGCGCGTGGATCGTCTCGGCTGTTATCGACGCGTCCGGCGAAATTCCGCTCGCTGCACATCCTCTACGTGGAAGTATCCGGTAACCGCTTGTTTGACAAGGCTTTGGGGGATTTCTCAAATTTGAGGAATGTACCTGGCGTGGTGGTGAAGCGCGATTCTCGCGGCTATGTCTCTGAGTTCATGTTTGACCGCGAGCACGCAATGACACTCGCCACGTGCTACGACGTGAAGCTGCGCAACGGCGTGATCAAGCGCCTGGATGAGTTGGAGCGTAGCTTGGTAGATCCCCACCGGCGCAATCGAGGTCCAACATCGCCGCTGAAAACTCGCAAAGCACGCTGGACTTTGCTGAATACCGGCCGGCAACACTTCGCCGGCGCAGTTAAGAGGGAGTTCATTAAGCAAGCATTGACCACCAACCCATGCTTGCTTTCTTAACAAATGAAGAATACGATGCAAGCATATAAGCGACAGGAGTGCTTGCATGGGAAACGAAAAGAAGAAGCCGGTTGCAGCAAAGCAGGCGGCGGGTCGAGCTAAGGGCGGCGAGGCACGGGCGAAGTCTCTTTCAAGCGAAGAGCGTAGTTCGATCGCCAAGAAAGCCGCTGTAGCAAGGTGGGGCGTTAAGCCGCCGCAAGTTACGCACAAGGGCAATTTCAAGGAAGACTTTGGGATTGATGTCGAATGCTATGTGCTTAACGATGAGCATAAGACAGCCGTCATCAGCCAGCGGGGCATGGGGTTGGCCATCGGCTTAAAGAACGAAAGCGGCCAGGCATTTCCGCGCTTCGTCCAGGGTAAAGGTATCTCTGCCGCCCTGGGTTCGGAATTGCTGGATAAGATCAACAACCCATTGATTTTTAATGCAACGCCCCCGGGTGCGAATGCGCCTGAACAGAAGGGCCACGGCTACGATGTAACGATCCTTATCGACGTGTGCAAGGCTATCGTGAGGGCCGAGTCTGACAACAAACTGCTCAGCAGTCAGGCGAACATTGCCAAACAGGCTCACATCATTCTGAACGCATCGGCGAAGGCTGGTATCAAGGGCCTCGTATACGCCCTATCAGGATACGATGCGACGCGCGAAGAGATCATTACCGCCTTTAAGCTGTACGTACAGGAAGAGGCGAAGGAGTATGAAAAGGAGTTCCCACCGCAGCTATACAACGAGTGGTACAAGCTCTATCAACTGCCCAAGTTCGAGCGCGGCCGGCCATGGGAATTTAAGAAACTGACGTTGGCCCACGTGTACTCCCCCCTAGCGAGGAGCAACGGAAAGCTGTTGGAGTTGATACAGGCCAACAAAGCCAAAAGCGGCGACCGAACCAAAAAGCTACATCAATTCCTCTCCGATATCGGTACTCGCGCACTTCGTACCCACCTTGGACAGCTTTTGGGGATCGCTCGAATCTCTAAGTCGCGGGAGGAGTACGAAAAGCATGTCCGCACTCTTTTCGGCGACCAGCAAGAATTTGATTTTGGCAATGAATAACCTCGACGACGAGGCCCGCGCCGAACTGCTCTGCTACCTAGTGGTGGGGCAACTCGTCGCTCAGGCGCGCACCGGCGAGTGGTTGCGCACCGATCACCTCGTCGAATCGATGCGGATCTGGCTGGCCAGCAACGGCGCAGAAGCCAGTTGGACGGAACGCGTGCACTTGGGCGCTCTGTCAGAGAGGATCGCATTGGATTTTGCAGAGATGCCACGCTTCGCAGACTCGGCATCGCTCGCCAAGCTGTTCACAGACGGCTGGAGGCTGGACTATCGATCACCAATCGTCCGCGGGGTCTACGCGGCCTGCAAGAGCGAGTTGAACCCGTATCAGCCATAACCGCGCGCCACGACGCCTTACTGCTCGATGTACATGCGCCATTCCGGGAACTGGTCGAAGAAGCTTTCGCTCACATAGACCAGATACAAAACTGGCGAACTCGTGTTCGTCGTCACCCCCGGCTCGTTGACTATCGTCAACCCGGGATCAATTCCAGTGATGCTCGCCCAAGCTGTGAGGTCGTCCGGGAGGTCAGCGGCGTCTTCCCGAGGTACGCGAATTCTGATCGGCTTCATGGCATCTCCCAGCATAGGGTGAAGGCCTCCAACGGATATCTTACAAACGCCCACACGCCGGCGCCAGCAGGTTTGTCACCTACCGCCCATAAATGAAAAAGCCCAGCACGGGGCTGGGCTGGACTGGGCTACCGGAAATCACGGGGTTTGATCTGCCCCCTGCGCTGCAGAATTACCGCCGTTAAGTTGCTCGCTCAGGAGATCAGACAACAATGCATGCAACGGTGCCATATCGCCAGCGTCTGCCGCCTGCAAGCCTTGTTCATACCGCGCGCGCTCACGCCTGATCAGCTCGGGAAGAATGACACTTCCAGGAAGCCAAAGGCCGGCTTTGACACAGAGAACGAAATAGCATGCGGCACGGGCAGTTCGCCCGTTGCCGTTGATGAACGGGTGAATCCAGTTCAGCCGCCAAAGCACCCACGCCGCCAAAACCACTGCATCCATCGTTTCCCAGTTTCGATTTACCTGGTTCACGAAGTCATCCATCAGCGCTTGGACTCGGTATTCCGGCGGCGGCGCATGGTTGCCTACAGTTACTCCACATGGGCGAAACTCACCAGCGTATGCGTGCAAGCACGCTATCGCGTGGTAGTTAAGAGCCTTAAGAACCTGAGATGAAAGAAACGGTCGCCCGACTGCTATGGACGCCTCGACAATAGACTTCAAAAAATCATATTGCCGACTACCATTTTCGATGGTGAGTGTTTGATATACCGGATGATGCTCGTCGTCCCCGACGAGATCAAAAACGATCACCGCGCGGCCCCGCCGATCGCCCCATCCTTTCCAGCGATAACGTCTCGGACTTGCTCACGGGTCACGCCACTATCAGGCTTCATGAAACCGAAAACATACGATACCCGTTGCTCAATAATTTCTGCTTGCGACGGCTTACGGTCAGCAGCCCGTTCCAGCTTTTTCAACAGGTTTTGATCTGTCTTCAGCCCAAGGAAGTTGTCTTTCATGATGCTCTCCTAGCTTCGTTGGCGAATCTGTTCGTGCCCCGATAAACCGTCGCACTGAGGCTCCTATCGAGCTGTGTTCTGGTTTGACCGGCAAATGAACCTGACATTCTGACACAAATTGCCGCAGTGCCGCAGACCACACGTTATAGGCCTAGCTTGCCATATCGGCAAGTGCTAAATAAAACTTTAGGTCGTTTGGCGAAATTTGCGTCGTCCATCTCGGTAAAGAAATATTGCACGCACGTAGTGTGCCATCGGCGCATAACGACGGCCCCACGACCGCGCGCAATATCGAAGCGTCTAGCGAAACGCCCGAACGTTAAGTTTTGTTACATGGATGAAACGTCGAAGCTACCCGTGCTGAAGCGCAGTGTGGACGCTATTCAGCGGACCGTCCCTACTGGGAGACTAGTCGCGCTTTCAAGATAGTCACCCCACCACTGCATCATCGTCCGCGTTCCGGCAGGCACTGGGCATGAGCAGATGCTGCTGCACGCCCCATCTTTGCTGGCAACGATGTCCCCCAACGCCCCGCCCTACTGTAGATCCATACAGGCGCGACTTACACATCCGCTATTGCAACTGCCTTGCCGATAGCAGTTAGGACAAGTCCTGCTGTTCTGCAGCGGTAGCCAGCTCGATCGTGCGTCGCTTCAAACTGGGGGGCGCGAAGAATTGAGGACAGCGGCTAGGGCCCGGAGGCTTAGCCCGAGCCGCGAGTCGCGCATGAACAAAGTTGATGACAAGAGTTGCCTATGTCCGAAGAGCCCTTTTCTTGTATGGTGCATCCAACACGGCTAAGCCGGTCGAAACGAGGAATCAGACGATGCATTCTGCAATCGAAGCTTTCGAGCGCCGCATGGGCCGCCGGCTGTACGTCGTCGCCGTGGGTATCGTGGGCGCCGTCGCACTGCTTCGGCACTTTTGGACGTGAACACCGCATGACCAGCAGAGAGAACATCGAGACGGCTGTGCGCCCACGGCTTGACGAGCCTAGCGTGGTCGATCGCATCATCCGCGACTGGACGATCAACGCGCTTGATACGCTGACGAAGCCGGGCGCGCTGGCGCGGCTGGACTTCGAGTGTTTGCGCATGAACAACCTGTTTCTCGGCGTCACGCCGAGCGACGAGTTCGAGCGCGGCCCGTGGAATACGCCGGAGCAACTCGGTACATACATCCTGCAGGCGCTGCGCATCGACGGCGAGGACCGGCTGGCCGTGCGCGACGCGTTCATGTGGTACATCGACAAGGTCACGAACGTGTATAAGCCAGGCGACGAGTTCGACGCGGTGCCCATTGAGCCGTTGATCAATCAACTCCGCGATGCGCTGATCGGGGTATCTAAGGGACCGTATGGGTACGCAAATGCCTGAACTGCCCGCGGGGAAGCACAGCGAGGTGCTTGATTGTCGCGTCCTTTCCTACGCGGCGCTCCACGGCTGGCAGTCGCGGGGTTGGCTTACGGCCTGATTGCATCGATAAGCTGGGCGGCATCCAAAGCAGAGATTTCAACGGTTGCCCTTCCCTCTCCAGCATCTTCGATATCGACCGGGCCGATACGCAGAAATGTTTTACCGCCTTGCATGAATACCTCAACCTGACGTTTTGGGTTCGACTTACCAGGCGCCTCGGAAGTAACGGTTGAAAGCATTTTGCTGAATTTGAAGTTTGCGCCCATGGGGCTCCTCTCGATTCGGTTGTGGAATCGGAAAGGTAGCACGGGAGGAGCCCCTCCCTAAGGTGACAACGCACCGGAGCACCGTTCTCTTGATGGTCATGTCCGGTTCGTTGTTGCTGCAGGCCGGTCGATTGAGGTGCTCGATATCAGTGGTGTCCCGACACGCGTCGGACGAAAAAAAGACCGCTCGAAGGCGGCCTTAAGGACTATGCGAAGCTCAGCTTGGACGACCGAGCCAATTCAGATTGGCGTCACGACGCTGCGACCGTGTCGCGGAAACACAGGCGAATGCAAAAAATCAGTGGCTGTGTTACCGCGTATGGCGTAGTGTGCGGTGAAAAAAATCCCAACCGCATGAGAGCTAGGGGACCAATCATGAAAAAGTTAATCGGCTCAGTAGCTATCTTCGCCGCGTCAGTTTCCGCGCATGCTGCGGTGGTCGGCACGTTCCCGCAGTCCTATATGACGGCGCAAATCACAGACGCAAGCTGCGACTCAAACCCGGCAACGCGCGGAATGATGAAGGGCGGCCACGTCGCAATCGTTCGCGATGACGGCCAAGATCATTTCGGATGCTGGGTTCACAGGCACACGGAAGGCCCGCACGGTACGCTTTCAGTAATATGGTTTAGGGACGAGGCCCCTTATGAGCTACCTTGGGGCATGGTCCGCGACCCGAACAACCCGAACATCGCGAGCAAGTGGTAACGCTTGATTCACCAAAGAAAAGGCCACTTTCGCAGAGGTCTTTTTCATCCTACTGCGGTCCTGCAGAAACCCCGCTGCCCGGCTGCACGCCGCCGTGCTTGTGGCCGATCTGGCTGATACCGTCCGCTACCTGGTCGCCAGTCGAACTGATAGAGCCATCGATCTGCACCGTCGCGCCCGAGCCGCCCGTCCCAGTCATACCAGCCTCAAACGTCAGAGCGCCCTGCACCGTCAAAGCGCCCGTGCAAGTAGTAGATGGCGAGTCGATCTTCACCGTTGGCGCTTTGATGTCTGCTGCGCCAGTAGAGGTCACCGTGGTCGTCCCTTCGACCGTCACCGCGGCGTTGCCCTGCGTATTGACCGTCAGGTTGCCGTTATGCGTGATCGTAATGTTGCCGCTTGGGTCGATGTCGATGTTCGCCACAGCAGCGCCAGCGTTCGCCACCTGGACGTGCATATGCGGAGCCGAGCCGGTATTGTTCGCGATCTTCCATGAGGCATCCACGTCGGCGGCCGTGAGGTCTTCATGAGCCGGATTGCCGGCGAAGCGCACGAACGACCCCGACGGATGATAGAACTCGGTATCGCCGTTCTGATTGATCGTTGAGTACACGTCGGACGCATGGCGATGCACCCTGAAGTTGTCGCGCTCAAAGGTCATCTGCGTCAACTGGGGTAGCAAAAAACCCATGCAGATAGGCATGCCATCGACGTGCCAAATGATCGCGCGCACGTAGCGCTCGCCACTACCCTGCAGTTGGATATCCCAGCGAGAGTCGTCCACCGGCAGGCCAATCTCCGGCAGGTCCATGATGCCCGTGTTGCTGCTGCCCGTATGCGCCGCACACTGGACATTCGTCAGCCGGTCGCCCGTCTTCGGAATGAGCACGTCGATACTGTTTCCCTCGGGGTACACCGCTACAACGATGCCGAGGGCTTGCCCTTGTGGTCCGCGCATTTCGCCTGCTACTCCATTGGTTTCATGGTTCTAGCGTGGCGTCACGCCTCGGGTCGCGGACAATGAAAAAGAGCGCCCGTTAGGACGCTCTCGTGGACTTCGCGTTATTGTTGACTCCAGGAGACTTTATCCGCGTAGTACGCCGGGACACCACCCTGCGCCTGCGTGATACGGTCTACAAAGTTGGTTCCGCGATCGAACTCCACCTCTACAAAATATGATCCGTAGACCTCGTAAACGTGCGTCACGCTATGGGCGTAATACAGCGACTGGATAGAGCCCTGCGGGTTGTTCGGCGTGGCACCGTAGCGAACCTTGACGTACACGCCTGCGCGGATGCGCTCGTCGCCCTTCAGGTGCATTGAGCCATGTTCGAGCACGACGTTGTCACGGTTGAGCAGGATCAACGTATTGCGCCGGGCCGTGATCCAGTCAAGGAATGATTGCTGGTTTGCAAAGCGAGTCGCGCCAGCGGCCGTACCGTTGCCGCTGTTCGTTTCTGCAGAGCCACCCTGCTGCGTGGCGACTTCGAGTTTGCGGATGCCGTAAAGCTGCGGATTGATGTTGCCATGGTCGGTCACGTAGTACGGCGAGGAGCCCTGCAGCGCAGAGAAGTTCGCCATCATCTTAGAAACGTCGTCATAGTTCATGTTGAACCGCGGCGCTTCGACCCAGTAATAGTTTGCGACGTTTGCATCGCTGCGCTCCGCTTCGATCGACACAATCGAATCGCTCGTGATCGAGACGATGTTCGCCGTCGGAGCAAGCTGGCCCGACGGATCGACGGCAGTCGTCACAGAGTCCTGAATCGGCTGCAGTGGCGTTCGCGCGATAGCGTCAAGGAAAGGCATAGGCCGATAGACGGCGTACGGTCCAGCAGGCCCCCACGCGCCCGCATCACGGTCCTCAATGAAGAACTCGTTGAACGGCCCGATGTCGAGATACTCCTGGATAAGCTGCTGCACCGTCCCGTTGTTGAACGCGCCAAGCTGCACCGACACCAGCGCAGAAGGCGTCTGAATGTCAGTGGCGATCTCAAGCAGCGGCGCTGCCGAAGTTGACTGCGACGCCTGCATGGTCGAAATGTACTTGTTCACGATCTGGTTAAAGACCGCCAGCAAAAACGCCGTGGAGTCCTGCACGTTGAGCGCGTCGCCGTACTTCGAAAACAGCGGGAAGCTGGAAATGAGGTCCGCCGCGTCGGGTGTCGTGGGAAGGTTGAAGATCTGAATAAGCTGCAGGATCTTGCCGTAATCGTGGCCCACCACTTCCACCGTGCGGTGCGGCTTGCCATCAGAGCCCATGGACTGCCGCCGTTTAGGCGCTGATACAAACCCACGCATCATGATAGGAAGCTGCCCCGCGCTCGTGTACTGGTACGCATCTCCGGCGAAGCGGATCTCAATGAGGTCCATCGGCTCAATGAGCGTGTACAGCGAGTCCTTCAGGCCGCCGTCGAGTTTGTCCGCGAACGAGATCGAGAACGCGCCAGCCGGTTCGCGAGTGGACTTCTGGACGCGGATAGTCGAGCCCTCACCAAGCCACGGCGTGAGGTCGTAGATATTGGACGGCTGCGCGCTCGGAGCAGCCGGGCCAATGCTAGACGCCGCAGAGTTGGTCGGCGTGGTCGGCGCCGCCCCGGCTGCCGTCGTGCGGTTGACCACCTTGTGCAGCAGAACCTGACAGTTAGGCTTACGAATATTTACGTACATGACTTAGTTCCCTGCGAGGGTCGCTTTCGCGTTGCCAGAGCTTGATGGAACGGAGAGCGACGTATTGATCTTCTTCATCTTCGTTTGCCCGTTCGGACCTTGCGACTGGATGGTCTGGTCGAGTTGGATGACGATCGGCGACGCCATGCCGGTCGCCGTCGTTTGCCCTGCGGCTGCATCGCTCTTTTCCTGGTATTTGGCCGGGATCTTGGATGGAGGCAGGTCTACGATCCTGATGTCACTATCATTCAGCTTGTCCGCGCCAGAGCCGACCAGGTTCGCAGCCAGTTCCGCGCGCTGGCGAGCCTGCCCTAGCGCATCGGCGGGCCGCTCGTAGTCCTGGGACACGGCCCAGCCAGCTTGATCGGCGGTCTTCGAGCGGCGCAGGCTATCGCCAGCCGCCTTCTCGGAGTGCGTCAGTTCCCATTGCGTGAACTTGAGTTGCTCGTCCAGCGTTGAGCGATGAATGTCATGGCCGAAGACCTGCTTGAAATTCGCCTGCCGATCCATATGCCATTGGCCGATGCCGTAGGCGTTGCCGTTGTCACCGGACGCGGAGGCATCCATGCCGCTTTCGGTGTACTGGTTCGCTACCAAGCCTGCAGCCTGCTCCTGCGTATAGCCGAGGCTTTGGAAGTACGCCAGCGCCTTCTGGACGTTCTGGTCGCTATTCGCCGACAAGGAGGCGATATGCCCCTTCGTGCGACTCCACCAGCCACCGGCTCCTCCATTTGAACTATCCCCCGGCCTCGTGATCTTTCCGGCAATGCCAAGGTCCGCGACCACGTTGCCCGCCGCAGCCTGAGATGGGCCGACGAACATAGAGCCACCCTCCGTCGTCGGGTCCTGAATGCCTGCGCCGAACTTGTTCGCAATGGACAGGACGCCCTGCATGATCGACTGCGTGAACGGAATCAGCTTCTCGCCGATCTGCGTCTTCATGTCGGCGATGTTGGCGTCAATGGTGCGTTGAACCGAAGCGTCGTCGTCAGCCTGCCCCTTGCCAGCAAGCACGCGCACCAGTTCATTTTTGAACGTCTGAATGTCGCCGCTACCCTCTGCCTTGCTGAGCGCGCTACGGTCGGAGTCAGTCAGGTCACTACGCTTGCTGATATCGTTGTCGTAGAGAGACTTGAGGTCGCCAAACGATCCAGCCTGCGCAATAGAAGAGACTGAGGCAACGCTGCCCTCATGGAGATCCTTCAGGTCAACGCCAGCATTCTTGAGCGTATTCATCAGGCCGTTGTGGTCCGAATCGCTCATGCCCACAAACTTGGCCGTATCCGCGTACGACTGGAGATGCCAATAGTTCTTTTGGGCGTCAATTTCCATCAGCGGATTGCCCTTGTAGTCGCTATCAAGCTGAGAGTTGATAACGCTAAAGTTCGTCCCGGCAGGACCCTTGCTCATAGATTCCCAGCCGCGCATGCCGCGGGAGTACATGTACGACGCGATGTTGCGGTCGTCCAGCCCATTCCCGAACAGGCCTCCCTCAGAGCGGATGCGGGCGCGGATCGGGTCAAGGTTGCCGAACGCACGCATCGTGAGGTTCTGAGCGGCCTCTGAGCCACCCATGTGTTCCATAGCGCTATTCGCCGTCCCGAGAATGGACGATGCGTGGTCCGCCGTCATCCCGTCGGTCCCGAGCAGGGACGAATATGCATTGCCAAGACGGTTGAGATCGACTGAGCCGCCGTTAAACCGGGCCTGCGCTCCAGCGAAGCCCATCATCGCCTGCATGACCTCGCTAGGCAGCGCCTTGCCTTGCGTGTTGACGATGGCCTCGGCGAGTTGCGCAGCCAGGTCCTTGTTGTTTTGACGCGCGTTGAGTCGCTGCATCCCCGACACAAAGTTGACGCCCTGGCTAGGGTCCAAGCCATACGCGCGACCGATCGCGCCACCCGAGCGCGTTGCCTCGGCCAGTTCGCCCGGCGTGCGGTACGCGCCACCGCTCGCCTCGTTTGCCTGCGATTCGAGCTTCAGGAACTCCGTGCCCGCGACACCGATGCCGAGCCCGAACAACTTCGATTCATCGGTAAGCTGCTTGAACGAGATCCCGAGGTCACCCATTGAGCGCTTGAGGCGGTCTGCCGACTCGTTCTGCTGCTTCGCGAGGTCGATACCCTCAGACGCGAACTGCATGGCCGCACCGATGGCCTGCGTGACGCCAGCCAACGCAGCACCAATGGGACCGCCCGCGATGCCAGCAGTGAGGATGCTGCCCGCGCCGCCACCGATGCCGCCACCGATTGCGAGCGCCGCCGCAGTGCCCATGTTTTGAGGGCGACGACGCCACCATGAGCCACCGTTCGCACCGCCGCCACCTGGGCCGCCACCACCGCCGCCAGCGCCACCAGACCCGCCACCGCGCGGCGCGCGAGGAGCGCCACCACCACCACCGGGGCCAGCACCGCCGCTACCCGCGCCACCACCGGGAGGCGTAGGCGGCACGATGTTGCCGCGGTCATCGACCTCGTTCGCGAGCGTAGGGTCGAGCGCCGTGCCGCGCACCGAATGAAGGAACGCACGGTCGCGCATACGCTGCGCTGCTGCAGGGTTCGTAGAGAGCTTCGAGAAATCGACTTGCGAGATATGCGCGCCGCCCTGCCCGGTCGCCTTCAGGGCATTGCGAAGCTGCGAGGAGAGAGCGAGCGCCTGCTGAAACTGCTTGTTGATCAGAGCGAGGTCGCGCTCCATCAACTTAACGCCGACTGGTTCGAATTTCAGTTTTTGATTTTGGGCAACCGCCGAACCCATTTTATTCATGGCCGCCGTGATCTTGTTGATCGCGTTCGCTACACCGTCGGCGTTTGCGCCAACGCCAATTTTCACTTCGCTCAAAATGCACCCCTGAATTTATTACCCGATAGCTTGATTGGACCGTCACGTCCGAGGGCGCGGACCGATGAAAAAAGCCGCTCGAAAGCGGCCTTTAGGCTGGGGAGCGAGCACCTTAGGCGGCCAGCTTGGCGTCCACAATGACTGCGTGGGCGTCGTCAAGCGTCGTGCGCGTCACTGACAGCACTACGCCCTTCAGGGTCTCGTCGCCGTCCACAATCATGATCGTGTCGCCGAGGTTGAAACAGCCGTGAATACCATCGTCATTTTTAAACGTTACGCTGAAGCCGCCGTCGTTCGTTTGCACGGTCGCATTACCGCTTTGCACGTCGTAGAAAGGCGCGGTATGTTGCACAGAAATCTTCATAGTTAAATCCTTGAAATTCGGTTTGAGCGAGCCGCGCGAGGCGCCCCGCGATTCGCTGTTAGACGGTCAGAACGACGAACGCAGGGGCAGCAGGCAATTCGGCGCCGTTGTCCGTGTCGAGAACCGTCTCCCGGTACGCCACCAGTTCCTTAAACTGCGATTGGGACAACTTCGTGGTGATACCGGCAGCGGCTTGCGCCAGATAGCGCTCCACCAACGGGCGCGTATCTTCGAGGACTTGCGCGCGGGTCTGGAATGATGCTGCAGTCATATCAAAACTCCAAAGAGTGGGTATGGTTGGGCCGCACGAAGCCGCCCGAGACGGTGTTAGGCGGACTACTCTGCCCGCTGCTGTTCGGCTGCGCGAACGGCGGCGACTTCCTCGATGGAAATCTCGAAGTGGTGCGCAATATCTGCATCGCTCACACCACTAAGACGCACCGCTTCGGCAAGATGGTCTACTGCTTGATTGGGTTGGTTCATGGCAAAACTCTCAATGCTGGGTATGGATTGAGCCGCCGCTCAGGACGGCCCGCGATTCGGGTTAGAAACGAGGCTTCGTTCCCTGGCTAACCACATCTTGAAGCGCAAGAGAGGGCCTGTAGAAGTCGTGCACGCTACATGTCCTGCGCGAGCCCGGGCTACGAGGGGGGTCTGTTTCGACATGAATGTCGTAGCATTTTGCGATGGTTTCGAGAAACTCCTGTTCGAGCGACTTAACGCGCTTCAGTAGCTCCGCTGCCGCAGCATTAAGACTCATCCCACGGTAGAGCTGATGGCGCTCATTAACAGCATCAGTCCGCGCGGCTTCGAGGTTGTGGATGTAGTCGCTCAGTTCAGTAGCCACAATCTCACTCTCCTCGCGACGAGCGCCGGCCTCAGCTTCATGCTCCGCGGCCTTAGCGCGGCTGACCTCAGCATTGAGGTTCGCAAGCAGGAGCGCAGACTGTTCGATCAGACCCTGAAGGTCCTTCGCGTCTTCGTTGGCCTGCGCCACGCGCATCGCACCGACCTCCTCGCTGATCTTCTTGTCGCGCACGTCGCGGAAGGCTTCCGCACCGCGTGCTTCCGCTTCGGTCTTCCGGATGAGCCGCTTGTTGTGTTCAACGTGAGCGGCTTCGGCACGTTCTGCGACCGTCGCGAGGTTCGCTCGCGCGCTCGCGAGAATTTCCTGGGCGTGAGTAGGTTTGGACATCTTCAAAACTCCTATGTATCGTGTACGGGTTAAGCGTGAGATGAGGAGCGTACGCCGGGGGTCGGCCGGGCCGGAATCGCATAGCGGGTCGCGAGGACGGCAAGGCGGTTATCGCGGGCGTCGGCGAGCGTCTGCGCAGCATTGACGATCCGCTTGTGCTCCGCTTCCTTCACAGCCCGTTGGGCCGCTTCCTGTACTGCTTGCTTTGTTGCTTGCTCGCTGGCAGTGGCATCATCGAGCTTCTGCTGCTCTGCTTCGAGATCGCGCAGGAATGAGCGCAGCTTGTCCGTGCGGTCGCCCTTGATCAGCGCGTTATTGAGCGATGCGCGGGTTTCTTCGATCTTCGACTTCAGGTCTGCTGCCATGTCGATCGCCTCCTGGCGAATGGGTTTGGTGGTCTTGCTCATTTGGCACCTTGCTTTACGCGGTGGAGAACGTCAGCCGGGATAATGCGGTTCCCGTTGATACAGCGCTCGACGGTTTGGGCGTCGTGGGACGACAGCTTGCCCGCGGCGATGCCCCGCGAGGCCATCTGCATAGCGTCCTGAGCGCTCGGCATCACGCGTACGATCATGCGGACTTTGCGCTCGCTCATTTTTCGAGCCCCAGCTTGCCGATGATCGCCTCGTCCGGATCTTTGCCCATGTTGCAGGCGTATTCGAGATGCATGGCTTCGGCCGCCGTGATCTTGCCCGCGTTCAGAGCGTTGCTCGCAGCCTTCAGCAGTTCGCCGTTCGTCGGCTTGCGCTTCTGCAGCGACTGCGTGCGCAACGCGTCGCCACCGGTCAGCGTCGCGCTATCCGAGTTGTACGTCGCTTCGAGTGAAGTCGAGCCCACAGGAGCATCGGACTTCAGCAGCGGATTGGTCACGCCGAGCGTCTTGGCGGCCTTGTCGAACGCCGGAGCGAGCGCCTTCAGCATCGCGCCGTCGGTCGGCGTCTGCGCAGCGGTCGGACCTGCCTTCAGCGTCTTCATGATTGCGTGCTGGTCGAGCCCATCGTTGAACCGGACGACCTCACGCGGGCCGCTTGCCACCGGCAGCGCCTTAGCCATCGTTTCTTCAGCCTTGGCGTTATTCAGTTCTTTGAGCAGCCCAGCAAAGCCGTCCCGGCTTGCGGTCTTCTTCAATTTCGACCTCCGTTTCTTGACCGCTTCGGCAGCGTCGTCGGCTTCACTCGTTGAAATTGCACCGATCACCTTCGCCGGGTCCGACGGGGCCGTTACCGACGTCGTTGAGTCGTCAATCACCTTCTTGGGATTGGCCGGGCCGTGGGTCACTACGCCATCGACGCTGCGCATCAGCGCGAGCCTATGTTCTTCAGCCATGGTTACCGCTCCTGTTTCGATGCGAGCCACGCCAAAACGGCGATGCGGCTGTACTTCACAATCTTGCTTCCCAGCTTGAACGCCGCGGGGAAGTCCGGTTCTTGGGCGAGGCGAAACGCCGTCGTGCGCCCCACCGCCAACAGAGTCGCGACCTCTGCGATTCCAATGAGGTCCGCCCCCTGCCCTTCGGTTACTTGGTCCACATCAGGGCCTCCATTCATTCGGGTTGATTCGGACAGTTCAAAGTTGATCTAGTGATCGAATGTTGGCGTCACGAGTTTTTTTGCGCCGTGTAGTTCGTATCAGTTCGCCATGGTTCGCACTGTAGCGGCGGCCACAGCCGCCCACGCCGAGCGGAGTCGGAATGGAGTCGCAGGAATCACCAAGATTCGCAGGATGTGCAATGGATTCTTTGTGGCGGCGAGCGCGCACGAAACTAGCACGATGGATAACGCGCCAGCGGAACTATCAGACCGCGAATAGTTGCGCACGCACCTATCGAAACCCATTGGTGTACCGATGATTCTGGCCCCTTCGCAGGATGGAGTAGTGACGACGAAATAGAGCCCATCGACACACGAATCAGCGGGCGACAAAATGGCACTCCCACACAAGACGGCACGGCAGGACCCGGTCACGCGCGGCGGCGGCATCTCTATCGTGGCGATGACGCTTGGCGATGTTGTCTTGCGCCAGCATCCGGAGTTTCCACAGCTTGAGTCGCGCTTCACCTGTAAGACGCTCGCCGCCGAGATCACGCCGAGCGCCTGCAAAGCTAACTTCCAGAATCGCCACTGCATGAGTTGCCAAGGCTGCCGCGTTGGCGCATTCAATGCGGGAGTAAAAGCACGCACAAAGCTGGAGATCATCAACGACAAGACCGCAGACCGGCATACCCGCAGCGAGGCTTCAAGGGGTCTTCACTGCGTCCGTTGCGGCCGGTCATCCGCGTCAAGCGACTTCGTTGGGAACATGCGCCTCGTGCGGTCGAATACCTGCTGCGTGTCCTGTTACAACCGCGAGCGCGAGGTCAAGATCGGTGAGAACAGCAAGGGAGCGAAGCCTGTTCTACATTGTGGTCTGCGTCCGACTACGCTGGTCATCAAGAACGCCGACGGCAAGCGCAAGACGGTCGATATCGGCATGAGCACAGGCCCTAGCGAAGCGCGCCGCCACGCTGAACGCCGTCAGTTCGAACTGCTTGAGATCTGGATCGACGGCGCGCGTGGCGAGAATGCCCCTGATCTGCTGCCCGAGGACCTGCGCAAGCAAGCAGCCGAGCGCGCCGCCATCGTGCGCGCCGAGCGTAAGAAGAAGCCTCTCCGCATAGCGAACGACCGCGAGGCAGCCGAGACTGAAGACAAGCCACTCAAGCCGCGCAAATCGTGGCTCCCGCCGATGACGCCCGAACAAGCCGCCGATTACGAGGCATCGTTCGAGGACGACGAGCCGGTCATCACCGCGCCGGCCGACGCGGTTGAGCCGCCGTGCGCCGACGAGTCTATCCCGCTGCAGAGCGACGACGACATTCTCGTGCTCGACGCATGGGCCGCCTTAGAACTCAATCCCGAACTCGGACTGGCTCCCTTTATCAATTGGCTCACCGAGGACTGGCCGGAGTCTCACGCCGCAGGCATGAAGGCCACGCCCGCGACTGAGAGCGATAACCTCGCCGCCTACAGCGCGGCCGATGGCGACCTCACGTGGGCAGGCAAGACCATCGCGCACTGGTCCGAGTCCACTGGCATGTCCGTTGATGTGCTGGCGGCAAACATGGTCCGCACCGGTTCGCCGTTCGCAGAGCAGCGCACCGCGATTCGCCCGCCTCCTGTAGCGCCCGTAGCGCCGTCCGAGCCGGTTGCCGATGCCAACGCGCAGCCCGAGATCATCGAGCCGGTTGTGCAGGCCGCAGCGCAGCCACAGCGGTCTAAGAAGTGGCTGGCGAAGCAGGCCGCACGCGCGGAACGCGAAGCACGTAAGGCAGCCGCCGAGAAGAACCGCGTACGCCTGCCGCAGACCAAGGCAACGCAGGGCGCTATTACGGCGCGAGGGATGGCGCTGGTCGCGCAGTTTCTCAACCACAAGATCCAACTGACCTGAAACACGGCTTGCGGTCGTGAGGCGGAAATAGCCATACACACCCTGAGGACCCCTCACCATGAACACGTTGCCTTTCGCGGTCACCATGAACGTTACCCACTCCGAGCGCGGCACAAGCATCAGGCCGATCGTCCTCGCGTCGCACTTCGAGCCCGGCATGGTTGCGGCCATCAAGCGCCACACGGCGACGTTTTGCCGCCCCGTCATGGGCTGCGAGGATGTTGGCGGCGCTTCGACGTTTGCCCGCGCGCTCGCCATCCTGACGTACAGCCGTGAAGCCACCGGAGCCGCAGCATGAGTGCGCCCACTGGCATCCGGGTCGGCACCGCCCACCATCACCCCGACCACGCACTGCACGCGGTCGCCGTGGGCGTGTACGCGCCGGCGCTGTTCGACGCTCACACCATCGCATGGCTGCGCGCCGAGAGCCGTAGGTATCGTCTCGATCAGGACGACGCGGACAGCATTCGCTTCGCCCGCATCCTTTCTGGCTTCCGCTTCAGTCGCAACGCGTAACCCATCAGTCTAGCTTTACACACACCAAGGCCGCACGGGCATTGCCTCTGCGGCGTTTCTTCATTTGCATTGCTGTTCGTGACGGCATAGTTACCCTTATCCAATCTAACCGGACAAGGTAAAGATATGAGTTGCGTAGCACTCCTTTTCGACGGCGAGACTCTTGAGCAAATCGCCGAGCGCACCGGCATCAGCTATGCCGCCCTGTTCGCGCGGTATCAGCAGCACGGTCATCCGCTCCCGCCGCACCTTGGCGAGGATACGCGCGCAAACCGCTATGACCTCACCGGCAAAACGTTCGAGCGACTGAAGGCTATCAGCAGGGACGGTGTCAACACGCATGGCCGCGTGTACTACCAATGCCAATGCGAGTGCGGCAAGACAAAGCGGGTTCGCGCCCACTCATTAATGAGCGGCCAAGCCAAGTCATGCGGATGCCTGCGGGCAGAGTTGCGCGAAGCGGCAGCCGGGCAGGAACCCAAGAAGACGGGCCGCCCCGCCAGGACGTTCGATGGGCTCACCATCGTGCAATGGGCTGAGCGCACCGGCCTGAGCATTGGCGCACTGAAGGCTCGCGTACTGGATCACGGTCACCCTATGCCTGCGCACCTTACGCCCGAAGCCATCGCCGTGCGCAAGCGGGCCGCAGAAAAGGCGAAGCAGCCGAAGCCACAGAAGCAGCCCGCGGACCTCACCGGGCGCGTTTTCGGCAGGCTCACCGTCACCGCGCGAGAGGGCAAGCGCGAAGGCAACGGCCGGAACGTCTTCTGGATCTGCTCGTGCTCGTGCGGGAGCGGCAAGGTCGTGCGGGCCGACAGCCTGACTCAGGGACAGACAACGTCGTGCGGTTGCGTCCATAAAGAACTCTCGGCGGCGCGAATGGCGAAGGGTATCCGGCGCGGAACCGGCAAGCACGCCGAGGGGACTGCAGCATGATCACCAACACCCAGCAGACCACGCCACCGATCTACAAGGCCGCAGAGAACCTTGCCGCGATGCAGGCAGAGGCGATGCGCCGTCTTTGGGAGAACGGCCATTTTCGCCCCGTGGAGCAGGTCAAGTCATGAGGGCGATCGATCTATCCGGGTGCACGTTTGGACGCCTTACCGTACTGGCGCGGGATGGCAGCGACGCGAAGCGCCAAGCCAAATGGCTATGCCAATGCCAATGCGGCACCATCAAGACGATTGCGGGCGCAAGCCTGAAGAAAGGAACCACGAAGGCCTGCGGATGTCTGCATGTCGAACGGACTCGCGCAATGGGGCTGGCGAATGCCGACAAGCTATACGACGGGCTAACTCTTCACGAGCACTCCAAGCGCAGCGGCGTCCCATACAGCACACTCACAGCGCGCGTGCGGAAGCACAGCCATCCATTTCCCGCTCACATTGCACCAGAGGCCCATGCAGAGCAGGCAAAGCAGCGCGAGAGTATGCGCGGCCAGAATATTGATGGTTTCCGCGCATGGCTCGGCAAGGGCACGCAATGATGACGATCGAACTCACCGGCCGGGTCTTCGGCAGGTTCACGGTATTAGCTCGCGACGGTAGCGAGGGCGGCAAAGCGGCGTGGCGCGTCCAATGCTCATGCGGCACGGTCAGGCGCGTCGCTGGCGTCAGCCTGCGCAACGGCGTTTCAACCTCGTGCGGATGCTCGAAGAAAGAGGCCGGGTACATGCCAAAGGGTTCCGGGGAGCGCATCGAAGACCTGACGATTGCCGAGCACGCTGAGCGCAGCGGCTTGTCCCTGAGCGCGGTCTATCGGAACCTGCGCAAGTATGGACATCCAACACCGGATGACGCGACCAAGGCCGCAGTGCTGTGCGCCGAGGAGAATGAATTGCGCGTGTTCGAGCAGGACCGCGAGAACAACCGAAGGGCACCATCTAAGAGGCTCGGGCGAGCCGCGAACACGCACAGGCAAACCAACACACTGCCTGCCCGCGCGGTTGCTGAAGATGGCGCCAACGACGCGTACGTTGCCGAATGGATGGCTCGGGCCAGCGAGCAGCGAATCAAGCCGATTCAGGCTATCGAACCTAAGCCGGTACGCGCAGAAGTTGCGCCGGTACACGAGCAGCCCGTCGAGGAACCCGACGGCCATGACGTGCTGTGGCGCGGCATGACGCTCGCCGAATGGTCGCACCTGAGTGGCGAAACTGTACGGATGCTCTTTATACGCCTGCTCACCACCGGCAACCCCTTTTCCGAGCAGGACAAGTCATGAGCATCGCACACGAGCGCAGCCGAGGTTTGCGCGACTGGAGCGACCAGCGCTGGCGTAGCCTCGTTGCGCTGAGCTACGTCTGCCACGGCAAGGATGGAGCCCGCTGGCGTTTCCAATGCGACTGCGGCCACCGCGGCGCGTACTACCTCCGGCAGGTCCAGCGCGGCGAGCGGACCACGTGCGGATGCGACACGAAGCCAGCACCAGCTACGGCATGGCCTTTCCCGAGGGTCCTAGGTAGCGACGGCAGGCCAGTCTCATCCGTCCACCGCGCGGCACTTCTGGCCCAGGCAGCATGAGCACCACACCAACACGCCCCTGAGCAGTCGGCAGATATAGCGCACGGAAGGGCGGGTGATGGTTTCCTGCTTCTACCGTTTAGCGAAACCGCGCAGCACCCATGAACCTGCTAAGCCGAAAAGAAGTAGTATCACTGGAGGACCGAGCACGAGCAGTGCATCGCGTGGTACGGGTTCGTAAAATCGCTTGGAGGCTTCTTCAGCAAAGTGCCGATGAAGCTTGTCAGCTATCTGCTTCGCGCTGAGGTTCTTGGGGACGCCGATAATCTGCTCCCCATTCGCATCGTTGAGCGTTAATGTGCCATCGCTGGCCTCGTGGGCGTTAATGTCCAAGCGGGGATCTTGACCGACGATCTTGGCGTCGCACTTCCAATGCATCCAAGGCTTATCGGTGTTCTTGGAATCGTCATAGCCAAGGCAGTCAAGTTGGTCCTGCACGTTCTTTTGAATGTCAGCCGCGCTCGGCGGTCCCGGAAGGGCTTCGGTGAAGTAGTGGGGAATAACCACTGAGTAGATTGAAGCTGCGAGCCAAAGCACCGTGACCATGGCCCATAGTCGCATTAGGCCACGTCCCCACTGAATTTCTTTAAGCATGGTCCGTTCTTAGTTGTATTTGTAGAGTGTCAGAATTTTGGGATGTACTAGAAGTACCCAGGAAAAGAGCATTTGAGTATCAAATCACCAAACGAGCCAACAACAGAACCAAGGATGACTAGGATAAAACCATGAACTTGAGCCTGTGCATCACCAATACTGAATGCAATTTGATTGAAGAACTGCGGGTTTACTTGATTTGTTCCGGGAAAGGTTGGCGAGGAGTTTGAGAGATCTTTACGGCGGTTGATGCCTTCGCGTAACGTATAACGCATGCTCATCCATACGCCGGTGCCAATGATGAAGTTTCCCGCTCGTGTGAAGTTGTTGGCGTCCTTGCTTAAGAAGGCTGCGACGAGGCCGGCAATTAGTAAGAGCACGGCGATCGGGTAAAGATATCGTCTGTCCGTAACTACAAATGACCAATGCCTATTCATGCGTCAGTTCCCTGGAGAGAAGCGCCCTAGTTGCAGCGGCTGTAGCGTACCGCTGGCGCCGATCTAAGCACTATGCCACGGACTGCAGAGGGCAGCCTGACTTCAAATTGCCAGCAATAGAGCCTGCCGCGTCGAGAGTCTGTTCACGACCGATCCTTGCCTGTTGGCGACCGTCGGGCCGAGACCCAACGGGCCGATCATATCAGTGCTGGCCGCCCCGATGCTCGCGTCCGTAAAGGCTATCTGGTGAACAGGTCGAAGTCGCGCAGCGCGATCTTCCGTGGCAGCGCGAGCCCCTGCTGAAAGTTGCGGTTCGTCGGGAACATGCCGAAGGCGTAGTAATCGAGCATCTTCGTCCCCGTGATCGTGTACTGCACCCCGGCAGGCGGCTCGCCGCCATTCGACCACACCAGCGTCCCGTCCGCATTGACCGTCGGGATGCCGCCCTCCACTACTCCCGTTCCGTCGGGAGTCAACCAGAATACGCGCGTCACGCCGATGACCGACGTGGTCGTCCATAGCCGCTCAAGCGGGTCGCCGCTCGTCAGGACGAGGCTGAATACCTGCTGCGTGTTCAGAGCCGTCACACGGTCGAATTGGCCCATTGCGTAGATCGGCGAGGCGGACGGGATCGTAATGACGAGATCGCCCTGCTCGTACACACCGAACTGCGCCCATTCGCGCTGTGCGCGCTGCCCGGCGATACCGGCCACGCCATTGACCGGCGCAGCGTACTGACGCCCATTGCCGAGGCAAAGCGGGCATGATGGATTCGCCGCACCCGAGTGCGGATCGACGCACGGGCACGCGAACGACTGATACCAGGCGTATTGCTGGCCGATGTTGCCGTTCGGGCCAAGGAACTGATTGAAGGCCTGCGGACTGAATTGCATGCTTACCCCAGCGCCTGCGAGTTGATGCCGTGGATGGACGTGTAAAGGCCACCGTTCGAACCCTTCGGCCCAAAGAGATCCACGCTAATCTGGTCCTGCCACGCCTGGTAATTGAAACTGTTCGACTGCGACAGGCCATCCGCCGAGATCGACGCGGATGCGGGCAGATATGCCATCTTCATGATCTTGCCGATAGCCATCCGCTTGACGAGGTCAACAAGGTCATCCCAGTGCTCAGCGAAGCTCGTCGCGACCTGCCCATCGGCGTTGATCAGGCCGCACGTGTAGCGCACGCCAACAGCCTGCGGATACGTCACCGCGCCGCCCATCGCCACGAGTGCGAACGCGCCGACCGGCGAAACCTGAGCCGCCGTGGTGGGCACAAGCTGCATGTCGCCGTACTTACGGTCAATCCGAATCCACTCGAACGGGACGACGTAATTCATGAGGAACGGCGCCGGAAATGCGATGGTCACCGACTGGACCTGGAGTACCGGCTTGTACGGCAGCCGCATGAGGCCCCAGCGCTCACCTTCGAACATGGCCGGATCGTAGTCGAACGCGCCGATCGTGCGGTAGCGAGTCTCGGCGGCTTCGAGCGCGTCAATCTCCGACTGCAGCGCGGTATCCGGAATGATCTGCACGGCGCTGAAGAAGGTCTTGAGCAGGCGCTCAGCCTCAGTCTCGGCTGCAACCAGCTTGTCCCAAATCATCGCGTCCGTGAGGACCGCATAATTGATGTATTGCGCGGGCCCCATCAGCAACTGCGCTCGGAGATCGAGTACTGCAGCTACTTGGTTGGGGAACAGCGCGGTAGCGGTTTGCGATGCCATGATGAGAGTGCCTGTAAGTAGAGCTCTCAGCATCGCGTCACGATGACCTAGCGGCCGTTGCGCGGCAACCTCCGGCCAAGAAAAATCCCTAGCAATTCGCTTGAACAACAATGTCCGTGGATTAATCTTCTTAAGTGGCATCGGTTTGCTATTGTCTGACCAATAACACGGAGAAAAATATGACAGTCGATACGCGAGATGAAGAAGACTATTCGAGATATTGGAACTCCCGTACGTTCAACGAATTTAGTTCACCGCACATCGTTGCGTGGAAGCTCGCTCGGTCGGCTATTGAACACGAGAACTCGCTAGTGAATCATCGGATGACTTGGTTTCTACTAAGTCAAGCTTTTCTGTTCTCGGCGTTCGTTGGGGTGTTCATTGGACCGAAAGATCCTGCGTCAGAGTTTGAACCGCTACGTCCCTACCTGCTCATCGCGGTTGGCTTATTCGCAGCGTACGTCTGCCTAGTAACCAACGACGGCCTCCAACGCGCGTTCGTCGCGTTGGAGGGTATAACGACGAACTACAATTCTCTTATCGATCAATACGGCGACGACCCTATCGTCCCGCGAGCCCTTCACTATTGGATAAAGCCAACGTTGATCCACCAACAAAAGCTTCCAGTTGCAACCCTGCTGCTGTGGATCGCACTTCTTGCGACGTGCGGCGCATATTCCAGCAGCGCCTTGCGGGCGATCTTCAGCAATTTTGGTATCAAAGGGGCGCTGATACTCCTGGCAACGGTGGTCCTGATTACACTCGGCTTCCTCTTGGGTAGTCATTTCTCCCGACATCCGCACCGACCTTAGCCGTGACCGGATTAGGAACGCACTCTGCAGCGTTCCAATATTGATGACCCGCACAGCCGACAATGCGACGTATCCACGCGACTAAGAAACGACCGTTGTTTGACTGCAAGCGATGCTAAAACATCTACGCTGATGCGCGGGCGAGTGGCAGCAGATGTGCCGCCCTGAGACAGATGACGCCGCGATATCGCCGTGCGCTCGCATGCTCCGCGCGACCCGGCAGACGATCGTGCGGGCGCGAAATGCCGAGATCGTCGTCTGATCCAAGCTCGCGGCTTATAGGCTTTTCTGACGTTCCGCGCGCAGCTTCATTAGCTTGAGCAGCACGGCCGTGGCCTGTTCCTTCTGCTCGGCCGTAATGTGCGGCGGCAGCGAGTCGAGCTTCTCTTGCCATGCCAGCCACGCTTCCCGTACGAATTCTGACGGTGCGGAGTTCAGGGCGGCGATCTGATCGGAGTTCATGCCGAGACGATACCGTGAAACAGCCCGCTCAGGTGGACGCTATCACGCATAGCGTGAGGAGTCCGATGCAAATTAGCGAATCCTGCTTTTCGGCGAGCGACGCATCGCAGAAATCCGCTCAGGCGCACCCATTCCCGAGCACGGATTTCCGGAACGGCACCACGCGGAACCCCGGGAATTGATTGCGCCGCTTTGCAGACCTCTCGATGGTTTGCAGCCATGCACGCGTCGCGTCGTAGTCGCTGCGCATGGATGCGACGGCCTGCTCAACGATGGCCTCAGGCGCTCCACCCGCGCGCAGTTCAAGCTCCAAGGCAGCGATACCACGCTCGAACAGGTCGGCAGCGCTCATAGTCGATAGATCAGTCATTCGTCGGCACCGGTTCGAGAAAGCCATGGCGCAGCAACTCCATGTCGGGCTCCACGAGCCCGGCAGACCTAACGCCAGAATTGGCGTTTGCGCCTGCGCCGAGGATCGCGGCCAGTTCGGCGGCGAGCAGGCGATCGGTTGCGGCGACGTCAGGATCTGCACTCATGCGTGCGTCAGCGGCATCGTGGAGCGCCTGCAGCGGGTTCTGCACGATCACCATCAGCACCGGCACCAGCGGGCCGTGCGGAGCCACCACCGGCCGCGCGCGGTGCTTCTCGTCTTCACGGTCGGCAATCATCGCGTCGAACGCATCACGGGCGCGTCGTGCTTGAGCTTTAGACATTCGGAAGCTCCCTGCTTTCAACATCTACCACATTGCCCTCACACGTTCCCTGCAGCGACAGATTGGCGACCTCTGCGAGACTGTGCGCCTCCACCTCCCGAGAGCCAGCCGCAGGCGTACGGTTACTATCCGATCCGATCCGAAAGCCCGGGATCATATGCACGATGATCCTGGCTGGCATCGGCCGCACCGGAGCGCCGGCAAACTCCGACAGGTCCAGCCTGACCTTGGCAATCTCTTTCTCCATTTCCGCGTCGTGCATCGCCACCATTGAGCGCACGTTTCGCTCCACAGCCAGCGCCAGCGCCGGGCCCGCGTCCGTGGATGCGTTCTTGATGGCGTTGTACAGCTTCTGTTTCACCGCGGAAAGCTCTTTCGACTGTGTCGCGTTGATCTGCCGCTGGCGTACCACGATGGCCGCGCGCACGAAATCCTCTCGCTCAAACAAGTCCAGACCATCCGGAATCTTGATCTCGTCATACGTCGGCGCCGAACGATTCGCCATCGCGTCAGCAGCGGCGGCATCCACTTGCCGAGCCGCTTCCGACTCCGATGCCGCAGGACTTGCCGGCGACGCCACACTAGACGGCCGAGAATCGTCTAGGACCGGCGCTCGTTTGGGGCCCTGACGGGCATTTTCTGTAAGTTTCGAATTTGCCTCTGGACCCGGCTTATTCGAAGACTCGGCGACACCGATACGCTTCTGCCATCCAGCCCTTTTTGCTTCTTGCCCTACGAGTGCCTTACTAATCAATAGCTTACGCGCAATGTCGGCGTAAGACACCGTTGCGGAGCCTTCCCACTCTTTGCGGGCTCCAGCCCACTCCTCGGGGGTAACTTTTGCCTTAGCCATGGCTGGCCTCACTGTTCAGGTTCATGCCTTCAGGATGCAATCACGAACCTGAACTAGACGGCGAACTAGACGCGGCTAGACGGCATCCGGCGAGGCGAATTGTGGCAAATGCGCAGGCGACGAATGCGTGTCGAACAGGGATGGGGCGCGAGGAAACGGGTCACGCTTAGGCTGGCAGGTATCGGCGAATGCCGTGGCACCGGGAGCGGAGCGCGGGCCCCTTGTGGGGATTCTCCTCAGACTGAGGAAAAGAAAAGCCCCGCTATAGGTTCCGGCCTATGCGGGGCTGCGTACCAGATTGCGGCTGGCTCACGTCGCAAGCACTCTGCTCGGCTCCGGAACGCCTGAAGAGGTCGGGATAGGGCGATCATCAAACCCTTCGCGACTGCCAAGTCCTGCGATGCGCCCGATGTTCTATGCTGCCATGTCGGCGCGCTGCACGGCGATGCTACCCAAGTATCGCCATTACAGGATGCCGTCACGATCAGAGCGGGAGTTCGGCTTGCCGGTCGTCCGTATCCGCATCCTCGGCGGCGATCAGCGTCATGTCGTGGGCGTAGTTCAAGGCGTTGACGAAAAGCGGGCACGCCCGCGCAATGACACCCGCAGGCAGATTCCGCTGCGCGAACAGCTTGCTCTGCACGGGATCGAACACGGCGGCCTTCAGACCCGGATGCGCGGCAATCTCAGCGCACACCTGAATGTCGAATATCTCACCGTAGGCGGCGACGACCTGCTCGCTCACTGCAATCGTGGGGATTTCCCGTCGTTGACGGAAAAGCAGCGCGGCGATCTTATCCGAGTTCACGTCAGCGGCGCTGAGTGAGCTCATTGCTGAGCCTCGACGTTTCGAAGCGCGCGGCCTACCGCGTACTCATCGTCGCCGAATTCGCCCAGCACACGTACATCCTTCCCGGCCGCGCTCACTATGACCTCTGGATTCCACGACCCGCGACCGGACATGTAGCGATGCTTTTGCACCACAAGATCGCCCACGTATTTCCCGTGGCGCACCACCGCGAAGCCGTTGCCGTCGGTAACGAACCGTTGACCGCCGTGCAGGGGAACGGCGTGTATAGCGCCAGCGACCGCCCATGCAGGCGTTTCGAAGTAAAGCGTCGCGCCGTCAACCGAGAATGTCAGCGAGCGGATGCCTGACAGTTCCGCCGTCGGGTCATTTGAGTGCGCCGCCGAAACGATCTTCGTCACATGGTGATCGGCGAGCCGCATCACATACACGTCAGCCAGCGGCCCGCTCTGAGGGTCACCTGATTCAGCCTGCTCGCCTTGGCGCAGCCGCGTGAACGCAACCAGCCTGCCGTCAGGAGAAAGGACTGGGCTCGCATCGGCACCGGTATCAGTCAGGACCGTGCGCTCGCCAGTCGCGGACGCGTACACGATATTTCCCCACTGAACGCCAACGGATTGAGCGTGCGCCGATGCAGCGGCGAGCGCGACCAGTGCGGCGAGGATGGTCTTTTTCATGGTCTTCCCTCCTTTTGATGGCGCGATTGTGGCGTGGAATCTTAACGTTTACAACGGTTTCTTTGGGGCTACCCGCAGCGCGCGCCAGATGTCGTGCCCTTCGCCGACGCCAGCATAGAACGCATCGGCCTGCACTGTGCCAATCGCGTACGGCCGCGGCAACTTGACGCCGTTGATGCGGAGTTCCAGAAGCGCGCGCACGCCGGCCTTGTATTCGGCGCTGCGCGGGTCGCGGCCCGGCGAGAACGTCTTTTGCATGATGTCGTCAACGTTCTTCATACCCGATCCCATCCGCGCGGCCGGCGCACGGGATGTGCTCGGAAATTCGGGCGCGGCTTCGTCCGGTACATCGGGATTTCCTGCAACTCCTCCAGCACCGCGTGGACCTCATGGTAGGCATGCAAAAGGTGCGAATCTTCGACGCTCCCCTTAACATTGAAATAATCGATTGCCAGAAGGCGCTCGGCTATGACCGTCGCCACCGTCTGACGCGGCAGGAACGCCCTGTATCGATAGTCGCGGGCCTCAAGCTCCAACACCGGCACGTCGGCACCAAAGATCTGCTGCAGGTCACCAGTACGGCGCGCGCGCACGACCAGCAGGTTAGGATCGCGGTCGCTCGCGATGACGCTGATAAAGCTATCGTTAAAAAGTAGCCACATTTGAAAACCTCTTACTTGAACGATTTAAGATCGCGGGAGCGGCGAGCGATGAACTCGCAATGCTCCTGAGTCGGCTCCAGCGGCCGGATTGTCGGAAAGCGGATACGCAGGACCACGACCACCGTAAAAACGATCGACAGGACGCCGAGGTAGGCCAGCAGCAGGTATGAGTACGCATCCACCAGTAACCTCGTTGCGTCTTGTTGATCTTTGTCGGCGTTGCCGGGTTAGTGGGCGGCGCGAGCCAGGATCGGGCCAGCGAGCGCGACCATGACAACCAGGCCACTGCAGGCAGCAATGAGGCCACCGAGCCAGTAAGCGGCCAGCTCTACGGCGGCATCTTTCGTGACGTACCCAAACATGGCAAAACCCCTTAGTTCCTGTGGACTACTGATAGAGTTAGCCGCGGACGCCTGCTCGCGGCGATACGACTGGTTAGGCTAGAGCCTTTTCGTGCTCGGCTATCACCTCACCGGACCAATCACCGGAGAGCACGCGAATCGCGGCGAAAATCGAATTGGATGCTGCCAGCGCGCGGTCCACCAGCCCGAGTGCGTCATCCAGGCCGATGTCGCTGCCATCCTTAGCGTGGTCAAGACAGGCGGCATGCGCGTCGCGGATGGTGCTGAGCCCGACGGCGGCGAGCAGCGCAACGTCAGACTCTCGGCGCTCCTCGGCGAGCATTTCAAGCGACGTGAAGGTGCCAGCGGACAGCGCGAACTGAGCCATCGCTTGGTCAAGCTGTTCCGGGCGCGTCTGTGTCGGTACGGCGGCGAGGTGCAAAACGTTGGTTTCGGTTTGAGCTTTCATAATGTTGTGGATGCCTAAATGTATTAAGTGGACTGTTTTCAGCGACTGGACGACTGGTTAGATCTGAGCGGGTTTGAACACGACGGCCGCGCCGTTTGCGACTAGCTCGGCGGCCTTCTCCTCGCGCTGCGCTTCGGTTTCGAACGACAGCGAGCAAGCCACGCCACCGATCCTGTACTTGATCGAGAACGGGCGCTCGACGGGCTGGGCGACGGGTTTTACGTACTGCAGGACCCTTGCTATTTGCATCGATGTCTCCGGGTTGGTTCGTTGCTGCTGTGACCGAACTATAGTACGATGTATCTACGCAATCAAGTGATTTCGTAGATACATTTTCACTAGAGGAAACACCCATGGCTGAAAAGAGGCCACCAAATGACCGCGACCAAGGCAGGAAGCCCGTCAGCCCGACAGGCGAGGTAATGAAGGCGCGGCCGATCCGCATGACGGATGCCGAATGGGTCAAGTGCAAAGCGCTAGGCGGTGCAGCCTGGGTCCGCGAACGCATCCGGCTTGCAAAGCCACCCCTAGACGAGTGATGCAACACGGCACACAAACACGGGAGGTGCGCCGTCGGATGGATTGCATGATGGTCATTCCTTTGTAGCGTGGTTCAGAGGGGCTAACGAATCATCGTTACCCCCCATCCCGCCGTGGCGCTTAGAACGGGATTTCTGATTCGTCGCGCGCGATGTCGAGGAACGCCTCGCGGTCCTTCAGGATCGGATCGCCGTTGTCGTAGCGCATGGCGAGCGCGTCGCGCATTGAGACGGTCCCGGCAATGATCGCGTCCCACAGTTCGGACTGGCGCTTGCGGTCAGCGGGCGAGCGCGGGTCTACATATTTCTCGCGCTTCGGCGCACCGTGCAGGCAGTTGTGGCAGGCCGTCTTGAGGCGAGCCTGGGCCTTCTTCACTTCGTTTTTCGCGACCAGGTAGGCATCCCATTCCTTCGTCGTATAGGCGCGGAACGCCGGATCTTTGTGGTCCACGCGCTCCAGCCCGTTAAATTCCTTGAACTGCTCGGCCATGATGATCGCGCTGTTGTATGCGCAATTAGCGGTACGCTCCAGCGCGTACAGGTCCAGCGCGCGCTTCGCGACCTCGGCCTCATCCCATGCGCGGGTTGCCGTGCGGCGTGTGGCGGCCTTTTTCTTCAGCGGCACCACGTTGCTACCTGCGGCGCGTTGCGCGGCAATGTCTGTGTCCATTTCCGCAATGTCATTCGTCCAATCGTTGGATTGCTTGCGCATGATATATCCCTAAACTTCAGTAGTCCTTCGGTTCAATTCTGCGCCGACCTGCTCGGCGTGGGTCCTGCTTACTGCTGCTTGTTCTTCGCGAGAAACTCGATGATCGCCGCACGCACCAGTTCGGGCACGCCGCGGCCATCTCTCTCGCTAAGAGCCTTCAATGGCTCAAGGATCGGCTTCGGCAAAATCAGGTTCAGGCGTTGTGGTTGCTGCATGATCTACTCCGGTTGTTTGCGGCGCCCCACCGTTGGCGCCGCCGCGCATAAGTTACTCAGTCGCCTTGGAGGCTTCCTTCGCTGCGCGCCGCTCGACCGCTTCGCGCGCGGCGCTCTCTACCTCCTCATCCACGTCGCCATCCTTGGGCGCATGCTTTGCGCGGTATGTGTCGCGATCAAGGTTGTACTCCGCCCACTCACGCGCCAGCCACGTGACGCCCTTTGCCGTGATTTTGGCGGTCGTGTAGGCGCGGTTTGTGTCGTGATCGACGCCAGTCTTCACCTTGAAGCGCTTCAGGTGGCGATGCTGCGCCCGCGGAACAAGCGCACCTTCAAGGCGGTACATGCAACGCAGCGCGTTCACCATGAAGTCCGTGAAGTCGCGCTCGTTCTCAATATCGAGCGCCTGGCAAGTGCTGCGCACGCCGAGCAGGCCATCAGCATCGACGTACCTCTTCACGAACTCCACATCGTTAGCTTGTTCCGCTACTGCCAGCCGAAGCTGGTTGCGTTCCGTCTCTGCGACCGCACGACCACGAAACTGCTGCGCCCACGCTTCAGCCGCGGCGGCCGGGTCCTCAAAGTTTGGAAGCGGGGCGACCGGGCGCGGTGGCTGCGCAGCTTTCATGCGGCGCAACTCCTCACGCATAAGCGTGAACGCGTCCACGAGGCGAACCTGCCCGGCGCGCGACTTCACGCCGCCGATAAACGGCATCGCGATCAGAGCGCCGCGCTCAGTCAGTTCAATGCACGGCTGTTTGCGACTGCGTCCATCGACATACTCAATCTCCCTGAAATCGGGGAGATTAAGCGTCTTGTCTGCGATCAGCGAACGCAGACTATCCATGACCTTGTCGTGGCGGCGCCCGAACTCCTCGTGCATCGTCACCGAGTCTGTGACGATCCTGCCATCGGCGCGCACACGAACCAGACCAGCATCAGCTTCGAGCGGCGCCATCAAGCTATCCGGCGAACCGGCACGAACATTTGAAACTTGATTCACGTCAAAACTCCCAGTTGTCTGAGTCGTGAAAACACCATTGACTTGTCGTTTGGTGCGTTCACGATTCCGTGTACTTCAGTAATCGGGTGGGCCGCGACCACCGCCGCCTTCCCTCCTCACCTCCAGCTACTGGGTTTCCTCGGTACTACGTTGATTCGGCCGTTTCATGTTCGGCCAGGTTCAGCCCCATTGCTGCACCGTTAGATCATTGTGTCATCACGACCATCGCTGTGACACGCGAATGACGCTTGACACACCCCGCACGTCCCGCACTTCCCCCGGTACATCAAGTGATTTAGACCTGCTCAGCACACCGAATAAGTGAGGGTCGTCGATCTACATGCGGCCCAAACCCACATGTACGCTCCGGCTGTTCGCCGCCCTCCTCGCGATCACTGAGCGAGCCTTGGCCGACTGCGGGCTGTACTCTGTGAAGTCTGGAATCTTGACGCCGCCGCCAGCATCTTCAAGCCAGCCACACGACCACAGCGCCTCTGCGAATCCCGTGACGCCCACCTTGCGGTCAATCGCCTTGCGCGACATGCCCGGCAGGAAGCCGTCCACGCTATGAGCGTCCGCAGTCGCCCAAAGCCAGAACAGGCCGCCGATGATTGACGCCTCGCCGCAGTCGCACAGGTCAGCCATGGCGGACACCCGTGGGTCATCCCACAGGTTGGTCCTCATGCGAATCCAGTCCGTTGCTGCCATGGCTAGAATGCCTCGCCAGCGTGCTTCCGCTGCTGCACCTCAAGCGCTGCGCGGTATTGCTCACCCTTCTCGTGATCGCGCGCCACCGGCTTGATTTCCCCTTCGCGAACCATGGCGTCGATCGTCGGAGCCAAGTAATCGAGCAGTTCGTCAAAGCGGCCATCGAAGTACTGCACCACTGGCTCGGGCGAGCGCTGGTTTTCCACTTCGACGGCAATGCGCTCACCGGCCTCGCCGAGCTTCCAGTACGGCTTGACCTTGCTCGGGTCCTTCCCGCTCGCACGGAACGCCTTGACGAGCACACCGGCAGCATGCATAACGCGATTCATGTCCGCGGGCTTCGTTTCGATTCCACGCATCCGGAGCACGTGCGTGAGGGCGTATGTCGGTTCGGTCGTCATCTCAATTCCCATGATTAGCACGGCAGGCCCGCCAGCTTGGCGAATTCGTCCAGAACATCCTGCAGGAGCGCATGCGTTTCCAGCGGCATTTCGGCACCGCGAGCGATGCACTCAGCGTTCACGCGTTGGTACATGGCGAGTGCCCGGTACGAATCGCCGAGGATTGCGCACTCGTCGGCGGCCGCACCAACAGACCGCGCGAAGTCATCCTCGGATGTGCCGCATACGGAACTCATGATCTGTCCAATGCGATCGGTCACTGCGGATTTCTTCGCGTGGATGATCAGGAAAATATCTGCTTTCAAGGCAAAACTCCTTCGGTTTGAAAATCCGTGTCCGAAAATTTGCGGACAGAATCCGGACAAAAAGCGCCGAGTCAGGAACGATCCATGGACAAACCACGGATTAGCTATGGCCTAGCGATAGCTGAGCCATAGCTTTGCTTCGGCTTGCTTTGGTTATCCCAAAGGTTATCCAAAGGTTAACCATCCCCCTAACCACGCCTCAACCATGTCCTTATCCAAACCATGCTAGGCCCTTGTTCGGCCGCCATTCCGGCCTAGCAGACACTGCTCCATCACTCAGCACCGCCAACGCGATTCCCGCCCGTACGACTCCTAATCGACGCCCTGCGAGGCAAACCGATTAAAACGCCCCACGAGCCGCTGGCGATACCCGCCGCGTTGCCAAGGTACTCACCGAGTCACCCCATCGTCATCACGGGGCTGTGTGCAAACCAGCATCGATTCTGGAACTCACTCGCTGCCCTGCAAATCACATACACACAATCGAACGCCAGTTCGATGCCCACCCGGCGAGGGTCAGCAAGCGCTCTCCGCGCGCACGCGTATCCACCCTGTAGAAACGCTAGTGGACCACCAAGGCAGTAGGCGCTCGCCGCGCGGGCGTCGCGCGACTAGCGTCGCACGACCGTTCACATTCTTAGAACCACAGGTTTTTTTCTCTCTCCCTCTCACTGTCCCTATCCCTATCCCTCTCCCTATCCCTCTCTCTTGGATCGGGACATTGAGGCGACAGGGCCGGGACGTCCCAGGGGACAACACACCATGTCACCCGGGACAATTCCTCCTGTCGCCAGAGACATCGCAGGGACATCACGTGTCACCCGGGACAATTGCATATGTCACCCGGGAAAACCAAGGGACAGCGCAGGGACACCCACCGCGCAAATTTTGTGCTCCTAGCATGTCCCCTGGCTGTCCCCCGGGACATCCAGCTTCTGTCCCTGGGGACATCCTTGGGACATCCAATCTTCGAACGACGGGCGCGGGACGTTCGTCTTATGGCGCTCGTTGTGCTTTTTGATGCGGGCACATTCGGTATTCCAGCGCTGCTTAAACTTCCCTTGCCAGGCAGAAATAGCCTTCTCTGCTACGACAGGATGGTAGAGGCGGCCATCCGAGCACTTGACCCAGCCGCGCATCGCTCCATCCTTTACAGCCTTCCATCCTTCAGTGTCGCGACCGTAGCCAATGAGATTCGCAAGCACGCGATCATCGTCAGGCAGCGACGCAGCCGGGACTTGATGCCACGCAGCGCACCAAAGCAACACTGCAGCGCGGAACTCGTCACCAGTAGAGAGCGCAGCAAGGTCGCTATCACGCAGGCGCAAGGCATCAAGCGGAAAGAATTGAAAATCGCGAAGGTCGCAATCGAACGGCGTCAGCGGCTCGGGCGTGCAGTTGAGAGATTCCATTACTCACCGCCCCCGATATCGTTAATGGTCCACGCCTGCGCCTCTCGGTAGCCACAGACCACAATGCCACCCCCTACTTCGGCGATAAGCCCGACAGCCAGGAGGGCGCCGCCAAGGCCGGGAACGTCCACGATTGCATCCACGCTCTGTGCGTCCATGCCGCGCACGATGCCGTCGTCAACGGCCTGGTCTGCCGCCGCCATCCACAGCGTCAAAATGCAGTGGAATACCTTACCGACATGCACCCCGAGGCGCTCACTGACGCCGAGCACGCGACCGTCACGGGCGAGCCCGACGGGGAAATTGATACACGTGCGGGCCATTACATACCTCCCGCCGTACCGCTACCTAATTCTGAGAACATGGCAACTCCTTTGCCGTTAGTAGTGCTTACATCAGACCGTTGAGCGGGACCGTGGAACGCAAAAAGCCCCGGAACTTTCTTTGGTTGGCGAGCGATGCGGTTGAGAGCCGCGCCGACAGGCAAGGGACAGGGACCTTGGATGTCGAACTATCACTCGACCACCGAAAAAAGCTACGGGGCCGACACTACGTTACTGCTCCTGTCATCGGTTTCTCATGCCGATGGACCGCATTGAAAGGCAAATCAAACGGCAAGTAAACTTCCTCAAAAGCAGAATTCACGCTATGCGAGAGTTTATTTTTAGAGTTGTACGAAAAGGGGCCTATTTGTGCTGCTGCCCTTAAGTCGTAAAAAATAAATTGAACGGCCACCAGTAATGGATTGATCGGCGCGGGTTGTTCAAAAACGTATATGGTCGAGTTTCGTGCTTGTTGCGGCTAAAGCAGATTTGCCCGATGGTGGAATCTCGTCTCCGACCACCACCGCCCCACGTAACCCATGAGCCACTTCTTTGACCTGAGCCCGCTCCATGTGAGCTATCGCAGCCCCGCCCGCTCGACCCGCACCGCAGACCGTCATGCGGATCTATGCAAGCGCCTATGCGAAGCGCGCCAGCACGATTCTGTGCAGCCGGAAGCGGCAGGCGGATCACCCGCGCCAGCACGCACGCCACGCAGGGCAGCGGCACGCAAGCCGGCGAGCCGGGATGACGACTCAGACGGCGAGCCTGCGCCAGCACGGCGAGGCATCGCACCGATCTTTCTGGACCTTGATGCCGTAGCCGATGCGCTGGCGCTTTCAACGCGCGGTGTCCAGAGGCTCGTTCAGGAGGGCAACTTCCCGAAACCTCGCGCACTCAGCGCCCGTCGTGTCGCGTGGTTGACAGAGGATGTGATTGAGTGGGCCCGCCGCAGGCCCACTGCAGACATGCTCACGCCTCCTAATGCGGGCCAGCGGGCTTGATATGCGCCTCGGCAAGCCGTTCGAGTTCGTCGGATAGCTTGCCGAGCCAGACTCGTTTTTCCTGGTCATAGCTATGCCGGTTGTAAACGCCGACAATTCCGGGCGGGACGTGACCCAATATCGCCTCTGCGATTTCAGACGGGCAACCGAGCGCGGCGAGCAAGGTGCGCGACGATCGCCTTAAATCGTGTGGCGACCAATGGCTAACCGGCAGGCGCGGGCGCTCCCAGTTCGGGCGAGTCATCGAGTGAGGCATGTGGAACCACACGGCGGTTTGAATGACCTTCTGCTCAACGTGGCCGCCCGTCTCAGACGGGAACAGGAAGCCCTTGCCATGCACGCCCATCCTGCGCCGAATAATGGTCTCGGCGCGGCCCACCAGCGGCGTCCGCATGTCGGTTGCGTGGGCGCGCTTCGCGTTCTTCGTCTTCGCCTTCGGAATCGTGAGCCAGAGACCATCTGGCTCCTCTGTGAGCCATGCGCCTTCGGTTGCGCATATCTCAGCGCCTCTTAATCCGGTCCAGAGGTAAATCGTTAGAACATCGTCCACCAGGCGCGACAGATTCGGCAGCCACGGTATCAGCGTTCCGAGTTCGGTCGCGCTCAGGACTCGCTTCGTGGTCACCCGCTCACCGGCCACGATCCGGCCAGAGGATTGCAACTTTCCGCGCAGTATGTCGCGCCAGTGGTTGCTTGCGTCTTCGGGGAGCCTGCCCGAATCCATCGCATAGGACCAAGCTGCGGCCAATTCCCTTTTTAGGTTGGCGGCCTGCACCGGGATCGCCTCATGGCTCTTGATCAGGTCGAATGCGTCGCGGCGCTTCACAGTCGTCGCATCCATGGCGGCGAACTTCTCGGGAACCATCTTAGCGAACATGCGGCGCACTTCAGCCGCGCCCTTCTCTTTGCGATGCACATTGACGTGCCCATGCACGTAGTCGCGCAGCACGTCGGCGACCGTCGGCGAGCCATCGACCTTGGCCGCACCCTCCGAGACCGCTGTGCGCGCCGTACGTCGCTCGGCGGCTGGGTCCTCGCCACTATCCCGAGCCGCACGCAGCTTCTCCCAGTTGTGGACGGCGGTAGCGACACTCATTTCCGGCCATGTGCCGATCTTCACCTGGCCGAGCCGACCATCAGGCGTGCGGTAGCGATACGTCCAAGTCTTGCGGCTGGCGCTCGCGATAAGCCGCAGGCCAGGCGATCCATCAATTAGAATGTGCTGCCCGGCAGGCAACAATTTTGCCGTTCGTGGGTCGAAACCTTTCATGATTTCAGTATAGGTTTTCCCGGCGCAGCCCCATGCCGAGCCGGTATAGGTTTACGATATCACGGTCGAATTTCCCATACTAGCGAGTGGAATGTACTGGCGCATTGCGGCGCTTTCTGGCGCGAACAGAAGACGTATGCAGAACCGGCAGAACCAATAGGAGTAAGGCATTGCAGGCAGCAACCCCAAGCCCAGTAATGGATAACGAGAAGTCACACACGCCAATGATGCAGCAGTACCTCCGCATCAAGGCGGATCATCCGGGCACGCTGGTGTTCTACCGGATGGGCGATTTCTACGAGCTCTTTTTCGAAGATGCGGAAAAGGCCGCGCGTCTGCTCGATTTAACACTGACGCAGCGCGGCGCGTCGGCGGGCAATCCGATCAAGATGGCGGGCGTACCGCATCACGCGGTCGAACAGTATCTGGCCAAGCTGGTGAAGCTCGGCGAATCCGTCGCAATTTGCGAACAGATCGGCGATCCGGCTACGTCGAAAGGGCCGGTCGAGCGCAAAGTGATGCGCGTGGTCACGCCGGGCACATTGACGGACGCTGCACTCCTGTCCGACAAAAGCGACGTCTACCTGATGGCGCTGTGCGTCGCGCATAACCGCCGCGGCGTCGCAACGAGCGTCGGGCTCGCATGGCTGAATCTGGCGAGCGGCGCGTTGCGCCTCGCTGAAGTTGCACCCGACCAGGTGGCTGCCGCGCTCGAACGGATTCGCCCCGCGGAGATTCTGGTGGCCGACGCGCAGGCCGACTCCGCGAGCTGGACGCCGCCCGTCAACGCCGGCGCCCTCACCCGCGTGCCGGTCTGGCACTTCGATATCGCCTCGGGCACGCAGCGTCTATGCGATCAACTGGAAGTGGCCGGCCTTGACGGCTTCGGCGCGCATTCGCTGACAGCGGCCTGCGGCGCGGCGGGCGCGCTGTTGCTGTACGCGGCGGCCACGCAAGGCCAGCAATTGCGCCACGTGCGCAGCCTGAAGGTCGAGTACGAGTCCGAATATATCGGGCTCGACCCCGCCACGCGTCGCAATCTTGAACTCACGGAAACACTGCGCGGCACCGAATCGCCCACCCTGTGTTCGCTGCTCGACACCTGCTGCACGACCATGGGCAGCCGTCTGCTGCGTCACTGGCTGCATCATCCGCCGCGCGAAGCCGCTGTGGCGCAAGCACGTCAACAGGCCATCGGCGCATTGCTCGACGCGCCACCGGGCGCGGGTGTTGACTCGCTGCGCGGCGCGTTGCGGCAGATTTCCGACATCGAGCGAATTACTGGGCGTCTCGCACTGCTGTCGGCGCGGCCGCGCGATCTGTCGAGCCTGCGCGATACGTTTATCGCCTTGCCCGAGCTGCGCGCACAACTCGCGGCCGTTTCCTCCAATGCGGATTCGCTGGCGCGTATCGATGCATCGCTGGAACCGCCGCAAGCGTGCGTCGAATTGCTCAGGCGCGCGGTCGCGCAAGAGCCATCCGCCATGGTGCGCGACGGCGGCGTGATCGCCCGCGGTTACGATGCGGAACTCGACGAGTTGCGAGATATTTCGGAGAACTGCGGACAGTTCCTGATCGACCTCGAAACGCGCGAGCGGGCGCGCACCGGCATCGGCAATCTGCGCGTCGAGTACAACAAGGTGCACGGCTTCTATATCGAAGTCACACGCGGCCAGACCGACAAGGTGCCCGACGATTACCGCCGCCGTCAGACGCTGAAAAATGCCGAGCGCTACATCACGCCGGAACTGAAAACGTTCGAAGACAAGGCACTGTCCGCGCAGGAGCGCGCACTGGCCCGCGAACGCTCACTCTACGACGCGTTGCTGCAGGCGCTGCTGCCTTTTATCCCGGACTGCCAGCGGGTCGCCGCGGCACTCGCCGAACTCGATCTGCTGGCTGCCTTCGCGGAACGCGCCCGCGCACTCGATTGGGTCGCGCCGACGTTTTCGCCGGATACGGGCATCGAAATCGAACAGGGGCGGCATCCGGTTGTCGAGGCGCAGGTCGAGCAGTTCATCGCTAACGACTGCACGCTCACACCGGAGCGCAAACTGCTGCTGATCACCGGCCCGAACATGGGCGGTAAGTCGACTTTCATGCGGCAGACTGCGCTAATCGCGTTGCTGGCATATGTCGGCAGCTACGTGCCGGCACGGCGCGCGGCATTCGGTCCAATCGATCGCATCTTCACTCGAATTGGCGCTGCGGACGATCTGGCCGGCGGCCGTTCGACCTTCATGGTGGAAATGACGGAAGCGGCGGCGATCCTGAACGACGCGACGCCCCAAAGTCTCGTGCTGATGGACGAGATCGGGCGCGGAACGTCGACGTTCGACGGGCTGGCGCTGGCTTGGGCCATCGCACGGCACCTGCTCTCGCACAACGGCTGTCATACGCTGTTCGCCACGCATTACTTCGAATTGACGCAGCTGCCCGCCGAGTTTCCACACGCGGCCAATGTGCATCTGTCGGCAGTCGAACATGGGCACGGTATCGTGTTCCTGCATGCGGTCAGCGAAGGTCCGGCGAATCAGAGCTACGGTTTGCAGGTCGCGCAACTGGCCGGTGTGCCGAACGCAGTGATCCGCGCAGCCCGCAAGCATCTCGCGCATCTCGAACAGCAATCGGCGGCGCAACCCGCACCGCAACTCGATCTGTTCGCGGCACCCATGCCCATGCTGGTCGAAGACGCCGACGACGAACGCGACGTCAGGCCGGAATCGGCGGCGGCATCCCCGGCCATGCAGGCACTCGTCGAGCGTCTGCGCGGAATCGATCCGAACGATCTGCGGCCGCGCGAAGCGCTCGACCTGCTGTACGAACTGCACGAGCTGGCCGCCGCGCCGGATGCCGATCATTGACGCACACAGACCTCGGCGGCGCCCGCGCAAACTTTGCGCGGCGCTGACCGTCGCCCTTACGTTCGCGGGTGGGCTCGCGTCGCTTGTTGCATTTGTCCCGCTCGCGCATGCCGAAACGCCGCGCTATGCTTTCGCGGTCATCGCCAACACGATGCAAAGCCCCGCCGACGAAGCGTCCACGCAACGCCTGATCGAAGCGATCAGCCGCGAGCGCGACGTGTCGTTCATCGTCTACGACGGCAATCTGAAGGGCGCGAAAGAAGCCTGCCGCGATGCGTTATACGAACGGCGCCACGCGCTGCTCGAAATGTCACGGCCCGCCCTCTTCTTCATTCCAGGCCAGCACGACTGGGCCGACTGCGGCACGGCTGAGGCCGGTGGCTTTGACCCGGTCGAGCGGCTCGACCAATTGCGCCAGACGCTCTTCATCGATTCCACGTCGATGGGTCAGAACCCGGTCGCATTGACGCGCGAGAGCGAAGTGTCGCGCTTTCGCCCGTTCCGGGAGAATGTGCGCTGGCAAGTCGGCGATACCGTGTTTGTCGGTCTGAACGCACCGAGTCCGAACAATCACTACCTGACTGCGGGCGGCCGCAACGGCGAGTTCGAAGATCGCGTGATCGCCAATGCATTCTGGCTCGAGCACGCCGCCGAATACGCCAAACGCCGCGACGCGCGCGCGATTGTTGTATTCATTCAAGGCGACCCCGATCCGGAGCGCTACGAACGACCCGATCGATTTGCGTGGCTGCGCTTTGCTCGCAATCCACGCCGCGATGGATTTCTGGAATTCAAACGCAGCCTCGTCAAACTCGCGCAGATTTTCCGTGGCCCCGTGCTTGTGATTCATTGCGACGACGAACGCGCAAGCGCCGGCTTCGTGATCGATCAGCCATTACGCAATGACAAAGGGATGCTGGTGACGAATCTCACACGTGTCGCGCTTGCGCCGCATGATCGTCTTAACCAGTGGATTCAGATTGAAGCGGATCTCGGCAGAAAACCGCCGTTCCGCGTGAGTGTGCGCGATGTGCCGAGGCAAATGCCGATGCCCACGGCACAGCCCGTGCCGCAGCGCGAAGAGCCGTCAGCTTCGATGCCGGCTGTGCCTGCGTTAGGCCCCGCTTCCGAGTTGCCGCCGTTGTTGCAAACACCCGACCAGTCGCAACACAGGCCAGCGGACGAAGGCGGCAGCGAGTATGGCCCCGCCATGTCCGCTCCGCCCGCGTCGGCCGCCTCGGCCGTTCAGCCGCGCTCACCGGGTGCGTCTTCAAACGTTCCCGGCGCGCCCGCAAGCTCAGTGCAGCGTGGGCCCTGACTTGTCGCCTTCGTCTTCGTCGTCATCTTCATCGAGGACTTCAAGGCCGTCGGCGCCATGTGCGTGTTCGTGCTGGATTTCGTCTTCGGTAGCCGGACGCACGTCCTTGACGGTCAGCGCGAAACGCAGCGCCATACCGGCGAGCGGATGGTTGCCGTCGAGTACGACTTTGTCTTCCGCCACGTCGGTCACCACGTAGACGAGCGAATCGAGATCCTCATCGCCTTCTTCCGGCGTGCCTTCGAATTGCATGCCGACTTCGAGCGGTTCCGGGAAGCGATCACGCGGCTCGATCTTCACCAGATCGGGGTCATACTCGCCGAATGCGTCTTGCGGCTCAAGCTGGATCTGGGTCTCGAAACCGGCCTCGTGGCCGTCGAGCTCTTCCTCGATCTTGGGGAACGTGCCATCATAGCCGCCGTGCAGATAGACCATCGGCTCGTCGCTTTCTTCAATCAGATTGCCCTGCGCATCCGATAGCTTGTAGGCGACCGACACGACGGTGTTCTTTGCGATTTTCATTCGATTCTCCAGAATACAACTCACATTATACGATGCCCAAGCGGCCCACTGACCACCCTGCCGATGCAGCTTCGGCACGGAAATCTTCGCCTGCTTCCAAGCTGGCGCTCCCTGCCTTCCCGCCCTCGCCCGACACGCCCACGCCACTGCTCGGCAACCTGACGCCGTCGCAGTTCATGCGCCGGTACTGGCAGAAGAAGCCGCTCTTGATCCGCCAGGCGATCCCGAACGTGGAAGCGCCGCTGTCGCGCGAAGAGTTTTTCGAGCTGGCCGATCAGGACGAAGTCGAAGCGCGTCTGATCACGCACTTTCGCAACAAATGGCAAATGGAGCACGGCCCGTTTGCGCCTGATGAACTGCCGTCGGTCAAGCAGCGCGCCTGGACGTTGCTCGTGCAAGGCGTGGACCTCTACGACGATCGCGCGCGTGCCCTGCTCGACCGTTTCCGCTTCGTGCCGGACGCGCGTCTGGACGACCTGATGATTTCGTATGCGAGCGACGGTGGCGGCGTCGGCCCCCATTTCGATTCCTACGATGTGTTTCTTTTGCAAGTAAAAGGCAAGCGCCGGTGGCGGATCAGTGCGCAGAAAGATCTGACGCTGCAACCGGGTTTGCCGTTGAAAGTTTTACAGCATTTCGAGCCGGAACAGGAGTGGCTGCTCGAACCGGGCGACATGCTATATCTGCCGCCTCATATCGCGCACGACGGTATCGCCGAGGGCGAATGCATGACCTGCTCGATTGGTTTTCGCGCTCCGTCAGCAGGCGAATTGACCGCCCAGTTCCTCTACCATCTGGCCGAGCGCGGCGAGTCGGCTGCACGCCCCGATGCGCTCTATCGCGACCCGCAACAACCCGCCGTCGACCGTCCGGCAGAGCTGCCCGCCGCCTTGATCGAACGCGTTGGCGCGATCCTTGCGGGAGTCAAATGGAGCGAGCAGGATATTGCGTCATTCCTCGGCACGTACCTCAGCGAACCGAAGCCGAGCGTCGTCTTTGATCCGCCGCAACGACCGCTCAACGAAGCCCGTTTCATCGGTCAGGCATCGAAGTCGGGCATTCGGCTGGACCGCAAGACTAATTTGTTGTACAACCGCCGTTTTTTCTTCGTAAATGGAGAGGAAATGCCGTTTGATGGCGCAAAAAAGTGGTTGATTGACCTCGCTGACCACCGGTGTATGAGTGCGAAACGCTTTGTAACACTCTCACACGATTCGTCGGTGACAGCACTGCTTCACGAGTGGTATTGTGCGGGCTGGATACAAGTGGGCGAGCTTGCGTAACTCTGCCCGCCTGTTATACCGTACTGTGAAATTTTGTATGAGAAAGACAACGTATTGACCCCGGATTTATGGATTGTCAGTACGAAAGTGCATATAATTTCCGCCCAAGCCGTAGGGAAGATTCTAGCTCGTCAAAAGAGCGTCTCCACCAGCGGCCCAGGTCGGTGTTGGAGCACATTACCGGTATTATTTTGCGCTGTTGCTTACCTTTAACCATAAAAGGACGTGATCATGAAGAAATCCCTCCTCGTAGCATCCCTGTTGGCAGCCGTGGCACTGGCTGCATGCAACAAGAGCAACGATCAAGCCGCTGCACCGGCTGCTAGCGACGCTGCTGCCGCTTCGGCACCGGCTGCTGCTGCTTCGGACGCTGCTGCTGCTGCGTCGGGTGCGGCTGCTGCTGCGAGCGACGTTGCTGCTTCGGCTACGGCCGCTGCTTCGGATGTAGCTGCTGCTGCTTCGATGGCTGCTCCGGCTTCGGGCGCAAGCCAGTAAGCTGTCGCATAGGGTTCGCCTCTGGGCGAAAACTGCATCGGGAAATCACCTCGATTTCCTGGGCAGTAAAGCAAAACGCCACGGATTCACATCCGTGGCGTTTTGTCATTTAAGCGCGGTTTTCTACAATGGCATTCACATAGTCGTCTATTCAGACGGCGTGGCGCTCTCTTCGAAGAACTCGCGCACGACTTCGATCTCACGTGTGCGCTTGAACGGCGGCAAGCTCTGCCATATACGGCGTCCATACGGCTTGTCGACCAGACGCGTGTCGCAGATCATCAGCACGCCACGATCGGTCTCAGCGCGAATCAGACGCCCTGCGCCCTGCTTGAGCGTAATCACGGCCTGCGGCAACTGGTGGACCGCAAACGGACTCAATCCCTTCTTTGTCAGCGCATCCAGACGCGCTGACAACACCGGGTCATCGGGTGGTGCAAACGGCAGCTTGTCGATCACGACCAGCGAGAGCGCATCGCCACGCACATCCACGCCTTCCCAGAAGCTCTGACTGCCCACCAGAATCGCATTGCCGTACGCACGGAAGCGCTCGAGCAACTCGGTGCGGCTCGCGTCACCCTGCACGAGCAGCGGATAGTCCCAACCGCGCGCTTCGATGGTGTCACGCAACTTGGTCGAGATGCGGTCCACGGCGCGCAACGTCGTACACAACATGAATACGCCACCTCCCGATGCTTCGATCGCCGGCAATGCAGCGTCGAACACGGCGTCGGTAAACATCGGCGACGAAGGCTGCGGCAAATTGCGCGGCACGTACAGAAGCCCTTGCGTCGAATAGTCGAAGGGGCTCGGCAACGTCATCGAGCGCTTCGCGTTCAGGCCCATCTGCGCCGCATAGTGCGTGAAATCGCCCCGCACCGACAAGGTTGCCGACGTGAAGATCCACGCGCGCGGCACGCCCGCACGCTGCTTCGCGAAGATCGGCGCGACTGACAGCGGCGTTTCGTGCAACTGCACGGTATGCGCGAAAACTTCGATCCAGCGCACCTTTTCGTTCGGATCGCCGCGTTCGGCTTTGGCGTCCGCAGAGGCGGCGTCAGCGGCTGCGCGTTCGGTCTCGGTGGGCGGCGGCGTCCAGCCGGCAAGCACGCCCTGCAACTCGCGTGCGCGGCGCAAACAGGCGCCGATCGATTCGGCTCGTTCGGCCTGACCCGCCAACGCGGAAGTCAAGGCGTCGAGTTCGGCCTCAAGCGTTTCGAGCGCGGGGAATAACGGATGATCGTCAGGCAACTGACCGATCGACAAACGCACCGAGTCTTCCTTGAAAGCGAGCCGCACGTCGCGCGCCGCGCGTTCGAGCGTCGAGCCGAGCTTCACCCAGTCAACCGACTCGCGCGCATGGCCCAGACCCTCCGCCACGGAATCGCGCGCGAGTTCGAGAAACTGCGTGGTGGAAAGCGTTTCGCCGAAAAACAGCGTCGCGGTTTCCGGCAGTTGGTGCGCTTCGTCGAAGATGACGGTGTTTGCCGTAGGCAGCAATTCGGCCATGCCGGTATCGCGCAACATGATGTCGGCGAAAAACAGATGGTGATTGACCACCACGATGTCCGCCTGCTGCGCCTCGCGGCGCGCCTGCATCACGAAGCAGTCCTTGTAGTGCGGGCACTCCTGGCCAAGACAGTTTTCACGTGTGGACGTGACCATCGACCACACCGCCGCCGTTTCCGGCACGCTCGCGAGCTCGGCCTTGTCCCCAGTGCGCGTGATCTTGGCGAAGCGAACGATGTCCTGCAGATACGAGGTTTCCTGGCGCGAAGGCAGACGTCCGTTATCCGCCGTGCGCTGCAGATAGTAATGGCACAGGTAGTTCGCGCGGCCCTTGAGCATCGCCACCGAGACCGGCACGGCAAGGGCATCGCGCACGGTCGGAATGTCACGCTGAAAAAGCTGATCCTGCAAATGCTTGGTGCCGGTGGAGACGATCACCTTGCCGCCCCACAGCATGGCCGGCACGAGATACGCATAGGTCTTGCCGGTGCCGGTGCCCGCCTCCACGATCAGCGTATTTTCGCTGCCGTCGAGACCGTTCGGTTCGTCGGCTTCCGGAGCTTGCGCCGCAGCATCCGCGCCCGGCGATTGCAAACGCCGCGCTGGACGCTTTTGCGCTTCGAACATCGCGGGTTCGGGCATTGCACGGCCCGATGCTTCCATGGCCGCCGCAACGGCGCGCGACATCTCGATCTGTGACGCGCGCGAGCGATAGCCGTCAATCTGGCGGGCGAGCAGGCCGTTGGCGGCGAAGATTTCGTCCAGTTCGGCCACGCGGCGTGGATTCAATGATGCGGAAAGCGCAGACGCGGGAGCACGCGGCGCTTGTGCGCCGGCCGCGGGGGCGTCGTCGGCCGCCATGGCACGTGGTGAAGTTTCAAGCGGTGAATTCAAGGCAAGCGTTTCCTGCAAAGTCCGGCGCGCGCGGCGCGACCCGGCGCCTGCCAGGCCGCGAACTCAGGCGCGTGCGTCCGGTTCGAGCTGCAATTGCAGCAAGATGATGGTGTCCTTGACTTTGAGTTTGCGCTTTTTCAGGCGCTGCAACTCGAAGTCGTCGATGCCGGGCTCATCCGATATTCGATCGATTAAACGATCGAGCCCACTATGCTCCGATTCCAGTTGCAGAATACGGTCGCGAAGAGTGTCTGCGGTGATGACGTGATGCTGATCGCGCATGCTCGCCTCCTCTCGTAAGCGGCACAGGCTGCATGGCGCAGCCTGATGCCTGAGGTTGCTGTCCGGCTTAAAACGCGTACGACGACTGCCTGGCTGCTACCCTACCAGAACCCGCTACAGCGCACTTATTGCTGCTGCTGTTGCTGCTTCTGCTGTTCTTCAAGTTCCTGCTGCTGTTTCAACTGGTCCTGACGTTTCTGCTCGGCCTTCTCGGCAGCCTGCTTCTGACGGGCTTCGACGTCGGCTTTGTGTTGCGCTGCATCGGTCTGCTTCTTCTCGAAGCTCTGCTGCTTCTCCACGCGCTCCTGCGCCTTCTGCGCGCCCTGCTGACGCGCTTCGTCGAGCTTGCGCTGGAAGTCGGCCTGCTTCTGATCGTACGCCGCGCTGTTGGCTGCGGCTTGCGACGGACTGATGCCGCGCTGCGCCTGATCCAGCGCATGCTGCTGTTGCTTCTGCTGATAGGCTTGCGCGTTGGCGCTGCGTTGCGGCGCCTCGGCTGCGCGCTGTGTCTGGTCGAGCTGGTGTTGGCGCTGCTTGTCTTCGTAGGCCTGCGCGTTACGCGCGTCGTCGGCGGCGCGTTGCGGCGCGCTCGCTTCGTCTTGTGCACGTTTGAGCGCGGCCTGCTCGTCACGCTCACGGGCCCGCTGAACACGCTGTTCGCCGTCGAGCGCGAGCTGTTCCTTGCGAATGTCGGCCTGCACCGAGCGCATGCTGTCGCGCGCCTTGCCCAGACAGTGGTTGACGAAAAACTTACTGTAGCACTCGTGTTCGGCGACCGCGTAACGGTAGTTGTTTTCCTCCGTGCGCTGATCCAGCACTTTCTGCCGCGCGTCGAACGCGTTGTCAGGCGATACGGGGTTGTCAGCATTTTCAGCGTTGCCGGCATGCCCCACGCCTGCGCCGTTCGTGGTGTTCGCTGCGCCCGCCGCACTCGCTGCCGCCGCGCCCGAAGCGGCGGCCGGCGCGAGACTGCCGGCGAGCTCGAGCGGCGCTGCGGATTGCGCTGCAGCCGGCGCCGACACGGCTAGCGTTGCGGCCATGGCGCACGAAGCGCACGTAGCAAAAAACACCCCATTGGACCGGTGCGCTGACCTGAACACGGACCGCGACGCCGAAATGAGCGACTTAAGCGACTTAAGCGACGAGCGCGCCAAACGCGGCGACAAAAAAAGCGGCAAGTGTGACAAGCGAGAGACCAAGCGGGAGCCCAGGCGGTTGAGGGACAAAGAGGTTGGCAACGTCGTAAATGGTCAACGGAACATGCCCGAAATTCTATCACCCTGCGGTTGAGCCCTTTGGCATTTATGGCAAAATGCCCCGCTCCAGCAACCTGGTCGCAGCGCGCACGCCCAGCGTGCACCGGCGTGCCCGACGTGGGCCCGGCCTGTGCCCGAAGTGCGCCATTGCCGCGCGACCTTTGATTGAGTAGCAGGAACACCAAGACCTTATGACGGAAACCGTAGCACTCAAGATCGTACAGCGCATCGCCGCCGAACTGTCCGTCCAGCCGCGCCAGGTCGCGGCCGCGGTGCAACTTCTCGACGAAGGAGCGACTGTTCCGTTCATCGCCCGCTACCGGAAGGAAGTGACCGACAATCTCGACGACACGCAACTGCGCAATCTCGAGGAGCGTCTGCTGTATCTGCGCGAGCTGGAAGACCGGCGCGCCGCGATCATCGCCAGCATCGACGAACAGGGCAAGCTCACCGACGAGTTGCGCACCGCGATCGAAGCCGCAGACAGCAAGCAGGTGCTGGAAGACCTGTATCTCCCGTACAAACCCAAGCGCCGCACGCGCGCGCAGATCGCCCGCGAAGCCGGCCTGCAGCCGCTCGCCGACGCGCTGCTGGCCAATCCCCTGCTCGACCCGCAAACCGAAGCCGCCGCCTACGTAGACGCCGAAAAAGGTGTCGCGGACATCAAGGCCGCGCTCGACGGCGCACGCGATATCCTCTCCGAACAATTCGGCGAAACCGCGGATCTGCTCGGCAAGCTGCGTGACTACCTGTTCAACCAGGGCGTGGTGTCGTCGAAAGTGGTCGAAGGCAAGGAAAACGCGGAAGAAGAGAAATTCCGCGATTACTACGACTATGCGGAAACCATCAGGACCGTGCCGTCGCACCGCGCGCTCGCCCTGTTCCGCGGCCGCAATGCGGGCGTGCTGATGGTCAAGCTGGGTTTGGGCGAAGAACTCGACGCGCAGGTGCCGCATCCGGGCGAAGCGTTGATCGCCCGCCACTTCGGCATCGCCAATCAGAACCGCCCGGCCGACAAGTGGCTCTCCGACGTGTGCCGCTGGTGCTGGCGCGTGAAGGTGCAGCCGCACATCGAAAACGAATTGCTGACCAATCTGCGCGACGAAGCCGAGCACGAAGCGATTCGCGTGTTCGCGCGCAATCTGAAGGACCTGCTGCTCGCAGCGCCGGCGGGCCCGAAGGCCGTGATCGGCCTCGATCCGGGTATGCGCACCGGTGTGAAGGTGGCAGTGGTCGACCGCACCGGCAAGGTGCTGACGACCGACGTCATTTACCCGCACGAGCCGCGCCGCGACTGGGACGGCTCGCTAGCCAAGCTCGCGCGCATCTGCGCGCAGACGCAAGCGGAACTGATCAGCATCGGCAACGGCACGGCGTCGCGTGAGACGGATAAGCTCGCGAGCGAACTGATCGCGCGTCATCCGGAGTTCAAGATGCAGAAGATCGTCGTCTCGGAAGCCGGTGCGTCGGTGTATTCGGCTTCCGAACTCGCGGCGAAGGAATTCCCGGACATGGACGTGTCGCTGCGCGGCGCCGTATCGATTGCACGCCGTCTACAGGATCCGCTCGCGGAACTGGTGAAAATCGAACCGAAGGCGATCGGCGTCGGCCAATACCAGCACGACGTGAATCAGCGCGAACTGGCCCGCTCGCTCGACGCAGTGGTCGAGGATTGCGTGAACGCGGTCGGTGTGGATGCCAATACGGCGTCGGTCGCGTTGCTGGCGCGCGTGTCGGGTCTGAACGCGACGCTGGCGCGCAACATCGTCGACTATCGCGATGCAAACGGCCCGTTCCCTTCGCGCGAACATCTGCGCAAGGTGCCGCGACTCGGCGACAAGACCTTCGAACAGGCCGCCGGCTTCCTGCGCATCAACAACGGTGAGAATCCGCTCGACCGCTCGTCGGTTCACCCGGAAGCCTATCCGGTCGTGGAACGCATGCTCGCGAAGATCAGCAAGCACGTCGGCGAAGTGCTCGGCAATCGCGACGCGCTGCGCGGCCTGTCGCCGGCGGAATTCGTCGACGAACGCTTCGGCCTGCCGACCGTGCGCGACATTCTGCTGGAACTCGAAAAGCCGGGCCGCGACCCGCGCCCCGAGTTCAAGACCGCGACCTTCCGCGAAGGCGTCGAGAAGGTCAGCGACCTGACGCCGGGCATGGTGCTCGAAGGTGTCGTGACGAACGTGGCAGCCTTCGGCGCGTTCATCGACATCGGCGTGCATCAGGACGGCCTGGTACACGTGTCGGCCATGTCGACAAAGTTCATCAAGGACCCGCACGAAGTGGTCAAGGCCGGCCAGATCGTCAAGGTCAAGGTGCTGGAAGTCGATGTCAAGCGCCAGCGAATCGCGCTGACCATGCGTCTGGACGACGAGTTTGGCGCGGCAGCAGCGCCGCGCAGCGGTGGCGGCGCCCAGCAGGATCGCGGCCGCCCAGGCGGTGCTGGACGCGGCGCGCAGCAACAGCGCTCGCGTGAGCCGGAAGCAGGCGGCGCAATGGCCGCTGCATTCGCCAAGCTCAAGCAGAAGTAAGCTGGTTCGTCAGTGCGTAGCTGAATCATGTGCTGACATCTACCGTTCACGAGTCTGAGCGGCAAAAAAAAGCCCACGCCATTGCGTGGGCTTTTTTATCGCTTGTCGCCAGCCATTTGTCGCGCCTCGACATGCAAGGCGCGCTCGAATGAGCGTCCGTCCTCAGATCTCGATCTTCGTCCCCAATTCCACCACCCGATTGGCCGGGATGCTGAAGAAATCGGTCGGCTTGGCGGCGTTCTGATGCATCCACGCGAACACACGTTCGCGCCACACCGACATGCCCGGCAACTGAGTCGGCACCACGGTTTCGCGGGCGAGGAAGAACGACGTGTCCATCAACTCGAACGTCATGTCGTGCGTGCGGCCGACCTCGAGCAACACCGCCTTCACGTCAGGAGTTTCATTGAACCCGTACGCCGCCTTGACGAGGTACAGGCCGCCGTTGAGATCCTTTACCGTCACGCGCTCCGCGTCATTCACATACGGAATATCGAGCGTCACGAAGGTCAGAAAAATGGTGCGCTCGTGCAGCACCTTGTTGTGCTTCAGATTGTGCAGCAAGCTCACCGGTACGAGCGAATCGCTGCCCGTCAGATAGATCGCCGTACCCGACACGCGGTGCGGTGGGTGCGCGAGCAAGCCCTGCAGGAACGGCATGAGCGGAATACCGTCGGCGGCCGTGCGCTCCTTGACGATCATCCTGCCCTTGAACCACGTCATCAGCAGGAAGAACAGCAACGCCCCGATGCCGAGCGGCAACCAGCCGCCCTCTGCGACCTTCAGCAGATTGGCGCCGAAAAAGCCTAAGTCAACCACCATGAACACGCCGATGATCAGCGCCACGAGGAACTTGTTCCACTTCCACACCTTTAGCATCACGACGCAGGCGAGGACCGTGGTAATCACCATGGTGGCCGTCACCGCGATACCGTACGCGGCGGCGAGGTTATCCGAGCTCTTGAAAGCGATCACGATGCACAGAATGATGAAGAGCAGCATCCAGTTCACCACCGGCACATAGATCTGACCGATCGCCAGTTCCGACGTATGCAGGATCTTCATGCGCGGCACGTAGCCGAGCTGGATCGCCTGGCTCGTCAGCGAATAGGCACCGGAAATCACTGCCTGCGACGCAATCACGGTCGCCACCGTCGACAGCACCACGAGCGGCAGCAGTGCCCAATCCGGCGCGAGCAGGAAGAACGGGTTTTCGATCGCCTTCGGGTCGTGCATCAGCAACGCGCCCTGGCCGAAATAGTTCAGCACAAGCGAAGGCATCACGAGGCAGTACCAGGCCATCCGGATTGGCTTGGCGCCAAAATGACCCATGTCGGCATAGAGCGCCTCGGCGCCGGTCAGCACCAGCACGACCGAGCCGAGCACCACGTAAGCCTGCAACACATGCGCGGCCATAAAGGTGTAGGCGTAATACGGGTTCAGTGCGCGGATCACGTTCGGCGACTGAATGATGTGCCACAGACCGAGCGCTGCGAGCACCAGGAACCACACCACCATGATCGGACCAAACAGCCGGCCGACGAGGGCCGTGCCGTGCCGCTGAATCCAGAACAGCAGCACGAGAATCACCATGGTGAGCGGCAACACCAGATGAGACATATTGGGTGCCGCGATCTCCAGACCTTCGACCGCCGAGATCACCGAAATCGCCGGCGTAATCACCGCATCACCATAGAACATGCAGGCACCGAAGATGCCGAGCATCATCAACAATCCGGCCGCTTTCGACTTCTGGTCGAGAGAGCGCAGTGCCAGCGCCATCAGCGCGAGAACACCGCCTTCACCATTGTTGTCCGCACGCATTACAAACAATACGTACTTGATGCTGACGACCATCACGATCGCCCAGAACAGCAGCGAAATCACGCCGAGAATCGATTGATCGGTCAGCGGAATGCCATGTGACGGGCTGAAGGCCTCTTTCAGCGAGTACAACGGGCTCGTGCCGATATCGCCGAATACCACGCCGATCGCGGCAATCGCGAGGGAAGGCAGAGGCTGTTTGTGCACGTGATTGTTATCTGTCATAGACGCGAGGAAATCCGTTCCCTGAGCGGAAAAAACGACCGCTATTCTAAACTGCCCGCCTAGCGCCGCCCGGCTTGTTGTGGATACACCACGTGGATGGTCCGCGAAGTGTAGCACCGCGATTTGGACACGTCTGCTGCGCCAGGCCTTTCGACGGTGCGGGCGTACGCCTTTTGCAAGGCGCCGCTCGCGTAACGCCATATGGCGGATGTTGACGCACAAAAAAACGGAGCCCTATTGGGCTCCGTTTTGCAGGCACTGCACTGGATACGACGCGACAGGTACGGCGTCGTAGCGCGCATCACGTGTTCGACGAATCCTGCTCCTGCTGCATACCGCGCTTGATCCACGCGCCGAGGTTATGCGGCCGAACCGTATCCCATTCCTCGAACGGCTGGTGAATCCACGGATTGGTAGGCAGATACTGCACGTGGTAGTCGGGCTTCACTTTCGAGCAGCCCTTGTACCAGAGCACGGCCGAGCGCACCGCGGTGATCGCCGGATAGCGTTCCTTCAGATGCTGCTGCACGCGTGCCAGCGTCACACCGGAATCGACCAGGTCGTCGACCAGCAGCACGTTGCCGTGCAGCTCGCCGCGCGTCATGGTGATGTATTGCGCGATGTCGAGTTCACCCTGCTCCGTGCCGGCCGCTTCGCGGTACGAACTGGTGGCGAGAATCGCCAGCGGCAGGTCGTAAATACGCGAGAGCTGATCGCCGACGCGCAAGCCCCCGCGCGCGAGACACAGGATCTTGTCGAACTTCCAGCCGGACTCATGCACGCCCAACGCCAGCAGTTCGATCAGCCGGTGATACTCATCCCAGCCGACCCACAGGTTCTTGTCATCGTTGCGCGGATCTTTCATCGCAATCATGGGTACACCTTGCACCATGGCTTAAACCTTGAACGGATGACGAAGCAGAATCGTTTCGTCGCGATCCGGACCGGTCGACACCATGTCGATCGGAATACCCGCGACTTCCTGCACACGCGTCAGATACGCACGCGCGCTGGCCGGCAGCTTGTCCCATTCCGTGATGCCGACGGTGCTTTCCTTCCAGCCCGCGAAGGTTTCGTACACCGGCACGCAACGCGCGACTTCCGATGCGCCACGCGGCAGCAGGTCGACATGCTGGCCGTCGACCATATAGCCGATGCACAGCTTCACTTCGTCGAGACCGTCGAGCACGTCGAGCTTGGTCATGCACAGGCCCGACACGCCGTTGATCTGGATCGAACGGCGCAACGCGGCGGCGTCGAGCCAGCCAGTGCGGCGCGGACGGCCGGTAACCGAGCCGAATTCCTTGCCGACCTTGGCGAGTTCCAGGCCGATCGGCTCCCGACGCTCTGCGTTATCCGCGTCGTACAGTTCGCTCGGGAACGGGCCCGAACCGACGCGCGTGCAGTACGCCTTCGTGATACCGAGGATGTAGTTCAGTTTTTGCGGACCGACGCCCGCACCCGCGGCGGCGGCTCCGGCTACGCAGTTGCTCGACGTGACGTACGGATAGGTGCCGTGGTCGATGTCGAGCAGCGTGCCTTGCGCGCCTTCGAACAGCAGATTGTTACCGGCTGCGTTTTCGTCGTACAGACGGCGCGAGACATCGGTCACCATCGGCTTCAGACGGTCGGCGTAGCTCAGCATCGTGTCGAGCGTTTGCTGGAAGTCGACCGCGGCGACGCCCAGGTATTGCGTCAGCACGAAGTTGTGATAGTCGAGGTTTTCACGCAGTCGTTCGGCGAAGCTTTCCGGCTCGAACAGGTCTTGCACGCGCAAGCCCCGGCGTGCCACCTTGTCTTCGTAGGCCGGGCCGATACCGCGGCCGGTCGTGCCGATCTTGCTCGCGCCACGGCGCGCTTCGCGGCCCTGGTCAATGGCAATGTGGTACGGCAGAATCAGGGTGGTGGCTTCGGAAATGAAGAGGCGATTCTGAACATCGACCCCGGCGGCTTCGAGCTCGCCAATTTCCTTGAACAGTGCTTCCGGCGACAACACGACGCCATTGCCGATGTAGCACGCGACGCCGGGATGCATGATGCCCGACGGAATCAGACGCAAGATGGTTTTCTTGCCGCCGATGATAAGCGTGTGACCGGCATTGTGACCGCCCTGGAAGCGAACGACGCCTTGAGCGTGGTCCGTCAGCCAGTCGACGATCTTGCCCTTGCCTTCATCACCCCACTGGGTCCCCACGACGACGACGTTGCGCCCGGGGTTCACATTCACTGCGCTGGCAGACATGTTGTTTCGTAAGCTGGTTAAAAACGTATTCTACCTATGTTCGCGGAACCTTCCGAATTTTTCCGTTTCCGCTCAACGGTATGCACGTTATGGTGGGTATATCGAAAATAGCGCGGCCGGGGGCCGCGCCGGGTCCGGCGACGCTTTGGACGCCTTCTGAAATGCCCTTGGGATGTCCCTCAGGCGGTCTATCGGTTCGCGCTCACGAACGGGGTTCGACGACCCACGCGCCGTTGCGCTCGACCAACACGCGGTCGCAGGCGAATTCGTCCAGATCGTGCTCGTGACCAGGAAGCGCCTGGATCACGACTTCACCGGCGTTACGCAGCGCGGCGACGCTGGCGCGCAACGCTTCGTCGTGTTGCCACGGCGCGAGAATCGCGCTGCTGCGGGCCTCAACGGGTGAAATGCGTGCCACTTCCCGCAGATCGAGCGAGAAGCCGGTTGCCGCACGCGCGCGGCCATAGGCTTGCCCGACGTGGTCGTAACGGCCTCCGCGCGCAACCGCATTCGGCACGCCGTCGACATATGCCGAGAACATCACGCCGCTGTGGTACGCGTAGCCGCGCAAATCGGCAAGATCGATCATCACTTCGGCGCCGTCCACCTGGCTGGCGAGGAACGCGAGATCGTCGAGCGCACGAGCAATGGCCGGTGCGTTCGGCAAGCGTGCACGGGCTTCGTTAAGCACCGAGGCGTCGCCGTAGAGTGTGGGAAGCGCGCGCAATGCGTCGCGCGTGACCGGCGTGAGGTTGGCGGTCAACTCGACGAGGCGCGGCACATCCTTGCCGGCCAACGCGTCGTAGAGCGATTGCCCCAACTCGGCTGCAGCAGGCTCCGCTTCGATCAGCGCGGCGAGCACGCCTGCATGACACAAATCGAGCCGCACTTTCGAGAGGCCGGCCAGACGCAGCGCGTCGAGCATCAACTGCTGGATTTCCAGATCCGCTTCGAGACCGGCGTGACCGTAGATTTCCGCGCCAATCTGAATCTGCTCGCGCGTGGCATGCAAGCCGCGCGGACGCGTATGCGCGACATTGCCGGCATAGCAAAGCCGCGTCACGCCCTGACGGTTCAGCAGGTGCGCGTCGATACGCGCGACCTGCGGCGTAATGTCGGCGCGCAGACCGAGCGTGCGCCCGGACATCTGATCGACCAGCTTGAACGTGCGCAGATTCAGATCGTGCCCGCCGCCGGTGAGCAGCGACTCGATGTACTCGAGCATTGGCGGCATCACCATCTCGTAGCCGTACGAGCGGAAACGGTCCAGCAAATGGCGCCGCAACTCTTCGATCTTGCGGGCTTCCGACGGCAGCACGTCGGCGATATTCTCGGGAAGTAACCAGGTCGACATCGATACAGTCCTACGACGTTGAACACGGCGACTGGGGCGCCGGTAAATGAGTGTGAATGGCGGGCGACGGCTCTATTTTGGCGGCTTTGGCGGGCGTCGGAATACCCTTCGCCGTTCCTCAGCCGACCGTCCTGACACGCGCTGGAACGCTCGCCAGTGCGACACCCTCTGGTGCCACGCCGCCGATAGCACGCCAATCGGCAAACGCAACGGTGCGCGGCAACAGGCGCTGTGCAGCGCCCCGTCAGGTCACGATGAACAGCAGAATCAGCCCGAGCACCATCACGACCAGCCCGCCGACGCGAATCTGATGCGGCGGCCGTTCCGCTATTTTACGGAACGTGTCGCGCCAGGCGCTCGGGAAAACGAAGGGAAACATCCCTTCGATAATCAGCATCAATGCGATCGCGAGCAGTAACGAGCCGGCTATGTCCATGCGAATGAAAGGGCCGCGATGCGGATGCCGCGGCGTTCCGGTTATCAGTGTTTGCGCGGTGCCGCGGAAGCGTCCGGGGCGGCGCCGCCGGTCGGGCTACGCATGAAGCGGAAGAACTCGCTGCTCGGGTCGACCACGATCACGTCGCCTGGCTTGAAGGTATTCTTGTACGCCTGCATGCTTTGATAAAACTGGTAGAACTGCGGGTCGCTGCCGTATGCCTCGGCCGCGATTTGCGCTGCCTTGGCATCGCCCTCGCCCTTGATGGTCTGCGCCTGACGATAGCCGTCCGCGAGTATCGCCTGTTGCTGGCCGACGGCGTCCGCCTTGATCTGGTCAGCCTCCGCCGTACCCTTCGCACGTTCGTCGGCTGCGGCCTGCTCGCGCGCGGCGATCATCCGCTTGTAGACCGAGTCGGCCATTGCTGCCGGAAAATCGACGCGCGTCAGTTGCACGTCGAGCACCGAAACGCCCAGCGACGCCGCCGCTTTGTCCATCGTGCCACGTGCTTCGTCGGCAATGGCTTGTTGCTTCGCAAGCGCATCGGTCAGCGTGACCTTGCCGAACGCGTCGCCGAGCGCGCTGCGCGACAACAACGCCAGGCGGTCCGACAGGCTTTGCACGTCGCCCTTGGTTTCGGCGAGCAGCTTCAGCGGATCGGTCACACGGTACTTGATGACCGGATTGGCCAGCAGATCTGTTTTGTCCGACGTGACATAGCGGTCTTCATCCGGCGCGTCGAGCGACTGGATGCGGTTATCGACCAGCGTGACCGTTTGCAACGGCGGCGGCAGCTTCACGTGCAAGCCCGGGCCGAGCAAAGCGGGCGCGGTGTCGCCATGCGAAGACAGCACAGCCATATGCCGCTGGTCGACCACGAATACCATGGACGATGCGGCGAACAGCACGATGACGAGGCCAACGACGAGCGCAATGATTTTGTTCATGATGTGCGCTCCTTATTGAACGTCGTCTTCGCGCATACGACTGCGGAAGGAGTCGCGTGAACGCAGTGCGTCGCTGCTGGCTGCAGCCTGGCTGGCAGGCGTCGCAACCGCGGCGGGTGCCGAAGCAGCGGCAGACGGTGCGGCAGCGCTGCTCGCGGCTTGCGGCACCGCGGCACCCGAGGCAGCGGCAGCGCCGGAAGCGGCCACCGCAGCGTCGGCAACACGCTGGCGTGTCTGCTCGACCAGTTTGTCGAGCGGCAGATACAACACGTTGTTGCCGCTCTTGCTGTCCACAAACACCTTGGTCGTATTCGAATAGATCTGCTGCATGGTTTCCAGGTACATGCGCTCGCGGATCACAGCGGGCGCTTTCGAGTATTGCGCGTAGACCTGCTTGAAACGCTCGGCGTCGCCCTGGGCCTGGGCCACGGTCTTGTCGCTATACGTTTTCGCTTCGTCGATCTGGCGCGCGACGTCGGCTTGCGCGCGCGGCAGCAAATCGGCGGCATAAGCCTGCGCGTCGCGCCTCGCGCGCTCGTTGTCCTGACGCACTTTGGCGGCGTCGTCGAAGGCGGCTTGCACCTGGTCGGGCACCTGCACGCCCTGAATCGTTACACCGGTCACGGCAAGGCCGGACTGGTACTGATCCAGGGATTGCTGGATCGACGCCATCAGTTGCTGGCGAATTGTTTCGCGATCCTGATAGAGGATGTCATTGGTGCTGCGCGCGCCGACGATGCTGCGCACCGCCGCCTGCGCGGCCTGCATGACGCTCTGATCGGGATCGACGCTGCGGAACAGATAATCAGTCGGCTTGCTCACCTGGTACTGCACGGCAAAGCGCACGTCGACGATATCGGCGTCGTGCGTGAGCATCGACGCGTCCTTCACATTGGCGAGACGCACCACGTTGTTACGGCCGATCTCCACCTGACGGATCTGGCCGATATTGACGAGTTCATGCGCTTCAAACGGATACGGCAGGCGCCAATGCACACCCTGCCCCGCGGTGTAGCGATACTTGCCGAACTGCATCACGACGCCGGCCTGACCATCCTGCACGACGAACACGCCGCTGCCGAGATAGATCGCGATCAGCACGCCGATCACGATGCCTACGCCGATGCGCGCACCGCGGCCATTGTCCGGACGGCCACCACCCGCACCACCGCCCTTACGGCCGAACACGCTGCTCAAACGACGGTTGAAATCGCGCCACATCTCGTCGAGATCGGGCGGGCCTTCACCGTCCTTGGTCGGCGGACGCTTGGGTTCGTTGGGTCGTTGGCGCTCGCCATTGCCGTCGCCCCGGCCCCAGCGCGGATCGTTCAGTGAAAGCAAGGCGCGCATGCGCAGCCAGATACTCCGCTCGTTGTATTCGTTCACCTGTGTTCGTTCACCAGAGTAGACAGCGGGTCAGTGCAATTGGAGCGGGTCAGTGCCCGAGTTCTGAGACCTTACGGTCCTCGCGTGGCGCCGCCGACCGGTCTTCTTCCGACAGATCGACCAGCACATCGGAGAGAGGTTCGGCAGTAGCGATTTCAGCGATGGCAGCGCGCAATGTATCCAGCCCTTGCCCCGTGCGCGCGCTCAAAAAGACGCGCGAAATATTACCATACTCATCCCGCTCGACCGCGTCGCCACGGGCCGCCAACTCCGGCACGGCGTCGATCTTGTTGAACACCAGCACCTGACGGATCGTGTCCGCACCGATTGCGTGCAACACCTCGTTCACCTGATCGATCTGATCGAGGCGCACGGCGCTAGACGCGTCAACCACATGCAGCAGCAGGTCGGCGTGAATGGTTTCCTCGAGCGTGGCGCGGAAAGCCGCCACCAGTTGGTGAGGCAATTCACGGATGAAGCCGACCGTGTCGGACACTACCACCTGACCGGCTTCGTCGCCGAGATACACACGGCGGGACGTGGTATCCAGCGTGGCGAAGAGCTGGTCGGCGGCGTACGCCTGGGCCTTCGTCAGTGCATTGAACAGGGTGGATTTGCCCGCATTCGTATAGCCGACGAGCGACACGGACATGGTCTGGTTACGGCTGCGCGCGCGGCGCTGCGTGCCGTGCTGACGGCGCAGCTTTTCGAGCCGGGTCTTGAGCGCCTTGATCCGCTCGCCGATCAAACGGCGGTCGGTTTCGAGCTGCGTTTCGCCTGGACCGCGCAACCCGATACCGCCCTTCTGGCGTTCAAGGTGGGTCCATGCGCGGATTAGCCGCGTCGACAGGTACTGCAACTGCGCGAGCTCCACCTGCAGCTTGCCTTCGTGGCTGCGGGCGCGTTGCGCAAAAATATCGAGGATCAGGCTGGTGCGATCAATCACGCGGCGGTTAAGCGCCTGCTCCAGATTGCGCTGCTGCGCAGGAGCCAGAGCATGATTGAAAATGACGAGTTCGATGTCGTTTGCCTCACACGCAAGACGCAGTTCTTCGGCCTTGCCGCTGCCGACGAACATCTTGGCATCGGGACTGGACCGGCGCCCCGTGAGGGTGACTAAGGGATTCGCGCCCGCGCTTTGCGCGAGCAGGCTGAGTTCTTCTAGGCTGGCTTCGAAATCGATCTTACCGAAGTCGATGCCGACAAGCGCTGCATTGATCAAATTGGACGGTATCAAAATGAGGCGGCCGGGAGTAATCGCCAACGGGCGACGCTACGCCGGCCGCGACGGGGGTTAGGACTGTTCGGAATCCGGGTGGAAATTCACCGGACGGGCAGGCACGACCGTGGAAATTGCGTGCTTGTAGACCATCTGGGTGACCGTATTCCTGAGCAACACGACGTACTGGTCGAACGATTCGATGTTCCCTTGAAGCTTGATGCCGTTGACCAAGTAGATCGACACCGGCACGTGCTCTTTACGCAGTGCGTTCAAAAACGGGTCTTGTAACAATTGCCCTTTGTTGCTCATAGCAAACTCCGTATTTTTTTGCAGGTTGACTGAATTGACGACGAAGGAAAAAGAGATCCGCCGTCAACCGCTACACTATAGCCGATTTTCATTTTTGCGCGAGAGGCCTGGCCTGGCGACCAAACCCAGCACACACGCGGGTTTCAGCCTGAATTTCAGCCTTTGTCCGCGTAAGGGTTCGTCGACGATCTGAACTCTATGCGCAATGGAGTCCCAGTCAGCTTGAAAGTTTCCCTGAAGCGGTTTTCGAGGTAGCGTTTGTACGTTTCGGTGATCGCATCGAGCGCATTACCGTGAATCACGATGAGCGGCGGGTTCTGTCCACCCTGGTGCGCATAGCGCAGTTTCGGACGCACCGGACCGCGGCGACGAGGCTGCTGGAATTCCACCGCCTCGATCAGCGCGCGCGTGAGCTTCGGCGTCGGCAGCTTGGCCATCGCAGCCTTGTACGCGTCGTCCACCGAGCGCATCAGCGGGCCAATCCCCGTATTTTCCGTCGCGGAAATGAAGTGGAATTTCGCAAAGTCCAGAAATTTTAGTTTGCGCTCGAGGTCCGCCTTGGTGCGCTCGCGCACATGCGAATCGAGTCCGTCCCACTTGTTCACGCCTACCACCAGCGCGCGACCCTGCTCGACCACGAAGCCGGCAATGTGCGCGTCCTGCTCCGAGATGTCCTGGCGCGCGTCGAGCAGCAGGATCACGACGTTCGCGTCGGAGATCGACTGCAGTGTTTTCACCACCGAGAACTTCTCGATCGCTTCGAACACTTTGCCGCGACGGCGCAAGCCGGCCGTGTCGATCAGCGTGTACGGCTTGCCCTGACGTTCGAAGTCGACGTAGATCGAATCGCGCGTGGTGCCGGGCATGTCGAACGCGATCACGCGTTCTTCGCCGACCAGCGAATTGATCAGCGTCGACTTGCCGACGTTCGGGCGGCCGACGATCGCGATCTTCACGCCATGCGCTGCTTTCTCTTCGTCGCTCTCTTCCGGCTGACCGGCATAGGCGACCGCGAGCGCTTCATTGATCATTTCGGTCACGCCGTCGCCGTGCGCGGACGAAATCGCGCGTGGGTCGCCGAGGCCGAGCTCGTAGAAGTCGGCGGCGACGTTGCTGTACTTCATCCCCTCCGCCTTGTTGACGACGAGGAAAATCGGCCGACCGGTCTTACGCAGGTAGTCGGCGATCGTCTTGTCCTGCGGTGCGAGACCGTTGCGGCCGTCGCAGATGAACACGACGACGTCCGATTCCTCGACCGCCTGGCGGGTTTGACGCGCCATCTCGTGCAGGATGCCGTCTTTCGCGACCGGCTCGAAGCCGCCAGTATCGACGACCAGATACGGCCGGTCGCCGGCGCGCCCTTCGCCGTAATGGCGATCGCGGGTGAGACCGGGCAGGTCGGCAACCAGCGCATCACGCGTACGCGTGAGGCGGTTGAATAGCGTGGATTTCCCCACATTGGGGCGCCCAACCAGGGCAATAACGGGTTTCATCAGATGTTGTTCACGGTGAAACGCGGGATCGAAATCGACCGGGCCGCGTAGCGACGCCATGCGGCCGCTACACGGCAGCGTTTGACGAAAATTATCACGAATTCGGCCAGCCCCGGATGTGCTGTCAATATGCGCACCCGGGCGGACGGGGGTTTGGCTGTATGGGGCGGCGCCAATGGGCCGCCAGGTTCAGTCTTTCTTGCTCAACGGCTCGCACGCCAGTTCGATACGATTCTCTGCGGTATCGATGACGATCGCGTCGAAGGTGGCGCCGCAAGCAGCCACCGATGGCCACATGGGCCGTTTCTGATCCGACTCGCCGGACCAGCCAGTCCGGCGCAATTCTTCTAGTTAAGCTTCTACACAACAAAAACGCGTGCGGCCGGCGAAGCCGGCCTGCACGTCTGACTACCCAGCCTGCGCGATTAGCGCGGGCGGTAGCCGTACAGGTCGCCGTCGCGCGTCAGCACGACCAGCGTTTCGCCGGCCAGCACCGGCGCTGCGGTAATCGGGCTGCCGTCGGTCTTCACACGGGCCACGAGCGTACCGTCGTCGCGCGACAGGAAGTGCACGTAACCCTGATAGTCGCCCAGCACTGCGGCGTGACCCAGGATGAACGGGACGCTGAGGTCGCGGTTCTTGAGCTTGTCGTTCTTCCACAGCGGTGCGCCGTTGGAGGCGTCGAACGCCGACACCACCGACCAGTCGTCCGCCGCCACCACGGCGCGGTCATCCTGCGCCAGGCCGCTCGTGCTCGAGAACGCCTTTTCCCACAGCGCGCGGCCCGAGTTCGCATCGAAACAGCCAATCTGGCCCTGGAACGTCACCGCACAGGTTTCCGAACCGACCAGCGTGGGCGGCCCAGTCACGTCATTGATGCGCTCCACTTCCGTCACGCCCTTCGGATACGACACCGGCGTCTGCCAGTAGTTGTCGCCGGTCTGCAGGTTGATCGCAGCGAACGCGCCACCCGGGAAGCCCGCCAGCACCGCCGCGTCACCCGCGAACGTCATGCCCGACGAGACGCGCAAATTGAGCGGCACCGCGCGGTTGCGGTAGTTCCACTTCTGCTCGCCGGTTTGCGCATTGAACGCGACGATCTGACCGTCGACCGTGCGCACCACCACGAGGCCGTTGCCAACCAGCGGCGGCGAGATGATTTCGCCGGGTGCCTTGGCGGTCCACAATTGCTTGCCGTCCGCGCCGAGCACGTAGACGTCGCCCTTCAGTCCGCCAACCGCCGCGAGCGTGCCGTCGCTGCCGACACCAGCCGACAGATCGTCATGCAGCTTGACACGCCAGATGTCCTTGCCGGTTTGTGCGTCGATCTTCGCAACCGAGCCGTTGGCGCCAGCGGCATACACCGCGTTGCCGACCGCCACCGGCGAGAACAGGTAACGGCCCGCCTTGCCCACGCTTGTCTTCCACGCCTGCTGCACGTCGAGCACGGGTTTGAACTCGGTGAGCGGCGTCGGCACGCGGCGCTCGTCTTTCGCGGATGAGCAAGCCGCCAAGGTGAGGACGGTCATCGCACAGGCAACGGGCACAGCGTAACGTTTCAGCAGATTCATCGGTGGACGAAGCATTCAGGAAATTAATTAAAGGAGACCGGTTGGTCGCTACATGCGGCGCACTGCATGCGGCGCTTAGCCGCCCAGCGCGTCCAGCTTGAATTGAATCAACTGGCGAGCCGAGCTATCGTTTTTCGACAGCGAGTCGAGCGCGAGCTTGTAGGCCGCGCGCGCGTCGTCACGCTTGCCCTGAGCTGCGAGCAGGTCACCGCGGCCGTTCGCCACGATACCCTTGAACGCATCGGACTGCGGTTCGGCGAGCAATGCGAGACCCTGGTCGTAAGCCTTGTCGTCGAGCAGCAGCGAGGCCAGGCGCAGCTTGGCGATCTGCTTGAACTCGTCGTCTTTGGCGTGATCGATGGTCCATTGCAACTGCGCCTTCGCGGCGGCCTCGTCACCCGCGGCGTACAACGCCTTGGCCGCGCCCAGGGCGGTCATCTGCGCATACGCGGTGCTGCTGAACTTGTCTTCCATGTCGGCGGCAACGCGCGTGATCTTCGCCTTGTCGCCCGATGCCACGGCTTGCTGCACCTGGTCATACAGCACCGCGGCTTCCGCTGCCTGACGCCGCTGCCAGAAATTCCAGCCGTTCCAGCCGGCTGCGGCAACTAGCGCCACCAGCACAATCCACGTGGTTGCATTGCCCCACTGCGTCCACCATGCCTTCAGACTTTCAATCGATTCTTGCTCGTCGTGGTAACTCATCGCCCGGCGATTTCCTCTTTCTTGATACGTGTGCATGTCGAGCCAGGGGGCTCGACGACATCGCGATCAGTCGTCGCCGTCTTCGGCGGTTGCAACCATCGCATTGATTAGAAATTCGGTCAAGTCTTCGGCGGGCACGTTATGTTGCTCGTTTTTACCGCCGTTAGAACTTGTATCACGCAGCGGTTTGACGCCGACCGTGCCGTTCGTAATCTCATCTTCGCCGAGCACCACCGCGAAAGCCGCGCCGCTCGCGTCAGCACGCTTCATCTGCGACTTGAAGCTCGCCGTCTGCCCGTCCGCGCTGCAATGCAGGATCACGTCGAGGCCCGTATCGCGCAAACGCTCGGCGATGATAAAGGCCTGTTCGCGTGCCGCGTCGCCCTGATGGACCACGTAGACGTCACAACCCTCGTCTTCCGGCACGAGCTGCTCTTCTTTCAGCAATTCGAGGATACGCTCGACACCCATTGCCCAGCCACATGCGCCCGTCGGCTTGCCGCCAAGCTGTTCGATCAGGGGATCGTAACGCCCGCCGGCCGCAACAGTGCCTTGCGCGCCAAGCTTGTCGGTCACCCACTCGAACACGGTCAGATTGTAATAATCGAGACCGCGCACGAGACGCGGATTGATCGTGAACGGGATGTTGTTCGCCTTCAGAATGCGTTGCAGGCCTTCGAAGTGCGCGCGCGATTCTTCGCCGAGAAAATCGATCAGCTTGGGCGCGTTCTGCGCGACTTCCTGCATCGCCGGATTTTTCGTGTCGAGCACGCGCAGCGGGTTCGTGTAGAGACGGCGCTTCGCCTCTTCGTCGAGCACGTCCATGTGCTTTTCGAGGTACGCGATCAACTCGACGCGATGTGCCGCGCGCTCTTCGACGAGACCCAGCGAATTGAGTTCGAGCTTGATGCCCATCAAGCCGAGGTCGTCCCACAGACGCTGGCACATCATGATGATTTCAGCGTCGGCGTCCGGGCCGGCGAAGCCCAATGCTTCCACCCCGACCTGATGGAACTGCCGATAACGGCCACGCTGCGGACGCTCGTGTCGGAACATCGGACCGATGTACCACAGGCGCTTCGGACCGTCGTACAGCATGTTGTGCTCGATCACCGAGCGCACGACAGCCGCCGTGTTTTCCGGGCGCATCGTCAGGTTTTCACCGTTCAAGGCGTCGGTGAAGCTGTACATTTCTTTCTCGACGATATCGGTCACCTCACCGATACCGCGCTTGAACAACTGCGTGTGCTCGATGATCGGCGTACGAATATTCTGGTATCCGTACGAACGCAGCATCGACTTGACGGTTGCTTCGAAAAATTCCCACAGCCCGGCTTCCTGCGGAAGGATGTCGTTCATGCCCTTCACGCCGGACAACTTTTCGAGCTTTTTCTTCTGTTCAGTCATCTGTCTTCGATTGACGGTATTTAGTTGAGTGCTTCGGTGCGGCCGGCTTCGGCGCGGCCGTAGCTGCGCTCGACGTAGTCACTCACGATTTGCTGGAATTCCTGCGCGATGTTATCGCCGCGCAACGTCTTGACCTTCTCGCCGTCGATAAACACCGGCGCGGCCGGATTTTCGCCCGACCCCGGCAAGCTGATGCCGATATTCGCCTGTTTCGATTCGCCCGGACCGTTGACGATGCAGCCCATCACCGCAACGTGCATCTTCTCGACGCCAGGATATTGGTCGCGCCACATCGGCATCTGCGTACGCAGATAGGTCTGGATTTGCGACGCCAGCTCCTGAAACAGCGTGCTGGTGGTACGGCCGCAACCCGGACACGCGATCACCATCGGCGTGAACGAGCGCAGGCCCATGGTCTGCAGAATTTCCTGCCCGACGATCACTTCACCTGTTCGCGGGCCGCCCGGTTCCGGCGTCAGCGAGATACGGATCGTGTCGCCGATGCCTTGCTGCAGCAATACCGACAACGCTGCGGTCGACGCCACGATCCCCTTCGACCCCATGCCCGCTTCGGTCAGCCCCAGATGCAACGCGAATTCGCAACGGCGCGCGAGTTCGCGATACACCGCGATCAGATCCTGCACGCCGCTGACCTTGCACGACAGAATGATCTTGTTGCGCGGCAGGCCGATTTCGACCGCGCGCTCCGCCGAGCCGATCGCCGACTGGATCAGTGCTTCGTACATCACGCTCTGCGCTTCCCAAGGCGTGGAACGCGCGGCGTTCTCGTCCATCATCTTGGCGAGCAGATCCTGGTCGAGGCTGCCCCAGTTGACCCCGATCCGCACTGGCTTGTCGTACTTCACTGCCGCTTCGATCATTTGCGCGAACTGCGTGTCGCGCTTCGCACCGTGGCCGACATTGCCCGGATTGATCCGGTACTTCGACAGCGACTCCGCGCAGGCGGGGTAATCGCGCAGCAGCAAGTGGCCGTTGTAATGAAAATCGCCGACCAGCGGCACCGACACGCCCATGCGGTCGAGCTGCTCGCGAACAGCCGGTACGGCGGCAGCCGCTTCCGGCGTGTTGACCGTGATACGCACCAGCTCCGAACCGGCTTGTGCAAGTTCCTTGATCTGGATTGCCGTGCCGATCGCGTCTGCGGTGTCGGTGTTGGTCATCGACTGGATGCGCACGGGCGCGTCGCCACCGATGGTGACGAGCTGACCGCCCCAACGGACGTCGACTGCGTGCGACTTACGCCGCGCAGCATGGCCGCCAAACACCGGCTCGTTTGAAACGATCTTGCTACTGGATTGGGATTGAGCTTCGGATTGCATCGAAAAACCCATTTACGCCGCAGGCGCCACACAAAAGACGTAGCGCCTGGATTGAAAAAGCGCCGCAACCCGGTTGGCCGCGACGCATACCGTATCTAATCAAGGCAACGCGAAGCGCGCCACATTACCCTTGGCTGCCGAATATTTCGACGGATCGACTGGCTCGCCATCGAGCGTCAGCGATTCGAGACCCGCCTTGTTGCCGAGCGTGACCTTGAACGGCGCTGCACCCGTCACTTCCTTCGTGTCGCCCGCGTGCACGAGGCCGGAGAACACCTCCTTGCCGTCCTTGCCACGCACGCTGAACCAACTGTCTTGCGTCACGCGCAACGCGATGATCGCCTCACCCGCGGCCGGCGCCGCCGTTGCCGCTACGGCCGACGCGCCTATCGCAGCGACCACCGGCGCACTCGCGCCTTGCGCCGCAGCCTGGGCCTGCGAACTGGCCTTCGGCGCGACAGTTGTTGCCGCGACAGCCGGCATGGAAGACGGCGCCGGACCGGTCGCGAGCGGCGCGGGCATCGGCGTAGCCGACGCTGCGTTATCCATTGCGGCCTGCGTTTCCGGCGTGGAAGCAGCCTCTTCCGCTGTGGCCTCGGAGCTTGCCGCTTGACCCTGCGCCACCGCGCCCGATGCGCCGGTCGCACCACCCGCGGCACCGTTCGCGCTCGCCTTCAACCGGGCGAGCAACGCTGACGAGTCACCGCCATTGGTATGCCACATGCCGAGCGCGATCACCGCGACAATCACCGCCGCAATGCCCCATAGCCAAGAGCGGCTCTTTTGTCCGCTGCCGCCAAGCGACAGCGATACGCGGCCACGCGGCAAATCTTTGCCGGACGAGGCCGGCATCGACAGATCCGGAGCGGGCACGCCCTTCTCGCGACGCAAAGCCTGCGTGAACGGCGTGGGATCGGCGCCGAGCATCTTCGCGTAGCTGCGCACCACGCCGAGCGCGAAGGTCGTGTCCGGCAAATGGCTGATGTCACCCGATTCGAGCGCACGCAACTTGATGACGGATACCTTCAGGCGCGCCGACACGTCTTCAATCGTCCAGCCCTTCGATTCACGCAATTGGGTCAAGCGCGCGCCAACCGCTGCCAACGATTCCAGGCCTCCCAGGCCCGGCTGCGCAACAGGCTGCACCACCGCCCGCGCGACCGGCGCCGGATGGCCTTCGTTTGCGTCTGTATCCTGCGGCTGCGGGTGCTGCGGCTCACTCATCCCAAATCCTTTCGCGTCGATTCTTTTTCACTTGTGCAATCCGGACGGGCCAAAGCCTCACGTCTGAATCGCAGACCGTTTATAACAAAATGTGCGGCCTCGTGTGCCGCTTCCGATCGATTCTGCAAACTTTCTTTTCAATCGCGGACGCCCTGGAGGTTTTTCGCGTCCGGATAGGTGCCTCCGAACGCCGCGCCCGGCCGCCTCGCACGATTACACGGCACGAACCTCGATAATTTTTGCCGCCTTCCCGGTGCGCTCAGCGAGGCGTGTGCGGTCTTTCACCGCACCGGCCAACTGACCGCAGGCAGCGTCGATATCATCGCCGCGTGTTTTACGCACAGTGGTGACGACGCCCGCGTCCATCAACACTTGTGCAAACCGCTTGATCTGTTCCGGCTTCGAGCGGATGAGGCCCGACTCGGGAAACGGATTGAACGGGATCAGGTTGAATTTGCACGGGACGTCGCGCGTAACGGCCAGCAGTTCGCGCGCTTGCGCTTCACTGTCGTTCACGCCGTCGAGCATGCAATATTCGAACGTAATGAAATCGCGCGGCGCAACTTTCAGATAGCGCTGACAGGCGGCCATCAGTTCGCGCAGCGGGTACTTCTTGTTCAGCGGCACCAGCATGTCGCGCAGCGGGTCGCTAGGCGCATGCAACGATACCGCGAGCGCCACCGGCAGATCGGCGCCGAGCCGGTCCATCATCGGCACCACGCCCGAGGTGGACAGCGTGACGCGCCGGCGTGACAGGCCGTACGCGTTGTCGTCCAGCATCAGGCGCATGGCGGGTACCACCGCGTCGTAATTGAGCAGCGGCTCGCCCATGCCCATCATCACCACGTTCGTGACAACGCGCTCGCCTTTGCCGTCACCACCCGTGGCACGCCCGCCGTCCGTGCCGCGCGTCGCGCGCAGGGCGAACTCGGCCATGCGCAGCTGGCCGATGATTTCACCGGTGGTGAGATTGCGGGAGAAACCCTGTTTGCCGGTCGAACAGAAACGGCAGTTGACCGCGCACCCTGCCTGCGACGACACGCACAGCGTGCCACGCGTTTCTTCGGGGATGTAGACAGTTTCAACTGCGTTGCTGTTGCCGACGTCGATCAGCCACTTGCGTGTGCCGTCGGTCGAAATATTGTCGCTGACGATGCCAGGCATCGTGATCGTTGCGCGCCCTTTGAGCTTTTCGCGCAAGGACTTCGCCAGATCGGTCATGCCGTCGAAGTCGGCAGCGTTGTACTGGTGGATCCAACGCTGCAATTGCTTGGCGCGAAACGGCTTCTCGCCCAGGCTGTCGCAGTAGGCGACAAGCCCTTGGGCGTCGAGGTCGAGAAGGTTGACGGTGGGACTGCTCGTCATATCGAATCCTGCCATTTCAGTGCGAGACTACGTTCATGCAACAAGCTGCATGAACGCAATGCCGTTCGCGCCCATTCCTGCTGCTTTACCTTACTACTTTGCCGCGCTGTTCGTGCGGATTCGTGCGACAAATCCAACGGCTGCGCACGATTCACGTGGACAGCACCGGCAGTTCAAACCCGCTTAACGCGAGTAGACGTTCACTTCCGGGAAGAAGAACGCGATTTCAACTGCAGCCGTTTCAGCCGCGTCCGAACCGTGCACCGCGTTAGCGTCGATGCTGTCGGCGAAATCGGCGCGAATCGTGCCCTTTTCCGCCTTCTTCGGGTCCGTTGCACCCATCAGGTCGCGGTGCTTCAGGATCGCGTTTTCGCCTTCCAGCGCTTGCACGACCACCGGGCCCGAGATCATGAAATCGACCAGATCCTTGAAGAACGGACGTGCAGCGTGCACAGCGTAGAACTTCTCTGCATCGGCGCGCGACAGGTGGACCATGCGCGAAGCCACGATCTTCAGGCCAGCGTTTTCGAAACGGCTGTAGATCTGACCGATCACGTTCTTGGCCACTGCGTCCGGCTTGATAATCGACAGGGTGCGTTCGATCGCCATAAAAACTCCAAAAAATTAAGAGGTTACAGATTCAAATGAATCCGCTATTGTAGCATGTTCCCGTGTATGATTGCGATTGAACCCTTACAGCATTGAAAGACTCCAAGCAGGAGTTTGTGAATGCTGGTAGCGTAGGCCGTGTGGACATTTTCCGGGTATTGAAACTCCCAGCCACCGCGCCAATCTTAGGGATGAACACCCTGCGACTGGCGGCAAAAATTCCGGCCGGCGCTGCACTGCCTGACGCACAATCTGCTGCGCAACTCGCGGCGCAATCCGCGGCGCAATCATTACGCAACACGCTTCCGAGGTAAGGAGAGACCATGAACGATCATCCGTATAGCTTTGGCCGCAATGGCGCGGTCAGCACGGTCGAAACACGCAACCGCGTACTACGGAACACTTACTGGCTGCTCGCGCTGTCCATGATTCCGACAGTGCTCGGCGCCTGGGTAGGCGTGGCCACCGGCTTCTCGCTGTTCGCCGCCACCAGCCCCGGCATGAGCATGCTGGCGTTCTTCGCGATCGCCTTCGGCTTCATGTTCGCCATCCAGAAAACCAAAGACAGCGCCATCGGCGTATTCGTGCTGCTCGGGTTCACGTTCTTCATGGGCCTGATGCTGTCGCGCATCCTGAGCTTCGTGCTCGGTTTTTCGAACGGCCCGTCGCTGATCATGCTCGCGTTTGGTGGCACTGGTGTGATCTTCGCCTCCATGGCAACGATCGCCACAGTCAGCAAACGCGACTTCTCGGGCCTCGGCAAGTGGCTGTTCATGGGCGTGATCGTGCTATTGCTGGCGTCGGTCGCGAACGTGTTCCTGCACCTGCCGGCGTTGATGCTGACGGTGTCGGTGCTGGCAATCGTGATCTTCTCGGCTTACATGCTGTTCGACGTCCAGCGCGTCGTGAACGGTGGCGAGACGAATTACATCACCGCCACCCTCGCGATCTATCTGGACCTGTATAACGTGTTCGTCAACCTGCTCGCGCTGCTCGGTATCTTCGGCGGCAACCGCAACTAAGTCTGACGGTCTGACGTAAGGCGCGGCACCCGAAACGCCGCCCCGCAAGAAAAAGCCCATGGCGAGTAATCGTCATGGGCTTTTTTTAATTGCACTGCCGGCGTCAACGGCGAATCGCAGCACAACTCGCGGCGATGCCAGGTAGCCAGGTAATCAGAGACGGATCACAAGCTCAGCCAGGCGAAGCCTTCGTCCTGGGATGCGACTACCACTTCGGTCGGCGCGGCACCCAGCACACCGGCCATGGCAGCCTGCGCCAGTTCCGGCGAGTTATTCTGCTTGCTCAGATGTGCGGCCACCAGATGGCGCAAGCGCGAGCGGTCGAGCGAGGCCAGAATTTCAGCCGCCGCTTCGTTGTTCAGATGCCCATGATTGCCGCCGATGCGCGCCTTCAGCGATTGGGGATACCGGCTACCCGCCAGCATCCGCACGTCATGATTGCATTCGAGCACCAGCGCGTCGCAGCCGCTCAGTACCGCACTGATATGCGGCGTGGAGGTGCCCACGTCGGTCAGCACGCCAAGCCGGCTCGCACCATTGGAAAGCACGTATTGCAGCGGCTCGCGGGCGTCGTGAGGAACGGTGTAAGGAAGGATGCTGAGGTCGCCGATCGCCACCGCTTCGTCGCCCCACAGCACCTGCAGGTCGACATCGGCCTCGTCGGCACCCACCGCGCGGGCAGTGCCCCAGCTCATGTACAACGGAATCGACCACTTGCGCGCCAACGTCAGCGCGCTGCCAATGTGGTCGCTGTGTTCATGTGTAATCAGAATGGCGTCGAGACCTTCGACGCTTGCGCCGAGCCGCGTCAGACGCCGCTCGACTTCTTTGGCTGAAAAACCGCAATCAAGCAGAACCCGCGTGGTGGTCGCGCCGCTTTGCGCTTCCACCAGCAAGGCATTGCCTTCACTGCCGCTGCCGAGACTGGCGAAGCGCACAGCCCGCTTAGTTCAGTTGTGCGTGCAGCAACGTCACGATGCGCTGCGCGTCGGACGAATTATCCACCTGCCCGTTCGCGTCCACCACCGCGACCTGCGTCACGGTCTCGCCCTTCGAGCGCACATTGACGAGGAATTCCTGACCCGGTTTCTTCGACGAATTGCCGCTGTAGAACAGCTTGCCGAGGAGCCCTTCCTTCTTCAACTCCTGCATCGAATCAGCGTAGCGCACGTAGTAGATGCCTTTCGAGCGGTCGCGGTTGTCGACGGTAAAGTTGGTGCGGTCAAGCGCAAGACCCACGCGCAGCCATGCACGGTCGAACGATTCCTGCAGATCAAGCGTCGATGCGCCGGCGCTCTGGTCGATCGTGGCCGGCGCAGTAGCCGGGCGGGCATCGGTCAGAAGTTGCTTCGACTGCGCTTCGGTCAGACCGAACTTTTGCATCAACTTGGTCAGGAACAGCGCCTCCAGCGCCGGATCGCGCGGACGCTCTTCCCAGCGCGACGACGTCTTGTCCTGGCCCGTCAGCATTTCTTCCATCGCGCTATGCGTGATCGAGATGTCCGTGGTGTCAGCCGGACCGCGCGACACGAGCGTGCGGAAGCTGTCACGGGTACCCGACGAGTAAGCGAAGTCAATCACCTTGCCGACCGTGCGACGGAACCAGTCGTCCGGAATATTGGCGCGGTTTTCAGCCCAGTCGGTGTTCATGATGCCGGTGGCCGGCGCGTCGGTCTTCAGGACGAAGCCGTTCTCCTGCCAGAACTCCTGCAACTGCGGCCACAGTTGTTCCGGTGTGCGGCCGTCGACGACCAGCCAGCGACGATCGCCGTCACGCTCGATGTGCATGCCCAGCGGGTCTTGCGCATTCGGCTGGCCTTCGGTGGAATTGCCCGCTGCGGTGACCGCGCGCTGCGGCGAGCCGCCCAGCGCCAGATTGGCCGGCGGCGCCACGTAGCGCTGATCGGTCGGCGTGGTGGTCAGATCGCCCGGAACGGCGAGCGCCGGCGCGCTGCCCGCGCCCTTGTAGTTGACGCGGTCGGAGGCGAACCAGTCGTTCAGCGTGTCACAGCCGGCGAGCGTTACCAGGGCAAGCGCCAGCGCCGCCATGCGGGTTGCGTGGAGGGAAAGTGCGGAACGTTTCATGAGGTCCTTCGTGATGCTGGAACGCGGTGCCTGGTTCTGTGTGCCGGGAACGTGGGCTGGATCGACGTCGGTTAAGGGAGTGCCGGTGGCAGGCTTGCGATAACGCTGGGGGTGCCGGGTCGAGCCCGTTTAGCCCAGCAGGCCCGCTTCGCGCAGCGCGCCGCGAACCACTTCGTGGTATTGCGCGTCGAGCGGCGTGAGCGGCAGGCGGATTCCGCCCTGCACACGACCCAGTTGCTGCAACGCCCATTTCGCAGGAATCGGATTCGACTCGATGAACAGGTTCTTATGCAGCGACAGGAGTTTCAAATGAATCTCACGGGCGGTCTTCGCGTCCGCGGCAAGCGCGGCCTTGCACAGATCGCTCATGGCGCGCGGCGCGACGTTGGCGGTGACCGAAATATTGCCGTGGCCGCCAAGCAGCATCAGCGCGATCGCAGTGGGATCGTCACCGCTGTAAATGCCGAAATGGGCGGGGGCCGACTTGATCAGGTGCGCGGCGCGATCGATGTTGCCCGTCGCTTCCTTCACACCGATGATGCCCGGCACCTGCGCGCAACGCAGAATCGTTTCGTTGTTCATGTCCGCGACCGTACGGCCCGGCACGTTGTACAGGATCACCGGCAGATCGACGGTTTCGGCGATCTTCGCGAAGTGGCGATAGATGCCTTCCTGGGTCGGCTTGTTGTAATACGGCACGACCTGCAAGGTGGCGTCCGCGCCGACTTCTTTGGCCTGCTGCGTGAGTTCGATAGCTTCAGTCGTGGAGTTGCCGCCCGAGCCCGCGATCACCGGAATCCGGCCCGCCGTATGCTCGACTGCGGTTTTGACCATCAGAACGTGTTCTTCGACCGACAGCGTGGCCGACTCGCCGCTCGTGCCGACCACGACCAGTGCGTTCGTGCCCTCTGCGATATGCCAGTCGATCAGTTTGCGAAACGCCGGCAGATCGAGGCTGCCGTCTTCAAGCATCGGAGTAATGATGGCAGGGATGCTGCCGCGAATCTGAACGCCGCCAGTGGTGCTTTGATTGCCGTTAGTCATGAAACGCCATGAATTTGATCAGGTAAACCGCGATTGTAGCGGATTACCCAGCCAGCTCGTAACAAGGCGGAGATGCCGCCTTTGCGTGCTCGGCTGAGCGATCCGCCTCCATAATTGCGCATATCCGCTGGACGTAAGCCGGGCGCGGCTGCGCGAGAAATCCATCTTGAAATGCGACCACGCGGAGGTGGCCTCGCACCACGTCGAGCAGTTCGCCGGGTGCGAGTAAAAACGCCGGGTTAGACGGTTTGCCGACGCTTTCGTTGCCTTGCGCGAAGGTCTCGTAAACCAGTACGCCACCGGGCGCTAGCGAGCGTAACAGCTGAGGAAACAGCGGCCGGTGCAGGTAGTTCGTCACGACGACCGCGGAGAATTTCGCGTCGGCGGGCAAGGGCCATGCGGCGCCTTCAATATCGGCCGCGAGCGTGGTGACAAGCGGCTCGCCACGCATGGCGGCCAATGCGGCCGCATCGCGATCGAGCGCGGTCACCGGATGGCCCAGCGACGCAAAAAACCGCGCATGCCGCCCTGCCCCCGACGCCACGTCGAGCACCGCGCCGCCCGCCTCGACCAGATGCGCCCAGTGGCGCACCCAGGGCGACGGCTCGCCGTTTCCGTGCGAGGAACCGTCCGGCATGGTAGCGGGCGTGCTCATCACTTCTTCGCGGCAGATCAGTTGTACGAGAGGCCCATCGCCTCGCGAACGTCGCGCATCGTTTCCGTCGCGTATTTGCGGGCCTTGTCGCAACCGTCGGCGACGATCGCGCGCAACAGCGACGGATCGTCCATGTACTTCTGCGCGCGCTCGAGCATCGGCTGCTGTTCGCGCAGAATGCCTTCGATCACTGGCTGCTTGCACTCGAGGCAGCCGATACCCGCCGAACGGCAGCCCTTCTGCACCCATTCGTGCGTGGCTTCGTCCGTGTAGACCTGGTGCAGTTGCCACACCGGGCACTTGTCCGGATCGCCCGGATCGGTGCGGCGCACGCGGGCCGGATCGGTCGGCATGGTGCGGACCTTCTTCGTGATCGTTTCCGCGTCTTCGCGCAGGCCGATCGTGTTGCCGTACGACTTCGACATCTTCTGGCCGTCGAGACCCGGCATGCGCGACGCTTCGGTCAGCATGGCTTGCGGCTCGACCAGAATGATCTTGCGCGAACCTTCGAGGTAACCGAACAGACGCTCGCGATCGCTCATCGACAGGCTCTGCGATTCCTGCAGCATCGCTCGCGCCTGTTCGAGTGCTTCGTCGTCGCCTTCCTGCTGATAGGCGTTGCGCAGCTCGTGATAAAGCTTGGCGCGCTTGCCGCCCAGCTTCTTCGCGGCTTCGTTGGCCTTCTCTTCGAAGCCCGGTTCGCGGCCGTACAGGTAGTTGAAGCGGCGCGCGATTTCACGCGTCATTTCGACGTGCGGCACCTGGTCTTCGCCAACCGGCACGAGCGAGCCGCGATACAGCAGAATGTCCGCCGCCATCAGCACCGGATAGCCGAGGAAGCCGTAGGTGGACAGGTCCTTGTCCTTCAGCTTCTCCTGCTGCTCCTTATAGGTCGGCACGCGTTCGAGCCAGCCGAGCGGCGTGCTCATGCCGAGCAGCAACGCCAGCTCCGCATGCTCGGGCACCTTGCTCTGAATGAAGAGCGTAGCCTGCGCCGGGTCGATACCCGAAGCGAGCCAGTCGATCAGCACGTCCCACACGTTCTTTTCGATCACTTCGGGCGTTTCGTAGTGCGTCGTCAGCGCGTGCCAGTCGACCACACAAAAGAAACACGGGTATTCGGACTGCAGCCGCACCCAGTTTTTCAGCACGCCGTGATAGTGGCCGAGGTGCAGCGACCCGGTGGGCCGCATGCCGGAGAAGATACGGTCTGGGAACATGGTTATTTAGAAAAGCGAAACAAGTGGAGTCAGAATTGCGGTAATCGCAGCGTAGCCGAGCGTCACGAGCGGGCTGAGCCAATAACGCGTGAGCGTGCCCGTCATGACCAGCGCCATCACGATGAAAAAACCGTACGGCTCGAGGCGCGACAGTGCGATCGATTGCCGCGGCGGCAACAGCGCCATCAGCACGCGGCCTCCGTCGAGCGGAGGAAGCGGAAACAGGTTGAGCACGCCGAGCACGAGGTTCACGCCGACGCCGGCTGCCGCCATGCGCGTAAAGAAAGGCTCGTCGACGCTCAGCACCGCGAGCGCAACGCCGATCAGGCCCCACACCAGCGCCTGCACGAAATTGCAGGCCGGCCCGGCGGCCGCGACCCACAGGCTGCCCCAACGCGGATTGCGCAGATTGCCGAAGGCGACCGGCACGGGCTTCGCGTAACCGAACATGAACGCGCCGCTGGTGGCGAAGTACAGCAGTAAGGGAATCGCGATCGTGCCGAGCGGATCGATATGCCGCATCGGATTGATGGAGACGCGGCCGAGCACGTACGCAGTATTGTCGCCGAGCCAGCGCGCGACGTAGCCATGCGCGGCCTCATGCAGCGTGATCGCGAAAATCACCGGCAACGCGTAAACCGCAACGGTCTGTATCAGGGAAGAATCCATAACTCGCTATTGTAACAACGCGATGGCGTGCGTCTGTCCGCTTTCGCTCATGCCGTCTCTTCGAGACCGAATGGCGCGAGAGAACCGCGCCCCGCCCGCACCAGCACCGGCTCGGCGCCGGTCAAATCGATCACGGTGGACGGTTCGCACACGCATGGGCCGCTGTCGATCACCAGGTCCAACTGTTTCTCGAGCCGCTCGCGGATTTCTTCCGGGTCGTTCAGCGGCTGGGTTTCGCCCGGCATGATCAGTGTGGAGCCGAGCAGGGGCTGGCCCAGCTCTTCGAGAATCGCCAGCGTGATGGCGTGCTCCGGCACCCGCAGACCGATAGTCTTGCGCGACGGGTGCGACAGGCGCCGCGGCACCTCTTTCGTGGCCTGCAATACGAACACATAAGGGCCCGGGGTGACCGACTTGATCAGACGGTACTGCCGGTTATCGACCATCGCGAAGTTCGCCAGCTCCGACAGATCGCGTACCAGCAGCGACAGCAATTGCTTCTCGTCAAGCCCGCGAATCCGCCGCAGGCGCTCGACCGCGTCCTTGTCGTCGAGGTGACAGGCGAGCGCGTAGCTGGAATCCGTCGGCAACGCGACAACGCCGCCATCATTGATGATCTGCACGGCCTGCTTGACGAGGCGGGGTTGCGGGTTATCCGGATGAAGCCGAAAGTATTGGGACATTTTTGACTATCGGTAGCTACGGGTGACGGGGCACGAGAACCCGGATGGAAAACCGGGCGAAAGATCGGGCGAACGCACGCCCTCCGGACAAGGGCGGCCGCGCAAATCGTGCCGCAGCGGCACGGCGCGTGATCACAACCAGCGTTCCCAGACGGGCTTCAGATCGGAAGGTAGCGGCGGCAGCGTGCCGAGATCGACGCGACCCTCGCCGGGTGCGTGGAAGTCGGAACCGCGCGAGGCTTCGAAGCCGAAGCGGCGCGCGACGTCCGCGTATTCGCGGTACTGATCCGGCGTGTGGCTACCCGTCACCACCTCGATCGCCTTACCGCCGAGGTCGATGAATTCAGCAAAAAACGCGTCGAATTCAACCGGCGAGTACGCGTAGCGACCCGGGTGCGCGATGACCGCCTCGCCGCCGGCCGCCTGAATCCAGCCAACCGCGTCCGCCAGTTTCGCCCAGCGATGCGACACGTAGCCGGGTTTGCCGTCGCCGAGGAAACGTGTGAACACGTCTTGCGTCGAGCTGGCGTAGCCGTTTTCGACCATGAAGCGCGCGAAGTGCGTGCGCGAAATCATGTCCGGGTTCGAGACGTATTTGAGTGCGCCTTGATAGGCGTCGGGAATGCCGAGCGTGGCCAACTGTTCGCCCATTGCTTCCGCGCGGGCCGCGCGGCCGTTGCGGGTGCGCGCGAGGCCGTCGATCAGCGTCGTGCTCGTTGGATCGATGCCGAGTCCGACGATGTGCACCGTACGCGAAGCCCATGTCACCGAGATCTCCACGCCGCTCAGGTAGCCCATGCCGAGCGCCTCGGCGGCGCTGCGCGCTTCGTGCTGGCCAGCCACTTCGTCGTGATCGGTCAAGGCCCAAAGCGTCACGCCGCCCGCGTGCGCACGGTGCGCGACATCGGCCGGCGCGAACTGGCCGTCGGAAACGGTGGAGTGACAGTGAAGGTCGGCGTTCATCTTTATCTTGAGAAGGTTCAGCACACATTTTACTGCAACGCAGTAAATGGCCGCAGCGCTATCTCACGATAGCCGTCCTCGCACCGAAGCGTTTTTGCAAGGTTCAGGCGCAGAAGCCCTCGATCAGCGCCGCCACCTGCTCAGGCTGGTCGTGATGCACCATGTGCCCCGCTTCGTCGATAAGCTTCTCGCGCCAGTTCGGAAAAGCCTGGAAACGCGCCTTGAATTCGTCGAGCGGAATCTCGCCGGCAATCTGCGCGAGCGTGGGCGAGTTGGCAGCCTCGACGTGCAGCACTTTGGCGGTGACCTTGCGCCACACGGCCATCACTTCGTCGAGGCGGTACAGCGTCGGGCCGCGCAGTTTGTGCGCCGGGTCGGCGAGCAACATGAAGCACCCTTCTCCGTCAGGCCTGGACCAATGCTGCGCGAGAAACTGGGCGCGCTGCGGGGCGAGACGCGGATTGGTCTTGATCAGGCGCCCGGCGACGTCATCCAGCGACGCGTAGCGCTTCAGCTGCGGCGGATCGCGCAACTCGTCGAGCCAGTTGCGCAGGCGCTTGGGCGCTTGCGCCGAGTACGACGGCGCGAGACCGAAGCCTTCCAGATCGACCACACGCCGCACCCGCTCCGGCCGCACGCCCGCATACAGGCAGACGATGTTCGCGCCCATGCTGTGGCCGACCAGATTGACCTCGCCGACCGGTGCATAGTGATCGAGCAGCGCGTCGAGATCGGCGAGGTAGTCCGGGATCCAGTAGTTGCCGCCACCGCGCTCGGCGACCGGCCAGTCCGACAGGCCGAAACCGCGCATATCGGGCGCAATCACCTGCCAGTCCCCACCCAAAGCGTCGACGACGAACTGGAACGACGCCGCAACGTCCATCCAGCCGTGCAGCATGAACAGCATCGGCGCATCCGGATTGCCCCAGCGCCGCACATGCAGACGGATGCCGCGCACGGCGACAAATTCAGACTTGGAAGTATTCATGAACGGTGCGCCAAAAAAAGAATGGTCGTTCGATTATAACGAGATAGCCGGACGATGCGTGGAGTCCGGCTATGGAAGAAGGCTTCAGTCTGTCAGGGCCTGGGGCGCTGGCCGGGCCGGCTATTGAGCGTCGAGGCCAGCCAGGGCAACCAGCGCGGCCAGTTCGGCCTCGTCGAAACCGGCGTCGCGGCGCGCCTCGAAATTGAACGGACCGCGCAATTTCGGTGCGTGATACTGGTCGGCAAGGCGCGTGTAGGTGGCGTGCGGATCGAGGCCGTTCTCGTCGCATAGATGACGGAACCAGCGGTTGCCGATCAGCACATGGCCGATTTCGTCGCGCAGGATCACATCGAGAATCGCCGCGGACGCCTGATCCCCTGCCTGCTGCAGGCGGGCGCGGATCGGCGGCGAGGCGTCGAGGCCGCGCGCTTCGAGGGTGCGCGGCACCAGCGCCATGCGCGCCAGCACGTCGGCACGGGTGCGCTCGCACATGTCCCAGAGGCCGTCGTGCGCGGGAAAATCGCCGTAGACATGACCGAACTCCGCAAGCCGCGCGACCAGCAACGAGAAGTGATGCGCCTCTTCGGCGGCAACTTTGAGCCAGTCGGTGTAGAACCCGGCGGGCATGCCGGCAAAACGCCAGACGGCGTCGAGCGCGAGGTTGATGGCGTTGAATTCAATGTGCGCGAGCGCGTGCAGCAAGACGGCCCGCCCTTCGGGCGATTGCATGCTGCGGCGCTTCAGCTTGCGCGGGTCGACCAGATCGGGGCGTGCGGGGCGGCCCGGCAAGTCTGCCGGCTCGGCGATTTCGAGGTTTGCGGAGCATGTGAAACTGCCCTCGAGCACCGCGGCATATAAGGCACGGGCCGCTGCTGCCTTGGTTGCCGGGTCGACTTCGCGCAATGCGTCCAGCGCCGCGGTGCGCGCGCACATCGCGCGATCCGGACATTTCTCGGGATTCGATATCGGCGAAACGGGCGAAACGGGCGAAACGGGCGAACCGGACGAAACGGACGAAACGGACGAAACGGGCGAAATAGAAGGAGCGGCGGAATTCATGGCAACGAGGTTGGCAAAGGGTACGGCAAGAGGCAAAACCGGAAAGGCGCGGCGTTCGTCAACGCTGCGCACCGGACAGCTGACGGCACCGCCAAGCGGCCTAACCACACAACCGTTTACAATACTCGATTCGACCATCTCGCATGCCTATTGCGCAGGGCCGGCAAAACTTCCCGGTTCAGCGGGGCGTTTCGGGCGTCTTCGGGCGTTTTGCAGCCTCTTTTGCGGCCCTGCCTTGCAGCCCGTTCGTCCTACCGGCCAGCCCCCGCAGCGCATAGCGACCGATCAAGAGGAGACACCGTGACAATTTATAAGCTTGGCGAAGCAGCCCCGACCATCCATGAAAGCGTGTTCGTCGCGGATTCGGCGAACATTATCGGCAATGTGACGCTCGAGGAAAATTCGAGCGTCTGGTTCGGCGCGACGCTTCGCGGCGACAACGAGCCGATCACGCTCGGCGCCGGCAGTAACGTTCAGGAAAATGCGGTGCTGCACACCGACCCGGGCTTCCCGCTGACGATCGAGCCGAACGTGACGATCGGCCACCAGGTCATGCTGCACGGCTGCACGATCAAGGAAGGCTCGCTGATCGGAATTCAGGCCGTGGTCTTGAATGGCGCGGTAATCGGCCGCAACTGTCTGGTCGGAGCGGGCGCCATCGTCACTGAAGGCAAAGTGTTTCCCGACAATTCGCTGATTCTCGGCGCGCCGGCCAAAGTGGTGCGCGAACTGACCGAGACGGATATCGCCAATATGCAGCGCGGCACGGCAAGCTATGCCGAGCGCCGCGATTATTTCAAGGCGCAGCTCGTGCGCATCGGCTAATCAGCCGGAGCGCGCGGCGCGCACGGCGCAGCCCCAGGCTGCGCCATTCGACCGAGGAAAAGTTGTGAGCGACCAGTTGCAAAAATTCATGTTCAGCGCGGCGCCCGTGCGCGGCGAGATCGTTTCGCTGCGCAATACGTGGCAGGAAGTGCTGACGCGCCGGGACTATCCGGCCCCCGTACGAACAATTCTCGGCGAGATGATGGCCGCATGCGCACTGCTTTCGGCGAATCTCAAGTTCGACGGCACGCTCGTCATGCAGATTTTCGGCGACGGACCGGCCAAGATGCTGGTGGTGCAGTGCAGCTCCGACCTCTCAATGCGCGCCACCGCCAAGCTTTCGGGCGAAGCCGGCAGCACGATCGACGACACCGCCTCCATGATCGAACTGGTCAACGCGAGCGGCCATGGCCGTTGCGTGATCACGCTCGACCCGCGCGAGAAGCAGCCCGGCCAGCAACCGTATCAAAGTATCGTACCGTTGTCGGGTGTGGACGGTCCGCTCAAGTCGATGTCCGAAGTGCTTGAGCACTACATGCATCACTCGGAGCAGCTCGACACGCGCCTGTGGCTCGCGGCGAACACCGAGCGCGCAGTCGGCATGCTGCTGCAGAAGCTGCCGGGCGACGGCGGCATTGTTCCGCATCCGGGCGATCTGGATGTGGATACGTGGGAGCGCGTCTGCACACTTGGCGGCACGATGTCGCAAGACGAGCTGCTGAAGGAAGAACCAGCAACGATTTTCCGCCGTCTGTTCTGGCAGGAAAATGTGCAGCATTTCGAACCGGCCACGGCGCGCTTCGAATGCAGCTGTTCGCGCGAAAAAGTCGGCGCCATGCTGAAGATGCTAGGTCGCGAGGAAGTGGATGGCGTGATCGAAGAGCGCGGTCACGTCGAAATTCATTGCGAATTCTGCAATCAACGGTACGAGTTCGATCCGGTCGACGTGGCGCAACTTTTTGTCGCCGACGCGCTCTCACAAGGGGTATCGCCGGCAGCTGAGCAGCGGCACTGAAGCGGTCTGGCAGCGGCTCATCGGGGCGCTTGTCAAAGCAGTAAATGACGCGTCGCCCGCTGCCTTTTCAGGGCTCGGGCGGGCGTTATCGTCGATCGTTGCGTTGGATCATTGGCGCTGCGCGCTGCGCATGTTTTGCTTAGGTATCCGACTGGTGGAGACCACAATGAACATCCCTACTTCGCTGACGCATTGCATGCGCGCGTTCACCGTGCTGACAGTCATCGTTGGCGGCGCTGCGCTTACGGGCTGCGTGATGGACCCGCCGGGCCCGTCGCCGATTTATAGCCGCCTTCCGGCCGACCAGTCGGGCATGGCCAGCACCGCCCGGCCGCTCACGCCGGAAGAACGCGAACGCTATGATGCGATCGACCGTCAGGTGCTGTCCGATCAGAATCAGGCTATTGCCGCCGAGAACGCGGCTCAAGCGTATTCACGCTATTACTCGCCGCCTGTCAGTGTCTACGGCAGCTATTACGGCGGCGGTTGGGGGCACGGCTGGGGTACGGGTGTCGGCGTAGGTTATTCGCCGTACTGGGGCTGGTAAGTCGAAGCGGACTCAGCCCGCCTGACTATGACTACGCTCAGTGCGTGGCCTTCTTGTCTTTGACCGCCTTACCGCCATGCTTGCGATCCGGCTTCGCGCGCGACTCCGGATTCGGCACCACGTGTAGCGGCGCCGCCGACATCTCACCACGGGTAGACGTGGTAACCGACGGCGTATTCGCATTCGGCAACGGGGCATTCGGCGCCACGAACTGTACGAACACTTCGCTGTCCTTCACCATGCCCATTTCGTAACGCGCGCGCTCTTCCACCGCGGCCGTACCGCTCTGCAAATCCTGGACTTCGCCCTGAATACGCTCGTTGCGCAGCTTCGAATCAGTGTTCTTTTGAAGTTGCTGCGCCAGTTGCTGCTGCAACTCGTGCACGCGCAACCAGCCGCCGTGCCCCCACCAGAGCGGGTACTGGATCAGCGCCAGTAGAACGATCAGGACAGCAGTGACAAGCCGCATGAAGTAAGCACAATAAATACACGCCGCCCTGCGCTATACGCAGGGCGGCGGGGTCAATCAGAAACGAAGGATAACCGGCTCATCGGTCGGCGCTAGCAGACAAGCCATTAGCGCAGATTGTAGAACGCCGACTTGCCCGGATAGCTGGCGATATCACCGAGGTCTTCTTCGATGCGCAGCAACTGGTTGTACTTCGAGATGCGGTCCGAACGCGAGAGCGAACCCGTCTTGATCTGACCGGCGTTCAGGCCGACTGCGATGTCCGCAATCGTTGAATCTTCGGTTTCGCCCGAGCGGTGCGAGATCACAGCCGTGTAGCCGGCACGCTTCGCCATTTCGATCGCCGCGAAGGTTTCCGTCAGCGTACCGATCTGGTTGATTTTGATCAGGATCGAGTTGGCGATGCCCTTCTCGATGCCTTCCTTCAGGATGCGCGTGTTGGTCACGAACAGGTCGTCGCCCACCAGTTGCACCTTCTTGCCGAGCTTGTCGGTCAGCGTCTTCCAGCCTGCCCAGTCGCTTTCGTGCATGCCGTCTTCGATCGAGACGATCGGGAACTTGTCGGCCAGGTTCGCCAGGTAGTCGGCGAATTCCGTCGACGACAGTTGCAGGCCTTCGCCAGCCAACTGGTACTTGCCGTCGTGGTAGAACTCGCTCGCTGCGCAGTCGAGTGCCAGCAGCACGTCTTCACCGGCGCGGTAGCCTGCCTTTTCGATGGCTTGCAGGATGGTCGACAGGCATTCGTCGTTGCTGCCGAAGTTCGGCGCGAAACCACCTTCGTCGCCCACGGCCGTGCTCATGCCGCGGTCGCTCAGGATCTTCTTCAGCGCGTGGAACACTTCAGCGCCACAGCGCAGTGCTTCGCGGAAGGTCGGCTGGCTCACCGGCACGATCATGAATTCCTGGATGTCCAGGCTGTTGTTGGCGTGCGCGCCACCGTTGACGATGTTCATCATCGGCACCGGCAGTTGCATTGCGCCCGAACCGCCGAAGTAGCGGTACAGCGGCAGGCCGGCTTCTTCAGCAGCGGCCTTCGCGACGGCCATCGAAACGGCCAGCATCGCGTTGGCGCCGAGGCGCGACTTGTTGTCGGTGCCGTCGAGTTCCAGCAGGGTCTTGTCGAGGAAGGCCTGCTCGGAAGCGTCGAGGCCCATGATCGCTTCGGAGATTTCGGTGTTGATGTGCTCGACAGCCTTCAGCACGCCCTTGCCGCCGTAACGGCCGGCTTCGCCGTCGCGCAGTTCGATCGCTTCGCGCGAGCCCGTCGATGCACCCGACGGGACCGCGGCGCGGCCCATCGTGCCCGACTCGAGCAGCACGTCGCATTCGACGGTGGGGTTGCCTCGCGAATCGAGAATCTCTCGACCGATGATATCTACGATAGCACTCATGGTTTCCTCAAGAAATGACGTTGAATTCTCTACTGTGAAACTGCACCGGGACACTGTGTCGATCCGGAGTTAGCGCTTTAACGCTTACTCCGGTCCCATGCAAAGCATGGTCTCCCCAGCACACTGCGCACCCTGATGCTTTCGACGACCATTGCGTGCATTCGCCGCATGCCGACTGAGCCGATTATGCCGGCCAATCGTGACACGCCGCGAACACCTGAATCAGTTGAAATCGCTTTCGAGGAACGGCGCGCGCTTGACGGCCTGATCGAGCGTAACAAGCGTTTCGAGCAGATCGGCCATGCGATGCAACGGCACCGCGTTCGGGCCGTCCGACTTGGCTTCCGCAGGATTCGGATGGGTTTCCATGAAGAGACCCGACACGCCGACGGCAACCGCGGCACGCGCCAGCACCGGCACGAATTCGCGCTGACCGCCCGAGCTCGTGCCCTGCCCGCCCGGCAACTGCACCGAGTGGGTGGCGTCGAACACGATCGGCGCGTTGGTTTCGCGCATGATCGCAAGCGATCGCATGTCCGACACGAGGTTGTTATAGCCGAACGACACGCCGCGTTCGCACGCCATGAAGCGGTCTTCCGAGAGACCCGCCTCACGCGCCGCATCACGCGCCTTGTCGATCACATTCTTCATGTCGTGCGGCGCGAGAAACTGGCCTTTCTTGATGTTGACCGGTTTGCCCGAACGCGCGCATGCGTGAATGAAGTCCGTTTGACGGCACAGGAAAGCAGGCGTTTGCAGGACGTCGACCACCGACGCAACCTGCTCGATCTCGTGCTCGGCGTGGACGTCGGTCAGCACCGGCAAGCCGAGCTGACGCTTCACTTCCGACAGGATGCGCAAACCTTCGTCCATGCCCAGACCGCGGAACGACTTGCCGCTGCTGCGGTTGGCCTTGTCGTACGACGATTTGTAGATGAACGGAATGTTCAGCTTCGCGCAGATTTCCTTCAGCCGGCCCGCCGTGTCGATCGTCATCTGTTCCGATTCGACGACACAGGTGCCCGCGATCAGGAAAAACGGCTTGTCGAGCCCGATTTCGAAATCGCCCAGTTTCATGCTTTCTCCCCGACTTCCTTCGCCACGCGCGGCTGCTGATGCGCGAGCGCCGCTTCGACGAACGACTTGAACAGCGGATGCCCATCACGCGGCGTGGACGTGAATTCCGGGTGGAACTGCACGCCGACAAACCACGGGTGCATGCTGCGCGGCAATTCCATCATTTCCGGCAGATCTTCACTCGGGGTACGGGCGCTGATGATAAGGCCACCGGCTTCGAGTTGGGGCACGAAGCGGTTATTGACTTCATAACGGTGACGATGGCGTTCGTTCACATCCTTGCCATAGATCTCTTCGGCCATGGTGCCGGGCTTGATCGGGCAACGTTGCGAGCCGAGACGCATCGTGCCGCCCAGATCCGATTCTTCGGTGCGCTTCTCGACCTTGCCTTCACGGTCGTACCACTCGGTGATCAGTGCGACCACGCGATTTTCGGTTTCCTGATCGAACTCGGTGCTGTTCGCACCCTTCAGGCCGACCACGTCGCGGGCGAATTCGATCACGGCGAGTTGCATGCCGAGGCAGATGCCGAGATACGGCACCTTCGCTTCGCGTGCATAGCGGATCGCGGCGATCTTGCCTTCGGTGCCGCGACGGCCGAAGCCACCCGGCACGAGCACGGCATCCAGATGCTTGAGGCTCTCGACGCCCTGTGTCTCGATCTCTTCCGAATCGATGTACTCGATGTTGACACGGGTCGCCGTATGCATCGACGCATGGCGCAGCGCTTCGATCAGCGACTTGTACGACTCGGTCAGATCGACATACTTGCCGACCATGCCGATCGTGACTTCGTGCTTCGGATGCTCGAGTTTTTCGACGAGGCTCGACCACATCGACAGATCGGCCGGCTGCGGCGTGAGCTTGAGCTCTTCGCAGATGATCGCGTCCAGACCCTGGTCGTGCAGCATCTGCGGAATCTTGTAGATGCTGTCGGCGTCCCACACGGAAATCACCGCGTCTTCGGGCACGTTCGAGAACATCGAAATCTTCGCGCGCTCGTCGTCCGGAATGCGGCGGTCGGCGCGGCACAGCAGCACGTGCGGCGAGATACCGATTTCACGCAGCTTCTGCACGCTGTGCTGGGTAGGCTTGGTTTTCAGCTCGCCTGCAGTGGCGACCCACGGCACCAGCGTGAGGTGCACGAAGCACGCGCTGTTGCGGCCCATGCGCAGGCTCATCTGCCGCGCGGCCTCGAGGAACGGCAGCGATTCGATATCGCCCACGGTGCCGCCCACTTCGACAATGGCGACGTCCGGCTCACCGCACGTCGCGGAAGCCGCGCCGCGTTCGATGAACGCCTGGATTTCGTTGGTGATGTGCGGGATGACCTGCACCGTCTTGCCGAGATAATCGCCGCGGCGTTCCTTGCGGATCACCGATTCGTAAATCTGGCCCGTGGTGAAGTTATTGGCCTTGCGCATCTTCGTGCTGATGAAGCGCTCATAGTGGCCGAGGTCGAGGTCAGTCTCCGCTCCGTCTTCCGTTACGAACACTTCGCCGTGTTGAAACGGACTCATCGTGCCGGGGTCGACGTTGATGTAGGGATCGAGCTTGAGGAGGGTGACTTTAAGACCGCGCGATTCGAGGATCGCGGCGAGGGAAGCGGCGGCAATACCCTTGCCGAGGGAAGATACTACGCCGCCGGTGACGAAAACATATTTGGTCATCGCTGGATGCTCGCGGGAAAAACGGATTATACCGTAAAGCAGGGTCTCAACCCAGCGAATTCCTGGCGACATCGGTACAAAAGTGTGCCATGGCGATGGCAACCGCCGTTCGCCGATCACGCACCGTTTTTTGCGGCGCTGGCCAACCGCATGAGCGGGCCGCGCCGCCACCACGGCCGGCGCGGCACCTTACGCGGAACCCCTCGCGGCATCTCTTACAAGCAGGCTGCCGTGCCGTTGAACAGGCGCGCCGTGTCGCGCATGGCCCTAGGCCGGCCGCTCCAGTTCGCGCAACATCCGCTGCACCGCGCGCGCGGTTTCGAGCGGTTTTTCCATCGGATACAGATGGCTGCCTTCGATCCATTCCAGATGACCGCCTGTCGCGCGGCGGGTGGCGTCCAGCCCCGCCTGGCGCACCTCCTTTGAATGCGTGCCGGCAATGAACCCCACCGGCACCGGTGTGCCGCGCGCAAGGCGGGGCCCAAGTGTATGCGGCAAGGTCTTATAGATCTGATACTCGGTGCGCCGGTCGAAAGCGAGCGAGCGGCCGCCGTCGGGTGCGCTCTGCGGAATGCCGAAATCGATGTAATCGGACAGCATGCGTTCGTCCCAACGCGCGAATGCAGGCTTCGAATGAAAGTGCCGCCACGCCTCGTCGCGGCTGGCCCACTGCGTGCGGCGCGTGCGGGTGGCGGCCGCCGGCGAGAGCCGTTCGTCGAGCCCGGTCCATTGCGACACCCGCAGCATGCTGCTGCGCCAACCGGCGATCACGGGCGAATCGAGCATCACCACGCCCCTCACCCACTGCGGCTTTTTCAGCGCTGCCATCAGCGACAGATAGCCGCCGAGCGAATGGCCAACCAGCCACACCGGCTGTTCGTACGACCGGCCCACGTCGTCGAGCAATTGATCAACCAGATGCGGCCAGTCCTGCGTGACCGGATAACGCGCGTCGTGACCGATGCGCTCGATCGAACGCAGTTCGTAGTCGTCGGCGAGTTCGGCAAAGATCGTCCGGTAGGTCGACGCCGGGAACCCGTTCGCATGCGAGAAGTGGATGACGTTTTTCAACTGCGGCTCTCTCCGTTTTGTATTCGCGTGCGGGCTTCGGGCCTGACATTTCGCGCAAGCCCCGAGCCCGGCGGCGCATTTGTTCTATCTGTGCGGGCGGCGATCCATCAGCGATCCATCCAGTAGCGGTGCTGCGAGTCGCGATAGCGTTCGAGCGTCAGCGCGGCACCATTCAGCCCCGGGGCGCTTCCCGGGTCCACTCCCGCGCTGGTTCCGGTACTTCCGGCGGGCCCGGTGCCCGGGTTGAGAGCTGGGCCGACATCCGGATTGACATCGACCCGCACCGCGCCGTCCGTATCGCTGCGTGCAAGCTCGATGTGCCGCGCCTTGTAACGCTCGAACACACCCGCATTCGGATGATGAAATCGGTTGCGATAGCCTACCTGAAATAGTGCGATGAGCGGGTCGATAGAGTCGAGGAACGGCTCGGTCGACGAGGTCTTGCTGCCATGGTGCGGCACGACCAGCACCTGGGCGCGCAACGCGTCGCGATCGCGCGCGAGCAGGATGCGTTCGACCGACGCTTCTATGTCTGCCGCCAACAAGGCCGCCACGCGGATGGGCGCCGTGTGAACCTGTCCTGTCGACAGGCTTGTCGCAGAAGGCGGACTTTCCGCTGCAAGCGGGTCCTCTCCGCCAGGCTGGCTCGCCGCGGCGGGCAACTTCACCGCAGCAGGAATCGCACTCACGCGCAACACGCAGCAATGCGCATTCGGCTTGCCTTGCAGCGGCCCGGCGTCCGGCCAGAGCATCGTGAATTCGACGCCGTCCCACTGCCAGCGCTGCCCGGCCGCACAGGGCAGCGTCTGCGCGCCGCGTTGCCTGGCGTTCGACCACAGCGGATTCGCAGGCGCCAATGCCGCCACCATTTGACGCACCTCGATCGCGTCCAGCACCGCGGGCGCGCCGCCCGAATGGTCGGAATCGGCGTGGCTGATGATCAGCGTATCGAGCGCCGTGACACCGCGCGCCTGCAAAAACGGCACGACAACCCGCTCTCCCGCATGCGTCGATTCCGGCCCCGGTCCGGCGTCGAAAAGCAGCGTGTGATGCGCCGTTTCGACCAGCACCGAGGTGCCTTGCCCGATATCCAGCGCCGTTAGACGGAAACTGCCATGAGGCGGCCCGGGTGGCGCCGGCATCAGCAGCGGCAACCAGGTGAACGGTGCGGCCCAGCGCAGCGGCCAGCCACGCGGCGCCAGACACCAGAGAACGCCGACTGCCGCCGCGGCGAACGTCCACGCGTCCGGCTGCGGCAGCCGCCAGAGGGTCCATGCCGGACCGGACAGCCTCTGCAGGCCCGCGGCCAGCAAGTCGAGCAAGGTGTGCGCGGCGCGAAAGGCGTAGGCATCGAATGGCGCCGGCAACGCGACGCCCGCCAATACCGCCGGCGTCACCAGCAGACTCACCCACGGAATCGCGAAGGCGTTCGCAAGCGGGCCAATCAACGGAATCTGCGCGAACCAGTAGACGGTAAGCGGGGCCAGCGCGACGGTCACCGCGAACTGCACATGCGCGGCGCTGCGCAGGCGTTCACCAAAAGCGCGGACACGACGCTGCAGGCCGGACCACAGGCGCGAGAGCCTTGCCGGCGCCCCACCACCTGCGGCTTCTTCGTCGCGGCGCTGCTCATGGTCCTGCACACGAGGCCGTCCCGACGTTGCGAACAGAATCGCCGCGACCGCGCAGAACGACAGCCAGAATCCAGCGGACACCACTGCCCACGGATCGATCAGCAGCACTACCCCCAACGCCCACGCCAGCACCACCGATCGCGGGACGTTGCGCCCGGCGATAAACGCGAGCGCCACCACACCCGCCATCCATAGCGCGCGCTGGGCTGGCACGTTGAACCCGGCCAACGCCGCATGCAGCCCCGCGAACAGCGCGCCGCCCGTCACCGCGACGACCTGCGCGGGCAGCAGCAGCGGCCAGTTTCGACCGATGAACCCCGAGTGCCGCCAAACCGTACCGGCGAGCCATGCCGCAAGGCCCGCGACAAAACCAATATGCAAGCCCGAAATCGCAACCAGATGACTTGTGCCCGTGCCACGCATCAGCAGCCAGTCGGCCGCGCTGACTTCGTCCTGCGCGCCGATGGCGAGAGCCACCACAATCCCCCGGTGCGGTGCATCGGCGAGCACCGTGCCGATGCGCGCACGCAGCGCCGCACGCCAGCGATCGACCGTCACGCTTATGCCACGCGCGTTGCCAGGCAGACGCGACGCGTGCGCCTGGGCACTCACATAACCGGTAGCGCGCACATTGCGCGCCAGCAAACTGGCCTCGGCATCTCGCACGCCGAAGTTCGCATTGCCATGCGGGCGTTTGAGCCGCACGGTCAGACGCCAGCGCGCGCCCGGTTCGAGCAACGGCGGCGGCGCATCTTCGGCAATCCACGACAGTTGAATCACGCGCGGAAAAGCGGCGATCGGCGCATCCGCCGACTCGACTTCGAAGCGAAAGCGCGCGCCCTTGTCGTCGCGTGACGGCAGACCTTTGATGCTGCCGACGACGTCGATATCGCGCCCTTCCCAAGCGGTCGGCAGGCTCACCGCGAGCCGGGTTTCAGCGCGCCATGCGGCATAGCCAAAACCCGTACATAAGGCCGCGATCCACACCGCGCCCCAGCCGATGTATGAGCGCACGCGTACGCTAAACAAGGTCCGGCACATGCGCGAAATTACAGCTAACGCACGCGCGTCCGCGACTATCGAAGCACCGCCGCACACGGCATCCGAAGTGCCACTGCGCAGCTCATCCCGCGCACCGCTGCGCCATTCGCCCGAAGCACCGCCGCTTTCGCCCGGAGAACCGCCGTCCCTCTCGCATCGAGCACCGCGCCGCACTCCCCACGCCGCTACAAGAATCGCGGCGCACCCGAGCAGCACCAGCCCACACCACCCGCCCCAATCCGGCAACGCCGCCTGCCGCTGCAGCCAGATCACACCCAACGCAAACCCGCACCACCATGCCCGCATCCACCCTCCGCCCCTTCCTCCCGTTCCGCCCCGCCATCGCCGGACGGTGCAACGCACAGCGAACAGGCGTCAGCAAGCCCGCCGGGCATGTGTTCCGCCCGGCGCGAACCACTCAAACCATCGCGTTCAATTATGCAGAGGAAAGTGCGAGCCGCGGCAGCGCGGCGAGCGCGTTAGCCGTTGTGCCTAGGGCGGCTTCGTCGGCGGTCATGCCGCGCAGTTGTGCGAGACCCGCGCCAATGCCCGGAATCTGCTCCGGAGCGTTGCGCTGCTTGTACATCCAGGAAGGGGCGATGTCCGGCGCATCAGTCTCGACGACCAGCGCCTCGAACGGCAATTGCTCGGCAAGGCGGCGGATTTGCCGCGCCCGCTCAAAGGTCAGATTGCCGCCGAAACCGAGATGCATGCCCTGGTCGATATACGCCTGAGCCTGCTGGAAACTGCCGTTGAAAGCGTGGGCGATGCCGCGATGGATCTGATGCCGCCGCAGCCCTTTGATCACCTGATCCTGCGATTTGCGCACGTGGCAAATCACCGGCAGATCGAATTCGCGCGCCAGTTGCAGTTGACCGTTGTAGAAAAACTGCTGGCGCGCATCGTCGAGACCTTCGACGAAATAATCGAGGCCGATCTCGCCGATACCGACGAAGAGCGGATCGCCCAGACTTGCCTCGATTTCCATGCGCAGGAGGTCGAGATCGCGCTCCTGCGCCCCCGGCGTGAAGAGGGGATGGATGCCGAGCGCATACGCGCCACCGTCGATGCGGTGCGCGAGTTCACGCACCGCCGTGAAGTTCTCGCGGCCGATCGCGGGAATCACGATACGCCCTACCCCGGCTCGACGCGCCGCATCGGCGACTTCATCGCGATCGGCGTCGAATTCGGAAGCGTCGAGATGACAGTGCGTATCGATCCACATGGCGCGCCTCGTTATCGGCAGAGCAATCGCAGAGCAATGACAGAGCATCGCTCACGGTCCGCGCGGTGATTAAACCGGCACGGGCGGCTCTTCGTGCAAGACGCCGTCGCGCAGCCGCATGATCCGGTCGCAACGTCCGGCCAGTTCCGGATCGTGCGTGACGATCACGAAGCTGGTGTCGAGCGTTTGCGACAGTTCGAGCATCAGGTTGAACACCGTGTCGGCGGTGCCGCCGTCGAGATTGCCGGTGGGTTCGTCGGCGAGTACGCAGGCGGGCTTGGTCACCAGCGCCCGCGCGATGGCCACGCGCTGACGCTCGCCGCCCGACAGCTCACCCGGACGATGCTTCGCCCGATGCCCCATGCCGACGCGCTCCAGCACCGCGAGCGCCTCGCGCCGTGCGGCTTCGGTCGTCATGCGGCGAATCCGCAGCGGCATCGCGACATTGTCGAGCGCGGTGAATTCCGGAAGCAGATGATGGAACTGGTACACGAAACCGAGCGCGCGATTGCGCAGGTCGTTACGTTCGCGCTCAGAGAGCTTCGTAAAAGGCTTGCCCATGACTGAGACATGACCGGCACTCGGATCGTCGAGGCCGCCGAGCACGTGCAACAGCGTGCTCTTGCCGGAACCCGACGCGCCGACGATCGCCAGCTTTTCGCCGCGCCGCACGTTCAGTTGCGCGTTGTTGAGCACCTGCACATTGAGGCCGCCCTGCACGAATGACTTCGAAATGCCGGTTGCTTCCAGCACATAGGGATGCAGCGCGGTGTCTTCAGAAGCCATGGATACGCTAACGGAACGGTCATTCATAGCGCAGTGCCTCCGCAGGACGGACTTTCGCACCACGCCAGCTCGGATAAAGGGTCGCCAGCGCCGACATCGCAAACGCGATGACGCCGATCCGCGCCACGTCGGCGGGAATCAGTTCGGACGGCAATTCGCTGATGAAATACACGGACGGCGGCAGGAACTGCACGCCGAGCAGATGCTCGATCATCGGCACGAGCCACGGAATGCTCCACGCGATCAGGCAGCCAAGCGCGACGCCCGTCGCCGTGCCGATAAAGCCGATCGTCACGCCCTGCACGACGAAAATCTTCATGATCGAGCCGGGCTGCGCCCCGAGCGTGCGCAGAATCGCGATGTCAGCCTGCTTGTTGGTCACCGTCATGACGAGCGACGACACCAGATTGAACGCCGCCACCGCGATGATCAGCGTGAGGATGATGAACATCATGCGTTTTTCGATCTGCACCGCCGAGAACCAGGTCTTGTTCTGCTGGGTCCAGTCGCGGATGTACAAATCGCCGGAGAGGCTGCGCGCCAGCTGATGCGCGACCTCCGGCGCCCGCTGCATGTCGGTCAGGCGCAGCCGCACGCCGGTCGGCGCGGGCAGCCGGAACAGCGCCTGCGCGTCCTTGATGTTGATCAGTGCGAGCGTGCTGTCGTATTCGTAATGCCCCGACTCGAAGATGCCCACCACCGTGAACTGTTTCAGCCGCGGCAGCATGCCGGCGGGCGTGATGGTGCCTTCGGGCGCGACCAGGGTGATCTTGTCATTGACCATGACGCCGAGATTGGTCGCGAGGTCCGCACCCAGCACAATGCCGAAATCGCCCGGCACGAGGTCGGTCAGCTTGCCGCCCTTCATTTCCTTACCGATATCGGACACTTCAGGCTCGAGCGACGGTTCGACACCGCGCAGCGCCACGCCGCTGACCGCGCCCTGGCGCGTGAGCAGCGCCTGCGCGTCGACATACGGCGCGGCGCCGATCACTTCCTTGTTCTGGCGCGCTTCCTGGGCGGTCAATTGCCAGTTGGGCATCGAACCGGTCGGTGAAAATATTTCGACGTGCGCGAGCACCGACAACATCCGGTCGCGCACCTCTTTCTGGAAACCGTTCATCACGGACAACACGACGATCAGCGCCGCGACGCCAAGCGCGATGCCCGACATCGACACGAGCGCGATGAAGGAAATAAAGCCGTTACCGGTCGTGCGTTTGCCGGCGCGGGTGTAGCGCCAGCCAATCTGCCATTCGTAGGGAAATTTCAAGCGAATCCTTTTCTGCGTTCTTCGTCTGCTGCTGGCCTTTTGCCGCGCATGACGGCGGCAACTTGCAACTGTCGCGCCTGTCATGCGGCCTGAGCATCGTGATCATTGGTGTCGCGGCAACCCGGATGGTTCCGGTATGACATTCCGGGGCTGCCGGCAAACCCCCGCGCCACCGAAGCCGGCCCCCGTCATGGCCGCCACTGCCGTCAATCAAGCGCGAAGTTTGCCATACAATGCCGCGGACTCGCGAGAAAGGCATAGCGCACGGGCCCCCGCGCCCTACCGCAGGTTGTAGCGGCTTCTCAGACCATTGATGATCCCGGCCGCCTCGCTGGTCGCTACTTCGCGCACGTCCGCGTCCTTACGGTCGCGGTGCAGATGGCTGATATCCCAGTTGCAGCCGGCCTCGTCCTCGACGGTCTCGTGGAATCCGGTCGGAATCCAGCCGGCCGTGACCGGATTGGCGTCGAGCGCTTTCACGACCAGTGCCAGCAATTCCTGCTCGGTTTTCAGTTCACGCGACATGTCGGTCTTCCTCATCATGGGCGCGGTACCGCCGCGCTCGGCTGCTGCCATCGGCGGGGCTCGGCTGCTGTGCCTGGATCCGCCGATATGGTCTGAATACTCGCACTCTTTGCCCTACAATGCGCAGCATCATGCACGCCAACCGCCTTCATCTTCTCCTGCCCTTCGCGCTGCCTGCCGCAGCGGACGCTTCCACCGCCCTGCACGACATCCAGAGTCCAGCCCTCGACCGGCTGATCGCCCGCGCGACGCTGGTCGAACGGGTGGTGGGCGAAGATTTTCAGCGCACGCTGCCGCACGAGCGCTGGGTAGCGCGCCAGTTCGGCGCGCTGCCGGGCAGCGCAGCGGCCGCCGACGAGGCGCCGCTTGCCCCGTACATGCTGCGCGCCGACGGCGGCGAGCCCGGCAGCGCCACGTGGGCCTGCGTGCAACCGGTCCACGTGCGGATCGCGCACGACCATCTGGTGCTGATCGATCCGGCCTCGCTCGACCTGTCCGATGACGAAGCCAGCGTGCTGCTGGCGGTCGCGCGGCCCTTGATCGAGGAACTCGGCGTGCGAATCGAAGCGCCGAAGCCCACCCGCTGGTACCTGTCGGGAGACGGCTTCGGCACGCTGGCGGGGGCTTCGCCATTGCGCGCGAGCGGCCGCAACATCGAAATCTGGCTGCCGCACGAGGCGCATTCCGGCGACCGTTCGCGCGCCTGGATGAAGCTGCAGAACGAAGTGCAGATGGCGTGGTTCGAGCATCCCGTCAATGAAGCGCGCGAGGCCCGTGGCCTGCCCTCCGTCAACTCGATCTGGTTTCACGCGCAGGGCGCGGCGCAACCAGTCAGGAGCCCGTTCGCGCGGGTACTCTCAGACGCGGCAGCCACGCGCGGGCTCGCCATCACCGCCGGCGTCGAAACGGGCGCACCGCCGGCGTCCTTTGCGGCACTGCCGGCGGCTGGCGGTGCGGGCGGCGCTGCAGGCAACGCTTCGGGGCGCACGCCTGGCGGCGCATCCGCAAACGTTAATGCCAACGGCCCCACCCTGGTCGAACTCGACCCCTTCTCCGCCCCCTACATCGAGCAGGACTGGGCGCGCTGGAACGACGCCTTCGCCGCGTTGCAAACCGACTGGTTCGAACCGGCGCTGGCAGCGCTGCAATCCGGCCAGTTAAGCGAACTCGCCCTGACGCTGTGCGGCGACACCGGCTCGGTCTCGCTCACGGTCACGCGCGGCGACCTGCGCAAATTCTGGCGGCGGCGCGTGCTCGCCTCGCTGTTTATCGAATGACTTATCGAATGATCCACGGCCTTTCCGAATGACTCGAATCGTTACGCGCGCCGCTTCACCTGTCGACGCCGAAGTCCTTACCCGCCACGGCCTGCATCCGGTGCTCGCGCGTCTGTATGCCGCGCGCGGCGTGTGCATGCCCGATGAAATCGAAACCGGCCTCGCACGGCTCGTGCCGCCTGCCGCGCTCAAGGGCTGCGAAGACGCCGCCGCGCTGCTCGCCGACGCGATTCAGGGCAAGCGCCGCATGCTGGTGGTCGCCGATTACGACTGCGACGGCGCCACCGCCTGCGCGGTCGCCGTGCGCGGACTGCGCATGTTCGGTGGCCAGATCGAATACCTGGTGCCGAACCGCTTTGAGTACGGTTACGGCCTGACGCCGGAAATCGTCGCACTGGCCGCCCGCAGTGCGTCGGGCAAGCCGGAGCTGCTGATTACGGTGGATAACGGCATCGCCAGCGTCGACGGTGTGGAAGCGGCCAATGCGCTCGGCATCGACGTCCTAGTCACCGATCACCACCTCCCCGGTGACGAATTGCCGGCCGCACGCGCCATTGTCAATCCGAACCAGCCGGGCTGCACGTTCCCGAGCAAGTGCATCGCGGGCGTCGGCGTGATGTTTTATGTGCTGCTGGCATTGCGCGCGGAACTGCGCCGCCGCGGCGCCTTCGACGACGACTTCCCCGAGCCGCGTCTGGACGGCCTGCTCGATCTGGTCGCGCTCGGCACGGTCGCCGACGTGGTCAAGCTCGACGGCAATAACCGCGTGCTGGTCGCGCAAGGTCTGCAGCGGATTCGCAAAGGCAAGATGCAGCCGGGCATCGCCGCCCTCTTTCGCGCCGCTGCGCGCGACGCCCGCAGCGCCTCGGGTTTCGACCTCGGTTTCGCGCTCGGACCGCGCCTGAACGCGGCCGGCCGCCTGTCGGACATGTCGCTCGGAATCGAGTGCCTGACCACCGACGACATCGGCCGCGCCTGGGATCTCGCGCAGCAGCTCGACACGATGAATCGCGAACGCCGCGAAATCGAAGCCGGCATGCAGCAGCAGGCGCTCGACGACCTCTCGGCGATCGATCCCGAAGGCTCGAGCACGATCACGTTGTTCAATCCGAGCTGGCACCAGGGCGTGATCGGCATCGTCGCCGGACGGTTGAAGGAGAAATTCCACCGCCCGTCGTTCACCTTCGCGCTCGCCGACGACAGCGGCCAGCTCGTCAAAGGCTCGGGCCGTTCGATCTCGGGCTTCCATCTGCGTGACGCGCTCGATCTGATCTCGAAGCGCGAGCCGGGCCTGATCGTGAAATTCGGCGGCCACGCGATGGCCGCGGGCCTGACGATCGCCGCCGCCGACGTGCCGCGCTTTACCGCCGCGTTCGAGGCGGTGGGCCGCGAATGGCTCTCCGAAGAGGCGCTGTCGCGCACGGTCGAAACCGACGGTGAACTCGAAGACGCTTACTTCACGCCTCAATTCGTCGAAATGCTCGACGCCGCTGTTTGGGGTCAGGGCTTCCCGGCGCCGGTGTTTTCCGGCGAATTCGACATCGCCTCGCAGGCGCTGGTGAAGGATAAGCACCTCAAGCTGCAACTCGTGCGCGGCCGCCAGCGTTTCAACGCGATCTGGTTCAACCATACCGACACGCTGCCAGCCCGCACCACCGTTGCCTACCGGCTGGCCAGCGACACATGGAATGGCGTATCGCGCGTGCAATTGATCGTCGAGCACGCGGCAAGCTGAAGCAGTTGCCAGGCTGCTGCGCGCGCTGCTCCCATGTGCTGCGCGCGAGCGGCTCATCGGCAGCCCGGGTCCAGCCCGCTTCGCGCGCCAAGCGCCAAAAATCACCGCAAAATCAACCCTAAACCCGCGCCGGATCGCCGAAGAGCCTCCGGCGCGGGGCGCCGATCGGCTATAATTTCGTCTTTTTACGAAGCTATAAAAGATCGACATGGAAGCGGAACGTCTCAACGCGATCGAAGCCTCACTGGCGGACCTGCGCACACGCGCGGACTCGCTACGGGGGTATCTTTGACTACGACGACAAAGCACTGCGTCTAATCGAAGTCAACCGGGAACTCGAAGACCCGGACGTCTGGAACGACTCGAAGCATGCCCAGGCCCTCGGCCGGGAAAAGAAACTGCTCGACGACGTCGTCGGCAAACTCACGTCGCTCGATAACGACCTGCGCGACGCGCAGGACCTGTTCGACATGGCACGCGAAGAAGACGACGAGGAAACCCTCGTCGCCTGCGAATCCGACGCGCAAGGCATCGAACAACGTGTCGCCGACATGGAATTTCGCCGGATGTTCGCGAACCCGGCCGATCCGAACAACGCCTTCCTGGACATTCAGGCCGGCGCCGGCGGCACCGAGGCGTGCGACTGGGCCTCCATGCTGCTGCGCCAGTATCTGCGGTACTGCGAGCGCAAAGGCTTCAAGACCGAAGTGCTGGAACAGACCGACGGCGACGTCGCGGGCATCAAGAACGCCACGATCAAGATCGAAGGCGAATACGCTTACGGCTTTTTGCGCACCGAAACCGGCGTACACCGCCTCGTGCGCAAATCGCCGTTCGATTCGTCGGGCGGTCGCCATACGTCGTTCTCGTCGGTGTTCGTGTATCCGGAAATCGACGATTCGATCGAAGTCGACGTCAATCCGGCCGATCTGCGCATCGACACGTACCGCGCGTCCGGCGCGGGCGGTCAGCACATCAACAAGACCGACTCCGCGGTGCGTATCACGCACATGCCGTCGGGCATCGTCGTGCAGTGCCAGAACGACCGTTCGCAGCACCGCAACCGCGCCGAAGCCATGGCCATGTTGAAATCGCGCCTGTACGAAGCGGAAATCCGCAAGCGTCAGGAAGAGCAGGACAAGCTGGAAGCCGGCAAGACCGATGTGGGCTGGGGTCATCAGATCCGCTCATACGTGCTGGACAACAGCCGTATCAAGGATCTGCGCACCAACGTCGAAATCAGCAATACCAAGAGCGTGCTCGACGGCGACCTCGATCCGTTCATCAGCGCCAGCCTGAAACAGGGCGTCTAAGCGCAATCGGCGCGGCATGCATCGCATCGCTGCGCCGCATCTTTTTACTGCCTGAGGTTTTTACACTGACTGGCCACCCGCATGTGGGACACCCCGATGCGGGCCACCGAATACCAAATCATCATGACCGAACCGACCCAGCCTAATGCCGCGCCCGAGGGGGACGACAACAAGATCATGGCCGAGCGCCGCGAGAAGCTGCGCGAACTGCGTGAGCAAGGCGTCGCCTATCCGAACGATTTCCGCCCCACGCATCACGCCGAAGATCTGCAATCGCAATACGCCGAGACCGACAAGGAAGCACTCGAAGCCAATCCGCTCGAAGTCGCGATTGCCGGCCGCATGATGCTCAAGCGCGTGATGGGCAAGGCGAGCTTTGCGACCGTGCGCGACGGTTCGGGTCAGATCCAGTTTTTCATCACGCCCGCCGACGTCGGCCAGGAAACGTACGACGCGTTCAAGAAGTGGGACATGGGTGACATCGTCGCGACGCGCGGCGTGCTGTTCCGCACCAACAAGGGCGAGCTCTCGGTGCGTTGCACCGAACTGCGTTTGCTGTCGAAGTCGCTGCGGCCGCTGCCGGACAAGTTCCACGGTCTCGCCGACCAGGAAACGAAGTACCGCCAGCGCTATGTCGACCTGATCGTGACGCCGGAAACGCGCAAGACCTTCGTTGCGCGCACCAAGGCGATTTCGTCGATCCGCAAGTTCATGTCGGATGCCGACTTCATGGAAGTCGAAACGCCGATGCTGCACCCGATTCCGGGCGGCGCTGCGGCCAAACCGTTCAAAACGCACCACAACGCGCTCGATATGCAGATGTTCCTGCGCATCGCGCCGGAGCTGTATCTGAAGCGCCTCGTGGTCGGCGGCTTCGAGCGCGTGTTCGAGATCAACCGTAACTTCCGCAATGAGGGCGTGTCGGTACGCCACAATCCGGAATTCACGATGATCGAGTTCTACGCGGCGTACACCGATTACACGTGGTTGATGGATTTCACCGAACAGTTGATCCGCCAGGCGGCGATCGACGCGCTCGGCACCGCCACGATCAGCTACCAGGGTCGCGAGCTGGATCTGGCCAAGCCCTTCCATCGCTTGACGATCAGCCAGGCGATCCAGAAGTACGCGCCGCAATACACGGACGCACAACTCGGCGACGACGCATTCCTGCGCACCGAACTGAAGAAGTTCGGCGTGGACGCGTCGAAGCCGCAGTTCCTGAACGCCGGCGTGGGCGCGCTGCAACTAGCGCTGTTCGAAGAGACCGCCGAGTCGCAGTTGTGGGAGCCGACTTACATCATCGATTACCCGGTCGAGGTGTCGCCTTTGGCGCGCGCGTCGGACAAGGTCGCCGGCATCACCGAGCGTTTCGAGCTGTTCATCACGGGCCGTGAAATCGCCAACGGTTTCTCGGAGCTGAACGATCCGGAAGACCAGGCTGCCCGCTTCAAGAAACAGGTCGACCAGAAAGACGCCGGCGACGAAGAAGCCATGTTCTACGACGCGGACTACATCCGCGCGCTGGAATACGGCATGCCGCCGGCTGGCGGTTGCGGCATCGGCATCGACCGTCTGGTGATGATGCTGACCGACAGCCCGAGCATTCGCGACGTGATTCTGTTCCCGCATCTGCGCCGCGAAGACTGATCGCCGCGACGCTCGCCTCAACCGCTTGCAACAGAAAAACGCCCGGTACGAAGCCGGGCGTTTTTCTTGCGGTGCATGAAAAATACCGCATTCCTCAACCTGACAGTTTGTAACCGTCGGTAAAAGGTGCGTATCCGCCGCCGGGCCGCTGTTCTCCTTACCTGCCGCGGACCCGCAAATAATCAGGCGCCGCGCCGCACCTGGCGCGCTTTGATGCAAAAGAGCTGAGATGATTGCCCGGAAATGGTTACAAAATGAAACTTTCCCGGGATCAATTTGCCCGACACTCTGTCTCAATAACAGTCGACTCTGCTTCAGACGGAGGCCAATATGGATAATCAAGATACCAAACCCACTCAACAACGTCGTCTTCACCCGCTGGTCGCTACCGCTGCCGGTGCACTGATCATTGCCAGTCTCGCCGCGACCGCAGCCATCACAGGGCTGTTCCCGAAGGCGTCGAGCACCGGCGCGCAAACGGATCAGACCCAGTCTGCGCAAGTGACCACCCAACCGGGCGTGGTCGATTCGGCGGCGCCGGCAAATCCGGCTGCCCAGCAGGCAGGCGCGCAGCCCGCAGCACAACAGGCGGCGCAGCAACCGGCGCCTCAACCGGTCCCGTCGTCTGCTCAACAACAGCAGTACGCCCAGCAGCAACAGGCCCAGCCGGCACCGCAGTACGCTCAGCAACAGCCGTCGCAACCGGCCTACTGCTCGACCTGCGGCACAGTGGAAGCCATCTCGACGGTACGTCAGGAAGGTCACGGCACCGGTATCGGCGCGGTCGGCGGCGCAGTGGCCGGCGGCGTGGTGGGTAACCAGTTCGGCAGCGGCAACGGCCGCACGGCGATGACTGTGCTCGGCGCCCTCGGCGGCGGCCTTGCCGGTAACTCGGTTGAAAAGCACATCCGCAGCACGACGTCGTATTCGGTGCGGGTGCGGATGGAAAACGGCAAGACGCGCTACTTCACGTACCACGACGCGCCTCCGTTCCAGCAAGGCCAGCGTGTGCGGGTCGAAAACGGCACGCTCGTAGCAAGCTGACCGCTGGCAGCCTGAAAGACTCTCCAGGCATTAAAAAAGGCGATTCCAATGGAATCGCCTTTTTCTTTGCCGCAGCCGGAGCGGAATCGATCGCGTCCCGCCGCCGGAAAATCCAGCACCGTGCTCAATAATCCGCGTCTTCGATCCATGCAGCCTGAATTGCTTCAAGGATCTTTTCGTTCGACCGGTTCGGGTCGTCGTCGAATCCTTCCAGTTCGGTCACCCAGCGGTGCAAATCGGTGAAACGCACCTGCTGCGGATCGATGCCCTGGTGCTTGTCAGTCAGGGCCATCGCGATGTCTTGCGTATCGGTCCACTTCATGGCTGCATCCTCCAGTTAGTGATTTTCCTTCGCGTGATTAATTGAGTAGCGCGGGATTTCGACGACCAGATCCTGCTCGGCCGGCACCATCGCCTGGCACGACAGGCGCGAGGCCGGCTCGAGCCCCCACGCCTTGTCCAACAGATCGTCCTCGTCTTCCTCAGACGGCGTCAAGGCGGCGAAACCCTCACGCACGATCACGTGGCAGGTCGTGCACGCGCAGGACTTCTCGCACGCGTGCTCGATTTCAATGCCGTGTTCGAGCAGGCTGTCGCAGATGCTCTTACCGGGCACGGCATCGATCACCGCACCTTCCGGGCACAGTTCGACGTGAGGCAGCACAACGATTTGAGGCATACATTTTCCGTTTGGGTCTGCGGCACGGCGGCCGCAAACAGGCTCCGTACCATTTTACTGGCGCCGCGCGGACTTTTTAAGTCCACGCGGCGCGGTTCATTGCCGGCGGGCGCGCCGCAAGACTCAGATCTCGTCGAGCTTGCGGCCGGCCAGCGCGCGGCGAATGCCCTTGTTCATGCGGCGGGCGGCGAATTCGTCGGTGCCTTCGGCGAGCGTTTTGGTGGCGGCTTCGATCGCGTCGGCGTCGTCGCTTTGGGCAATGTTGCGCAGCGCGGTAAGCAGCGTGTCGAGTTCGGCGCGTTCGCTGTCGTCGAGCAATTCAGCGTCGGCGGCGAGCGCCGCGTCGGTCGCTTCCACGAGACGGCGTGCTTCCACTTGCGCTTCACGCAACGCGCGCGCGCGCATGTCGACTTCGGCGGTCGAAAAGCTCTCTTCGAGCATTCTGGCAATGTCGTCGTCGGCGAGACCGTAGGACGGCTTGACCACCACCGACGCCTCCACACCCGAACCCTGTTCACGCGCGAACACGGATAGCAGGCCGTCCGCGTCGACCTGATACGTGACGCGAATCCGCGCCGCGCCGGCCGCCATCGGCGGAATGCCGCGCAACTCGAAACGCGCGAGCGAACGGCAATCGTTGACGAGCTCGCGCTCGCCTTGCACGACGTGGATCGCCATCGCCGTCTGGCCGTCCTTGAAGGTCGTGAAATCCTGCGCACGCGCGACCGGAATCGTCGAATTGCGCGGGATGATTTTCTCGGTCAATCCGCCCATCGTTTCGACGCCGAGCGACAGCGGAATCACGTCGAGCAACAGCCAGTCGTCGCCGTCGGCACCGCGATTGCCCGCGAGCAGATCGGCCTGAATCGCAGCGCCAAGCGCGACGACCTGATCCGGGTCGAGATTGATGAGTGGCGGCTGGCCGAAGAACGACTCGACCGCGCGGCGAATCACCGGCATGCGCGTCGCGCCGCCGACCAGCACCACGCCCTTGATATCTTTCGTCGCCACTTTGGCGTCGCGTAGCGCTTTCTTCGTCGGCCCCAGCGTGCGTTGAACCAGCGCCTGCGTGATGGCTTCGAAAGTAGCCTCGCCGACGCTCAGATCGATCTGTGTGCCGTTCGAGAGCTTCGCCTGCACCTCCGCATTTGGCGCGTCAGACAACGCCTCCTTGGTCACGCGTACGCAGTCGAGCAGCAGACGGACGTCTTCCGGTGCGAGCGTGTGCGGCGCGATGCCCGCCTGCTCCAGCACGTGGCGATACAGTGCATGGTCGAAATCGTCGCCGCCGAGCGCGGAATCGCCGCCCGCCGCGAGCACTTCGAACACACCCTTGGTGAGCTTCAGAATCGACAGATCGAAGGTGCCGCCGCCGAGGTCGTAGACCGCGTAGAGGCCTTCGGAACCGTTATCGAGGCCGTAAGCAATCGCGGCCGCAGTCGGCTCGTTCAGGAGACGCAGCACGTTCAGGCCGGCGAGACGCGCGGCGTCCTTGGTCGCCTGGCGCTGCGCTTCGTCGAAATACGCGGGCACGGTAATGACGGCGCCGACCAGCTCGTCGCCGAGCGTGTCTTCGGCGCGCTGGCGCAGCGTCGCAAGAATTTCCGCCGACACTTCGACCGGGCTCTTCACGCCGTCGACGGTACGAATCTGCACCATGCCGGGTGCGTCGATAAAGTCGTACGGCGCGTTTTCGGCGCCTTCCACTTCCGCCTTGCCGCGGCCCATGAAGCGCTTGACCGACACGATCGTGTTGCGCGGATCGCTCGCGGCTTCAGCCTTGGCCGTGCGGCCGATACGGCGGCCGCCCTTTTCCAGGTACCGCACCACCGACGGCAGCAGCACATGGCCGTCTTCGTCGGGCAGCACGTCGGGCACGCCGCTGCGCACGGCGGCGACGAGGGAATTGGTCGTGCCAAGATCGATACCGACCGCGAGACGCCGCTGATGGGGCGCCGGCGCCATGCCGGGTTCGGAGATTTGCAGTAAGGCCATCTGGATCTTCTCGGGGCCGCTGGACCCCGTCCTGAATTTTCGCGTTGCTGGATGCGTTGCTAATTGTGTTGCTGCGGCTGCTATGGCTGCATATTCTTGCGGGACACCGGCGCGTACCGGGACGCCGGGACGCGGGATCGCCTGATCGCCGGACGGCTAGTTCTCGAGACGCTCGATCTGCGTGCCAATCTCCGACGCCACCCGTTCGATGAACATCAACTGCCGCACCGCTTCGCCCGCCGCCTGATTCGCGCCGCTGTCGAGCAGTGCGCCGAGCTTGTTGAAGCGCATGCGCTCTTCGTCCTGCAGTTCGGTCAGCAAGGCGTCGAGCGCGTCGACGTTCTTTGCCGCGGCAGCGTCTTCAATGCCTTCACGCCACTCCATCTGCTGCATCAGGAACGCCGGCTCCATCGCCGTGTTGTTGTGCGCGCCGACGTCGATGCCGCGCAGATGCAGCAGATAAGTCGCACGCTTCAACGGATCGCGCAGCGTCTGATATGCCTCGTTGGTGCGCGTTGCCCATTGCATCGCCACGCGCTTTTGCGCGTCGCCGGCCGCCGCGAAGCGGTCCGGATGCACTTGCGCCTGCACCGTGCGGTAGGCGTGATCGAGTACCGCTGCGTCGAGCGCGAATTGCGCCGGCAGATCGAACAGGTCGAAGTGGCTGTCGTTCAGCGAGACCATCGGATAAAAGGAGTCCGTTCAGGAAAGCGCACCGGAGTGCAGGCTAAAAACGCGGATCGAAAGCGCAGCAGGAATTCAACGACAAAGACGGCGACCCGGATGCGCGGATGAAACTAAAAAGGCGGCACGCGCCGCCTTTGATCCGCTGCACGCGGAGTGAGCCGATTTACACGCGGAACGATTCGCCGCAACCGCACTCGTCCTTCACGTTCGGGTTGTTGAACCTGAAGCCCTCGTTCAACCCTTCGCGTGCGAAGTCGAGTTCGGTGCCGTCGATATAGGCGAGGCTTTTCGGGTCGACAATGATCTTCACGCCGTTGCAATCGAACACTTCGTCTTCGGGCGCGAGTTCATCCACGTACTCGAGCTTGTAGGCCAAACCCGAGCAACCCGTGGTGCGCACGCCTACGCGCAGCCCGACACCCTTGCCGCGACGGTTCAGATACTTCTGGACGTGCTGTGCTGCCTTTTCGGTCAACGTAATTGCCATAGCGTTTCTCATTGCGCCGCGCGTGTTCGTCACTCGTGTGACTACTTCCGCGCTGCTACCCTGCCTGCATCAAATATCGCTCATGCCGGGCCGTGCCTTTCTGCTTGCACCGCCCGCTTCGACTCACTTAAGTGAGCACTCAAATGAGCACTCAACCACGCGCTCGACTGCCGCTTACGCGTGTTGCTTGTCGCCTTCGACGACCGCTTCACCGTGGCGTTGCTTGTAGTCGGCAACCGCTGCCTTGATCGCGTCTTCCGCGAGGATCGAGCAGTGGATTTTCACCGGCGGCAGCGCCAGTTCCTCGGCGATCTGCGTGTTCTTGATCGACATGGCCTGATCGAGCGTCTTGCCTTTCACCCATTCGGTGACGAGCGAGCTCGACGCGATTGCCGAACCGCAGCCGTACGTCTTGAACTTCGCGTCTTCGATGATGCCGTCCGCGCCCACGCGGATCTGCAGCTTCATCACGTCGCCGCATGCCGGTGCGCCGACCATGCCGGTGCCGACCGCATCGTCGTCCTTCGCGAAGGAACCGACGTTGCGCGGGTTTTCGTAGTGGTCCAGAACCTTTGCGCTATAAGACATGATTACACTCCTTGTTTCGTTTCAACCTGCATTCGTTGCTTGTTCGACGCAATCGCGACGCAAACGCGACGCAAAGCGCGACGCTTAAGCGTTGGCGCGTCAGTGCGCAGCCCACTTGATCGTCGAAATATCGATCCCGTCCTGGTGCATTTCCCACAGCGGCGACAGATCGCGCAGCTTCGAAATTTTGGTCTTCAGCAGGTTAATCACGTAATCGACATCCTGCTCCGTCGTGAAACGGCCCACCGTGAAGCGGATCGAGCTATGTGCCAACTCGTCGTTACGCCCCAGTGCGCGCAGCACGTACGACGGTTCCAGCGAAGCCGACGTACAAGCCGAGCCCGACGACACCGCCACGTCCTTCACCGCCATGATCAGCGACTCGCCTTCGACGAAATTGAAGCTGATGTTCAGATTGTGCGGCACACGTTTTTCCATGTGGCCGTTCACATACGTTTCTTCCATGTCCTGCAGACCGCGCAGCAAACGGTCGCGCAGCATGCGGATGCGTTCGTTTTCCGTCGCCATTTCTTCACGCGCGATACGGAACGCTTCGCCCATACCGACGATCTGGTGCGTGGCCAGCGTGCCCGAGCGCATGCCGCGCTCGTGACCGCCGCCGTGCATCTGCGCTTCGATGCGGATACGCGGCTTGCGACGCACGTACAGCGCGCCAATGCCCTTCGGACCGTACGTCTTGTGCGCCGAGAACGACATCAGGTCGACCTTCAGTTTTTGCAGGTCGATCTCGATCTTACCGGTGGCTTGTGCCGCGTCGACGTGGAAAATGATGCCCTTTTCACGGGTGATCTCGCCGATCGCCTCGATGTCCTGGATCACGCCGATCTCGTTGTTCACCGACATGACCGAAACCAGAATCGTATCCGGGCGCAGCGCGGCCTTGAACTTCTCGAGGTCGATGAGACCGTCGTCCTTCACATCCAGATACGTGACGTCAAAGCCTTCGCGTTCGAGTTCGCGGCAGGTGTCGAGCACAGCCTTGTGCTCGGTCTTCACCGTGATGATGTGCTTACCCTTGCTCTTGTAGAAGTGCGCAGCACCCTTGATCGCGAGGTTGTCCGACTCCGTTGCGCCCGAGGTCCAGATGATTTCGCGCGGATCGGCATTCACCAGCGCAGCGACGTTCTCGCGCGCTTCCTCGACCGCACGTTCCGCGTCCCAGCCATACTTGTGGCTGCGCGATGCGGGGTTGCCGAACTGCTCACGCAGATACGGAATCATCTTGTCCACCACACGCGGATCGATCGGCGTCGTCGCGCTGTAGTCCATGTAAATGGGCAGGTGGAGAGTGTCGTTGTTCATCAATTGCTCCGGGGACGTCATTGCTCTGGCTTCTGGATTCCTGATCAGGCTGCGGTGCGTTCAGATTGCCGCGCCTAGGAACCGGCCATGTTGAAAACTGAATTGGGCCCTTTCGGCACGACGCGGGCGGGTTCGACCGCCGGCGCCTCGTTGCGCCGGTCGCGCAACACTGCCGGCGCGCCTTCGCGCGAACGCTGCTGGTCGACCAGATCTTTCAGGGAGACCGAATCCAGGTACTCGACCATTTTCTGGTTCAGCGTCGACCACAATTCGTGCGTCATGCAGTGGCCGTCGTGCTGTTTGGTGCCCTCGCACGAGCCCTTGCCGCCGCACTGGGTGGCGTCGAGCGGTTCGTCGACAGCGATGATGATGTCGGCGACGGTCACGTCTTCAGCGCGGCGGGCCAGATTGTAGCCGCCGCCCGGTCCGCGCACGGACTCGACGATTTCGTGACGACGCAGCTTGCCAAACAGCTGCTCGAGATAAGACAGGGAGATATGTTGGCGCTGGCTGATACCCGCAAGCGTCACCGGGCCCTGCTCCTGGCGCAGTGCCAGGTCAATCATCGCCGTGACGGCGAAACGGCCTTTCGTGGTGAGTCTCATATAGTGTGGGAACCGCAATTCTCGACAAGTTTGGTCAAGTATAAATACATGAGTGAATTAGTCAAGTATCCCTATTGTGATTTGGGTCATTTGCTTAATTGCTGGATAAGGCAGCCGACGTTCGCCTGACTTACGCAACCAATTGGGGACGCAAGGCCGCGATCAGCCCGCGGCAGGCCGCTTCGCATTGATCCAGCACCTGTTCGAACCCTTCGGTGCCGCCGAAATAGGGGTCGACGACTTCGCGGGCGCCGCCCCAGCGACCATCCGCCTCCGGGACGAACTCCATCAGCAGGCGGATTTTGTCACGCTGCTCCGCCGGACAAACCTGGCGCAATGCGGCGACGTTTTTGTCGTCCATCGCGATCAGCAGGTCGAAGTGCTCGAAGTCGCCTGCCGCGATCTGACGTCCACGCAAGGCGGCAAGCTCATACCCCCGCCGTCCGGCCGCCCGTTGCGCACGATCGTCTGGCGGCTGGCCGATGTGCCAGTCGCCCGTGCCGGCGGAATCGACCAGAATGCGCTCCGCGAGCTTCGCCTCGCCGACCAGACGGCGCATCACACCTTCCGCGGTTGGCGAACGGCAGATGTTCCCCAAGCAGACAAAGCAGATGGACACGGTTTTCATCAGAGGCTTCCGGACGCTAGACGCCCGCGGATCAACGGTTAGGAAACAGTGCCGCGATTATACAAAGCTGCACCAAATTACGCCGGACACGGCGCGCTTCTGTCGGCATCCGGATTCACACACGGACGCCGCGCCAACTCAGCAAGGGCGATGTTCCGCCATAGACGCCGCCGCGCTGTCACCCGCTCCCGATCCGGCAGCGGCTGACACGATGGAATCCTGACTCACTATCTCGTCCCGCCGCGCTTAAGATGCCTGAGCCAGCGGCATTGCCGTCGCGGCGCGCACGGGTTTGGCCGGCAATGTCGACGCATTGTCGACCATGCCGTACGAGACGGCACGCGCCAGTTCCGCGGTCAGTTGATCAGCAGCGAGCGGGGCCTGGGAGGCACGCAAAGCGGCGTCGCCGCAAACGTGCAGATAGCCTGCCGCAGCGAGCGGCACAACGATGGCAAAGGGCCAGTACACCGATATTGTCTTTTTCATGATGTGTTTTCTTCCGATTAGGGGCTCGTGAGCTCGTGACGCACTATGCCCAGTCGAAATGCTATAGAAATTCACAATCGGGAAAAACCCACGGGCGCGAGATACAGCGTTGCTCTGGATGGAACAGTCCATTGGCCGCGTGATCGTCCACGACGGTTGACATGCGTCGTGGCACGAAAAAGAAATCCTTACAAACACATACAAAACTGGCGCGACGGTTGGCGATAATAGCTGTCTTATAGACATGAATATTCGCACTGGTCCTCGTGATGAAACGAATTGCTCCTCTTGCCGTGCTGACCGCCGCTGCCGCATTGCTCAGCGGCTGCGCAGTCTATCCGGATGGCACACCGGTGGGCAGCAACGGCTATGGCGGCGGTTACAGCGGCTATGACGGTTACGACGGCTATGCCACCGGCGTACCGGTTGTGCCGCAAACCAACGTCTACATGGGCTACAGCAACTATCCGGACCCGGGTTACTACGACGGGCCTGGCCGCTATTACGGGCCGGGGCCGGGTTATCGGGGTTACCCGGGCTACCCGGGTTATCCGGATCGGGGACGGCCGAATAACGGCAACTATGGAAACAATGGAAACCGCGGAGATAACGGCGGCTGGCATGGTCAGCCGAACGGGGGACCGCCGCCTCAAGGCGCGGTTGGCGGGCCGAGAGGACCGAGTGGTTCCAATGCGCCACGACCCGGGGCTGGAAGCCCGCCGCCCCCTGCGCCACAGCAAGCAGGCAATGGCGGTGGACGCGGCAACGGGGGCAATGCGCAAGCGAGAGGTAGTTACAGCCGCCAGCCAGGGATGACGGATCATTGATCCTGCAAGGAGGGGGCAGGCGTAGGCGCGGTATCGCGTCACGCCTCGCGTATCGGGCACATCCGGTGCGTCTGCCGCCGGGAGCGAATCTCCCTGGGCCACTGGCACCAGGCGAGTGGTTTCGGAAGCTTCAGCTAGAAATCACAAAGCCGGACGGACCGGCAGCCTCGCTCGCTCCACACATTCCATCCGCCTCGCAATTGCAACGACCGCGCCCCTCGCTCAGCCAATATGGCTGCGTTGCGCGGCGTACAGCTCTCTGAACGTACGGCCAACCGGCGCCGGCATATCGCGCGTATTGGTCCAGCCGGCGCCGCCCAACGGCAGCTTCGTAATCGAACGATTTCGCCCACCCATCTGTTCCAGCACGCGAACCGCCAGCTTGGTGAAAAGCGCATAAGCATCCGGGTGGAGCGCCAGGAAACCCCACACCGCGAGCCCTACCCGCTCGCGCCACGGCCGCAGGCGTCGCTCGACCTGCTTCTCGCGCAGCTTGCGCAGCAGATCTGACAAGGGAATGCCCACCGGACAGACGCTGTTGCACTCGCCGCACAAAGTCGCCGCCTGCGGCAGATCCAACGCTTTGTCGATCCCAACGTAGCTCGGCGTCAGCACCGATCCCATGGGCCCCGGATAAACCCAGCCGTAGGCATGACCGCCCACCTTCTGATATACCGGGCAATGGTTCATACAAGCGCCGCAACGGATACAGCGCAGCATGTCCTGGAAGTCGCCGCCGATTAACCCCGTGCGGCCGCCGTCGACCAGCACCACATACATATGCTCGGGACCATCCTGATCGCCCACGCCGCGCGGTCCGGTCAGCACGGAAAAATAGTTCGACGCCGCCTGCCCGGTCGCAGAGCGCGGCAACAGACGCATCGCCGTCGCCAGATCCTCCAGCGTAGGCAGCACTTTCTCGATGCCGGTCACCGCCACATGCACGCGCGGCATCACCGTGCACATGCCTTCGTTGCCCTCGTTCGTGACCAGCGCAACCGAACCTGTCTCCGCTATCACGAAGTTGCCGCCCGTCACGCCCATGTCCGCGGTCATAAAGTGCGGGCGCAGTACCTCGCGCGCTTCGCGAGTCATGTCCGTGATCTCGGTCTGACGCGGCCGGTGGTGCGTTTTCGCGAAGAGGTCGGCGATCTCGTCCTTATCTTTGTGGACGACCGGCGCGATGATGTGGCTAGGCGGTTCGTTGTCATTGATCTGCAGAATATATTCGCCCAGATCGGTTTCGATCGATTGCACGCCCATTTGCCCGAGCACGTCATTCAGGCGCATTTCCTCGGTGACCATCGACTTGGTCTTGATCACCTTCTTCACCTCGTGCCGGCGCGCGATATCACCGACGAGGCGTGCGGCCTCCTGCGTCGTCTCGGCGAACAGGACTGTCACGCCGCGCCGGGTCGCTTCGCGCTCGAAGGTCTCGAGCCAGACATCGAGATTTTCCAGCGCGCGATCGCGGCGCTCCTTGAGCGCCGCGCGGGTGGCCGGGAAATCGATCGCAGTCATGGCCGCGGCGCGGGCCGACACGAACTTGGTCGACAGCTTGGTGAGGTTCTGCTGGAGACGCTGGTCGGCGAGTTTCTGGCCCGCACGGGCCTTGAAATGCATGGATTGGACTTGCATGGCGGCCTTGAGCGTATTCGAGAGAGATGGGCGAGTGAAACGTGCGAGTGCGATGCGCGACTAAAGGGCACGAACGAAATGCGAACGAAGTGCGCGAAATGGCGTGTGCCGGATCAAGCGCGCCGGCCTGGGCGCCGCGACAATTTACGCGTCGCCGGCCAGCACCTGCGCGATGTGCAGCACGCGGGTAGTGGTATCGCCGGTGCGCCGCAAACGGCCTTCGATATTGAGCATGCAGCCGAGGTCGCCGAGCACCACCGTGCCGGCGCCGCTCGCGCTGATATTCGCGCATTTCTCGTCGACGATCGCCGTCGAGATGTCGCCGTACTTGACCGCGAAGGTGCCGCCAAAGCCGCAGCAGTGCTCGCAATCCTTCATTTCGGTCACCGCCACACCCACCTGCGAAAGCAGTTCGCGCGGCTGCGCCTTGACGCCCAGTTCGCGCAGCCCCGAACAGGAATCGTGATAGGTCACCTGGCCCGCGAACTCGCCCGGCTGCAATTGCACCTTGGCCACATTGACGAGGAAGTCGGTCAACTCGAACACTTTGGCGCGCAATCGGCCAAAGCGGTTCATCAGCTCCGGATCGTCCGCAAACAGGTCGCCGTAATGCGCGCGGATCATGCCGCCGCAGGAACCGGACGGCACCACGACATAGTCGAACTGTTCGAACTCGCGCAAGGTTTTCTCGGCCAGGTCGCGCGCGATGCGCCGCTCGCCCGAGTTGTACGCGGGTTGCCCGCAACAGGTTTGCGCAGGCGGCACCACCACCTCGAAACCGGCGCCTTCGATCAGCTTGATAACCGAAAAACCGATCTCCGGACGCATCAGATCGATCAGGCAGGTGACGAACAATCCGACTCGCATGAGCCCCTCCTTCGGGAAAACGTCCCTGATTATCCGCTGTTTGCCGCACAATACCAACGGCCGGAAGGCATAGGACGAATGCCACGTTAATTTGGAATTGCGCTTCCAACCGCTTCCCTTCTTTTCACCATACGGGATACAATCAATTTCCGCTGTTTGACGCGTCAACCGATTCCTCCCATGAGCGATACGAACCCGGATCCCAAAACGTCGATCCAGGTGATCGAACGCATGATGCGCCTGCTCGATGCACTCGCTGCGCATAGCGACCCGGTCAGCCTGAAAGAACTCGCCATCCGAACGGAGCTGCATCCGTCCACCGCGCACCGCATCCTGAACGACATGGTGATGTGCCGGCTGGTCGACCGGTCGGATCCCGGCACGTACCGTCTCGGTATGCGCCTGCTCGAACTGGGCAATCTGGTGAAAGCACGGCTGTCGGTACGCGACGCGGCGCTCACGCCGATGCGCGAACTGCACCGTCAAACCGGGCAGACAGTGAACCTGTCGGTCCGTCAGGGCGACGAGATCGTCTATATAGAGCGGGCCTACTCCGAGCGCTCCGGCATGCAGGTGGTGCGGGCGATCGGCGGGCGCGCGCCGCTGCATCTGACCTCGGTGGGCAAGCTCTTCCTCGCCGCAGACGAATCGACCCGCGTGCGGGCCTACGCTACGCGCACCGGCCTGTCCGGTCATACGCAGAACAGCATCACCGATCTGACCAAACTCGAACGCGAGCTGTCACATGTGCGCCAACAGGCGTGCGCGCGCGATAACGAAGAACTGGAACTGGGTGTGCGCTGCATCGCCGCGGGGATTTACGACGACACCGGCAAGCTGGTTGCGGGCCTGTCGCTGTCCGCCCCGGCGGATCGCTTGCAGGACTCGTGGCTGGGACAACTGAGCCAAACGGCGCTGCTGATTTCCGAATCGCTTGGTTATCGCCCGCAGACACCGCAGGAGCATTCGCATCCCCAGCACGCCTGAACCGGCTGCGGCCCCTCCTCCGCTTCAATAAAAAAGCCTCGCAAAAATGCGAGGCTTTTTTCTGGCCGGCCCGAAAACCGGCCGCTCGAGCATGTCAGGGCAATTTCAGGTGCCCGGACCGCCCGCATCCGCGCTGGTGATGCGCGGCTGATCGCCACCGTTGTCGAGCCACGTGCGCAGACGCGTTGCGTCCGCAAAGCGCGAATACTTACCCGACGAGTCGAGCAGCACCATGACCATGGGACGGCCGTGAATGGTCGCCTGCATCACGAGGCACTCGCCCGCTTCGTTGATGAAACCGGTCTTTTGCAGACCGATGTCCCACGTCGGGTTACGCACCAATGCGTTCGTGCTGTTGTAGGCGAGCGAACGCTTGCCGGTGTACACCTCATAGCTGTGATCGGTCGAGAACTTGCGGATCACCGGATACTGATACGCCGCGTTGACCATCTTCACGAGGTCACGCGCGCTCGACACGTTCTGGCTCGTCAAACCCGTGGGGTTTTCAAAGTGCGTGTCGGTCATGCCCAGTTGCTTGGCCTTCGCATTCATTGCTGCGAGGAACGCCGGACGGCCACCCGGGAAATAACGCGACAGCGCTGCGGCCGCGCGGTTTTCCGAGGCCATCAGCGCGATATGCAGCATGTCTTCACGCGAGAGCACCGAGCCCACCGACAGACGCGAGCCGGTGTTCTTCTCGTAGTCGCGGTCTTCGTCGGTGACTTCGATCTGGTCGGTCATCGCCTCTTTCGAGTCGAGCACCACCATTGCGGTCATCAGCTTGGTAATCGACGCGATGGGCACCACGGCGCGCGAATTCTTGTCGAACAGCGATTCGCCCGTGTTCTGGTCGATCACGTAGGCCACGCTCGAACGCAGCATCAACGCGTCGGGCGTGTCGTGCAGACCGAAAGCCTGGCCGACGGTTGGCTGACGCGGTTCGTACGCGACGCGGCGCACCGCCGTGTGGTGGCGACCGTTCGACGTGTACGTCACGCGCTTGCGCTTGACGCTCGTGCGCGGCGCGTCGTCACCCGCGGCGGCAACGGTCTTCACCGCTGCGCCTTTGGCGGCCTTCTTGCTCGACACTTTGTCGGCGGTGGCTGCTGCGGGCTTCTTCGCTTTCGCGTGTTTGGTGGTTTTTGCAGTCGGGGCGGGCGTATCTGCGGGCGTGGCCGCAAAAGCGCCGACAGGCGTGGCGAACGCCGCTGCGATGACCATGGAGGCGGCCACCGACAGAGCGGTGCTGCGGGCCGCGCCGTGGATCACTTTTAGCGACGAAAACATGTCGGTTTTCATGGGTGTTCGGTAGGGAGCGGCGAGAGGTTTCCGCAAGTGTAGTAAAACAACGAAAAATTAGCAATTTGAAGCACTTATACGCGCTCCTTAAACCGGCTTGTAAGCTCCGATCGCAAAAACACGAATAAGTGCCGCGCTTCGATCGAAAAAAACGATCGCCCGCGCGCTTCGCCTCGCCCTTGCCGCCATATGCCGGAATCGAGGTGATTCTTTCAGCATAACGGCAATTTCGAGACAACCTTGATCAGGGGAAATACGGTCAGAGCACCGGCGCGTAAAACCTGGCCAGCGCACCGCGCCGGCGCACCGGAACGTCGACGGGATCTCGCTGCAGGCTGTTAAACATCTGCTGGAGATCGCCAACGCGCATTCGACCGGCATAGAGCATTAACGTTCCGTGACACTTTCTGGTTTACATCGATATGGCCCAGTTGTTGGATTTTTTGTCAAACGTCAAGGTTGCTCTCTCGCTGCAGCGCCTCCCAACGCGTCAAAATCCCTCTCGAAATCGGTAACAAGTGCAGATTTCTTCTGCACCGGCGCAGTGCAACAGACAAATCAACCCGCGTCATACGCATGTCATGCCTACCGCATAACGTGTTGTTTTATCAGCAATTTATTAACATTGTGCGATGCACAAAAAGCACTTGACATTCTTTGTAGCCATCCTAAAATGGGAACCATTGCTGCGATGCACAAAACATCGCGGTCCGGGGAGACGATCTGAGAGCGTCTCGCCACCAACCCAATGCGGTCCGCACAGACAGACCGCGATCCAGGAGCGTAAACCATGACTCTGCTGACCCCTGAGCAATTCGCTGCAGCCCAGAAAGCCAACTTTGAAACGTTGTTCGGCCTGACGACCAAAGCATTTGAAGGCGTCGAAAAGCTGGTTGAACTGAACCTGCAAGTCGTGAAGTCGACGCTCGCGGAAAGCCAGGAAAACGCCCAGCGCGCCCTGTCGGTGAAGGACGCGCAGGAACTGCTGGCACTGCAAGCAAGCCTTGCACAGCCGGTGGCTGAAAAGGCGCTGTCGTACGGCCGTCACGTGTATGAAATCGTTTCGGCAACGCAAGGTGAATTCACCCGCGTGGCGGAAGCGCAATTCGAAGAGCAAAACCGCAAGGTCCAGGCGCTCGTCGAAAACGTTGCGAAGAATGCTCCGGCCGGTTCGGAAACTGCTGTCGCCGTGATGAAGTCGGCTATCACCGCCGCCAACACCACGTACGAAACGGTCCACAAGGCAACGAAGCAAGCTGTCGAAATCGCCGAAAGCAACTTCAATGCAGCCGCAACGGCCGCATCGAAGGCAGCATCGCAAGCCGCTGCACAAGCATCGCGCTCGTCGGCAAAGAAGGCAGTCTAAGTTTCAAGCCCCACATCACGCCGGCCCGACTCACGGTTGGGCCGGCGCGACTGCAGTAACAGCATGCAAGCAACAGCGTCGTGCCGTTGCCGCTCACACGGTTTTATCTGGCCGAACGCTCCGATACGTTGAATAGCGTATCGTTTGCCCGGCGAAAGGCCGGGATTTTTTTCCCGCTGCCCCGGGTGCACAGCGCGTGTCTCATGCGTTGCTTCACGACAAACGCTGCTTGCTGCAAAAAAAAAGGCGCGCCCCGCAAAGGGCGCGCCGTTTTTTTTGCCTCTGCATTCATCGAGTCCGCCTGCATGCAGGCGGACCCAGCGGCATTACTTCTTTTTCTGCGGCGGCAAGTCGGTGCAAACGCCTTCGTACAACTCGGCGGCCATACCGATCGATTCGCCGAGCGTCGGATGCGGGTGAATCGTCTTACCGATGTCCGTCGCGTCCGCACCCATTTCGACTGCGAGACAGACTTCGCTGATCAGGTCGCCGGCGTTCAGGCCGACGATCCCACCGCCGATCACGCGATGCGTTTCTTCGTCGAACAGCAGCTTGGTGAAGCCTTCATCGCGGCCATTGGCGATTGCGCGACCCGAAGCGGCCCATGGGAACACTGCCTTGCCGTACTTGATGCCTTCGGCCTTCAGTTGGTCTTCCGTCTTGCCGGCCCACGCCACTTCCGGATCGGTGTAGGCCACCGACGGAATCTGCAGCGCATCGAAGTATGCCTTCTCGCCGTGAGCCACTTCAGCGGCAACGTGAGCTTCATGCACCGCTTTGTGCGCGAGCATCGGCTGACCGACGATATCGCCGATCGCGAAGATATGTGGCACGTTGGTGCGCATCTGCTTGTCGACGTCGATGAAGCCGCGATCGGTTACCGCGACGCCCGCCTTGTCCGCACCGATCTTCTTGCCATTCGGCGAACGGCCGACAGCGACCAGCACGAGGTCATAGCGTTGCGCTTCGGCCGGTGCCTTTTCGCCTTCGAACGACACGTAGATGCCGTCGTCTTTCGCTTCTGCCGCAGTGGTTTTGGTCTTCAGCATGACGTTGGCAAAACGCTTGCTGTTGTACTTCTCCCAGACCTTGACCAGATCGCGATCCGCGCCGGCCATCAGGCCGTCGAGCATTTCGACCACATCGATCTGTGCGCCGAGCGTGGCGTAGACCGTCGCCATTTCCAGCCCGATGATGCCGCCGCCGATCACCAGCATGCGTTGCGGAATCTGACGCAGTTCGAGCGCGCCGGTCGAATCGACCACGCGCGGATCTTCGGGAATGAACGGCAGCTTCACCGCTTCCGAGCCCGCGGCGATGATTGCCTGCTTGAACTTGACGACCTTCTTGCCGCTTTCGGTCTGCACTTCCATGTGATACGGATCGACGAACGAGCCGGTGCCCGTTACGACTTCGACCTTGCGCATCTTGGCCATGCCGGCGAGACCGCCGGTGAGCTTCTTGACGACGCCCGACTTGAAGTCGCGCAGTTTGTCGAGATCGATTTGCGGCTTGCCGAACGTAATGCCGTGCGCGCCGAGCGCTTCGGCTTCGTCGATGACGAGGGCCGTGTGCAGCAGCGCCTTCGACGGGATACAGCCGACATTCAGACAGACGCCGCCGAGCGTTGCATAACGTTCGACTAGCACCGTCTTCATGCCGAGGTCGGCCGAGCGGAACGCAGCCGAGTAACCGCCGGGGCCCGAACCGAGCACAAGCATGTCGCACTCGACATCCGCGTTGCCGGAGAAGCTACCGGCTTGCGGCGCGGGCGCGGCCGTCTTGGGTGCGGGTGCAGGCGCTGCTGCTGCCGGAGCGGGCGCTTTTTCGGGCGCCTTAGCCGGCGCAGCGTCCGCAGACGATTCGACTAGCGCGATGACCGTGCCTTGCGAGACTTTGTCACCGGCTTTGACGCGCACTTCCTTGACGGTGCCGGCGATATCGCTCGGCACTTCGATGGAGGCCTTATCCGACTCGAGCGTCATCAACGCCTGTTCGTTCTCGATGACATCGCCCGGTTTGATATTGACTTCGATGACATCGACGTCCTTGAAGTCACCGATATCCGGCACTTTTACTTCGACGAGACTCATAGTGTCCCCTTCTCTTATTGATCGTGATGAGGCACGCGCAGACCCACTTCACAGCAGCCTAAAAGCTGGCAGCGCCTTGGACAGAATCAGCCTTTGCTGTCCGCCCAAGGACGCGCCTTTCTTTTGCCTACTTTTCTTTGGAAGACAAAGAAAAGTAGGTGCCGCCCCGCACAGGGGCGACGCTAATAGACCGATAAGAAAGCAGGTTTAGCGATACACGCGGATAACCGAAAAATCGGCGCCGCCAGCAAAAAACCTCAACCCACTATCAAAGAATCACACGCCGAAAATCGGCAAGAATCGCACCCAGATACGCATTGAACCGCGCCGCCGCAGCCCCATCAATCACCCGATGGTCATACGACAACGACAGCGGCAGAGTCAACCGCGGCACAAACTGCTTACCATCCCAAACCGGCTTCATCGCGCCACGCGACAGCCCGAGAATGGCGACTTCAGGCGCATTGATAATCGGCGTGAAGTTAGTCCCGCCAATCCCACCCAGGGAGGAAATCGAGAAGCAGCCACCCTGCATCTGATCCGGCTTCAGCTTGCCATCACGCGCAGCCTTCGACAGCTCGGCCATTTCCTTCGCGATATCGATCAAACCCTTCTTGTCCGCATCGCGAATCACCGGAACGACCAGGCCATTCGGCGTATCGGCAGCAAAACCGATATGGAAGTACTGCTTGAACACCAGGTTGTCGCCGTCGAGGCTGGCATTGAACGTCGGGAACTGCTTCAAGGCCGACACCACCGCCTTGATCACGAACGCCAGCATCGTGATCTTCACGCCGGCCTTTTCGTTTTCCTTGTTCAACTGCACGCGCAGCGCTTCGAGATCGGTGATGTCCGCTTCGTCGTTGTTCGTGACGTGCGGAATCATGACCCAGTTGCGATGCAGATTCGCGCCCGATATCTTCTTGATGCGCGACAGCGGCTTCGGATCGACCGGTCCGAACTTGGTGAAGTCGACCTTCGGCCACGGCAGCAGATTCAACTCGCCGCCGCCCGCGGCAGCCGGTGCGGCACCTGCCGGCGCAGCACGCTGGCCCGTCATCACGCCCTTGATGAACGCGGTCACGTCGGCTTGCGTAATACGACCCTTCGGACCCGTGCCCTGCACCTGCACGACGTCGACGCCGAGTTCGCGCGCGAACTTGCGCACCGACGGCGACGCATGGCTTGCACGCCGCGCACCACCTTCGCCGGCCGGGATCAGCGGCGCTTGCGCCAGCGCTGACGGCGAAGCCGGAGCGGGCGACGGCGCAGCCGGTGCATCCGACGGCTTCTCGAGCGCAGCCGGTTTTGCCGCAGGCGCCGAAGCCGCAGCACCGCCGTCGGTTTCCAGCACGACGATCAGCGAGCCTTCCGACACGTTGTCGCCGACCTTGACCTTCACTTCCTTGACGACGCCGGCGGCCGAGCTCGGCACGTCCATGGTCGCCTTGTCGGATTCGAGCGTCACGAGCGACTGCTCTTTCTCGACGCGATCGCCGACCTTCACCGCGACTTCAATCACGGGAATGTCTTTGTAGTCGCCGATATCCGGCACTTTGACTTCTTGCAGACCGCCACCACCACCGGCGGCAGGCGCCGGCGCAGCAGCGGGCGCGGGAGCCGGGGCAGCAGCAGGCGCCGGAGCCGGCGCGGCAGCACCCGCACCATCCAGCACGACGATCAGCGAGCCTTCCGACACGTTGTCGCCCACCTTGACCTTCACTTCCTTGACGACACCGGCGGCCGAGCTCGGCACATCCATGGTCGCCTTGTCGGATTCCAGCGTAACGAGCGATTGCTCTTTCTCGACGGTATCACCCGCCTTCACCAGCACCTCGATCACAGGAATGTCCTTGTAATCGCCGATGTCCGGCACCTTGATTTCGATCGCTTGACTCATTGTTAGTGTCTCCTGGGCCGCGCACGCGACCCGCCCTGTCGATCAGGGCAGGCGCGCACGCCGTGGCACACGGGGAATGATGCCTTAGACGGTCATCGGGTTGGGTTTGGCGGGATCAAGGTTGTACTTCTTGAGCGCCTCGGCGACGACCTTGCGTTCGATCGTGCCTTCATCTGCCAGTGCATTCAACGCGGCAACCGTGACCCAGAAGCGGTCGACTTCGAAGAAGTGGCGCAGCTTTTCACGCGTGTCCGAACGGCCGTAGCCATCCGTGCCCAGCACGACGAACTTCTGCGGCACGAACGCGCGGATCTGCTCGGTCAGCGCGCGCACGTAGTCGGTCGAAGCGATGACCGGACCTTGTGCGTCCTTCAGCAGCTTCTCGACGTGCGAGAGCTTCTTCTCTTCCGTTGGGTGCAGCAGGTTCCAGCGCTGCACTTCGTGGCCTTCGCGAGCGAGCTCGGTGAAGCTCGGCACGCTCCAGAGGTCGGCAGCGACGCCCCAGTCGTTCTTCAGCAGATCGGCGGCGGCAATCACTTCGTTGAAGATCGTGCCCGCGCCCATCAGCTGAACGCGCGGCGCCTTCTTGTCGGCTTCAGCCTTGCGGAAGGCGTACATACCCTTGATGATGTCGGCCGCCACCGAGTCGCCCTGCGGAATCGCCGGGTGCTCGTAGTTCTCGTTCATCACCGTGATGTAGTAGTACACGTCTTCCTGGTCAGCAACCATGCGGCGCAGACCGTCCTGCATGATGACCGCGAGTTCGTAACCGAACGTCGGGTCATAGCTGATGCAGTTCGGCACCGATGCCGCCCACATCAGCGAGTGGCCGTCTTCGTGTTGCAGACCTTCGCCGTTCAGCGTCGTGCGGCCGGCAGTGCCGCCCAGCAGGAAGCCGCGCGAACGCATATCGCCCGCGGCCCATGCCAGATCGCCGATCCGCTGGAAGCCGAACATCGAGTAGAAGATGTAGAACGGAATCATGATCTCGCCGTGCGTCGAGTACGACGTCGCGGCTGCGATCCAGTCACACATCCCGCCGGCTTCGTTGATCCCTTCCTGCAGGATCTGACCGGATTCCGATTCGCGATAGAACATCAGCTGGTCGGAATCTTCCGGCACATACTTCTGGCCTTCCTGATTCCAGATACCGATCTGGCGGAACAGGCCTTCCATACCGAAGGTACGCGACTCGTCCGGCACGATCGGCACGATACGCTTACCGAGCGCCTTGTCTTTCAGCAGGATGTTCAGGATCCGCACGAACGCCATCGTCGTGGAGATCTCACGGCCTTCGCCCGTGCCCTTCAGCAGCGGCTCGAATGCGTCCAGCGCCGGCACCGGCAGCGCTTCGGCCTTCTGGCGACGCGCCGGCAGATAACCGCCGAGGTCCTGACGGCGGGCACGCATGTACTCGAGTTCCTTCGAACCTTCTTCGAACTTGAGGTACGGCACGTTGACGAGATCTTCGTCCGAGATCGGCAGACGGAACTGGTCGCGGAATTTCTTCAGCTGGTCCACGTGCAGCTTCTTCTGCTGGTGCGTGATGTTCATCGCCTGGCCGGCTTCGCCCATGCCGTAGCCCTTGATCGTCTTCGCGAGAATGACGGTCGGCTGGCCCTGGGCATTCGTGGCTTCGGTGAACGCCGCGTAGATCTTGTGCGGATCGTGGCCGCCGCGATTCAGATTCCACACGTCTTCGTCGGACCAGTCGGCAACCAGTGCCTTCAGTTCCGGCGTATTGAAGAAGTGTTCGCGAACAAACGCGCCCGACTCCGACTTGTACGTCTGATATTCGCCGTCGACCACTTCCATCATCCGGCGCATCAGCGCGCCCGACTTGTCGCGTTGGAACAGCGCATCCCAGCGGCTGCCCCAGACGACCTTGATGACGTTCCAGCCGGCGCCGCGGAATTCGCTTTCGAGTTCCTGGATGATCTTGCCGTTACCGCGCACCGGGCCGTCGAGGCGCTGCAGATTACAGTTGATCACGAACACCAGGTTGTCGAGGCGTTCGCGACCGGCCATGCCGATTGCGCCGAGCGATTCCGGTTCGTCCGTTTCGCCGTCGCCAAGGAAAGCCCAGACCTTGCGGCCTGCGGTCTTCGCAATGCCGCGCGCCTGCATGTACTTCATGAAGCGCGCCTGGTAGATCGCCATGATCGGGCCGAGGCCCATCGAGACGGTCGGGAATTGCCAGAAGTCCGGCATCAGCCACGGGTGCGGATACGACGAGATGCCCTCGCCGCCCACTTCCTGACGGAAGTTGTCGAGCTGGTTTTCGCTCAGACGGCCGAGCAGGAACGCGCGCGAGTACACACCCGGCGACGAATGGCCCTGCACGAACACGAGGTCACCGCCATGTTCAGCCGACGGTGCGTGCCAGAAATGGTTGTAGCCGACGTCGTACAGCGTGGCAGCCGACGCGAACGAAGCGATGTGACCGCCGACATTCGTGTCCTTGCCCGCGCGCAGCACCATGGCAATGGCGTTCCAGCGCGTGTACGAGCGGATGCGGTGCTCGAGGTCCTGGTCACCGGGAATCGGCGCCTGACGCGACACAGGAATCGTATTGATGTAGGGGGTGTTTGCAGAGAACGGCAGATGTTCGCCGTGTACCCGGGCGAATTCGATCTGTTTCTCGATGAGGTAGTGAGCGCGATCGGGGCCCACAGCAGAAATCACGCCATCCAGCGCTTCCAGCCATTCGCCGGTTTCCTGGGGATCGTCGTCTTTTTCGGCAGCGACATATTTCATGACTTCGTCGGGTACAGCGGACATGCTCGTCTCCTGGATTTAGAGGAACGCTCTTTGAACAGACGACGCGGACGAAGCACGACCGCGGCAGCTTCGGCCGATTGTAAAAGGGGTCCCGACGTCCGCGCAACAAAATTTTCGAATTACGAGATCGATTCTCATAATGCGGAAAATTGTTGCGGCGCAACCTGATTTGACTGCCGATCGACGGATACGTCGGCTAGTTTGCGCCGAATAACGGTTCTTTCAGCGCTTTTTTGCGCCATTTGCTAGCGACTCGCTGCGCTACAATGCCACGCATGTTGACCGAACGGCTTTTCGCTCGCTCGGCGCGCACCGCTGGTTCGCCGGCGGATTCGACGCCGTCCTCCCGCTGGCACCACGGACCGTGGTGGTCGAACTCCTATTTGCTCACGCCGCTGCTGTCGATCCTGGTTTTCCTGGTCGTCATGAGCCTGATTCTGTGGAGCCTGAACCGGCGCGAACAGCAGCAGCAGGAAGACACGCTCTACCGCAATGTCGCGTGGGCGCAGCAGCAGATCCGCCTGTCCATGACCGGCGCGCAGGAACAGATTCAGGCCCTCGCCCGCGATCTCGTCGCCGGCCACGCCGATCCGCATTCATTCCAGGTGTCCACCACGGACATCATGCAGGGGCATCCCGAAATCCTCTACATGAACTGGTACACGAGCCTGCAGCAGCCCCGCTGGCCCAATACCGCACTGCCCGTGTTCGGCCAGCGCCTCGCCAAGCCGAATGACGCGCAGATGGACGAAGCCGTCAAAGCCGCCTTCAACGAGGCGCGCAATACGCGCCGCCAGGTGTATTCGCCGCTGATCTACGACGACCTCGGCAACGGCTACATTACGTTGCAGACGCCGGTCTACCGGGACCGTGACTTCCTCGGCACGATTGCCGCCGTGTTCTCGGTGGAAGGCATCCTGAAGCACGACATTCCGCCCGAGTTGTCGGCCAAATACAAGATCTCGATCATCGACGTGAACAACCGCGAGTTGACCACCACGTCGACCCGGCCGCGCCTGCCGCGCGACATGTTCTACGATCTGCCGCTCGACCCGCCGGGCCAGGGCGTCTCGGTACGCGTCTACGCGTTCCCGCAGATGACCAACTTCACCAACAACACGCTGGTCTGGCTGGTGGCGGGCCTCTCGTGCTTCGTGCTGTGGAGTCTGTGGAGCCTGTGGAAACACACGCGGCAACGCTTCGAAGCGCAGCAGGCGCTCTACGCTGAGGCCTTCTTCCGCCGCGCCATGGAAAATTCGGTGCTGATCGGTATGCGCGTGCTCGACATGCACGGCCGCATCACGCACGTCAATCCCGCCTTTTGCCGCATGACCGGCTGGGACGAAAGCGATCTGGTCGGCAAGAACGCGCCGTTCGCTTACTGGCCGCGAGACGCCTATCCCGAGATGCAACGCCAGCTCGACATGACGCTGCGCGGCAAGGCGCCCTCTTCGGGCTTCGAATTGCGGGTGCGCCGCAAAGACGGTTCGCTGTTCCATGCGCGTCTTTATGTCTCGCCGCTGATCGACAGCTCGGGCCGTCAGACCGGCTGGATGTCGTCGATGACCGACATCACCGAGCCGAAGCGCGCGCGCGAGGAACTCGCCGCCGCACACGAGCGCTTCACCACCGTCCTCGAAAGCCTCGATGCGGCGGTCTCCGTGCTAGCCGCCGACGAAGCCGAACTGCTGTTCGCCAACCGCTACTACCGCCACCTGTTCGGCATTCGCCCGGACGGTCATCTGGAACTGGCCGGCGGTGGGTTCGACAGCGCCCAGGCGTCGTCCGATTCGATCGATATGGTGGATGCCTACGCGGGCCTGCCCGCCGCCGCGTTGACCGAAAGCACGGCCGACGCGCAGGAAATCTACGTCCAGAGCATCCAGAAGTGGTTCGAAGTGCGCCGCCAGTACATTCAGTGGGTAGACGGCCACCTCGCGCAGATGCAGATCGCGACCGACATCACCACCCGCAAGCAGGCTCAGGAACTCTCGCGCCAGCAGGACGAGAAGCTTCAGTTCACCAGCCGCCTGATGACGATGGGCGAGATGGCCTCGTCGCTCGCGCACGAACTGAATCAGCCGCTCGCCGCGATCAATAACTATTGCTCCGGAACGGTTGCGCTGGTTAAATCGGGTCGGACGACGCCTGACAATCTCCTGCCCGTCCTCGAGAAAACCGCTCAACAGGCCGTGCGAGCCGGCATGATCATCAAGCGGATTCGCGAATTCGTGAAACGCAGCGAGCCGAAACGCCAGGCCACACGCGTGGCCGATATCGTCGCCGATGCCGTGGGTCTCGCCGAACTCGAAGCGCGCAAGCGCAAGATCCGTATCGTGACCGATCTGCGCTCGCGCCTGCCGGTGATTTACGTCGACCCAGTGCTGATCGAGCAGGTGCTGGTGAACCTGATCAAGAATGGCGTCGAAGCGATGCACGATGCGCGCCCGAATGCAGTCGACCCGGTGATTCGCGTGGTCGTGCGACTGGAGAGCGGATTTGTCTGCATCAGCGTCGTCGACCAGGGACCGGGTGTCGACGAAGCGACAGCCGAGCGTCTTTTTGAACCGTTTTACAGCACCAAGTCCGACGGTATGGGCATGGGGCTGAACATTTGCCGTTCGATTATCGAATCGCACCGCGGCCGTCTGTGGGTGGTCAACAACGTCGAATCCGACGGCCACATCACAGGCGCCACGTTCCATTGCAGTCTGCCTATTGGAGAGCCTGACGGCCCGAGCAACGGCGGGTCAGAGGCGCCGACACCACAAACCGTTACGGGAGAGCTATGAACAGCCCAGTCACCACACAGGAAACAGTCTTTGTCGTCGACGACGACGAGGCCGTGCGAGATTCGCTGCGCTGGCTGCTGGAGGCGAACGGCTACCGCGTGCAATGCTTCTCCAGCGCCGAACAGTTCATCGACGCATGGCAGCCGCATACGCATCCGGGCCAGATCGCTTGTCTGATTCTCGATGTGCGGATGTCCGGCATGAGCGGGCTCGAGTTGCAGGAACGCCTGATCGCCGACAACGCGTCGCTGCCGATCATCTTCGTGACGGGCCACGGCGACGTGCCGATGGCCGTGTCGACGATGAAAAAAGGCGCCATGGACTTCATCGAAAAACCGTTCGACGAAGCCGAACTGCGCAAGCTGGTCGAGCGCATGCTCGACAAGGCGCGCAGCGAAAGCACCAGCGTGCAGCAGCAACGCGCCGCCGCCGAACGCCTGGGCAAGCTGACCGCCCGTGAGCACCAGGTACTCGAGCGCATCATCGCCGGCCGCCTGAACAAGCAGATCGCCGACGACCTCGGCATCAGCATCAAGACGGTCGAAGCGCACCGCGCGAACATCATGGAAAAGCTCAACGTCAACACGGTCGCCGATCTTCTGCGCCTCGCGTTGTCGAACAAGCCGCAACCGGCGCAATAAAACTTAAGGACCGCGGCACACCCCACGGGCCGCGACTGAGTTTCAACGGCCGGACTGCCGAAAAGTCCGGCCCGCCCCCTCCTCCCTGCCCCCGCTTCGCAACAACGGCATGCGGTATGCCTCAACGCATCCGTCAATCATTACGCATTACTCATCACGCGCTTATGTCGCGCGGCAATAATTTCTTTCTCCTGACAAGATTGACAAGTTTCGCTGCGTCCCTTAATTTACGCAGAACTCCTCAGCCAGGCTCATTGATGCACGACGAACGCAGGACAAGTGTGCTGTCGTTGTCGTATGCGGCGCCGCCATGTGATGCAAAGCAGTTAAGCCTGTTCGGCCGCGTTGCTGAGGAAACGGTCATATCGAACGGTTCAGGCGAAACTGAACCGGCCCATGTCTTTACTCGCTTCCTTCTCCATTCCATCGCGCCGAAACGACGCAGCATGCGCTGCGCATCGATCTCACGCGTCTAACACAGCCGGGAGGATTTCATCGTGAAACAATCCGGAACACACCGTTCGCGTGTGTTGCTTGTTTGCGCCGCACTTGCGGGCGCGCCACTCTTCGTCGGTCTGGCCACGCCGAGCGCGGTCTATGCGCAAAGCGCCGCGAAGATATCGAACCAGCAACTCGATTCGCTGACCGCGCCTGTCGCGCTCTATCCCGACGCACTGCTCGCGCAGGTGCTGATGGCCGCGACCTTCCCGCAAGATGTGCAGGCCGCGGCCGCATGGTCGAAAGCGAACTCGAAGCTGCAGGGCGACGACGCCGTCAAGGCGGTCGCGTCCGAGACGTGGGACCCGAGCGTGCAATCACTGGTCGCCTTCCCGCAAGTCCTCGCCACGATGGCGTCGAAACCCGACTGGGTCTCGCAACTCGGCAATGCCTTTCTGGCCCAGCCGAACGATGTGATGGACTCCGTGCAACGCTTGCGCAAACAGGCGCAGGCCGCCGGCAATCTGAAAACGAGTTCACAGCAGAAGGTCGTGGTCGAGCAAAGCACGATCCAGATCGTGCCGGCCAATCCGCAAGTGGTGTACGTGCCGACGTATAACCCGACAGTCGTCTACGGTACATGGCCCTATCCCGCCTACCCGCCCGTGTATGTCCCGCCGCCGCCCGGTTACGCGATCGCGACCGGTCTGGTTACCGGCCTGGCGTTCGGCGCCGGTGTCGCCGTTGCCAATTCACTGTGGGGCGGCTTCAACTGGAACACGCATGATGTCAACATCAACGTGAACCGGTACAACAATATCAATGTGAACAACCGGCTCAACGTGAACAGCAGCACGACGAACTGGAACCGCAACACCAACGTCAATCGCAACACCAACGTCAATCGCAATGTCAACAACAACGTCGGGGGCGCGCAGCGCGATGCCTACCGCGGCCGTGACGACGCTGCCCGTTCGCAGGCGCAGCAGACTTTGCAGAACCGCACCGGACAGAACATGAGCGGCAGCGCGAGCCAGCGCGTGCAGGGCATTCACCAGGGCGGCACTGCGAACACCGATCTGCATAACCGCGCGCAGAATACCAATCGCGACAACGCATTACGCGGCGCCGGCGACGGCAATGCCGCGCGGCAGGACACGCAGCGTGGCCAGGCAAGCCGCAATGCAGCTACAAACCCGTCCCGCAGCGGCGGCTTCGGCGCCAACGGAGGCGGCCAGCAACGCACGGGCGGCGGTCTCGCTGCAAACGGCGGTGGCACCCAGCGTGGCGGTGGCGGTGGCGGTGCCAAACTGGGTGGTGGTGGTAGTGGCGGCGGCGGTGAGCGCCATCTTGGCCGCAACCGTTGAACGATCAGGAGGAGTCTCTAATGATTCGCTTATTTCCACGCGGCGCGTTGCGCGCCCGCGCTCTGACACTCGCCGTCGCCCTCGGCACAACCGGCACTCTGCTGGTGGCGCCGGTACTGCTGCTCGGCGCAACCGCCGTACACGCGCAAACGGTCTACCCCACTGCCGACGAAGCCGCCAATGCGTTCGCCGACGCCCTGGCCCGCAACGACGAAAGTGCGCTTAAACACGTGCTCGGCAACGATTTTCATCGCTTCATTCCTTCCGAAGGAATCGGCCAGGACGACATCTACGAGTTCCTCGGCGCGTGGTCGAAAGGACACCAGATCGTCGAGGACCCCGTGAAAAGCAACGGGCGCGCCACCGCGCATCTGGCGGTCGGCGACAGTGGCTGGACATTGCCGATTCCGCTCGTGCAGGCCCCGCATGGCTGGCGCTTCGATCCGCCCGCCGCACAGGACGAGATGCTGACACGCCGCATCGGCCGCAACGAACACGCTGCGATCCTCACCTCGCTTGCCTACCTCGACGCGCAAAACGATTATCACAATCTGACCCAGCACTACGCTCAGCGCTTTGTCAGTACGGAAGGCCAGCATGACGGCCTGTACTGGGCAACGGCGCCAGGCGAAGCGGAAAGCCCGCTCGGGCCACTCGCCGCCGCCATGCCCAATGGCACGCTGCCGAAAGAGGCCTATCACGGCTATCACTACCGGATCTTGACCGCGCAAGGTCCGCACGCGAAAGGTGGCGCGCAGAACTACGTCGAGAACGGCGTGCTGACCAAAGGGTTCGCTCTGATCGCCTCGCCGGCCGAGTATGGCAAGACCGGCGTGATGAGTTTTATCGTCAATCAGGACGGTCAGGTCTATCAGAAGAACCTGGGCCCGCAGACCGCCCGCGCTGCAGCCGCCGTTAAATCGTTCAACCCGGACGATAGCTGGCAAGCGGTACAGCAGTAAAGACAGAAGGTGCTCGATGGCCGCGGCGGCGCGCAAGCCCGTCCGCGGCCGATTTATTTCTGGACCTACACCGGTGCCTGGCGACGGCATCCGTGTCGACGTTCACGCGGGCGCCCACAACGTGTCAAGCCAGGCAACCCACCGCCAACGCGGGCATGGGCGGCCGCAGGCACCGCGAATCCGCGGTGTTCCCGCACGCCGGCAATCCCTGCGTGGCTCGCCATGCCGCGCCGGTATAATGTCGCACTTTGCAGCGCTGCTTATCCCTGATTCGCGCCGCGCGCTTTTCATGTGCCGACCCGTTTCCAGTGAAAAGCGCCATCGCACGTGCCGCACACGCGCGCCTGCGCCCTGCCCCGCTTTCCAAACTGCCCATCTCGACCGACCATGACTGCCAAACTGATCGACGGCCTAGCCCTTTCCAAGACCCTGCGCGCCGATGTCGCTACACGTGCCGCAGCCCTCACCGCTCGCGGCCACCAGCCGGGTCTCGCCGTGGTGCTGGTCGGTGACAATCCGGCCAGCGAAGTCTACGTGCGCAACAAGGTCAAGGCCTGCAATGACAACGGCCTTGGTTCATCGTTCGACCGCTATCCGGCCGATCTGCCGGAAGCCGATCTGCTGGCGCGCATCGACGAACTGAATCGCGACCCGCGCATTCACGGCATTCTGGTGCAACTACCGCTGCCGCCGCATATCGACAGCCACAAGGTGATCGAGGCAATCGCCCCGGAAAAAGACGTGGACGGTTTTCACGTCGCCAATGCCGGCGCACTGATGACCGGCCGGCCGTTGTTCCGTCCGTGTACGCCGTATGGCGTGATGAAGATGCTGGCGGCCTATGAGATTCCGTTGCAAGGCGCGAACGCGGTGGTAATCGGCCGCTCGAACATCGTCGGCAAGCCGATGGCGCTGCTGCTGCTCGAAGCCGGCGCAACGGTCACGATCTGCCATAGCAAGACGCGCGATCTGGCCGCCCATACGCGCAACGCCGACGTCGTTGTCGCCGCCACCGGCCTGCGCAACATTCTCACGGCGGACATGGTGAAGCCGGGTTCAGCCGTGATCGACGTCGGCATGAATCGCGACGAAGCCGGCAAGCTGTGTGGCGATGTCGATTTCGCGGGGGTCAAGGAAGTGGCCGGCTACGTCACGCCAGTGCCGGGCGGTGTCGGTCCGATGACCATTACCATGCTGCTCGTCAACACGATCGAAGCCGCCGAGCGCGAAGCGGCAGCAAACGCTTAAAGACGCGAACGTGTGCCGGCGAAGCGGATTCGCCGGCATGCGCGGCTTCAATGCCTGTCTGTCACGCATCACGCATCACGCCAACCGGCGCCCTCAGCGCGCCACCTGATCCCCTGCTGCCATACCCGCGCCAAGCGGCGTCGACCGACGCGCAAGGCGCCCCCGGCACCCCATCAGCACGGGCTGCTCCACGACATGCCATGACAGCGCGGCGCCCAGCGAGACGGCGCAGCGGGAGTGGTATAGCGGCGCATTCCCGCCGCCTGAACCGCCTACGGCATTCGCTCCCCCGCGCACAGTCACGCGACATCTGATAATTTGTCTGGCGACGGATTGGAATCGGCGCGCCCTGCCCCAATAATGTCCCTATGGAGTGTCATCAGGGCGTTGCCACGTGCCCGTCGATGCACCGATTACCCGTCCACCCGCGTCAGACAGGAAGCCTTATGTCCACTACCCCCTCGAATCAAGACAATCCGCTCCTCGATTTCTCCGATCTGCCGCGCTTTGGCGAAATCCGCCCCGAACACGTCACGCCCGCCCTCGATGTCCTGCTCGCCGACGCAGCCGCCGCCGTGGAGCGCGCCGCCCAGCCCATTACGCCCGCTTCGTGGGCCGACGTGGTCGAACCGGTCGAGCGCGCCACCGAACCGCTGTCGCGCGCCTGGAGCGTGGTCGGCCATCTGAACGCCGTGGCCGATACGCCGGAACTGCGCGCCGTGTACGGCGAGAATCTGCCGCGTGTCACCGAATTCTGGTCGAGCGTCGGCCAGAATCTCGCGCTGTATGAGAAGTACAAAGCGATTCACGCCAGCAGCGATTTCTCGTCGCTGACCGGCGAACGAAAGAAGATCCTCGGCAATGCGCTGCGCGATTTCCGCCTGTCGGGCGCGGAATTGCCCGAAGACCAGAAGCCGCATTTCGCCGAATTGCAGGAACGTCAGGCGGGGTTGTCGAAAGCGTTTTCGGACCACGTGCTCGATGCGACGAACGCGTACGCCTATCTCGTCGAAGCCGGCGATGAAGCACAACTGGCCGGCCTGCCCGAAGACGTGATCGAAGCCGCGAAGGAAGCGGCCGAACGCGAAGGCAAGACCGGCTACAAGTTCACGCTGCACTTCCCGTCGTATTTCCCGGTCATGCAGTACTCGGAAAATCGCGCGATGCGTGAAACGATTTACCGTGCGTATGTGACGCGCGCCTCAGAACTCGGTCCGCAATATGGCGACGGCAAGCCGGAATGGGACAATACGGCGGTACTCGCCGACCAGCTGAAACTGCGCGCGGAAGAAGCGCACATGCTCGGCTACAACAACTTCGCCGAAGTCTCGCTCGCGCCGAAGATGGCCGAGTCGCCCGCGCAAGTGATGGCCTTCCTCGAAGACCTCGCCACGCGCGCACGTCCGCATGCTGAACAGGACTGGAAAGAACTGCGCGAATTCGCTGCGAGCGAACTCGGCATGACCGACCTGCAGCCGTGGGACATGACGTTCGCCGCTGAACGTCTGCGTCAGAAGCGCTATTCGTTCTCCGAGAACGAAGTCAAACAATACTTCCCCGAAGACGTTGTATTCAAGGGCCTCTTCAAGGTCACCGAAACGCTGTTCGGCGTGCGCATCCGCCGCGACGAAGCGGCCGTCTGGCATCCCGACGTGCGCTTTTTCCGCGTCGAGAATCAGGACGGCGACCTCGTCGCCCAGTTCTATCTCGATCTGTATGCACGCGAAGGCAAACGCGGCGGCGCATGGATGGATGATGCGCGTGGCCGTCACAAGCACACGCACGGCCGCGTGCAAACGCCGGTCGCGTATCTGACCTGCAACTTCTCGGCACCGGTAGGCGGCAAGCCCGCCTGCTTCACGCATGATGAAGTGATCACGCTGTTCCACGAGTTCGGTCACGGTCTGCATCACATGCTCACGCGCGTCGATGAACTGGGCGTATCGGGCATCAACGGTGTCGAGTGGGACGCGGTTGAATTGCCGTCGCAATTCATGGAGAACTTCTGCTGGGAGTGGGACGTGTTGAGCGACATGACCTCGCACGTCGATACCGCCAAGCCGCTGCCGCGCGATCTGTTCGACAAGATGCTCGCCGCGAAGAATTTCCAGAGCGGTCTCGGCACGTTGCGCCAGATCGTGTTCTCGATGTTCGACATGCAACTGCACACCGGTTTCGATGCGTCTGGCACGAAGAACGCGACCGAACTCGCGAGCGAGATCAACGAGCGTTTCCACGTGATTCCGCAAGCTCCGTTCTCGCGTTGGCCGAATACGTTCAGCCATATTTTCGCGGGTGGTTACGCGGCGGGCTACTACAGCTACAAGTGGGCTGAAGTGCTGTCCGCCGATGCGTATGCCGCGTTCGAAGAAGCCGCGCAAGCCGCGAGCGGCAGCGTGCTCGATCAGGCAACCGGCCTGCGTTATCGCAAGGAGATTCTGGAAGTGGGCGGCAGCCGTCCCGCAATGGAATCGTTCAAGGCGTTCCGTGGCCGCGAGCCGAATATCGATGCCCTGTTGCGGCACAACGGCATGACGCCTGCCGCGGCGCATTGATCTTGCGTTGAGGCCTCGGCCGGCGTTGCGGATAGCGCCGGCATCGATCGATAAAAAGCCGGTGACTTGCGTGAGCAAGCACCGGTTTTTTCATTCGCGCGTCAGTACGGCGCGCGCGCGGCGGCTAACCGCGATGCAGCTTGAAGTCCACCTGCGCGGGACGTCCTTCCAGCGACAACGCCGCGCGCGCGGCGGGCGCACGGCTCACCACTTTGCCCCGGCTCACCACCGCGAGCCGCGCGGCGCGCAGACGGATCGCTTCGACTGGATCGCGTGCGTCGAGCAACACCAGATTGGCGGCGCAGCCCGGCGCGATGCCGTAGTCTTCCAGCCCGAGAATGCGCGCCGCGTTCACCGTGACCGCGTCGAAGCACGCCTGCATGCCGTCGACGCCCGTCATCTGCGCAACATGCAAACCCATGTGCGCGACTTCGAGCATGTCCCCCGAACCGAGGCTGTACCACGGGTCCATCACGCAATCGTGGCCGAACGCGACGTTGATGCCCGCCGCCATCATCTCCGGCACGCGTGTCATGCCACGCCGTTTCGGATACGTGTCGCTGCGGCCTTGCAGCGTGATGTTGATCAGCGGATTGGCGATCGCCGCGACGCCCGACTCGCGCATCAGCGGCAGGAGCTTGCTGACGTAGTAGTTGTCCATCGAATGCATCGATGTCAGGTGCGAACCGGCGACGCGCCCATGCAAGCCGAGCCGGTGCGTTTCGGCCGCGAGCGTTTCGATATGGCGCGACATCGGATCGTCCGATTCGTCGCAATGCATGTCGACGCGCAAGCCCTGCTCCGCCGCGAATTCGCACAGCATGCGCACGGATTGCGCGCCGTCGGCCATCGTGCGTTCGAAATGCGGAATCCCGCCAACCACGTCGACGCCCATCGCAATCGCCCGCTTGAGATTCTCGAATGCGCCGGCACTGCGCAACACGCCGTCTTGCGGAAACGCGACCAGTTGCAGGTCGAGATACGGTGCGACGCGGCGCTTCACTTCGACCAGCGCCTCGACCGCGAGCAAGCGCGGATCGCATACATCCACGTGACTGCGAATCGCCAGCAGACCGCGCGCGACCGCCCAATCGCAGTACTGCAGCGCGCGCTCGATCAGCGCCTCCTGCGTCAGATGCGGCTTCAGTTCGCCCCACAGCGCGATGCCTTCGAGCAAGGTGCCCGACGCATTCACCCGCGGCAGACCGTACGACAGCGTCGCGTCCATGTGGAAATGTGGATCGACGAATGGCGGCGTAACGAGCGAACCGGCGGCGTCGATTTCTTCGCGCGCGGCCGCGGCCAGATTCGCTTCGACAGCGACGATGCGGCCCGCTTCGATGCCGATGTCGACCGGCTGCTTGTGCTGCAACGCGGCGCCCGGCGGCAGCATCGCGCGGCGGATGATCAGATCCATGGTTCGCTCCCTGTTGACCGGTCTTTGAGTGACTACGATTCTATCGACGTCAGAAAGGGTGTGCCCACGTTTTGACAAGAAGCCGTACCGGCGGACTGAGGGAAATCCGTACCGGCTGCGGGCCATGACGCCCGCCTATACTCGACGTTCCACATGTTCGATGCCTGGGCGTTCTGCGTTGGCGTTGGCATCACCCACTCACGGAGCAAAACCATGAAGACCATCGGCGTGATCGGCGGAATGAGTTGGGAATCGTCCACCGAGTACTACAAGCTCCTGAACCGCCACGCCAAGGCGCGACTCGGCGGCCATCACAACGCGCGCAGCCTGATGCTGACGCTCGACTTCGCGCCGATCGAGGCCAACCAGCGCGCCGGCGACTGGACCGCACTCGGCAAACAACTGGCCGATGCCGCGCGCCATCTCGAACGAGGCGGTGCCGATCTCGTGATACTGGCTACCAACACGATGCATCGTGTATATGAATCGATCGAACAGGCGATCGACGTGCCCTTCCTGCACATCGCCGATCCGACCGGCAACGCGCTGCGCGCCGCAGGAATCGAGCGGGTGGGCTTGCTGGGTACGCGCTATACGATGGAGCAGACGTTCTACACGGGGCGCTTACGCGAGCGCTACGACCTCGAGACACTGGTTCCCGATGAAGCCGAACGCGCGGACGTGCATCGCATCATTTACGAGGAGCTGTGCCACGGCAACGTGAATGACGCCTCGCGTGCGGTGTATCAGCGTGTGATCGAAGGACTCGCGGCGCGCGGTGCGCAGGCGGTGATTCTCGGCTGTACGGAAATCACCTTGCTGATCAAGCCGGAAGATTCGGTGTTACCCGTGTTCGACACGACCGCGTTGCATGCGCAAGCGGCAGTGGATTGGGCGATCGAGTCGGACTGAATGCAAGCGCGCGTGCCGTATGAATGAAGAGACGGGAAGCCGGCGCCAGAAGTTAAAACGCAAGAAGTCAAAAAGCCCGCGTAGCTTGCGCTAGCGGGCTTTCAACAATACTTGGTTGCGGGGGTAGGATTTGAACCTACGACCTTCGGGTTATGAGCCCGACGAGCTGCCAGACTGCTCCACCCCGCGTCAGAGAAAAAGGATTGTATAGGGACGTTCGCAAGACGTCAAACAATCGGGTGAAATAATTTCTGACAAGGCGCAGCACAGGTCCACATTCATGCGGCAAGTGACTGCCGTCAATGAGCAGGCAACTCAGAGATCTTCGACCGTCGCGCCTTCCACTTTGCCGTCGATGATGTCCGCGCCGTACTGACTCGCTCTGCGTTTCGCGACGCCGAAATCGGAAAACGTGGACGGCAGTTCGAGACGAAATACGCGGCTTGCCTTCGAGCCGCTAATGGCGCCCGGCCGGCAGACGCGTACCGCAACGTCGTAACCTTCGGCATGACGCTTGTGACCGTCGAACTTGTCGAACTCCCGCGAAAACACCAGCGGATGCACTTCGAAGTCCTTATAAAGGGCTGGATAAAGTTGAGCCATGATGGATCCCCAATGCGCGTCAATGTGATCCCACTATACGCCGGGGCATGGCCGCATCGCGCTTTTATTTTTCACCACCGACAGGGCAATTTTCACCGTCGCCCGTCTCGCGCGATAAGATGCGGGACTATCGGAATCAAGCCGGTCCTGGCAACCCGGATCCGGGTAGCCAGACGGGTTGCCGCGGCAGCGGAATAACGCAGAAACGCGGGGTCAGCACCCCGGATAGCCTTGCCCAGCAAGAATGTGAGAATGCCATGAAAATCGCCACCTGGAACGTCAACTCCCTCAAAGTCCGTCTGCAGCACGTCATCGACTGGCTCGAAACCAGTCACGCGGATGTGCTGTGCCTGCAGGAACTGAAACTGACCGACGACAAATTCCCCCGCGCCGAACTCGAGGCGAAAGGCTACCGGAGCTGGTTCGCCGGCCAGAAGACCTATAACGGCGTCGGCATCCTGGTGCGCGAAGGCCTGAACGTCGACGAAAGCAGCGTCGTGCGCAATATCCCCGGTTTTGAAGACCCGCAGCAACGCGTGGTCGCCGCGACTGTCGAGGGCGTGCGCATCGTCTCCGCGTACTTCCCGAACGGCCAGGCGCCGGGCACCGATAAATTCGCCTACAAGCTGCGCTGGCTCGCCGCACTGCACGACTGGATCGCGAGCGAAATGGCGTTGTATCCGAAGCTCGCGCTGCTCGGCGACTACAACATCGCGCCGGAAGATCGCGACGTGCACGATCCGAAAGCATGGGAAGGCCAGAATCTGGTGTCGCCCGAAGAGCGCGCGGAATTCGTGCGGCTGATTGAACTGGGTCTCGTCGATGCGTTCCGCCAGTTCGAGCAGCCGGAGAAAATCTACTCGTGGTGGGACTACCGGATGATGGCGTTTCGCCGCAATGCGGGGATGCGCATCGACCACATTCTGCTGTCGAAAGCGCTCGCCCCACTCTGCTCGTCGTGCGACATCGACAAGGTGCCGCGCAAGTGGGATCAGCCATCGGACCACACACCGGTCGTCGCGCAGATCGGCTGAACGCGCGACGTGTGAGACTTACGCGGGCCCGTTCAAACAGCGCCACAAGAACTCGAACACCATCGCATCATGCTCGGCCTGCTCCAGCTCATCGGAGCCGCCGTGGCCCCCTTCCGTATTCTCGCGGTACCAGACCCTCTCCGCACCCAGCGCCTGCATGTGTGCGGCCATCTTGCGCGCGTGTCCGGGATGCACGCGGTCGTCCGCGGTCGACGTGGTGAACAGTACGGGCGGATACGCCACATCCGCACACACGCGGTGATACGGCGAGTACGCCGCCAGCACGCGCGCTTCGTCGGGATCGTCCGGATCGCCGTATTCGTCGATCCATGACGCGCCCGCGTGCAGCAGGTGATAGCGGCTCATGTCGAGCAGCGGCACCTCACACACCACGGCGCCGAACAACTCGGGCCGCTGCACCATGCACGCCGCGACCAGCAGGCCGCCATTGCTGCCGCCCTGAATGCCGAGTTGCGCGGCACTGGTCACGCCTGTGCGGATGAGCGCTTCGGCCACCGCGATGAAATCGTCGAACGCGCGCTGCCGGTGCTCGCCCTGCGCCGCCGTATGCCACGCCATGCCGAACTCGCCGCCGCCGCGAATATGCGCCACCACGTACACGCCGCCCCGCGCCAGCCAGCCGATGCCCTGCCCCGTCAGATAACCCGGCAGCAGCGGAATCGCGAAGCCGCCGTAACCGTTCAACAGACACGGGCGTGCCGGCTCGTGCGCTGGTTCATGCGTTCGCTCGTGCGCTCGATCGCGCGTCAGCTGCGCAGCCTGCCCTTGCGCCGCGTCTTGCGTCGCGTCTTGCGTAACACGCGGTCCAATCACCGTGTACGGCACCCGCGTGCCGTCCGCGGACACCGCATGCCCACGCGTCATCGCGAACGGCGCCGCATCGAACTGAGTCGGCCAGCGGTCGAGCAACGCCCAATCGCTCAGGTCGTCCTGGGCAAGATCAGTGAGCCAGTAGGCAGGCGGCTGCAAATAATCGTCGGTATCGACGAACACTTCATCGTTCAGCGTCGGCTCGACCGGTGAGACGTCCGCTTGCACGTCGTCACCCGATGGAAAGAGGCGTTGATGCCAGTGCCAGGTTCGATCGGCCGCTTGCGACGGGGTCCACAGCGAGGTCCTGCTCTGTACATCCTCCAGGTACGACACAATCAGGTGATTGCGCGTGTGGCTCCACTCGCAGGCGGAGGTTTGCGATGTCGGCGTGAAAAGCGGCACCACGTCTCGCTCGCCACGCAGAAACGCGGCTTCACGGATCGCCAACAGCGCGCCACCGGGATAGCGCACACCGTTGCAGTCCCAATCGAGGCGTGGTTCGAGCAGCAGCCAGCCCTGCCAGCCGCCTACCGCGACGTACGACGGCACATCGTACTGCTGCCATGCATTGGCATGGTTGGCCGCATGGGTCACATCGGCGGCATTGGTATCGTCTGAGGTGCCATCGGCGCTATCGAGGTAATACGTATGCGAATCGAAGAAATCGACACTGCTCACCACCGTGTGGCGCTGCTCGACCGGATCGTAGTGCGCCTCCACGCCGATGTCGCCGAACGCGCCCTTGAAGACCACCGGCGCGTCGGCCAGCGCACTGCCCCGTGTCCAGCGCCGCACTTCGCGCGGATAGCCAGAACGCGTCAGCGTCTTGCGGCCGTTGTCCCAGCCGACGTACAGCGTATCCCGGTCGATCCACGAAGCCGTATGCTTGCCGGACTTCGCAATCACGAAACCGTCGTCGACAAAGCGTTGCGCGTCGATATCGAACTCACGCACGACCAGCGCATCCGAGCCGCCGGGCGACAGCGTGATCAGTGCGCGATCGCCGTCCGGATAAAGAATGTCGAGTTCGGCACAGACCCATGGCGTGCCTTCGGCCGCACCCAGCGCGTCGAAGTCGAGCAGGTTCTGCCAGACGGGTGCGCCGCTGCGCCAGGCTGCCCACGTCGTGCGCCGCCAGATGCCCTTGGGATTGCGATCGTCCTGCCACAGATCATAGGCCCAGTCCTTCCACCGATCGGGGATAACCGGACGCTCGCGTGGAAGGTAAGCGTCGGCAAGCCGCCGTTTGAGCGACTCGAATTCCGCGCCGCTGCACCATGCGGCGCGCGTGCGGGTGTTCTGCGCTTCGACCCACGCGAGTGCGTCGGGGTCGTCGAGCGCCTCGAGCGACAGAAAGGGATCGGGGGTAAGCGGCCAGGAGAAAGGAGCGAGAGAAGCGGGCATCGTCGGCTGTCGAATGAAAACAGCGTCGATTATGCCTTGCGCGAGCCCGCGAGCCCGCGAGCCTTCAATGCTCCGTGCCGGAGCGGCTGAAGGTGCCGCCGACGGCGCGGCTTACGGGGCTGTTCAGGAGGCAGCCTGACGGGCGGCCTGATGAGTGCGCTGATGAGTGCCCTGGACAACTGCCGGAGCGGCTGGCACGCCCGCCCCGGCTGACCCTGCAACCCTCAAGGCTCGAGATCGAGTTCCTGAATCTTGCGCGTGATCGTATTGCGGCCAATGCCGAGGCGCTCCGCCGCCTCCACCTTGCGTCCGCGCGTGAAATCCAGCGCTTCGCGAATCACCGCGGCTTCGAAACGGCGTGCGAGTTCGTCCATGACGTCGGCTGCATTCTCGCGCAACATCCGCGCGACTTCGGTGCGCAAGCCGCCTTCCCACGCACTCACGGTGGCCGCTGCCGGCATGCCGGCAGCGGAAGCCGGATGCGTGGCGGCGCCAGTGCCGTTGATCGGCACGCCGCCGGCAAGTCCTGCTTCACCCGTGCCGATCACGCCGCCGCCACCGCCCGCGAGATCGGTCGCACCTGCTTGCGCGGGACCCAGATCGGGCGGCAAGTCCTTGATCTCGATGGTCTGCGCCGGCGCCATCACCGTGAGCCAGTTGGCGAGATTCTCCAGTTGGCGCACATTGCCCGGAAACGGCAGCGAGGCCAGATAAGCGAGCGCATCTTCCGACACACGCTTCGGCTCCACACCCAGATCGCGCGCACTCTTTTGCAGGAAGTGGCGAGTGAGCAGCGGAATGTCTTCGCTGCGCTCGCGCAGGGCCGGCAGGCGCAAGCGGATCACATTGAGCCGGTGATACAAGTCCTCGCGGAACAGACCCTGACGCACGCGCGATTCGAGGTTCTGGTGCGTCGCCGCGATCACGCGCACGTTGGCGCGCAACGGATTGTGGCCGCCGACGCGATAGAACTGCCCGTCCGAGAGCACGCGCAACAGGCGTGTCTGCAGATCGAACGGCATGTCGCCGATTTCGTCGAGGAACAGCGTGCCGTTCTCGGCCTGCTCGAAGCGCCCCTGGCGCATGGCCTGCGCACCGGTGAACGCGCCGCGCTCGTGACCGAACAGTTCGGACTCCAGCAGATCCTTCGGAATCGCCGCCGTGTTCAGCGCGATGAAGGGACCGTTCGCGCGTGGGCTATGTCGGTGCAACGCACGCGCGACCAGTTCCTTCCCGGTGCCTGATTCGCCGGTAATGAGCACGGTGGCCGCGGAATGAGACAGCCGGCCGATCGCGCGAAACATGTCCTGCATTGCCGGCGCCTGGCCGAGCATCTCCGGTGCTTCAGCGACGCGGTCGTCCCACGTCTGTTCGCCACGCATGCTCTCGTCGACCGCGCGGCGGATCAACTCGACCGCCTTGTCGACGTCGAACGGTTTGGCGAGGTATTCGAAAGCACCGCCCTGGAATGCGGCGACCGCGCTGTCCAGGTCCGAGAACGCCGTCATGATGATGACGGGCAAGCCCGGCACCTTGTCACGGACGGTTTGCAGCAATTCGAGGCCGGAGCCGCCAGGCATCCTGATGTCGGACACCAGCACCTGAGGGCTGTCGTGATCGAGCGCCGCGGAAGCCTCGCGCACGTTCGCGAAGCTGCGTGTCGCGAAGTTTTCGCGAGCAAGCGCTTTTTCAAGCACCCAGCGAATCGATTGATCGTCGTCTACTATCCAGATCGGCTTCATATAGGTCGGTCAGAAGTCTTCAATTACGTTTGGTGTTAGCAGTCGAGCGGCAGCAGAATCTGAAACTCGGTATGGCCCGGCCGGCTTTCCACTTCGATCAGACCGTCGTGCTGCTGCACGAAGGTCTGCGCGAGCGTCAGGCCGAGACCGCTGCCGTCTTCGCGCCCCGACACAAGCGGATAGAAAATTCGGTCACGGATGTCCTCGGGAATGCCTGGGCCGTTGTCAACGATATGCAAGTCCAGTGCCAGCTTACATAAGCGTTTCGACACGGTGATCTTGCGCGCAATGCGAGTGCGCAATTCGATGCGCGCGTCGCCTTGCGAGATGCGTTCGCGCAAGGCTTCCGCAGCATTGCGCACGATGTTCAGAAGCGCCTGAATCAGTTGCTCCTTGTCGCCGCGCAGGTCCGGCACGCTCACGTCGTAGTCGCGCTCGATCGTGAGGCCGCGCGGAAACTCCGCGAGAATCACCTGACGCACACGCTCACATACTTCGTGAATATTCACGTCGCCGACGATATGCGGATGACGGTGCGGCTCCAGCAAGCGATCGACCAACGTCTGCAGCCGGTCCGATTCCTTGATGATGACCTGCGTGTACTCGCGCAACTCGTCGCGTTGACGCTCGCCGAGTTCGAACTCGAGCAGTTGCGCCGCGCCGCGAATCCCGCCGAGCGGGTTCTTGATCTCGTGCGCGAGATTCCTGATCAGTTGTTTGTTGACCGCCGTGAGGTCGTTGATGCGCTCCTCACGGTCGGAGCGTAAATGCCGTTCGTTCTCGAACAGTTCGAGCAGCACGTAGTCCTGCACGCTCTCCAGAAAACCGACGATCGCGTGCACATGCAGCGGCTCGTGGCCCGGACGCTCGAGGACGGCGTCCAGATGCGTCGCGTGAAAACGGTGAGCAGCGATCGCGGAGATGGTCGCGACCAGTTCGTCGGCATTCGAGAAAATGTCCTGCCATGCCATCTGCGTCAGTTGCTTGCGCGACAGCTCAAGCATCGATTCCGCCGACGGGTTCGCGAACACCACGCGCAGCGTGCGCTTGTCGAGCACCAGCACGACCGTCGGCAATGCCTCGAAGCCCGGCAGCAAACCGGAACTCACCAGCTGAGCGTCGTCCGACAGCGTCTGCTCGTGTCCTTTTCTTGCCTTCATCAGATTCTTCAGAACCATCTTGCAGTCTGGCCGATAGGAGATGGTGATAAATCAGGTGTACCGCTTGTTGCACTGCTTCAATGCCATCGCGCCGCAAACGGTGCGAGTGGACTCGTTCGGGTCCAACAAAAAAGGGACGGCGCCGCCGTCCCTTCGTGACCGATCGCGAGCGTCGGGCAAAGCGCTTCGCCGTTTGAAGGGCGAAGCACCATGGCCGCTTACAGCGAGTAGTACATTTCGAATTCGATCGGGTGCACCGACTGACGATAGCGTTGCAGCTCGCCCGTCTTCAGTTCGATGTACGCGTCGAGCATCGAATCCGTGAACACGCCACCGCGCGTCAGGAACTCGCGATCCGCGTCGAGTGCGTCCAGCGCCTGGTCGAGGCCGGCACACACGGTCGGGATCTTTGCATCCTCTTCCGGCGGCAGGTCGTACAGGTTCTTGTCGGCAGCTTCGCCCGGGTGAATCTTGTTCTGCACGCCGTCCAGACCCGCCATCATCAGCGCGGAGAAGCACAGGTACGGATTCGCCATCGGATCCGGGAAACGCGTTTCGATGCGGCGGCCCTTCGGGTTCGACACGTGCGGAATGCGGATCGATGCCGAACGGTTGCGAGCCGAGTAAGCCAGCTTCACCGGTGCTTCGAAGTGCGGCACGAGGCGCTTGTACGAGTTCGTCGACGGGTTCGTGATCGCGTTCAGCGCGCGAGCATGCTTGATGATGCCGCCGATGTAGAACAGCGCGAATTCCGACAGACCTGCGTAACCGTTGCCTGCGAACAGGTTCGTGCCGTCTTTCCAGATCGACTGGTGAACGTGCATGCCCGAACCGTTATCGCCAACCACCGGCTTCGGCATGAACGTAGCCGTCTTGCCGTACGTATGCGCGACGTTGTGGATGATGTACTTCATTTGCTGCAGCCAGTCGGCGCGTTGCACCAGCGTCGAGAACTTCGTGCCGATTTCGTTCTGGCCCTGGCCCGCGACTTCGTGGTGATGCACTTCGACCGGGATGCCGATCTGTTCGAGCAGCAGACACATTTCCGAACGGATGTCCTGGAACGTGTCGACCGGAGCGACCGGGAAATAGCCGCCCTTCGTGCCCGGACGGTGGCCGGTGTTGCCGCCTTCGAATTCCTTCGACGACGACCACGGTGCTTCTTCCGAACCGATCTTGATGAAGCAGCCCGACTGATCCGTGTTCCACTGGACCGAATCGAAAATGAAGAATTCCGGTTCCGGACCGAAGAATGCCGTATCGCCGAGGCCCGTGCTCTTCAGGTAGGCTTCAGCGCGCTTTGCGAGCGAACGCGGGTCGCGCTCGTAACCCTTGCCGTCAGCCGGTTCGACGACGTCGCAGGTCAAGACGAGGGTGGATTCTTCGTAGAACGGGTCGATGAAGGCCGTGTTTGCGTCCGGGATCAGCAACATGTCCGATGCTTCGATGCCCTTCCAGCCGGCAATCGACGAACCGTCAAACGCATGGCCGCTTTCGAACTTGTCTTCATCGAATGCCGACACCGGCACCGAAACGTGTTGCTCTTTGCCGCGCGTGTCGGTGAAACGGAAGTCGACAAACTTGACGTCTTCGTCTTTGACGAGTTGAATGACGTCGGCCACGGATTTACTCATAACCTATCTCCTGATTAACGAATTCGGCGGATTCAGCCGCCGCCCAATCTAGCTGACCCGTCCCGGCGCGTCCACCCCTCTATCGTTGAGGATGAACATAAAAGCCTGCTGGAACAAATCGATCGGCACCAATAAAGCAGCTTCCGTGCCACGTATGCGCCAACCCGGCGCAAAACCACACTGCGCGCGCGTTTGCGGGGAATGGGCGCACCGAACCGCATGCAGCCCCTAAAACTTTGTGCCACATAACGCACCGGGTTAGTGCATTCATAAAATCAGCAACGGAAGACGTCTCTATTTTGGTGCATACGTGGAAATATGCACCACAATCAAGCACGCGTCCTCCTGATTTTTCATGAGCTCCCCTGCCTCGCGCTCACGGAACGCCGCCGCTGAACCGCCTGCGCGGCGCGCGCTAGAATATTCATTTGGTCCGAAGGAGGTTTGCGCTCATGAGCACGCTCGAACAGTTGTACGCCCAGGCGGACAAGCGCCGCACCGAGAACCAGTTGCCCTATGCGGGCGCGGTATCGCCCGCCGAGGCGTTCGAACTGCTGCAACTCGATCCGCGCACGCGTCTTGTCGACGTGCGCACCCGTGCCGAACTCGACTGGGTCGGCCGGCCGGTTATCGGCGACGGGCAATACGTGCATCTGGAATGGACGCGCTATCCGGGCGCTGTGCCGAACCAGGAATTCCTTCAGCAACTGAGCCAGGCTGCCTCGCCCGATACGCCGGTGCTGTTTTTGTGCCGCAGCGCCGCGCGCTCGAAGCTGGCTGCGATCGCCGCCACCCAGGCGGGCTACACCAAGGCGTACGACCTCCTGGAAGGCTTTGAAGGCGATAAGGACGGCCAGGGGCATCGGAAGACAGTGACGGGCTGGTGCTTTCGCGGGTTGCCGTGGATCGGCGCCTGATTGCTGGCCGGCTGCCTGGTTGGCCGTTCGATCGGCAGCGTGGCTCGCTACCCGGTCGATGCTGACTGCTTCAGCGGCACCTGTGTGCCGGGTACCGCGGCTGGCACGGTGCGGCGATTAGCGTTCGCCGGCCGCGCGCACAAGCCGACACATGCGGGCACCTGATGCTGCTTTCGCAGGTTAGACGGGGCAATTAGACGCATCGTCGGCGCTGCATGTGACAGGCCGATGATGCGTTGATTCTTAATTCGGGCGTGGGCGTGAACGCACCCGAACATCGATTTGCTGTATGCGGTGGCTGAACCGCGACGCCACCAGGGTCCAATCGCGGCTCAACTGCGCGGCTTGGCCACAGTTGCCTCAGGCTCGACAATATCGCCGCCCAACAGATGCACCCCTTCGCGCAGCTTCACGAAGGCCGCCGCGACGGCTTCCGGTTCGCCCTTCACACCGAGATCGATGTGATGCCGCGCATACACGCCGCCGCGCTCCGCATCCCCCACGCTCGGCAGGCTGAACACCCGCACGCCCGGAAAATCGTGCTCGATTTTTTCCATCAACGGCGTCACGCGTGACTCAGGCAACTCGAAGACCAGCAATGACTTTTCTGCATGCGGCATGGCGTGATGCAGGTGCGCGTACTGCGTATCCAGCACCCACTCGATCATCGGCCAGGCCATCACCGGGAAACCCGGCACGAAGTGATGCTGGTTGATCGAGAAGCCCGGAATCTTGTTGTAGCCGTTCGGAATGATCGACGCGCCCTGCGGATACGTGCCCATATTCAGACGGTGCCGGTTTTCAGGCGAGTCCAGATCGAGCGGCGTAGCCGAGTTCGCCGGATACATATCGCGGATCCGCTCCTGAATCAGCTTCGCGGCTTCCGGATGCAGTTCAAGCGGCACGCCGAGCGCGGCTGCCGCGCACTGACGGGTGTGGTCGTCCGGCGTGGCGCCGATGCCGCCCGTGGAAAACACAATGTCACCCGATGCGAACGTGCGCTGCAGCGTTGCCGTGATGCGTGCCGGTTCGTCGCCGATATATTCCGCCCAGCCGAGCGACAGCCCGCGCGCGCCCAGCAATTCGATGACCTTCGGCAGATGCTTGTCGACGCGTCTGCCCGACAGGATTTCGTCGCCGATGATGATGACGCCAAATGCCATTGCCGCCTCTTTCGCCTAGTCAATAATTCATCAATAAGGAACCGGCGCCGCGTGCCGCGGGCCGTGCTCTTCAGCGCGCATACGTTGCAGCGCGCGCAGACAGTAGAAGCCGAACCACAGCGCGGAGAACACGAGGATGAACGCGTAGATCCAGATGGTCACCGCCGTGATTACCGGGAACAGCACGATCAGCCAGACCGACGACGCCCACAACAGCGTAGGCAGCGACCCCAGCAGTCCGCTCGCGATGCCGATCAACAGCAGCGGCAACCGGAAGCGCCGCACCAGCGCACGCCGCTCGTCACGCGTGGCATGCAGCGCGAGTGCGTCGTAACTCATCACGCGATACGTCAGCCAGCCCCACAGGAGCGGTGGAATCAGCGCGAAGAACGGCGGCACCAGCCAGAGCGGCAACGTGACGATCAGCAACACGAGACAGACCAGCGTCGTCCACAACGCCTGACCGAGGCTACCGTACCACGTTCCGCCGTGGCGCATTTCAAGGCCGGAAAATTGCCGTGCCGACAAAAAACGGATCACCGCAGGCATCGACAGCGTGGCGATCAACAGCAACACCGTGACGACGATCAACGGAATCGCCATCGCAATCACAATGAACGGCGCAATCGCCGCATGCAGCGCCGAAAAACCGAGCCAGTCGAACAGACGATAGAGCGTGGTCGTAAACGACCAGCTTTCGAGCCACGTGCGGGTGGCGCCGATCAGCGTCTGCCAGGAAAACCAAAGGATCACGCCCCACCCGACCGTTGCCGCCAGAAACGGCAGGAAAGTCAGCCAGAGCATGCGCGGGTGGAGTGCGCTTGCGAGCGCGCGTCCAAACGAGCGCAACAGATCATTCATGCGAGCCAGTGCCGGTGAACGAAACGATGGAATAAGAAGGATCGCGTGCCCCACCCGCCACGAGGCCAAGGTGGTGCGCGCAAACGTGAACAGGATAAACCACGTGACGCGCCGCGGGGAAAACTGGCGGCGTGAGAGAAAGTGAGAGAAAGGATGCTCAAACCGGAGCGGCGTCGCTGCCCTCGGTGCGACGCTTTGGCGAAAGTCGCCCGGCAATACGCACGAAAGCGAGCCAGTGCTGCGCCCAGAAGCCGTCACCGTAGCGCCGGCCTTCGAGCTGGTCGCGGATACCGGTCGGCTCCATCTCCCGGCTCCACGATACGCTGCGAAACAGCATGTCCCACCACGGGAACAGCACGCCGAAATTGCAACCGTACTTCAGGCCCTCGTGGCCGTAGCCGATCGCATGGTGACGGCGGTGGAATGTCGGGCTGACCAGCAGGCGCTCGCCAAGCCAGCCGAAGTACAGACGAATGTTCGCGTGCTGCACGCTCTGCGCGAGGTTCGTGATTGCCACCAGCACGACGAATTGCGACGGCGGGACGCCGATCACCAGCGCAATTACCGCGAAAAACGACGCTTGCAGCAGATCGTCGAGCAGATGGTTACGGTCGTCGGACCAAAGCGACATCTGCTGCTGACTGTGATGCACCGCGTGCAATTCCCACCATACGCCGAACCGATGCTCCCAGCGGTGATACCAGTAACCGGCGAAATCGAGCACGAGCAGATACATCACGAACGTGACGAGCGGCTGCGTGGTGACGCCCGGCCACAGATTATCGAATTCGATATTCGCGATGTTGTGCAGCCTCAGCCAGGCTTGCACGTTGTCGAAGAACGGCTGCAGCGCGAAAAAGAAGAACAGGTTGAGAATGCCAAGCTTGGCAATCCACGTGTAAATCACGTCGACGCGCACCGCCTTGCGGTTTTCCCACTGCTCCACTGGACGGAGCGCCTCGAGCGGGCGCAGGATCGCGTACATCGCCAGCACCTCGAAGACGCCGACAATCACCCAATACAGGCTGTCGTAAGTGTCCTCGTCATAGCCCATCAGGTCAAAGTGGAACAGCAGCGGCTGCACCACGTTGATGTATAGCAACGTCTGCACCGCCGAGACGAGGTTGCCGAGAGAAGAGAAAATCAGATGGAACATGGTGCTGGCCGGTTACTTCCTTCCTGACGGTTCGCTGATTACGGGATCAAGCGCCGTTCGGCGCCGTGACCGGCGCGCGATTGAAGAAATAGATACCGTGCGGCGAGCGGCCGACGGCAATCGTCTGGATCAGCTTACGCGTGTTCAGGTCGATGATGCCGACATGCTTCGCGAAGCGGAACGTAACCCACAGATAGCGCTTGTCCGCGGAAAGTTCCATGTCGTCCGGCCCGGGCATCAAGCCGGTGATGTCGCCGACGTTCGTGAGCGTGTCTTCGTCGATGATGCTGATCGTGCTTGCGACGCGGTTCGAGACCACCACATGCTTGCCGTCAGCCAGCGAACGGAAATTGTGCGCGCCCTTGCCGGTCTGGATCGTCTTGACGATTTTCTGATTGCGCCAGTCGACCACCGCGACGTAATCCGCCCCAGTCATGCCGATCAGCAGGTACTTTTCGCCCGGTGTCATCCACAGGCCGGCCGGCACCTTGCCGACCTTCATCTTCCACTTGACGGTTTGCGTGGCCAGATCGATCGCGGCCAGTTCGCCCGAGACCTGCAGCGTGACGAAAACCGTCTTGCTGTCATTGGTGAACGCCATGTGGCTCGGCATCACCGCGAGCGGCAGACGCGAGGCCAGCGTCATCTGGTTCTTCTGGCTGTCGTAGTGATAGATGTCGAGGCGGTCCAGACGCAGCCCGGTGGTGACGAGCCACTTGCGGTCCGGCGAAAAGCCGATCTGGTACGGATCCTCAATGTTCTCGACCCAGCGCTGAACCTGGCCCGACTTCGGATCGACGAACATCAGGTTGTTCGACACCGAATTCGCGACGATCAGCGACGAATTGTCGGGCGTGGCCATCAGGTGATGCGGTTCCTTGCCCGTGGGCACCGTGCCGACGACCTGGCGGGTCGTTTCGTCGATCAGGCTCAGCGTGGCTTCGCCGGAATTAAGCACGATCACGTTGTTGGCGTGGGCCGCCGGAGAAAACAAGCCTGCGGCGGCGACCAGCGCTGCGCCCGCGGCGAACGTGGCAGTCAAGCCGGGAAGAAAAAATTTACGCATGAAAACTCACTTCGGAGAACAACCGCCATTGTAGAACGTTTGCCGGGGCCAAAGGTTGAGCTAGATGCGGGTGCGACGCGCGGAAAAGCGGAAACCAGGCGGGATGCGAGTAAGGCGCTGTCGGCGAATCCCGCTATACCGCCGATATAACGGCGATTCCGCGTAGGAAAATCCCTATCTGATTTGCAAAATTCCATTATTTTAATAAAAGCGACGGATTATTACATTCTTATGCTTTCGAATTTCACATAAGACAAACCAAGACGATTCCTTATTTTTCTTTACTTTATACATCTGCGTGACAATTAATCAAAATAAATGACATTCAATTATTTATTTTGAATCGTTTAGGAATTGGCTTATTCCGCCTCTCCCACACCACACCTGACAATCCCGCCGATCATCGCCCATGCACTTAATCCTGTGGACTTAATGGTGTGACGCAGGCGATTCGGACGCGCGAAAAATTCAGCAGGACACGAAAAAACAGACGACGGAGAAACCGCGGTCTATATGTTCTTATTTTGTGCGCGACATATCAGGGCGATGACGCCTTATCCGAATCCGCTTACTTTCACGCGCCGTCCACGCACGTAATACCGCGGAGTTTCAGAAAATATGAATAAGATTTACAAATCGGTTTGGTGTGAAGCGACGGGAACGTGGGTAGCCACGTCGGAAACGGCGCGGTCGAAGACGAAACGGGGAACGGCGCGCAAGCTGGCTCTCGTGCAGGCCGTGTTGGCGGGGGCCGCATTGGTAGGAGGAATGCAGGCGGCAAATGCGGCTGGCACCGCGGCCGTAACCTATTTCGACGCCAGCGCCGCGGATCCTACTGTCGACCGCAATGCGTCGGCTTCCGGCAAGGCGGCGGTTGCCGCAGGCGCAAATGCGCTGGCAAATTCGGCCGGCTCCACCGCCATTGGTAACGCGGCGTGGTCTTTGAACCTATACGGTACGGCGGTCGGCGACAAGGCCACAGCGTCAGCGGACGGTGCCACGGCGATCGGCGCTGCTACAACCGCCGGCGGTATCAATTCAGTTGCGATTGGCTATAGCGCGGCCGCGACGTCGGACAACAGCGTCGCCCTCGGCGCAAATTCGACCACGACCGCTGACCTGAGCCAGCAAGCGCAAGATTTCGGCGCGCTCCCCTCAGCGATTGCAGGCTCCGCTCCAGCAGGTGAAGTATCGGTAGGCTCCGCCGGCCAGGAGCGACGCGTGACGAACGTCGCCGCCGGCGCTGCAGACACGGACGCGGTTAACGTGAGCCAGTTGAAAGCCGTCGACAGCAAGATCGCCACGGCCACCGCGAATAGCGTCCAGTACGACGCAACGCCCGCCGACAAGAGCAGCGTTACGCTTGCCGGTCCGGCGTCGGCGGACGGTGGCGTAACGGGCGGCACAACGATCAGCAATGTGCACCAAGGCGCGGTATCCGCCACCAGCACCGACGCGATCAACGGCGCGCAGCTCTACGCGATCGCCGGCGACACGAGCGACGCCTACATCCAGCAGAACGGCAGCGGCGTCAAATACGTTCGCACCAACGACAAAGGGTTGACGCCAGACGACGCCCACGCCACCGCCACCGGCGCTTCTGCACTCGGCTATAACGCGCAGGCGAGCGGCGTGAACTCAGTCGCTCTAGGCTATGGTGCTAAAGCAGAAACGGACGGATCCGTTGCGCTCGGCCAAAATTCACTGGCTGACCGCGCTGGCACAGTATCTGTAGGCTCCGCCGGCAATGAACGCCAGATCACCAATGTCAAAGCCGGTGTCGAGGCTACCGACGCAGTCAACGTCAGTCAATTGAATGCGGTCAGCGCGAACGCCTCGCGCTACTTCAAGGCGACCGGCATTCCCGGCAGCGGCGACGACGCTATTGCCACCGGCGACCACTCGGTTGCAATCGGCAGCGGTGCGGACGCTTCGGGCAACGCCTCATTCGCCGCCGGCACGAACTCGTGGACGAAGGGCGATTTCACCACTGCTGTTGGTACCCTCGCAACAGCGGAAGGCGACAACTCGACCGCGCTCGGCTACAAGGCAACCGCCAGCGCGGCCGGTTCCGTCGCACTCGGCCAGGGCTCGATTGCCGACCGCGTCAATACCGTCTCGGTTGGCTCGGCAGGTAGTGAACGGCAGATCACGAATGTCGCGGCAGGAACCGAAGCGACCGACGCCGTCAACCTGAGCCAATTGCAAGCCGCCACTGCGGACGCCTCGCGCTACTTCAAGGCAAACGGCATTCCCGGCAGCGGCGACGACGCTATTGCCACCGGCGACCACTCCGTCGCAATCGGCAGCGGTGCGGACGCTTCGGGCAACGCCTCATTCGCCGCCGGCACGAACTCGTGGACGAAGGGCGATTTCACCACTGCTGTCGGCACCCTCGCCACAGCAGAAGGCGACAACTCGACCGCGCTCGGCTACAAGGCAACCGCCAGCGCGGCCGGTTCCGTCGCACTCGGCCAGGGCTCGATTGCCGACCGCGTCAATACCGTCTCGGTTGGCTCGGCAGGTAGTGAACGGCAGATCACGAATGTCGCGGCAGGAACCGAAGCGACCGACGCCGTCAACCTGAGCCAATTGCAAGCCGCCACTGCGGACGCCTCGCGCTACTTCAAGGCAAACGGCATTCCCGGCAGCGGCGACGACGCAATTGCGTCTGGTGACCACTCCGTCGCAATCGGCAGCGGTGCGGACGCTTCGGGCAACGCCTCATTCGCCGCCGGCACGAACTCGTGGACGACGGGCGATTTCACCACTGCTGTCGGCACCCTCGCCACAGCGGAAGGCGACAACTCGACCGCGCTCGGCTACAAGGCGACCGCTAGCGCGGCCGGTTCCGTCGCACTCGGCCAGGGCTCGATTGCCGACCGCGTCAATACCGTCTCCGTGGGTTCAGCCGGCGCGGAACGCCAGATCACCAACGTCGCAGCCGGCACGGCGGACACCGACGCCGTCAACGTCGCCCAACTGAAGGCGGCAAGCGCGCAAACCGATGCCAAGCTCAACGGCGCGGTGATGTACGACACGAACGCCGACGGCACGGTCAACAAGAACAGCGTGACTCTCGGCGGCGATCCAGCGGCCGGCGGCACCGCGATCCACAACGTCGCCAACGGCGTGGACGTCGGCGACGCTGTCAACGTCGGCCAACTGAACGCGGCCATCGACGGAGTGGTGAACAACGCCGTGGTGAACGCAGCGAATCCGTTCTTCAGCGCTGACGGCGATCGCAATACGGAAGGCGCGGTGTCCTCGGGCACGCACTCGATTGCTTCGGGCGCAAACGCTCAGGCCACCGGCACCAACGCTGTCGCTATCGGTGCGAATTCGGTCGCGAGCGGCAATAACGCCACCGCACTCGGCGCCGCGGCGAACGCCAGCGCGGACAACTCGGTCGCGCTGGGCCAAGGCTCGGTGGCGGACAGAGCGAATACGGTATCGGTGGGTGCAGCAGGTCAGGAGCGCCAGATCACCAACGTCGCAGCCGGTGTGCAAGGCACGGACGCGGTCAACGTCAATCAGATGCAGCAGAGCATGAACGGTGCGGTCGGTCAGGCCAATAGCTACACCGACGACCAGATCCGCTCGGCGCGCCGCGATTCGTACGGCGGCACGGCATCCGCACTGGCGGCCGCAGGCCTGCCGCAAGCGGTCCTTCCGGGTCACGGCATGGTCGCAATTGCCGGCGGCACATACGCTGGTCAATCGGCAATGGCGATCGGCGTGTCGCAGCTGTCGGAAACCGGCAAGTGGGTCTACAAGGTGCAAGGCACCTCCGACTCGCGTGGCCAGTTCGGCGCATCGGTCGGCGCCGGCATGCACTGGTAAGCAAGCCGCTTGAGCGGCTCGACCTGAGCCGCTCACCCTGATGGATGCAGCAAGGTTGTAAAAGCAGCGAGCGGGCGCGGGTCCGGAAGGCCCGCGCCCTTTACGCGTGATGTCATTCTCAAAAGGCGTGGTATCGCGCGTTTTTTTATGCACGCTGCAAAAGCGTTGCGCCTCACAGTCCGCACCGCACACGTGGAGCAGGCGCGCGCAGCGCGCCACCCCACTCCCCGCTCAGCGCTGCATCGATTCCCACACCTTGTAAAGACGCTTAACCGAAACCGGCATCGGCGTACGAAGCTCCTGCGCGAACAGCGAAATGCGCAACTCCTCGAGCAGCCAGCGGAATTCCGACAGGCGCGTGTCCAGCACGCCGCCGCGTTGCGCGAGCGCGCGCTGGTAGTGCTGCAGGAGCGGCTGGAATTCGGCGAACTGCCGTGCATCGCGCGCGGAGTCCGCTTTCAGCTTGTCGATGCGCAGCGCAATGCCCTTCAGATAGCGCGGAAAGTGCGCCAACTGCGCATACGGCGTATCCACCACAAAGCGTTTGCCGATCAGGCCATCCAGTTGGTTTTGCATGTCCGCGTGCGCCGCCGTGAACGTCTTCGCCTGCACCAGCTTTTTCGTGACCGTCGCGTATTCGCTGAGAATCTGCCCGACGAGGCGGGCAATTTCCTGAGCCAGCAAAGTCAGACGGCTGCGGCCTTCGTCTCGGCGCGTGTGGAAACTGACGTCGTCGGCCGGTAGCGGGTCTTGCAGGCAGGCGCGGTCGAGCGCGGTGTCGATCAGTTGATCGCGCAGTTCTTCCTGCGTGCCGCGCGGCATGAACTGCATCGCCATTTCGCGCAAACCCGGCAGGTTCTTCTCCAGATACTTGATCGGCTCCTTCAACTGCAACCCGAAGAGACGCCGCAATCCGGCGCGATGGATGCGCGCGGCTTCGTCCGGTGAATCGAATACTTCGACGTCGCAGTGCGTGCCGCGATCCACCAACGCCGGATAGCCGAACAGGGTTTGTCCGCCGCGGCGAATTTCCAGCAACTCGGGGAGCTTGCCGAAATTCCACGTGGTGAGTTTCTCGTAAAGCGCGGTGACCGTTGCACCGCCGCCTTGCGAGACCGTTTGCGGATTGGACGCAGCAGCGCCCTTGCCCCGCGACACCGCACCACCTGGCACGCCTGCTGGGGCCGCCGCGTGCGAACCAACCGCCACGCTGCCGCCGCCCGCATCCGCCAATGCCACTCCCGCTGCACCGGAAGCGATCTTTTGAAAATGCTGCTGCGCCTGTCCGCCTAGTTCAGCGCGAAGTTGCGAGAGATTGCCGCCCATCGCGAGCTGTCGGCCATGCTCGTCGATGACCTTGAAGTTCATGAACAGGTGGGGCGTCAGCGTCTCGAGCTTGAAGTCCGATTGCTTCATGGCGACCTGGGTCTGCTCGCGAATGTCGGCAATCAGCGACTCGAGCAAACCGCCCGCGCCGAAGCGCGGGCCGCCGTGCCGTTCGACAAAACCTGCAGCGAACTCAGGCAGCGGCACGCAATGGCGCCGCAGCTTCTGCGGTAACGATTTCAGCAGAAGTTGCGTCTTCTCTTTCAGCATGCCGGGCACAAGCCATTCGCAGCGCCGTGCATCGACCTGATTGAGCGCATAGAGCGGCACCGCAAGCGTCACGCCGTCGCGCGGCGAGCCGGGTTCGAAGTGATACGTAAGCGCCATCTCGACGCCCGCCATCGTCATCCGCTTCGGGAACAGGTCGGTCGTCACGCCGGCCGCTTCGTGCCGCATCAGATCGTCGCGCGACAGATACAGCAAACGCAGCTTGTCTTCCGGCTGGCCGCTCTTCTTAACCTCATCGCGATACCAGCGCTCGAACGACGCGCCCGTGTAAATGCCTTGCGGCAAAGCCTGATCGTAAAAACCGAAAATCAGTTCATCATCAACCAGCACGTCCTGGCGGCGCGACTTGTGTTCCAGTTGCTCGATGTCGGCGAGCAGCTTGCGGTTATGCGCGAAGAACGCAAGCTTCGTATCGAATTCGCCTTCCACCAGCGCGCCACGGATGAACAGCTCGCGCGCACGCGCCGGGTCCTGTTTGCCGAAGCTCACGCGCCGCCGGTGATAAATCGGCAGGCCGTACAGCATCGCGCGCTCGAACGCCGACACCTGCGCCGCGCGCTTTTCCCAATGCGGCTCCGACAACGACTTCTTCAGCAAATGCTCGCCGATCTTCTCGATCCATTCCGGCTCGATCTTCGCGATGCAGCGTGCGTACAGACGGCTCGTCTCGACCAGTTCCGCGGCCATCACCCACTTTCCGGCCTTCTTCACCAGCGCCGAGCCAGGCCAGAGGTAAAACTTGATGCTGCGCGCGCCGAGGAAATACGGCTCGTCGTCGGCTTTCAGGCCGATGTTGCCGAGCAAACCCGTGAGCAGCGCGAGATGAATCTGTTCGAAAGTCGCTTCGGCCTCGTTCAGACGCCAGCCGTGCTCGCGCACCACGGTCAACAGTTGCGAATGCACGTCGCGCCATTCACGCAGACGCAGTTGCGACAGGAAGTTCTTGCGGCACTCATCGTGCAGTTGCTTGTTCGACTTCTTGTGCGTAATCGCTTCTTCGAACCAGTTCCAGATTTTCAGCCATTGGAGGAACTCGGAACGCTCGTCGGCGAACCTGCGATGCGCCTGGTCGGCTTGCTCCTGCGCTTCGATCGGCCGGTCGCGCGGGTCCTGCACCGACAGCGCGCTGGCGATGATCAGCACCTCCTTCAACGCCTGCTGATCGCGCGCGGCGAGAATCATCCGGCCGACGCGTGGATCGAGCGGCAAGCGCGCGAGTTCGCGGCCGAGCGGCGTGAGCTGGTTGTCGTCGTCGACTGCACCCAGTTCGTTGAGCAACTGATAGCCGTCGGCGATGGCACGGCCAGGCGGCGGTTCGATGAACGGGAAGGTTTCGATCGCCGTCAGATGCAGCGACTTCATGCGCAGAATCACCGACGCCAGCGACGAACGCAAAATCTCCGGATCGGTGAAGCGCACGCGGCCCTGGAAGTCGCTTTCCTCATACAGACGGATACACACGCCATCGGCGACACGGCCGCAACGCCCTGCCCGCTGATTCGCGGCGGCCTGCGAAATCGACTCGACCTGCAACTGCTCGACCTTGTTGCGGTACGAGTAACGCTTCACGCGCGCCAAGCCCGTATCGACCACATAGCGAATCCCCGGCACGGTCAGCGAGGTTTCGGCGACGTTGGTCGCGAGCACGATGCGGCGCGCGTTCGAGGTGCGGAACACGCGCTCCTGTTCGGCCGCGGAGAGCCGCGCGAACAGCGGCAAGATTTCCGTGTGCGGCGGATGATGCTTGCGCAGCGCCTCGGCGGCATCGCGAATCTCGCGCTCGCCGGGCAGGAACACGAGCACGTCGCCGGGGCCTTCGCGGCACAGCTCGTCGACCGCGTCGACGATCGCTTCCATCAGATCGCGATCGGTTTCGCGCTGGGTCTTCGGCCGTTCACGCGACGACGACGATGAAGAAGAACCTTCAGCCGCTTTAACCGCCGGGCTGTCCTCCGCGACCGGGCGATACCGCACTTCAACCGGATATAGGCGCCCGCTCACCTCGATCACCGGTGCGGGCTTGTCGTCACGGCCGAAATGGCGGGCAAAGCGATCCGCGTCGATTGTGGCCGAGGTCACGATCAGCTTCAGATCGGGCCGCTTGACAAGGATTTCCTTCAGATAGCCCAGCAGAAAATCGATGTTCAGGCTGCGCTCGTGCGCTTCGTCGATGATTAGCGTGTCGTAGGCTTTCAGCAGCGGATCGGTCTGCGTTTCGGCGAGCAGAATGCCGTCGGTCATCAGTTTGACCGACGCGCCGGGCGAAAGATTGTCGGTAAAACGCACCTTGTAACCGACCACTTCGCCGAACGGCGTGCCGAGTTCTTCGGCGATACGGCGGCCCGTCGCCGATGCCGCGATCCGGCGCGGTTGCGTGTGGCCGATCAGACCGGTCCCGCCCGCGCCGAGACCACGGCCGAGTTCGAGGCAGATTTTCGGCAACTGCGTCGTCTTACCCGAGCCGGTCTCGCCGCACACGATCACGACCTGATTCTGCGCGATGGCGCGCGAGATTTCCTCACGGCGGCCGGACACCGGCAGCGCTTCGGGGAAGGTGATCGGTGGAATCGGGTTCGGTTCGACGACGCGTTGAGCGCGCGGCGGCCGCGGTTCGCGACGGGGCTGGCCGCCTTGCGCATCGCTTGCTTGCGGCGATTTCTGCGCGGGCGCACCGGGTTCGCGGTTAGGCTCGCCGCCTTGAGCCCGTGCGCGGCCGTGCTGATTAGTGTGGCTAGTGTGGCCATCGCCGCGCTTCGACTGATTTGGCTGATTCGGCACACTCGCACTGGCAGACTGCCCGCGCCGCTCATCGCCTTGCTGCGGACGTTGGCCGCGAGACGCGTTTTGCGCGTGCCCTTCATCGCGGCGCGCCGGCTGCGCCGTGCCACCGGCATTCGGTGGCCTGCGCGAAGCTTCGCCTTGCGGCGACTGTTTGCGCCCCTCATGAGCCGCTTTCGGCATCTGCGCGCCCACTTCACGACGCGCGCCCTGCGGGTGGTTTTTCTTCTGCGCAGACACATCCGCGCCTTCTACGGCACGGCGTGACTCGCGCGCCGTTTCCGGCGTGTTGCGGTTGGCGTCCTGCGCATTACGACGCGCGGCGTCGCCGGTGTTCACCTGATCGGCGGCCGGCGCCACATTCTCGTTCGCCGTAGCGGGACTTTTGGGTACATTCGACATGGGGGCGCATTATAATCCCCGGCATGAATTCCCAAACCGACCTCGTCCCCGCGCCCGCGAGCGTTCCGGCCCCCGCCGGAGCGACGGAAGATCTCGCCCAGCACGCGCAATTCGTCGACTGGATGCGTTCAGTCGCTCCTTACATCCATGCGTTCCGTAACAAGACGTTCGTCGTCGGTTTCGGCGGCGAGGTGGTGCATCAGGGGCTCCTCAATGCGCTCGTGTCCGATATCGCGCTGCTCCAGGCCATGGGCATCCAGATCGTGCTGGTGCACGGCTCGCGGCCGCAGGTCGAAGAGCAGATGAGCCTGCACGGCGTGGAATCCGAGTTTTCGCACGGCATGCGCATTACCGACGCGCGTGCTTTGGAGTCGGCGAAAGAAGCGGCCGGCGAAGTGCGTCTGGATATCGAAGCGGCGATCAGCCAGGGCTTGCCGAACACGCCGATGGCGCATGCGCACATCAGCGTGGTGTCCGGCAACTTCGTGACGGCGCGCCCGGTCGGCATTCTGGACGGTGTCGATTTCGCCCACACCGGCGTGGTGCGCAAGATCGACGCGGATTCGATCCGTCATTCGCTCGCGAGCCGCAAGCTGGTGCTGCTGTCGCCGCTCGGCTTCTCGCCCACCGGCGAGGCCTTCAATCTGTCGATGGAAGATGTCGCCTCGGCTGCCGCCATTGCGCTGCGCGCCGACAAGATTGTGTTCCTGACCGAAACGCCTGGCCTGATGGAAGCCGGCGAGGAAGGTCCCGAGCTGGTCCGCGAACTATCGCTCGACGACGCCTACAAGCTGCATGAAAGCGGCGAAGTCACCGGCGACGCCGCTTTCTATCTGAAGCATTCGATCCGCGCCTGCCGCGGCGGCGTGGCACGGGCGCACATCATCCCCTACGCGCTCGACGGCAGCCTGCTGCTCGAACTGTTCCTGCACGACGGCGTGGGCACGATGATCTCGTACGAGAACCTCGAAAGCCTGCGCGAAGCCACACCGGACGACGTCGGCGGCATTCTCTCGCTGATTGAGCCGCTCGAATCCGACGGCACGCTGGTACGGCGCGGGCGCCACCAGATCGAACGCGACATCGACCATTTCTCGGTGATCGAGCACGATGGCGTGCTGTTCGGCTGCGCGGCGCTGTATCCGTACCCGCAGGAGCGCATCGGCGAAATGGCGTGTCTCACGGTCGCGCCCGAAGCGCAAGGCACCGGCGACGGCGAGCGCCTGCTCAAACGCATCGAACAACGCGCACGGGCACGCGGCCTCACGCGGATTTTCGTGCTCACCACCCGCACCGAACACTGGTTCCTCAAGCGCGGCTTCGTCAAGGTCACGGTCGACGACCTGCCGGAAGACCGCCGCCGACTCTATAACTGGCAACGCAAGTCGCTCGTGCTGATGAAACAGCTCTGAGCGTCCCCATATAAAGCGACTGCCCGCCCCCATATCGATTAAAGGAGAAGCACAGCATGACTCGTACGGTTCAATGCGCGAAGCTCGGCAAGGAAGCCGAAGGCCTCGATTTCCCGCCGCTTCCGGGCGACCTTGGCAAGCGGATCTACGAAAGCATTTCGAAGGAAGCCTGGCAAGCCTGGTTGAAGCAGCAGACCATGCTGATCAACGAAAATCGCCTGAACATGGCCGATCCGCGCGCTCGCCAATATCTGATGAAGCAGACCGAAAAGTTCTTCTTCGGCGAAGGCGCGGATACGGCACAGGGCTACGTGCCGCCGGCAGCGGAGTAACTGCTTTCGGCCCGGCGTTCAGCCTCGATCGCCCTATAGAGCCAGACGAAAATCCGCGCCGCGTGCGCGGATTTTTTTCGCCCGCTTCTTTTGTCCACTTTCTCGTCCGACTTCCCGCCCGTTTTTTTCGTTTGCCGCCCCTTCTCCAGAACGCCGCCGGCTTCACCAACCGGTACATTCCGGGTCGTTTTTAAGCCTTCTTTCCATACGGCCGCAATCCGCTCAATCCCCCACCCGGCAAGGGATTGAGCGCCTTCCCGAGACCTCCCGCTGATCCCTGAGTTTGCACGATCCTCTGTTATCGTGCTAACATGTGCATCGTTCCAACAGCAATTCACCTGCATTTCATCCGCGCTTTATCCGCAGTCGCGTTCTTTTCAAACTGGTTCGCCGTGCCCTTCCGGTACGCCGCCACGCTGAATCGGACAGTTTTTATACAAGAAGGCTTGTCGGTCGTTTCCCCGTCTGATCTCACCCTGAGCGGCGAATAAAACAACCGGCCTTTTTCGTTTCGAGCCTTCCAGCGGCGCGTGGGCCAGCTTTCAGCCACCCCAGCGTCCTCATGCATCTGCCCCCCTTCCACGGCCACGCAGATGCAACAGTCAGCACAATCTAGACGAGTGTTTTTTCGCGATTCGTTCGCGAGGCACGGGCGTTCTGTTTTCTTTCTCACGCCCATTTCCTCTATCGCCTCCGGGTGAGAGAGACGCCATCGCGCTGCTCGCGAAACTGCACTTCCCCAGCACCCGTGGCGGAACATTCATGCGCGTTTTCATGAGTTTCGTCGCAGTCATTGGAGTTTTCACCTTGACCGCTTCCAGCAACGGCTTCTGGCGACACCACAAAGAAGAACAACGCCTCTCACTCGACGACATCACCGTCGTCGACAAATCTCTCCTCAAGCGGGCCGTCGGCGCCATGGCGCTCGGCAACGCGATGGAATGGTTCGATTTCGGCGTGTACAGCTACATTGCTGTCACGCTCGGCAAAGTGTTCTTCCCGTCGTCGAGTCCGTCCGCCCAGTTGATCGCCACCTTCGGCACGTTTGCCGCGGCGTTCCTCGTGCGGCCGCTCGGCGGCATGGTGTTCGGGCCGCTGGGCGACCGTATCGGCCGTCAGCGTGTGCTGGCCATGACGATGATCATGATGGCGGTCGGCACCTTCGCGATCGGCCTGATTCCGAGCTACGCGACGATCGGCATTTTCGCGCCGGCATTGCTGCTGGTCGCGCGACTGGTGCAAGGCTTCTCGACCGGTGGTGAATACGGCGGGGCCGCCACTTTCATCGCCGAATTCTCGACGGACAAGCGCCGCGGCTTCATGGGCAGCTTCCTCGAGTTCGGCACGCTGATCGGCTATGTGCTCGGCGCGGGCACGGTCGTGATCCTGACAGCGACGCTCTCCAACGACGCGCTGCTCTCGTGGGGCTGGCGCGTGCCGTTCCTGATCGCGGGCCCGCTGGGTCTGGTCGGCCTGTACATCCGGATGAAGCTCGAAGAAACGCCCGCGTTCAAGAAGCAGGCCGAGCAACGCGAAGCCGAAGACAAAGCGCTCCCGAAGCAATCTTTCCGCGAATTGCTCATGCAGCAATGGAAGCCGCTTCTGCTGTGCGTCGGCCTCGTGCTGATCTTCAACGTCACCGATTACATGGCGCTCTCGTATCTGCCGAGCTATCTGTCGGCCACGCTGCACTTCAACGAAACGCACGGCCTTTTCCTCGTGCTGCTCGTGATGGTGCTGATGATGCCGATGACGCTGGCAGCCGGCCATCTGTCCGACAAGATTGGCCGCAAACCGGTGATGCTGTTCGGTTGCGTGGGTCTGTTCCTGCTGTCGATTCCCGCGTTGTGGCTGATCCGCATGGGCACGGTGCTGCCGGTGTTCGGCGGCCTGATGATCCTCGGCGTGCTGCTGTCGTGCTTCACCGGCGTGATGCCGTCGGCGCTGCCGGCGCTGTTCCCGACCAAGATCCGCTATGGTGCGCTCGCCATCGGCTTCAACATTTCGGTGTCGCTGTTCGGCGGGACGACGCCGCTCGTGACGGCATGGCTGGTCGACAGCACCGGCAATCTGATGATGCCCGCGTACTACCTGATGGGCGCATCGTTGATCGGTATCGTGTCGGTGTTCGCACTGCGTGAAACGGCTCGCAAGCCGCTGCTCGGCTCGGGTCCTTGTGTCGCGACGCGGGCGGAAGCGCATGCGGTGCTCCGCGGCGAGCGCGAGGCGGAGGAGATGGACGAAAACTACGCTGCCGCGGCTACGGCGCGTGCCTGAACCTGGGTTGCGCGTTAACGTGTCCAGGAACGGGCCGGCAGATTTGCCGGCCCGTTTTTTATGTCAGCAGGGAATCGAATGTCGCGCTTGCGTGCGCGCCTTGAATAACTAGCATGCCGGCGGAAATCGGCAGCTTGAAACGCCTCGGTCCGGCACTGCCTGGATTGACGAACAGCACCCCGTCGCGCTCGCTGATCGCGGGCTTATGCGAGTGCCCCGTCACGACAACGTCGATGCCTTCACGGCGCGGATCGCCGCCCACGTCGGCGATGTCATGCACGACGAGGATCGTCACCTGTTGCACGGTTAGCTTTGCGTGTGTCGGCAGCGAGGCAACCGGCTCGTTGATGTCGTTATTGCCGCGCACGGCAGTGACCGGCGCGATCTTCGCAAGTGCATCGAGCACGGCCTGATTGCAGATATCGCCCGCGTGGATGATCGCATCGCACCCGGCGAGGTATTGCAGGGCTTCAGGACGCACGAGGTTGTGCGTATCGGAGATCAGGCCGATTCGGGTGACTGAGGAGCTTTGCGTACGCGAAGTCATGATGTGAGTATCGGCCAAACGGCCTCAGTCTGCCGGCAGCGATCCAGCGGATTCACGCGCTCACCGCTCATGGAAGTGCTCGAAAATTCAAAGGCTCAATCTGTCTGCAGCGATTCGGCAAGTTCACGCGCTCACTCTGCCGGCTGCTGTTCTGCATATTCCCGCGCCAACACCTGCGGCTGCGGCTTCGCGCGAAGCAAGCGCCTGGTCGCCCCCTGCACCGCCATCGACACTCCTGCCGCACACGCAAAGCTCAGCCACACGCCGTAATGCGGCAACATCGTCGCAGTCACGGCGAAAAACGCCGCGAACGAGCCGCGGCCAATCACCATGCCACGCATCAACAACGCGACGAAGTCCGCGCCATGCGCACGCTGGGCCGACACCGCGAGCACGATGCCGAGCAACGGAAACACCGACAGCAGCCCGCTCCACGTCGCACCCATCGATGCGGACAGGGTGGTCACCGCAACCGTCAGCAGCGCGCCGGCGAGCATGCGTAGCACAAGATCGCCGAGCCCGAGGCGCACCGCCGGTACGTGGCCCGAGACTCGCGGCAAGCCGTTTTGCGAAATGGCGACAGCGGCGCAGCCCGCGGCCACCGCCCACATCAGTCCACCCGGCAGATGCGTGAGCAACATCGCCACGCCGACCCATCCGAGCATGCCGGCCATCAGCGCCAATGGCCACGCTGAACGCCGGCAAGTCCATGCATAGGCAAAATTGAACGCCTCGGAGGCGGCAATCGCCGCGATCGACGCCGCCGACGCCTGCGCCGCGAATGCCGGCCCACGCTCCAGCGCGAGCAGCAACACGATCGGGCCGGCCACCACCGGCAGCCCCGCCAGCCATCCCGCCACGGACGGTCCCCACACACGTCCCGCCACGGTCAGCGCGGCGAGAAACGCGGGCACCAGCGCGAGCTTGAGCGCAAGTAACATGCTTATGCTTCCATCAGGTGTTCGATGCGCCGGTCGGGCACCAGCCACCACGCCGCGGCCAGCGTGTAGAGCGCAGCGGAGAGCCACGGCTGAACGAATGCGAGCGCCATGCCCGCCAGGTAGATGACGACCGAGACCTTGCCCTTGAAGTCACTGCCGACCGCCTTCGCGATGGTCGACTCCGTGCCGTGCTCGCGGATCAGCACGCGGGTGAGAATGAAATAGGCAATCGCCGACATGAACAGCACAGCGCCGTACATGGCGGTCGGCCAGGCAGCGAGATGGTTTGCGCCGACCCAATGCGTGACAGCCGGTAGCAGCGACAGCCAGAACAACAGATGGAGATTGGCCCATAGCACCGCGCCATTGACCTTCTGCACGGCATGGAACAAGTGATGATGATTGTTCCAGTAGATGCCGACATAGATGAAACTCAGCACGTAGGCGCAGAACACCGGGATCATGGGGCGCAGCGCGGCGAGATCGTAGCCGTCTGGGACCTTCAACTCAAGCACCATGATCGTGATGATAATGGCGATCACGCCATCGCTGAAGGCTTCGACGCGTCCCTTGCCCATCGGTCGGTTTCCTGATTGTGTAATCGTGAGTGTGAACAGATGTGCTTGCCGGCATGGCGCACGGCAATTGCCCGCCGGACCCGCAGCATGACGGAGATCCAGGCCCACCCAAGCATACCCATGCAGGCCCGCACGCCGCCGATTATCGGCGATCACAACAGGGCTTGTCGAATACCGGCCGGCCGCGTAGGCACGCGTCACCTTATCAGCGCGCCCCGCTCGTTTAACAACTGACGAAGAATGCTGCGATGACAGTGGCTTTCGTCCTCGCAGTAGCAGCCAACGGAAAAGTTCGTCGTTTTTGACAAAGCGGCGAGCAGGTCCAACACCTTGGCGTTTTCGCTGCCATTCATCTCCGTCCGGAATTTTTTCGCGAACGCGGCCCAATCGGCGTCGCTGGTGGCCGCCTTGGCTTCCTTGATCAATTCCGCATCAGGCGACAGATTAGGCAGCCACACATCGTAATAGTCGCGCGTGGCGAATTCCGTCCTGGGTACGCCGCGCGGCGGCCGCCGAACGGTGCCGATGCGCAGCCCTTCGTCGGCTGCCCTCGGAGACCCGAGCTGGACAATGCTGATGCTCATGTTTTGTTTTCCTGATTCGTAGCCAACTCGCGACCGTCCTCCGCCGGGCCGATAGGCGCCGCTCGCCGGTGGTTCTGCGCTGCCAGCTCAGCGTCTCAAGCCTTTCATCGCCTCGATTTCCATCGCTGCGTTGCGCTCTTCGCTCGCTTCGATCGGGTCCATGGCTTCGTCGATCGAGGCCGCCGCACGTTCCGCGGCGGCTTTCGTTTCGTCGAAAATGGGATCGAATTCTGCGTCGTCATCGCCCGGGGGATCCAGCATGTCCCGAAGCATGGACTCCAGTTCCGGCGTGTCCCACTCGACGCCCTGTTGCTTCTGTTTTTTTATGTAGTGCCTGACTTCCGCGTCCTGTTCCGGGGTCAACGGAAGACCGCGAAAAGTGCTTTTGGGGTCGGCATCAGTCATGATCTTGCTCCAGGATACGTGCCAGTTCGAGTTTAATCCCGTTATGGCGCCGTGATCTCAGCTATCGGTCATTGGCAATCAAGTCGTCTGGCGCCGTTTGGCGCCATTCGACACCGTTTGATAGTCACTCAGTGGCGAACACCAGGGTAGTGAACCGCTAGCCACACGCTCGGCTCCGTGTCGCTCGTCCACGCCACCCGATGCCGGCAATGCGCTTCGATCAGCACATGGTCGCCCGGCTTCATCGGATACGGCTCACGCTCGCCTTCAAATTCGAGCGTCGCCGCGCCGCCCAGCAGCGCGACCCACTCGGCGCGCGGACTGTCGTACCAGAAGCCCGGTGGACTTGCGTGCCCTCTCGAGACGATCCGCTCGATGCTCACGCCGGCTTCTTCGACGAGCGCGTCGACTTGCTCGTCAGGGCTCGCCGGCGCGCTAAGATCGAAGAGATTGCCGCTACCGATTGTGCATTTCATCGCTCATGCTCCGGCTATGCCCGCCACCTGCGTTCGCTGCGCGCTTTCGTCCATTACGTCCACTACGTCCATTACGACCGGCTCGCTCATCACCCGGCTCGCTACCGGGTGCAGTGCTTATTTCATCGGTTTGAGCCCATCGAGCAAAGTCGGCACCAGTTCGCTGATGGTCGGATGAATGTGCATGGCGTACTGCAAGGTCGGATACGGTGCGCCGGCCGTCATGATGTCGATGAACGTGTGCAGCGCTTCGTCGCCTTCGATGCCATGAATCGCCGCGCCAAGAATCTGCTTGCTGCGCGCGTCCACCAGCACCTTCATGAATCCGTCGGTCTCGCCGCGTTCGCGGGCGCGGCCTACCCGCGTCATCGGCATGGTGGCGATCAGCGCGTCGCGGCTGTCCTTGCGCACGTCGGCCTCCGAGAGCCCGACGCGCGCGAGCGGCGGGTCGACAAACACCGCATACGCCATGATTCGCGTGTCGACGCTGCGCGTGCCGCCGTCGAGCAGATTGGCCGTAACGATCTGAAAGTCATCGTAGGACGTGTGGGTAAAGGCGCCGCGTCCGTTGACGTCGCCGATCGCCCAGATGCCCGGCACGTTGGTGCGCAACTGGCCGTCGACGGGAATCGTGCCGTGCCTGTCCGTTGCGATGCCGGCGGCGTCGAGGCCGAGGTCGTCGGTGTTCGGTTCACGGCCGGTGGCGAACAGCAGGTGCGACGCTTCGAGCGCGGGAATGTTCTGCTCAAAGCCGATGCACACCTCGTTGTCGCGATGCGGATGCGGTTCGACCCGCGAAGGCTGCACGCCGAAGACAAACTCGACTCCTTCACGCGCCAGCACCTTCTGCACAGAGCCGGCGAAGTCGGCATCCTCGCGCGTGAGCACGCGCTCGCCGCGTACCAGCACCGTCACCCGGCTGCCGAAGCGGCGAAAGATCTGCGCGAATTCGAGCGCAATATAGCTGCTGCCGACAATCGCCAGATGGTCCGGCAATTCCGTCAGTTCGAGCAGATTGGAGTTGGTGTAGTAGCGAATGCGCTCGAGCCCTTCGAGCGGCGGCACGACCGCGCGCGTACCGGTATTGATGAAGATTTCGTCGGCGCTGAGTTCAATGGGCGCCGCGCCGTCCGGGCCGTTGATGACAAGCGCATGCGCGCCGGTGAAGCGCGCGTGGCCGTTGAAGACGGTGACGTTATCCGCGCCGCGCAACCATTTCTCGACGCCGTCGCGCGACTGGCCGATGATTCCGTCCTTGCGCGCCTTGACCGCTGCCAGATCGACGCTGACCGCGCCGCTCACCTGCACGCCCAGATCCGCAGCATGGCGCGCCACGTGGGCTGCCCGGGCGCTCGCCACATAAGACTTGGTCGGCGTGCAGCCGACATTCACACAGGTTCCGCCAAACGCCCCACGTTCAATGACCGCGGTTTTACGGCCGCTTTGACCGAGACGGACCGCGAGCGGCGCGCCGCCTTGTCCCGTGCCGATCACGACTGCGTCGAAGTGCTGTGGCATGGCAGATCTCCCGAGGCTGGGGTGCAGGTCGTTGCATCTTACCCTTAGTGCCTCGCGTTGCCGTGATCGCCCTTTCCGGTTATTTCTGTTGCGCGATGCAAGCCGGCGCACCGGCTAGCTATTCGTGTTCGCCCCGTTGAGGGGCCGGCGCAGCCCAATTGGCGCGGATCGCGCCCGATTGTGTTCAGTCGGGGCAGTGGACGGCGCAGATCAATTCACGCGAGCGCTGCAGCGCGGCCTGCGCGCCGCGCGCCGCAACAACCCAACCGACCTGCCCGAGGTTGAAATCCTGCGACACCATCACCTGCATGAGGGCGACCATCGGCAGGACCACCGACGGCCGATAAAGCTGGTTCCTGATCAAAGCTGGCATAGCGGCTCCCATTGCGCAGGGCCGCTTCGGCACAGCGCGGAATTTACATTCGATGGGAGGATTTTAGGGAGACCGGGGCCGCGGATAAATACCAGGAACGCGAAGTCAGTTGTTCGTCAAACTGAACAATCGAATCCGGGTGCTCGCGGCGGCAAGGTCCGATTGACGAGAATGCCGTATGTGAATGCCGTATTAGCCCGCCTGGCAAAGTGGGTTTGCGGCGTGGCTGGCCGTGGCCGGCGGCGTCAGGACAGTCAGGACGCGCCGGCCAGCCTCAACTGCGTGTCACACAAACTACGCGCATACGCACTCGCCCCCACCGGCCGACTGTAAAAGTACCCTTGCTGCTTGTCGCAAGCGATTCCGCGCAAGAATGCCGCCTGTTCGGCAGTCTCCACACCCTCAGCAGTGACATTCATGCCAAGCGAATGGGCCATCGCCACCACCGCCTGCGTGATCGCAATCGAATCGCGATGATCCGGCAACCCCGCCACGAAGGAGCGGTCGATCTTCAGGTTATGCAGCGGGAACCGCTTCAGATACGACAGCGACGAATAGCCGGTGCCGAAATCGTCAACGGAAATTCGCACGCCCATCGCGTTCAACGCTGTGAGCATCGGCAAGACGGCGTCGCTGTCGCTCATCAACAGCCGCTCGGTAATCTCCAGCTCCAGCGCTTCCGGTTCGAGCCCGGACTGCTCGAGCAAGCACTCGATCCGCTCCACCAGACCACCTTTGAACTGGCGCGGTGACAGGTTCACCGCGACGATCAAATCCGGCGCCAGCGTGCGCCGCCACTGCGCGACCTGCTCGCAGGCCCGCGCCAGCACCCAGGCGCCGATCTCGACAATCAGGCCTGCGTCTTCGGCCACCGGGATGAATTCCACTGGCGAGACATTCCCCAGCTCGGGGTTGTACCAGCGCAGCAGTGCTTCGGCGCCAATCGTGCGGCCGCACTGGCTGTCGACGATCGGCTGATATACGAGGCTCAGTTCTCCGCTGGCGAGCGCGCGGCGCAATGCCTGCTCGATCATGAAGCGGCGTTGCAGATGCTGATTCAGCTCGGCCGTGAAAAACTGAAAATTGTTGCGGCCGCATTGTTTCGCGTGGTACATCGCCGAGTCGGCGTTGCGCATTAGCGTAGCCACGTCCTGGCCGTCTTCGGGAAACAGACTGATGCCGATCGACGCGCCCATGTAGTACTCGTTGTCCGCCACCGCGAACGGCACCGCGATCGTGTCGAGAATGCGCTGGGCGAGCGCGATCAGATGACCCGTGTTTTCGTAAGCGCTGACCGCGATCACGAACTCGTCACCACCCACGCGCGCGAGCGTGTCGCCTTGTGCAACGCATGCCGACAGCCGCTCCGCGACGCTGCATAGAAGCGCATCCCCGGCTTCATGACCGGCGGTGTCGTTGACCTTCTTGAAACCGTCCAGATCGACGAACAGCACGGCGACCCGCACCAGCTCGCCCGTCCCGGCCATCTCACCCGGCTCGAACAGATCGCGCATTCGCTCGGCCAGGAAAGCGCGATTGTAAAGACCGGTGAGCGGATCGCGGGTGGCCAGAAACTTGAGCTGCCGTTGCGCCTCGCGCACCGGCCCGATGTCGGTAAACGAGATCAGCACGGAACTGGGTTCGCTGTCGCCCGGCTTGATGATCGGCACGACATTCTCAGTAATCCAGACGATATCGCCGTCGGTCAACTCCAGACCGATCGTGATGCCAAGCAGGGGTTTGCCGGTCGCCAGCACCTGAGTGGTCGGGCGATCGCCCTCGGTGACGATGGAACCGTCCTCGTGATACGCACGCACCATCACCGTCAGAATGTCGTGGCCGATCAGGTCGGCGCCCGCGCGCAGGATGCGTTGCGCGCTCGGATTGCAGGCCAGCACGATGCCGTCGCGCGACTGCACGATAATGCCTTCGTTCAGATGGTCCACCACCAACCGGTGATGCTCCTCGCTGTGCGCGAGGCGTTGCGCCATGGCGTCCTGATGAACGGCAAGACCGACACTGTGGCCGATGTCATACAGCATCGCGGCTTCTTCGGCACTCGGACGGCGCGACGTGCGGTGATAGACCGCGAACGCCCCCAGCACCGTGCCGGCATCGTTTTCAAACGGTACCGACCAGCATGCGCGCAAACCGAGCGGCAAAGCGAGGTGGCGGAAATCGGCCCACAACGGATCGGTTTCGATATCTTCGACGGCGACCATGCGCCGCTCGTACATCGCGGTGCCGCAGGAGCCGACCCGTGGGCCGATCGCGACGCCGTCGATCGCGGCACTGAAGTGCGCCGGCAGCGATGGCGCGCCGCCCACGCGCGCGCGTATGCCGTCCGCGTCCAGTAGCAGGATCGAACAGGTTGCACCCTCGCCGAGCAGCGCTTCCGCGCGGCGGCATACTTCGTCGAGCAATTCCGGCAGCGGGGTGTTGCGCGTAATCAGCCGCAACACCGTACGCTCCGACGCCAGCACCCCTTCGGCCAGATTCGGCCCGTAGCGGGTGCCCTCAGGCGTTGCTCCCATCGTGTAATCCGACGTCGCTTCGCGTTTCATCTGTGCGCCCCCTAACCCCACATCGGCAAGTTAGTGTACGCGGCGCACCGGGGTTTACGCGAGACCGGCGTACTTTAATCGCGATGCATAGGCCCGGCCGACCATCCGGTCAACTAATGAAGCGACAACACCCTTAACACGACGAATCCGGCAATCGTGCTAGGACCCGCCTTGAGGGCGATTATTCCCGCCGCCTTGCTGACCTCCCGGGGGACGGCCACCTCCATTACCCGGCTGCTGGCCGCCTGGGGGACGCCCGCCGGCGTTCCCCGGTGGCCGGGCGCCTGGTGGACGCCCGCCTGGATTACCCGGCTGCTGGCCGCCCGGCGGACGCCCGCCCGGCTTACCCGGCTGCTGCCCCCCTGGTGGACGCCCACCCGCATTCCCCGGCGGCCGGCCGCCCGGTGGACGCCCGCCCCCGTTCCCAGGTGGCGGCCCACCTGGCGGACGGCCCCCTGGTGGCCGTCCGGCACCGGGTCTCGGCGGCGGCGGGGGCGGATGATGCGCCCAGCGCGACCGCTGGCCGTACCACGGCCGGCCCCGATAGTAATTGCCCCAATAAGTCCCGATCGAGAACGTGACGATCGGCAGGCCGATCACCGTGCCGTAGTTCAGCACCGGCACATTGCTGCCTTGATAGGGATAGCTGAGCCGCGCCGCATAGACCCAACCGCGCAGGTTCGGAGCCGCAACGTCACACCATTGGTAGTTGCTGATGCAACCCATCACGGTAAGCGGCACACCGCCCGGCAACTGCGTCACGACCGGGTAATCCGATGCAGGACCGGCGCGCACATTGACGCTGCCGTTCGTGTAAGCCTGCGACTGCGCAGAAGCCACTGCGGGCAAGGCCAGCAGGCCAGCCGCTGCGCAAAGCCATGGCACGAGGTGTTGTTTCATTTCTTCTCCCGTTGTTCACGTCCCGCATAGGCATCCATGCCTGTGTGCGGCCCGCGCAAGGCAAGATCTGGTAATCACCCACCCGAACTCACGCTGTTTTCGAGCGTCTGTGTTCCGGCAACTCGGCCGATCATCTCTTGCATGAAAAATCCATGCGCTGCCGGGACCACCATGAAAATTCTCCGCCCTATCTTTGTCGCCGCACTGATGCTCACGCATCTGCCCGCTCACGCTACCAGCTTCGATTGCAGCAGGGGACGCTCGCTCACCGAACGGATGATCTGCAACGACCCGGCACTCTCGAAACTCGATGACACGCTTGGGCAACTGTACTGGAAAGCACGGCGGCGAGTCATCAACCGTCGCGCGTTCCTCACTGACAGTGACAGCAAATGGGCGTGGCGGGAAGCGAATTGCCGCGATGCGGCGTGTCTGGGGACGTGGTATGCGGCGCGGATCGAAGAACTGCAACGCTTGATCGAAAGCATGCGAACGGGAACCGTGGAGGAACCGGACGGACCCGCCGAACCGGACCCGAAACGTAAGGCCGTGATGCCCGCGCTACAACAAACCGGGACCGCGATGCTTCGATGCACCGCGGCGAATCCCGGGATCGTCGTGAATGACCAGTGTTCCACGGTGATCAAGGAGAACAATGGCCGGTGGAAATATCAGCCGCACGGCGGCGACTGGTTCTGCGGGCTGGCCATGCTCGCACCGGCGGAAACGCAATAGCGCTACCTGCCGCTCCAGAACCGCCGCTGCACCGCCATCACCTCCGCCTCCACCTCGGCCACTGGGCCGATGACCTCGACGGGCTTCTGGCAATGGTCAAACACGTACCGGCAATCCACGCTCATGGTCGGATTCTCGGCATGATCGCCGGTCGCCTCCAGCAAGCGCTTCTCGGTCATGCCAAACACGACGCGGCCGATATTGGCCCAATACATGGTGCCGGCGCACATGCAGCAAGGCTCGACCGATGTGTACAACGTACAGCTCCACAAGTACTCCGGCGTGAAATTCAACGCTGCCACGCGCGCGAGCACCGACTCGGCGTGATTGACCGTGTCGACATTGCCCTGCTCCATCAACACGGTCTCCTGATCCGGGCCGATCAGCACCGCGCCGAACGGATGGTGTCCCAGCAGCGTCGCCCGCTCGGCCACCCGGCTCGAATGCCGCAGATGCCGCACGATCTGCTCGGGCGTCGGCGTTAAACCCTGCGGCGGATAGGTTGCCGCCGCACCTTCGGCGCCGGCATTGTTCGGGACGGTAAGACTCACGGGCGATCTCCTTTAATAATAGTTAGTCAACCAAATCAAATGATTACTTCGGCAGCGAGCCGTCCACGCCTTGCACGAACCAGTTCAATCGCAGCAGCTCCACGTCGCTCAACGATTTGCCCGCAGCGACTTTCACCACGCCGGACTGATCCGCGATCGGACCGGCGAACGGATTGAACTTGCCTGAGATGATGTCGTCACGCTTCTGGTTCAACGCCTTTTGCGCCGTCGGCGACACCGCGTCCGTGTTGATGTCGGCCAGATCGATCGCCTTCTCTTTCAGCCCCCACCACACCGGCGAGTTGTTCCACGTACCCGCCATCACCTGCTGCACCAGATGCGTGTAATACACACCCCAGTTGCTCACGCATGCACCCAGCTGCGCGTTAGGACCGAACTTCTTCATGTCGGAGTCCCAGCCAAATGCATGCACTTTCTTCTGTTCGGCTGTCTGCATCGTCGCCGTCGAATCGGTATTCTGGATCAGCACATCGGCGCCCTGGCCAATCAGCGTCTCGGCGGCCTGCTTTTCGCGGCCCGGGTCGAACCAGCTGTTGATCCACACAACCTTCACGCGCGCATTCGGGTTGACCGAGCGCGCACCCATCGTGAACGCGTTGATGTTGCGTACCACTTCCGGCACCGGCACCGAGCCGACAAAGCCGAGCGTGTTGGACTTCGTCGTATAACCGGCGACCAGCCCGGCCAGGTAGGCGCTCTGATAGGTCCGCACGTCATAGGTGGCGAAGTTGGCGGCCTTCTTGTAGCCGGTCGCATGTTCGAACACGGCGTCCGGGAAGTCTTTGGCGACCTTCAGCTCGAAATCCTGGAAACCGAAGCTCGAACCGACCACGATCTTGTTGCCCTTGGACGCCAGATCGCGAAACACGCGCTCCGAATCCGCCGACTCCGGCACGTTCTCGACGCGCGTCACCTTGATCTTGTCGCCGAATTTCGCCTCGACCTCTTTCACGCCCTGCTCATGCGCATAGGTCCAGCCGGCGTCGCCCGGATTGCCGAGGTAGACGAAGGCGATGCCGAGCGGCTGCGCGGTCGCGGCGGCCGCCGCGCCGGCGGTGAACGCGAGGGACGCGCCGAGCGCTGCGGCGAGAACGGTCCGGACGGTTTTGATGCGCAATGAGTGATGCAGCACTCGCGTCAGCTTTGCTTTCATGAATTCTCCGAAGATGGTTTCCAGGTGCCTGCCATGGCGCCCGGATTTGTCCCGGGCGAGGCTCCAGCATAGGGGGCCATATTCGAAGGTCAATTTCAGCGGAAAAATTATTTACCGTTATCTCGCCCATAACGAAATCTGTATTTTGGTACCCCGGAAACATGTTCGAAATTCTCGAACGAGTACATCGGCGAAATGGTACGGCAAGCGCTCAGTGCACGCGCAATATGACTTACACCAACCCGTAACACTCTTTCGGAGAAACAAAATGACTCGCTTCCAAGGTAAATCGGTTCTCGTCACCGGCGGCAGCAGCGGCATTGGCTTCGCAGCCGCGAAGGCGTTTGCCGATGAAGGCGCCCGTGTCGTCATTACCGGCCGCGACGCTGACGCACTCGAAACCGCGAAGGCCGCGCTCGGCGCCAACGCCGTCGCCGTGCGTAACGACGCCGGCTCGATCGCTTCGGCGCGCGAACTGGCGGCAGCAATCAGCGCCGCCGGTATCCGGCTCGATGCGGTGTTCGTGAACGCCGGCACGGCGAAGTTCGCCGCCTTCCCCGATGTCGATGAAGCCTTCTGGGACGCGATGTTCAACACCAATGTCAAAGGCGCCTACTTCCAGATCCAGTCGCTGCTGCCCTTGCTCAATCGTGGCGCCTCGATCGTCATCAACGGTTCGATCAACGCGCGTATCGGCATGCCGGCCTCGTCGGTCTATGCCGCGAGCAAGGCGGCGGTGATTTCGCTGGCCAGGACGTTGTCGTCGGAATTGCTGCCCTTGGGTGTACGCGTCAACGTCGTGAGTCCGGGACCCGTGCAAACGCCGCTGTACGGCAAGCTCGGTCTCGACGCCGCCACGCTCGAAACAACGGCCGCGCAGATTCTCAGCCAGATTCCGGCCGGCCGTTTCGGCACGCCGGAGGAGATCGCCTCGACGGTGCTGCACCTCGCGGCGCCGGAGTCGGCCTTTATCGTCGGCACGGAAATCATCGTCGATGGCGGCATGAGCCAGCTTTAAGGCGATCCGCGCAAGGGCGGCGGCAGGCGCGCACGGCGACCGCCGTCCCCCGGAAACGCATGAGGGCGCAACCGTCGCCCTCGTGCCGGATTCAGCGGCAACTCAACTCAGTGGACCTGTGGCGGCGGGTCTGACTGCTCATCGTCAGGCGGACTGCCCTCACCGAATAACTCCGCACACAAACCCAGGCCGATCTCGCTTAAGCGCGCCGTCCCCGTGCCCTCCTCGTTGAAGGTCGTGTCCACCAGACCGCCGTCGACCAGCGCCGTCAACTGCCGTCGCAAGCCGCTCATCGGCACGTTCGCCTGCTTGGAAAGCTTGGCGAGCGACCACGCGCCGCCAGGCGTCTCCTGATACGCGCGCCACAACTGCGCCAGCACGGCCACCAGCACCGGGTCGAGTTCATCGTCTTCCATCGTGAGTGTCTCCTCGTTTTCGTCGTTTTTTCAGGCCCTATCAAGCCATCTGCGACACCAGTTCACCCAGCGTCTTCAATGCCGCCTCGGTCTGCGCCGTCCACGGATAGCTGTAATTGAGCCGGATGAAATGGCGAAAATCGTTGCGCATCGAAAACATCATGCCCGGCCCAATCGTGATGCTGCACGCGAGCGCCGCCTGATAGAGCCGCATCGAATCGACCTGTTCGGGCAACTCCACCCACAGCACGTACCCGCCTTGCGGCGTCGACATGCGTGTGCCCGCCGGAAAAAACCGCCGCACCATCGCCATCATGATGCTCGCCTGCTGCCGGTAGACCTTGCGCACGTGCCTTAGGTGCCGGTCGTAGCCGTCCTGCCGAAGGTAATCGGCGACGGCAACTTGCGGCACCGAAGGCGTAGTCAGCGTGTTGAGAAACTTCAGCTTCTCGACCTGCGCGCGATAGCGCCCTGGCATTGCCCAGCCAATCCGGTATGAAGCGGTCAGGCTCTTCGAGAACGATGCGCAATGCAGCACCAGCCCCCTGGTATCGAAGTTCTTCAAAGTCGACGGCCGCGTCTCGCCGAAGTACAGCTCCTGATAGACATCGTTCTCGATGGCAGGAATCTCGTGCGCGGCGAGCAATTCGACCAACTGCTGTTTGCGCGCGTCCGGCATCTGGAAACCGAGCGGATTCTGGAAGTTCGGCATCACCATGCACGCAGCGATTTTCTGCCGGGCGATAACCTCGGCCAACGCCTCGATATCGATACCGTGGACTGGATGCGTCGCCACTTCGATGGCGCGCATACCGAGACGCTCGATCGCGTGCAGCATCGCGTAGTAAGTCGGCGACTCGACGGCGACGGTATCGCCCGGTTTGGCGACCGCCTGCAAGCTGAGGTTGATTGCCTCCGTCGCGCCGAGCGTGATGATGATTTCGTCCGGGTCGACCGGCACGCCGTTCTCCGCATAGCGCCGTGCGATCTGGCGGATCAGCTCGGGATTGCCAGGCGGCAGGTCGTCGATCAGATTCCAGCTCGCGTGGCGCCGGGCGATCGCGTTCGCGTACTGGTTGATGCGCCGCCATGGGAACAGTGACGGATCAGGATACGGCGAGCCGAGTGGCACAGCGTCGTGCGCGCGGATGCTGCGCAGCGTCGACAGCACAAGGCGGCTCACGTCGACCTCGGCGGCCACCGGTGGCGTTTGGGTTGCCGGCGGGCGGCTCAGACGCGGCGCGTCGAGTGCGGCCGCCGTCGCCACCGCCGCCGCGTCACGCACGAAATAGCCCGACTGCGGGCGCGTCTCGACAATCCCCCGGCTTTCCAGCAACGCGTAAGCGTGCAGCACGGTCTTGATGCTGACGCCGTGCTGCTGGCTCGCCTGACGCACCGACGGAATCCGCTCGCCCGCCGCGAAGACGCCGCGGCGCACGGCTTCGGTCATTTCATCGGCGAGTTTTTCGTACAGTTTCAAGGACCTGGCTCAAACAAACGCGTGGGCGGGAACGCCAGTCTATGACAAATAGACGGCAACTGTATCCCTCCGCTTTCCGATTTTCTGTATGCTGCGCTGCTTTTGGAACACAGTAGGCTTCTGTGCATCGGCATAAAAGCCTCGTCCAAGCCACCCAGGCCACATCCAGCGGCAAGATCATGAAGAAACCCGAAGCTCGCATCGAACCGTACACCCACCCCGCCGCTGGCTGGGGCGCGCTCAAATACGTCGCCATCAACCTGATCAAGGAAAAGGTCACGGGCGGCGACTACCGCATGCTGTTCAAACAGAACCAGCCGGACGGCTTCGACTGCCCGGGTTGCGCATGGCCGGACCGAGAGCATGCGTCGACCTTCGAGTTCTGCGAAAACGGCGTCAAGGCCGTGGCGGCCGAGGCAACCAGCAAGCGCGTGACGCCGGCTTTTTTCGCGGCGCACACGGTTGAAGAACTGATGGCGCAGTCTGATTTCGAGTTGGAGCAACATGGCCGTCTGACCGACCCGCTCGTCTACGACGCCGTGCGCGACCGTTACGTGCCGATCGGCTGGAACGAAGCCTTCGACCTCATCGCCGCTCACCTGAAGCGACTCGACAATCCCGACAGCGCAGCCTTCTACACCTCGGGCCGCGCCAGCAACGAAGCCGCCTTCCTGTACCAGTTGTTCGTGCGTATGTATGGCACCAACAATTTTCCCGATTGCTCGAACATGTGCCACGAAGCGACCAGCCGCGGCTTGCCGCACACGGTCGGCATCGGCAAGGGCACGGTCACGCTCGACGACTTCGAGCACGCCGATACGCTCCTGATCTTCGGCCAGAATCCGGCGACCAACCATCCGCGCATGCTCGGCGAACTGCGTGAGTGCGCGAAGCGCGGCGCGACCATTGTGTCCATCAATCCGCTGAAGGAACGAGGACTCGATCGCTTTGCAAGCCCGCAGCATCCGGTCGAGATGATCACGATGGGCAGCACGAAGATCAGCTCCGTGTTCATCCGGCCGAAAGTCGGCGGCGATTTCGCGCTGATCAAGGGCGTCGCCAAACGTGTGATCGAACTCGACGACGAAGCGTTGGCCTCGGGTCTCGCGCGTGTCCTCGACGTCGCGTTTATCGCCGAACACACGATCGGCTTCGATGCGTTCGCCGACGATCTGCGTGCCGAAAGCTGGGACACCATCGTCGCCGAATCGGGCGTGCCGTTTGAAGACGTGCTGAAGCTCGCCGACATCTACGTGAAGGGCCGTGCGGTGATTTCGACGTGGGGTATGGGCCTCACGCAGCACAAGAACTCCGTGCCGACCGTGCAGATCCTGTCGAACCTGATGATGATGCGCGGCAATATCGGCCGCCGCGGCGCGGGTTTGTGCCCGGTGCGCGGACACTCGAATGTGCAGGGCGACCGCACGGTCGGCATCGAAGAAAGACCGACTCAGGCGTTCCTCGACCGGCTCGGCGAAGTCTACGATTTCGAGCCGCCGCGCGAGCATGGACTCGACGTCGTCAACACGATCCAGGCGATGCTCGATGGCAAGGTGAAGGTGTTCATCGGCCTCGGCGGCAACTTTTCGATCGCGACGCCGGACACGCCGCGCACGTGGGAAGCGATGCGCTCGTGCGACCTGACTGTGCACATCACGACCAAGCTGAACCGCAGCCACCTCGTGCACGGCCGCGACGCGCTGATTCTGCCGACGCTCGGGCGCACCGAGATCGATCTGCAAAACGGTGTGCCGCAAGGCGTGAGCGTCGAGGACTCGATGAGCATGGTGCACATCTCGTACGGCATGAACAAGCCGGCTTCGGAGAACCTGTTGTCGGAGATTGCCATCGTCGCGCGCATGGCGCACGCCACGCTCGGCAACGACAAGGTCGACTGGCTCGCCCAGGCCGCCGACTATGCGCTGATTCGCGACGGCATCGCGCAGGTGATCGAAGGCTTCCAGGACTACAACGAGCGCCTGAAGAACCCGGGCGGCTTTCACCTCGGTGTGGCCTCGCGCGAGCGGATCTGGAAAACGCCGAGCGGCAAGGCGCAATTCCTGGTGCATGCGATTGACGTCGACACGCCGATTCATCGAGCGCGCGCGGAGCACGGCGAGCGTCTGATGACCTTGATGACGACACGTTCACACGATCAGTACAACACGACGATTTACGGCCTCGACGACCGTTATCGCGGTGTGTATGGACAGCGGCGCGTGCTGTTCGCGAACAAGGACGATCTCGCGATGCTGGGTTTCGCTGCGGGTCAGCGCGTGGATATCACGAGCGTATGGGCCGACGGAATCGAGCGTCATGCGGCCGGTTTCCTGCTGGTGGACTACGACATTCCGCGCGGGTGTCTCGGCGCTTACTACCCGGAAACCAATCCGCTGGTGCCGCTGTCTTCGGTGGCCGATGGCGCGGGGACGCCGACTTCGAAATCGATTCCGGTGTTGTTGACGGCGTCAGCGGTTGAGACGGTTGAGACCATTGCTGCTTGATGCAGCGCTGCGGACGTTGAGCCCCTCAGCTTCAATTGGCGGCGTTGAATGCCGGCAAAAGCCCCAATCTATCCAGCGCGTGCCCGAATTCAGCAAGCCGTTTTTCCCGATAGGCGGGCACATCAACGTTCACCCAAAGCCGTCGGCAGCTCGATGCCAATCGTCAACCTGGTCGCCACGCTGCTGGCCGCCGTGCTGTTGTGGTTCGGCTGCAGGCAGTTCCGCCTGAGCCTGGCGCGCGAACAGGCTTACGCGGATTCGACAGGCGCGGCGGCGCATCAAGGCGCAGCAGAGGCCGCGTATGTCGCCGGTACGGCGACGCTTGCGACCACGCGAACCTGACACGCAGCGAAACACCTGTTTACACACGTGGGCCTGCACCGCACCTGAAGCTTGATGCTCAGGTCGGTTTCTTCGTCAGATCGCGGTACGTGAGATACAGGCGCAGATCGAATTCAATCTGGTGGTAGCCCGGTTGCATGAACTCGCAGAGACGGTAGAACGCCTTGTTGTGATCGCTTTCCTTCAGATGAGCGAGTTCATGCACGACAATCATTTTCAGGAATTCCGGCGCGGCGTCCCTGAATAGCGAGGCAATGCGAATTTCTTTTTTGGCCTTCAGTTTGCCGCCTTGCACGCGCGAGATGCTCGTGTGAAGGCCGAGAGCATGGCGCACTACGTCGAGCTTGCTGTCGTAGGTGACTTTGTCGATCTGCGCGCCGTTGCGAAGGTGTTCGCGCTTGAGCTCTGCGCAGTACTCGTAAAGGGCCCGGTCTGTTTGCACCTTGTGCTCGCCGGGGTATCGCTTCGTGAGGTAGGGGCCCAGTTGCTCGTCGGCTATCAGTTTTTTAACTTTTTCTTGCAGCGCTGGCGGGTAGCCGGTCAGGTATTTCAGGTGTTGCATGATGGTGTTCTTTGCGATTGGCGGCGGCACGGACTGCATGCCTCGCGACAGAGGCAGTGGGACGCGGATCTTCGACGAGCCGATTTCAACCGAGATTTTCTTCGCAATCCGTCCAGAGCCGCAGCGGATCCCGATGAAGCGGATACTGCTTGTCGAGCCACGCGGACAGCCGGGTCCAATCAGGGTGATTGGTCCCGGTTTGCGCAGACCATGTCGAAGACCTCTCAAGAATCTGTCCGTTCTCGCGATCACGGACAAGCAGACTGCCGAGACCGCTTGAACTGTTCTCCTGCGATTCGACCCGATATCGCGGCAGCAGTCTCACTTCAGCATCCCCCGCCCAGCCGTACACAGCCCGGACCACGCCGCTCGCGTCCCTCAACTCCACTGCGCCGCTTGCCGGCCGAATGGCCGCCCAGCCTTCCGGAAATTCCGCAACGACTTCTTTGCCGCTTTCCCGGACCCATTTCATGCGCCAGGCCCGCTCCATCGCCTCGCGCACCTGCGACACCGACGTATAGGCCGGCGGCAACTCAATCGCCTTGGGCAGGGTAACGAGGTTGTCTTTCCAAAGCGAAGCTTCGTCACGATCACGCCGTTCGGTTGTTCTGGATACTTCTTCACCGAACGGATTGTCGGGCCGGCTTGCAAGATGGGCGCCGCTTTGCTGCAGGTCGGGGAAAAGACCGTCGGCATCCCGACGAGTCAGTTTCGATTTTCCGCTTTTCATGGGTTTGTCCGCTGAAAGTCATGCTCAAGAACAGCCAATTTACATCAATCGTGAGCTTGGGGTAGATACCACCAACTACCTCCGGCTGCACATCGATAACCTCAGAAAACGTCGGCACAAAAAAACCCGCGAAGTCTTTAGCTATCGCGGGTTTCAGCACTTTATTGGAATCGGGCGGAATACTTCCTGGTGCCGGGGACCGGACTTGAACCGGCAAGCTGTTAAGCGGCGGATTTTAAGTCCGCTATGTTTACCAATTTCATCACCCCGGCAGGGGTAGAACTCACGTGGACGCGAATTCTACCACTGCCCGGCGAGCGCACCAAACCGGCGCAATCCAGCCGCAGTCCAGCCCCACCCCCTCCCGGCAAAGCCAAAAATTGGAGTCATCCGCAAGTCACAAACGTTCCTGATAATCCGCTGACGAAAACGTTTACATCACTAGCGGAAACCATGATCCCAACGATCAAAGACGTCGCCGCCCACGCGGGCTTTTCCATCGCCACGGTCTCACGCGCGATCAACGCGCCGCACACCGTGAACCCCGTCACGCTCGACAAGGTGCGTCAATCCATCGACGCCCTCAACTTCCGCCCCAGCCCGCTCGGCCGGCAGCTGCGCGGCGAGCGCACGCGCCTCATCGGCGTGATTCTGCCGACGATAGCCAACCCCGTGTTCGCCGAATGCCTGCAAGGCATCGACGAACTCGCCTCGGCGCAAGGCTACCGCCTCATGCTGATGACCACGCAATACGACGCCGACCGCGAACGCCACGCCATTGAAACGCTGCGCGAACATCGCGTGGAAGGCCTGATCCTGACCGTCGCCGATGCCGACACGCACCCGCTGCTCGACGAGCTCGACCGCGCCGGCCTGCTCTACGTGCTGATGCATAACGACACTGTGCGGCGACCGTCGGTCTCGGTCGACAACCGCCTCGCCGCGTTCGATGGCGTGCGCATGCTGATCGCACACGGCCATCGCCGCATCCTGATGCTCGCCGGCTCGCTGGCCGCCTCGGACCGCGCCCGTCAACGGCATCTCGGCTACGCGCAGGCGATGGAACAGGCCGGCCTCACCCCCGCGCCCGCGCTCGAGGTCGATTTCAACGCCGACGAACTGTCGCCGTCCGTGCTCGCGCATCTGACCAGCGGCCCGAACCGCCCGACCGCCCTCTTCTGCAGCAACGATCTGCTCGCGATGGTCGTGATGCGCGGCCTGCGCCGCGCGCGTCTGCAGATTCCGCACGACATGTCGATTCTCGGCTTCGACGGACTCGCGATGGGCGAATTGCTCTCGCCGCCGCTCGCAAGCGTCTGCGCACCGAATCGCGAGATTGGCTGCGCCGCCTGGCAGCGCTTGCTGGCCCGCGTAACCGGTACCTACGAAACACTCGGTGAAACATCGCTCACGCTGACGTTGCCACACAGTTTGCGCGAAGGCGCCACCATCGCGGCGATTTCGAACCGCAACGAAAATTCGCCGACGCATGCTTCGACATAGGCCGGGAGGCCGTCTGCATAGGCCGTTTGCATAGGCCATTGCACGCCGAACGCCGAACCCCGAACCCCGAACCACCCGCTCTCTTCCCTTCCAGGAGACCCGCAGTGATCCGCTCTTCGACACGCTTTGCTTCATCGATCAAACCGCTCTGGCGCCGCCTCTCCCGCACGACAGCCGCCGCACTGTCGGCCGGCATGATCGTCACCGCCGCGCTCGCGGCCTTCGCGCCGCAAGCGGCTCATGCCGACGAAACCGCGATCTGCTACAACTGCCCGCCCGAATGGGCCGACTGGGCGAGCCAGATCAAGGCGATCCAGCAAAAGACCGGCATCCGCGTGCCCTTCGACAACAAGAACTCTGGCCAGTCGATTGCGCAACTGATGGCCGAGCAGAAGAGCCCGGTCGCGGATGTGGTGTATCTCGGCGTGTCGTCGGCGTTCCAGGCAAAGGACAAAGGCGTCATCCAGCCGTACAAGCCCGCTCACTGGGACGACATTCCGGCGAACCTGAAGGACCCGCAGGGCTACTGGTTCACGATCCACTCGGGCACGCTGGGCTTTTTCGTCAACAAGGACGCGCTCGAAGGCAAGCCGGTCCCGCGTTCGTGGGCCGATCTTCTGAAGCCTGAGTACAAAGGCATGATCGGCTACCTCGATCCGTCCAGCGCGTTTGTCGGTTATGCGGGTGCGGTCGCCGTGAATCAGGCGCTCGGCGGCACGCTCGACAACTTCGAGCCGGGCCTCGACTGGTTCCGCAAGCTGAAGGCCAACGCGCCGATCGTGCCGAAGCAGACCGCCTATGCGCGCGTGATGTCCGGCGAGATCCCGATTCTGCTCGACTACGATTTCGATGCCTACCGCGCGAAGTACAAGGATCACGCCAACGTCGAATTCGTGATTCCGAAGGAAGGCACGATCTCGGTGCCGTACGTGATGAGTCTCGTGAAGGGCGCGCCACATGAAGCGAACGGCAAGAAGGTGCTCGATTTCGTGCTGTCGGACGAAGGCCAGAAATTGTGGGCCGACGCCTATCTGCGTCCGGTTCGCGCGAATGCAATGAGTCCGGAAACCGCCGCGAAATTCCTGCCTGCAAGCGATTATGCCCGTGCAAAACCGGTCGACTTCGGCAAGATGGCCGAGAAGCAGTCGAGCTTCGGCGAGCGTTATCTCCAGGTGATGCATTGAACGACGTCACATTCCCGCTGCGCTGGCGCATCGCCTTGATCGCGCCGGCGCTGGCGGTCTTCATCGCATTCTGGCTGCTGCCGATGGGCGCGCTCGCGCAAATCAGCGGCGACGGCCACGCGTTTTCGACCTATCGCGCGATGCTGACGAATCCGCGCTACATGTCGAGCCTCGGCGCGACCGTCGTGTTGTCCGCGGCGGTCACGGCGGCGACGTTGGTACTTTCGGTGATCGCCGGTTTGTTGCTGGCGCGTCGTGAGTTTCCGCTCAAGCGCACGCTACTCGCATTGCTGACGTTTCCGTTGGCATTCCCAGGCGTCGTGGTCGGCTTCATGGTGATCATGCTGGCTGGGCGCCAGGGTTTGATTGGTGCGTTGTCGTTGAAACTCACCGGCGACCGCTGGGTGTTCGCTTACTCGATGAGCGGCCTCTTTCTCGGCTACCTGTACTTCTCGATTCCCCGCGTGATCGTCACCGTCATGGCGTCGGCGACCAAGCTCGACGCCTCGCTCGAAGAAGCCGCGCGTTCGCTTGGCGCATCGCCGTGGCGTATCACGCGCGACATCGTGCTGCCCGCGTTGTCGCCGGGTCTGATCGCGGCGGGCGCAATCTGTTTCGCGACCGCGATGGGTGCCTTCGGCACCGCCTTCACACTGGCCACCGACATCGACGTGTTGCCGATGACCATCTACACCGAGTTCACGCTGAACGCGAACATGGTGACGGCGGCGGGCCTCTCGATCGTGCTCGGCATCGTCACGTGGGCCGTGCTGGCGTTCGCTCGCAGCGTGAGCGGCTCGGCTGTCGCGGCGAGCGCGTGAGCGGTGTGTCCAAAACCGATGAAAAGACTTCGATGAATTCCACCAGTGCTTCCGTTCAGACGGCTGCGAAACCACGCGCGCGGCGGCTCAGGCTACCCACGTCACGCACCTGGCTCGCAACCGGTCAGTGGTTCGTTACGCTGCTGTTGTGCGCGTTCCTGATCGTGCCAGTCGTGATGTCGATCATGGCCGGACTCACCGTCAACTATTTCAAAGGCGTATCGAGCGGACTCACACTGCGCTGGCTTGGCGAAGTGTGGACGCAGTATCACGGCTCGGTGTTTCTCTCGCTCGAAGTGGCCGCGGCGACCTTGGTGATTACGCTTCTCACCGGCGTGCCGGCCGGCTACGTGCTTGCGCGCAGCAAGACGCGGCTCTCGCGCATCATCGAAGAGTTTCTGGTGCTGCCGATCGCGCTGCCCGGTCTCGCTTCCGCGCTTGCGCTGCTGGTGGTCTACGGCGGCTTCACGATGTTTCGCATGAGCGTGGCGTTTATCGTCGTCGGGCACGTGGTGTTCACGCTGCCGTTCATGGTGCGCGCGGTGGCTGCCGTGTGCGCGAGCAGCGATCTGCGCACGCTCGAAGAAGGCGCGGCGAGCCTCGGCGCGAGCTTCTTTCAACGCTTCATGACGATCGTGCTGCCGAATGCCCGGCCAGGGATCGTCGCCGGCGCGCTGGCGGTGCTGACGCTCTCGATCGGCGAATTCAATCTGACGTGGATGTTGCACACGCCCGACACCAAGACGCTGCCGGTCGGTCTCGCCGACACCTATGCGTCGTTACGCATCGAAATCGGCAGCGCCTACACGATTCTGTTTTTCATCATAACGATGCCGCTGCTCGTCGCAATGCAATGGCTCGGCGTCGATGCGACCGGCCAGCGCAGCACGGCGAAAAAGCGCATCGCTGCCTCCCGTTCGAAGCCCATACCGACGTCCACGCCATGAAACTCGACTCCGTCCCCATCACGCTCACGCAATGCGCGAAAACGTTTCGCGGCGCGCGTGTGCTCGAACCGCTCGATCTGCACATCGGCGCCGGTGAGACGCTGGTCCTGCTTGGGCCCTCGGGTTGCGGCAAGACCACCACGCTGCGCATGATCGCGGGTCTCGAAACGCCGGACGCCGGTGGCCGCATCGCGTTCGGCGAGGAAGACGTCACCACACTGCCGATCGAAAAACGCCAGGTCGGCATGGTGTTCCAGAGCTACGCGCTGTTTCCGAACCTGACCGTGCGAGGCAACATCGGCTACGGACTGAAGATCAAACGGGTGCCGGCCGAAACCGCACGGCAGCGCGTCGACGAATTGCTCGCGATGATGCGTCTCACCGCCCACGCCGACAAACCGATCGATCAGCTCTCGGGCGGCCAGCGTCAGCGTGTTGCATTGGCGCGCGCACTCGCCGTGCAACCCCGCGTGCTGCTGCTCGACGAACCGCTCACCGCGCTCGACGCGCGTTTGCGCGACACCTTGCGCAGCGAGATGAATACGCTGCTGCGCGAGTTGGGCATCACGACCGTGTACGTCACGCACGATCAGGCCGAAGCGATGGAACTCGGCGACCGCATTGTCGTGATGAGCGCCGGGCGCATCGAGCAGATCGGTTCGCCGCGCGACATCTACTACCGTCCGGCAAATCGCACGGTCGCGCAATTTGTCGGCACGATCAACCGGCTGGCGGGCGAGCGGCGCGACGGCCTGCTGACGACAACCGGCGGGGCCGTACCCCTGCCCGCAGGCCCCGCGCACGCAAGCTCGTCAGACGAATTTTTCTTTCGCCCTGAAGACGCCTACCTCGCCGACCCGACCGACGCCCAGTTACGCGGCCATATCGAAAGCACGGCGTTTCTCGGCGAGCGCACGCGGCTCACTATCGGCGGCGCTGCGCCGGATGCCTTGCTGATCGACGTCGCGGGCCGGGTCGAACTCGCGCGCGGCACCCCGGTCGGGATTTCGATCGCGCAGGACGCGCTGATTGCGCTATCGTAATAAGACAGCGCTGTGCTTTTAGCGCGCCATAAACAGGACATCTCCATGCTGCTGGCTCAAATTAGCGACCTGCATATCAAACGGCCCGGCGCGCTGGCTTATCGCCGCGTCGACACCGGCCCCTATCTCGCGCGTACGGTCGCCGCGCTCAATGCGTTGGAGCCGCGTCCCGACGCTGTGATCATGACCGGCGACCTTGTCGATCAGGGCGATCCGGAACAGTACGAGCACCTCAAAACCCTGCTCGCGCCGCTCGCTATCCCCTACTTCCTGATGGTGGGCAATCACGACGAGCGCACGGCATTGCGGGCGGCGTTTCCCGATCGCGCCGAATTGCACAGTGGCGGCGAGTTCGTGCAGTACGCGGTCGATGTAGGACCGCTGCGGTTGATCGCGCTCGATTCGATGGTGCCGGGTCAAAGCGCCGGCAATCTTTGCGACGCACGGCTCGCGTGGCTCGCGACGCAACTCGATGCGGCACGCGGCAAACCGACCGTGGTCGCGCTGCACCATCCACCGTTCGTCTGCGGCATCGGGCACATGGACGAATTGCGTCTCGACCCCGCAGCCGCCGACAAGCTCGCCGCGTTGATCGCACGTTATCCGAACGTGGAACGGGTGATCTGCGGCCATGTGCACCGGCCGATGTTCGTGCGTTTTGGCGGCACGATTGCGTCCGCGGTGCCGGCGCCCGCGCATCAGGTCGGGCTCGATCTGCGCGAGGATGCACCCTCCGCTTTCGTGATGGAGCCGCCCGCGTATGCGCTGCATCGCTACGACCCGGCGACCGGTATCGTCACGCATCATGCGTACGTTGAAAAAGCCGATGGGCCGTATCCGTTTTACGATGAAGGCGAGTTGATCGATTGACGGTCCCGCCTCGCCGGTTCACGCGGCGACGAACGTTTCCTGTACGCGCCGGGACAGCCTGAAATACGGTATCCCGAGCGCGGCCGCAGCAACAGCCTGCGCGAAGCCATCGAACGGAATGGCGATAGCGATGCCAATGGTGTGAGTCATGTGATCGCCCAGCAGGTAAGCAATCGTTCGCATGACGACGATGGCTAACAGCCACGCCTGCACCTGTACGGGAAACCGCGCCGATTTGCGCCGCACGAGCAGCGCAAGCCAGCCTGCGCCCGCAACGATGAACGCCCCGATGACCACGTCGCAGCCGACCATCGCTATTACGGTGCGATACCAGCCGTGTGTTTCAGGGCGTGCGAATACCGCCAGCAGCTCCCATTCGAGCATAAGTTTGAGCGGATCGCGCAAGGCGACTGCGGTTGAAAGTGCCCAGGCGGCGAGGCAGATCAGGATGATGAGCAGGCAGCCGCTGATTCGCCGGGGTTCGGGTTTCGAGGTTGTGTTCATGAATTCGGTCACGTGATGGGTCTTATTGCGCGCGCCGATTCTACGAACGGAAACCGAACGACCATCTCATTTTTGCTGCAAGGCGTTCGAGGGGCCTCAGCCCAACGCATGCCATGCCATGCTCGTAGGCGGCTGTTTTGCATCTGGGCCAGGCGCGGACCACACCTGAGCCACCGCGTATTCGCTGTCGATTCGCATTTACGTCGTGCCATCGCCCGGCGAGAACTGGGCGACCGTCAGCACGATCTTTCCTGCTCCGGTATGATCGGCACGCTTGAGGACTGCGCATGGGCCAGTCCGTCGATGGTCTCCTCTCATGTCCGCATCCGAAGCTTCTACTTCCGTTTCTGCCGACCGGTCGTTGCGCGGCTTGCTGCTTTTGCTCGCGACGATTGCCGGTGTGGCAGTCGCAAACATCTATTACAACCAGCCGCTGCTCGACAATTTGCGGCAGTCGTTTCCGAACAGCGCGTCGTGGGTCGGCGCGGTGCCGGCCGTGACACAACTCGGCTACGCAGCCGGGATGTTATTGCTGGCCCCGCTCGGCGACCGCTTCGATCGACGCCGCCTGATCCTGTTGCAGATCGCGGGCATGTGCGTTGCGCTGGTGCTGGCGTCCACGGCGCCGACGCTGTCGGTGTTGATTGTCGCGAGCCTCGCGATTGGTGTGCTCGCCACCATCGCGCAACAGGCTGTGCCGTTCGCGGCCGAACTTGCGCCCGCATCGGAGCGTGGCCACGCTGTCGGCATGGTAATGAGCGGATTGTTGCTGGGGATTTTGCTGGCACGGACTGCGGCGGGCATTGTCGCCGAGTATTTCGGCTGGCGTGCCGTGTTCGGCGCTTCGGTTGTCGCGCTGCTGGTGCTGGCGGTGGTGATCATCATGCGCCTGCCGAAGAGCAAGCCGACGTCGACGTTGCCGTACGGCAAGCTGCTGGTCTCGATGTGGCACCTGGTGGTCGAGCATCGCGCGTTGCGTGAAGCGTCGTTGACCGGAGCGGCGATGTTCGCGGCGTTCAGCATTTTCTGGTCGGTGCTGGCGTTGTTGCTGGCGGGCGCGCCGTTTCATCTTGGGCCGCAGGCAGCGGGTCTGTTTGGGATTGTCGGTGCGGCGGGGGCGATGGCTGCGCCGTTCGCGGGTAAGTTTTCCGATCGGCGTGGGCCGCAGGCGATCATCACCGTGTCGATTGTGCTGGTGGCGGTTTCGTTTGTGGTTTTTGCCTTGTCGGCGAAGAGTATTGCTGGATTGGCGATTGGAGTGATCATCCTCGATATTGGAGTGCAGGCTGCGCAGATTTCCAATCAATCGCGGATTTATGCGTTGAAGCCCGAGGCGCGGAGTCGCGTTAATACGGTTTATATGGTGGCTTATTTTATTGGTGGTGCTGTGGGGTCTGGGGTCGGTGCTGTGGTTTGGCCGATCTTTGGGTGGTTGGGGGTTAGTGTTGCTGGGGTTGCTTTTGCCGGGCTGGCGGCTTGGAATCATTTGAGGCTTTCGGCCAGGGTTAAAGGTTGAGGTTTTTTTTGCCTGCGGCTGCGGTTGGTTGTCTGTATTCCTAAGGTGTTGGCCTTTTCTTGTTTTCTTAGTGGTCTATTAGCGTTGCCCCTGTGCGGGGCGGCACCTACTTTTCTTTGCCTGCCGCAAAGAAAAGTAGGCAAAAGAAAGCGGCTCACACCGCCAGCTCATAAGCGGGTCCCCCGCGCAGCCACGGTAGTGGTGCATCTGGAATCCGTGCTCTCGCACATTCACCGTTAGTGACTAAGGGCTCATTCGCTCCCACTCCGCACTGCGTGCGTCGCGGACGGGTCTGCATGGGAAACCCGAGGGCTTCGATTGTGGGTGGTGGGCCCCATCGGCTTCGCCTCGGGGCGGAGGAACTGCAACGGAAACGCGGGACTTCGATCGAGGTCAGTGGCAAACGCTGGCGTTGCCGCGGCGTCAAATAAAGCGCGCGCGAAAACAAACAGATGGTTCCATGAAATACGCGTCGGCGCGCAGCGATCGGTTTTATAAAATACGCTTCGGCGCGCGCAGCGCCGCCGGAAGAATGACGCCTTTGTCACTCAGGCCGAATGTGCGAGAACACAGATTCCAGATGCACCACTACCGTGGCTGCGCGGGGGACCCGCTTATGAGCTAGCGGTTTGAGCCGCTTTCTTTTGCCTACTTTTCTTTGCGGCAGGCAAAGAAAAGTAGGTGCCGCCCCGCACAGGGGCGACACTAATAGACCACTAACAAAGCAAGGAAAGGCCAACACCACAGGCAAACAGACGAACAGCCGAACAACCAGAACAGAACCTCCAGCCCCAAACAACATCCCGCGAAGCCCCCCCCTTCCCCCGAATTAGAATTTTCCCTCGGCGAGTTGGCCCGTTCCGCAGTGTATTGTTCGCGCACAACCCACACTCACACGGTCCCCCGCATGTCTTACCAACACTTACTCACCGAACTCGACCTCGGCTTCACCCGGTTGCGCAACCGCGTGGTAATGGGTTCGATGCACACCGGCATGGAGGACCGTTTCTGGAATTACCCAAAACTGGCCGAGTATTTTCGCGAGCGAGCAAAAGGTGGCGTCGGCCTGATCGTCACGGGCGGCATCTCGCCGAACCGGCAAGGCTGGCTGCTGCCCTTCGGCGGCACGCTGAACTCTGTGTTCGATCTGCGCAATCACCGCTTGCTGACCGAGGCCGTGCATGCCGAAGGCGGCAAGATCGCGCTGCAGATCCTGCATGCTGGCCGCTATGGATACCAGCCGTTCGTCGTGTCGGCGTCGGCGCTCAAGTCGCCAATCTCGAAGTTCAAACCGCGCGCGCTTACCGAAGCCGGCATCGCGCGGACCGTGCGCGACTATGCACGCTGCGCTCGCCTGGCCCAGCGCGCTGGATACGACGGCATCGAAATCATGGGCAGCGAAGGCTATCTGCTCAATCAGTTCCTCTGCCCGCGCACGAACCGGCGCACCGATCGCTACGGCGGCAGCATCGAGAACCGCATGCGGCTCGCACGCGAGATTGTCGAACGCGTGCGCCTGGCGTGCGGCGAACGCTTTATCGTGGTGTACCGGCTCTCGCTGATCGATCTGGTCGAAGGCGGCAACACCTGGGAAGAGACCGTGCAGGTCGCCCAGGCACTCGAGTCCGCGGGCGTCACGATGTTCAATACAGGTATCGGCTGGCACGAAGCACGCGTGCCGACCATCGTGACCTCGGTGCCGCGAGCTGCTTTCGCTGAACTGAGCGCGCGGCTGAAAGCTGCGGTCAAGGTGCCGGTGATCGTGTCGAATCGCATCAATACGCCCGAGCTCGCCGAAGCACTGCTCGCCCAGGGAGCAGGTGATCTGGTGTCGATGGCAAGGCCGCTGCTCGCCGATCCCGAGTTCGTGCTGAAGACCGCAGAAGGACGCACGAACGAAATCAACACCTGTATCGCCTGCAACCAGGCGTGCCTCGACCACACGTTCAAGAACCAGCGCGCGACTTGCCTCGTGAATCCCCGTGCGGGACGCGAGACCGAGTTGATCTACCAGCCGGTCTCAGGCTCGCGGGCAGCGCGTTCGGTTGCGGTCGTCGGCGCGGGTCCGGCGGGACTTTCCGCGGCGACCGTTGCGGCGTCGCGCGGGCATCGCGTGACGTTATTCGATGCAAGCGCAACCATCGGCGGTCAGTTCAACCTGGCGATGCGCGTGCCGGGCAAGGAAGAGTTCAGCGAGACGATCCGCTATTTTCAGAGCCAGCTTCAGCGGCATCGCGTTGACGTGCGGCTCGATACGCGCGTCGATCCGGCGCTGCTCGCGGCAGGCGGCTACGACGATGTGATCGTCGCCACCGGCATCGTGCCGCGGAGCCCGGCGATTGCCGGCATCGACGGGGCTAACGTGCTGTCTTACGTGGACGTATTGCGGGGTGCGCCGGTAGGACGCCGCGTCGCGGTGATCGGTGCGGGCGGGATCGGCTTCGATGTCAGCGAGTATTTGCTGCATCGTTGCGGCGATCCTCTGCCGATCCCGCGCGATACATGGCTCGACGAATGGGGTGTCGATCTCACCGTGCGGGAACGCGGCGGGTTGAAGGCGCCAGTGCCGGCGCAGCCCGTCCGCGAGATCTGGCTGCTGCAGCGCAAGGCGGGCAAGCTCGGTATGGGTCTCGGCAAAACCTCGGGCTGGGTCCATCGCGCGACGCTGGCAAGAAACGGGGTGAAGATGCTCGGCGGCGTGTCGTATCTGGAAATCAGCGAGCGCGGTTTGAAGATTTCGCGTCAAGGTGCCGAAGAATGGCTCGACGTGGACACGATCGTCGTGTGCGCGGGGCAGGAATCCTTGCGCAATCTGTATCCGGAGACGGCGGCACGAACCGCGGACAGGTCAAACGGCGCGAACGGTGTTAAAGACCCGAAGAGTGCGAAGGGTCCGCGCTATCACGTGATCGGCGGCGCAAAGGTGGCAACCGAACTGGATGCGAAACGCGCGATTCGCGAGGGTGCGGAGGTCGCGGCGGCGCTCTGACTTAGCGAGGAGCAGACGTGGCGGCCGCGCGATGAAACAGCAGAGAGCGGAGGACGCCGCCACGCGTCGAAGCAGCGGCAGGCGGAAACGGTCGCCGCGCGCCGAAGCCACAAAACGCCGGGAACGAGCAGCGGGCAGCAAACAGCCAACCGTCGTCCACCTCAAGCGAGACGTTTCTTCCGGTAATCGAACCAGAAAGACAGACCCACGCTGGCCAGAATCACGATCGTCGCGATGACCGTCGAATGGGTGACCGGCTCTCCGAGCAGCAACGCACCAAGCGCCACCGCTACCACCGGATTCACGTACATGCAGCTACTGGCGATGATCGGGCTTGTATGCCGGATCAGAAAACCGTACGCGACGTAGGCGGTCATCGTCCCGATCAGCATCAGGTAGACGAAGGCCAGCAGCGGCAGAAAATGCACCTCCATCATCCGCTCGCCCGTTACCAGCGCGACCATCGTCGACATCGCGCCGCCGAGGCCGATTTGCAACGACGTCGAGAGAAACAGGTCCGACGGCAGCTTCAACCGCCCGGCCAGATGCGCGCCGCCTGCCCAGAAAAGCGCACCGCACAGGATCGCGAGGCTGCCGCCCGCCGATCCCGGCGCGCTGTCGCCGTGACTCAGGATCGCAATGCCCACCAGCCCGAGGCCGACCGCGAACCACTCGCCTCTGCCGATCTTGCGCCCCGCCACCGCCGCGATCACCGTCGCGAACAGCGGCACGGTCGCGACCATCACGGCCGCGGTGCCGGTGCCGACAGTGCGCATGCCGTAGGCCAGCATGCCGCTCGACAAGCCGACCAGCATCGTGCCGACCATGCCGGCATTGCGGATTTCAGCCGCGCTCGGCCAGACCGGGTTGCGCCGCGCCGCGAAGATGAAAAGCCCTATCCCGGCAAACAGATTGCGCATTCCCGAGAGCAGCAAGGGCGGAAACGAACCGAGCGCAACGTGCACGGCAAGATAGGTCGAGCCCCACACGAGATAAACGACGGCGAGCGCGAGCGCGATCTGTCCGTTGCGGGATTGCGGCAAACGGATCGGAAAACCACGCGGAAAACGGCTTGGGAGTTGCGGCGACATGCGTTCAATCCGCCCGTGCCGTTCGAGGCGCCGCGTCCCCGCTGAAGACCCGGTGGCGGGATGGCGGACACCGCATCGGCGATGCGGTCTGACGGGCGAGGCTGGCGGACATGTCGGTGGAACGGAAGGACGAGAGTTGGCCAATGGGGCCACAATGCCGCGGCGCTCGAAAAGAATCGATCCACGGCTAACACGCGCCAAAACGTCTGACGCGACGCCGCATTATGCAGTAAGCGCCCACCGCGCCGGCTGAAAGAATCGTAACTTTTTTGCACGCACACAACAAAAAACCGGGGACGCATCCCCGGTTCTCGCCTTACGGGTGAAACCGGCCCTCAAGTTATGCGCACAGCATCATTGGCACCGCTCAGTTGGCCATCGCACCCGATGCTTCGTGCTTCATGCCCATCGCGTCGCTGCCCTTTTTCATCGTGTCGTGCTTCATGGTGTCCTTCTTCATGCTGTCCTTCGACATGGTGTCTTTGGACATCGAATCCTTCGACATCGTGTCCTTGGACATTGCATCGTTGGACATCGCGCCGCTTGCCTGAGCGAACGCGGCGCCACCGCCGGTGAGGAGAGCGACGGCCACTGCTGCGATTGCGAACTTTTTCATGGGATGACTCCGTTTCGTTATGGATCAATTTAATCCGGCCTCTAACCGATGCCGGGTACTTCCGAAGCTTCTGCCGCCCGGGGTCGCGCGTCCGTCATTGCACGCACCGACCCGCGCGCGTCAGGAGCCTCCGAACCAGTTGTAGCCCTGGTCGACCCAATAGCCGCCAGGGAACGTGTTGGTGACGAACATCTCGACGATGTGCTTCGGATTCTTGTAGCCGAGCTTGGTCGGCATGCGCAGCTTCATCGGGAAGCCGTATTTCGCGGGCAGACGTTCGCCGTCGTAGGAGAACGTGAGCAGCGTTTGCGGATGCAGCGCGGTCGGCATGTCGATGCTTTCGTAGTAGTCGTCGGCGCATTTGAAGCCGACGTACTTCGCGCTCGTGTCCGCGCCGATGCGCTGTAGAAAATCAGCAAACGGCGTGCCGCCCCAGCGGCCGATCGCGCTCCACCCTTCCACGCAGATATGGCGCGTGATCTGTTCGGCGTGCGGCAATGCGTACAGCTCGGGCAAGGTCCAGACACGCTGACCGGTGACGAGGCCGCTGATCTTCAGCTTGTAGTCGGAAGCGTCGACATCGGGCACGTCGTCGATACCGTAGAACGCATTGAACGGGAACGGCCGCGTGATCTGCGCCTCGGTGTAGGTCGGCGCGAGTTGCTTCGGATCGAACAGTGCGGCTTGCGCGCGGTCATTCAGGCGCGACACGGCCGTCAGGAATGCGTTGACCGATTTGTCGTCGGTCAGCGAGCAGCCGGTCAGCATCGACAGGCCGCCGAGCGTCAGAAGCCGCTTGCCGAACAGACGTCGTGACGGCATCGCGAGTTCGCGCCGTGCGTCGATCAGGATCGATTCGCGGTCGAGCTTATTGCCAGGCACAGGGGCGAGCGTTCGGTCGGGTTTTGTATCGGGTCGGGTCATGATTCGATGTCCTTAAGCTTTGCCTATCCGTGAATCAGCCGCTCAGCGTCCGCGCAGCATCGCCAGCAGCGAACGCGGCACGAGCGCCACCATCACCAGATGCACGGCGATGAACGCAGCCATGAGCGACATGGCGCAGAAGTGGACGATGCGTGCGTTGTCGTAGCCGCCCATCAATTCGCGCAACAGCGGAAACTGCACGGATTTCCAGATCGCGAGGCCCGAGAGCACCAGCACGATCAGATCGCAGACGACAAACAGGTAAGCGAATTTCTGCACCGCGTTGTAGACGCGCAGATCGGCGTGCGAGAGCTTGCCGGTCAGCGCGGCGATGAAGTCGTGCAGCACGGCGCGCGGCGAGACCGGCAGGAACTTGCGCACGAAGCGCCCGCTTGCCAGGTTCAGCGCGAGATACAGCAGGCCGTTGAAGACGAGCAGCCACATCGCCGCGAAGTGCCATTGCAGCGCGCCGCCGAGCCAGCCGCCCAACGTGATTCCCGTGGGAAACATAAAGCCTTTGAAGATCGGCGACGCGTCGTAAATGCGCCAGCCGGACAGCATCATCAGGATGGCCGCGAGTGCGTTGAGCCAATGCGTGAGGCGCACCCACACCGGGTGAATCGTGCCGCTCTTCGGCGTGGCGGGCGGAGCGGTTTCGCTGAGAGCATGAGGCGTTGCCATGAAAATCTCCGATGAAAGGGGAAGCGCTGCGAGGTCGTCGCGCGATCAGTTGCAGAGGGCCAGTTCGCCGACTTGCAACACGTCGCCGGTCGCCGCGTTTTCAACAAATGCCACGACGCCGAAGGTGTCGGCAGGCGCGTTGGCGTCGGCATCGTTGATGCGGACATCGCGGCGGATTTGCGCGTTACCGGCAACGAGCGGCACGGGGCCGATCCATTGCCGCACAACACGTTCGTGATGCAGCGTTGCGCCGCTGTTTTCCCCGGCTCCGACTTGCGAGTTCAACGCGTTCTGATAGACCGCCACGTAGGCATTCAGCGGGCCGGTTGCGTTTGCCGCCTTGCTGGTGAATTGCGCATCGACATTGAAGGCGCCCTTCGCCTGGGGTTTCAGTTCAAGCGCCACGTTCGCCTGAGCCGGTTCGGCGACGACCTTGCCGATGCGGCTCTGAAAACTGTCCCTTTGCGACCAGCTCCGCAGTTCGCGTCCTGATACGAAGATCTCAGGTGTGTAGATGGTGTGGCCGCCGGCGAGATCGGTAAGGGTTTGCTGACGTTCGGTAAAGCGATGCTGCGAAAAGCGGTCGGTCCAGCCGAGGCTATTCCAGTAGTCCACATGCAGGGCCAACGGCACGATGCTTTGGGTTGCGCCGCTGTTTTTCCACTGGCTCAACCAGTTGTCGGCCGGCGGGCAGCTGCTGCAGCCTTCGCTGCTGTAGAGCTCCACTAACGCGACGCGATGGGATGGGCTGTGCGACTCGCATACGGCGCCGGCGGCGGTTGCGAGGCCACTGGCTGAGAGGGTCGTCAACGCGACGGCCAGCGCGATTGCGCGGGCGGCGTACCGATTGGCGTGGCGGGTTCGTGCGGTTTGCATGGCGTGCTCCATCAGGATCTGCACGTTTGTCGAACCACGGGACCACTTATGACAGCCGGTTCTGAATTTTATTTTTTTGAGGTGGTTCGCCTACGGTCGCGACCGTTCCAGGATGTTGATTTCCGCGGGATGCGGCGTGTCTGTACGCTTGCGGGCGAACTGCCCCAAAGCGCCCCGCGGAGCCTGCTTCAATCGTAGCTCATGACAACCGTCACCCGGGTATCCTGCGCGGCTTGCTTCGGTGCAAGCGACAACACCCCGCCATCGCGGCCAACCCGGTAGTGACCATCGCTGGCTGGGCGAAACACGCGCCCACTGCTATCGACAAAACGCTCGGCCAGCGTATCGCGCGCTGTCGCGCCATTGCCCACCTGAAGCGCAACGTCGGCCCCCGCCGCCACGCCCGGCACCGCGCTGAAAGTCAGCGCGACCGCCGAACCGGTCTGCGCGAGCCGTCCGCCGGCCGCAGCGACACGTGCTTCGGCCCGAGCGGAAGCCGGGGCCGCCGAAATCGCCAGTTGCGGCGCCACGATCGCGCCCGAAAAATTGATCGTTCCACCGCTCGCGGCCACTGCCGGCATCGGCGCCGCAACCAGCGCGGCCATCGCCGCTACCGTACCGAGTGCCACAAACCGCCCTGTTCCCGTTTTCATCAGCACCTCTCCTCAAGCCGTCCCGAATCGCACCGCGCCATTGACGCGCCGCCCGCCGCCGGTCGCTCGACTGGGCAACGGCCGCCCCTACAGACGGATTAACGGCAGCGCCGCCGCGCCCTTGAACGTCCCTATGCGATCTGAACACGCCGCACCGCGTGTGCACGGCATCTCACGGCGGCGATTAAAGAGATGTCACGCCCGTGCTAACATTCTCCTTTCGATCGCGTCGATTAAGCTTTCTTTCCGGCGCGCTCCCCAACACTTTTCGTTATCTGCCGGCTACCCGATGCGCTTTCCGCTCACCCGTGTCCTCACCCGTTTGCGCCCCCGCCGCGCAACCGGTTGCGTGCGCGCGGACATCGCGACGCCTTATGCCGGCCAGCCGTCCCGAACGCTCCCGCTTCCCGCCGCCCGGCGCCCGATCTGACGCAGCTCCCTTCCATGACCGGGGCCGCGTTGTCGGGCTCCGGGCCGATCTCATCCGCACGCTGTCCCCCTAAATGCAGATCGAATTGGAGAACCCGTCATGAAAAAGACGAAACCCTGTTACCTCACCGAGCTCGACGTCGCCCGTCTTGAAAAACACGCGGCCGCGCCCGGCGCCGACGCCAAATTGCAAGACATGCTCGACGACGTCCTCGAACGCGCCGTGATCGTCGAATCGCGCGACATCCCTGCGAACGTCGTCACGATGAATTCGCAAGCCACACTGGTCGACGAAACCAGCGGCGAGCAGATGACCTGGACGCTTGTCTATCCGCCCAATGCCGACTTCGCGCAGGGCCGCCTGAACGTGTTCTCGCCGCTCGGCCTTGCGCTGCTTGGCGCCAAACGCGGCGAACGCGTCCGCTTCACGCCGCCGAGCGGCACGGAAAAAGTGCTGAAGCTCGAAAAGATCCTGTTCCAGCCCGAAGCCGCCGACGATTTCACGCTGTAAGCGAAGCGCATTCGCGACGCGGAACTGCTGCGCCGCATCATTCCCGGCAGCCCTATCACAATAAGAATAGTGCGTGGCTGGCCGGCGTTATCTCCGACATCTGACTTTTTCAAGACGGGTTGCCAAGCAACGCCCGGGCGGTGTATTGTGTGCGCTGCTAACGCGGGGGTCCTGCGTCGCACGGAGGTTGGAGGTCCGTGTTGCGTGGGTGAGAAATACCCTTTGAACCTGATCTGGATAATGCCAGCGCAGGGAAGCGTACGGATTTCGCACCTGGTCTAACGTTTCATCTCTCGCGATTTCCGACAACTTCCATCTCGTCTCCTGCTTAGCCGCCCCACATTGCTATGCACGGAGATATGCATGAACGCCAACCCGAAGTTCCTTTCCGCCGACGCCCACGTCGATGCCGCCGCTGTCGCGCCGCTGCCGAATTCCCGCAAGGTCTATGTGACCGGCTCGCGCCCCGATATTCGCGTGCCGATGCGCGAGATTTCGCAGGCCGATACACCGGATAGCTTTGGCGGCGAGAAGAATCCGCCGGTCTATGTCTACGATACGTCGGGTCCCTACTCCGATCCGGAAGCGAAAATCGACATCCGCGCCGGTCTGCCCGCGCTGCGTCAAGCCTGGATCGAAGAGCGCGGCGACACCGAAGCGCTAACGGGTCTGTCGAGCGACTTCAGCCGCGAACGCGCCGCCGATACCGCCACCGCCGAACTGCGCTTCCAGGGCCTGCACCGCACGCCGCGCCGCGCCGTCGCCGGCAAGAACGTGTCGCAGATGCACTACGCGCGTCGCGGCATCATCACGCCGGAAATGGAATACATCGCGATTCGCGAGAACCAGCAACGCGCCGCGTATCTGGAAAGCCTGAAGACGAGCGGCCCGAACGGCGAAAAGCTCGCCGCGATGATGGGCCGCCAGCATCCGGGCCAGGCGTTCGGCGCGAGCGCCTTCGGTCCCGACGGCCTGAAGGAAATCACGGCAGAATTCGTGCGCGAAGAAGTCGCACGCGGCCGCGCGATCATCCCGAACAACATCAACCACCCGGAAAGCGAGCCGATGATCATCGGCCGTAACTTCCTCGTGAAGGTGAATGCGAACATCGGCAACTCGGCGGTGACCTCCTCCATCGGCGAAGAAGTCGACAAGATGACGTGGGCGATCCGCTGGGGCGGCGACACGGTGATGGATCTGTCCACCGGCAAGCACATTCACGAAACGCGTGAGTGGATCATCCGCAATAGCCCGGTGCCGATCGGCACGGTGCCGATCTATCAGGCGCTCGAAAAGGTCAACGGCAAGGCGGAAGACCTGACGTGGGAAATCTTCCGCGACACGCTGATCGAACAGGCCGAACAAGGCGTCGACTACTTCACGATTCACGCGGGCGTACGTCTGCAATACGTGCCGCTGACGGCGAAACGCATGACGGGTATCGTCTCGCGCGGCGGCTCGATCATGGCGAAGTGGTGCCTCGCTCACCACAAGGAAAGCTTCCTGTACGAGCACTTCGAAGACATCTGCGAAATCATGAAGGCGTATGACGTGGCCTTCTCGCTCGGCGACGGCCTGCGTCCCGGCTCGATCTACGATGCGAACGACGAAGCGCAACTCGGCGAACTGAAGACGCTCGGCGAACTCACGCAGATCGCGTGGAAGCACGACGTCCAAACGATGATCGAAGGCCCCGGCCACGTGCCGATGCAGCTGATCAAGGAAAACATGGACCTGCAACTGGAATGGTGTGACGAAGCGCCGTTCTACACGCTGGGACCGTTGACGACCGATATCGCTCCGGGCTACGACCACATCACATCGGGCATCGGCGCTGCGATGATCGGCTGGTTCGGCACGGCGATGCTCTGCTACGTCACGCCGAAGGAACACCTGGGTCTGCCGAACAAGGACGACGTCAAGACCGGCATCATCACGTACAAGCTCGCCGCGCACGCCGCCGATCTGGCGAAGGGCCATCCTGGCGCGCAGGTGCGTGACAATGCGTTGTCGAAGGCGCGTTTCGAATTCCGTTGGGAAGACCAGTTCAATCTCGGTCTCGACCCGGACAAGGCTCGCGAATTCCACGACGAAACGCTGCCGAAGGATTCGGCCAAGGTCGCGCACTTCTGCTCGATGTGCGGCCCGCACTTCTGCTCGATGAAGATCACCCAGGACGTGCGCGAGTTCGCAGCCCAACAAGGCCTCTCCGACGACGACGCGCTGAAAAAAGGCATGGAAGTGAAGTCGATCGAATTCATGAAGAAAGGCGCTGAGATTTATCAGCGGCAGTAAGGGTCGGAACCGCGGGCGCCGCAGTACACGCCCGCCGTTCGAGCCTTACGCATCACCGCATTGCAGTACCGAAGCCCGCCACTGGCGGGCTTTTGCATTTCTGCGCGGGCGGGCACGCGGCATGCTGGCCGATGGGAAACACTTTATTACGAAACCTACAATTCGCTGACAAGCCAACACACCTGGATACGGGCTGCGGCGATAACATCCGATGTAAGGACGGGGGTGAACTGTCCATTTCCACGCAAACATTTTCAGACACAATGAACGGAGTCAGCATCATGAAATCGATTCGTCAACTCGGTACGCTCGCGGCAATCGTCGCGGTTGTCGCCAGTCTCGCGGCGTGTGACGGCATGACCACGCGGCAACGCGATACAGCCATCGGCGCGGGTGTCGGCGGCGCGGCAGGCGCGCTGATCGGCGGTAACGCACTATCGACGATTGGCGGTGCGGCGGCAGGCGGCATTATCGGTAATCAGGTCGGCAAGTAAGCGCCACCAACGCGTTCCTGAAAAGGCGGCAAATTGCTGTGCAATGACGTGAAATAAGCCGTTACGGTTTTGCAATCCTGTTGGCGCGAGGGGGGCGTAAGCTCAAGCCAATACGCCCCCGGATGGCGGCGTCCGATTCAAACAGGAGCGCGTCATGAAGTCCCGCATCATCAACACAGCCGGCACGATTAGCCAGCGGCTGCCGCGCCGCTTCCCACGTATTTCGCGAACGGGGCTTGCGCTCACCAGTGCGGTCTGCGTGCTGACGTTGTCCGGTTGCTATTACCCCTATGGTTACTATCCGGGCGGCTACTATCCGTATTACGCCACGGTCCCCGCAGGCGCGACGCAACAGGACGTGCAGGTAGGGCCGCCCGATTCACAGGCAGCGCAGCGGGCCCAGAATACCCAGCAGTACCCGCCGCCCGCTTATGCGGTGGCAGCCGCCCCGCCCGTCTACGTTGCGCCCGCCTATCCCGCCTACTATCCACCGCCGGTGTATCCGGCTTATTACGGCTACCCCGGCTGGTATGGGCCGTCGGTCTCGATCGGCTTCGGTTTTGGCGGTTACTGGGGCGGCGGCCATGGCTGGGGAGGCCACGGCCACTGGCACTGAATTTCACTTCCGAATCGCTCGCGGACCTGCCCGTACTTTCCCTCCTTGACGCGCCCCAATCTGGCCCTATGCTTGGGAAAGCCACGCGCAGTATTTGTTTAAATAAGCGACCCGGCACGTCGTCGACGCGCCGCCGGCGCCCATCCGTCCTGCCCGAGCGACGCGCCCCGTAGTGCGTAGTCCCGCGTCGATTTCGAACAACAACGAAGGAGACGTGATGTTTCACCAACTACTCACTCCGGTTGGCAATTCGCTACTACTGTCGTTCCTCGTCGCCGCCTTGCCGATCATCGCCGTGTTGCTGCTGCTTGGCTGGGCGCGCCGGCCGGCCTGGCAGGCATCGCTCGCGGGCCTGATTGTCGGGCTGATCGTGGCGATCTTCGTCTGGCAATTCCCAGTCGGACTCGCGGCCGCCTCGGTCGCCAACGGTGCGGTGTTTGCCTGCTGGCCGGTGATGTGGATCGTGTTCACTGCCCTCCTGCTCTACAACATCTCGCAGCGCTCGGGCCGCTTCGCGGCCTTCCGCATGTGGATGATCGATAACCTCCCGAACGACCGCCGCGTCGTGCTGGTCGTGATCGGCTTTTCCTTCGGCGCACTATTCGAAGGGATTTCCGGCTTCGGCACACCCGTCGCGATCACCAGTTCGCTCCTGATCCTGCTCGGCTTCCCCACGCTCGAAGCGCTCACCTTTACGCTGATCTTCAATACCGCCCCGGTCGCGTTCGGCGCGCTTGGCGTACCGATCACGGTGCTCGGCGCGGTCACGCACCTGCCGGCCGACTCGCTCGCCAAGATGGTCGGACGGCAGCTGCCGTTTTTCGCCTTGCTGCTGCCGTTCTACGTGATCGCCGTGTATGCGGGATTTCGTAACATGCTGCGCGTGTGGCCGGTACTGCTGGTGTCGGGCGCGAGCTTCGCGCTGACCCAGTTCGTCACGGCGAACTACGTCAACTACAGTCTGACTGACGTGTTGTCGTCGCTCGTCTCGCTGATCCTGACGATCGCGTTCCTGCGTGTATGGAAGCCCGCGGTCGATCCCAAATTCGCGATCAACATCGATCGCGTGGGCGAAGTACGCGGCAAGATCAGCGGCGGCCAGGGCTGGTACCCGTGGATCATCGTCTCGGCCGTGGTGATCGTCTGGACTATCGCCAAAATCTTCCTGATTGGCGACGTCAAGGTACCGTGGCCGGGCCTCGACAAGGCCGTGTTCATCACCCTGTACAACACGCCGTACGGCGCGGTGTGGGACTTCCAGCCGCTTGCCACCGGCACGGCGATTCTGGTGGCGGCCCTCATCACGTCGCTCGTGACAGGTCTGGGAGTCCGCGAACTGGGCAGAGCCGTTGTCGACACGTGGGTCCAGACGCGCATCGCCATTCTGACGGTGGCGACCATCGTCGCCCTCGCCTATCTGATGAACTACTCGGGGCTCACCTACACGCTCGGACTCGGCGCTGCTTCGGTCGGGCCGTTCTTTCCGCTGGTGTCGGCGTTCCTCGGCTGGGTCGCGGTGTTCCTGTCCGGCAGCGACACCTCGGGCAACGCACTGTTCGGCAACCTGCAGGTGGTGGCGGCCCATCAGCTGAACCTGAACCCGATCCTGATGGCGGCGACCAATTCGTCAGGCGGCGTGATGGGCAAGATGATTTCGCCGCAAAACATCTCGACCGGCGTGGCGACAACCGAACTCAAAGGCAAGGAAGGTGTGGTGTTCGCCAAGACCTTCAAGCATTCGATTCTGCTGACCGTGATCCTCGGCGTGCTGGTGTGGCTGCAGCAGAACGTCCTGCAAGGGATGATTCCGCACTGAGGTGTGCGTTCACCCGTCGGCGTAACCGCATGCGCTTGCCCATTCCTTGATGCGGCAGCGCGTGCGGTGGATTCGATCAGTTGATTGACACCGGCATGATGTGAATCGGCGGGCGCGCTCCTTCGGGCCACCCGTTTCTCGCAATTTTTCTCACATCAGCGTGAGAATTGCTCGTTTTGCAGCCGGCTCGATCGCGCTTACGATGGCGACTGTCAGACGCCGTTCATCTCCCACATCTTGCCGTTTCACTCCAACCTGAAACGTTTCCTGCGCTCGCGCTGCTACGATGCGCATGCGTCTCGACTCAACCGCGCGCGGCGCCACGACAATGAATGCCAAAAACCTGCTGCAACTGCTGATCCTCGCTGCCCTATGGGGTGCCTCGTTTCTGTTTATTCGCGTCGGCGTGACCGACTTCGGCGTTGCGCCGCTGATGGCGTTGCGTGTCGGCATCGGCGCACTCTTCCTCGCCATCGTGCTGATTGCGCGGCGGCCAATGCGCCAGTCCGCGACGATCCTGCGCACGCGCGCCTTTCCGCTACTGGTGGTCGGCATTCTGAATTCAGCGGCGCCGTTCTGCCTGTTCGCGTATGCCGAGCTGACGCTGTCGGCGGGCGTGACATCCGTGATCAACGCGAGCACGCCGCTGTGGGGCGCACTCGTCGGCTTTCTATGGCTGCGCGACCGCCTGAGCGCGCTGCGCACGGTCGGTCTCGTGATCGGCTTCCTCGGCGTCCTGATGCTGGTGTGGGACCAGATCGCCGCGCCGAACGGCTCGGCCGCCACACCGTTGAGCACCGCGCTCGCGGCCGCCGCCGCGCTCGGCGCCACGCTGCTTTACGGCATCGCCGCCAATTACACGAAACGCCATCTGACGGGTGTCGACGCCCTGACCGTTGCGACCGGTACGATGACCGGCGCCACCATCGTGCTGCTGCCTCTCGCCGTCATCTACTGGCCGGCTGCGCCGATCTCGCTGCACGCGTGGGGCGCGGTCATCGCGCTGGGCGTTGCATGTACCGGCGTCGCCTACATGCTGTTCTTCCATCTGATCGCAGTGGTCGGGCCGGCGCGCGCGATTACGGTCACCTTCGTGATTCCGATCTTCGGCATTCTGTGGGGCGCGTTGTTTCTCGGCGAAACCGTGTCGCCGGGCATGCTGGAAGGGTGTGGGGTGATTCTCGTCGGCACCGCGCTTGCCACCGGTGTAATCAAACGTCTGCCTTGGGTCGGACCGCGCCGCGCCGACACCTGAGAACCGCCTCACCCGTTACGTTCGGCCAATCGGGTTCTCGCCCTGACGAGCGTTGCGCCGGCACCGGTACGCCGCTTCGTAAGCCACCCTGTAGGCCGTTTCGCGCGACGCTTCCTTCAGCGTCGCCGTTTTCCTGTCCGGCACCGCTGGCCGCGTCCGGGTCTCGACAACCCGCTTGACAACCCATTCCGACCACCCAAAAAAATAGCCCGCACTCCGTTGGAGTGCGGGCGAAACCGTCGCCCTACGAGGATAGGCGACGGGGCCACCGAGGCCGCGCGCCACGCGCGCCGGCCATCATCGGGCTAAGCACCGGTTCGTTCGCCGGTGCAGAAAGGGTCTGGGAATCGCCGATTTGAAACTCGCCGCAAGCTCACGTCGGATGTTACGAATCCGGCCCCATGAGTCTTTAAAAGCAGCTTGCGTGCCAGTTATACAATTTCACGAGAAATTGTTCGCAAGCTATTGATTTTTATTGCCGTTTTTTGACACGAAAGGGTATTGGCAGGATTGGCGGAGGGGGTTTTGCGAGTTACGTCACCGGGGTAACGTCACGTTACATGCGGCCGCAAAGCGGCGGCCGCGCAGTCGCGCTTCATGCGTTTGAAGCGAGTCTGACATCAGGGCACCGGCCATTTCGTGCGTTGCGAAGCCGTATGCCTGACCCGCAGACCCATTGGCCGCCGCGTTTTGCGCGGCTCCAGGGCTGCGCCGCAGACGAGCGCCAGGACCAGCAGGCTCGCCGCCCACATCCAGTAAGGAATCACATCGAACATAGCCATCTCCCCGTTGAGCGCCGGTTCATACCGGTGTTTCAGACGGAAAGCAAAACACGTGCGCACCATGGCGACGGTCAAACGGCTCGCGGCACGAAGGACGAAACGCGGGCGTAAAAAAACCCGCCCGGCTGCATGCCGGGCGGGTTTTCAGACAGCATTCGCTGCTTGCTACACCTTCGTTCAGTGCAACTGGTCGACCATCAGGCTCATGATCTGCTTGGCCTGCGGGCTCTGATCGATCGCGCCCTTGTCGTCGACCACCGCCACACGGGTCTGGTCAGGCGTCACCGCGCGGACGTTCACGAGATACTGCTTGGCGACCTTTTCCTTCTTGCCGTGGAACACCTGGCTCCAGAAGCCCTGTTCAACCGAGGTCAGATCCTTCGGATCGACATAGCGGACGAAGTACAAACCACGGCTCGCGTCGCGATCGTCAACGGTGAAGTTGCTGCGGTCGAGCGCGAGGCCCACACGCAGCCACGCACGGTCATACGGCTCGCCAAGCGTCAGTTCGGTGGACGAGAACTGCGCCGACGTGTTGTTCGCCGAGTCATCCGGCATCGGCGATTGCGCCGACAGCGCGACATTTTGCGCCGCCGTGGCCGCAGCCGCCGACTTCGTACCCGCCGTAGCCGCGTTCGGCGCCGTTTGCGCACCCGCCGGTGAAAGCCCGGCGCTTTGCGTATCGCCCGACTTCGTGCGTGAATCGGCCAGCGCCAGCGCTGCCATCAACCGCTTCAGATATTCCTGTTCAAGGCCCGGATCGTTCGGCTTGGCTTCCCACTTGGTCGAATCGTTGTTCGTACCGGTGATGGCCTCACGCAGGCCCTTCTGGCTGATGAACACATAGGTACCGCCGTTCGGCGCCGCTTCGAGACGCGTGCGGTACTTGTTGCGCTCCGAGCTCACGTAGCTGTTGCCCATTGCCTTGGACAGCGTGTCGCGAATCAGGCCGTCGTTAATCTGTGCGTGCGTTTCATTCCAGTCGGTTTCCATCACGCCCTTGTCGCGCTGGTCGACTACCAGCAGGAAACCCTGCTCCTGCCAGAAGCGGCGAACCTGCGCCCAGGCCTGGTCGGGCGCCTTATTGTCGATCACGAGCCAGCTTTCCGTACCGTCGCGCTGGATATGCATGCCGTTCACCGGCGGCACCACCGTCAGGGTGTTGGCAGCCGGTGCCTGAGCCTGGACCTGCTTGAGCGTGGACAGCGAGGTTTCGCCGCCTTGCGGGGGCAACGAACGCTGATCGGCCGTCTCATCGATCATGTTCGGCGGTACAGCAAGTGACACCTGCTTCGATTTCGAGTCGCTTTTGTAGTCGATTTTGGTCGGCGACGAGGTGCCGCAGCCGGCGACCAGACCGCCTGCCATCAGCATTACTGCAAACCGCTTGGTAAGACGAAGATCAGTCATGTTCGGGGAATCCTTCCGCTACGCCACGGCAAGTTTCCGTGGATCAACCCAACATTTTACCGATCCCGGGGAGACATGTGCAAAAACCGGGGTTTGCCCATGAATTGAGCAGCGCGCCGCCAGCCAAACACGCGCTGCGGCGAACGGCCTCGATTACCCATGCATCGCCGCACGGCGCGCGCCTCCCGTTGCTGAAAGGCCCCCCGCTTCACGACAGCAATCCTCTATCCCAGCGGCAAATTTAACAGTTCACAACACTTCCCAAACGTCTGTCGGACATGCCCCGCCTCATCGTCAGATCATTGTTTTAAAAGACACTTCCCAACCCCGTCACACCCTATTTTCAAGATTAGCTGAGGCGCCGCGCCCCGCTCCTGGCAACGATCAGGAAACCTGAGTGTTATCTTGAATTCGACTTCTCAAAAAAGCCTGGGCGTTCCGGGTTTTCCAATAACGAGACAGATTGCCATGCCAAATCCTTCCTTTTCACCGGCCCTTGCCGCCTCGGTCATGGTGGTTGCCGTGCTGTGTGCCGGCACCGACGCGCGCGCCGAATTGGGCGGCACGATGCCCAGCCAGGCGGATTCGACGATCGCGGCGCCCCAAACCCTGTTGAACGGCGCCTTACGCCTACGCACGCTGACCGATGCGGGCAATACGACCATCAACGAGTACGCGACCCAAACCGGCCAGATCATCGCTTACACGTGGCAAGGCCCGACCATGCCGGATCTGCGCGCGCTGCTGGGACAGTACGCCGACTCCTACCGCACGGGTGCCGCCGCGTCTGCGCCGGACGGCAACCTGCACGCCTCGCGGGTGATTCGCCCGGACGTGATTGTGGAATCCGGCGGTCCGATGCGTGGCTACGTGGGACGTGCGTGGCTGCCAGCGGCCTTGCCGCCAGGCGTCACGGCAGGCGATTTCCGCTGAGTTTCCGCTGCCGCCGCGCGCACGCACGCTATCAAGACAACGCCTCGACGATCCGATCGCGGACAAACTCATGACGACCTCCTCTCACCTCCATGCCCTGCTCCTCCTCAGCGCGGCACTCGCCGGTTGCGGCGGCGGCAGCGGCAGCACCACCGCCTCATCGCAGGCAGGGGCGGCCAGCCCGGCCAGCAGCCCGAACGCCGCGAACTCACCCGGCGCCGGCACGCCGTCCGGGGGCGCCGTCTCCAGCACAGCCGTCCCAGTGCCGCAATCGAACACCCCGAACGTGCAGCCGATTGCAGTCAGCACCGCGCCCGGCCTGACGCGCAACATGCTGACGACCAGCGTCACCGTCTGCCAGCCCGGCACCGGAAATTGCGCGACGATCGACAATATTCAGGTCGACACCGGCTCGAACGGCCTGCGGATTCTCGCGTCCGCGCTGCCGGCCAGCCTCTCGCTCGCGGCGGTGAGTTCAGGCAGCGGCGTGACTGGCGAGTGCGCGGTATTCGGCGGCGGGTATGCGTGGGGGGCGGTGCGCAACGCGGACGTGCGGATGGCCGGCCAGCTGGCCGCTTCGATGCCGATCCAGTTGATTGCCGACCCCACGCTGCCCAACGTGCCGACCGATTGCGCCGGCTCCGGCCCGTCGATGCTGACCGTCGCGAGCCTGCGCGCCAACGGCATTCTCGGCGTGGGCCTGTTCTCAGCCGACTGCGGCAGCGGTTGCGTCAATACCGCTCTGCCCCGGTGGTATTACAGCTGCGACGCCACTGGCGCCTGCCTCGCGAGTGCGCAAGCGCTGGCGCAACAGGTCACCAATCCAGTCAGCCGATTCGCACTGGACAACAACGGCGTGGTGATCGACCTGCCGGCAATCGCCGACGCCGGCGCGGCCAGCGTGTCAGGCTCGCTGATCTTCGGCATCGGCACCCAGGCGAATAACACGCTTGGCGGCGCAAGCGTGGTCAAGGCGAATCAGGCCACCGGGTATGTGGTCACCAGCAGCGCCGGCCAGACATACACGCTGAGCTACCTCGACAGCGGCTCGAACGCGCTCTTCTTCAACAGCAGTCAACTGCCGCAATGCGGGTACTGGTACTGTCCCAGCTCGACGCAAACGGCAAGCGCTTCGATCGTGGGGACCGATGGTGCGTCGAACACGGTGTCCTTTGCGATCGGCAATTCGCGCGCGCTGTTCGCATCGTCGAATAACGCGTTCAACAATCTGGCCGGGATTGCCGGCAACAGCTTCGGCTGGGGCCTGCCGTTCTTTTTTGGACGGCGGGTCTATACGGCGATCGCGTCGCGCGCAACCTCGGCCGGCCCGGGTCCGTATTACGCGTTCTGAGTGATCGATGCCGGGAATCCGCCTTGCGCAGACAGCGGCGTTGGGCGGGTTCGATTGAGCACCTAAATCGAGCGCCTGAACATTCCCCGCCTATCAAGGCTCGAACTCCCGCGCCGAATCAGAACAAATCCTACAAGCCGATCGGATTTTTCCGCGCGGAAAATTCCCAAATCCTCATCCCGGGCTTATTTGATACGCCCTGACTGCAATAATCGTCGGTTCCGGCTAGCGTCATCTCGATATCGTTAGTCCTGCATATCTAACAATAGTCAAACGATGGAACTCATTTTTTCGCTCGATCACTTCGAGCAGTTCGTTTATACGCGACAGCATGGCCGGGCTTCAGCCCAGCTCATCGCCGCACTCGCAATGCTCCAACATACGCGCGGCGAACTTGACGCAAGCTTCCAGGCTTCGGGCATGACCGGCTTGTCTGCCGAAGAGCAACGCCAACGTTTCTGCACGCGCCTGACAAGCGCGGTGTCCACGTTGTTCGCCGACCCGGATTTTCGGCTGCCCAACGAGCACTTCAGATTGCTCCTCACGCTGCACGAATGGATCGGCATGCTGTTCTCAGCCACCGCGTCAGGTAACGCGGACCACGTTATCCGTTACCTGAATCCCCGTGGCCCGGCGGATGCACAGTTTCTGCCGGGAGACAGCTTCATCGAGAAGCTATGTGTGCTCTATTCGACCGAGTCCGAACTGGAACTCGACTTTGCCGCGCTCTGGGCGTACGACAAAACCACCGCGGCCTGTCTTGCCCTCGTTTTGCTGGCGCCGAGCTTCAAGGGCTCGCCGAGCGCGCAGCTCAAGCTTGAGGCGCTGCTGGAGTGGCTGCCCGGCAAGCTGCAGCAGATCGACGACCTCGACGATCTGCCGTCGGCCGTGCTGCACAACGCCTATATGTTCTGCAGCTATGCCGATACGCCGCGGCGGCATGCGATCAAGCAGGACATCAATGTGCTGGTACGCCGCAAGCTCGCGCAACTCGGCCTGACCGACCTGCCCGCACCCAGGCCTGTGCCTGCCAAAGGCAAACCGCGGCGTGGCAAGAAGCCCTTGATGGTGGTTGTGCTGGAGTGGTTCACCGGCGCCCATTCGATCTACCGCACGCACTCGCGCACGCTCGAAGCCGCGCGCGAACATTTCCAGGTGGTGGGTTTCGGCTTCGGTTACGCCGCCGACGAAGTGGGACGGAACGTCTTCGACCGCTTCATCGAACTGGAGCAGCCGGACTACATCGGCGAGTGCCTGAAGACGATTCGCGACTTCGCCGAGGCCGAGCAGCCGGACGTGTTGTACATGCCGAGCGTCGGCATGTTCGTGCTGACGGTATTCATGTCCAACCTGCGCATCGCACCGCTGCAGATCGCGGCACTCGGCCATCCCGCCACCACGCATTCCGACAGGATCGACTACATCAGCGTCGAAGAAGATTATGTCGGCGACCCGGCCTGCTTCAGCGAACAGCTGATGAAGCTGCCGAAAGACGGGCAGCCGTACCGCCCCTCTGTCGCGCTGCCGGACATCGTCGCGCAGACTCCGCTGCGGCGCGAGACGCTGCAGGTCGTTATCACGGCCAGTGCGATGAAGCTCAATCCCGGTTTTCTCGACGCCTGCCGTGCGATCGGCGAACGCGCCGCGACACCCGTCGAGTTTCACTTCATGACCGGCGTGCCGTCAGGTCTGCCGTTCGACCGTCTGCGCGACGTCATCACGCGTGCGGTGCCGGGCGCCGTCGTGCACGACTTTCACGACTACGCCGCCTATCTGGCGCGCGTCAATCAATCCGACCTGTTCCTCAGCCCGTTTCCGTTCGGCAATACCAACGGTATCGTCGATGCGTTGACACTCGGCTTGCCCGGCGTCTGCAAACGCGGGCCGGAAGTGTTCGAGCAGATCGACGGCGCGCTGTTCGAGCGCGTGGGCATGCCGTCGTGGACCACCACAGACAGCGTCGAGGCATACATCGCCGCAGCCGTGCGCATGATCGACCAGCACGACGAGCGTACCGCATTGCGGCAGCGCCTGATCGATACGCAAGCCGTGCGACGCTGCTTCGAAGGGCGGCCGCAGGCGTTCGGTGAAAGTGTGATGGAACTGCTGCGCCAAAACAAAAGCCGCCACGCGAACGGGGCGGCTTAAGATTCGGTCTTGCGTTAGCCGGAACATGCCGTGTTCGTTGAGCACGGCATGAAGTACCTGAGGGGCGCCAACCGCGCCGCAGCAGGCGCGGCAGAAGATGCTACTCGGTGGCTTTGGCGGCTTCATCGGCCGGCTTGACGAGCTTTGCCGGTGCCAACCAGTTGAAAACGCTAAGCGTCGAGCCATGGAACGTGCACTCGGCAGCCGCCGCTGTGCGGGTTTTCTTCGGCTTGGCCGATTTGAGCGCGGTTGCGTCGGCCCCCGACGCAGCAAGGCTCGCCGAAGCTGCCGAAGCACCCGAGGCCGCGCCGGCCGTCACGCCGGAGGCGGTCGCAGCCTCCGAAGCCGCGGAAGCCACCGAGACCGCCGAAGCCGCACGCACGCCCGAGGCCTCGCGGGGCGCGGCATTCGCCGCGTGCGCGGCGGAAGCGGCCGCCGAAGCAGCCGAAGCAGCCGAGGCGGTCGCAGCCTCCGAAGCCGTCACGAGATGCTCGATCGCCCCTTCGACGACCACCCGCGAACCGTCGATGCCGGCGCCCGTATGGCTGATCTTCAGCGTATCCGGCGACGATTCGGCCAGCTTGCTTCGCATCAACTGCTCGCATGCATCCGAGTTCTTGTAGACGGCCGTGCAGGCTGCCAGCAACGCGGCAGCGGTCGTCATGCAGGCGATAGAGAGAATCCGAATCTTCATTGATGTTCCGTTTTTCAAGCCGTCGGCAATTGTAGCTTACGGGCTCATGGATCGGCATCGCACCGGCCACGGGGCGGCGCAGACACAAGCACAGAAACAAGCACAGAACGTCACCGCCCGCGAACCTGCCGAACCGCGGGGCGCACACATCGCACAAGACAAAGAGATGGATCGACGGCGACGCCTTGCCAAAGAGGCAGCTTGACCGCGACGCCATCCATCGGCATCGTGTTGACCGGCCGCCATGCCTCCGGCGCGCTGCCGCCTGTCCGGCTGGGCCTGCTTCATGGGTGCAGATCCGTTTTCCCACTGTGCATTGACCGGCTTTCCCGCATGTTCAGCCTTGCCCTACTCGCCGTCGCGGCTTACGCGGCCACCAATATCGACAATCTTTTCGTGCTGCTCGCCTTCCTTGCGGAAGCAGGCGGCCGGCGGCGTCACGTGATCGCCGGGCAGTTTGCCGGTTCGCTGGCCCTGATTGTGGGGGCGCTTCTGCTCGCGGCATTGCTGACGCGGTTACCCACCGGCTATGTCGGTCTGCTTGGCATCTTGCCGGTCGCCGTGGGCCTAGGCAAAGCGTGGACGCGCTTTCGCCCGGGCACCCCGGATCAGGACAAAAATGCACAAGCCACGGCGCACACGCGTGCACCAGCCACGCCGACTACCGACGCCGCGGGCTCGTCATGGTGGACAGTGGCGTGCGTGGCGGTCGCCAATGGCTCGGACAATCTCGCTGTCTATGTGCCCTTGTATGCGAGTCATTCGTGCAGCGAAGGCATGTTCATCTCGCTGGTGTTCGTCGCCATGATCGGCATCTGGTGCGCGGGCGCGGTGTGGCTGGTGGAGCATCCGTTACTGGGCGCGCCGATCCGCCGCTACGGTACCGCGCTGCTGCCGCTGATTTTGCTGGTCATTGGCGTGTCTGTCATCGTACAGAACGATACGCTGCGGGTGGTGTTCGGTCTCTGAGCCTGACATGAAACGCGCAGTGCGGCACGACCTGACGTCGCCCGCGCGAACGTCGGTTCACGGGCATTGGCGGCTGAGCACAGGTGGGCGCGCGAGCGGCGAGCCGTAACCAGGCGCCTCCGTGTTGTTCGGCAATCCATGGCAAATACCGCAGGCGCATATCGTTATGCCGATAGACGATTTCTTTCCAGGCGGATCGCGCCCGATAATGGCTGCCATGAACCCTCACTCCACTGCCCAAACCCGCGCGCTGCGTGCCACGCTCGCGGTCCTGAGCGCGGCGCTGCTGCTCGCCGCGTGTGCCGCCCCCGCGACGTCGACGTCCTCCACGGCGGCCGATTCAGCCTCGCTAGATGCCGCAATTTCCGGGCCTCAACGCAGCGACAGGAACCGCGCACGCGATGTCTACCGCCATCCGAAGGAAACGCTGCAATTCTTCGGCGTGGCGTCCTCGCAAACCGTGCTGGAGATCGCACCGGGTGGCGGCTGGTACACGGAAATACTCGCGCCCTATTTGCACGACCACGGCAAACTGTACGAGGCGCAATACGACAGCCCGGACGCCGCGTTGTCGGCAGAGGAGCAGGCCGGCCGGACCTCATTCGCGCGCAAGCTGGCAGCCACGCCGGCTCTCTACGGCAATGTGGTGGTCGGCACGCTGCGCGCGGGCCGGTTCAGCGGCTTTCCGGCCGACGGCAGCGTCGACCAGGTGCTGACCTTCCGCAATATCCACAACTGGATCAAGGACGGCGAGATCGACGCGAATCTGCGCGCCTTCTACGCGGCCCTTAAACCGGGCGGCATGCTGGGTGTCGAGGAACATCGCGCGGCGCCGGGCACTTCCTTGCAACAGACCATCGACAGCGGCTATGTAACCGAAGCCTATGTCATCGAACACGCGCGCGCGGCAGGTTTTGAACTGGCCGGTCAAACCGAGGTGAACAGCAATCCGCGCGACACGAAAAACTATCCGCACGGCGTGTGGTCGCTGCCACCCACGTATGAAGGCCACGACGTCGATCGGGCGAAATACGCAGCGATCGGCGAATCGGATCGCATGACGTTGCGTTTCGTCAAACCCAGGTAGCAGGCGTGACGGGCTCAGGTTTTAGCGCACGCCGGCCGCGATGAGCCCCGTCGTTCAGCGACGCGCCTGGCCGCACCACGCTTGACGCAGTCCCGATAATATGTTCCTATTGCGCACTATGTACCGCGCCCAGACCATCCTATCGCTACTACTAGCCCGCTCTACCGGGCTAGGTCTGCTGCTGCGCGCTTCCGTCTGAAACACCCGAAGCACCGCTCAATTCCCCAGTAACTGACCCAGCCCCGGTTTCCGACCGGCGGCCATGCTTTGTCTTTTCGTCGTCCGGTCGACACCAGGTTGATCGATCCCAAGGATGATGAAAATGTTGAAGAACCCCGCTACCAAGTATCACTCGTTCAAGCCTATCAATTTGACGGACCGCCAGTGGCCGTCGCGCACCATCACGCGCGCGCCGATCTGGATGAGTACCGACCTGCGTGACGGCAATCAGGCGCTGTTCGAGCCGATGAACGCGCAACGCAAGATGCGCATGTTCAAGACGCTGGTGCAGATCGGCTTCAAGGAAATCGAAGTCGCCTTTCCGTCCGCCTCGCAAACCGATTTCAATTTCGTACGCGAGCTGATCGAAGGCGGCCATATCCCCGACGACGTCACGATCGAAGTGTTGACGCAAGCCCGCGACGATCTGATCGAACGCACCTTCGAGTCCTTGCGTGGCGTGCCGCGCGCCATCGTCCACCTGTACAACGCCACCGCGCCGGAATTTCGCCGCATCGTCTTCGGCCTCGAAAAGAGCGGCGTGAAAGAACTCGCGCAAAATGCCGCGCGCACCATGAAGCGTCTCGCCGACGCCGCGCCGGAAACTCACTTCACGCTGCAATACAGCCCGGAAGTGTTCAGCGGCACCGAACTCGAATTCGCCAAGGAAGTGTGCGACGCCGTGTTCGATATCTGGCAGCCGACGCCCGAACACAAGGCGATTGTCAATTTGCCCGCTACCGTGGAAATGGCCACGCCGAATGTCTACGCGGATCAGATCGAATGGATGCATCGCAATCTCGCGCGTCGCGATTCGTTGATCGTCTCGGTGCATCCGCATAACGATCGGGGCACTGCGGTGGCTGCCGCTGAACTGGCGGTGATGGCGGGAGCGGATCGTATCGAAGGGTGTTTGTTCGGTAATGGCGAACGCACCGGCAATGTCGACCTCGTGACGCTTGCGTTGAACCTGTACACCCAGGGTGTCGATCCTGAGCTCGATTTTTCGAATATCAATGAAGTCGCGCGTACCGCCGAGGAATGCACGCAGTTGCCGGTGCATCCGCGTCATCCGTATGTCGGCGATCTCGTGTTCACCGCGTTCTCCGGGTCGCATCAGGATGCGATCAAGAAGGGGTTTGCCGTGCAGAAGCCGGATGCGGTTTGGGAAGTGCCGTATATGCCGATTGATCCGAGCGATCTTGGGCGTACTTATGATTCAGTGATTCGTGTGAATAGTCAGTCGGGCAAGGGTGGGATTGCTTACCTGCTCGAGCAGGGTTATGGGGTTGTTTTGCCGCGCCGGCTGCAAGTCGACTTTAGTTCTGCCGTGCAGCGCTATACCGATGATAGCGGGCAGGAAGTGACGCCTTCGCAGATCTGGGAATTGTTCCAGAAGGAGTATGTGGAGAGTGCCGCGCCGATTCGCTATGTTGGGCATAGTTTGTCTGAATCCGACGGGCGTGAGCATATCAAGCTGACTGTCGAGATTGATGGCTCGCGGCGCGTATTGACCGGTGAAGGGAATGGGCCGCTTGATGCGTTGATGCATGCGATTGGTGTGCCGGTGCGGATTCAGCACTATGAGGAACGGGCTTTGGCTCAAGGCGCCGATGCGCGCGCTGTGGCTGTGGCCGAGATGGCCGGGGTTGATGTGGCTGGGAGTGCTTTTGGGGTTGGCATCGATGCTAATTTAGTGACTGCGTCTATTCGGGCTGTTATTAGCGGGGTTAATCGTGCTTACGCACGGGTTAGTGGTGATGCTCAAGGGCGGTTTTTTGATGTTGCTCTGAATGGTGATGAGGAGCGGGTTGCTGTTTGATGGCTTTGGCCTTTTCTTGATTTGTTATTGGTCTATTTGTGTTCCCCCTGTGCGGGGGGGCACCTACTTTTCTTTGCCTGCCGCAAAGAAAAGTAGGCAAAAGAAAGCGGCTCACACCGCCAGCTTATAAGCGGGTCCCCCGCGCAGTCGCGGTAGTGGTGCATCTGGAATCTGTGTTCTCGCACATTCGGCGTATGTGACAAGGCAGTCATGCCTCCCGTCTCGCACTCCGTGCTCGTCGGATGGGTCGGCTGGCTAGCCAGCGGTTTATTTTTCTTCTGTCATCATTGTTTTTGAGGGGCGCCTTGGCGCCCCTCTTTGTTGCGGCGATGGTTGGCGGCAGACTGGATTTTGTTTCCGTCTATTTCTCTCTTTCAGTCAGCTCTTCGCCGTCCACGCCTCCGGCAAGCTGTGCGTCAAGGTCGACACGAAACGCTCGGTTTCCGGTTTGCGCGGTTGCATGAAAACGTCGCGCGATGGGCCCGCCTCTACCACCACGCCGTTATTCAAAAACACCACGTCTCGTGCAATCGTCGCGGCCAGACGCAAATCATGAGTCGCCATCAACATCGTCATGCCTTCCGTGGCAAGTTGCTTCAGTACGTCGACCACCTCCGCCGCTAATCCGGGATCCAGGGCCGATGTGGGCTCGTCGCACAACAACACCTCCGGCGACGGGGCCAGCGCCCGTGCAATCGCCACGCGTTGCTGCTGTCCGCCCGAAAGCGTAGCGGGCCATGCGTCCGCTTTGTGGGCAATGCCAACCTTCTCAAGCAATTCGTCCGCGCGTACGCGCGCCCTTTCCTTGTCCCACTTCAGTACGGTCAGTAATCCTTCCATTACGTTTTGCCGCACCGTTAGATGCGGAAACAACTGGAAGTTCTGGAACACCATGCCGGTGCGGCGGCGGATCGTCAGCACAGCCTCGCGCGATGGCCTGTGGTCGCGGCTGAACTCAAGGCGCTGGTCGCCCACTTCAAGTGATCCGGCCTCCGGGATTTCCAGCAGATTCACACAACGCAAAAGCGTACTCTTGCCGCTGCCGGACGGGCCAATCAGCGCGGTAACGTTGCCCGGCGCGAGCTGCAGGTCCACCGAAGTCAACACCCGGTTCTCGCCAAAGTACTTGTCGATTTTTTCCAGTCGAATCATCAGTTGCCCGCCTGGAAAAGTGCGTGACGGCCAAACTTGCGCTCAAGCCGGACTTGCGCCGACGACAGCACGGAACTGAACACGAGATAAACCAGTGCCGCCTCCGTGTACAGAATCAAAGGCTCATACGTCACCGACGCGATCCGCTGCGCGGCCTGAAACACCTCGGGCACCGTCAGCACCGCAGCGAGCGAGGTGTCCTTCACCAACGCAATGAACGAGTTCGACAGCGGCGGCAGCGCAACGCGCGCCGCTTGCGGCAAAATCGCGCGGCGCAGCGCCTGTTCACGTGTCATCCCCATCGAGTACGCCGCTTCCCATTGCCCCTTCGGAATCGACTCGATCACGCCGCGTATCACCTCCGAGTTATACGCCCCGACATTCAGCGAAAAGCCGATGATCGCGGCCGTCAACGGGTCAAGGACGATGCCCACGTTCGGTAGTCCGTAGAAAATCACGAACAGTTGCACCAGTAACGGCGAGCCGCGAAACAGCCACACGTAGAAACGCACGCACGCGACCGCCCACCGCGGCCCGAACAGGCGGATCAGCGCGACGATAAACGCCACCACGATGCCAATGGCGAACGAGGCCAGCGTGAGCGGCACGGTAAAGACAAGCCCCGCGTACAGGAGGGGCCACAGCGAATGCGCCATCAAATGCAACCATGCCGGCATGATTCAGACTCGCACGTGGCGCTTATTGGGAAACGTCTTTGCCAAAATACTTCTGCGAAATCTTCAGGTACGTGCCGTCTTTTCGCATGTCGGCGAGTGCCTTGTTAATCGCGGCCTGCAACTCAGGGCTGCCCTTGCGGATCAGCACCGCGGACTTGTCGCTGCTGTCCGCCGACGTATCGATCGCGGCGATCTTCACCTTCGCATCCGGCTTGTGCTTCTTGAAGTCGAGGAACGACAGTGAATCGTTCACGGTCGCGTCGACGCGGCCCGCGGTCAACAGGTCGACCGATTCGTTGAAGCCCTGCACGGGAATCACCTCCGCGCCATGCGCGGCCGCGATCTTGCCGAAGTTGCTGGTCAGCGTATTCGCCGACTTCTTGCCCTTCAGGTCGTCGAACGTCTTGATCGCGGTGTTGTCCGAACGCACGATCAGCGCCGCGTGCGAGGTGATGTACGGATCCGAGAAATCGTACTTGGCTTTGCGCGCGTCAGTGACAGCGACTTCGTTGATCACCGCGTCGTAGCGGTTCACATCGAGACCGGCAATCAGGCCGTCCCACTTACCTTCGACAAATTGCGGCTTGACGCCCAGGCGTTGTGCGATCGCCGTGCCGATCTCGACGTCGAAGCCGGTCAGATTGCCGGATTCATCATGGTACGTGAACGGCGCGTACGTGCCCTCGGTACCGATCTTGAGCACGCCCGCGGATTTGATCTGCGCAAGCTCGTCAGCAGCAAACGCCGGGCTCAGGGTCGCCGCTTGCAGCAGCGCGATCAGCAGAATGGAACGAATCGACTTCATCAGGTGGCTCCGTAAAGTTGGCTACGTCAGTTGCATGGTCTTGTGTGCGGCATTCCGCCGACAGTCGGGCCCGGCAGAGTGGGCGGACTGTAGCAAACGGTCTGCGTTTTTACAAAGGATCAGGTTTCCGATCAATATGCGCTTGCGTGCTAAGCGGACAGCCAGGACATCTCATACAACGTTGAATTCGACTCTACAGCAGATATGGCAGACGCGGCATGCATCGCACCACGGAACACGTGCCGGGCGCCATCGGGGAAAACGCGGGAGGGGTACCGCCGCGGCGAATGCGCGGCGTTGAAAAAGGTCGGCACGGGCGGCACTGAGAGGCCGCCCGTCAGATTGCAAACGGCTTACCGTTCTACCGGATGCGGCTCCTTGCGCTTGTTGGCAACCCGGATCGCGTCAAAGTAAGCGGGATTCGGCGGACGCTTCAGATAACGCCCCGCGCCCCGCACCGCCCGCAGCTCGCCATCGGTCCATGCCAGCGCGCCGCGCGTGAGCGTGTGCATCGCCACGCCCTGCACCGTCATCCCTTCAAACACGTTGAAGTCGACCTTCTGATGATGCGTCTTCACCGAAATCGTCTTGCTTGCCTGCGGATCCCACACCACCAGGTCGGCATCCGCGCCCACCTGCACCGCACCTTTGCGCGGATACAGGTTGAAAATCTGCGCGGCATTGGTCGACGTGATACGCACGAACTCATTCGGCGTGAGACGCCCTGAATTCACGCCGTGATGCCACAGCACCGCCATGCGATCTTCCACGCCGCCGCAGCCGTTAGGGATTTTCGTAAAGTCTTCCCGACCCATCGCCTTCTGCGACGCGCAGAACACGCAGTGATCGGTCGCGGTAGTGTGCAACTGCCCCGCTTGCAGCCCCCGCCACAATGCCTCGCGATGCTCCGCAGAACGGAACGGCGGGCTCATGACGTGTGCCGCCGCACGGGTCCAGTCGGGGTCGCGATACACCGCTTCATCGATCACCAGATGGCCCGGCAGCACTTCGCCGAACACGCGAAGACCTTCGCTGCGGGCGCGCGCAATCGCGTCGACCGCATCTTTCGAGGACACGTGGACGATATACACCGGCACGCCTAACACCTGTGCGATACGGATCGCCCGATTGGCGGCCTCGCCCTCCACTTCCGGCGGCCGTGACAACGGATGCGCCTCCGGACCCGTAAAGCCTTTTGCAAGCAACTGACGCTGCAACTGAAACACGAGTTCACCGTTTTCCGCATGGACGGTAGGCAGCGCGCCGAGTTCGAGCGAACGCGAGAAGCTGTTCACCAGCACTTCGTCGTCGGCCATGATCGCGTTCTTGTAGGCCATGAAATGCTTGAAACTCGACACGCCGTGTTCATGCACCAGCGTGCCCATGTCGCGATAGACTGAATCGTCCCACCACGTTACGGCAACGTGAAAGCCATAATCCGCCGAAGCCTTCTCCGCCCAGCCGCGCCATGCCTTGAAGGCTTCCATCAACGATTGCTTCGGACTCGGAATCACGAAGTCGATGATGCTCGTCGTGCCGCCGGATAAACCCGCAGCCGTACCGGTATAGAAATCGTCGCTGGCCGTGGTGCCCATGAACGGCAATTCCATATGCGTATGCGGATCGATGCCGCCGGGCATCACATACTGCCCGCCCGCATCGACGATCGTGGCGCCCGCGGGCGCCGCCAGGTCCGCGCCGATCTGCAGGATCGTGCCGCCGTCCTGCGGGTCCGCACACAACACGTCCGCACGATACGTGTTCTCCGCGTCGATAATCGTGCCGCCGCGAATCAGGGTCGTCATGGTGTCGTCTCCTTATGAACTGCCAGTTTCGGTGCTACTTACTTCGCCCGCTTCGCGCGCGATTTATGCACTCGCCACGCGCGCGCTCGGTCCCTTGCTCAGCTTCATCCACGCGCTATATACGATCGAAGCCAACGCGAGTCCGACAAACCAGGCGTACGTATAGAGCGTGTTGAAAATCGCCGGCACATTCGGGAACGATGCCGGAAACGCGGTATGCAGAAAGCCCGGCAGATTCGGCAGCACGCCGATTACGAGCGCCACCACCGCGCCGATATTCCAGCCACCGGTGTAGCTGTACTCGCCATGCTCGTCGAACAGTTCACGCGGGTCCAGCCGTGTGCCGCGAATCAGGAAATAGTCGACCATCAGAATGCCCGCCACCGGACCGAGCAAAGCCGAGTAGCCGACCAGCCACGTGAAGATATAGCCCTGCGTGGTGGCGAGAATCTTCCACGGCATCATCACAATGGCGATCGTCGCGGTAATCATGCCGCCGGCACGATACGAAATACCCTTGGGCCACAGGCTCGAAAAGTCATAAGCCGGACCGACGAGATTCGCCGCCAGATTGCAGCACATCGTATCCAGCGTCAGGATGATGAGCGCAACGCCGACACCGATGCCCGTCATGCGGCTCGTCAGGTCGATCGGGTCCCAGATCGCCTTGCCGTAGATCACGACGGTGGCCGACGTCACCACCACGGAGATCACCGAGAGCAACGCCATCGGAATCGGCAAACCCACCGACTGGCCGATGATCTGATCACGCTGCGTTCTGGCAAAGCGCGTGAAGTCGGGGATATTCAGCGCGAGGGTCGCCCAGAAACCCACCATCGCCGTGAGCCCGGGCCAGAAGGTCGCCCAGAACAGGCCTTCCTTCTTGCCGCCCGCCACGAACTGCGAGGGCGCCGACAGCATCGAGCCGAGTCCGCCTGCCTTCGAGGTAGCCCACCAGACCAGCGCGATGCACATCACGATCTTGATCGGCGCGGACCAGCTTTCGAGCCAGCGAATCGAATCGGTGCCGTGCACAATGAAGTAGATCTGCAGTGCCCAGAACACGAGGAAACACGCGAGCTGCGCGAGCGAGATGTCGAGCAACGGCAAAGCCGCGCCGTGCAGCGCATTGCCGGTGAGAATGTTCAGCAGGGTGTAGATCGCGCTGCCGCCCAGCCAGGTCTGAATACCGTACCAGCCACACGCGACGATCGCACGCAGCATCGCCGGCAATTTCGCACCTTGCGTGCCGAAGGATGAACGCACCAGCACCGCGTAGGGAATACCGTGCTTCGCGCCCGCATGCCCGATCAGCAGCATGGGCACCAGCACGATCAGATTGCCGAGCAGCACGGTCGCAACAGCCTGCCATGGCGACATGCCCTCCTCCGTCAATCCGGCCGCGAGCATGTACGACGCGATGTTCATCACCATGCCCACCCAAAGCGCGGCGAAGTGATACCACCTCCACGTGCGCTGTGCGATGCCGGTCGGCGCAAGGTCGTCGTTATAAAGACTGCTGCCCTGCGCGCCGGCCGCAAACTGCGGATCGACGGGTTGCGCTGTCTGCTTCATCGAAAGATCTCCACTGATCGTTGAGGCCTGCGCGGCTTCTGGCGGCGCGTCAGGTCTTGGGGAAACTACAGGTTCAGTACAAGCGCTTCGTTTCGTCTACTTTGCTACAGATAAGTCACTATTCAGGCTGCTTTTGCGGCGTGGGCATGCTCGGTGGATTCAACCGTGTCCGACTTACCGCTTTCACCGGCATCCACTCGCGCGGGGTTGTTCGGATGCGTCGTCCAGTTCGCGTACTCGCCGCTGTCCACGCGCTCCATCGTGATGCACTGCTCGACCGGGCACACATGCATGCACAGATTACAGCCGACACATTCGGAGTCCAACACTTCAAAATGCCGGACGCCATCTTTTTCTTTCATGATGGCCTGGTGAGCCGTGTCTTCGCATGCGATATGGCAGAGGCCGCACTGGATGCACTTGTCCTGATCGATGCGCGCCTTGATGTCGTATTTGAGGTTGAGGTACTTCCAGTCGGTGACGTTAGGTACGGCGCGGCCGCGAATGTCGTCGAGTGTCGCGTAGCCCTTTTCGTCCATCCAGTTCGAGAGGCCGTCGGCGAGATCGGAGACGATACGGAATCCATAGTGCATCGCCGCTGTGCAGACCTGCACGCTGCCCGCGCCGAGCACCATGAATTCGGCCGCGTCGCGCCACGTCGAAATGCCGCCAATGCCGGAGATCGGCAGATTCGGTGTTTCCACGTCGCGTGCAATTTCAGCCACCATGTTCAGCGCGATCGGTTTCACCGCAGGACCGCAGTAACCGCCGTGCGTGCCCTTGCCATCGACCATCGGCAAGGGCGACATCGCGTCGAGATCGACCGCGACGATCGAGTTGATCGTGTTGATCAGCGACACGCCGTCCGCACCGCCCTTATAGGCAGCCCGCGAACCGAGGCGGATGTCGCTGATATTCGGCGTGAGTTTGACAAGGCAAGGCAGCTTCGTGCCCTCTTTGACCCAACGCGTGACCATCTCGATGTACTCGGGCACCTGGCCCACCGCCGCACCCATGCCACGCTCGCTCATGCCGTGCGGGCAGCCAAAATTCAGTTCGACCGCATCGGCGCCGGTATCTTCGACGAGCGGCAAAATCCATTTCCAGTCGCGCTCGTTGCACGGCACCATCAGCGAGACGATCATCGCGCGGTCCGGCCAGTCGCGTTTGACCTGCGTGATTTCCTTGAGGTTGATGTCGAGCGGGCGATCAGTGATCAGTTCGATATTGTTCAGGCCGGCAATGCGCTGGCCGTTCCATTGCACCGCGCCATAGCGCGAGCTGACGTTCACCACATGCGGGTCGAGGCCCAGCGTCTTCCACACCACTCCGCCCCAGCCCGCTTCGAACGCGCGGTTCACGTTATAGGCTTTGTCGGTCGGCGGCGCGGAAGCGAGCCAGAAAGGATTCGGCGACGTAATGCCGGCAATCGTACAGCGCAGATCGGCCATGTTCGGCTCCTTGGGGACGGCTGTTTTTTGTCTGGTTGGATGCGTGGCTTAAGTGGCTTAAGTGGCTTCAAGCCATTTCAAGCGGCTTTGACTGCTGTGCGGGCGAACTGGGCGTCAATCGCGACGGCGGCAATCTTGCCGTCCTGCACCGCTTGCACCGTCAAATCGACGCCACCCGTCGCCGCGCAATCGCCACCTGCCCACACGTCTGGCAACGAAGTTTGTCCGTTTGCATCGACCGCGATGCGGCTGCCGTCCAGTGTCAACAGTTCGCGCTCGATACCGACAGAAACAAGCGTCTGCCCGATTGCCTTGAGCACCATGTCGGCTTCGACCACGAAGCGGTCACGATTGCCGTCGCTCGACGTGCGTTCGAATTCGACGCTCGTGACCACGCCGCCCTCTCCGATCAAGCGCACCGGCGTTGCGTGCGTGACGAGCGTGACGCCGCTGGTCTGCGCGAAATCGCGCTCGGCCCAGGTCGCAGTCATCGACTCGACGCCACGCCGATACACCATCGTCACCGACGTCGCGCCGAGCTTGCGGCTTTGCACGGCAGCATCCACCGCTGTATTGCCGCCCCCGATCACCACGACCCGACGGCCCACCGGCACCGTGCCGAAATCGTTCGCGGTGCGCACCTGTTCGATGAAATCCACGGCGTTCATCACGCCGCTCAGGTCCTCGCCTTCCATCGCCAATGCGCGCACGCCCGTGAGACCGATCGCGAGAAAGACCGCATCGTGCTGCTTGCGCAGCGCATCGAGCTTCACGTCACGTCCAAGCGCTACGCCGTGCATGATCTCGATGCCGCCGATCGAGCACAACCACGCCACTTCACGCTGCGCAAAATCGTCGACGGTTTTATAGGCAGCGATGCCGTATTCGTTCAGGCCGCCCGCTTTCTCGTGGGCGTCATAGACGGTGACGTTATGGCCAGCCAGTGCGAGACGGTGCGCACATGCGAGTCCGGCCGGTCCCGCGCCCACTACAGCAACATGGCGGCCCGTTTCGGCAGCACGCTTGAACAGCGCTTCACCGCGCTCCATCGCCCAATCGGTCGCGTGACGTTGCAGCGCGCCAATCGCCACCGGTTTCGCATCCTGATGGTTGCGCACACAAGCGCCCTCGCACAGAATCTCGGTCGGGCAAACACGCGAGCACATGCCCCCCAGCGGATTCGCCGACAGAATGTCGACGGCCGCGCCCTTCAGATTGCCGTTGCTGATCTTGCGAATGAAACTCGGAATATCGATCTGCGTCGGACACGCGTTCACACAGGGCGCGTCGTAACAGTAATGACAGCGGCTCGCCGCCGCGGCCGCGGCACTCGCGTCGAGCAAGGGCGCGATATCGGAGAACTCGCACGAGAGTTGATCGGCCGATAGGCGCTGAGCCGCAATATCGCCGGTTTGCTTGATGGCCATACACGTTCCTTCTTCGATGTGAGGACGTAGCCGGTCCTGCCGGCTGCGCTGAAGCGGAGCCGGGACGGCCTGTTTTATGGACACTACGGTGAAGCTGACGAATCAGCCACGAACCGCTACCGCTAAAGCGTTATGAAACCGGCTCGCACGCTCGTTCGAGCATGGCGTGCAGCAAGACGTTGGCGCCCGCTTCGATCCATTCGACGGTGGCGTCCTCGATCTCGTTGTGACTGATCCCGTCGACGCACGGCACAAACACCATTGAAGTCGGCGCGACTTGCGACAGATAACAGGCGTCGTGTCCCGCACCGGACACCATGTTGCGATGCGAATAGCCGAAGCGTTCGGCCGCGGCGCGTACGGACTTCACGCAAGCCGCGTCGAAGGCGACCGGCGCATAGTAGAAAATCTGCTCGAGTTCGGTTTCCAGACCGATACCTTTCGCGATCTCCGCCACGCCTTGCCGCAACGCGGCATCCATCTTCGCGAGCACGGCGTCGTCCGGATGACGGAAATCGACGGTGAAGAACACGCGGCCCGGAATCACATTGCGCGAGTTCGGATAGACCTGCATCATGCCGACCGTCGCGCAGCCGAACGGCGCGTTATCCAGCCCGATGCGATTCACCAGATCGACCACCCGCGCGGCCCCGAGCAAAGCATCGCGACGACGCGGCATCGGCGTCGGACCGGCATGCGCCTCCTGGCCGGTCAACGTGATTTCGTACCAGCGCTGACCCTGCGCATCGGTCACCACGCCAATGGTTTTTTGCTCGGCTTCGAGAATCGGCCCTTGTTCGATATGCAATTCGAACGCGGCATGCAAGGGGCGGCCACCGCAAGGAAGATCACCCGCATAGCCAATGCGCTCGAGTTCCTCGCCGATAGTCTTGCCGTCCACGTCCTTGCGCGAGAGGCCATAGTCCAGCGTAAAGACGCCGGCGAACACACCTGAGGCGACCATCGCGGGTGCGAAGCGCGAGCCTTCCTCGTTGGTCCAGATCACCACTTCAACCGGATGCTCGGTCTCGATGCCGTGATCGTTCAGACTGCGGATCACTTCGAGTCCGCCGAGCACGCCGTAGATGCCGTCGAAACGGCCGCCGGTCGGCTGCGAATCCGCGTGAGAACCGGTCATGACCGGCAACGCGTCGGGATTGCGCCCCGCGCGGCGCATGAACACATTGCCCATCTGATCGACACTGACCGTGCAACCCGCTTCCTTCGCCCAACTGACGATCAGGTCGCGCCCCTGTTTGTCGAGGTCGGTTAGCGCCAGCCGGCAAACGCCGCCTTTGGGCGTCGCACCGATCTTCGCCATCGTCATCAGGCTGTCCCACAACCGCTTGCCGTCGACCCTGATCGACGTAGCGGGTTCTGAGTGCTTCAGCGCTTCGGATACCGCGTTCATTCGTCTCGCTCCTTTCGGTGAATCGACATGAAACTGGTGCATGGGCGGCGGTTTTTGGGGCGTCGCCGCACGGCGGCGGTGCACCCTCGATGCCTTCGATTGCCTCTTCGTCAGAGGGCAAACCCTGGGGCATCGCCTGCTCTCTCAATCCTGTCCAGTTGGACAGGTTGTAGACGATTAGGCCCGCCAAATCAACACCTTTCGTACGGTGGGAAACATAGCGAGAAGCGTGCCATTGCACTGCAGCACGCATTTTTCCGCGGCTTCGAATGCGCGTGTCCATCCGCGCTCAAACGACTAGAATGAAGCGCGACACGGCACACATGCCGATGAAGGCCAACATGAGAGATGACAACGTGGCTGCCGACATCACGGAAAACAACGAGACAAAGGACGAAACGCGCGCACCTTTGCGGCGGCGCAAGGCGCACATTCGCGAGTCGAATGAAGCGCATTTATTGGCGTGCGCCGAAGCGGTTTTCGCCGAGCGAGGACTCGACGGAACCAGCACGGCGATGATCGCGGAACGCGCAGGCTTACCGAAAGCTAACCTGCATTACTACTTCCCGACAAAACTCGCGTTGTACCGGCGTGTGCTGGAAGACCTGTTCGAAGACTGGCACCGCGCGGCGGATACGTTCGAATGCAGCGACGATCCTGTGGAGGCGATCGGCGGATACGTACGCGCAAAAATGGAGTTGTCGCGCCGCCGGCCTTTAGGCTCGAAAGTGTGGGCGAGCGAGATCATCCACGGCGCGGAGCATATGGAGGACATTCTCACCGGGCGCGTAAAACCATGGCTGGACAGCCGGGTGAAGGTGATCGACGACTGGATCGCACGCGGGTTGCTGGCGCCGGTGAATGCGCAGACGCTCATGTACATGATCTGGGCAACCACTCAGCATTACGCCGACTTCGACGCGCAGATTCGCGCGCTCAAAGGCAAACGCGCGCTGACGCAGAAGGCGTACGAAGTAACGACGGAAGAAGTCGTGCAGTTGGTGATCCGGGCGTGTGGCGCGGTGTCTCCGGTGCAGGGGAAAGGATCAGCCGGTCAATGACTACATCCATCCAGTCATTTTGGCGTACAATAATGACTATAGGCAACTGACTATAGGAGCTATTGTGCAAGGGAATCTGGTATCGAAGTCCGAATTCAAAGCGAAGGCGCTCGAATTGTTCCGGCAAGTGGAGGCGTCCGGCGAAAGCTTGATCGTCACTGACCATGGCAAACCAGCGCTTGAAGTGCGGCCCTATCGCGGCGTAGAACGCAGTCCGCTCGACGTGCTACGCGGCTCGGTCGTGCGTTACGACAATCCCACCGCTCCCGTCGGAGAGGACGACTGGGAGGCGGCGCAGTGATTGTTCTGGATACCCATACACTGGTCTGGTGGGTCACCGGCGATCCGACGTTGAGCAAGAAAGCAAAGACTGCCATCGCGCACGAAATGGCCGGCGGGGAAATCCTCGTGTCGGCTATTTCTGCGTGGGAAATAGCCATGCTGGTGGAGCGAGAAAGGCTCCTACTCTCGATGGATGTCAGCAGTTGGCTCGCCACCGTCTCGGCCATCGAAACGGTGCGTTTCGTACCAGTCGATGTGGAAATCGCAACGAAGTCCGTCGATCTTCCCGGCGAGTTCCATAAGGATCCCGCCGACAGGATGATCGTCGCGACCGCACGCAAGTTTGCCGTACCGCTAGTGACAAAAGACGAGAAAATTCGCGCGTATCCGCACGTTAAAACGGTCTGGTGAAAACCGACTGGCCCGCATGCATGCGGGCCTGCTCCCGGCCGGACGCTAGCCGTTCAATACGTCTCCAGATGCAGCCGCCCTTCCCGCTTCAGCTTCAACCACAATGCCTCCCAGTCGAGCTGGTGCTGTTCGCCGATTTCCTTGAGCGCCTGCAGCACGCCGTCTTCCATACCCTTCAAGCCGCACACGTAGATATGCGTGTTGTCGTCCTTCAGCATGTGCGCGACATCGACCGCGCGTTCACGCATCGCGTCCTGCACGTAGCGCTTCGGCTGACCCGGCGTGCGTGAAAACGCCAGATTCGTGTCGATGAAATCCTTGGGCAGATTTGTCAGCGGCCCGAAGTACGGCAACTCTTCTTTCGTCCGCGCGCCGAAGAACAGCATCAGCTTGCCGGTCGCGCCTTTCAGACGCCGCCGCCTGCGATACTCGGTCATCGCGCGCATCGGTGCCGAGCCGGTGCCGGTGCAAATCATCAGCAGATGCGAGTTCGGATGATTCGGCATCAGGAAGGTGCCGCCGAACGGGCCGATCACGCTCACCACGTCGCCTTTCTTCAGATCGCACAGATAGTTCGAGCAGATCCCGTCGAGCACGTCGCCGTGCTGCTGCGCAACGCGCTTTACAGTGAGAGAAACGTTGTTATAGCCGGGCCGTTCGCCGTCGCGCGGGCTCGCAATCGAATACTGCCGCGCGTGATGCGTGCGGCCATCCGCGGTCTCACCCGGTGGCAGGATGCCGATCGACTGACCCTCCAGCACGGGGAAAGGCATCGAACCGAAATCGAGCACGATGTGATGAATGTCGCTATCGGTCGAGCCGTCGGTGAGCCGGTAGTTGCCGACCACGGTCGCGGTGGTCGGCGCCTTGTGCGTGTAGAGATTCACGTACGGCTTCGCCGCGGACCACGGCGGCACGACCGAGCCACGCACGGTATCGACTTCAATACCGCTTGCCTCGGCCGGCGTATCGCCTGACGATCCCGCTGCCGCCTCTTCGGCAACCGCCGGCACAGCCATCGTGTTCTGCTCCGGCAGCACGTCCCATTTGAACTGCTCTTCGATGGGATAGGCATCGGCCTTCAGCACCGTGCGCCAGTTATCGATCGCGCCGGTCGGACACGGCGGCACGCATGCCATGCAGCCGTTGCACACATCCGCCTTGACCACGTAATTATTCTCGTCGTGCGTGATCGCATCGACCGGGCAAGTCTCTTCGCAGGTGTTGCAGCGAATGCAGATTTCCGGATCGATCAGATGCTGCCTGAGAACTTCGATCGATACTGGGCCGTTCATGACTTCCTCCACCCTATATTCGCGCGAATACGACGCCGCACGCCACACGATTTTAATCGCCGTACTCAGTTAAAGCGCACGTACTCGAAATCGACCGGCTGACGGTTCACGCCCATGGCCGGCGGCGCAATCCAGTTCGCGAACTTGCCGGGTTCGGTGACGCGGCCCATCAGCGAGGCAACGTACGCACGGTCTTCCGGCGTGGCGAGCCACTTCGCTTCATTGGCGGCCCATTCGGTTTCGCTGATCACGCGGCCGTCCGGCGACACACGGGTACCCGCAAACGTGCCGATCTGGCGATTGAACGCTTTATGCGGCACCGTCATGCGGAAATCGATGCCGGCCTTCTCGAGCACCTTGTTCCAGCGGCCGACACCCGCCACCGAATCTTTAATATAGTCGTCACGCAGCACTTCATTCATGGCGTTGAGCATCGGCACTTCGCGCTCGACCAGTTTGCCGTCCTGCACGTCGAGCAGCTTGTAGCTTTGACCGTTCAATTGATGATCGTCGTCGCGCTTGTTCTCTTCGTAACGGCCCTTCAGGCCCGAGCTATAGAACGTGGCCGCATTCGAAGAATGATCGGCGCCGAACAGATCGATCGTCACCGCGTAATGGAAGTTCAGATAGCGCTGGATGGTCGGCAGATCGATCACGCCGGCCGCGCGAATCTTCGCGACGTCGTCCGTGCCCAGTTCGTTCATCACCTGCGCGGTGCGCTGGATCACGCGCGACACGCCCGATTCGCCGACGAACATGTGATGCGCTTCTTCGGTCAGCATGAACTTCGTGGTGCGCGCAAGCGGATCGAAACCCGACTCGGCAAGCGCCGACAACTGGAACTTACCGTCGCGGTCGGTAAAGTACGTGAACATGTAGAACGCGAGCCAGTCCGGCGTTTTCTCGTTGAAGGCGCCGAGAATGCGCGGATTGTCTTCGTCGCCCGAACGGCGGCCGAGCAGTGCTTCGGCTTCCTCACGGCCATCGCGGCCGAAATAGCGGTGCAGCAGGTACACCATCGCCCACAAGTGGCGGCCTTCTTCCACGTTCACCTGAAACAGGTTGCGCAGGTCGTACATCGAGGGTGCGGTCAAACCCAGATGCCGTTGCTGCTCGACAGAAGCCGGTTCGGTATCGCCTTGCGTCACGATAATGCGGCGCAGATTCGCACGATGCTCGCCGGGCACGTCCTGCCAGGCGGCCTCACCCTTGTGCTCGCCGAAATGAATCTTGCGGTCCTGCTCGCCGGGCGTGAGGAAAATGCCCCAGCGATAGTCCGGCATCTTCACGTGGTCGAAATGCGCCCAGCCGCCGGCGTCGACGCTCACTGCCGTACGCAGATACACGTCATAGCCATGCGAGCCTTCCGGGCCCATATCGCCCCACCACGCCAGAAAATTCGGCTGCCATTGTTCGAGTGCGCGTTGCAGCGCGCGGTCGTCGGCGAGGTTGACGTTGTTCGGAATCTTTTCGCTGTAGTTGATCGTTGACATGGTCGGTTCCTGGGTCGGAATACAGAGCTTGCGGATGAGAGGCGCGTATCAGGCAGATGGCGTCGCTTTCAGTTACGTCGCATCGCGTCGAAAAGAATCAGACGCGCGAGACGTCGAATTGCGCCTTGCTGCCCTTGCCGTACACCTTGAGCGCGCCCTTCTCGCCCACTGCGTTCGGCCGGTTGAAAATCCAGTTCTGCCAGGCGGTGAGACGCCCGAAAATCCGCGTCTCCATCGTTTCCGGGCCGTTGAAGCGCAGATTCGCTTCCAGTCCGGTCAATGCATCCGGCGACATGGCCGCGCGTTCTTCGAGCGCGATGCGAATTTCGTCGGCCCAATCGATATCGTCGGGCGACGCGGTCACGAGACCCAGGCGCTCGGCTTCAACAGGCTTGATTGCCTGGCCGATTTTCGAGCGCACCGCGTCGAGCGGTTCGACTTCTTCATAGAAGCGGCGAGCGAGGCGCGATTGATGCGTGACCATCGGATAAAGACCGAAGTTGACTTCCGACAGCGTGATCACCGGTTCTTCGTCTTCGTTGCTCGGCAGTGCGGCCATATAGCTGCGGTCGGCGGCGAACGCGAGTTCCGCGAAGGTGCCGGCAAAGCACGAGCCCGGCTCGATCAGCGCGAACAGCGAACGCGACGACACGTCGATACGCGCCAGCGTGCGGCGCAGGAGGCCAATGGTCTCGCGCACGAACCAGTGGTCCTTGTGCTCGATGAGCGTGGCGTCGGCGGCGAGCAGGTTGCGGGCGTCGCCTTCGGTCTTGAAGACCCAGGTGCCGACGTCGAGCTCGTTGGTGCGCATCGACAGGATCGCGTCGTCGAGTTCGCGGGCGAACTGCAGCGGCCACCAGCCCGTGCCGGCGGCGACGATCGCATCGATCTCCGTGGGTTGCGCGGCTTCTGGGGCTTTAGCCGTGAAAGTGGCGATGCGCTTCGCACGATCGATCGTAATGTCGAGCGTTTTATAAGTCAGGCCGTCTTCGCGGTTGGTGCGTTCGATACGCGTGAGCACCACGCCTTGTGCATTCGACGGGCGATCGCTTTGTTCGGCGAGTTCGAGCGCGCGTGCCTGAATCGTCTGATCGAACTGATTCGGCTTCACGACTTCATCCACGAGACGCCATGCTTTCGCCCGCTCGCCACGAATGCCTTCCACCACCGTGCAGAAGATGTCCGCACGATCGTGACGCACCTTGCGCTTATCGGTCACGCGCGTGAGGCCGCCCGTACCCGGCAGCACGCCCAGCAGCGGCACTTCCGGCAGCGATACCGACGACGAGCGGTCATCCACCAGATAGATTTCGTCGCAAGCGAGCGCGAGTTCGTAACCGCCGCCGGCGCACGCACCGTTCACGGCAGCGAGAAACTTCAGACCTGAATGACGCGACGAGTCTTCGAGACCGTTGCGCGTTTCATTGGTGAACTTGCAGAAGTTGACCTTCCACGCATGCGTGGACAGACCCAGCATGAAGATGTTCGCGCCCGAGCAGAACACGCGGTCTTTCAGGCTCGTCAGCACCACCGTTCTGACTTCGGGATGCTCGAAGCGGATGCGCTGTATCGCGTCGTGCAATTCGATGTCGACGCCAAGGTCGTACGAATTCAGCTTCAGCTTGTAGCCGTCACGGATGCCACCGTCCTCGGCGATATCGATGCCGAGGGTCGCAACGGGACCGTTGAAACTCAGCTTCCAATGCTTGTACTGCGAGGGATCGGTGCGGTAATCGACCGGTGCGACTGCGGTTTCTGCTGCGGACATGGGGCGTCTCCTGACTGGACCTGGACGATGCAAAACTTGTTTTTGAACAATAGTGCATCGTCATCCCCATGTAAAGCACTTTAATGCATGTTTTATAGTAAACCCTAGGCTCCCACTGCAGTTCAGCTCACCCTTGCGTCGTCCGGCGATTCGGCCGCGAGCCTTGCGGCAAGCCGGTCACGCAACTGCAAGTAGGCGTCGGCCAAGGTTTTTTCGCTAGTGTCGAAGGTCATGTCGGCGCGGCCGTACAGTTCGCTGCGCCCCGCCAGGATGCGCTTGAGGTCGTCCATTGCTTCTTTATTGCCGGACATCGGCCGCAGGTCGCCTTGCGCGACGACCCGGCGCATATGCTCTTCCGGCGTGGCTTGCAGCCAGACGGTGAAACAGTGCGACAGCAGCGCGTTAAAGGTGCCCGACTCCGACACCAGCCCGCCCGGCGACGCGATCACGGCTCGCTCGTGCTCCTGAATCACCGCCTCGAGCGCGCGGTGCTCATAGCGCCGGTATGCGCTTGCGCCATAGAGGGAATGAATCTCCGACGGCGGGCAGCCGGCGAGTTGCTCGATCACGCGCGTGAGTTCAACGAACGGCACCTTGCGCTCCTGCGCGAGCATCCGCCCAAAGGTCGACTTGCCGGCCCCGCGCAAGCCGATCAGCGCAATCCGGTCCTTGCGATGCGGGTCGCGCGGCGCTTGCGCGAACATCTCGGCAAGCGCCACGCGGGCGCGCTGCAATGCCGCCTGGTCGCGCCCTTGCAGCAGTTCGCGAATCAACAGCCACTCGGCCGAGGCGGTGGTTTCGTCGCCGATCACTTCGGCTAGCGAGCAGTTCAGCGTCGCCGCGATCTGCCGCAGCACCAGCACCGACGCGTTGCCCACGCCCGATTCCAGATTCGCCAGATGACGCTCCGACAAACCGGTTTCAGTTGCCAGCGTTTTGCGCGTCATGCCGCGGCGCGCGCGCAGCAGGCGCACGCGATCGCCCATTGCCGTCAGAAACGGATCGCGCTCGCCGCCGCGCTCCGCCGCACGCTCGGTCCCGCTGTCGGCCCGGCTCGCAGCGCGGCTTGCGTCCTCGTCGGCTGGATCATCCAGAGGCGCGGGAGAGTAATTTTGGTTCATGTTTAACTGCCTCTTGAATACGTTACATGTACTATAGTGCTTGACAGGTGCAGAGTGAACGGTTAATTTTCGCCAAATATTGATCCAATAACAAACGCTGTCGAGGTTTTTCGGCAGCGTCACGGAAATGGTGCAACGACACGCATGAACTAACGTGCGTGCGCGCGCCGATCTGGAGGCTCGCATGTCCCCCCATGACTTTCAACGCCTGATTGCGGGCGTGACTGAGCAACTCGCCGGCCGGACGCTCGACGGCACGCTGGCCACGTGGCTCAACGACACGTATCCCGCCGATAGCGCGACCTTCCGCGATCTGGCGAATGCCTGCCGCACCGGCGTGGCCGAAGGCTGGCTGTGCAACCGCGAAAGCGGCGGCATTCGCTACGGCCGCATCTACAAGGCGTTACCGGACACCCACGGTTTTTCCGTCGACGTGGTCGATATGAAGGATATTGCCGGTCCGCATCACGTTCACCCGAACGGCGAAATCGATCTGATCATGCCCCTCACCGAGGGCGCCACCTTCGACGGTCATCCGGCCGGCTGGTGTGTATACGGCCCCGGCAGCGCGCATCGCCCGACCGTCGCGAATGGGCAGGCGCTGGTGCTGTATCTGCTGCCGCAAGGCGCTATCGAATTCACCGCCTCCCCACCTTCCGCCTGAGACTCGCTATGACCGAACTATTGAAAAACTACGTTTCAGGCCAGTGGGTCGCGGGCGAAGGTGAAGGCGTGACGCTCACCGACCCGGTCACCGGCGAAGCCCTCGTGCGCGTGTCGAGCCAGGGCCTGGATCTCACCCGCGCATTCGACTTTGCTCGAGAAGCAGGCGGCACCGCTTTGCGTGCGCTCACCTATGCGCAGCGCGCCGCCCGTCTGACCGATATCGTCAAACTGCTGCAGGCGAAACGCGACGACTACTACGCGATCGCGACCGCGAACTCGGGCACCACGCGCAACGATTCGGCGGTCGACATCGACGGTGGAATTTTCACGCTCTCGTACTACGCGAAACTCGGCGCGTCGCTCGGCGACGCGCATGCGCTACGCGAGGGCAACGCCGTATCGTTGAGCAAGGACCAATCGTTCAGCGTGCAGCACGTGCTCACGCCGACACGCGGCGTCGCGCTCTTCATCAACGCGTTCAATTTCCCGTCGTGGGGCCTGTGGGAGAAAGCGGCGCCCGCGCTGTTATCCGGTGTGCCCGTTATCATCAAACCCGCCACGGCGACGGCGTGGCTCACGCAACGCATGGTGGCCGACGTGGTCGACGCAGGCATTCTTCCGCCCGGCGCGCTATCCGTCATCTGCGGCAGTTCCGCGGGCCTGCTCGATCAGATTCAGACATTCGACGTCGTGTCCTTCACCGGCTCCGCGCAAACCGCCGCAACATTGAGCGCGCATCCGGCTTTCGTCGAGCACGGCGCGCGTCTGAATGTCGAAGCCGACAGTCTCAACAGCGCCATTCTCTGTGCGGACGCGACACCCGATACCCCCGCCTTCGAACTGTTTATCAAGGAGGTGGTGCGGGAAATGACCGTGAAATCCGGTCAGAAATGCACGGCGATCCGCCGCGCGTTCGTGCCGGAAAAATCGCTCGAAGCGGTGCTGGATGCACTGAAAGCCAGGCTCGCGAAAATCACCATCGGCAATCCGCGCAACGAAACCGTGCGCATGGGTTCGCTTGTGAGCCGCGAGCAGTACGAGAACGTGGAGGCCGGCATCGCCGCATTGCGCGAGGAAGCGGTGCTCGCGTTCGACGGCTCGGCCGCGCCGCTTGTCGATGCGGACGCAACGATTGCGGCTTGCATCGCGCCGCATCTGTTCGTGGTCAACGATCCCGATAGCGCAACGCTGCTGCACGACGTCGAAGTGTTTGGACCGGTGGCAACCGTGGCGCCGTATCGCGTCGCCGCTGCCGCAAACAGCACCCTTCCCGAAGCGCACGCAATTGCACTCGCACGACGCGGCCAGGGATCGCTCGTCGCGTCCATCTATTCGAACGACGACGCCCATCTCGGCAAGCTCGCACTGGAACTTGCCGATTCGCACGGACGTGTCCACGCAATCTCGCCTTCCGTGCAGCAGAGTCAGACCGGCCACGGCAACGTGATGCCGATGTCGCTGCATGGCGGGCCGGGCCGCGCAGGTGGCGGCGAAGAACTCGGCGGCCTGCGTGCACTGGGTTTCTATCACAGGCGCTCGGCCGTTCAGGCATCGAGCGCCGCGCTCGACGCCCTGACGCAAACCACGCATTTGCCCGCAGCATAGCGACTCAGGACAGGCATCTGGCAATCAGACAATAAGCATCGAGCGGATCATGAGCACATAAGCGCCGGACCGCCCCCACCCGATGGAGGAGACATATGGAAGCCTTGCTGGAACCGGCTGCGAGTCAGCCCGCCGCGACGGTCGAACCGCCGCCCGCGGTATACAATTTCGCGGCCTACCTGTTTCACCTGAATGAATCGCGCGCCGGCAAAACCGCTTATATCGACGACACCGGCAGCACCACTTACGGCGAACTCGAAGACCGGGCCCGGCGTTTCGCGAGTGCATTGCGCACACTCGGCGTACATCCGGAAGAACGCGTGCTGCTGGTGATGGTCGATACCGTCGAACTGCCGGTCGCTTTTCTCGGCGCGCTTTATGCGGGCGTCGTGCCGGTTGTCGCGAACACGCTGCTTACCCCTGCCGACTATGTGTACATGCTGACGCACAGCCACGCGCGCGCCGTGATCGCATCGGGCGCGTTGCTGCCGAACGTCACGCAGGCGATGGATACCGCCGAACATGACGGTTGCCAGTTGATTGTCTCGCAGCCGCCTGAAGGCGAGCCTTTGACGGCGCCGTTGCTTAAAGATCTGATCGATGCGGCCACGCCGGCCATCAAGGCGCAAACAACAGGTTGCGACGACATCGCGTTCTGGCTGTATTCATCGGGCTCGACCGGCAAACCGAAAGGCACCGTCCACACGCACGCGAATCTATACTGGACCGCTGAGTTGTACGCGAAGCCGGTTCTTGGCATCGTCGAAAGCGACGTGGTGTTCTCGGCGGCCAAATTGTTCTTTGCGTACGGTCTGGGTAATGGTCTGACCTTCCCGCTTTCAGTCGGCGCCACGGCCGTGTTGATGGCCGAGCGTCCCACCGCCGATGCCATTTTCACGCGCCTCGTGCGGCATCGCCCGACCATTTTTTACGGCGTGCCGACGCTCTACGCGAACATGCTCGTCTCGCCCAACCTGCCCGCGCGCGCCGACGTCGCCATGCGCGTGTGCACGTCGGCGGGCGAAGCGCTGCCGCGCGAAGTCGGCGAGCGCTTTACCGCACACTTCGGCTGCGAAATTCTCGACGGCATCGGCTCGACCGAGATGCTGCATATCTTTCTGTCGAATCGCGCGGGCGCGGTCGAATACGGCACCACGGGTCGCCCCGTTCCCGGCTATGAAGTCGAGCTGCGCGACGAAGCGGGTCATGCTGTGCCCGACGGAGAAGTCGGCGATCTGTTTATCAAAGGGCCGAGCGCGGCACTCATGTACTGGAGCAATCGCGAGAAATCGCGCGCAACGTTCCTTGGCGAGTGGATTCGCAGCGGCGACAAATACTGCCGTCTTGCGAACGGCTGCTACGTGTATGCGGGCCGCAGCGACGACATGCTGAAAGTAAGCGGGCAGTACGTATCGCCCGTCGAAGTGGAAATGGTCCTGGTGCAGCACGACGCGGTGCTGGAAGCGGCGGTGGTCGGCGTCGATCACGGTGGTCTCGTCAAGACCCGCGCGTTCGTGGTGCTAAAGCGTGATGTCGCGCCGTCTGAGATACTCGCGGATGAGTTGAAGGCTTTCGTCAAGGAACGGCTCGCGCCCCATAAGTATCCGCGCGATATCCTGTTCGTCGACGATTTGCCGAAAACCGCTACCGGCAAGATTCAACGCTTCAAACTGCGCGAACAGTCATAAGGTGATCCATGCAGAACCCCGTAACAACGGCCAACGTTAGCGACTTCGCGGAACTGCCCGCCACGGCATCGCATGGGCCGTTGCGCATCGAATATCGTTGGGTGAACGAAGCGGCGGGCAATGCGCCGGTCGCCGTGTTCCTGCACGAAGGGCTCGGATCGATTGCAATGTGGCGCGACTGGCCGCAGGCATTGTGCGAGCGTCTGGGCATGCGTGGTCTCGCCTATTCCCGACCCGGTTATGGACTTTCCACACCGCGTGAGCACGATGTGAAATGGCCGGTCGATTTCATGACCGGACAGGCGCGCGATATCCTGCCCGCTCTGCTCGACGCGCTCGGTATCGGCACGCAGGAGCGCAAGCGTATGTGGTTGATCGGCCATAGCGACGGCGGCTCGATCACGCTTCTCTACGCGGCGCTGTATCCGGACGAATTGGCGGGTGCGGTCGCCATCGCACCGCATGTATTCGTCGAAGATATCTCGGTGGATAGCATCGCGCAGACCAAAGCACTCTACGAAACCACGGATCTGCGCAGTAAGCTCGGTCGCTATCATGCCGACGTCGATTCCGCGTTCTATGGCTGGAACGATATCTGGCTGAATCCGGCATTCAGGGAATGGCGCATCGTCGACGAACTGGCCGCCATCAGGCAACCGTTGCTCGCGGTGCAAGGCCACGACGATAACTACGGCACGATGGCGCAGATCGATACGATCGCCGAACGCGTGCCGCACGCGCGGTTGGTGAAGCTCGATGCGTGTGGACACTCGCCGCATCGCGATGCGCCGGACGCGTTGAATGAGGCGATCGCGGCATTTATCTCACGGCCGCGTTGATCCTCATCAAGACAAACCTTGCCCGTCTGCGCGCAGGTTTTCGCGACCTCTGTAGCTGAAAGATCGCGGCGATTGCCGCGCAATGCAAAATCGCGGCGCGTCCTCAAGACGCGCCACGACGAACCCTCCCCGCTCAAATCACGGTTGAGAGCCCCAACGTCAACACCAGTGCCGTCACCGAAATAATCGTTTCGCAAACGGTCCACGTCTTGAAGGTTTGCGGCACCGTCATGCCGAAGTACTCCTTCACCAGCCAGAAGCCGCCGTCGTTCACGTGCGACAGAATGAGCGACCCCGCGCCGGTGGCCAGCACCAGCAACTCGGGCCTCACCCCGCCTACCGTGCCCACCGCCGCTGCGGCGATCGGCGCGATGATGCCGGCCGCCGTCGCCATCGCTACCGTCGCCGAACCGGTCGCCACGCGAATCAACGCTGCCACCAGCCACGCGAGAATCAGCAGAGGCACGTGCGCGCCGGTCGCGACATCCACGATCGCCTTCGACGCGCCGCTATCGATCAGAATGCGCCCGAAGCCCGCGCCCGCACCCACCACCAGCGTGATACTCGCCGTCGGTGCAAGACACTCGTTGGTGAACTTGAGGATCTGCTCGCGGTTAAAGCCGCGCGATTTGCCGAACGTGTAGAAGCTCAACAACACAGCCAGCAGCAATGCCATGTCCGGGTGCCCGATCAGACGCAGTGCATTGTTCAGCGACGATTTGGCCGGCACGATCGCATCGGCCCAACTGCCGACCAGCATCAACAGCACCGGCAGCAGCACCGTCAGCAACGTGATGCCGAAGCCCGGCAGTTCCTTGTGCGCGCGCTGCGCGTCCTGTTCGATGAACTGCTGTGCCATCGGATTGACGCCGTCGAGCACGACAAAGCGCGCGATCAGTTTCGAGAACAGCGGACCCGCAACGGCCGCCGTCGGAATGCCGACAATCAGCGCGTAGAAAATCGTGTGGCCGATATCCGCGTTGTACGCGGTGACCGCGAGCAACGCCGCCGGGTGCGGTGGAATCAGACCGTGCACGACCGACAAACCCGCCACCATCGGAATGCCGACGCGAATCATCGACGTCCCGGTCCGCTGGGCAACATTGAAGGCGATCGGAATCAGCAGCACGAAACCGACTTCAAAAAATACCGGCAAACCAACGAGGAACGCGATGCACATCATCGCCCAATGCACGTTCTTCGGCCCGAACAGGCTGATCAGCGTGCGTGCGATACGTTCTGCGCCGCCCGATTCGGCCATCATCTTGCCGAGCATCGTACCGAGCCCCACCACGATGGCAATGTGGCCGAGCGTGCCACCCACACCGGTTTCGAACGACTTGAGAATCGACGTCGCCGGCATGCCGACGGCAAGCGCCAACGCTACCGACACCATCATCAACGTGATGAACGGATTCGTCTTGAACCGCGCGATCAGCACGACCAGCGCGATGATGGCAATCAATGCATAGACGAGTAACAGACTTCCTTGAACGGTCGCCATAGGTGCTCCTGAAGAGAAAGATCCGCGCCGCAGTTTCCGTTAAGCGGAATGTTGTATGAGCAGCGACGCGGGCGGCGTACTTAGAACTTGTGGCGGATACCGGCGACGGTCACGAACTGGCCGCTGTTGCTCGACGGATTCGAAATACCTTCGACCCATGCGTGCGAACCGGATGCATGTTGGTAGATCCCGTTCAGGTAGAGGTCGGTGGTTTTCGACAGGAAGTACTCGCCGCCCACGCTCAACTGGTTGTAGTGCGCATTGGTGGCGGTGGTGCCGCTGGTGTTCTGCGTCGTGTAGATGTAGCCAAGCGCAAGCAGCGCAGCGGGCGTGAGCTGATACTTCACGCTGGCTTCATAGTTGGCGAAACGCAGGCTGCCACCGCTGAGCAACTGGAATTGCGAGTTCGTGTACAGAAGCAGGACGGTTGCCGGGCCGAACACGTACGAGCCGCCCGCGCCCCACACCTGGTTGCGCTTCACGCCGCTGATGATCGACGAGCTGGTGCTGTAGTAATTGTCGGACGGTGCGGCGCCCGTGGTGCTGGTAGCCGGCTGATTGACCAGCGAGTAGGCCGCGTCCAGGTGCAACGGGCCGTTCACGTAGTCGGCGCCGACGCTCCATGCGCGGTTGTTGGCAAACTCGCCCGCGGTGTTCGAGAACGCGTACATCGCGTTCGCGGTAAACCCGGCGTACGTCGGCGTGGTGTATTTGACCGCGTTGTTGGTGCGGTAAGTATTGTTGATATCGTCGTTGTCGTAGATCGCGTTGCCGTACTGGCTCATCGCGCCGACGCCATTGATCTGCATGTTCGACAGATAATCCTGCACGCTGTTGTACTGGCGGCCGAGCGTGATCGTGCCCGCCTTGCTGTTGGAGAGCGCAACCCATGCGCTGCGGCCGAACAGGCGGCCACCCTGCCCCAACGCACCCGTTTCGGCGCTGAAGCCGTTTTCGAGCTTGAACATGACCTTGTTGCCGCCGCCCAGATCTTCGCTGCCGATCAGGCCCCAGCGCGAACCCTGCACATTGCCCTGGGTTGCCTGATACGCCTTTTCGCCCTTCTGGTTATTGGTGAAGGTAAAGCCGGCATCGACGATACCGTACAACGTCACGCTGCTTTGCGCGTAAGCGGCCTGCGCGGCGAGTCCGGCGGCAGCGAGCGCGATGGCCGTACGAAGAATCTGCTTGTGCATCATGGTTTCCTCAAGTCGGGAGAGAGACGAACGCCGGTTACACGGTGATGTTCCGGCGATATAAGTAGTGCTAAACAGGCAAGTCAAAGCGGCACCAGAATGGAGTCCGGTGCTACGGTCAAACAACGGTTATCGATGAAGCGATATGAAGCGGGCGAAAATCAGTCAGGCCAGTTCCGGCGCGCAGCAATGCGGCGCGCGTCGCGCTGGTAGAACGGTGTGACGACGGGTTCGGGCGACTGCTGCGCGCGCTCGAGTTCGGCAGTGAGGCGCGCCAGTACGATCTGCTCTTCACCCGGATGCAGATTGCAGGGGTCGAGGAAAAAGAAATGCAGTTCCGCTTCATGATCGCGCACGATCACGGGCGCCTCGCCTTCGGGTGGCCGCGCAAGCGCATCGGCGAGATCCCACGCCGTGATACGAGCCTGCCTGGGATCGATATGCAGTTTCAGACGGTCGAGCGGATTGCCGGTCGGATCGGCGTCGATCTCGGCCCAAACGCCGTCGAAGCGATTCAAGGTTTCGCGCCAAAGCGTGAGGTGACCGCGTTCGCGGGCGCGAACCGCGACATGGTCGCGTTGCTGCCATTGTTCGAGCGCGGCGATCGCGCCCATCACGCCTTCCTTGCCGACTTTCATGCCGCGACCAATGCCGCCATTCTGGAAATACGCGGCACGGACCAGCGCTTTCTTACCCGCGACAATGCCGGCGGTCAGCCCACCGAGAAATTTGTGCGCCGAGTAGAGCGCGAAATCGGCGCCCGCTGCGATATAGCGTTTGAGGTCATACTCGGATGCCGCGTCGACAATCACAGGCACGCCCTTCGCATGCGCGAGCGCAATGAATTCTTCGAGCGGGATCATGCCGAATTGCACCGTATGATGCGAAACCACGTAAAGCGCCGCAGCGGTGCGTTCGGTGATGGCGGTATTCAACTGGTAGCCGTGCGCTTCGGTCGCCGCGCCCACCGGCACGACACGCGCGCCGGCGAGACGGATCGCCTGGTCCACCGGTGCGCCATAATTGACCAGGTGGCCGGTTTGAATCACGACTTCGCGGCGCTCTATGGCGGTGGTGTCGGGCAGCCGTTCGATCAGGCCGTGGTCGTCGCCCGTCATGGCGGCGGCGATGGTAAGCGTGATCGCGGCCGAGCACGACGCGGTGATATACCCCGCTTCGCTGCCGCACGCGTTTGCAATCGCCGCCGAGGCACGGCGTTGCAGATCGTCGATCTCGACGAATTGCGGCAGCACCTGTGCCACCGCGTCGATCACCGGCGCGCTAACAATGGACGCGCCGAGGCCCGTCATCGTGCCCGTTGCGTTGATGACAGGGCGTAAGCCAAAGCGAGAGCGAATGTCCATGAAGCGCCTCCAACCCGGTATTTCTTAATTATGGAATATATGTTGTAATTGCGGATCAGTCTAGCATACAATCACCCAGCGTCAACTGGACAAAAAACATCTCGCGTCAGAGGAGCACGATGGCTCGCACGCCCCGACCTTCCACGTCCGAAGCGTCTGAAACAGCATCCGCCGCGGCACCCGCCGGCACCGAAACCCCGGCAGGAAGCCGGGAGGAAGGCGCCGCGCCGCGCACGCGCACCAGCGCGCTCGATCGCGCTGTGCAGATTCTCGACGCGCTCCAGCAAGCGAACCGCCCCGCCACCGCGTATGAAGTCGCGCGCATGGTCGGCGCGCCGCTTTCCACCGTCTATTCGATCATCAACGATCTGGTCGAGAAGAACCTGCTCGCGCGGCGTGTCGACGGCACGATCTGGCTCGGCTCGCGTCTGTATGGTTACGGTTTGACGTATGCGAGCTCGCTCGACTACCTCGCGGTCGCTCATGAGGAAATGCAGCGGCTCTCGGCAGAAGTCGAAGAGACCGTGCAGGTTTGCGGACTCGAAGACGGCATGATGGTCGTGCAGCAAATGGCTGAAGGCCCCGGGCATTTCCGTGTGACGTCGCGAGTAGGCAGCCGGGTGCCGCTCAACTGGACCGCGTCCGGCCGTTTGCTCGTCGGACACTTGCCGGATGCCGAACGGGTCGCATTCTTCGCGCAGCACGCGCAAAGCTCGCCGACCGGTCGCGCGGAAACCCGCCCGCAAGTCCTCGCGCAAATCGCCCGCGAAGCATTGGAAGCGCGGCTGTCGATTCAGATCGGCGAATCGGATGCGTCGGTGGCGTGTCTCGCGGCGCCCGTGCTCGACAACACCGGCACGTGCGTCTTCACGATTTCGATCGTGATGCCCGAGGCGAAAGCCGTGCTCGGCACTGAACGTTTCGCGCAAGCCGTGCAGGCGGTCGCCGCCCGCATCGAAGCACGTCTCGGCTGGCGGCATCGCGAACAGGAGCCGGCGGCGTAAAGCCGCTTCAAGCCCCAAGCTCAAAGCCCAGTGCCCAGTGCCCAAGGTCCGAAGCACGAAGCCTGAAGCCCCACCCCGGCGTGCAACGCTGACTCCTTAAAGAACGCTCACCATCACTTCCCCATCGATGAACTGCTACGACCGGCTGCACACGCGCGGCCTCAAGCTCCCGCAAGTGCCGACGCCGATCGGCAATTTCATGCACTGCACACGCGAGGGGAATCTGCTGTTTCTGTCCGGCCAGGGTCCGCTCGACGAAACCGGCTCGCTGATGACCGGCAAGGTCGGCGCTACCGTCAGCGCGGACGAAGCCTACCGGCACGCACAAATGGTGGGCCTGAATCTGCTGGCCGTGCTGCATAACGAGCTGGGCGATTTGCGGCGCGTGAAGCGCGTCGTCAAGCTGCTGGGCATGGTCAACGCGGCGCCGGATTTCACCGAGCATCCGCGCGTGATCAACGGCTGCTCGGACCTGTTCGTCGATGTATTCGGCGATGCCGGTCGCCATTCGCGCTCCGCGGTCGGCGTGGGCTCGCTGCCGGGCAATATTACCGTCGAGATCGAAGCCATCGTCGCGATCCAGGATTGACGGCGGCTCAATTCTCAACAAATACCCAAATTTCCACATCTTCACAAAAGTTACACAGGTCAGCGACTATTCTTGCGCATCGCTGACCTGGGCACACGGATGCCCTGGTGCATCTTCCCCGTGCCGGAGACATTGCCATGTCCGTTGTGTCGAAGCCGTCCATTGCCTTCTATCGCAAACGTTTGGCGGGCGCACTGGCCGCCGTATCGCTCTGCATGCTGCTCGGCGCTTGCGGCAACGACGACGACAAAACCTCCGACACGCGCGCGGATAGTTCTACCGCAAGTTCCACCGGCGACAGCAGCACCGCCGTGGTTCTCTCAGCGAATCCGTCCTCCGTTGCACCCGCGCCTGCCGCAGTTACGATTCAAACCCCTGCACGACCCGCATCAAGCGCCGACCCGGCATTGTCCGCCGCCACGTCGACGCCGCTCGCCACACCTGTCATTCACACCGTAGATTGAATTTCGCGCCCCACGCGACGCGCGGCTCACGCTTGCGCGCCGCATGGTTCGTTCCTCTTATGAAGATCGAAAGCCAAAACCATGACTTCAAAAAATCGCCGTGATTTTCTGCGCTCCGCCGCGCACGCCGCCGGTTCCGCGACCGCGTTGAGCATGCTGCCGCTGGGCATTCGCAACGCGCTCGCCATTCCCGCCAACAACAAGACCGGCACGATCCGCGACGTCGAGCATATCGTCGTGCTGATGCAGGAAAACCGCTCGTTCGACCACTACTTCGGCACGCTCAAGGGCGTACGCGGTTTCGGCGACACGCGCGCGATCAACCTGCCCAACGGCAAGCCGGTGTGGTATCAGCCGCTCGTGGCGGATGTCGGCTATGTGCTGCCGTTCAGGCCCACCGCGCCGAACCTCGGTCTGCAATTTCTGCAGGACCTCGCGCACGACTGGACCAGCACGCACGCAGCATGGAACGGGGGCCGCTACGATCAATGGGTGCCCGCCAAAGGCACCACGACGATGGCCTACCTCACGCGCGACGACATTCCCTTCCACTATCAACTCGCCGACGCCTTCACGATCTGCGACGCGTACCACTGCTCGCTGATGGGACCGACCGATCCGAACCGCTACTACATGTGGAGCGGCTGGGTCGGCAACGACGGCAACGGCGGCGGCCCGGTGATCGACAACTCGGAGCTCGGCTACGGCTGGTCCACCTATCCGGAAGTCCTGCAGAACGCCGGCATCACCTGGAAGATCTATCAGGACATCGGCACGGGACTCAACGCTAGCGGCTCGTGGGGCTGGACGCAGAACCCGTACATCGGCAACTACGGCGACAACTCGCTGCTCTACTTCAACCAGTACCGCAACGCGCAACCGGGCAACCCGCTGTACGACAACGCCCGCACCGGCACGAACGCGGCCAATGGCGACGGCTACTTCGACATCCTCAAGCGCGACGTGCAAAACAACGCCCTGCCGCAAGTCTCGTGGATCGTCGCGCCGGAAGCGTATTCCGAGCACCCGAACTGGCCGTCCAACTACGGTGCGTGGTACATCGATCAGGTCCTGCAGATTCTCACGTCGAATCCCGAGGTGTGGAGCAAGACCGTGCTGTTGATCAACTACGACGAGAACGACGGTTTCTTCGATCACATGGCGCCCCCGTTCGCCCCCGCCTCGAGCGCGAATGGTTTGTCGACCGTCGACACCAGCAATGAAAACTATCCTGGCAATGGCAAAACGCCGGCGGGTCCGTATGGACTCGGACCACGGGTGCCGATGCTGGTGGTGTCGCCGTGGTCGAAAGGCGGCTACGTGTGCTCGGAACTGTTCGACCATACGTCGGTGATCCGCTTTATCGAAAAACGCTTCGGCCAGCAGCACAATCTCGGCGAATCGAATATCACGCCGTGGCGCCGCGCGGTGTGCGGCGATCTGATGTCGGCGTTCAACTTCAGCACGCCGAACGATGCGTTCCCGACGCTGCCGAGCACGAGCGGTTATGTGCCGCCCGATCAGAACCGTCATCCTGACTATGTCCCGCTGCCGCCGCTCCTGCAAGCCGTACCGAAGCAGGAACCTGGCGTGCGCCCGGCTCGCGCGCTGCCGTACGAACTGTTCGTGCGCGTGCATGGCGAAGGCTCCGCGAACAAGCTGACCATGCGTTTCGTCAATTCGGGCAAAACAGGCGCTGTGTTTCTCGTCTATGCAGCGAATGGTCTCGCTGCACCGCTGACCTATACCGTCGAAGCCGGCAAGCGGCTGCAGGATCAGTTGCCGTTGAATATCGACGGCACGTACGATTACACGGTCTATGGTCCGAACGGTTTTCTGCGCCGCTTCGCGGGCAGGCCGGTTGCGAGAAGCTGGTGGCACGGCGCCGAAATCGCGCGGCCGGAAGTCGCCGAAGGCTACGATGTCGCGAACGGCAATCTGCAATTGCGGCTGGAAAATGTGGGCAGCGCGCGCTGCGAGTTCACCATCGTCAATGCCTATGACGCGAGCAACGTGGTCAAGCACTCGGTGCGCGGCGGTGACACCGAACAGTTGTACCTCGATCTGCGCAACGCCTACGGCTGGTACGACCTGGCGATTACCGTCGACACAGATCCGTCGTTCGTGCGACGCTTTGCCGGACACGTGGAAACCGGCAAGAGCAGCATGAGCGATCCGGCACTGGGGAGCTAGGTTTCAATTCGGTTTCGATTCGGTCCGTACGAAATGAGACGGCCGTTGCGATAGAAAGCAGCGGCCGTTTTTTCATGCATTCGCATCGCAGCGAATAAGCCGTAGTCTCAAGCCGCCACAGCCGCCCTGACCGACTCACGCTCTCGCGTTTTCTCTCGAATCGCCTGCACGACGAACTCGGCATCGCGCGCGACCCCTGAGAAGCGCCCCGATCCCCACGTATGCAGCCACGGCAGGCCGACGAAATACAAACCGTCGATCGGCGTAATGCCACGGGTATGCGCCGGATAACCGCGACCGTTGAACACCGGCGCGTCGAGCCAGCTAAAGTCCGGCGTAAAACCGATGCACCAGATAATTGCCGAAATGCCGCTAGTGTGGAGATCGAGCGTCGTACGTTCTTCGGCCGGCCGCCAGACGGGTTCGTAGACATCACCCGCCGGCGCGCCGATACCATGCTTTTCAATGAAACCGTCGATGCTCGCGTTGATGCGGTTATACGTATCGTCCGCCGTGTCGAGATTGGCGGCGAGTGTCGGTGCGAAATGGAATTGCCCGTCGCGCAGATCGTCGAGCCGGCCGTACAGCTCCATGCCTTCGGTGGCGAACTTGCGCAGATCGATGTCGCGACCGCCGTCGCGGCCGGTCACGTAGTGATTGGTGTTGTCGCGCACACCTTCGCGCAAGGGATGCTTTTCGACCGGCATGTCGTAGTACTGCATGTCGGCGAGCCAATCGACCACGTCGCGCCCCCGATAGAAACGCGCGCAGCGCGGCGCCTCACCGACCGCGAGCACCACCTTGCGCCCGGCCAGATGCAGGTCCTCCGCAATCTGCGCGCCGGATTGCCCCGTGCCGACCACCATGATCGCGCCTTCGGGCAAGGTTTGGGGATTCCGGTACGCCGACGATTGCAACTGCACGATGCTTGCTGGCAAGCGCTCGGCGAGACGCGGCACGATCGGCGTGTGATAGCCACCCGAGGCGACCACGACCTGATCCGCGGTGAAATCGCCCTGCGTGGTCACGATCGTAAAGATGCCATCGTCGCGCTGCTTCACGCGTTTGACTTCCGCGTGCTCGATCACCGGTGCTTCGACGTGCGCGATGAAGCCGTCAAGATAGTCGATGATTTCCTGCTTCTTCATGAACCCGTGCGGATCGTCGCCCGGGTAGGGGTAGCCGGGCAACGCACACTGCCAGTTCGGCGTCACGAGACAAAACGCGTCCCAGCGTTGCTGGCGCCACGTATGCGTCACCGTGTTCTTTTCCACAACCAGATGGTCGATGCGGGCCTGCTTGAGGTAATAGCTGACCGACAGGCCCGCCTGCCCGCCGCCGACGACGAGCACGCTGTAATGCCCGTCGGCGCACCCATGATGGATTGATTTCGACATGATGCGTCCTCTGCAAAAATAAGCGCCTAGCTGAATTCGATAACCTTGACGGTCGCCTCGGGCCGATCGCGAAAACGCTCGGCATCGCGTTCGATCTGCGCGAGCTGGTCCATCGCCGCCGAGCAGGCAAAACCGTACTTCTCGCGCACGCGCTCCGAAGCGATACCTAACGCCTGCCGCGAACGATCGACGAAATCGTCCAGCGCGTAGGCCTCGCCAGGTGTGAAGAAATCGCCGATGACGAGCGACGGCGAATAACAGTTCGCTTCATCGCCATCGGGCCACTGAATCCGAAAATGCATGACAGGCATAGCAAATCCTCAATCGATCAATAAATAGCTAAAGCGCGCGTTGCAAGCAATTGGCGGTACACGTCGACGTGACGCCGTGCGCTTGCCGCCCAGCTAAAGCGTGCGAGTAACACAGGCACAGCCCCGTCGAAATCAATACGGCCACCGTTGTCGCTGAGAGCGTGTAGCAAGGCCGTCGCTATCGACCCGACATCGGCCGGATTTGCCCAGTAACAGGTGGTGTCGTCGAGGTATTCGGTGAACGGTGCGATTGCCGAGGCAACCACCGGCGTGCCGCTGGCAAGCGCCTCCAGCACCACCAGGCCGAAGCCCTCCCGCAACGACACCATCGACAACACGTCCGCGCTGCGAAAGAGCGCGGGCATTGCGGCGTCTTCGAGCGGCCCGGTCACGACCACGCTTTCGTCTGGGCCAATCGACAACCCCAACTCTGCCGCGCGCTTAAGCACGCCGCGCGCGTAGGCGTCGTGGTCGAGCAGGCTGGCACCGCCGGCAATCACAAGTTGCGCGCCCGGCAACGTGCGCAGCACCAACGCGAACGCTTCGAGCAGGGCGAGTGTGTTCTTGCGCGCTTCGATACCGCCCACTGAAAGTACGAGCGGGCCACCATCGATGCCCAGGCACCGTTTGATATGCGCGTCGTGTGCATCCTCGTCAGGCGTAAAGCGCGCGATGTCGACGCCGTTCGGCACGGTCACCGCGGCAATGCCGAAAGTCGAATGCATCTCGTGTGTCCACGTATCGCTCACGCACAGCACTTGCTCCGCATCCTCGTACGCCCGCCGCTGCCATGCGGCGAGACGTGGATCGTCGAAATGATCAAGGTGATGAACGGTACGCATGAAACCGCGAATGAGCCCTTGCGCTCTCAGATCGGCGAGTGCGTTGCCGCTGATACTGTCCTGCGCGTGCAGCACATCGAACGACCAAGCGTCGTGTTCCATCAACGTCTGCCTGAATGCGTCAATCCTCGCCTCCACCATCGCTACCGTGCCGGACTGCGACAGCGTGATTGGTGCATAGACCACGCGGCACGGCGGCAGGCGAAACAACGTCTCACCCGGCACGGCCGGCGCAAAGACGGTCACGTCATGACCGAGCGCGGTCAACGCAGTCGCCAGTTCAAGCGTGTGCACTACGCCGCCACGCGGATTGACCGAATGCGTCAGCAACGCGATACGCAACGAATTCATCGCGGACCGTCCTTCGCGACCATGAACGGCTCCCGGTTAAAATCCCACAACACCGCGACCTCATCGTGTTGACGCAAAACCACCTCACACGTCGCGTCGACCGAACCGATCACGGCGCAAGCGAGTAAACGCGAATCGAACTGCGCCTGGACGGCGTCCACCTTCTCTTCCCTCACTGATAACAGATAGCCGAAGCTCGGAAATGCGGTGACCCAACGTGACAAGGAAACGTCCGCAGGCTTAGGAATACTCGCGAGATCGATCCGCGCGCCCACCCGTGAGCATTCGAGCAACATCAGCGCCGTGCCGAGTGTGCCGGCCATGCTGATGTCCTTCGCCGCATTGCATAAGCCACTTTCCGCCAATTGCGGAAGCAGTTCGAGATCCGCCCTCAAACGTTCAGGTGGCGCATCCACCGATGCATTCCAGAACGGATACGGTTCCTCGAAGCGGCCGCGCAAATCGACGGCCATCATCAAGCGATCGCCGGGCTTCGCATTGAAACTCGACAGCAGCGCTTTCGCACGCCCCACAATCGACACCGCAAGTTGCGCCGCATCGCTGCGCGTATTGGTATGACCGCCGACTATCGGCACGCCATAAGCGACGGAGGCCGCCGCCATGCCCGCAAGCACGTCCTCGGCCGCATCGACGCCTCGACTCCATAGCGCATCGACCACCGCCAGCGGCCGCCCGCCCATCGCGTAGATATCGCTAACGTTGACCATCACGCTGCTGTAGCCGGCGAACCACGGCATCGCGCTCACGAAATCGCTGACCATGCCTTCGATGGCGAACAGCAGGTAGCCATCGCCATCGGCAATGGCCGCGCAGTCGTCACCAAGTGCGACGGCCTGCGCGAGACCCTGCGTGCCGCCAGGCAGATGCCGTGCGAGTGAGCCGACCACATCGACGATATCCGTCTTATGCCGAAACCCGCGACTCTCGCGCAGGCTGGCAACGAGATCGGCCACGCTGTTCATGCCGCGCTCCGTGCGGAGGCCGCGCTGTGCGATTGCGTATGAGTCACGAAGCCGCTATACGGCGTCACACATGGCGGATACCAGTTCAACTGCGCCCGCATCAGATGATGCGGCCGACCCAACAATGTTTCCTCGGCAAGCACGTCCCAATGCATCGCGCAAAAGAGCGGCACGTTCTGGCTCTGCACATGGGCGAGAAACGTCTCGCAACCGAGCGCATGGGCACTGCTCACGGCGAGACGAATCAACGTCGCGCCAATTTTTCCGTGGCGGCGAAACGCGGCATGTACGGCAAGACGCGAACCGAACCACACGCTGCCCTCGTTGCGATGAATCCGCACCGTACCGACCACCTGCTCCGGCATGCCGGCGACACAACTCACGGCCACAAGCTGCCGCGCATGCAGGTCGATATCGTCCCGATCGTCGCCGACAAAAATGCCCTGCTCGATGCAGAACACCGCGCGCCGCAGCTTGTACGCTTCGTCGGCTTCCCAATCCAGCGTTGTCCACTTGATGCGGAATTCGCTCGGCGCATAGGGTGCGAAACCCACTTCGCCGTCAAGCGCCTCGCCTGCAATCGCTTCACCGAACATGATCACTCCTCGTACGACGACAACGACGAACACGCGCCGCATTTACCGCAACCGGCCTTGATATCGCTTGAACGCATTGCAGCGGCGTTGAGCATGCCGCCAAGCGGCTGCAAAACCGACTTCATGAATTCAGGCGTGGGCGCGGGATGGTCCTCGAGCGGCGTGCCGCTGATCGGCACAAACGGCACAACGAAGGGATAGACACCGAGTTCAATCAGCTCGCGCGACATGGCCAGAATCGCCGCCGCGCTATCGCCAAGACCGGCGAGTATGTACGTACTCACCTGACCGCGTCCGAACACAGCAACTGCCGCCTTGAACGCTTCCATGTAGCGAGCCAACGGCACGCTCGCTTTGCCCGGCATGATGCGTTCACGCAATGCGGGCGTCACCACTTCGAGATGCATGCCGAGCGTATCGATGCCACTTGCTTTCATGCGCGCGAACCAGCGGTCGTCGTCGGGTGGCTCGCATTGCGCCTGGATCGGCAGATCGACCGCCGCTTTGATGGCGAATGCGCTTTCGCACAGGATCTGCGCGCCGCGATCGGACGTGGGCGGCGTGCCGGTGGTCAGCACCATATGCTTGACGCCGTCGAGCAATACGGCTGCCCGTGCCACTTCGGCCAATTGCTCCGGCGTCTTGCGCGCAATCGTGCGGCCTGCCGCGAGCGATTGCCCAATCGCGCAGAACTTGCAACTCTTGCGGCGACTCTCGTAACGGATGCAGGTTTGCAGCACCGTTGTGGCCAGCACGTCCGCACTATGCAGCGCGGCAATGTGCGAGTAAGGTACGCCGTCGAGCGTCTGCATGCCGTAGAAGCGCGGGGCTTTGGGAAAGCTGATATTGGCAATCCGAATCGTGCCGCGCAGCAAGGCACTCGAGCCATTTGCATCCGGCGTCTGTGCGACGAACGGCGAGTGCCAGGCGGTGCTCGTATGCACCGGCACCATGATCGTCACGCCGTCCACCGTCACCGCTTTGTGGTCCGACGGTCCCGCGCCGCCACGCCGGCTCGCGGCGCCCGCATCCGGAGACACGAGCCGCAAGCCGGCCGACTGCAATTCAGTCATCAATTGCCGGCTCGCTGCCGACAGTGTCTCGCTGGAGTTCATCGCGCCATCCCTCGTTTGAATTGAAACCCGTGCTCGAAGCACTGGACCAGGCCGGCATCGGCGCGACGGTTTCCGCCGGCCGCCGGTTGATCGCAAGACTCAGCAATTCCGGCCGCGCGTAGTGGCCGACCGAATCCATCATGCGTTTGCGCTTGGTGATCAGCGCCATGTCGAGATCGGCGATCACCATGCCTTCGCCCTCACGCAGCGGCTGCGCCAGATGCTGTCCCTCCGGCGACACGATTGCGGTGTTACAGCCGCCGCGCAGCGCCTTCTGCAAATTCGTATCGGGTGTGACCGATGCAATCTGCGCCTCGGTCAGCCAGCCCGTCGCATTGACCACGAAGCAACCCGACTCCAATGCGTGATGCCGGATCGTTACTTCGATCTGATCGGCGAAGATCGGCCCCACCAGCGAGCCGGGAAATTGGCTGCAATGAATCTCTTCGTGCTGCGTCATCAAGGCATAACGCGCGAGCGGGTTGTAATGCTCCCAGCAGGCGAGCGCGCCGACGCGCGCCACCGCCGTTTGCGCGACTTTCAAACCGGCCGCGTCGCCCTGCCCCCAGATCATCCGCTCATGAAACGTCGGCGTGATCTTGCGACGCTTGAGTATCAGTTGGCCGTCCACGTCGAAGATCAACTGCGTGTTGTAGAGGCTGCCGTGATCGCGCTCATTGACGCCGAGCACCACCACCATCCGATGCAAACGCGCCCGCTCGGCCACCGCCTGCGTCACCGGGCCCGGCACGATCACGGCTTCCTCGTAGAGCTTCATGTGATCGGCGCCGGACGCAACCGGCGGACGCACGAAAGAAAAGTACGGGTAGTACGGCACGAAGGTTTCGGGGAACACGATCAGTTGCACGCCTTCGCGCGCCGCTTGCTCGATGGCCTCGCACACCTTCTCGAGGGTTCCGCCGCTGCGTTCGAAGTCCGGGGCGATCTGGACCGCGGCGGCACGCACGATGCGTTTGTCGGACATAGTGGTCACCCGCCTTTCGTCAAACCGTCCATGTGTGGATGATCAGTGCGTTGTCCTTGCGATGAAGCAACTGAATATCCAGCACGTCGAGCGGACTGATCGGACGGATGCCTTCGATCAGCGAGGCCTCGCCGTGCCCATACAAGGCTTGTAGCGCGAAGCGGCAGGCGTACACCTTGCCGCCCTCTTCCATGAACTTCATCAGTTGCTTGTTGAAGTTCAGGTGGCCAGGGAACGCTTCGTCGCCAAGCGTCGGAAAGCCGCGTTGCAGACCGAGCGTAACGCCCGGCCCGTAAAGCAGCACTGACGTCTCGAAGCCCTTGCGCTGCAAACGCGTGGCCTGCAACAGATTGACGAAGCCGATCGATCCCTCGAACGCTACCGTATGAAATGTGACGAGCGCCTTCTCGCCAGGTTCGGCCTTCACGTCTTCGAAGACTTTCTCTTCGTAGTCGACAAGGTAATCGCCTTTCTGATGCAGCGGTTTGTTGACGGCTGGCATGACACTCTCCGATCAGGTTTGCTAAATAAAAGATGGCGCATTCAATCCGTGCGCGCTTCTCTTAATGCAACCGCCGTGCCATTGATCGATCACGCAAATGCGATCAATCAGCAATCAATTCCGCCTCGATTCGACATGCGACTCGAAAATTTTTTTGGCGCGAAGGTTGCATATAGCCGGGGCGTCGCATGCAATCGCCCTGAACCCCGCGATATCGCACCAGCCGAGTGCGATTTTCCCGCTGAGACGAGTCGGCGTGGTGCACTCATTCACCACGGACGATCAATCCGATCATTGATCGCATCCGGATGCGATCAATGATCTTCACCCCTAGCCGAAGGCTATCAATGAGCAGCCCGACACATCACTGGATCAAACGCCTCGCCGACATCCGCAAGCCGGCCTACCTTGCGATTCCCGATCTGATCGAAGAGGATCTCGCCACCGGCCGCCTGCGTCCGCGCGACCGCTTGCCGGGACTACGCGATCTGGCCGAAGAACTTGCGCTGAACTACACGACGGTGGCGCGCGCCTATGCGGAAGCGCGCAAGCGCGGCTTGCTCGATTCGCGCGCGGGCAGCGGCACCTTCGTGCGTGGCCGAACCGCTACCTTGCCACTTGCCGGAGGAAGCAGCATCGAGATGTCGATGAATACGCCACCCGAGCCGCCCGATTACGCGGCCCGTTTGCGCGACTCGGCAGCGCACCTGATGAGCGGCAGCGATCCCTATCAGTTGCTGCGCTATCAGGACTTCGGCGGCTCGGCCGCCGACAAGGACGCGGGCGCCGAATGGCTGAAGCGTCGCGTGCCGCATTGCGACGCGCAGAACGTGCTGGTGTGCCCCGGCATTCATAGCGCGCTGGTAGCGCTCGTCTCGCAGTTGGCGCGGCCCGGCGGCACGATCTGTCTCGACACGCTGGCTTACCCCGGCATCAAGGCAATTGCCGCGCAGCTCGGCGTGCGTCTGCAAGCCCTGCCGCGCGACGACGAAGGTCCGCTCGCTCACGCCTTCGAAGCGCTCTGTAAGACCGACAAGCCGAGCGCGTTCTATTGCAATCCGACGCTGCAGAACCCAAGCACGCTAACGCTCACGCACAAACGACGCGAGGCGCTCGCCGACGTCGCGTTGCGCTACAGCGTCCCGATCATCGAAGACGATGCGTATGCGATGCTGCCGCAGAGTGCGCCCGATGCGCTCGCGAGCTTCGCGCCCGAACTGACCTACTACGTGACGGGTTTATCGAAGAGTCTCGGCGCCGGTTTGCGAGTGGCGCATCTGCACGCGCCGACTGCCAGGCAAACGCAACGCCTCGCCGGCGCGTTGCGTGCTACAACGGTGATGGCAAGTCCGTTTACGGTCACGCTCGCGACGCAATGGATCGTCGACGGCACCGCGCTCGATATGCTCAACGCGATCCGCAATGAATCACGCGCACGTCAGGCGATTGCATCGCGCATGCTCGAAGCGAGGCCTTACGAAGCCCATCCGGACGGCTTTCATTTGTGGTTGCCGGTACCGCCCGAAAGCGGCTGGAGTACTTCCGAACTTGCATTGCAACTGCGCAACCAGGGCATTGCCGCCGTTGCGGGGGCGGCCTTCTCCACCGACGGAAATCCGCCGAACGCAATGCGCGTGTGCCTCGGCGGCTCGAAGACGCGCGACGAATGCGAAGAGGCGCTGCGCATCGTGGGCGAGACGCTCGACCATCCGCATCATCTGCATTCTCCGGTGATGTGAAACCATCTGCCTGCCTCGACACATAGCCTCGCATAGCGTCATACCCATCGTTATCGTCATACAAATACAGCGCCCTGCAATTCACTGCCGGGCGCTGTTTCGGCATCCATTGAAAACCCCGCGCCGCGCGAAAAAAAAATGTAGCATCGCGGCGCGCCGCCACAAGCGGCGTTGCCGGCCGCCGTCAGAAACTGAAAGCATTACCCGCTCAAGTCCCCCCTGCCCACGCCGTATACCGCGTGTGAGGCCCCCGCCTCACCGACTACGGCTCACTGCTTACTCCGAAAGACTCCCGACATGTTCTCCTCCATTCGCGCGCGCATCGTCGCCCTGTGCGTCGCCATCGTTGTGGTTGCGCTCGCTGCTAACGCGGTTCTCAACTATGTCGTCGCCAACTCGTATAACGCCGATGCCATCGAAAGCAGCCTGAACGCTGTCGAAAGCGGTCATGCAGACGGTATCGAAGACTGGATCGCCACGAATAGCCAGATGATCAACTCGCTGCAGGAAGCCGTTCTGCAACCCGATCCGTCCGCCGCGTTGAAGCAGATCGCCGCAGCCGGCAAGTTCACCAACGTATACGTCGGCTACGCGGACAAGACCGCGAAGTTCTCCGACCCGACCGGCATCCCGCCCGACTACGATCCGACTGGCCGTCCCTGGTACAAGCAGGCCGCCGCTGCGGGCAAGCCAGTGGTGACGCCGCCGTATGTGGATGTGGGCACGGGCAAGCTGGTGGTCGCGTTTGCCGCGCCCGTGGTGCGCGACGGCGTGGTGAAAGGCGTGGTGTCCGGCGACGTCGCGATGGACAGCGTGATCGCCAACGTCAAGGCGATTCATCCGACGCCCGCGAGTTTCGGCATGTTGATCGACGCGAGCGGCCATATCGTCGCGCACCCGGACGGCAAGCTGACCTTGAAGCCGGTGTCGGACCTCGCACCCGCTCTTGCCGGCGACAAGCTGGCCGCGCTCTTCAGCGCCGGGCATCCGGTTGAAGTGGACGTGAACGGCAGCACGAAGCTGCTGCGCGCCGAGACCATTCCCGGCACCGACTGGTACGCGGTGGTCGCGCTCGACAAATCGGAAGCGACCGCGGGCATGCGATCGCTGCTGACCGCCTCGGTCATTGCCTTGATCGTGATTGCCGTTATCGCCGCCGCGATCGTGGCCGCGGTCACCGCCGTGTCGTTCCAGCGCCTGTCAAAAGTACGCGACGCGATGGACGCAATCGGCTCCGGCGAAGGCGATCTGACACAACGCCTGCCGGCCGCCGGCAACGACGAAGTGGCGCAGATCGCGCGCTCGTTCAATACCTTCATCGACAAGCTCAGCCACGTCATGCGCCAGATTCGCGACGCCAGCGAATCGGTGCGCGTGGCCGCCAATGAAATCGCCGCGGGCAACGTCGATCTGTCGGGCCGCACCGAATCCGCGGCGGCCAGCCTGCAACAAACCGCTGCGTCGATGGAAGAAATCACCTCGACGGTTACGCAGTCGGCCAGCGCCGCGAAGCAGGCCGACGATACCGCCGTCTCCGCATCGCGGGTCGCTTCGCGCGGCGGCGTGGTGATCTCTGACGTGATTACGACGATGGGCGAGATCGAGCAGGCGTCGGTGAAGATCTCCGACATCATCGGCGTGATCGACGGCATTGCGTTCCAGACCAACATCCTCGCGTTGAACGCGGCGGTTGAAGCGGCGCGCGCCGGCGAACAGGGCCGCGGCTTCGCCGTGGTGGCCGGCGAGGTTCGCAGCCTCGCGCAACGCAGCGCCCAGGCGGCGAAGGAAATCAAGGCGCTGATCGAATCGACCGTGGCGAGCGTGACTTCCGGCTCGGGCCAGGTCCGCCAGGCCGGCGAGACGATGACGGAGATCGTCAGCAACGTCGCCAACGTGACGACCATCATTTCCGAAATCACTCAGGCGGCCAACGAGCAAACGCGCGGCATTCAGGAAGTCAACCGCGCGGTCAGCCAACTCGACGAAATGGTTCAGCAGAACGCCGCACTGGTCGAGGAATCCACGGCGGCCGCCGCCGCGTTGCAAAGCCAGGCGGTGAGCCTTGCCAGTGCCGTCACGCAATTCAAGCTGGACTAAGGTACACCAAAGGAAATCGCAGTGACGTTCTATAGAAATCTGAAGATCGCCGTTAAGTTGGCGCTGCTCGGCGCGGTGCTGCTCGCCGCGACGATCGTGGTCGGCCTGGAAGGCTGGCATGCATTGTCGAATACCCATGCGTTGCAAATCCAGTCCGCGCAAACGCTTGGCCAGTATGCGCAAGCCGCCGACACGGCACGCGTCGCGCAGGTCGAATTCAAAAAGCAGGTGCAGGAATGGAAAGACCTGCTGCTGCGCGGCACCGATCCGGCTGCGTTCGCTAAATACCGCGACGCCTTCAGCAAGGAGAGCGGCACGACGCACGCCGCATTGCTGCGATTGAAAGATCAACTGAGTGCATTGGGTGCCAAAGTCGACGGCGTCGACAAGGCGCTCGCCACGCATGCGTCGCTGCAGGACAGCTACCTCGACGCGCTCAAACGCTATGACGCGGCCGATCCGAATACGGCACACGTGGTGGACGGTCTGGTCAAAGGTATCGACCGCGCGCCGACCGCCGCGATCGACGACATCGTCGCCTCGGTGATGCAACAGGCGCAAGACTCGAACGCGCGCACGGGCGAGGCTGCGGAACACGCGTACACGCTCGCCAGCGTGCTGCTTCTGTCGGTCGTGATCGGCTCGCTCGGCGTGGGTACGTTCGCGATCTGGTTCCTGAGCCGCAGCATCACGTTGCCGGTCAGGCAGGCGGTGGGGGTCGCGCAAGCGGTTGCGGCAGGCGATCTGCGCGCCGACGTCGCCGTGGCGAGCCGTGACGAAACCGGCCAGTTGCTGGTCGCGCTCAACGAAATGAATCAGCGCTTGCGGCATATCGTCAGCGAGATTCGTGAAGGCGCGAACACCATCTCCTCAGCGACGCAGGAGATCGCCGCGGGCAACCTGGATCTATCTGCGCGCACCGAACAACAGGCCGCCTCGCTCGAGGAAACCGCCGCATCGATGCAGCATTTCACCGACTCGGTTCAGCGCAACGCCAGCAACGCACGCGAGGCCACCACCCTCGCGCAAACGGCTGCACAGGCGGCGCGCGACGGCGGCATCGTGATGACCGACGCGGTACGCACAATGGGCCAGATCGACGCGGCATCCAAACGCATCGTCGATATCATCGCCGTGGTCGAAGCGATCGCCGCGCAGACCAACATTCTGGCGCTCAACGCAGCCGTCGAAGCGGCGCGTGCCGGCACGCAAGGGCGCGGCTTCGCGGTGGTCGCGAGCGAAGTGCGCAGTCTGGCTCAACGCTCGGCCGACGCCGCGCGCGAGATCAAGGCACTGATTCGTGAGTCGGTAGCCACAATCGACGCCGGCACACAGCTGATCAACCACGCGAGCAATACGATGGACGGCGTGGTGCAAAGCGCGGGCAGCGTGACGCGCATCGTCGAGGCGATCGCGACGGCGAGCGTCGATCAGGCAGCGGGCATTGCGGAAGTGAACGACGCGGTCACGCAGATGGATCAGGTGACGCAGAGTAACGCGGCTTTGGTGGAGCAGGCGGCCGCGGCGGCTGACGCGGTGCAGAGCAAGGCCTCGGGTCTGGTGCAGAGCGTGAGCTTTTTCCGGATCGGTGTGGCGGCTTCCTAAGACCCGAAGTCGAGCCCGCCGATCAATATTGTCGGCTCACCCTGGGTGTGCGAGACAAAATCCAGTTCGCGCACGTGGCGCCAGGCTTCCAGCTTGCGTGGCAGTGCTGCAAGGTAGCCGGCGAAGCGCGCCGGGCCTTCTGCTCCCATCAGACGTTCGATTTCGTCGCTGTCCCAGGTGAGAAACAGATTTAACGGGTGTGGGTAGTGGCCGAGGCTCTCGATCGGCGATGCGTGGATTCGCACGCGGGTGGGGTGGCCGTGGCCGCCGTACGGGAGGATTTCGGTGTGTACCGTGGTGGCGAAGCAGGCGGCGATTGCTTCGGCTATGCGGGGGGCGAATTGTTCATCGAAACGGGTGGCATGCGCTGGGTGCATCTGTGTCTCCGACGGCTTTCTGGATGGTTTGCGGTGCATCGTAGCATGGGGGGTTGGTTCTGGATTTTTGGGCCTTGCCTTGTTTTCTTAGTGGTCTATTAGCGTTCCCCCTGTGCGGGGGGGCACCTACTTTTCTTTGCCTGCCGCAAAGAAAAGTAGGCAAAAGAAAGCGGCTCACACCGCCAGTTCTTAAGCGGGTCCCCCGCGCAGTCACGGTAGTGGTGCATCTGGAATCTGTGTTCTCGCACATTCGGCGCGGGTGACAAAGGTGTCATTCGCTCCCACTCCGCACTGCGTGCTTCGCGGATGGGTATGCTGCGGAAACCCGTGGGGGCGCGCCCGCGCAACTGGTCGTTCTTTCGGACGTTCTTTGCGTCTGACTCAATCGGTGAGGTTGACCTGGATCGTTGGGCCTCCGACAACCTCGTCGTCCGATCGAGCGAATCCCGGCGCGCGTACTCACCCGGCGCGTTTGTTTCGTTGGGTCCGATTGGCGCGCCAGCGAATCAGAACGCCGACCAGTGCGGCGAAGCCCGCCGTGGCCGCGTAACCGGCAAGGCGGATGGCCTCCTCATCCGGAAGACGCGAAACCAGCACAATGAGAATGGCGATTGCAAACAGAACGAGAAATGCGATTGTCCATTTCATCTGCGTCTCCCCCGAAGGTCGATGTGCCGCAAGGCGCACGGCTATTCCGCCGTTTTGTTAAGCATGGCCGCGTGTCAGGCGGCGGTGCCGGTGCTGCTTTGTTCTCCACGTCATCGCCGTTCAAGCGGAGCGCCCTCTTCCGTGTGCCTGGTCCAGAATGAACTCGATAAATGTCGCCGCCGCACGCGTGTGATGACGATTCGGCATATAGAGCATGTACATATTCGTACCGAAGACGCTTAAACGCCATTCATCAAGCGCCGTCACCACATCCCCACGGCGCAGGTCGTCCTGCATCACATAATCAGGCACCAGACCGACACCCAAGCCGGCCAGCACCGCCTGGCGCAAGAACAGAAAGTTCTCGGAAATAATCGTCGGCTCAAGCAGCACCTCGTGGCGTTCGTCGCGTAGATACGCCGCCACGCGCAACTGCCTGCCGACCACCGCCGACGTAATCAACGGCGCCGTGCGCAAATCGTCCAGCCGCACCGGCATGCCACGGCTCTCGACAAAATCCGGTGAAGCACAGGCAACGTATCGCACCGGCCCCATGTCCCGAGCAACGAGATTCTGCGGCGGCTCGGACATCACCCGAACCGCAATATCGACCTCGTCGCGCATCAGATCCTCAACGCGATTTTCGAACAACACATCCAGCACGATGCCCGGATAAAGACGCTTGAACGCGATCAGCCAATCCGACATCACCAGTTGCCCGTAGCCGCTCGGCACACTCAACCTGACCCGCCCCTGCAAGCTCTGCCCGAGCGTGGTGACCGATTCGCGCGCGGCCAGCAGCGCATTCTGGATCGTGCGCCCATGCTCGTATAACTGCAGACCGATTTCGGTCGGCTCGACCCGGCGCGTGGTGCGCCTCACCAGTTGCAGCCCGATCGAACGCTCCAGCTGGTTCAGGTGGTAGCTCACGTTCGCGCGGCTCATCTTCAACCGGCGCGCAGCTTCGCTCAGGTTGCCCGCATCGAGGATATCGACCAGCAAGGTCAGTGAATTGACGTCCATGATCGGGTCTTTGTCAAAATAACTTTGACAGTCTGTCAACGGTCTATGTAATTGTCAATAAACCTTGACCACCCCACAATCCAAGAATTCGCCAGACCCGGTATGCCCCGATTTGGCCGGGCGCGGCCCCGCAACAGACAATCAGGAGACGACACGATGACCCTCACCCCTTCCGCCGACGTTGTGACGCGCGAATTGCACGGCAAAGTCCTGCTGGTCACGATCGACCATGCGCCAGTCAACGCCCTCTCCGCCGACGTGCGGCGCGGCCTGCTTGCCGCTATCGAAGCCGCGAATGCCGACAGCGCCGTTGAAGCCGTGCTGATCGTCGGCGCCGGGCGCAATTTCATCGCGGGTGCGGACATCCGCGAGTTCGGCAAGCCACCGGTGCCGCCGTCGCTGCCGGACGTCTGTAACCGCATCGAAGCGTGCGCGAAACCGGTGGTGGCCGCTATTCACGGCGCCGCGCTCGGCGGCGGCCTGGAAGTGGCGCTCGCCGCGCATTACCGGCTCGCCGTGGATGGCGCGAAGCTCGGTTTGCCCGAAGTGCAACTCGGCCTGCTTCCGGGTGCAGGCGGCACGCAGCGCACGCCGCGCCTGATCGGCGCGCAAGCCGCGCTCGACCTGATCCTGAGCGGGCGCCACGCCGGCGCGAAAGAAGCGCTCGCGCTCGGCCTCATCGACCGGCTCGGCAGCAGTGACGACATCCTCGCTGAAGGACTCGCCTATGTGCACGAACTGCTGGCCGCTCACGCCCCCGTGCGGCGCACGCGCGATGCCGCCGCGCTAAGCGATCGCGCCGCGAGCCTTGCCGTCGTTGCCACCGCACGCACGGAAACGGCGAAGAAATCGCGCGGCCTGTTTTCTCCGCTCAAAATTGTCGATGCTGTGGAAGCCGCCGTCGAGCAATCTTTCGAAGACGGCCTGCGGCTCGAACGCAAGCTGTTCCTGGCATGCATCGACAGCCCGCAGCGTGCCGGATTGATTCACGCGTTCTTTGCCGAACGCGAAGTGCTCAAGGCGCCGGAAACCCGCGACGCAAAACCGCGTGCTCTGAACAGGATCGGCGTGGTGGGCGGCGGCACAATGGGCGCGGGTATCGCCGTCGCGGTGCTCGATGCCGGCTTGCCGGTGACGATGATCGAACGCGACGACGCGTCGCTCGCACGCGGCCGCGCCCACATCGAAAAGGTCTACGACGGCCTGATCGCCAAAGGCCGCATGAGTGCGGAGAAGAAAGCCGACGTGATGACGCGCTGGCAAGGCAGCACCTCGTACGACGCACTCGCTGACGCCGATCTGGTGATCGAAGCCGTATTCGAAGACCTGTCGGTGAAAAAGGCCGTGTTCGCCGAACTCGATCGTGTCTGCAAAGCCGGTGCGGTGCTCGCCACCAACACGTCCTATCTCGACATCGACGCGATTGCGGCCAGCATTTCGCGCCCCGCGGACGTGATCGGCCTGCACTTCTTCTCCCCCGCCAACATCATGAAGTTGCTGGAAGTGGTCGTGCCGAAACAGGTCAGCGCGGACGTGGTCGCCACCGCGTTCGAACTCGCGAAGAAGCTGCGCAAGACGCCGGTGCGTGCCGGCGTGTGCGACGGCTTCATCGGCAATCGCGTGCTGGCGGTGTATCGGGGCGCGGCGGACGCGATGATGGAAGACGGTGCGTCGCCCTATCAGATCGATGCAGCCGTGCGTGCGTTCGGCTTCCCGATGGGTCCGTTCCAGGTGGTCGATCTGGCGGGCGGCGACATTGGCTGGGCCTCACGCAAGCGGCGCGCCGCCACGCGGAACCCGCAAGCACGCTACGTGCAGATCGCCGACCGGCTTTGCGAACGCGGCTGGTTCGGCCAGAAGACCGGCCGCGGCTTTTATCTGTACCCCGAAGGTTCGCGCACCGGCACGGCGGACCCCGAGGTCGAGGCCATCATCGAAGCCGAACGCGAACGCGCCGGCATCACGCCTCGCCCTTTCACCGACGAAGAAATTATCCGCCGCTACATGGCCGCGATGGTCAACGAAGGCGCTAACGTCGTGCATGAAGGCATCGCGCTGCGGCCGCTCGATGTCGACGTGACCTTCCTCTACGGCTACGGTTTTCCGCGTTATCGCGGCGGTCCGATGAAATACGCCGATACGGTAGGCCTCGCCACGATTCTGGCGGACATCCGCGAGTTCGCCAAAGAAGACCCGCTGTTCTGGCAAGCGTCGCCGCTGCTGGTCGAACTGGTTGAACGCGGTGCCGATTTCGCGAGCCTCAACCAGCCGGCTTGAGACGGCAGCCTGTTTGTAGCATGCTCGACCGGTGGCGGTCTGATCGCCCCCGGTCCGGCGGACTGTTAAATATCGAGGAAAGAACCTGCCATGGATCTGAACTTCACACCCGAAGAAGAAGCTTTTCGCGCCGACGTGCTGCGTTTTTTGCGTGACAAGCTCCCGCAGCGTCTCGCCGGCAAAGTACACGGCGGCCGCCGTCTTACGCGCGACGACATGGCCGAGTGGCACGCGATTCTCAACGCGCAAGGCTGGCTCGCCAATCATTGGCCGAAGGAGTACGGCGGCCCGGACTGGAACGCCGTGCAGAAATTCATCTTCGAGAATGAATGCGCCTTGGCGGGGGCACCGCGTGTCGTGCCGTTCGGCGTCAACATGCTGGGACCGGTGTTGATCAAATACGGTAGCGAGGCGCAAAAACGCCACTGGTTGCCGCGAATTCTCGACGGCTCGGACTGGTGGTGCCAAGGCTACTCGGAACCGGGCGCGGGCTCGGACCTCGCATCGGTCAAGACCACCGCGGTACGCGGCACCGACGCACAAGGTGAGCACTACATCGTCAACGGTCAGAAAACGTGGACCACGCTGGGCCACTACGCGAACATGATCTTCTGCCTCGTGCGCACCGCCACCGACGTGCGCAAGCAGGAAGGCATCAGCTTCCTGCTGATCGACATAAATACGCCAGGTGTCGACGTGCGCCCGATCATCACCCTCGATGGCGAACACGAAGTCAACGAAGTGTTCTTCACCGACGTGCGCGTACCGGCTGAAAACCTCGTGGGTGAAGCGAACAAAGGCTGGACCTACGCCAAGTACCTGCTCACGTACGAGCGCACCAATATCGCGGGCGTCGGCTTCTCGGTGGCGGCCTTTAACCGGCTGCGCAAGATCGCCGCGAAACAGCGGCGCAACGGCCGGCCGCTGGCGGACGATCCGTCGTTCGCGGCACGCATGGCGCGCGTCGAGATCGATCTGGAGAACATGAAAACCACCAACCTGCGCGTGATCGCGGCGGTGGCCGGCGGCGGCGTACCGGGCGCCGAGAGTTCGATGCTGAAGATTCGCGGCACGGAAATCCGCCAGGAAATCTCCTCGCTCACCCGCCGCGCGATGGGACCGTATGCGCAGCCGTTCATAGAAGAAGCTTTGTACGACGGTTTCCAAGACACACCAGTCGGACCCGACGAAGCGGCAAGCGCTGCATCGCTTTACTTCAACAACCGCAAGCTGTCGATCTTCGGCGGCTCCAACGAAATCCAGAAGAACATCATTTCCAAAATGATCCTGGGACTGTAAGGGGCAAACGCCATGAATTTCCAGCACACCGAAGACCGCCGCATGCTGGCGGATACGCTCAACCGTTTTGTCACTGAACAATACGGTTTCGACACGCGCGACCGGATTGCGTGCTCGCCCGAAGGCTTCAGCTCCGAACTGTGGAACCGCTTCGCGGAACTCGGCATCATTGGCGCGTTGTTCGACGAAACGGACGGAGGATTTGGCGGTAGCGGCTTCGATATCGCTGTTGTCTTCGAGAGTCTGGGTCGGGGCCTCGTGGTCGAGCCGTTTCTCGATACGCTAATCGTCGGTCAGGCGCTCACGCGCGGTGGCGATGAAACGCAAAAGGCCGCGCTTGGCGATCTGATCGCAGGCGCCAAAATCGTTGCGCTCGCGCATGGCGAGCCGGACGGCCACTACGAACACTCGCGCGTGACCACACGTGCGGAACGCAACGGCAACACGTGGATGCTGAATGGCGCGAAAGCGGTCGTCCAGCAGGGCGAAAACGCTTCCCTCTTTCTCGTCTCCGCGCGCACGAACGGCGCCGACGATGCCGAAGCCGGCATCACGCTTTTTCTGGTCCCTCGCGAAGCCGCGGGCGTTAGCGTGCGCGGCTACCGCAAGATCGACGGCGGCCGCGCGGCCGAGGTTACGTTCGACAACGTCGCGCTGGGCGGCGATGCGTTGCTCGGCACGGCCGGCGAAGGGTTTGCGACACTCGAATACGCGATCAGTTTCGGTGTGCTTGCCTTGTGCGCCGAAGCGGTCGGCGCGATGGATGTCGCAAAGGACTACACACTCGAGTACCTGCGCACACGCAAACAGTTCGGCGTGCCGATCGGCAGCTTCCAGGCATTGCAACACCGGATGGCGGATCTGCTGCTCGAGATCGAGCAGGCGCGATCGGCGGTGATCAACGCCGCTGCAGCGCTTGGGGCCGAGCGCACCGTGCGGGAACGCGCGGTGTCGGCGGCTAAATATAGTATTGGCAGGATTGGGACGCTGGTCGCCGAGGAATGCATTCAGCTGCATGGCGGTATCGGCATGACGTGGGAGTTGCCGCTCGCTCACTATGCGAAGCGCCTCGTGATGATCGACCATCAACTGGGGGATGAGGATCATCATCTGGAACGGTTTATCGCCCTCGGGAGAGCGTGAGGCGTCCTGACACATCGAATCGCGATGCACGCCCGGCGCCGGGACAGGCCGGAGCGTGCCGCACAGTGAAGGTATCGCGGCTCAGCGTAGCCTGAACGCGTTTCCTGAACGTTTCCCGAACGTTTCTCAAACGTTTCCCAAGCGTTTCCCGACACGCGGCATCGGAGCCGCGTTTTCGTGCTCGCGTTTTTCCGTACTACCAGGCGATCGTTTGTCGTTGACGCGGATAGGCCATTATGGATAATGACCTGAAACAGGAGACTTTTTCTCCTCCCGGCGCGCATTGACTCGACACCACTCACTTGAAACCCACTTCGTCCAATCAGACTTACCGGCTCGCTACGGGTTACGCATTCGGCCTATCCGATATCGGGCTCGTACGCCGTAACAACGAAGACAATTTTCTGGTTGACGACGCGCTCGGTCTGGTCATTGTGTGCGACGGCATGGGCGGTCACGATGCCGGTGAAGTGGCGAGTACCGAGGCACTGGCGCTATTCCATCAGTTCATCGCGGAACTCGACCCTCGCGCGTTTCATACCGAACAACGCGACGATCCCGATGCCACGTTGCCTGGCCGGCATGCAGCGCAATCAGACGGCACCACGCCGCAAGGCACGCATCCCGCCATTACTGCTGCGACGCGCGCCGTCAAACACGTCAACGCGCAGCTCTTTGCGATCAATCGCAGTGATATGCGTCCCGATGGTCGCGGCATGGGCACCACCATGACCGGCATCTGGCGCCAGCCTCATTCGGCGACCATGGTGGTATTCCATGTTGGCGACAGCCGGCTCTATCGCTGGCGCGATAGCCGGATGCTGCAGATCACGAGCGACCAGACGCTCTATCAACAGGCGCTCGACGCGGGCATCACCGTCAACCTGCCGGGTCGCAACGAGCTGCTGCAGGCGCTCGGCCCGTCGCCCGCGGTCGAGCCTGAGGTGCACCGGCTCACGCCGAGGCCGGGTGACCTCTATCTGCTGTGCTCAGACGGTCTGTACGGTATGGTGAACGACCAGCAGATTTCAGACGTACTGCGCAACGCCACGCCCGAGACCCTGGTTGCGTGCAGCCATCAGCTTGTCGAACTCGCCAAACAGCATGGCGGCAAGGATAACGTCACGGTGGTACTGGTGTGGTTCGACGCATAGCGTCGAATTCCGATCCTTAGAAAGCAAGCACCATTGCCTCGCAAAACCGGCGTTTTTAACGCGCGGTGTCGTCGCAACAGTACGTCCATTCCGAGTCCTTCCATCCACCGCCCACGAGCGCGCAAAATTGCTGCTCCGCAGGTAGGCCGTCACAGGCAACCAGCACGGCCTCGGCCGCCGTACTGCCTTCACTCCACCAGAAGCTGCGCCCAACCGCAGCCGCGGACAGCCAATTCATCATCAGCCTGTGCGCGCCGTGCGTGAGTTCATCGGGCGAAAGCGACGCCAACGGAAGAATCAGCGCTGCCCTCTGCTCACGTGCAGCAGGCAGGGCGGGTGCGGTCAACTGCGCGAGTGCCGCATCGAACGCGTCGATCTGGAAGCGCTCGTCGAGCGTGGACCGTGCAAGCACCTCGAGGCGGTCGTACCACTCACCGCTCGCCCCAATCCACTCGACGAGATCGACCTCCCCGCCGCAACTCGCCGCGATAGTCAGCGGAAAATACCGGCCGACACGATCGATGCCCGGCATCATCACACCCGCCCACACGTGCGCCCCACACACGCCTCGCCCAAGCATAAAGCGCCACACCGGGCTCGTCAGATAGGCGCCGAGCCAGTCGGCACCCAGCCGCTGCCGGCTCGCATTCAGCCCGCGTTGCAGCCAGTCGTCCCATGAATCGAGAAAGGGAGCCGGCAAACGTCGCGACAGAAAGTCGCCATGCGTAATCGCCTTGCCGAAAAAGCCCGGCGTTTCGAACAATTCGCTCATAGCTTCGCCGGACAACTGAATTTGCTGAGCGCGTCGAGATTGAACGGATTCACCACGCTGCTCGCGCGCAGCTCCAGCGTGACCTTGCGGCCGTCCAGGTCCAACGTGAGGTTGTAGCGGTCGCGCTGCGCGGTCGGCTCCAGCACGCCCTTGTCGATCATCCTGAACCATGCCCACGGGCCGTCGGTGGAAAAACCGCTGCTGCCGCCCGCCCCGGGCGGCGCAAAGTCGACCCGCACCGTGCTCGATACTTTTCCGTTAGGCCACTGGAACGCGGTCGAACGCGTGGGGCCGTGTCCATAGGTGAGCGTCTGCCCGTCGAGATCGAGCGTGAATTGCGTCACGGCGGCGTCCATCGTGACCGGCTTCAATTCGAAGCGGGCCGATGCCATCTTTCCGCCGCCCGAAAAGAAGGCGTCGCGGATTTGCGCCGCGCGCTGAAACTGCGTGAGCACATCCTCTGGAATGCCAAGCGATACGTTGCCGAAAGGCCGCCAGCTCCAGCGCGCCTTCGACATATCGACATACGGCATCAGGTTGTGCTGGAAGAAGTCGTCGATCAGGCCGCCGGGCGCGAACACACGGCCGAAATCGTCCTGAGTCACCGCGTTGCCTGCCGTGCGCACGAGCGGATAGCGACCGTCAATCGCCTGATGGCAGAACGACGCGACGTTCGCCACCCACAGCGAACTCAGGCGCCCACGCTCGCTGCCGAGCGTCAGCGACGATCCCGCGTCCGCTACCCCCTTGAGCATGGCGGCAAGCGGCGCGGGCTTGCCTTCGGCGCCCTGCTTCAGCTTCATCAACGCATCCGACGAGGGCGCAGGCGCGCCCTGGCGCTTCGCGGTATTGGCGGCATCGAGATAGACGAACACCTCGTTGAGCGAGGCGAGTTGCGAATCGAGCGGCGAGCCGCCGCCCGCGCCCGCCGCCGCGAGTTGATGCAAGGACTCGAAATGCAGATCGACGGGATTTTGCAGCGATGCCGCCGGCGCGGGCGCTGCATCGTCGGTCGAAGCGAGTGCGCTTTCCAGCTTCTTCTTGACGCTGTCGAGCTTGCCCTTGGCCGAATCGATCAATGAACTTTGCTTGACATCGCCGAGCGTGGTTTCCTTCGCGGCCACGTCCATGAATTTCTTCAGCGGCGACGTGGGCTGCGCGAGCACGTTCACTACACGCGCAGCCTGATCGAGGTCGCGAAACGGCACGATGCCGACATCGGACAGGAAGGCGTCCCAGCGTCTGATGTAGTCGTCGTAGTAGAGCTCGAGCACCTGCGCGTTCAGTTGCTCGACCGCCGCCGGATCGGTAACCGCCTCGTCCTTGCCCAATATCCAGTTGTCCTTGACGACGTCGGCCACCGCCCGATCCCGGCGCGCGAGGAATTGCCGGTAGCCGTCGCGCGTATAGAGGCCCGGCACGCCGCGCGTCATCGGCTCGCCGCTCCTGCGCACGAACACGAGTGCCGCATCGCGCCCCGCCGCGCTTGCCAGCGACACCTCCGGCAAACTCGCGTGTTGCAGATTGCGCACCAGCGACGCGTAGACCCGCTGTTGCAGCGGAATCCTTGCGAGCGCCTGACGGGTCGAGGCAACCAGATCGGCGTCGAGCGTGACCGGCCCATCGTCCTGCAGATGGTCGAGCAGCGCAGCCATATGCGCCGATAGATCCTTGCGCTGATCGTCGGTGACGTGCCCGGCGAGGTTGCGATCCCAATCGTAATCCGTCCAGGCACCGACCGATTCGGCGTCGAAATGGCGCGGATCGCCCAGCATCAGATAGACCCGCAGCGTCTCGTACAGATATTGCGGATTGTTCGCTTCGCCGCGCCGCAACTGATCTTCCAGCCGGCCGACCACTCGTGGCAGCAAGGTCTGGCGCAAAAGACGCTGATACAGGGCCTGCGCGGCGGAACCCAGCTTGTCGCCCTGATACAGACCAAGCGTCATCAGAAACGGCGCACCGCCGTTCCGGTCCGCGTAGCCGCCGGGAATGCTGCGCGCGGCATCGAGCAGCGGCAGCACGCTCAGCACGCCGGCACCGGGCACGAGGTTGCGCGCCTGTGCGTCAATCGCCTCGACCTGCGACGCAACCTCGCTCACGTATGCCTTGTTCCTCATGTAACTGGTCACCAGCCCCGCCGTCATCAGCACGATCAGGGCGGCGGCCAGCACCCAGGCGCCACGTTGCAGCCACGCACGGCGGCGCTCGACGCGCAGATCCGCGCCCGCCAGTCCCGACTCCTGGAACAGCACGTCGCGCAACAGCCGCGTAATGAAATAGCTGCGGCCACTTGCCGTGTTCGCCACCAGCACCTGGCGATCGACGCCGAAGCTCGCCGCCAGTGCGCCCATCACACGGTCGATCGGGCTGCCTTCCTGGGTGCCGCTCGTGAAGTACACGCCGCGCAGCAGCGCATTTTCCTCATAGCGGCTCGACTGGAAGACGTCGCCGAGGAAGCTGCCCAACAGGTCGCGCAAGGACGCGAGCTGCTGCGGAAAGCCATAGATCAGCGCGCGCCGCCGCACGTCCCGCTCCTGTTGCAGACGGTCGAGGACGCGCGCCTGCAGACGCGCTTCCAACGCGTCGAATTCGGCCGGGAATGCTGCCAGCAACTGGTCGACGTTGGCTGCGTCGGCGACCGGAAACGTCATGCCCCAGACACTCGTGCGCTCCTCGCGGCCCAGGTCGTCGAAGAACTCCACAAAGCCCGCCATCAGATCGCACTTGGTGACCAGCACATAGATCGGAAAGCGGATGCCGAGGCGTTCATGCAATTCCTTGATCCGCTCGCGGATTGTCTGCGCCTGCGTCTTGCGCGCGGCATCGGATTGCCGCAACAGATCGGCAACCGACACCGCGACGATCACACCGTTGATCGGCCGGCGCCGACGGTATTTCTTCAGCAGTTGCAGGAAGCCCGTCCACGCCGCCTTGTCGGCTTCGGAATCGCTGTCCTGGGTCGTATAGCGGCCGGCGGTGTCGAGCAGCACGGCTTCGTCGGTAAACCACCAGTCGCAGTTGCGCGTGCCGCCAATGCCGCGAATCGCCTCCTTGCCGAGCGTATCGGCAAGCGGAAATTTCAGGCCCGAGTGGACCAGTGCGGTGGTCTTGCCCGCACCCGGCGCGCCGACGAACATGTACCACGGCGTCTGATAGAGATACTGACCGCCAAAGCGGCGGCCGCCGCGCGCCTGACGCAGAATCGCCAGCGCTTCCTGGAAGCGCTGGTTGAGCGCCGACACCTCGGCGGTAGAACGCGTGTCGCCTCCGGCCGGCGCGGCCGATGCCGATGCTGCATCGGCGGGCGGTTGCGCCGCCACGCTCTGCATCAGCTTCAAACTGGCAATGCGTCCGATCACCCATTTGCCGACAAAGAATCCGGCCCACAGAACAAAAATGATCGCGATCAACGTGATGCGGCTCGACACCGATTCCAGCGGCGCATTGCCGTTGAACGCAACGAGCGGCCCGTCGAACCAGACGATCAGCGCAAGCGCGAGCGCGCCGAAGAATGCCAGCACCCAGGCGCGGGTCAGCCAGCTAAAGAGACGTTTCATGACGGGTGACCTGGCAAAAGACAAAACGGGAACGAAGCGATGAGCGCGGCAGTCATGGCGCCCCCGACGTGAAGACGGTCACATCCACCCGCCGGTTGCGCGCGCGGTTCGCCGCACTGTCGTTGGGCACGAGCGGCTCAGAGTCGCCGCGCCCTTCGGCGGCGAAACGCGCGGGCGTGCCGGTGCGTGCGGCGAGCACCTGCCTGACCGCTTCGGCGCGCGCTTGCGACAAATGCCAGTTCGACGGAAAACGTGCCGACACGATGGGCTGGTCGTCCGAATGCCCCGCCACCACGACGCGGCCCGGCACGGTTTTCAGCGCGTCGCCGATGCGATCGAGCAGCGGATAGAAACTGCGTGACACATCCGCGCTCCCGGAACCGAACATGCCGTCGCCATGCAGCGTGACAGTCGACTTGGCCGGGGTCTCCACCACACTGACCAGCCCCTGGCTGACCTCGGGCGCAAGAAACGCAGCGAGGCGCGGTTTCACGGGTTCGAGCACCACCGCGGCCTTAGGCGCGACGGGCTCGGCCACCGCCGTCTTCACGCCGTGCAGCGCGGCAAATACGGGATCGGACGCCCGGTTCAGACTGATCGAGAACGCCAGTTGCAATGCCATCAGGATCACGCCGGTGAGCGCCGCGAGCACCCACACCGGCAGCATCCGCATCAGCGGATTGCGCTTGTCGAGGACACCTTGCCAATGCGGCGACAGGTCGCGCTCGAGCGGACCGCGGCGCTCGCGGATCATCGCCAGCAACCGCTCGCGCAACACGTCGAGTTGCGCGCGGCCGCCTTCGATCAGACGGTAGCGCCCTTCCATGCCGAGCGCGAGACACACATACATCAGTTCGAGGACGTCGAGGTTGGTACGCGGGTCCTGTGCGAGCCGCTGCAGGATCATGAAGAATTTCTCGCCGCCCGACGCCTCGTTATGGAACAGGATCAGCAGGCTGCGCCCCGACCACGCACCGCCGCCGCCCCACGGCGTGCTCGACACGGTTTCATCGAGAAAGGTGCACAACGCGTAGCGCGCCGCCGACAACGCTTCGACGCTGAGGTTGGCCGCGCGGGCTTCGCTCTCGAACTGGCGCACGCCGTCGACGAGACGCCGGCGCAAGTCTTCGAGATCGGAATGGGTCGACATGTGACGCAGCGGCACGATCAGATCGAGCAGCGGGTTGGCCGCGCGCAACAGCGGATTGAGCCCGCTCGTCGGGATGGGGCCGGACGTGGGCGCATCGACCGGCGCAGCCGCCGGGCCCGGCGACTGGCCTGCCGACTGAGCAGCCGCCGGCATTTCGCCTGACGCGGCGGGCGCGCCAGGCGCCGTGCTCTTGCCGCCCGGACGCGGCACCAGAAAAGTCGCGTCCTGGTCCGCAGCGAAGTCGTCTCGACTCATGATCGGCTATCTCCTGATGGCCCAGAACGTCAGTTGCAGACCTGGGAATTCGCCCGCCACATGCATCGCGAAGCCGGCCGACGTGGGCAGCAGCTTCCACAGATCGTTGCTGCGGTCGAGCTCGAAGTACGTGAAGCCGGCGTGGAACGGCAACTGCCGTGGCGCGACCGGCAGCGCGCGCAAGGCGATGCCGGGAAGCTGCAGATTGACGAGGTCGCGGATTTTTTCGACCGGACCGATCTTGACCTGCTGCGCGAAGCTGTTGCGCACGGTGTCGGCGGGCATCTGCGCGTTGACCGCGAGCACGAACATCGCGGACTTGAAGAGTTCGGTGTCGGGCACTACCGCGACATGCACGCCGAACTTACGGGCTTCGAGCGGAATCGGCACCACGGCGGAGTCCATCACCATGCTCAACGACTGCCGCAGATCGGCGATCACCGGCATGAAGGTTTCGGCGAGCCGGTCATGCCGGTAGACCGGGTACTGCGCGCAACGCTTGTTCGCCTGCGAGAAGGTCGCCAATTCGCCGGCCAGCGCCACCGCAACGCGGAACAGTTCTTCCGGGTGCAGACCGGTCATGGTCGCGAGGTGACCAATCAGCGGCTCGGCGCGATTGACGAGTTGCAGCAGCAGAAAGTCCTGAATTTCGGCGGCCCCGCCTGTGCCCGGCGCCGTCAGCCGGCTCGCGAGTGCCTCGCCGCGCTGGCGCAACAGTCCGGTGAATTCGTCGGCGAAAGCGGCGAGGCGCGGCGCCACGCGGTAGTCGAGACACGGCGGCGCGTAATCGGGATCGAGCACGACGCGGTTGTCCGCGCGCCGCTCGATCACCCGCGCGACGCCCAGGCAGGCATGCGCGTTCGCCACTTCGGATTCGAACGCGAGTCTCAGGCATAGCTTGCCGATCTGCAGCAGCGCCGCGCCGGTGCCGTCCGCGTTGCTGTCGCTCACTTCGTATTCGAGCGTCCCGTAGCGCGCGAAACTATCGGCGGACGGCGCCGCCGTGGCCTCCGGAATGCCTGGGCGGCGCACCGGCAACGCGAGCACGACGAGCGCATTGCGCGCGTCATCGGGAATGTCGATGCCCGGCGGCGGCGCGTCGTCGGCGGAGAGCGCAAACGGCGTGCCGTCGGGCAGGACGCCCGCGCATTCGCGAATCGCCAGCTTGCCGAGCGCGAGTTGCGCGTCGTCGAGCTTGAGCGTGGTGAAGCCCCACCCATACGGCCGTAGCCCAGCCGCCCGCGATTCGACCAGCGCGTGCAGATAACGGTCGTGTTGCTGGAGATGCTGCGGCTGCAGGAACATCCCCTCGGACCAGATGACTTTATTGTTCCAGGACATCGCGTGTGGTAACTCCGGTGATGCTTCGATTCATCAATTCGTCTGGGTGCCTAACGGGTTCGTGACAGCCACTGCCCGCTCTCCGATGGCCGATGCGTGCTGCAAAATCTACGAATGGGTCGAGCCGTCATGACCTGTCGCTATCGCGACACCCAGCGCCTCGAGCCGAATCTCAACCCGTTTGACGTCAGCCGGCGAGACGTCGACGACCGCGCGCCAGCGCGCCGAGTCGACGTCGCGATACGCGGCCAGCACGGCGAACTGGCGCGCGTCTTTCGCGCGCTCCAACACCACGGTGCGGCTCGCACCGGGCTCGATCTGAATTTCTTCGCGCGTCAGCAGGTCGGCGCCGAGCAACGCGCTGTCGTGATCGAACAGCGCAAAGAAATCGGCATTGCTGAACTTGCTCGCCGACTTCAACTGGTAAAGCCGCACCGCAACCGGCGACGGCCGGCCGGTCACGTCCGGATTGAGTTCGGCGGCGGCCTTCAGCGTGACGTCGATAAGCTGCGGTGGCGGTGCGGCAGGGGCCGGTGGTGGAGGCGGTGGCGGCTTGGCCTTGCCGATCAAAGGCAGTTTGTCCAGCATGCCGCAGCCGGCCAGCAGCGCGCTTGCTGCGCCGAGACCGAGCAGACGTCGGCGCATGGCAGCGGTGCGCCGTGCTCGCGCAGGCGGGTTCTCGCGCGGCGTCGCGGGCGACGGGTGGGACAGACCTGGTGAAGAACGAGTTTTCATTTGGTGCGGATGCGTCCGATCTGGTCTTCATAAGCGCTCGCGAAACGTTCGCCGAACAGGCGCTGGAAATCGTCGTCGGCCTCGCGCACCATCTCGTCGTACATTTCGACCTGGCGGTCCCACATGCGCGCCTTGCGGTTGCCGCCGAGCATCTTGTCCATCACGCTTGGCGCCGAGACGCGCTTCTCGATCGCCGCCGGGTCGAAACGCTTGAGCACGTCGAGCAGCGCCGCGCGCATGCCGGCCACCATCGCGAGTTCATGCGCCTTGATGTCGTCGAATGAGGCCCAGATCGCCTTGAGCGGCGGCAAATAACCCACGCCGCGCCCCGACAGCATCTGCATGAGCGCACTGTCCACGTCAGGAAAAAATTTCAGCGGGTTGTTGTCGCGCACGCCGATCACCGTCATGTCGATGCGGATTTCTTTTTTTGTCAGCGCTCGCGCCATCAGCACGTCAATGGTGCCGCCGAGCGATTCGCGCAGCATCTGACCGACCAGTTCGGCGAGGTCCACCGCGCTACGCGAGCCGAGCGGCAGATCAGGCACGCCGAGGCCTTTGAGGAGCGCTTGCAGGATGGCGTCGTGGGTTGGTGCGGGTGCGGGCGTTGGCTGTGCTGCGGGCGTCGCGTGGATTGCTTGAGCGACAACGGCCGACGAAACCGCTTGCTCCGGCTGAGCGGAAGCAGGCGGCAAACCGGCATGCGCTCCCTGCGCGCGAACAGGTGCCTGTGGCGGCACTTCGGCGAGCGTGACATCCGGCATCGGCCTGACCGGCGCTTGCTGCGCAATCACGGCCGGCGTACCCGCCTGCTCATTTTGCAAACCGGCAGACAGCGAACCCGTTCGGTCATCACGCGTAATCGGCAATGGCGCAACGGGCCCCGGCCCCGAGCGCCCGAGAATCGTGAACTCCGGCAGCAGCACCGGCGCGGGCGCAGCCACCGGCGCTTCTCTCGCCGTCTGTGCATGCACCTGCTGCGGCGAGGCCGCCGCGCCATGACCACCATGACCGCCACGACCACCCGTACCAAGATCGGCAAACGGATCGTAGTCCGTAGGAATGCCCATCGACGCACCGGTGAACGGCAGCGACTCCGGCGCCGCATGCGTTCCCATCGAGCCACGATAACCCGGTGCCCGCTCGGCCGGCGCACGTTCGAACAGCGCGTCAGCCAACGGCCCCGCGTGCGAGTGCATCGGCCCATTGAGTCCAAGCGGATCGTCCGCCGGCCCGCTGCCGATCTGCAACGCGTCGAGGCCCGGCGGCAATGCGAGCGGATCGGGTAACGGCATGTCCCCGCCCGCGCCGAGCAGATCGTCGAGCCCCTTGCCGGCCGCCATCGGGGACGGCGCCGCAACGGCCGCCGGCGCCTCGGCCTGCACCACGACACTCAACAGATACTCCCCCACCGCGAGATCGTCGCCATGCGTCAGACGAGCCTGCCGCGAACCGCCGAGCGGTCGCCCGTTCAGCACGCTGGGATTGCTGCCGACGTCCTGAATCAGAAAACTGCCGTCGCGGAACTCGATGCGTGCATGTGCGCGCGAGATCAGCTTGTCCGGGTCCGGCAAGACCAGGTCGTTGTCGGTTGAACGGCCGATGGTGCCGCCGTCCACCCCGAACTTTCTTTCGATCGCCTCGGGCGCCGCCGCGTTGCGATAGTGTTCGACGCGAAGTATCAGGAACATGACGGATTACCTCGTGCCATCGTCGGCCTCCGTGGGCGCGTCGGGCGCTTGCGGCGCGGCCGCTTGCGCGGACCCACCGCTGTTCGCGCCGCCACTGTTGATATTGACCATCATCGAGCCGACGATGGCGACGATCGGGCCGGAGATCGAGACGCCGTTCGGCGCGAGTACGATCGCGCTCTCGCCGACTTTCAAGGTCAGCATCTGGTCCGCCTGCAGCGTGATATTCATCGCTTTGAGATCGATGCGCCCGTCCGCGCTCAGCACGATATTCCCGCCGGACTTGTGCTGCGTGTCGCCCTCCACGTCGAACGAAAGCGTGCCGCCGATCTTGCCTTTGTGTGCGCCGACCACCGTGTCGTGCCGGTCGCCCGCGACCTTGGCGTAGTGATTGCCCACCACCGAAAAATGACGGTCCTTGCCCACCGATTCGAGCGAATCGTTCTTGACGGTGTTGTCCTGGTTGCGGCCCGCGAAGAGAAAGAGTTGCTCGCTGCCGCCCTTGTCGTCGAAGCGAAGTTCGCTGTAGGTGTCGCCGCCTTTGAACGAATCGCTCCTGATCGTCGAACGCGTGGCGTTGTCGGGCAGCGCGTAGGGCGGCGACATCCCGGCGTTGTAGACCGTACCCGTGACAAGCGGCCGGTCGGGATCGCCGTCGAGAAATTCGACCACCACCTCCTGCCCGACGCGCGGCAGGAACAGCGCGCCCCAGCGCTTACCGGCGAACGACTGGGCGACGCGCACCCAGCACGAACTGTCGCCATCGCTGACGCCGGAGCGATCCCAGTGAAACCGCACCTTGACGCGGCCGTACTGATCGGTCCAGATCTCCTGGTCGTTGTTGCCGGTCACGAACGCGGTCTGCGGGCCGCGTATCGAGGGCCTCGGTGTCGTGAGCGGCGTGCGAAAAGCATACGTGCTGTCGAGCGCGTCGAACGTACAGGAGAACTGCAGGCCTTCCGACGCGCCGCCGCCAGGCTCATAGCCGCCGTATGAAATCGCGTAGCGGGCACCCGTCACGAGATAGTGCGTGTTCTGATCGGGGCGTGGGTGCTCGGACAGCGTGAACAGTCCACCCGGGCTGATCGCGCACACATTCGCGCGGCCGCTGACGCGCTGGGCTTGCGCCGCCGTCGCCTCCATCCGCGTGCGGACCACGGTCTCGGCAGCCGCCCGGGTCGAGAAACCGCCAGGATAGTCGAACCGCGCCGCCGTGGCGTTTTCGTAGTTCGACTGCAGCGCGGCCTGCGCCAGCGGGATACTCGCTTCGCGATTGGTCGCCATCTCGAAGTTGAAATCCGCCGCGCTCTGCTCATGCGTTTGCAGCGCACCTTGCAGCGTCCACTCGCCGATGCATTCCGTGCCTCGCATACTGCCCACGCCACCAGCCACGTAACGGATCGATCCACCGCCGTCGAGGTTGTTGTGCGCCGCGTACGAATCGGCAAGCACGAGGGTGTGGCTCGTTGCCTCCTGACGGAAGAAATAGTAAATGCCGGCCGACTCCATCAGGCGGCTCACAAAGGCAAAATCGGTCTCACGGTATTGCACGCAATACGGCAGCGCTTCATACGTATTCGAAAGGGACGCGTCGAAACTCGCCGGATAGTCGTTGAACACATCCTTGATGATCTCGACGACGCTTTTGTTCTGGAACACCCGGCAGTTGTGCGCGCGCGTGAGGAACCACAGCCAGTGGTGCAGCGTCGCCTGGTAGGTCGCGAAGCGGCCGCGCCACCCGGTGTGCGCGAACTGCGTGACGTAGCCATGAAAGTGCCGCGGGTCGCCACCCGGCCGGTCGATGCGCACGCCTACCGGCTGCCCGAGGATGTCGTGCAGCGCGATCGAATCGTTCTCGCTCAGCAGTTCGAGCCGGTATTCACTGAGCCGGCCGAGTTCGTCGCTGCCGCCCATGCCGGCAAACAGCAGCGCGTCTTCGCCGAGCGGGCTCGACACGGCGCACGGACGGTTCTTCTGGATGGTCATTGGCGTGGTCACTGAGGTGGTCACTTAGGTGGTCACTGAGGTCGCCCCGGGGTCAGCCTCTAGGGAATCATGGTTTTGACGGTGCCCGGTGCGACAAAGCTGATCGCGCCGCCCCAGGTGCACAGGCATGTCGACGTGTTGTCGAGCGCCGGGAAATTGCCGATTGTCACCGTCGGCGCGCCGGGCGCCCAGGGCGACACCGTCGCGGGCACGCATGGCATCGGCGTCAGCACGCCGAGCGCAGCCGTCGTCGCGGCGGCGACCGTCGGATTCGAGGGCGAATTGCACGTGCCGAACGGCATGATGTTCACAAGCGGAATGTGATCCATGATGTTCGCGGCAGGCGGCCCTTCCGCGAACACCTTGTTGGTGGGCAACACGACCAGGCTCGACGGCGCCGCGCCGAACGAGCACTTCAGGGTCGCGCCCATCGAGACCTGGCTAGCCATGGCAGCGTCGCTCCTTAATCGAATGCATAACCGAACTCACCATTCGACACGGTGATATGAGCGCGCCGCACCGGCTTGCCGTCCATCAAGCGCGTGAGAAATTCGCCGCTGATGGCAGGCAACAGACTGTTGGTGAGGATCGCATCGATCATCCGGCCGCCGCTTTCCAGCTCCGTGCAGCGGCTCGCGATCAGCTTGACCACTTCGTCGTCGTAGGTGAACGGCACTTTGTGGCTTTGCGCGACGCGCCGCGCGATACGTCCGAGTTGCAGGCGGATAATCGCGCCGATCATCTCGTCATTCAGCGGGTAGTACGGGATCGTGACGAGCCGGCCCAGCAGCGCGGGCGGAAACACCTTCAGCAGCGGTTCGCGCAATGCCTTGGCGATACCCTCCGCGTCGGGCATCAGGTCCGGGTCTTTGCACAGGCTCGTAATCAGATCGGTGCCGGCGTTCGTCGTCAGCAGGATCAGCGTGTTCTTGAAGTCGATCACGCGGCCTTCGCCGTCTTCCATCCAGCCCTTGTCGAAAACCTGGAAGAAGATTTCGTGCACATCCGGGTGGGCCTTTTCCACTTCGTCGAGCAGCACAATGCTGTACGGGCGGCGGCGCACCGCCTCGGTCAGCACGCCTCCTTCGCCATAACCCACGTAGCCGGGCGGCGCGCCCTTGAGCGAAGAGACGGTATGCGCTTCCTGGTACTCGCTCATGTTGATCGTGATGACGTTCTGCTCGCCGCCGTACAACGCCTCCGCGAGTGCCAGCGCGGTCTCGGTCTTGCCCACGCCCGAGGTGCCGGCCAGCATGAACACGCCAATCGGCTTGCCCGGATTGTCGAGACCCGCGCGCGAGGTCTGGATGCGTTTGGCGATCATGTCGAGCGCGTGACGCTGACCGATGATCCGCTGCGACAGCGTATCGGCGAGTTTCAGCACATTCTCGATTTCGTTCTTCACCATGCGTCCGACCGGAATACCGGTCCAGTCCTGCACCACCGATGCAACCGCCTGGTGATCGACAGTCGGCAAAATCAGCGGCGTCTCGCCCTGGTGCGCGACGAGTTGCGCCTGCAGGTCTTTCAACTGGGCGAGCCATGACTCTGCGCTGCCGGTATCCTCCGCCCCTTCGACCTTGCCGGTCGCGTCGCGCAATTTGCCGCGCAGTTCGAGGATGCGGTCGACCAGCGCCTTTTCCGTCTGCCAGCGGGTGTCGAGTTCGGCGAGCCGCGCACGCTCGGCGACGAGCTTTTGCGTCGCAAGCGTTTCGCGCTCGAGCGTATCGACACCGACCGCCGTTTCGCGGCCAATGATCGCGAGCTCCGTTTCGAGCGCGGCGATGCGCTTTCTGGCGTCGTCGATCGCGGCGGGCGTGGCGTGCTGACTGATCGCGACACGCGCGCAAGTCGTGTCGAGCAGGCTCACGGCTTTGTCCGGCAGTTGCCGCGCCGGAATGTAGCGATGCGACAGCTTGACGGCCGCATCGAGCGCTTCGTCGAGAATCTGCACGCGATGGTGTGTCTCAAGCGAAGAGGCAATGCCGCGCATCATCAGCAGCGCCTTTTCCTCCGACGGCTCCGGCACCTGCACGACCTGGAAGCGGCGCGTGAGCGCCGGGTCTTTCTCGATGTGCTTCTTGTACTCGGCCCAGGTGGTCGCCGCGACCGTGCGCAGCGTGCCGCGCGCGAGTGCCGGCTTGAGCAGATTGGCGGCGTCGCCGGTGCCCGCGGCGCCGCCCGCGCCCACCAGCGTATGCGCTTCGTCGATGAACAGGATCACCGGCTTCTCCGAGGCCTGCACTTCTTCGATCACCTGTCTGAGACGGTTCTCGAATTCCCCTTTCATGCTCGCGCCGGCCTGCAACAGACCGACGTCGAGCGTGAGCAGGCGCACGTCGCGTAACTGCGGCGGCACGTCGCCCGCCACGATGCGCTGCGCGAATCCTTCGACCACCGCGGTCTTTCCGACGCCGGCCTCACCGGTCAGAATCGGATTGTTCTGGCGGCGGCGCATCAGGATATCGATCACCTGGCGAATTTCTTCGTCGCGTCCAACGATCGGGTCGAGCTTGCCGCTTCTCGCCTGCTCGGTCAGATCGAGGGTGAAGCGTTTCAACGCTTCGCCCTTGCCGAGCGCGGCCGGCGCCAGCGCGCCGCTGGCTTCGCCGGGTGCTGCCGCGCCGATCTGAAAATTGTCCGTGGCCGAGAGGTTCGCCTCGGGCGAGCCGCCGGCGATTTCATCGAATGCGTCGGCGAGCGTCTCGCTCTTGACCTTCTCGAACTGGCGCGAGATCGCATGCAGCGAGTGGCGCAAACCCGGCGTCTTCAGCAACCCGACCATGATGTAGCCGGTGCGCACCTGCGATTCGCCGAACATCAGCGTGCCGTACACCCACGCGCGCTCAACGGCCTCCTCGACCTGCGACGACAGATCGGTGACCGAAGTCGAGCCGCGCGGCATGCGATCGAGCGACGCCGTCAGGTCGCGCGCGAGCACAGCGGCATCGATGTCGAAATGGCGAATGATGCGATGAAGATCGGAGTCCTGCAGTTGCAGGATCTGATGAATCCAGTGAGCAAGCTCCACGTACGGATTGCCACGCAGCTTGCAGAACACCGTACTGCTTTCTATCGCCCGGTAAGCGAGCCCGTTCAACTTTCCGAACAGCGCGACGCGACTGATCTCAGCCATGAATGTCCTCTAGAGCGTGTGGGTGCCCAGGTTTAGGGAAATGTTCTTTCTCTGACACATGAGACTCGTAGCCTCAGGATCGCGAAGGAACCGGATAGAACAGCAACTGATCGGCATCGCGCGCCCGCTCGCGGCCGCCGACCCAGGTCGTCAACCCAAGCCGCGCGGTGCGCCCGAGCCGCAACGGCGGCACGTGATCTTTCCTGAGGACGAGCCGCACGTCCCAGGCGAGCGCGTCGCCCGCGTATTGCCGGACCCAGTCGATCAGGCGCGCGAGATTCGCGCCGCCGGGCAACAGCGCGCAGAACTGCTCGAAGTCGAGCGGACCGATGCGCAAACGAAACTTGTGCTGAACGTTCCATACCGCGCTGCCCAGCACGGTGCTCGCGCCTAACCTTTCGGCGCTCACGCCGGTCTTCAGGCGCGTGCGCTCATCGACCGGCAAGCGCATCCAGTGACCGACGAAAGGTTCGACGCGCACCGCCACGCGAAAGAAATCCGCGAGCAGCGCAGCCAGGCCCTCGGCATTGCGGCGCTGATCGGCAAGGCGCCCGGCGTAGTGAAGCTTCGCGACGCCGGGCAAGGTCGAGCGGTGCTGCAGCGACGGCATGCCGAGTCCGACGAGCGAGGCGACATACGTCGCGAAACGGTCGGCTTCGGGGCGGTCGAGACTGACTGCGGGTTGTGCGTTGGCCCACGCGCAATAGAACAGCGACAGCATGCGGTGATGGAACACATCGAGAAAGCGCGCCAGCGTCGGGTCGGCCGAGTTACGCAGACGGTCGCGGATGTACTCCGTCAGATGCAGCGGCAGCGGGCCGTTCGGTCCGCTCAAGCCGAGAAAGTTGACCTCCATGCGCGGCGGCTTCTCGCCGCGCCATTCGAGCTTCTCGATCATCGCCGGCTCGAATGCGAGCGTCACCGCCTGGGCGAGCCGCACCGGATCGTCGGCGGCGCGCTGCGAGCGGCCCACGCGCGGGCTGTCCGGGTACGCGGCCTCGATCAGCCGCAGGGCCGCATAGAAGTCGAAACGCCGCGGCTCGTCCGCGAGCGGCGCGAGGCGTGCTACAGGATCTCGCATTGTCCGCTCCGCGCCGGCCATTTCATGATGTCGCCGCGCGTGGTCGAACGCACGACGGTCTCGGTGAAGGTATTGAGCGAGGTGTATTTGGCAAAGAACTGTTCGAGCACGCTGCCGAACAGAAAAATGCCCGCGCCTTCGAATGCGCTTTCGTCCATCGTCACGGTGACCTGCAAGCCTCGCCCGTAGGCGATCGGCCCCGCCCCCGGAATGCGCCGCACGATGGGCTGCGACGAGATCGAGCGCACGCCTTCGATCTGCCGGTGTCCGACCGTGTCGGCGACGCCCACGTATAGGCGCAGCAGATCGCGCAGCGCCGAAGCGCCCTCCTTCTCGCCTTGATCGAGCAGGGAGAGATAGTTCAGCGACAGATGGCTGACCACGCGCCACGCCACTTCCCCTTCCGCATATGACGGCGCCGGCGCAGTCGGTCCGGCGACGCAGCGCACCGCCTGAACGGGCGCGCTCGCCTCCAGCGTGAAGTCGGTCTTGCCGAGGCCTAGCGGCATGGAAAGCGGCAGATCGCGATTGGTGCACAACAGCTCGGCGCCAAGCTGGCGCAGATCGCTGCGATATGGCGCCTCCAACGGGTCGACCAGCGACACAAACATCTCACTGCCGACATAGCTCGAACGCGGCCCCTGCCGCCGCTGCCGCTCGGATAGCACGCGGCGCGCGCGGCGCACCTGGTAGTACGCGCCCGCCTCGCGCTCGTTCATCAGATCGTTGGCCGCATAGAACGGCCGGAAGGCCTGCTGTTCATCTTTGCCGCTGCCGTAACCGGTGACCGACACCACCTGATGGATTTCGAAATCCATCGGCCGGGTGCGATCGGGAATCACGTGAAACTCGGCATGCTGTTTCGTCAGGTGTATGCGGTCGGCCCGCTTCGGAAACAGGTTGATTGCCGGCGCGCAGAACAGGCTGAATGTCTCTGTCCCGACACCCCCTTCGAGCGCCGGCTGCAAGCGGTCGAGCAGGATCACCAGGTCGAGTTCGTTGTCCGCGCAGCGGCTGACGGCGCGAGCCAGTCCGCCGAGCTCGACGAACTGGTAACGCTGCGGGAAGGCGAAATACTCGTGCAGCAGCCTGTAACCGTGAAACGAGCGCGGTCCGTGCGGCAGCAAGGCTTCGTCTGCCGAGAAACCCACGCGGCCAATGTGCGCCCGGTCGATCACCTCGTGCCACGCGGCGTTGCCGTTGACGTTGGTCTTTGCCGGCATCGCGATCAACGCCAGCGCATGACTGAAGATCTGCTCGACCAACTGCGCGGGCAGCGCATCGCTGCCGCGTAGATGCAGCGTGAGACGTTCGAGCGACAGTTCGTTGAACGCAAGACCGGCGGTGGCGCGCAAGCGCAGTCTCAATGCGGCGCGTACTTTGCCGAGCCGCGAAAAATCCAGCCCGGCAATCTCACCCGCGTGGGCGAAATATTGCGCGTGGGCGATTTCAAGCGGCCAGAGTGTGGTCTCGTGCGCGGTGCGGTATTCGCACGGTGTCTGGTCGTTCTTGCCGAGAATGCTCTTCAGCACGGTGCCGCGTGGCAGCCTGAATCCTGACGCGAGGCTGCCTTCGGCGAGGTCCGGTGCGAACTGCACCACCGCCATCGACGGCGTTGGCGCAAGATAATGCGGATAGACCAGCTCCAGCAGATGTTCGGTGAAGCGTGGAAACTCCGCGTCGATTTTCATCTGCACGCGTGCGGCGAGAAAACTGAAGCCTTCCAGCAAACGCTCGACGTAAGGGTCGGCGCAGGCGAAACTTTCAAGCCCGAGGCGTCCGGCAACCTTCGGGAACTCGCGTGCGAATTCGCCGCCGGTTTCGCGCAGGTGCTGGAGTTCGCGCTCGTAGTAGCGCAGGAGGCGCGTGTCCATCAGGAAAACACCGCGTCGAAATCGGTTACGCGTATCTCGCCCATTTCCAGGTCGAGCTCGGTTTTCAGGAACAGGCGCTCAGGCACGGGCTGCCCCCACAGTTCGCCTTCCAGTTCGAAGATGAGCTGGTTATGCGCGCTCTGATCGAACGCGAGCGGGCGCACCTGCACGGTGTTGCGCAAGATGCGCGGCTCGAAGTCCCAGATCGCCTGGCGCATGCGGCGCGCGACACCCTCGATGTCGATGCCCGAGGCGGTCTGCCCGGAGAAGTCGGGCATCCCATAGTTGACGACCGATTGCGCCGCGAGCGGAAATGCTTCGAGATCCTGCAGAATACCGATACCGCTCGAATTGAAGAGCCACGCCAGATCGCGCAGCACGGCCTGCCGTAGCGTGCGCATCGACAGCACGCGGCGCTCGCGCGATTCCTGCGCGTTGCCCGGCTCATCGTCGGTCAGCCGGTCGAGCAGCGACGGCTGCAGACGTTCTCTGGCGGTCAGTTCGGCCATGGTCGCCTCACTGCAGCGGCGCTGCGGGCGCGGCGTCGATCATAATTTCGCGCACGTCCATCAGCGAGTGGTCGCCCGCGTCGGTCGTGAACACGCGCTGTCCGACGCCGACAAACACGCCCTCGTGCGGCTCGCGCCATTCGGTACGACGTGCGAGTTTCAGCGCGTCGTTGGCCGCGGCGAGTGTGCCGTCATAACGGGTCGGCACGAAGGCGACGCTCTCGCCGCCGCTCGCAAAGGTCACCTGCGCGGGCATCCACACGGTGTCGCGCAAATCCGCCGGCGCATCGAAAGCGATCCGGGTTAGCCGATGAAACGGCACCCAGTAGTAGTGGCCGTTGACGATCATCTCGACGAGCGGCCCGAGGCGAGCATCCGCATCGGCAATCCATTCGAACGGCTCGTCGTCAAGCGTGCCGCTGCTGGCCGGCGCCATCTCGAGCGCCTCTTCGCGAAGGCGCGCAGCCTCGGCGAAAGCGCCATCGGCATCGCGCTTCAGTGCTTCGAGCATCAGCGCGATCCACGCTTCAGGTTCGCCAAAGATGACCGGCGTACGCCGGCCCGCGAACACCTCTGCGCGCAATGCCTCGCAACGCAAGGCCTCGCGGTAGCTTTGCACCATCGCCAGCGCGCCCGCATCCAGTTCACCGCACACGGCAAGCTGCGTGTTCGCGCGTTCCCACTGTCCAAGCACAGCGAGCAGTTGAAACAGGAATACGCGGCTTTTCGGATCAGCCGGATTGGCGCGCACTTCCTGCGTCAGCGCGGCGAGTGCGTCGTCGAGCCGGCCGCTTCGCAACAGATCCTGAGTCGTCATGGCGTGTCTCTGAAGCTCCCCGGCACGCGGCGCGAGCGTCGCGGCACGGGGAGCGATGAAGGCCGTTGTGGTTGAACCGGTTTGAACCGTCGGGATCAATACGTCGCCTTGTTCGTGCTCAGATCCCACTTCTTCGGCGTGCCCGTCTTCACCGTGGCGCCGTCGAACTGGTCGTACTGGAACGAGATCTTCGCGAAGTTCAACGAGAACGATTCGGACGGCCGGTCGCCGCCGCTCGACAACGAATAAGCACTGACGATCGCCTCCTCGAGTTCGATCTTCAGATACACCTGGTCAGTCTTGTCCGCGCCACCCGTCTGGATAAAGTGAATTTCCGCCTTGCCTAGCGACTTGCCAAAGGTCGCCTGGGCGAACAGGTCGGCCGACGCGATATCGGTCGGCTTCGAAAAGGTCACCTCCGAGAAAGACGGATTGCTCGTATCGCGATCGGTCGCGCCGTCGCTGCTCGTGGAGATGGCACGACCGACGCCTAGTTGCATGGAGTTGACGGCGATCCAGTCGGTATGGCCTTCGACCTTGGAGGTGCCTTTGATCTGCGTTTTGAAGTTCAGGAGAATCATTTTTTTCCTCTTGATAAGTGAGCAACAACCCGATGGACACCGGGCTGCCGGAGCTTGCTGATTCGATTACTTCTTGGCCGACGGCAGCTTCGAGACGAGCCGCAGCGACACGGTCAGTCCCTCGAGCTGGTAATGCGGGCGCAGGAAGAACTTCGCGCCGTAATAGCCCGGATTGCCCTCGACTTCCTCCACCACGACTTCCGCACCGGCGAGCGGTTTGCGCGCCTTATCGGCCTCGGTCGCGGTGGCCGGGTTGTTTTCCACGTACTGGCCGATCCAGTTGTTCAACCAGATCTCCATGTCGCCGCGTTCCTTGAACGAACCGATCTTGTCGCGCACGATGCACTTCAGGTAATGCGCGAAGCGGCAGGTCGCGAACAGGTACGGCAAGCGCGCCGCGAGGTTGGCGTTGGCGGTCGCGTCGGCGTCCTCGTATTCGGCGGGACGTTGCAATGACTGCGCGCCGATGAAGGCCGCGAAATCCGTGTTCTTCTTGTGAATGAGCGGCATGAAGCCGTTCTTCGCCAGTTCGGCTTCGCGGCGGTCGCTAATCGCGATCTCGGTCGGACAGGTCATGTCGACACCGCCGTCGTCCGAGGGAAACGCATGCACCGGCAAGCCTTCGATCGCCCCACCCGATTCGATGCCACGAATCTGCGAGCACCAGCCATAGTTCTTGAACGAGCGGTTGATGTTGACGGCCATCGCATACGCAGCATTCGACCACGTGTAGTTCTTCGGGTCGCCGCTCGTCTCTTCCTCGAAATCGAACTCCTCGACGGGATTCGTGTTCGCGCCGTAGGGGGCACGCGACAGGAAGCGCGGCATCGTCAGACCGACGTAGCGCGCATCGTCCGAATCGCGGAACGAACGCCATGCGGCATGCTCCGGCGTCTGAAAGATCTTCGTCAGATCGCGCGGATTGGCGAGCTCCTGCCACGAGTCCATCAGCATTACAGACGGGTCGGCAGCGCTAATGAAGGGCGCGTGCGCCGCGGCCGCGATCTTCGCCATCGAACTGAGCAGCTCGACATCGGGCGCGCTGTTGTCGAAGTAGTAATCGGCGACCAGCGCGCCGAACGGCTCGCCGCCGAACTGGCCGTATTCCTCTTCGTAGATCTTCTTGAACACCGGGCTTTGATCCCACGCGGTGCCCTTGTATTTCTTGAGCGTCTTGCCGAGTTCGTTTTTCGAAACGTTGAAGACGCGGATCTTCAGCATCTCGTCGGTCTCGGTGTTGTTCACCAGATAATGCAAGCCGCGCCAGGCGCTTTCGAGTGCCTGGAATTCCTCGTTGTGCAGGATCTGGTGGATCTGCTCGGTGAGCTTTTTGTCGATTTGCGCGATCAACGCACCGACGGTGGAAAGCACGTCGTTCGACACGAGGTGGGTGCCGGCGAGCGCCTGAACGGCGAGTGTCTTGACGGCCTCTTCGACGGCTTCCTTCGCCTTGTCGGTTTTCGGTTTGAATTCCCTCTGCAGCAGGCTCGCGAACTCGCTGACCTCAACGGTCTCGCCGCCTGGCGACGCTTGTGATTCGGTACTGGTCTCGGCCATGTGAAACTCCGTCGGTAGCGATTGGGTTTATTCCTGCGGCTTCGGGGCAGAGGTGAGCGCCTGCATCAGCGCCGGCTGCTCGAGCAGTTGCGCGATCAGATTTTCGGCGCCGGTCTTGCCGTCCATATAGGTGAGCAGGTTGGCGAGTTGCGAGCGCGCTTCGAGCAACTGGTTGAGCGAGCCGACCTTGCGGGCGATCGCCGCGGGCGAGAAGTCGTCCATGCTTTCGAAGGTCATATCGACCGAAAGATTGCCTTCCCCTGTGAGGGTGTTCGGCACCTGAACCGCCACACGGGGCTTGGTCGCCTTCATCCGCTCGTCGAAGTTGTCGACGTCGATCTCGAGAAACTTGCGGTCGGCGACCGGTGCGAGCGGGTCTGCCGGCCTGCCGGACAGATCGGCAAGCACGCCCATCACGAACGGGATCTGCACTTTTTTCTGCGATCCGTACACCTCGACTTCATATTCGATCTGGACGCGCGGCGCCCGGTTTCGAGCGATGAATTTCTGACTGCTTTCCTTGGCCACAATGACTCTCCGCTTACGAAGGGGTTGCTGGGATTACTCCGACTGAATGCCGCCCACCTGGCGGACGGATGCCATGCTTTCCGGCGCGAGGTCCGCGACGATTTCGAGGAAGCTCATCGTCACGAGGCGCCGCGCGCGCAGCAGCATCAGGGGCACGGGGCTCGACGGTTCGTGGCGCTCGTAATACGCGCAGAGTTTGTCGAGCAGGCGTGTGACGTCGTCGCGGCCGGTGATTTCATCTTTGCGTGCGGGAGCGCTTGCGCCGGGTTGAGCGGTGTCGCCGGTGTCCGCGGCGGCCGTATCGTCCACATCTGCCGCATCGACCGCCTCAAGCGGCGCGCGGCGCTGCAAGCGCTGGGTCGTGAAATCGCGGGCACGTTTGAGCAGCCGGGTAAGCTCGGTGAGATCGATCGCGCGCGCGGCGCCCACCCGTTCCGTGAGTTGCGATTCGATATGTTCGATGCGCGCGCAAGCGTCGTCGAGTACGGCCGCCTGCTGCCGCAGCACGCTGAGATCGACGTTCAGGAAGATCCCTTCGATCAGCGTCATCGTTGGCGCTTCTTCGCCGTCCGGGGCCTGCATCTCGCCGTTGGCGATTTCGATGTCGCGCAGGCTGACGCGTCCCGCCACGCCGTCGTCGACGAGCGGCGCGGCCTTCAGCGCGCGCAAAACGGTGGTGGGTTCGATCAGGGTCGAGAGCGCGTTGACGCGCATCGTCGGATCGTTGCCGTCGTCCGGATCGAGTTGCGGATGCACGTGGTCCCAGTTCGCATCGAGCAAACGGTCCAGCACCACGAGAGCCTGCGTGAACCCGGCGATGCCCTCGGTTTCGAGCATCGCGCGGCTCAGGTGAATGGCCACGCGCAGATCGCGCGTGCGGGCGAAGAGTGCGAGGCAGGCTTTGCGGATTGCCTTCCAGTCAGGCGGCTCGCCTGCAATCACCGTCGCGCCGAACTGCGCCTCTTCCTTGCCCTTGGCGAGTTCTTCGAGTTCGAGAAAAGCCGCGTCGTATTCCAGGTCGCTGCCGCAGGGCGCGTCCACGGATAACTCGGTCAGGATTGCATCGGCATCGAACACGGCCACCCCTTCTTCTGATCGTGGGGTGAATTATTGAGATGCTGCGTTTCCCAAACGTTTCCGTGGTCAAGTCAGGCGTCACCGTCTGGAAATGCGCAGGGGAAAGGTACCCTGGCCATGTCTCGGCTAAATTACTTGCGACGGTTTTTTTGCGGTACTCGCTCCCCCATAAACGCGTTGTGGACAGCGAGTGCTCCGGGCAGATTTTATGATGCAAACTGGAAGGTGGATGACTTATGCCGTCTCATTGGAGTTTCGACATTTCGATGGCCACACCCACGTCGTAGTATCCGACTCCGTGCATAATCCCGATCCCACTGGCAGCGCCTTGTTGAACGCCAAACGCGTTTAACGCGCGATTCCAGTTGCTTGAGGGATTACCGCCGTACAAGTGCCGGTAATTCAACTGGATGTTGAAGCGCCACGTTCCATTTCCCAGCCCGTTCTCCTGTAAATCGATCAGGCGCGTCATGCAAGCTGGCACATGGTTCGCTTTGAGCTCTGGCATCAGGGATGTGCAAGGGCTTCGATTCAAAATGATCAACAGATCATAGGTTCCGTGAGCTATCGCGCCACTTGTTGTCCGTGCAACGAGAGCGGCAATGAGGTTATCTTCCGCGTGCCCGTTGAGGTTGCTTTGGAATTTCCCCAGATCGAAGGTTTGTCGAGTCCCCTGGCTATACAGTTCGGCTACACAATAGGTGGTTTGAGCTATCCATTCGTTGTCGCTAAGGTCTTGCATAAGAACACTCCTGGTTGACGAGGTCACGGCGTGGCCAATATCGCCGTGGATAGTCGGCGCCTGCGCGCCAGTCTTTGCTTAGGATGACTTTTGAATCCGCTAACCATTTGAATCTGCCCAGTCTCAGCGCCCCTTGATATCGCACGGACCTATGCATACCAACACTTTCGTCCGCGAACGATACACTTGCACGACGTGTCCGGTTTAGCGCTACCGCTTGCTCACATCCGGCACATCCACACCCGCCGTGCGCGCGACGTTGTACCAGCGGATCGATTCCGCGTAATCGCGTGGTACGTCTCCTGAACCGTTTCCGTAGATGTCGCCTAACTGCTTCGCCGCCTGACCGCTGCCGCCACGCGCCGCGCGTTTGTAGAGCCGTACCGCGTCGTTGAGCTTGCCCTCTCCTTGCAGCTTCGCCGCCTGCGCGAGCAGATCGGCGGACGAGACTTTCGGTTCCGTGGCAGCGGGTGACTCGATCGGCTTGGCGGCGAGCGTGGGCGCGGTCGTGCTGGGCGATGTTGCCTGTGCGTTTGCCGCGTTTGCCTGCGAAGGTGCGGGTGGCACAGACGTCGGGGCGGCATGCAACGCCACGGCGCTGCTAACCGGCGCAGCAGGTTGTGCAGAGGTCGTACGTGACGTCTGCGCCGCTGCTGCGGCCGTCGATGCCACCGTCGGCGCAGCATTCGGCTTGGCGGTTTTACTCGCGCTCACCAGCGCTTCTGAAGCGCGGCTCTTCGCCAGTGCTTCGCGTGCGCGGCGCTCGGCGTCGGCAGCGGATGCGGCCTTCAGACGCGCGGCTTCGCGCTGCGCCGTGTTCGCGCTGCTTGTGGTACTTGTCGTGCTGGTCGTGCTTGCGGTGCTTGCGCTGCTCGTGGTCACGGCCGGATTCGTGGTGCCCGAGGCGCTCGCATTGCCCGTCCCACTCGCGGATGGAGTCTGCGCAACCCGCGCGTCGGCGCCAGACGCGGCGCCCTGCGATGCGGAAGCGTCCACGGGTTTTCCAGCCGCAAGCGATGGCCCATTCGCATTGCCCGGCGGCGCCACGTTTGCCGTAGCCCCACCACCGCTCATCGGCGTTGGCGCGCTCTGCCGAAGCATGAAGTACCCGCCACCGCCCACGGCCAGCACCGCCACCGACGCGACAGCGATCAGCGCATTTTTGCCCCGTTTCTGCGGGACAGGCGCAACCCGCACCGATCCGTCGCCCGAGGCCGCCGGCATACCAGGCTGGCCCGGCCGATCAAGCGCAAGCCGCGTGCCCCCTTCCGCCGCCCCCTCGCCACGCACACCGCTCCGCGAGGCCCCCGAATCATCCCCATGCAGCTTCGCCAGCTTGCGTCGCGCCAGATCCGCGTAGGTGCCATTCGGAAACTTCGCGATATAAAGCTCGAATTCGTCCGGATCGCTGCTGTCCTTGATCGTCTTCCAGAACTCGATTTCGACCGCGCTCGAATCGTTCGCGATGCGCGTGCCGCGTGCCGCGCCGGTTTCGCCCGGCGGTCGCGCACGCGCCGCGGCCACCGCGAGCAGGGTCGCTTCGTCTTCGTCGATCGCCTGACCCGCTAGCGCGCGCTGCAGATCTTCCTTGAACGCCCGTGCGTACGGGTAGCGCTCTTCAGGATTCTTCGCGAGCGCACGAAATACGATCGCGTCGAACACCGGGTCGAGTGCCGGGTTCTGCACCGACGGCGGCACCGGGTCGTCCTGGATAATCTGCCGCTGCACGGCCCAATGACCGTCGCCGACAAACGGGCGCTTCAGGGTCAGCAGCTGATACAGCACGATTCCGACCGCGAAGATGTCCGAGCGCGTGCCGACCGGGTTGCCCATTGCCTGCTCGGGTGACATGTAGCTAGGCGTCCCAACCATCGTACCGGCCTGGGTGCCGTCGCTGCCGGTATCCGACAAACGCGCGACGCCGAAGTCGGTCAGCTTGACGCGCATCTGCGCATCGAGCATGACGTTCGCCGGCTTCACGTCTCGATGCACGATACCCTGCTCGTGCGCATAGCCGAGCGCATCGAGCAATTCGCCGGTCATGCGCACCGCGTCCTTCACGGCGAATTGCGTGCCCTTGTCGAAGTACGCCTTGAGCTCCTCGCCGCGGATCAGTTCCATCACGATATAGGCGACGTTGTTCTCTTCGCCGAAATCGAACACGCCGACAATATGCGGATGACTTAGCCGCGCGACGGCCTGCGCCTCGCGTTCGAAGCGCACCTGATATTCGGCCGCCATCTCCGGATCGGAGAGCTGACTCTTGAGAATGGTCTTGATCGCGACAGGCCGGTTCAGCTTCGGGTCGACGCCTTCATAGACCACGCCCATCGCGCCGCGCCCGAGCACGCGCTTGATCTGGTACCTGCCGAGTTGTTGTAGCTCTTCCATCGCTGCGACCGCTCAAGGCGGCGTGCCCCCCATGAAAACGTGCGGAAGATCAATCGACTCGCCGGACTCGCGCGCCCGGCGCTGCCAGTACACGGCACACGCATAATCGCGTGCGACGTCGCCCTCGCCGCCGTACAGGTTGCCCAGACGTTTTTGCGCGGGGCCATAGCCCGCAACGGCTGCAACGCCGTACCAGCCGAGCGCGTCTTCCTGCCGGCCGGCCGCATCGTAGAGCTGTGCGCAGTGATAGGCCGCGAGCCGGTCCAGTGAGGCGCTGGGTGCCGCGGCGCAGCGCGCGTCGTCCATGTGCGCAAGCGGCACGCGGTGCGATGCCTCGGTTGTTTTCCTCGGTAGGTGCGTGGGCGTCGGCAGCGGGTAGCCGGGCGAGCACGCGACTTGTGGCTCCGCGTTGGCGGTGACGGCAAAGGCAGTGGAAAATGCAGTGACAGCGGCCGTGAACCACCATGCGGAAGCGGCGAATGCGGGCCAAATAGTCCGCGTCAAGAACGTCGCTGGCAGCGACGTTGGCAGCGACTTTGCAAGCAGCGTCGCAACGAATTGCGCGAGGGACCTCAGCGGCGAGTTCACGGACAAATCTCCGCTGCACGCAACCGCACGCTCTCGTCGCGCGCTTCGGCGACGGCATGATCGGCGAGTTGACACGGCGCGGGCAGGCGCACCTCGAGGTCGCCCTCATGCGGATAGGTCTGAACCTGCTCGAGATCGCCGGCGAATCCGTATTTCACCTTCAGCGTGAATTCGTCCTCCTGATGCATCTGGTTCACCATCGCCGCCTGAATCCCCGCCTGCACCGAGGAAATCGCACTGATCAGCACGTTATTGCCGATGCACGGGCCCATATTGACGCGCGCGCAGTTGACCTTGTTGCCTATCGAGAAACGGGTCTGCTGGCCGTCCGGCAGCAGGAAAAATGCATCGTGGCCCGACACGAGCGACAGCTTGCCGACATTGTCCAAAGCGAATTCAGCCGGTCGCGCGGCGCCGATATTCTGGTTGTCTTTCGACGCGAGCGTGATGCTCTTCGCGGTCACCGACACCCCGCTCGCCGTGGTAACAAGACCACCCGCGACGATCGTCAGCGCGTCGCCGATCAGCGTGCCGCCGAAGGTGGTGGCCCCGCCGCTTGTCGTCGACAAGGTGCCGGCCGTGCCGGAGACCGTGAGCGCACCGCCCGCCGTCACGTTCATCGTGCCCGGCGTCGAGAGCGCCAACGCGAGATCCTGAGCGCTCGTGAGCGAGCCGCTCGCGGCGCGCGCCGTGACCAGTGCGCCGAAGGTGTTGGCCAGATCGAGGATCAGATTGCCGTTCGGCGTGCTGAGCGTGGTCGCGCCGCTCACCTGCAACGCGCCGGTCTGCGTGATATCGCCGCCCGCGCTCGCATTCAGCGACGTCACATTGGACGCACCGAAATTCAATGCGCCCGCACTGTTCACGCTGGCCGGACCGCCGCTCAATTGCAGCGCGCTGCCGAACTGATTGGCTTCGTTGAGCGTGATCGTGGCCCCTCCGGTCGTCGCGATCGAGGTCGTCCCGGTGATGGTCGCGGCAGCAGATTGCGTGACGGCGCCATCCGACTGCAATTTCAGATTCGCGAGCGTCGTCGTGCCGAGCTGGATGCCACCCGTATCGGCGGTGAGATTGAGCGAGCCGCCGCCGGTGAACGTTGCCGCGCCGGTGAAATGATTGAAGGCGTTGGCGGCGCTGAGCGTCGAGCCAGAACCGATGTCGAACGTGGCGCCGCGCACGTTGAGCGCGCCCGACAAGGTGTTCACGCCGCCGCTCGCAACCAGCGTGCTGCCATCGAGCAGGCTGAGGTTGTTGCCGAGCGTGGTGCCGGCGAGCGCGAGCGTGGTGCCGCCGTTCACCGTCGCGAGACCGCTGCCGAGCGAGCCGCCGGCGCCCACGGCCAGCGTGCCTGCCGTGATCGACGTGCCGCCGGTATAGCTGTCGACGCCGTTCAACGTGACGAGTCCCGCGCCCTGCTTGGTCAGCGACTGCCCCGTGCCGTTGTCGCGAATCACGCCGTTGACAGTGAGCGTTGCGCTCGACGCCGCCGATACCGCGCTGCCGCCGCTGCTCAATGTGATGGGCCCGTTCGCGACGCCATTGCCGGCTGTTGTTTCCAGCGTGCCGCCTGCCAGCGTGACGGCGTTGGCCAGCGTATTCTGCAGATCGAGCGAAGCGCCGCTGCCGACTGTGATCGCGCCGGCCGGCGCGCCTGCTGTGCCGCTGTTTTTCAGCGCAAGCGTGCCGGCCGTCACGGCGGTGCCGCCGGTATAGGTTTGGGTGGTGTCGAAGCTCAGCGTGCCGGCGTTCTGTTTGCTCACCGCGCCGCCGCCACTGATCTCACCGCCGAAAGTGCTGTCCGACGCCTGGTCGAAGACGAGATGTGTGCCGCCGCCAAGCGCAATATTGCCGTTGAGGCTGGCCGTATTGCCTTGCAGCGTGCCGCCGGTCACGCTCGTGCCGCCCGTGAAGCGGCTGATGCCGTTCAGCGTCACGAGGCCCGCCCCATTGATGGTCAACGCACCCGCCGATGTGCCGTTGCCGAGCGCGCCGTTGATCGTGAGTGCGGCGTTGCTGCCGGTCGCGAGGCTGTTGCTGCCGTTGAGCGTTACCGCGCCGTTCACGATGCCGCTCCCCGTTGTCGTCTCCAGCGTCCCGCCGTTCAACGTCACCGCATTCGCCAGCGTATTCTGCACATCCAACGCGGCACCGCTATCGACGGTGAGCGCGCCCGTCGTTGCGCCGGCCGTGCCGGTGTTCTTCAGCGCGAGTGTGCCGCCCGTCACGCTCGAGCCGCCGGTGTAGGTTTGGCCCGTGCCGATCGTCAGCGTGCCGCTATTCTGTTTCGTCACCGCGCCACCGCCGCTGATCGCGCCGTTGAAAGTGCCGTTCGATGCCTGGTCGAACACCAACCCCGTTCCGACGGCGAGCGCGATGTTGCCCTGCAGGCTCGTGGTATTGCCCTGCAGCGCGCCACCCGTCACCGTGGTGCCGCCGCCATAGCTCTGCGTGCCGTTGAACGTTAGCGTGCCGGCGTTCTGCTTCGTCACCGCGCCAGCGCCGCTGATCGAGCCGTTGAAGGTGCCGTTCGCCGCCTGATCGAACACCAGTGCCGTGGCGCCCGCAAGACCGATGTCGCCGTGCAGGCTACCCGCGTCGCCCTGGAGCGTGCCGCTCGCAACAGTCGTGCCGCTGCTGTAGGTGTTGAGACCGGTCAGCACTACTGTTCCCGATCCGCTGACAATCAGTGATCCTTGCGATGTGCCGTCGCCGACGACGCCGTTCACCGTCAGCCTGGCGCCACTCCCGGTCGCAAATGTATTGCTGCCGTTCAGTGTCACCGGGCCGTTCACGTTGCCGCTACCGGTTGTGGTCTCCAGCGTCCCGCTGTTTAACGTCACTGCGTTTGCAAGCGTGTTCTGCACGTCCAGCGCCGCGCCGCCACCGACCGTGATCGCTGAAGTGCCTGCCGTTCCGCTACCGGTCAGGGCCAACGTGCCGCCGTTGATTGTCGTGCCACCGCTGAAAGTATTGACGCCCGTCAGCACTACCGTGCCCGTGCCGTTCACGGTCAGCGCGCCTGCCGGCGCACCATTGGCAATGACACTGCTCACAGTCAGCGTCGCGCTATTGCCTGTCGAAAACGTGTTGCTGCCGTTCAGTGTGACGAGGCCGTTCACACTGCCGCTGCCGGTTGTTGTTTCCAGCGTCCCGCCGCCGTTCAGCGTCAACGCGTTTGCAAGCGTGTTCTGTACATCCAGCGCCGCGCCGCTGCCCACCGTGATCGCTGAAGTGCCTGCCACTCCGCTGCCCGTCAGCGTCAAGGTGCCACCCGTGACGCTCGTGCCGCCGCCGTAAGTCTGCGTCGTGTCGAATGTCAGCGTGCCGGTGTTCTGCTTCGTCACTGTCCCGGTGCCACTGATCGTGCCACCGAAGGTGCCATTCGACGCCTGATCGAAAATCAGTCCCGTCGAATTGTCCAGAACGATGCCACCTTGCAGGCTCGCGGTATCGCCCTGCAGTGCGCCGCCGGTCACCTTCGTGCCACCGCCATAGCTCTGCGGACCATTGAGCGTCAGCGTGCCCGTGTTCTGCTTTGTGACTGCGCCGGTTCCGCTGATCGTGCCGTTGAAAGTACCGTTCGATGCCTGATCGAAGACCAGCGACGCGTTGTTCGTAATGCTGCCCTGCAGGCTCTGCGCATTGCCTTGCAGCGTGCCGCCGCTCACCAGCGTACCGCCGATGTATGTGTTGACTCCGTTCAGCACCACCGTCCCCGGCCCGCTGACGGTGAGCGCATTCGGCGACGCGCCGCCGCTGACCGCCCCGCTTACCGTTAGCGTCGCGCCGGAACCGGTCGCAAAAATGCCGCTGTTGTTCAACACGACGGGCCCGCTCACTGTGCCGGTGCCAGTCGTTGTCTCCAGCGTCCCGCCGTTCAGCGTCACTGCGTTTGACAATATGTTCTGAACATCCAGCGCGGCGCCGCTGCCAACGCTGATCGCTGAAGTGCCTGCCGTTCCGCTCCCCGTCAGGGCCAACGTGCCGCCGTTGATCGTCGTGCCGCCACTGAAGGTATTGACGCCCGTCAGCGCCACCGTGCCCGTGCCGTTCACGGTCAGCGCGCCTGCCGGCGCACCATCGACAACGACACTGCTCACAGTCAGCGTTGCGCTATTGCCTGTCGAAAACGTGTTGCTGCCGTTCAGCGTGACGAGGCCGGTCACACTGCCGCTGCCGGTTGTTGCTTCCAGCGTCCCGCCGCCGTTCAGCGTCAACGCGTTTGCAAGCGTGTTCTGCACGTCCAGCGCCGCGCCGCTGCCGACCGTGATCGCTGAAGTGCCTGCCACTCCGCTGCCCGTCAGCGTCAAGGTGCCACCCGTGACGCTCGTGCCGCCGCCATAAGTCTGCGTCGTGTCGAATGTCAACGTACCGGTGTTCTGCTTCGTCACCGCGCCGGTGCCACTGATCGTGCCGTTGAAAGTACCGTTCGATGCCTGATCGAAGACCAGCGACGCGTTGTTCGTGATGCCGCCCTGCAGGCTCTGCGTATTGCCTTGCAGCGTGCCGCCGCTCACCAGCGTGCCGCCGGTGTATGTGTTGACTCCGCTCAGCACCACCGTCCCCGGCCCGCTCACGGTGAGCGCATTCGGCGACGCACCCCCGCTGACCACCCCACTTACCGTTAGCGTCGCGCCGGAACCGGTCGCAAAAATGCCGCTGTTGTTCAACACGACGGACCCGCTCACGGTGCCGGTGCCAGCCGTTGTCTCCAGCGTGCCGCTGTTTAACGTCACTGCGTTTGCAAGCGTGTTCTGCACGTCCAGCGCCGCGCCGGTGCCCACCGTAATCGCTGAAGTGCCTGCCGTTCCGCTACCGGTCAGGGCCAACGTGCCGCCGTTGATCGTCGTGCCGCCACTGAAGGTGTTGACGCCCGTCAGCACCACCGTCCCCGTGCCGTTCACGGTCAGCGCGCCTGCCGGCGCACCATCGACAACGGCACCGCTCACAGTCAGCGTTGCGCTAGTGCCAGTCGAAAACGTGTTGCTGCCGTTCAGTGTCACCTGACCGTTCACGAGGCCGCTACCGGTCGACGTCTCCAGTGTCCCGCCGCTCAGCGTCACTGCGTTTGCAAGCGTGTTCTGCACGTCCAGCGCCGCACCACTACCGATCGTGATCAAACCCGACTGCGCTCCGGCCGCGCCGCTACCCGTCAGGACCAAGGTACCGCCCGTGACGTTTGTACCGCCGCCATAACTTTGCGTCGTGCTGAACGTCAGCGTGCCGGTGTTCTGCTTCGTCACCGTCCCGGTGCCACTGATCGTGCCACCGAAGGTGCCATTCGACGCCTGATCGAAGACCAGCGACGCGTTGTTCGTGATGCTGCCCTGCAGGCTCTGCGCATTGCCTTGCAGCGTGCCGCCGCTCACCAGCGTGCCGCCGGTGTATGTGTTGACTCCGCTCAGCACCACCGTTCCCGGCCCGCTGACGGTGAGCGCATTCGGCGACGCGCCGCCGCTGACCGCTCCACTTACCGTTAGCGTCGCGCCGGAACCGGTCGCAAAAATGCCGCTGTTGTTCAACACAACCGTCCCGTTCACGGTGCCGGTGCCGGTCGTTGTCTCCAGCGTTCCGCCGTTTAGCGTCACTGCGTTTGCCAATATGTTCTGAACATCCAGCGCCGCGCCGCTGCCGATCGTGATTAAACCCGACTGCGCTCCGGCCGTGCCGCTACCCGTCAGGGCCAAGATACCGCCCGTGACGCTCGTGCCGCCGCCATAAGTCTGCGTCGTGTCGAATGTCAGCGTGCCGGTGTTCTGCTTCGTTACCGCGCCGGTGCCACTGATCGTGCCACCGAAGGTGCCATTCGACGCCTGATCGAAAATCAGCCCCGTCGAATTGTCCAGAACGATGCCACCTTGCAGGCTCGCGGTATCGCCCTGCAGTACGCCGCCGGTCACCTTCGTGCCACCGCCATAGCTCTGCAGACCATTAAGCGTCAGCGTGCCCGTGTTCTGCTTTGTGACTGCGCCGGTTCCGCTGATCGTGCCGTTGAAAGTACCGTTCGATGCCTGATCGAACACCAGCGACGCGTTGTTCGTAATGCTGCCCTGCAGGCTCTGCGTATTGCCTTGCAGCGTGCCGCCGCTCACCAGCGTACCGCCGATGTATGTGTTGACTCCGTTCAGCACCACCGTCCCCGGCCCGCTGACGGTGAGCGCATTCGGCGACGCGCCACCGCTGACCGCCCCGCTTACCGTTAGCGTCGCGCCGGAACCGGTCGCAAAAATGCCGCTGCTGTTCAACACGACGGGCCCGCTCACTGTGCCGGTGCCAGTCGTTGTCTCCAGCGTCCCGCCGGTCAGCGTCACTGCGTTTGACAATATGTTCTGAACATCCAGCGCGGCGCCGCTGCCAACGCTGATCGCTAAAGTGCCTGCCGTTCCGCTCCCCGTCAGGGCCAACGTGCCGCCGTTGATCGTCGTGCCACCGCTGAATGTATTGACGCCCGTCAGCACCACCGTCCCCGTGCCGTTCACAGTCAGCGCGCCTGCCGGCGCACCATTGGCAATGACACCGCTAACAGTCAGCGTTGCGCTATTGCCTGTCGAAAACGTGTTGCTACCGTTCAGCGTGACGAGGCCGCTCACACTGCCGCTGCCGGTGCTCGTCTCCAGCGTCCCGCCGTTCAGCGTCAATGCATTGGCAAGCGTGCTCTGCACGTCCAGCACGCCACCGCTGCCGACGGTAATCGCCGAAGTACCCGCTGTTCCACTTCCAGAAAATGCCAACGTGCCGCCCGTGACATTCGTGCCGCCGCTATATGCGTTGGCCTGGCTCAGCTCGAGCTGCCCGCCAGTCAACGTCAATCCACCCGAGCCTGAAATCGAACTGCCGCTTGCCTGGGTTATCGTCCCATTCGCATCCGTCAACCCGAGCGTGATCGATCCCGTGCCCGAACTCAGGTTGCCGAGCGACATGCCGCCCGTGCCGGCCACCATCGAAATATTGCCGCCGTCCGTCGACAGCGAAGACCCATTCATCACAATGGCGTTGCCGGCCTGAAGCGATATCGATCCCTGCGAAGACGGTGCAGTCGTCGTATTCAGCGCGAGGCTCGTGAGGAAGATGATGGAGTTCGCGGCCTGGAGCACGAGGTTGGTAGTCGACGAAAGCCCCACCAGCGTCGACGCCAACACATACGAATCACTGGCGCCCGCGACGTACGTACCGGTTCCCGACGCGAGGGTCCCGCAGGTGCCGGGGTCTGTCGCGACGATGCACAGGTCGAACGGATCGAGCAGCAAGGTGCCGCGCCGACCGTGCGGCGCGCTCAGGTCGACCGCGCCGTCCACAACGAACACCCCCTTGCTCGAAATCTCCGCGTTGCCGCCATCGCCGCCGTTGGTTCCGCCGCGCGACACGATCTGTCCGGAAAATCGTGTGCTGTCATTCGACCACACCACCACCTGCCCGCCATTGCCGGTATTCGTCGCGCTCGCGTCCAGCACGGCGCCTTGCGCGACGGTCGTCGTCGATGCGTTCTGCAACGGCCCCGCGCCATGCGCCGCGCCGCCCACCAGGATCGTGCCGCCGCCGACTGCGCCGGATGCGTCGAGCTTCGCCGAACCGGCGAGCGTCAACTGGTCGCCCGTCACCGTGATACTGCCGCCGTGGCCGCTTGCCCCCGCGCCGCTCGCGTCGAGCGTGCCACCGATCGAAACGATGCCGTGCGCGCCGCCGTTCAGCTGAATGTCTTCGCCGTTCGAAGCAATCGACGCCGCACGAATCACGCCGCTGCTGTTGATCACGGTATCGAGTGCGCTATCGCGCGCCTGCGCGCTCAACAGCACCGGGCCGCCGGAAAAAATAGCCCCGCTGTTGACGATCCCGGCCTTCAGCGCGCTCGCGTCGACGCTGACCGACAGCGGGCTCTCGGCATCCAGCGTCATGCTGACGCGATCGCCAGCAGCAAGCACGACGCCCGCGGTTGCGTTCACACTGCCCGCATTGACGATCTGCGGTGCGATGAAAACGACCGTGCCGTCGCGCGCCGTCACCGAACCCTGATTGACGATGCCGCCCGCCGAGCCGCCGTTCTGAAACGTATAGCGGCCAGCCAGAAAATCGCTATCCGAAATGCCGAGTGTCGAGGCGACAAAGCTGCCCGTGTTCACCGAGGCCCCCGGCGCGAACAACACGCCCGCCGGATTCACCAGAAAGACCTTGCCGTTGGCCGTCAGGCTGCCGAAGATGGAAGACGGCGACCCGCCTACCACGCGATTGAGCGCGACAGAGCTCGCGCTGGGTTGAATGAAAGTGACGCTGTTGCCGCTGCCGATCGAAAAATTCCGCCAGTTGATGATGGCGCTGTTGCTGCCCTGGTTGACCGTCATCTGCTGGCCGTTGGGCTGCGTCACCGTCACATTGCCGGACACCACCGTCGCGCCGCTCGGCAAGGTCTGCGCGAAACCAGACGCGCTCGCCAGCAATAACGCCGGGGCGAGGGTGAGGACGAGGGCGAACACGAGGACGCGCCCGCAGCGCCCCGCCAAAGCAGCGCGCGCGCAGCGTCGGCCTTCTTCAGCGCCATGATCGGAACAGCGCACCGGCCCCTTTGTCCACAGCATCCGGTTTCCCCAGCAAGCAGACCACGCGGTCCGCATCAAAAGAACTGCACCCATTGCACCCAGACGCGCGGCGTGTTGTCGTGCGTGTCGGAAGTCGGTTTCCTGCCGCCGTGCCACGCGATGCTGGTACGGAACAGGTACTTGTTCGGCGCGCCGAAATTCAACCCGACGCCGTAGCTCAGCAAGCGCTCGCTGTTGGACTGGCCGGGTTCGGGCGCCGGTGCATTGCCCGGTTTGGCGTTAGCGAGGATGTAGCCGAAGTCGAAAAAGCTCGTCAGCACAAAACCGCCGGCGCCGATGTGCAACCCCGGCACCGTGTAGCGCAATTCGAGCGTGGTGGCGAAGCCGTCGTCGCCGATCGCTTCACCTTCGGGATAGCCGCGCACGCGGTTCGCGCCGCCCAGCGAGAACTTTTCCGCCGCGGTCAGATTCTTCGAAGCGGCCTGCCCCGATGCGGAGAAGAACAAGGCGAGATTCGGCGCGAGTTGCTGCAGACGCTGGTAGTCGCCATAGAACTTCGTGAAGAAGCCATTCGTGTGATAGCCATTCACGCCGGCGTCATCGCTTTTCTCGGTGTCGCTGCCGAAGCTGAGCGTGCCGAACATCACACCGGCGGTGTAGACGTTGACATAGCCCGTGCCGCGCGAATCGCCGTTCACCTGAGCCTTCAGCCCAACGATGTTTTTCTCCTGCGCAGGCGCGCCGCTCTGCAGGTCGTTGAGCTTTTCATAAGTCAGGCCCACCTGCGCGAACAGGTTCACGTCCTTGCTGCGCTGGATTGGCTGAAGCACGAACAGATTGACAACGTCGGCGGTGCCGTGCGCGTTCAGGTCGGCGAATTCCTTGCCGAGCGAATAGTTGAGCCGGCCGTAGTCGACGCCTACGCGGGTCCCGAGGTGCCCCACCGGCACGAGGTAACTCACGTCGCCGAAGTCGCTCAGATTCTGGTTGGTGATGAAGCCTTGCACCGTCAGCAGATCGCCAATCCCGAGCGGGCTCACGAGACTGGTCTTCAGCCCCAAACGATAAGCGCCCGCATAGCGATTGCCGTAGTTGTCCACGTCGACTTCGCCGGTGATCCGCTTGGGCTTCTCTGCCAGCACCTCGACTTCGAGATCGGCGGTGCCGACCTGTGCGCCACGATTGAGCGTCGAACGAATCACCGCGCCGGGCAGATCGCGAATCAGCAGCAGCGGTGTTTCGACGGACTTCTCCGTGATGATGTCGCCTTCCTTCAGGCGTGCGCGCAACATGCCCAGCACCTGATCTTCGCTCACACGTGCTTCGGGCGGGTAAGGATGCTTGACCGTGATCTTGCCCAGGCGCCCTTCCAGAATGCCGATCGTCACGACGCCATCTGAAATGTTCTGCTTCGGCAGGAACGCGACTGCAAGGAAGTAGCCGCGCTGGCGATAGAGCGCCTTCACCTTGTCGACGATGTCGTTCAGACCGTCGAGATCGACCTCGTGAAACGCATACGGCGCGAGCAAGGCGGTCAACTCCTCGCTCGAGATGACGGTGTTGCCGGTAAAGCGAAAACCCTGCGGCGTAAAGCGCAGATCGGGCGCTTCGACTTTCGGCGGCGGCGGCGTCTCGGGCGGCTTGACGACGACGTTCGGGTCGGCAGGCGGCACCTGCGGAGGCGGCTTGATCGCTTCGAGCAATTGCCCCGAAGTAGGCGGAGTAGGCGAAGTCTGAGGAAATGCTGGACATGCGGCACACAGGCCTGCCGTCAGCAAGGCTGTGCGATGCAACACGTCAAGGCGTGTCGGCGTCCTGCACGGGAAAAATGGCATTGGATGGAAACCCGGACGGTCCTTTTATGTTTCTTTCGCGTGCGATGCGCAACGCCCCCTTCTTGCGATTCGCCGAACCTTGAATGGAATGCCTGCAAGGTTCAGCGAGTTGCCGCCATGATGGGAAGACCGCGTTTCCGAAACGTTTCCGTCCTTGGTGCAAGCGCTTCAGCGCCTTTCATGCGTGTGCAGATGCGTGCCGCGGAGCGCGCGATGTGAGCTTTCCTGCGATGCTCGCTTCATGGCTATACGCTCGATTTCGGCACGCCTTCGAGTACAAGCCGCGCACCGGCAACGCGCTGATGCGCCCATTGCCGCCGCTCACGTGAGAGCGACTGATACGCCGCTTCACGCAGCATCGGATGGCGGAATGCATAGCAGCCCGCGCCCGTTGCCACAATGAGCCGCGCTTGCAGCAGCGTGGTGAGCAGCGGCTCGATCTCGGCGACACTGCGCCCCGCTACTTCGGCCAGCAACGCAGCGGTGAAATCCCTGCCGCTCGCGGCTGCGAGCTGTGCCAGCGGCCTGGCGACGCCGACGGAATCGATGCGCCCCATCAGCAACTCGTGCAGGCATGGCGGCACGGTGTTGGCTGGTATGCGCTCAGCGTCTGCCGCCGCGTGCGCGAGCGCCACCAGGTAGAGCGGGACCCCGTCCGCACGCCTCGCGATTTGCGCCTCCGTATCGGGCTCCAGCGCGGCGCCCTGGGTGAGCGTCGCGATCAGCTCCATACTCGACTCGGGTGACAGCGGCTTGATCTGGATGCGGGCGATCGCGGTTGTCGACGGCCATGGTGCAGCAAAGTCGTCGCGCCCTACGAGTATCGGCAAGCGCCGATGCAGCGGCGCCTCGACAAGACGCGCCACGAGTTGCAACGTGCCCGGGTCGGCCCATTGCAGGTCATCGAGGCAAATTAGGCCGCCATCCGGCACGGCTTCTTCAAGCAGCGTGAGCAGGTGATTCACGATCGCTTCGGTTTCGCGCGAAGCACTTTCGAGGCGGTTCGACTGATCGCGGAACGCGTCGCTCAAGGACTCGAGCGCCGCTTGAGCACGCGCGGTGTTCGGCACCGCGGCATCGCGCAGCCAGCGTCGGAACGGATGGAAGAACGTTGTCGTCAATTCGGGCCGGCAGCGCAATTCGATCGCCGGCACGCTCCGGCTTTTCACAAATTGCCTAAGCAGCAACGATTTTCCCGTACCCGCGTCGCCGGTCATCAGCAGCGCGCGCATCGAGAGCTGAGCGCACTGGCGCAAGGCATGGTCCAGTTGCGTCAATTGTGCGTCGCGTCCGATCAGCGTGCCGCGTTCCTGCGCCGGCAACGCGGCATCCAGATGCATCGCCAGAAGCGCTTCCACTCTTTCGCCAGTGGAGGCGTCGCTGACGAACACCTGGCGCACGGCGCGGAAGTCGCATTCCGGCAGCAGTTCGGCCGTCGCATCGCTCATGAGAACTTCACCGGCGCGCGCGCTATTCGCAAGCAAGCTGACGATGCGCGTCAGCCGGCAGCCGAGATCCGGCTGATTCTCATGGGCGGCGCTGAGCGTGAGCCCCGTATGGATGCCGAAGACAATGTCCACGCCGCCGCGCTCGGGCATGCCGGTTGCCCCGTCAGCCTTGATCGAATCGCGGCATTCGAGCGCGGCTGTCACCGCCTGGCGGACCGCGCCTTCATGCGTGACCGGAAAGCCGAAGTAGGCGAACATCCCGCCGCCTGGCGCGTGCACGATATAGCCGCCCGCCGCCTGCAGGATCGCTTCGCAGCGTTTGCGCGGTGCCACGAGTGCCGCGGCCCAGCTATCCGGATCTTCGCAGCGCGGCACGGTGAGCTGGCAATAGGCGACCGTGATCTGGCGACGCTCTGGCGCCTCGGCAAACATCGGCGCAAGCGAGCGCGCCGGCAGCGCGACGAGCGCAAGCGTGTCGCGGTGCGGCGGTACGTCGAGCGCGGCCCGGCAGTGTTCGAGTTCGGCTTGCGCCTCGGCCCGGTGGCCGGCGCGCATCAGCAAACCGATCAATAGCTGCCAGGCGGATTCATCCCAAGGTTCTTCGACCGTCAGACGGCGAGCATGGGCGGCCGCGCGGGTGAAGTCGCCCTGTTGCGCGAATCCTTCGGTGAGAAATCGCCGCAGGCGCGAGATGGCACAGCGGTAAGCGACTCGACGCGCGTCCATCCAGCGTTCGAACTCACCGGCGTCGTCGATCTGGATATCGGCGAGAAATTCCCCCCGGTAGAGCGCCGCGGTTTCCGACAGCGCTTCGAGCCGGGCCGGCGCCGCGCCCGCGGCGGCCTCCGCGATCCGGTCGTCGGGTGGCAACTCGCCCATCGCCACGGACAAAGCGTGGACGTCGACCCACGGCAGCGCGTCCGGCCTCACGCAAAGCAGATCGCGATGAATCTCGAAGCATTCTTCGCCAAGCGCCGCTTTCACGTCGAACAGAATGCGTTTGAGCTTGCGCCGCCCGCTCCCCGGCTCTTCGCCAGGCCAAAGCAATTCGGCCAGCCAGTCGCGCGAATGCGCGGCCCCTGGCTGCGACACGAGCCACGCGAGCAGCGCACGCGACTTGTGATACTTCAGTGGGAGTACGGTGTCGCCACGCTCGATACGCATGGGTCCAAGTAACGCGATGCGATTTGCATGCGGCACAGCAAGTTCGACGCTGTCCGCGCGATAACGCTGAAGCAGCGGCAACACCGCCGGCTGCCCTGCCGGATTTGATTCGATCACGAGCATGTCGTGTCCGCCCCCGCCGAACGGCGCTTGCCAGCGCCGCCGGACTGGATGCCTGCTCCAGTTGATTGTGGATAAGCTCGCCCGGGGTCAGTGACCCGGGTTAGTGGTCTTTACGTTGTAAGTACTGGTGGGAGAACCGAATCCTAGCCGGGAAGGTCCATTTTTTTTATCCCCATGGTCAGTAAGATTTCTAGCGCTTCTTGCTGAGGCCAGGTCTTCATTCCCGGTCGTCGCAACAGCATTTAACAAATAATATTCATCGGACAAATACAAAGACGGCGCTTGATTTGTATGTCATGCCGACCTAGCGCGCCGCTCACGGGCTCATCCCGGCACGTAGGCCACCGCTCAGGACCCCCAGATCGCGCGCCGCCTTTGCCGCTTCACTAATATGACGAATCCGCAGTTTCTCGACGATCTCGGGATAGATCCTTCGGTGTACCTGGTTTGCAGAAAGCTTCAGCGCCTGCGCGATTGGCGCGGCTGCCATACCGCGGCTCAGCATTTGCAGGACTTCGATATCGCGCGCGGACAGCTTGTATTCGTCGGTAGCCGAACGCGCGCGCGCCTCGGCGCGCCACTCCACCAATTCGGCCGCCAATACCCGCAGCGTGTGGCGCCGCCTCAGCATCAGATTCCCGGACCCCGTCCCGTTCACGCCCGCGACCAGCAGATACGCGACGAAAGACTCGCCCGCCGTGCGGGCCGGCGAAATCACGCCAGTGGCGAAACCGGCCTCGGCGAATGCATCGAACGCCTTACGCTGCCCGGGGCTCCGGATTTCGATCTGATCGCTGGGAGACGGCGCGCTGTTCGAGCGCGCGTACTCCAGAAACAGGTCGTTCATGTACCACCGCCGCTGCACGAACTTTTGCAGCAAGGAGAAACAGCCCTCCGACATGAAGTGACACCAGCTTATGCCCTGCTCCCGATTGGAGAGCTGATACGAAGCGAAGATGTACTTCGCCGGCAATTGCCCGCGTTCGGCGAGCACGGCCGATACGAGATGCGCGAGCGTGGGTTCGCTGCGCGTCGCGCGAATCGAATCAATGTGGGCCACACCCATTTGTAAGGTCTGGCCGCGCGTTTCGATGCGCTCGCCCAGCAACCGCTCATGGCGTTCGAAAGCGCGCCGATAGGCGGCTCCCAACACATCACGATGGGGATCGCTCGTGAATGCCTCCGTCAGGTCATCCAAGGAGCGAATCCGCGTCGAAATGGTGATGCACATGCCATCGGGTTGCACGAGTTGCCGTTCGATCAGTTGTGCATCGGCGGCGGCCATCAACGATAGCCGCAGCCGCTCTTTCCCCGCCCAGGCGGTCTCAACGAACTCCAGGTCCACGGTACAAGGTCCCCTTTCGCCGTGCCATAAGACGCGGGAAGTCCAGCGTTGCCTGAAAATTACGTGCCAGCGGAGGTAGCGGGCATGCGGGGTTGCTGCGTTAGAGCAAGCAGTACGTAGAAGCGCGATATGCTTTTTTCGCTTGAGACGCCATCCGTACATTCATTTTTTCTATCAGTCGTCGAACTGATGCGGCCTGTCATGACGGTAGTGCAAAGCGCTGCGATAAACCATACCTGGAAATGAGTATTCTGACGACGCGTCGGAACAAGCGTTGGCCCGCTCGACTCGCTCACTGGCGAATGCTGCCCAAGTCGAACGATTTTGACCGTCGATCAAGGCACCTGATAGTCAAGTGAAGCGTGTTTCGCGACGAAAACAAGATCCGATGATCGTCACGCTTCTGTTGATCGCTCACTAATGAGCCATTGCGGTTGATCGAACAGGCCCGCGTCGGTTTGCTCATGCATGGCGCATCAGCTACGGTACTCCAGGTAATCCGGGGCGGTTCACCTGTGACTTTACAGTGATCGCGAAGTGCGTCTTTCTGCGGGTGTGATCAACTGCCTTTGGTAGCATGCGCAAATCGCTACGGATAAAACGAGTGCTTTTATACCCGCTGCATCCCATGGGGCCACGCGGGCTATCAGAGGGCTGCATAACGGTCGTCAATCCCGACCAGTTCAACGTACTAGCCGAATATCTGCACAAGCAGGGTGCCACCCTGCCGATTCCCGGAACTACGCTTAAGGCATATGGCTACGTGGACGTACAGTAATGAAAATCGCCCGCTATATTTCTAACGTCGCGGTCACGCTGTTGCTGGGTGTACTGCTCGCCCGATACGTGGCTAACCTGCCTGTTGAATGGCCATGGTTGACCGGTTCAATACGGTTCGTGCTGCACCTGTTCGGCATTCGCGCATACGACAACCCGGACGATATGTTCGATCTTGCCGGGGTTGTGATTTTCGTCGCCTGCCTGCTCGTCGTCGGGCTGACTGTGTGGCTGATCAACATCGGCGCGCGGCACTACCAGCGAGCGGCTCACCGATGAATCACAGGGCAACTAGAAGCTAGACATGCGGACTTCGAAAATTGTCGTTGGCGCACTTGCTTTAGCGGCTGCTGGATCGGGCATACGAGCTGCATGGCTGTTGCTCAACACGACCAACCTCCAGCTCGATCCCGGCTGGGACGGCGTGAATACCATCGAACCAGTGGGAGACATTGGGCTAAGCAATCAGGCTTGGGGCGTGGCGCAGTTCGAACTAGACGATCAGGTGTCAGCGCTGAATCGACGGACCGCATTCTGGACGATAGCATCCACGGTGTCGGGCGCGCAGGCTACTATCGTCGGACTGCTGCCGTTGCTCTGGTAGCCCGCCCGTGCTGGTGAATTACACTGACTCAAACCATGCCGGTTTTCTGAGGCTGATAGTCGGGATGCCCTTCTGCGTGCTCTCCGCGTGCCGCCGCCCAAAAGAATTTAGCGTAGTGCCGGTCAACGTCAGCAGCTTCGTTCAAGTCAAAAGCGTGTGCTAGAACGATACTTAGCAACAAGCTGACGATTTCCAGATTGTCCTGATAGAACAATTCAATTTCCTCGTCCGCCGTATCAACTCCGCCTGCTTTTGCTGGCGCGGCCTGTCGGTGTGCCAACTGCCCACTCCGCAATATCAGCAGCTTCCTGAAAGTATCAAAACCAGCGCCGCCCTTGGTACATTTATCTACTAGCGCCCCCACCCTGGCTAACTGCTCTCCCAGCGTCGCTCTCAAATGTCCTTTGAGAGTCAATCGCAAATACCCCTCAAGATGATCGGTCCTTGACGCAATCAGGGCATCAAAAAATTGCGGGTCACGCAAGGTACGAACGACTGATTCCATTCCGACTGCTCTTTCGTTACTGTCCCAAATTCGCATAAGCGCCGGCAACGTCTCACGCCGAAGCGACCTGCGCACAATAAGAAAGGTTTGCGTGGCGTAGGACTCGCACATCCGCATGTGCAAGTCTTCATCGTATGCGGTTGGCTTCCATGTTTCATGGCACATAACCGCCATGCCAATTTCCTGCTCGGCGGCTTTTACTTTTTCTTTTAGACCCGTGATTTTTGGGTCTTCATTGCTCGCTGCCTGCGCCCGCCCTGTCGTTAGGTTCGTCGTCGGCTTGATCATACCGGCTCGCTGCGCAATTGATTGCGCGGCGCGTGGGCTGACGTGTGGGGCTTGAAACTGCGAGGGTCTTTGTGGGGGGCCTTGGCTCAGAAATAGAAAAAGGCCTTACAAGCATTGCTTGTAAGGCCTTGATTTCTTTGGTCGGGGCGAGAGGATTTGAACCTCCGACCACCTGCACCCCATGCAGGTACGCTACCAGGCTGCGCTACGCCCCGAACAGCTAAAAATTATAACAGACACTTCACGCGATTAGAACCGCCCAACGCTAACAAAGCAAACTAGTGGTCTAACAAATCGATCACGTGCAGCAACTCCTTGCGCAACTGCTCCACATCTACCCTAGCCGTTGTTGCTGCCGACGCCGCTGCGCCCTCACCTTCCTCGACTACGTCAGCCGGCGCGCCGTGCGCGCCACCGCCATGCGAATCAAGCCGATTGCGCGCGCCGTTGATCGTGAAGCCCTGCTCATACAGCAACTCACGAATACGCCTGATCAGCAGCACTTCATGATGCTGGTAGTACCGGCGATTGCCGCGCCGTTTGACCGGCCTCAACTGCGTGAACTCCTGTTCCCAATAGCGCAGCACATGCGGCTTCACGCCGCATAGTTCGCTGACCTCACCAATCGTGAAGTAGCGCTTCGCCGGAATCGGAGGCAAGACGACTTTTTCGATCGTCGCTGTCATCGTCAGTTAGCCGTCGTGGTGGGTTGCGCAGGGACGCGCCAGTCGATCAGCGCGTGAAGCTTGCTTCAGCGCCGTTCTCAACCAGCGCTTTCAGCTTCTGACTTGCATGAAACGTCACAACACGGCGCGCGGCGATCGGAATCGCCTCGCCGGTCTTCGGGTTTCTGCCGGGACGCTGGGGTTTGTCGCGCAACTGGAAGTTGCCGAACCCCGACAGCTTCACGCTATCGCCACTCTCCAGCGCGTCGCGGATCACCTCGAAGAACGCTTCGACCATGTCTTTCGCTTCCCGCTTGTTGAGCCCGACATTGTCGAACAGCAACTCGGCAAGTTCAGCCTTGGTAAGCGTCGGCGTTTCAGTGGAAACGGCCGCGGGTGATGTCGGAATTTCGCGAATCATGGCGCTGCGTTGCGCCGTTAGAAGGGCTTCGAAATCACTCGAGTTCATTTCATTCATATCTATCAAATGGCGCGCCAAGCAGAAACGGAAGTTGCGGAAAAATGCCGTGCAAATGTTAAATGCGGGTTATCCACGCAACCGTGCGCCATATACTCGAGCCAGACGTTCCACTAGAGTTTGAATGGCCAGATCGACCGTTTCATCCTGAAGGGTCCCGCCAGTATCTTGCAAGGTCACACGGAACGCAAGGCTTTTCTCATGGGCAGCCAGTCCACCGGAAGTGTTTGATTTTGGACGGAATTCGTCGAAAAGCGCAACCTTCTGAACCGTCTTGCAGGCCGCTTCGGATTGAGCCTTCCCGAGCTCGTCCAGCAGCGCTTGCACCTCGATTTTCTGATCGACGACCACCGCAATATCGCGACGCACCGGTGGGAATTTAGACACATCCGCCGGGGTCGGCAATACGCGCTGCATTAATGCTTCCGCTTCGATTTCAAACAGAATAGGCGCATGCGGTAAATCATATTTTTGCATCCAGCGCGGATGCAATTCGCCAATCCAGCCCACTGCGCGGCCATTCAGTTCAATACGCGCGCTGCGGCCCGGATGCAATGCCGGATGCTCCGCTTTCACGAAGCGCGCCGCGGCCGGCGCGAGCACGGCTTCCAGATCGCCCTTCACGTCGAAGTAGTCGACTGCACGCGTTTGCGCGCCCCATTGCTCTTCGAACACGGGACCATAGGCCAGGCCGCCAATCATCTTCGGCTGCGCGAACCCTTCTACTGTCAGCTCGCCCGCCTTGATCGACGGATCGTGCAGGAACACCCGGCCCGCTTCGAACACGCGCACGCGATCGGCCGCGCGACGGTTCAGGTTCGTGCGCAATACGTCGATCAGGCTGCCGAACAGCATGGTACGCATCACCGACAACTGGCTCGCAATCGGATTCAACAGACGTACCGGTTTGTCGTTGCCGGCGAAGTCCTGCTCCCACTCGGCGTCCACAAAACTGAAGTTGACCGTTTCCGCGTAATCGCGCGCGGCGAGCGCGTGACGGATCACGTGGATCGAACGCTGCGTTTCGTTGGTCGGCAGCATTTCGCTGGTCGCGACCGGCGGACGCGCCGGAATCTTTTCGAAGCCGTAGATACGCGCGACTTCTTCGATCAGGTCCTCTTCGATTTCAATATCGAAGCGGTACGACGGCGGCATCACCGAGAACGTATCGTTATCGCGTTCGAACGTGAGGCCGAGGCGCGTGAAAATCTGCGCGATTTCGTCCGCGTCGATCTTGATGCCGATGATGCGGTTCGCACGCGAGACCCGCATCGTCACCGGCTCGCGCTTCGGCACATTGACGATCTGATCGTCGACCGGGCCGGCCTGGCCGCCGCAGATATCGAGGATCAACTGCGTGATGCGTTCGATGTGCTCGACGGTGGTCGCGTAATCGACGCCGCGTTCGAAACGATGACCCGCATCGGTCGAAAAGTTGTACTTGCGCGAGCGGCCGCGAATGCTATCCGGCCACCAGAACGCGGCTTCGAGATAGATGTTGGCGGTGTCGAGCGTAACGGCCGTGCTGTCGCCGCCCATGATGCCGGCGAGGCTTTCGATGTGCTGTTCATCGGCGATTACACCGACGGTTTCATCGAGTTCGACCGTGTTGCCGTTCAGCAGCTTGAGTGTTTCGCCCTTGCGGCCCCAACGTACGTCCATGCCGCCGTGGATCTTGTCCAGATCGAACACGTGCGACGGACGGCCGAGTTCCAGCATCACATAGTTCGAGATGTCGACGAGCGCGGAAATACTGCGCTGGCCCGAGCGCTCCAGACGCTGCACCATCCACTGCGGCGACTTCGCGCGCGCATTCACACCGCGAATCACGCGGCCCGAAAAACGGCCGCACAGATCGGGCGCTGAGATTTTGACGGGCAACGTTTCGTTGAGCTTCACTTCGACCGGCTTGATCTCGAGCGGACGCAGCGGTGCGCCCGTGATGGCCGACGTCTCGCGCGCCACGCCGAACACCGACAGGCAGTCCGCCTTGTTCGGCGTCAGCTTGATTTCGAAAACCGTGTCGTCGAGCTTGAGCGTTTCGCGGATGTCCTGGCCGATCGGCGTATCTTCCGGCAGGATCATCAGGCCGCTATGATCTTCCGAGAGCTTCAGTTCGCGTGCCGAGCACAGCATGCCCTGACTTTCCACGCCGCGCAGCTTCGAGAGCTTGATCGCGAACGGCGTGCCGCCCTCTTCGGCCGGCGGCAGTTGCGCGCCGACCAGCGCGACCGGCACCTTGATGCCCGGCGCGACATTCGGCGCACCGCACACGATGTTCAGCGTCGCGCCCGTGCCGGCATCGACCTGACATACGTTGAGCTTGTCCGCGTCCGGGTGCTTGACGACTTCCAGCACCTGGCCGACGACAATCTTCGAGGTCGGCGGCGCGGCCGGCCGCAGGTCTTCGACTTCGAGACCCGCCATCGTCAACGCGTGCGACAGCTCATCGGTCGTCAGTTGCGGGTCGACAAAGGTTCTCAGCCAGGATTCCGGGAATTGCATGGTTCTGTGTACGTTCTGATCAGGTTAGGTCCACGTCCGGCAGGCGGCCCGTTGATTCACTGGGCTCCGCCGGGGACGCTGCGGGCGGCACGCACTGCGTGCAGTGCCGCGCTCTATGCTAGTCGCGTTCGTACGCGCCGGTTCACGCGAATTGACGCAGGAAACGCAGGTCGTTTTCGAAGAACAGACGCAGGTCTTGCACGCCGTAACGCAACATCGTGAGCCGCTCGAGGCCACTGCCGAAAGCAAAACCGATGTAACGCTCTGGGTCGAGGCCCATGTTGCGGATCACCGTAGGGTGAACCTGGCCCGAGCCCGAAATTTCGAGCCACTTGCCGGCGTTCTTGCCCGTTTCGAACAGCATGTCGATTTCAGCCGACGGTTCGGTGAACGGAAAGTACGACGGACGGAAGCGCACCTGAATATCGTCGCGCTCGAAGAATTTCTTGAGGAAGTCGGAATAGACGCCCTTCAGGTCCGCGAAGCTGATGTTCTCGTCAATCCACAGGCCTTCGACCTGGTTGAACATCGGCGAATGCGTTGCATCGCTGTCCACACGATACGTGCGGCCCGGCACGATCACCTTGATCGGCGGCGTGTTGGTGCGGGCGTAGCGCACCTGCATCGGACTGGTGTGCGTGCGCAGCAGCAGTTGACGGCCGTCGGCATCTTTGCCGTCGACGTAGAAGGTGTCCTGCATTGAACGCGCCGGATGATTTTCCGGGCTGTTCAGCGAGGTGAAGTTGTACCAGTCGGTTTCGATTTCGGGGCCGTCGGCCACGTCGAATCCGATCGACCGGAAAATCTGTTCGACGCGCTCCCATGTACGCATCACCGGGTGCAGGCTGCCTGCGTTGGTGCCGCGGCCGGGCAGCGTGACGTCGATCGCTTCAGCGGCGAGGCGCTGGTTCAGCAGCGCGTCCGCCAACGCCTGACGGCGGGCGGTCAACGCAGCTTCCACTTGTTGCTTGACGAGGTTGATCCGTGCGCCTTCGGTCTTGCGCGTTTCAGGATCGAGTTTGCCAAGGCCCTTCAATAGCTCGGTCAGCGCACCCGATTTACCAAGAAAGCGCGCTTTCTCGTTCTCGAGGGTGGTGACGTCGGAGGCTTCTGCGAAGGCTTTTTGCGCGTCGGCGACAATCTGGTCCAGATCCATTGATCCCATCATTTCAACGTCAGTGTTCAATCGTTGCAAAACTGGTTCTACCAACAAAAACGGGGCTCGGTGAGGAGCCCCGTTTTTGCTGCAGCGTCACCGAGACTACCGGATGTTCGCTGCAACGAACCACGCAGTTTAATTGCCCAAAGCGCAATCAGGCTGCAACGGCGGCTTTCACCTGCTGAACGATCGCAGCAAAAGCAGCCTTGTCGAACACAGCCATGTCGGCCAGCACCTTGCGGTCGAGTTCGATCGAAGCCTTCTTCAGGCCGTTGATGAACACGCTGTACGTCATGTCGTGCTGACGCACCGCCGCGTTGATACGCGTGATCCACAATGCACGGAACACACGCTTCTTGTTGCGGCGATCGCGATAGGCGTATTGGCCTGCGCGCATGACCGCCTGCTTGGCGATGCGATAGACGTTATTGCGACGGCCGCGGTAACCCTTGGCCAGCTTGATGATCTTCTTGTGACGGGCCCGTGCGGTAACCCCACGTTTTACTCGAGGCATATCTTGCTCCTATGAGTGTCGGTTAAGGGTTAAGCGAACGGCAGCATTGCGCGCACGGAGTTCATATCTGCTTCATGAACTGACGTGGAACCGCGCAAATGGCGTTTGTTCTTGGTGGTCTTCTTGGTAAGAATGTGGCGCTTGAAGGCTTGACCGCGCTTGACGGTACCGCCCGGACGCACCACGAAGCGCTTTGCAGCACTCTTCTTGGTCTTCATCTTCGGCATGACAACTCCATTATTAGATGGATATGGGTGTGCGGTCGGCCAGATGGCCATTACCCGCCCTTCGAAACCCATTCCACTTGGTATGCAGACCGCCGGCAAGTGAAAATACCGCTGGCAGCCGCTTTTCAGGACCCAGCGCCCATTTGCATAGGCACCGATCCGAAACCTGCCGATACCGCGCCGGACACCCGGCACAGCATCGTTCAATCTTTCACAACCGGAACGCGCGCCACACGGCGCGCCGCCGCTCCAATCGCTTACTTCTTTTTCTTCGGCGCGAGCACCATGATCATCTGGCGCCCTTCCATTTTCGGCATCTGCTCGACCTGACCGACTTCGTCGAGGTCCGTGCGCAGGCGCTCGAGCATGCGCATACCGATTTCCTGGTGAGCCATTTCGCGGCCACGGAAACGCAACGTGATTTTCGTCTTGTCGCCGTCGTCGAGGAAGCGGATGAGGTTGCGCAGTTTGACGTTGTAGTCGCCGTCATCGGTGCCCGGGCGGAATTTGACTTCCTTGACCTGGACGATCTTCTGCTTGAGCTTCGCCTCGTGTTGCTTCTTCGCTTCCGAGTACTTGAACTTGCCGTAGTCCATCAAACGGCAGACCGGCGGAACCGCTTGCGGAGCGATTTCGACCAGATCCACATCTTGCTGTTCCGACATGCGGAACGCATCAGCGAGTTTCACGATGCCGAGCGGTTCGTTCTCGACGCCGACCAGACGCACCTCGGGTGCTGTAATTTCACCGTTGATGCGGTGCGCAGACTTATCAGTAGCGATGTTACGTTTCCTCAAAAATTAAAAAAACGAGCCGGGCTGCCAGGTGGCTCAATTGAACGACTGCACGTCCTGACGCAGACGCTCAATGAAGGTATCGAGGGGCATCACGCCCTGGTCGACACCACCACGGGCACGCACGGCTACCGTTTGGGCTTCACGCTCTTTATCGCCGACCACGAGCAGGTACGGCACCTTTTCTAGCGTGTGCTCGCGTATTTTATAGCTAATCTTCTCGTTGCGCAAATCGGCCTCTACTCTAACCCCTTGTTTTTGCAACGATTGGGCTAGAGACTGTGCATATTCGGCCTGACTTTCGGCGATATTCATCACCACAACCTGCATCGGCGCAAGCCACGACGGCATTGCACCAGCATGGTGCTCGATCAGAATGCCGAGAAAGCGCTCCATTGATCCGACGATTGCCCGGTGCAGCATGATCGGGCGGCGGCGGCTATTGTCTTCAGCGACGTATTCGGCGCCCAGGCGCTCCGGCAGCACCATATCGAGCTGCAACGTGCCGCACTGCCACGAGCGGCCGAGCGCGTCCTTAATGTGGTATTCGACCTTCGGGCCGTAGAACGCGCCCTCACCCGGCAATTCTTCCCACGTCACGCCGCACGCCGTCAGCGCCTCGCGCAGACCCTGCTCCGCACGATCCCAGGTCTCGTCCGTGCCGGCGCGCGCATCCGGGCGCAGCGACAGCTTGATCTCGACATTGTCGAAGCCGAAGTCTTTATAGACGCTCATCGCCAGCGTGTTGAACGCGATCGATTCGCTGATGAACTGGTCTTCGGTACAGAAAATGTGCGCGTCGTCCTGCACGAAACCGCGCACGCGCATCAGGCCGTGCAGCGCGCCCGACGACTCATTGCGGTGGCATGAACCGAATTCCGCGTACCGCAGCGGCAGATCGCGATACGAGCGCAGGCCGTGATTGAACACCTGCACGTGACCCGGGCAGTTCATCGGCTTGATCGCGTAGTCGCGCTTTTCCGATTCGGTCGTGAACATGTTTTCACGATAGTTCTGCCAGTGGCCCGACGCTTCCCAGAGCGAACGGTCCATGATCATCGGCGTCTTGATTTCGAGGTAGCCGGCATCGTTCACGCGGCGGCGCATGTACTGCTCGACCTGCTGCCACAGCGTCCAGCCACGCGGATGCCAGAACACCATGCCCGGCGACTCGTCTTGCATATGGAACAGATCCAGTTGCTTGCCGAGCTTGCGGTGGTCGCGCTTTTCCGCCTCTTCGAGCATGTGCAGATACGCGTCCTGGTCTTCCTTCTTCGTCCAGGCCGTACCGTAGATGCGCTGCAATTGCTCGTTCTTCGAGTCGCCGCGCCAATAGGCGCCGGCGAGCTTCATCAGCTTGAAGACCTTCAGCTTGCCGGTGGACGGCACGTGCGGGCCACGGCACAGATCGGTGAAGCCGCCATGCGAGTAGAGCTTGATTTCGTCGGTAGCCGGAATCGATTCGATGATCTCGGCCTTGTACTTTTCGCCAATGCTTTTGAAGTAGTCCACGGCTTCGTCGCGCGACACCACGCGGCGCGAGACCGGCTCGTCTTTCTTCGCGAGCTCCTGCATGCGCTTTTCGATCTTCTCGAGATCTTCGGGCGTGAAGGGACGATTGTAGGCGAAATCGTAGTAGAAGCCGTTGTCGATCACCGGACCGATCGTGACTTGCGCTTCCGGATACAGATCTTTCACCGCGTACGCGAGCAAGTGCGCCGCGGAGTGGCGAATGATGTCGAGGCCGTCTGCGTCTTTTTCGGTGACGATGGCAAGCGCCACGTCATGATCGATCAGCGTTGACGTGTCGACGAGTTCACCGTCGATCTTGCCGCCGAGCGCGGCTTTCGCGAGGCCGGGGCCGATCGAGGCGGCCACTTCGGCGACGGTCACCGGATGCTCGTACTGTCGAACAGAACCGTCAGGCAGACGTATCGAAACCATTGCGTTCTCCGTGGTGCCGACCGGCGGCGGCACATACAACCAGGTCAAAAAACCAAAAAAAATGCGGCCCCACTTTCGAGGGGCCGCATTCACATTTCCTGCTAACTACAGTGGCGAAAGTGGTCCTCGACTAGCGTCGCTCCGAAGTAGTTTCGGTCAACGTTCGCGGTGCCATAACCGTATTTGCCTTTTGCGCCGAAGCGCTTACTGCAGCTTGCGAAACCCCGGCAAAACCGGAATTTCTCTTTCGTTGGTAGGCTCGATTGGACTCGAACCAACGACCCCCACCATGTCAAGGTGGTGCTCTAACCAGCTGAGCTACGAGCCTGAAGAAACGAGATTATATGGAGCGCCACACCGCTTGGCAAGTACTTTTATGCACCGACTTTAAATTTCTACTCACACGAAGGAGCCCGTCGAACGGATGCCTATTTGCACACAGCGACACCGAGCGACACCCAGCAGCACCCGCCCGCCTCGCCCAAGCTTTAATTCTTGCGTGAAGCGCGCATCACGCCCGTTACTTCACCAAGCAACGCACACGCGCGCTGAATCTGCGCAGCGCTCGATACCTCGACGGTGAATTGCATGAACGCGGCGTTACGACGCGATTGCGTTTTCACGCCGATCACATTCATTTTCTCGCGCGCGAAAACCTCGGAAATATCGCGCAGCAGACCTTGCCGATCCGTTGCCTCGATGCTGAGGTCGACGGGATAGACCGATTGCCCGCGACCGCTCATGACATCGGCCGACCAGGCGGTTTGCAACACGCGCTCCGGTGCGCGATCGGCCATGCGCAGAAAGGTCGGACAATCGCTGCGGTGAATCGACATGCCCTTGCCGCGCGTAACGAAGCCGCTGATGTCGTCAGGCGGCGCGGGACGGCAACAGCGCGCGAGTTGCGTGAGCAACGCGTCGACGCCGACCACCAGCACCCCCGTAGAAGCACCTCGGGCCACGCTCGCGCCGCTACTGCGTTTCTCGAACTGTTCCGGTGCCTCGACGACAGGCTCGGGCGGCGGCGCATCGTGCAGCGCCTGCTCGACAAGCCGCAGACTGAATTCTTCCTTGCCCACCACCGAGAACAGATCGTCGGTAGTCTTGAAGCCAAGCTTGGCGGCGAGTTGGTCGAGATTGACCGACGTCTTGCCCTCGCGCTGCAGGGTCTTTTCAACCATCGCACGGCCACTCGCGATGTGCTCCTGCACCTCGACCGCGTTGAACCACGCGCGCACTTTCTGCCGCGCCCGATGGCTCTGCAAATACCCGAGTTGCGGGTTGAGCCAGTCACGCGACGGACCGCCTTCTTTCACCGCGACGATCTCGACCGTCTGACCGTTCTGCAACGGCGTATTGAGCGGCACCATCGCGCCATCGACGCGCGCGCCACGGCAGCGATGCCCCAGCTCGCTATGCAGGTGATACGCGAAGTCCACCGGGGTCGCGCCGTGCGGCAACGGAATCACACGCGCTTGCGGCGTGAGCACGTAGATATGATCGTCGTCGAGCGTAGCCTGCCGCAGTTGCTCCCACGGCTGCGCGGCGCGCTTCTCGCCGTGCTCGCCTTCCGACACCTCGTCTTTCCACGCGAGCAGCTGGCGCAACCACGCGATCTTCTCGTCGTACTTCTCATTGGCGCTGAACTGGCCGCCGTAACCTCGCGTGCCCGCTTCCTTGTAGCGCCAGTGCGCCGCCACACCATACTCGGCGAACTGATGCATTTCCTGCGTGCGGATCTGCACTTCGAACGCGCGGCCGTCGTCGCCGATCACGACCGTATGCAGCGATTTATAGCCGTTCGGCTTCGGCCGCGAGATGTAATCGTCGAACTCTTTCGGCACCGGCTGCCACAGGTTGTGCACGATGCCCAGCACCGTGTAGCAATCCTTGATGTCCGGCACGATGACGCGAAACGCGCGCACGTCGTACAGTTCGGCGAAGTCCAGTTCCTTGCCGCGCATCTTGCGCCAGATGCTGTAGATATGCTTGGGCCGGCCGCTGACTTCGGCCACTACATTCGCTGCAGCTAACTCCTGCTGCAGCCGCTCGATCGCCTGCGCAACATAACTCTCGCGCTCGACGCGCTTCTCGTCGAGCAGCTTCGCGATGCGCTTGTACGTGACCGGCTCTTCGAACCGGAGTGCAAGATCCTCGAGTTCCCACTTCAGTTGCCAGATGCCCAGACGATTGGCGAGCGGCGCGTAAATATCGAGCGTCTCACGCGCGACGTCGGGCGACGGCGTGAGTTTCGCCGCCGCGTAATAACGCAGCGATTGCAAGCGCGACGCGAGCCGTATCAGCACGACGCGAATGTCCTGCGCGAACGCGAGCAGCATCTTGCGCAGGGCCTCGACCTGAGTGCGGCGCGCAGCCTGCGCATCTCGCCCCGCTTCAGGCATCGCATTCTGCGCCGCGCGCAAGCTCACCGTACCCAGGCGCAGCAACTTGCGCACGTCGCCCACCAGTTGCGCGACTTCTTCGCCGAAGTTGTCGGCAATCACGCGCTCCGGGTCCTGCAGATGCGGCGTCAACGCAAACAAGGCCGCCGCCAGCACAGCCGGCGGATCGACGTTGAGCGTGCGCATGATCGACGCCGTACCCGCCGCATGATCCGCCAGCAACTCGCCTGATGAGAGCCGAACTTCGCCCGCATGTTCGCGCACGAACGCCATCGCTTCGTCGAAGGAAGGGATGGGTGACGGCATGCTCGTAACGATTTCGGTAGTCATGGTGCGACGGCCCACCGGGCCAGACGGATCAACGGAATTTCAACAACAACTGCGAGTTAAGCCTCAATCGCGCTGCGCCGCGACCACGACGATTTCGACGAGGCACTTCGGATTCGCGAGCTTCGCTTCCACGGTAGCGCGCGGCGGCGTGGCGCCTTGCGCAACCCACTCGTCCCACACGGCGTTCATGCCGGCGAAATGCACCATGTCCGAGATGTAGATCTGCACGGACAGCAAGTGCGACTTGTCGCTGTTCACTTCTTCCAGCAGACGGTCGATGTGGCCGAGCACTTCGCGCGTCTGACCCGTGATGTCCTGATCCGCGTCTTCGGCGATCTGGCCTGCGAGGTACACGGTGCCGTTGAAGACAGCGGTTTCCGAGAGGCGCTTGCCGACGTGATGACGAATGACTGCCATGAAGAATCCTGAGGTTGGTTGAAAATTGATCGACGATGCGTTCCGCATTGCATCCGCGCATGGCCCACTTTCAAGGACGACGCGCGGAACTCTCTATTATGACGCGTCAGTGGCCGGCCCGATAAAGAACTGCTTCGCAAGGCCGATCTGATCGGCCGACAGAAATGCCGGCGCATGTCCGACGCCCGCGACCTCTGCGCTCGATACGGCGCGCCCGGTTTCGACCATCTTCGCAACGGTCTCGCGAGAAAGCAGATCCGACTGCTCGCCGCGCACCACCAGCACCGGCCCCTGAAACGCAGCCAGCGAATGCCACAGCGCGGCCTCGCCGAGTTTGGTCGCCTCTTCGGTGGTCGCGGCAAACGGCTGTGCGATCCGCGGGTCATAGCGGAGCAGCCATGCCCCGTCCTGCTCGTGCAAAAGTGGCGTATTGATCTCACGCCACTCCTCTGGCGTGAGCGGACCGAAAGTTTGCGCAAGCAACGCGGCGTAATCGACGCCCTGCTGCAGCGTTTCGAAACGCATGGGCTTGCCGAGGTAATCGCCGATGCGCTGCACGGCCACCGGCTCCAGATGCGGGCCGACGTCGTTCAACAACATCTTGCGAATCGGCGTTTCGGGCAGGCCGGCCAGCGCAAGCCCGATCAGGCCACCCATCGAGGTACCGAACCAGTCGACCGTTTCGACGTTCAGGCGCGCGATCAGCGTGACCATGTCGGCGACGTACTGCGGCACGCTATAGAAGTTGGGGTTCGCGAGCCACGAAGACAGGCCCCGCCCCGCGACGTCCGGACACACCACGCGGTACGTGCCTGCGAATTCCGCCGCGAGGCGGTCAAAATCGCGCCCCGAGCGCGTCAAGCCGTGCACGCACAGCAGCACACGCGGGTTGGCCGGGTCGCCCCACTCGGTGTAGGCGATACGGTGCAAGCCACCGGCGCTCGCGCACTGGACATAACGTTGGCGCGGCGCAAGCCGCCCGGCGATGGAAGCGGACGTTTCGGTCATCTGGGTTCCTTGCAAAAACGCTGTGGATTCGGCCTGGGCGCAGAAGGGATCAATAAGCGTCCGATCTTCAAAAGATTGTAAACCGCTTTGCCGCGCGACAAGGATCAGCCAAACGGCCTAGGGCGGCCTGGGGCGGCCTGGGGCGGCCTAAGTCTGCGCAGAACGACATCCGGCGCACCAAAACAAAGCGGGCGAGACTCACGCCTCGCCCGCTTCCGATCCTGCCTCGCCGCCACGCAACGGTCATATAGACCGAAACCGCGGACGGCTCACAGGGCCATTCAGTTCACCGCGCTGACATCCAGCGGGGCGCCTGTCTTTGCCTTGATTTCCTCGACGCTGACGCCCGGCGCCAGCTCAGTCACCTTCAGACCGTGTTCCGTCACTTCGATCACGCCGAGGTCGGTAATGATCTGATCGACCACGCCCACGCCTGTCAACGGCAACGTGCATTCTTCGAGGATCTTGTGCTGGTCGCCCTTAGCGACGTGTTCCATCAGCACGACCACGCGCTTGACGCCCGCGACCAGATCCATCGCGCCGCCCATGCCCTTGATCATCTTGCCGGGGATCATCCAGTTGGCCAGATCGCCCTTCTTGCTGATCTGCATCGCGCCCAGAATCGCCAGGTTGATGTGCCCGCCGCGAATCATTGCGAACGAATCCGCCGACGAGAAGATCGACGAGCCCGGCAGCGTGGTCACGGTTTGCTTGCCGGCATTGATCAGGTCGGCATCCACTTCTTCTTCGGTCGGCGACGGGCCGATGCCGAGCAGGCCGTTCTCCGACTGCAGCCATACTTCGACGCCCGCCGGCACGTGGTTCGCCACCAGCGTCGGCAAGCCGATGCCGAGGTTCACGTAGAAACCGTCCTGCAATTCCTTCGCCGCGCGCGCGGCCATTTCGTCACGAGTCCATGCCATGATCAGTCTCCTTTCGCGCGGACGATGCGTTGTTCAATGCGTTTTTCCGGATTCGCATTGAGCACAATGCGCTGCACGAAGATGCCCGGCGTGTGAATCGCATCCGGATCGAGTTCGCCCACTTCAACGATTTCCTCGACTTCCGCGACCGTGATCTTGCCGGCCATCGCGCACATCGGGTTGAAGTTGCGCGCGGTGCGGCGATAGATCAGGTTGCCCGACTTGTCGGCTTTCCATGCCTTGACGAGCGCGACGTCGGCCGTCAGCGAATGTTCGAGCACGTAGTGGTTCTCGCCGAACTGGCGGGTTTCCTTGCCCTCGGCGATCAGCGTGCCGTAGCCGGTGTTCGTGAAGAAGGCCGGAATGCCCGAGCCGCCTGCGCGCAGCTTCTCGGCGAGCGTGCCTTGCGGCGTGAATTCCAGTTCGAGTTCGCCGGCCAGATACTGGCGTTCGAACTCCTTGTTCTCGCCCACATACGACGAGATCATCTTCTTGACCTGGCGCGTTTCGAGCAACTGACCGAGGCCGAAACCGTCAACGCCCGCATTGTTGCTGATGCAGGTGATGTTTTGCACCTTCGTATCGCGCAGCGCCGCTATCAGCGCCTCGGGAATGCCGCACAGCCCGAAGCCGCCGACGGCAAACGTCTGCCCGTCCTTGACGATGTCTTTCAGCGCTTCAGCCGCGCCTGGATAGACCTTGTTCATCGTTTGTCCCTTCCTTTATGGAAACCCGAAACCGGATCGCCGGCCGCCGGTACGCCGGCCGCCGGTTTGTTGCGACTTCAATATGACGCTCGGCGGGCAACCGCCCGACACGTCATTCTAGTCATCTGCGGCCGGCCCTGCGCTCAGCTTGTCATGCCTTGCGCCAATGCCCGCCGCGGACGCTACGCCGCGTTGTCATGTGCCCGAAAGAGTACGCTGGGCGCGCCATGCGGCACAATACGCAAAAATACATAAGTACTTGCCGCCAGCCCATGCCCGCACTGGATTACAAAACCGCGTTTCACCTCGCCCCGATCGGACTCGTGCTGTCGCGCGAACGGACCATCGAAGACTGCAACGAGGAGCTGGCGTCGATATTCGGCTGCCCCCGCGAGGCGCTGCTCGGCCAGTCGTTCCAGATGCTGTACCCGTCGACGGACGAGTTCGAACGGATCGGCGCGCGGATTCCGCCGATCATGACCGCGCAAGGCAGTTACGCGGACGACCGGATCATGAAGCGGGCCAACGGGGAATTGTTCTGGTGCCACGTGACAGGCCGTGCGCAGCAACGCACCGACCCACATGCGGCCGGCGTCTGGACCTTCGAAGATTTGAGCGCGACGCGGCGCGTGGCGGTCGAATTGACGCCGCGCGAGCGGGAAATCGCCGCGCAACTGGTGACGGGCAAAACCAGCAAGCAGATTGGACGGGCGCTGGCTATCAGCCCGCGCACGGTCGATGTCTACCGCGCGCGGCTGATGCGCAAATACGATACGGGGAACGCGACCGAGCTATTGCAGCGTTTGCTCGGGAATTAAAGTCCGGCGTTGAGCGCGTGTGCCTCAGAACGGTCTTGCATCAAGCGCTCCGGCCTTGAATCCGGCTCCGGGGCAGTCCGCAGCGGCCACCCTGGATTGTCGATCAAGCCGCTTAATTGTTCACCATAACCAGCGCCGCGCTCTCGATGGTCGCGCGCAGCTGATCCGGAACCGGCACCGACTTGCCGGCGGCATAGTCGATCCACACGCAGCGCGCAGCGCCACGGGCATAGACGGTGTTCGGATCGTCGGCGCGCACGAGCTCGAACCCCGTGTCGAAGCTGCTGCGCCCGGGCGTCGCCACGGACATCCGGCCGATCACATCGCCGGGATAGTGCAACTGCTTGAGAAACTCCATCGATGCATTGACGATCACCGGCCCCTGCCCGTCGGCGTTGCTGCCGGCCAGACCCATTTGTTCGAACCAGGAAATCCGCACCTGCTCCATGTAACGGAAATAGACCGTGTTGTTCACATGGCCGAATGCGTCCATGTCGCCCCAGCGGATCGGCATCGACATCTCAAAAACTGCGTGAAAATCGCTCATCGTACTTCTTTAACGGGTTGAAACGAGGGTGAAACCGGCCAGTGAGCCGGCACAGACAGGGTGAAACGAGGCAAAGGTCCTCTGCGGCAACCCAGGTGTTGCATCAAGGCCCCAACGGCGCCCCAAAGCCATGTTCAGGCGAGCCCGAACCCATCGTCGGCGGCAATCACCGAGCCATTGATGAACTGCGATTCGTCGGCCGCCAGCAGCAGCAACAGCCCGTCCAGATCCTCCGGCTTGCCGACACGATGACGCGGCATCATCGACACCAGTTTCTGCCCCTGCTCGGTCGACCAGTGATGATGGTTGATCTCGGTATCGATATAGCCCGGGCAGATGGCATTCACGTTGATGCCGTGCTTGCCCCACTCCAGCGCCATGGCTTTCGTCATATGGACGACGGCGGCCTTGCTCATCGAGTACAGGCCGATCTGCGGCAACACGCGCAAGCCCGCCATCGACGCGATATTGATGATCCGGTACGACGGCTTCTGCGCACCATTGCCGCGCATGATCATGCGTTTGGCGACTTCCTGGGCGACGAAGAAAGCGCCGCGCGTGTTAGTGTCGAACACGTATTCGAAGTCGGCCGGCGTGACTTCCAAAAGCTTCTGCGTGGTCGACACGCCTGAATTGTTCACCAGAATGTCGATCGTGCCCGCCTCGGTTTCCGCGTGGGCAACGGCCGACTTGATACTCTGATAATCGGTGACGTCGAGCGAGACAACGTGCGCCGCGCCGCCGGCGGCCTCGATCTCGGCGCGCAGCTCCTTCAGACGCTCGGTGCGGCGGCTCGCCAGCACGACCTTGGCGCCGGCCTGCGACAACACTTGAGCAAAGCGCTTCCCCAACCCGCTCGAGGCGCCGGTGATCAGCGCGACCTTGCCTTCCAGATTGATCGAACGGCCCATAGTCGTTCCTTTGTTCGGTTGTTGTTACAGACGCGGTTGACAGATGCGGCAAGACCGTCACTGCGGGTCATACCGTATCACAGAAATAGAACGATCGTGCTAATCTCTGCTCATCTGGTTGCAGTGGCGGAGACCATCGCCCACAATACGATCCCGAAAAAAGCATTCTAACGGTAAGAAGAGGAGCATCAATGACCCCCGCAAGTCTCATTGAGCAATACGGTCCACGCGAGTCGATGGAATACGACGTCGTGATCGTCGGCGGCGGCCCGGCGGGCCTGTCCGCAGCGATCCGCCTGAAGCAGCTGGCGGCTGAAAAAGGCGTCGAGCTTGGCGTGTGCGTACTGGAAAAAGGCTCGGAGATCGGGGCGCATATCCTGTCGGGCGCGGTGATGGATCCGCGCGCGATCACCGAACTGATCCCCGACTGGAAGGAAAAAGGCGCGCCACTGACGGTCGACGTGACCGAAGACCGGTTCCTCTTCCTCACCGAAACCGGCTCGAAGAGCGTGCCGACCTGGGCGCTGCCCGACAACTTCAAGAATCACGGCAACTACGTGGTCAGCCTCGCGAACGTGACGCGCTGGCTGGGTCAGCAGGCCGAAGCGCTCGGCGTCGAGATTTTCCCGGGCTTTCCGGCGGCGGAGATTCTGTACAACGACGATGGTTCGGTCAAAGGTGTCGCGACCGGCAATCTGGGCATTGGCAAGGACGGCGAGCCGACTGAAAACTTCCAGCTCGGCATGGAGTTGCACGCGAAGTACACGCTCTTCTGCGAAGGCGCACGCGGGCATCTGGGCCGTCAGCTGAACGAGAAGTTCAAGCTGCGCGACGGCGCCGATCCGCAGGTGTACGGCATCGGTATCAAGGAACTGTGGGAAATCGATCCATCGAAACACAAACCGGGTCTGGTGATGCACACCGCCGGCTGGCCGCTGGAGAACGACACCTACGGCGGCTCGTTCCTCTATCACATGGACAACAACCAGGTGGTCGTGGGCTTCGTGGTGGGCCTCGGCTATACCAATCCGTACCTGTCGCCGTTCGAGGAATTCCAGCGCTACAAGACGCATCCGGCGATCCGCGCGATTCTGGAAGGCGGCAAGCGGGTCTCGTACGGTGCACGGGCGATTACGGCCGGCGGCCTGCTGTCGCTGCCGAAGCTGGTGTTCCCGGGCGGCGCGCTGGTGGGCGACGATGCGGGCTTCCTGAACGCATCGCGGATCAAGGGTTCACACGCGGCGATCAAGACCGGCATGCTGGCGGCTGAAGCGGCATTCGATGCGGTGCAGGCGGGACGCACCAGCGATGAACTCACGGCGTATCCGGAGTCGTTCAGGACTTCGTGGCTGCATACCGAACTGCACCGTGCGCGCAACTTCAAGCAGTGGATGAGCAAGGGCCTGTACCTTGGCACGCTGATGGTGGGCATCGAGCAGAAGCTGCTGGGCGGCAACGTGCCCTGGACGCTGCATCACCAGCATTCCGATCACGAGATGCTGAAGCCGGCGTCGCAATGCAAGCAGATTGTCTATCCGAAGCCGGATGGAAAACTGACGTTTGACCGCCTGTCTTCGGTGTTCATCTCGAACACCAACCATGAAGAGAATCAGCCGGCCCACCTGACGCTGAAAGATCCGTCGGTGCCGGTGAATGTGAACTGGCAGACCTATGCCGGGCCGGAATCGCGTTATTGCCCGGCCGCGGTGTACGAGTTCGTGAAGAACGACGACGGCAGCGAGCGGCTGGTGATCAACGCGCAGAACTGCGTGCACTGCAAGACCTGCGATATCAAGGACCCGACGCAGAACATCGTGTGGGTGACACCTGAAGGCGGCGGTGGGCCTAACTATCCGAATATGTGATTCGGTGTTTGTTTGCCGTGCGCGGAGCTCGTTCGTCAGTCCGCGTACGGCACGCAGTTAATCGCTCCGCGCAAACAAAAAATCCGCTGCGAGACTATTGCGAGCGCCACCGCAACGCAAAAAGCTCAAACGCCCCGCATCATTTCAATCCGCTCTCGCACTTTAGCCAGCACCGGCGCCCACGCGCCAATCTCAGGCTGTCGAAAGAGCTCAATAGAATCGTACCAGGGCGTGGTACGCGATTCGTCGCCCCAAAACCATGCCGACACATGATCGATCATCAAACACGTCGGCACGCCGAGCGCCCCCGCCAGATGCGCAGGCCCGCTATCGATCGTGACGACCAGATCCAGATTGGCCAGCAACGCAGCGACGTCGTCGAATCCGGACTGAAAATGGTGGGTCAGGTCGACCACATCGAAACGCTGGGCCCGCCACTGCGCGACCGTCTCGCTGCGCCCAGGCGATAACGCAAACCAGGTCACGCCCGGCACGCTCAATAGCGGCCCAAGTTGCTCGACGGGCACTGATCGCCGCCTATCGCGGATATGGTCAGGATTCCCATTCCACACCAAACCGACGTTGCGATTACCGGGCTTGCCGGCCGTGTGCGCTTGAACCCGTTCGCGCCATGCCTGCACGCGCGCGGACTCGGCGTTCAGATACGGCGCACCCCACCCCGCTGCATCGAAGACGCCAAGCCGCAGCGGCAAGCTCATCAACCCGCAATGGAAATCAGGCCGCGTTTCAAGGCTCGTTTCGAGCGGCAAGTCAGCAGGCAGCATCCGTTCGAATAGATGCCGCAATGGCCCGTCGTGACCGAAAATCACCCGCCCGCCCTCGCGGCGCGCCCGCTCGGCCAGCAGCGGCAGAAAACGCACCGCCCAAAGGCAGTCGCCGTTGCCTTGCTCGCCGTACACGATCAGCGTTTTGCCTTGCAGCGATTCGCCCTGCCAATGCGCGCTGATCGCAGCGAGCGCATGCTGCGCGCTAGTCAAATCATCCGCGAAGGCGACGCGTGATTCGTAATGCGGCCAGCCTTCGGCGAAACGCCCGGTGCGAATTTCGAGTTCCGACAGATCGAACAGCGCATGCACATTATTCGGCGACAACACCAGCACCTGCCTGAGCAACGCTTCCGCTTCCTGGAAACGAGCCTGTTCCTTGATGCACAACGCGAGCTTGTGCAGCGCCACCGGATTGCCCGGCACGATACGCACCGCTTCGCGCAGCAGCCGCTCGGCCGTGTCGAAGTCGTTGCGTTGTTGCACGGCGGCGGCACGCCAGATTAGCGGGTTGACGTCTTCGGCGTTCCGTTCGAGGAGCAGTGCGGTGGCGGAGTCGACGAACGCCCAGTCGCGTACGATGAACGCCGTCTGCGCAATCGTGTGAAGCAGTGTGGGGTCACAGGAGGGATCGAGCTGATACGCGCGCACGAGCGCCGCAAGCGCTTCGCGCCGGCCGGCTTTGTCGCGGCCGGCATCCTGCAACAGCGTCTGTGCAAACGCGAGGCAATCGGCCGCGCCGGCATGCGGCGAGGCGGCGCGAACCCGTAGATCCGCGAGTTGGCTATCTGCCGATGCGATGTTCGTATTGGTCATTACGAGGACGCGGCGCGCGCAGTACGAAGACGTTCAGCGCGCGCCCGGGTGCGCCCTTTAAGGCGCGCTCGCCGCGATCTTCGGCGTGCTGACGGCGACATCGCCGCATTGCGCACGGTGGCGCAACGCGTGGTCGATCAGCACCAGCGCGAGCATGGATTCGGCGATCGGCGTGGCCCGGATGCCCACACACGGGTCATGCCGCCCGAACGTTTCGACGATAGCCGGCTGCCCGGCCTTGTCGATCGAGCGGCGCGGGGTGCGGATGCTCGAAGTCGGCTTGATCGCAATGGATACCGTGACGTCCTGCCCGGTCGAAATACCGCCGAGCACACCGCCCGCGTGATTGCCGACGAAGCCCTCCGGCGTCAATTCGTCGCCGTGCACCGAACCGCGTTGCGCGACGCTGGCGAAGCCCGCACCGATCTCAACGCCCTTCACCGCATTGATGCCCATCATGGCGTGCGCGATGTCCGCATCGAGGCGGTCGAACAGCGGCTCGCCAAGCCCGACCGGCACGCCGGAAGCCACGACGTTGATCCGCGCGCCGATCGAATCGCCGTCTTTGCGCAACGCGTCCATGTAGTTTTCGAGTTCCGGCACGATCTCCGCATTCGGCACGAAGAACGGGTTCTCACGCACATGCGCCCAGTCGACGAACGGCACGTCGATCTCGCCGAGCGCCGCCATGTAGCCGCGGATCTCGGTACCGAATTTTTCGCGCAACCATTTCTTCGCCACTGCGCCGGCTGCCACCGTTGGGGCCGTCAGACGCGCCGACGAACGGCCGCCACCGCGATAGTCGCGAATGCCGTACTTTTGCCAGTAGGTATAGTCGGCATGACCGGGTCGGAAGGTGTCGGCAATATTGCCGTAATCCTTGCTGCGCTGGTCCGTATTGCGGATCAGCAGCGCGATCGGCGCGCCGGTGGTCTGGCCTTCGAACACGCCCGACAGGATCTCGACCTTGTCTTCTTCCTGACGCTGTGTGACGTGGCGCGACGTGCCCGGCTTGCGGCGGTCGAGTTCGAGCTGGATGTCGGCTTCGCCAAGCGCCATGCCCGGCGGGCAGCCGTCGATCACGCAGCCGATAGCGGGGCCGTGCGATTCGCCGAAGGTCGTGACAGTGAAAAGCGTACCGAGCGTGTTGCCGGACATGGGCGTCGTCCAAAGAAATGCGGGGAAGGCACTATTATGCCAGCCCGCAAAAGGGTCAGGGCCGCCATGCGCGCCGATCTATGTCGTTCGGACAAGTCTGCGGCGAGGCGGGCAGCAGGTGGAAGCGCAGAAATTCGCGCCGCAACGGGACACGACCGCAATTTTCGCGACGCCTCGGCTTGCGCTCCGGCCCCGGTCGGCAAGCCGCTACCGGCCGCGCTACTTCCTCGGCCCGCGCAACTCGGTGACGATCTGCTGAAGCAATTCCGGCGCCGCCTCAGCCGGATCGATCGGCTCGCCCACCGCCAGCGTCAGCCGGCTCATCACGCCCTTCTGGATCGGCCGCGGCCAGCGAATATCGTTGGCGCGCGAAAACACGCTGCCCCACAGTCCGCGCAGCGCCATGGGTATGACCGGCGCCGGCGTGCGATGGATGATCTCGGTCACGCCATGGCGGAACGGATTCATCTCGCCGGTTTTTGTAATCTTGCCTTCCGGGAAAATGCAGACCAGATCGCCCTCGGCGAGCGCCTCAGCGCAGCGCTCATAGGCGCGCGCCAGCAGCGCCGGATCCTGATGGGCAGGAGCGATCGGAATCGCCTTCGCGTGGCGGAACACCCAGCCGGCGAACGGCGACTTGAAGATCTGATGGTCCATCACGAAGCGGATCGGCCGCGGGCTCTCCGCCATGATGACGATCGCATCGACAAAGCTCACATGGTTGCACACCAGCACGGCGGCACCCTCTTCCGGAATCCGTTCGGCATGCACCAGACGAATCCGGTAGAACGTGTGCACCAGCACCCAGGCGATAAAGCGCAGCAAAAACTCGGGCACGAGCGAATAGATGTACGTCGCGACGACAATGTTCAGCAGCGCGGTCACGAGGAAAATCGCCGGAATGCTGAAGCCCGCCGCGGTCAGTCCCATTGCCATCAACGCCGAAACGATCATGAACAGCGAATTCAGAATATTGTTCGCAGCGATGATTCGCGCGCGGTGGCTCGGCTGGCTGCGGCTCTGGATCAGGGCATAGAGCGGCACGCTATAGAAGCCGCCGAACATGGCCAGCAGAAACAGATCGGCCAGCACGCGCCAATGGGCAGGCCGCACGAGAAATTCGCCGACGCTCAGCAGATGCCCGGCGGCCGGCAACGCATGACTTGCGAAAAACAGGTCGATCGCGAACACGCTCATGCCGATCGAGCCGAGCGGCACAAGGCCGATTTCGATGCGTCGCTTGGAGAGCTTTTCGCACAGCAGCGAGCCGATGCCGATGCCGATCGAGAACGTACCGAGGAGCACGGTCACAACATCCGGATCGGCGGACAGCACGTTTTTCGCGAAGCTGAAAAACGAAGACAGAAAGGTCGCGCCCACGAACCACAGCCAGGAAATCCCCAGCAGGCTCAGAAACACCGTCCGGTTTTCGCGGGCGAGTTTCAGGTTGCGCCACGTCTCGCTGACCGGATTCCAGTTGATGCGCAGATCGGGCTGCGGCGCCGCCGTGACCGGCACGTAGTTCGACACCAGCCGTCCCACCAGCGCAATCCCGACACATGCGCAGGCCAGCACCACGGCGCCATGCTCGACGAAACCCGCGCCCACGCCGCCGACGATCGTGCCGATCAGGATCGCGACGAAGGTGCCCATCTCGACCATGCCGTTACCGCCGACCAGTTCCGACTTCGACAAATGCTGCGGCAGGTACGAATACTTGACCGGTCCGAACACCGTCGAGTGGACGCCCATCAGAAACGTGCACAGATACAGCAGCGGCGCGCTATGCAGCCAGAAACCCGCGCCGCCGATCAGCATCACGACGATTTCGAAGGTTTTAACGAAGCGCGTGAGCATCGCCTTGTCGTACTTGTCCGCGATCTGGCCGGAGGTGGCCGACAGCAGCACGAACGGCAGAATGAAAATCGCTGAAATCAGGAACGCAGCCGTCTTCGGATCGACACCGGAAAAGCGCGCGGCCTGATACGTCACGAGCGATGTGAAGCCGATCTTGAACACGTTGTCGTTCATCGCGCCGAGGAACTGGGTCCAGAAAAACGGTGCGAAACGGCGCTGGCCGAGCAGCCGGAACTGCGACTCGTGCGACTCGTGAGGGCGGGCCGCACGGCGGGCGGCAGGTATTGGACGATCGCTCATGAAGTTCGTAGACGGGCTAAAAGCGCGCTAAAGGAGCAACAAAAGGGAAAGGGCCGGACACAAAAAAAGCGCACGCTTTCGCGCGCGCCTTGACCGCATCTTCATACTCACGGCAACGGCGCGAGCGCCGCGGTGAGCCACTGCCCGTTAGCGCGTGGGCTGCTGTTCCGGCTGTTCTTCCGGCCAGTCGCGGATATAGGCCTTGAGCATGCGGTTTTCGAAGCCCTGCTCTTCGACCACCGCCTTCGCAACGTCGTAGAACGAGATCACACCCATCAGCGTGCGGCTTTCCAGCACCGGCAAATAGCGCACATGATGCTCGAGCATCATGCGGCGAACCTCGTTGACATCCGTTTCCGGCGTACAGGTGAGCGGATGGTCGTCCATCAGCTTGCGGATCGTGAAGGTGCCGAGGCTGCCGCCGTGCTTGCTCAAGGTCAGAATAATTTCGCGAAACGTCAGCATGCCGACGAGGTCGCCGTATTCCATCACAACCAGCGAACCGATATCGTGCTCGGCCATGGTGTTGACTGCGTCGTGCAGCGTTGTATCTGGCGTGACCGTAAAAAGGGTGTTGCCTTTGACTTTAAGAATGTCGCTGACTCGCATGATCTGTCTCCGTGATGCCCGCAAGGCTGATAGTGCCTGATTGACTTTCGATCCTAGCGGAAAGGCTCATAAAAGGAAAGCGGCCCGCCCACCAAGGCGCAACGGGCGTTTGCAAGCCTGGTTCGGCGCCGTCCGGGCCGCGTGCATCGGGAAAACCGCGCTTGATGCGATCCATGCCGGTGATAGGATGGCCGCCACTTTCACCTTTCGCGAGGCCGTCCGTGGCCTCGCCGCCCAGGATGTCCGCCAACCGTTTCGATACGCTTGCGCTGCACGCCGGCGCAGCGCCTGACCCGACCACCGGCGCGCGCGCCACGCCTATCTACCAGACTACCTCGTTTTCGTTCCGCGACTCGGACCACGCCGCGGCGCTCTTTAACATGGAGCGCGCCGGCCACGTCTATTCGCGCATCTCGAACCCGACCGTGGCCGTGTTCGAGGAGCGCGTGGCCGCGCTGGAAAGCGGCGCGGGCGCAATCGGCACGGCCAGCGGCCAGGCCGCGCTCCATCTGGCGATCGCCACGTTGATGGGCGCCGGCTCCCATATCGTTGCCTCCAGCGCGTTGTACGGCGGCTCACACAATCTGCTGCACTACACGCTGCGGCGCTTCGGTATCGAGACGACCTTCGTCAAACCGGGCGATCCCGACGCGTGGCGCGCGGCGCTGCGCCCGAACACCCGCCTGCTGTTCGGCGAAACGCTCGGCAACCCGGGCCTCGACGTGCTCGATATCGCCACGGTGGCGCAACTGGCACACGAGCACCGGGTGCCGCTGCTGGTCGACTCGACCTTCACCACGCCCTATCTGCTCAAGCCGTTCGAGCATGGCGCCGACTTCGTCTATCACTCGGCGACCAAATTCCTCGGTGGCCACGGCACCACGATCGGCGGCGTACTCGTGGATGGCGGCACTTTCGACTTCGACGCATCCGGCCGTTTCCCCGAATTTACCGAACCGTACGAGGGCTTTCACGGCATGGTCTTCGCCGAGGAAAGCACCGTCGCGCCGTTCCTCCTGCGCGCCCGCCGCGAGGGCTTGCGCGACTTCGGCGCGTGCCTGCATCCTCAGGCCGCCTGGCAACTGTTGCAGGGCATCGAAACACTGCCGCTACGCATGGAACGGCACGTCGCGAATACGCGCAAAGTGGTCGAATTCCTGTGCGCGCACCCTGCTGTCGAAGCCGTTGCCTACCCGGAATTGCCGTCGCATCCGGACCATGCGCTCGCGAAGCGTATGCTGCCCCGCGGCGCGGGCGCGGTGTTCAGCTTCAATCTGCGCGGCGACCGCGCCGCGGGGCGCAGCTTCATTGAAGCGCTTTCGCTGTTCTCGCATCTCGCGAACGTCGGGGACGCGCGCTCGCTGGTCATCCATCCCGCCTCGACGACGCACTTCCGCATGGACGCCGCCGCGCTTGCCGCAGCCGGCATCGCCGAAGGCACGATCCGCCTGTCGATCGGCCTCGAGGACCCCGACGATCTGATCGACGACCTCAAGCGCGCGCTGAAAGCCGCGCAGAAGGCGAGCGGGACGACCGCGCCTCGGAGTGGGCCATCCGGTCCGTCCAGCGCGGCAACACACAGCGCCTCCAGCTCGTCCGCTGCTTCGGCCCACGGCAACGCCTCCGCCCCATCCGCCGATGCGGTCAATCCCCGCCCGGAGTCCGCATGATTCTCACCGTTCAAGGCAAGCCCGCTTACGCGTACACCGGCGGCAAACCGTTCGACCCCAGACTGCCGACCGCCGTATTCATCCACGGCGCCGAGCATGACCATAGCGTGTGGGCGTTGCAAACGCGTTACTTCGCCCACCATGGCTTCGGCGTACTGGCGGTCGATCTTCCCGGACACTGCCGCAGCACCGGCCCGGCGCTCACCGCCGTGACAGCAATGGCCGACTGGCTGGCCGCCCTGCTCGACGCTGCCGGCGCACAGCGTGCATTCGTGGCCGGCCACAGCATGGGCTCGCTGATCGCACTCGACTTCGCCGCCCGCTATCCGGAGCGCGTGACGCACCTGGCGCTGCTCGCCACCGCCGTGCCGATGGCCGTCTCAGACGCGTTGCTCGACGCAGCCCTGCATCGCGAGCCCGATGCGATCGACATGGTCAATCAATGGTCGCATTCGACGTTCGCCGCCAAGCCCTCGTGCCCGGGCCCTGGCTTCTGGCTGCACGGCATGAACCAGCGGCTGATGGAGCGTGTCTCGGCGAGCGGCGAGCCGTACCTGTTCCACACCGACTTCACCGCCTGCAATAGCTATGCGGATGGCCTCGCGCGCGCCGCCGAGGTGCGTTGCCCGACGCGGTTGCTCGTGGGCCGGCGCGATGCGATGACGCCGCCGCGCGCGGCCAAAGCGCTCGCCGAGGCGCTCCTGCAAGCCGGCGTACCGGTCGACACTGTCATGCTCGAAGCCGGCCATGCCCTGATGACCGAGCAACCGGATGCCACGCTCGACGCGCTGTTCAGCTTCGCCTCGAAGGCGGCAAGCGCCGCTCAATGAACGGCGCAATGAGCCGTTCAATAGCCGCCGCGAATCAGCACGATAAGCGCGCGGGTTGAAGCGCGCCATCGGCCGAATGGCCAGGTTGCGCGCATGGCCCGATAGCCGCACAATGGGTCAAGCCTGTCCTGTTTCGAGCGCGCCCCGGGCCTATCGGCGCGCGGCGAAGCACCCCCGGGAGCGACGGGCACGGAACCGGGTAGCGTCGACATTCGGAGGCTATGATGGCTCAAACCGCGCACACCGAACACTTCGCGAGTTTCGCGGAGTTCTATCCGTACTACCTGAGCGAGCATCGCAACACGGTATCGCGGCGGCTGCACTTCGTCGGTTCGCTCGGCGTGATCGGCTGCCTCGCCATGGCGCTCGCCACCGGTGACTGGCTATGGCTGCCGGCTGCCGTCATCTGTGGATATGGCTTTGCCTGGGTCGGGCATTTCTTCTTCGAGAAGAACCGGCCGGCTACCTTCCGGCATCCGCTTTATAGCCTGATGGGCGATTGGGTGATGTTCAAGGACATCTGCGTAGGGAAGATTTCGCTGTAGGTTGCTGCCGCTTCAGGCAGTCTGCTTAGGCGGCCTGCTCAGGCGGCCTGCTCAGGCAGCCTGCTCAGGCAGCCTGATGCGGCATTGAAGAAGTGCCCTGCTCGCTTTCCTCGGCGCGTGCTGCCCGCGCGGCGGCACGCGCCGCCAGCAGCGTAGCAAGCGTCATTTTCAACTTGTCGTTTTCCAGCGCTGCCAGAAGCGTCGGACCATCCACGCGCGTAGATTTCAGTTCAAGCTGATATTCGAGTTCCGCGCGATCGATCACGAACAGGTCGAACAAACGCTCAACCGTGACCTGCGCCGGATTTGCCAGCAGCAGGAAATGCGGGCGCGTGCCGTCCTCCTGCAAGCTCACAATCCACTCGGTCTCTTCGAGCTTTTGCAGCAGGTTGATCGTGGTGTCCATCTCGCGGCGAAGCATGCGCGAGAGTTCCGGCACCGTGTAGCCACGCTTGCCCGCATCGCGTGCTTCCGAGAGCCGCGCGAGGAGTTCTAGCGAATCGAACAGATCGCTGCCATCGAAAGTCGGCCGGTGAAACTGGCCAATGCGGATCGCCGGCAGTGCCGACGCGATCATTGCGCCAGCCAGCGCGATGAACCAGCATAGGTACATCCACAGCAGGAATAGCGGCACCGCGGCGAATGCACCGTACACCGCGGTGTAGGTGGGAATCCGCCGCACGTAATAACCAAAGCCACGCTTGGCGAGTTCGAAGGCGATCGCGGCAGCGACCCCGCCGATCACCGCGTCGCGCCACTCCACCCGGCAGTTCGGCAAAAACACGTAAAGCATCGTGAAGGCGAGCGCCGTCAACGGCAGCGCGGCGCCGGTCAGCGCCCAATCGAACACCGCCGGAATATGCTGGGTGGCCGTGAACGCCATGGAGCGCGTGAACAGATAGGAGGAAATCGACAGGCTCACGCCGATCAGAATCGGACCGAGCGTAATGATCGCCCAATAGACCAGAATGCGCTGCGCGACTGGCCGCGCCTTGCGCACCCGCCAGATCACGTTGAAAGCGGATTCCACGGTCATCATCGTCATGACGGCGGTGACGAACAGCAAAATCATGCCGATGGTCGTGAGGCCCTTGGCCTTCGAAGCGAACTGGTTCAGATAATCGAAAATCTGACTGTTGAACTGAGCAGGCATCAGATGGTCGGCGAGGAAAATCTGCAGCGACATCTGAAACGAGCTGAAAATCGGAAACGCGGTGAACAGCGCGAACGCGACCGTCGCGAGCGGCACGAGCGCGAGCATGGTGGTGAACGTGAGGCTGCCGGCCACCTGCGGAATGCGGTCTTCGCTACTGCGCTTCGCCGCAAACTGCGCGAGCCGTTTGAGCACGTCGAGATCGAAACGCACCCTGGACAACAAACCCACCTTCTTACCTCCTGGCTTCATAAAACGGCGTTTCAGGACCGTGCGCGACGCTTGGCCGAATGGCTATGGGTGGCCTGTTCAGCGAACCCAACCCCTATAATACCCGTTCACCGATGAGGCCTATGAAAGACATTCTCGTGCTCTATTACAGCCGCCACGGCGCCACGCGCGAGCTTGCGCTGGCGATCGCGCACGGCGTCGACAGCGTCCCCGGTATGCAGGCGCGCGTGCGTACCGTGCCGGCAGTTTCCACCGTCTGCGAAGCGACCCAGCCGGATATCCCCGCTGAAGGGCCGCCCTACGTCGAACTGCGCGATCTCGAAGAATGCGCCGGTCTCGCGCTCGGTTCGCCTACCCGCTTCGGCAACATGGCTGCGTCGCTGAAATACTTCCTTGACGGCACCACGCCGCAGTGGCTTTCAGGTGCGCTATCCGGCAAACCGGCCTGCGTGTTTACGTCCACCGGCAGCTTGCATGGCGGCCAGGAGTCAACGCTGTTGTCCATGATGCTGCCGCTTTTGCATCACGGCATGTTGATCGTCGGCATTCCATACACGGAGAGCGCGCTCTCCACCACGCAAACCGGCGGCACGCCCTATGGCGCGTCGCATTTCGCACGCGCGGGCACGGCCGAACAGGGCATCTCCGCCGACGAGAAGACACTTGCGATTGCCCTCGGCGCGCGCGTGGCGCGCACGGCGGCCTCCATGAGCGAACGGCCGTGAGCGTAACCGTTATGCCCGTGCAGCAAAAACGCGCCGCCGCGTTCGGCGCCACCGCCGCCCTCCTCGCGTTGATCGTTTTGTCCGTCGCATGGGAATGGTGGCTCGCGCCGTTGCGTCCGGGCGGCTCGGCGCTGGTGCTCAAAGCCGTACCGCTTCTGCTCGCCCTGCCCGGCGTGTGGCGGCGCCGGCTTTACACGCTGCAATGGGCGTCGATGCTGATCCTCCTGTATTTTGCCGAGGGCATTGTCCGCGGCTGGAGCGACCGCGGCCTGAGCGCCCGCCTCGGCTGGCTCGAAGTTGCCCTCGCCGTCGTTTTCTTCGTCTGCACGCTCGCGTATGTCGCACCGTTCAAGCGTGCGGCAAAACGGGCGGCGAAAGAGAACGCGAGGCAGAACGCCGAGCAGGCCAAGGGAAGCGCACCATGAAAACCAGGCTTGCCGAATAAGCTATCCGCCGAACACCCTGACCGACCAACATGACCCAAACCGCTTTCCTCACCGCCTGCCGCGACGCCATCGGCGCCGCCCAGGTGCTGACTGACCCGCACGATACCGCCCCTTACCTCACCGACTGGCGCCGCCGTTACACCGGCGCGGCCTGTGCGGTGCTCTGCCCGGCCACGCCGGGCGAAGTCGCGGCGCTCGTCAAACTCGCCGTCGAACATCGCATTGCCCTCGTGCCGCAAGGCGGCAACACCGGTCTGGCCGGCGGCGCCACGCCGGATGCAAGCGGCGCGCAGGCGGTCATCAGTCTGCGGCGTCTGAACCGCGTGCGCGACATCGATCCGCACAACAACACGATCACCGTCGAAGCCGGCGTCGTCCTCGCCGAAGTGCAAAAACACGCCGAGGAAGCCGGCCGCCTATTCCCCCTAAGCCTCGCTGCCGAAGGCAGCTGCACGATAGGCGGCAATCTCGCCACCAACGCGGGCGGCACCGGTGTACTGCGCTACGGCAATACGCGCGAACTGTGCCTGGGCCTGGAGGTGGTCACCCCGCAAGGCGACCTGTGGGACGGCCTGCGCGGACTGCGCAAAGACAACACCGGCTACGATCTGCGCGATCTGTTCATCGGCGCGGAAGGCACGCTCGGCATCATCACCGCCGCCGTGCTCAAGCTGCATCCGCAACCTGCTGCGCGCGTCACGGCGCTCGCCGCACTCGCGTCGCCGCATGCGGCGCTCGATTTCCTGTCGCTTACGCAACGCGTTGCCGGGCCGCTTCTGACCGGCTTCGAATTGATGTCGGATTTCTGTCTGCGGCTGGTGGGCCGGCATTTCGGGCAGATGCGTTATCCGTTCGCCGAGCCGCATGCGCAAGTCGTGCTGCTGGAATTGTCGGACAGCGAGAGCGAGGAGCACGCGCGTGCACTGTTCGAACGCCTGATGGAAACCGCGCTCGAAGAAGGCCTGGTCGAAGACGCGGTAGTCGCGGAAAACCTGGCGCAGTCGCGGGCATTCTGGAATCTGCGCGAACACATCCCGCTCGCGCAGGCGGAGGAAGGCCTGAACATCAAGCACGATATCGCAGTGCCGATTTCGCGGATTGGCCACTTCATCGAGGAAACTGACGCGGCGATCTCGCAAGCCGTGCCGGGCGTGCGCATGGTGACGTTCGGCCATCTCGGCGACGGCAACCTGCACTACAACGTGCAGGCGCCCGAGGGTGTCGACGCGAAGGCGTTCCTCGATAACTGGCAAAGCCCGATCAACCAGCTCGTCTACGACAGCGTGCACCGGCATCGCGGCAGCATCAGCGCGGAACACGGTCTCGGCCAGTTGAAGATCGACGAGGCGATGCACTACAAGCAGGACGTCGAGGTGCAGCTGATGCGCGCCGTCAAACACGCGCTCGATCCGCTCAACCTGATGAATCCGGGCAAGGTGCTACGCTAGGGATTAAAGCCTTCGCCGTCTGGTGCGAGGCCCATTGCAGGAGTCGCTGTCGTGAAGATTCGAGTGCTGTCCGATCTGCATCTGGAGTACGACGAGCCCGAGCTGATCCCGCATGCGCACGCGGATCTGATCGTGCTGGCCGGCGACATCCACAATCATGCGGCCGGCCCGCGCTGGGCCGCGCAAACCTTCGACGGCGCCGTGCCGGTGATCTACGTGCCCGGCAACCATGAGTACTACGACGGCGAATTCGGTGCGCTCGAAACGGCCCTCTACGACGCAGCCGCGCAAGTCGACAACGTGCATGTGCTGAACAATGCCGCGCTGGTCGACCCGCAAGGTCGCTGGCGCGTGCTCGGCACCACGTTATGGACCGACTTCGCGTTATACGGCGCGGATCCCGACACGATTGCCGGGTCCATCGACGCATCGCGCCGGGTCATGCTCGACTTCCGCGGCCTGATCCAGATGAACTGGCCGCACGACACCCAGGACTCACCGCGCGACTTCACGCCGGACGACTCCCTCGCATTGCACCGCCGGGCGCGCGCCTGGCTCGAAAGTGAACTGGCGAAGCCGTTCGACGGCAAGACGATCGTTGTCACGCATCACGCGCCGCATCGGCTGAGTCTCGCCGAGCGCTACGCGGAAGACCGCGTGTCGGCCGGTTTCGTCAATCATTTGCCGGAACTGGTGCGCTCGCCCGTCGCACTGTGGATTCACGGGCATACCCATACGCCCTTCGATTACACCGTGCACGGCACGCGCGTGGTCTGCAATCCACGCGGCTATCTCGACCGGCGCACCCGTCAGCCGGAGAATCCGCAGTTCACGTGGGACAAGGTCGTCGAGATATAGCGTCGGCTTGGGGCCGATCTGGGTAGCGCGGCCAGGCGCCGCGCACTAGGCTGTGGTTGTCGTTGGGCTCGGGTTCGAATCGGTCAAACCCGCCAGGCCGGTGATCTCCGGAGGTCGCTCATGTGCGGTCGAATCAGCCAGTATCGCGATCCACATCTGTACGCACGGCACCTCGGCCTGGCCGATCCGCTCATGCTGTTCGACGCCGCCGACCGCCGCCCCGGCTACAACCTCGCCCCGGGCACTCACCCGCTGGCGATTTACCCGGACCAAACGCTGCACGCGATCCACTGGGGTTATTGCCCGGACTGGGCACGCGCGCAGCATCTGCCGCAGACGATCAACGCGCGCGCCGAAACCGCGCCGCATACGCGCTACTTCAAAGATCTGTGGAAAACCGGACGCGTTCTGGTACCGGCGGATGGCTGGTTCGAATGGCGCACGGAAGCGGCGCACGGAACATCAAAGGGGGAAATGACGGAGGAAGCGGAAGCCGACTCAACAGTGCGCCAGCCTTACTTCGTGCATCTGAAAAGCGACCTGCCGATGTACCTCGCGGCCCTCTCGAGCGTACGCGGCACGGAACCGCAAACGGAAGGCATGGGATTGGTGATCGTGACGGCCACCGCTGACGCGGGTTTGATCGACGTACACGGCCGGCGCCCGCTGGTGTTCGCGCCGGAGGCGGCGCGCCGCTGGCTGGATCCGGCCCTGCAACTGGATGAACTCGAACAGCTTGCACGCAGCGCTTGCCTACCCGCCGCGCGGTTTCGCTGGCACCGGGTCGGCCCCGACGTAGACCGCACGCTCAACGACGAGCCGGGTCTGATCGAAGCGATGCCCTGAATGTGCGGAGCGGGGATCAAAACCTCAACGATCGCGCCGTTGCCCCTGCGAATCAGCGCCCTCGACCTTGATCGGCACCAGTCGCGGCTGCTGGTCACGCAGGCGGCGCAGCAGATCGCGCGATGCGGCGATTCCGATCAGTCCCAGCATGACGGCCACGCCGATCATCAGATGCGTATCCATGAATTCCTCGTCCTTCAATGATTGCGGTTGGTGCGATGTGCCGAACGGCGGCTAATTGAACGCGTCCGGTTGATGCGGCAGCGCATGAACCACACGTTAACAAATCGACCGCCATGCAGAAGTAAGGAAATGTTGCGACGCGGCACTTATGTAACAGGCTGTCACGCCACCCCGGCCTGAAATCGTCAACAATGGTCAACCGCCCGCGCGGGGTTGCTTCAAGTGCGCGCGAACCGGCGCAACTCTTCCTGGTCGACGGCCAGCGTGACGGGCAGTTCCTCGCGCAGGAATTCGACCCAGGTGCGAATTTTCGCGTCCAGATACTGCCTGGACGGATACAACGCGTACAGATTCATTTCCTGCGACGTGTATTCAGGTAACAGCCACACGAGTTCGCCGCTGCGCAAGCCGCTGATCGCCGAGTAGATCGGAATCAATCCGACCCCCATGCCGTTGCACGCCGCGACCGCCATGGCTTCGGCGACATTCACCTGAAACGTGGCCGGGCCGAGGGCGACCGTTTCCTCGCCATTCGGGCCGTCGAAGATCCATTTGTCGGTCGGGAACACCGGCGTGACCATTTGCAGGCAGGTGTGGCGCGCGAGGTCCGCGGGCGTTTGGGGCACGCCGTGCCGCTCCAGATAAACCGGCGACGCACACGCGATGCTAAACGCACTGCCCAGCCGCTGCGACACCAGCCCCGAATCCGGCAGGCCGGTTGCCAGTGTCAGCGACACGTCGAACCCTTCGTCGAGCAGATCAGGCATGCGCTGCGCGAGCGTCAGTTCGATATGCACGTCCGGATAGCGCTCCTGATAACGGCCCACCGCCGGTACCACATAGTGCTGGCCGAAGCTCGTCATTGCGTGGACCTTGAGCTTGCCGGACGGACGCGCGTGGGCGTCGCCGGCCTCCGCTTCCGCCTGATCCACGTACGCGAGGATCTGCTCGCAGCGCTGCAGATAGCGCTCACCCGCCTCGGTCAATGCGATACGGCGCGTGGTGCGGTTCAAAAGACGCGTGCGCAAGTGCGCTTCCAGGTCGGAAACCGCGCGCGACGCGTACGCCGTGGTCGTGTTCAGATGCTGCGCGGCACCCGTGAAACTGCCCGCTTCGACGACGCGGACAAATACGCGCATGTTTTGAAGCGTATCCATACTTTTCCTTGGTGATCGGTAGCGATTGTTACACGATTCGCAAAGGCGATTATCTCATAATCCGTAAAAATGCCTTGCATCTTTACCGGTTATTCCCCAATCAATCAAAAAATATAATGACGCACATGCTTCTATAGCCAATTTTGGAGGAAATCGTGCAGTCTCCGGTACAGAAAGGGATCGCCGCAGCCGCGGTTCTTACGATCCTATTAACAATCGCCGGCTGTGCCAATACCGGAGGCATCGCGCCGCAAGACAGCGGAATCGAGCCCTCCTCGCTCGACGCAGGCAACGCCATCCGGGCCGCCAACGCGGACGCCCAATGGCCGGCCGCCGACTGGTGGCGCGCCTATAACGATCCGCAACTCAACGAGTGGGTCGAAGCCGCGCAGGCGGGTAATCCGAGTCTCGCGGTCGCTCAGGCGCGCGTGCGCGAAGCCGTGTCGATGGCGGGCGTGGCCCGCTCGGCGCTCTCGCCGCAAGTCAACGGCAGCCTCTCGATCCAGCGTCAGAAATGGGCTGACAACGTCTATTACGGCCCGGGGCCGCTCGCAGGCGAGCAATCGTGGAACAACACCGGCACGCTGGGTCTGTCGTACAACCTCGATCTCTGGGGCAAGGACAAGAACGCTGCCGAGCGCGCGCTCGATGCCGCCCATGCGAGCGCGGCCGACTTCCGCGCCGCCCAGCTCGAACTGGAAGGCAACGTGGTGCGCACGTACATCGAACTGTCGATGAACTACGCGTTGCTCGATATCGCCAAATCCACGCTGCAACAGCAGCAGCAGATCGTCGACCTGGCGAACCGGCGTCTGAAAGGCGGCATCGGCACGCAGCTCGAAGTGAGCCAGGCCGAAACGCCGATGCCGGAATATGAACGCCAGATCGATGCGATCGAAGAAAAGATCGCACTCGGCCGCAATCAAATGGCCGCACTGGCCGGCAAAGGTCCGGGCGCGGGGGATGCGATCCAGCGTCCGGCGCTCGCGCTCGACAACGCACCCGCCGGCCTGCCCAGCGCCCTGCCCGCGGATCTGATCGGCCATCGGCCAGACGTGGTCGCGGCGCGCTGGACGGTCGCGGCACAAGCACGCGGCATCGACGTGGCCAAGGCTAACTTCTATCCGGACATTAACCTGCTGGCGTCGATCGGCGGCTATGCCGCGATGGGCCCGCTGTTCCAGTTCCTGAAAGACCCGTCGCATAGCTGGAGCGCGGGTCCGGCGCTGTCGCTGCCGATCTTCGACGGCGGACGGCTGCGCTCGCAGCTCGGCGCGGCGTCGGCAGGGTACGACGAGGCGGTGGACCGGTATAACCAGTCGATCGTCGGCGCGCTGAAGGACATCTCCGATCAGGTGATCCGGATCCGTTCGCTCGCGACCCAGGCGCAAGACGCCGACCGTTCGGTCGCCGCGGCGCGCAAGAACTACGACCTGGCGCGCGAAGGGTATCGGCGCGGTTTGACCGACTATCTGAACGTCCTGATCGCGCAAAGCCAGTTGCTGCGCGCGCAGGAAGGCGTCGCGAAGATTCAGGCCGAGCGGCTGGGCGCGCATGCGTCGCTGGTCACGGCGCTGGGCGGCGGACTCGACGAACCCGCCAATGGTCCGCAGGCAAACGAGACGTTGCCGGCGCATGGGAAGGGCAAGAGCCAGCCGGCGGCGGCTGCGGCTGCGGCTCCGTCGGGCGCGTTGGCGCACGCGGCCTCGGCTGACCGCGCCGGGACCACCGCACCGGCACCAGCCCAGGCCGGCACCACGCACGCCGCGGGGTCGTCCACCAACGCGCCCGCAGCTGAGTAAGGAAGCCGGCCATGTCAGCGTCCCCCTCTCCCGCCTCGCGCCCGGCATCGTTTGCCGCGCTCTACTCGGCCGCCGCCGACTGGGCGCGCACCGACGGTCTCACGTGGATCTATCTGTTCAAAGCGCTCGCCGCCTGCTTCCTCGCGCTCGGCATCGCGATGAAACTCGACCTGCCGCAACCGCGCACCGCGATGACCACCGTGTTCATCGTGATGCAGCCGCAAAGCGGGATGGTGTTCGCCAAAAGCTTCTACCGGATCTGCGGCACGCTGGTCGGCCTCGTCGTGATGCTGGCATTGATCGGCCTGTTCGCGCAGCAACCGGAACTGTTCATTGTCACGACCGCGATCTGGGTCGGCATCTGCACCGCCGGGGCCGCGCGTAATCGCAACTTCAAGTCGTACGGTTTCGTGCTGGCCGGCTACACCGCCGCGCTGATCGGCATTCCAGCCTCGCAGCATCCGGATGGCGCGTTTCTGAGCGCGCTCACGCGGGTGGCTGAAGTGGTGGTCGGCATCGTCTGCGCGGGCGCGGTCAGCGGGTTGGTGTTTCCGCAATTCGCCGGTTTGCAGATGCGCGGCACCGTGCGCGCGCGGTTCTCGGCGTTCGTCGAGTATGTGTCGGCCTCCCTGGGCGGCCGCAACGACCGGGCGCAGATCGAAGCGACGAATGCACGCTTTGTCGCCGACATCGTTGGATTCGAAGCGGCGCGCAGTGTCGCCGTGTTCGAAGGCCCCGATTCGCGGATGCGCGGCGGCCGTCTCGCGCGACTGAACAGCGAGTTCATGACCGCCTCGACGCGCTTTCACGCGCTGCATCAGTTGATGAACCGGCTGCGCGATACGAATACGAGCGGCGCAGCCATCGCGATCGAGGCGCTGGAGCCGTACTTCAAGGACATCGCCCCGCTGCTCGCGAAATCCGGCGAACCGGTGTTGAGCGCCGCGGACGCCGCCCACGCCGCCGCGCAACTCGAGGCGTACAAGGCCGAGCTGCCCAGGCGGGTGCGCACGACCCGTGCCGCGCTGGAAACGCAGCCGGATGCACCGCTGCTCGACTTCGACACCGGCGCCGAACTCCTGTACCGCTTCATCGACGATCTGCACGCGTACGTGGCCACCTATGCATCGCTTGCGGTCGACACGCACGAACGCGAACGCTGGATCGAGCGCTATGAGCCGAAGACGAACGGGATTGCCGCGGGCGTCGCCGGCTTGCGCGCGGCCATCGTCATGATGGTGCTCGGCGCATTCTGGATCGCGACCGCATGGCCGAGCGGCTCGACGCTGACGTTGGACGCCGCGGCGGTGTGCGCGCTGGCGTCGTCGTCGCCGAATCCGAAGCGCACGGCGTTCCAGATGGCGGGCGGCACGCTGGTCGCCTCGGTGATGGGCATGATCGCGGTGTACGGCGTGTATCCGCACATCGACGGCTTTCCGCTGCTATGCGCCGCGCTCACGCCATTCCTGCTGCTCGGCGTATTCATGACGACCCGGCCCGCGCTGGCCGGCTACGGCGTCGGTTACTGCATCTTCTTCTGCTTCCTGGCCGGCCCGGACAACCTGATTCACTACGACCCGAGCGGCACCATCAACGACGCGATCGCACTGGTGCTGTCGATGCTGGTGTGCGCGATTGCCTTTGCCGTGCTGCTGCCGCCCTCGACACCTTGGCTGCGCAACCGTCTGCTGATGGACCTGCGCCGCCAGGTAGCACTGGCAAGCCGGGCTGGGATGCGCCGGGTGCGTTCGCGCTTCGAGAGCGGCGCGCGCGATCTGATGTTCCAGATCAACGCGCTCGCGCAGAACGAACCCGAGCTCAAGCGCGACACCTTGCGCTGGCTGTTCTCGGTGCTCGAAGTGGGCAACGCGATGATCGATCTGCGCCGCGAGTTGGCGGCGCTGCCCGCCGACGCGCGTTACGCGAAGTCGATGCCGTGGCGCGTCACATTGCGGGCGATGCGCGACGCCGTGACCGCCCTTTTCGAACGGCCGCGCGCGGACCGCTTCGACCGCGCACTCGCCGCCACCACCGATGCGATTGCCGCGGTTCAACTGATGCTGGCCACCTTCACGCCACCACGTGAGGAGCGGCATCAACTGCAACGCATTTTGAGTCAACTGCATTTCATTCGTACCGCGCTGCTCGATCCGCAATCGCCGCTTGAACCGCTGATGAGCGGACGTGCCGACGCGTCAGAAGGAGTTCGTCATGCCACGTGATATCGCAGTTTTCGACGCCTACGTGCCGGCCATTGTGCTGCTGTTTATCGCGGGCGCCGCGCTTACCTGGGTGCTGGACCGCGTGATTGCCTATACGGGCATCTATCGCGTGGTGTGGCATCCGTCCTTGTTCCGGGCCAGCTTGCTCGTGTGTGTGTGCGGCGTGCTCGGTCTCGCCGTTTATCGTTGATCAGAGTCGAAACATGACCATCCGAAATATTGTTGGCTTCGTCGCGACAGCCATTATTTTTATCGTCGCGATTTTGATTGGGCGCGTGTTGTGGGTTCATTACATGGATGAGCCGTGGACTCGCGATGGGCGCGTGCGCGCTGAAATTGTGAATGTGGCGCCTGATGTTTCCGGTGCGGTTGTGGATTTGCCTGTTAAGGATAACCAACTGGTGAAGAAGGGGGATCTGTTGATGCAGGTCGATCCTTCGCACTATCAGATTGCTGTTGAGCAGGCTGAGGCTGCCGTTGCGGCGCGTAAGGCTGAGTTGCAGATGAAGCGCGATGATGCGCAGCGGCGGGCGGATATGGATGCTTTGGTTGTGTCCAAAGAGAGTCGTGAGAATGCTACTCATACTGCTTCTGCTGCTGAGGCTTCTTATCAGCAGGCGCTGGCTGCGCTTGATGCTGCGAAGTTGAATCTTGAGCGGACTCGGGTTGTTGCGCCGGTTGATGGGTATGTCACTAATCTGAATGTTTTTCGGGGTGATTATGCTACCGCTGGTTCAGCTAAGCTGGCGATTGTTGATAGTCATTCTTTCTGGGTTTATGGGTATTTTGAGGAGACTAAGCTGCCTCATGTTCGCGTCGGTGATAAGGCCGAAGTTCGGTTGATGAGTGGGGGGACCTTGCAGGGGCATGTCGAGAGCATCTCTCGGGGGATCTATGATCGGGATAATCCTGAGAGTCGTGAGCTGCTGGCTGATGTGAATCCCACCTTTAATTGGGTTCGGTTGGCACAGCGCGTGCCCGTGCGGGTGAGGATTGATTCTGTGCCCGATGGGGTTGTGCTGGCTGCTGGGATTACTTGTACTGTTGTTGTTACGCCGGGCTAAATGATTGGCCTTCGCGGCGCTTGGTGTCTGTGTGCCTGCGGCGTTGGCCTTTCCTTGTGTTCTTATTGGTCTATTAGCGTCGCCCCTGTGCGGGGCGGCACTCACTTCTCTTTGCCGGCCGCAAAGAGAAGTAAGCAAGAGAAAGCGGCTCACACCGCTAATTCTTAAGCGGGGCCCCCGCGCAGCCACGGTAGTGGTGCATCTGGAATCTGTGTTCCCGCACATTCGGCGTATGTGACAAAGGTGTCATCCGCTCCCACTCCGCACTGCGTGCGTCGCGGATGGGTATGCATGGGAAACCTAAGGTTTGGATCGCGTGTGGTCGATACCATCGGCTTCGCCTCGGCAGCGCGGTGCGCGCCAAGGCGGTGCCTTAGTTGCGAAGCTTCAAGCGCAGGGCTTCATTTGCAAGCCCCCATCCGTGGCCCGTCATTTCCCGCGCTTCGCGCGTTTATAACCTGAACTTTCCAACCATCTGCTTCAGGCCGCGGGCCTGGTCGTCCAGCGAGCGGGCCGCCGCTGTTGCCTGCTCCACCAACGCCGCGTTCTGCTGCGTGCCGGAATCCATCTGCGTTACCGCAAGGTTGATCTCTTCAATTCCCGCGCTCTGTTCCGATGACGCCGCCGAAATCTCGCCCATGATGTCAGTCACGCGCTTCACAGCCTTCACCACTTCGTCCATGGTCTGACCGGCGTCTTGCGCCAATGTCGAGCCGTTGCTCACGCGCTCTACCGACGCATTGATCAAACCCTTGATCTCCTTCGCGGCAGCCGCGCTGCGCTGGGCGAGATTGCGCACTTCTGCTGCAACCACCGAAAATCCTCGGCCCTCCTCGCCCGCCCGGGCAGCTTCCACCGCGGCGTTCAAGGCAAGAATGTTGGTCTGGAATGCAATCCCCTCGATCACGCCAATGATGTCGCCTATGCTCCGCGCGCTATCGTTGATCTCGTTCATCGTTGCAACCACGCGGCTCACCACGTCGCCGCCCTTTTCGGCAATCTCTGAAGCATTGTTGGCCAGCGTGCTCGCCTGCTTCGCGTTGTCAGCGTTCTGACGCACCGTGGAAGTCAGTTGCTCCATGCTGCTGGCAGTCCGCTCGAGTGCCATCGCCTGCTGCTCAGTGCGCTGCGACAGGTCGAGGTTGCCCATCGAAATTTCGCCCGACGCAGTAGCAATCGCGTCCGCGCTGGACGCAATGTCGGAGACCGTCGTCGCAAGGCCGCTTTGCATGTCGTGCAGGGCGTACAGCATGCTCGACTTGTCCTTGCGGCCCAATACGATCTGATTCGACAGATCGCCCGCCGCGATCCGGCTGGCAATTTCCTTGGCGTACGCAGGCTCGCCGCCAAGTTGGCCGGCAAGGCGTCGCACCACCCACTCGCTAATGCCGAACGCCAGCGCGATCAGCGCCACGGTCGTCACCGCGATCATCACGAACGACGAATGGAAGATAAAACCCGACGCCTCGATGGTCGCCTTCGCGGCGGTGCCGCGCTGCGCAACGAGTTCGTCAACGAGTTTTTCAAGCTTGCCGGTCTCGACCAGCAGCGAAACGTCCTGGGTGCCGACCTGCCAGTTCATCTGCGAAAGATCGAGCGGCTGCGCTTTCACGAGCGTCACGAAGTCACGCAAGTGGCCGCTCCATGCCGCAACGGCAGCGGCAAATTTCTTCTGCTGATCGACCGCCTTCGCGTCGGATGTGTCGACGTACTGTTGCAGCGTGCCGAGTTCCGTCGATAGGCCGGTCAATCCCTTGTCGATGTCGGCGCCGAGATCGTCGCGCTCCTTGGCAGTGGTCGCGGTGAGCAGCATCTTTTGTGCGCGGCTCGCGCGCAGCATGTGGCCACGCGCCTCTTCGGCAGCACGGCTCGCCACGTGGCCCTGGTCGTAGATCGATTGCGCGGAAGCGTTCAGGCGGCTGATCTGGGTCAGCGAAAACACGCCGATCACGAGCGTGCCGATCAGCAGCACGGCAAACGCAAGCCGCAGCATCGCCTTCACCGACAAACCCTTCAGCCGCACGCCACGCGCGCGGCTGCCCTGTCCATGCGACGGCGACAGCTTGCCCGTCGCTTCCCCTTCCGGTACGAACCCCGCGCCCGACTGGCCGCCCAGCGAAACTGCTTTCATATTCCTCGTCCCCACGTATCGCACTGCCGGAAAGGTCGGTTCCGGCATTGATGCTTATCTCTCCGGGTCTACGGCATAAACGCCCGCGATCTTTAACGCCGCTCGCGTCATGCCGACCGTCGTGCCCGGTCCTCGACGCATCGCTTTGTAAGCTTCGCGCCCGCGACCGTTTTATACATGGCCAAAAATCCCCAAACCGCATTTATCAGATGACTTGCCAACGACGCGTGGTAATGGCAACACACTCTCCACAAGCACCTTGGCGGTGCACCAGACGCCTAATTTCCGCGCAGCAGTGACGCCCGGACAGACCAATAAGTGTCCGATTCTCGACAAAACTTGTCCTTACATTTCAGGTAAGCCACATTAAACTTCGTCAATTGGCTGACAATACCGGACGCCGCGTCGAAATGCCGCACCAGTCGATCGGGCACACGAACACGAAGAATGACGCTGCGCCGGCACCCCGAAATCGTTACTTTTCATCCTCTCTTCTCTCTCATCTAGCGTATGGAAACGAGCTTCGATAAAAGTGCCCTCGCCGGCGCCCCAGCGTCTCCCGCGGGTTCCGACACGCCGGCCACCGCGGCGCAGCCGGCCGCTAAAGTCCAGCGCACGGTTTACTCCGTGCTGGGCGCGATCAGTTTTTCACACCTGCTCAACGACATGATCCAGTCGTTGATTCTGGCGATCTACCCGATGCTGAAAGACAACTTTTCGCTGTCGTTCGGGCAGATCGGGTTGATTACGCTGACCTACCAGATCACCGCGTCGCTGCTGCAGCCGTTGGTCGGCAGCTATACCGACAAGCATCCGAAGCCGTATTCGCTGCCCGTCGGCATGGGCTTCACACTCTGCGGCCTGTTGCTGATGTCGGTCGCGCCGAGTTTCGGCGTGCTGCTGGTCGCGGCGGCGCTGGTCGGCTGCGGTTCGTCGGTGTTCCATCCGGAATCGTCACGGGTGGCGCGCATGGCGTCGGGCGGCCGCCACGGTCTGGCGCAATCGCTGTTCCAGGTGGGCGGCAATGCGGGTTCGTCGCTCGGGCCGTTGCTCGCCGCGTTGATCGTGATTCCGCACGGCCAGCGCAGCATCGCGTGGTTCTCAGTGGCGGCGCTGGTCGCGATCGTCGTGCTCACTCAGATCGGCCGCTGGTACAAGCAGCATCCGTCGGTGAAGAAGGTACGCGCGCAGACCGCTCACGCCACGCTCTCGCGCAACCAGGTCACGTTCGCGATGGGCGTGCTGATCCTGCTGGTGTTCTCGAAGTATTTCTACCTCGCCAGCATCAACAGCTATTTCACGTTCTATCTGATCGACAAGTTCCATCTGCCCGTTCAGGCGGCGCAGATCCACCTGTTCGTGTTCCTCGCGGCGGTCGCGGCGGGTACGGTAATCGGCGGTCCGATCGGCGACAAGATCGGCCGCAAGTATGTGATCTGGGTGTCGATCCTCGGCGTTGCACCGTTCACGCTGCTGCTGCCGTATGCCAACCTTTTCTGGACCGGCGTGCTGACGGTGATCATCGGTATCGTGCTGGCTTCGGCGTTCTCAGCGATCCTTGTCTATGCGCAGGAACTGATCCCGGGCAAGGTGGGAATGGTCGCGGGCCTCTTCTTCGGCTTCGCGTTCGGCATGGGCGGGGTCGGCGCTGCCGTGCTCGGGCAGTTGGCCGACGCCACCAGCATCACCTATGTCTACAAGGTCTGCTCGTTCCTGCCGCTAATCGGCGTGCTGACGGTGTTTCTGCCGAATGTCGAAGGCAAGCGCGCGAAAGCGTGATGAGGCTTCATCGGACGTGAATGAGGAAAAAGGCGCTGCGGCGCCTTTTTTCTTGCCCTCGCGCTCATGGTGAACCCGCGTTGTCCGCACGGCCGCGCGTGCTCTATGCTTGTGCGGATGGTCGCACCGCTTTCTCGCCAAATCCAACCGCCGTACGACTCGCCAACCGTTCGCTCACGCAGCAGAAGGATCGCCGCCGATGACCACCTACCGCGACTTCCACCGCCGTTCGATCGAGAACCCCGAAGACTTCTGGCGTGAACAGGCGCAACGGATTCATTGGCAAACGCCGTTCGATACGGTGCTCGACCGCTCGAATCCGCCGTTCGCGCGCTGGTTCGTCGGCGGCCGCACGAATCTATGCCATAACGCGGTGGACCGGCATCTGGCCGAGCGCGCGCAGCAGAACGCGCTGGTGTACGTGTCGACAGAAACCGGCATCGAGCGGCGCCACACCTACGCCGAGCTGCACGCGGAAATCAACCGGATGGCCGCAGTGATGCGCTCGCTGGGCGTGAAGCGCGGCGACGTGGTGCTGCTCTATCTGCCGATGATCCCCGAAGCCCTGTTCGCGATGCTCGCGTGCGCGCGGCTCGGCGCGATTCACTCGGTAGTGTTCGGCGGCTTCGCGGCGCCCAATCTGGCGGCGCGCATCGACGATGCGAAACCGGTGCTGATCGTAACCGCCGACGCCGGCGCACGCGGCGGCAAGGTGATCGACTACACGCCGCTGGTGGACGAGGCGCTCGCGCGCGCAACCCACAAGACGCCGCGCGTGCTGCTGATCGACCGCCAGCTCGCGCCCGAGCGCCTGAACGCAAGCTACCTGGTCGCCTACGAGCCGTTGCGCGAACAGTTTTTCGACGCACATGTGTCATGCGAATGGCTCGAATCGAACGAGCCTTCGTATGTGCTGTACACCTCGGGCACCACCGGCAAGCCGAAAGGCGTGCAGCGCGACGTCGGCGGCTATGCGGTGGCGTTGGCGGCGTCGATGGAACACATCTTTCAGGGCAAGCCCGGCGACACGATGTTCACCGCGTCGGACGTGGGCTGGGTGGTCGGCCACAGCTACATCGTCTATGCGCCGCTGATCGCGGGCCTCACCACGGTGATGTACGAAGGCACGCCGATTCGTCCGGACGGCGGCATCTGGTGGCGCCTCGTCGAACAGCACAAGATCAATCTGATGTTCACCGCGCCGACTGCGCTACGCGTGTTGAAAAAGCAGGACCCGGCGCTGCTGAAAAAATCCGATCTGTCGAGCCTGCGCACGCTGTTCCTCGCCGGCGAGCCGCTCGACGAACCGACGGCCACATGGATCACCGACGCGCTCGGCAAACCCGTGATCGACAACTACTGGCAGACCGAAACCGGCTGGCCGATGCTGGCGATTCCGCGCGGCATCGAAGCGCTGCCCACCAGGCTCGGCTCGCCGGGTGTGCCGTCGGCCGGGTTCAATCTGACCTTGCGTAACGAACTGACGGGCGAGCCCTGCCCGACCGGCGAAAAAGGCGTGCTCACGCTGGAATATCCGCTGCCGCCGGGCTGCATGTCGACGGTGTGGGGCGACGACAAGCGCTTTATCAGCACGTACTGGTCGAGCATTCCGAACCAGCAGGTCTACTCGACCTTCGACTGGGGTGTTCAGGATGAAGACGGTTACGTGACGATCCTCGGCCGCACGGACGACGTGATCAACGTCGCCGGCCACCGGCTAGGCACGCGCGAGATCGAGGAAGCGTTGTCGAGCCACGCGGCGGTCGCGGAAGTGGCCGTGGTCGGTGTGACCGACGCGCTGAAGGGTCAGGTCGCCATGGCCTTCGTCGTCGTGCGAGACGCGCAAGCCTACGCCGACGACAAGGCGCGAGCCAAACTGGAAACCGAACTCACCGCCACGGTCGACCGCCGTCTCGGCGCGATTGCACGGCCGGCGCGCGTCGTCGTGGTGTCGATGCTGCCGAAGACCCGCTCGGGCAAGTTGCTGCGCCGCGCGATTGCGGCGCTCGCGGAAGGACGCGAACCGGGAGATTTGCCGACAATCGAGGATCCGTCGGCGTTGCAGCAAGTGCGCGAGGCGCTGGGAGACGCAACGAAGCACTAGTCAGCGCCCGGGACGATCATGCCGTGAACGGGCGACGCACTCGCGCGCCGCTGGTTCGATTTGCCGCAATTGGGCCGGCTGATCGGCACGCTGCGCGTCCAGGGCGAGCAGGTCACGCCACCCGGCGCGCCTGCAGAAACCGCGTCAGAATCGCATTCGAATACGTCGCGGCGATCTCCGTGAGAAACGACACGAATGATTGCGGCGCGTGATCGTCGGCGGTGTCGGAAATCGTGCGGACCACCGCGCATGGCACGCCATACTCGTAACAGACCTGCGCGATCGCCGCGCCTTCCATCTCGACCGCGAGCGCATCCGGCAGCGCATCGCGCAAGGCTTTGACGCCCGTTGCGCTCGCGACGAACTGGTCTCCGCTGATAATCAAGCCGCGATGCACGCGCGGCTCGCGCGTGCCGAAGCGCGCCGCCGCGGCGGTGCCCTCTTCAGCGACAAAACGCTCGCAGGCCGCGGCCAGTTGATCGGCGAGCGCCTCATCGGCCGCGAAGCGCGATACGCCGAGCAGCGGCACCTCGAATCGAGGAAACAATGGCGACGCGTCGAGATCGTGCTGCATCAGCACGTTGGCGACGACGATATCCCCGACCCGCACCTCGGTTCCTACTCCACCCGCGACACCTGTGAACACGACCGCTTCGACATCGAACGCGTGGATCAAGGCGCTGACGGTGGCCGCCGCCGCGACCTTGCCGACGCGCGCCAGTGTCACGACGCAAGGCGCGCCGTGCACGGTGCCGAGGTGATAGTCACGCTGACCGTGGGTGATGGTGCGTACGCCGGATTCGGCGCGCATTGCTTCGATCAGATCGCCGAGTTCCTGCGGCAAGGCCGCCAGAATGCCCAGCGGACGATGCGAGACCGGTGCGCCTGCGCCGTCCGCCCCCACCCCTACTGCGTGTATCCCGCCCGTGCTCATTCGACCGCCTGCAATTTGGCAACTGCGAGCGCCAGCCATTTCTCGCCGTGCCGCTTGAATTTGACCTGGGCCTTGGCATCCGTGCCGCCGCCTTCGAGCGCCGTGATCGTGCCTTCCCCGAACTTGGTGTGGAACACCTGCTGCCCGACGCGGAAACCTGTTTCCGCCGCGCGCTGTTCGTTCGCAAAGGCCGGCAACGGCGCCGGCGTGGACGACGAAGGACCCGTGTAACCCGGCCGCGCGAACCAGTCGCGACCATAGCCGGCGTTATCCGATCGGCCGCCCCAACGCGCGCCCGCCTCGACCTTCGGCGTGAGCCATTTGAGGGTTTCCTGCGGCAGTTCGTCGAAGAAGCGCGAGCGGATGTTGTAGCGCGTCTGGCCGTGCAGCATCCGGCTCTGTGCAAACGACAGATACAAACGCTCCTTGGCCCGCGTGATCGCCACGTACATCAGACGGCGCTCTTCTTCGAGGCCATCCGACTCCATCGCGCTGTTTTCATGCGGGAACAGCCCTTCTTCGAGCCCGGTGATGAACACCGCCGTGAATTCGAGGCCCTTGGCCGCGTGCACCGTCATCAACTGCACGGCTTCCTGACCGGCTTGCGCCTGGTTGTCGCCCGCTTCCAGCGATGCGTGCGACAGGAAACCGGCGAGCGGCGTCATCGTGTCCGGGTTTTGCGCCGGATCGGCAATGCCGGGTGCGTCCAGCACGACGATATTCGGATCGTCGGTGGCGACGGCCAACTCGGGCGCCGCGGTCGCGCCTGGGCGCAGCGGAATCGAGCGCGCCGGCGTATCCATGCCGTAGCCTTCTTCGCTGACGAAAGCCGCTGCCGCGTTGACCAGTTCCTGCAAGTTCTCGAGACGATCCTGGCCTTCGCGTTCGTTCTGATAGAACTCCGTGAGACCGCTCGTACGAACCACGAATTCGACCGTTTCCGGCAAGCTCATCTGCTGCGTTTCCGCGCGCATCCTGCCAATCAGGTTCGCGAAGCTGGCAAGACTCGACCCCGCCTTACCCGCGACATACGGAATCGCCGCGGCCATCGAGCAGTTGTACAGACGCGCCGCATCGGCAAGTTGCTCGATCGAGCGCGCGCCGATGCCGCGCGTGGGGAAATTGACGACGCGGGCGAACGCGGTGTCGTCGTTCGGATTGTCGATCAGGCGCAGATAGGCGAGCGCGTGCTTGACCTCCTGGCGCTCAAAAAAGCGCAAACCGCCGTACACCCGATACGCGATGCCCGCATTGACCAGCGTGTGTTCGATCGTGCGCGACTGCGCGTTGCTGCGATACAGGATGGCGACTTCGCTGCGCGACGTGCCGGTGCTGATCAGTGCCTTGATTTCCTCGACGATCCAGCCGGCTTCCTGCGTGTCGGTAGCGGACTCGTAGACGCGCACCGGTTCGCCGTGCCCCGCGTCGGTACGGAGATTCTTACCCAGACGCCGCGAATTATTGGCGATCAGCTGATTGGCCGCATCGAGGATATGGCCGTGCGAGCGATAGTTCTGCTCGAGCTTGATCATGTGCCGGACGTTGAACTCGTGTTCGAAGTCGCGCATGTTGCCGACGTTCGCACCGCGGAATGCGTAGATCGACTGGTCGTCGTCGCCGACGGCGAAGATCGAGTTGGTCTGCCCGGCCAGCAACTTCAGCCACGCATATTGCAGCTTGTTGGTGTCCTGGAACTCGTCGACGAGGATGTGCCTGAAGCGTGCCTGATAGTGAGCGCGCAGCGGCGGATTGTGCGCGAGCAGTTCGAAGCAGCGCAGCAGCAGTTCCGGAAAGTCGACGACGCCTTCGCGCTGGCATTGCTGGTCGTAGGCTTCGTAGAGTTCGACGAATTTGCGGTTGAAGTTATCGGTGGCGTCGACGTCTTTCGGCCGCAGGCCTTGTTCTTTGGAATTGTTGATGAAGTACTGGAGATTTTTCGCCGGGTACTTTTCATCGTCGATGTTGAGGCCCTTCATGAGACGCTTGATCGCGGAGAGCTGGTCCGCGGTATCGAGGATCTGGAAGGTGGCGGGCAGGCCCGCGTCACGATGGTGCGCGCGGAGCATGCGGTTGCACAGGCCGTGGAAGGTGCCGATCCACATGCCTCGCGTGTCGATTGGCAAGAGTGCCGAAAGACGCGACATCATTTCGCGGGCGGCTTTATTGGTGAAGGTCACCGCGAGGATGGTGGCGGGGGACGCCAGACCGTGCTGGATCAGCCACGCGATTCGCGTGATGAGGACGCGGGTTTTGCCGCTGCCTGCGCCGGCAAGGATGAGCGCTGGCTCGTTGGGGAGCGTGACGGCGGCGTGTTGTTCGGGGTTTAGATTGGCTAGCAGATCGGGCATTTTTTGGGAGGACGGCGAGGGCGTTCGACATTATATGCCCCTCCGGGGTTGCGGTTTTTTTGGGGTTTTTTTGGGTTTTTTCCTGCGCGGCGCTTTCTGGTTGTCTGCCTGCGGCGACGGGCTCTATTTGGCTTTTTTTGCCTCCGTGGCGCTTTTTTTTGTGTGCCTGCGGCGTTGGGATTTCTGTGGTTTGTTTGCCCGCTCGGCGCTTTTTTCTGTATGCCTATGGTGTTGGCCTTTTCTTGATTTGTTAGTGGTCTATTAGCGTTGCCCCTGTGCGGGGCGGCACTCACTTCTCTTTGCCGGCCGCAAAGAGAAGTAAGCAAGAGAAAGCGGCTCAAACCGCTAATTCTTAAGCGGGGCCCCCGCACAGCCACGGTAGTGGTGCATCTGGAATCCGTGTTCTCGCACACTCCGCGTGAGTGACAAAGCAGTCATTCTTCCGGCGGCGCTGCGCGCGCCGACACGGTAGTTCATCAAACGTGCGCTATTGCGGACGTCCAGCGCCGCCCCTTCAAACGGCGTGCTGCTGCCTGCTCCTAGCGGAAATTCGCTAAACCACCAGCGGTCGCCACACCCACTGCTCTGCAATTAAGCCGATTGCTGTTTCGGGCCTTGGGGGGCGCAGATGGCTGCTAGCGCATCCGCCGGCACGCCTACAGCCAGCCGGCGTTTTCAGCGCATGGCCGGTCCCCACGCAAGCAAAAAGAATCCAGCGGTCCTTAGCGAACCCTTCCGGCGAGCACGTAGTGCGAGGCGGGAAGTATGAATGCCTTGTCACTAACGCGAAGTGTGCGGAAACACAGATTCCAGATGCACCACTACCTCCTCCAAGCCAGGGGACCCGCTTATGAGCTGGCGGTTTGAGCCGCTTTCTCTTGCTTACTTCTCTTTGCGGCAGGCAAAGAGAAGTGAGTGCCGCCCCGCACAGGGGCAACGCTAATAAACCACTAACAAAGCAAGGAAAGGCCAACACCATAAAAACACCGCCGAACAGACGCTGAACAGGCAAAAACCCACCCCAAAACCGCCCCCCAAAGCCCCCCGCGCGCAGCGCCGCTTATAATCGAGCATTCTTTGCATCTACCAGCAGACCGACAAATGAGCGAGACCCCGAGCGACCCGACCTCCACGCTTGCCAAAAGCTTCGAGCCCCACACCATCGAAGCCCACTGGGGCCCCGAATGGGAAAAGCGCGCCTACGCGCAACCCACCTTCGACGAGAACAAGAAAGACTTCTCGATCCAGTTGCCGCCGCCGAACGTCACGGGCACCCTGCACATGGGCCACGCGTTCAACCAGACAATCATGGACGGCCTCACCCGCTATCACCGTATGCTCGGTGAAAACACCCTCTGGGTGCCGGGCACGGACCACGCAGGCATCGCCACGCAAATCGTCGTCGAACGTCAACTGGACGCCCAAGGCGTCTCGCGCCACGATCTCGGCCGCGAAAAATTCACCGAACGCGTCTGGGAATGGAAGCAGCAATCCGGCTCGACCATCACGAATCAGGTGCGCCGCCTCGGCGCCTCGATCGACTGGTCGCGCGAATACTTCACGATGGACGACAAAATGTCGGCCGCCGTGCGCGACGTCTTCGTACGCCTGTATGAACAGGGCCTGATCTACCGCGGCAAGCGCCTCGTAAACTGGGACCCGGTTCTGCTCACCGCCGTCTCCGACCTCGAAGTGGTCAGCGAAGAAGAAAACGGCCACCTCTGGCACATCCAGTATCCGCTCACGGACGGCTCGGGCCATCTGACGGTCGCCACCACGCGCCCGGAAACCATGCTCGGCGACACCGCGGTAATGGTCCATCCGGAAGACGAACGCTACGCGCACCTGATCGGCAAAACGATCACGCTGCCGCTCTCCGGCCGCGAAGTCCCGATCATCGCCGACGACTACGTCGACCGCGAATTCGGCACCGGTGTGGTCAAAGTCACGCCCGCACACGATTTCAACGACTATCAGGTCGGCTTGCGCCACAAGCTGCCGATGATCGAAATCCTCACGCTCGACGCGAAGATCAACGACAACGCACCGGAAAATTACCGCGGCCTGGACCGTTTCGAAGCCCGCAAGCAGGTTGTGATGGACCTCGAAGCGCTCGGCGCACTCGAATCGGTCAAGCCGCACAAGCTGATGGTGCCGCGCGGCGACCGCACGGGCGTCGTGATCGAGCCGATGCTGACGGATCAATGGTTCGTCGCCATGAGCAAGCCGGCGCCGGAAGGCACCTTCAATCCGGGTAAATCGATCGCGGAAACGGCGCTGGACGTGGTGCGCAGCGGCGAAATCAAATTCGTGCCGGAAAACTGGTCCACCACTTATTACCAGTGGCTCGAAAACATCCAGGACTGGTGTATCTCGCGCCAACTCTGGTGGGGCCATCAGATCCCGGCGTGGTACGGCGAAAACGGTGAAATCTTCGTCGCCAACACCGAAGAAGGCGCGCGCGAGAAGGCCGCAGAAGCCGGTTACACGGGCCCGCTCAAGCGCGATGAAGACGTACTCGACACCTGGTTCTCATCGGCGCTGGTGCCGTTCTCGTCGCTCGGCTGGCCAGCCGAAACGCCGGAACTGAAGCACTTCATGCCCTCGTCGGTGCTGGTCACCGGCTTCGACATCATCTTCTTCTGGGTCGCGCGCATGGTCATGATGACCACGCACTTCACAGGCAAGGTGCCGTTCGACACGGTCTACGTGCACGGTCTCGTGCGCGACGCCGAAGGCCAGAAGATGTCGAAGAGCAAGGGCAATACGCTCGACCCGATCGATATCGTCGACGGCATCGAACTCGACGCGCTGGTCGCCAAGCGCACCACCGGCCTGATGAATCCCAAGCAGGCTGCGTCGATCGAAAAGAAAACCCGCAAGGAATTCCCGGACGGCATTCCGGCGTTCGGCACGGACGCGCTGCGCTTCACCATGGCGTCGATGGCCACGCTCGGCCGCAACGTCAACTTCGACCTGGCGCGCTGCGAAGGCTATCGCAACTTCTGCAACAAGCTGTGGAATGCCACCCGTTTTGTGCTGATGAATTGCGAAGGTCACGATTGCGGCTTCGGCAAACCCGAACAATGCGGCGAGTGCGGCCCGGATGGGCATCTGAATTTCTCGGCGGCCGACCGCTGGATCGTGTCGCGCCTGCAACGCGTGGAAGCGGAAATCGCCAAGGGTTTCGCCGACTATCGTTTTGACAATGTGGCCAACGCCCTATACAAGTTCGTGTGGGACGAATACTGTGACTGGTATCTCGAACTCGCCAAGGTTCAGATCCAGTCCGGTCAGCCGAACCAGCAGCGCGCCACACGCCGCACGCTGCTGCGCGTACTGGAAACGGTGTTGCGCCTAGCGCATCCGGTGATTCCGTTCATTACCGAAGCGCTGTGGCAAAAAGTTGCACCGTTGGCGGCTCGTTACCCCGAAGGCAAAGCCGAGGGCGAGGTGTCCATTATGGTGCAGCCCTACCCCATTGCAGAACCGTCCAAGATCGACGAAGACGCGGAGCAATGGGCGGCCGACCTGAAAGCAGTGATCGATGCGTGCCGGAATCTGCGCGGCGAGATGAATCTGTCGCCGGCGGTCAAGGTGCCGTTGCTCGCTACCGGCAACGCGGAGCGCTTGCGCACCTTCGCACCGTACGCTCAGGCGTTGGCGCGTTTGTCGGAGGTGCAGATCATTACCGACGAGGCAACCCTTGATGGACAAGCAGATGGCGCGCCAATTGCTATCGTAGGCAATGACAAACTCGTGCTGAAGGTGGAAATCGATGTCGCCGTGGAGCGCGAGCGTCTGTCGAAAGAGATTGCGCGGCTTGGCGCGGAAGTCATCAAGTGCAATGCCAAGCTGCAGAATGAAAGCTTTGTTGCAAAGGCGCCGCCGGCGGTCGTTGAGCAGGAGCAGAAAAGACTGGCAGAATTCGAAACCACTATCGGCAAGCTGAAAGCCCAATTGGCTCGTTTGCCAGCCTGATCGACGCTCCGTATCCGCCCGTTGCGGGCGGGCACGGATCAAATGCTAAACCAGAGGATTCAGGGTAATAACATGCTAAAAGTTACAAAGGCAGTCTTTCCGGTAGCAGGTCTTGGCACCCGGTTCCTCCCTGCCACGAAGGCAAGCCCGAAGGAGATGCTGCCGATCGTCGACAAGCCGCTGATTCAGTACGCGGTGGAAGAGGCAATGGCGGCCGGCATCACCGAAATGATCTTTGTCACGGGCCGCAGCAAGCGCGCGATCGAGGACCATTTCGATAAGTCATACGAAATCGAGGCCGAACTCGAGGCGCGTGGCAAGCAAAAGCTGCTGGAGCTGGTGCGCAGCATCAAGCCGAGCCACGTGGACTGCTTCTACGTGCGCCAACCGGAAGCGCTTGGCTTGGGCCATGCGGTGATGTGCGCCGAAAAGCTGGTGGGCGACAACCCGTTCGCCGTCATCCTCGCGGACGACTTGCTTTACGGCAAGCCGCCCGTGATGACGCAGATGATCGAGGTGTTCGACCACTATCACAGCTCGGTGATCGGCGTCGAAGAGATCCCGGCCGCGGAGACGAAGTCGTACGGCATCGTCGACGGCAAGGAGTGGGAAGACTCGATCATCAAGATGTCGGGCATCGTCGAAAAGCCGGAGCCGGCTGTTGCGCCATCGAATCTCGGCGTCGTGGGCCGCTATGTACTGAAGCCGCGGATTTTCGAACATCTGCGCGCGCTGAAGCCGGGCGCGGGTGGCGAATTGCAACTGACGGACGCGATTCAGTCGCTGCTCGCCGACGAACAGGTGCTGGCGTACAAGTACCACGGTACGCGATTCGACTGCGGCAGCAAGCTGGGTTATCTGAAGGCGACGGTCGAGTTCGCGCTGCGCCACCCGGAAGTGGCGGCCGATTTCGAAGAATATCTGCGTACCCGTTCGCCGGTGCTGGAAGGCTGAGCAATGGGACAGCCGCGCAGAATTCCTTGCGCTGTCAGCCTCTCGCGATAAGCGTCAGTCAGACGTAAAAAAGGCGCTGTGCACCGCATTTGCGGGCACAGCGCCTTTTGTTTTGGGGGCCGAGGGGCACCGTCAAGTGGAGCCTGCCTACGGGGCGCGCGGCCAGGAGTGTTTGGCCAAGGGCGCCTCTCACCGGGGACGCCTCTAGTCGCGCCTGACTCGGTGCGTGAGGTTTTCTTCACACGCGAGCTTTGAAACGCGCATTTCAGCGGCGCTTCATCAAAAAGGTAAAAACCTTGTCGTGCGCCGAGCTTTCGACGATCTCGTTGCCGGTTTGCTTGGCGAACGCGGCGAAATCGCGCTGCGAGCCGGGATCGGTGGCAAGCACCTTAAGAATCTGGCCGCTTTCCATGTCGGCGAGCGCTTTCTTGGCACGCAAAATGGGGAGCGGGCACATCAGCCCGCGCGCATCGACTTCCTTGTGAATCTGAATTTGCATCGACGATGACCTTCGGGATGAGGCGTCTTTGCACGACGCCGGGGAGAGGGTCAAATTCTACAGCAGGCGGGGGGTTGCCGCCGGGAGGGGGCCGGTTTGGGCTTTTTCTTGAATTGGGGTTTGGGCTTTTTCTTGAATTGGGTGCCTGTTCGGGGCTTTGTCTGTCTGTGTTTTTATGGTGTTGGCCTTTCCTTGCTTTGTTAGTGGTCTATTAGCGTTGCCCCTGTGCGGGGCGGCACTCACTTCTCTTTGCCGGCCGCAAAGAGAAGTGAGCAAGAGAAAGCGGCTCAAACCGCTAATTCTTAAGCGGGTCCCCCGCGCAGCCACGGTAGTGGTGCATCTGGAATCCGTGTCCTCGCACATTCACCGTTGGCGACTAAGGGCTCATTCGCTCCCACTCCGCACTGCGTGCGTCGCGGATGGGTCTGCATGGGAATCCAGGGGCTTCGGTTGTGGGCGGTGGGAGCCATCGGCTTCGCCTCGGCGCGGAGGAACTGAAAAGGAAACACAGGACTTCGGTCGAGGTCAGTGGTGGTCGCCGGCCCTGCCGCGGCGAAGCGCAAAAAATATATCCGTTTGTGAATGTGCTACACGGCGCTCCGCGCGGCGACAAGCAGTCGGAGCGCATGCAGGTGTAAATTCGCACTTCGAATGAAGCACCAGCGCATTCGAGCAACGTTGGGGATGCACCGGCGAATCGCGGCGGCGGGTGAAACTCGCACGAAACAACTAAACAGATGGTTCTATGAAATACGCGTCGGCGCGCGCAGCGCCGCCGGAAGTATGAGCGCCTTGTCACTCACGCGGAGTGTGCGGGAACACGGATTCCAGATGCACCACTACCGTGGCTGCGCGGGGGACCCGCTTAAGAATTAGCGGTGTGAGCCGCTTTCTCTTGCTTACTTCTCTTTGCGGCAGGCAAAGAGAAGTGAGTGCCGCCCCGCACAGGGGCAACGCTAATAAACCACTAACAAAGCAAGGAAAGGCCAACACCATAAAAACACCGAAAAACAAAGCGCCGAGCAGGCAACAAACCAGGAAAATCCCGCCGCCGCAGGCATACAAAAAACCAATGCGCCGCGAAGGCAAAAAACCCAAGCCCTCTCTTAATCACAAAACAACAGCCTCCCCACTCTGAAGCGACTGCCGCAACGCCATCCCAATACGAGTCGCTTCAAGCGCATCGGCCAGCGTGGCCCCTGCTTGCACGCGAGCACCAGCACCAACGCCACCCACAGCATCAACAAACGCCCTCGCCTCATACAAAAACGCATCCTCAAACCGATCAAAAAACGTCGCCGTACATTCATTCCGAACGCCCGTGGCATCATAAATCTCAACACGATTAGCCCGCGGATTACGCCCAATGGCAAGCGCGCCACCCGTGCCAATCACTTCGCTATGCGTATCATTCCCATGTGCCTGCGTCCTCGACGCATAAAACATAGCAAGCTTCCCGTCCTCGAACTCGCAGATCGCCACACCATTATCGACGTCACCAAATTCCCGCAGCCCCTCGTGCAACGCAACCGCACCCGCCGCGAACACGCGCTTCGCGCGCGGCCTACCCAGCAACCAGCGCGCAACATCGATATCGTGCACGGTGCAGTCCAGAAAAATACCGCCCGAGGTCGCCGCGAAACGCACAAAGAAACCATCGGTATCGTTCTGATCAGTAGTCTGCGAGCGCACCAGAAAAGGCCGGCCGATCACACCAGACTGGATCTTGTCGAACGCATCCTTGTAGCTCGGATCGAAGCGCCGCATAAAACCGATAGTCGCCTGCAGATGCGGATAGCGCGCAGCTTCGGCCAAAACGCGCTCGCACTCGGCAAGATCCAGCGACAACGGCTTCTCGCAGAACACATGTTTGCCCGCACGCAACGCGTCAATAATCTGCTGCGCATGCAACGACGACGGCGTGACGAGCCACACCGCATCCACATCGCGATCGGCGAGCAGGTCCGCGTAGTCGTCGTAAAGACGCGGTTCGGGCAGCGCCTCGCGTGCCCATGCCCGTTCCTCTTCCACCGGACTGCACGCGGCCACGAGCGCCGCACCCGGCACGCGATACGCCAGATTCTCCGCGTGCCGTTTGCCCAAGCGTCCCAAACCGACAACACCCAAACGAAGCCGCCCAGTCGCCGCCATCATCACAATGCCTCACCCAGTTTCACCGCGCGACCCTCGCGCCACGAGCGGGTCGCGGCATCGGCAAGTTCGAGCGCTTTCAGGCCGTCGGCAACAGTGGTTCGCACCGGCTTACCGTGCGTGACAGCGTCGAAGAAATGTGCGATTTCCAATGCGTACGCCGCCCGATAACGCTCGAGAAAAAACGCCTCGGGCACGTCGCTCGATACTTCGGTTTTCGAATACGCAGTGACTTCAGTGGGCCGAACATTGCCCGCTTGCAGCATGCCAGTGCTGCCGAGCACCTCGAATCGCTGGTCGTACCCGTAAGCCGCACGCCGCGCGGTGTTGATCTGGCACAGACGGCCACGCTTCGTGCGAATGGTCACCGCGGTCGAATCGATATCGCCCGCTTCGGCAATCGCCGGATCGGACAGACAACTACCGGTGGCGTGCAGCGTGTCGGCTTCGTCGTCGAGAATCCAGCGGAAGATATCGAAGTCGTGAATCAACATGTCCTTGAAGATGCCGCCCGAATGCTTGATGTACTCGACCGGCGGTGCGCCCGGATCGCGGCTCGTCACCACCAGCATTTCAGGCGTGCCGATTTCGCCCGCGTCGATACGCGCTTTCAACGCGGAAAATGTCGGATCAAAGCGGCGCTGAAAACCGATCATGCAAACCACACCCGCATGCCCAACCGCCTCTGCGCACGCGCGCGCACGCTCCAATGTCAGGTCCACCGGTTTCTCGCAGAACACATGCTTCTTCTGCGCAGCGGATTTCATGATCAGATCCGCGTGCGTGTCCGTGCTCGAACAGATCACCGTCGCGCCGATCGACGCATCGCCCATCGCGCCATCGATATCCGCAACCTGCGCGCCATGCTCGGCGGCCAGCGCCGCAGCCGCCTCGCGATTCACATCGACCACATACTTGAGCCGCACACCCGGTTGCCGTGCCAGGTTCGCCGCATGAATCTTGCCGATACGTCCCGCGCCAAATACGGCTACGTCGATCGTCTTTACCGCGTCAGTCATCGTATCCTCCAGTGTCTTTGGATTCTTCAACGTTCAGTTCGAGCTTGTACGCGAGCGCAATGAACAACGCCTGGCACAAGCAGATCGTGCTGGTCAGCGAGCGGAACGCAAACGCGCTGCCCTCTTTCACATACAGTTGAGTGGTGGCGTAACGCGCCAGCGGAGAAAGTTGGCTATCCGTAATAACCAGCGTCTTCGCCTGGTGATGATGCGCGACACGCAGGCAATACTGCGTTTCCTTGCCATACGGGGCGAAGCTGATCGCGATCACCACGTCGCCCTTCTTCACGCTGCGAATCTGTTCGCGGTACATGCCGCCGAAACCGGACACCAGATGCACGCGCTTAGGCGTGTGCTGCAACGCGTAGACGATATAGCTCGCCACCGGAAACGAGCGCCGCACACCGATCACGTAGATGTTGTCGGCCTGCTGCAACATCTTCACCGCGGCATCGAATTGCGCGTCGTCAAGGCCTGCTTCGAGTTCTTCCAGGCCACCGCGCGAGGCCGCGATGAATTCACGCGCCACTGCGCCGCCGGATAACGCGCCAGGTTTCTCGTCGATCAGCTTGCGAATCCGCTGCTGATAGCTCGGCGACGAGGTGCCCTGACCCGTATAAGCCTGGCGAAACACCGCCTGCAAATCGGAGAAGCCAGAAAAACCGAAGCGCTGCGCAAAGCGCACCACCGCGGACGGATGCACGCCGCAGCTCGCGGCGATGTCGCTGGTGCGATCCACCATCACGCTCGAACGATGCTGCTCGATATACGTCGCGACGTTTTTCAACTGACGGGGCAACGCCTCGTAGTTTTCCGCGATGCGTTGCATCAATTCTTCGACGCTCGGCAAGTCTTCTGTGCTCTCTTCCGCCATGGCTCTCTCTTCGTTGCTTTATTGCAGTGCGCAAAGCGCATTCAGCGCGTGCCGCACAGCGTCCTGACGCTGCCGATTATAGGCAGGCACACGATCAAATGGAATGTATTTTCCATTTTTCTTTGCCATGAAATTTTCATTGCAACGCTTTGGAAGATGGCCTAATCTTGTTCGTGAGCGATGGTGCATCGGCTGACGCATGCCGCAACGCACGCAATCGGAAGGCCGCCGCCAGACGCTCCCTTCAATAACGACAGACCGAGAAAGGTGGAGACAATGAGACTTTGCAAGGGCAAGGCTACGCTCAGGATTCTGGTGACGGCATTGACGTTGGCGACGGGATTCGGTGCGGCGTCGGCCGCCCGCGCGGCTGACGCGCACTTCGTGCTGATCAGCCACGCGCCGGATTCGGATTCGTGGTGGAACACCATCAAGAACGCCATCAAACAGGCCGACGAAGATTTCAACGTCGAGACCGATTACCGCAATCCGCCGAACGGCGACATCGCCGATATGGCACGCCTCGTCGAACAGGCGGCGGCACGTAACTACGACGGCGTGATCGTCTCGATCGCCGACTTCGACGTGCTCAAGAGCGCGATCGCCAAGGTCACCGAGAAACACATCCCGCTCGTCACGATCAATTCCGGCACGGAGGCGCAAAGCGCGCAGCTTGGCGCCCTCATGCACGTCGGCCAGCCTGAATATACGGCGGGCAAAGCGGCGGGGGAAAAGGCGAAGGCAGCGGGCATCAAGTCGTTCCTGTGCGTCAACCATTACGCGACCAACCCGGCTTCGTTCGAACGCTGCCGAGGCTTTGCCGAGGCGATCGGCGTCGACTTCAAGTCCTCCACGCTCGACGCAGGCCAGGACCCGACCGGCGTGCAATCGAAAGTGAGCGCGTATCTGCGCAATCACCCGAACACCCAGGCGGTGCTCACCCTCGGTCCGCTGTCGGCAGCGCCGACGATCAAGGCGCTGCAGCAGATGGGCCTCGCCGGCAAAATCTGGTTCGCGACCTTCGACTTCGACAGTGACATTGCGAAGGGCATTCAGGACGGCACGATCCAGTTCGCGATCGATCAGCAGCCCTACCTGCAGGGCTATATCCCGGTCGCCGTACTGGCCATCGTGAAGAAGGAACACACCACAGATCCGGCCAGGATCCGCCAGATCCTGGAGGCCAATCCGAAGTTCCAGCAACGCCTCGCCACCTACGGCCTGGCTCCCGCCTACGGGCCGCGCAATATCGGTTCCGGCCCGGGCTTCATCACCAAGGCCAATATCGACAAGGTGGTCAAGTACGCCGGGCAATATCGCTAACGCATTTCGCTGGAAGTGCGGAAACGGGAAAACCGTTCCGGCAGGTATGAAGAAAGTGGAAGCGGCCGGCCGCAACCGGCCCGGCCGCCCCACGCCTGCGTTCGTCACGTTTTACGTGCATTACGCGCTACAGGGGCCGACTGCGGTCCGCACGCAGTCCATTCCGGGCCGCGATAGCAACCGCCACCTCAAGGCGCATCAAGGAGAGCTTCAATGGGCGTAGCCAACCCCTTCCATCCCCATCCCCGCAAGCAGCCCCCTTCCGGCACCGGGACGGCGTCTACGTCGACCTCCAGCGGTGCGCCCGCGGCGGCCGATGAACGTGTGCGCCAGGAATCGTGGTTCCGGCATCTGCTGAACCGTCCGGAATTCGCCGCCCTCGCCGGCACCGTCATGGTGTTTCTCGTGTTCGGCGTTGCGGCCGGCAACTCCGGCATGTTCAATCTCGACGGGGTGATGAACTGGTCGCAAGTGGCCGCGTATCTTGGCCTGATCGCTGTCGGCGCATGCCTGCTGATGATTGCCGGTGAATTCGATCTGTCGATCGGTTCGATGATCGGCTTTTCGGGGATGATGGTCGCGCTGCCCACGATGTACTTCCATTGGCCGATTGCCTTGTCGATCGTGTTTGCGTTCGCCGGGTCGATGCTGCTCGGCGCGCTCAACGGCTATCTGGTGATGCGCACGCGGCTGCCGTCATTCATCGTGACGCTGGCGTTTCTGTTCATCCTGCGCGGGCTCACGCTGGCCTTGTCGGTCATGTTCGCCGACCGCACGATCATCTCCGGCGTGGGCGACGTCGCCGCTCACGACTGGCTCGCCCATACCCTGTTCCAGGGTGTCGCGTTCAAGGGCCTGTTCGTCTGGCTCGGCCATATCGGTGTCGTGAAGCTGCTCGACAACGGCAATCCGCTCGTGCCGGGTATTCCGAAAGTCCTCCTCTGGTGGTTCGCGCTGGCCGCAGTCTGTGCGTTCACCCTCGCCAAGACCCGCTTCGGCAACTGGATTTTCGCGGTCGGCGGCGACGCCAACGCGGCGAAGAACGTCGGCGTGCCGGTGCGGCGCGTGAAGATCTCGCTGTTCGTCCTGACCGCGTTCTGCGCGTGCCTGTTCGCCGTGCTGCAAGTGTGCGACATCGGCTCGGCCGCGGCCGACCGCGGGCTGCAAGCGGAATTCGAAGCCATCATCGCGGCAGTGATCGGCGGCACGCTGCTGACCGGCGGCTACGGCTCGGTGATCGGCGCCTGCTTCGGCGCGCTGATCTTCGGCGTCGTCCAGATCGGCATCACCTACACGAATGTCGACTCCGACTGGTTCCGCGTGTTCCTCGGCGTGATGCTCCTGATCGCCGTGCTGTTCAATCACTACGTGCGCCGTCGCGTCGCGCAGTCGTAACGAGGAGACGACCATGTCCGATACGAATACCGTGAACACCGCGGCTGAAGCGCAGGACGACCTGATCCTGTCGCTCGAAAACGTCAGCAAGTACTTCGGTCAGGTCATCGCGCTGAGCGGCGTGACCTTGCGTCTGAAGCGCGGTGAAGTGCATTGTCTGCTCGGCGACAACGGCGCGGGCAAATCGACGCTGATCAAAACGTTAGCCGGCGTGCATCAACCCTCTTCCGGCCAGTATCTGGTCGACGGCAAACCCGTACTGTTCGACTCGCCGAAAGACGCACTCGATCTCGGCATCGCTACCGTCTATCAGGATCTCGCGCTCGTGCCGCTGCTCTCCGTGGCGCGCAATTTCTTCATGGGCCGCGAGCCGCAGAAGAAACTGTTCGGTTTCCTGAACGTGATGGACCTCGAAACCAGTGCGACCACGGCGCGCGAAAAACTCGCCGAAATGGGCATCAACGTGCGCGATCCGCATCAGCCAATCGGCACCATGTCCGGCGGCGAGAAACAATGTCTGGCGATTGCGCGGGCGATTCACTTCGGCGCACGCGTGCTGATTCTCGACGAGCCGACCGCCGCGCTCGGCGTCAAGCAGAGCTTCAACGTACTGAAGCTGATCCACACGGCCCGCGCGAAAGGCATCTCGGTGATCTTCATCACGCACAACGTGCATCACGCGTATCCGATCGGCGATTCGTTCACGCTTCTCAATCGCGGCAAATCGCTCGGCACGTTCACGAAAGACACCATCAGCAAGGACGAAGTGCTCGACATGATGGCCGGCGGCGCCGAAATGCAGAAGATGATCGGCGAACTCGAAGGCGCGACGATCTGATTCATTCGCGCGGGTTGGCGGCGCCTGGCTGCGCCTCGCGCCCGCGCTCAGCTATTCAGGAATATTCATGAATCATTCCAGCACATCCAGCGGGACCGGGATCGCCAACGGCAACAGTCCCGCGTCCGCTTCTGCGGTGACGGCCAGCCGTTTCGCGCCGGGCCGCAGCCGCGACATCATCTGTCTCGGCCGTCTTGCCGTCGATCTGTACGCGCAGCAGGTCGGCGCGCGGCTCGAAGACGTGTCGAGCTTCGCGAAATATCTCGGCGGGTCGTCGGCGAATATCGCCTTCGGCTGCGCGCGGCTCGGGCTTGCGTCGGCAATGCTGGCGCGCGTCGGCAACGATCACATGGGCCGCTTTCTCACCGAGACCCTGACGAAGGAAGGTTGCGACGTCAGTCATGTGCGCGTCGATCAGGAGCGGCTGACCGCGCTCGTTCTGCTCGGCCTGAAAGATCGCGATACGTTTCCGCTGATCTTCTATCGTGAGAACTGCGCGGATATGGCGGTGGATGAAGCGGATTTCGACGAGGCTTATATCGCGTCGTCGAAGGCGCTGCTGATTACCGGTACGCACTTTTCGACCGAGCAGGTGAACCGCACGAGCCGCCGCGCGCTGGATTGCGCCCGGCGCAATAACGTGCGCACCGTGCTCGATATCGATTATCGCCCGGTGTTGTGGGGTCTCACGGGCAAGGCGGATGGCGAAACCCGTTTCGTCGCGAGTGAAGGCGTGACCGCGCACCTGCAACGCATTCTGCCTTTGTTCGACCTCGTGATCGGCACCGAAGAGGAGTTTCGTATTGCTGGCGGCAAAACCGAACTCGTCGAGGCACTCGCGATGGTGCGTGCCGTGACGCCGGCCACGCTGGTCCTGAAGCGCGGGCCGATGGGCTGCCAGATCATCGACGGCAAAGTGCCCGCTTCGCTCGATGATATTCCGGTTCATGGCGGAGTCGAGGTGGAAGTGTTGAACGTGCTCGGTGCGGGCGACGCCTTCGCCTCGGGCTTTCTCTCCGGATGGTTGCGCGATCAACCGCTCGAAGCATGCGCGCGCGCGGCCAATGCGAGCGGCGCGCTGGTCGTCTCACGTCACGGCTGCGCGCCGGCCATGCCGACGCCCGCCGAACTCGACTACTTCCTGCGCGAAGCGAAAGCCGACCCGCAGCGCATGCGCCGCCCCGACCGTGACGCGACGCTCGCACGCCTGCATCGCGTCTCCCCTGCCCGCAAACAATGGGACGAAGTACTGGGCTTCGCGTTCGACCACCGCAACCAGTTCTTCGAACTCGCGCAGCAGACCGGCGCTGACGAAGCGCGCATCGCGCAACTGAAGGGCCTGTTCGTCCACGCCGTCGCGCAGACGGAAACCGCCTTGGGGCTGCAAGGCCGCATCGGCATATTGAGCGACGACCGCTACGGTCAGGACGCCTTGAACGCCGCCACCGGCCGCGGCTGGTGGATCGGCCGGCCGGTCGAGCTGCCTGGCTCCGTGCCGCTCGTGTTCGACCACGGCCGCTCGATCGGCACCACGCTGATCGCGTGGCCGCAGGAACACATCGCCAAGTGCCTTGTGCAATTCCATCCCGACGAGCCGGTCGAACAACGCCTCGAACAGGAAGCACAACTGCGTGCGCTTTACGACGCGACGCAAGCGAGCGGCCACGAATTGCTGCTCGAAGTGATTCCGCCGAAGCACGCAAATCTGCCGCAAGCGCCGGACATCGTCTATCGCGCGTTGAAGCGGCTCTACAACATCGGCATCTATCCGGAATGGTGGAAGCTCGAACCGATGGACGCCGCCCAATGGCAAGCCGTCGATGCGCTGATCGCCGAGCGCGATCCGTACTGCCGGGGCGTGGTGCTGCTCGGTTTGTCGGCGGGCGTCGAGCAATTGGACGAAGGCTTTCGCGCGGCAGGACAATCGGCGACGTGCCGGGGCTTTACCGTGGGCCGCACGATTTTTCACGAGCCGAGCCATGCCTGGCTCGCCGGAGAGATCGGCGACGACGAACTGATCGCGCGCGTGCGCCGCACGTTCGAAACGCTGATCGCGTCATGGCGCGCGACGCGCGGAGCGGCACGCGTGCAACCCGCCACGGCGAGCCACGCACATCAGGAGCAGGCGGCATGAACCAGCGCATACTGCACCATGACGCGGCGTCCGCCAACGACGCCACCCAGGCACACGCACCATCCGGCACCGTCCGCTTGACGACCGCGCAGGCACTCGTCCGCTACCTCGCCGCCCAGCGGGTCACGACGGAAGACGGCAGCGGTACCGAGCCGCTTTTTGGCGGCGTGTTCGCGATCTTCGGACACGGCAACGTGGCAGGCATGGGCGAGGCCTTGCATCAGCATCGCGACGCGTTGCCCACCCTTCGCGCGCACAATGAGCAGGCGATGGCACACGGCGCGATCGCCTATGCGAAGGCCCATTTCCGGCGCCGTATGATGGCCGTCACGACGTCGATCGGACCCGGCGCAACCAATCTGATCACCGCAGCCGCGCTCGCGCATGTGAACCGTCTGCCCGTGCTGTTGTTACCCGGCGACGTGTTCATCTCACGCGCGCCCGATCCCGTGTTGCAGCAGGTTGAAGATTTCCATGACGGTGGCGTCTCCGCCAACGATGCGTTCAAACCGGTGTCGCGCTACTTCGACCGCATCGTGCATCCGGCGCAATTGCTCAATGCGTTGCCGCGCGCGTTGCGTGTGCTCACCGATGCCGCGTTGTGCGGCCCCGTCACGCTCGCGTTGCCGCAGGACGTGCAAGCGCAGGCATGGGATTACCCGGTTGATTTCTTCGCGCCACGCCTCGTCACGTTTCACTCCCCTGCACCGCGCGCCGAAGAGATCGACGCCGCGGTTGCCCATCTGCGACGCGCGAAGCGTCCGCTGATCGTCGCGGGCGGCGGCGTGCTCTATGGCCGCGCGACCGATGCGCTGCACCGCTTCGCGGCCGCGCACGGTATTCCGGTGGCGGAAACGCAGGCCGGCAAAGGTTCGCTCGCATGGAACGATCCGTTGAACGCTGGCGCGTTGGGCGTGACTGGCTCGCCTGCCGCCAATGCGCTGGCGCACGATGCAGACTGCGTGCTGGCGATCGGCACGCGCTTGCAGGACTTCACCACCGGGTCGAACACATTGTTCACGCAGGCCAATGTGATCGGCATCAACGCGAATCCATTCGACGGCCTCAAGCATCGCGCGCTGGTGGTCGAAGCCGACGCACGTCTTGCACTGGACGCGCTCGCCGAGCCCCTGCAAGGCTGGCACGCGGACCGCGCATGGACCGCGCGCGCGCACAAACTCGCCGCGAGCTGGCGCGATACCGTGAGCACGCTCACGCATGCACCGCAACGCGACACCGTCTTGCCCTATGAAGGCGACGTGATTGGCGCGGTGCAGCGTTCGAGCGCGCGTTCCGCGATGGACGACATCGTCGTTTGCGCGGCGGGCACCTTGCCAGCCGAATTGCACAAGCTATGGCGCGCGGGCAAACCGGGGGCGTATCACGTCGAATACGGCTACTCGTGCATGGGCTACGAAATCGCTGGCGGCCTCGGCGTGAAGCTCGCACGGCCGGCGCGTGAAGTGATCGTAATGCTCGGCGACGGCAGCTATCTGATGATGAACAGCGAGATCGCGACTTCGGTGATGATCGGCGCGAAGTTGATCGTGGTGGTGCTCGACAATCGCGGCTACGGTTGCATCAACCGCTTGCAGCAAGCTTGCGGTGGCGCGCCGTTCAACAACTTGCTCGAGGACTGCATGCAGGGCCCGCTCGGCGCACCGAAGATCGACTTCGCCGCGCATGCGCGTGCGCTCGGCGCCCAGGCCGAGCATGTTGCGAATATCGCTGAACTTGAAAGCGCGCTGCAACGTGCGCGCGCGGCCGATCGCACCTACGTGATCAGTATCGACACCGACCCTGCCCGCGCCACGGACGACGGTGGCTGGTGGTGGGAAGTCGCCGTGCCCGAAGTATCCGCGCGCGAAACCGTGCGCGCCGCGCGTTCGCAATACGAAGCACAACTCGCCGCACGCGCGGCGCCCGCGGATTCCGGCGAGCGCCCCGGCCACATCGACAACGAATGAGGATGCCCGCATGACTGCTTTCGACGTACGTATCGGCATCAACCCCTTATCGTGGATGAACGACGACCTGCCTTCGCTCGGTGGCGAGACGCCGCTTGAAGTCGCGCTGACCGAAGGACGCCAGATCGGCTACCAGGGTTTCGAACTCGGCAACAAGTTTCCACGCGAGCCGCAGGCGCTGAAGACGCTGCTCGCTCAATACGATCTGGCCTTGGTATCCGGCTGGTACTCCGGACGACTCGCGCGACGCAGCGTGGAAGAGGAAATCGCCTCGGTCGGCCCGCATCTCGAACTGCTCGCGCAGAACGGTGCGACCGCGATGGTTTACGGCGAAGTCGCCGATTCGATCCAGGGCGCGCCGCAGCCGCTGTATCAACGCCCGCGATTCTTCAGCGACGCGCAGTGGACCGCCTATGCGGCGCGCGTCGACGAATTCGCGCGCTATACGTTAAGCCGCGGCGTGCGGCTTGCGTATCATCACCACATGGGCGCGTATGTCGAAACGCCGGCTGACGTCGATCAATTGATGTCGCGCACGAGCGACGCCGTCGGCCTGCTGTTCGACGCCGGGCACATCACGTTTGCCGGCGGTGATCCGCTTGCGGTGCTCGACAAGCACATTGGCCGCGTATGTCACGTGCACTGCAAGGACGTTCGACCCGCGGTGATGAAGCTGGCGCGCAATCGTAACTGGAGCTTTCTCGATGCGGTGATCAACGGTGCATTCACAGTACCGGGCGATGGCGCGGTGAACTTCCCGGCGATCATCGATCGATTGAAGCGGCAGGGTTATCGTGGCTGGCTTGTGGTTGAAGCGGAACAGGACCCGGTGGTGGCGCCATCGTATGAGTATGCGCAGAAAGGATTCCGGACTTTGCGAGCGTTGGTCGATGCGCCGCTCGACGCCGGCGACAGGATTGGGCAGGAGGCAGCATGAGTTTATTAGTGAAGGCTCAGCGCGAGGGCCAAACGATCGCGCGAGTGACGCCTGAGTCGGCGTGCTGGCGGTATGTGGGATTTGCTGCGTACCGGCTGGGCGCGGATGAAGTCGTTCATGTGTTTGAGCCCTCGCGAGAGGTGTGTATTGTGGTGCTCACGGGTGCGGTGGATATAGAAACGGCTGACACCACGTGGCGTTCATTGGGTTCGCGCGATAGCGTGTTTGAGGACTCCGCGCCGTATGCGGTGTATTTGCCGCCTGGCGTGAGGACGACGGTTCGCGCCTGTCGCGATGCGGAGGTTGGCGTGGCGAGTGCGCCTGCCAAGGGTGCGTATCCGGCGAGGTTGATCGAACCTTCCGCGATGAAGCGCTCCACGCGTGGGAAGGAGCTGAATACGCGATACGTATGCGATATTCTTCCGCAGACTGAGCTTGCGGAGTCTTTGCTGGTTGTTGAGGTGCGGACGCCCGGTGGGCATGCTTCAAGCTATCCGCCGCATAAGCATGACACCGATAATGTGCCTCATGAGAGTTCGCTTGAAGAGACTTACTATCATCGGCTCGATCCGCCGCAAGGGTTTGCTTTTCAGCGCGTGTATACCGATATGCGTGATATCGATGAGTCGATGGCCGTTGAGAATCACGATGTGGTGATGGTGCCGCGTGGGTATCATCCTGTGGTTGTACCTTATGGGTATGAGTCTTATTATTTGAATGTTATGGCTGGAGGACAGCGCGTTTGGCATTTTCGTAATGATCCGGCGCATGAGTGGATTATTAATAAGGATAGTTAAGGGTTTTGGCCTGCTCGGCGCGTTGTTTGGCTGTGTTTCTTGGGTGTTGGCCTTTCCTTGATTTCTTATTGGTGTATTAGCGTTGCCCCTGTGCGGGGCGGCACCTACTTTTCTTTGCCTGCCGCAAAGAAAAGTAGGCAAAAGAAAGCGGCTCACACCGCTAATTCTTAAGCGGGTCCCCCGCGCAGCCACGGTAGTGGTGCATCTGGAATCCGTGCCCCCGCACACTCCGCGTTAGTGACAAGGCACTCATCAGCTCCCACTCCGCACTGCGTGCGTCGCGGATGGGTATGCCAGAGAAACCCGGGGCTTCGTTTGCGCGTGGTGGGGCCATCGGCTTCGCCCCAGCGAAGTGCCAGAAAATACATCTGTTTTTTGGACGTGCCGCCCGGCGCTTCGCGCGGCGACAAGCCGTGGGAGCGCATTCAGGTGTAGATTCGCACTTCGAATGAATCGTCCGCGCATTCGAAAACGTTGGGGATATACCGGCGAGCCACGGTGTCGGGTGGAGTTCCTGCGCGTGACCAAACAGATGTTTCGGGAAACTACGCGTCGGCGCGCGCAGCGCCGCCGGAGGTATGACTGCCTTGTCACTCACGCCGAATGTGCGAGAACACAGATTCCAGATGCACCACTACCTCCTCCAAGCCAGGGGACCCGCTTATGAGCTAGCGGTTTGAGCCGCTTTCTTTTGCCTACTTTTCTTTGCGGCAGGCAAAGAAAAGTAGGTGCCGCCCCGCACAGGGGCGACGCTAATGGACCACTAAGAAAACAAGGAAAGGCCAACACCCCAGAAACCCAGCCAAACAACGCGCCGAGCAGGCAAAAACCCGCTATTTCCTAGCAGCCAAATCAACCTCTAATCCACCATCCTCCTCCATCCTCACAGTCCCCTTGGCAACATCCCTCCGATACCCATAAAGATCAAACTTCATCACCCCAGGATTAGAACTATCCCGAATAAAAGTCCTGGCATTCGTGACCAACGAATTAAACATCTTCACATCCCCAGACTCGATCCAGACAAAACTCTTCCCAGCGCCGACAGGCGGCCTCGCAGCAGCAACAGAACCATCTCGCTTGAACTTCAACACCAACCCTTCGTCCGTCACGGTCGCACTCGCCAGCCGCCCTTCTAAAACCGGCGGCGGAAACACCGTATATTGATCGAACACCAACTCGTTACCCTTCAACGCAACACCCTTGCGCGTAAAAGGCGTCAACGACGCCAACGGAATATCCAACGCCCGCAATAACCCCGCCTGCGGCACCCCCAACACCTTCACCGAGGTCGGCGCATAGACCAGGTGCCGTTCGTCCTTCGCCATGATCGTGCCGCTCATCGTCGTCGGCAGCCACACGCCAGGAAAATGATTCCATAACTTGATCCCGCCAGTCACTTCCAACTTCCCGTCCACCGGCTTCAACTGCAAATCGTTCAGCGAACGCGGCTCATAGTCGAGCAGGTAGTCGTTGAACAACGCCGCCATCGCAGGCCACGGCTCAATCACCTCACCGCCAATGATCCGAATGTCGTACTGATCAGGGTCATCGAGGTCAACCGGTTGACCCGGCTTCTTCGGCACCATCTGCGCATCCAGCGAACGTACATGAAAGCCGATTCGCCCCGATACGTAGAAGTCCACATTCTCGACGTGAATCAGTGGCGCAGGTCCCGACGAGTGCCGCTCGTCGCTGATCGCGGAGCCCGGCGTCGCCATGCTTCGGCCGGAAAACGCCGCTCGTGTGCCGACCGGAATCGCGCGTGCCACCGACGCGGTCCGCACAGTCTGCGGCACCTGTTGCCACACGAGACGCGCCTGGGCAAGCGACGCCTGTTGTGCACGAATGAAGCTATCGTTAAAGCGCGCGCTCGCGCTGCCCGTCTGCATCGGCACATCTTTCATAGCGCTGGCTAACGTCGTATATGACGGGAGATGCACGTCCAGTGCGCCCGCCTCGTCAAAGGTGAAGTAGCCGGCCGCCATCTGGTCGCGGTAGTGGTAAAGGTCGAATACGAACGGCGCGTTCGTATCAATCGGCGTCAGCGCCATGTCAATGTTCATCGGTATCGAACGCATGAACTTCACGTCGCCGCCCTGCACCAGCATGCCGCGCGGCGGCATCGTCGCGGGCCAGTCGATTTTCTGAACCGTGTGGTCGTCGAGCATAAAGCGAACGCCAGCGGCACTGGTGTCGATCTTTGTGATCGTCATGCGCAACGCGGGCGGCGGCGTGAGTTTGGCCACCTGCATCACGACGTCGTCACCTTCCAGACGCGCGATCGGCGTGTCCACCTTCAACAGGTCGGCCATCTTCACGTGCGCGGCCTGCATCAGCTTGTCGGCGCCGACGCCGGCCACTTCGACGTGGTCGGCATGGAACACGAGATCGTCAACGTTGCGCATCGACAGCGAGCCGGTCAGCACGATCGGCACCCACGTGTCGCGATGCATTTCACCCGTGATGCGCAAGGTGCCGCCGTCTTGCGGCACGACACGCATATTGCGCAGCGGCGAGCCCTGGTACTGAAACAGGTAACGGTCGAAAATCGCGGTGAGCCTGGCGCTGTCGAGTGTGACCTCGCCGCGGTGCACGTTGATCGTCACTGCCGTCGGATCGTCGAATACGATCGGCTGACCGGCGCGCGTCGGGGTCAGCGTCGCCGCCATGTCGTGAATCATGAAGCCGATGTCGCCGGTCACGCGAAAGTCGACGTCGCGCGCGAACAGCATCGAACCGTCGATGCCGGAATCGCGCAGCGTCAACGGACGGCTGCGCTTCTCGGTCATGCCGCTCGCCGAAGGCACGCGTGCGGCAACGCTCTGTTCGGCTGCCAGCTGTTTGGCCTTGGCGAGTTCGAGCGTGGGACGCGCTGTGGAGGCGGGTAGGTCGGTGCTTGAGGCGGCGGTGTTCGCGGTGTTGGCTGCGCTCGTGGCATTGGCTGCGAGTCCCACATTCAACTGCGATTTTGCAGTCAGCGCGCTATCGTTATTGCTCACTGCTTTCGCTGCCGTGCTCGTCTGTGTCGACGGTGCGGATGCGGCATCGCCCGTCGTGGAACTCGCGTCGGCGCATGCGGACATCAGCAGTGCGGCCGTCACCAGCGCGGCACTCGCACCGGCGCGCGCGCGCCACGCTTCTCCAAGCGGCGATCGCGCCATTCGAAGCGGCCGTATCGTTTGATGCGATCGCAACGAGGCCTCCACCTGCACGTCAGCCGACTCTTCGCCCAATTCGCCTGTCTGTCTCATGATGTCTCCTCCTGAAGCCGCGGCGCGTCTTTCGCACGTCTGGCACGGCATGGTCCGTCGCACATACGCCGGCTTAAAACACCGTGCCGACGTTGCGCGCCTTTGACCTGATTGTCTTGATTTGTCAGCGCGCTGCCGACAAGATTTCTGGAGGACGCTCACCAAACGATCAAGCGTTTGAATCACTAGAGCGAATCATTGGAAAGCCCCACGCACCGGGCTCGAGCGGTCAGCGCGCAAACGGAATTCAAACAGCATTCTGAGAGCGATTTGGAGGCGCGGCGAGGTGCGGGTGCATCACGCCGTTCCTAACGTGTACGTCAGGACAGCAAAATCGCGGCAAATTCGAATGCGGCGCCGCAATAAAACGGGATGAGGTGCCTGCAAGTTGATCGGGCCGTTGGTGCTGTGGTGCTGCGGCCAAGAAGCACTACGGAAGAAAAGGAGCGATCAAGCCCAGCCACAGCACATCCAGACTAACCCACGCCGAGCCATTCCTGCATCACATCCGGCCGCGTCACAAACGACGCCAGCGTGTCATCGAAGACAACCTCACCATGCCCCATCACCGCAACCCTACTCGCGATGTCTGGCGCAATCACGAGCCGCTGTTCGATCAGCAGCATCGCCACGCCACGATCACGCAGCATCCGCAGACACTGCGCGACCTGCCCCATCACCTGGCTGGCCAACCCCTCGCCGGGTTCGTCGACGACCAGCAGATCGGGGTCGCCGAGCAACGCTCGGGCGAGCGTCAGCATCTGCTGTTCGCCGCCCGATAACGCGGCGGCACGCGTACGCTTTCTTTCGCGCAGGACGGGAAACAGTTCGTAGGCATCGTCAAAGTCAAAGCGCGGGATGCGGCCACGAGCGCGCGGTGCCACGCCGAGTTGCAGATTCTCGTGGACGCTCAGCGCCGGAAAGACGTCGCGATGTTCAGGCACGTAACCGAGCCCGAGGCGGGCAATCTCGAAGGTGCGAAGACCGCCGAGCGCATGGCCGGCAAAACGCACCTCGCCCTCGCTGCGCACGAGCCCCATGATCGCGCGCGCCAGAGTCGAACGTCCGGAACCGTTACGCCCGACCAGCGCGACGACTTCGCCCGCCTCGATCTGCAAGGTAACGCCATGCAGGGCCTGGCTTGCGCCGTACCAGGCGTTCAATTGCCGGATGTCGAGCAAAGCGGTCATGGGTGTACGTCGCCAAGATAAGCGGCGCGCACTGCCGCATCCGCGCGAATCGCCGCCGGCGTGCCGGTCGCGATGATGCGGCCTTGCACCAGCACGGAAATCCGGTCAGCGATCGCGAACACGGCGTCCATGTCGTGCTCGACTATCAGGAGCGTGCGGCCCGCAGTGCTGGCGCGAATCAGTTCGATGGCGCGCGCCGCTTCGGCGCGGTTCATGCCGGCGGTGGGTTCATCGAGCAGCAAGGTATGCGCGCCGCCCGCGAGCGCAAGGCCGAGGTCGAGCGCGCGCTGCTCGGCGTAGCTCAGCGTGCCCGCCTGGATATCCCGGCGCGCGCTTAGGCCCACGGAGTCGAGCACCTGCTCGGCGCGCGCGTCGACCGTGAGTGAGCCGCTGAACCAGCGCGTGCGGTCGCGCTCGCCCAGCATGGCCGCGCAACGCAGATTGTCGAACACGCTGAGCCGGGCGAACACGCTCGTGGTCTGGAAGCTGCGCGCGAGGCCGCGGCGCGTGATCGCGGCCGGCGCCAGACGCGTGATCTCTGCGCCGAACAGATCGATGCGCCCGGCGTTCGGCCGCGCGCCCCCGGCGATCAAATTGAAGAGCGTCGACTTGCCGGCGCCGTTCGGCCCGATCAATGCATGACGCTCGCCGGGCTCGATCGCCAGATCGACGCCGCGCAGAATCTGCGTGGCGCCGAAGCGTTTTTCGATGCCGTAGACCGCGAGGGCCGGGATCATGGCGCGTCTCCGGTAATCGGCGTGGCGCGAACGCGAACGGCGAGACGCGCTTGTGCGCGAAGCGCGTAGTGCGCGGCGAGGCCACCTAGCGCGGCCAGCATGATCACCACAGCACCGAGCCAAAGATGCGGCGAGGCCGTCTCCAGCAGCACGCCGATGACGTTGGAAGATGCGCCGTCGTCCGTGCCGAATTGCACGGCGTACGCCCATTGCACCGCGAGCACGACGGCCAGGGTCCACAGCACCGCTGAGGCTGCGCCCCATAGATAAGCCTTGCCGCACACGCGCCAGCCGTAAGTAGCGACGCGGGCCGTATGCCGCTGCACGAAACCCGCCAGCCCATCTGGCGACGCCACGACGACCACGATGAAGAATAGCCCAAGATAAAACAGCCAGGCCCGCGTGACGCTCGCCACTGCGACGCTAAAAAACGTCAGAACGATCGCCCCCGCGACCGGCCCGAAAAACGCCGCCGTGCCGCCGATCACCGTCGCGATCAGCACAGCGCCGGAGCGCATCATGCCGACGCTTTCCGTCGACACCAACTCGACATTGATCAGCCCCAGGGTGCCTGCGACCCCCGCGAAAAACGCCGACATCACCATCACGCCATAGCGGATTCGGCGTGGATAGCAGCCGATCGCCGCGGCGCGCGCCGGGTTGTCGCGCACGGCATTGGCGAGCCGCATGAACGGCGTGCGCGACAGTGCGAACATCGCCACGCTCGCCAGCACGCACCACAGTGCGATCAGCGCATACGCCTCGCGTGCCGGGCCGAAGCTCCAGCCTGCGAGCACCGGTCCACTCGCGCGATCGATCGGCACGCCGGCCTCGCCGCCAAACCAGTCGGGCAGCGTCCACGCCGCCGCCGCGACGAGTTCGCCGATGCCGAGCGTGATCATCGCGAAAGCCGTCCCGGCTCGCCGCGTTGCCACGAAACCGAACACGACCCCGCACAGCGCGCCGCCAATGCCGCCGATCAGTGGCTGCAGCACCAAAGGCACGCCAATGCGATTGAACACTTGCGCCGCGAAGAGCGCGCCGAGGCCGGAATAAGCGGCATGACCGAAGGACAGCAAGCCGGTTTCGCCGAGCAGCAAGTTGTACGAGAGCGCGAACACGATCATCGTCGCGGTCTGCGCGAGATAGGCGAGCAACCAGCTTTGCGGCCAGACAAAGGGCGGCACGCCGAGCAACAGGACGAGCGCGAGCCACGGCGCGAACCTGCGCAACATTGTGCGAGACGTCGCTGCGGACACCGTGAGCGTTTCGAACGGCTCACGCATGATCGTCACGCCGTCCGAACAGTCCGCGCGAACGCAGCGCCAGCATCGCGACCAGCAGCAGATAGGGAATCAGCGGCGCGAGTTGCGCGAGCGTGAGCGCGTCCCATGCGGCCGGCAGTTCGCCGCCGAACGGCGCGGTGAGGTCACCCAACGACACGTCGCTCGCCACCGCAAAGGTCTGCACGCAACCGACGATCAGCGACGCCACCAGCGCCCCGCTCAGCGAGCCCAGCCCACCGATCACCACCACCACGAACACGATCGAGCCGAGCGACTCCGCCATGGCCGGTTCGATCACGAAGAGCGGCGCGCCGATCACGCCGGCGAGCGCGGCGAGCGCCGTGCCCGCCGCGAACACGCCGGTGAACACGCGCGGCACGTTATGGCCGAGCGCCTCGACTGCGCTCGCATGCGTGAGCGCGGCGCGCACGATCAATCCCGCCTTCGACACGCGCAGCACCGCGTAGAGCACCGCCAGCATCGCGAGCGACACTGCCATCATGAAAGCCCGATAGCGTGCGAAGGCCGCGCCGTAGACCGTGAACAACGGCCCGTCGAGCACGGCCGGAACGGTGGCGCTCAGCGGACTCAGGCCCCAGCCGAGCTTGACCAGTTCGCCGAGCAGATACGCGGCGCCGAAAGTCAGCAGCAACTCGGGAAGATGACCGTGCACACGCACGCGGCGCAGCAGCCAGCGCTCCAGCGCCGCGCCGATCACGCCGACGATGAGCGGCGCGATCACCAGCGCACTCCAGAAACCCGCATGCGCCGCCACCGAAAAGCCGACGTACGCGCCGAGCATATAAAAGCTCGCGTGCGCGAAATTCAGCACGCCGAGCATGCTGAAAATCAGCGTCAAGCCTGCTGACAGCATGAACAGCAGCAAGCCGTAACTGACACCGTTGAGCAGATTGATGACGAACGACTGCACGCGCCTATTCCGCCTGCACGGCAACGCTCAGCGGTTCGAGCGCCGCGCGCAAGTCGGCGGGCAAGCTCACCGGACGACGCGTGACGCGATCCACATACACGTGCACGAAATGGCCTTGAGCGGCGGGGTGATCCTCGCCTTCCTTGAAGAGGCCCACTTCGTAGCGCACGCTCGAGGTACCGAGCCGCACCACCCGCAGGCCCGCTTCGACCCGCTCCGGAAACACCAGCGGCGCGAAGTAATTGCAATGCGTCTCGACCACGAGGCCGATCGTCGCGCCATGCTCGAAGTCGAGCACGCCGGCACGGATCAGATACTCGTTCACCACGGTGTCGAAGTAGCTGTAATAGACGACGTTGTTGACGTGGCCGTAGACGTCGTTGTCCATCCAGCGCGTCGTGATCGGCAGAAAATGCGGGTAAGCGCTTCGCGTGGCGGGTGCGGGTTTGTTCATGGCTTATTGTCCCGGCTTTTCGACAAACTCAAACGGCAGGCCGCGCCGCCGCATCCATTCGCCAAGCGCCTGACCCGTGCCCGCACGCCATGGACGCAATTTGGCCGGTTCGATCAACCGGTATTCGAGCAATTCCGGCGACAACGCGACCGTTCCGTACGCCTTCACGTGATACGCGATGATCAGTTCGTTTTTACGGATGAACTCATACACGCCGATCAACTCCACCGTCTCCGCTTGCAGCGAGGTTTCTTCCAGCACTTCGCGGGCAATGCCCTCTTCCGGGGTCTCGCCGTTTTCCAGAAAACCGGTGATCAACGCGAACATGCCTTCCGGCCATGCGGCGTTGCGCGCGAGCAGGATCTTGCCCTCGTATTCGACGATCGCGGCCACCACCGGCAGCGGATTGTTCCAGTGGACGTAGCCGCATTCGGTATCGGGACAGGTCTGGCGGATCCGGCCGCCTTCGTGTTCGGCATCGGCGCGCTCGATCAAAGGCGTAGCGCAGCGCGGACAAAATCGGTGTTCGGTCATGGCGAGTGGGTCGTCTTATGTCTTGTATCTGATTATCGTGTTCGAACGCGAGCGCAGCGCGGTTTCAGGCCATGCACAATTCGCGCACGTCCGCGGCGAAACGCTCGACGGTTTCCGGCTGCGTGTCCCAGGCACACATCAGCCGGCAACCGCCCGCGCCGATGAACTCGTAGAATTTCCAGCCGCGCGCACGCATGGCCTTGGCGGCCTGCGCGGGCAATTGCGCGAAGACCGCGTTCGATTCTCTCGGAAACATGATGCTCACGCCGGGGATTTCCTGCAACCGCGTTTGCAGCAATTCGGCCATTGCATTCGCATGACGTCCGTTGCGCAGCCAGACGTCGTTATCCAGCAGACCGAGCCACGGCGCGGAGATGAAGCGCATTTTCGAAGCGAGCTGGCCGGCCTGCTTCAGACGGTAGGCGAAATCGTCGGCGAGCGAGCGGTCGAAGAACACCACGGCTTCACCGACCGGCAAACCGTTCTTGGTCCCGCCAAAGCACAGCACGTCGACGCCCGCGCGCCACGTGATCTCGGACGGATGCACATCGAGCGCCGCGACCGCGTTCGCAAACCGCGCGCCGTCCATGTGCACTTTCAGATGACGCCGCTTGGCGATCGCCGCGATCGCGCGGACTTCCTCGACGGTGTAGACGGTGCCTACTTCCGTCGACTGGGTCAGCGTGACGACTTTCGGCTTCGGGTAGTGAATATCGGCGCGGCGCGTAACAACCGCTTCGATCGCATCCGGCGTGAGCTTGCCGCCGACGCCCGGCGCGGTCAGCAGCTTCGAGCCGCCGGAGAAGAATTCGGGGCCGCCGCATTCATCGGTTTCGATATGCGCAAGTTCATGGCAAATCACCGAGTGATACGACTGGCACAACGACGCCAGCGCCAGCGAATTGGCGGCCGTGCCGTTGAACACGAAAAACACTTCGCAATCGGTCTGGAACAGATCCCGCAGACGGTCGCAGACCTGATTGGTCCAGGAGTCGTCGCCATAAGCCGGCTCGTGGCCGCTGTTGTTGGCGGCGCTCAGCGCGGCGAGCGCTTCGGGACAGATGCCGGCATAGTTGTCGGACGCGAAATGTTGCATGGCTGGCGGCGCGCCCGGCGACAGGCGCGCTGAGATGACGGGAAAGCGGTCATTTTAGTGCGCCGGTGGGTTATTTGTTTTTCGATTGGGTATTTGCGCGAGAAAGGCCGTTAGTTGCAACCACAATCGGGCATGCGGCCGCGGCCACGCGGCGTGCGTGCCACGACGATCAGGCCGGCCGCGCCCAGCAGCAACGCCCCCGCCGCCAGCCACAAAGCCGGCGAAAAAGACCCCGTGTGTTCGGCTATCGGTGCGGCCACCAGCGGGCCGACGATCTGGCCCACGCCATAGGCCGCGGTCGCATAGCCCATCAAACCGGCCGCATGGTCGCCGCGCAGACGCCGCGCCTCGCGCATCGCGAACAGGGTGATTGCCGTAAATGGCAGACCGATCAGGATGCTGCCGAGCGAGAAGCCGCCCGCCGTGGGCCAGACGATGCCGAGCGCAATGCCGCCGGCTTGCAGCACGTAGCAACCGGCAAGCAGCGTGCGGTTGTCCCAATGCACGGGCAGGCGTGCCGCGAACAACGCACCGACGATCAAGGCCGCGCCGAACATCGGCCAGAACAGGTCAGGCCAGGACGAACCCGGCAGCGCGTGACGCGCGATCACCGGCAGGAACGTCGCGGTGATGATGTAGCCGAAGCCGGGCACGCCGTAGAGCAGGACCAGCCAGAAGGCATCGGCGCGGTGCGCGGCAGGCCTTGTGGGAGCGCGTTGGCCCGCGGTGGAGCTTTGAGTCGCACGCGTGGCGGCGGTTGTCCCGCCCGTGGCATGCGGCGCGCCTTCTGAGGTGATAGGGGTGACGGTCCCGAACACGGGCCAAATCATGATCGAAAGCACCGCCGCGACAAGCCCGAAACCGATCCACCCCGCCGTTGCGCCGAAGCCGCCCGCAGCGCTGACCAGCAAGCCCGTCCCGACGATGCCCACGCCCGGGCCTGTGTAGATCACCCCGCTCCACCCGTGGGCGCCGAGTTCGGCAAGCCGCCGCAAGCCCCACTGCGAGGCGAACACGAAGGTCCAGGCGCTGACCGCACCGGCGACGAAGCGCACAACGGCCCAAACCCAGAATTGGCTTGTCACGCCCATCGCCAGCGTCAGCAGGACCGTCGCAACGAGCCCCAGCCGCACCATGCGCGCCGGCTCGACCCGCAGCGCCGCGCAGCCCACCGCACCGGCGAAATACCCCGCGTAGTTGAACGACGCGAGCCAGCCGCCATGCTGGATATCGATCTGCGGCTGGCCGAAGGTGCTGCCGTGAAGCATCAGCGGCAACAGCGGCGTGAACGCAAAACGCCCAATACCGAGCGCCACGGCCAAGGTCACCATGCAGGCAAGCGCCGCTCGGCGAGCGGCGTGGGATTCGGCAGCGGTGTCGTGCGCGCTGGAAGCGAGATTGTTCATGAGCAGACAGTAAATGGATTCGGACCGGCGGTCACCGGTTTCGTTAATCCATATTAGCTTGACCTTTCAATCACAAAAAATGAATAATTCGGATACAACCCATCTTCAATAGAGAACCATGGACCTGGCCGCCTTGACCATTTTTCGTGCTGTCGTACGCGAAAACGGCGTGACGCGCGCCGCCGCCAAGCTCAATCGCGTGCAATCGAACGTCACGACACGCATCAAGCAGCTCGAGGAGCAACTGGGCACCGACCTTTTCATCCGCGATGGCCGGCGCCTCGTTCTAACGCCGGCTGGCGAGACGCTGCTGCCCTACGCGGAGCGTCTGCTCGCGCTTGCCGACGAGGCGCGCCATGCGGTGCGAGAGGATCGTCCGAGCGGGCGCTTGCGTTTGGGCACGATGGAAAGTGTCGCGGCGACGCGTCTGCCTGGATTGCTCGCGCGTTATCACCAGCAGTGGCCGGATGTCGCTCTGGAACTCGAAACGGGCACGACCGGAAAACTGATCGAGCGCGTCCGCGAATTCGAAGTGGATGCGGCATTGGTGGCGACGCCGCCGGATCCCGCCGCGCTCGGTGAATTGTTCGAAACAGTGCCGGTTTTCCGCGAAGAACTGGTGATGCTGTCGCCGCGAGGGCATCGGCCGATTCACGACGTGCGGGATATCGCTTTATCGACGCTGATCGCGTTCGAGCGTGGGTGTGCTTACCGGGCGTACATCGAGAAGTGGTATCTGGAGCATGGAGTGAGGCCGGCTCGCGTTTTGGAACTCGGCTCATATCACGCGATCGTGGCGTGTGTCGCCGCCGGCGCGGGAGTGGCCGTGGCGCCGCGATCAGTGCTCGATCTGCAAACCGATGCGAGCAATATTACGGTTCATGAGCTTCCCGATATTGGCGTGATCGAGACGCTGCTCGTCTGGCGGCGGGGGCATTTTTCGTCCGCGCTCAATGCTTTGCGGCAAACGCTTGTGTCTGGAGAGGAAGCGGTGAAGTTACCCGCCTATGCGCCGGTAGGCGTTGCCTGATCACGCCAGGGCAAAAACAACTCGGGCCACACGGGACGCAAAACCCACCAGCGCCCCGTGTGGCCCAATCAAGTCCGAATCAAAGCTGGGCTTCGACCCAACCCTTCACGCCAGCCAGCGCCGCAGCCAGATTCGCCGGTTCGGTACCGCCGGCTTGTGCCATGTCCGGCCGCCCGCCACCCTTGCCGCCGACTTGCTGCGCAACGAAGTTCACCAGCTCACCAGCCTTGACCTTCTTGCTTGCATCCGCCGTGACACCGGCAATCAGACTGACCTTGCCGCCCTCGACCGAAGCCAGCACGATCGCCGCGCTCTTCAGCTTGTCCTTCAGCTTGTCGACGGTCTCGCGCAGCGTTTTCACGTCCGCGCCTTCGAGCGTTGCAGCCAGCACATGCACGCCGGCCACTTCGATTGCCTGACCGGCAAGCTCGTCGCCCTGGCTCGAAGCCATCTTCGACTTCAATGCGCTCAGTTCCTTCTCCAGCGATTTCACCTGATCCTGCACCTGCACGATCCGCTGGGTCAGTTCCGACGGCTGCGCCTTCAGCACGGCCGCGGCCGCATTGATCCGCGCGTCGAGATCCTGCACGAAGCGCACGGCGTTATCGCCCGTGATCGCTTCCACGCGACGAATACCGGCAGCCACGCCGCCTTCCATCACGATCTTGAAGAGGCCAATGTCGCCCGTGCGATGCACGTGCGTACCGCCGCACAACTCACGCGAGAAACCGAGGTCGAGCACGCGCACTTCGTCGCCGTACTTTTCGCCGAACAGCGCCATTGCACCGCCCTTCACCGCTTCGTCGAACGGCATGACCTTCACGATGCCCGGCGCATTCGCCAGCACTTCCGCGTTGACGATCGCTTCAACCTGACGGATCTGCTCGTCGGTCATCGGCGCGTTGTGCGCGAAGTCGAAACGGGTCTTGTCCGCATCGACCAGCGAGCCTTTCTGCTGCACGTGCGAGCCGAGCACTTCGCGCAGCGCCTTGTGCATCAGGTGAGTAGCCGAGTGGTTGCGCTCGGTGCGGGCACGACGCACCGCATCGATTTCCGCCTTCACGACGTCGCCGACCTTCAACGTGCCCTGCTCCAGCGTGCCGTGGTGACCGACCACATCGGCCTGCACCTTCAGCGTATCGGCAACCGCAAAGCGCAAGCTCGCGTTCGCCAGCACGCCCTGGTCGCCGACCTGACCGCCCGACTCCGCGTAGAACGGCGTGTGGTCGAGCACGACGACCGCCTGCTGACCGTTGCTGACTTCTTTGACCGATGCGCCGTCGACATATAGCGCGATCACTTTCGCGTCGTCGAAGATGATTTCTTCATAGCCGTGGAAGGTGGTCTTCGCGCCCGAGTATTCGAGACCCTGTGCCATCTTGAACTTGCCCGCCGCGCGAGCCTGTTCGCGCTGACGCGCCATCGCTTCGTCGAAGGCGGACTCGTCGACCGTCACTTCGCGCTCGCGGCACACGTCTGCCGTCAGATCGAGCGGGAAGCCGTAGGTGTCGTGCAGTTTGAACGCGAGTTCGCCGTCGAGCGTCTTGCCGCCCTTCGCTTCCAGATCGGCCAGCGTGCTTTCGAGAATCGACATGCCATGCTCGATGGTCTCGAAGAAGCGCTCTTCTTCCTGACGCAGCACGTCGGTCACGCGTTGCTCCGCGTCTTTCAACTCCGGATAGGCCTCGCCCATCTGCGCGACGAGGTCCGTCACCATGCGGTGGAAGAACGAACCCTTCTTGCCCAGCTTGTAGCCGTGGCGGATCGCGCGGCGCACGATCCGGCGCAGCACGTAGCCGCGGCCTTCGTTGCCCGGAATCACACCGTCCACAATGAGGAACGAGCAGGCGCGGATGTGATCGGCAATCACCTTCAGCGAGTTGTTCGTCAGATCGGCCACGCCGGTTTCGCGGCCCGCGGCCTTGATGAGCGCCTGGAACAGGTCGATTTCGTAGTTGCTGTGCACGTGCTGCAGAACCGCGGCAATACGCTCGAGACCCATGCCCGTATCGACGCACTGCTTGGGCAGCGGCGTCATGTTGCCTTGCGCGTCGCGGCTGAACTGCATGAACACGAGATTCCAGATCTCGATGTAGCGGTCGCCGTCTTCCTCAGGAGACCCCGGAGGGCCGCCCCACACGTCCGGGCCGTGGTCGTAGAAGATTTCCGAGCACGGGCCGCACGGGCCGACGTCAGCCATCTGCCAGAAGTTGTCCGACGCATAACGCGCGCCCTTGTTGTCGCCGATGCGGATGATCCGCTCGACCGGCACGCCCACTTCCTTCGCCCAGATGTCGTGCGCTTCGTCATCTTCGTGATAGACGGTGACCCACAGCTTGTCTTTCGGCAGTTGGTACACGCCCGTCAGCAACTCCCACGCGTAGTGGATCGCATCGCGCTTGAAGTAGTCGCCGAACGAGAAGTTGCCCAGCATTTCGAAGAACGTGTGGTGACGCGCGGTGTAGCCGACGTTTTCCAGATCGTTGTGCTTGCCGCCGGCGCGCACGCTGCGCTGCGCTGTCGTGGCGCGCGAATACGGACGCGATTCCGCGCCGAGGAACACATCTTTGAACTGCACCATTCCCGAATTGGTGAAGAGCAGCGTCGGGTCGTTGCCGGGCACAAGGCTCGACGAGCGAACGATCGAATGGCCCTTCGATTCGAAGAACTTGAGGAATTTCTCGCGGATTTCGGCGGCTTTCATAGCGTGCGGGGGACGGGTTTGCCAGTTCCCTGGCTGTTACCGGCGGCATCATGGGGATGCGCCAACTGTTTGTTTCTTAAACGACTGATTATACGGGATCGGCGACCGTACGCGCCGCCTGCTCCGTCCGGTTAGCCATTCGGCCAGGTTTGGCCGCGTTTGGTCCGATAACGAGCCGCACGGCGAGACGCGCCGCGCGTCCTATGCTGTTCGGCCGACTGCGCCGGCGCGCGGGAATCGCTTAAGATTGCCTCCATCCGCGGCGACATGCGCGCCGTTTCGGTTACATAGGAGACATCGAAGAATATGGGCGCTCTCAGTCATATCCGCGTGCTGGATCTCACACGCGTGCTCGCCGGACCCTGGTGCGCGCAGACGCTCGCCGATTTTGGCGCCGACGTCATCAAGATCGAACGGCCCGAAGTCGGCGACGATACCCGCCACTGGGGGCCGCCGTACCTGAAAACACCGGACGGCGCCGACACGCCTGAAGCCGCCTATTACCTCGCGGCGAACCGCAACAAGCGCTCGGTCACCGTCGATATCGCTTCGCCCGAAGGCCAGCGGATCATTCGCGAACTGGCCGCGCAAAGCGACGTGGTGCTGGAGAACTACAAGGTCGGGCAGTTGAAGAAGTACGGCCTCGATTACACGTCGCTCAAAGAAGTGAAACCCGATCTGATCTACTGCTCGGTGACCGGCTTCGGGCAAACCGGTCCGTATGCGCAGCGTGCCGGTTATGACTTCATTGTCCAAGGCATCGGCGGCTTCATGAGCATTACCGGCGAGCGCGACGGCCAGCCGGGCGGCGGCCCGCAAAAGGCCGGCGTCGCGATTGCCGACCTGATGACCGGCATGTATTCGACCATCGCCGTGCTGACGGCGCTCACGCACCGCGACCGAACCGGCGAAGGCCAGTACATCGACATGGCACTGCTCGACGTGCAGGTGGCCATGCTTGCCAACATGAATTCGAATTACCTGGCGAGTGGCCAGCCGCCCGTGCGCTGGGGCAATGCCCATCCGAACATCGTGCCCTACCAGACCTTCCAGACCAGCGACGGCTGGATCATCGTCGCGGTCGGCAATGACGGTCAGTTCCGCAAGTTCGTCGAGGCAGGCGGGCGCCCCGAGCTCGCCATCGACGAGCGATTCGCGACCAACCCGGCTCGCGTGCGTCACCGCGACGTTCTCGTGCCGATCCTTGCCGACATGGTGCGCCTGCAGGGCAAGCAGCAATGGATCGCGGCGCTGGAGGCGGCCGGCGTGCCGTGCGGACCGATCAACGATCTGGGCGAAGTGTTCGAGAACGAGCAGGTCGTGGCGCGCGGCATGCGGGTCGATCTGCCGCATCCGTCGGGCGGTACGGTCAAGCTGGTGCGCAATCCGATCAATATGACCGGCACGCCGCCCGAAGCGCTGTCCCATCCACCGCTGCTCGGCGAGCACACTGACAGCATTCTGCGCGAGGTGCTCGGCTATGACGAGGCGCGAATCGCGGCGTTGCGGGATCAGTCGGTGATTTGAGGCCGGCTCGGGCGGCGCCGGTTTTCAGTGACGCTGGCGACGGTGCCAGCTCGCTCGCCAGGTGGCAGCGCCGGCGAACTCGCCCGAATCGCCCGAATCGGCGCAATTGCATACTCAACGCCGCTCGCCGAGCGATGCCAGCCAGCGCCGCCCCTCGTCCCAATCACCGAGCCCGCTGTCGGCATTGATGTGGCCATGCGGGCCAATCTCAATCCAGCGGCTGCCCCACGCGTTCGCGCAAGTCTGCGAGAACGGCACGCCGCCGTACGGATCGTCGCTGCTCGCCACGACGATGCTCGCAAACGGCAAGCGCGAAAGCGGCACGGGCGCGAAATCGCTGGCATTCTGCGGAAAATGTGCCTCGGACGGATCGGGCAACGCGACCAGCAGCGCGCCCGCCACCTTTGCAAGCTGCGTTGCGCTCGCGTATCGCGACGCCCAGAAGGCGGCCGTCAGACAGCCAAGGCTGTGCGCGGCGAACACCACGGGCGAGTCGGCTGCGGCCACCGCGGCGTCGAGCGTGCGGCACCACGCGTCGCGCGCCACATGATCCCAGTCCGGCATCTGCACGCGCACGAAAGCGGGATCGAGCGCTTCCCAGCGCGTCTGCCAATGGCCCGCGCCGGAATTCTGGTAGCCCGGCAGCACGAGTACGTTTAGTTTTTGTCCGCTCATCGCATTCCCCGTCGCAGTTCGATTTTTAAGTGCGCTTCTGAGGTGCGCTTCTGAGGTGCGTTTCTCAGGTGCGTTTCTCAGATGCGTTTCTCAGATGCGTTATCCAGTGCATTTCCGCCCTAAGTTTCCGCACTCTGCCTCAGCAATTTGTCGCTTCGCCGCACCAAAGAAGCCGCGTTTCAAGGCATCACGCGGCTCACGCCCACGCCGCGCGGATCGGCCGCCGGTTCGGGCGCCGGCCCTTCGACGCGAATCATCTGCACGTCGCCGTTGAACGACTGCCCTTCCAGCGTGTAACCGCTGGCTTTCAACTGGTCGGCCAGTTCGCCCGTAATCGGATGATACGGCTCGAAGTAGATCGTCTTCGGTGGCAGCAACTGATGATGGAATCGCATCGCGGCCAAAGCGTCGGCAGGCGACATATTAAAGTCGTACAGGTTGGTCATCACCTGGAAGATCGACGTGAGGATTCGCGAGCCGCCGGGCGTGCCGATCACGAGCGACACTTTGTTGTCCTTCAACAGGATGGTCGGCGTCATCGACGAAAGCGGCCGGCGTCCCGGCGCCACCGTGTTCAGGTCGTCAGCCGTTGCGCCGGACGCATTGGCGGGACCCGGTTTGGTGACGAAGTCGTCCATCGCATCGTTAAGCAGGAAACCGCCGCCGTCCACCACTACACCAGAACCGAAAGACCCGTTCAGCGTATAAGTGTTCGAGACGGCGTTACCCCACTTGTCGACCACTGAAAAATGCGTGGTTTGTGCTTTCTCCGGAAGCGCATCGCCGAGGCCGCCTTTGACCGGCGTGGCGCCCGGCACTTCGTCGGGTTTCACTTCGTCGGCGCGTTGCGCGAGGTAGGCGTCATCGGTCAGTTTGTCGACCGGGACTTTGTACGAATCGGGGTCGCCGATGTATTGCTGGCGATCGGCGAACACGCGGTCTTCGATCTGCGCGATCAGATGGATATACGGTGCGGAATTCAGTTCGAGGCCATCGAACGCCGGCTTCAGATCGGCTTTCATCTTCAGCATCTGGATCAGCCCAATGCCCCCCGAACTCGGCGGCGGCGCGGTCACGACCTTGTAGCCGTTCCAGTCGGCGATGAGCGGTTGGCGCCAGACTGCCTTGTATTGAATCAGGTCCTGCTTCGTGACCAGACCATGGCCGTACATCTGCTGGGCGATCAGATCCGCGGTGCGGCCTTCGTAGAACTCACGGCCGCCGTCGCTGGCGATGCGCGAGAGGGTTTGCGCGAGTTCAGGCTGGCGGTCCACCACGCCCGCCTTCAGGTTCGAAAAGTAGGCGTCGAAATTGGTCTTGCCGGCGAAATTCTTCGCCGCCGCGTCGTGGCGCTGCTGCAACCACGGCTCGACCTTGAAGCCCTCGCTGGCGTAACGGATCGCGGGCGCCAGAACCTGCTTCCACTTCAGCTTGCCAAAGCGCTGCTGCGCTTCCCACATGCCCTCGACGGTGCCCGGCACACCCACGGCACGATGGCCGACAAGGCTCATACCCGGCACGAGGTTGCCTTTGTCGTCGAGGTACATGTCGCGCGTCGCCTGCTGCGGCGCGCGCTCGCGGTAGTCGAGAAAGTACGGTTTGCCGTCCATGAACACGGTCATGAACCCGCCGCCACCAAGGTTCCCCGCGTCCGGACAGGTCACGGCCAGCGTGAAGGCGATCGCGACAGCGGCGTCCACCGCGTTGCCGCCGGCGGCGAAGATCTGCTGCGCGGTGTCGGCACTGTAGCGATCGGGCGCAGCCACCGCCGAGGCGTCCAGCACGGCCTTGGGCGGCGGCGTTTTCGCGAGCGCGGGGGCCGGCGCGACGAAGCTGCCTGTGAACGCGGCGAATACGGCCGCAACCGTCACGATTCGGGCGAAAGACGAAGAAGCGAAGGGCGCGCGAGGCGCGTCATGCGACGGGACGGACATCCGAGAAACTCCGGGAACTAACGGCACCATGTTGCAGGAACGGAAAGCGTCCGTGCAACACGGCCCAATGGGTGAGGCGGCCTGCGCGAGCGGCCGCGCTGCTGGCGGGCTGCACGACGGAGCGCAGGCTGCGCAACCCAAAGCAGGTTGAGCGGGGCGCGGGTTGGCAGCGTAGCTGCCTCGCGTGCGCGACACGGGTGCAGGAGCGGCGCCGGGGGAAAAATCGATGAACGAACAGGCTGCCCGTGCGCGGCGCGTGGAGAGTGCGCCGCCCGCATCCTAAGTCGCCGGCGCATGCGCCAACAAAACGTTTTACCTCCTGTTACAGCAGCTTAAACACAGCTTGCAGGATCCCGTCCGGCCCCAAAAACCGCTCAAACGTTGGCTGCTCGCCGCACTCGCCTGCCGCGAGCGAACGTGTCAGGTAGAATTGACGGATAAGTGGGCGCATTGCGTGTCCCCGACCGACTTTCACCTTCTCGCATGAATACCGAACGCAACGACGCGCCAGCGGCATCCAATTTCATTCGCAACATCATTGACGAAGACAACCGTAACGGCAAATGGGGTCAGCGCGTCGAAACGCGCTTCCCGCCCGAGCCGAACGGCTACCTGCACATTGGTCACGCCAAGAGCATCTGCCTGAACTTCGGCGTGGCGCGCAGCTACGGCGGCGTGTGCCATCTGCGCTTCGACGATACGAATCCGGAAAAGGAAAGCGTCGAGTACGTCGACTCGATTATCGACTCCGTGCGCTGGCTCGGTTTCGAATGGGAAAAAGGCGGCAAGGAACAGCTTTACTTTGCCAGCGACTACTACGACAAACTGTACGAATTCGCCGAATTGCTGATCGAACGCGGCAAGGCGTATGTGGATAGCCAGTCGGCCGAAGAAATGCGCGCGAACCGCGGCTCGGCCTCCGAAGTCGGCACGCCGTCGCGCTTCCGCGAACGTTCGGTGCAGGAAAACCTCGACCTGTTCCGCCGCATGAAAGCCGGTGAGTTCAAGGAAGGCGAGCACGTGCTGCGCGCGAAGATCGACATGTCGTCGCCGAACTTCAACATGCGCGACCCGGTTATCTACCGCATCCGCTTTGCGCATCACTACCGCACCGGCGACACGTGGTGCGTGTACCCGATGTACGACTACACGCACTGCATCTCGGACGCGTTGGAAAACATCACGCATTCGCTGTGCACGCTCGAGTTCGAAGACCACCGTCCGCTGTACGACTGGATTCTGAACGAGCTGGCCGAGGCAGGAATCTTCACGCGCCCGCTGCCGCAACAAATCGAGTTTTCCCGCCTGAACCTCACCTATGCGATCACCAGCAAGCGCAAATTGCTGCAACTGGTGACTGAAGGCCACGTCGAGGGCTGGGACGATCCGCGCATGCCGACTATCGTCGGTGTGCGCCGCCGCGGCTTCACGCCGGAAGCGATCCAGTTGTTCTGCGAGCGCATTGGCGTGACCAAGGTCGATTCATGGATCGACATGAGCGTGTTCGAAGGCGCGCTGCGCGACGATCTGGACGACAAGGCGCCGCGCATCGCGGCCGTGCTCGACCCGATCAAGCTGATCATCGACAACTTCCCGGAAGGCCTGACCGAGCTGTGCAGCGCACCGGTCCATCCGCATCATCCGGAAATGGGTGTGCGCGAGTTCCCGATCTCTCGCGAACTGTGGATCGAACGCGAGGACTACACCGAAACGCCGCCGAAGGGCTACTTCCGCCTGTTCCCGGGCAACAAGGTGCGTCTGCGCTACGGCTACGTCATCGAGTGCATTGGCGCGGATAAGGACGAGAACGGCAACATCGTCGCAGTCCACTGCAACTACTTCCCGGACAGCAAATCGGGCACCGAAGGCGCGAACACCTACAAGGTCAAGGGCAACATTCACTGGGTCAGCGCAGCAGGCGCGTGCCCGGCCGAAGTGCGCATCTACGACCGTCTGTTCAAGGAACCGCAGCCGGACGCCGGTGGCCGCGACTTCCTCGAAGCGCTGAATCCGGATTCGAAGCGCGTGGTGAACGCCTACCTGGAACCGGGCGCGCTCAACACGTTGCCGGAACAGCGCTATCAGTTCGAGCGCCACGGCTATTTCGTCGCCGACCGCGTCGATTCGAAACCGGGCAAACCCGTGTTCAATCGTATTGTCAGCTTGCGCGACAGTTGGGGCAAGCCGGCGTAAGCTGGAGCCATTACAGCGCGAAGCGCATCTGACGTTGAATACGGCGTGCATTTCGTGAACGGAATGCACGCCGTTTCATTGCATCAAGTTCAATCGAAAAAGACAGCGCGGCATGAGTGCACGCGCAAGTCCGGGAGGACCGATGAAAATTGCAGCCCGCCGCGGGTCGAGAGCACGGGGCATGCGTGACACGCGTACCGTTCCTGCTACACGCATGACCCGCGCCGCACGCGTCTCCCAAAGCATGCGTTGCGTACTCCTGGCGTTGACCGCGTTCGGCGCGACGTCGCTCGCCTGCCCCGCTCATGCGCAAGAACTCACCGGCACACTGAAGAAGATCCACGACGACGGTGTGGTTGTACTCGGCGTGCGTCAAGCGTCGATTCCCTTCTCGTATTTCGACGGCCAGCATACGGTCGGTTACTCGCAAACCATTGCGCTGCAGATCGTCGACGAAATCAAGAAAACGCTCGGCCTGCCGCAACTGAAAGTGAACGAGATCACGGTGACCTCATCGAACCGCACGCCGATGTTGCTGAACAACCAGATCGATCTGGAATGCGGTTCGACCACGCACACGGTGGAACGCGAGAACCTGGCCGCCTTTTCGAACAGTTTCTTCCAGTACGCGGTACGCATGATCGCTCGCAAGAGCAGCGGTATCACGGATTTCCCGGATCTGGCCGGCAAGACGGTCGTGACGACCGCGGGCACCTCCGACGAGCGCCTGCTGCGCCGCCTGAACACCGAGAAGCACCTGAATATGCGGATCACGAGCGCACGCGATCATCCAGAAGCATTCAGCGCGCTCAAGGATGACCGGGCGGTGGCGTTCGTGATGGACGAGCCGATCGTGTACGGTTTCAAAGCGACCGACCCGCACCCCGAAGACTTCGTGGTGACCGGCACGCCGCTCGGCTATGAAGTCTATGCCTGCATGTTCCGCAAGGGCGACGAGCCACTGCGCACGCTCGTGAACGGGGTGATCGCACGCGGCCAGACAGCCGGCGACGCGGAACGTCTGTATAACCAGTGGTTCACGCAGCCGATCCCTCCGCACGGCATCAATCTGAACTTTCCGCTGTCGGAACAGAACCGCACGCTGTTCGCGCATCCGAACGACCACGCACTCGACTGAGCGCGCCGTCGCTTCAGCTAGAAAAACCCGACCGCCGCTATAGCGTGCGATGGAGTTCCGCGAGCGAAAGCGTGGTCTGAAAGAGCCGTGTGAGACTGCGGCTCGCGTACCGCTCGACTTCGTCCGGCGCGGCCCAACGGTATGCGTCCATTTCGGGAATCAGCGTGCCATCGGAGCGGCGCGGAAACAGCGACGTGCAGGTACACAAAGTCAGATCGAGTTCGTCGGCAGTCGCACGCGCCGCGAATAGATGCAAATCCTTGTCGCGCCGGTAGACGAACAGTCCGAGATCCTTCAGACGCTTAGGCTCGATCACGATACCGGTCTCCTCGACCATCTCGCGCAACGCCGTGACGTGAGGCGCCTCGCCCTCTTCGCCGTGCCCTTTGGGTACGTCCCAGTGAGACGTTTCGGTGGCGTGGGCGAGCAGCACCCGCCCATCCGGGTCGAGCAGTACGACGCCACACGAAACGACCCGTGCGCTCATCGGCGCAACGCGCCGCAAAGACGCACGGCTTCAGGCTGCGCCGACGGCAAGCCGGCGCGCGCTATCACACCGACACCGACACCGACACCGACCCGCACGCTCAATGCTTTTTCTGCAATTGCCAGTCGCCGCTGCCCTGTTTGCAGAATTGCGGACGCAAGCTCATCGACTGCCCTTTCGCATTCAACACAACGCCGACGTCGCGGCAGGTGCGCTCGCCGTCCTTCGCGGTGCTGGCGATGGTGATCGTGGCGTCGATCTTGATGCTGTTGCCGGTGCCTTCGTTGACCCAGTTCGCGCTTTCGCCGTCCTGCTTGTCGTTCAAGGCAGTCGTGACGGCGGTCTTGATCGAATCGACGTCGCGCTGCTTCATGTAGCTCATCGGCGTGTCGTTCAGAAAACCGAGGTTCGCCGCTTGCGCGCCGATGGCGCCACCAAGCAGCAGGCCACCGACGGTGAGATGAAACAGGGCACGGGTTCGCATCGACATGAATTGTTCTCCTCGAAGAGTAGTTCGGCTGTCTCGAGCACGCTCAGGGCGGCTCGTGATCTGGACCCCAAAAGCATAGCATGTCGCCCTCAAGCTAACCGCCTCGATGCCGGCTCGCCGCGACCCGCGGGAGCCTGCGGCTTCCGGCTTCCGCCTGGCGGGAATGACCGGCGCCACAGCTGCCCAGAATATTAGGACGAGTCTCATATCTTCTTATGAAACGTCTTCTTAAGATAGATCTGTTGCGCTGCAGCGCCCACCCAGCTTCCCACGCCGCCACATGGACATCCCGCTCGCTCTTGAAACCTTCACCGTTGCGCTCGCGCTTTTTTGCGTCGCGCTGGTGCCGTTCGCCATCGGCCGGGATCCCGGTCTTGCGCGGCGCATCGTGCAAATGGACAAGCTCCCTCGCGCACGCTGGCCAAATCTGCTGACACGCGTCGGCATTGCATGCGTCCTCGTGTCGTTCGCACTGTTGCTGGCCGGCTGCTACTACGTCCTTGCCAGCGCAGGCAACTGACCAGGCTCGGGGGTTGAGGCAGCACGTTCTGCCTCAACTGCCCGCGCAACCGTCACCCGGCGATCAATTTGCGGCCGCGCTGTGTCCCGGCTTGTCTTCCGCTTGATATCCATCCGTTAGCGTATTCAAAAACGCGACCACGTCCTTGATTTCAGCCTCGTCGAGCGTCGGCTTGTCGCCCGGCTTGCGATCGAACGGCGGCTCGGTATTCAGATTGGCCCAGTAACGCTGCGGCAGATCGTCGAACTTCCGCACTTTGCCCTTCGAGACCGGATAAAACTTTTCCGGATTCGTGTCGCGTTGCGCATAAAAGCGCAGCACCTGATCCAGAGAATGATAGATGCCGTTGTGGAAGAAACTCTTCTTCAACGCGACGTTACGCAGCGTCGGCGTGCGGAAGATGCCACAAAATCCGTCGCGGCCTTTCAGGTCGGTGCGTTCCGGCCCGCATGCGCCGAGATCGTAGAAATGCGGATCGCGATTCACCGGCAGCGCGCGATTGCGCGGCACACCGATCGCAATCAGACCGAAGTCGCTGAACTGCGGCGGCGCGCCGTCCATGGTGCGCTGGCTGATGTGGCAGCTCGCGCAATTGCCCTTCTTTTCGTCGTTGAAGACTTGCAGACCGTGTAGCTCTGCCTGGGTCAATTGCGCTTTGCCCGCCAGATACGCGTCGTACTTGCTGGTGTACGGGTAAAAAAGCTCGGGCGTCTGCTCGAACGTTTCCAGCGCTTGCAGCACGGCTTTGAAGGTGGCGTCGTCGCTATCGAAAATATGCTCGCCGAATGCAGCGCGGAAAGCGTCGGCATACGGCGCGGCCTTCACGGCCGCTGTGACCTTCGCCGGTGTGCTGCCCATTTCGAACGACGACAGCAGCGGAATGCGCGCCTGGTCCGAGCCGCGGTCGACCCGGCCGTCCCACGTCAAACCGCCGGTCGGCCCGGCATCCACACTTTCGTCGCCTTCGTCGTCGGACTCGTGATAGTGCTCGGCGAACGCCGGCACCGATTGCAGATACTTGAGCGTCGGCGCGGCACGCATGCCGGTGCGATGCATGTCGTTGCCGCCCAGCTGCACCGACAGCGAATTCGCCGGCGAAAAGCCGTGATCGGGACTGTGGCACGAGGCGCAGGCCAGCTTGCCCGAACCGGACAGCGACGCGTCGAAGAACAACTGCTTGCCCACCGCTGTCATCTGCCGCACGGATTCGTAGACTTGTGCGCGAGTCTGGCCGGCTTCATGGGCAGTCACTTTCACGCTAGAGGCGGCGGCGGGACCGGTTGCCGTGCCCCCCGCTGCCGTCGAGCCAGAGTCGCACGCTGCCAGGGTCAGGGACATTGCCGCAAGCGCGATTGCCAGCACTGCACCCTTGCCCGCCGGCACCGCGCGCCGCAGCGCCCGGCGCTGACCCGCCGTATTCCGAATCCCCGTGAGACCAGGCCGCATATGAATGATGTGAGTTTGCGATATTGAAGTCCGCGAGCGTATTTCATCGACATGTCGTTTAAATGACATACAGCCGACGGAAATATCAAAACCCAAGCAATTTGTAATTAATTACATCTTTCTGTCAAAAACCTTGTTCAGACTTTCGCTCGCGGCCAGCCGTGTAAGGAACGCACGCAGCCCATCCCCAACGCGAGAGAGAGAACACTTACAAAATGAACAAAAAACTGATCTGCGCGACGCCTATCGCGATCGCAGCAGCGCTAAGTCTGTATGCGTGCGGCGGCGACAATGTCACCGCGCAACCGGACATCACGTCGATCAAGACGGTCGTGGTGATCTACGCGGAGAATCGCAGCTTCGACAATCTTTACGGCAACTTCCCGGGCGCCAACGGTGTGCAGAACGTGAGCGCGGCAAGCGCCACGCAGGTCGACCGTAACGGCACGCCGCTCGCCACGCTGCCGCAAGTATGGAACGGTCTGACGCAAACCGGCGTGACGCCGGCGGTGACGCAAGCGATGACGGCCAACCTGCCGAACAGCCCGTTCGCCATTGACGACCCGAAGGGCTTCAACACGCCGATCACGGCCACGACGCGCGATCTGTATCACCGCTTCTATGAAAACCAGATGCAGATCAATGGCGGCAAGAACGACAAGTTCGCCGCGTGGGCGGATTCCGGGGGCCTCGTCATGGGCCATTACACGCTCAACGCGGACAAGCTGCCGTTGTGGAAAATCGCCCAGCAATACACGCTGGCCGACAACTTCTTCATGGGCGCGTTCGGCGGCTCGTTCCTGAATCACCAGTGGCTGGTTTGCGCGTGCACGCCGACCTATCCGAATGCGGACAAGAGCCCGGCAGCGGGTTCGGTCTCGGCGGTCGAAAGCGACGGCGTCACGCTGAAGCTCGCGACCAACTCGCCGGCTTCGGCGCTGAGCGGCCCGCCGAAATATGTGCTCTCGGGAAACCTGACGCCCGACTTCTACGCGATCAATACGATGCAGCCGCCGTATCAGCCGAGCGGTAACAAGGCGGCTTCGGGCGGCGACGCCAACCTGGCCGACCCGACCGCGGCCACCACCCTGCCGGCCCAGACGCAACAGCATATCGGCGATCTGCTGAACAACGCGAAGGTATCGTGGGCGTGGTACGGCGGCGCGTGGGGCGCGGCGGTGTCGGCGGCACAAAGCGGCACGTCGAACGTGATCTACGGTGCAAATCTGACGGCGCCGAATTTCCAGCCGCATCACCAGCCGTTCAACTATTTCGCCGATCTCGCCCCAGGCTCCGCGAACCGTGCGCAGCATTTGCTCGACGGCGGCATGGCAGGTTCCGAGTTCATCAAGGCGATCGACAGCGGCACGCTGCCGCAAGTATCGTTCTACAAGCCGCAGGGCAACCTGAACGAGCATGCGGGTTACACCGACGTCGCGTCGGGCGACCAGCACATTGCCGACGTGATCTCGCACCTGCAGAAGAGCCCACAGTGGAACAACATGCTGGTGGTCGTGACGTATGACGAAAACGGCGGCTTCTGGGACCACGTGGCGCCGCCGAAGGCTGACCGTTGGGGTCCGGGCACGCGCATTCCGGCGCTGATCGTCTCGCCGTATGCGAAGAAGGGTTTCGTCGATCACACGCAATACGATACGACGTCGATTCTGCGCTTTATCACGCATCGCTTTTCGCTGCCGACGCTGCCTGGCATCGCCACGCGTGATGCGGCCCTGGTCAGCAACGGCGGCAAGCCGATGGGCGATCTGACGGCCGCGTTGAACATCAGGCAATAACCGGCCGGCGATAAACGGACCACTTGAGATCGGCGGTTGGACTGCCGGCCTCATGCGGTCCGCGATTCACGGAAAGACAAGGTCAGCAAGCAACAGTCCGCCGGATAATGGGACTTTGACGGGGCAGCTTCGGCTGCCCTTTTTTGTTTTCGCCGCGTGGAGAACAAGACGGCGCGCGACCCGCCATAGACCCGGGTGGCGACACGACGCGTTTTCATGAGCGGCGTATGCTTCGACGCAGGACGCGATCATTCCCGCCGATGGCGGCACGAAACCCTTAGCAACGTGTTGCAGGTTTGCCCATTCATCCAGGAGTTCGACAGCATGACTGAAAAAACCATCAAGGTCCCCGGGCCTGATCATCCGATTACAGTCGAGCCGGACAAAGCCCGTGTGGTGGTCACGGTCGCCGGCCGCGTGATCGCGGATACGCGCAATGCGCTCGTTCTGCGTGAGTCGTCGTATCCGGCGGTGTATTACATTCCGCGCAACGACGTCGAGATGGCGCTGCTGGAGCGCACCGATCAGACGACCTATTGCCCGTACAAGGGCGATTGCGCGTACTACAGCATTCCGATCGGTGGCGAGCGGGCAGTCAATGCGGTCTGGACCTACGAGTCGCCCTACGCAGCCGTCAAAGAGATCGCCCAGCATCTGGCGTTCTATCCGAACCGTGTCGATTCGATCGACGTTCAGCCGGCAGACTGAGCGGCAACGCGCATCGCAGCAGTGAGGCTTCGATGCGCGGCGCAAGCATGTGAAGTACGGCAGGAGGGACTCGAACCCCCCACCCTCGGCTTAGAAGGCCGATGCTCTATCCAGCTGAGCTACTGCCGTAATGAAGTGAGGCGATGCTGCACGAACGTGTACAACGTGCATCGCCCGCAATGAGAACCCGTATCGGGCATTGGACCCTGCGCAGCATCACGGTCACAGGGTTCGCGGAATACTGAAATTCTAACTGACCAGGCCGGAGACTGTGAAAATCTGATCCGGCTCGCAGCAACCCTGATTGCCCGCCACCGCGTCGCGTCACAAAACAAACGGGCCCGGCGAATTGAGCCGGGCCCGGATTATAACCGATCGCTTCTTACCTGCCAGTCGCACGCTCGCACTCAGCGCACAACCGCAGGCCTATCTGGCGCAATCAGACCGGCTGCGGATGCAGCATGAACCAGCCGAGGAACACGATCCCCGCGATCACGCAGTACACGCCGAACGAAGCCAGACGTCCGCGGCCTTCGAAATAACGCATCAGGAAACGCACGCTGAGATACGCGGCGATGGCGGTCAGCACGCCGCCGAGCAATGCGTCGGCGAGTTGGCCCGGCGCATGGAACAGTTTCGGCAGTTCGAGCACGCCGGCCGCGAAAATGATCGGCGTGCCGAGCAGGAACGAGAATTCGGCGGCCTTCTCGGTCGTCAGGCCGGCCGCATTGCCGGCGATCATCGTGAGACCGCTGCGCGAGAAGCCCGGAATCAACGCGCCGACCTGCGCGAGGCCGACGAAAAACGCCTGGCGGAAAGTGAGCTTCTCAGGCGCCCGATGCACGCGCGAACGTTGCAGACGATCGCCAAACCACAGCAGCACACCGTTCACGATCAGCGCGATTGCAACGATGCGCAGGTCGTGAAAAATCCGCTCGAGACGTTTCTCAAGGATCAGCCCGACGAGGCCCGCCGGAATCGTGCCGATGATAAGCGCCCACATCATGTGCGCGTTGTCATTGCTACGGCCGCCGAACGAAGCGAAGAAGCCACTCACCAATTCGTACCAGCGCTTGCGGAAGTACCACAGCAGCGCGAACGCCGTACCGAGATGCAATGCGACGAGGAATGGCAGCAACTGCGGTGCATGCTTGTCGATATGCATACCGAACAATGCGGGCACGAGCAGCGTGTGGCCGAGGCTGCTGACCGGAAACAGTTCAGTGACGCCTTGCAGCACGCTCAGGAAAATTAGAAACGTCAGGTTCACGCGGCGGTCCTTGTAAGGAAAATGTCGGGGAACAGCGCGCCGCAATACTCGACACACGGCGCGTCAAAAGCGCACCGATTATGCCTGGCTGCAAAGTCAGCGCCAAGCGTTTGAACCGCATTCAGGGAAATATTGATGCGCTGCGTCACAACTGGAAACCGTTGTTACGCCGCAGAAAGAGAAACGGGACGCCGCTGGCGGCCGCCCTGTCATCAAGAGGAATTTGACGCGTTGAACGCGCGAGACGCGTGCCGGGCTCGTCTAGACGGCCCAGCAGAACAGAAAGCCGAAGACTGGATCAGCGCTCGAGCTTGTAAAAGAAGTAGACAGTGCTTGCTGCGAACATACCGAACAGCGCCACACCCATTGCCATTGCGAGATCCATAACGCCTCCTGAGCCGGTCTCGCCCGGTCGTTGATTGACCGGGCAGTCAGCGGATTATCGACAAGAACGAGGCTTCTTCGACACCCGCAATTTCCCCAGAAGGGTTTCCCCGTAGCGGAAAGCAGCGCAAAATCGTGCTCTCGCGAGGTCGCCCTGCGGCGCCTTCAAACGTTCTAAACCCGCGTTCGAGGCACGCTCAGCTCACCTGTTGCTCGCATCCAAGCCGCAATCAAGCCGCACACAAACCGCACACAAACCGCATTCAAACCTTTATCAACCAGCCCATCGACCATGCCCCTCTCCCCGCAACAGGACATTCTCGAGATCGCCCAGGACGCCTCCGTGCTCCGTTTCGCGCCGCAAGCCGGTGGCCGTCTTCTGTCGTGGACCATCGACGACGAAGAGGTAATTCACTGGCCCGAGAACGCCGACTGGAGCCAGCCCGCGAGGATTCGCGGCGGCAACCCGCTGCTGTTTCCGTTTCTCGGCCGCCATCGTGTCGACGGCAAGATCGGCTACTGGCGTGATGCACAAGGCACGGTGCGCGAATTGCCGATGCACGGTTTTGCACGCGACCTGCCCTTCGAAGCCCACGCCGATGTTCACGGCGCCGGCTTGCGCATGATCCTCACCGACAGCGACGTGACACGCGGCGGCTATCCGTTCGGCTTCCGTTTCGAAGCAACGTACCAGCTCGTCGATACGCATACGCTGGACGTTACGCTGAGCACCACCAATACCGGCAACACGCGGCTGCCCTACTACGCGGGCCATCACTTCTATTTCACGCTGCCGCACACACAGCGCGCCGAGACCTCGCTGGAACTGCCGCGCACCGAACGGTGCTATCAGCAGGACGACGGCTCGATCAGCACGGCCGAGCCCGGCGCGCCGAGCTACACGCTCGACGAGGCACGCATTCACGACCGCTTCCATCGTCTCGCCGGTGCGCCGGACCAACCTGTGCGCCTTGTCGCGCCCGGCCTGAACCGGCTCATCACGATCGATCTGCAACGCCCGGGCTCGGTGCCCTGGTACGCGGTCACGACGTGGACCGAAGCCGCTACCTCGGACTTCTACTGCGTCGAGCCATGGCTGGGTCTGCCGGATGCGATCCACAACGGCATGGGACTGCGCTGGCTCGAAGCGGGACAAACCGAGACGGCTGCGCTCCGTATCAACATCAGCAAGCTGCGCTGATCGCGGGTTTTCCGTCTATCGCGACGTGCCGGGAACGCGGCGTTTCGCCACGTTCCCGGCCGTGCGCACCCTCCTCTGCATCCGTTTTTCGGATGCTGCAGCGCAAAACCGTTAGAATCGGACGCTTTGCATCTACCTGCCGCGTGATCGGGATCGGCGCGTGGCAGCGCTTTGCGAGGTCCAATGCGTAACACAACAAGAAAGTTGAAACGGCTCGCCTGCGCGTCGTTGCTGGCGGTACTCGCCGCCTGCGGGTCCGCTCCGGTGGGGCCAGGTTTTTACCGCGTCGAACGGGGCGATACGCTGTCGAAGATCGCGCGCAGCAACCGGCAGCCGGTGCAAAGCATCGTGCGCTGGAACAACTTGACCAACCCGGACAGCATCGAGGTCGGGCAGGTGCTGCGCGTCGCGCCGCCGGGGAACGTGGCGTCCACAAGCGGTGGTGCAGTCCGTAGCAGCGGTGCAGGCAGCGCGAGCGCATCGGCAGCGCCGCGCACGGCGCCCGCCGATAGCGCGCCGTCGTCCGCCCCGGCTTCGACGATCTCACTGGTCTGGCCGGCTGACGGCACGGTGATCCGGCGCTTCGACGGTGCCAACTCGAAGGGCATCGACATTTCGGCGACAGCGGGCACCCCGGTGGTCGCCGCGGCGCCCGGCACGGTGGTCTATGCGGGCAACGGCTTGCGCGGGTATGGCAACCTGCTGATCATCAAGCACAACGCCGATTATCTGACTGCCTACGCGCACAACCGCGCACTGCTCGTGAAGGAAGGTCAATCGGTCGCCCAAGGCGAGAAGATCGCCGAGATGGGCGACACGGATACCGATCGGGTCATGCTGCACTTCGAACTGCGCTATCAAGGCCGCTCGATCGACCCGTCGCGCGCGCTGCCGGCGCGCTAGCCCCAGCTGCAGGCACACGCCCTGCTGCTGTCGCGGGAACCGGGCGTACTATAAAACGCTCAATCCTATGCATGACGTGGCCTCGCGCCACGTCTCTCCCCGTTATCTGTAAGGAATTTGCAATGAAGAGCGCATTGGCGTCCTTAACAACGGCCGCAGCGATCGGCCTCGGCCTGTTGACGCTCGGCAGCCTCGGCGGCTGCTCCAGCACCACCACCATGACTTATCTGCCGAGCGGCGACACCGGCTTTGCGATCAACTGCAGCGGCAGTGATGCAAGCTCCAGTTGGGCTGAGTGCTACAAGCGCGCCGGTGAAGTCTGCGGCAACTATGGCTATGACGTCGTTTCGAAGGACGTCGACAACGGCGCCACCTCGGGCGGTTCGGTCGGCGGGATTTTCGGCGCGAACGTCAAGAACCGGTCGATGGTGATTCGCTGCAAGCAATGAAGACAAGTCAGCAACGCAATAAAGCAACGCCGTGACGCGGAACTGAACCCGCAATGACCGGGCAAAAAAATGCCCGGCACGAGGCCGGGCTAACGGGGGTTCGGCGCATATCGGCAAAGGACCGGTTCACCATGCGCCAGAACGGAATCTAACAACCGCCTTTTACAAGTGCAATCGATTAATTTCGCGAGCAATGTGACACGGCGTACGGAATCCGCATTATGTGAAGGAAAATGTCGGAAATAAGCGGGGTAAATACCCTCACGTTTTTCTTGCTAAACGCCCCGCCAACGTCGCATGAAAATTACGCGCGTTGCCCGCAATACCTTATTAATCAAGCACCTGCCCACACAAGACTGGAAAAGCCTGACGAAAGCCCTTTGACCAACCCCCGTTAGCCGCGCCCAGTATAATCCGGACGCTTAATGCATTGCGAACCTTTAGTGCGCCAACGCACCATACAGATGGTTTCGCGAATATTGAGCAACCGAATAAGCAGTCGCATTCCCTCACAACATATTCGCGAATAGCGAATAGATTAAAAATCTTCAGATCAACTGACGAATTGCGAAATTTAAAATCGGCTGATGTTGATGAATCGATAAATCGGATGATAAGCGCACGCATCCATTCGTTCAAGCTGGCCGAATGGCCAAAACCGGCCAGCTTGAAAACTGCAATCACATGACTCGCAGACCCAGTTCGGTCACGAGCACCGCCGCCTGCTGATGCGAAATCGTCGCGCCCTTGAAAAGCGCCGCATCGACGAGCCGCACGCCGCTCAGATCGGTCTCGCGCAAGTCCGCGCCGTCAAAGCGTGCGCCTTTAAGATGGGCATCCTTCAGACTGCCCCCCTCGAAGATCGCCTCGCGGAAATCGACACCGGCCAGATCGGCGTCGGAGAAATCGAGTTGCTGGAGCGTGGCCTTGCGAAACGACAAGCCACGCAAATGCGCGCCCACCAGCAAGGTTTCGACAAAGCTCAAACCGAGCGCCGTGCAGGCTTCGAAATTGGCGCCGGTCAACTTGCAACTGTGAAACGACGCCGAGGCGAGCTTGGCGCGCCGCCAGCTCGTGTTGTTCAGATCGCTCGACTGGAACGCCGCGTCGACCAGATCGGCCGATGCGAAATCCGCCTCGCGCCCGCGGCAACGGACCCAGCGGGTGTGCGACAGCATTGCGCCGAAAAACGACGTCTCGACAATCGTGCAACGATGAAATTCGGCGCCGCGCAGATCGAGTCGCGACAGATCGGCGCCTTCGAAATCGCAGTCGGTGAAATGGAGCGGCTCTTTATTCCCCGCCATGCTCGCGGCGATGAGGCGCTCCACGTCGGCGCGCGTGAGTGTGGCTTCGCTCACCCCGTGAGCTTGCGCGCCCGAAGCCGGCGCCGTTGTATCCAGTGACATGAAGGTTCAGAATGAATTTCGAAAGCCTCAAGCGTACCGGAACGCGCGCCGCCCTGGCGGTCCGCGCTGATGGTTTATAGTAACGGCCCCGTCAGAACCCGCTTACGATGACTTCCAACGACGCCACTCATAGCCCGCTGTACGCCAAGCTGCTCGCCGAAACCGCCAAAATCGGCTGGACCGAACTCGAACGCTTTTTCGCGCGCGGCATACTGCTGCGCGTTGCGAGCGACATCGATCTGGTGAGCGTCGCCGAGGCCATCGCCAGCGACGACACCACGCAGGTTACGCAATGGCTGTCTTCCGGCCTCGTCGAACGCGTGCAGGCTGAAACTGCCGCCGATTTCGCCGCGCGCGATCCCGATCTGTGGGCGGTGGTCGTCTCGCCATGGGTGTGCGTGCAGGAACGCCATTGAGCGACAGCGCACACGCCCCGGAGGAAGTCCCCCGCCCCGAAGGAAATCCCCTTGGGGGATTGGGAGACAGCGCGGCCGCAACGCCACCCGCTGTCCCTGTGCGCTGGCACCGCCGGGTGCTGACGCTGGCGTTCCCCATCGTCCTCGCCAATCTGACGCAGCCGATTCTCGGCGCGGTAGACACCGCCGTTGCCGGCCATCTGGACGGCGCGTCCTATCTCGGCGGCGTGGCGCTCGGCGGCCTGTTCTTCAACTTCGTGTTCTGGGGCTTCGGCTTCCTGCGCATGGGCACCACGGGCCTCGTCGCGCAAGCGCACGGCGCGGGCGACCATGCCGAGTTGCGCAACAACGTCGTGCGCGCGCTGTTGCTGGCGGCGGCGATCGGTGCTGCGGTGCTTCTGCTCCAAGGGCCGCTGATCGGCTACGCGTTGCGCCTGATCGGCGGCAGCGACGCGGTGCAGCGCCACGCACAGATCTACTGTCACGCGCGCATCTGGGCCGCGCCGCTCGCGCTCGGCAACTATGTGGTGCTCGGCTGGCTGCTCGGCACGCAGAAGGTGCGGCTCGCACTGCTCTCGCAAGTGTTCATCAACAGCGTGAACATCGCAGCGGTGCTCCTGTACGTGTACGCATTCGATTGGGGCGTGGCCGGCATCGGCGCGGCCACGGCCACGGCCGACGCACTCGGCTTCGTACTCGGCGCCGTCTTGTTGTGGCACGGCAGACCACGCGGTCTGCCTGCAATAAACCGCACCGCCCTCTTCGACGCTGCCGCGATCAAGCGTCTGGTGGTGCTGAATCGCGATATCTTCGTACGCACGCTCTGTCTGCTGTCGTCGTTCGGCTGGTTCGCGCATCTCGGCGCGAGGCAAGGTGACACCACGCTCGCCGCGAACGCGCTGCTGCTCAATTTTCAGACCTTCATGGCCTATGGACTCGACGGCTTCGCGCACGCCGCGGAAGCGCTGGTTGGCGCTGCGATCGGCGCGCGCGACCGGCACGCCTTCGCACAGGCCATCAAGGCGACGGCGTTGTGGTCCGCGCTCGGCGCACTGGGCTTCTCGCTGGTGTACTGGGGCGCGGGCTCATGGATCATCGAAGGTCTGACCAATCAGGCCGCCGTGCGCACCACGGCCGAGACGTATCTGCCATGGGCCGCGCTCTTGCCGGTGATCTCGGTGTGGGGTTTTCTGCTCGACGGCGTGTTCATCGGCGCCACTCGCACGCGTGAGCTCATGACGTCGATGGTGATTTCGTTTGCGGTGTTCGTCGCGGCTTCGTCGGCCTTGCTCGCGCTATACGGCAATCACGGTTTGTGGGCCGCGATGCTGGTCTTCATGGCCGCGCGCGGCGTGACGCTCGCGCGTTTTTTGCCAGGCGTCGTACGGGGCATGGCCGCCTAGCCGCTGCTTCAGCGCTCCGAGTATCTGCGCGGTGATGTTTTGTCCTGGGAACACGCAGGTTGTGCGCCGCCGCAGACGAATCACGCGTTTTGCACCCGTCCGCGCAACGCCGCACACAGTTACGGCTTGAAACAAGCGCATACATATTACGTGCGCCCGTCGCCCTAGAATAACGACAGCCCGCGCTCTCCGCGCGACTTGTCTGCGCGGGTCAGAAGCACCGGCGTGCCCGCGCCGGCGCTTCGCTTTCATTTCCAGAGCTGGCGCTCAGGGCGCGGGCGCGATGACCGGCGGCCGGTCGTCCGTAGGGACCCCGTGATAGTCGACGGGATCTTTCGGCGGCGGCCCGCCATGATGCCCGGAAGAATCGTTGGCACAGCCGGCGAGTCCGGCAGCCAGCATCAACGCAATCAATACAACGCGGTTCATAGACTCTCGATACAGAATGACAATAACGGCGACAAAGCGCCGAGAGTCTACCCGCAATTCGCAATCGACAATGTTGCGCTCAGCAGTCTCCCCCTCCCATTTTGTGACGCGTGACCTACTATAGAGGCACAGTTGCGTGTCATAGGAGACTGCCATGGACGCTGAATCGATCGCAGGTCTGATCGGACTTGCAATAGGACTGCTCGTGCTGCTCGCCCTGTCGATTTTTGAGTCGAGGACCTACAGGCGCGAACACGACGGCGAAGGCATGCTGCATCACTGGATCGCACACCAGCATATGCCGCACTGGATGCGGCGCCGGCATTGAGGGGACAAAGCTCGCCGACGCACATCCGGCGAGCGCGCACTGACGCGCAACCCTTTCTGCATGCTGCCGACGTTTGAGACGTTTTTTCATTCCGACGCAATTCGTGATTGACTCTGGCACCCAATGCCACGTAGAATCTCGGATTCGTCGGAGCGTAGCGCAGCCTGGTAGCGCATCTGATTTGGGATCAGAGGGTCGAAGGTTCGAATCCTTTCGCTCCGACCACGAAAAGCAATACGAAACCCGCGTCGCCTCCGGCTTCGCGGGTTTTTGCTTTTTGGCCGTCTGGTGTTCGCGGGCATCATGCGCACCGATGCGCAGACTCATGACTCATGGCCCGAGGGGGTTCACGCGGATTACATGCGGGCTTAACGAACGTTGCACGAGCGCTCGATACGCTGCGCCTCGGCATCTGCCTATCCGCCAACCTATGCCGAGATGTCCCGGCATACGTCCGCGCTTATACGCGCCGCCCGCGCCGCCGCCTTGTGCCCTTACGCGTGCGCATGCGCATGCGACAGTGATTGAAAATCCGGCACCGCGATTTACGCCGCAACCAGAGTCAAGGAGACCCGCATGAATCTGATCCTCTGGCGTCACGCCGAAGCTGAAGAGTTCGCCGCGAGCGATCTCGCCCGCGCGCTCACCACGCGAGGCCGCAAACAGGCGCAAAACGTCGCCAAATGGCTGCGCACCCGCTTGCCCGACGACGCAGTGGTCCTCGCGAGCCCTGCCGTGCGCACCATCCAGACCGCCGAAACCTTGAGCGACCAGTATCGCGTGGTGCGCGAACTCGCGCCTAACGCCAGCGCGGACGATGTGCTCAAGGCCGCCGGCTGGCCAAAAGGCATCGCGCAGACCGTTGTGATCGTCGGCCATCAACCGACGCTCGGCCACGTCGCGGCGCGTCTGCTTGGCAACAGCGAAGCGAGTTGGCCGCTGAAGAAAGCCGGCCTGTGGTGGATCGAAAGCCGTGAACGCGACGGCGACGACCAGGCCGTGCTGCGCGCGGCGATGAGCCCGGATCTGATCTAAGCCGGTCGCATCTGAGCCGATCGCACCTGGGCCGGTCGCACCTAAGCCGGTCGCACCTAAGCCGGTCGCACCTAAGCCGGTCGCACAGAAACAACACACTCCGTCGCGGCCCCCGACATTACAAGCCGCGCGCATGCGGCTTACGGGCCGTCATCCAATCGTCACGGCTCTGCCATGCGAGCGTCACCAGGCGTTACTACATTGGCGAAAAAAGAAATCTCCCTTTTTTCGACCAGGACGCCACATGCGAGAACTGCCGACGCCCACCCTGCCCCTGGCTTCGATCTTCGAAACGCGTCGCCTGCCGCGCGCCGAAGAGACGGTCACCGCCCAGCATCGCCTGCAAGTTACGTGGGCGCGCACCGACGAGGAACTGCGCGAGGCCCAGCGTCTGCGCTACCGTGTCTTCGCCGATGAAATGGGCGCACGCCTGTCCGGCCCGGCCGGCCTCGACGTCGATTCGTTCGATTCATACTGCGATCACCTGCTGGTGCGCGATCTCGACACGCTGAAAGTGGTCGGCACCTATCGCGCACTGCCGCCGCACCAGGCCGCCCGTATCGGACGCCTGTATGCCGAAAGCGAATTCGACGTGTCGCGCCTCACGCACCTGCGCGCGAAGATGGTCGAAGTGGGCCGCTCGTGCGTGCACCCGGACTATCGCAGCGGCTCGGTGATCATGTCGCTGTGGGCAGGGCTCGCCGCGTACATGAAGCACAACGGCTACGAGACGATGCTCGGCTGCGCAAGCGTCGCGATGGTCGACGGTGGCCACTACGCGGCGAATCTCTACTGCTCGCTGCGTGACAACGCGCTGACGGCGCCGGAATATCGCGCGTTCCCGCACACGCCGCTGCCGGTCGAAGAATTGCAGACCGGCGCCGACGTCGCACCGCCGCCGCTGGTGAAAGGCTATCTGCGCCTCGGTGCGAAGATTTGCGGCGCGCCGGCCTGGGATCCTGACTTCAACACGGCGGATTTTCTGACGCTGTTGCGTCTGACGGATATCAACGCGCGTTACGCGCGGCACTTCCTCGGCGATGCGTCGCCGCGCTAATTACCGCACAAACGGCCCGGCTCATTCAGCGGGCAACGACGCAAACAAAAAAGCCCGGCAGAACGAATTCCGCCGGGCTTTTTTCATTTGCAACGCGTGATGCTCAATCGTCCGTGTAGACCACGCGATACGGGATGCCGACCTTCTCCCACTCCGCAGCTTCCTGGATCAGGCTGTAGTCGGTCAGCGGATTGTTAGCCACCCACTCGTTCGGCAAACGCACCTCATAGCCGCCGTTGACCTGCGCGACCGCGATACCCGGCAAGCCGACATCGGCACGCCGGCGGCACAGCAGCGCCGCGAGCCGCAGACAGAACAGCAGCGGCCATTCCACTTCGCGTGTTTGCGACAGCTTGCCGAGCTTCCCCGCGTGGCCGAGCACCAGCGCGGCGAGCCGCGCCTGGTCGGTACGTGAAAAACCCGGCATGTCGGCGTTGCTGGCGATATAGGCCGAATGCTTGTGATAGGCGCTGTGGGAGATCGACAGTCCGATTTCGTGCAAGGCCGCCGCCCAGCCGAGGAACATGCGGTTCTCGGCACGGCGCTCTTCATCCGGTTCGGCAAACTGGTCGTAAAAGCGCACCGCGAGCTCACCGATACGCCCGGCTTGCGCACGATCCACGCCATAACGGCGCATGAAGCCTTCCGCCGTCAAGGTGCGCATGTCTTCGTGCTGCGCACGGCCCAGCAGGTCGTACAGCACGCCGAGGCGCAGCGCGCCATCTGTTGTATCGACGTAATCAACGCCGAGTTCGTCGAACACCGCGATCATGATCGACAGCCCACCGGCCAGCACCGGAATACGATCGGCCTTCAGCGCGACCAGCTTCAGACGATTGACGTTCTCCGCCTTGATCAGCGCGCGCTTGAGGCGCTCGAGCCCGCCGCGCGAGATGCCGTGCGTGACACCCGGATCGTTGAAGCCGTTTGCCTCGACCAGTTCGGCGAGCGCCCGTGCAGTGCCCGACGAGCCGATGGCCTGTTCCCACCCGGTTTTTTTGTATTCCGCGGAAATGATCTGGATTTCACGGCTCGCGGCGAGTTCGGCCTGGCGCATCGTGTATTCGTCGACATTGCCTGCCGGGAAGAATGCGCGGCTATGGCTCACGCAGCCGATATACAGACTCTCCATCTTGATCGGCGTGTAGTGCGAACCGATGATGAATTCCGTCGAGCCGCCGCCGATATCCACGACGAGACGCTTGCCCGCGCTCGCGGGCACGGAGTGTGCAGCCCCTGCATAAATCAGACGTGCTTCTTCACGCCCGGCAATCACTTCGATCGGGAAGCCGAGTGCGGCTTGCGCCTCGCCGAGAAATTCACCGGCGTTCTTGGCGATGCGCAGCGTGTTGGTGGCGACGGCGCGAACGTGATCGGGATGAAAGTCGCGCAGCCGCTCGCCGAAACGCTTGAGCGCATCCCAGCCGCGCACCTGCGAGGCGCGGTCGAGCATCTTGTCGCTCGACAGACCGGCAGCAAGACGCACCGGCTCGCGCAACGCGTCGACTTGATAGATCTGGCTGCCCGCGTCGGTTTCTTCGACCCGGCCCACGATCAGCCGGAAGCTGTTCGAACCGAGATCGACGGCAGCAAGAAGTTGTGGAGTTGTGACCATCGAGTAAGCGGACTCCATGCGCGCGTGCGCGGCGGCGTTGGACCCGGAAGGTGCCGGATGTCCATTGGATGCCTTGGGCGCCTTATGGCCGGCCGCGCTGTTCAAAGACGCCATTCTAAGCGTACCGGGCCTCACGATGTCGCCTCGCAGTAATGGGGGTGCCCTATGGTCCCATATGCACTGCGTCATAATTACGACACGCGACGAATACGGCGTACAATTTATAACATCGCGAATGTCATAACAACGTCATCATACTGTGAGAATTTCCGAGCGTCTTTTCGTCTCCCCTCCTGACATTCCATTCTCGCTGCCGATGTCCATCCGCTACCCCTTATTGAATCGCGAGCTGGGCATTCTGGGTTTCAACGAGCGTGTGTTGGCACAAGCTGCCGACCCTGCCGTCCCTTTGCTCGAACGCCTGCGCTTCATCTGCATTACCAGTAGCAACCTCGACGAATTCTTCGAAGTCCGCATGGCCGGACTGCAGGAACAGATGCGCGACAACCCCGGTGCGATGTCGCCCGACGGCATGTCGTTGCAGCACGTGTACGACCTCGTGGTCGAGCGCGCGCAGAGACTCGTGCATCGCCAGTACACCATGCTGAACGACACGGTGTTTCCCGCGCTCGAAACGGAAGGCATCTATTTTCACGGCACCGAAGCGTGGAACGAAGCGCAGACCGAATGGGCGCGCAACTACTTCTTCGACGAACTGCTGCCGGTGCTCACGCCGATCGGCCTCGATCCGGCTCACCCGTTTCCGCGTGTGCTTAACAAGAGCCTGAATTTCGTGGTCGAACTCGAAGGCAAGGACGCGTTCGGCCGCCAGGCGATGATGGGTATCGTGCAGGCGCCGCGTGCCTTGCCCCGGCTCGTGCGCATGCCGCAGGAACTGTCGGGCTATCCGCATGGTTTCGTGCTGCTGAGCTCGTTGCTGCAGCGCTTTGTCGGCGAACTGTTCCCGAATCTCGTGGTGCGCACCTGTAACCAGTTTCGCATCACGCGCAATAGCGAACTGTTTGTCGACGAAGACGAAATCACCAACCTGCGTGTCGCGTTGCAGGGCGAACTGCCGGCACGGCATCTGGGCAATGCGGTGCGGCTCGAAGTGTCGGCGGACACGCCCGCGCATGTCGTGCGGCGCCTGCTCGACGAAAGCAGCCTGACCACCAAGGATTGCTATTTCGCCAACGGCCCCGTCAATCTGGTGCGGCTGATGCAATTGCCGGAGATGGTGGACCGGCCCGACCTGAAGTTCGTACCGCACATCCCCGCGATTCCGCCGCAGATTTCCAACAGCGCCAGCATGTTCGACGTGATCGATCAGGGCGACGTGCTGCTGCATCATCCTTACGAGAGCTTTCAGCCGGTGCTCGAATTGCTGCTCCAGGCGGCTAAAGACCCGAACGTGATGGCGATCAAGCAGACCATCTATCGCACCGGCACCGACTCCCCGCTGATGGACGCGCTGATGCAAGCGGCGCGCAACGGCAAGGAAGTGACGGTGGTGGTCGAACTGCTCGCGCGCTTCGACGAAGAAACCAATATTAACTGGGCGTCACAGCTTGAAGCGGTGGGCGCGCATGTCGTCTACGGCGTCGTGGGCCACAAGTGCCACGCGAAGATGATGCTGATCGTACGGCGCGTATCGTCGGGCGGCAAGACCACGCTCAAGCGTTACGTGCACCTGGGCACCGGCAACTATCATCCGCGCACGGCGCGTCTTTATACCGACTTCGCGCTAATGACCGCCGATCAGAATATCTGCGAAGACGTGCACCACGTGTTCCAGCAATTGACCGGCATCGGCGGTGAACTGAAGCTGCATGAGTTGTGGCAGTCGCCGTTCACGCTGCATCCGAAACTGGTCGACGCAATTCGCGCGGAAGCGGAACACGCGCGTGCCGGCAAGAAGGCACGCATTGTCGCGAAGATGAACGCGCTGCTCGAACCCACCGTGATTGCCGAGCTGTACGAAGCATCGCAGGCCGGCGTGAAGATCGATCTGATCGTGCGTGGCGTGTGTTCGTTGCAACCGGGCGTGCCGGGTTTGTCGGAGAACATCACGGTGCGCTCGATCGTTGGGCGATTCCTCGAGCATCATCGCATCTTCTATTTCTACGACGAAGGCAAGGAACAGGTGTACCTGTCGAGCGCCGACTGGATGGACCGTAACTTCTTCCGGCGTGTGGAAGTGGCGTTTCCGATCAACAATCGTCGCTTGAAGCGGCGTGTGATTGCGGAAGGCCTGTCGGCGTTTCTCGGCGACAATCAGTCTGCGTGGCTGATGCAGAGCGACGGTCACTATCGGCGCCGGCGACCGGGCAAATCGTCGCGCAATGCGCAGATGAGTCTGCTGGGGAAATTCTGTTCGTGAGTTCGTGAGGGCGTGATTGCCTGATCGTGTTCGCACGCCGCTTAAGCTGCGGCACGCAATAAAAAAGCCCGCCTTTGCTACAGGCGGGCTTTTTTTTCAGGCCAATATTCCTAGACCGGCGCCGGTTGCCGGCGCGCCGTGCGGTACACCGGGAAGCGCACGGTGAACGTGCTGCCACGCCCCTCCTCGCTCTTCACGTCGAGCTGCGCATCGTGCCGCTGCAGCACATGCTTGACGATGGCAAGACCGAGGCCCGTACCGCCGGTGTCCCGTGAGCGGCTGCGGTCGACGCGATAGAAGCGCTCGGTCAGACGTGGAATGTCCGCGGCCGGAATTCCCAGGCCGCTATCCGCGACCGAAAAAACCGCGCTGCCGCCATTGGTGTGCCAGGTCACCGCGATCGCACCGCCGTCCGGCGTGTAGCGGATCGCATTGGTCACGAGGTTGCCAAGCGCGCTGAGTATTTCCGTTTCCACGCCGGTGACGGTGAGCCCTTCGTCGGCATCGAACACGATCTTGTGATGGTCGCTCGACAGGCTTTCAGCGTCATCCCTAAGATGGCGCAGGACCGCTCGCATATCGATCATCTGATCGCTCGGCGGCTTGTTGTCGCCTTCAAGTTTCGCGAGCACCAGCAGGTCATTGACGATATGACGCATGCGCGAGGCCTGCTGCTCCATCAGTTCGAGGTAGCGCCCGCGCTCGGCTTCGCTCAACGGCAGTTCCCGCATCGTCTCGAGAAAACCCGACAGCACGGTCAGCGGGGTCTTCAATTCATGCGAGACATTGGCGACGAAGTCACGCCGCATCGCGTCGGTACGTTCCAGCTCGGTGATATCTTGCGACAGCACCAGCTTGCGATTTTCGCCGTACGGAAACACCTGCACCGACAGCACGTTCTGGCGCTTGTCGCCCATGCCGCGCATGATCAGCATCTGTTCGTAGCGCTGCGAATTCAGATAGCGCACGAAATCGGGCTGACGCACCAGATGCGTGATGTGCTGGCGCAGATCCCGTTTCGCATCGAGTCCGAAATGAAGCTCGGAGATCGCGTTGCACCACTCGATCTGATCGTGATCGTCGAGCATCGCCACGCCGTTCGGCGAAGCCTGGATCGCCTGGATGAAACGCGAATGCTGCTGCTCGACCTGACGCACCTGCGCATGCCAGCGCTTCGCAAGCTTATGCAAACGGTAGTAGATTTCGCCCCAGATGCCGGGGGCGCTCGGCACTTCACCGTAGACCGGTGCGTCGAGCAGACGCCACAAACGCTGCTTGTGAAAGGTGCTGAAAAGGCTCTGCGCGAGCAGCATGACAATCGCGAGGATCAGCCCTGCCTTGACGTTCACGAGTGCGCCGACCACCACGCACAGAACAGCCAGCAGCACGACCGACACGATGGAGCGCGCCCAGATGATGTTCATGTTCTAGCGATCGAAGAGAAAAACGTACACGCCGGCATCTGAAAAACGCGGCGCCTGACGTGACCCGGTAACCCGGTAACCGAGCTAACCGACGCGACCTATATGACGTATGCGACAACCGTGACGCGCTCAGCTAAAGCAGCGCCACTCGCACTACCGCAGAGTCAGGCGCTCTTCGCGAGCCGGTAGCCGCTGCCGCGTACCGTCTCAATCATAGCATCGCACCCCGCCGGCTTGAGCGCCGCGCGCAGACGCTTGATGTGCACGTCCACCGTGCGCTCTTCGACGAACACGTGGTCGCCCCACACCTGATCGAGCAGTTGCGTGCGGCTGTGCACGCGCTCCGGGTGCGTCATGAAGAAGTGCAACAGACGGAATTCAGTCGGGCCGAGATCGAGCTTGATCTCGCTGCCTTCCGCATGGGCGGCCACGCGGTGCGTCGCCGGATCGAGCTTCAGTCCGTTGATCGCGACCAGGTCTTCGGTCAACTGCGGGGCGCGGCGGCGCAGCACCGCCTTGATACGCGCCATCAGTTCCTTCGGCGAAAACGGCTTGGTGACGTAGTCGTCAGCACCGATTTCGAGGCCGAGCACCTTGTCCTGTTCATCGCCGCGCGCGGTCAGCATGATGATCGGGATGTGCTTGGTGCGCTCGTTGTTGCGCAGATCGCGGGCGAACGCAATACCTGACTTGCCCGGCAACATCCAGTCGAGCAGAACGAGGTCGGGCAGTACGTCGCTGATCAGGTTCTGCGCCTGCTCCGCGTTGTACGCGCGAATCGGGCAGTGTCCGGCGTGTTGAAGATTGACCGAAATCAATTCGGAAATCGCGGGCTCATCTTCAATGACGAGAATGCTGCTGGGCATCGGCACCTCTGTTCCTTATCTCTGGATTAACTGAGTGCTTCGCGTTCGAGCGCGTCGCGCGACTTGTGCCGCACGTCGGTGCCCTTGACGATGTAAATGATGAACTCGGCAATGTTCTTCGCGTGATCGCCGATCCGTTCGATCGCCTTGGCGATGAACAGGAAATCGAGGCCCACCGAAATCGACCGCGGATCTTCAGTCATGTACGAAATCAGCTTGCGAACGAAAGCTCGGAATTCTTCGTCGATCGCCTTGTCGTCGCGCACGATCTGCGCGGCGGCCACCGTGTCCAGACGCGCAAATGCGTCCAGCGCGCGGCGCAGAATCGACACCGCCATTTCCCCCGACAATTTGATCTCGGCGATGTTGATGGTGCGCGAGGCGCCGTCTTCCATCAGGCGCTTGGTGCGCTTGGCGATTTTTTCAGCTTCGTCGCCGGCGCGTTCGAGATTCGTGATGGTCTTCGAAATCGCGATCAGGAGGCGCAAGTCGCGCGCGGCCGGCTGACGGCGCGCGATGATGTTGCTGCACTCTTCGTCGATCTCGACTTCCATCGTGTTCAGGCGCTCTTCGGCCGCGATCACCTGTTCGGCGATTTCGAGGTCGAAGTTGTTGAGCGCGATCATCGCGTTGACGATCTGCGACTCGACCAGACCGCCCATTTCAAGGACTTTCGAAGAAACAAGGTTCAGGTCGGCGTCGAACTGGCTGGACAGATGCTTATCGGACATGTCGTACTCCGTTGTTTTTGCTCGTCGACGGCTTAGCCGAAGCGGCCGGTGATGTAGTCCTCGGTTTCCTTGCGGAGCGGCTTGATGAAGATCTTTTCGGTGTCGCCGAATTCGATCAGTTCGCCGAGGTACATATAGGCAGTGTAGTCCGAACAGCGCGCAGCCTGCTGCATGTTGTGAGTGACGATCACCACCGTGTAATCGCTCTTCAATTCAGCGATCAACTCTTCGATACGGCCCGTGGAAATCGGGTCCAGCGCGGAGCACGGCTCGTCGAGCAGCAGCACTTCGGGACGGATCGCAATACCGCGCGCGATACACAGGCGCTGCTGCTGGCCGCCGGACAACCCATAGCCGCTCTGGCCCAATTTGTCCTTCACTTCGTTCCACAGCGCGGCCTTGGTCAGCGCCCATTCCACGCGATCGTCCATTTCCGAGCGCGGCAGCGTTTCGAACATCTTCACGCCGAACGCGATGTTGTCGTAGATCGACATCGGAAACGGCGTCGGCTTCTGGAACACCATGCCGATCCGCGCGCGCAGCAGCGAAATATCGCGCTTGGAGGTCAGCAGGTTTTCGCCGTCCATCAGGATCTCGCCTTCGGCGCGTTGCTCCGGATAGAGCGCGTACATCTTGTTGAGCGTACGCAGCAAGGTGGACTTGCCGCAACCCGACGGGCCGATGAACGCGGTCACCTTGCCTTCGGGGATACGCAGATTGATGTTCTTCAACGCGTGATACTTCCCGTAGAAGAAGTTCAGGTCGTTGATCTCGATCTTCGGACTCGACGGCGCTTGCGCCTGACCGCTTTGGGCGGGATCGAAACCGGCGGGCGCCGTCGGACGCGCGGTCGGATTGATTTGAGTTTCTGCCATATTCATCGGATTAGACTCCGCCCTTACTTATTCGAAAAGATCGTGCGCGCGAGGATGTTCAATCCCAGCACCGCGAGCGTGATCAGGAAGACACCGGCCCACGCAAGCGATTGCCATTGCGCAAACGGGCTCATCGCGAACTTGTAGATCGTGACCGGCAGGTTCGCGACCGGCTGGTCCATGTTCAGCGAGAAGAACTGGTTAGACAGCGCGGTGAACAGCAGCGGCGCGGTTTCACCCGCAATACGCGCGACACCGAGCAGCACACCCGTGACGATACCGGCGATCGACGCTTTCAGCGTGATCGACAGCACCATCTTCCACTTCGGCGTGCCGAGCGCGAAAGCGGCTTCACGCAGCGCATTCGGCACCAGCTTCAGCATGTTTTCCGTAGTACGGATCACGATCGGAATCTGCAGCAGCGCGAGCGCGAACACGCCCGCCCAACCGCTGAAGTGGCCCATCTTCGCGACGACCAGCGCGTAGACGAACAGACCCACCACGATCGACGGCGCCGACAGCAGAATGTCGTTGATGAAACGCGTGACGCTCGCAAGCCAGCCCTTCTGACCGTACTCGGCGAGATAGACGCCCGCCAGAATGCCGATCGGCGTGCCGACGAAAGTCGCGAGCACAACCAGCATCAGACTGCCGACGATCGCGTTGGCGAGACCGCCGCCATCGGTGTTCGGCGGCGGCGTGGATTGCGTGAACAATTCGATCGACAGGCCGCCAATGCCGAGGCGTAGCGTCGTATAAAGAATCCACACGAGCCACAGCAGGCCGAACGCCATGGCCGCGAGCGACATGGTCAACGCAATCGCATTCTTGGTGCGGCGGCGGCCTTGCAGACGCACGCGCATTGCCTCGAGCGCGACTTCGTCGTTCGAACCCGGCATATTCAAGGTGGGCTGGCTCATTTCGCGCCCTCCCCTTTTTCGAGGCGAAGCAGCATGAACTTCGAGATCGCCAGCACGATGAAAGTAATCACAAACAGGATCAAGCCGAGTTCCATCAGCGCCGACGTATGCAGACCAGGATCCGCTTCCGCGAACTCATTGGCGAGCGCCGAGGTAATGCTGTTACCAGGCGAAAACAGCGACACGTTGTCGAGCAGATTGGTGTTGCCGATCACGAAAGTCACCGCCATCGTCTCGCCGAGTGCGCGGCCGAGGCCGAGCATCACGCCACCGATCACGCCGCTCTTGGTGAAGGGCAGCACGATCTTCCACATCACTTCCCAGGTCGTGCAGCCGATGCCGTACGCCGATTCCTTCAGCAGGACCGGCGTGACTTCGAACACGTCGCGCATCACCGAGGCGATGTACGGAATGATCATGATCGCGAGAATCACACCTGCGCACAGGATACCGATGCCGATCGGCGCCCCCTGAAACAGTGCGCCGACGAACGGGATGCCGCCCAGCACGGCGCCAAGCGGCTTTTCGAACCACTGCGCGAAGATCGGCGCGAACACCAGCAGGCCCCACATGCCGTAGACGATCGACGGGATCGCGGCGAGCAGTTCGATGGCCACGCCAAGCGGGCGACGCAGCCACGCGGGCGAGAGTTCGGTCAGGAAAAGCGCGATGCCGAAGCTGACGGGCACCGCGATGATGAGTGCAATGAGCGAGGTCGCGATCGTGCCGTAGATAGGCACCAGTGCGCCAAATTGCTTGCTAGGGGGATCCCAGTCGGAGGTCCACAGAAATGCGAGGCCGAACTGTTTGATCGACGGCAGGGAGGCGACGATCAGTGAAACGATGATACCGCCGAGCAGCAACAGGGTGATGATGGCGGCGAGACGGGCAAGGCCGCCGAAAATGACGTCGCCGGCGCGACTGGGCGCTTTCTGCTGCGACGTGCTGCCGGGCGGCGTCGATCTCGCCGCGCCAGACGCTATTTGGATATCGGACATGGGAGCCTGATTGACCTGTTTCCAGTTGCCGTACGACACTTGTCGCGCGGCGGGTAATGCTGGCGTAATGTCGCCGGGGTAATGCCATTGGCCGTCCTCGAATGAGGACGGCCAATGTCTTGCTGGATGCTTTACGGCAACGCTTACTCAGCGATCGGCTTGCCTGCAGCGTCCTTAACCTGCGCCTTCCACTTCGTGCGGATTTGCGCCGTTACCGAGTCCGGCAACGAAATGTAGTCCAGATCGTTTGCAGCCTGGGTGCCATTCTTGAACGCCCAGTCGAAGAACTTCAGCGTTTCCGTGCCTTGCGCCGGCTTGTCCTGCGCCGTGTGCAGCAGCACGAAGGTTGCGCCGACGACCGGCCATGCGTCCTTGCCCGGCTCGTTCGTCAGGATCTGATAGAACGACTTCGACCAGTCAGCACCAGCCGCCGCTGCCTTGAACGTTTCCGTCTTCGGCTCGACCACAGCGCCCGTCGAGTTCTTCAGGGAGACGTACGTCATGTGGTTCTGCTTCGCGTACGCCCATTCCACGTAACCGATTGCGCCCGGCAGACGTTGAACGAAAGCTGCGACGCCGTCGTTGCCCTTGCCGCCCGTGCCCGTCGGCCAGCTGACCGTTGCGCCTTCACCGACCTTCGCCTTCCAGTCTGCGTTGACCTTCGACAGGTAGTTCGTCCAGATGAACGTCGTGCCCGAACCATCAGCGCGGCGAACCACGGCGATGTCGGTATCCGGCAGCTTGATCTTCGGGTTCAACGCGACGATTGCCGGATCATTCCACTTCTTGATCTTGCCCAGGTAGATGTCGCCGAGCACTTCGCCCGACAATACCAGTTCACCAGCCTTCACGCCCGGCACGTTGATAGCCGGGACCACGCCACCAACAACCGTCGGGAACTGGAACAGCCCTGCCTTCGCGAGTTCGTCGTCCTTCAGCGGAGCGTCCGAACCGGCGAAATCGACAGTCTTCGCTTCGATCTGCTTGATACCGCCCGACGAGCCGATACCCTGGTAGTTGACCTTGCCGCCGCCCGTCTTCTGGTAGGCGTCAGCCCACTTCGTGTAGATCGGTGCTGCGAAGGTGCTGCCCGCGCCGGTGATGTCTGCGGCTTGCGCTGCGATCGCGAAAAGCGCGCCAGCGACGCCAGCGAACACGGTTTGCATCAATTTCATGAGACCTCCAAGGGTGTGAGCGGTGTGAGCGAATAACATGAACACCGCGAAGCTTAGGGTCTCTTTGTGACAGTAACGTGACTAACCGTGAAACGGATGTGACAGTAGGATTACTGACATGAAAGGCGCTCGCGCGGACGAATTGCCGGCTTGGCGGAGTTTCAGACGTCGTCTTACAGATTAGGCGAAAAAGATGGGGCGCGAACGTTTGCGTGTGCGCACGGGGATGATTTTGGGTACGCCTGGCTTGCTGCAAGTGTCGTACTGGCAGTCCAACGCAGTGTAGAAAAAGGCCGGATGACGGCGGGACGGTTGATTCAGAGCCGTCCCGCCATCATCAGCCTGTGCAATGCATCAATGCATCTAGGCAGTAGCCAGCTTTACGGCGTCGGAGATCGTTTCGGCATGGTGAACCGCGTCGTTGACATTTTCCGCTTCCACCATCACGCGCAGAACGGGCTCGGTGCCCGAAGCGCGAATCAGCACCCGGCCGCGACCGTTTAGCGCTTCTTCAGCTTTGCTGATGGCGCGGCGGATCGCGTCACTGCCCTTCCAGTCCGCCCCGGGCTGCATCCGCACATTGATCAACTTCTGCGGAAACAGCGTGACGCCGTGGAGCAATTCGGCGAGCGTTTTGTCGCTGCGCTTCATCGCGGCCAGCACCAGCAGGGCCGACACGATGCCGTCGCCGGTCGAATGGCGGTCAAGGGAGAGAATATGTCCGGAGCCTTCTGCGCCCAGTTGCCAGCCGTGCTCACGTAGCTGCTCGAGCACGTAACGGTCGCCCACCGCCGCGCGGACGAATTTCACGCCGGCTTTCTGCAGTGCGACTTCGACCGCCATGTTGGTCATCAAGGTGCCGACCGCACCTTCCACTTTGCCGTCGGTCGCCATCCGGTCCTTGACCAGCACGTACAGCAACTCGTCGCCGTTATACAGGCGGCCTGCCGCGTCCACGACCTGCAGCCGGTCGGCATCGCCGTCGAGTGCGATGCCGAGGTCCGCGTGGTTCGCGCGCACCGCCCGCACTAGTGCGTCCGGAGCGGTTGCGCCGACGCCGTCATTGATGTTGAAACCGTTCGGCGCGACGCCGATAGGAATCACATCGGCGCCGAGTTCGTGGAACACGTGCGGCGCAACGTCGTACGCAGCGCCGTGAGCGCAGTCGACCACCAGCTTCAGTCCGCGCAAATCGAACGCCGCGGGGAAGGTGCTCTTGCAAAATTCGATGTAGCGGCCGGCTGCGTCGTCAAGGCGCCGCGCCTTACCGAGTTGCTCGGAGGCGGCGCATGCGAGCGGCAGATCGAGTTGTTCTTCGATCTGCAATTCCACTTCGTCGGGCAGCTTGTTGCCGTCGGCGGAAAAGAATTTGATGCCGTTGTCGTAGTACGGGTTGTGCGACGCACTGATCACAACGCCTGCGGCGAGCCGCAGTGCGCGCGTCAGATAGGCGATCCCCGGGGTCGGCATCGGCCCGGCCAGCATAACGTCGACGCCGGCCGCGGAAAAGCCCGCTTCAAGCGCGGCTTCGAGCATGTAGCCTGAAACCCGTGTGTCTTTACCGATCAGCACCGTGGGCCGTGTGCCCGTTCTGGCCCAGCGGTCCGCGCCCGCGAGCACTTTGCCGGCGGCGTAGCCGAGCCGCAATACAAACTCCGGCGTAATGGGGCCTTCGCCGACCTTGCCCCGAATCCCGTCTGTACCGAAATATTGACGTGCCATCTTTTATGTTCCTCCTTGGCTTTTGGGGTCAGCCCCGCGCGCGGCTGTGGTTCGCCGCGTCGCGCATGGTTGCCCAAACTTTTAATGCATCTACGGTTTGCGCGACATCGTGCACGCGCAAAATGGCCGCGCCGCGCTCGGCGGCACACACCGCGGCGGCAAGGCTGCCTGCGACGCGCTCCGGCGCCGGGCGCCCGACGACCGCGCCGACCATCGACTTGCGCGACATGCCGGCGAGAATGGGGTACGGCGGCTCGGCCCGCGGCGCCGTGTCTGGCAGGTGTGCAAGCAGTGCGTAATTGTCTTCGACCACCGCCTTGCCGAATCCAAAGCCCGGATCCACGCTGATGCGCGCACGGGCAATGCCCGCCTGCTTCAGGGTCGCCACCCGTTCTTCGAGAAACTGCCGAACCTCGCTCACCACGTCTTTATAGTCGGGCTCGAGAAGTTGCATGGTCTGCGGCTCGCCGAACATATGCATCACGCACAAACCGCATTCGCTGCCGCGCACGGCATCGATCGCACCGGGCATCCGGAAGCCCCAGATGTCGTTGACCAGGTCGGCGCCCGCGGCCAGCGCTCGGCGCATCACTTCAGGCTTGTACGTATCGATGGACAGCGGCACATTCGCGCCGTGCAGTAGTTCGATCAGCGGGATCACCCGCTCCAGTTCTTCGTCGAGCGGCACTGGCGGCGCACCCGGGCGGGTCGACTCGCCGCCGATGTCGATGATGTCCGCGCCGTCGAGCAGCATGCGCTCGGCCTGACGCAAGGCATCGCCGCGCATCGCGTACTGGCCGCCATCGGAAAAAGAATCGGGCGTGACGTTCAGGATGCCCATGACCAACGGGCGTTCAAAAGTCAGCTTGAAGCGGCCGCATTGCAGCGGTTCAGGGATCGGAAAAGAAGGAAATTCGACTTTCGACACGTAGCGGTTAATCAAGTAAAACGAATAAATGCAAAACGGGCCGGTGTGAAACACACCGGCCCGCACTTTCTAATGATCGCCTATCAGGCCGGCGCGGTCGCGTTGCCCGGCTTGACCTCGGTGCCCGGGCTACCACCCGACGAGGCGTCACCAACCGACGGCGGCGAGCTCTTCGGCGAGCGCGGCGGACGGCCTGCCATGATGTCGTTGATCTGATCGGCGTCGATCGTTTCCCACTCCATCAGCGCGGCGGTCATCGCTTCAACCTTGTCGCGGTTTTCGTCCAGCAGGCGCTTCGCGAGGTTGTACTGCTCGTCCAGCACGCGGCGGATTTCCGCGTCGACCTTTTGCTGCGTCGCTTCCGAAATGGTCCGCGTGAAGCCACGGCCAAACGGCGTTGCATCGTTTTCGTCGTCGACGTAGACCATCGGTCCGAGGGCGTCCGTCATACCGAAGCGAGCCACCATGGCGCGGGCCGTAGCCGTTGCCTTGTTGAAGTCGTCTGATGCGCCGGTGCTGATCAGGTTCAGGAACAACTCTTCCGCGACACGGCCACCGAACAGGATCGCGAGGCGATCCAGCAGGTAGTCCTTCGAATACGTTTCGTTGTCATGTTCCGGCAACTGCCACGTCACACCCAGCGCACGGCCGCGCGGAATGATCGTGACCTTGTGCACCGGATCAGCCTTCGGCAACAGCTTGGCAATCACCGCATGGCCCGACTCGTGATACGCCGTCGCACGCTTCGATTCTTCGCGAATCACGGCCGACTTACGCTCCGGACCCATGAAGATCTTGTCTTTCGCGTCTTCGAAATCCGCCATCTCGACGATGCGCTTGCCGCGGCGAGCCGCGAACAAGGCTGCTTCGTTCACAAGGTTCGCCAGATCGGCGCCCGAGAAGCCCGGCGTGCCACGTGCGATCACCGCTGCGTCGACGTCGTTCGAAATCGGCACCTTGCGCAGGTGAACCTTCATGATGTGTTCGCGGCCGCGGATGTCCGGCAGACCAACGTACACCTGACGGTCGAAACGGCCCGGACGCAGCAGCGCCTTGTCCAGCACGTCCGAACGGTTCGTGGCAGCGATCACGATCACGCCCGAGTTCGCCTCGAAACCGTCCATCTCGACCAGCATCTGATTCAAGGTCTGTTCGCGTTCGTCGTTACCGCCGCCCATGCCGGCGCCACGATGGCGGCCGACCGCGTCGATTTCGTCGATGAACACGATACACGGCGCATGCTTCTTGGCCTGCTCGAACATGTCGCGCACACGCGCCGCGCCGACACCCACGAACATTTCCACGAAGTCCGAACCCGAGATGCTGAAGAACGGCACCTTCGCTTCACCGGCGATAGCACGCGCCAGCAACGTCTTACCGGTTCCCGGCGGGCCGACCAGCAGCACGCCGCGCGGAATGCGCCCACCCAGTTTCTGGAACTTCTGCGGATCGCGCAGGAAGTCGACCAGTTCGGAGACTTCTTCCTTGGCTTCGTCGCAACCAGCGACGTCGGTGAAATTGATTGCGTTGTTGTTTTCGTCGATCAGACGTGCACGGGATTTACCGAACGAGAACGCACCACCTTTCCCGCCCCCCTGCATCTGTCGCATCATGTAGAACCAGAACCCGATAATCAGGATCGTAGGTCCGAGGTAGTACAGCGCGGACACCAGCGCATTCGGTTCGTCATCAGCCTTGCCGCTCACCTGAACGCCATACTTCATCAGATCGCCGACCATCCAGATGTCGCCGGGCGACACGATCTGGTACTTCTGGCCGTCTGCTGGAGTGACCGTGAGGTTCCGCCCCTGAACGATGACAGTCTTGACCTTGCCGTTCTTTGCGTCGTCCATGAACTGCGAATAGGAAACGCCTTCCTGGACACGGGGCTTGTCGAACTGCTTGAACACCGTAAACAGCACCAGTGCGATAACCAGCCACACTGCTGCTTTCGAAAACATATTGTTGTTCAAAGCACCACTCCTTCACTTAGACGGGCGCCTACATTTTCCTTGCGGCACCACGAAAGCATTCTAATCCAGTCCGCAGACCCCTGCCATAAGGTTTCGCTACCACATAAATAGCGTAGCGGACCATCAGGGCGCCAATTTCCGGCGCCATGGGCACCTTATCGGCAGATGCGGAACCTTCCTGCAGCGAGCCTATGCGGGCCGCTTGAGATGCTTACCCAAAATAAATGTTTCTGACGACTTATCCCGCGAGGCTTTCGGCTTGCGGGCCGCCACCACCTTGAACTGGCGCTTGAACTTTTCGACAATCTGGCTATAACCGCTGCCATGAAAACATTTGACTAAAAGGGCGCCATCCGGCTTCAAGTGGTTTTGCGAGAATTCCATCGCGATATCGCACAGGTGCTCGATTCGCGCGGCATCCGCCACCGCCACTCCCGACAGGTTGGGCGCCATATCCGAAATTACAAGATCAACCTGGCGTTCCCCGACTAATTCTTCGAGTTGCTCGAGAACCGAGTCTTCGCGGAAGTCGCCCTGAATGAAATGGACGTCGGCGATCGGCTCCATCGGCAGCATGTCCAGCGCGATGATCGTGCCGTCGATGCCGCCCTCGCGCTCGGCGTCGCGCTGCGAGCCCTTGGCGAGCTTGTTACGGGCGTACTGGCTCCAGCTACCGGGCACCGAGCCGAGGTCGACGATCACCTGGCCTGGCCTGATGAGCTTGTCCTGCTCGTCGATTTCCTTCAGCTTGTAGGCTGCGCGGGCGCGATAGCCCTCCCGCTGCGCCATTTTGACGTACGGGTCGTTGATGTGATCGTGCAGCCACGCGGTGTTGAACTTGTTTTTTGCCATTAAAGGTGAACTCTTGCTGCGAAATGTGGCGCTTTAGGGGATAATACGCGGTTAATTCGCGCGGCCACCGCCAAAACTGGCAGTCATCCGCGATTCTGTTGTTCTGACGCGCCGCCCTGCGCTATTGGCCGAATCTCTCGGAAATGCAGGTGCCGCCATTTTAGTCGAGTCTCCCACTTTCCATGCCAGCCCTTAAAGTCTCTTCCGATCAACGCGCCGAATTGCGCTCCCAGGCACATGCGCTCAAACCGGTCGTGCTCGTCGGCGCCGAAGGCTTGACCGACGCTGTGCTGTCGGAGATCAAGGTCCACCTTGGCGCGCATCAACTGATCAAAATCCGCGTGTTCGGCGACGAACGCGAAGAACGCATCGCCATCTACGAAGAAATCTGCGACAAGCTGAGCGCCGCGCCGATCCAGCATATCGGCAAGCTGCTGGTGATCTGGAAGCCGGAAGCGGCAGCGCAACCGGCTGTCAAGGCCAAGCGCGGCGCCCTGCCGAGCGCCCGCGAAGCGGCAGTCGAAGCCAAACCGGGTAAAGGCCGCGCACCGCGCGTGGTCACCGTGGTGAAGCCCAGCGAAATCCCGATGCGCAAGCCGAAGGCAAAGGCGGTCGTGGTGCGCGGCAATGAACGTGTCACGCAAGGCGGCAACATCAAGCGCGCCAAGAAACGCCAGACCAGCGCGAAGCGCTCGCATCAGTCGTCGAAGTAAGCGAATGATGAGGGGTGCGGGCGGTGTCCGCACCTTGGCATGAACGGCTCAGGCCGACTGGCTAACCCAGCCGGGCTAATTCCGCCCAGACCCCATGCCGCTTGAGTTGAGCGACGGGGAAATCAGCTAGGGCAAGCCGTAGCAGCACCACTCAACTGGTTACCTTCCCCGCAGCACTGCGAGCGCCCTGCTCTGCCGTCACGACGCCGACGCTCGCCGGCAGCTTCCACACCAGCGCCACGCCCAGCAGGCTTTCGATCAGGTAAAACAGACTCGACACGCCGTGCAGGATACCGAAGCGCGTCGCATAAGCCGAATGTCCGACATCACTGCCCGCTTCCAGCGCGGCAATGCGCATGGCATTCATGAACGGCTGCAACGCAAAGTAACCCACCAGCACGCACACCAGCATACCGGCGATCAACCAGCGCAAACGACGATACGCGTCGCTGCCGCGACGAACCAGTACGTTCGCCAAACCCAGCAGCAAAATGCCGCACACCGCGCCCAGCACGCCCTCGATGCGAAACAGTTGCGCCGCCACGGCGCCCGCCGTCATGCGGTCGAGCGACGTGAACAGCACCGGCGCGACGGCATAGCCGATAGTCAACAGACTACCGACCCACACTACCGTCAACAGACGGAACAGTCGATGCGGCATCAAGGACACCGGCGCCGCCTTCAAACGTAGCTAACCGCGATGATTTCGTACTCGCGCACGCCGCCAGGAGCCTGCACCGATGCCACGTCGCCTTCCGACTTGCCGATCAACGCGCGCGCGATCGGCGAGCTGATCGAGATCAGACCGTGGTCGATGTCCGCTTCGTCGTCGCCGACGATCTGGTATTTGACCTTCGCACCCGAGTCGAGGTCTTCGAGTTCGAGCGTTGCGCCGAACACGACGCGGCCGTCCGCCTCCACCTTGGACGGGTCGATGACCTGCGCGCCGGCCAGTTTCGATTCGATTTCGGCAATACGGCCTTCGACGAAGCCCTGCTTTTCCTTCGCCGCGTCGTATTCCGCGTTTTCCGACAGATCGCCCTGGGCACGCGCTTCCGCGATCGAATTGATCACCGAGGGACGCTCAACCGATTTCAGGCGCTGCAATTCATCGCGCAACATTTCCGCGCCGCGCTTAGTCAATGGAACAGTGCTCATACACAACTCTATGCAAAAAACAGTCGTAAAAAAAATCACCGCGGTTAAGTGCATCCCGCAGAGGCTGACGTTCCGGGCAAAACCCGGGCCACAGCACCTGCGGAACGCCGCTTAACCGCGGCACTTACATCTTGGACAGGAAGTCGAAGCCTTAGTTTAGGCGAGCGTGGAGGCCTTGTAAATCATAGACTTCCAGGTTCTTCAAATAGCGCAAACCTTCAACCGCCGCCCGTGCGCCGGACATTGTCGTGTAGTACGTGACCTTGTTCGCCTGAGCGCTCATACGAATCGAGCGCGAATCGGCGATCGCCGCGCGCGTTTCGTCGACGGTCGTGAAGACCAGCGCGATTTCGCCGTTCTTGATCATGTCGACGATGTGCGGACGACCGTCCTTCACCTTGTTGACGACCTTGACCGGCACGCCGGCCGCTTCGATCGCGGCAGCCGTACCCTTGGTCGCGACGATCGGATAGCCGAGTTCGTGCAGCATGCGCGCGACTTCGACGGCCTTCGCCTTGTCGGCGTCCATCACGGTCAGCAGCACCGTGCCCGACTCCGGCAGACGCGAACCGGCCGCGAGTTGCGACTTGAACAGCGCCTCACCGAACGTCTGGCCCACGCCCATCACTTCACCGGTCGAACGCATTTCCGGTCCGAGCACCGGATCGACTGCCGGGAACTTGACGAACGGGAACACGGCTTCCTTCACGCTGAAGTACGGCGGATCGATTTCCTTCGTCACACCCTGGTCAGCGAGCTTCTGGCCGACCATCGCGCGCGCTGCGATCTTCGCGAGCGGCAGGCTGGTCGCCTTCGACACGTACGGCACCGTACGCGATGCACGCGGGTTCACTTCCAGCACGTAGATGACGTCTTCCTTCGAACCATCTGCCTGTGGCACTTGCTGGATCGCGAACTGCACGTTCATCAGGCCGATCACGTTCAGCGCCTTCGCCATTGCGCCGGTCTGGCGCTTCAACTCAGCAATGGTTTCCTTCGACAGCGAGTACGGCGGCAGCGAGCAAGCCGAGTCGCCCGAGTGGACACCCGCCTGTTCGATGTGCTCCATCACGCCGCCGATGAACACGGCTTCGCCGTCGGAGATGCAATCCACGTCGCACTCGATCGCGTCGTTGAGGAAGCGGTCGAGCAGCACCGGCGAATCGTTCGACACCTTCACGGCCTCGCGCATGTAGCGCTCGAGGTCGCGCGGCTCGTGGACGATTTCCATGGCGCGGCCGCCAAGCACGTACGACGGACGCACCACCAGCGGATAGCCGATTTCCTCGGCGAGCTTCAGCGCTTCATCTTCAGCACGCGCGGTACGGTTCGGAGGTTGACGCAGGCCGAGGTCCTGCAGCAGCTTCTGGAAACGCTCGCGGTCTTCAGCGGCGTCGATCATGTCCGGCGACGTGCCGACGATCGGCACACCGTTCGCTTCGAGATCGAGCGCAAGCTTCAGCGGCGTTTGACCGCCGTACTGAACGATCACGCCGACCGGCTTTTCCTTGTCGACGATTTCGAGCACGTCTTCGAGTGTCAGCGATTCGAAGTACAGACGATCGGACGTGTCGTAGTCGGTCGAAACGGTTTCAGGGTTGCAGTTGACCATGATCGTTTCGTAGCCGTCTTCGCGCATGGCGAGCGCGGCGTGCACGCAGCAGTAGTCGAACTCGATACCCTGGCCGATCCGGTTCGGGCCGCCGCCCAGCACCATGATCTTCTTGTTGTTGGTCGGGTTCGCTTCGCACTCTTCCTCGTAGGTCGAGTACATGTAGGCGGTTTTCGTGGCGAACTCGGCCGCGCACGTGTCGACGCGCTTGTAGACCGGGCGCACGTTTAGCTCGATACGACGCTGGCGCACTTCCGCCGGCTTCGCGCCGAGCAGCTTCGCCAGACGACGGTCCGAGAAGCCGCTTTGCTTCACGTACTTGAGTTCTTCCTTCGACAGGCTTGCCAGCGTGCGGCCTGCCAGCGCCTTTTCCTTCAGGATGATCTGTTCGATCTGCGCGAGGAACCACGGATCAATCGAGGTTTCTTCGAAGATCTCTTCGGCCGTCATGCCGATACGGAACGCGTCACCGACATACCAGATGCGGTCCGGACCGGCTTCGCCGATCTCGCGGATGATCTCGTCGCGATTGGTGGTCTTGTCGTCCAGACCGTCCACGCCCACTTCCAGACCGCGCAGCGCCTTCTGGAACGATTCCTGGAAGGTGCGGCCAATGGCCATCACTTCGCCGACCGACTTCATCTGCGTGGTCAGGCGTGCATCGGCTTCGCGGAATTTCTCGAACGCGAAACGCGGAATCTTGGTGACGACGTAGTCGATCGTCGGTTCGAACGATGCCGGGGTCTGGCCACCGGTGATTTCGTTCTTCAGTTCATCGAGCGAATAGCCGACCGCGAGCTTCGCCGCGATCTTGGCGATCGGGAAGCCCGTGGCTTTCGACGCCAATGCCGACGAGCGCGACACGCGCGGATTCATTTCGATCACGACCATGCGGCCGTCTTTTGGATTGATCGAGAACTGCACGTTCGATCCGCCCGTATCCACGCCGATTTCACGCAGCACGGCGAGCGACGCGTTACGCAAGATCTGATATTCCTTGTCCGTGAGCGTTTGCGCCGGCGCGACGGTAATCGAGTCGCCGGTGTGGATGCCCATCGGGTCCAGGTTTTCGATCGAGCAAACGATGATGCAGTTGTCCTTTTTGTCGCGGACCACTTCCATCTCGTACTCTTTCCAGCCGAGCAGCGACTCTTCGATCAACAGTTCGCGCGTAGGTGACAGGTCCAGACCGCGCTTGCAGATCTCTTCGAATTCGTCACGGTTGTACGCGATACCGCCACCGGATCCGCCCAACGTGAACGACGGACGAATCACGACCGGATAACCGCCGCTACCCGTTTGCACAGCGATGTCGGCCTGCACCTGCAGCGCTTCTTCCATGGAATGCGCGGTGCCTGACTTGGCCGAACCGAGGCCGATCTTGGTCATCGCGTCTTTGAACTTCTGGCGGTCTTCCGCCTTGTCGATCGCTTCCGGCGAGGCGCCGATCAGCTCGACCTTGTACTTGTCCAGCACGCCGTGCGCGTGGAGATCGAGCGCGCAGTTCAGCGCGGTCTGGCCACCCATCGTCGGCAGGATCGCGTCCGGGCGCTCCTTGGCGATGATGCGCTCCACCACTTCCCACGTGATCGGCTCGATATAGGTCACGTCGGCCGTGTTCGGGTCGGTCATGATCGTCGCCGGATTGCTGTTGACGAGAATGACCTTGTAGCCTTCCTCACGCAGCGCCTTGCATGCCTGCGCGCCCGAGTAGTCGAACTCGCACGCCTGGCCGATGATGATCGGACCCGCGCCGATGATGAGGATGCTCTTGATGTCTGTCCGCTTGGGCATAACGCTCTCGCTAATGTATTCCTGAATTCTTTCCGTCGGCGCGCGTCGTTGCTACGCTGCGCGCGCTCTGCTCTGTGTTTTGCGGCTCGCGTTGCTTCGCACCGAGGGCGCCGATCGCATTGCGAACCGCGCGCCGCGAAGGCGCGTCACAAGCTATTTATGCCGCTGCGCTCTTGCCGGCCTTCTTCGTGTCCATCAACGCCGTGAAGCGGTCGAACAGATAGGCGATGTCGTGCGGACCGGGCGACGCTTCCGGGTGGCCCTGGAAGCAGAACGCCGGCTTGTCGGTCAGCGCGAAACCTTGCAGCGTGCCGTCGAACAGCGAGATGTGCGTGGCCTTGGCGTTGGCCGGCAGCGTGTCGGCGTCGACCGCGAAACCGTGGTTCTGCGACGTGATGACCACACGGCCGTCGTCCAGATCCTTCACCGGATGGTTCGCGCCGTGATGACCCGTCTTCATCTTCATGGTCTTGGCGCCGACGGCGAGGCCCATGATCTGATGGCCGAGGCAGATGCCGAAGGTCGGAATGCCACGCTCGATCAACTCTTTGGTGGCAGCAATCGCGTAGTCGCACGGCTCCGGATCGCCGGGGCCGTTCGACAGGAAGATGCCGTCCGGGTTGAGCGCGAGCGCGTCAGCCGCGGAGGCTTGCGCCGGCAGCACAGTGACGTGGCAGCCGCGCTCAGCCAGCATGCGCAGGATGTTGTACTTGACGCCGTAATCGAAGGCGACCACGCGGTACTTCGGCGCGTTCTGCGTACCGTAGCCGGAACCTAGGCGCCATTCGGTCTGGGTCCATTCGTAGGTTTCCTTCGTCGACACGACCTTCGCGAGGTCCATGCCCGACAGACCCGGGAACGAGCGCGCGAGTTCGATTGCCTTCGCTTCGTCATCCGAACCAGCCAGAATGGCGCCGTTCTGCGCGCCCTTGTCGCGCAGAACGCGCGTCAGCATACGGGTGTCGAGACCGGCAATGGCAACCACGCCTTCGTCTTTCAGGTATTGCGGGAGCGTGCGCTCCATGCGGAAGTTCGACGCGAGAACCGGCAGATCACGGATGATCAGGCCGGCGGCATGGACTTTCGTGGCTTCGACGTCTTCGGCATTCACGCCGACGTTACCGATGTGCGGATACGTGAGGGTCACGATCTGGCGCGCATAGCTCGGGTCGGTCAGGATTTCCTGATAGCCGGTGATAGCGGTGTTGAACACGACTTCGCCGATCGTATGCCCGGGGGCGCCGATCGAGTAACCACGAAAGACCGTGCCGTCGGCGAGCGCGAGCAGAGCGGGAGAAAATGACGGCAACACGGGAGACTCCTTGGGGAACACCCTGTTGCCGACCTGTCTATCCGACTGCGAGCCGCAGCGAAACGCATCGGCAGGATGCGCGCGCAGACTCGCTCGCGTACTGCTGGTGACGTCGCAAGGGGCGCGATGGGTCCATTGTGTGGACGGATCGGCTGGGGTGCGGGGCGTCAAAAGCGCGCGGCGGATGAACGGTATGGGAGAGGTAGGCGCTAGGGTGCGGGTTGATAAGCTCAAACCTTGGAATTATAGCCCGAAACTACCCTTCCCTCCAAATCCGAGATGAGGAGCCGGCGTAACGGAGCCAGCGCCAAAACCCGTCTAAGCCTTGCTGCACATGACTCGGAAGCCGCTGGACCCATGTTGCGCGGGCCAGAATCGGGATAGGGTCGGTAAATGTGCCGCGATTCTGTCGCCCCTGCTTGCGAGCCTTAAACCTGCTGTCCGGCGCGCACATGCAGCGGCTGAAGCCGCGTGCGCCCGGGCAATACGTACCAGACCGCGCTCAGCACTTGCAACCCCACCAGAATGCCCCAGGCGGTCAGATGCGCAGCCGCCGGATAGTGTCCGCCACTGGCCGGCCAGCGCGACAACACGGCGCCAACGCCGACCTGGAAGCCGAAAATCAGCAAGAAAATGATCAGTGTCAGCGTGGTATTCACCCGGCCGATCATCTGCGCCGGGAAATGCCGCGCCATCACCGCATAACTGAGAATCCCGGTGCCGCCGAAAATGCCGTACGCCGCCCAAAGCAAGCTCGCAGGCAGCGGCACGCTGAACATGATCAGCAGTTGGGTGACCACGAACAGCGCCATGCCGACGCCGCAAAACACATAAAGCGAGACGCCGCGCCGCTCCAGGCTGCGTGCCGCCGCGCCGAAACCGACGCAACCGGCCATCATCGCGAAGCCGAGGATCGACACCAGGGCGGCCGCTTCACGCGGCTCGAAGCCCTGCACGTCGCGCAACCAGGCGCCGACCCACAGCGATTGCATCGCGTAGAACACGCCTTGCGTAAGAACCGAAAATGACGCGATTTTCCAGAATGCCGCGCTCTTCAGGATGTGCAACGTGCCTTTGAACTGGGCACCGATACTCGCCTGATGGTGGGTTTCCTTTGTATCCGGTACCAGCGCCCACTGCGCCACTGCCACGAGCACCGTCAGCAAACCCAGGCCGACACAGACAGGACGCCAGCTGGCGAAGCTCAGCACCCACGTGAGTGGCGAGCCAACCATCACACCGCCGAAACCGCCAATCGCCATCACCAGACCGTTCATCAGCGGCAGCCGCGCCGACGCGAAATGCTGCGCCAGCGCTTTGAAAGCGGCACCAAGACACACGGACACACCGACGCCGATCAACAGGCGCCCGACCATCATCATGCCAACGCTTTGCGCGGCGCCGAACACCCAGATTCCCAGCGCGGCAAATAGCAAAGTGACCGCCGTCACCCGCCGCGCACCGAAGTGGTCGAGCAACACGCCGGCCGGAATCTGCGCGCCCGCGAAGCCAAGAAAATACAGACTGGTGAGCAAACCGAGATCCGTGGCCGACAGGCCGAGATCGCGCGTGATGAACGGGGCAAAGCCAAGATTGACGCCGCGAAACACGTAAGAAACGAAGTAACCGGCTGAAAACAGGAGAAAAACGCGCAACTGGGTCGACGACATGAGCTTTGAGATGAGCGGCCGACTTTGGCCTAAGCACGAAAGATAAATGAAACGCGCGAACTTCGCCTGAATTGATCTGCAGAATGAAAAACGCCGTCACCAGAGGTGACGGCGTCGGAATAACACGGTGGGTGATCGGAGCGCAATTCATGCGCTGCCCCCGCAACGCATGTGGTCACTACCGTGGGAGCCGCTTTTTGGTCTACTTACCCTTCTTCGCGTTGGCCGCGGTTTTCTGGCGGCTATCTGCCGCGGCCTTCGACGCCTTGCTGGACGTGGAAGCCGACGCCTTCGTCACCTTGCCATTGCTGGCGCTGGACGTTGTCGACTTGCTGACTTTACTCACCGGCTCGGACACCTTTACCACGGCGGAGTGACCACGACCCTTCTTCTTATCGTAGCGCGAATCGCCCTTCGTGTCTGCGACGCGGGTACCGATCTTCTCGACGCCGCCGCCCTGCACGTCGGTCGCAATGCGCTCCGGACCCGGCTCGCTCGGCATCGACTTACCAACCGGCACGTGCAGCACGATCACCTGACCACGCGAAACCTGATCGCGATGCGTGCGATTCCATGCCTTCAACTGACCGATCGAGACGCCGTAACGCACCGCGATGGCGGCCATCGATTGATTGCGGCGCACGCGGATCAGCATCTTACGGGTATCGGGAACATCGGGCTCCATGGCCAGCACCGCGCTTTCGGCGACGTCGGCGCTGATGTCTTCGTCGTCGTCCGAGCCACGCGGCACCACGATCGTCGAGCCCGGCTTCAGGCGCATGCCGACCGGAATCTTGTTCACTTCCATCAGCGTGTCGGCGTCGACACCGATCTTTTGCGCGATCGCCGCCGGCGCGGCACGCTCGGTAACCGTGTACGTGGTCCACGACGACAGCGAACCGGAGTACGTCTTCAGATTGCGTTCGAACGCGCTCGCGTTGTCGAACGGCAGCAAAATTTGCGGCTGGGTGGCGCCGAGAATCACCGGCTTTCTGAACGACGGGTTCAGCGAGCGGAATTCATCCGGCGAGAGGTTCGCAAGTTTCGCCGCCGTGTCCACGTCGATATCGTGCGAGGTCGTGACCGTCACGAAATACGGGTGGTTCGGAATCGACGGCAGCGTGAGCCCGTACATCTGCGGGTTCATCACGATGTTCTTCACCGCCTGCAGCTTGGGCACGTAGTTGCGCGTCTCGTTCGGCATGCGCAGGCTGAGGTAGTCGGTAGGCAACCCCGCCGCTTCGTTGCGGGCGATCGCGCGCTGCACGTTGCCCTCGCCCCAGTTGTAGGCGGCAAGCGCCAGCTGCCAATCGCCGAACATGTCATGCAGACGCGACAGATAGTCGAGCGCGGCGCTGGTCGAGGCCAGCACGTCGCGGCGCTCGTCCTGCCACATGTTCTGCTTGAGGTTGTAGGTGCGGCCCGTGCCCGGCATGAACTGCCACATGCCGGCGGCCTTTGCCACCGACAGGGCCTGCGGGCTATACGCGGATTCGATGAACGGCAGCAAGGCGAGCTCGGTCGGCATATGGCGCGCTTCGAGCTCTTCAACGATGTGGTACAGATATTTCTGCGAACGCTCGGTCATGCGCTGCACGTAGTCCGGGCGCTGCGCATACCAGTTGACCTGCATATCGACGAGGTCGGTTTGCAGATCCGGCATTTGAAAACCACGGCGAATACGGCCCCAGAGATCGGCGTCCGCGCTCGTCAGTTGATTGACCGAGCCTTGGTCGACGTTGATCGTCTCTTTGGCGGTGGCTGTCTTGCGAAGGGCGTCGGCTACGGCTTGCTGACTGGCGGGGTTTGTTGCGGTGGTAGAGCTATTCGTCGCCGGTCCCTGACTCGCACAAGCGGCGAGTGTCAGGACCAACAACGCACTAAAGATAAATCGCATGAACGTCTCGGCTTCCACAAGGGCTGGAATTTGCAGCCGATAGTACGAAACGGCAACGTTTACGTCAATCGGAAAATGACGAAAAAAATCAAGGAAATCTAGGGCTTGGCGAATTTTTGCGATTCTTCGCGTGAGGAACACCCTAATGGCGATCAGGTCAACGGAAGCGGTTTTTCCATTCGCGCATCACCGTAAATGCCGTTAGACGATCGGGCACTTTTTCGTGCAGCTGCTCTTGCAAGCTGGCTTGAATCGCCGGATTGCCCGCACGCAAAAATGGATTCACCGCGCGTTCGTGAGCGATGGTGGTGGGCAGCGTCGGCACATGACGCGCACGCAATTCGTTTGCCCTGTCACGCCAGGCCTGCAGTTCGGCATTGCCTGGCTCGCAGGCGAGCGCGAAGCGGATGTTCGACAACGTGTACTCGTGCGCACAGTGCACCTCGGTCGCGCCCGGGAGTGCCGCAAGCGAATCCAGCGACGCCAGCATCTGGGTTGGCGTCCCTTCGAACAGCCGGCCGCAACCGCACGCGAACAGCGTGTCGCCGCAAAACACGTGCGGCGTGCCGCGCGGGTCCGCCGCCTGAAAATAGGCGATATGGCCGCTCGTGTGACCGGGCACCTCGAGCACATCGAATTCAAGTACGGGCGCCGCAATCGTCACGTGGTCGCCGTTTTCGAGACGATGCGTGAGATGCTGGATCGCCTCACCGGCGGGGCCGTACACGGGAACGGCCTGGCCATTCAGCAGATCGGCCACCCCGCCGACATGGTCTTGATGGTGGTGCGTGAGTAAAATAGCGCTCAGCTGCCAACCCCGTTTCGCCAGATAGGCGCGCACGGGGGCGGCCTCACCCGGATCGACGACCACCGCGTGATGCCCGTCGGAAACGACCCAGATGTAATTGTCTTCAAACGCCGGGACCGGTACGTACTCGAGCGCATTCATAGGCGACGCATTCTCTGATATGACTGATCGAGCAATTATAGACTGGCCTGCCTGGACCGATTCGCCGCCCGGCCGCTACGTGCTTGAGTGGGAACAGACCCAACTCGATCGCGTGGTGTCCGACGTGTTCGGCTACCATGCGCTGCAACTCGGCCTGCCGCAGCTCGACGCCTTGCGCGAAAACCGCATGCCGTGCCGCGGGCTCGTGCTCGACGCAGCGAGCGGCGCGAGCGCGCCCTACACTTTTCCGCGCGGCCTGGGGCGTGCCGGGAATGGCCGGGGCAACAGCGCCGCGCAAGGTCTGCCCGCGGGTGTGCCGGCGCCGGCCGGGCGTAGCGCTGTCTGGTGCGACCTGCTCGACCTGCCGTTCGAAGCACAAAGTGTCGATCTGATCGTGATGCCGCATACGCTGGAGTTCACGAGCGACCCGCACCGGCTGTTGCGCGAAGCGGAGCGCGTGCTGATGCCCGAAGGCCAACTGATCATTCTCGGCTTCAATTCGCTGTCGCTGTGGGGCGCGCGCCAATCGGTCGGCAAGATGACCGGCCGGCCGTTCGTGCCCGCGGCTGTCGATCTGATCGCCTTCACGCGGCTGAAAGACTGGATCAAACTACTGGGTTTCGACCTTGAACGCGGGCGCTTCGGCTGCTATCGTCCGCCGCTTGGCAGCGAACAATGGCTGTCCCGCTATGGTTTCATGGAAGCCGCAGGCGACCGCTGGTGGCCGATTTTCGGCGCCACCTACATGATCAAGGCGATCAAGCGCGTGCCCGGCATGCGCCTCGTCGGCCCGCTGAAAGTGAAGAAACCTGTCCTCGCCGCGGGCCTCACGCCCGCCGCCACCCCGAACACACGCAACCACACCCAATGACTTCCGACATCATCGATATCTACACTGACGGCGCCTGCAAGGGCAACCCTGGCCGCGGCGGCTGGGGCGCGCTGCTGCGCTTCGGCGACCAGGAAAAAGAACTGTTCGGCGGTGAGCCCAACACCACTAACAATCGCATGGAACTGATGGGCGTGATCGCCGCGCTCGAGGCATTGAAGCGCCCCTGCAAGGCCGTCGTGCACACCGACTCGCAGTACGTGCAGAAAGGCATCAGCGAATGGATTCATGGCTGGAAGAAAAAAGGCTGGATCACCGCCGCGAAGCAGCCGGTGAAGAACGCCGATCTCTGGAAGCGGCTCGATGCACTCGTCGCGCAGCACGAGATCGAATGGCGCTGGGTGCGCGGTCACAACGGCCACCCGGAAAACGAACGCGCGGATCAACTGGCCAATCGCGGCGTCGCGTCACTCTCGCAAATGTGATGCGTGCGCTCGCTGCGTGCCGTGAAGCGCGCAGCGGCACCGCCGCGCGCGCCCTCCTCCTTTTTGCTGACTTTTTAGAGCAGGCTAATCCGACATGCGTCAACTCATCCTCGACACCGAAACCACCGGCCTGAACGCACGAACCGGCGACCGGATCCTTGAACTCGGTTGCGTCGAAATGGTGAACCGCCGGCTCACGGGCAACAACCTGCATTTCTACATCAATCCGGAACGCGACAGCGATCCGGGTGCACTGGCCGTTCACGGGCTGACCACCGAGTTCCTGAGCGACAAACCGAAGTTCGCGGAGATTGCCGATCAGATTCGCGACTTCATTCAGGACGCGGACCTGATCATTCACAACGCGCCGTTCGACATCGGCTTTCTCGATGCCGAATTTGCGCAGCTGGGTTTGCCGCCGGTGAAAACGTATTGCGGCGAGATCATCGATACCCTGGCGCGCGCCAAGCAGATGTTCCCGGGCAAGCGCAATTCACTCGACGCGCTGTGCGACCGTTTCGGCATCAGCAACGCGCACCGCACGCTGCACGGCGCACTGCTCGACTCGGAACTGCTCGCCGAGGTGTACCTGGCGATGACACGCGGCCAGGAAAGCCTGGTCATCGACATGCTCGGCGATTCGCACGGTAGCGGAGACGCGCACGCACCGCGCATCGCCATCGACTCGCTGAATCTGGTCGTGATTGCCGCGAGCGACGACGAAGTCGCCGAACATCAGGCCGTGCTCGACGGTCTCGACAAAGCGGTCAAAGGTACGAGCGTGTGGCGCCTTGATCCCTCGCCCGCCGCGGATGAGCAAACCGCTTAAAAAGTACTAGACGAGTGGGAAAATCCCTGACATAATTCGGCTCTCTTCGGGTGGTTAGCTCAGCGGTAGAGCACTGCCTTCACACGGCAGGGGTCACAGGTTCAATCCCTGTACCACCCACCAGATTCGCGTGACCCGCAAGAGAAAGCCCTCGAACGTAAGTTGAGGGCTTTTTTGTTTTTGCGTTCGTTTTGCACACGCACGGCGGGTTGATCACTCAGGTGTGCACACGTAAATACGCACACGCATGCACGGTGACCTGCTCCGTTTCAAAGTCAACACCGAACTTTCGTATAATTGCAGTCGCCAAATACTGCTGATATAGTCAGTTCTCGGGCATTCGCCCCGTCCAATTCTCCACCTCATTCGACTATAGGGAGGCGTCACATGTTCGCAGTGCATATCGACCTCCCTGGGATGGTCTCACGACCATTCTCGCGACCTTAAATTCGTCGCGTTGTCGCTCACGCGGTTCTGCCTGAACAGGCATCCGCGCAAATCCCAGACAGTCCGTAGTCTCATTGCCGGCATCGTTGTCGATATATCCCGGCTCGCTTGACTGTCTCGTCCTTTCGCTTCTGACTGGAACCTCGGTGCGCTCGCGCGCCACCGGGTCGTGGCAAATGACCAGAAAAAAACTCGACTTTCGCGGACAAGCCTTCAAGAACGTCCTCGGCTTCACCTTCGTACACTGGGCCAAACAGCCTTGGCGCATCTTCGCGATTAGCGCACTGGTGCTGCTCTCGGCATTAGCCGACGTGCTCACGCCGTTGTTCGCCGGACGGCTCGTCGACGCGATCGCATCCGGCTCCGCCGGCGACGCCGTCGCGTGGAATGCTGCGATCACGGCCTTCTGCGTGCTGGGCGCGCTCGGGCTCGGCGCCACACTGCTTCGCCAGGGCGTGTTCTTCAACCTCATCCGGCTGACCCTCAAGATGATGAGCGAGATCGCCGCGAATGCGTTTCATCGCGTGCAACGCTTCTCGACGGACTGGCACGCCAACAGCTTCGCCGGCTCCACGGTGCGTAAGATCACGCGCGGCATGTGGGCGCTCGATCTGCTTAACGACACGCTGCTGGTCGCGCTGTTGCCATCGCTTGTCATGCTGGTCGGCGCAACGGTGCTGCTCGGCTGGCGCTGGCCGATGATGGGCGCGGTGGTCGGCATCGGTTCGGTGCTGTATATCGGGGTGACCGTGGCCATGTCGCTCGGCTTCGTTGCGCCCGCCGCACACCTTGCTAACGCGTGGGACACCCGCATGGGCGGCGCCCTCGCCGACGCAGTCAGCTGCAATGGCGTGGTGAAAGCGTTCGGCGCCGAAGAGCGCGAAGAACGCCTGCTCGAACGCGTGATCTTCAAGTGGCGTCATCGCACACGCCGCACGTGGATTCGCGGCACGATCAACGGCGGCTTGCAAGGCGGCATGCTGGTGACAATCCAGGCCGCCATTCTCGGCGTCGCATTGCTGTTGTGGGCGCGCGGCGAAGCGAGCGTCGGCGACATCACGTTCGCGCTGACGATGTTCTTCATGCTGCAAGGTTATTTGCGCGATGTGGGCATGCACATCCGCAACCTGCAACGCTCGGTCAACGATATGGAAGAACTGGTGTCGCTGGAGGGCCAGCCATTGGGCATTGAGGACCGCCCCGGCGCAGGCCCGATCGCGATCGGCAAGGGTGAAATTCGCTTCGAACACGTCACCTTCCACTACGGCGCGAAAGCTACGCCGCTCTACGACAACTTCTCCGTGCGCATCGCGCCGGGAGAACGCGTGGGGCTGGTTGGGCATTCGGGTTCCGGGAAGACGACCTTCATCAAGCTGATCCAGCGGCTGTACGACATTTCGGAAGGCCGGATCACGATCGACGGTCAGGATATTGCTCGTGTGCAGCAGGCATCATTGCGCGGCCAGATCGCCATCGTTCAGCAGGAGCCGGTGCTGTTTCACCGCTCGCTGGCGGAGAACATCGCCTATGCGCGGCCCGGTGCAAGTCGCGCCGAGATCGAACGCGCCGCGAAGCTTGCGAGTGCGCACGACTTTATCGCGACGCTGCCTCACGGTTACGACACGCTCGTGGGCGAACGCGGCATCAAGCTCTCGGGTGGCGAGCGTCAGCGCGTGGCGATCGCGCGGGCGTTTCTTGCCGACGCACCGATCCTGATTCTGGACGAAGCGACCTCGAGCCTCGACAGTGAAAGCGAAGTGCTGATCCAGCACGCCATGGAACGGCTGATGATGGGCCGCACAACGCTGGTGGTGGCGCACCGTCTTTCCACCGTGCGAGCACTGGACCGGCTGCTGGTGCTGGACAAGGGCAAGGTCATCGAGGAAGGCAGTCACGAAGCGTTGATCAGGCTCGAGAACGGCCTGTACAGGCGGTTGTTCGAACGTCAGGCGCTGGAGCTGATCAAGGGTTTGGGCGACTCGGACGTCATGCCCGAGGCCGATAGCGCGAAAGCGAATCGGCTCGATGATTCAAACCTGGTGGTCGAGAAGTAAAGTGCTGTAGGCGTGCGGGACGTCATGCAGAAGCCGTCGGTAAGCGGCGGGTTCTGCCGGCGTTCCGCACGCCCCTCTTCATTTACCCACGCAAGCGTGCGCGCGGCGCTGCTCGCATAACCGCACGGCACCGCGATATGGCTCGGCCTATCGAGAGCCAATGCGACCAACCGGCCCGCACCTCAATGCGCGACTAAACCACGCCCGCGGGCAGCCCGATACCGCGAGCCATGCCGGTAGCCGCGAACACCATCAACACCAGCAGCACAGTCTGGATCACGCTGTAACGTGCATACGTACGCGCTTTTCGCAAATCTGGCGGGGCACCGTTTCTGATCGAGGCACGCCAGCGCATCAGGCCAAGCATCGAGGGGACTTCGAGGGCGAGTATCAGCACGAGCAGCGTCATCTTGACGTGAAAGAGCGGCTCATGAAGGTAATAGTCGGCGCCCTTTTCGAAACCACCGAAGGCGCGCATCAGACCGGTAACGATCAGCACCAACGCCGAAATACCCCACCGCGCGTCGGAGCGGAATACGGATCGCAACGCAGCAGGCACGCTGGCTCGCCGCAGTGACCAGGTGCGCCGAAGAATTGACGCGAGGGCAAAGCCATAAGCGAGTAGATGAATGGCGGCAAGCAACCAGCGAACCAGCATAGCGACTCCTGAAAACGACGCAATACGATCGATGTATGTCTCACCCACCCACTGAAACGCCGGGTGGCACTTCTTATTACCGACTACCCCTTACTTTACGATGCCTGCTTCGGTCGCGTGTGGTCGACTGCACAAAGCAACGGATTCAGACTTGCCGCAGCGATGTGTCGAGCGCACGCGCGGCGGCTCGATCGCCCTCGGTAGTCAGCGCAGTACGGAACACGGTTTGCCGATTGTGGCCCGCCGCAGCCGGCGAATCCCACAGCAATTCGATTTTCGGACGCCGGCTGAAGGTACCACGAGCCAACGCAGGGGCGCCGACCGGGCCGAGCGGCGCAGCAGGCCCACCCGGCTCACCCGCGACACCGAACGCCACCACGGGGGTAGGCGTCGGCGGTGCGCTCACGCCTGGGGCCGCCGCCCATCGCACGGACAATTCGCGCGCGTCGTACTGTCCCACCTTGCGACGCTCGGCCCAGACGACCACCGTGCGGGTGGCCGGATCGAGCGCGACCGCATAGCGGCCGATCGCAAAGCGCCGCGCGGCGATATTGGTTCGCCACAGTGCACGCGGCCGGCAAATCCACACGACCGCCGCGTACAACGCCGGCGCGGCCAACAGCCAGCCGTTGGTGGCGGCCACCGCCTGCGCGGCGCGGCGCCAACCGGCGCTCGCGGCAAACGCGCTAACCGACCAGACCGCAAACAGGAATCCAAGGAACGCAAACAGACGCAGCGCCTGCCGCAGCCATTGCGGCAGCGGATGAAACGGACGCTCGGCCACGGCGCGCGCGCCGGGCAGGAAGATCAGCAGGAACAGGAACACCAGGTTGATGCACGCCCATGGCGAGGACACCATGGCCGACAGCGACGCGCCCAGGTCCATCTGCGCCATCGAAAAAAGCCAGCGAGTGAGGAGCACGAGACCGATGGCGCGCAGCGCGAAAATCGTTCCGGCGCCCGGCGCCGCGTTCGCACGCGTCTCTTTCGTTCTCGCCAAGGCATCCTCCTGTCGTCGGCGTCACCGCCGTCAAATTTGCGGCACGGCCATTATAGGGATATTACCGAGACAGGCTCGTTCTTGCCGGTCTCAAATCTGCACTTTCTACCGCACACGCACAAAAACGCGGCGCGCATGCAACAACGCCCCGCGGGCGCGATGCCCGCGGGGCGTTGCTGGGGCGCAGTCAGAGCCTGGTCGCCGGGGTGCCGAAAGCGCTCCGGCAAGCCGGCCTGACCGCTTTTACCGACCACGCATTAGCCGGCGTTGACTTCGCGCAGCACCGTGCGATGCTTCTGACGCAGCAACTCTTCATAGGTGGCGACGTAATTCTGCGCCATCACCTTCGACGAGAAGCGCGATTCGAACGCCGCACGCACCTTGGCGCGCGGCAACGTGTGCAGACGCTTCACAGCGGCAACCGCGCTGATTTCGTCTTCCACGACGAAACCCGACACGCCGTTTTCGATCACTTCCGGCACCGAACCGCGATTGAACGCGACGACCGGCGTACCGCACGCCATGGCTTCGATCATCACCAGGCCGAACGGCTCCGGCCAGTCGATCGGGAACACCAGTGCATGCGCGTTGCCGAGAAACTCACGCTTTTCGGTTTCGCCGATTTCGCCAATGTATTCGACGTGCGGGAGCGCCATCAGCGGCTTGATCACTTCTTCGTAATAGGCACGATCGGCCTTGTCGATCTTGGCGGCGACCTTGAGCTTCATGCCTGCCTGGCCGGCGATGCGGATCGCGCGGTCGAGACCCTTCTCCGGCGAGACGCGGCCGAGGAATGCGAGGTAGCCCGGCTCGACGTCCTTGATCGGCGTGAGCACGTTTTCCGGCAGACCGTGATAAACGGTTTGCAGCCAGTTCGCCTGTTGCAGCGGGATGCGCTGATTGTCCGAAATCGACACCACCGGCACGTCGCTGAACGTGTTGAAGACCGGTTGCAGTTCCGGCAGATCGAGACGGCCGTGCAGCGTGGTCACGAACGGCACCGGCTGGCGGGCGAACAGCGAGAACGGGTAGTAATCGATGTGGAAATGCAGCACGTCGAATTCGTCCGCGCGGCGGCGCACTTCTTCGAGCAGCAGCATGTGCGGTGCCATCACGTCGCGGATGGTCGGGTCGAGGCGCAGCGCCTGCGGCCAGAAAGCTTCGAGTTTCGCCGAGGTTTGCGAATCGCCGCTCGCGAAAAGCGTGACGTCATGACCCTGTTCGACCAACGCTTCGGTCAGGTAGGACACCACGCGTTCCGTACCACCGTAAAGCTTCGGCGGAACCGCCTCGTGCAGGGGAGCGATTTGAGCGATTCGCATAATGAAGAACTCCTCGTAAAAAATCAGGCAAAAGTACAGCGTTGGGTAAAAGCGACTCGCTTGCTCGCCAGGGCAGTCTGGCCGGATATGCCGGCGTTGGCCTGATTCTTTCGAGAAATCCTGCGATGGATCGCTTGGGTAGTGAGCCCAGATCAGCAGTTCGCTGTCTGCGCATGTGCCGGTAAACGCACACCAGGCACCTACGTTGACAAACTGTCAGATATTTCGGTGGGCCAACAGAGCATGCATTATCGATGCCGGGTGCTTCGCTGCACCACAACATTTCAAAGTCTTTACGTTGTTACAAAGGCGAAACACTTTACAAACCCTTGTTTTATAAGACAGTTCTACTGTAGCAACTGGCTTGCAACGCTGACCCGAAGTCGACAACTGTAAGTGCCCGTGTCAACTTTGCCGGCAGGCATTGAAGAAATACCGCACCGCGGTTGAATGCAATTTGTAATTATATCCCGAAATAGTCCGCAACCTGTTTGAACCACCGCGCCGTTGGCGGGTCGAGCAATAGTAGGTCGCGGCCGTCTATCGCGAAATCAGTCGCGCCAACGCCCGGATACACAGGGCGCAATCGCTTTTGCATGTTTACAATGCGAAGCATCGGCTTCGCGGCGAACGCTTTTGCCGTGGCCCATGCCTTGCATGCACAACCTGAAACACACCGACCTCACGATCAATTGGAACACTTAACCATCGCCCAGCGTAATGCCCAGAACGCAAAGCTCGCGAGCTATGCGCATAGGCCGCTTGCGTTTCTTTTCCGCTTTATTCGCCGCCATCCGCTCGCGCATGCGACGGTCCTGTGCAGCGTGTTTGCGGCCGTGGGCTGTGCGCTCGCTTCGCAATACGCGATCAAGCATCTGATCGACGTGCTCGGCGAAGGCCGGCATCACCCTGGTCCGCTGTGGGGCGCGTTCGCCATCCTGGTGGGCCTGATCGCCGCCGACAACCTGCTGTGGCGGGTCGGCGGCTGGGTTGCCGCGCATACGTTCGTGGCCGTGACCGGCGACTTGCGGCGCGACCTGTTCCAGTACCTGAGCGGCCACTCGCCGACTTACTACTCGGAGAAACAGCCGGGCATGCTGGCAAGCCGCATCACGGCAACCTCGAACGCGGTCTACACCGCCGAAAACACCACCGCCTGGAACGTGCTGCCGCCGTGCATCGCAGTGCTCGGCGCGATCGTCATGATCACCGCCGTGAATCCGCTGATGGCGGGCGGCCTGATGCTGTGCTCGGCCATTTTGTCGGTCGTGCTTTACAAACTTGCCGGGCGCGGCTCGGCACGGCATCACCATTTCGCTACCAAGGCCGCTTCGGTGGACGGTGAACTGGTCGACGTGATCAGCAACATGGGGCTCGTGCGCGCCTTCGGCATGACGTTTCGCGAGCAGCAGCGTTTCGGCGCGACCGTCAAAGCGGAAATGGAGGCGCGCCAGCAAAGCCTGCTTTATCTGGAAAAACTGCGCCTGCTGCACGCGGTGATCACCGCGCTGCTGTCGGCGGGCTTGCTGGGCTGGGCGCTGTGGTTGTGGGATCAGGGCAAAGCAACCTCCGGCGACATCGTGCTGGTCAGCTCGCTCGGCTTCACGATCCTGCACGGCACGCGTGATCTGGCCGTCGCGCTGGTCGACGTCACGCAACACATCGCGCGGCTCGCGGAAGCCGTTCGCACCCTGCTCGAACCGCACGGCATGCCGGACCGCGACGGCGCCACCGAGCTCGTACCGCAAGGCGGCCGGGTCGATTTCGAAGGTGTCACGTTTGCCTACCCGCGCCGCCGGCCGATTCTCGATCACTTCGACCTGCATATCGAGCCGGGCCAGCGCGTCGGTCTGATCGGCAAGTCGGGCGCGGGCAAATCCACCGTGCTGGCGCTGCTGCAGCGTTTCTACGAAACGCAGGGCGGCGCAATCAGGATCGACGCTCAGGACATCGCCGACATTACTCAGGACAGCCTGCGCCATACGATCGCGCTGGTGCCGCAGGATATCTCGCTGTTTCATCGCACGGTGTACGAAAACATTGCTTACGGCCGCCCTGAAGCGAGTCGTGACGAAGTGATCGCGGCCGCGCGCGAAGCCCGCTGCAGCGATTTCATCGAAGCCATGCCGGAAGGATTCGACACGATCGTCGGCGACCGCGGCGTGAAGCTGTCCGGCGGACAGCGCCAGCGCATCGCGATTGCGCGCGCGATCCTGAAGAACGCGCCGATCCTGCTGCTCGACGAAGCCACCTCGGCGCTCGATAGCGCATCGGAAGAAGCGATCCAGAAGGCGCTCGACCGGCTGATGGTGGGCCGCACGGTGATCGCCATTGCGCACCGGTTGTCGACGCTGAACAACTTCGACCGGATCATCGTGATGAGCGCCGGCAAGGTGATCGACGACGGCACGCCGGAAGAGTTGCGCCTGCGGCCGGGCCTGTATCGCGACCTGCTCTCAAAGCAGTACGGCAAGGGCACCACGCTGCATGTCGGCGGCAAGAAGGTGGACGAACAGCACGTGGTCTAAGCCACGCGCCGCCCTCTGCTACGCCAGCAACAAACAGAAAAGCCGCTCTCGAGCGGCTTTTCTGTTTCCCGGCAAGTTGAAATCCAGCCGGATAGATAGCCGCCTATCCGGCAGTGGTTTCGCGCACCGTCTTCTTGCCCGACCCCGCGCGCACCTTCACGGTTCTGGCGCTCTTCGCCCCCTGTGCGCTCTGAAGATCGCGCATGAAGTTATCGCGCCACACCGACACGTTGTTCTCGCGCAGTTGCACCATCATGTCGCGATAACGCGCCTGGCGCTCCGCAAGCGGCATCTCCAGCGCGCTCGCGAGCGCCTCGGCCATCCCGTCGATATCGACCGGATTCACGATCAAGGCGCCCTCCAGTTCCTGCGCGGCGCCGGCAAAGCGCGACAGCACGAGCACGCCCGGATTCTCAGGATCCTGTGCCGACACATACTCCTTGGCGACGAGGTTCATGCCGTCGCGCAACGGGGTGACGTAGCCGACATGCGCCGTGCGAAACAGCGCGGCCAGCACGGAGCGCTCGTACTGCTTATGGATGTACAGGATCGGCGTCCAGTCCAGTTCGGCAAAGCGACCATTGATGCGCCCCGACTCACCTTCGAGTTGCAGGCGGATGTCCTGATACGCGTGCATGTCGGCGCGCGTCGGCGGTGCGATCTGCAGGAACGACACGTTGTTGCGTTGCGCGGTGGCATGTTCAAGCAGCCGCTCGAACGCACGGAAGCGCTCGACCAGCCCCTTCGAATAATCGAGGCGGTCCACGCTCATGATCAGCTTGCGGGAATGCAGCGCCGTCTTCATCGTGCGCACCGGCTTGCCGCGCTCGCCCGCTTTCGCGAGCTCGGCGATTTCGTCCGGATAGACACCGATCGGATAAGCCGCCGCGCGCAAGGTGCGATCGAACGCATGGACGCTCAGTGGACCACTGGTTGGCACGTCGACCGTGCCGCCCGCCTCGTTGACGACGTAATCGCAGAACGCCCGTAAATCCGGCGCGGTCTGGAAACCGAGCAGATCGAACGAACAGAGCGCTTCGACCAGCTCGCGATGCGGCGGCACCGCCAGCAACACCTGCGAAGCCGGAAACGGAATATGCAGAAAGAAGCCAATCCGATTTTTCACGCCGGCCGCGCGCAACGCCTGGGCGAACGGGATCAGGTGATAGTCGTGGACCCAGATCACGTCGTCTTCGCGCAATAGCGGGACGAGCTGCTGGGCGAGCCATGCATTGACGCGGCAGTAGCCTTCGAAGTCGTGCCGGTCGTACTGCAGCAGATCCGCGCGATAGTGGAACGCGGGCCACAGCGTGGCGTTCGAAAAGCCGCGGTAGTACTGGTCGTAGTCGCGGCGCATCAGCGCGATGGTCGCGAAGGTCACGGGGCCGCGCTCTTCCACCTTGATCTGCGGTTGGCCGGAGCTGAGCACGTCGCCGCTCCAGCCGAACCACATGCCGCCGGTTTCCTTCAGCGCGTCGTATACGCCGACCGCCAGACCGCCCGCCGCCGGGCCGCCCTCCGAGATCGGTGCAACCCGGTTCGATACGATGATCAGTCGGCTCATGAAGCGCGATTCCCGATGCAGTAAGTCATGGTCGTTGGGCGATAGGGCGTCACCGGCGGCGTCACCATCACGCTCCGCGCGCGGCCGCGACGATCGATTCCAGCCAGTCGAGCAGCGCCGTGACCGACTCGAGGCGCGAATGCGCCATCGTGTCGCCCGCGCCCACCTTGATCGACAGGCCGCCCCGCTCGTTGACGACGGCAAAGCCTTTCTCGTCGGTCAGATCGTCGCCAGCAAACACCGGCGTGCGGCCGACGAACGGCGGCTCCTCCAGGAACGCGCGCATCGCGCGGCCCTTGTCGACGTCCTTCGGCTTGATTTCGTAGACCATCTTGCCCGGCTGCAACACATAGGAGCCCGGGTAATCGGCAACCAGCCGCTCGGTCGCCTCGCGCGCCACCGGCTCACGGTCGGGTGCGTTGCGATAGTGCAGCGCCAGCGCCGCGCCTTTGATCTCGAGCAGCATGCCGGGATATTCGTTGACGACCTGCGCGAGCACCTGCTCCATGCGCAACAGCCGCTCGTCGTGAAAACCGATGCGCTGCGTGTCGCCGTTCGCGTCGCGCCGCTCGGCGCCATGCAGACCGGCGATCGGCATATCGGGCATGCCGAGAAAAGCGTCAATGCTTTCAATGCCGCGGCCCGACACAATCGCCACAGCGCCGTTCGTCAGACTGCGCAACTCGGTCAGCAATCCGATCACGCGCGGTTGCACCAACACGCCATCCGGCGTGGGCGCGAGTTCGACGAGCGTGCCGTCGAAGTCGAAGAAAAATGCCGTCTCACCAGGAGACAGAACAGCCGGTAGTGCTTGCATCGGTTAATTTTGCCTTTCAGCCTTCTGCGGCTGGAAAAGTGTGCGCATCTTACCGCGCATCCGTCAATTTTTCGAGAAAGTAAGCCGGGACACAAGCCTGGTCGGGCCGCACGGCCGATGCCGCTCACGATTGCGTTCGAAAGGAGAACAATCCGGCTTCAACCCGCTTTCCGCTGGCTGCGTCAAATTGCCTCGCAAACCGCGCGCCTGCGGGCGTTGCGCGACGTCATCGAAGATTTTGCGATAAAGTCGCAGCCACACAGACCCTTGTAGTGACGATCCTTATTTGTACACCATGGCGGGCCGCGCACTTTGCACGAACCACGTCGCGTGTTTTCACGGGCAGCGCCACGCACCGCTCTTCAATCGAGTCATTGAACCCTGCTTTGTTCCCTATCGCCCCGTCCCACCACCAGCCGAACCTCGCAACGCCACGCCGGCCGTGGCCCGGACGCCGGGTCGCGCTGATCCTGATGGTGGGCGCGCTCGGTGCGTTAAGCGGCTGCACGCATCGCGCCGAACCGTTCCAGTTGACCGACGTAACCGGCCACTTGCCGGATCTCGATTTCACGCTGACCGGCGACGACGGCCGCGTCGTAACCGGAGATTCATTTAAAGGCCGTACGTCGCTCGTGTACTTTGGCTATACGCATTGTCCGGACGTCTGCCCTGAAACGATGGGCCGCCTGATGCAGGTTCTGGGCAAACTCGGCCCGAACGCGCAAAAAGTGCGCATCCTGTTCATCACAGTCGATCCGGCCCGCGACACGCCCAAAGCCTTGCATGACTACGTCGGCGCCTTCGACTCGCAACACGCCGAAGGCCTGACCGGCAGCGACTGGCAGATCGAGTCGCTCGCCAAGCGTTACCGGGTCGCCTATCAGATGGAAAAACGCGACCCCAACGGCAACTACGAAGTCACCCATAGCTCAGCCGTCTACGTGTTCGATCAGCAGGGCCACGCGCGCCTGCTCGCCACCGATCACGATACGCCCGATGTGATCGCGCAAGACCTGCGCCGCATCATCGATGACCGCTCCTGACCTTTCCCGAGTTCATTCATGTCGATCAAGATCAAAACGTTCGCCGCGCTCAGCTGCACCCTCGCCCTCTCGTTCGGTTTCGCTTCGGCAGCGCTTGCCGCCGGTCCTAACGCGATCAGCGTCAAAGACGCGTGGGTGCGTTGGCTGCCGAACAACCTCCCCGCCGCCGGCTACGCGACGCTGGTGAACGCGAGCGACAAGCCGGTCGACCTCATTGATATTTCCAGCAACGACTACGGCGACGCGATGCTGCATCAAACCGTATCGAACGGCTCGACGCAAAAGATGGTGATGGTCGACAAACTGACGGTGCCCGCGCACGGCCAGGTGGCGATTGCGCCGGGCGGCTATCACGTGATGCTCGAAGACGCGAAACACAAGGTCGCGCCCGGCGACACCGTGCATCTGACGCTGAAGTTCTCCGACGGCGAAACGCTCGATACGCCGTTCGCCGTCAAGTCGCCCGCCCAGACCAAGTAACGCTCCGCGATGAACCTGCTCTACTGGCTCGACCCCTGGGAGTTTTCGCCGACCGTCGTTATCGCCTTGCTGGTGCCGGCGATTCTTTTCGTGCGCGGCGCGCACAAGGCGAAGGTGTCGATTCTCCGGCGCATTTCCTTCTGGTTCGGGCTGGTCGCGTTGTATGTCGCGCTGCATACGCGGCTCGATTATTTCTTCGAGCATGAGTTCTTCATGCATCGCGCGCAGCATCTGGTGCTGCATCACCTCGGGCCGTTCTTTATCGCGCTCTCGTATCCGGGCGCGGCGTTGCGCGCCGGCATTCCATTCAGTTGGCGGCAGCGCTTCGTGCGGCCCGCGCTGGAGACCCCGCTGGTGCGCAAACTGCTCGACGTGGTGATGCATCCGGTGGTGGCGGTCACGCTGTTCGTCGGGCTGATCTACTTCTGGCTCATGTCGCCGATTCATTTCGTGGCGATGCTCGACTGGCGGCTTTATCGCGTCATGAACTGGAGCATGGTGATCGACGGCCTGCTGTTCTGGTGGCTCGTACTCGATCCGCGGCCCGCGCCGCCGGCGCGTTTGTCGCCCGGCAAGCGCGTACTGGTCGTGATTGCCGCGATTCCACCGCAGATCGTCCTCGGCGCGTTTATCTTTTTTACGCCGCGCGAGCTGTATCCGATCTACTCGATTTGCGGCCGCGCCTTCACGTGGCTCAGTCCGATGCGCGATCAGCAGATCGGCGGGCTGTTGCTGTGGATTCCGGGTTCGATGATGAGCGTGATCGGCGCACTGGTGGCGTTACGTCACTGGATGCGGCTGTCGGCACGCGGACGTCTGCACGGCGAGCGTCGCGCAAAGGCGACGCAAGGCTTGGCGCAAGGCACAACAGCGCCTGCGAGCAGCCACCGCTGAAATTTCGAATCGATTGAATTGAAGTCGCGGAGTTCGAAGCCGGCCGGCGCGCGCACGCGCCGAGTCCGGTTGCAGCCTGGACCTGGGTTAGACCGAACGCATCCACACATGCGGGATGCCGTCCTCTTCGTGAATCTCCGACACCGGTGTAAAGCCGAATGCGCCGTAGAAACCTTGCAGATGAGCCTGCGCGTGCAAGCGGATCGGCGTACCGGGCCACTGCGCCCGGATATGCTTGAGCGAGCGTTCGAGCATCGCGTTGCCGAGCCCCATGCCGCGGAATTCCACTGTTGTCAGTACGCGGCCGATGCGGATATCGCTGTCGTCGGCGTCCGGCAGCAACACGCGCAGGTAGCCCGCGAGCGGCGGCCTCTTTTCACCTTGACCATAAGCAAACAGGTGCCAGGCATCTGAATCGAGCCCATCCACATCGCCATACACGCAGTTCTGCTCGACGACGAACACCGCGCTGCGAGCGGCCAGCATGGCATAGACTTCGGCGGTCGTGAGGTCGTCAAACGCTTTCCAGCGCCATTCGAGTTGTGCCAATCGCGTGGCGGCGGTTTGCTGCGGTTCGGTCATGGAAGTCTTCAATGAAAGCGCGCCTTGATCGGCGACGGCAATGCGGAATTATGCCGCGCGTGGCGGTCTTAGGCTATGACCGGCTCGACGGGTGTCCCGAGACATTCGATCAGGTTGCCAGGCCCGCACAAATGCAGCGCGCCCACCACGACCAAGGTTCGCTCCGGCCGTCCGAACAGCGCGTTCACGCGCGCCGCCCACGCGCGATTGCGCATATCGAGCAGGGCGTGGCGAATGCCGGGCAGGTTGAACATCGGCGACTCGACGGCGATCTGGTGCACGGCCTGCAAATCGCCATGCAGCCAGGCGGCATGCATCCGTTCGAGCGTGCGCTGTGGTTCGTCGAGATCGGACATCAGCATGCCGAGCGCGGTGCCAACGGCTTCGAGCGAAATCGATTCGAGCGACGCAGCCACTTCCTGCGCCGTCTCGAGATACTCGTACGGTTTGGCTTGCGTCAGCGCCGAGCGCAGCATGCGCGGCTCGACGCCTTCGACGACTTGCTGAAACAGCGTCGGCGCGACGACCAGCACGGCCCACGGACGCAGCTCGACGAGCGGCGCCAACGGACCCTCAACGGGCCACGCAGCTTGTAGCCGATGCCAGGCATCGGCGGATAGCAAGGGCTGCAGTTGGTCGGCACCGCCCTGCGGGGGCGCTTTCAGAAACGGCAGGATCGTCGGCGGGTCGGATTCGAAGACCAGCGATTCGGCCCAGTCATAGGCTTCGGCAATCCATGGCGGCGTTCTGCGACTCGTCGCCGGAAACAGATGCATCGAGCCGAGCAGACGGACGTTCGTGCCGGTGAGTTGTAGGTACATGCAGCCTCGTGTGGACGGGCAATTGCGCAAAGCGGCAATCGGGCAATTCAATCGACGGCGCGCAACGCGGCAGACCGGCTCGCGGCTCCTCGCCAGGCGGTCCGCACTGTGAACACAACGAATAGCAGGAAGACGATCTGCGAAAGGTACAGGTCCGCGCGGATCGGATGATGGAGCGCGAACCATGAATTGTGCACCACGTCTGTCACGATGACGGCGACGCAGAGAATCAGCCCTGCCCTCGCGCTCAACAGCAGTAGCAGAACGGTCAGCGGATCGATGAACAGCAGTGACGTCCAGTAGATTTGCGTTAGCGGCGCCGCGCCGCCGTAGTCCCACCAGAGTCCGTGGACGAGGGCCACCTGCAGATGCGTCCAGGTGGCGCCGCATAGGCATAGCGAGTAAATCAGGCGCAGATAGAAGGAGCGGCGTTCGAGGTTTGGGATACGCATGCGGGGTCGGTTTTTGCAGTAGACAAAAAACAGCAACGATACCGCCGAAAAAAGAAAAGCCCCGACAAGTCGGGGCTTTTCTTTACATCAACTACTGGAGGCGCGAGCCGGAGTCGAACCGGCCTAAACGGCTTTGCAGGCCGCTGCATAACCGCTTTGCTATCGCGCCGCAAGCGGACTGGAACCTAGCTGCAGATTCTCAGATTTGCCTGGTGGGTAACCAATATGGCCGACCCACCAAACAAAAAGGGAAGCGTTGCTTCCCCTTATGTATGGAGCGGGAGACGAGGCTCGAACTCGCGACCTCAACCTTGGCAAGGTTGCGCTCTACCAACTGAGCTACTCCCGCATTGCCCTACTTCACAACGCCTTGCACTTTTACTTCGCCAAACAACGCGTTGCTTCAAAATTTGGAGCGGGAGACGAGGCTCGAACTCGCGACCTCAACCTTGGCAAGGTTGCGCTCTACCAACTGAGCTACTCCCGCATTGTGCTGCTTTTGCCCTGCTTTTTACCGGCTAA
>NZ_CAJNBK010000001.1 GCF_905220975.1 Paraburkholderia haematera | reverse complement strand
CATGCCGCCAGCGTTCAATCTGAGCCAGGATCAAACTCTTCAGTTCAAACCTGTTACTGTTTTTCGGTCCAGTTAAGGACCGGTCGCTCACTCAACGTACTGACGAATGATCATCCTGTCCGAAGACAGGAAAACCTTCCTTTAATACTAGTGTGAGACTTGATACTTTCGCTTATGCCAGATCCCGAAGAACCTGGCTCGCGTCGCGCATCAAGCGCCCACACTTATCGGCTGTTAATTTTTAAAGATCGATTACGCATTCACTACCGTCACAGCACCAACTTCAACCACCCGGTACCGCTTCGTTCTGCGTCGCTGCATCAGCAGCAGAGAAACGAGATTATGAAGAACTTTCGCTACGCCGTCAACAGGTTTCTTTAACTTTCTCAACCCGCTCACTTCGCGCAAAGCCTTGCCACTGCTGGCTCTCCCGCTCCCCGTGCCCCGCTGTCCGGAGCACGAAAGAGCGAGATTCTAGCGAGCCGGACCGTGCCTTGCAAGCGGTATCTGGAATTTATTTCAAGGCGCCTTTTCTATGCGTCCCGACTCCTCGACAGCCGGTACTTCCGCGTCGGATGCAAGTGCGCGCGCGGCCGAGGCGCCGATCGTCCAATCGTGCAGCACGGTATAGGCAACAGCCAGCAACGTCGGCCCAATGAAAACACCAAGGAAGCCGAAAGCAAACGCACCGCCCAGGATACCCAGCATCACCAGGATCAGCGGCATATCGCTACTCTTGCCGATCAGGATCGGCTTGATGACGTTGTCGGACATGCCAACGACCAACACGCCCCACACAACCAGAAATATTGCCCAACCCGTTGCACCGCCGTGATACAGCCAGACCGCCGCAGGCAACCAGACGACAACCGGGCCACCCGGCACAACTGACAGGAAGAACGTCGCAAGCCCAAGCAGCGCCGGCGCAGGGACGCCCGCAATCCAGCAACCGAAACCGGCAAGAATGCCTTGCACAAGCGCCGTACCGAGAATTCCGTAGACCACGCCCTTCACCGTGCTGCCCGCCAGCGTGAGCAGGTAGTCAGCACGTTCGCCGGCGATGCGCCGCATGCCAGCCCTCAGCCAAGCCGCAGCGCCCTCCCCTCCGGTATAAAAGAAAAACGCAAGCACGATACTCAGCGCCAACAATCCCAGACCGTGCGTAACGGCGATCGCAGCCGCCAGAATCCACTTGCCTGCCGGCGCCGCAAGTGCCCGCATTTGCGCGATCAGTTCAGAGTTGCTACTCGTTACATTCGTCCAAAAGGTCTCGATGTTCGAGCCAACCAGCGGGATTCGCCCAACCCACGAGGGCAGATCCGGCAAGCCAGCCTCAAAGAGCCGCTGCACCAACGCGACGATGTCGTGAACATGCGCGCCGAAAGCAAAGCCCGCATAAACGAACGGGCCAAGCACCACAACCAGAATGATGAGGACGATCAACGTCGCGGCCAGCTTCCGCCGCCCCCCGACTGCCGCAGTGAGCCGCCGGTACAGGCCCCACGAGCTATAACTGAGGATGGCGCCCCACAGCAGCGCGGTCGTAAAAGGCGCAAGCACCAGCAGGGAACCACCCACCAATATGATCAACGCGAACACTGCGGCGAGACGTTCAATCAGTTGGTCCGATTTCACTATGAATCTCCTGTTGTGCCAGGCCAAAGCGACGAATAGGCCTACTTTTGTCAGGCGCCCACTGAAGGCAGTCAGTATAGAAGCCAGTCACGCCCCCCGGGCATGTCTTATATCATCTGGCCAGGACGCCAAGCAACGTGTCTGACGACGCCCGCAACAGGCTTCTTGCTGATGCGGAAATGTCCCGATCCATCCGGCATAGTCAGCCAAATAATATGGCGGCATAGAAAAGACTAGAATATAAGGTTCTGTGCTCTCCCAATTTTCGGATTTATGCGCTCGCGAATCGCCAAACGTCTCCCCCCCGATGCCGACAAGCTTGTCGGTCTTTCGCTCGCGCTTTTCGCGTCGGGCAGCCGCACCGAGGACCGCTTCTGGGAAGCGAAGCTCGACGCGCTGCTGGCCAAGATCGTCCGCAACGCCAACCAGACAACGCTGGACGCCGCGCTCGATCATCTGCAGCAAAATCATCCTGATGCATATGGCGCACTCGCCGACATGGCGGAAACGCACAGCGAGTCGTTCATCATCGACCATGAAGGCGTTCCTTATGAAGCGCTGCTGATTGCCGCGCCGGTGCTGGCCTGGACACGCTACATGATTCCTTCCGGCCCGCTTAAAGCGGACGCGGCCGACGCGCTGCGGGCACACCTGCAGGCGCACGTGCTCGCGGCCAATACGCGTGTCGCCATGGTGCCGTTCCTTTACAGCATCGATCAACTGCCGCGTCACCACGTCGAAACCTGGCGTATTGCCCAGCAACTTGCTCAGGCAGCAATGGCCGGCGGCAACGTCAAACTCAATTTTGGCGAACTGCCGGAAACGTCGCCAATCCTGGCCGACCCGCGCTTTCTGCTAGCTGTAGTCGCGGCGCCAGTAGGCGAGCCGTCGTTTCGCTGGCAGGAAGAAGAGAACGGCAGCCGGATCGAGCGCGGCCAATGCCTCGAACAATGGGCAACACAAGGCGGCGCTAATCTGTCGCTGGTGCTGCCCGGATGTGAGTTCGAGTGTCTGCTGCCGGATGCCTACTATTCAGCCTGCCGCGACGCCGACGAAAGCGTGCGCCCTCATACGGTACGTACCGCCGTGCGTTATCTGTTCGACACGATCGGTACGGCGCCACAGGAATTGCGCGCGGTTGTCGCGGGCTTCGGCGAACGCCGTATCGACGAATACCGCGTCGGCTTCACGCGCCGAGGCAGCAACGATGTGATCTACGGAGTCGTGTGGCCACTTTACGGCCGCGAGAACGGCGAGCCCGGCATCGACGAAGAACCGCAAGAGACGGCTGCGTCAGACGACCCGCTCGAAGAAATCGTCGCATTGCTCAAGGAAACCGGCGTGACAGACGTGCGCCGCCACGCGGGCCGCTTCGAGCCGGAATATTGCGATGACTGCGGTGTCCCGCTCTACGCGGACCCGCTCGGCGAAATCGTCCACGCCGAAATGCCGGAAGACGCAGAGCCCGCGCAACCGCATTTCCACTGACCCAACTGGTGTCGGCGTCATTGCGCCGCACCTTCGACATTACGAAGCCCCGCCACTCGCGGGGCTTTTTTACGTCATTCCTCCTATGCCTTTTGGACAGGCCGTCAAATCGAAGGGAATTTGTCATCATAGTGCCGGTGGCGCATCGTCCTGCTCCCGGCACCCTCGCCGGCCCGCACGCATCGCGCCACCTCGCCCGATTCATCTGGAGACATGGCATGCGATTCTCAATACTCAACTCAGACGCGGAACGACGCGATGGACTCAAAGCACTGCTGCGGCAAATCGACCGGCTGGCGCGCTTTAACGAAGCACAGGATTGGCGTCAGATTGAACGTACGCTCAAGCGCCTGCGGCCCGACCTGCTCGTGATCGACTGGCAGGACTGGATGTCGGTTGACGATACCCGTCACCTGCTCAGCCATTACCCGGACCTGCGCATTGCAGTGCTGACCGACGAGGCCTCTCCAACTGCCGTGCGAGATCTAATGGACGAAGGTGTGCTCGGCGTAGTTCCGCGCGAAACCGACCCGTGCCTGATCGTGCGCGCTTTCGAGATGGTTCTTCTGGGCGGTCACTACGTGCCGCCGGGTGCGTTGGCCCTCAACCCTCCGCTACCGCCGGATATCGCCATCCGGCCGTTCGACGAGAAGAGTCCGCCACCGCGCCGGACCAAACTTTCCGGAGGCCTGTCGCCCCGCCAGGAGCAGATCATGCGTTGCGTCCACATGGGTAGCACCAACAAGATGATCGCGCGCACGCTCGGCATCAGTGAAGGCACCGTCAAGATCCATTTGACCAGCATTTTCCAGCAACTCGGAGCACCTAATCGCGCCGCCGCGGTCGCGCTCTACAACGGCTGGCTGTCGGCCCATTTGCAAGTACTGCGCAACGATGGCGAAAGCACGGCTCGTCCGGTAATGGGGCAAGCCGGCGTGGTCCCATTGCGGCGCCGCACACTGCGGCGCTTCCAGTATCCGTTGCCCGCGAACGACACGGCCGACACGCTGCCAATGGCAGCTGAGCCAGGCACGCCTTACGACGAGGCGCCCGTTGGGCCGACGGCAGAATCGGTTGCACAAGGTTCGGCATAACGTCAGCCGGCGCTCGCACCAGAATCGGAATGCACCCCTTCTGGCAGCGTTCGCGCCGGCTGGCATGGAATCCGCTCACACCTTTTCTCGTCCAACGAGTAATATGAGATACATGGGTTTCCTCTACACACCGCTTCCGTTCTGGGTCGCTGTCGGTGGCTGGATCGCCACTGCGATAGTGGTCGCGCTCGCGCTGTGGAAAAATCCTTTCAAACGACTTCAGGACGGCACACTCCAGCATGTCTGGCTCGCGATCATCGTCGCGGTGTCGGTGCTGTGGGCAAGCAATGCGTGGCTCGACGACGGCACCGTCATGCATCTGCTCGGCGCCACACTGGTCGTCACGTTATTCGACTGGGCGCTGGCGCTGATCGCCATGGCGATAGTCACCGGTCTCGCCGCCGTCGTCTTCGACGCCCCGTGGCAAGGCATCGCGCTAACTTTCCTCGTGTTCGGTGCGCTGCCTGTCGGCATCTCGACCTTGATCCAGCGCGCCAGCATCGCCTGGCTGCCGCGTAACCTCTTCATGTTTATCTTCGGCCAAGGTTTTGTCTCACCCGCCATTGCCGTGTCGCTCACGGCGGCCGCGGCACTCGGTGTTCACATCGCGCTCGCCGACGGTTCGATGACCGTAGTGCCAGCCGGCTACGCGTTCAGCGTGCTTCTGCTAGCCTCCGGCGAGGCCTGGTTCACGGGCATGTCGACAGCACTGATCGCGGTCTACCGCCCCGCGTGGGTTACCACATATGATGTGCGTCGATACCGATTGGGCGGGCCACGCACCTGACACGGGCGCGGCATCGAGCACGTATCTGCGGCAATCCGTCATCTCGGCACATACAGCGCCTGAGTCCACGCACCACGACAGGACAAAATATTTGTGTCAGGATTGAACTCATCCCTCCCGCCGGGCATCTTACGTGCCTCATGTCTCATTAGCGTCTAACGAACTAGATGGATCGCACCAACGTACCGCGCCGATTGCTGCGGCTGGTCGGCCGGTTAGCAACATTTGCAGCGGGTCTCTCGCTCATTTGCACTGCTCCCGCATACGCCGATCAACTCGAACAGCACAACGATCTCGTCAACAAATTTGTCAATGACATGCATGCAGACCCGCTCGTCGCGGACTGTGCTGCTCACGGCAATTTTGTTGCAAGTACATCAACCGCCTTCGACCATGTCGAATTTCCACCCAGCTCATTCGACAGCGCGCATGCGTCGGTCACGCCCTGGAACGATTCATTCGACGAGGGCAAGCAGCGCGTCAAGGTGGACAACATCGTTACCGTCGAAGGCCTCGGAATCCGTCAGAGCGGCGACGGGGACCCAGCCGATCTCAAGTTCCGCTGCGGCTACGTAGGCCCCCAGATGCTGGCGTTCAGCTGGAACGATCCGGTGCCACCGGCCCGCGCGCATAGCTCCGGCTCTGCGGGATCGCGAACGTCCTCAGGCAAGCACAAGAGCGTGACGAGCAAGCACTCCGCGAGCGGTAAAACTACGAAGAAAGCGACCGGAAAATCCTCGACGGCTAGCTCGGGAAAATCTTCGCGAGCGACTTCCAGCAAGTCTTCGAGCAAATCGACCGCGAAGAAGTCCACGGCGAAACAGACTCAATAACGGGCTTGATCCGCGGCCATTTCAACTGACCCGCGCCGCCGCGGGTCATGCGGCGCCTCCAGAAGCAAACGGGGCACACACTTCAGAGTGTGTGCCCCGTTTTTATATACAACGACAGGTCAGGCAAACGTCTCCACGTGCCGCAAAATCGCTTGCAGCATGGCGGCGCCCAGCGACGCACTACGTTCGCCGTTCCAACCCACCCGCTCGTCCGGCAGATTGGCGTTGTCCTTGAACGGCATCTCCAAGGTCAACGACAAACAACCGAATTCGTTACCGATGTACTTGGAAGCCAGCTTGAGCGCGTCCTCACGATACTTGCTCGCGGCGTAGCCGTACTTGTCCTGAAAATCCGGACTCGCATGCTTGAATGCTTCGATGAAGGCTTTCTGCTCCTCGGCCTGCCGCTCGGTGAAACCCGGCAGCATTTCGGAGCCGGCCACAAACACATACGGCAGCGCCTCGTCGCCGTGGATATCGAAAAAGAGGTCACAACCGGTTGCGTGAATCGCATCACGCACCACCAGCACCTCCGGACTACGCACGGCGTCCGGCTCCATCCATTCGCGGTTCAGGTTCGCGCCCGTCGCATTGGTGCGCAGGTTGCCGTGCACGCTGCCGTCCGGATTCATGTTCGGCACGATGTAGAACACCGCGTGATCGTAGAGCTTGCGCGCCACTGGATCGCCTGCCCAATCGCCCCAACCCGCGAGACGCTTGATGAGACCTTCAATAAACCATTCGGCCATCGTCTCGCCAGGATGCTGGCGCGCGATCAGCCAGATTTTCTTTTTGGGCGTATCGCCCGTTTGCGGTGTGCCCAGCGTCAGCAGAGACATCGGCCGGCCTTCCACGGTCCTGCCCAGCTCCGTCAGCGAGGCCTGCGGCATCTGCTGGACCGCGCCGAGAAACTCCGAGTGACGTTCTTCGCTATACGGCTCGAAATACGCGTAGTAGATGCGGTCGAAATCCGGCGTGTGGTCGATCGTCAACACACGGCCGTCGTAGGAAGTCGGCACGCGGAACCAGTTCACCCGGTCATAGCTTGCCACCGCCTGGTAGTCGCGCCAGCCTTCGGCAAACGCGCACGCCGCGGCATTTTCGAAGGTCATCACGCAGCGCTCGCCGGCCGCGCCGGACAGACGGAAATAAAACCACTGTGCGAATTCGGCGTGACTGTCGGACCGCACGCGCAGACGGATATTGCCCGCGTCTTCGCATGCCAGCACTTCGATCGCACCCGCGTCGAAGTTGCTCGTAATCGATAACGTCATGATGTTCTTCCCTGCTTGTGTGCGCCGCAATCGCTTAATCAGCGATACGGCGACGGAATACGAAAGTGGAATCGTTCGAGGCCTCGGCGTTGAACGTGTACCCTTCGGAGTCGAAGTCTTTCAACTGCTCGGGCTTGTCGAGACGGTTTTCGACCGCGTAGCGCGCCATCAGACCGCGTGCGCGCTTTGCGTGGAAACTGATGATCTTGTAGCGGCCGCCCTTCCAGTCTTCGAACACCGGCGTGACAATCGGCGCTTCCAGAAGCTGGGGCTTGACCGACTTGAAGTACTCACCGGAAGCACAGTTGACCAGCACGCGCGACGCGGCAGCTTTCTTCTTCAGTTGCACGTTCAAAGCCTGCGTGATCCGTTCGCCCCAGAACGCGTACAGATCCTTGCCGCGCGTATTGGCAAACCGCGTGCCCATTTCCAGCCGGTACGGTTGCAGCAAATCAAGCGGGCGCAGCAATCCGTACAGGCCGGAAAGCACGCGTACGTGATTCTGCGCGTAGTCCAGATCGGCCGACGACAACGTCCTGGCGTTGAAACCTTCATACACATCGCCGTTGAACGCGAGCACCGCCTGCTTGGCGTTGTGCGTGCCAAAGCTGGGCGACCATTCTGCGTAACGCTGAAAATTGAGGTGCGCGAGCTGATCGGAAATGCTCATCAACGAGCCGATTTGCTGCGGCGACAAAAGGCGCAGTCCGCCGATCAATTCGGCCGCATCGTCGACGAAATCGGGGATCGTGTGCTTTTTGACATGCGGAGGGGTTTCGTAGTCGAGCGATTTCGCCGGCGACAGAACGATTATCATAGAGGCCTTGCAGGCACGCCGTGCCTGGCGGTCAAAGACGAAAGCCAGATTGTAACGAATGCCCGGTTCCCATGCCTCACACGGCGCTTTGCGCGTCGTCCTCGATTCCAATGTCTGGATCGATATTCTCGTGTTCGACGATCCGCACACGCGGCCCATCCGTGCCGCGCTCGAAAGTGGCGCGCTCGCCGCGCTGATCGATGCACGCTGCCTCGCCGAACTCACCTACGTGCTCGACTATCCGCAATTCGTGCATCGCAATGTCGACAAGGCGGCGGCGCTTGCCGTCGTCACACGCCTCGCGCAGTTGGTCGAACCCGCCGCACCCGCGGAAGATGCCAGGCCGTTGCCCAAATGCAAAGACCGCGACGACCAGAAATTCCTCGAACTCGCGCACGCCGCGCAGGCCGATTGGCTGGTATCGAAAGACCGCGCGGTATTGAAACTCGCCAAGCGGATTGCGCGCGATTTCGGTTTCCAGATTGCACAACCGGCGCCGTTCGTCAGCTCCTGGATGGCAGACGGGCCAGCGCCCGCATGACCCTGGCCGGATGGCCGGCATCGGGACGACCGCGCGCACGTTGCGCCGCGATTCCCTACAATCAGGCTTCGTCCTTTTGAACGACGCCCCCTGTCAATTCGCCAACTCACTCGACCACGCTCCGGACAGCGCCATGAATGCACCGCACGACACGCCCATGAGTCCCTCGTTTCCGTCTCGCCTGCCGGACGTCGGCACGACAATTTTCACCGTAATGAGCGCGCTCGCCGCCGAAAAAGGCGCGGTGAACCTCGGCCAGGGCTTTCCCGACTTTGGCTGCGATCCCCGCATTGTCGACGCGGTCACGAACGCAATGCGTGACGGCCACAACCAATACCCGCCGATGGCGGGCGCAGCGCCACTGCGTCAGGCGATTTCGGACAAGATCGCGAACCTGTACGGCCGCCGCTACGACGCCGCCAGCGAGATCACCGTGACGGCGGGCGCCACGCAGGCGCTGCTGACCGCGATTCTCTGCACCGTGCATCCGGGCGACGAGGTGATCGTGGTGGAGCCGACCTACGACAGCTATCTGCCGTCGATCGAACTGGCCGGCGGCAAACCGGTATTCGTCACGCTCGAGGCGCCCGACTACGCAATCCCGTTCGACAAGCTCGCCGCCGCGATCACGCCAAAAACGCGGCTCCTGCTGATCAACACGCCGCACAATCCGACCGGTACGGTCTGGCGTGCTGAAGACATGCGCAAGCTCGAAGAAATCGTGCGCGGTACCAACGTGCTGATCCTGTCGGACGAAGTGTACGAACACATGGTGTACGACGGCGCACCGCACGAAAGCGTCGCGCGCTATCCGGAACTGGCGCAGCGCAGTTTCGTGGTGTCGAGCTTCGGCAAGACCTATCACGTCACCGGCTGGAAAGTCGGCTATGTAGCCGCGCCCGCCGCGCTCACAGCCGAATTCCGCAAAGTGCACCAGTTCAACGTCTTCACGGTCAACACGCCGATGCAGGTCGGTCTCGCGGAATATATGAACGATCCGGCCCCGTATCTGGATCTGCCCGCGTTCTATCAGAAGAAACGCGACTTCTTCCGCGCCGGTCTCGCACATTCACGCTTCAAGCTGCTGCCTTGCACGGGCACGTACTTTCAGTGCGTCGATTATTCGGCGATCAGCGACTTGCCCGAAGCCGAATTCGCACAATGGCTGACCGGCGAGATCGGAGTCGCGGCGATTCCGGTGTCGGCGTTCTATCACGAGGCCCATGAATCGGGCGTGGTGCGCTTCTGCTTCGCCAAGCAGGAAGCCACACTCGCCATGGCGCTCGAACGGCTGGCGCGGCTCTAGGACGCCCCGCGCGATGCTGCGAACGAACCCACGTTCCTCGCCATCGCGCGCAGCGGCCCACGCGTGCGCGGCACGCCCGGGTTCATTTCACCCGCGACCGCAAAGCCGCCACGCCTCAGGCCGGACGCGAGGCCGCGATATACGCCTTACGGTCGTCTGTCACGCGCTGCGCGGCCGGCCGGGCGTTAATCGCCTTCACATAGCTTTTCCAGTCCACGCCGGCGTCGAGCAGGAAGTCGCGGCCGTAGATGGTCTGCGTCGCCATGCCGACGAGCGGCAAGCTCACAAAACCTGCCATGTCGGCGACACTGAAATGCTCGCCGCGCAAATACGGCCCGAATTTAGCGATCCGCTTGAAGCCGGCGATGTGATGCGCGAGCAGCTTCTCGACACGCGCCTTGGTCGCGTCAGTCACGGTGCCACCGAAGAACGCTTCTTTGTAGAGATTGCGCGCGGTCAGTTCGAGATGCACATCCACGAACATGATCAACTCGCGCTCCTTGGCCGCTTCCCACGGATCAGTGGAGAAAATTGCCTTGTCGGGAAAGCGCGCGGCCAGATACTCGACTATGGCTTGCGATTCGCAAAGATCGCCGTGTTCGGTCTGGATGTAAGGCACCTTGCCGAGCGGCGAATGCTCAAGCAGCGCCTCTGCCTGGCTCGGCAGCACCAACACTTCCTCGAACGGAATGCCGTGTTCGAGAAGCACGAACTTCACCTTGTTGTAATAGTTAGAGAGCGCGAAACCGCACAGCTTGATCATCGGGTGTCTCCTTTCTTCGGGTTGTTTGAGACCGCTCGTCAACATCAAAGCAGCGGCCTTCGATCAATCATCCAGTAAATTGCACGATCGTGCTATTCTAAAATAACCATGGAGTCGACCATCACAATGACCTCTCGTCATTTCAGTATCGAGACTATCGGCATTGTCGGAACCGGTGCAATGGGCCGTGGCATTGCCCAGATTGCCGCACTGGCGGGCCTCACCGTGCGTCTTTACGACACGAATCCCGCCGCGATCGGCGCCGCGCGCGACTACCTTGCCGAGACTTTCGCCAAACTGACCGCCAAAGGCAAGCTCGATCAGGCCCGTTCGCTCGCCGCGCTAGCAAACGTGAGCGGTGCGCAGGTGATTGGCGATCTGGCCGATTGCGATCTGGTCGTCGAGGCGATCGTCGAAAAGCTCGATGTGAAGCAGGCCCTCTTTCGCGAGCTCGAGACGGTGGTGAGCGGCCGTTGCGTGCTGGCGTCGAATACCTCGTCGTTGTCAATTACGGCCATAGCGGCAGGCTGCACGAATCCGTCGCGGGTGGCCGGTTATCACTTCTTCAATCCGGTTCCGTTGATGAAGATCGTCGAAGTAATCGACGGCCTGCGCAGCGATCCCGCCGTCGGCGATGCGCTGATGGATCTCACGCGACGCATGGGCCACACGCCGGTGCGCGCGAAGGACATGCCCGGCTTCATTGTCAATCACGCGGGTCGCGGCATGAACACCGAGGGCCTGCGCATAGCGGGTGAAGGCGTTGCGAGCTTCGCCGACATCGACCGCATCATGCGCGAACAGGCAGGTTTTCGCCTCGGGCCGTTCGAACTGCTGGACCTGACCGCGCTCGACGTATCGCATCCGGTGATGGAATCGATCTATCACCAGTTCTATGAAGAACCGCGCTTCACCCCCTCGCCGATCACAGGCACGCGGCTCGCGGGCGGACTGATCGGCCGCAAGACCGGCGAAGGCTTTTACCGCTATGAAGACGGCAAGCAGCAAGTGCCCGCGGAAGCGTCCGCGCCGACCGAACTGCCGCAAAGCGTGTGGGTCAGCAAGCGCTATCCGCAAGCGCATGAGGCCGTCGTGCAACTCATCGTCAAGACCGGCGTCAAGCTCGACGATGGCGCTACACCCGCAGCGGATTCGCTGATCGTCGTAACGCCGTTCGGTCATGACGCGACCACGGCCGCCGTCGACGAAGCACTCGATGCAACGCGCGTCGTCGCCATCGACACCCTATTCCCGCTGGCCGCCGCACAGCGCCGCACGCTGATGACGACGCCCGCCACCAGCCGCGCAGCACGCGAGACCGCGCACGCACTATTTGCCGCCGACGGCATTCCCGTCACCGTGATCCGCGACTCGACCGGCTTCGTCGCGCAACGCGTCGTGGCGACCATCGTCAACATCGGCTGCGACATTGCGCAAAAACAGATCGCGACGCCGGACGATATCGACCTCGCCGTGACGCTAGGCCTCGGTTACCCGCGCGGGCCGCTCGCACTCGGCGATGCACTCGGCGCGAAAACGATCCTCACCATCTTGCGCAATATCTTCAGCGTGCTCGGCGAGCCGCGCTATCGTCCTTCGCCCTGGCTTGCACGGCGCGCACAACTTGGCCTGTCGCTAACGCAACGCGACGCTGCCGACACTCAAACGGAGACCCAACAATGAGCGCCGAACTGCTGACCTCGCGCCCGACCGAAAGCGAATCGACGCTGGTCCTCACGCTGTCGAACCCCGGCGCACGCAATGCGCTGCATCCGGACATGTACGCCGCGGGCATCGAAGCGCTCGAGTCGGTGGAACGCGATCCTTCCATTCGCGCGGTCGTGATTACCGGCGCGGACAATTTCTTTTGTGCCGGCGGCAATCTGAATCGCTTGCTGGAAAACCGCGCGAAAGATCCTTCGGTGCAGGCGGAAAGTATCGATCTGCTCGGCGAATGGATTTCGGCGCTGCGTCTTTCGTCGAAACCGGTGATCGCGGCCGTTGATGGCGCCGCTGCCGGCGCGGGGTTTTCGCTAGCGCTTGCGTGCGATCTGATCGTCGCCGCGGAAGACGCCAAATTCGTCATGTCGTATGCGCGCGTGGGCCTCACGCCGGATGGTGGCGGTTCATGGTTTCTCGCACAAGCATTACCGCGTCAACTGGCGACCGAGGTGCTGATCGAAGGCAAACCGATCGGCGCCACGCGCCTGCACGATCTCGGCGTCGTCAACAAACTGGCGAGGACCGGCGCAGTGCGCGACACCGCGGTCGCCTGGGCTGACGAGCTCGGCAAGATTTCGCCGAATTCGGTAGCGCGCATCAAGGGGCTCATCAGCGCGGCCGGTGCTCAGCCGCTCGCTGAACATCTGGTTGCCGAACGCGACGGCTTCGTCGCATCCCTGCATCATCGTGACGGGCTCGAAGGGATTTCCGCGTTCCTCGAAAAACGCGCTCCAATCTACAAGTGAACATAAGTGAACGAAGGGACGATGCCTGACTACCAACTCCCCAAGCGCCGCCGCATCTTCCTGATGCGTCACGGCGACGTGACCTACTTCGACGACTCCGGCCGCGCGATCGACCCAGAAACCGTGCCATTGAACGCGAACGGCCGCGAGCAGGCGAGCGCGGCAGGCCGCGTGTTTGCCGGGCAGCAGATCCGGTTCGATCGGGTCATCGTGAGCGGTTTGCCGCGCACGGTCGAGACCGCGCAACGTGTGCTGGCCGAAACTGGCCAGCAGATCGACCTCGACATCGAACCTGCGTGGCAGGAAATTCGCGGTGGCAAACTCAGCAACATTCCGCCACAGGATATCGAAGCAGCATTTCTAGGCGTGTTCGACGGGATCGTGCCGGAAAGCACTCGCTTTCTCGACGGCGAAACCATTGGCGCGTTGTTCGACCGCGTGTTGCCGGCGGTGGCGGCGTTGCGCGAGGACACGTCGTGGGACACCGTGCTGCTGGTGCTGCATGGCGGCGTGAATCGCGCAATTCTGTCACACGCACTCACCGCCGGCGGCCGTACTTTCTTCGGTCATCTGGCGCAGGCCACCGGTTGCATCAATGCGCTCGACGTCGGCGCCGAGCCGCGCGACTGGGTGCTGCGCACGATCAACTATTCACCGCCGTCGCCGCTCTATCGCGACGTTCGCAATACCACGATGGAAATGCTCTACGCACAATTCATTCAATACACGCGTAGCTGAACCCGAACTGGAGGAGACAGATGGTGCAAGCCACACAGACCGGCGAACCAGAACACAAACCGGATTACTCGGCCTTCGAGGGCACGCGCCCGGTCAACGAGCGGCAACGCTTCGACAACGAGGCGCTCGCTGCATGGCTAGCGCAGCATGTCGACGGATTTTCCGGACCGCTCACGTTGGAGCAATTCGCCGGCGGCCAGTCAAATCCCACCTTCAAACTCGTCACGCCGTCGCGCTCGTATGTGATGCGTGCCAAGCCTGGGCCAGCCGCTAAGTTGCTGCCCTCGGCGCACGCCGTGGAACGCGAATACCGCGTCATGCACGCGCTTGCCGACACCGACGTGCCGGTCGCGACCATGCTCGCCTTGTGCGAGGACGAAAGCGTGATCGGCCGGGCGTTCTACGTGATGGAGTTCGTCGAAGGCCGCGTGTTGTGGGACCAGTCCCTGCCCGGCATGACACCCGCGGAGCGCGCGGCGATTTACGACGAAATGAATCGCGTGATCGCCGCGCTGCATAGCGTCGACGTCACGGCAATCGGTCTTGCCGACTACGGCAAACCGGGCAACTACTTCGCACGCCAGATCGGCCGCTGGAGCAAGCAGTACGTCGCATCCGAAACGGAACCGATCGACGCCATGCAGCGCCTGATCGAATGGCTGCCGCAGCATATGCCGGCGGAAACGAATGATCGCGCCTCGGTGGTGCATGGCGACTATCGGCTCGACAATCTGATCTTCCATCCCACCGAACCGCGCGTACTGGCCGTACTCGACTGGGAACTGTCGACGCTCGGGGACCCGCTCGCCGACTTCGCGTACCACTGCATGGCGTGGCACGTCGATCCGGCGCAGTTTCGCGGCATTGCGGGCCTCGATTGGGCAGCACTCGGCATTCCCGACGAAGCGCAGTACGTCGAGCGCTATTGCAAGCGCACGGGCTTCGCGATCCACGGCGACTGGAATTTCTATCTGGCGTACAACATGTTCCGCATCGCCGCGATCCTTCAAGGGATCATGAAACGCGTGGTCGACGGTACGGCAGCCAGTGCCCAGGCGCTCGATGCCGGCCGTCGCGCGAAGCCGATGGCCGAGCTCGCCTGGCGCTACGCACAGAAGGTACGTTAAGCAGATCGGCGCACCAGCAAGGTTGCGCTCCCGAACCAACGTCATTCGTCATCCGCGAGGTCATACATGAATTTCGACTACACCCCGAAGGTTCAGGCGCTGCGCGAGAAACTGCTCGGCTTCTTCGACGAGCACATCTATCCGAACGAGCAGGCGTTTTACGCCGAGATTGCACGTAATCGTCAGAACGGCAATGCATGGCTGCCGACCGAGCTGATCGAGCAACTGAAAACGAAGGCGCGCGACGCCGGCTTGTGGAACCTGTTCCTGCCCGAATCGGTACGCGGGGCCGGTCTGACGAATCTTGAGTACGCGCCGCTATGCGAGATCATGGGCCGTGTGCCCTGGGCGCCGGAAGTGTTCAACTGCAACGCGCCCGACACCGGCAACATGGAAACGATCGAGCGCTACGGCAGCGACGACAACAAGCGCGAGTGGCTCGAACCGCTGCTGCAAGGACACATCCGTTCGGCGTTCCTGATGACCGAGCCGGAGGTGGCGTCGTCGGACGCGACCAATATCCAGACGAGCATCGTGCGCGATGGCGACTCCTACGTGATCAACGGCCACAAGTGGTGGTCGTCCGGTGCGGGGGATCCGCGCTGCAAGATCTACATCGTGATGGGCAAGACCGACCCTGAGGCGCCGCGCCATGCGCAGCAGTCGATGATTCTGGTCCCCGCCGATGCGACCGGCATCACCGTGCATCGCCCTCTTACCGTGTTCGGCTACGACGACGCGCCGCACGGCCACATGGAAATCACGCTCGACAATGTGCGCGTGCCGGCCACCAACATGCTGCTCGGCGAAGGACGTGGCTTCGAAATCGCTCAAGGGCGTCTCGGACCGGGACGCATCCACCACTGCATGCGTTTGATCGGCCTCGCCGAGCGCGCGCTCGAACTCATGGCGAAACGCTCGATGCAACGCGTCGCTTTCGGCAAGCCGGTTGCAGCACAAGGCGTCACACAGGAACGCCTCGCCGAAGCGCGTTGCATGATCGAACAGGCGCGTCTGCTGACGCTGAAGACCGCGTACATGATGGACACGGTCGGCAACAAGGGCGCGCGCGGCGAGATTGCCATGATCAAGGTGGTCGCGCCGAATATGGCATGCCAGGTGATCGACTGGGCGATCCAGGCGCACGGCGGCGGCGGCGTCAGCGACGATTTCCCGTTGGCGTATGCGTATGCATCCGCGCGGACGCTACGCTTCGCCGACGGCCCCGACGAAGTGCACCGCAACGCGATCGCCAAGCTCGAACTGGCGCGCTATATGGATGCGGGTGCCGCGGCTCGTGTAGCAACGCCGATTACACGGGTTTGAGTGTTCGATCGTTTGAGAGGGTGTTCGAGGTTGGCTTCGCGGCGGCTGATCGCGCCGCGAAGTCGAGCCTTGGCTCCTGGCGGCGCGGCGAGCAGCATTGCTCGATCTGTGCTCTAATTTTTGTCAATTGCGGCGCCCATTGCGGCGCCGCTTTCACGAAACGAAGGAGCCAGGATGATCGACGTCTATAGCTGGGCAACCCCGAACGGCCATAAGGTTCACATCATGCTCGAGGAAACGGGCCTCGCGTACACGGTGCACGGCATCGATATCGGTGCGGGCGACCAGTTCAACCCCGAATTTCTTGCCATCAGCCCGAACAACAAGATTCCCGCAATCGTCGATTCGGAAGGTCCTAAAGACGCTGGTGGCAAGCCGTTCGCACTGTTTGAATCGGGCGCGATTCTGATTTACCTCGCGGAGAAAACCGGCAAGTTTCTGCCGACCGATCCGGCCGCGCGCTATGCGACGCTGCAATGGCTGATGTTTCAGATGGGTGGCCTCGGCCCGATGCTCGGGCAAACACATCATTTCCGCATTTATGCCCCGGAATCGCTCGAGTATGCGATCAACCGCTACACGAACGAAGCGCGGCGTCTGTACGGCGTGATGAACACGCAACTCGGCAAGACGCAATATCTGGCCGGCACCGACTACACGATCGCCGACATCGCCGCATTTCCGTGGACGCGCTCGTGGCAGAACCAGGGTATCGAACTGGATACGTTTCCGAATGTGAAGCGATGGCACGAAGAAATTGCCGCACGCCCGGCAGTGATACGTGGCGTCGAAGTGCTGGCGTCGGCCCGCAAGCCGCTCATGGACGACAAAGCTAAAGAGATGCTGTTCGGTGCAACGCAGTACGCCAAGCGGTAGCCGTGCCGTCGATCCGTCGCATTGGCGCACGTTTACGTCGACAAGTCCGGCAACCGCGGCTTTGCCATCCATAGAAGCGTCGACATAAAAAAGCGCGAGACGGCATCGCTGCCGCTCGCGCTTTTTTCCAACCAGTCAGCTATGAACGCTTAGAAGTAGTGCCGCGTGATGAACTCGGCGACACATACCGGTCGCTCACTGCCCTGCCGCTCCAGCGTCACGTTCCATTCAACCTGCACACCGGCGTTGTCGACCTCGGTGACGGATTCCACCGCAAACCGCGCGCGCAACTGCGAACCGACCGGCACCGGAGACGTGAACCGCACGCGATTCAATCCGTAGTTGACGCCCATGCGCTGCTCGAGCGCCACTGTCTTGCCGAGCAATGCCGGAATCAACGACAGCGTCATGAACCCATGCGCGACCGGACCACCGAACGGCGACTCGCGCCGCGCCCGCTCGGGGTCGACGTGAATCCATTGATGATCGCCAGTGGCTTCGGCGAAACGATCGACGCTTGCCTGATCGACCGTCAGCCACGCGCTAACGAGTGGTTCGGCGCCAACCAGCGCACGCAACGCCCCTGCATCGCCAAAGGTTGCGGCGACTGCCGCATCGCCCGTCATGACACGGCTCCGGGATTGCGCAGTCCGAACATTCCCTTGGAGCGCACCGTGATCACCGTTTCGCCATGCTGATTGATGCCTTGCCACTCCGTCGAAACGAGGCCGCGATCCGGCTTACTCGCCGAAACGCGCTTGTCGAGTACAGCGTTCATCATCGTGATCGTGTCGCCGACGCGCACCGGCTTCAACCAGCGAATCTCGTCGATACCGGGTGAGCCCATCGACGTGGAACCCGCGAGCGCGTTGCGCACCAGCATGCCCATCATGACCGAACAGGTGTGCCATCCGCTTGCAACCAATCCGCGAAACGGCGACTCTGCGGCTGCAGCTTCGTCCAGGTGAAACGGTTGCGGATCGAACTTCTCCGCGAACTCGACAATCTCTTCACGCGTGAACGTATGCTTGCCGATTTCGGTAGTCGTGCCGACTACCATGTCCTCGAAACTCCGACCCATCGTCAAACCTCCTATCCGCTTCGACCGGCTGATCAGGCTTCGGCGGTGACAAAGCCGGGCAGCGCGGCGAACCGCGCGAGATGGTGATCAACATCACCCAACGTGGTTTCGATGATAGCAAGACGTTTGAACAGATGCGCCGCGGCGACTTCGTTCGTGACGCCCATGCCGCCGTGCAATTGGACCGCCTGCTGACCGACAAAACGAGCGGCCTGACCGACGCGCACCTTCGCTGCGGAGACCGCACGGCGACGTTCGTCGGCGTCTACGCTCGTGTAACGCATAGCCGCCAGATAAGTGATCGAACGCGCCTGCTCGGCATGAATCAACATCTCGACCATGCGATGCTGTAACGCCTGAAAACGCGCGATCGGCTGACCGAACTGCTGGCGCGTTTTGGTGTACTCCGCCGTTGCATGGTTCAGTGCGTCGAGTGCGCCGACCGCTTCCGCACAGAGCAATAGCGTGCCGTAGTCTGCGATGTGCTCAAGCGCCGCGGCACCTGCGTGTTTGCCGGCGAGCCGGCGTGCCGGCGTGCCATCGAACCTCAGTGTCGCGGCACGCTGGCCGTCGATTGTGCGGTAGTCGGTGACCTTGACGCCGGCTGCATCGCGGGCGACGACAAAGAGCGCGATCTCGCCGTTCAGCCGAGCCGGCACGATCCAGTAGTCGGCTTGCGCGCCGTGCAGCACAACCGATTTCGTGCCGGTCAACGTCTGCTGATCGCCCTGACCGTTCACAGCGGTCTCGACCTCGAACAGGTCGTAGCGCGCATGCGGCTCGTGAAATGCCACGGCGAGCTTGATCTCGCCCTGCGCCGCGCGTTCGAGCAGCGCTGCGTCTTCGCCGTGCGCGGTGCCCGCGAGCCGTAGCGCTTCGACACCCACCGCGGTCGCCCAGTACGGCTCGATCACCAAAGCTCGGCCGAGCTCCTGCATGACAACCAGCATGTCGATCGGGCTGCCGTTGAAGCCGCCCTGCGCTTCCGGCACCGGCAATGCGGTCAGACCCAATTCGGTAAAGGCTGCCCAGTGCCCATCCGACACACCGGTTTCCGATTGCACGATCGCCTGGCGCGCTTCGAACCCATAGCTCTTGTCCAGATAGCGGCGCAGTGCGTCAGCAAATTGCTGTTGTTCGTCGTTGAAAGTGAAGTCCATGCGCCGCTCCTCAAAGTCCCAGAATCATCTGCGCGATGATGTTCTTTTGAATTTCGTTCGAGCCGCCGTAAATCGACGTCTTGCGGAAGTTGAAGTAGTACGCGGCCAGCGGCGCGGCGTTATCGTCACCGGCGAGGCTATGTTCGCGTTCGCCTTCGAGGAATGGCACGTCGAACGGTGCGGCGAGCGGTCCAATTGCTTCGACCATCAGTTCGGTCAGCGCCTGCTGCACTTCCGTGCCCTTGATCTTGAGCATGGAGGCTTCCGGTCCCGGCCCGCGTCCCCCCGTTTCATTAGCGACGACGCGTTGCACGGTGACTTCGAGCGCCATCAGCTCGATCTCAAGGTTCGCGACTTTCGCGGCGAACACCGGATCTTGCAGCAACGGTTTGCCGTTCTTCTTCTGCTCCAGCGCGAGGCGCTTCAGGAATACGAGTTCGCGCTTCGATTGCCCGACCCGGGCAATACCGGTGCGCTCGTGCCCTAGCAGGTACTTCGCGTAGGTCCAGCCACGATTCTCTTCGCCGACCAGATTGTCGAGCGGCACTTTCACGTCTTCGAAAAAGACTTCGTTGACTTCGTGATCTTCGTCGAGCGTGATGATCGGGCGCACGGTGATACCGGGCGTTTTCATGTCGATCAGCAGGAACGAGATGCCCTCCTGCTTTTTCGCGCCGCTGTCGGTGCGCACGAGGCAGAACATCATGTCGGCGTACTGGCCCAGCGTGGTCCAGGTTTTCTGACCGTTGACCACATAGTGATCGCCAACGCGCTCGGCACGCGTGCGCAGCGAGGCCAGGTCGGAACCGGAACCCGGCTCGGAGTAACCCTGACACCACCAGTCCGTGCCGTCGAGAATGCGCGGCAGATAGTGGCGCTTCTGCGCCTCATTGCCGTACTTCATCAGCACGGGCGCGACCATCGAGACGCCGAACGGCAGCACGGACGGCGCGCCGATACGCGCACACTCTTCGTCCCAGATATGCCGTTGGGTCGCGTCCCAGCCTGGACCGCCGTATTCTTTCGGCCACGCGACAACCGACCAGCCGCGCGTGCCGAGCAGCTTGTGCCAGCTTGCGAAGTCTTCGCGGCCCAGACGCTTGTGGTTGAGAACTTTATCGCTCAGCTCGCGAGGCAGATTCGCTTCGAGCCAGGCACGGATGTCGGCGCGGAACGCGTCGTCAGCGGGGGAATAGTCTAGATTCATGCGTAGTGTCTCCTGGCCGCAACCGCCCGCTGCCAGTGAGCCACTGCGCTATTGCAGCGGTTCCTTCAAGGCAGCCGGGACCGGCAGCGGCATCACTTCGATGCCTTCTTCGACCAAGGCTTTCGCGTCTTCCGGTGTCGTAACACCGCGAATATTGCGTGCGGGCGCTTCGTTGTAGTGAATGCGCCGTGCTTCCTCAGCGAAGCGGTCGCCCACGTTCTCAGTCTTTTCCAGTACCTCGCGCAATGCGCGCATCACGCGTGCCTGCATGTCCCCCTCGCCTGCAGGGACTTTCGTGTCAGTCGCGCCCGACAAATTCAGGCGGGGCGCCGACGGCAAACGGCTCACTTCGTTCGCACCGCAAATCGGGCATTCAACAAGCTTGCGGGACTGCTGCGACTCGAAGTCATCAGCCGAAGCGAACCAGCCTTCGAACCGATGGCCATGCGGACACTGTAAATCGAGGACCTTCATGTGGAATCAGGGCTTGCGTGCCAGTTTAGCGCAAAATGGAAATTTGTGAACGGTCGTTCGTAAATTTTTACGGACGGCGCGTTGACGCCAGGCGTCGCTGAGAAATCGAACGCGGTGGGCGATTTTAACGCTTTGCGCACCGAGCTGCCGAAGGTGGCTCAGCCGGCGAGCGGCACACCGAAAACCCGCAGATAAAAGGCGCACTGATCGCATGGCGCTCATGGGTTCGTGCTTGCCGCCGCGCGCCTCTCAAGCCACAAGGAATTCGAGTCGGCGGTTAAGCCGCGGCTCGAGTTGGAGCGCCTCTTTGGCGAGGTTGATCTGCTTGGCCGATTTCGCGACATCGAATACATCCGCCTTGATGTCATACCCCCCGCGCGCGGTCAGCCAGCCAAGGATGTCCGACAGATGCCATACCGACGCGCTGCCCTCGTGAACCGGCGGCGGAAAGTCGATTGCGTGGCTAAGCATCAGCTTACGCATATTTTGCCGTGACACGCCCGCGACCTCCGCGACATCTGTGAGGCCGACGAAATCCGGCCCCGCCTCGACAAGGCGCGCGGACGGCACTGCCTGCTTGATATCTTTGAGTGCGCTGACAAGCGCCTCGAATGCCGACGCGCCTTCGCGAGCAAAAACCAGTGCAATGCGCCCCGGTTGCCCCACGCCGATAGTTGCGTCGTCGCATCCGGCTTCGCCCAGGCGCTCGACGATCTCGTCAAGATCGCAATCTTCTTCTGCGAGCCGGTACTTCAAGGTGAACACATATTCCATAAGCTACTCCTGCCTTGATTCAGCCTCGGGCTTTTTGCCCGTTCGAACACTTTTACTACCGGCGCGTCGTGCAGTTGTCCACGATGCGCCTGAGGTGCTTTGCGTGATTGCCGGGGTTCTTCGGCGTACTCCACACACTCGAAATACAAAACTCGCCACAACGACATTCCGCGTCGTTGTACGGACAGAACATCTTTCCCCAAGCGTGACCTTTGCCACCGCCCTGAATTCGCCAGCCGTTTCTTTCCGCGTAAGCCAGTGCGGCCTCGACCTCTTTTTTGGAATGGACTCCACGAACCATCTATACCCTCCAATTTAGTGCGTGCGCGATGGGTTGTCAAGTGACAACCCATCGCGCACGCGACCGCAATAGAATCCATTTCATACCATTCGTCATTCGAATCAAGTGCGATAACAAACTCCATTGCCAGGTGTCGATACTAGAGCGGCAACTGCTGTGGGGCGAGACTGTCGGATGGCATAGGACAGGAAGCTGTTTTTCAGACACGATGCAACGCATTGAGTCGATTTCGTGCCCACAATGGCAAAGCCCCTGCCGGTCATAGACCAACAGGGGCTTTTGGAAATTCTCCAGTCGGCGCGCGACTCGCGCCCGTTCTGCGTTCCGAACTGAGCGCGCTATTGCGGCTCGGCCATCGGCCAGACACCTGACAAGACCTTCTCCAGCCAGAACGTGCCGATGATGGTTTTCACGTCCGTCACCTTACCCGTGCGTACCCATTCCAACATATCGGTGACGCTGGCGGTGAAGAGTTCGAGAAATTCGCCGTCGTCGAGTTTCCGCTCGCCGGCAGTCAGCCCACGCGCCAGGTAAATATCGATGAATTCGGTCGAGTAGGAAATGATGGGATGAATGCGCGTCAAATAAACATATTCGCGCGCCGTATAGCCGGTCTCTTCCTGCAGCTCACGCTTCGCGCAGGCCAGCGCACCTTCGTTCGGATCGAGTTTGCCCGCCGGATACTCGACCATGACCTTGCCCATCGGATAGCGGTACTGGCTTTCCAGCAACACGCGACCGTCGTCGAACAACGGAATCACCATCACGGCGCCCGGATGCTGAACGTACTCGCGCGTGGCCTGCTTACCGTCGGGCAAGCGGACCGTATCGCACTTGAGCGTCAGGAACGGCCCTTGGTGGATCGTTTTGCTCTCGAGACAGGTCTCGGTGAGCGTGTCGTCGTGATCGGGAAGTTCAGCCATATGCGACCTCAGGACAGCTTGGTGCGCGACGGCGAGACGCCGTCAGCGACGTTTGACGAGATACTGGAAGGTAAAGCCGGGGAACGCGAACACGATAAACAACGCGAACGTGATCGCGTAGAACTGCCACCCCTGTTCGAAGCGATTACCCGCGCGTGCTTCCAGCAGAAAACCGAGCGCGCCGACCGCGAAGTACAGCACGATCAATTCGGCAATCCGGATCCAGGCGCTCTTCTTCGCCGCTTTCAACGGCACCGCGGCGAAGAGACGCTGATTCAGGAATGGCAGGTTGGCGCCGACCAGCGCCAACAACACGATAAACCAACCCGCTGCCGACATCAGAGCAGCAGCGTGTGCTGGATAGCCTGCAGGCAGGCCTTCAACAGCGGATCCGGCACGATACCGAGCACCAGCACGGCAACACCATTGAGTGCAAGCAAAGCACGCGTGCTGGTGTCAGCGACGATCGGCGACTTGTCTTGCGGTTCGTCGAAGTACATCAGCTTAACGATACGCAGGTAGTAGAACGCACCGAACAGCGACGTGATCACAGCCAACACGGTCAGCCACGTCAAACCAGCGTTCATCGTAGCCTGCAGCACAGCGAGCTTGGCGTAGAAGCCGACCGCAGGCGGGATGCCGGCGAGCGAGAACATCATCACCATCATCACGAACGCGAACACCGGACTACGTTGGTTCAGGCCCTTGAAGTCGTCGAGCGTATCAGCTTCGAAATCGCGGCGCGCCAGCAGCATGATGACCCCGAAGGTGCCCAGCGTCGTGATCAGGTAGACGATGCTGTAGAACATGGCCGAGCCGTACGCGTTAGCCGCGCCGGTCGTCTTCTGATCCACCACGCCTGCCAGCAGGCCCAGCAGCACGAAGCCCATGTTCGAGATCGCCGAGTACGCGAGCATGCGCTTGACGTTGCGTTGCACGATACCGGTGATGTTGCCGACGATCATCGACAGCGCAGCCAGGATCACCAGCATTTGCTGCCATTCGACCGCGAGCGGCAGCAGACCCATCACGAGGAAGCGCAGACCCCACGCGAACGCCGCGACCTTCGGACCACCGCCGACCATCAGCGTCATCGCCGTCGGTGCGCCTTGATAAACGTCCGGCACCCACATATGGAACGGTACCGCGCCCATCTTGAACGCCACACCGGCCACGATGAAAATCACGCCGAACAGCAGCACGCTAGGATCGTAGTGGCTCGTGCCGATTGCCTTGAACACTTCGTTCAGGTCGAGCGAGCCGGTCGCGCCGTACAGCATCGAGATGCCGTACAGCAGGAAACCCGAAGCCATCGCACCGAGCACGTAGTACTTCATTGCCGCTTCGTTCGACTGGGCGGCTTCACGACGCAGCGCGATCGCCGCATACAGCGACAGCGACATCAGTTCCAGACCGAGGTACAGCGTCAGGAAGTTGTTGCCGGAGATCATCACCAGTTGACCGAGCAGCGAGAACATACCCAGCAGGAAGAAATCACCGCGGAACAGATCGCGATCTTCGAGGTACTTGCGCGAATAAACGATCGACACGGCATAGCCGAGCGTCACCACCGCTTTCATCACGTTGGCGAACGAATCCACCACATACATGTGCCCGAAGAAATAATGCACTTGCGGGTCGAAAGCGTTCAGCGCGAACCAGACGCCGGCGATCAGCGTCGAGAACAGTGCGATGAAATACGTGGTGCGGCGACCGGCCTGGCCGACGAACGTATCGTTGAGCCACGCGACGACAACGGCGAGCATCAACAGCGCGTCGGGCAACAGGGCAGTCATAGGGGCGTTTTGCATGATCTTTAAATTCCTCCGCTCTGCATTACTGTGGCAACGGCAGTTTGGACTGCGCGACGTGGGAGAGGAGGTTTTCCACGGATACGTGCATCACATCGGTAAAGGGCTTCGGATACAGGCCCATGAACAGCGTCAGTGCGGCGAGCACTGCCAGCATGAAAAATTCGCGACGGTTGATGTCGACGAGGCTCTTCACGTGATCGTTGGCAACCGCGCCGAAGTACACGCGCTTGTACATCCACAACGTGTAGGCCGCACCGAGAATCAGCGTGACAGCCGCACCGCCCGCGATCCAGAAGTTGTACTGGACAGCAGCCAGAATCACCATGAATTCGCCGACGAAACCGGAAGTACCCGGCAAGCCGCAATTGGCCATCGAGAACAGCATGACCAGCGCCGCGAACTTCGGCATCGTGTTGACGACACCGCCGTAGTCGGCGATCTGGCGCGAGTGCATCCGGTCGTACAACACACCGATACACAGGAACATTGCGCCCGACACAAAACCGTGCGAGATCATCTGCACGATTGCGCCTTCAACGCCGAGCTGGTTGAAGATGAAGAAACCGAGCGTCACGAAACCCATGTGCGCAATCGACGAATACGCGACCAGCTTCTTCATGTCGGCCTGCACCATCGCGACCAGACCGATGTAGATCACCGCGATCAGCGACAGCGTGACGACGACCGGTGCGAGGAAGTGGCTTGCGTCCGGCGCGATCGGCAGCGAGAAGCGCACGAAACCGTAGGCGCCCAGCTTCAGCATGATCGCGGCCAGCACGACCGAACCACCGGTCGGCGCTTCCACGTGGGCGTCAGGCAACCACGTGTGAACCGGCCACATCGGCACCTTCACGGCGAAGGCCATGAAGAACGCTATAAATAACAATATCTGCGGGGTCATGCCGATCTGCGCGTTCTGCCAGGTAGCCAGATCGAACGTGCCAGTCTGGATGTACAGGTACAGCAGCGCGACCAGCATCAGCAGCGAACCCATCAGCGTGTACAGGAAGAACTTGAACGCCGCGTACACGCGGTTCGCCCCACCCCACACGCCGATGATGATGTACATCGGAATCAGCGTCGCTTCGAAGAACACGTAGAACAGCATGCCGTCCGCTGCACTGAACACGCCGACCATGATGCCGGACAGGATCAGGAACGAAGCGAGGTACTGGGCCACGTTCTTCGTGATCACTTCCCAAGCGGAGATCACGACGATCACCGTAATCAATGCGGTCAACACGACGAACCACATCGAGATGCCGTCGACACCCAGGTGATACGTGATGTTGAAGCGCTCGATCCAGTTCGCCTTTTCGACGAACTGCAGATCGGCGGTGCTCGAATCAAAACCGGTAATCAGCGGGATCGTCACGATGAAGCTGACGACCGAGCCAATCAGCGCAACCCAACGCGCCGGAGCCGGGTTCCGGTCGGAACCAATGGCCAGAACCAGAAGACCTACGAGGATCGGTAACCAGATCGCGATACTGAGAATCGGATAAGCGTGCATTAGTGTCCCTCGCCTTATTTGCCGCCGAGCGTTACAAACAGGGTCAGGAGCCCCAACATGCCGATAATCATGGCGAACGCGTAGTGGTAGATGTAGCCGGATTGGAGGAAGCGGATCACGCCGGCAAACCAGCCGATAAAGCGTGCGCTGCCGTTGACGATACCGTCGATGACCACGACGTCGCCTTCCTTCCAGAGACCACGGCCAATTGCCACGGCGCCCCGCGCGAACACGACTTCGTTGATCTTGTCCATGTAGTACTTGTTGTCGAGCAGCGTGTAGATCGGACCGAACGCGCGCTTGATGACAGCCGGCAGATCAGGACGAACCAGGTACAGGAACCACGCCGTCACCACACCCGCGAGCGCCAGCCAGACCGGCAGACCCGAGACGGAATGCAGACCCATCGACGCCCAACCCTGGAATTCTTCAGCCATCTCATGCAGCGCCGGATGGTTTTCGCCGATGAAGATCACCTTGTCGAACGCCACGCCGTGCTGGAAGAAATCACCGAACAGCATCGGGCCGACACCGATCGCGCCGATCACCACCGACGGAATCGCGAGCAGCACCAGCGGTAACCAAACCACCCACGGCGTTTCGTGCGGCTCGTGTGCGTGGTCGTCGTGACCGTGGCCGTGTGCGTCATGGCCGTGCCCGTCATGCGCATGCGCGGCGGCTTCGATGCCCATCGGCGATTCCGGATGTTTCGGATCGCGGAAGCGCTCCTTGCCGTGGAACACCAGGAAATACATACGGAACGAATACAGCGCGGTGACGAACACGCTCGCCACGACCGCGAAGTATGCGAAACCCGACCCCGGCAGATGCGACAGCTTCACCGCGTCGATGATCGAGTCTTTCGAGTAGAAACCCGCGAAGAACGGCGTACCGATCAGTGCCAGCGAACCGACCAGCGATGTGATCCAGGTGATCGGCATGTACTTGCGCAGGCCGCCCATGTTGCGGATGTCCTGATCGTGGTGCATGCCGATAATCACGGAACCCGCGCCGAGGAACAGCAGCGCCTTGAAGAACGCGTGCGTCATCAGGTGGAAGATGGCGACCGAGTAAGCCGATGCACCGAGTGCGACCGTCATGTAACCGAGCTGCGACAGCGTCGAGTAAGCCACCACGCGCTTGATGTCGTTCTGGACGATCCCGAGGAAGCCCATGAACAGCGCCGTGATCGCGCCGATCACCATCACGAAAGACAGCGCCGTATCCGACAGTTCGAACAGCGGCGACATGCGTGCGACCATGAAGATACCGGCCGTCACCATGGTTGCCGCGTGAATCAGTGCGGAGATCGGGGTCGGACCTTCCATCGAATCCGGCAGCCAGACGTGCAGTGGGAACTGCGCCGACTTACCCATCGCGCCGATGAAGAGGCAGATGCAGGCGACCGTCAGCAGACCCCAGTCCGTGCCCGGGAAGCTCAAAGCCGCGAGTTCGGTGCGCTTCGCAAACACGTCGCCGTAGTTCATCGAACCGGCGAACGCGAACAGCAAGCCGATGCCGAGCAGGAACCCGAAGTCGCCGATGCGGTTCACGATGAACGCCTTCATGTTCGCGTAGATCGCGCTCTCACGGGTGAAGTAAAAGCCGATCAGCAGATACGACACCAGACCCACCGCTTCCCAGCCGAAGAACAGCTGCAGGAAGTTGTTGCTCATCACGAGCATCAGCATCGAGAACGTGAACAGCGCGATGTACGAGAAGAAGCGCTGGTAGCCGTCGTCGTCGGCCATGTAGCCGATCGTGTAGATGTGCACCATGAGCGACACGAAGGTCACCACGCACATCATCATCGCCGTCAGCGAGTCGACCAGGAAGCCAACCTCGAACGTCGTCTTGCCAATTTTCATCCATTCGTAGACCGTCGCGTTGAAGCTTGCGCCGTCCATCACCTGGAAGAAGACAATGGCCGAAAGGACGAACGAGATCGCGACGCCGAGAATCGTGACCGAGTGCGCACCGGCTCGCCCTACCGCTTTCCCAAACAGCCCCGCAATCAGGGAGCCGGCCAGCGGTGCCAGCGGGATCGCCAGCAGCAGGTTTTCATTGAGTGTCGTTGACATAACCGCTTTACCTGAAATTAACCTTTGAGCTGATCGAGGTCCTCGACATTGATCGTGTCGAGGCTACGGAACAGGGTCACCAGAATTGCGAGGCCGATCGCTGCTTCAGCTGCTGCAACCGTCAGCACGAAGAAGACGAAGATCTGGCCATGCACGTCGCCGAGGTAATGCGAGAACGCGACGAAATTGGTGTTCACCGCCAGCAGCATCAGTTCGATCGCCATCAGGATGATGATGACGTTGCGACGGTTCAGGAAAATACCGACGACGCTGATCGCAAACAGGATGGCGCCGAGGACAAGGTAATGAGCAAGGGTCAACATGATTTTTATCTCCTGTCCGCTCAGCTGTTTTTAGCGGGTGCCGAGTCGGCCGCCGCTGCTGCCGCTGCGGCGGCTTCTTCCGCCGCGACAGTTGCCGCGGTCTTTTCAGACGCCATCTTCACGATGCGCACACGGTCCTGAGCACGCACTTTGACCTGCTCACTGACGTTCTGGCGCTTGCTATCTTTCTTGTGACTCGTGGTCAGCGCGATCGCCGCGATGATCGCCACCAGCAGCACAAGGCCGGCGACTTCGAACGCGAAGATGTAGTCGGTGTAGATGATCTTGCCGATCACGCGGGTGTTCGACCAGCCGGCCATGCCGTTCGCCGCAGCCGTGGTGTCGCGCAGCGCCGTGGCAGTCGCACCGTAGCCGTGCCACAGGATCAGCGCGGTCTCGATCACGATGATCGCGCCCACCAGCGTGGCCATCGGCACGAAGCGTTTGAAGTCTTTGCGCAGCACGTCGATATTGATGTCCAGCATCATCACGACGAACAGGAACAGCACCATCACCGCGCCGACATACACCAGCACCAGCAGAATCGCGAGGAACTCGGCCTCCAGCAGCATCCAGATCGCGGCTGCGTTGAAGAACGCCAGCACCAGAAACAGTGCGGACGAAACCGGGTTGCGCGAGGTGATCACCTTCAGCCCTGAAACCACCAGGAGTAGCGCGAAGATGTAGAACAGTACGGTCGTGAATTCCATGATTACCGGTTCATCGTTAGGCCATCGTCAGGCATTGTTCTTTGGCACGTGTGGCGGGGAAAAGCGGCCGGAACCGCCAGAAAACCGCACAGGTGCGCCGTGCCGCGGCGTTCAGGCCGCGGCGCTCGGCCCGACAACAGGCCGTATTACTTCTGCATTTACTGCTTCAACTGAAGCGCTTCAACGATACGGTGCGTCAGCCGCCTTGTTCGCAGCGATCTCCGCTTCGTAGCGATCGCCCACGGCCAGCAGCATGTCCTTCGTGAAATACAGGTCGCCGCGCTTTTCGCCGTGATATTCGAGAATGTGCGTCTCGACGATCGAATCGACCGGGCAGCTCTCTTCGCAGAAACCGCAGAAGATGCACTTGGTCAGGTCGATGTCGTAACGCGTCGTGCGGCGTGTGTTGTCCGCACGGGTTTCCGATTCGATCGTAATGGCGAGTGCCGGGCACACCGCTTCGCACAGCTTGCAGGCGATGCAGCGCTCTTCACCGTTTTCATAGCGGCGCAGCGCATGCAAGCCACGGAAACGCGGCGAGATCGGGGTCTTCTCTTCCGGGAACTGCACCGTGATCTTGCGCTGGAACGTATAACGTCCGGTCAGCGCAAGGCCTTTGAGCAGCTCCGTCAGGAAGAAGGTCTTGAAAAAGTTTTGGATTGCGGTCATGGGTTCATCCGCCCTTTATTTCCAGATATTCAACGGCGACATGATCCAGAAGCCGACCACGATGAGCCACACCACGCAAACCGGAATGAAAATTTTCCAGCCCAGACGCATGATCTGGTCATAGCGATAGCGCGGGAACGTGGCACGCGCCCAGATGAATACCGACAACAGGAAGAAAACCTTCAGCACCAGCCAGAAGATACCCGGGATAAACGACAGGAAGCCGAACGGTGCGCTCCAGCCGCCGAGGAACAGTGTTGCAGCCAATGCCGAGATCACGATCATGTTGATGTACTCGGCGAGGAAGAACAGCGCGAACGCCATCCCCGAGTAATCGATCATGTGGCCCGCGACGATTTCCGACTCACCTTCCACCACGTCGAACGGGTGACGGTTCGTTTCGGCGATGCCCGAGATGAAGTACACGACGAACATCGGCAGGAGCGGCAGCCAGTTCCACGACAGGAAGTTCAAGCCGCAGCCGGCGAAGATGCCGCGCTCCTGCGACGTCACGATGTCCGACAGATTCAGGCTGCCCGAAGTCATCAGCACGACGACGAGGGCGAAGCCCATTGAAATTTCGTACGAGACCATTTGAGCGGCCGCGCGCATCGCACCGAGGAACGCGTACTTCGAGTTCGACGCCCAGCCGGCCAGAATCACGCCGTACACGCCGACTGACGAAATCGCGATCGCGTACAGGAGACCCGCGTTGATGTCGCCGAGCACCGCGCCAGCCTGAAACGGAATCACCGCCCAGACCGCGAAGGCCGGCACCACCACCATGATCGGCGCGATCATGTAGATCCAGCGGCTTGCCTGAGCCGGCTGAATCACTTCTTTCAGCAACAGCTTCAGCACGTCGGCGATCGGTTGCAGCAAACCTGCGGGGCCGACGCGGTTCGGGCCGAGACGCACGTGCATCCAGCCGATCAGCTTACGCTCCCACAGAATCAGGTAAGCCACGCACAGCAGGATCACGACGGCCACCACCAGGATGCGCACCAGTGCCCACACCGTGGGCCATGCCACACCGAGAAGCTGGGTGCCGCCCGAGTTGATCGTATCGAACAAGCTCATTTACGCCTTCTCCACCAGCAGTTCACCGAACAGGCTGCCCAGCGCTGCACCGGCAGGCGTAGCCGCCGATACGCGGACGACCGTCTCCGCAAGATTCGCGTCGCGCACAGCCGGCAACTGCACCGACTGCTCGCCCTGGCGCACGCGCACTGCGTCGCCTTCCTTCAAACCCAGTTTGTCGAACAGCGCGGCCGGCAGACCGACCGAGTTCGCTGCGCGCGCCGCTGCCGTCAGGTGCAGCGACTCAGCGCGACGCACCAGCGCGTCGGCGTGGTAAATCGGCACGTCGGCGATACGCTCGAATTTGCCTTCCGCTGCCTTTGCGGCCTTGCCACGTGCAACCGCGACATCCGTCTTGTTCGACAGGCGCGACTTGATCTCGCCGTCGCCGAGGGCCGCTGTACGCACTTCTTCCGAGGTGTCGAATTCGAAACCCGGCACGCCCAGCAGGCTGCCCAACACACGCAAGACCTTCCATGCCGGACGCGTGTCGCCGAGCGGGCGCACGACGCCGTTGAACGTCTGCACGGTACCTTCGGCATTGACGAACGTGCCGGCCGTTTCCGTGAACGGTGCGATCGGCAGCAGGACGTCAGCGTATTCAGCGCCCATCTGGAAAGGCGACATCACGACAACCATTTCAGCCTGCTTCAGCGCGGCCAAAGCCTGCGCCGGATTGGCCGTGTCGAATTCCGGCTCGACGTTCAGCAGCACATAACCCTTGCGCGGCTGCTCGAACACTTCGCGAGCGTTCAAACCGCCCTCACCCGGCAATGCGTTCACGAGATGCGCGCCGACCGTGTTGGCGCCTTCCGTGAGGAAACCCAGCGTGGCGCCGGTCGCTTCTGCGATCCATTGCGCCGCGGCGTGAATCCCGGCGAAGTCCGGATGACGGACCGCACCATTGCCGAGCAACACCACACGGTGTTCGCCGGTGACGAGCGACTTCGCTAGCTGTTTGTCGGTGTCCGTCGGCTGCGTGCCGGCGAAGGCCTCCGGCAGTGCCGCGCCGTTTGCTTCCGACACCGCGCCGGCGATGCCGGCCAGTGCGTCGAGCCATGCCGACGGTGCCGCAACCACGCGCCGCGCTTGCGGAATCAGCGCGTCGTCGTTAGTGGCTTGCACGAGCGTGAGCTTCGTACCGCTCTTGGCGGCTTGACGCAGACGCGCGGCGAACAGCGGATGATCGCGGCGCAGATCCGAACCGATCACGAGCGCCGAATCCACGTTCGACAGATCGGCGATAGTCGTGCCGAGCCAAGGTGCACCGTTGACCGGTGCGGAGAAATCCGCCTGACGCAGACGGAAGTCGACGTTAGGCGTACCGACCGCCTGGGCCAACTGCTTCAACAGGAACAGTTCTTCGACGGTGCTGTGGGCGCTGCCAAGCGCAGCCAGCGCGTTCGCGCCATGGTCGCCCTTGATGCCCTTCAGACCCTTGACCACATATTCCAGCGCGGATTGCCAGTCGGTCTCGACCCACTTGCCGCCTTGCTTGAGCATCGGCTGCGTGAGACGTTCCGGGCTATTCAGACCTTCGTACGAGAAGCGGTCCTTGTCCGAAATCCAGCATTCGTTGATGGATTCGTTTTCGAACGGCAGAACACGCATCACGCGATTGTTCTTCACTTGCACCACAAGGTTCGCGCCGACGGAATCATGCGGGCTCACCGACTTGCGGCGCGACAGTTCCCACGTGCGGGCGCTGTAGCGGAACGGCTTGCTGGTCAGCGCGCCGACCGGGCACAGATCGATCATGTTGCCCGACAGTTCGGAGTCGACCGTCTTGCCGACGAACGACGTGATCTCCGAATGCTCGCCGCGGCCCAGCATGCCGAGTTCCATCACGCCGGCGACTTCCTGGCCGAAGCGGACGCAACGCGTGCAGTGGATGCAACGCGACATTTCTTCCATCGAGATCAGCGGGCCGACGTTCTTGTGGAACACCACGCGCTTTTCTTCGCTATAACGCGACGACGACTTGCCGTAGCCCACGGCCAGATCCTGCAACTGACACTCGCCGCCCTGATCGCAGATCGGGCAATCCAGCGGGTGGTTGATCAGCAGGAATTCCATCACGGCTTGCTGGCCCTTCACCGCCTTCTCGGACTTCGTGCGCACGATCATGCCCGCCGACACCGGCGTGGCGCATGCGGGCACGGCCTTCGGCATCTTTTCGACATCGACCAGACACATCCGGCAGTTGGCCGCAATCGACAGCTTCTTGTGATAGCAGAAGTGAGGAATGTACGTGTCGACCTGTTGCGCAGCCTGGATCACCATGCTGCCTTCAGGCACCTCTACTTTCTTGCCGTCTATTTCAAGTTCAACCATGATGGTCAATCTTCCTTAACCTGTTACCGCTCAATCGTTCGCCCTGTTCATCGCCCGTTTCAGGCGATGAATCCCGCGGATGATATGTTCTGGTGCGCTATTCAGCGTACTCAGGCAGCCACTGTTTCCGACGCCGCTGCCGCACCGGCGTGACCGCCGACGAGGCAATGCTTGTGCGCCACGTGATATTCGAATTCGTCCCAGTAGTGCTTGAGCATGCCGCGAACCGGCATGGCCGCTGCATCGCCGAGCGCGCAAATCGTGCGGCCCATGATGTTTTCAGCAACCGAATTCAGCAGATCCAGATCTTCCGGACGGCCGAGCCCGTGTTCGATACGATGCACGACGCGATACAGCCAGCCAGTGCCTTCGCGGCACGGCGTGCACTGACCGCACGACTCTTCGTAATAGAAATACGACAGACGCAACAGCGAACGCACCATGCAACGCGTTTCGTCCATCACGATGACCGCGCCGGAACCGAGCATCGAGCCAGCCTTGGCGATCGCGTCGTAGTCCATGTCGGTCTGCATCATCATTTCGCCGGGAATCACCGGTGCTGACGAGCCGCCGGGAATCACTGCCTTGATCTTCTTGCCGCCGCGCATACCGCCAGCCAGCTCCATCAGCGTCGCGAACGGTGTGCCGAGGGGAATTTCATAGTTACCCGGACGCTCAACGTCGCCTGCAACCGAGAAAATCTTCGTGCCGCCGTTGTTCGGCTTGCCGATTTCGAGGTAATTCTGCGGACCAATCGCGAGCAGGAACGGCACTGCAGCGAACGTCTCGGTGTTGTTGATCGTGGTCGGCTTGCCATAGACGCCGAAGCTCGCCGGGAACGGCGGCTTGAAACGCGGCTGGCCTTTCTTGCCTTCGAGCGATTCGAGCAGCGCGGTTTCTTCGCCGCAAATGTAGGCGCCGTAGCCGTGGTGCGCATGCAGCTCGAACGAGAAGCCCGAACCCATGATGTTGTCGCCGAGGAACCCGGCGCGACGGGCTTCTTCCAACGCTTCTTCAAAGCGCTTGTAGACTTCCCAGATTTCGCCGTGGATATAGTTGTAGCCGACCGTGATGCCCATCGCGTATGCGCCGATGGCCATGCCTTCAATCAGCGAATGCGGATTGAAACGCAGGATGTCGCGGTCTTTGAACGTACCCGGTTCGCCTTCGTCCGAATTGCAGACGAGGTATTTCTGCCCCGGAAACTGACGCGGCATGAAGCTCCACTTCAGGCCGGTCGGGAAGCCCGCACCGCCGCGGCCGCGCAGACCCGACGCCTTGACGTCGGCGATCACCTGCTCGGGCGGAATCTTTTCTTCCAGAATCCGGCGCAGCTGGGCGTAACCGCCGCGCGCCACATAGTCTTCGAGATGCCAGTTGTCGCCGTTCAGGCCGGCGAGAATCAGCGGTTTGATGTGACGATCGTGTAAAGACGTCATTTCGAAAGTTCCTCGAGCAGCTGGTCGATCTTCGCGCGGCTCATGAAGCTGCACATGCGATGGTTGTTCACCAGCATCACCGGTGCATCGCCGCACGAGCCCATGCACTCACCTTCTTTCAAGGTGAACTTGCCGTCAGCCGTGGTTTCGCCGAAGTCGATGCCGAGCTTCTGCTTCAGATATTCAGAGGCGCTGTCGGAGCCGCCGTCCGGGCCAAGCTGGCACGGCAGGTTCGTGCAGAGCGTGATCTTGTACTTGCCGACCGGCGAGGTCTCGTACATCGTGTAGAAGGTAGCCACCTCCTGCACGGCGACCGCCGGCATGCCGAGATAGTCCGCGACGAACTGCATGAGTTCGGGCGACAGCCAGCCATGCTCTTCCTGAGCAGTAGCCAGCGCCGACATCACGGCGGACTGTTTCTGATCGGCGGGATACTTCGCGATCGCACGATCGATTTCTTTCAGGCCTTCAGCTGAGATCATTTTCAGACACGACTCTTTCAATTCCTACCGAACGAAAACCCGTCGCGCGTTGCATGTTGCGACAGACCCGGCGTTCCTTTGCTTGACGCGCGCTTCGGTGCAATCTGAAGACGCGCGCCGATGAATACGTCCTAGCGATCGACTTCGCCGAACACGATGTCCTGCGTACCGATGATCGTCACGGCGTCGGCGATCATGTGACCGCGCGCCATTTCATCGAGCGTGGACAGGTGCGCATAGCCCGGCGCCCGAATCTTCAGGCGATACGGCTTGTTCGCACCGTCCGAGATCAGGTAGATACCGAACTCGCCCTTCGGATGTTCGACCGCGGCGTATGCCTCGCCTTCCGGCACATGGAAGCCTTCCGTGAAAAGCTTGAAGTGGTGAATCAGATCTTCCATGTTCGACTTCATACCGACCCGCGACGGCGGCGCAACCTTGTGATTGTCGACCATCACCGGACCCGGATTCTTACGCAACCACTCAATGCACTGTTTCACAATGCGCGTGGACTGCCGCATTTCTTCGACGCGAACCAGATATCGGTCATAACAGTCGCCATTAACGCCGACCGGAATGTCGAAATCCATCTTGTCGTAAACTTCGTACGGCTGCTTCTTGCGCAAATCCCACTCGATACCCGAGCCGCGCAACATCGCGCCGGTCATCCCGAGGTTCAGCGCGCGCTCCGGGGTAACCACGCCGATACCGACCAGACGTTGCTTCCAGATCCGGTTGTCGGTGAGCAGCGTTTCGTATTCGTCGACGCACTTCGGGAAGCGCGTGAAGAAATCGTCGATGAAGTCGAGCAGCGAACCCTGGCGGTTCTCATTCATCTTCGACAATGCCTTCGCATTGCGAATCTTCGACGCCTTGTATTGCGGCATTGCGTCAGGCAGATCCCGGTACACGCCACCCGGACGATAGTAAGCCGCGTGCATCCGTGCGCCGGACACCGCTTCGTACACGTCCATCAGGTCTTCGCGTTCGCGGAACGCGTACAGGAACACCGCCATCGCGCCGACGTCGAGCGCGTGTGCGCCAATCCACATCAGGTGATTCAGCACTCGCGTGACTTCGTCGAACATCACGCGGATGTACTGCGCGCGAATCGGCACTTCGATGCCGAGCAGCTTTTCGATCGCCATCACGTAGCCGTGCTCGTTGACCATCATCGACACGTAGTCGAGACGGTCCATATACGGCACGGACTGGATGAAGGTTTTGGTTTCCGCGAGCTTTTCGGTCGCGCGATGCAGCAGACCGATGTGCGGATCGGCGCGCTGGATGACTTCGCCGTCGAGTTCGAGCACGAGGCGCAGCACACCGTGCGCAGCCGGATGCTGAGGGCCGAAGTTGAGCGTGTAGTTCTTGATCTCTGCCATGGCGTTCTCTTAGTGTTTCAGACCGCCATAGCGATCCTCGCGGATCACGCGCGGCGTGATTTCCCGCGGCTCGATCGTCACAGGCTGATAGACGACGCGCTTCTCTTCCGGGTCGTAACGCATTTCGACGTAGCCGGAAACAGGGAAATCTTTACGGAACGGGTGACCAATGAAACCGTAGTCGGTCAGGATGCGGCGCAGGTCCGGGTGACCCTCGAAGACGATGCCGTACAGGTCGAATGCTTCGCGCTCGTACCAGTTGGCCGAACTCCAGATATCGACGACTGACGCGACGATCGGCACTTCGTCGTCCGGCGCGAACACACGCAGACGCAGACGCCAGTTGTTCTGCACCGACAACAAATGCAGAACGGCTGCGAAACGCGGACCGTCATATGCGCCATCGCCGTAGGTTTGATAGTCGACTCCGCACAGATCCATCAACTGCTCGAAACCGAGCGTGCGGTCGTCGCGCAGACGCGTTGCCACATTGATGTAGTCGCTCGCCTTCACGACGATCGTCAACTCACCGATTGCCTCGGTGGTGCTCAACAGGAGGCCGCCAAAGGCCGCCTCGAGGTTCGCTTTCAGGGTCTCGAGTTTGCTTGCCATATTGTGGGGGAGGCGTTGGCCTTATTGACGGGCGATTGTGTTGGTGCGACGGATCTTGGCCTGCAACTGGATCACGCCGTACACCAGCGCTTCCGCCGTAGGCGGGCAACCCGGCACGTAGACGTCGACCGGCACAATCCGATCGCAGCCGCGCACGACCGAATAGGAATAGTGGTAGTAGCCGCCGCCGTTCGCGCACGAGCCCATCGAAATGACCCAGCGCGGCTCGGCCATCTGATCGTAGACCTTGCGCAGAGCCGGCGCCATCTTGTTGCACAGCGTGCCGGCGACGATCATCACGTCCGACTGACGCGGACTCGGACGAAACACCACGCCGAAACGGTCAAGGTCATAACGGGCAGCGCCCGCATGCATCATCTCGACCGCGCAGCACGCGAGACCGAACGTCATCGGCCACAACGAGCCAGTGCGCGTCCAGTTGATCAGTTTGTCTGCCGTAGTGGTGACAAACCCTTCCTTCAAGACCCCTTCGATACTCATTTGCTTTCCACTCCAGACGGGGTGGCAAGCCATGGCCACCCTCGCAAACCGGCGATTAATCCATCATTCCCAGTCGAGGCCGCCCTTCTTCCAGATATAGGCGAAGCCCAACAGGAATTCGAGCAGGAAAATCATCATTGCCATGAAGCCGGGCCAGCCGATGTCGCGCAGGGCCACACCCCACGGGAACAGGAACGCGGTTTCAAGGTCGAAAATGATGAAGAGAATGGCGACGAGGTAGTAACGCACATCGAACTTCATGCGCGCATCTTCGAATGCTTCGAAGCCGCACTCGTATGGTGCGTTTTTCTCGGTATCGGGCTTGTTGGGACCGAGGATCTTGCCGATGCTGACCAGTGCTACGCCTAAACCGGTGCCCACAATGAGGAACAACAAGACGGGGAAATAGGCTGCGAGGTTCAAGACTATCCTCTATCGGTTGGTTCTGAATGCCGCCAAGAGCATAGCACTCCTGACGCGAAATCACTTCGACAATGCACATGCCGCAAGCCCAACGCAAGCCGCGCGTTAGAAGTGAAAATGCCAGCCGAAGCGAAGCAAGCGGCTGGCATTTAGATAACATTTGGTGCCGACGGCGAGACTCGAACTCGCACAGCTTTCGCCACTACCCCCTCAAGATAGCGTGTCTACCAATTTCACCACGTCGGCACTAATTGCAATCCGGGAAAACAACTTATAAAACCCGCGAATCGCTTCAAGACTTAGATTGTAACTGGTCTAAACAGATTGTTCAACGCACAAAAGCACTTTGAACGAAAAATTTATTTCGGCACATCCGTAGCCGGGACGGATGCGGCCGACGCCGGCAATACTGCCGAGCCGCCAGCCGGTGCGGCCGCAGCGGAGGCCGCGACCGGTGCTGTCACAGCCGCGCCCAGCAAGCCTGCGGACGGTTTTGCGCGATACGCGCCGAGGTATGTCAGCGTCAATGTCGTTACAAAAAACACGGCTGCGAGGACGGCCGTGGTACGCGACAAAAAGTTGGCTGAACCGGTCGCGCCGAACAGGCTGCCCGATGCGCCACTACCGAAAGCAGCGCCCATATCGGCGCCTTTGCCGTGTTGCAGCAAGACAAGGCCGATGACCCCGAGTGCCGACAACAGCTGAACGACGATAATCAATGTTTTCAAATACAGCATCACACTCACCTGAGTCTTTATTTAACCGCGCCACACAAAGTGTGCCGCGCGGGATTGGGTCATCCTCGCCGAGGCGCCCTGCTTAACCGGCGACGCTTGTCGCAGCCGCCGCTTTGCAGATCGCCAGGAAATCCTGGTCTTTCAACGACGCGCCGCCGATCAGGCCACCGTCGATATCCGGCTGGCGGAACAATTCTTCCGCGTTCTCCGGCTTCACACTGCCGCCGTACAGCACCGGCACATCCGCCACCACCGCGCCCTTTGCCGCCAGGCGCGAACGCAGGAACGCATGCACAGCCTGCGCCTGTTCCGACGTAGCGCTCTTGCCGGTGCCGATCGCCCAGACCGGCTCATACGCGACAACGATGCGCGCCGCATCCGCCACCGACAGCTTCGCCAGCACTTCATCCAGTTGCGCGCCGACCACCTGCTCCGTGGAACCTGCTTCGCGCTCTTCGAGCGTTTCGCCGACACACACGATCGGGGTCAAACCCGCTTCCAGCGCACGCTGCGCCTTCACTGCAACCAACTCCGCGCTTTCACGATGGTAAGCGCGGCGCTCCGAGTGCCCGACGATCGCAAGCGTGGCGCCGAAATCCACCACCATCGGCGCGGCCACTTCGCCGGTATAGGCGCCATGCGTGAACGCGGAGACGTCTTGCACGCCCCACACGACCTTGCTGCCTTCCAGCAACGATTGAGTCTGCGCGAGATAAGGGCACGGCACACAAACGCCGACGCGCACATCGGCCGGCAATTCGCCCGCGCCTTGCGCCACGGCCTGCAACAGCGTTGCGTTCTCGGCGAGGCGCCCGTGCATCTTCCAGTTACCGACTACCAGCTTGGCTCGTTGTTTCGACATCGTCTCGTCGTCTCACATCTTGTATTGGCGGCGGACTTCGTTTGCGCTTACAGCCCGCCTTCGGATTCATGCGGCGTGCGCAAAACGCGCAATTTTACTGCGTGGGGGGGATCGGGTCAAACTGACCTGTCAAGCTGACCGCGTCAAGCGTCCTGACCCCAAGTCAGCACGATCTTGCCGACATGCGTGCTGCTTTCCATCAACTCGTGCGCTTCAGCGGCCCGGGCGGCCGGAAATACACGGTGCACCACCGGCTTGATTCGGCCATCCTCGAGGTGCGGCCACACACGCTCTTTCAATTGCGCGGCGATCTTCGCCTTGAACTCGATTGGCCGCGGACGCAACGTCGAACCCGTCACCGTCAAACGGCGGCGCAGCACTTCGTTCAGATTCAACTCCGCTTTCGCGCCGCCCAGCAAGGCGATCAGCACGATGCGGCCACCGTCGGCCAGCGCGGTCAGTTCACGAGGCACATAGCTGCCCGCCACCATGTCGAGAATCACGTCGGCACCGCGATCGTTCGTCAGCGACTTGATGACCTCGACGAAATCCTCAGTCCTGTAGTTGATCGCACGCTCCGCGCCGAGCGCTTCGCACGCGCGGCACTTTTCGTCCGATCCGGCCGTCGCGAACACGCGAAAACCCAGCGCATGTGCGATCTGGATCGCTGTCACGCCGATCCCGCTCGAGCCGCCCTGCACCAGCAGCGTCTCGTTCGGCGCACCTTCGCCCTTGCCGAGTTGCGCACGGTCGAACACATTGCTCCACACCGTGAAGAATGTTTCCGGCAGCGAAGCCGCCTCCACATCCGACAAGCCGGCGGGCACCGGCAAGCACTGCAACAGCGGCGCGGTCGCATATTCCGCGTAACCACCGCCTGCAAGCAACGCACACACGCGGTCGCCCACTTTCAGACCGAACGGATTGTTCTTCTCGTCGACGGTGCCGCCGACGATCTCACCCGCCACCTCCAGCCCCGGGAGGTCCGAAGCACCCGGCGGCGGCGCGTACCCCCCTTTGCGCTGGAAGACGTCCGGACGGTTGATACCCGATGCCGCCACCTTGATCAGCACCTCGCCCGCTTTTGGCTGAGGCATGGGCCGCTCGGCCAGCTTGAGGACTTCCGGCGCACCGAATTCGGTGATTTCGATCGCTTTCATCTGCGTCAGCTCCAAGATTGGATTGCGTTGCCCACCAGCGGAAATCGTCTGAACCTCGACGAAACGCTTCATGCAAACAGAGTACCTGTTTGCGCCGGTTTGCACCTGGTTGCAACGCGATCCACCCTGCACCCTTCATGAAAAACGGCCGGCACGCATTCGCGCTGCCGGCCGTCGTTCTGCTACCGCATTACTGCTGCGGCGTCGGTTCGCCTTGCGGCGCGCCGTTCGGGGCGTCGTTCAGCAACGCCTTGGCCGACAAACGCACGCGGCCCTTTTCGTCCGTCTGGATGACCTTGACCTTCACTTGCTGGCCATCCTTCAGGTAGTCGTTGATGTCCTTGATACGCTCGTTGGCGATCTCGGAGATGTGCAGCAGACCGTCCTTGCCCGGCAGGATGTTCACGATCGCGCCGAAATCGAGCAGCTTGAGCACGGTGCCTTCGTAGACCTGGCCCACTTCGACTTCCAGCGTGATGTTCTCGATACGCTTCTTCGCTTCGGCCATCCCTTCGCTGCTCGTGCTGGCGATGGTGACGACACCGTCGTCCGAAATATCGATCGTCGTGCCCGTTTCTTCGGTCAGCGCGCGGATCACCGAACCACCCTTGCCGATCACGTCGCGGATCTTTTCCGGATTGATCTTGATGGTGATCATGCGCGGTGCGTAGTCCGACAGCACCGTGTTCGCGCCCGACACAGCCGAGGTCATCTTGCCGAGGATGTGCATACGGCCTTCCTTCGCTTGCGCGAGGGCGACCTGCATGATTTCCTTCGTGATGCCCTGGATCTTGATGTCCATCTGGAGCGCGGTCACGCCTTGCTCGGTACCCGCCACCTTGAAGTCCATGTCGCCGAGGTGATCTTCGTCGCCGAGGATGTCGGTCAGCACGGCAAACTTGTTGCCTTCCAGGATCAGGCCCATCGCGATGCCGGCGACGTGCGCCTTCATCGGTACGCCGGCGTCCATCAGTGCGAGGCAGCCACCGCACACCGAAGCCATCGACGACGAACCGTTCGATTCGGTGATTTCCGACACGACGCGAATCGAGTAGCCGAATTCGTCGGCGCTCGGCAGGCACGCAGCCAGCGCGCGCTTGGCCAGACGGCCGTGACCGATTTCACGGCGCTTCGGCGAACCGACGCGGCCCGTTTCGCCGGTCGCGAACGGAGGCATGTTGTAGTGGAGCATGAAGCGTTCGCGGTACTCGCCTTCGAGCGCGTCGATGTTCTGCTCGTCGCCCTTGGTGCCCAGCGTTGCGACCACCATGGCTTGCGTTTCGCCGCGCGTGAACAAGGCTGAGCCGTGCGTACGCGGCAGCACGCCGGTACGGATTTCGATCGGGCGCACGGTGCGCGTGTCGCGGCCGTCAATACGCGGTTCGCCGTTCAGGATCTGCGTACGGACGATCTTCGCTTCGATGTCGAACAGCACGTTGCCGACTGTTGCCTTGTCGGCCGCCACCGCGCCGCCTGCCGCTGCGTCTTGTTCCAGCTTGGCCGACGTCGCTGCGTAGACTTCCTTCAGCTTGGCCGAACGTGCCTGCTTGTCGCGAATCTGGTAAGCGGCGAGCAGATCGGCTTGCGCCAGTTCCGTCACACGTGCGATCAGCGGCTCGTTCTTCGCTGCCGGTTGCCAGTCCCATTCCGGCTTGCCGCCTTCGCGGACCAGCTCATGGATCGCGTCGATCGCGATCTGCATTTGCTCGTGACCGAACACCACACCGCCGAGCATCACTTCTTCGCTCAGTTGCTGCGCTTCCGATTCCACCATCAGCACCGCGCGTTCCGTACCGGCGACGATCAGGTCGAGCGCCGATTCCTTCATTTGCGGACGCGTCGGGTTCAACACGTATTCGTTGTTGATGTAGGCCACGCGTGCTGCGCCGACCGGGCCGTTGAACGGCAGGCCGGACACGGCGAGCGCCGCCGACGCGCCGATCAGCGCGGGAATGTCAGCGGGGATTTCCGGGTTCAGCGACAGGACGTGAATCACGACCTGGACTTCGTTGTAGAAGCCTTCCGGGAACAGCGGGCGCAGCGGACGGTCGATCAGGCGCGAGATCAGCGTTTCGCCTTCCGACGGACGGCCTTCACGGCGGAAGAAACCACCGGGGATCTTGCCCGCAGCGTAGGTTTTTTCGAGGTAATCGACGGTCAGCGGGAAGAAGTCCTGGCCCGGCTTGGCGGTCTTGGCGCCGACCACGGTAGCCAGCACAACCGTGTCTTCAACGTCGACGAGCACCGCACCGCTTGCCTGACGAGCGATTTCGCCCGTTTCGAGACGGACGTTGTGTTGTCCCCACTTAAATTCTTTAACGATCTTATTGAACATAGTCATTGCTTTTCCTCATCGTTATGCCGCGCGATCCAGAAGCGGCGCGGCAACGCCAGGACCGGCGCCACATGGGAAGAGTAGTGTTATGCCATTCCAGAGAAGCACGCCCCACGTTATGTGCGCGCGAACCGCTGGAATGACACAAAGCTCTGCCCCTGGGGCCCGGCCGTCTTTCTCTTTTTTGCTGCTTTTTTGCTGCTTTTTTGCTACTTTTTTTACTGCTGTTTTCCTGCTAGCCGCCGCATGAACCGTCACGCTACCGCAGCCGGCAGGCGGTGCACATCACATGAAGCGCACCGTGCAAAAACAAAATGCCTGTATCAGTGGAACTGACACAGGCATCTTGCTGAACGACTGGCCGATTACTTACGCAGACCCAGCTTCTCGATCAGTGCGCGGTAACGATCCGCGTCCTTACCCTTCAGGTAGTCGAGCAGCTTACGACGGCGGCTCACCATGCGCAGCAGACCGCGGCGGCTGTGGTGATCCTTCGTGTGTGCCTTGAAGTGAACGGTCAGTTCGTTGATGCGGGTCGTGAGCAGCGCGACCTGAACTTCGGGGGAGCCGGTGTCGTTAGCTGCGCGTGCGAATTGCGCAACGACTTCGGACTTCTTGCTTGTTTCAACTGCGGACATGTCGATTTCCTTGAGAACTAGACAGGCGGTCACGGAAGAAAGGCCGTGCCGTGGGTTACCCGTGAGTGCCTTCGCATTACTTCGCATTAGTTGCAAACTAGAAACATGCGATATGCCTCACAACGGGACGCGTATTGTAGCACAGCCCAATCCGGCCGAGAACCCTGCTGTACCGGGCGGAACCGTGCGCGGCTCAGGGCTGGCTCGAACCGGTTTTACGGCCGTTTCATCTTGCACACGGTCGTCGGCACGGTGCGCTCGGGCGGCAATGCCAGCACCGTGCGGAAACCGTAGCCAGAACCTTCGTTGTCGAACTTGACGCCAGGCGTGCCGGCCTTGTCCATCTCCATTACGTAAAGGGGCTGGATTAGCTGATGGTCCCCGGCCCGCATCCACGAGGCGTGAAAGCCGTTGTCGAACTTGATCCCCTCCATAGCCCGGGCGACAGCAGCCGGGTCGGCACTGCCGGCGCGATTCATCGCCGCGGCGAGGGTTTCGATCATCAACGGCATGCGCAGCACCGGGTAGTCGTCCTGGGCCGCGGGGAAACGGGCGCGAAAGGCTGCATACCACGCGTCGGAGGCCGCACCGCCGGCGTTCGGGTGCCAGTCTGCTACCGCGATCACGTGCTTGACGCCGGCATCGCCCAACGCGGCCGGCGCGCCAAGACTATTGCCGTAGAACGTGTAGAACCGGGTGTCCAGCCCCTGCTCCCGCGCCGCTTTGACGAGCAGTGTCAGATCGTTGCCCCAGTTGCCGGTGATAACCGCGTCCGCGCCGCTCGCGCGGATCTTCGCGATGTACGGTGCGAAGTCCTTCACGCGGCCGATCGGATGAAATTCGTCACCGACGACCGTGATATCCGGCCGCTTCGCGGCCAGCGTCGAACGAGCGAGGCTGCTGACATCGTGGCCGAAGCTGTAGTCCTGGTTCAGCAGATAGACTTTCTTCACCGCCTTGTCGCGCTGAATCACGTCAGCCAGTGCATCCATGCGCATGCCCGCGTGCGCGTCGAAGCGGAAGTGCCAGAAACTGCAATTGGCGTTGGTCAGGGCGGGATCGTCGGCGGAATAGTTGAGAAACAACTCGCGGTTGCCCGGCTCGCGGCTGTTCTGTTTATCGATCGCGCCGATCAACGCGGCCGCCACGGCCGAACTGTTGCCCTGCATGACGTACCCGATATGCCGGTCCGCGGCAGCGCGCAGTTGCACCAACGCCTCTTCAGTACTGCCCTTGCTGTCAAGCACGACCAGTTCGAGCGGATGTGCGCCGTCGGCGAGCTTCACGCCGCCTTGCGCGTTCACCTGTTCGACGCCGAATCGCAGATTGCGCTCCACCGCCGCGCCCGCGTTCGCGAATGGGCCGGACATGCCTTCGATCAGCGCCAGCTGGATCGGCGTACCCGTGGGCTGATTGGCGGACTTGCTTGCAGGACCAGACGCCGCGTCTGCCGCGACGTGAACCGCCGCGGCCATCGAAATCGCCCCCAGCGCGACGACTGCCGCTGCCGCCGCCCGTTGCCACTTTGCCATTGTCATTGCCCCGCTTGATCCATCGAAGCGCGGATCATAGGGCGTTCCAGACGGAATAAGCAAGCCGGCGGATTCGTTACCGTGCATCGAGAGATGCCTCGCACGAAGCGCAAATCTTTTGTGGCCGCCCGTGTCAAAATAAAGCGTCTCGATGATAAAAACCGCTACTCAAATGCCATCGGAGGAATTCATGTTCAACCGCCACCTATCCACGGCGGCCTCGATCGAAGCGCCGCCCGCAGCACGCCTGCGCCGCGCCGCGCTCGCCTGCCTGAGCGCGCTCACACTCACGGTGACGCTCGCCGGCTGCGTGCAGCCCTGGCAGCAATACAGCCAAGGCGCGGACGAATCGACCATCGTCGCCCGGCTCGGCGCGCCGCGTGAAACCTACGACCTGCCCAACGGTGGCAAGCGGCTGATGTGGCCGACCCAGCCGATGGGCGAAACCACCACGGCCGCCGACATCGACGCATCCGGCAAGATCGTCACCGTGCGCCAGGTGCTTCAGCCCAACGAGTTCTACCGGGCGGAAATCGGCAAGTGGACGAAGAGCGACGTGCTGGTGAACTTCGGCCGCCCTGTCGAAACGTCGTACTTCCCATTGATGAAGCGCGAGGTCTGGACGTATCGCTACCTGGAAGACAACGTCTGGTACATGATGTACAGCTTTTATTTCGACGATCAGGGCATTGTGCGGCTCACGCAGAAAACGCCTGATCCGCTGCATGATCCGGATCGCCGCAGTCTGTTCTGAGCGTCTGCTCGAACCCATAGCGCATCGATCTGCGAAGCCGCCTCTTCAGGCGGCTTTTTTTTATTTATTACGCATGCCGGCGAATTTTATTTCGCGCACAGCGATTTATTTTTTGATAGAAAGCTTTTCGTAAGCATTGATTCGACGTTGCCCGCATTCGATGCGCTGTCCGCGCACCGCCGGGATTCAGCTACGAATCGAGTCGCCCTACTTACGGAACCGCTATCGATGAACCGTCCGAAACGCCTGCTGGTCGCCAACGTCGCATGGGCGCACGAAACCGCCGCGCGCAACCCCGAATTTTTCCGCGATCTGGTGCGCGGCCAGAATCCGCATGTGCTGTGGGTCGGCTGCTCGGACAGCCGTGTGCCCGCCGAAACCATCACGCATTGCGAGCCAGGCGATCTGTTCGTTCACCGCAACATCGCGAACCTCTTTCATCCCGACGACGACAACTCCGCGAGCGTCCTCGAATACGCGGTGCGGGTGCTAAAGGTGGGGCACGTGATTGTCTGCGGCCACTATGGCTGCGGCGGTGTGCGCGCCGCGCTGCTGCCGCCGGAACCGACGCTGCCGCACGTGAATCGCCGGATCGCGCCTTTATGCGCGCTAGCAAAGGCGCATGGCAACGAGCTCGATAGCCATGCGAGCGAGCGTGAGCGTGTCGATCGTCTCGCGGAATTGAACGTGCTCGAACAGGTGCGCCTGTTACGCGCAAGTCCGATCGTGCAGGGCGCCGACCCCGCACCGCTCGTTCACGGCTGGATCTTTGCGCTCGAAGACGGCCGCATCAAGGTACTCACATCCGGCTACGAAACCGACGACGCCATGACCTGCACGACAGCCGCTCATAGCGCCGCCTAGGGCGTAGCTTCTATCGGGAACCGGTCGCGGTCCGGTCTTCTTGCGCACACGCAACTCCTAACACTACTGCTTCGACTCCATGAACCTTCGAGCTTTTCTTTCCACGTTTCAGCGCGATCTGTTTGCCGGCACGGTCGTGTTTCTGGTGGCGTTGCCGCTGTGTCTTGGCATCGCTAACGCATCGGGCGTCGAGCCGTTTGCCGGGCTTGTGTCGGGCATCGTCGGCGGTCTCGTCGTGGCTGTGCTGAGCGGCTCGCGCCTGAGCGTCAGCGGGCCGGCGGCGGGCCTCGTCGTTATCGTCGTCGACGGGATCGCGCAACTCGGCAGTTTCTCCGCGTTCCTGCTGGCCGTGCTGCTGTCCGGCGCGATTCAGTTCGGCTTCGGCATGCTGAAGGCCGGCAGATTTGCGGCCTATGTGCCTTCGCCAGTGATCAAAGGCATGCTTGCGGCAATCGGCGTGCTGTTGATCGTCAAACAATTCCCGCTTGCACTTGGGCTGGTCGCCTCGCGGGCATCGGCCGGGTCGCAAGCAGCCGCCCAGGTGGCCGGCAGCGTAACCACTCCGTTCGGCTCGATATCGCTTGCGGCCTGCGTGATTACGCTGCTCTCGCTGGCGATTCTGGTGGGCTGGGAAACGCGTGCGTTGCGCCGCTTTATGCTCGTGCGCCTCGTACCCGCGCCGCTCGCCGTGGTTCTGCTGGGGATCGGCGCGACGCTGCTGCTCAGCTTGCTCGCCCCGTCGTTCGCTCCGCCTGCCGAGCATCGCGTCGCGCTGCCGTCGCTCGAATCATTCGCCGCATTGCAACTCGCCCTCGAAGGGGCCGACTTCGGCCCGCATTTCGCGCAATTGGTCAATCCCGATGTCTGGCGCGTAGCCATCACACTGGCGATTGTCGCAAGTCTCGAAACGCTGTTGAGCCTCGAAGCAGTCGAACAGATCGACCCCGCGCGACGCTCAGCGCCACCGGATCGCGAACTGAAGGCGCAGGGCGTGGGCAATCTGATCGCCGGCGCGATCGGTGGCCTGCCGATCACCTCGGTCATTGTGCGCAGTTCCGCCAATGTCCACGCGGGCGCGCAGAGCCGGCTCTCCGCGATCATTCATGGCGTGTTGCTGCTGATGAGCGTGTTCGCGCTCACCCGTGTCATCAACCTGATTCCGCTTGCCTGCCTCGCGGCCATTCTTATCTTCACCGGCGTGAAGCTCGCCAAGCCCTCGTTGTTCGTTGCGCTCGCCAGGCAAGGCTTCGCGCCGTTTGCGCCGTTCATCGTCACGCTGGCCGGCGTGCTCGCCACCGATCTGCTCGTCGGCATCGTGCTCGGCATTCTGTGCAGCGTGTTGCTCGCACTGTATGCGAACCTGCGCAGCCCGATCGTGCTTGCGCAACATGGCGATCACTATCTGCTGTCCTTTCGCAAGGACGTGTCGTTTCTCGGCAAGGTGCCGCTCAAGCACTATCTGCAGCAGATTCCCGACGGCGCGACCTTGATCGTCGACGCAACCCGCGCCGACTTTGTCGATCACGATGTGCGCGAACTGCTGGACGCGTTTGTCGCCAATGCGCCGCGCCGTGAGATCGCGGTTGAAGTGCGGCATCAAGTGCAGGCACAGGCCCGTGCGGCGCGCGGGTGGTCGTTGCGGCGTGCGGCGACGAAATAGCCAGGGCGAGTGCCGCGCATAAGCTGTGTGTGGCCAATGCCGGAGAACCTGTGCACATGAAAGGCACAGGGCGCGTAAAAGCTAGCGGCCGCGAAGCCCGAAGCCTCGATGCTGGGGCACTTATCAGTGCCGCGCTACAAACAAAAAGGAAGCGCCGCAAAAAACACGAAGCCCCGTACCCTTCACGGCACGGGGCTTCGAGACATACGGTCAGCGGGCCCGCCAGCAGCGCCCTGCCTCCGTCACTCCGAGCGCTGCGGATTCAACTTATCGAAGTTCGAATGCAGCTTGTTCAGCGCCGAAATATAGGCCTTCGCGGAAGCCGCGACGATATCCGGATCGGTGCCCACGCCGTTCACGATGCGCCCACTCCTCGACAGTCGCACGGTCACTTCGCCTTGCGCCTGCGTACCGGTTGTGATGGCGTTCACCGAATACAGCAGCAATTCCGAACCGCTCCCCACTTCCGTTTCAATCGCATTGAGCGTGGCGTCCACCGGACCGTTGCCGCGTGCTTCCCCGGTCACTTCCTTGCCTTCGACCGAGAACACGATCTTCGCGTGCGGCTGCTCGCCGGTTTCCGAATGCTGCGACAGCGACAGGAACTTGTAGTGCTCCTTCTCCTGCGCCTCAGCCGATTCCTCAGTAACGATTGCGATGATGTCTTCGTCGAAGATTTCCGACTTGCGATCGGCCAGTTCCTTGAAGCGCGCGAACGCGGTATTCAACTCGCCTTCGCTATCGAGCGCGATACCCAGCTCCTGCAAACGCTGCTTGAACGCATTACGGCCCGACAGCTTGCCAAGCACGATCTTGTTCGCGCTCCAGCCCACATCTTCCGCGCGCATGATTTCGTACGTGTCGCGCGCTTTCAGCACGCCGTCCTGGTGAATACCGGACGCGTGCGCGAACGCGTTCGCGCCGACCACCGCCTTGTTCGGCTGCACGACAAAACCGGTGATCTGCGACACCAGCTTCGAAGCCGGCACGATCTGCGTTGTATCGAGCCCGACATCGAGGCCGAAGTAATCCTTGCGGGTCTTCACCGCCATCACGATTTCTTCGAGCGACGTATTACCCGCGCGCTCACCGAGACCGTTGATCGTGCACTCCACCTGACGCGCGCCGCCAATCTGCACGCCGGCCAGCGAGTTCGCCACGGCCATGCCGAGGTCGTTATGGCAGTGCACCGAGAACACGGCCTTGTGCGAGTTCGGAATACGCTCACGCAGCGTTTTGACGAGCTGGCCGTACAACTCCGGCACGCCGTAGCCGACCGTATCTGCGATGTTGATGGTCGTTGCGCCTTCGGCGATCACCGCTTCCAGCACACGGCACAGGAAATCCAAGTCCGAGCGGCTGCCGTCTTCCGGCGAAAACTCGACGTCGTCCGTGAATTTGCGGGCGAAACGCACCGCCAGCTTCGCCTGTTCGAACACCTGATCCGGTGTCATGCGCAGCTTCTTTTCCATATGCAGCGGCGACGTTGCGATGAACGTGTGGATGCGGAAATGATCGGCCGGCTTGAGTGCGTCAGCAGCGCGTTGAATGTCTTTGTCGTTGGCACGGGCCAGCGAGCAGATCGTGCTGTCCTTGATCAGGCCGGCGATCGTGTGGATCGAATCGAAGTCGCCATTCGAGCTGGCCGCGAAGCCCGCTTCGATCACGTCCACCTTCATCCGTTCGAGTTGCTTCGCGATACGGATTTTTTCTTCTTTCGTCATCGACGCGCCGGGCGATTGTTCGCCGTCGCGCAACGTGGTGTCGAATATGATCAGTTTGTCGGCCATGTCGGGTCTCCTGGGGAGTCGTTCAATTGCGGGGATCGGATATTGGAATTCGGGTGTTTGCGCCACCGCTGGCGACGCTAAACCATAGACGAGGCAGACGGAGGGCGGAAACGGCAGCGATCAGCGCGGTAGACGCGCCAGCACTAGCGCGCCGAGCGGCGCACCGCCTTGTTGAGGTTCGTGTTACTCAATCGGGAGCGTGAACGCATTCATCGAACGACTATAGCGGCATTCCCGCCATCGTGCAATTGGCGTCAGACCTGCCTGCCGCGCGCCACGGGACGGGCTTAAGAACGAAAAACGGCAGCCTGGGAAGGCTGCCGTTTTCTCACGCCACGTCCGTCCACCGAAAGTGCGCTTTACCTGTCCCGCTCCACTGACCGAGCTGGATTCGCCCTGCCCCGCACGGCCTGATAGCCCCAGAACACATAGCCCGACAGACCGTACAGCACGAACAGGCCGAACAGCATCAGCGGCGGATCGGACGACACCAGCACGAACGCCACCACCACCAGCAGAATCACGCCGAACGGCACGCGGTGCCGCACGTCGAGCGCCTTGCCGCTGTAGAACGGCGCGTTCGACACCATCGTCACACCAGCGTAGATGGTCAGCACGAAGGCGACCCACGGCAGCCACACCAGCTTGAGCGGCACGCGGTTATCGGTGGCGAGCCACACGAAACCGGCGATCAGCGCCGCGGCCGCCGGGCTCGGCATGCCCTGGAAGAAACGCTTGTCGACCACGCCGATGTTCGTGTTGAAGCGGGCAAGACGCAACGCCGCCCCCGAACAATAGACGAACGCCGCGAGCCAGCCCCAGCGGCCGAGATCCTTCAGAATCCACTCGTACATCACCAGCGCCGGCGCCACACCGAACGACACCATGTCCGAGAGGCTGTCGAACTGTTCGCCGAACGCGCTTTGCGTATGCGTCATACGGGCGACCCGGCCGTCCATGCCGTCCAGCACCATCGCCACGAAAATCGCGATCGCCGCGACCTCGAAGCGCACGTTCATCGCCTGCACCACCGCGAAGAAGCCACAGAAGAGCGCTGCGGTGGTGAACGCGTTCGGCAGCAGATAAATGCCGCGTTTTCTCAGGAACTGCTGACGCTGCGCGCGCCGGCTGTCGACTGCCACCGACTCCGCCACGATCGGCTTGTTACGGCGGAACGGACGCGGGAGCTGCCCGCTGTTGCGGGGTCGACGCGGTTTGAATGCGGCCATTCGGAAAACCTCCTTGGTGCCGCTTTATAGTTCAGCGAGGATCGTGGACGACGCGGAAACCTTCTCGCCGATCGACACACGCGGACGGCTGCCCACCGGCAGATACACGTCGACACGCGAGCCAAACCGGATAAATCCGTAGCGCTGGCCACGCGTGAGCGGCTCGCCCGCCCGTACGTAGCAAAGAATACGCCGTGCAATCAGACCGGCGATCTGCACCGAGGTCACCGTCTGGCCGCCGGCCATCTCGATCACCACCGCGTTGCGCTCGTTTTCGAGCGAAGCCTTATCCACAGCGGCGTTCAGATACGCACCCGGGAAATATTCGACCTTGGAGATCGCGCCATCCACCGGCGAGCGTTGCGAGTGGACATTGAAAACGTTCATGAACACGCTGATCTTCAGCGCTTCACGGTTGGCATACGGATCATGCGCTGTCTCGACCGCGACGATACGGCCGTCGGCCGGACACAGTACGGCGTTCGCCTGAGTCGGAATCGGGCGTGCCGGATCGCGGAAAAACTGCACGACGAAGATCAGGATCAGCCAGAACAGCCATGCAAAGCCGAATCCCGCGAAGGCATGAACCAGTAATGCAATGACGGCCGCGATGGCGATGAACGGCCAGCCTTCTCGCGCGATAATCGGATGAGGGTAATTCATGGATGGCTTCTGTATTTTTGTAAAACCGTAGGATAGCAAAAGCCGCCCAGGGTTCAGCACCCTTGGACGGCTTTTTGCATTACCGGCTGCTGCGACGATGCGCCGCGCCGGTCAGAGGCGGTAAGGCTGGCCTCTTAGTTCTTCGACTGGTCGACCAGCTTGTTCGCAGCGATCCACGGCATCATCGAACGCAGTTTGGCACCGACCGTTTCGATCTGGTGCTCGGCCGTCAGACGGCGGCGCGATTGCAGCGTCGGTGCGCCGGCCTTGTTTTCGATGATGAAGCTCTTTGCGTACTCGCCGGTCTGAATGTCCGTCAGCACAGCCTTCATCGCCTTCTTCGTTTCAGCCGTCACGATACGCGGACCCGTCACGTATTCGCCATATTCGGCGTTGTTCGAGATCGAGTAGTTCATGTTCGCGATGCCGCCTTCGTAGATCAGGTCGACGATCAGCTTCAGTTCGTGCAAGCACTCGAAATACGCCATTTCCGGCGCGTAGCCTGCTTCCACCAGCGTTTCGAAGCCTGCCTTGATCAGGTCGACCGTACCACCGCACAGCACGGCTTGTTCGCCGAACAGGTCGGTTTCCGTTTCTTCGCGGAAGTTCGTTTCGATGATGCCGGCACGGCCGCCGCCGTTCGCTGCTGCATACGACAAGGCGATGTCACGAGCTGCGCCCGACTTGTCTTGCGCAACGGCGATCAGGTGGGGCACGCCGCCACCTTGCGAGTACGTACCGCGAACCGTGTGGCCCGGGGCCTTCGGCGCGATCATGATCACGTCCAGATCCGCGCGCGGGATCACTTGACCGTAGTGCACGTTGAAACCGTGTGCGAAGGCGAGCGCAGCGCCTTGCTTGATGTTGGCGTGCACTTCCTTAGCGTAGACGTCAGCGATCTGCTCGTCCGGCAGCAACATCATGACGACGTCTGCGCCCTTGACGGCTTCCGCCACTTCCTTGACTTGCAGGCCGGCGTTCTCAGCCTTGCTCCACGATGCGCCGCCCTTGCGCAGACCGACCGTCACCTTCACGCCGCTTTCGCTCAGGTTCAGCGCGTGAGCATGGCCTTGCGAACCATAGCCGATGATGGTGACTTGCTTGCCCTTGATGAGGGAGAGGTCGGCGTCCTTGTCGTAGAAAACTTTCATGTCGGTTCCTTGGCTAAATTCGGTGAAATCAGTGAAATACAAATACTGCGAATGGTGTGTTGCTTGGCCGGGTTCTTGAAGGCACTGCCCGGCTTCGATCGAGACGGTTGCTAACTGCAACCCAGCGCGCGCGTCAAACCTTCAGAATGCGCTCGCCGCGGCCGATGCCCGAACTGCCCGTACGGACGGTTTCGAGAATCGCAGTCGCGTCGATCCCTTCGATGAAGGCATCGAGCTTGTCGCTCGCGCCCGTCAGTTCGATCGTGTAGGTCTTTTCGGTGACGTCGATGATCCGGCCGCGGAAAATATCCGACATCCGTTTCATCTCCTCACGTTCCTTGCCGACCGCCCTCACCTTGATCAACATCAGCTCGCGTTCGATGTGGGCGCCCTCGGTAAGGTCGACCACTTTCACCACCTCGATCAGGCGGTTCAGATGCTTCGTGATCTGTTCGATCACGTCGTCCGAGCCAATGGAGACGATGGTCATGCGCGACAGCGAACGGTCTTCGGTCGGAGCCACCGTCAAGGTTTCAATGTTGTAGCCGCGTGCGGAGAACAGACCCACCACGCGTGATAACGCGCCCGGTTCGTTTTCCAGCAGGACAGAAATAATGTGTCTCATGTTTCGCTTCTTCCAGATGTTTTGTCGATGTATGCGAGCGGGTCCGCGCCGCTTCGTCCGCCTTCGCCCTTTGTGGAGGCGCGCATGACGAAGCCGGCGCTGCGTTTAACTCAACGCGCCGTCGTTATAGATCTTCCGAACCCATGAGCATCTCTGTGATGCCCTTGCCGGCCTGGACCATCGGCCAGACGTTTTCGGTCGGATCGGTCTGGAAATCGAGAAACACCGTGCGATCTTTCAGGCGCAGCGCTTCCTTCAGCGCCGGTTCCACATCGGCCGTGCGTTCGATACGCATGCCGACGTGGCCGTACGCTTCGGCGAGCTTCACGAAATCCGGCAGCGCATCCATGTACGAATGCGAATAGCGCTTGCTGTATTCGATCTGCTGCCACTGGCGCACCATGCCCAGATAGCGGTTGTTCAGCGAAATGATCTTCACCGGAGTCTCGTACTGCTTGCAGGTCGAGAGTTCCTGGATACACATCTGGATCGAGCCTTCGCCCGTGATACAGAGCACGTCATCGTCCGGGTGCGCCATCTTCACGCCCATCGCCGCCGGCAGGCCGAAGCCCATCGTGCCGAGACCACCGGAATTGATCCAGCGGCGCGGCTTGTTGAAGCGATAGAACTGCGCCGCCCACATCTGGTGCTGGCCGACGTCGGAACACACGAAGGCATTGCCGTCGGTCAGTTCCCACGCCTTTTCCACCACGTATTGCGGCTTGATGATGTCGCTCTGGCGGTCGAACTTCAGGCAGTCTTTGGCGCGCCAGGCTTCGATGTCCTTCCACCAGTCGGCGAGCGCTGCGGTGTCGGGACCATGCTCGGCCGTTTGCAGCTGCTCGATCAGTTCCTTCAGCACTTCCTTCACGTCGCCGACAATTGGAATGTCGACCTTGACGCGCTTGGAGATGGAGGAAGGATCGATGTCGATATGGATGATCTTGCGCGGACGCGACGCGAAGTGCGCCGGGTCGCCGATCACACGGTCGTCGAAACGCGCGCCGATCGCGATCAGCACGTCGCAGTGCTGCATCGCCATGTTGGCTTCGTACGTGCCGTGCATGCCGAGCATGCCGAGGAATTTCTTGTCGCTCGCGCGGTAGCCGCCCAGGCCCATCAACGTATTGGTGACGGGATAGCCAAGCAGATCGGCAAACTGGTTCAGCTCACGCGATGCATCCGCGAGGATGATGCCGCCGCCGGTGTAGATGTACGGACGCTTGGCCGACAGCAACAAGGCCACGGCCTTGCGAATCTGGCCGGAGTGACCTTTCGTGACCGGGTTGTACGAGCGCAGCGAAACGGTCTTGAGCGGTTCGTACTGGCACGGCGTCTTCGACACGTCTTTCGGAATGTCGATCAGCACCGGGCCGGGACGGCCGGTACGGGCGATGTAGAAAGCTTTCTTGACGGTAGCGGCGAGGTCGCGCACGTCCTTCACGAGGAAGTTGTGCTTCACGCAGGGACGCGTGATGCCGACCGTATCGCACTCCTGGAACGCATCCTGACCGATCGCAGCAGTCGGCACCTGGCCGCTGATGATCACCATCGGGATCGAATCCATATAGGCCGTGGCGATACCGGTCACCGCATTGGTCACGCCGGGGCCGGAGGTCACGAGGCACACACCCACTTTGCCGGTGGAACGCGCATAGGCGTCGGCGGCGTGGACTGCGGCTTGTTCGTGGCGCACGAGGACGTGCTGGAATTTGTCCTGCTTGTACAGCTCGTCGTAAATGTAGAGTACCGAGCCGCCGGGATAGCCCCAGACAAACTCGACGTCTTCGTCGGCCAGTGCCTTCATGAGCACGGTGGCGCCGATAGAGTCAGCTTCGGGATGGGGGGTCGTATCCGACGTGGAGAATTCCGCGCTGGGCATATTCATTTATTCACCTTTCGAATTTTCGGCAAAAAATTGATCGGGTGCTCTCTGCCGGGCTTGTGGCTCGGGTTCAAGCGGCGCGTCCAGTTGACAGGTGAGCTTCTTGGGCCACACCTCAATTGAGACAAGTCACTTATGTTGCGAACCAGCGAAGATATCTGCAGATGTCCGCGCGGTCAAGCAAATATTGCCATGGCGCCCAGCCCCTGAATCTCGCCGGCCACCCAAAAGTGACCGAAACATTGTTATATAGATGCAAGATAGGCCGGGTTTCGCCCCAGCGACGCGAAAGTTTGTTAGCATCCGCGAGTTTTACGACATTTCTCGACCGACTACGCGCACGCACGCTGCGCCGACCCCCAAACGGATGGCATCAGACAAGGAACTCGCCGATTTTCTGGCGGGCGTCGAAAGGCGCGCATTCAAGCAGACGGTCTACGCCGTGCGGGACGACGACGCCTCGCTCGATATCGTGCAGGACGCGATGATCAAGCTCGCCGAAAAATATGGCGACCGTCCTCCCGCCGAACTTCCGCTCCTATTTCAGCGTATTCTCCAGAATGCGATGCACGACTATTTCCGTCGTGCCAAAGTGCGCAACACTTGGGTTAGTCTGTTTTCTTCGCTCGGCAACGCCGATGACGACGAATTCGACCCCCTCGAAACGTTCGAGGCACAACAAGGTTCAGCGGGCTCTGAGAGCAACGAACAGAAACTCGAACGCGAACAAGTCTTACAGTTAATCGACGACGAGATCCAAAAGTTACCTGCACGTCAACGGGAGGCGTTTCTCATGCGTTATTGGGAAGATATGGATGTCGCCGAGACTGCCGCCGCGATGGGCTGCTCCGAAGGCAGTGTGAAAACGCACTGCTCGCGGGCCACCCACACGCTGGCGCAAGCGCTCAAGGCTAAAGGAATTACGCTATGAGCTCCCTAGAAACCAAAGAACTCGAGTTCGCCCGCCAGGTGCGCCGCGCGCTCGACGAAAACGCCGCCAGCATACCGCCCGCCACCGTCGACCGGCTCGCCGTGGCGCGCCGCGCCGCGCTTGCTCGCAAGAAGCCCGAAACCGTGAGCGCGTCAGTGTTCGTGCCCGCTTTTGCCGGTGCCGGCATGCCGGCCGGTATGCCGCAAGTCGAGATGCCGCAGCGCCGCCGTTCGCCGCTGCGCCGCTTTGCGCTCGCCTGGCCGCTCGTCGCGCTGGTCGTCAGCCTCGTGGGCATCGCCTACTGGGAAGACCAGCAACGCACGGCCGAACTCGCCGATATCGATGCCGCCATGCTAAGCGACGACCTGCCGCTCAATGCGTATCTCGACCACGGCTTCAACGCGTACCTATCGCGCGCCCACTGAGCGGGAGATCCTTCGGGTGAGTTACAAGCGCGGCTTGGCCGTTGTTTTCGGATGCGCGATCGCGGCCCTGGTGTCGTTTGCCGCGACGTATCCGCGCTTTTATCCGAACTCGCCGACCGCCAGCGCGCCTGCCGCAGGCGGCAACGCGACCGCCAAGGCGCCGGCGCCCACCCTCACCGTCGATCTGTCGGGCCTGTCCAGTAGCAATAGCCCAATGGCATGGTCGCGTCTGAGCCCGGCCGAGCACGTTGCGCTCGCGCCTTTCGCAAGCCTATGGGATTCCTTCAGCGACGAACGCAAGCGGAAATGGATCAAAATCGCGTCGCGTTATCCGAAGTTATCGCCTGATGCGCAAAAGCGCCTGCATGACCGAATGGCCGAATGGGTGCGTATGACCCCCGACCAGCGGCGCGTGGCACGCGAAAACTACCAGGTGTCGAAGGAATTGCCGCGCGAGGCCCGTCAGAATGCGTGGAAGGCTTATCAGCAATTGCCGGAAGAGCAGAAGGAACGGCTCGCCGCGAGCGAGCGTAAGCGGCGGCCGAGCGTAGTGAGCGCGCCGCCGTCCGGCAAGACCGAGATCAAGGGCCTGGACCGTCTGGTCAATGCCCGGGAGCACGGCGCGAGCAGTGCCGCAGCGGCCAGTGCCGCATCTTTGCCGAGCCCGGCCGTCGCGCCCGCGATTCCGGCTGCTGGCAGCTTCGTGCCTGCCACCCCGGTGCCGGTTTCGCCGTCCGAGGCGCCGTCGATTTTCAACGGCTCCTGAGCGCAGCCCGACCGTGTCCCAGCCACTCGCCACCTCGACACTGCCTGCCGATCCATCGGACACCACACCCACCGTCCGCCGGCGCCTCGCCGCGCTGCTCTACGAAGCCGTGATCCTGTTCGGCGTCGTGTTCATCGCGGGCTATCTGTTCAGCACGTTGACGCAGCAGCGCAACGGCCTCACCCATCACAACCTGCTCGCAGCGTGGATCGGCCTCGTGGTCGGTCTCTATTTCGTCTGGTTCTGGACCCACAGCGGCCAGACGCTGCCGATGAAAACGTGGCGCCTGCGCGTCGTCGGCGCCAACGGCGCGCCGCTGTCCACGGGCCGCGCGATCGTTCGTTACGTATTGGCCTGGCTGTGGTTTTTGCCACCGCTCGCGCTGCATCCGTTGCTCGGCCTCGCCGTGCCGCAGACGCTGGTGGTCGCCGCAATCTGGTTCGTGCTGTGGGCCGCCACGGGCCGCTTCGATCCGCAGCGTCAATTCCTCCACGACCGTCTCGCCGGTACGCGCGTCATTAGCGTCACGCGCTGAGCGAACTGGCCGCGCTGCAATTCACGCCACCGCGCCCGCGCTCCGCTCACGCCTGACTGCGGTTAGCTCTCGCCACCGCCCTTCTCCGCAGCCCGCCGCTCCTCAGCGCCGCCTCCCGGTTTCGACACAGTAATAAGAACTTCTCGTGACTGTCACGGCACGGTCACGCGCGACTGGCGCAATACGGGCACCGCAACTCGACGCGTGAGCCATGGACCCCAAAACGTCCGCGACTTCCCTGTTCCGCCAGACCGGCCCGAGCGTCGACCCTGTCGCGTTCCGCCCGGAACCCAACCCTAGCCACGGCATGCCGTTGCCTGTGCCGTCGCTGCCACTCGACGCGAACGCCGGCCATCACGACGATGAGCACGCCGAACCGCATCGCTATCGCACCATCTGGCTATCCGACATCCATCTCGGCTCCAGCGGTTGTCAGGCGCCGTATCTGCTCGACTTCCTGAGGCACAACGAGTCGGAATACCTGTACCTCGTGGGCGACATCATCGACGGCTGGCAGTTGAAAAAAGGCTGGTACTGGCCGCAGGCGCACAACGACGTCGTGCAGAAGGTGTTGCGCAAAGCGCGCAAAGGCACCCAGGTCATCTACGTCCCGGGCAATCACGACGAAGCCGCGCGTCAGTTCTGCGACCTCGCGTTCGGCGACATCCACGTACGCGGCGAAGCGTTCCACACGACGCTCGCCGGCAAGCGCCTATGGATCGTGCACGGCGATCTGTTCGACGGCGTGATCCAGCATGCGAAGTGGCTCGCCTATCTCGGCGACACGCTCTACACGATGATCCTGATCCTGAATCGCTGGTTCAACCGGATCCGCAGCCGGCTCGGCTTTCCGTACTGGTCGCTGTCGCAATACCTGAAGCACCAGGTGAAGAACGCGGTGAACTTCATCTCGTCGTTCGAGCGCGTGATGACGGACGAAGCGCGCCGCCGCGGTTGCGACGGCGTAGTCTGCGGGCACATTCACAAAGCAGAAATCCGCGACATCGACGGCGTGCTGTATTGCAACGACGGCGATTGGGTCGAAAGCCTGTCGGCACTCGTCGAGACGTATGAAGGCGAACTCAAGGTGATCTACTGGACCGTGATGCGCGCACCGGAAGTCGGCGTGCAAAAGGCCCGGGCGACCGCGTAGTCCCTCTCCACTTCTATTGGGCCGAAACCGATGAAGATCATGATCGTCACCGACGCATGGGAACCGCAGGTCAATGGCGTCGTGCGCACGCTGAAAAACACCACGCGCGAGCTCACCGCCCTCGGCCACCACGTCGACTTGCTGACGCCGCTCGAGTTCAAGACGATTCCCTGCCCGACCTATCCTGAGATTCGCCTGTCGCTGCTGCCGGGCCGCAAGCTGCGTCAGCGCATTGACGATTTCGCGCCCGACGCGCTGCACATCGCTACCGAAGGTCCGCTCGGCATGGCCGCGCGGGCGTATGCGATCAAGCACAAGCTGCCGTTCACGACCGCTTATCACACGCGCTTTCCCGAATACGTGCAGGCACGTTTCGGTATTCCGCTCGCGCTCACCTACAAGTTTCTGCACTGGTTCCACAAAGCGTCGCTGGCCGTGATGGCGCCCACGCCGGTGGTCAAGGCCGACCTCGAAAAATTCGGCTTCACCAACGTGGTGCTGTGGACCCGCGGCGTCGATCTCGACATCTTTCACCAGATGGACTCGAAGGTCCTCAACACCGCGCGGCCGATCTTTCTGTACGTGGGGCGCGTAGCGGTCGAAAAGAACGTCGAGGCGTTTCTCAAGCTCGACCTGCCCGGCTCGAAGTGGGTCGCGGGCGAAGGCCCGGCACTCGCCGAATTGAAGTCGCGCTATCCGCAAGCGAATTACCTGGGTGTGCTGACGCAAGCCGAATTGGCCAAGGTCTACGCCGCCGCCGACGTATTCGTCTTCCCGAGCCGCACCGATACCTTCGGGCTCGTGCTGCTCGAAGCGCTGGCCTGCGGCACGCCGGTCGCGGCGTATCCGGTGACCGGCCCGATCGACGTGCTCGGCGACGGCGGCGCGGGCGCCATGCATGAGGACTTGCGCGAGGCCTGCCTCGAAGCGCTGAAAATCGAACGCAGCCATGCACGCGCGTGGGCTGAACGCTTCTCGTGGGCGGCGGCGTCCGAGCAGTTCGCGGCCCATCTGAAACCGCTGCCGCGCACCTCGTACAGCGAGGAAAGCGCCGCCGCGTGACGCGACGCGCCGAGCCGCTTATGCGAACCCGAAACTCCACTGCGGCACGCGCTTCGAACGGCGCGTTGCGCGCTGTCGATGCCGGCGCCGACCCCGTCGGCGTCGAGCCGTTCGACGACGTGAGCGAGCACGGCACGCCGGATCATGTCCATCACGCGAATGGTTTTCACGGCGTGAGTGGCATGAGTGGCGTGAGCGGCGCGAGCCTCGAAAGCCCCGGGAACGAGCCGCACAACGAACCGCTCAGCCCCGACGATCCGCTCGCCCCGCTCCCCTTCAATCCGTACAAAGGTAATCGCGGCGTGACCCGGGCGTGGCACGCGATGAAAAATTCGCTTGCCGGGTTTCGTGTGGCAATCCGCGAGGAAAGCGCGTTTCGTCAGGAACTCACGCTCGCCGCGATCCTGATTCCGTGCGGCGTGCTGGTGCCGGTCGATCCCGTGTCGCGCGTATTGCTGCTCGGCTCGGTACTGCTGGTGCTGATCGTGGAATTGCTGAACTCGAGCCTCGAGGCGGCCATCGACAGGATTTCGCTCGAGCGCCATGAGCTGTCGCGCCGTGCCAAGGATCTTGGCAGCGCGGCGGTCATGGTCGCGCTCGGCATGTGTCTGATGACGTGGGGACTGATCGTCGGGCCGCTCGTCGTGCGTTGGGTCAAAGCGTGGCTGGGAGCGTGAGGACGAACCCCGCCCGCGCACCCTGTCGGGCGCCCCAAAAAATGAAAACCCTGAGTATCCGCTTGGTATAAGAACGGTCGGTTTATAATCGTTCGATAGTCTCGCAGGCCTGTCGCGCAGCGGCAGGTTTGAGGGGCGCTCAATATACCAACCGCGTCCGGGTGGATCACGCTAGAGCGGCACGCCGCCACGCGCCCAGCCCGGCGTAACCAGGGCCGGACGACATGGAAGCCAAACCTCCCCGCCGCACCCGCGAACGGATTCTCGAACTGTCGTTGAAACTGTTCAACGAAATCGGCGAGCCGAACGTCACCACGACGACGATCGCCGAGGAAATGGAAATCAGTCCAGGCAACCTGTACTACCACTTCCGCAACAAAGACGACATCATCAACAGCATCTTCAGCCAGTTCGAGCAGGAGATCGAAAAGCGTCTGCGTTTCCCCGACGACCACCGCGCGACGATCGACGAGATGTGGTCGTATCTGCAGTACATGGTCGATTTCATGTGGCGGTATCGCTTTCTGTATCGCGACCTGAACGATCTGCTGGCGCGTAACCGCACACTGGAGACACATTTCAAGCAGATCATCAGCCATAAGGTGCGCTTTGCGAGCCAGTTCTGCGAGCAACTCGTGGCGGACGGTGAAATGGTCGCGACGCCCGAAGAACTGCACGTGATCGCCACCAACGTCGGCGTGATCGGCACTTACTGGCTGTCGTACCAGTTCGTGATGAACCCGCGTAAATACAACGAGCAGGAAACGATTCGCGTGGAACTGCATCAGGTGAGCGTGCAGATCGTGTCGCTGATGGCGCCTTATCTGCGCGGCCGCTCGCGGCAGATTTTCGACGACCTCGTCTCAGGCAAGCTGCCCAAGCGCGAGTTCTACGACTACCTGCCGCCTAAGGAAGGCGCCGCGCCCCGCAACGAACCGAAGGACGTTTGAGCATGAAGTCGGTGTGTGTGTATTGCGGCTCCTCCGACGGAGCCAGACCGCTGTACGCCGATGCCGCGCGCGCCTTCGGCCGCGCGCTGGTGCAGGCCGATCTCGCGCTGGTCTATGGCGGCGGCAAGGTCGGCCTGATGGGCGTGATCGCCGACACGGTGATGGCCGAAGGCGGCCGCGCGATCGGCGTGATTCCCGAATTGCTGGTCAACAAGGAAGTCGGCCATAACGGCTTGACCGAGTTGCATGTGGTGCCCGACATGCATCATCGCAAGAAGATGATGGCCGACCTGTCCGACGCGTTCGTCGCGATGCCGGGCGGCGCGGGCACGCTCGAAGAGCTGTTCGAGGTCTATACGTGGGCGCAACTCGGCTATCACCAGAAGCCTGTGGCACTGCTGAATATCGACGGCTTCTACGATCCGTTGATCGCGCTGCTCAAGCACACGGTGGAAGAAGGCTTCATGCGGCAGACCTATTTCGACATCCTGCAAAGGGATGCCGATCCCGTCGCGCTGATCGACAAGCTGCAACGCTATCGGCCGCCTGTCAGCGACAAGTGGGCCGTCAAACGCGACGCCGTTTGAGCGCCGCCGGCTGCGCCTGTTCGACCCGCTGAACGAACACCGGCCGCACACTCCCGCGGCCCCACCCGAACCATGAGGTTGCGATGACGAAAACCGTTCTGATCACCGGTGGCAGCCGCGGCATTGGCCGCGCAACCGCGCGCTTGCTGGGCGCGCGCGGCTGGTCGGTCGGCGTGAACTACGTGCGCAATCTCGCAGCCGCGCAGGAAACCGTTGCCGAAGTGGAGCGCGCCGGTGGCCACGCGTTGCCGATTGCCGGCGACGTCGCCAGCGAAGCCGACGTGATCGCGATGTTCGACGCGCTCCAGCAGAAGTTCGGCCGGCTCGATGCACTCGTCAACAATGCCGGAATCGTCGCGCCGTCGAGCCAGCTTGCGGATATGGACCTCGCGCGTCTGAAGCGCATGTTCGACGTAAACGTGCTCGGCGCCTACCTGTGCGCGCGCGAAGCCGCGCGCCGGATGTCGACAACCCGCGGCGGCGCGGGGGGCGTGATCGTGAACATCTCGTCGGCGGCTTCGCGTTTGGGTTCGCCGAACGAATACGTCGACTATGCCGGCTCGAAAGGCGCCGTCGACACCATGACGGTCGGCCTCGCGAAGGAACTCGGCCCACAGGGTGTGCGCGTGAACGCGGTGCGTCCCGGCCTCATCGATACTGAAATCCACGCCAGCGGCGGCAAGCCTGAGCGCGCCGCCCAGCTCGGCGCGTCCACGCCGCTGGGCCGCCCCGGCAGCGCCGGCGAAGTCGCCGAGTCGATCGTCTGGTTATTGAGCGATGCCGCCTCATACGTCACAGGCGCGCTGCTCGACGTCACAGGCGGACGCTGAGCGCCCCTTCTCCTGTTTGCGCGGCCAGCGGTTTCCCGCGGGCGCCTTCTCCATCCCAACGCCCCATTCCCGTCAAATTGACGAGGAATCGACTCAATCCGTTCGGGCGACCGCAATATTCCCCGCTTTTTCCGTAATCGACCGTAATAAACCGGGACTACAATCTCAGCGTTCCCATGCAACCGCATGCGACGCACAGCAAAAACATAAGCCCGCGGCCCACGTCGTCGCGCAGGGCGACCAGAGATTCTCATGTACGAAAACCCATCCGCGCCCTGGCCCACGGGGAACGTCGCGGTAGCGACGCCAGCGCCGGCCTGTCCAGCCGATAGTGCGGCCGCCACGCGCCCGGGCTCGGCACGCGCTGCAGAATCCGGCGCGGCCCTGCCAGACGCCCACGCTGCCGCAGCCGAAGGCTCGGCGCCCGCAAGGCCTGCCGGCCCTGCCGCCCCTTCGGAGCCCACCGCTCAGGCACCCGCTTCGCGTGGCGCCCGGCACTTGCGCGCCCTCGCGGCTTCCCGCCCGCTAAGGTGGCTCGTCGCGCTGGCCATCCTGTGTGCGTGGCTCCTGCCCGGCACCTTGGGCCATGACCCATGGAAGCAGGACGAGACCTACACGTTCGGCATCATCCAGCACATGCTCGATACCGGCGATCTGGTCATACCGACCAACGCCGGTCAGCCATTTGTGGAGAAGCCGCCGATCTACGACTGGTTCGCCGCCGGGCTCGCGTGGATGTTCGGCCGCTATCTGCCTTTACATGACGCCGCACGCCTCGCGAGCGCGCTCTTCGCCGGCCTGACCGTTTACTACACGGCGCGCGTCGCCCGCCGCGCGGTGAGCGCGTCGAGCTGGTTCGATATCCGCGTGATCGGCACGTTGGCGCTGTACGCGAGCACGCTCGTCGTCATCAAGCACGTGCACGACATGATGACCGACGTCGCGCTGATGGCCGGCGCCGCGCTCGGTTTCTGCGGACTGTTCGAACTGGTGCTGGTGCATCTGCGCGACGAAGCGCGCCTCCTGCCGGTCGACGCACGCCGTCGGCGCCACGCGATTCTGAGCGGCGCGGCGATGTTCGGCGCGGGCGTGGGCGTATCGTTGCTGGCCAAGGGCCTGTTCGTGCCGCTCGTGTTCGGCGCGACCACTGTTGCAGTACTGGTGCTATATCCCGCCTGCCGCACTCGCAGCTTCGCAGGAGCACTCGGCATCGCCGCGCTGGTCTGTTCGCCCTTCGCGCTGATCTGGCCGATCTGTTTCTATCTGCGCTCCGAAACGCTCTTCAAGGTCTGGCTGTGGGACAACAACATCGGCCGATTCCTCGGTTTTTCGGTAGCGGAACTCGGCTCTGAAAACGAAAACCGTCTGTTCGTGCTGCGCACCGTGCTCAGTGTGGGCTTCCCCATGGTGCCGCTTGCGCTGGCCGCACTCGCCAGCGGAGCGTGGCGCCGCTGGCGCGATCCGCGCGTGGCTCTGCCGGTGATTTTCGCGGGCACGGGTTTCGCCGTCCTGCAAACGTCGGCAACGGTTCGCGAACTGTACATTCTGCCGTTCATTGCCCCGCTCGCCCTGGTGGCAATGCAATGCATCGAAAAACTGCCACGGCGTCTGCACGCAAGCTGGGACATGGCGAGCCGCGTGCTGTTCGGCAGCGTTGCCGCGCTCGCGTGGATCATCTGGTCGATCATGAGCGGGCCGGCCAACACGCATGCGTCGCTGCACCGGCTCGGCCGCTGGTTGCCGCTCGACTGGGTGTTGCCCGTCAAGCCTGGGCTGATCGCGGCCGCCGTGCTGATGACGCTTGGCTGGCTGTGGCTGCTGCCCATTTTCAAGTTCACCGGAAAATGGCGCGGCGCGCTGAGCTGGTGCGCCGGCGCAATTCTCGCGTGGGGACTGGTGAGTACGCTGTTGCTGCCGTGGCTCGACTACGCGAAGAGTTACCGCTCGGTGTTCGAAAATCTCGTCGCCAGCATGAAAATGGAGTGGAACGACGGTGATTGCATGGCCAGCACGGACCTCGGCGAATCCGAAGCGCCGATGCTGTACTACTACACCGGCATCGAGCATCGACCGACCGCGAACACCGCCACGACCGAGTGCACATGGCTGATCGAAGAGACCCGCCGCGACAATGCAGGCGCTCCGGGAGGCGATTGGCGGCTGTTCTGGACAGGCGCGCGTCCGGGCGACAACAACGAGCTGTTGCGAGTCTTCGTGCGAACGCCGTCGACGCCCGCGCACGGCAAGTAGCACGTCACGGCACATGGTGCCTGACCTGCGCTTGCGCGTTGCCCTAACGCCTAGAACGACGAACCGCGTTCTTTCAGGAAAGCCGTTTCTTCATCGGTCGACTTGCGCCCCAGCAGCGCATTGCGATGTGGAAAGCGTCCGAACCGCTCCACGATTCTGGCGTGCCTGAGCGCGGATGAGTAGTAGGACGCACCGCCTGGTTCGGCCTTCAGCTGTTTGAACAGGCGCAACGATTCGTGCTGGCTGGCAAGCGTTTCGTCGTGTTCGAACGGCAGATACGCGAACGCGCGGTGATGCGCGCCCGGCAATGCGCGATCGGCACCGCTTGCGATCATCCGTTGCGCGATGCGCAGCGCCTGATGATCGGCCGCGAAGGCGCGCGGTGTATTCCGGTAGCAATTGCGCGAAAACTGATCCAGCACAATGATCAGCGCCAACGCGCCGAGCGGTGTTTCTGTCCAGCTGTCGAGTAACCCTTCGCGCGCCGCGTCGATCAGTGCCCCGAAGCGTTCCAGCAGCATCGCATCGAAGGCTTGATCGCGGGAGAACCAGAGCTTGCGGGCCTGGCCGAAGATGGGTGTATCCGGAGCGCCAAACCAGCAGTCGAGGACTGCGCGCGCCTCGGCCGCTTCCGGCCCCGCGGCCCCATCAACCATTGCGGTTGCGCATCCAGTCCGCGGTCTCGAAGAACGACGTCAGCAATCGTTCCCTCAACGGCTCGGAAAGCCCGACGTCTTCCATCGCCCAGGCCATGCAGCGAAGCCACTGATCCCGCTCGCTGGACGCAATCGGAAACGGCATGTGCCTCGCCCGCAGCCTGGGATGGCCGAACCGGCTGATGTAATGATCGGGTCCCCCCATCCACCCGCACAAAAACCAGAAGAACTTGTCGCGCGAGCCATCGAGCGATTCCGGATGCAACGCCCGGATTCCGGCGAATTCCGGTTCGAGATCCATCAGGTCATAAAACCGGTCGACCAGTTCGCGCACGCGCGCTTCACCGCCCACCAGTTCGAAGGCCGTCGGCTCTGCGGCGGACACTTCGTCGTTAAGATCGCTCATAGCCAATCACAAAAACCAGAAGAGAAAAATCACGCGTCCCGCAGCGATTGCAACGCGGGCCGCGCCAGTACATGCCGCAAGCTGAGCCAGCCGCCCACGCCCGCGCAGGCAATCCCGGCCGCGATACCCGCGGGCAACAGCCACGGATCGAAGCTCAGATAAAACTCGAACACGCGCGTTGCCAGCACCCAGCCAATCACTTGCGCACCGATCGCCGCCATCAATCCCGCCAGCGCTCCCACCGCCACAAACTCGGCAATCTGCACCGCCCGCACCTGGCGATGCGACGCACCCAGCGCGCGCAGCAGCGCGGATTCTCGCATACGCTCGTCACGCGTGCCGGCCAGCGCCGCGTAGAGCACCAGCACGCCGGCCGCGAGCGTGAATGCGAACAGGAACTGCACCGCGCCGATCACCTGCTGCAGGACACGCTGCACCTGCGCCAGAATCGGACCGGTGTCGATTGCCGTGAGGTTCGGATAGGTGGCGATCAGCCCGTCGATGGTCGACTGTTTTTCCGGCGGCAAATGGAAACTGGTAATGAACGTCGCCGGGAAATCCTGCAAGGCGGCCGGCGGCATCAGCACGAAAAAGTTGACCTTGAACGAGCCCCAGTCGAGCTTGCGCACACTCGTCACCGGCGCGTCGACCTGCAATCCCGTCACGTCGAAGCGCAGCGTATCGCCAGGCTTCACGTTGATCAGCTTCGCCAGCCCCTGCTCGATTGAAATCTGCGGCGTCTTCGTGTCGCCATACCATGTGCCGGCAGAGAGACGGTTGTCGTCGGGCAGCTCGGTTGTGTACGACAGATTGAATTCGCGGTCGACGAGACGCCTCGCATCCTCGCCCTTGAACGAATCCGGATTGACCGGCTTGCCGTTGATCGCAATCAGCCGGCCGCGCACCATCGGCGCGAGCACCGTGCCGGGCACGCCGTGCGTGCCCAGATACTGCGTGACGACTTCGCGCTGATCGGGCTGGATGTCGATGATGAATTCGTTCGGCGCATCGGGCGGCGTCGATTTGCGCCAGCCGGCCACGAGATCGTTGCGTGTCATTGCAATCAGCAACAGACACATCAGACCGATGCCGAGCGCGGTGATCTGCAACGCGCTTGCGCCGCTGCGCCGCTCCAGCGACGCCAGCGCGTAACGCCAGCCGATTCCCGCATTCACGCGCTCGCTGCGCACGGCGCGCGACGCGCCCCACAACGCCAGCCGCGCGATGCACGCGAACACCAGCATGCCGCCGGCAAAGCCGCCCGCGACGATGCCGCCGAGCTTCAACTCGCCGGCTGCGACGATCAGGAGCGCGGCGAACAACACGATGCCGAGCGCATAGGCGGCCCACGCGGTGCGCCCCGCTTCGCCCCATTCGCGACGCAGCACGCGCACCGGCGGCACACGCGTCAACGGCAACAGAGGCGGCAACGCGAAACCGAGCAACAGCACGAGACCGGCCGCGATGCCTTCGAGCGCCGGCCAGACGGTTGGGTACGGCAAAGCGACATCGATCAGACTGCCGAGCCACGTCAGCAACGCCAGATGACCCAGGTAGCCGAGCGCCACGCCGAGCGCGCCGCCGATCAAACCCAGCCCGATGAATTCAAGCGTGAACAGCGCGCGCAGCGTGGTCTGGCTGACCCCAAGGCAGCGCATCGCCGCGCAGCCGTCCAGATGCCGGCGCATATACCGATGCGCGGCCATTGCGATCGCCACCGCCGCGAGCAACGCGGTAAGCAGCGAGACGAGTGTGAGGAAGTGACTCGCGCGGTCGAGCGTCTGGCGCACCTGCGGCTGGCCGTCCTGCAACGACTCGAGCGCGACGCCGCGCATCTTGCCGCCGTCCACCTTGTCATGCGCGAATTGCGCGAAGCGCGCCACCGATTCATCCGGGCCCGCCACCAGCAACCGGTACGTCACGCGGCTGCCGAAGGTAATGAGGCCGGTCGACTGGACATCGTCGGCACGCAACATCAGGCGCGGCGAAAAATTGACGAACGAAAAACCACGATCGAGTTCACGGGTGATGACCGCGCCGATCGTGAAGTTGCGCGACCCGACCTTCACGGCGTCGCCGACGTGCAGCTTCAATGCGTCGAGGAGCGCCTGATCGACCCATGCCGTACCCGGCGCCGGAATCGAATCGGTGGGATGGTCCGCCGCGCCCGGCGCCGCAGCGATCCGCAATGCGCCACGCAGCGGATAACCCGGCGACACCGCCTTGATGGCGGCCAGCCGCGAGACCGGCTGCGCTCCGGTCGAATTGATCATGCTGGGGAAGATCGCTGTGCTGGCGGTATTCAGACCGAGCGCGCCCGCTTGCTGCGCGAATTGCGGATCGACCGGATGATCGGCGCGCACGATGAAATCGGCGGCGATCATGCGCCGCGCATCACGTTCGAGCCCTTGATGCAGGCGATCAGCCAGAAAGCCGACACTCGACAACGCCGCGACGGCCAGCACCAGCGCCAGCAGCAGCATTGTCAGTTCGCCCGCGCGCCAGTCGCGCGCCGTCATACGAATGGACTGGCGCAGCACATCCGCGCCGCCCAACCGGCGCGTTGGCTGTGAAGCCGCCCGCGCCGTCACACCTCTTACCGTATCGCTCAATCGTGCCGACTCCTGGCAAACCGCGACACCATGTGCGTCGCCATCCCGCGAAAACCGCCCTGCACCCCGCGCCACAGCCGTGGCAACGCCCAGCCGGCCAGCACCAGGAAGCCCACCATCAATACCAGGAACACAAGCGGCACGAACAGCGCGAGGAGCATGCCGCCGAACACGAGACCGTCTTCAGCGGTCGAGGTCACGACATTCGACACCGGTTCCGGCGACAGATTGATCAGCGCGCGTGTGCCCGCTTTCGCCAGATGCGCGGTGCCCGCCAGCGTACCGCCCGCGAGTGCCGCGACCGTCAGCAGCGCGGGATCGGCATGGCCGAGCGCGCCGGCCGCCAATACCGCGCCGGCGGGAATGCGAATAAAGGTATGGACCGCGTCCCATAGGGAATCGAACGCGGGAATTTTGTCGGCGAGAAATTCGGTGACCGTCAACACGCCGGCGACACCGATTACCCACGGCGAGGACAGAGCGGACAGCGTATCGGGGAGATGAATCAAGCCAAGGCGCGCGAACACGCCGGCCAGCAGGACTGTCAGATAGAGGCGCAGACCGCTGCCCCATGAGAGGCCCGCAGCGAGCGAAAGTGATTCAAGCATGGCCGCCTCCAGGCGCGCTGTGCGTGCCGGGCGCTTCGACGGGCAAAGGAAAGGGAAGCGCCGCACCGAAGTCGTCAGACCCGCGCCAAGCCGGCCGCGCCAAATGGGCCGCGGACAATTTCAGGTTGGATTCAGTCTCATTATAGCCACGTTAATTCGCAGAACGCAGAGCGGCGAATAAATGGCGGGCTTTAATGGCGGATGGTTAGCGCCCGATTCGAGCGCATGCGGACACGATAATCTGACTGGACAACACGGGCTCAATGCCCCGACGACAGCTTCAACCCGATCAATCCGATCACGATCAGCGCCGCGCTCGCCACCCGCGCGGCCGTCAGTGCCTCGCCCATCATGACAATGCCGAAGATAAAGGCGCCGACCGCGCCGATCCCCGTCCACACGGCGTAGGCCGTGCCGAGCGGCAACTGGCGCATCGCCATCGCGAGCAGGATAAAGCTGCCGAGCGCAGTCACCAAAGTGAATACGGACGGCCAGAGCCGGGTGAAGCCTTCGGAGGTTTTGAGACCGGCCGCCCATGCGACTTCAAGCAAACCGGCAATCAGCAGAAGAATCCAGGACATGAGACAGCTCCATGGTCAGATGGGGCCGTCCCCGTTTGTAGCAGTGCGCAAGGTCGTCCTTACGAACTGTAATTATACCAAAATAGCGCGCCGCCTTGCTGCGGCGACCCGCCGCAAGGGCGCGGCGGACGCCTCGGGCAGGCTCAAACCGCGCCCACCAGCCGGTATCCGACGCCCGTTTCCGTGACGATATGTTCCGGCTGCGCCGGATCGCGCTCCAGTTTCCCGCGCAGATGCGCCATGTAGATACGCAGATAGTGATGGCTCTCCACATGCGACGGCCCCCACACGTCGCGCAGCAATTGCCGGTGCGTCAGCACGCGGCCCGCGTGGCGCACGAGGGTTGCAAGCAGACGGTATTCGATCGGCGTGAGATGGACAGCGGCGCCGTCGCGGCTCACCTGACGCAAGGCCAGATCGACCGTCACCGCGCCGAAGCGCACCAGCGGCGATTCGTTCGCGCCGCCCTGATTGCGACGCCGCATATGCGCGCGGATCCGCGCCAGCAATTCGGAGACGCCAAATGGCTTGGTGAGGTAATCGTCCGCGCCGGCATCGAGTGCGGCAACTTTCTCGGTTTCCTGGGTGCGCGCCGACAGCACGATGACCGGCAATTCACTCCAGCCACGCAGTTCGCGAATCACGTCGAGACCGTCGGTGTCGGGCAGGCCGAGATCGACGATGACGAGATCGGGCTTGCGCGTCGCGGCCTCGACGAGACCTTGCTTGCCGGTCTCGGCGTCGTGCACGACGATGCCCTCGCCTTCCAGCGCCGTTCGCACGAAGCGGCGAATCTGCTTTTCGTCTTCAATCAGAACGACGGTGATGCTCGGGTCACTCATGGGTCGGTTTGGAAAGCGGGTTAGGAGTTGAATCGAGGTCGGGCAAAGCGTCGGCGCCTTCGTCTTCCAGGGCATCCGGGGCTTCGGGCGGCGTTTCCACCGGCAGCGTGAACCAGAAGCGCGCGCCTTCGACGCGGCCGTCCGCGGCCACCCGATTGAGCGCGCCGATTGTACCGCCGTGCGCTTCCACGATCGCGCGGCAGATTGCAAGGCCGAGGCCGATGCCCGGTTTGGCCGACTCCTTCTCGCCACGCGTGAATTTCTCGAACACACGCGCTTCCATGCCGGCTGGCAGACCCGGCCCGTTATCGTCGACCGCGACGCGTACGAAGGACTTGCCATCCGCGTCGAGACGTTGCGCGCCGATCGTCAACGGCGTATCCGGCGGTGTGTACTTGGCGGCGTTTTCAAACAGATTCGAGAAGAGCCGCTCCATCAGCACGGCATCGAGGTGCAGCAGCGGCAAATCCGCGGGCAGCTTCACCTGCACCGGATGATTCGCCAGCACGCGTTTGCATGCCCGCAGTGCGGCGCCCACCGTTTCTTCGAGAAGCGTCCACTGCTGGTTCAGTTGCAGGCTTCCTGCCTGCAAGCGCGCCATGTCGAGCAGATTGGTGACGATGCCCGTCATGCGCAGCGCTTCTTCGTGGATCGCTTCGACCAGATCGTCGCCCGGTTGCGCACCGGGATGCGCTTCACGCGATTGCGCGAGCATCGACGAAAAGCCGACGATCGTTGTCAACGGCGTGCGCAGATCGTGCGAAATTGCCGACAGCAACGAATTGCGCAAACGCTCCGATTCCATACTGACAAGCGCATCGCGCGCAATGTCGACATAGTGCACGCGCTCCAGCGCCAGCGCAATTTGCGCGGCGAAGGCGTCGAGCATGCGTTGCTGCTCGGGTACGTCCAGTTCGCGCTCGTCGCGCATCACGACCGCTAGCACGCCGCGCGTACGCATCGGCGCCTTGAGCGGCAGGTACAGCGCGGCCGCGGCCGGCAGCGTATCGGTGCCGTGCCCGGCCGGCTTCTGCTGATCGTAGACCCATTGACCGACGTCGATATCGAGCATCTCGCCTTCGAGCGTGATCGTCGCGTCAGGGTCTTCGATCTTCTGCTTCACCTGATCGACGCTGTCCGGCAACAGGATCGCCACGCGCGCGCCGAACACTTCGCTCACATGCCGGCTGCCGATGCCGACGATCTGCTCGGTGGCGAGCGCCGCCGCCAGCTCGCGCGCCATGGCGTACATCGCGCCGGTGCGCTGCTCGCGGCGCCGCGCCACGCTCGCCTCGCGGCGCAGGCTCGAGGTGAGATGGCTGATGACGAGCGAGGTCAGCAGCATGCCGAAGAAGGTCAGCACATACTGCGTATCGGACACCGACAGCGACATGCGCGGCGGCACGAAGAAAAAATCGAACGCCGCCACGCTCATGAACGACAGCACGACGCCCGGCCCACGCCCCAGCTTCACGGCCGTGAAGATCACGCCGAGCAGGTACAGCATGACGAGGTTGGTCAGATCGATATGATCGATCAACTGGCTTGAAAGCAGTGTAATGGCCGCGCAAATCGCCAGCGCGAAACCATAGGCACGCGGCGGTGAGCGGCGTTCGCGCGCCGCGCTCAGCGCCTCGCGCCACGCGTTCGCGGTCGTGTTAAGAAAGCGGCGTTGCTCACCGCCGTCACGTTCCGACGACGCGCGAATCAGCGTGAGATCGAGATCGCCCGCGCGTTCGGCAATCTGTTCGCCGAGCGGCCGGCGCAGCCGGCGCTTGAGACCGGTGCGCGCCGAAGCGCCGGCCACCAGCTTGGAAACGTTGCGAGCCTGCGCGTAGCCGATCAGCGCGGCAACCGCATCGGTGCTCGCCAGCGTCGCGGTTTCGGCGCCGAGTTCGGCGGCGAGCTTCAAGGCGTTCAGCGTGCGTTCGCGGCGCGCGTCGGGCAAGCGCTGCAGCGCGGGCGTCTCCACATAGACGGCGATCCAGTCGGCCTTCAGGCTGGCGGCGAGACGTGCCGCCGCGCGCACCAGCATCGGCGCTTCGGGGCCCGGGCCTACGCACACCAATAAGCGCTCACGTGCCTGCCAGATCCGCTCGATCGAACGATCGGCGCGATATTCCCGCATCTGCGCATCGACTCGGTCCGCGGTGCGGCGCAATGCGAGCTCGCGCAGCGCGATCAGATTGCCCTTGCGAAAGAAGTTGCGCACCGCTCGCTCGGCCTGCTGCGGCAAATACACCTTGCCGTCACGCATCCGGTCGAGCAGTTCTTCGGCGGGCAGGTCAACCAGCGTGACTTCGTCGGCGCGATCGAACACGCGGTCGGGCACCGTCTCCCAGACGCGGATGCCGGTGATCTGGCCGACCACGTCGTTCAGGCTTTCGAGGTGCTGGACGTTGACCGTGGTGTAGACGTCAATACCCGCGTCGAGCAGTTCGTAGACGTCCTGCCAGCGCTTCAGATGCCGCGCGCCCTGCACGTTCGAATGCGCGAGTTCGTCGACGAGAATCAATTGCGGCTTGCGGGCGAGCGCGGCGTCGAGATCGAACTCGCCAAGCTTGCGGCCGCGATACTCGATCACCGCGAGCGGCAGTACGTCGAGGCCTTCGAGCAGCGCAGCGGTTTCGCTGCGGCCATGCGTTTCGGCGATGCCGACCATCACGTCCGCGCCTTCATCGGCACGGCGCCGCGCGGCCTGCAACATCGCATAGGTCTTGCCGACGCCCGCCGACGCGCCGAAAAAAATCTTAAGCCGGCCCCGCTGACGCTTTTCTTCGTCGCGTTGCAGCTTGTCGAGCAGTTCGTCAGGATCGGGGCGGTTCATGCTCAATGGTTTTCATAGTAAGGCGAGCGACAGTGCCTGCATGGTGGCACGGCAGTGGCAAGCTCGCAAATGGCAAGGGCGGCCCGCCGGCCGCGCAGCGACACAGGGCACAACAGCGGCCGCGAACAAATGGCGAAGGCGGCACCGCATGGTCGCCGCCTCCTCGAACCGCAGTCATCAACGACGCTTTTCAGCGCTTAACCGTGTTTCATCTCATCCAGTGCCAGATTCAGTTGCAGCACGTTCACGCGCGGCTCACCGAGAATGCCGAACTGGCGGCCACTCGTATAGCGATCGACCAGCGCCTGCACATCGTTCGCGGCGAGCTTGCGCGCTTTAGCGACACGTTCGATCTGATACGCGGCGGCCGCCGGGCTGATCTCGGGATCGAGACCGCTGCCCGAGGACGTCACCAGATCGACCGGTACCGGCTGCGACATATCCGTGCCGGCAGCCTTCAACGCGTCGATGCGGCCTTTGATTTCGTCGGTCAGCGCCGGGTTGGTCGGGCCGAGGTTCGAACCGCCCGAGTTGGTCGCGTTATACGGCATCGGGCTGGTGGCCGACAGACGGCCCCAAAAGTACTGCGGCGCATCGAACTGCTGGCCGATCAGCTTCGAGCCGACCACCTTGCCGTTCTGCTCGATCATGCTGCCGTTGGCCTGGTTGTTGAAGGCTGCCTGACCGACCGCGGTCATCACGGCGGGATAAGCAAGTCCGGTGACGGCGGCCAGTACCGTGAAGATCACGATCAGCGGACGGAACAGATTTTTCATGACAGGTAACTCCTTTTAAGCTGCCGCTTCTCAAACCCAGCCGAACGCGGCCAGCACCATATCGATCAGCTTGATGCCGATGAACGGCACGATGATCCCGCCCAGACCGTAGACCAGCAGATTGCGGCGCAGCAGGATCGCCGCGCCCAGCGCCCGGTACTTCACGCCCTTGAGCGCCAGCGGAATCAGTAGCACGATGATCAGCGCGTTGAAAATCACCGCCGACATGATGGCGGAAGCCGGCGTGGCCAGATGCATCACGTTCAGCGCGTTCAGTGCCGGATAGGTGGTCGCGAACGCGGCCGGAATAATCGCGAAGTACTTGGCGACGTCGTTCGCAATGGAGAACGTGGTGAGCGAGCCGCGCGTCATCAGCATCTGCTTGCCGATCTCGACGATCTCGATCAGTTTGGTCGGATTCGAATCGAGGTCGACCATGTTGCCGGCTTCTTTCGCCGCCTGGGTGCCGGTGTTCATCGCCACCGCGACGTCGGCCTGGGCGAGCGCCGGGGCGTCGTTGGTACCGTCGCCGGTCATTGCGACCAGGCGCCCTTCGGCCTGGTGTGCGCGGATCGTGGCGAGCTTCGCTTCCGGCGTGGCTTCGGCGAGGAAATCGTCGACGCCTGCCTCGGCTGCAATCGCCGCTGCCGTCAGCCGGTTGTCGCCGGTCACCATGATGGTCTTGATACCCATCTTGCGCAGTTCGGCAAAACGTTCCTTGATGCCGCCCTTCACCACGTCCTTCAGCTCGATCACGCCGAGCACGCGTGCGCCCTGCTCGCCTTTCTCGGCGACCACCAGCGGCGTGCTGCCGCGACGTGCGACTTCAGCCACTGCGGTGCTGACTTCGTTCGGGAAACGGCCGCCATTGGCTTCGACGTACTTCTTCACTGCATCGGCCGCGCCCTTGCGGATTTCACGGCCAGGCAGATCCACACCGCTCATCCGCGTTTGCGCCGTGAAGGCGAGGAATTCCGCCTTCAGAGAAGCCATGTCGCGTTGACGGATATTGAAGCGCTGCTTGGCCAGCACGACAATGCTGCGGCCTTCCGGCGTTTCGTCGGCGAGCGACGAAAGCTGGGCGGCATCCGCCAGCGCTTCTTCGGTCAAGCCCGGTGCCGGCACGAACTGCGATGCCTGGCGATTGCCGAGCGTAATCGTGCCGGTCTTGTCGAGCAACAGCACGTCGACGTCGCCGGCAGCTTCCACCGCACGGCCCGAGGTAGCGATCACGTTCGCTTGCATCATGCGGCTCATACCGGCCACACCGATCGCCGACAACAGCCCGCCGATGGTGGTCGGAATCAGACACACCAGCAGCGCGACCAGTGCGGTAATCGTGACCACGTGACCGGCTTTTGCCGCTTCGACCGAAAACATCGAGAACGGCAGCAGCGTGGCGGTAGCCAGCAACATCACGATAGTCAGCGCGACCAGCAGAATCGTCAGTGCGATTTCGTTCGGCGTCTTCTGACGCTTGGCGCCTTCGACCATCGCGATCATGCGGTCGAGGAAAGCTTCGCCCGGATTGGCCGTGACGCGCACGACGATCCAGTCCGACAGCACGCGCGTGCCGCCCGTCACCGACGAAAAGTCGCCGCCCGACTCGCGGATCACCGGCGCGGATTCGCCCGTGATCGCCGATTCGTCGACCGACGCAACACCGTCGATCACTTCACCGTCGGCCGGGATCACGTCGCCCGTTTCGACCAGCACAACATCGCCTTTACGCAGATCGGACGCCGTCAGAATGCGGATCGGCGACTTCGGATGCGGCTCGTTGAGCTTCTTGGCCATCACGTCTTTCTTCGCACTGCGCAGCGACGCTGCCTGGGCCTTGGAACGGCCTTCGGCGAGCGCTTCCGCGAAGTTCGCGAACAGCACCGTGAACCACAGCCACAAGGTGACCGCGAGAATGAAGCCCGCGGGCGCCTCGGCCTGACCGCCGAGCGCGGCGATCCACAGAATGGTCGTCAGAATACTGCCGACGTACACGCAGAACATCACCGGATTGCGGAACTGCGTGCGCGGCGTGAGCTTCTTGAAGGAGTCCACGATCGCCGGGCGCACCAGCGCCGGGTCGAACATGGACCTGGTTGCATTATGTTCAGTCATTGAATCCTCGAATTTCCCGTTTGCGCCTGTTCACTCGTTAGTCGCTCGTGTCATTTCAACGGGCCGCCCTAGTGGGCGCCCATCATCATCAGATGTTCGACACCAGGTCCGAGCGCGAGCGCGGGCACATAAGTCAGCGCGCCAACCAGCAGCACCGTGCCGAGCAGCAGCACGACGAACAGCGGGCCATGAGTCGGCAGCGTGCCGCCAGTTACACCGATGCGCTTCTTGGAGGCGAGCGAGCCCGCAATCGCCAGCACCGGGATAATCGTGCCGAAGCGGCCGAACCACATCGCGATTGCCGTCAGCCAGTTGTAGAACGGCGTGCTCACCGTCAGACCGGCAAACGCGCTACCGTTGTTATTCGCGGCTGAGCTGAACGCGTAGAGGATTTCGGAGAAGCCGTGTGCGCCAGGGTTAGCGATACCCGCTTTGCCCGCGTCGGTCAGCACCGCGATCGACGTGCCCACCAGCACCAGCAGCGGCGTGAGCAGCACCACGATCGACACCATCTTCATCTCGTACGCTTCGATCTTCTTGCCGACATATTCAGGCGTACGGCCGATCATCAGGCCTGCCACGAACACCGCCAGCAATGCGAACACCAGCATGCCGTACATACCGGAACCCACGCCGCCGAAGATCACTTCGCCGAGTTGCATCAGCAGCATCGGATAGAGGCCGCCGATCGGCGTCAGCGAGTCGTGCGTGTTGGCCACCGCGCCGCACGAAGCCGCTGTGGTCGCCACCGTGAAGATGCCCGACTGCGCGATACCGAAGCGCGTTTCCTTGCCTTCCGCATTACCGCCCGACTGCAGCGCACTCGCCGATTGATCGACGTGCAACGCGGCGATTGCCGGGTTACCACCCTGCTCCGCGCTGATCTCGCCGAACACGCACACCGCGAACGCAATCGTCATCGCGGCGAGGACAGCAACGCCCTGCTTGCGGTCGCCGATCATGCGGCCGAACACCAGCGCCAAGGCTGCAGGAATGATCAGGATCGAGAAGATCTGCAGGAAGTTCGAGAACGGCGTCGGGTTTTCATACGGATGCGCCGAGTTGCCGTTAAAGAAGCCGCCACCGTTAGTGCCAAGCATCTTGATCGCTTCCTGCGACGCGACCGGGCCCATCGCAATGGTCTGCGTCTTCACCGGCGTATCGACGGTGACCGCATTGCCCTTCGCATCCTTCACCGGGTTGCCCTGCGCATCGAGCTTCGGTGCGGCATAGGTCGTGGTTTGCAGCGTCGGCACGTCCTGATACGACTTGAAGTTCTGGATCACGCCCTGGCTCATCAGGATCGCAGCGATGATTGCCGCCATCGGCAGCAATACATACAGCGTCACACGCGTGAGATCGACCCAGAAGTTGCCGATGGTTTGCGCGGTGTGACGAGCGAAACCACGAATCAGCGCGATCACCACGACAATGCCGGTCGCGGCGGAGAAGAAGTTCTGCACGGTCAGGCCGAGCATCTGCACCAGATAGCCGACGGTTTGCTCAGGCGTGTAATCCTGCCAGTTCGTGTTGGTCACGAAGCTGACCGCCGTATTGAAGGCGCCGTCGACCGTCATCGGGCCGAACTGCTGCGGATTGCCCGGCAACCAGCCTTGCATGCGCAACAGCACGTAAAGGAACAGCGCGCCGAGCGCGTTGAACGCGATCGTGGCAATGGCGTAGTGCTTCCAGCCCATTTCCGTCGACGGATCGACGCCCGCGATGCGATACAGCAAACGTTCGAGCGGGCCGCCGAAGCGGACCACGCGAGACGTGCCGTCCATCACGTTGGTCAAATAGCGGGACATCGGCACCGCGGCTGCCAGCAGCACGACGATGAAAAGGCCCGCTTGCAGGACATTGTTCGAGTTCATTCAATGTCCTCCGCGCGCAACAGCGCATAGACCAGGTACATAAACAGCAGCGCGGTAGCCCCGCCCGACAACCAGAGGATCCAGTTCATGAGCGAGCTCCCTGGCCACGCCGGAACTGCATCAACTTCTCGCAGCCGGCAATCAACGCAAAGGTCAGCGCGAAAAACAGCACCATCCCCCCGACATACAGCACATCCATTTTTATTCCCCATTCACGGACTTTGGATAGGTGGAACGTTATGCCGATCCACGTAAAGGGCTGGTCAAAGGTTCGGGATGGGGTGTAAAAAACGCGTAAACGGAAAAGGCCGTTCCATCGTGAGAGGGAACGGCCTTGTGCCAATGGGGCTGGGGTTTGCGGGTTTTCGCGCCGGCCTCGCCGCCACGCACCGTCAACAGCATGGCGCTACGGTGTTTACACCCGCACGATGCGCCGTACTGCGCTCATGGCATAAGCGTCTATGGGAGCAAGACCGTCGACCCCGTGGTGCGACGCCCTTCAAGATCCGCGTGCGCTTTGCCGACGTCCGCCAGCGCATAACGCTGATTGATACTCGTCTTCACCTTGCCCGACACCAGCACGTCGAACAGCTCCGAGGACATCGCCTCGTAGTCGCCGCGTTTGGCGATATAGGTAAAGAGCGTCGGGCGCGTAAAGAACAGCGAACCGCGTCCGGCGAATTCCGACGAATCGAGCGGCGGCAACGGTCCCGACGCATTGCCGAAGCTCACGAACATGCCGAGCGGCGCGAGACAGTCGAGCGAGCCCGTAAACGTGTCTTTACCGATCGAGTCGTACACCACCGGCACGCCCGCACCGTTGGTGATCTCGCGCACGCGCTTGGTGAAGTTCTCGCGCGTATAAACGATCGCATGGTCGCAGCCGTGCGCCTTGGCGATCTCGGCTTTCTCATCGGAACCGACCGTGCCGATCACCGTTGCGCCGAGCGCCTTCGCCCATTGGCAAACCAGCAGGCCGACGCCGCCGGCCGCGGCCTGGATCAGGATCGTGTCGCCCGCTTTCACCGGATACGTGCGGCGCAGCAGATATTGCGCGGTCAACCCTTGCAGCATGACGGACGCGGCCTGCTCGTCGGTCAATGCGTCGGGCACCTTGACGACTTGCGCCGCCGACAGCACTCGCTCCTGGGTGTACGCGCCAGGCGGACGCGCCACGTACGCCACGCGATCGCCCACTTTGAGACCGGTCACGCCTGTGCCGACCTCGGTGACTTCACCCGCCGCTTCCATACCGAGGCCACCCGGCAGCGGCAACGGGTATAGGCCCGTGCGGAAATACACGTCGATATAGTTCAGGCCGACCGCGGTCTGCCTGATACGAATCTCGCCCGCACCCGGCTCGCCCACTTCGACGTCGACCCATTTCATCACCTCCGGACCACCGGTTTTATCGAATCGGATTGCTTTGACCATCATGTCTCCCTGGTTCGTGGTTTCGTTCGATTGTGAAGCACCACTGCATCCGGCCTAGACCTGCTGCGCGAAGCGCAAGGTCAGCACGTCGAGAATCATTCGCGCGGTCGAAATGTTAGTGGCGCACGGAATGTTGTGAACGTCGCAGGCACGCACCAGCGCGTTGATATCCGGCTCGTGCGGTTGCGGCGTCATCGGATCGCGCAAAAAGATCACCATGTCCACCCGCCCTTCCGCGAGTTGCGCGCCGATCTGCAGGTCGCCGCCATGCGGGCCCGACAGCATGCGTTCGACCGTGAGGCCATACGTGTCGCCGATCCGCGTGCCGGTCGTGCCGGTCGCGACGATCTCGCAGCGCCTGAGCGTATCGACGTATTCGCCGGCCAGTTTGACGATGTCGTCTTTCTTGTGATCGTGCGCGATCAGCGCAATGCGGGTGCTCATGACGTAAGACTCCTGAAACCGTTGTGAATGTCGTTGTTGTAGTAAGGGTGACGCCGGCGCTTCAATACGTGCCCGTTCAGAACGTGCCGGGATAAGCGCCGCCGTCGACCAGCCAGTTCTGGCCGGTGATGTAGCCGGCATGCACGCTGCACAGGAACGCACAGGCGCGGCCGAATTCATCGCGAGTGCCGAAGCGGCCCGCGGGGATCGACTTCATGCGCTGCTTGCGCGCGTCGTCGATGGAAATGTTTTGCGCCTTGGCTTGCGCCGTGAAGGTGGTGGCAATGCGATCGGTGTCGAACAGGCCCGGCAGCAGGTTGTTGATCGTGACGCCCGTAGCCGCCACCTTGCTGCGCGCAAGTCCCGCCACGAAGCCGGTCAGCCCGGAGCGCGCACCGTTGGACAGGCCGAGCACGTCGATCGGCGCCTTGACCGCCGAACTCGTAATGTTGACGATGCGCCCATAACCGCGCTCGCTCATGCCGTCGACGGTCGCGCGGATCAACTCGATCGGCGTGAGCATGTTGCTCTCCAGAGCGCGAATCCAGTCTTCCTGCGTGAAATTCCGGAAGTCGCCCGGCGGCGGGCCGCCCGCGTTGTTGACCAGAATGTCCGGCTGCGGACAGGCGGCGAGCGCTGCGGCGCGCCCTTCCGGCGTGGTGATGTCGCACGCCACCGTCTTCACGTCGACGCCGTATTGCTTGCGGATCTCGGCGGCGGTCGCCTCAAGTGTCTCGGCCGTGCGCGCAACGATGGTCAGATTGACGCCTTCGGCCGCCAACGCTTCCGCGCAGCCGCGCCCCAAGCCCTTGCTGGCCGCGCAAACCAGCGCGGCGCGTCCTGCGATTCCCATGTCCATGTGCGTCTCCTCCCGGGTAGTCGTGGCGCGGGGGGACCCCGCGGTTGCCCAATCGTTGCAAAGTTCCCCCGATTCTAGAAGAATCGGTGCCGGACTGCGCCAGGCTACTGCAATCTCCGGTATCTTCCGGCGCCACTCTTTCGGTAAACTTGCGTCGTGGCGTGTCCGCCGGCCGGTTTCAGGCCGTGCGGAGCGCCGACCCGATCCCTCTAGCCGCCGCTTGCGCCCCCGCCATGACCCAGGACAGCCGTTTTCCCAATCTTTTCATCCTCGATCACCCGCTGATCCAGCACAAGCTGTCGCATATGCGCGACCGGGACACCTCGACCCGCACGTTCCGCGAACTGCTGCGCGAGATCACGCTGCTGATGGGCTACGAGATCACCCGCAACCTGCCCATGACCACGCGCCGCATCACCACGCCGCTGGTCGACATCGACGCGCCGGTGATTGCCGGCAAGAAACTGGCGATCGTGCCGGTGCTGCGTGCCGGCATCGGCATGTCGGACGGCCTGCTGGAACTGGTGCCGTCGGCGCGCGTCGGCCACATCGGCGTGTATCGCGCCGAGGACCATCGCCCGGTCGAGTACCTGGTGCGCCTGCCGGATCTGGAAGACCGCGTGTTCATTTTGTGCGATCCGATGGTCGCGACCGGTTACTCGGCCGTGCACGCGGTAGATGTGCTCAAGCGCCGCAACGTGAGCGGCGAGAACATCCTGTTCCTCGCGCTGGTGGCCGCCCCGGAAGGCGTGCAGGTGTTCCAGGACGCGCATCCGGACGTCAAACTGTACGTGGCGTCACTCGATTCGCATCTGAACGAGCACGCCTACATCGTGCCGGGTCTCGGCGACGCCGGCGACCGCCTGTTCGGCACGAAAAACTGATAGCGGACTGAGAAAACCGGCGGCGGCCCGCGCAAAACGCCACCGCCGCCCAATTTTCGTGCAGTTTCCGGCGACGCTCCCCTCTGCCGCGCCCGCGCGGCGTGATAAAATTCGAATCCGCTCAAAGAGCGACTCAACTTGCACTGCCACCCGGCGCATCGCGCCTTTGCGCGGAGTTTGCCGGGCCTGGCGCGGTTGGGGCGCCACTGTGCCGCCCGCTGACCGCACTGCCCCGCCCCCATCCGCGCTGTCGACCTTCGGTCCCGCTAGCCGGGTCTGGCCGGGCGTGATCAGGCTGAGGCAGGTCTGACACCGGGCGGTCCGGCGCCGAGCGGTTTGACATCAAGGCGCAAAGTCGCAATCAGCAGCGCCGCGCGCCCGACATCGCAACGACAATTGCACTATGCGTGCGCCCCACTGGCGCGCGCGACGGAGAAAAGTATGGCGGGTCATTCGAAATGGGCCAACATCAAGCATAAGAAAGCAGCGGCAGACGCCAAGCGCGGCAAGGTCTGGACGCGGCTCATCAAGGAAATTCAGGTCGCGGCCCGCATGGGTGGCGGCGACATCGACTCGAACCCGCGTCTGCGGCTCGCCGTCGAAAAGGCGTACGACGCCAACATGCCGAAAGATAACGTCAACCGTGCGATCCAGCGCGGTGTGGGCGGTGTCGACGGTGCAAACTACGAAGAAATCCGCTACGAAGGCTACGGCATCGGCGGCGCGGCGGTGATCGTGGACACGATGACCGACAACCGCACCCGTACGGTGGCGGACGTGCGTCACGCGTTCTCGAAGAATGGCGGCAACATGGGCACGGACGGCTCGGTGTCGTTCATGTTCGATCACGTCGGCCAGTTCCTGTTCGCGCCCGGCACGCCGGAAGACAAGCTGATGGAAGCCGCACTCGAAGCCGGTGCCGACGACGTCGTCACGAACGAAGACGGCAGTGTCGAAGTGCTGTGCCCGCCGAACGATTTCCCGAAGGTGAAGGCCGCGCTTGAAGCTGCGGGCTTCAAGGCCGAACTCGCCGAGGTGACGATGAAACCTCAGACGGAAGTCGAATTCACGGGCGACGACGCCGTGAAAATGCAGAAGCTGCTCGACGCGCTGGAAAATCTGGACGACGTGCAGGAAGTCTATACAAACGCCGCGATCGCCGACGAATGAGCGTGCCCCGGCGGTGTCTTGTGCGTGGATTGGCATCGAGCCACGCCCGCGCCGCCTAGCCCTCGCGTTGCTGCTGAGCGGGCGTTGGCTGGTGTCGTTCCACACCGCCTCCACTCGGGTTCGCTATGTGCCCTGCGCCGCCACCTGGCTGCGGGCCCATTGCAAACCTTGCTGTTATTCCACGGCTGAGCGTGCTGCTTCAGCCGTTTATGGTTTTTAAGTCTCGGGGATTCACATGAAGTTACTCGTCGTCGGTTCCGGCGGTCGCGAACATGCGCTCGCATGGAAGCTCGCGCAATCGCCGCGGGTCCAACTCGTCTACGTTGCTCCCGGCAATGGCGGTACCGCCCAGGACGAGCGTCTGCGCAACATCGACATCACCGATCCGGCCGAGCTGGCCGATTTCGTCGAGAAAGAACAGATCGCCTTCACGCTGGTCGGGCCGGAAGGGCCGCTCGCCGCGGGCATCGTCAATCTGTTCCGCTCGCGCGGGCTGAAGATTTTCGGGCCGAGCAAGGAAGCCGCGCAGCTCGAAAGCTCGAAAGATTTTGCCAAGGCGTTCATGAAGCGCCATGCGATCCCGACCGCCGAATACGAAACCTTCGCCGACGTCGCCGCCGCGCATGCGTATCTGGACGCCAAGGGCGCGCCGATCGTGATCAAGGCCGATGGCCTCGCCGCCGGCAAGGGCGTCGTGGTGGCGCTAACGCTGGAAGAAGCGCACGCCGCAGTCGACATGATGCTGTCGGACAACAAGCTGGGCGATGCCGGCGCGCGTGTCGTGATCGAGGAATTCCTCGCCGGCGAAGAAGCCAGCTTCATCGTGATGGTGGACGGCAAGCACGTGCTGGCGCTCGCGTCGAGCCAGGACCACAAGCGTCTGCTCGACGAGGACCAGGGTCCGAACACCGGCGGTATGGGCGCCTACTCGCCCGCGCCGATCGTCACGCCGCAACTGCACGCCCGCGTGATGCGCGAAATCATCCAGCCGACCGTGCGTGGCATGGAGAAAGAAGGCATCCGCTTCACCGGCTTTTTGTACGCCGGCCTGATGATCGACGCGCAAGGCAACCCGAAGACGCTCGAATTCAACTGCCGGATGGGCGACCCGGAGACGCAGCCGATCATGGCGCGCCTGAAAGGCGACTTCTCGAAGGTGGTCGAGCAGGCAATCGCCGGCACGCTCGATACGATCGAACTCGAATGGGACCGCCGTACCGCGCTGGGCGTGGTGCTCGCCGCTTACAACTATCCGGACACGCCGCGCAAGGGTGACCGGATCAGCGATATCCCGGCCGAAACCGTGGATTCGGTCACGTTCCACGCCGGCACTACGCTGACGGACGGCAAGCTGAGCACCTCGGGCGGCCGCGTGTTGTGCGTGGTCGGTCTGGCGGATTCGGTACGCAGCGCGCAATCGGTCGCGTACGAGACGATCAACCAGATCTCGTTCGACGGTATGCAATATCGCCGCGACATCGGCTACCGGGCATTGAACAGGAAGCACGACGTCAAGACCGACGGCAAGCACTAAGCATCACCCCCACTCGCCCGCGTGCGGCGCCAACGGCGCTACACTGCGGGTTTTCGCGGCCGTTGCGGCACTCACCGCACCCTGTGGGCGCGCCCCGGCTGACCGGCATTTCACCCGGCGCGAATAACCGTACTGCCGCGCCTTCGCAGGAACACCCTGACGACGGCCCGGCCGTCACCCTTCACGAAGAACCCGCGGTACGACTAGCGTACCGCCCTCAGCATCTGCATTCATGACCGATTCGAGCTACGACGCACAGGCCGTGCGCAGCTGGCTGCAAGGCCTGCAAACGCATATCGCGGACACGCTCGGCGCGTTCGACGGTAAGCCGTTCGCGACCGACTCGTGGCAGCGCGCCCCCGGCGAAAAGCTGCGCGGCGGCGGCTGCACGCGGATTCTGGAAGGCGGCAATTTCTTCGAACGGGCCGGCGTCGGCTTCTCGGACGTAGCCGGCGACGCCTTGCCGGGTTCGGCGAGCGCCGCGCGCCCGCAATTGGCCGGCCGTGGTTTCGAAGCCATGGGCGTCTCGCTCGTGCTGCACCCGCACAATCCGCACTGCCCGACGGTGCATATGAACGTGCGTCTGCTGATTGCGACCAAGGCCGGCGAAGAGCCCGTGTTCTGGTTCGGCGGCGGCATGGATCTGACGCCGTACTACGGCTACGAAGAAGACGCGCAGCATTTTCATCGTGTGTGCCGCGACGCGTTACAGCCTTACGGTGCGGACCTCTACCCGAGTTTCAAGCGCTGGTGCGACGAGTACTTTTTCCTCAAGCACCGCAATGAACCGCGTGGCATCGGCGGAATTTTCTTCGACGATTTCTCGGCGCCGGGCTTCGATCAATCGTTCGCGATGCTGAAAAGCGTTGGCGAGGGATTCCTCAAAGCGTACCTGCCGATCATCGAAAAGCGCCGCAACATTCCGTACGGCGAAGCCGAGCGTGACTTCCAGGCATACCGGCGCGGCCGCTACGTCGAGTTCAATCTGGTCTTCGACCGTGGCACACTGTTTGGGTTGCAGAGCGGCGGACGCACCGAATCGATTCTGATGTCGATGCCGCCTGTGGTGAAATGGCGCTACGACTGGCAGCCCGAACCCGGCACGCCGGAAGCGCGCCTTTACAGCGATTTTCTCGTGCCGCGCGAGTGGGTGTGAGGCTTTAGGCCCGCACCGCACACCACGTGACCACGACAAAGGATCTTCACCTGAAGCCGAACGCTCATCCTGTCGCCCTGCCTCGCCGGATCGGACTGCTCGGCGGCACTTTCGATCCGATCCACGACGGCCACCTCGCGCTCGCGCGGCGTTTCGCCGACGTGCTGAACCTGACCGAGCTGGTGCTCCTGCCAGCCGGCCAGCCTTGGCAGAAAACGGACGTGTCAGCCGCGCAACACAGGCTGGCGATGACCCGCGCCGCCGCCAGCGCGTTGGTACTGCCGGGCGTGACTGTGCGGGTGGCGACCGACGAGATCGAACACGACGGTCCGACATACACGATCAACACGCTGCAGGTGTGGCGTGAACGCGAAGGCCAGAATGCGTCGATTGCGCTTCTGATCGGCGCGGATCAACTGGTGCATCTCGACACATGGCGCGACTGGCGGCGCCTGTTCGACTTCGCTCACATCTGCGCGGCCACGCGCCCCGGTTTCGACCTCGCGTCGATTCCACCCGTGGTCACCCAGGAAATCGACGCGCGCCGTGCCCGCGCCGACGTTCTGCAAGCGACCCCCTGCGGCCACTTGCTGATCGATACGACGCTTGCGTTCAACGTCTCGGCCACCGACATTCGTGCGCATCTGCGTGAACAGGTGACCCAGCGGCTTGCCCACGTGGGCGGCGAACAGCAAGACCAGGCGGCGAGCCATGTCCCCACTGCGGTGTGGGACTATATTCTTCAACATCATCTGTACCACCGGTAACCCCATGGATATTCGCAAACTGCAACGCGTGATCGTCGACGCTCTCGAAGACGTCAAAGCGCAAGACATCAAGGTGTTCAACACCAGCCACCTGACCGCGCTGTTCGATCGCGTGATCGTCGCCTCCGGCACCTCGAACCGCCAGACCAAGGCGCTCGCTTCGAGCGTGCGCGAGAGCGTCAAGGAAAACGGCGGCGACATCATCAGCACCGAAGGTGAGGACATCGGCGAATGGGTGCTGGTCGATTGCGGCGACGCGATCGTGCACATCCTGCAACCGGCACTGCGCCAGTACTACAACCTCGAAGAAATCTGGGGCGACAAGCCGGTGCGCATCAAGCTGTCGACGCCGAATCCGTTTGGCGGCGCCAGCGCAAGCGAGCCGCTCGACGACGAGGACGAAGAGGACGAAGCGCCGGTTGCCAAAAAGCCCGCACGCAAAACGGCGGCACGCCGCAAGTAAGCACCTGGCTGGCAAACCGCTTAAGCCTGCGCGCAGGTTCTGCGCTTAGGTCAGCGATTGCCATCCGCGATTACGTCCGTCATGAAACTGCACATTCTCGCCGTCGGCCACAAGATGCCGGACTGGATCGCCACCGGCTTCGACGAATACGCGAAGCGCATGCCGCCAGAGCTGCGCATCGAGCTGCGCGAAATCAAACCGGAGCAGCGTTCGTCAGGTCGGCCGGCCGAAAGCGTGATGGCGGCCGAGCGGCAGAAAATCGAAGCCGCGCTGCCGAAGAACGCGCGCATTGTCGCGCTCGATGAGCGCGGCAAGGATTGGACCACGATGCAGCTCGCCGGCGCCCTGCCCGGCTGGCAGCAGGACGGCCGCGACGTGGCGTTTCTGATCGGCGGCGCCGACGGGCTCGATCCCGATCTGAAAGCACGTGCCGATATGCTGTTGCGTGTCTCCAGTCTGACGCTGCCGCACGCCATGGTCCGCGTGCTGCTCGCCGAACAGCTTTACCGCGCGTGGACCATCACGCAAAATCACCCCTATCACCGCGTGTGAGCGAACGAGGCGGCGAGCAGATCGCGTGATTCTGGCCTCGTTGCCTGGCGCCAATTGGCGCGCTGACCAGCACGTTTATCGACGCGCCTATCGATGCGTTTTTCGTCATCTCCTTTGACACGCCGATCGTCGCTTGACTGACAATGCTCATCGCGCGCTTCTCGCGCATTGACGCCACCCGCATCATCGAGACCTGTTCATGCCAACGCCCGCCGCTTCGCCGCATCCATTCGTCTACCTCGCTTCCCAGAGCCCACGCCGCCAGGAACTGCTGCAACAGCTCGGCGTGCGTTTCGAATTGCTTCTGCCGCGTCCCGATGAAGATGCCGAGGCGCTCGAAGCCGAGCTACCCGGCGAGCACGCGCGCGATTATGTGCAGCGCGTGTGCGTCGCCAAGGCGCACGCTGCGCGGGCGCGTCTGGTAGCCGGCGGGCATGCCGCGCGGCCAATCCTGGTTGCCGACACAACCGTCACGATCGACGACGCAATCCTCGGCAAGCCCGTCGACGCCGACGATGCCGTCGCGATGCTCACGCGCCTCGCGGGCCGCGATCACGAAGTGCTGACGGCCGTCGCGGTGGTTGACGCAGAAGGCACGTTGCTGCCTGCCGCGCTATCGGTATCGACCGTGCGTTTTGCTGCACTGCAAGCGGATGCCGTGCGCCGCTATGCCGCTAGCGGCGAGCCGCTCGGCAAAGCAGGCGCGTATGGCGTGCAGGGACGTGCCGCGGAGTTTATCGAGCATATCGATGGGTCCTATTCGGGTATCATGGGTTTGCCGCTTTTTGAAACAGCTGCCCTTCTGCGTGCAGCGCGCATCGACTTCTAAAACAACACCATGAATGAAGAAATCCTGATCAATGTCACGCCGCAGGAAACGCGAGTCGCGCTCGTCCAGCAAGGCGCCGTCCAGGAACTTCACGTCGAACGAACGCTGTCGCGGGGACGCGTCGGCAATGTCTATCTCGGCAAAGTCGTCCGCGTGTTGCCGGGCATGCAATCCGCCTTCATCGACATCGGTCTCGAACGCGCCGCGTTCCTGCACGTAGCGGATATCTGGCATCCGCGCATTGCCGGTGAACCGCAGCATCAGACACCGCATCAGCCGATCGAGAAGATCGTGTTCGAAGGTCAGACGCTGATGGTTCAGGTCGTGAAGGATCCCATCGGCACCAAGGGCGCGAGGCTCTCCACGCAAGTGAGTATCGCCGGGCGCACGCTTGTGTATCTGCCGCAGGAGCCGCACATCGGCATCTCGCAGAAGATCGAAAGCGAAGCCGAACGCGAAGCCGTGCGAGCGCGTTTGACCGCCGTGTTGCCCGCCGACGAAAAAGGCGGCTATATCGTACGCACCATCGCAGAAGACGCGACCAGCGAAGAGTTGGCCTCAGACGTCGCGTATCTGCGCAAGACGTGGGCAACCATCATTTCGCAAGGTCAGCGCATGCCGCCGACCAGCCTGCTGTATCAGGACCTGAATCTCTCGCAACGTGTGCTGCGCGATTTTGTGAATGACGGGACCTCGCGCATTCAGGTCGACTCCCGCGAGACCTATCAGATGCTCGCCGACTTCGCGGCGGAGTTCACGCCGGCGGTGTCGTCGAAGCTGCATCACTACACTGGCGAGCGGCCTCTCTTCGATCTGTACAACATCGAGGCGGAAATCCAGCGCGCGTTGTCACGCCGGGTCGATCTGAAGTCGGGCGGGTATCTGGTGATCGATCAAACCGAAGCGATGACTACGATCGACGTGAACACCGGCGGCTACGTCGGGGCGCGCAACTTCGACGATACGATCTTCAAGACCAACCTCGAAGCCGCGCACACGATCGCGCGGCAACTGCGGCTGCGCAATCTGGGCGGCGTGATCATCATCGACTTCATCGACATGGAAAACGTCGAGCATCGCGATCAGGTACTCGGCGAGTTGAAGAAGGCGCTGTCGCGCGATCGCACACGCGTGACGGTGAATGGTTTCTCGCAGCTTGGGCTCGTGGAGATGACGCGCAAGCGCACGCGCGAATCCTTGGCGCATGTGTTGTGCGAGCCTTGCCCGGTGTGTCAGGGCAAGGGGCAGGTCAAGACGCCGCGTACGGTGTGCTATGACGTGCTGCGCGAGATTCTGCGCGAATCGCGGCAATTCAATCCGCGCGAGTTTCGCGTGGTGGCGTCGCAGCAAGTGATCGATCTGTTTCTTGAGGAAGAGTCACAGCATCTGGCGATGTTGATCGATTTCATCGGCAAGCCGGTGTCGTTGCAGGTGGAGTCGAATTTGAGCCAGGAACAGTACGATATTGTGCTGATGTAGTTGGCTGGGGGATCGGAGTGGCACAGCCCGTTTCGTCGATGTAACAAATGTATGACATCCTAAATTTATTCTCCAAATGAAAACAGCCGCTAAAGCGGCTGTTTGGCCATCCAGGACCGTATTTGTCGCCAGGGGATCTCTCCCGTTCGACGAGCGGCTAACTAAAAACGGTCGCCACGTGCATCGAAAGCTGCGGCACGGCCACTGTCCAAAGACCTCTACCGGCCCTCAATTTCCCCATTGACGCCACCCATACCAGACGCGTATAACCATCCAATTGGATGTTATATGGATGGCGCTCGGATGCTAAACGAACGTCACACGCGACATAAATGGCCAAGCTCAAACTCATGGACACCTCGCGCCCCAAAGGCGGCGAGACCGAAAAAATCACCATCAATCTCGGCCCGGTCGACCTCGGCCAGATCGACTTACTCGTCGAAGAAGGTTTTTACTCGAACCGCACCGATCTGATCCGTACGGCGATCCGCAACCAGCTCGCCGTACACGCGCAGGTCGTCACGGAAACGGTGACGCGGCGTGCGATGGTGCTCGGCTTGCAACATTTCTCAAAGCAGGACCTCGAAGCCGCTCAAGCCGCGAACGAGCGGCTGGACATTCATGTGCTCGGCCTCGCCAGCATCGCAGCCGATGTGCCGCCGGAACTCGCGGCAGCCACCATCGCATCGGTGGTGGTGCTTGGCGCATTTCACGCCTCGCCCGCGGTCAAGGCAGCGCTCGCCGGCCGCATCAGGTAGGCGCGGCCGGCATGGCTGATCCGTGCAGTCCAACACGCGGTCGAGCCCATGAAGCTCGTCGCCTGGCCCAGCCACGCCCAATGCAGGTTAACGCAGCAGCCCACGACCTTGAAAATGAATGAAGATTTCCTGAAGTCGATGAAAGAAGCCTTCCACCTGCTGCGCACAAAAGGGCCGAAGGAAGCGACCGCGGCGGTTCAACGCGCGCTCGCGCGCGGTGCGGCTGAAGCGGGTCATACGCAAACCCCGCAAACGCCGCACACGCCGCAGAACATCAACGAATGGGCACAAGCGTGGACGCAGGCGCAATCACGCACCACCACACCGCACGCCCCTGCCGAGCGTACTTTCGACGCCGACACGCCCGGCACCTTCAGCACTCACACTTTCAGCAACAGCGCGGGCCAACGCCAATACAAGCTCTACGTGCCCGCTGTCTACAACAACGAACCGTTGCCGCTAATCGTGATGCTGCACGGCTGCACGCAAAACGCCGACGACTTCGCGGCCGGCACGCGCATGAACGCAATGGCCGAGCGTCTCGGCTTCATGGTTGTGTATCCGAATCAGTCGCTGGCTGCCAATCATTCGGCGTGCTGGAACTGGTTCAAGCCTACCGACCAGCAGCGCGACCAGGGCGAGCCGTCGTTGATCGCGGGCATCACGCGTGAGGTGATCGCGCGCTATCGCATCGATCCGGCACGCGTCTATGTGGCGGGCCTATCAGCGGGCGGCGCAATGGCGGACGTGATGCTGAAGACTTCGCCTGACCTGTACGCAGCAGCCTGCGTGCATTCCGGCCTCGCCTACGGAAGCGCGAAGGATCTGCCCTCGGCGCTCGCCGCAATGAAGGGCGCCAAAACAAATCGCACCCGCTCGCGCGTCGAACCGCAACGCCCGCTCATTGTGTTTCATGGCGATGCGGACACGACCGTGCATCCCTCGAACGCCACAGCGCTCGTGGCGGGCTTCGATGCCGGCATCACGACAGTCAGCTCGCCGTCGCTTCCAGCAGGTACGGCAGGCACGGCGAACGGCCGGCGTGGTTGCACGGTGCGGCGGCTTGTTGCGGCAAATGGTGTCGAAGCGGAATACTGGTCGATTCATGACGCGGGCCACGCATGGGCGGGCGGCAGTCCGCATGGCTCGTTCACGGACCCGTCCGGCCCCGATGCGGCGGCCGAGATGCTGCGCTTTTTTCTCGCCCATCCGCGTGCTTCAGGCACGCACTGAGCGCGTCAAGCGGTACCCAACGGTTTCAGCAAATTGCGCAATGCCGCGAGGGTGATGGGCCGCGAGAACCAGAATCCTTGTGCCTCGTCGCAACCAAGCGCTTCCAGTTGCGCGGCCTGTTCGGCCGTCTCCACGCCCTCGGCCGTCACGCGCAGCTTCAACGCATGCGCCATGGCAATAATGGCTCCGACCAGCAGCGCGCATTGCGGATCGGTACTCATGCGCATCACAAACGAGCGATCGATTTTTACACGGTTCAGCGGAAAACGCGTGAGATAAGCGAGATTCGAATAGCCGGTGCCGAAGTCATCCACCGCGACTTCAACGCCCAATTCGCGCAACGCATGCAGCGTCTGCAAGGCCTGCTCCGTATCGCCAAGCAGCACGCCCTCGGTGATTTCCACTTCCAGGTACGAGGGGTCAAGCGCGGCGTCTTCGAGCGCCTCGCGGATCGTCTCGAACAGATTGTGCCGCTGGAATTGCTGGGGGGACACGTTCACCGCGATCCGTGGCATGGTACCGGTGAGTCGCAGCAATTTGCCGGCGTCGCGGCACGCGGTACGAATCACCCACTCGCCGATCTGCTCGATCAAACCCGACTCTTCCGCGACCGGCACAAATTCGACCGGACTGATCAACCCACGCTGCGGATGATTCCAGCGCAGCAGCGTCTCCACTTGCGCGATGCGTCCGTTGGCAAGCGTCACCTGCGGTTGATACACGAGATGCAGCTGCTGGCGCTCGAGGGCTTCGCGCAGCATCGCCTCCAGCTCGAAGCGGCGTGCCGCCTGGCCTTCGAGCGCGGTAGAAAAGCGCCGCACCGCATTGCCGTGCACCGCCGAAGCCGCCGACAACGCCACACCCGCGCGGCGCATCAGCGTCGGCGCATCGGCACCATCGGCGGGATAGGCAACGATGCCGATGCTCGCCGTGATATTCAACGCGGTGCCCGCGTAGTCGATCGATTCGGCGATGCGGCTCAGTGCTTCGGCAGCGAAAGAATCCGCCGCCGGGCCGGTTTCGTTGATCAGAAGCGCGAATTGCGTGCCACCGATCGAGGCGATCGTACCGTCGTTGGGAAAGAGACCGCGCAGCCGCTCGCCGACGATCTGTAACACCAGCTCGGCCGCATGCAAACCGAGCGCATCGCGCAGCTTGCGCAAATGATCGAGTTCGGCGATCAGCACCGTAAAGCCCTTGCCACTCCGCTGACAGCGCGCGATCGTGAGTTCGAGGCGTTCGGTGAAAAGCGTCTGATTTGGCAGGCGGGTCACGCCGTCGTGATGCGCGACGTACCACAGGCGCGCCTCGGATTGCGCGTAACGCGTCATGTCGATGGCGGTGCCGACATAGCGTGCCGGCTCCAAGGCTACACCACCGGTATAAGCCGGCCCCGCGGCGAGCGGCGCCAGCGCGAACACCACGCGAATCGGAGTGCCGTTGCGCCGCACATAGGTCCATTCACCCTCATAGCGCGAGCCTACCGCCGAGAGCGGCGGCAATTCGGCGCGCCGCCTCGCGAGTTCTGCCGGATCGTGCAAGGACTCAATGGTGCGCCGGCCGATCAATTCTTCGGCGCTAAACCCGGTCAGCTTTTCGAAAGCAGCGTTGACGGAGTCGAACGTGCCGTCGGCCGTGCAGATGAACATGCCGTACGGCGCCGCAGCAAGCGCGGCGTCGCGCATGCGCGCTTCGGCGTAATAATGGTCTTGCATCGCGCCGGCCTTTGAGTTTCCTGGGTATTGACAGCGAATGAGGAAAGCGAGTGAGCGTTTTTCTTGACGCGTACAGCGCAACCGGCAAAGCAGGCGGATTCGGTCCAATCCGCCGGGTAAGCGGGTATATCAGCGTGCGTATGATAGCGGCTTTCCTGCCCGGAACTGCCGGGCAGGGCGCGCATTCTTCGCGGCAATCGTTTCCCTCGGTGTATTCCCCAGTTCCGGCGGAAGCATGCCCGTCATCGCGCACATCATAAAGCGTTCGCTATTGCCGGGATACCCCGCGCCTCATGACTCAATGCGCACCGGCTTTCGACGCCTTCGCACAGGGCTTCGACGGATTGACGACCGTTATATCCGCCGATATATTTTGCTCGCGATCCTTCAATAAAAGACCACCGCCCCACCGCATGGATCCGCACGAAACAGGGTCCCGCATTTCATGTCCAAGGAAGTCATCGATTCGCACCTGCTCAAGGTGCTGCACACGCTTCTGACCGAATCGAGCGTATCGCGCACGGCAGCATTGCTCGGACAATCGCAGCCAACCGTTAGCGTGGCGCTGCGCAAACTGCGCGACATGACCGGCGACCCGCTGCTGGTGCGCAGCGGCAGCCGGATGGTTCTCACCGCGCATGCGCTCACGCTGGTCGAACCCACGGCACAAGCGCTGAACAATATCGCGGCCATTCTGCATCCCACCACCTCGTTCAATCCGGCCACCACCAGCCAGACCTTTCGGATCGGCTCACCGGACTATCTCGATGCATTCTTCGTCCCCGCCGTGGTCGACACGTTTCATCGCGAAGCGCCCGGCGCAAAGCTCGAGTTCAGGCATCTGATGATGGTGGACGGCGGCTACGAACATGGCCTGGAAAGCGGCTTTCTCGATCTGGTGATCGGCAACTGGCGCACGCCGCCTGAGCATCTGCACTTGCAGCCGTTGTGCAAGGACGAACTGGTGTGCCTGATGCGCAACGGCCACCCCATCAAGCCGGGGCGGCTTAGCAAGGACGTCTACGAAGAAGCGGAACACCTGGCCGTGATGACCTACAACACGACGGCATGGGGCACCGTCGACGTCGAACTCGCCCGCAACGGCCTGGCGCGCACCGTCACCACGACACTGCCCTACTTCGGTATGGCGCCCTACGTACTGGCGCGTTCCAATCTGCTGTTTACCACCACCCGCGCGCTCGCCACGCACTACGCCAGGATGCTGCCGCTGCGTATCGAGCCGATTCCCGGTGAACCGCAAGCGCTCACCTATTATCAACTCTGGCACGACCGCACGCATCGCAGCGTCGCCGCGATCTGGCTGCGCAGGTTGATTGCCAACGTCGCTAAAGATCTGGCTTCCTAACTTTTAGGCAGATAAAAAAACGCCGCAAGCAATGCTTGCGGCGCGAACGCGATCATCGGATGTGTTTCAGGTGACAGGCCCTTTAAAACACCGAGCGATCACAAAGTGAGGTCGGTCAGACGGAAGATTGTTATGGGTCAGCTAGCAGCCAATGGCCCTTCTGTCATGGCCTTGATCAGCGCGGCCTTGCCCTCGACCGCGGCGCCAAGCAAGGCGAAGCCTAATGGACGCTCGCTGTCCGCATGCCGGCATACGGCGCGGGCTGCATGCTGCGCCGCGTCGCCGGCGGTTTCGATCGACCATGCGCCCTCGCCCGCGGGTGTCACGACAACGGCGGGACTCGCGGGCGTCTTCACGGTAATCGGCATCACCGGGAAAGCAACGCGCGTCGGCTGCCCGGCCAGGGTGCGCGCAAGTGCGCGCGCGGCGTGCATGATCGGCAGAACATACGGCTGCACTTTGCCGTCGATGGCGGCACAGTCGCCGAGTGCGTAGATATCCGGCGCGCTGGTGCGGCACCATGCATCGGTTCGAATGCCCTGATCGATTTCAAGACCCGCTGCCGCGGCAAGTGCCGTCCGCGGCGCGAGACCGACCGCCGACACGACCAGATCCGCGTCGATCGGCTCACCTTCGGTGAACGTCAACCGGTAACCGTCCGACAAGCGGTCGATACGACTCACACTGCGGCCAGGATGAAAACGGATGCCGCCATCGTCCAAAGCGCGGGCGAAGATCTCACCCACGTCTCGCGGAAGCAAGCGAGCCAGCGGCGTTGAAGCAGGATCGATCAGACTGACCGCATAACCGGCGGCCGCCAGATCGTTGGCGAACTCGCAGCCGATCAGCCCCGCACCCAGAATCGCCACCGAGCGGCAACGCGTGAGCGCCAACCTGAAACGCGCGTAATCGCCGAGATCGTTGATCGACATCACATCGGCCGCGCCGTCGCCCGCCAGCTTCAGGCGGCGTGGGTCCGCGCCCGTGGCCAGCACCAGCTTGCTATAGCCGAGCAACGCGTTATCGACAACCAGCGTGCGCTCGGCCGGCAAAATGCGCTCCACGCGCTGGTGGACACGAATCCACGCACCCAGTTGCGCCGCCATCGCCATGGCGTCGAAACTCGCCAGTGCTTGCGGCTCTTTCTTCATGGCCAATGCGTTCGACAACATCGGCTTCGAATAGAAGCTGCCGTCATCGCGGCTGATCATCACGATCGGCACGGTGCTGTCGAGCTTGCGCAATTCGCGCGCGACGGTATAACCCGCCATGCCCGTGCCGACGATCACCACCGGCTGTCCTTTGTCCTCACGCTGAGCGGCCGTCATGCGATCACCTGCATTTCAAAATCGTGTTTGCCGGTCGCGCAGTCCGGACACAGCCAGTCGCCCGGCACGTCTTCCCAGCGCGTGCCCGGTGCGATACCCGCTTCCGGCAGACCCAGTGCTTCGTCGTAGCGAAAGCCGCAGATCACGCATTCCCATACTTTCATGGCTTCTCTCCCGAATCACGAATCGCACTGCGAACTAGCGCACATAGGCCTGGCCGAGACCGATTTCGGCCAACGCTCGACGGTAGGCACCCGACGAACGGTCGGCGAGAATCGGCGCCTCCGCCGCGCGGTCGATCGGTAAATCTTCCGGGCGCTGCTGCTCGACGATCGCTCGATCTTCTTCAAACACCTGACGGTTGAATGCGTAGACGTCCTCGAGCGGCAAATCCTTATCGAAGTTGCGCACGATCGGCACGAACAGACGCGTCGTACGCGCGGACACCGGGCTCGCCGCATTCAGGATCGACAGGCGGCCGTTTTCGGGAAAATGCACGGTTAGGCGCGCAAAGAACGGCACATCCACGTCAAAGAAGCGGCGCCACAGATAACCCTCGGGCGCGCGATGCTGCATCGACTTCGGGAAGTTGCTGACCGTGCTCACATACTCCGCATGCATGCCACGTTCGCGCCGCTCGACCGAATACTGCGGCACCACCGGGTTCTCGCGGTCGGCGAAACTGTCGTGGTGAATCCACGCGAAATGCGCGACGTCGATGAAGCCTTCGGTCTGACGTCCCGCCGAAGCATTAATGTCGATCGAGGGCGGCAAGATCTGCTGGAAGTCGGGATCGTCCCAGTTGGGAAACGCGGGCAACGCTTCGGTGCCACCACCCAGCGAGACCCACACGAGGCCATAAGCTTCCTGCGTCGCATACGTGACGAGATGCAATCGATCGGGAATCGGGCCGTCCGTTTGCGACGGAATGTGCTTGCACTTGCCGTCGCTACCGTACGCGAGGCCGTGATACGGGCACACGATATTGCCGTTAGCGACCCACCCCTGGCTGAGCGGCGCGCCGCGATGCGGACAGATATCGCGCGCGCTCACCAGTTGACCGTTCGAGCGGAACACGACCAACGGTTCGTCGAGCAGCGTCACGCTGATGGGTTTGTCGGTCACGTCGGCGGCGAACGCCACCGGATGCCAGTAGCGGCTGAGAATCTCCCAGTCGTGGCTATCGAAGGTGCAATTGCGGGGTAAAGCGGGGGAACGTTGGAATGTCAGCGGCGTGGCGGTGGCAGTAGCGGTGGCGGAACTCATGCGTGTCTCCAAAACCTGTTGGGGGTTCGTCGCGCTCATGTGCTGTCTCCCGAGGGAACTTCCTTCGGGGCGTCTTGAGCGCGTGGAGAGAACGATAGCGGGATGAGGTCCGCCGACCCATCCCCTGAAATGCATCTAGTCTATGTACGAAAAAGCATAGGGTGCCGCCGTACCACCGAATCAGCGCACCTTAAAACGCTACGATGCACGCGGCAGCGCGGCTTCGATAAACACCGCGCAAAGCGCTTCCATGCCCTTCGCGTCTTCTTCGTCGAAGCGCGCAACGACCGGGCTGTCGACATCCCACACGCCGATCAGCGTACCGTCCGGTGCAACGAGCGGCACGACGATTTCCGATTGCGATGCCGAATCGCAGGCGATATGACCGGGGAACTCGTGCACGTCGCGCACCACTTGCGTCTGGCGGGTAAGCGCTGCCGTGCCGCACACGCCTTTGCCGAGCGCGATGCGCACGCAAGCGGGCTTGCCCTGGAACGGCCCGACCACCAGTTCACGGCCGTCGTGGAAGTAGAAACCGGCCCAGTTCAGATCACTTAGGGAATGGAATACGAACGCGGAGAAGTTCGCGGCGTTGGCGATCCAGTCGGTTTCGCCGGCGAGCAGCGCGCGCGCCTGGGCGACCAGTTCTTCGTATTGCGCGGCTTTGGGGAGATGCGAGGCGGAGGAGACTTCGAACATGACGGCGTCCGTAATGAAAGCGGAAAGAGAAACAGCGAGGCGTGCAGTGTAAATCAAGCCGCCGTTTCCTTCACGGCGCCCCCCTGCTGCGCATGCTGCCCTCTTTCCATCCGATCACGTGCGGCCTGATGGCTTGACCCAGACGTTAGCCCTGCGGACAACGCCATGCATCAAGCGTTATTCGACACCGACGATCACGCTCGATGCCTTGAAGATCGCCGTTGCCGCTTTGCCGCTCGCGAGGCCGAGGCGGTCGACGCTTTCATTGGTGATAATCGCGGCAATCTGCGCGCCGCCCGCGCTGATGGTCACTTCCGAATTCACTGCGCCCTTGGTAACAGCCGACACGGTACCGGCGATGCAGTTGCGTGCCGACACCTGGCTCTTCGTCACGTCGACCATCACGATCACCGACGACGCCTTGACCAGTGCAAACGCCTTCTTGCCGGCAGCGAGGCCGAGCGACGTCGCGCTACCGTGCGTGATGATCGCCACGATCTCGAGACCGTCCTGGGTGCGCAACGTGACTTCGTCGTTCACAGCGCCGTGTTTGACTTCGGCGACTTCGCCGGCGAATTGATTGCGTGCGCTGGTTTGCATGATGTTCTCCTGGTGGTGGAGCCTCGTCAAAAACGATTCGAGGCGATGTATCGAGTGTAACGGGACGCCCGGCCCGAGCGGCCACGTGTGAGTGAAGTGCGGTATCGCACAGCCGCTATTGACGATTCGAACTCCAATGAAAACACATAAGCGTTGTGTAAATACACTCATAACGCCGTAGAAGCCCAGCGCAGGCAATTGGCTTCATGCTGCCACCTTCTCGTGAACGAAAAGCGGCGCTCAAACCCGCGAGGCGCCTGTAAGCGTGAGAAACCGCCGCTCGTTCGCTCCACGTCAATGCAGTGGGCATTCGCTGCCTGGCTCGTCGTGCGACACCGTATCATCGAGCCCTTGGACCATCTCTGTCGAACCCTATGCCTGTCGCCGTCCTGTCCCGCCCTGCCGCCTGCTCTGCCGCGCACCTCGCCGCGCACCTCGCCGCCAGGTTGCCGCACGCCCGTCGCGCCGCCAGGTTTTGCGCCGCCCTTGCCGTCGCGGTGACCCTCGCCGCCTGCAGCAATCCGTCGCCGACGCGCGAAGCCCACACGAGTGTCGACACGGTCGCACTGTTCCCGATCGCCAATTACGACCAGAACGTCGACCACTGGCTTGAACCGGACAGCCCCGGCTACGACCAGCCGTTCCTGAGTCCCGCGGATCAGCAGGCGCACTTCAGCGCCCTCTACGCGCGCTATTTCGGCACCGGCACGACGGCGCCGTCGCCATGGAATTCCGCCTACGTGACCCTGCGCGTGTACCGTCAGCAAGGCGCTGACATTGTCGCGCTGCAGCAGCGCCGCATCGGCAAGTTCGACAATACGGGTAAAAGCGGCGCGGCGATCGGCTATGGCGAGAATTTTCGACCACACGACAAGGCGTGGATCGACGCCATCGCGCAAAACATGGCGGTCGGCCAGTTCTCGCAGGAGCCCGTCTACCAGCCCGAACGCCGTGCGATCGCCACCAGCAATCTGATGGTGCGCGAACTGCCGACCATGGACCCATCGTTCTACGATCGCCACCTGGCCGGCGAAGGCTATCCGTTCGACAATCTGCAGATCTCGGCGGTACGCCCCGGCACGCCGCTGTATGTGCTGGGCAGCAGCGCCGACGGTGCGTGGCGCTATGTGCAGACGCCCGACGTGCAAGGCTGGGTGCGCAGTGACGGGCTTGGCATGACCGACGATACCTTCGTCGACGCCTGGCGCGCCGCCACCGCGAAGTCGCTGGGCGCGGTGACGGTCGCTTCGGCGCCACTACGCGACAGCCGCGGCGTGTTCCGCTTCGACGCGCCCGCCGGCACACTGCTGCCGCTCGCTGCGGGCAACGGCGCGCGGCCCTCGACACGGGCAGATAAAACCGCAAGCGCAGACGCCACCTCCTCCCGCAAACTCCTGGTTCCCGCCCGCGACGTGGACGGCAAGGCAATCATCCGCGTCGCCCAACTGAGCGACGCGCAGATCGCCCCGATGCCGCTCGCCGCCACCCCGCGGCATCTGGCGATGCTGATGAAAACGCTGATCGGGCGGCCGTACGGCTGGGGTAATAGCGGCCTCTACAACGACTGTTCTTCGGAACTGCAAAGCATTTTTGCGACGTTCGGCGTGTGGCTGCCGCGCCATTCGTCGACGCAGCTGAGCGCCGGACGCATGATCGATCTGTCCGCGTCGACACCCGCCCAACGGCTCGACTACCTCGCCCAGCATGGCGAACCGTTGCGCACGCTGATCTACATCGGCGGCCATGTAATGCTGTACATCGGCAACACGACCCGCAACGGCGCTGCAGTGCCAGTCGTCTACCAGGACGTATGGGGCTTACGTCCAGCCGACAATAGCCGGCGCGCGGTGATCGGCGGCTCGGTGATCCTGCCTTTGTTCGAACACATCCCGGAAGACGCGACGTTGCAATCGCTCGCGGCGACCCCGACGTTCCAGATCAGCATTCTCGGCGCACCGGGCGGCGCACCGGGGGGCGCAACAGCGGCGCCCTCTACACCGTCAGCGCCCGGCACACCCGCCGCCCCGCCGGACGACGACAATCCGGCCGGTTGAACCTGCACGCCGCACCGCACCGCACGGCCGTGCTTGGAAATATTTTTTCCGGAGTGTCGATTCGAAGGCGGTGCACTCGTCGTATCGTTGAAGGCCTGGCTCACGCAGTCGGTCTTTCAACTCACGAACCTGTTACTTCAAGGAGTCGCCGTCATGTCCAGCCCCGCTGTCAAACCGATCCCGGACGGGATGCACTCGCTGATCCCGTATCTGATTTGCGCCAACGCCGCAGACGCCATCGCGTTCTACACCAAGGCTTTCAACGCCGTCGAGCAATACCGCCTGCCCGGGCCGGGTGGCAAAGTAATGCACGCCTGCCTGAAGATCGGCGACTCCATGCTGATGCTGACCGACGAATGGCCCGACCACAACGCGCTGGGCCCGAATGCGCTGAAAGGCACGCCGGTCACGATTCACCACTACGTCGAGGATGTCGACGCCAGTTTCAACCAGGCCGTCGAGGCCGGCGCGACCGTCGCCATGCCGCTTGCCGACATGTTCTGGGGCGACCGCTACGGCCAGTTGAAGGACCCGTTCGGCCACAGCTGGTCGCTCGCCACGCACAAGCGCGACCTGACCCCGGAACAGATTCAGCAAGGTATGCAGGGTATGGAGTGCGGCCCGACATAAGCCGCGCGCCCATCCAGGACGAGGAGGTCGTATGCAAAAGATTGCGCCATGCCTATGGTTCGACGGTAACGCGGAAGAAGCCGCGCGCTTCTACACGTCGGTGTTTTCGAATTCCCGTATTGCCACCACGATGCATTACACCGACGCCGGCCCTGGGCCGGAAGGCCAGGTGCTGGCCATCACATTCGAACTCGAAGGTCAGGAGTTCATGGCCTTGAACGGCGGCCCGCAATACACCTTCTCGCCGGCTATTTCAATGTTCGTGCACTGCGCGTCGCAACAGGAGATCGACACCTATTGGACGAAACTCTCCGAAGGCGGCGGCAAGCCGTGGCAATGCGGCTGGATTCAGGACAAGTTCGGCGTCTCGTGGCAGATCGTGCCGGACGTACTCGGCGAGATGGTGCGCGATCCTGATACCGCGAAAGCAAGCCGTGTGATGCGAGCCATGATGAAAATGGTCAAACTCGATATCGCGCTGCTCGAACAGGCTTACCGGAGTGGCTGACGCAAACTTTGATAGGATCGGTCTCGACCCATGAATTGACTCATAAACGGCGGGACATGAACGGTGCGCGTCAACCATCAGGCTTTTTTCTGCTCGCTGTTTGCCGCGCGTCTTGCCGATCAGGTCCTGCTTTTCCTCGTGCCGCTCGTCGTATTTCAGACGACACACCAGGTATCGTGGTCAGGTCTCGCGTTCTTTATTGAAACGCTGCCGCGCTACCTGGTCTTTCCCTTCTTCGGCGCCTTGTGCGACCGCATCTCACCGCTACGGCTGATGCGGATCAGTCAGACCGTGCGCGCGCTGGTATGTTTCGGCGGCGTGCTGGCTTATGCGCTGTTTGGCGGCATCGGCTGGCTGATCGCGCTGTCGGCGTTGTGTGGCGTGCTCACGAGCCAAGGGCTGGTTGCACGCGAAGTGATGTTGCCGCAAATCTTCAGCACGCAACAGTTCCAGCGTGTGCTCGCCTACTCGCAGTTGGCCGACCAGTTGGGCTTCGTACTGGGCCCGATGCTGGCCGCAATGCTGCTCAGCGTGTGGCGCTGGGAGTGGGTAGTCGGCGCAACCGGCGCGCTGTTTCTGCTCGCCGATGCAGCGCTGCTGCTGTGGCAACACACCAGCGGCTTCCGCCCCGGTAACCCACCTTCCGCGACACCAGGTCACTGGACCATGCCTCTGCGCATCGCGCTGCGTCATGTGCTGGTGCTACCCGGTCTGAAAAAAGTCGTGCTGCTCGCTGCCGCCGAAAATCTGGTGATCGGCGTGACCCTCGCGACATCCGCCGCGATGGTGACCGGTTTTCATGCGCAATCGAATCGCTACTACGCCGGCCTGCAGACCGCCGGCGCCGTGGCCACCGTGCTGATCCTTTTGACGATCGCACGGAACACCTGGCCTGCGCAGACGCTCGGGCGGGTCGCGTTCATTTCCATCTGTGCCGGTGGCGTGATCGCCGGTGCGAGCGCCGCACCGTGGGGCTATGCGCTCGGCTTCCTGCTGATCGTCGGTTTCGACAAGATGTTCAATGTCTATATTCGCAGCGCACGGCAGAAAATCATTCCGCCCGAGGACTACGGCAAGACGACCGGCGTCGTGATCTTGCTGAACAACATGACGCAACCGCTCGCCGGTTTGCTGGTCGGCGTGTTTTCGGCACGGGCGCAAACCGGCTTGCTGATCGTGATTCTTTCGGTGGCGATGGGCTGCATCGGCGCGGCGGTGTCGATCGGCTCGGCGCTGTCGCGACGCAAGCGCACGCTGGCCATTGGGGAATGAGTCCTGATGTCGCGGCGGAAAGCGCTTAATACTCAATTGCACGATTAGCGAATCGCTCATCAACTATCGAATCAATTGACATAGATTCAATAAATCGAATCGCGCAGGCATTCTCCTTTGTGCCTGCGGCGTTGGCTCTCTCTATTCTTATTGACTGATTAGCATTTTCACCTGTGCGAAAAGTCTCCTTTTTTTCTCAAGCGGTGGCGTCTCCATCCACCTCGGAACAGTTCATCAGAAAAACTCCCACACCATTTTCTGATTTTTCTGCAAGTCATTGCTTAACATATCACTGGTAAGATCTGAATCGGGTCGCGACCAAATACGCAGGCAATACCGCTGCATTATTCACGAACTGTAGGTTACACGGTTCCACGACGTGATCTCAGTTCGAATTAGTATTTCATTTTTGAAAGGTGCGGGATTATGTACTACAGCAATGGAAACTACGAGGCGTTTGCGCGACCAGAGAAACCAGAAAATGTGGACCAGAAATCAGCCTATTTGATTGGCGCAGGCATCGCGTCATTGTCAGCGGCCGCCTTTTTGGTGCGCGATGGCCAGATGAAGGGTGAGAATATTCACATCCTTGAGGAAATGAAGCTTTCGGGCGGTGCTTGCGACGGTATTCGCGACCCACAAAAAGGCTTCATCATTCGCGGTGGCCGCGAAATGGAAAATCATTACGAATGTCTGTGGGACTTGTATCGCTCCATCCCATCGCTTGAGACAGAAGGCATCTCTGTGCTGGACGAGTTTTACCGCCTCAACAAAAAGGACCCTAACGCATCCCTGATGCGGGTCACGGTGAATAGAGGAGAACATGCGGGCCTTGAGGGATTTAACTTCAGTGCGAAGGCTCTCCAGGAGGTCTCAAGTCTGTTCCTTACCCGCGACGAAGCACTGTACGACAAGAAAATTTCCGACGTATTGAGCGAGGAATTTTTCTCATCGAACTTCTGGCTTTACTGGCGGACCATGTTCGCTTTCGAGGAGTGGCACAGCGCCCTCGAGATGAAGTTGTATCTTCAAAGATTTATTCACCACATTGGCGGCCTGTCGGACTTCTCCTCGTTGAAGTTCACAAAGTACAACCAATACGAATCCCTCATTTTGCCGGTTGTGAAATATCTGGAATCGCATGGGGTGAATTTCGTGTACGACACGGTCGTGACGAACGTTGTCTTCGATATTGCAGAAAACAGGAAGGTTGCCACAAAAATACAGTGCCGGCAGAATGGCGACGTCAAGACCATCAACCTCACTGAGAATGACCTGGTGTTTATCACCAATGGCAGCTGCACTGAAAATTCTGCCCTTGGCGATAACGACCATGCGCCTGTACTGAAAAATTCAGCTGGAGGCAGTTGGGATTTGTGGCGAAATATTGCCAAACAAAGCCCTGCTTTCGGAAACCCGGAGAAATTCTGCGCGCACACAAAAGAAACCAATTGGGAGTCGGCAACGGTTACCCTGCTGGACGACAAGATTCCAAAGCGTATCCAGGATATCTGCAAGCGCGATCCGTATAGCGGCAAGGTGGTAACGGGCGGCATCATTACAGTCAAGGATTCAAACTGGCTGATGAGCTATACGATGAATCGCCAGCCGCACTTCAAGGACCAACCGAAGAATCAGTTGGTGGTGTGGCTGTACGGGTTGTTTGGCGATACGCCCGGCAACTACATCAAAAAGCCCATGAAAGAATGCACGGGCACCGAGATCGTAGAGGAATGGTTGTATCACATGGGTGTAGCTGAATCAGAGATCCATGATCTGGCCAAAAATTCGGCCAATTGCATTCCTTGCGTCATGCCGTATGTTACTTCGTTCTTCATGCCGAGAACCAAGGGCGATAGGCCCAAAGTCGTGCCCGACGGCAGTGTGAACTTCGCATTCATCGGCCAGTTTTCCGACACGGCAAGAGATACGGTGTTTACGGTGGAATACTCTGCGAGAACCGCTATGGAAGCAGTTTATACGCTGCTGAACGTCGATCGTGGCGTACCCGAGGTATTCGGATCGTGCTTCGATATTCGCGTATTGCTGCAAGCAGCATCCAAGATGATGGATGGCAGGAAGCTCCCGATCGACCAGAAGATGTTGGGTGCTGTCTCAGGAACAATTGTTGAAGATCTACTGAAGCAGTACAGCATCATCTAGTCTCTCCGGCGGTCCCAAGAAGCCCGTCAAAGTCAGGAAGAGCTTCTTGGGGCGCGACCTGTCCCGGTAGGCGACAATGAGGCACCCGCGCATAGTCGAAATACACCCGGCGCGTCGTTCTCGCGCGTCGCGCGCAGCAGGCGCGCGAAACCGTCGGGTGAACGATCGATCTCGACGCCCTGATACAAATGCCATCAGGCCATTCATACCCAATAAAAAATAAAAAATATTCGCCTTCATTAGAAAAAATTACCTGAATTAAGTATTTTCCCGAGTGCGCATGCAGAAACAATTTCCCAATTTCTTTATCTTCCCGCCTCACGCAACACCGCCTGCAGCCGGCATTCTGAATTAATTACTCAACGCAAGAATTTGTATTACGAAGAAAGTCTGGTGTAGACTGAATTCCATCAAACGCGACACCCCTTGCATAACGCAATTACGCTGCTTTGGAATACCCATTGAATTGATCCACTATCCGGCCAGCGCAATTTCCAACTGTGCACGCAATTGGAAAATCAGCGTTTTGTCCGCTTGCGAGGTCTCGTGATGAAACAAAAATTGCTGTCGTCCAGCCTCATCGTCACCTTGATGTTCGGCTTGCCGCTACAACTCGCACGCGCGGCCACGTATTCGAACGGCACCGCCGTCGCCACCTTCAACGTCACGCTTACGTTGAACGCCAACTGCTCGATCAGCGCGAACCCGCTGAACTTCGGCAGCAACGGCGTGCTCGGCACGGCGATCAACCAGCAAACCACCGTCGCCGTGACCTGCACCAACACCACGCCGTACAACGTCGGGCTCGACGCCGGCACGGTCACCGGCTCCACAGTGGTGAGCCGCTTGATGGCCGGCACGGCCACCGGCAATACCGCCACCACAGTCGGGTTCCAGCTGTATCAGGACGCCGGCCACACCACCCCTTGGGGCAATACGCAGGGCACCAACACGGCAAGCGGCACCGGTACGGGCTCGGCACAATCGATTGTCGTGTACGGCCAGGTGCCGGCGCAGACAACCCCAAAACCTGACACCTATCAGACCACCATTACAGCGACGGTCTACTTTTGACGCGGTATGCCAGTACGCGGTACGCAAGTACGCGGTACGCAAGTACGTGGTGTGCAAACACGCGCGTTGCGAGCGCCAAGGGCCTGCCTCGCCGGCTACTGGTGGCAAGCGCATTCGCGTGGTGTCTGACGGCACAGCTCGCGCAAGCCGCGACGCTGCAAATCTCGCCGGTGATGGTCGATATGTCCGCGGACGCCAATGCGACCGGTATCACGCTGAAGAACCCCGGCGAGAAACCGCTATTCGGCCAGGTGCGCGTGTTCCGCTGGGATCAGGCAAGCGGCGAAGACACGCTCACGCCCACCCAGGACCTGGTGGCAAGCCCACCGCTGATCCAGATCGCCGCGCATGCCGATCAGTTGGTGCGGCTGGTGCGCGCGACGCCTCAGCCGTCGGCCGCCGAGCAGGGCTATCGCGTGCTGATCGACGAGTTGCCCGAACCTGATGCCACGCCCACCAGCGGCGTGACGATTCGCCTGCGCTACTCGGTGCCGGTGTTCGTCGAACCGCCCGTCGACATCGGCCAGCCGAAGCTATCCTGGCATCTGTCCCGTGGCGCGCAAAGCTGGATGTTGCAAGTCGACAACGCGGGCAAAAAGCGCGCACAGATCGCCGCCGTGCAATTGATCGATAAGGCAGGCAACGTCTACGTGATCAACAAAGGACTGCTTGGCTACGCGCTGGCCGGCCGTGAACGACACTGGCCGGTCACGCTGCCGGACAACGCCGCCCGGAACGGTCCGCTGAAGGTGCGCGCCGCGGTCAACTCGTTGCCGGCTGAGGCGACGGTGAGTGTCGAATAGGCACACGAGGACATAAGGATCAACACACGTGCTGACGATAGGCACCCAAGCCCGGCCTTGATAGCACCTGGACTACTGGGAATGGACACGATGCACCGCCACGCAATCGATGAGAATGACACGACGGCGAAAACGTCATGGATGGAGACGGCATGCCTCCGCGGTCGCGGCAACGGTGTACTTGCTGAGCGTGACTCAGATGGACGCGCAGGCGGTCGCGCAGACGCTTCCTGTGGCCAGCGCCCAGCCCATTGCGGCGAAGGCCGCGCCGGACGCCGCGACGGCCCGTGATCTGTATCTGGAAGTCATGCTCAACGGCCAGCGCACCTCGTTGATCGCGCATTTTCGCGACGTCGGCGGCCGGCTCAGCGCCACCGCGAAGGATCTGAGCGAAGTCGGCATCGCCACCGACAAACTCGGTGCCGCCGACACCGCTTCGATCGAACTCGACCAGATTCCGGGTCTGCACTACCAATACGACACCTCGCGCCAGACCATCGACCTGCAGGTGCCCGACGCGATCCGCAAGCCGTACACGTTCGACACGCGTGAATTGGCGCAAACGCCGAATGCCACCGCGTCGCGCGGCTTTCTGATCAACTACGACGCGTTCGCGCAAACGGACACCAATGCGCAGTTCGCATTGTGGAGCGAGGAGCGCTACTTCGACCCGGCCGGCGTACTGAGCAACACCGGTATCGCGTACCTGTACCGCGATCTGCATCGCTACGTACGCTACGACACCTCGTGGAGCACCTCGAACCCGGCCACGCTCAGCACCACGCAGTTTGGCGACACCATTTCGTCTTCACTCGACTGGAGCCGTTCGATCCGCATCGGCGGCTTCCAGTGGCGCAGCAACTTTGCGCTGCGCCCCGACCTCGTGACGTTCCCGGTGCCGGCGCTCTCGGGCACGGCCGTGGTGCCGTCGGCGGTGGATCTGTACATCAACAACGTGCGGCAATTCAGCGGCAATGTGCCGAGCGGGCCGTTCATCGTCAATAACGTGCCGGGCATCACCGGCGCGGGCGAAGCCACCGTCATCACGCACGACGCGCTCGGCCGCACCATATCGACGTCGCTGCCGCTGTACGTCGACACCCGAATGCTGGCAGCAGGCCTGTCGAGCTATTCGTTCGAAGCGGGGTTTCTGCGCCGCGCGTACGGCATCGATTCGTTCTCCTACGATCCACGCCCCGCGGTCAGCGCCACCGCGCGGCGCGGCGTGAGCGACGCGCTGACGCTCGAAGGCCATGCGGAAGCCACCGGCGGCCTCGTCAACGCGGAGGCCGGTGCGCTGGTGCGCATGGGCATGGCCGGCGTGATCAACGGCTCGTTGTCCGCGAGCGCCGGCAAGCTGACGGGCACCCAGGTCGGTCTCGGCTATCAGCTGATCGAACCGCACTTCTCGATCGATGCCCAGACGCTGCGCGCCTACGGCAACTACGGCGACCTCGCCGCGCGCGACGGCACGCCGGTGCCCACCGCCACCGACCGCGTGACGCTGGCGTTGCCCTTCTTCAGCCGCCAGACCGTGTCGCTCAGCTATATCGGCTACCGTTTTCCGGGCATTCCCGCGTCGCGGATCGGTTCACTGTCGTACACGCTGAACTTCGGCAATCTGGCCTCGCTCACGCTCAGCACGTACAAGGACTTTTTGCAGCACAACACCAACGGAGTATTCCTGACCGTGAGCGTCGGCCTCGGCAACAACACCGCGATCAACGCGAGTGTCGGCCGTCAGAACGGCCAGTCCACCTACAACCTCAATGCGCAGCGGCCACCCGACTATGCCGGCGGCTGGGGCTGGGGGGTGCAGGCGGGCGGCTCGGGCGCGGTGCCGTACCGCCAGGCGCAGGCGCAATATCTCGGCAACTACGGTGAGGTGACCGCGCTTGCGCAAGACATCGACCGGCATGCGAACGCCTCGCTCGACGTGACCGGCGCGATCGTGCTGATGGACCACAGCATCCAGCCGGCGCGGCGTATCGACGACGGCTTCGCGCTGGTGTCCACCGACGGCGTCGCGGGCGTGCCGGTGCTGCACGAAAATCGCGTGATCGGCACGACCGACCACAACGGCCATCTGCTGATACCGGACCTGAACGCGTACCAGCACAACCAGGTCGCGATCGACAGCATGAATCTGCCCGCCGACTCGCGTATCGCCACGACCTCCATGGATCTGGTGCCGGAATCGCGCACGGGCATTCTGGCGAACTTCCGGGTGTCGCGCTACAGCGCGGCCTCACTGATCCTGCGCGGCGCCGACGGCAAGCTGCTGCCGCCGGGCACGCGCGTGCATCACGTCGAAAGCGGCGGCGATACGATCGTCGGCTACGACGGTCTGACCTTCATCGAGAATTTGCAGCGCGAGAACCATCTCGAGATCGACACCGGCGCCGCGCATTGCAGCGTCGAATTCACGTATCAGCGCCCCGCTGACGGCTCGTTGCCGACACTTGGACCATTGACCTGCCGAAGCACCGCGACGGGCACAGCGGGGACGCAATGAGACGGCCCCTAAGGCTCCTGCTGCTTCTGGTGTTATGCGCGCTGCTCGGCGCGCTGCCGCAGCGTGCGAGTGCACAGACCTGTACCGCAAGCGCCTCGGCGCTCAGCTTCGGCAACATCAGTCCGATCGCACTGAGCGCCGTGTCCGCGACCGGCACCGCCACCATTTCGTGCACATGGCCGGTGATTACGCTAACGCCGAGCGTGCAGGTTTGCCTGAATCAGGGCGGCGCGACGCCGCGCTACCTGGGCAGTGGCAGCAACCAGTTGCTGTACGGGCTCTATCAGGACGCCGCACACTCGATCCCGTGGGGATCGATCGCGCTGGGCACTACGCCCATTTCGGTGATCCTCAATAAACCATTGGTCGGCAATACTGCGACGGCGTCGGTGAATTTCTACGGACAGGTCACGGCCAATCAGGCGACGGTGCCGACCGCCGGCAACGCCAGCACTGTCTACTCGCAGACCTTAAGCCAGACTTCGCTGACGTATGGATTCTTTCTGCTCGTCTCGCCAGGTTGCGCCGCGCTGACGACGAGCGCCGGGAGCTTCGGCTTTACGGCCAACGCGACGGTGGTGAACGACTGCCTGATCAGCGCGACGAATGTCGCCTTCACCGCAAGCGGCGTGTTGAGTTCGGCGTTGAACGCGAAGGGTTCGATCACAGCACGCTGCACCAATGGCGACGCTTACCGGATTGCGCTGAACGGTGGTTCGAGCGGAAATGTAGCGGCGCGCCAGATGCAGCGCTCGGGCGGCGGAGGGACGGTGAATTACCAGCTTTATACCGATGCTGGCCACGCGAGCGTGTGGGGAGACGGCACGGCGGGCACAACGATGCCGACAGGCACAGGCACGGGCAATGCGGTATCGATCACGGTGTATGGCGTGGTACCGTCCCAGACGACGCCGACACCCGGCAACTACAGCGACGCGATTACCGCGACGATCAGCTTCTGATTTTTTGGCTTTGTACTTGTCGGCCGAGGGATCGCGCGAGTGCTGGATGATTTCTAGAAGTTGATCATCCAGACCGTTTGCTGGGCATCGTGGGTAGCGAGAAATTCCACCGGTTGCACGTGATCGCGGCCGGTTTCGCCCGGCGCGGCGGGGTCGAGTGCAACCTGGGATATCTGGAACGGCGCCCCGTGCAGGCAGGCAACCGCCGGTTGATTAGCAACGGTGATCGCCGCGTCCACCGACTGGATGACACAGGTTTCCTGCACGGTCAAGCTTACCGGGATCGAGGCAAGCCCCGCTGGCCATGCCTTTGAGGCTGGCGATGCCAGCAGGATTGCCACTAACGTGGCGGCTATGTTGCGGGGCATCATGATGGTCCGGGATCGGCTCCCGGCACGGGTGGCGATACCGGTCTTTTCGGCAATTCATGCAGGAAACTTTAGGTCTTTATTGGCAAAAAACCTATATCGCCTCACAGACAACATCGAACTTCATTAACTGTGTCGCCCCAAACGCATTGCTGATAGCGACATCGGCGGCATCTCTCCCACGCGCCATCAAAACTCGCCCCGTCCGAGGCACGTTATTCCGAGGATCGAATGTCTGCCAGCACCCGCCGACATACGCCTCGAACCACGCGGCAAAATCCATGGTCGCGTACGGCGATGGCGTGCCGACATCGCTGATATATCCCGTGCAATACCGCGCCGGTATATTCATTGCCCGGCACAGCGTCACGGCCAGATGCGCGAAATCCCGGCATACGCCCTTCCTCTCCTGCCACGCCTGCCAGGCGGTCTTGGTCGGCCGCGCGAAATCGTAGCCAAACACAATGTGTTCGTGCACGTAGTTGCAAATCGCATCCACTCGCACGCGACCGAGCGGCATCTTGCCGAACGTCTGCCACGCAAATTCGGATAGCAAATCCGTTTCGCAATAACGGCTGCCCAGCAGAAATACCAGCGAATCATCAGGCAACGCCTCCACGGCATGCTGCTCTGTAAACGGCGGCCGCCTCTCCGGCTCTGACGACACCTCGAGCACCGCACTCGTCGACAACGCAAACCGTCCCTGCGGCGCCACGACACGGCTGCATAAATTGCCAAAGCCGTCGCGATACTGCCTGATCGGCACCAGCGGATCGACTGCCAGCAAATCCGCACTCAGCACGTCCTTCGCGTGCGAAAAGTGCGTGTTCAACATCAACATCATCGGCGTCGGTTGCACGCACTCATAGACCAGCTCGTAGCCAACGCGCAATTTCATCACGACACCCTCTTTCCGTTGAAACGTTCAATTGACGCGCCCGGCGAATAGATCTGCAGCCATGCATGCTTCGCACCGCCGCCACCCTGCACAGGAATGAAGCGGCGCGCCCACTCGTCCACGTCGCTGTCCGGATACTGGCGGCTGCGCGCGTTCACGAGATCGGACGCTTCCTCGTTGGTGTACGCGAACGGCCAGTTCACCGCGTACGGTTCGAGCGCGTAGTCGGGCATGGGCGTGTCGAAGTGTTCGAGCGTCGCTTCGCTGTCGAAGCGCAATTCGCTCGCCTTGCCCGCGAAACTCGCGACCGCCACCGAGTTGTCGAACACGTCGTGCAGCCAGTGCCGCCGCGACGGCGTCGGCGTCGGTGTAATCACCAACTGGTTCGTGACGAGACGCAAGTCGTGGCTGGCGCGCGGGCGGAACATCATCCTGTGATCGCCGAACCGCACGGGTTCCGAGTAGCGGTAGACGCTGACGTGACGCACCGTGAAACGCTTTGGCTCAGTCATCTGACAGGCCGATGGATGCAACTGGGTTCGTCCTGAGCATCACGTTCACGCTGGTAAAACCCGCTGCCGCAGCAGGCGTTGCGCGCCCGGCACGGTTTGATCCTGAACGAGCCACGGCCAAGGTTCGGCGTGGTGGGATGCTGTCATCGACAAGCTTTCGATTTCAGCATACACCCGCCATATTGGTTGTAATCACTCATTTGACGGCAGCGCCGCTGCGTGCGCAAGTTATCAACAGAATCTGTTCGCAAATCTGGCTAAAACCGTCCCCATATGGAGTGATGCCCTGTCACACATGGCCTTGCGGGCGGCGCGTAGGGAAAATTCCGCCCCCTGCGCTCCCGCAACCCTCCATTCCCGCGCTTTTCCCCAGGCTGCGGCGCGGGGAAACCACCGTTCCCCCACAGAAGAGCTGACCTACATAATTGAGATAGTTCAGTGTGGATTGCCGATAGATATAATCCGCCGTTTCAGCAATCCAACGAAGAGCCTTCATGCGAGTCGCCGTCATTAGCGCCTACTATAAAGAGCCGCTTCACATCTTAAGAAGATGTCACGAAAGCGTTTTTGCGCAAGCAGGCAACGTGACCCATTTCATGGTCGCCGATGGATTCCCTGCCTCCGACGTTGATAGCTGGGCAGGTGTGGTTCACATCAAGATTCCCAATCACGCCGACTACGGAGATACACCTCGCGGTGTAGGTGCCGCGTGCGCGGCCGCGAATGGATTTGACGCGATCTGTTTTCTTGACGCCGACAACTGGTATGAGCCAAACCATGTCGAAACGATGCGCATGATCGTCGAGGAAACGGGTGCGCAGGTAGTCACGGCGGCTAGAAAAATTCTCACTGTCGACGGCCGTATGCTCGGCATCTGTAAAGAATCGAACAGCGTCGATTTCAACGACACCAACTGTTATTTCCTCACGCGCCCGACCTTTCCCGCATGCGCGGCGTGGCTATTCAAGGACGCGCGCGAAAGCATCAGCGGCGACAGGATATTCTGGAACGCCGTGCAAGCCGGTGGCTACGTGCGGTTCCACTCAATCGAGCCAACCGTCAACTACGTGAGCACGCTCGCATTTCACTATGAGATGTTCGGAGAAATTCCGCCCGACGACTCAAAGGTCATTGCAAAACTGCCGGGCCACCAGCATTTTCAGATGTTTAGTTACGCCCAATGTAAGGCGAAGGGCGGAGAAAGCGGCCGGTAGTGGTGGTCGTGTGCACACCGAATCATCTGTTGCACCGTGCGCGCTTCGCCTCGGCGACAGGGCACGAGACGCGATCACCAGAACGCCCCGTCTGATACGGTAGTTGCGCGTGTGCGCCGTCAAAGCATCGGCTCCGCCGCGGAGGCGCGCCGAAGAAAACAACGACTAGTGAAAAACAGCGGCCTTGAACTCACCGACGGTTTCTGAACGACCGCGGCGGCTCGCTCAGCGCCACCGGAAGAATAACTGCTGCGTCACAAGCGCCGAATGCACGTGGCACGGATTCGAGATACACCGCTGTTTTCGTCGGTAGTGCCGCTTCAGCTATTCTGGGAAATTGCCAGGTATCCGGCAGGCACGGGTCTGCGTGCCGCCGGACGGTCGTGATAGGGGACAGTTGCACTTCGCCATCGAACATCAGCGGCGCCGCTTCCGCTCCCCTCGGAGGGCCATAACCAAACGTCGATCGGATGGCACTTCTCCCCTGGTAGTTACTCTTCCGACGACTAATCGATTGGGTCCGGCGTAACGGTCATGTATTGCTTGATTTCAGGCTGACCCAGCGCGATTGCATTGAGCATTGCGACTCCGAGCCGACGCGCGAACTCATCATCAAGCCTGAAATCGAAGTCGTCTAACAGAATCGGCACTGTGAACTTTCCAGCCAGAAGCGGGGCCAGCTTGGTAGGTTCAACTAACTGCACATTCAACCGCTGACTGTCTTGGTCGTAGTTCAGAACCACGGAGCGCGGTGGATCAATCGCCATCAATACCCTCTCCATTGTTCGGCTCGTCGATTGGGTGCTGCGTAACGTTCATGTGTTGCTTGATGTCAGGTCGACCTGCTGCAATCACGTTGAGCACAGCGACTCCAAGCTGTCGCGCCAATTCGTCATCAAACTTGAACTCGTCACCGTCCAAAAAAAACGGCACCTCCATAATTCCGGCCACGAGCGGAGCCAGCCTGGCCGAATCCACAGCTTGCATGATCAGCTGCTGAGGATCTTCGGCGTAAGTCAGAACCACGAAATACGGCGGATGATTAACCATCAATAACCTCTGCACTTTTGATAATCTTCGAATGCCTGTTGTTTGCACAGCGCGATACCTTGCGCGCCGCCCCTATGGAAAGCAATCGCATTGCACATTTCGATTTGAGCGTCATGCTGCGCGAAGCATTCGCTCTGGAGATTTCTGGCGGCGCGCGGCCCGCGCCGCCCGACGGTCGTGATACGAGGACAGTTCGCGTTTTTTCCACGGGCTTCATTAGGCCCGTTCCTGTCCCCTGGTGCTATGACCAAACGTAAATCGATAATGCCACTCAACCTCTGGCTAATTGCTCCTCTGACGACTAGTCGATTGGCTGCTGCGTGACGTTCATGTATTGCTCGATGTTAGGCTGGCCAAGCGCAATCAAATTGAGCATTGCGACTCCAAGCCGTCGCGCGAATTCGTCATCAAGCTTGAAATCGTATTCGTCCAACAAGATCGGCATTTCGAGTTTTCGGGCCACGATCGTGGCCAACTTGGCCGGATCAACTGCTTGCACAATCAACTGTTGGCAATCTTCGACATAGGTCACAATTATGGAATAAGGCGTATGCTTAACCATCAATATCCTCTGCACTGGTTGTAATTTCGGAATGCATTTTGTTTGCACAGCGCGACGCCACGCGCGCCGCCCCTATGGAAAGCAATCGCATTGCACATTTCGATTTGAGCGTCATGCTGCGTACGGCACTCGCTCTGGAGATTTACGGCGGCGCGGCCCGCGCCGCCCGACGGTGTCAATATGAGGACAGTTCGCACTTTCCCCGTGGGCTACACGAGAGTCTTTCGCGCCCCTTCCGTGCAATGACCAAACGTCAGTCAGTCATACCACCTAACCGCTGGTAAATTACTCTTCCAACGGTCTATCGACAGGTCGTTGTGTCACGCTCATGTATTGTTTGATGTTCGGCTGACCAAGCGCAATCAGATTCAACATGGTAGCTCCAAGCCCTTGCGCGAATTCGTCATCAAGCCTGAAATCGAATTCGTCTAGCAGAATCGGCACTTCGAATTGTCCGGCTATGAGCGGAGCAAACCTGATTCGATCAATAGCTTGCACGGCAAACTCTTGACGATCCTCGAAGTAGGTCAGAACCACGGAATACGGCGGATGATTAGTCACCAATAACCTCTGCACTTTTGATAATCTTCGAATGCCTGCTGTTTGCACAGCGCGATGCGTCGCGCGGCCCGCGCCGCCCGACGATCGTGACAGGGGACGGTTGCATTTCGCTACCGAACATCAGCGGCGCCGCTTCCGTCCCCCCTCGGAGGGCCGTAACCAAACGTCGATCAGATAACACTTACCCCCGGTTGCTACTCTTCTGACGACTTGTCGATCGGTCCTTCCGTGAACGTCATGTACTGTTTGATGTCAGGCTGCCCCAGCGCAATCGTATTCAGCATCCCGACTCCAAGCTGTCGCGCAAATTCATCGTCCAGTTTGAAATCTTGTTCATCAGCCATCACCACGCCCATTCTCCCTGCAACGAGCGGGGCAAGCCTAGTTGGATCAATGGTATGCACTATTAGCTGCTGCAGATCTTCGTTGTAGGTCAGAACCACAGAATACGGCGGATGTTTAGCCATCAGAGCCCCTACACTCTTAATAAATTTGGAATACCGTCTGCTTAAACGGTGGGGCTTCTCGCTCGCTGCCCGCCCGAAAATCGATCGCATTGCACATTTCGATTAGAGCGTCATACTGCGCGAAGCATTCGCTCTAGAGATTTCCGACGGCGCGCGGCCCGCGCCGCCGAACGGCGTTGATAAGAGGACGGTTTGCACTTTTCCCACCGGCCTCATCGGGCTGGTTCCTGTCCCGCGGCACCATGACCAAAAGGTCGGTCGGTCATGGCGCTCAACATCCGATTAATTACTCTTCTGACGACTAGTCAATTGGGTCCTCGGTAACGCTCATGTATTTCCTGATGTCCGGTTGCCCCAGTGCAATCAGACTAAGCATCGCGGCGCCAAGCCGTCGCGCGAACGCGTCGTCAAGCCTGAAATTGTGCTCGTCCAGCAGGATCGGCGCCTCGAGCGTCCCGGCCACGACCGGGGCCAATCTGACTCGATCAATAGCTTGCACGGCAAACTCTTGACGATCCTCGAAGTAGGTCAGAACCACGGAATACGGCGGATGCTTAGCCATCAATACCCTCTGCACTCTTGATAGATTTTGAACGCCCTCTGTTTACACAGCGAAACTGCCCGCGCGCCGCCCATGTGCGGAGCTATTGTATTGCACATAGTCATGTGAGCATCATACTGCGCGAAGCATTCGGCTTCGTGACCCTCTCTGCCACCGCACTTAACCATTCCGCCGCCACCGCTCGCGGCTCCGAAGAGCGCGCCGTAAAGCATTGACCTCTTCGCGGAGCCAGTCAGATCCGGCACAAGGGCAGGATAAGGAACCTGCGACTGATCGCTCAGCAGCAACTCAGTTGTCTCGCCCCACTTCGGAAGTGTATCGCTCAGTTCACTACCAAACAGCTTCCCCGTGAACGTGGCTTTCCACGCCATGTAGCATTCAACGCAGAGTCCTGGTATGAAGGCATCGGCGTCAGACTGAAGTCCGGTGAGGTTAGCGGGTGGCGAAACCGGCTCATTACCCAGCTCCCAGTTGGTGAGCCACACCCCAAGTTCAGCATCGCTGATCGGCTTCCACCAGGCGCCGTTCGTTGACACTTGCGCCGTACGCGAGGACACCGTGCCGTTCGCGGCATAACGATAGTCGACGCTTAGTACGCGGGCGAGTCCGCCATTAGCAATACCTGCCGGTTCGTCATACTTGAAATTAGACACGCGACCGCGCCCGTCGTAAGCGATGCTCGCCTTGCCGCTATTGCCCGCTATCTGTGTTGCACGGTTCGCGGCGTTACGCTCAAGCGTTCGCATCGCCCAACCTGACACGGCATCCTGCGTCGTTGCGATGTTGCCCTTTGCGTCATACGCGTAGGTCCAGTCTTCAATCTTCTTACCGTCCTGAACGACAGTGGCTGACAGAAGGCGACCCACATCGTCGTAGCGTGCGCCGACTGTCATTTGATTGCCCGTCCCGACCGCTTGCAGTCCCTGTTCGCCTGTCAGGTCAGTAGTTTCGCGCTCCGCATAGCCCGTGACGTTGCCTCGCGAGTCATAAACGAACGCGCGGACTTTGCCCGGTGTGGCAACCAGATGCGGACGCAGTGAGCTGTCGTCGTTGTACTCAATCGTCGTTACTGTCTTCTTCCCCGAAACGGTCGCAACGGCCTTCGTTGGCCGGTTGGCGCTGTCCCACGTGTACTGGGTATTCCCATCAGGGGTCTCTCTCTGTTTCAGATTCCCCGCTGCATCCCACGTGCGCGATACCGTGCCGCCTGGTGTAGCAATTGAACGAGGGCGCCGCGTATCCAGCACATCAAACGTGTACGTGCTCCTGCCAGCCATGTCGCTGAGCGTCGTAAAGCCGGGACCGTAACTGATTGACACGTTACGCGTCGTGTCGGGATGGGAGACCGAGATTGCACGTCCGCTGGAATCGTAGGTCCACGTTGCAACCCGCGACCCGGATTCGTCCTTTACCCCTGTCAAGGCGTTTGGAAAGCGGGCGTCCTCGTACAAATACTGACGAACGTAGCCATAGGGTGCAGTTACCGAAGCAAGATTGCCCTTTCCGTCGTAAGCGTAGTCAGTGGGCATTCCCAAAGGATCGACCAGAGTAACGATACGGTCGTTACTGTCGTATTCCACACGGATTGACGTCGAGGTTTCCGGTATTACGTTATCGGCTGGCCATTGGGCGATAACTGACAACCGCTGTCTGCCGTCATAGAAAACCTTGCGGATAACACCCGTGCGGGTTGTTTCGGAATAGAACTTGCCAGTGGTATCCGAGTAGGCTTCCGTCGTACCAAACAGTTCGTCCTTCAGGTAGAAGTATCCGTCGCCAGCTTTCGTCAGCGAGAGCCAGCGATTTCCTGGCACAACCCACGCTCCGCCAATCCATTTGAACATCAGAGCTTGCTGGTCACCCCGATAAGCGACAATGTGCGGCACGCTCGCCTTGGCCCCAAGCAGATCGAGCCTACGCTGCCAGTTGTTGACCCAGTTACGACCCATTACCGTCTGCGTGGTGTCATAGGGTGTCGAGAGATATGTGCGTTTAAAGACGAGTGGCAGTGTGTCGCCGCTTGCATAGTCGGCCTCGGAAAGCGTGACAATGCCCTTTGCCGGCAACACCGGGTCCGCTACCGGGCAGGAGTCGTCGGATTGAGGCGGAACCGGTACGCCGCCGCAATAGTCCGCTATCCAATCCTTGGCATTAGGACAGTTGTAGTAATTCATTGCGTTAAACGGATCGTCCGGGCCCGTCGACATAGGCGAAGTTCCTGCGACCTGGATAGCGCAGGTCGGAGTGCCGGGGATTCCAAGGGATTTCTGATACGTCTGCATGCATTGCATGTAATCGGCCGCATTGGCGCCGAACGCGGCCATGAGCAGCATGAATGCGGCAAGCAGGTGTGCCGCCATACGTGCTGGACTCTTATTAAGTTTCTTGTTTTTCATAGTCCTCCTTATTGGTTTTACTTGTTTGAATCCCAAGCACTTTATAAGGAGCATTCCACCTCGGCTATCCGACAATTCCTAAAACTACATTTCCCTTATGCCGGTACCAAACGTCGCCGTCACTCCCCTACGTAATCCGTAGGGAATTACGCAAGAGCCCGTCAGTCACCAACGCGTCGCAATGAAAGACCCAGAACGTCAGACGCTGAATAGCCGTACGTGAATGTGATTGGACGCTGGCACCCAGATCAGGGCCCGTTGGAAGGAAAGAGACGGGGCGCGTAACACGCCGCACGAAAGGGAGATGAGTAGCGCAGGAAAGCGCTACGAGAAGAATCGCAGTACAAAGTGCGATTTCAAAATATCAAACACATGAAGAACGGGCTAAACCTCACTGGCGAACCACCCGAACGGCGGCGACAAAGTTATCCCCAGTTTTTGTTGGCAAATCTGTGCATAACTATCCGGCAAAATCGGCAAGCTCTTGATACGTCTGCTGTTTTTTCCGCTACGTCGAAGTTGGGCAAGCGAGGCACCGCCTGCGTCAAGCACATCAATCACGCACCACGCCCGCACCATGCCCGCCCCCCGCTTCCTGCGAAGCCGTCGCGCCACGCTCTTCCTCACGCCATTGCTGCCGCGAACGCACCATTCTGCGCACGGCGAGGCGCGCCATCTTCACCCAACCCGACGGACGCGGGTCGGCAAGCATGCTGAGCGCGCGCGCGTAGTCGAGCGTTAGGCCGGGCGTCCACGCCATCGTCGCTGCGCGTTTGCGCAGTTGCGCGGCCACCCACAATTCCGGCGTCGTAATCACGCGCAAAAACGGCCGCCAGCCACCGAGGCCGCCCCATACGCGCGCCGACGCGCCCTCGATCGCCGCTTCCAGCGCACGCGATACGGTGCTCGAACAATTGCGGTGCGTCAGGTTGTAGGTCGTATCCTGACGATAGGCGTCCCAGAAGCGGCGCAGGCGCACCGGATCGTAATTGCGAATGCGCACCTGAACCGTCGACGGACACCATGCTTTCGATTCGGTCGGGTAATTGGGCTGGAACACACCGGGCACGTCGTTCTCGCGCGTCGCGCGCAGCAGCCGCGCGAAGTCGTCGGGCGAACGATCGATCTCGACGCCCGGATACAGGCTGATATAGATGCCCTCAGGCGATTCGAGCGCGGCATGGCCGGTCGAAATCACGCCATTACGATCCACCGCCGCGATGTAGCGATCGACGATCAACTGCCGCCGCGCCTCGCCTTTAGACGAGCCCACCGGCGTCCACACGTGAACGGTCAACGCGTCTTCATCGGCGGCGGGCGGCCCGTCCCATTCGACCACGCTCAACCGACCGCCAGCGACAGCACTCGCGGCAGAGTTGGCGGCATCAGCACTTGCATCATTCGAAGCCACCGCGGGATTCGACGCGAGACGCCGCACACGCGTACTCAGCAAAATCATGTTCCAGCCGCCGAACATCAGGCCGAGGCCGAGACAGTACGGCACGGTGCCCACGTAGTGCGTCGGATACGGCTGATAGAAGAAAATCGCCAGCGCGATTTCAACGCCCCCGCCGATCATCGCGAGACGCCACGTGCGATAGCGAACGACCTTCGCGGAGACGATCTGCAGCAGACCGTCGGCCAGAAAGAGCGTGCCGAAGATCATCGACAGAATGAAGTGGCCGTGATGATGGCCGGCAAGAATCAGCGCCGCCGCGACGCAGAACGCGAGGCCCTTCACATAGCGCAGCGTGCGCTGCCCGCCCATGCCGGTCCAGGCGACGGCCAGCGTCGCGAGCCCTTCGAGCAGCAGCAATATCGCAAACGGCGTGATTGGGAAAAAGAGCGCGCTATCGAGTGCGTCGATGAACACCACCACGCCGAGCACCAGACTCACCCAGCCGATCAACTGCAACGAACGCCAGCGCGTGCGCAGGTAATCGACACCCAGCAGGATCATAACCAGTCGAACCATCGTGAGGCCTCCGTGATCGATGCGCCGTCCTGATCGCAATCTTAACCACTTTCGCGGCGCCGGCGAAGCAGGGGCCGGTGTAACGGTGGTCCGCGCGCGGCGACGTCTTCACGCAGCGCCGCTTCGCGAATGCATGGTGCATCGACACCGCACGATCGCAGCGAGATGCTCTGACGTGCTGATGACGCTCATGCCGATGCGCCTTCCGCGGACGTGCGCCGCTTTGGCGAACGTCACGCAGGAAAACACACCTCAGGCAGCCGCGGCTTGCGGCATCGCTGCGCCCTGCTCGCCGCCCAACGCGTCGAGCAGATCGCACAGCATGCGGTCGAGTTCGGCGGTCATCAGCGTGACGTCGGAGTCGAAGCGTTCGTCGTCGTTCTGTGCGGTGGGATCGCTCGCTTCCTTGAGGACGTCGAGCGGCGCGATGCGCTTGATCGTCAGCGAGGGCGTCAGCACGAACGACACGCGATCGTTCCACGTCATCGCGAGCCGCATGCATTGCTTGCCCGCTTCGATATGACGGCGCATATCTTCGGCATCCAAAGTATGTCCAACGTAGCGCACGGTCGCGTTGCCTTCCGACGGTGAACGCAACTCGGTGTCCTGGTCGAGCGTGAAGCCCGCGGGACCTTCACCGGAAAGCAGCCATTCTGTCATCGCCGCAACCGGCGATTGCGTGACGCGCACGGTGCCGAGCGGCAGTTGATCGATCGACTTCACCAGCAGGCCGCGCACTTCGTCGGCGATCGCCTGCGAGCCCGCATCGATCACAAGCCAGCCGTTTCGGGTATCGATCCACACGCGCGTGTCGCGGCGAATGCTGAAGGCGCGCGGCAGCAGTTCGTCGGTCACCTGCTCCTTGAGTTCGCGCATCTGCTTGCGGCCGGGTTTGAAGCCCTGCTGCTCTTCGAGTTCGAGCGCGCGTGCCTTGGTCACTTGCGTGACGACCGAAGCCGGCAGCAATTTCTTTTCGGCACGAAACACCAGCAGCATCTGGCCATTGAGCGAATACACCAGCGAGTCGTTGTCGCGCGGCGACGCCCAGCCGTGGCTTTGCATCTCGACGCTGTTGCCGGGCGCGAACGCGTGCGGCGCGAGCCATTTCTCCATTTGTTCAGGGGTGACGGACCACGGAGCGGGAAGACGGTGCAACTGAAGGTTTTTGAACCACATGGGCAAGGTCGAGTACGGGCAAAGCGCGTCATTCTATATGACGCGGCCAGGATGGCGCTGTCAGGCGCGTGCCTGCACGCTACGCGCCGCAGCGGCGGCGCCGCCAACGGAATTCTCAAAATGAATCTTTAAATCCGTTAAGCGGCGACTCGATTATCAAATTCTGCAATCAGCCAGAAAATGCGCTTCATCAAATCGACTTCGCTGGATCGTGTCATGTCGAAGCACGGCGACATCGTCGAAAGCCGGTACCTCGAAGACGATCAGACGCAGCTCCAACAGCACGACGCGAGCGAGCCATAGCGACATAGTGGTTTAGCCGCATTGGTTCTGGGCCCGCTTTGAGTTCAAATCATCTAGACTTTTTGGGAGGCACACGACATAGACGGAGGCGGCCATGGCCGATGAAACCGCACCTTGGCAGACGGTGGAATACGAGGGTTTTGAAATTCACGTGGCGCCCTTCCTGAAAAGCCCGCCCGACGAAACGAACCCGCCAGTCGTGCCGGACAACCGCTACACGTATGTCGGTTACGTGTGCCACCCAGGCGCCGATCCAGCCATTCCCGGGCACACGGTCCCGTTTCATCCGGACGGCGAAGAAAGCTTTGCCGGTAAGGATGAAGCGCTCTACGAGGGGGTGCATGTGGGGCGCAGCATTGTCGATGGCACGCATCCGGATTTGACGGTGCTGCCGCTGGTGACGGGCGGCGTGTAACGCGCGGGCTTCAGCGCGCGAGGCCACGGCTATGTTTGCGCCGCCACCCATTGCGAAAGACAGCGCGTAGGCGCCCGGCGAGCGCCTACACCTGCCTCAGCTGAACGCGCGCTTGATGCGCGACTTGAGCAGCGCGCGCCGCAAGCGGCCGGTCCGCTCGGGTTCGCTGACCGCCTGGCCGCCTTCCACGGCCGTGCCGCGCCGCAGAAAATAACGATCGAAGGTGGCTTGCGTCATGCCCCACTTGTTCAGGAACTGGCGGCGCCCATCGTTCTTGACGACCTTGCCGGTGCTCTTCTGCTGGAAGTGATAAACCAGACTGTCGCCGACGCCGAGGAACACCCGGCAACCGGCGTCCCACAGCTTCATCGAAAAGTCGTTGTCGCTGCTCATGCCGGGGCTCAATTCGCTGCTATAGCCGCCGACCTTGTGCCACCAGTCGCGATGCACGAGCGTAGGCGGCCAGGTGGCGCCACGCCAGTCGGCGCGCACGAGTTTCGGCGTGGCGGCGACCAGGTCGTCGGCGCGGAAATTTTCCACGTCGCGGCCGAAATTCTGCACGACGACACACGGATTGCCGGAGTCGACCGGTTCGATCATCGTGCCGGACAGCATGAACAGATTGTCGGCCGGCATCTGTAGGAGACGCCTGACGAGCGCGTCGTCCCAGCCGGGGCAGCAGTACATGTCGTCGTTCATGTAGACGATGTAGTCCTGCGTCGCGCGCGCCGCCGCGATATTGACCGCGTGACAGATACCGATGTTGCCGGGCGACGCGGTGTATTCGAGACCTTCGTCGCGCACCCAGGCCAGGGTGCCGTCCGAGCCGTCGTTCACGTGCACGATGATCTGATGCGCATGCGTGGAATGACGCCGCAGACTCTCGATCACGAGCCGCAGGTAAGGCAGGTTGTTCCAGGTCGGGATGATGATTGAGAACATCGATTCGGTCCGTTGAGCTTGGCGTCGGAGAAGCGCTGGCGGCGCGAGTGCCTGCGGGCGCCCTCGAAACCTGGCGCCGCACAGGGGGTCCAAACAGCACCGCCTGTTAGTTTCGCCGGGGATTGTACCGCCACCGCCTGTTCATACGACAAACGCACCGGTTCGGGAGCCACGGTGGCCGCCTTTGCAAGACGTTCCGTACAAGGCAACGCCGATTGCCGTATCTCGCCGAAGAGCGAACTTACCGTTGTACTCCGGCAAGCATTTTGCAAGGGAGCGCGCGGTTATAATCGCGATCGCTCTACCGTCTTAAAAAAATGCCCCAAGGGTCCGGCCATAGCAACTCCGCCACCGGAACGGTAGTGTTCTTACATATTGTTGCCCTATGATTTTTGCTCCCAGTCTGGTCTGGCTCACCACAGCCCTGCTGTTTTTCGCGCCCGCGGTTAACCTCGTGTGGCGCGGCGGCACGGGCTACTGCTTCTTCGCAATTGTCGCGTTGGCGCTCGGCGCCGCCGTGGCTAACCGGCGCATGCCCGGCTATTTCTCCGGCCTGCGCACCTACCGCTGGTTCACGATCGGCATGCTGGCTTTCGTCGTCGCAATCGTCGTCCAGCAAGCCCTGTTCGGTTATTGGCTGCCGCGTCAGCTCGACGCCTTGTCACGCTTCGTGCTTGCCCTCCCGGTCTTTCTGCTGCTACGGCAACTGCCGTCCCGGCACCTGCGCGTGATCGGTTGGGGGTGTGCCGCCGGCGCACTGGCGGTGGGCGCCTGGGCGCTTCTCGATCAGCCCGCCGGCGGCTGGACGGATGCGAATCGTCTGAATAATTCTTATACGAATGCGATTCCGTTCGGCGACACCGCGTTGCTGCTCGGCTTCCTGTCGGTTTTCACTTTAGGCTGGGACACGCCGCGTGACTGGCGCGCGCTGGGGCTTCGGCTGCTGGCCCTGGTGGGCGGCGGTTACGCGTCGTATCTGTCGGGCAGCCGTGGCGGCTGGCTGGCCGTGCCCGTGTTCGTCGTACTGCTCGGCATGCAGTATCAGTGGTACGCGCACAGGAAGCGTCTCCTGATTGCGACCCTGGTGATCGTGATCGGTGCGGGGTCGCTGCTGTCGACCGAGCGGATTCAGAAGCGTCTCGGCGAAGTGACGAACGATTTTTCAATGCTGCATCAGGGCGAAGACTACACGTCCGTGGGCCTGCGCCTGCAGTTGTGGAAAGCATCGCAGCTGATCTTTACGCATCATCCGGTGTACGGCATCGGCAAGGGGCGTCTGGTGGACGAGCTGGGGCTGCTGGCCAAGCGTGGTGAAGTGAAAACCGAGATCGTCAACGAGCGCGCCCATAGCGACTTTTTCTCGACCCTCGCCGAGATGGGCGTAATCGGCGTAATGTGCCTGCTGCTGTTCTACTTCGGCATCTCGGTGTACTTCTGGCGTCACAGGCTGTCCAACGATCCGGCGATTCGCGGGGCATCCTATGCGGGCCTGGCCGTCGCCACCAGCACGGTGATTTTCGGACTGACCATCGACGTCCTCGTGCCGATCATGGTCACGGTGCTGCTCGCGCTGCTGGTCGCTACGTTTCTGGCAGTGATCGATGCGCGCAAGCGCGAATTGGCTACGGCGCAACCGGCTCAGCGCGTGAATATCTCGTAGAGCGCGGCGACATGAGCATCGACGCTCGGGTCGTAGACCAGGCTGCGCAACGGCTCGGCGATGCGCGCGTCGCCGCCCTGTACACGCTCCAATGCAGCCTGAATGGCACGCTCGAAACTCCCCGCCGACTTCCGGGAAAACTCGATCTTCGCCGCACCGGTGACCGCCTCCGCCGAGCCGACGTTGTCGGCGATCACAAGCGGCGTGCCGCACATCACCGACTCGACACCCACCAGACCGAACGGTTCGTACGCCGACGCGACCACGGTGAAATCGGCCGCGGCGAATAATTTTTCGATTTCTTTGCAGTAGCCGACATAGCGAATCGTGTCGCTGGTTTTCGGCACCGGGCGGCCGGCCACCACCAGGCAAACCGGCAGCGCGGTCTGGGCAAAAAACGCTTCCAGCAAGGGATAGCCTTTTCGTTCGTGGCTGGTGGACGAAAACAGAAAGATCACGCGGTCTTCGGGCAGATCGAACTGGCGGCGCACCGCCGCTCGTTCAGCGTCGTTCAGCGGCTGGAAGCGTGCTGTGTCCACGGGCGGATAAAGCACGTCGATACGGTCGGCCTGCACGCCGTAAAAGCGTTGCAACTCGCGGCTCATCAATTGCGAATGCGCGACGATGGAACGCGCCCGCGAATAGACGCGCCGCTCCATGTCGATCTGCCATTCGTCGCTGCGGCGCGCGGCGCGGCCGGCGGCCTCGAGCGAACCCGGATGGGTTCCGCCGCACAAGGCCACGTCGGCGTGCGTGGAGTGATTGATCGAGAAGACACAGGCCGGACGGTGCCGTTTCAGCCGTTGCTTGAGGCGCCAGTCGAATGCCAGATTGCGCAACTTGCGCGGCGCCCAGCGGACATTGAGCGGTTGAGCGTCGATCCATGCCGCCTCAGGCAGCGAGCGATCGACCTCGCGGGCGAACAGCGTGGGACGCAGGCCCATCCGATGCAGGCCGGCAATCACGTCACGCGTATAGCGTTCGGCACCACCGCTGTTTTTCAGCGCCTGGGCGGTCAGGGCGATATCGGTGACAGGACGCCGGGTCGGGTCGGACAAGGAGCGGTTCTCTGTGAAGCGAGCGCGCGGCGAAAGAGCACGCGATCGCGTTTTCGGGACAGCGGCAATTGTAAAGGATGGGCTTGGGGGCACGACATGAAGCAGCCCTCCCGTCACCGATTAGAATCTAGCCCAACCGTGCTCCACCTTTTTCCACGACCTGTCGGTTGCCGCAGAAAGTGAAAACTCTGCCGGACATGTGAAAATTTGCTGCCACATATAGCGGAAAAAAACGGCCGTTCCTAAAAAAACGAACCCCTGGCGGGAATGGGCTAGAATTTCTCAGCCGTTTGGAAGCTGATAGACAGCGGCGAATATCCATTAAAAACCGGCCATGTCGAAAGTCTCCATCGTTGTACCCTGCTTTAACCAGGAAGCGTTCATCGCAGAAGCCCTCGAATCTGTCTTGCGCCAGTCCTATAGCGACTGGGAATGCATCATCGTGAATGACGGGTCTACTGACGGCTCTGAGGCCATCATCGAGCGGTACGCCAAGAAGGAGCGCAGGTTCCTCTCCCTCGCCAAGGAAAACGGCGGCGTCGCGGCGGCACGAAACTTCGGCTTCGCGCGGGCAAGTGGCGCGCTTTTCGTGCCGCTCGATGGCGACGACAAGCTGCACCCTGATTTTCTGCAACGCGCCGTCGGGTGCTTCACCGCGCATCCGGATACCGATCTTGTCCACACAAAGACAAAGCGCTTTGGCGAAAGCCGCAAGGTGTGGCGTTTGCCTGAATACAGCTATGAAAAGCTGCTTTGGCAAAACATGATTGTCAATACAACAATGTATCGGCGCGAAGCGTTTCTGCACGCCGGCGGGTATTCGTCGGAAATGGTCTACGGCTTTGAGGACTGGGAGTTCTACGTGCGCCTCTTGAGCCCGCAATCCAAGGTCCGCTTTATCGATGCCCCGCTGTACCTCTATCGCATCAAGAAAAGCTCACGATCAACCGAACTGGTTCAATTGGGCAAGGTCGAGGAGTCGCATCGCCTCATCTACGAGCGCAACCGTCCGCTCTATGAGCAGTACACCGCGAACCCGATCAGTGTTTTCGGGAAACGCATGAAGGACTTCGCGCCATCGTACACGGCGCGCTACAAGCGACAGGCCCGCTATGTGCACGCGGCGTACGGGGCCGTCATTGCGGGCCTGCTTGGGGTCGGCATTCTGCTCGTGCGGTAGTCCGAATGCCCGGGCCTGCACGCGCACGGGTGTGACGGCTGCGACTGCCACGGCGCTCTCACCCCACGAGTTTTCACGTTCTGCGGCATGACTGGCGAACCTTTTCACTTTTTGCGTCACGCCGGCCCGGTGACTGTCACAGTGCTGGTGAAAAAGTCCCTTCAGATCAATCGCTCTCTTTTCAAGACTTATGGCGCGTGACATGACCGATAGCCCGTCGACCAACCTTGCCTCCGCAACGCCGGACACTGACCGCCCGCTGGTTTCGATCCTGCTGATCGCCTACAACCAGGAAAAGCAGATCGCCGACGCAATACGCAGCGCCCTCGCACAAACCTACTCCCCGCTCGAAATCATCATCTCGGACGACGCCTCCAGCGACGCCACGTTCGCCGCGATCGAAAGTGCGATCGCCGGCTACCGCGGGCCGCACAGGGTGATCGCGCGCCGCAACGCGGCCAATCAGGGCATCAGCGCACACCTGTCGCAACTCGCGCAGATGGCTCAGGGAGAACTGCTTTTCGTTGCCGCGGGCGATGACATGTCCGCGTCGACCCGCTGCGAGCGGGTGGTCGACTTCTGGCTCGCGCACGATCGCGGCCCCGACCTGATCGCCACCGACCTTGCGGACATGGACGAGGCCGGCAATGTTCACGAGCGGATGACGCCAACCGAACTCGACACCTATCGCAGTTTCGACGACTGGCTCGCCGGCCGCCCGTGGCTCATCGGCGCCGCGCACACCTGGTCGCGACGGCTGTTCGAGCGCTTCGGCCCCATGCTGCCAGGCGCCGCCGCGGAAGATCAGATCATGGTGCTGCGCGCGATCCTGTCAGGCGGGGCCGCGAGTCTGCGCGAGCCATTGGTGCGCTATCGGCGCGGCGGGCTGTCTCGCAAACGCCGCTATGGATCGGTGGATGAATTGATTGCGCGAATGCGCCAAAGTAATCGCTACGGGCTGGCGGAGCTCGCGCAGTTGCAGCGCGACGCCGAGATCGGGGGGGTGGGCGAGCGCATGCGCACGGCGATGGCGCCCAAGCTCGCGCGCGAACAATTCATTCACGCGATGTTCGAGGCCGGCGGTCTTGGAGCACGTATCGGGTTGCTTGCACGCAGCCCCAAAGTGAAGGCTGGGTTGCGCATCCGCATTTTTTTGTACGCCACGTGTCCGGCAGTCTACGCGCCGGGCATCTGGCTCAAACGTATCGTGCGGAAAAGCGGCCGCTGAAAACTGCTGGGCGCGAGGCGCGCCATGTCGCGCGCCGCCGGCGCTGACGGCGCTGACGGCGACCGAAGGGCCGAACGGCTGGTACGCCCCGATGCCGAAGCCAAGTAGAGGCTTGCACAAGCACCGCATCACCTTCATCGCCCGCTAGACGGGCAGATCCAGCCCCGAGATCGTACAAAGTGGGCCGAATCCGGCTCGATCAACCCGGATTCGCGAAAATCAAGTCGAATCGGGTCGATTCTGACCGGGTCAAGGCTGATCAGGCTGCGTCTTGCTGGAACTGGATACGATGCAGATGCGCGTACAGTCCGCCTTGCGCCAGCAGCTCGCGATGGCTTCCGCGCTCGACGATATGCCCTGCGTCCATCACCAGAATCCGGTCGGCGCGTTCGATGGTCGACAAACGGTGCGCGATCACGAGCGTGGTCCGGCCCTTCATCAAGGTTTCCAGCGCCGCCTGCACGTGTCGTTCGGATTCGGAGTCCAGCGCCGAGGTGGCCTCGTCGAGGATCAGGATCGGCGCGTCCTTGTAGATCGCGCGCGCGATTGCCAGACGCTGGCGTTGACCGCCCGACAGCATCATGCCGTTGTCGCCGACCAGAGTATCGATGCCATTTGGCATCGCCTCAACGGTGTCCCACAGGTTCGCCGCGCGCAGTGCGGCCTTGACCTTGTCCGGATCGGCCGTCTGCCCATAAGCGACGTTGTTGGCCACCGTGTCGTTGAACAGCACCACGTCCTGGCTCACCATCGCGATCTGGCTGCGCAGCGCGTGCAGGTTGTATTCCGGCAGCGCGACGCCGTCGACCAGAATCTCGCCGCCGGTTGGATCGAAAAAGCGCGGCAGCAAATTCACCAGCGTGGTCTTGCCGCTGCCCGACGGACCCGCCAGCGCGACCATTTCGCCCGGCGCCACCTTGAACGAGACGTGGTCGAGCGTGTGGCGGTTGTGCGTGGCGTTGCTGCCGTAGGTGAACGATACGTCGCGGAATTCCACTTCACCGCGGGCGCGTTCGAGCGCCTTGCCGCCGCCCTCCGGTTCAGACGGCTCGTCGATCAGCCCGAAAATCAGTTCGCACGCCGTCATCCCGCGTTGCAGCGGCTGGTTCACGTCCATCAGGTGCTTCAGCGGCGAGATGATCAGCAGCATCGACGTGACGAACGCCACAAAGCCGCCGACGGTGGTCTGATCCGACGACGATTGCATCACGGCGATCGTAATCACCACGGCGAGCGCGATTGACGCCAGGAACTGAGTCAAAGGTTGCGCGAGGCCGCCGGAGACAATCATGCGCATGGAGTAACCACGCAGACGCTTGCTCATTGCGGTGAAGCGGTCCGTCTCGTACTGCTCGCCGTTGTGTACCTTGACGACCTTGTAGCCACCCACCGTCTCTTCGACGATGTACGACAGTTCGTTGGTCAACAGCTGATGCTCGCGGTTCAGGCGCCGCAAACGACGGTTGATCTTGCCGACCAGCCAGCCGATCCCCGGCAGCAGCACCGCGACGATCAGCGTCAGGCGCCAGTTCAGATAGAACAGGTAGCCGAGCAGGAAGACAACGGTCAGCGAATCGCGCACCAACGTGACCATCACGCTCAACAGCACGTTGAGAATCTGGTTCACCTCGAAAACGATCGCGTTGATCACCGTGCTCGCGGTTTCACGCTGGAAAAAAGCCACGCTCGAGTGGATCATGCGGTCGAACATTTTCAGGCGAAGATCGAGCAGGATCTTGTTCGATACGTAGGCGAGCAGATAGCCGGACGCGTATTGCGAGACGCCGCGAATCAACGCCAGACCGATGACCGCAGCCGGCACGAACCACTTGGCGTTGTCGCTGGCATGCGCGCCGAAGCCCTTGTCCAGCAGCGGCTTGAGCAAGGCGGGAATCGCTGCGTCCGTGCTGGCGCTCACGGCCATGGCGACGATCGCGCCGACCACCACCCACAGCAGCGGCTTGATATAAGGCCACAAACGTCGAAAGACGACGGCAGGCGACGATGCCTCGCCTGAACCGATGGGTTTGCTTAACGTTGGCTTCGCGCTCAAGGAATCCTCTGAGAATGCGGGACAGCATCCACGCAGCGGGCAGGATGCCTGACGGGTGGAATATCAAAAATCAGCATTGTAAACGGTTGGGGATAACGGCCGGGGGTTATGGATCGGGCACATCGGACGGCGCTGTGTATACTTGCGCGACCCGTTCCGTCACCCTGCGCCCTCCACGCACTTCAGGTATGCAAGAAACCACTCTCGGCGTCGCCATCATCACCAAAAACGCGGCGGCGCGACTGGCCGAATGCCTGCGGGCCGTGGCCTTCGCCGATCAGATCGTCGTGATCGACGGCGGCAGCACCGACGGCACCGCCGACATCGCCCGGGCGCACGGTGCACGCGTACTCGAGCAAACCGACTGGCCAGGCTTCGGCCCGCAAAAAAACCGCGCCCTGGACACGCTCACCACCAGTTGGATTCTCTCGCTCGACGCCGACGAGATTGTCTCGCCGGAACTGGCGGAGTCGATCCGCGCAACGCTGGCCGCGCCCACCGCCGATGTCTACGCGGTGGACCGGTTGTCGAGCTTTTGCGGTCACTGGATTCATCACAGCGGCTGGTATCCGGACTGGATTCCACGCCTGTTCAAACGCGGCACAGCGCGTTTCTCCGACGACCTCGTGCACGAGCGCCTGGTGTTCGACACGTCGTCGCAGCGACTGACCGGCAAGCTGATGCACTACTCCTACGAAGACTTCGAGGGCGTATTGCGCAAGCTCGACGCGTATTCGACAGCGGGTGCGCAGCAACGTCATGCGGCAGGTAAGCGCGGCAGTTTCGGCAAGGCGCTGGGGCGCGGTGCCTGGGCCTTCGTGCGGACCTACGTGCTACGGCGGGGATTTCTCGACGGCCGCGCGGGCTTCATGATCGCGGTGTTCAACGCCGAGACGGTGTATTACCGGTTTTTGAAGCTGGCGCGGATGGGGGAGAAGACGCGGCGCTAGTGGCGAGCGCTCGTTGACGGTTTGCCCACGCGCGCCGCGCGGGCAAACCAGCCATCAATAAACGATTTCGATCGAGCTTCCGGCAAACTCACCGCGCAATGCCGCGAGCAGTTCGTCAGTCGGCTTGACGCGCCACGCGTCGCCCAGACGCATTTCGCCTTGCGCATTTTCGCTGCGATAGACCACTTGCACGGCGAGGCCATTCGGGATCTGCACCGCCTGGCGCTGACCACCGCCGCCATAGCCACCGCCGTTGCGGCCACCACCGCCTCCATTGCCCCCCCGTGAAGCCGCCGCCGGCGCCGGTGCAGCTAGTGGCTCGTCCTTACCCGCGCTATGCGCTTCGAGCACGCGCCGCAATGCCGACGCGTCCGCATTGCCGTTCATCTGCACCTTGACAGCTTCTGCATAACGGCAGCGGGCGCGCCCCAGATCCATCACCGTATCGACCGTGAAGCGGATGCCGCCCGTGAACGCGTCGTTACGCGCCGAGCCTTGCACGACCAGCAGTTCGTCTTCCTTGAACAGCTGCTTATGCGCTTCGAAGGTCTCGTTGAAGACGGTCACTTCGCACTGGCCGGTGCCGTCGTCGAGGAGCGCGATCAGCATCTTGCCGCGCTGGGTCATCTGCGTGCGCAGCGACGCGATCACACCCGCGACCAGCTTGTCGCGCCCTTCCTTCAGTTCGCCGATCTTCTGGCGCACGAAACGGCGCACTTCGTTCTTATAGGCATCGAACAGATGGCCCGACAGGTAGAAGCCTAGCGCGCCCTTCTCTTCCTGCAGCTTCTTCTTTTCCGGCCATTCGGGCTCGTCGACCAGTTCGTGACCTTGAGACGGCGCATCGCCCATATCGAACAGGCCTGCCTGCATCGCGTTGGCGCTTGCCTGCTCGGCGGCTTCCATTGCCAGCGAGACGGAGGCGATCAGCTGTGCGCGATTCGCGTGCAGCGTGTCGAACGCACCGGCGCGGATCAATGCTTCCACCGTGCGGCGATTGACGATCCGGCGGTCGACCCGGTTGCAGAAGTCGAAGATGTCGATGAACGGACCTTCTTCGCGAGCACGCAGGATTTCTTCGATCGCGTTCTGGCCGCTGCCCTTGATGGCGCCCAGACCGTAGCGGATCGTTTTCGACCGCTTGCCGTCTGCTTCCGCAACCGGTTCGAAACGGTACGCCGACAGATTGACGTCCGGCGGCAGCACGGCCATCTTGTTCGTGAGGCAGTCTTCGAACAGGATCTTGACCTTGTCCGTGTCGTCCATGGCGAGCGACATATTCGCCGCCATGAATTCCGCCGGATGGTGCGCCTTCAGCCAGGCCGTGTAGTACGCAAGCAGCGCATACGCCGCAGCGTGCGACTTGTTGAAGCCGTAGCCGGCGAACTTCTCCATCAAGTCGAAGATTTCGTCCGCTTTCTCGCCGGTCAGCCCGTTTTTCGAGGCGCCCTGGCGGAACAGCTCGCGGTGCTCGGCCATTTCCTCGGCCTTCTTCTTACCCATCGCGCGGCGCAGCAAGTCGGCGCCGCCGAGCGAGTATCCGCCGATGATCTGCGCCATCTGCATCACCTGCTCCTGATAGACCATGATGCCGTAGGTCTCTTTCAGAACAGGTTCGACGCGCGGATCCGGATACTCCACCACTTCGCGGCCGTGCTTACGCGCGCAAAAGCTTGGGATCAGGTCCATCGGGCCCGGACGGTACAACGCGACCAGCGCGATGATGTCCTCGAAGCGGTCAGGCTGCGCGTCTTTCAGCATGCCTTGCATGCCGCGGCTTTCCAACTGGAACACGGCGACCGTGTTCGCTTTCTTCAGGATCGAGAACGACGCCGCGTCGTCGAGCGGCACCTGCGCGAGCGACCAGTCTTGCTTCGACGGATCGAGGCGGCGAATATAGCGCTCGGCCCAATCCAGAATCGTCAGCGTGGTGAGGCCCAAAAAGTCGAACTTCACGAGGCCGACGGCTTCAACGTCGTCCTTGTCGTACTGGCTCACGACGCCGCTTTCGTCGCCTTGCGTATAGAGCGGGCAGAAATCGGTCAGCTTGCCGGGCGCGATCAGCACGCCGCCGGCATGCATACCGACGTTACGCGTGAGGCCTTCCACGCGTTGTGCGAGTTCGAGCAGCTGATGCACTTCGTCTTCGTTGTCGAAGCGCTCCTGCAGCAGCGGCTCTTCCTTCATCGCGTCGGCGATGGTGACGTGTTTGCCCGGCTTGAACGGAATCAGCTTGGCGATGCCGTCCGTGAACATGTAGCCGAGATCGAGCACGCGGCCGATATCGCGCACCGCTGCCTTCGCTGCCATCGTGCCGAAGGTGGCGATCTGCGACACCGCGTCCGCGCCGTATTTCTCCTTCACGTACTGAATCACACGGTCGCGGCCGTGCTGGCAGAAGTCGATGTCGAAGTCGGGCATCGAGACCCGCTCCGGATTCAGGAACCGTTCGAACAGCAGGTTGTAGCGCAACGGATCGAGGTCGGTCACGCCCAGCGCATAGGCGACCAGCGAACCTGCACCCGAACCCCGGCCTGGACCGACGGGCACGCCGTTGTTCTTGGCCCAGTTGATAAAGTCCGCAACGATCAGGAAGTAGCCTGGAAAGCCCATCTTGATGATCGTGCCGCACTCGAATTCGAGGCGCTGGTAGTACGTTTCGCGCTGCGACTCGCGCTCGGCCGTATCCGGGTACAACTGTTCGAGACGCTTTTCGAGGCCTTCTTTTGACAATTGCACGAGGTAGTCGTCGAGCGACATGCCGTCGGGCGTCGGAAAGAGCGGCAGCTTCGGCTTGCCGAGTTCGAGCGTCAGATTGCAGCGCCTGGCGATTTCGACACTATTGGCGAGCGCCGACGGAATGTCCGCGAACAGCCCCGCCATCTCTTCTTGCGTGCGGAAATACTGCTCGGACGTAAAGCGCTTCGAGCGGCGCGGATTCGCCAGGATGTCGCCTTCGGAAATGCACACGCGCGCTTCGTGCGCGGTGAAATCGTCCGGCGTCATGAACTGCATGGGATGGGTGGCCACCACCGGCAATTTCAGCGACGCGGCGAGCGCAACCGCCTGCTGCACGTACTGCTCGCCGCCCGGCTGACCGCACCGTTGCAGCTCGATATAGAAGCCACCAGGGAACACCTTTGCCCAATGCAACGCATTACGCTTTGCCGCTTCTTCGTTACCGGCGGCGAGCGCGAGGGCAATGTCGCCCTGTTGCGCCCCCGACAATGCCAGCAGGCCTTCGCCCAGATCGGATTCGAGCCAGCCGGCTTCGACTTCCGCGCGACCGCGATACTGGTTGGTGAGCGATGCCTTGCTGAGCAGCTCGCACAGATTCAGATAGCCGCGCCGGTTTTTGACCAGCAGCAGCAAACGCGAAGGCTTGTCGCGGTCGTCCGGATTGGTGATCCAGACGTCGCAGCCGGCAATGGGTTTGACCCCTTTGCCGCGGGCTTCCTTGTAGAAACGGACGAGGCCGAATGCGTTGCCTAGGTCGGTAAGGGCGAGCGCGCCCTGACCGTCTTTGGCGGCGGCCTTGACGATGTCGTCAAGACGCACGATGCCATCGGCAATCGAGAATTCGGAGTGAACGCGGAGATGAACGAAGCGGGGATCTGACATGGGCGACATTGTAACTCCACCCTTCCGGAGTTTTCAGGCCAAAACCACGCGTTCGCCGTTCGGCTTAGGAGCGAAACGCGGGAGCGCCACGGGAGCACCGCACGCCGATGTTTTGCTGTCGATTTGCGCTGCCGCAACAGACTGGCCATTCGGCCGAGTCGGACGAAACGCCAGCTTGAGGGATAATACGTGTTTCGCCCTATTCGACGTGGCCGCGCCGCATGGAGCCTGATGCGGGCAGTTCAATGCGCCCCATTTTCCACGCTGCCGGGCATTTCTTACCGCTGGACACACATGAGTATCGTCAATCTCGCCGCGTACCATTTCGCGACTATCGAAGACACCGCCGCATGGCGCCCGCTCGTCACTGAGCGCTGCAATGCGCTCGGCCTGCGCGGCACCGTCCTGCTGGCGCCGGAAGGCATCAACCTGTTCGTCGCCGGCACTCGCGAAGCCGCGGACGCGTTCATCGACTACATCCGTCACGACGCGCTGTTCGAAGGCAAGTTCGTGACTCTGCAGTTCAAGGAAAGCCTGTCGGACAAGCAGCCGTTCACACGCATGCTGGTCAAGCTCAAGCGCGAGATCATCACGATGAAGAAGCCGGCGATCCGCCCGGAGCTTGGCCGCGCGCCGTTCGTCGACGCCCCCACGCTGAAAAGCTGGCTTGACCGCGGGCATGACGACGAAGGCCGCCCCGTCGTGATGCTCGACACACGCAATGCATTCGAAGTGGACGTCGGCACGTTTAACGAGGCACTCGACTACCGCATTACGAAATTCAGCGAGTTTCCGGAAGTGATCGAGCAGAACCGCGCCGATCTCGAAGGTAAAACGGTGGTGTCGTTCTGCACCGGCGGGATTCGTTGCGAGAAGGCTGCGATCCACATGAAGGAAGTCGGCATCGAGAACGTGTACCAACTCGAAGGCGGCATCCTGAAGTATTTCGAGGAAGTCGGCGGCGCGCACTATCACGGCGACTGCTTCGTATTCGACTACCGCACGGCGCTCAATCCGCAACTGGAACCCACCGCGACCGCGCAATGCTTCGGCTGCCGCGCGGTGGTGACGCCTGAAGCGCAACAATCGCCGATGTACGTGGCGGGCAAGACGTGTCCGGAATGCCATCCGGACAGCAAGGCGGCGCACGCGGCGTGATACGCATAAGTGCCTTCGCGCGATCGCGGCGGAGGCGCGCAAGACAGCTCGTTTTTGCGCACTAACCCATCCGACCCATGACCTATCGTGGACGCTTCGCGCCGTCGCCTACCGGGCCCTTGCATTTCGGCTCACTGGTGAGCGCGCTCGCAAGCTGGCTGGACGCGCGCGCGCACGGTGGTGCGTGGCTTGTGCGCATTGAGGACATTGACGGACCTCGCACCGTCCCTGGCGCGGCTGAGGACATTCTGTCGACCCTCGAACGTTTCGGCATGCATGCTGACGAGCCGCCCGTCTGGCAAAGCCAACGTATTGCGCGCTATCAGGCAGCGTTCGAGCAATTGAAGGCTGCCGGTCTGCTTTATCCATGCGGCTGCACGCGCAAGGAGATTGCCGACTCGCTGCTGCATGCGCACGCGCGCAACACTACGCTCGCCTACCCCGGCACCTGCCGCAGCGGCTTGCATGGCAAACCGGCGCGCGCATGGCGCCTTCGCGTACCCGAAGGCGATGCAGCGGTGATCACATTCGAAGACCGCTGGCAGGGCAAGCAGACACAGGACCTGGCTACCGAGGTCGGCGACTTCGTCCTGAGGCGTGCCGACGACCAGTGGGCGTACCAACTGGCGGTGGTGGTCGACGATGCGGACGCGGACATTACGCACATTGTGCGAGGTGCGGACTTGATGGATTCAACGGCCCGCCAGATCTATTTGCAGCGTTGCCTGAACGTCCCGACGCCCGTGTATTTGCACGTACCGGTGGTCACGAACGATCAGGGCGAAAAGCTCAGCAAACAGAATGGCGCAACTGCGCTGGACAACGACAAGCCTCTTGAGGTGCTGAGCGCAGCCGCGCGACACCTCGGACTTGAGATGGACGGCAACGAACGCGCGACGCTAACCGATTTCTACGCCACCGCAACAGCAGCATGGGCAAAGCGCATGGGCGTGCAAACGCAACGCAGCAAGCGAAAAGAAGGACAGGTTTGAAGAGGTACCGCCATGGCGCGCGCAGCGCCGCCGGAAGAATGACGGCCTTGTCGCCAGAGCTGAATGTGCGAGAACACAGATTCCAGATGCACCACTACCGCGGCTGCGCGGGGGACCCGCTTAAAAATTAGCGGTGTGAGCCGCTTTCTTTTGCCTACTTTTCTTTGCGGCAGGCAAAGAAAAGTAGGTGCCGCCCCGCACAGGGGCAACGCTAATAGACCACTAAGAAAACAAGGAAAGGCCAACACCGCAGGCATACAGACAACAAGCGCCGCAGCCAGCAACCCCATAGGGCAAAAAACCCAAAAACTCAAATACTCAAGACGACGAAGAAGACTTCCTGGGCATCCCAAACCCACCCAGCAATGCGGCCAACGGCTGCTTGGAAGCCGACTTCTGCGGCGCAGCGGAAGCCGCCGCCTCCTCAACTTTCCGAACAGAAGCCGCCGACGGCTCATAAGGCTTGAGAAAGAAATCATCCACAGGCTGCACGCGATGATGATGCGGCCGATCGAACGAACCCGAGGACGACGCCCCCGGACGCCGGCGACCACCCCGCTCGTCGCGGCCCTCTGCACGGCCATCCACACGCTCACGCCGCGGCGGACGCTCTTCATGGTGATGCCGCACCGGCGCATCCACGGTCAGGTGTTGCACATCCAAAGGCCGCTTGATCAGCTTCTCGATATCGGCAAGCTGCTTACGCTCATTCGGGCTGCACAGCGACAAAGCATCACCCGACGCGCCAGCACGCCCAGTGCGCCCAATCCGGTGCACATAATCTTCCGCATTGAACGGCAGATCGAAATTGATCACGGCCGGCAACTCGGCAATATCCAAACCGCGCGCAGCGACGTCCGTCGCCACCAAAGCCTCGATCTCGCCACGCTTGAACGCATCCAAAGCCTGCATCCGCTCATTCTGCGTCCGGTCACCGTGAATCGCCGTGGCGACCACGCCGTCGCGCTCCAGGCTGCGCGCCAACCGGCTCGCGCCGATCTTGCTGTTACAGAACACGATCACCTGCTTGAGGCTGCGGTCGCGAATCAATTTAACAACGGCGCCCGTCTTGTCGCCCTCGGCGACCTCATAAACGATCTGCGTCACATTGGTCGCGGTCGAATTGCTGCGCGCAACTTCGATCGTCTGCGGGTCACGCAGATACGTAGCGGCCAGTTTCTTGATTTCGCCCGAAAACGTGGCCGAAAACAGCAGCGTCTGGCGCTCTTTCGGCAGCAGGTTCAGGATGCGCTGCAAATCCGGCAGGAAGCCCATGTCGAGCATCCGGTCGGCTTCGTCGAGCACAAGAATCTGCACCTGGCCGAGATTGGCGGTTTTCTGCTGCACGTGATCGAGCAGACGGCCCGGCGTGGCGATCAGAATTTCGACGCCGCGGCGCAGTTGCTCGGATTGCGGATTCATGTCGACACCGCCGAACACCACGGCGCTGCGCAGCGCCGTGTGCTTCGCATACGACTGCACGTTCGCCGCCACCTGGTCGGCCAGTTCGCGAGTCGGCGTGAGGATCAGCGCGCGCACCGGATGGCGGGCGGGCGAGGCGCTCGTGCTGGCCTGCGGCAGCAGACGCTGGATGATCGGCAGCGAAAAACTCGCGGTCTTGCCCGTGCCGGTTTGCGCCGCGCCCATCATGTCACGGCCGGCCAGCACGACAGGAATCGCCTGCTCCTGGATCGGCGTAGGGATGGTGTAGCCCGATTCTTTGACGGCTTTCAGGATGTCGGGCGCGAGACCGAATTGATCAAAAGTCGCAGTGCTGGGCGTGACGGCTGTGTCGGACATGGTGGCTTTCGCTAAAAATGCGCTTGGCGCGGTGCGCGCGGCAGCGGTCGGAACCGCAGAGGGCATCAGGATGAAGGCGGAGCCACGGCGTTCCGCACGGGACCCGTCAGTAATACGGGAAATAATGCGGCCGGCTCCGGCCGGCGGAAACACCCGCCGGAAAGGCCGGTATTGTAGCACTTCAGCAAAAACACTCATGGCGCATCTGCCGGCTTTCTGCTTACGACGGCGAAAGCCGGCCGGCTCGCCCGGTACGCGGGAGTCGGCAAATCGCCGCGAAGCGCCGTGGCGCTCCGCTGGCAGCGTAGTTCGAACACGCGACAGTTGCGTGACAACGGAGTCCGACGTCCCCGGCCGTCACCACGTCTCGCGCATCACCATCAAACGCATCTCGGTCATGTCCTCGATCGCGTAGCGCACGCCTTCCCGCCCCAGCCCGGAATCTTTCACGCCGCCATACGGCATGTTGTCGACCCGGAACGACGGCACGTCGTTGATCACCACGCCGCCCACCTCGAGCACATCCCACGCGCGGTGCGCATGAGCGAGCGAATCGGTGAACACGCCGGCTTGCAGGCCGAAGTCGCTGTCGTTGACGGTCGCAAGCGCGGCGTCGAAATCGTCGAAGCGCTCAAGAATCGCCACTGGCCCGAAGGCTTCCTTGCGATACAGATCGGTGTCGCGCTTCACGCCTTCTAGCAGCGTGGCCTCGAACATCGCGCCCTCGACCTTGCCGCCCGCGACGATCTTCGCGCCCGCCTGCACCGCGCTGTCCATCCAGCCGGCGAGGCGTCTAGACTCCGATTCGGAAATCATCGGCCCAACAAAGGTCTTTTCGTCCTTCGGATCGCCCATCACGAGCGACTTCGTCTTCGCGATCAGCTTTTCGCGCAGCGCGTCGTAGACCTTCGCATGCACCAGAATCCGCTGCACGCCGATGCAACTCTGTCCCGACTGATAGAACGCGCCGAACGCAAGCCGGTCGACCACGTAGTCGAGCTTTCCGCCCTGATCACCGTCGACGATCGCCGCCGCGTTGCCGCCCAGCTCCAGAATCACCTTCTTCTTGCCGGCCTTTTTCTTGAGCTCCCAGCCCACCGCGGGCGAGCCGGTGAAGGAAAGCAGCTTGAAACGCTCGTCGGTGGTGAACAGATCGGCGCCGTCGCGATGCGCAGGAAGAATCGAGAACGCGCCTTTCGGCAAGTCGGTCTCCGCCAGAATCTCACCCATGATGAGCGCGCCGACCGGCGTGCGGCTCGCCGGCTTCAGCACGAACGGCACGCCCGCCGCAATCGCCGGCGCGACCTTGTGCGCGGTCAGGTTCAGCGGAAAATTGAACGGCGAGATAAACGAGCACGGGCCGATCGGCACACGCTTCACATAGCCGTGATAGCCCTTCGCGCGTGGCGAAATCTCCAGATTGATGATCTCGCCGTCGATGCGTACCGACTCTTCAGCCGCCACCTTGAACGTATCGATCAGTCGCGTGACCTCGCCTTTCGAGTCGTTGATCGGCTTGCCAGCCTCGATGCACAGCGCAAGCGCCAGTTCGTCGTAACGCTCGCGGAACCGCTTCACGCAATGTTCGAGCACGGCCTGACGCTTGAACGGCGGGAACGCGCGCATTGCAGACATCGCTTCGACGGCGTAGCCGATCGCTTTGTCGATCGCCGCCGCGTCCGCCATCGCCACGCGAGTCGCCACTTCACCGCTGAATTTATCCGTGACTTCGAGATCGGTGTTGGCGGCCACCGCAACGTTGGCGAGGTAGTACGGGTAAGTCTTGTTCAACATGACGCGCTCTCCTTGATCCAATGCCTGACATCAGCCATGCAGCCTGCAAGGGCGATGCCCCATTGCCGCTCATGGCGCTCATGGCTGTTCCGCCCATCAACGTTGCGCTCAGAGTTGCGCGGAGAGCCGCTTGATCTCGCGATTCAGCACGCGCTCGTTATCCGAGTAGTCGATGGGCAGATCGATCACATGCACACCCGGCGTCGCAAAGCATTCGCGCAGCAGCGGCGCGAATTCCGCGGCCGACTCAATGCGATGCCCCTTCGCGCCATAGCTCTCTGCATACGCGACGAAATCCGGGTTGCTCAGCGTCATGCCGTAGTCCGGGAAGTTCATGTTTTCCTGCTTCCAGCGGATCATGCCGAACGCGTCGTCGCGCAAAATGAGGACCACCAGATCGAGCTTCAGACGCACCGCCGTTTCCAGTTCCTGCGAATTCATCATGAAGCCGCCGTCGCCGCACACCGCCATGACCTTGCGGTCCGGGTGGACGATTTTGGTCGCGATCGCCGACGGCAAGCCGGCGCCCATCGACGCCAACGCGTTATCGAGCAGCAGCGAATTCGGTTCGTGCGCGCGGTAGTAACGTGCGAACCAGATCTTGTACATGCCATTGTCCAGACACACGATGCCGTCTACCGGCGTGGTCTCGTAGACGTCGTTCACGATCCTCACCGGGTACATCGGGAAACGGTCGTCGTGCTGGCCTTTGACCAGATGCGCCTCGAAGTGCTGCTTGATCTCCTTGAAGCGCGTGAAATCCCAATGCTCCTGCCGCTCCTTGAGACTCTCCTTGAGCTGCCACACCGCGTTGGCGATGTCGCCGACCACTTCGATCTGCGGGAAATACACCGTATCGACTTCCGCGCCGAGAAAGTTGACGTGAATCACCGTCTTCTCGCCGGCATCGCCGCTGCGCATGAAGAACGGCGGCTTCTCGATCACGTCATGGCCGACATTGATGATGCAGTCCGCGTGGTCGATCGCGCGGTGCACGAAGTCGCCGTCGGACAAGGTTGCGTTGCCGAGCCACATCGGGTGCGATTCGTCGATCACACCCTTGCCCATCTGCGTCGTGAAAAACGGAATGCCGATCTGGTCGACGAATTCGCGCAACATCCTGGTGGTGGTCTTGCGGTTGCCGCCCGCGCCGATCATCAGCAAGGGATGCTTCGCGTTCGTAATCGCCTCGACCGCACGCGCCACGGCCTTTTCTTCGGCGACGGGACGGCGGCTAAAGCTCTTTGGAATCGGGTGGCCGTCGCCCTCTTCGTGCGCGACGTCTTCAGGCAATTCGAGGTGCGTGGCGCCGGGCCGTTCTTCTTCCGCCTGACGGACCGCCTCGCGCACCGCGGCCGGAATGTTGCCGATCGATACGATCTGCCGCGTGTACTTGGTGAGCGGCTCCATCATCCGCACTACGTCGACGATCTGAAAATGCCCCTGCTTGCTGGTCTTGATCGGCTTCTGACCGGTCACCATCAGCATCGGCATCCCGCCCAACTGCGCGTACGCCGCAGCGGTCACAAAGTTGGTCGCACCCGGCCCCAGGGTGGCCAGACACACACCGGTGCGGCCGGTGAGGCGTCCATACGTGGCGGCCATGAAACCGGCCGCCTGTTCGTGACGCGTCAGAATCAGGCGAATTTTCGAGTGGCGCAGCGATTCGAGCAGATCGAGATTTTCTTCACCGGGGATGCCGAATACGTACTCGACACCTTCGGCTTCCAACGATTTGACGAACAGGTCCGATGCTTTCATGGAGGGTCTCGCTTGATGAAACGGACACGGGCCATGAGCCCGCCCGTTGAGGTCCGGTATCGGACGATCGAAGGCGACGACAAAGACGGCCAGCACGACGCGTGCGGCGCGCGGCACGGCGTACCGGTACAGCGGACGCCACGCCGGACAGCTTACTACTGGAACGGAAAGGATGCGCGCAGGCGGGCAGCGCCGCAAGGCAGAGGCAAAAGTAAGGTGAGGCAGGCGGCGTGTCTGAAGAAAACCGCCGCATCATGCTCAGCGATTGATCGTGATGCAGTCGGACAGCATCGGCGGGGCGTTTTCGCCGTCTGTGGCGTTGTACAGGTCGGCGCGCGGACCTTTGGTCCACCAGGTGTAGCTGCCAGCCTGATATTTCGCACCGGAGGCCGATATCGTGTTGACGAACAGCAGTTGCCGCCCGTCGACCGGCACGAGCGCGAAACTTTGCCCGTTTGCCGTGTTCCAGTAAGTCACTTGCAGAATCTTGCCGGTCGCGCAGGTGTATTTGTGCGTCTGGCGATTCCGGGCCTGAATCTCGGCCAGGTTCAATGGCGCAGCCCATGCGTGACCGCACAGCGCCGCAAGACCCGCTGCCGTCGTGACTGCAACAAGCCATTTCTTCATCGCATGCCTCGATCGTTGTTGCACATCAAGCACGGGCGGCGTGCCCGGCGCCCCGGTCAGGCCCAACCGCCGGAGTGGCGACTGGGATTACAGCTTTGGCGCTTCCGGCATGCTCATGAACGGACCGTGAGCCGCCGCGGCTTTACGCTTATGGATCGATCACATCGGCGCAGGCGTCGGTCGGCGCGGCGGCGATGTGCCCGACCAGCGGCACGATCTTCAAACCGGCCGACGCAACCCGGCACGGCGCGGCAGCGAGGCCGCACCCTGTCATCCCGGCACACAGCGCGAGCATCACCCCCAGTGCGCCGAGACGGCCGAACCTTCCAGACCGCATGTTCTTGCGGGACGCCACGGCCATACGCACCTCTACTTCAACGAACTTCAATGAGTCGGGTTTCGCGCACGGCGAGATTGCGCGGCGCGCGAGTACTTCACTGCGCGTCGATACGCTGCAGCACCACGAGGCAGCGTGCTTCGATGCGGGTTACTTCGTGGAAACCGGCCGCACCGCCGCCGCGGCCTGCTTCGCGCGCGAGCGGGCTTCGTCGATCGTCTCGCCCGTGGCCAGCGCTACGCCCATACGGCGCTTGACGAAACTCTCCGGCTTGCCGAACAGACGCAGATCCGCGTTCGGCACGGCCAATGCCGCCGCGACACCTTCGAAAGCGATGGCCGCCTCGTCCAGACCGCCGTAAATCACCGCCGACGCGCCCGGGGCCCGAAGCGACGTATCCACCGGCAAGCCGAGGATCGCGCGCGCATGCAACTCGAACTCCGAGAAGCGTTGCGAGCACAGCGTGACCAGACCCGTGTCGTGCGGACGCGGGCTGACTTCCGAAAACCATACGTCATCGCCGCGCACGAAAAGTTCCACGCCGAACAGGCCCCGGCCACCCAATGCCGCCGTCACCTTGTGCGCCACTTCGCGTGAACGCTCCAGCGCGAGCGGGCTCATCGGCTGCGGCTGCCACGATTCGACGTAGTCGCCCGCCACCTGCACGTGGCCGATCGGGTCGCAGAAATACGTGCCGACTTCACCGCTCGCCGGATCAATCGCGCGCACCGTCAGCTGGGTGATTTCATATTCGAAGTCGATAAAGCCTTCGACAATCACTCGGCCGTGATTCACGCGACCGCCCGCCATTGCATATTGCCAGGCAGTCTCGGCATCCGCGTCGCTCTTCAACACCGACTGCCCTTTGCCCGATGACGACATCACCGGCTTCACCACGCATGGATAGCCGACCTTGGCGATGCCCGCGCGGAGTTCCTCGAGCGAATCGGCGAACGCGTACGGCGAGGTCGGCAAACCGAGTTCTTCAGCGGCCAGACGGCGGATGCCTTCGCGGTTCATAGTGAGTTGCGTGGCGCGCGCGGTCGGAATCACTTCGGCCAGGCCGTCGGTTTCGATGGCGGCGAGCGCGTCCGTTGCGATTGCTTCGATCTCGGGGACGATCAGGTGCGGGCGTTCCTGTTCGACCAGCGCGCGCAAGGCGGCGCGGTCGGTCATGTCGATCACGTGCGAACGATGCGCGACCTGATGACCCGGTGCATTCGGATAACGGTCGACGGCGATCACTTCGACGCCCAGCCGTTGCAGCGCGATGATCACCTCCTTGCCGAGTTCGCCGGCGCCGAGCAGCATGACGCGCGTGGCGGACTCAGAAAGGGGCGTGCCGATCCGTTGGCCGATCTGCATGGGGTCTCCAGAAAAAAGTCGGATGAGGGTGGGATTGGGTAGAGCACGATGTTAACATGCGCACCCCGATGCACACCCCGACCCGCACCGTTGCGCTCGCGTGCGGCGAGCTTAGTGCGTTACCCTTACGCCTTCGCCAGTTTGAAGAGGAACGACGCCATGCTCCAAAGCTCCTCCGCGCGACGTGTTGCGCGCTTCATCCCCTATGCGCGCACCGCCATCGCCGCGTTGAGCGTCGCCGCGCTATGCAGCGCGTGCGCCATGCCGAAGCATCCGGACTCGGAAGCCGCGCCGCCCGATCCGTTCAATCCGGCCGCCACCCAGTTGCTCGACGACACCAGTTGGGTGCTTAGCGGCTGGAAACAGGCCGACGGCACGGCACGCGCGATTCCGTCCGCCGATCAGGGCGCGCCGATCACGCTCGTGCTCTCCACCGACAAAGGCCAGCGTCACGCCAGCGGCTTTTCCGGCTGCAATCGCTACATGGGTTCGTATGCGCTGAAAGACGGCAAGCTGAGCTTCGGCACGCTGGGCGGCACACGCATGGCGTGCGCGACGCCGGGCGGACAAATCGAAGGTTCGTATCTCAACGCGCTGACGCACATCGACCGCACCGGCGTGCAGATGCGCGCGCCGCAGCAGATGCAACTCGTGCTCGATAACGGCGACACGCTCACGTTCGACAGCAGCGCCAAATGATCTGTACGCGGGCCAATAACCGGATGCGCCGCCGCAAGCGATCCTGTCCGCATGGCGCGCGCGGGCCTCGGTAGCGGCCGTTGTTTTTCACCGACGGCAGGTCGCGTGCCGGCCTGCTTTCCCATTTGACGCAAGCATATTTGCGTTTGTCTTCGAAGCATCGGGCTTCGCCGGTTAAACTCGATGGGTTGCGTTTTTGCGCGTCCGTCATTCGTTGATGTCTAGCATGCACACGGTAGTTTTCGGCTGGTTCGGCGGGTCAGCCGTCTGGTTTATTCCCCTTTTGTGGCGTCTCGTGAAGTCGGCGCTGCCAGGCGGCGCAGGTTTGCGCGGCCCCGGCACGATCCGCCTTTGGCTCGGCTTCGTCTGCGTGATGCTCGCGAGCTGCACGCTGGAGGCGTCGCTGATCGGCGCAGCCGGCGTGAACAGCTTCGGCCATGCGCTGGCGGCGGGCTTCGGTCATCTGCTCGGGCACATCGGCACGCCGCTCGCGGCGCTTGCCCTGCTCGTGATCAGCCTGCCCTGGCTGATCGACTTCCGCTGGCGCGACGTCGCCGCCTGGGCCGACGGTGCGTTCGGCCTCGGCCTGTCACGCGGCCTCGCCAAACGCGACGAGGAAGCACGCCGCCATCGCAGCGTCGACGACGGTTTGCCGTCGCATGGATCGCCGTCCACCCATACTATGGCGCCTAAAAGCAACGGACGTTATGCGCGCCCAGCCGTCTGGCAGCCGCCGGCGCGTGGCCGCGGCGCAGCGGCGGCTGCCGGCGCGGCGGGTGCGGCGGCGGCGAGAGAAGCAGCGGCGCGCGGCGCCGGGGCGAACTGGCGTGCCGGCGCAGTGAAGACGCGCAGCCAGGCCACGCAGGCGGAGCCGGTGCTACGTGCGTCAGCCGCAACGCCGCCGCGGCAAGCGCCGATGCCGGCGCAGACGCCGCCACAGACACAGACACGCTCGCTGAACGCGGACCGGGCGGAATGGATGCCGGCCGAGCCGGTCGCGCCGGCCGGATGGCTGCGTGAGCCAGCTACGGCGCCACGCGCGCCCGCATCGCCAGCCGGTTCGACGGCGGCGCCGGGAACGACTGCAACGCCGGTTCGCGGTCATGCATCGCAAGTTGGCCGGCGCTCGACTGGCGAGCAACGTCCGGTGGGATCGTCGGCGACCGGCGTGGGCGTGACGGGTGGAACCGGTCTCGCTGGCGCAGTCGCCGTACCCGCTGCTTTGGCACAAGCGGCGCATGCGGCGCACGCCACAGCGGCGATGCGGATGACGCCAGGTTCGACAGCCGGTTCAATGACGAATGCTTCGGCCGGCCCAGGCCGCCCGTCGACGACCCAAGTCGCAGCCACAGGAATAGCTCGAGAAAATCGCTCCGCGGTGGCACCGCAGCCGTTCTCACCCGCTTCGCGCGTGAACACCACGCCGGCACAGTCAACACGGCGTCCGGCTTCGTTCGGTGCGCCGGCGCCCAGCTATACCCGGCCGATGGCCACGACGGAAAAGGCCACACCGCCGGCCAGCGTCCAGGAGACGCTTCGGAGCATCGCGGAAAATGCCGCGCGCTGGACCGACATCGCGGGCGTCAGCCTCGCGCGCAGCAGTAGCTCGGAAATCACGATGGTCACGACGACTCCGTTGGATTCCGAGCCATCGGACGTGGCTTCGTCGCATCAAAGCGAAGTTGAAATGGCTGCGGCGCCGGGCGTCAGTGCGCATTGGGTGGACGTAGCTGAGGCCGCGCCGACCCTCGCGCCGGTGCAGCCGCAAGTAGAAACACCGCGAATCGAAGCCGCGTTCGAGGCGCCAGTCGAGGCGCCGGTCGAGGAAGACTCCGAGCCTGTCGTGCATTGGCCGATTGAGCCGCCGATCATCCAGACAACGGTGGCGGCGACGGCCGTACCGGCGGAGGCATTGGTTTCGGCGTCGGTTTCGGCTCCGGTTTCGGCTCAAGCTCCGGTTTCGGCTCCGACACCGGCAGAGGCATCAGTGGAGTTGGAGGCGAAGGCACACGCAGAAGCATCTGTGCAAACAGAGACATCCGCACTGGCGGAGGCATCGGCACACGCACAAATAGACGCACCTGCCACGCAGCATGCAGCACCGGTGCCCACCCCCACACCGTTTCAAATCTTCGCGGCCCAGTTGCAGGCGAGCGAAGCGCAAACGGACGTGCCACCTTTTGTCGAAGACGAACCTGCACAAGCGCATACCGCGACGCCAGCACCGATTGCCGCAGTCGTCATCGATAAACCGCTGATGCCTTGGGAAACAACAATCGATGTTGTCGCCCCGCTGCGCGCCGCGGTGCCGACGGACGTGCCGCATGCGGTCAGCACCGGCGCTCCGAGCGACGCAGTGCCGGCGAATCACGCCGTGCCGCCATGGCACGTGCCGAACGCGAGCGAAGCGCCCGCGCCAGTCGAACAAGAAACAGCACACACCCCTGCCCTATCGGATGGTTCGAACCTATCCGACGATTCGAACGCGTCATCCGCCTTTGACGGATCGGCCGTCGCCGCCGCAGTCCAGCCGCAAAGCGCCGCATCGCCTGCGTCGAATGTGGTTCGCTTCCCTGGCTTTGCGGTTCAACCCGCACCAGCGGCCTCTGCCACCATCGTCGACGAAGCCATCAACGGGCCGGGTGACGCGCCGAGCGCCCCGACAGCACCGGGCTTCGCCACCACCCAAACTGCGGGGTCTACAACCCACTTCGCAACCGAACCCTCAACCGAATCCGCTGAGCCTCCCGAACCCGCAGTCCAGCGCACGCCGCCGCGCGGCAACAGCCCGGCCAACGGCTTCGAATTCCGCGCGCCCGCGGCATCGATGGTCGAACTGCCAACGCTCGACCTGCTCGCGGCCGCCGATACCGACGTCGAACCCGTCTCCGAAGAAAAGCTCATCGAAACCGGCCTGCTGATCGAGCAGCGTCTGCAGGAATTCAAGGTACCGGTGACGGTGGTCGGTCACTCGGCCGGGCCCGTCATCACGCGCTTCGAAGTCGAGCCGGCGCTCGGCGTGCGCGGCAGTCAGATCGTCGGGCTGATGAAGGATTTGTCGCGCGGCCTCGGCCTCACCTCGATCCGCGTGGTCGAGACGATTCCCGGCAAGACCTGCATGGGTCTCGAGTTGCCGAATGCCAAGCGGCAGACGATCCGCCTGTCCGAAATCATCGAAGCAAGCGTCTACCAGAACTCGCATTCGCAGTTGACGCTCGCGATGGGCAAGGACATCACCGGCCATCCGGTGGTCGCCGATCTGGCAAAGGCGCCGCACATGCTGGTTGCGGGCACCACCGGTTCGGGCAAGTCCGTGGCGATCAACGCCATGATCTGCTCGCTGCTCTTCAAGGCGACGCCCGAAGAAGTGCGGCTCATCATGATCGACCCGAAGATGCTGGAACTGTCGGTGTACGAAGGCATTCCGCATCTGCTCGCGCCGGTCGTCACCGATATGAAGCTGGCGGCCAACGCGCTGAACTGGTGTGTCGGCGAAATGGAAAAGCGTTATCGGCTCATGTCCGCGGTCGGCGTGCGCAACCTGGCCGGCTTCAACCAGAAGATCCGCGATACCGAAGCCAAGGGCAAGAAGCTCGGCAACCCCTTCTCGCTGACGCCGGAAGCCCCCGAGCCGCTCGCGCCGCTGCCGCTGATCGTCGTCGTGATCGACGAACTGGCCGACCTGATGATGGTCGCGGGCAAGAAGATCGAAGAACTGATCGCGCGTCTCGCGCAGAAGGCGCGCGCCGCCGGCATTCACCTGATTCTGGCGACGCAGCGTCCGTCGGTGGACGTGATTACGGGTCTCATCAAGGCGAACATTCCGACGCGCGTGGCGTTCCAGGTGTCGTCGAAAATCGACTCGCGCACGATTCTCGATCAGATGGGCGCCGAATCGCTGCTCGGCCAGGGCGACATGCTGTTCCTGCCGCCGGGCACGGGCTACCCGCAGCGCGTGCACGGCGCATTTGTTGCCGACGAGGAAGTGCATCGGATCGTCGAGTATCTGAAGCAGTTCGGCGAACCGCAATACGAAGAAGGCATTCTCGACGGCCCGGCCACCGAAGGCGCATCGCCCGATCTGTTCGGCGACACGCCGGATGCCGAAGCCGATCCGCTTTACGACGAAGCCGTGGCCTTCGTGGTGCGCACGCGTCGCGCGTCGATCTCGTCGGTGCAGCGGCAATTGCGCATCGGGTATAACCGCGCCGCGCGTCTCGTCGAGCAGATGGAAACGGCGGGTCTGGTGTCGGCGATGGGCATCAACGGCAGCCGTGAAGTGCTCGCGCCGGGACCGGCGGAGTGATTCTGTATAGAAACGTTCTACGGCGTGCTAGTCAATGAGTTTGAAATCCGGGGTCGGTCGCACAATGTCACGGGCTAAAGTTGCGCGGGCAAATTCATTGACTTCCGGTACTCCAGAGAAAGCCGCAACCTCCTTGGAATCGTGACCATATGTCATCCAGTCGCCGGACTAAGGCAAAACCACGTAGCCCAGTGATAAATGCCAGCGCATCGGCAGGACTCCCGCCCGGATCAGCGTGCAACTCTCATTTCACTTCAACCTTATTCTAATTGTCTTGATGCAGTTGAATTCGGCGGTAGGGCCACCGACTATTGAGGGTGTTCGCACTGTATTGGCGGCGCCGTCTTTTCTAGGGATATCGGGTTAGATTCACCTAGTCAGGATTCTCGTAGAAGGCAAATGACTCTCGTGCGAACGTCACGAGGTCTGCCGGCCTGGGTAGTGCGCCCGTGCCGCAGTCCCGATCGGTATACATGAACCAATCACCCACAATGTCGTTGAAAAGGCGCGACAACCGCGCCTTTTAGTTTGTCGACGACAGCTTGTATCCATAGCTCTAGTCAACTATCTGAAAATTTGCACCCGGATAGAGGAAGAAAGGATAGTTCCCGTGACTGAACTTGAGAACATCCGAAGGTCCGGTTAGGGCGCTCATTTCCTTGCTCCAATTCCCGTACACGAACCAGCTCCCATTGATCGGCAAAATCGCATAGCGTTGTGCGTTGCTCGCCAACGCATCTGCCAAGCTGTCGCCCGGGTCAGCATTTAAAAATGCAAAATAGTCGTCGACGCTGTGCTCTGGGCCGACGAAGAAAGCCGGATATTTTTTGAAATGGTGATGGAAATAGGTGAACGGATCCGACCGGAGGGCAAGTACGGCGAAAGTATCTGCGCCCTCGAACGCCAGGAGCGCACGGATAAAGAAGAAAAACGTCGGGGTAGAGATATCGATCGAGTCAAAATAAAGCGTCGGTTCGGTCCGCGCGGAGTCGGTCAGAGTCTGGACCGCAGCATTCGCGCGATCCCATAGCGGCAAGAAATCTTCCAGATTGTTCAGAAAGTTGTCTTTTTGTCGATTAATCATTTCCCACCCAAGCGAATTTTTACTGTAGCTTTGCCGCCATTCACGGTGTAACCCGCAGTAATGGACCCTTCGTTCGAGTCGTTACGTACCGTGTACTGACGCTCGCCTTTGGTGAAAATATCAGCCCTCCCATCTTTGCTAAGCGTTTGTACCCAGCGGTCTTAACCGTGTCTCCATTAGCACTGGATACTCAATATTCGGCGTTGGGAACACCGAATATTGAGAGTGCACGCACTGCATTGCGGACACTGTCTTCTAAAAATAACGAGGCACGTTCACCTAGCCAGGATTCTCATAGAAGGCGAATGACTCTCGTGCGAACGTCATGAGGTCCGCCGGTCCGGATAGCACCCCCGTGCCCCAGTCCCAACCCCGATCGGCATACATGAACCAATCGCCCACAATCGGTAACACAACGTACTGCTCCGAATAGAAGCCAATCGCGTCAGCCGCACTATTTCCGGGGTCCATCATCAGGATTTCAAAAAAAGCGTCGTCGTTATGGCATGTTTGAACAATGAATCCTGGATACTTGCCAAAATGAAAATGAAAGTAGTCGAACGGATCCGGGTTCAGTACGATCACCGCGAATTCACCGGTCCCATTGAACGCCGCGAGACTGCGAATGAGATCACGGAACCTTTCCGTGCCAATGTTAGACGAGTCAAAGTGCAGCAATTCCGTAGCCGGAATTCCTGGCACTTTTTGCATACACGAGCGCGCTCGCTGCCAAAGCGATGTGAACGTCTCGTGGTCGTGAATGAAATCAATGTTGGTCATTTCGACAACCTAATTTTAACGGTCGCATCCTTCGAACCAAGAGGAAAGTAGTCAGCCGTGGGATTTCCGTGATTCGAATTCTCCCGGATACCATAACGATTTCCGTTCTTCGTGAAGATATCCATCTTGCCGTCCGTAGTGAGCGTCTGCACCCAACCATTTTCACGCAAGTTCGCCTCGAACTCCGCCTTGCCAACGTCAGTTTCGATATTTTTCGTGCTTCGTCCTACTGTGATATCAACATATTCCGACGTAATCCGCCCCGGCGGAATCCCATCCACCTCCGTCTCAGCCGCAGGCTTGCACATCTGCTTGATACGGTCCCAGTTCTCCGCGGCTTTTCTTGCGCCCTGACCGATGCCGAATTTAACAGCCGGATTGTTGATTAGTCGCCAGACAAGCACGATTCCCCGTGCCGCGCCATCGATCAGTCCCGCCGAGAAATGGCAGCCACCGCAGACAGTCGAGGCGGAAAACAAAGGAGCACCGGAAAGCTGTCGCGCGCCCTGACGGTTTGCCGGCGGCGCTATGGGCGAATCCCCATAGTTGTAGTTATCAATCCACTGATTGATTTCCTCATCGCTAACCGGGATATCCGTGCCGTTGTTCAGGTCTAGCAGACTACCGTTTCTGGCAACCGTGCCCGTACGTGACACGACCTGACCATCGGGCGAATACGTGAATCTGACTTTCAAAATGCGCCGGATACCTCCGTTCGCAGGGCTTGCGTACTCCTGGAATTTGAAGAGGTCGACGCGTCCGCGCTGGTCATAGCGCATGAAATAGTCGCCGGTCGGGTTGTAGCCGTACTCGATCCGGTGAGCGGCATCGCGCGAAATCGCCTCGCTGGCGACGTATTGCTCCACGGGATAGATGGAAAACACATTCCCGGTCGCGTCGCGCGTCACGACCCATTGAGCGACGACCTTGCCGTCGGCGAGTTGCTGGGCGAACGAGAGCCGGTTCGTCGCGTCGTACGTCATGCCGTAGGCCATCGTGACGGCGCCTTCAGGCTTCGGCGCATCGAAGCCCTGGATTCCGGTTGCGTCGCTAGTCGGCGTCTCCGCGATGCCCGCCGTGTTTCCGCGCGCGTCGTAGACGAACGACTGGATCAGGTCCGGCGACGCGATCATCGCCGGACGCAGGCTCGTCGCATCGGCATAGCGAATCGTCGAGATCGAAGTCCCCGAGGCGTTCCTGACGGTCGCCCTGATCGGACGCCCTGTTTCGTCGTAGCTGTATTCCGACGTTCCGCCGCTTGCGTCGGTATCCTTGAGCAGATTGCCCGATGCATCCCACGCGCTACTGGCGTTGCCTGCCGCCGACATGCTGGTCGTCGGACGCAACACGCCGCCAATCGACGACATGTTTAACGTAGTGGTGCGGCGGCTGCCGGTGATAACCGTTGAGCCGGCGTTATAGGCAAACTGCACATTGCGGGTAGAGTCTGGATGGTCGACCGCTACTGCCCGACCTCGCGAGTCATAAGTCCACGTCGCGACACGCGTGCCGACTTCATTGATTTCTCCCGTCAGCGCATTCCTGAATCGGGAATCTTCATAGGCGTAGCGGTGTGTGTAACCATCCGGCCACGTCACGGAAACGAGATTGCCATTCGCGTCGTAACCGTACTGCGTCATTCGCCCCAAAGGATCATTCAGGCGCGACAGTCGACGCCTGTCGTCGTAGTCGAGTCGAAGCGTAATGTCCTTGTTCGCGTCCGTGCCCGCAGCATGCTGGGTGATCGCTGTTAGCAGACCCGATGCATCGTAGGTTGCCGTGCGGATAAAGCGGGTCTTCGTCTCCTCCGACAGCAGGACGCCTTGCGCCGAGTACGACTCGACTGTCTCCGTCTGGAGGTCCGTAAGCGTCCAGCCGGACGCGTTCTGCGCGAGCGCGAGACCGGTAAAGCCAGCCGTGCGCCAGGTGCCCGCCAACCCGTTGAACGTGACAGGTTCACCATTCGCGCGATACGCCACAACCTTTGATGAACCGCCGCTGTTCGCATTCGCGAGATCCAGACTGCGCTGCCAGCTATGGAACCAGACCGGCCCCATCGAGATCGCATTCTTCGCAAGTGGTTTCGAGCGATAGGTGCGCGTGAACGACATCGGAATATCGTCGCCACTGACAAAATCCGCTTCAGTCAGTGTGACCGCGCCATTGCCGGGATAGACCGGATCGGCTACCGGACAGCTTTGTTCGGGCTCATCCGTCGCTGGGATTGAACACCATTGGTCGATCAGGGCGATGTCGTTGATGCACGCGTAGTTCCCCATGCCACCGGGTGTATTGCTGACCACGTCGAGGCGGCAGGACTTCGTACCCGGTGTTGCGCCCGACTTTGAGTACAGCGTGAAGCAGTCTGTCGCGTTCGCGCCAAACGCCACGAGTAGCAGTGCGAATGCGGCGAGGAAGCGGCACAGCATGCTGGCCGCGTCTCCTTTCAATTTCCGTGATTTCATTTTTCTCCCTTAGTTATTCGTTTCGCCGATAAAGGCGAAGGCATTTTTAAGGAGAGTGAAATTCTTTTAAATCCGACAATTCCGAAAAATCTGATTGCGTCGGTGTCGGTCTGCGACTCTTATCAGGGCCGACGAAAGAGCGTCACATTGATCGAGGTCCACGACCGCTCGTTGCGAGGCGTTAAAAAGTCCTGCTTGACCGATTTATCAAAGCCACAGAAACGAGCGTGGATCGATGAGAAAAAGGCGCAAATTGCTTCGCGCCTTTTTTCTTTGGGGTGCCAAGTACACGCCGCGCTACTGCGACTACTGGATGGTTACGGGTTGTGCGTCAATATCGGCCAGCGGCGCGATTTTCAAGCCCGCCACCTGACTGACTGACTCGGCAGTCTCTTCTGTGCTTACCGCATGCGCTTTTGCTGCATTGGCGAGCAGACTCGCAGCATGCCTCGCCGTGATGCGGCTGTCCGGTACGCCTTTAGCATCGAGCGCAATGACCTGATATAGCTCGCGATCACGCGTCAGGTCACTTGCATAACCTTCGGCTGTCTCTACCAATAGTTCCAGCAGTGCGCGTTGGCTTTGGCGCTCATCGCGTGTCATGGCGGGGCATCGACAGATTGTGCTTGCCAGACTAACCAGCCGATTCAGTTGGTCTAATTGCTGATCGCATAAATGGAAAGTTGAAAGCGCGAGTTTCTCGTACTGAAGTGCGTCGACGGGTGAACGCAATGCGGTTTGCGACTGTTTGGTATTTTTCGTCATGGTGCGATTTCCGGTTCGTTCCTGAATCGCCCGACACTTGCTAACAGATAGGGTGAGCGGGCACGTAGACGGGTTAGCAGACCGGGCGTAAGACCAAAACCGGCGAGCCTTGCGGCTCCCCCTCCACGGCCCGCCCATAGAAGGCGCGCACGTTTGAGCACCACCCACTTTCGCGGGCAGTGCGGTCCTACGCACCAGGCTGCTAAACCTGTGCCGTTTTGTCTAACGGCGGGAACAATTTACCCCACCTATTTTTCGAGACGATCAACCTGGCAAGCTAAACGCGCGGATTATAACTAATCTTTACATTCCCCCCGACACAGTCCTAAAAGGTCACCGCATCGGGAGCGCACAGATTCAAATCGCACGCCCAACCCTCCCCTCACGATGGCGACACCAGCTTGAAGTCCACCGGTGAATCGATCTCGATACGCTTCGGATTCGCTTCGAGCAATCCGCTCTGCTGATCGCGCTTAAACACATACACCGTGCCGCTATTCTGGTTGCCGACAATCAGCCAGTTGCCCGTCGGGTCAATCGCGAATTCGCGCGGCGACTTGCCGAGGCTCGGCTGATGCCCGATCTTCTTCAGATGACCGGTGCCCGGATCGACCGAGAAAATCACGATCTCGTTGGCATCGCCGCGATTGGTGGCGTACAGGAAGCGCCCGTCCGGCGACAGGTGAATGGCCGCGGCGCCTACCGCGCCCTTGAAGCCCGGCTCGGTCAGCGAAATCGTCTGCACCTGCGTGAGCTTGCCGTCGGCGTAGTTGAAAGTGCTGACCGTAGCGGCCAGTTCACTCGTCAGATACGCATGCTTGCCGTCCGCGCCGAACACCAGGTGACGCGGGCCCGTGCCCGCTTTCTCCTGGGTGTAGCGCGAGTCGGTCGGGCCGAACAGGCCGCGGCTTCCGTCCGGCGTGTAGCGGTACGAGTACAGCTTGTCTGCGCCCAGGTCCTGCGCGAACAGATAGTGGCCGTCCGGCGAGAACACGGTGGAGTGAACGTGCGAGTTGTCCTGACGTCCCTTCACCGGACCGCCGCCTTCGTGGTGTACCGTGAGCACCGACACGCCCACCTGGCCGTCCGCCTGCAACGGGAACACCGCGAAGCTGCCGCCCGGATCGGCCGCCACCGAGTAGTTCGCGGTCAGCAGATATTTGCCGTCCGGCGACAGGCTCAGGTAGCACGGGTCATTGCCGTCCGACGAGACCTTGTTGAGAAAGCTCAGCCGGCCGCTCGCGGCGTCGAAGCGGAACGCGCTGATGCCGCCGCGTTGCGTGGCCGGGCCGTTGTCGCCGGGCAATTCGTTGACCGCATAGACAAAGCGCCGGTCACGGCTCACCACCAGGTACGACGGGTTGACTGTCTGCGCGACCGACACGCGGGTCGCTTCACCCGTCTTCGTGTCGAAGCGATAGACGTACAGGCCCTCGCTCTTGCCACCGGTGTATGTGCCGACCAGCATGTCATAGACGCCGTCGGCGGGAGCCGGGCCGGAATCTTGCGCAAACGCATGCGAAGCAACAATCGAGACCATGAGCACGAAACCTTTTATTATCGAGCGGGCGGAGCAGAGAGGAGCCGGCCGGCCGCCGCGCCATGAGGTGGATTGAGCGGATTGAGCAGACGGCAAAGGAAAGCTTGAAACGGTACGCACGGCGGCCCGGTGACGACGAAGCATATGACCTCCTCTACATCGGTTGTCTGATTGATTCGGTTGTAACGGTGTCTCTGGTCTGCCGCGCAATCGGTCGAATAGTTTTATCGAGGCAAGTATAAAAGCGTTGCGTCGGGTCATGCAGCGAATCCGGCCGGGCCGCGAATGGCCGGGCCGCGATCGGCTGGGCCTCGCGCCGGGGCACAGCCGACCGAGCTGCCACCAGTTGGCCGGCAAACCAATGCATGCGCAGCAATTGTCCCGCCTGGCGGGAGTGTTCTTTCAGTTGTGTTTCACCTATCTCACACTACGGAGTCTTCATGAACGTCACACTCAGCCTGGGCCCGCTGGTTTCGTTGATCGCCGGCATTCTGATTCTCGTCATGCCGCGCCTGTTGAACTACATCGTCGCGCTCTATCTGATCATCATCGGCATCATTGGGATCTTCGGCGTGGGAGCGTCGCACTTCTAAGCGACGGCGCTCAGCAAGATGAGCAGGAAGGGACGCGCGGCCGGGCGCAGTGCCGGCCCGGCAACGTTTCGCACGAATGGGGTGCCGTGATGGGCAATGGCACGCGGACTGATGACGGCAGTGGCAGCGCAGCAATCGGCACGGCGAAGCAGTACGCGCGCGATAGATCCGCGCCGGGTGCCGTGTGCCCGATGCAAGAAAGCCGCGTGGCGCGAATCCGTGCAGCAGACAGTCAGCCGTTCGAAAGCTGGTCGAGTCGCAAACGCCCCTGCAGCGACAATCCGCCGACGGCATAATGACCGTCACCTTCCTGATGACGCCGGAAGCAGGCCCGTTCGATCAGAAACGCCGCCGCGGTCAGCATTCCGTTGCGGCTCAGGCCCAACCGGCCATGTTCGAGCGGCAACATCGAATCGTCAGGCAATTCGCTGGCGGCTGAGAGAATCGTGATGCAATCGGATTTCGACGGGTTCAGCATTGCTTGGGTCCTCGAAAACGGCGTCTGCATACGCCATGGGCAAGGCCGGTGCATGATCCGGAGAACTCCGCGCATCGGCATGAAAAATGATTGTAGGCAGTGATTTGACAATTACCAACTCGCGTTTCGCCGCATTGCGCGCTGAACCAAAACGCATCGCGCGAGTCCGGTAAAAACAACGACCCCTGGCGCGGCGGCCCTCGCCTCGCGTCAAACCGACACCCTCCTCCATGCCCGCACTCATCGAAGACTACGCGCTCATCGGCGACGGCCACACGGCCGCGCTCGTCTCCCGGGAAGGCTCAGTCGACTGGCATTGCTGGCCCCGTTTCGACTCCGGCGCCTGCTTCGCCGCCCTGCTCGGCACGCCCGACAACGGCCGCTGGTTAATTTCACCGGTCTCCGATACGCCGCCCACGATCACGCGCCGTTATCGCGGCGAAACGCTCATCCTCGAAACCGATTTCGAAACTCCTGAAGGCGCGGTCACGCTGATCGACTTCATGCCGCCGGGCAACGGCTGGTCGGAGATGGTGCGGATCGTGGTCGGCAAACGCGGCACGGTGCGCATGCGGATGGAACTGGTGTTGCGCTTCGACTACGGCTTTTCGATTCCGTGGGTCGATCGCCTGACGCACGACAGCGGCATCAAGGCGATCGTCGGCCCCGATACCGCGATACTGCGCACGCCGGTCGACTTGCGCGGCGAAAACATGAAGACCGTCGCGGAATTCAGCGTGAGCGAAGGCGAGCGCGTGCCGTTTTCGCTGGCCTATGCGGCCTCGCACCTGCGCATTCCGCCGGCCCGCGATCCGCACACGTCGCTCGCCCGCACCGAGAACCATTGGCTCGAATGGTCGGCACGCAGCACCGTCGAAGGCAAATGGGCCGCGCAGATCCGCCGTTCGCTGATTACGCTGAAGGCGCTCGCGTACGAACCGACCGGCGGAATCGTTGCCGCGCCCACCACGTCTCTTCCGGAACAGTTGGGCGGTTCGCGCAACTGGGACTACCGCTACTGCTGGCTGCGCGACGCCACCATCACGCTGCTCGCGATGATGCGCGGCGGCTACTACGACGAAGCCCGCGCGTGGCGCAGCTGGCTCGGCCGCGTCATGGCCGGCGCGCCCGATCAGTTGCAGATCATGTACGGGATCGCCGGCGAGCGACGTCTGCCCGAGTTCGAAATCGACTGGCTGCCGGGCTATCAGGATGCCAAACCCGTGCGGATCGGCAACAACGCGGTCGGACAGCGCCAGCTCGACGTTTACGGCGAAGTGATGAACGCGCTGCATCTTGCGCGCGTCGGCGGTCTGCAGGCGGACGATACCGCGTGGAACGTGCAGCGCGCGTTGCTCCGCCACCTGGACACAATCTGGCAGGAGCCGGACGAAGGCATCTGGGAAACGCGCGGCGGCCGCCAGCACTTCACCTTCTCGAAGGTGATGGCGTGGGTCGCCTACGACCGCGCCATCCGGTCCGCCGAAATGTTCAAGCTGGAAGGCCCGCTCGATGAGTGGCGCGCAACCCGCGCGACAATCCACGCGGAAGTTTGCGCTAAGGCATGGAATCCGGCGCTCAACGCGTTCTCCCAGTCCTACGGCAGCGCCCAGCTCGATGCGAGCGTGCTGCTGATGCCGCTGGTCGGCTTCCTCCCGCCGGCGGATCCGCGCGTGAAGGGCACGGTGGAGGCGATTGAAAAGGACCTGATGCACGACGGCTTCGTGATGCGCTACCGCACCACCGAATACGACGACGGCCTGCCGCCCGGCGAAGGCACCTTCCTTGCGTGCTCGTTCTGGATGGTGGACAACCTGGCATTGCAGGGCCGCATCGACGAAGCCGTCGCCATGTACGAACGGTTACTCGACCTCTGCAATGACGTCGGCCTGCTCGCGGAAGAATACGATCCGGGCGCGAAGCGCCTGGTCGGCAACTTCCCGCAGGCGTTTTCGCACGTGGCGCTGGTGCACACCGGTTTGAACCTGATGAAGCACGAGCAGGCAATGGCTCAGGCGACCGGGCAGCCGCCGCATAACGGCACCGCGGCAGAAGAACTTGATGGTGCGGCAACCCCCGATAGCGGCGTGGCAACATCGCCGGTACCATGAATAAATGACAGTTTGCGGGCGATCCGCGCGCAAAATGCTGCATTGCACAAGTACGCTTTGTTCAGTATCATCGAGCAGACTGTTGGCCGAAAATCAATGTGCCCACAACCACCAATACGGCCTGCCGCAACGCCATACGCGTGTTTGCCAAGCCCCATGCGAACCGCTTAAAACGGAGCACCCATGCTCTACCAACTGCACGAATTCCAGCGGGCGATGTTGAGCCCCCTCACCGCCTGGGCCCAGGCCGCATCGAAATCGTTTGCGAATCCTGCTAGCCCATTGGCCTACGTGCCCGGTGCCACACGCCTCTCAGCCGGTTACGAACTGCTTTACCGGCTTGGCAAAGATTACGAAAAGCCCGAGTTCAACCTTCATCAGATTGTCAAAGACGGTCACAACATTCCGATCATCGAACAAACGATCATCGAGAAGCCGTTTTGCCGCCTGATGCGCTTCAAGCGTTTCGCCGACGACAGCGACGCTGTCACCCAATTGAAAGATGAGCCGGTCGTGCTGGTGTGCGCGCCGTTGTCAGGCCACCACGCCACGCTGCTGCGCGATACCGTGCGCACGTTGCTGCAAGACCACAAGGTCTACCTGACCGACTGGATCGACGCACGCATGGTGCCGCTCGAAGAAGGCGAGTTTCATCTCGACGATTACGTCGCCTACATTCAGGAATTCATCCGCCACATCGGCGCGAAGAATCTGCACGTGATTTCGGTGTGTCAGCCCACTGTCCCGGTGCTCGCCGCCATTTCGCTGCTGGCGAGCCGCGGCGAAGACACGCCGCGCACCATGACCATGATGGGCGGCCCGATCGACGCGCGTAAGAGCCCGACATCGGTCAACTCGCTCGCCACGCAGCACTCGTATGAATGGTTCGAGAACAACGTGATCTTCACGGTACCGCCGAACTATCCGGGCGTGGGCCGTAAGGTTTACCCGGGCTTCCTGCAACACACCGGTTTCGTCGCGATGAACCCGGAACGGCACGCGGCCTCCCACTGGGACTTCTACCAGAGCCTGTTGCGCGGCGACGAAGACGACGCGGAAGCCCATCGCCGCTTCTACGACGAGTACAACGCCGTGCTCGACATGGACGCGGATTATTACCTCGACACGATCCGCGTGGTATTCCAGGAATTCAGTCTGGCCGAAGGTACGTGGGACGTCGCGGGCGAACGGGTGCGCCCGCAGGACATCAAGAAGACCGCGCTTTTCACGATTGAAGGCGAGCTGGACGATATCTCCGGCGACGGTCAGACGTTCGCCGCGCAGGAGTTGTGCAGCGGCATTCCGGAGCAGAACAAGCGTCACTTCACCGCGGAAAAATGCGGCCACTACGGCATTTTCTCGGGCCGCCGCTGGCGCACCATCATCTATCCGCAACTGCGCGACTTCATCCTCGAGCACAACACGGCGCCGAAGGTAGCGAAGGAAAAAGTCGAAGCCTGAGCACCGCACGCACGTCAACAACGGCCTCTTCTTCAGAGGCCGTTGTCGTTTCTGATGACGCTTCGTTAGCGCCTCTTTAACGCCACTTACGCCGTTTGTGCGCAGCCGCGCTGCCGCTTACTTACGCAACAGATACGCAAGCAGCAACTCCGTGTTCATCTGAATGAGTTCGCTGCGTTCGCTCGCACCACTGAAATCGCGACCCAGTGTCGCTTCGAGCGTGAAGCGGTTCGACACGATGTAATAACCCATGCCGGACAGCGTCACGTAAAAGCGCAGTGGATCGACGTTGGTGCGAAACAGCCCCGCGCGCTGACCCCGCTCGAGAATGCCGCCAAGCGTGGCAACGATCGGCGAAATCATTTCGCGGATGCGCGTCGACTTCTGCATGTAGCGTGCCTCATGCAGATTCTCGTTATTGACGAGACGCAGCAACTCCGGATGATCGCGGTAGTAATCCCAAACAAAATGCGCGAGACGTGTCACCGCCTCGACCGGCGCGACGCCATTCAGTTCGAGCGTTCGTTCCGCTTCATTGAGCGCGCTGAATGCGTGCTCGAGCACGGCAGTGAAAAGCTGCTCCTTGCTACCGAAGTAGTAATAGAGCATGCGTTCATTCGTCTCCGCTCGGCGGGCGATCTGATCGACGCGCGCGCCGAACAACCCTCCATTTGCAAACTCTTCGGCCGCCGCAAGCAGAATGCGGCGCCGCGTGCCTTCAGGATCTCTTTTGATTTTCGGCTGATTCATGGTGGCATCGTCTTCGTGAGCCGCGTTATCCGGATCGCGCCGCCGGCCTCTCCTCGGGCCTTGTACCGACAGCACTGAACGGGCTGGTTGGGGGAACACCCTTATGCGGTCTTTCGAAAAAGCGCTTCGATTATGGCACATGGATTGCGGATGGCAATTGGGGAAATCGGCGATAATGTGCTATTTAGTTCAAGCTACGCGGCTGCAAGGCAAGCACCGGCAAGCACCAACGTTGTGACCGTGATCAACTCCAAAACACTCGCAGACCGCATCGAGGATCTGCTTCCCCAAACGCAATGCACCAAGTGCGGCTTTCCGGCGTGCCGTCCGTATGCCGAGGCCATTGCCAAAGGCGAGGCCGACTACAACCAGTGCCCGCCAGGTGGCGCTGAAGGCGTCGCCCGTCTTGCTGCACTGCTCGGCAAACCGGTGATTCCGCTCAATTCCGCCAACGGCGTCGAACGGCCGCGTTCGCTGGCGGTTATCGACGAACAGGTTTGCATCGGCTGCACGTTGTGCATGCAGGCCTGTCCGGTCGATGCAATAGTTGGCGCACCGAAACAGATGCATACGGTGATCGCCGAGCTCTGTACCGGTTGCGACCTCTGCGTGCCGCCCTGCCCGGTCGATTGCATCGCGATGCCACAGGTCACCGGTGAGGCAACCGGCTGGGATGCATGGAGCCAGGACCAGGCAAACGCCGCGCGCGAGCGCCACAACCGGCGTGAAGCCCGTCTCGCGCGCGAACGCGAAGCAGCCGAAGCGCGTGCTGCAGCGCGGCGAGCGGTCAGCAGCACGCCCGCCATTCAAGCAACGGAAACCGGCGCCACGGCAACGCCCATAGCGCCCGCGACGAATGACGCCGAAGCGAAAAAACGCGCGATCATCCAGGCCGCGCTCGAGCGGGCGCGCCAGAAGAAAGAAGAGTTGGCCGCCAAGGGCCAGGGTCCGCAAAATACCGAACGCGTCAGCGCCGACGTGCAGGCGCAGATCGACGCCGCCGAAGCACGCCGCCGCCGTCTCGGACTCGGCGCGGACAACACCGCGGGTAACACCGATACTCCGCCAACGAAGCGCTAACTTTTAACTCTACACCGCGCATGAACGCGAACAAACGCCGCGCCATCTACGAGACGCTTCAGAGCCTCAACCCGCATCCCACAACCGAGCTCGAATACACCACACCGTTCGAACTGCTGATTGCCGTGCTCCTGTCGGCACAGGCCACCGACGTCTCGGTGAACAAGGCGATGCGCAAGATGTTCCCGGTCGCGAACACGCCGCAGAAGGTGTTCGATCTCGGCGAAGAAGGGGTAGCCGGCTATATCAGGACCATTGGCCTGTATCGCACCAAGGCGAAGAATGTGATCGCAACCTGCCGCATTCTGCTCGACCAGTACGGCGGCGAAGTGCCGGAGGATCGTGAAGCGCTCGAAAGCTTGCCGGGGGTCGGCCGTAAAACGGCGAACGTGATCCTGAACACGGCGTTTGGCCACCCCACCATCGCCGTCGATACGCACATCTTTCGGGTTGCGAATCGAACCGGGCTCGCGCCGGGCAAAGACGTGCGCACGGTTGAGGCGGCCCTGGAGAAATTCACGCCCGCCGAGTTCAGGCAGGATGCTCACCACTGGCTGATTCTGCACGGCCGCTACGTATGCAAAGCGCGTCGGCCGGAATGCTGGCATTGCGTGATCGAGCCACTGTGCGAATTCCGGCCCAAAACGCCGCCGCCGGATCTTTGAAGACGGCACGCCGCCAGCACGCCGCGGCGGCCCGGCGTAAAATGACGCCCTCCGCGCAAGCCCCAAGCGCCCCACACCAACCGCCCCGCTCCCACGATGTTCAATCCCAGCCGCGATGAAGTCCGCCAATTTTTCACCCACACCTGGCGCAAACAGCGTCAAGGCGAGATTCTGACGCCGCTCGAAGCGATCGCCGCCGACTGGATCATCGAGCATCCGGAATATCACGCCGATCTAACCAGCACGGAAGCCGCCCAGGCTCAGGACTACTCGCCCGAACGCGGCCAGACCAATCCGTTCCTGCATCTGTCGATGCATCTGGCCATCACCGAACAGTTGTCGATCGACCAGCCGCCGGGCATCCGCGCGGCGCACGAACGGCTCGCCGCCCGTCTCGGCTCGACCCACGAGGCGCAGCACGCGATCATGGACTGCCTCGGCGAAACCATCTGGGAAGCACAGCGCACCGGCACCCCGCCGGACACCGACGCCTACTTGCAGCGCATCGAGCAACGCGCCACGCGCGACTGAAGGACGGGTCAAAGCAAGTCGGGAGCTCAAGGGTTTTAAAGGCGCCTTGGGTGCCGAACGGGTGCCAAGCGGGTGCCAGACGGGTGACAAACACCCCGCCACGAGCGCGCCTGAGTTTCTCCGAACCGCCGCGCCATCCATCCGCCGCACCGCGCGAATCACAGCGCCCAAAGCAAAACACCCCGCCGTTCGGCGGGGTGTCGTTCAATCTGCAAGCCATGCAAAAACAGCGCGACGCTGTTACTTCTTCTGCACCAGACCGCCGTCCAGCGATTCGATGTAGGCCGCGATGTCTTTCATATCGCTTGGCGACAGGCTTTGCACCTGCGCCTGCATGATCGCGTTATTGCGACCGAGGTGCGGGTTGCCGTTGCCCATCTGGTACTGGCGCAACGCCCAGAAGACGTAGTCGGAATGCTGACCTGCGAGCTTCGGATACTCCGGGCTCACCGGATTGTTCAGGTTGACGCCGTGACAAGCCGCGCAGTTGTGGGTGCCGGCCAGCACCTTGCCGTTGCCGGCGTCAGCGGCGTGCGCGACGTTCGCTGCAACCAGACCGATGACTGCCGCCGACGCGCATGCAGCCTTGAACACCGTGTGGAGTGCCTGTTGGGGCTTATTCATGAATTCTCCTATCCCGCGAATATATATAGCCGAGTGACCGGACGGATGACCGCAGCCGATCACTTGTCGGGATTGCTCTTCGAAGAGGAATTTTGCGCCGCGTAGTAGGCAGCGATGTCGGCGATGTCCTGATCCGACAGCGACGTGGTGATCGCGCGCATCGTTTCGAAATGGCGGTCGCCCTTCTTGTAGGCGTGCATGGCGTTCTCGAGGTACGCCTGATTCTGGCCGCCGAGCATCGGCACGCGGTAGACCTCAGGGTAAGCCGTGCGGTATTCAGGGATGCCGTGGCAGCCAATACACATCGCGACCTTGCCTTGGCCCGCCTTCGCGTTGCCGACGACATCCGCTGCCTGCGCACTGGCCGTATAGCCCGCGAGCACCGACAGCGCTGCGATCACGACGTGTTTGCCGACGAATTTATTCATAGCATGTAACCTGGCTTGAGGGGAAACGGGCGCCCGAAAAGGCAACGGCCCGCGCCGTTATTCTTATAGGGTAGCCACGCAGGCCAAAAAAATCGGGCTAATTGTACCGCGACGCCGCGCCGAACGTCCACCGCGCGGGGCCAGCGGCGCATCCGGCCGCCGCAAAGCCACGGCGAGCGCCATTATTGCTCCGCCGCGCCTGTTCCGCATGGCTTTGTGCCGAGCGCCGCGATCCGGCCGGTCTTGCCCGGCGTGCCCGCCCACCGGGCACGCCAGGCATGTACGGGCCGCTCGCGAGCCCCGGGAATGGTACTCGCTTCGGCATCCGACACCGCGGGTGAAACCATACGCGAGCCTGTTTCAGCGCAACAGGCCTTCTGACTTATACTGGGTTTTTTCCCAAAAAAGAGCATCTCGCCATGCGTTTTGAAGGCTCATCGCAGTACGTCGCCACCGACGACCTCAAGCTCGCGGTCAACGCCGCGATGACGCTGAAGCGCCCCTTGCTGATCAAGGGCGAACCCGGCACTGGCAAAACGATGCTCGCCGAAGAGGTCGCCGCCGCGCTCGGCATGCCGCTGCTGCAATGGCATATCAAGTCCACCACCAAGGCCCAGCAGGGCCTGTACGAGTACGATGCGGTGTCGCGCCTGCGCGATTCGCAACTCGGCGACGAGCGCGTCAAGGACATCCGCAACTACATCGTCAAGGGCGTGTTGTGGCAAGCGTTCGAGTCGGACGAGCAAACGGTGCTTCTGATCGACGAGATCGACAAGGCCGACATCGAATTTCCGAACGATCTGCTGCGCGAACTCGACCGCATGGAGTTCTACGTGTACGAGACCCACGAGCTGATCCGCGCGAAACAGCGCCCGCTCGTGATCATCACGTCGAACAACGAGAAGGAGCTGCCCGACGCGTTCTTGCGCCGCTGCTTTTTCCACTACATCAAATTCCCCGATCCGGTGACGATGCAGCAGATCGTCGAGGTGCACTATCCGGGCATCAAGAAGGAACTGCTCGCCGCGGCCATGCAGAGCTTCTTCGAATTGCGCAACGTCGCCGGTCTGAAGAAGAAGCCGTCCACGTCGGAACTGCTCGACTGGCTGAAGCTGCTGCTCGCCGAAGATATTCCGCCCGAAGCGCTACGCTCGTCCGACCAGAAGCAGATCATCCCGCCGCTGCACGGCGCGCTCCTGAAGAACGAACAGGACGTGAGCCTGTTCGAGCGGTTGATTTTCATGAACCGCAACAATCGTTAACACCCCGGCTGACGGCCCGCGTGAATCCCGGCGCAAGCCGGATTAGCCGCATTGAAGGCAGCCGGGCCGGAAACCGGATCGACCCGTCGTTGGCGAGTTCGCAACGCCCGAAAGCGGCCGCCGCAGAGGAAACAGCATGCTGATCGATTTTTTTTATTCGCTGCGCGCCGCCAAACTGCCGGTGTCGGTGAAGGAATACCTGACGCTGCTCGAGGCGCTGAAAGCCAATGTGATCGCGCCGTCGCTCGACGATTTCTACTATCTCGCGCGCATCACGCTGGTCAAGGACGAGCAGTATTTCGACAAGTTCGACCAGGCGTTCGGCGCGTATTTCAACGGCGTCGCGAAGGCCTCGGAGCTCGCTTTCGATGTCCCGCTCGACTGGCTGAAGAAGAAACTGCAACGCGATCTGTCGCCGGAAGAAAAAGCGCAGATCGAGGCGATGGGCGGCCTCGACAAGCTGATGGAGCGCCTGAAGGAACTGTTCGACGAACAGAAGGAGCGCCACGAAGGCGGCAACAAATGGATCGGCACGGGCGGCACCTCGCCGTTCGGCAACGGCGGCTATAACCCCGAGGGCGTACGCATCGGCGGCGACGCGGCGGGCAATCGCACGGCGGTGAAGGTGTGGGAAGCGCGCGCCTATCGCGACTACGACGACCAGGTCGAAATCGGCACCCGCAACATCAAGGTCGCGCTGCGCCGCCTGCGTCGTTTCGCCCGCGAGGGCGCCGCCGAAGAGCTCGATCTGCCCGACACGATCCGCAGCACAGCCGCGAATGCCGGCTGGCTCGACCTGAAGATGGTGCCGGAGCGGCACAACAAGGTCAAAGTGCTGATGCTGCTCGACGTGGGCGGCTCGATGGACGATCACATCAAACGCACCGAAGAGCTCTTTTCCGCCGCCAAGGCCGAGTTCAAGCATCTCGAGTTCTACTACTTCCACAACTGTGTGTACGACTTCCTGTGGAAGAACAATCGGCGCCGTCACGCCGAGCGCATGCCGACGTGGGACCTGCTGCACAAGTTCACGCCGGATTACAAGCTGATCTTCGTCGGCGACGCGACGATGAGCCCCTATGAAGTGCTGCAACCGGGCGGCTCGGTCGAATACAACAACGCCGAAGCCGGCGCCGTGTGGCTGCGCCGCCTCGCCGATCATTTCCCGCACTATGCGTGGCTCAATCCGGAGCCGGAAGGTTTGTGGGCGTACCGGCAGTCGGTCAGCGCGATCCGGGAAGTGCTCGGCCACCGCATGTATCCGCTCACCCTCGCCGGACTCGAAACGGCGATGCGCATGCTGAGCAAATAATCAGATCGCGTTTTCACTCCCGTTTTCACACCAACTATAAGAAAGCTGCTGCATGAATCCGTCTTCCTCGCCCGATTTGTCCCCTGCCGACGCACCCGCCGGGCGGCTCAGACCGTTTGCCGATACATCGTTGTCCGCCCTCGTCGCCGGCTTCGTCGCGATGATGACGGGCTATACCAGCTCGCTCGTGCTGATGTTCCAGGCCGGTCAGGCCGCGCATCTCACGGATGCGCAGATTTCCTCCTGGATCTGGGCGCTGTCGATCGGCATGGCCCTCTGCACGATCGGCCTCTCGCTACGCTTTCGCGCGCCGATCGTGATTGCATGGTCGACGCCCGGCGCGGCACTTCTGGTGTCGTCGCTGCCGCATGTGGCCTACCCTGAGGCGATCGGCGCGTTCATCGTCTGCGCGGTGTTGCTGACCGTGGTCGGTCTGACCGGCTGGTTCGATACGCTGATGAAGAAAATCCCGGCCGGCATCGCCTCCGCTTTGCTGGCGGGCATTCTGTTCGAGATCGGTATCGAGATCTTCCGCGCCGCGCAATTCCAGACCGCGCTCGTGCTGACGATGTTCTTCACCTATCTGATCGTCAAACGCCTCGCGCCGCGTTATGCGATCGTGACGACGCTGATCGTCGGCACGGCCGCCGCCGGTGTGCTCGGGCTGCTCGACTTCAGCCGCTTTCATGTCGCGCTCGCGCATCCGGTGTTCACGATGCCGGCGTTTTCGGTCGCGGCGAGCATTAGCATCGGCATTCCGCTTTTTGTCGTCGCGATGGCCTCGCAGAACGTGCCGGGCATCGCTGTGCTGCGCGCGGACGGCTACACCACGCCTTCCGCACCGCTGATTTCGACGACCGGTATCGCCTCGCTGCTGCTCGCGCCGTTCGGCTCACACGGCATTAATCTTGCGGCGATTACGGCGGCGATCTGTACCGGCCCCGAGGCGCACGAAAACCGCGACAAGCGTTACACCGCAGCGGTCTGGTGCGGCATTTTCTATCTGATCGCCGGGATTTTCGGCGCGACCATCGCCGCGCTGTTCGCTGCGTTGCCGAAGGCGCTGGTAGTCTCCGTCGCGGCGCTGGCGCTGTTCGGCTCGATCATGAGCGGCCTCGCCAACGCGATGCAGGACATGAAGCAGCGCGAGGCGGCACTGGTGACGTTCATGGTGACGGCCTCGGGCCTGACGCTATTGTCGATCGGCTCGGCGTTCTGGGGACTGGTGGCGGGTGTGCTGACGCAACTGGTGCTGAACGCCCGGCGCGCCTGAATCCGCCATAGAATAGAAGCATCCGGCAGCGCTTTCCGTCAGAATTCCCCGGCAACATGACGGGCAAACGCTGCAGCGTGACCCGCGGCCACCGGCACTGTTTTGTTTTTTTTGTCCGGTGGCGACCTCATTTCTCCTGAACCACGGCGCACGCGCGCCATGAAGGCTCGAACATGACAACCGCACTCGATCAACTCAAGCAATACACCACCGTCGTGGCCGATACCGGCGACTTCCAGCAGCTTGCCCAGTACAAGCCGCAGGACGCGACCACCAATCCGTCGCTGATTCTGAAGGCCGTCCAGAAAGACGACTACAAGCCGCTGCTCGAAAAGACCGTGAAAGCCCACGCGTCGAAGCCCGTTGGTGCGATCATCGACCAGTTGCTGATCGCCTTCGGCACCGAAATTCTCAAGATCATCCCGGGTCGCGTGTCGACCGAAGTGGATGCGCGCCTGTCGTTCGACACCGAAGCGTCGATCGCCAAGGGCCGCGAGCTGATCGCCCTGTACAAAGATCACGGCATCGGCCGGGAACGTGTGCTGATCAAGCTGGCCTCCACGTGGGAAGGCGTCCGCGCGGCCGAAGTGCTGCAAAAGGAAGGCATCCACTGCAACATGACGCTGCTGTTCTCGCTCGCGCAGGCCGCCGCCTGTGCCGAAGCGGGTGCGCAACTGATCTCGCCGTTCGTCGGCCGCATCTACGACTGGTACAAGAAGAACGCCGGCAGCGCCTGGGACGAAGTGAAAGACGGCGGCGCCAACGATCCTGGCGTCAAATCGGTGCGCCGCATTTACGCGTACTACAAGAAGTTCGGCTACAAGACCGAGGTGATGGGCGCGAGCTTCCGCACCCCGGGTCAGATTCTGGAACTGGCCGGCTGCGATCTGCTGACCATCAGCCCGGACCTGCTGCAAAAGCTGCAGGAGAGCACCGAAACGGTCGAGCGCAAGTTGTCGCCCGACCTCGCCTCGGGTGCGGACATCGAACGCGTGCCGGTCGACGAATCGTCGTTCCGTTTCCTCGTCAACGACGAAGCCATGGCCACCGAAAAGCTCGCTGAAGGCATCCGCGCGTTCGCGGCAGACGCCGTCAAGCTGGAAAAACTGATCGAAGCGCTGCGTTAAGTTTCGCCTTCGCCGCTGAAATACGCGGTCGCACGTGGGCACACGCATGTGCCCCATGTGCCCACGCATGTGCCCAACTACGCGGCCCTGAGCCTTCCGGTTCAGGGCCGCGCGCCGTTTACGGCCGCACGTCCGATGCGACCCCGCGCCGCGGCCCCTTGCATCATAAAGTCACAATTGCTGCCCCACCGGACGACTACAATCTTCTGCACGCCTGTTCCCTCGCCGCCATGTGTCGATGGAGCGCGGCGCCGCAAATCCTATTCCAGGAGACGACCATGTACGTTCAGCCTTATGTATTTTTCAACGGCCGCTGTGAAGAAGCCCTGAAGTATTACGGCGAGAATCTCGGCGCCGAAGTGTTGCTCATGATGCGCTACAAGGACGCGCCGCCGGACCCGCAGAATTCGCCGCGCCCTGGTCTGGAAGAAAAGATCATGCACGCCACAGTCAAGATCGGCTCGACCAACTGGATGGCTTCTGACGGCCACTGCGACCCCCAGGCCACGTTCAGCGGCTTCAGCCTCTCGCTGACGGCCGACGACGCCGCATCGGCAGAAAAGTATTTCAATGCGCTCGCCGATGGCGGACAGGTCATGATGCCGTTTCAGGCCACCTTCTGGAGCAAAGGCTTCGGCATGGTGACGGACCGCTTCGGTCTCGCCTGGATGGTGACGGTGCCGGAAGAGTAAGCCCGGCATCCGTAGCCGGTCCGGTTGCCGCAGTCGGGGCAGCGGCAGCGGCTGGCTGGCCGGCCAGCCGGAAATGATCGCGCCGCACTGAGCGTTCCGCTCTAAGCCTTCAGCAAAGTGCGCGAATGCCGCTCGATGTTCCAGTTCGGCTCGGTCTCCAGCAGTAAGGCACGCAACCGGTCCACCTGTTCAGCAAGCCGCTGCCCGAGCCAATACGGTCCTTGCAAGTCGGGCGGCAATTCAAGCGCTACGTCGCGATGCGGCTCTGCAAGCGGCAACGCGGCCGGAATGCGGACGTGCGTCGCGCGGCCAAAGCGCAGGCCGCGCGCCATCGCCAGCAGAATGCCGCGCACGGCGCGCACCTCGGCGCCGCACTGCCGCGCATACGCCTCGCGCGCCGCGGTGTCGGCGCGCACTAGCGGACCGGTCGCGAGCAATTCCAGCGAACTGAGCACCGATCGATGCAGCCGCTGGATCTCTTCGAGCCTGGACTGCGGCACATCGATCTCCTTCGCCACCGAAGGCATCAACGAGCGCAACTGAATCAGCCGCTTGTTGATCGCGAGAAAGCGTTTGACCTGCTCTTCCTCGCTGATCGTCTCCCCGTCCAGCAAACGGGTGTAGATCTGCGCGCAGGCGCGCAGATTGGCGGCGAGCCCGTAGCGCCATGAATAGGTCGCGTGCAGCGGCAAAGCGAACGAAAACGCCAGCGCGATCACGATGCCGATCAGCACATTCAGCGTGCGCCACAGGCCGACGTCGATCTGATTGTCGCCATGGCCCGCGACGATACACATCGTGATCGCCGTCAGCAGGCCGATATACCCCGACGAACCGATAGCGAACCAGGCGCAGATTGCCGCGACGATCGACATCAGGATATAGGTGAGCGGCAGCGAGCCAAACAGATTCTGCTGCAGGATCAGCAGGAGCCCGATCGTCGCACCAAGCAGCGTCCCCGCCGCCCGGTCGGCGGCCTTCTTGCGGATATTGCCGTGATGCTGCAAGCCGCCGATCACCACCAGCAAGGTCACCGACGACCAGATGCCGTGAGGAATGTTGATACCGGTGGTCGCGAGAATCGACACCAGCATCGCGACGCCGACGCGCAGGCTATGCAGCATCTTCGCGTGGCGATAGCGGTAGTACGGCGACGTGATCGTGCGCACCATGCGGCTAACGACCGAGCGGCGGGCGATCACGTGGGGGGAATCGGCAGAAGCCATGGCTCGCGCGATGGGCGCTTTTGAGGACAGTTCCGCTATCGTGCCCTGGAGTGCCCCGGAAAGACAAACGCCCGCAAACTTTTGTCTGCGGGCGTTGCTTTTTCAGGCAGAACGGAACGGCTGACTTAGCCTTCGACTACATCCAGATAGTCTTCCGGACGGGTCCGGTCCTCGGCGCGCTTCATGCCGAATATCCGCACAAGAAGGCTCACCACCACCGCAACCACCAGGTTGACGATCAGCGACCACACCGCCGCATAGCCGGGGATCGCCATGCCGAACAGATGGATCGTGAAGATCGAACCCGCCAGCTTCAGCGAAATCGCCATCCACGTACCGGTTGCGATGCCGACCGCCCAGCCGATCAGGAGACCGCGGTAATCGAGCATACGCGTGTAGAGACCCAGCACAATGGCCGGCAGCGTCTGGATGATCCAGATACCACCCAGCAGTTGTAGCTGAATCGCGTACGTGAGCGGCAAACCGAGAATGAACGCGACCGCGCCGACCTTGACGATCAGCGACACCAGCTTCGCAACGTTGGTCTCCTGCTCATTCGACATATTGCGGTTCACGAACTCCTTGTGGATGTTGCGCGTGTACAGGTTCGCTGCCGCAATCGACATGATCGCCGCCGGCACCAGCGCGCCGATACCGATGGCCGCGAAGGCCACGCCGACGAACCACGACGGGAAGAAGTGCAGGAACAGCGCCGGCACGGCGAAGTTCGGGCCGAACGCCTTGAAGTACGGCGCGAATTCCGGCATGTCCTTCACGCCCGAGGCCAGAGCCATGAAGCCGAGCAGCGCGAGCAGGCCGAGCACCAGCGAGTAAGCCGGCAGCATCGCCATGTTGCGGCGGATCGTGTTACCCGACTTCGACGACAGCACCGCGGTAATCGAGTGCGGGTACAGGAACAGTGCGAGCGCCGAGCCGACCGCAAGCGTTGCGTACGCGCTGTAGCCGTTCAGGCTCGACACGTCCGGCGCTTTGAGCAGCAGCTTGGCCGGCGGCACCATGCTGAAGATATGCCCGAAGCCACCCAGTTGCGGCGGAATCACGATAATCGCGGCAAAGATCACGACATAGATCAGCACGTCCTTGACGACCGCGATCATGGCCGGCGCGCGCAGGCCCGACGTGTACGTGTACGCCGCCAGGATCGCGAACGCGATGATCAGCGGCAGATCGCCAACGAAGCCCTTGGTGTCGAATCCCAACGCGCCGATCACCACTTCGATACCGACCAGTTGCAGCGCGATGTACGGCATCGTCGCGACAATACCGGTCACGGCAATCGCCAGCGCCAGCATGCGGCTGCCATAGCGAGCCGAGACGAAGTCGGCCGAAGTCACGTAGCCTTGACGTTTGGCGATGCTCCACAGTTTCGGGAACACCACGAACGCGAACGGATAGATCAGGATCGTGTACGGCAGCGCGAAGAAGCCGGTTGCGCCCGCACCGAACACCAGCGCCGGCACGGCGATGAACGTGTAGGCGGTGTACAGGTCGCCGCCCAGCAGGAACCACGTGACGACAGTGCCGAAGCGCCGGCCGCCGAGGCCCCACTCTTCCAGATGGGCCAGGTCGCCCTTGCGCCAGTGGGCCGCGATAAAGCCAAGAATGGTGACGCCGATGAAAAACAGGACGAAGACGAAAGTTGCGGTGGCGTTCATTATTGTGCGCCCCCCTTCGAGCTGCCCGGGTTGCCCGATGCGCGGGTCTTGGTCTTGAAGTACACGAGCGCCGTGATGATCGCGCTGATCAGCACCCAGAGGAGCTGATACCAGTAGAAGAACGGAAAATCGAACAGCTGCGGTTCGACCTTGTTATATGACGGCACCCAGATCATTGCGATCCAGGGCAACAGCAGCAACCAGAGCCAGTGCTTGCTGGCTTTGTTCGCGTCGGCGTCGTGAGCCATGACGTCTCCTCTTCCCTATTATTGAAATGTTGGCCCGTGTTTTGACGGGTGGTGGATCCTTCGTCGCAGGTAGGCCACGGGGTCCCCGAAAGCTTCGAAAGAGTATAGGAGCGTTTACCGTCCGGTCAAGCAGGGACGACCCGAGGCGCAACAGCGGCCTGGAGCCTCGTGGGACGGGGCTTTGACGCGGATGGGATACGGCTTGAGCGCATGGCTGGACGCTCGGAACGGCAGCGGGCATGAGGCCAGGTGGCCTATGCCGGGCTCGCGCGCGCCCCCCTCGGCGGAACGCGGGCGGGCTGCGCGATGCGCGATAGGTTGCGGCATTGACGACCGTCGCGTGGGCGCAACGGCGGCGGCGTGTTCAGGCTTGCCGCATGCCGCAGCCGAGCCGGCTTGCCCGGCCCGACTGCTTCACTCGTCAGATCGAGAACGAGCCGCCGTTCTGTCCGGTTGATTCCTGCAACCCCTTGATCCACTTGCGCGCCGGCAAGCCGAGTTCCGCTTCGATCAGCTTCGCGCGCGCTTGCAGCGCTGTGAACGGCACATCGAGCGCCGGCCCCGAGAACGCGATTGCAATGCGGTTGCCGTCATGCACTTCGGGCAGCGCGACTACGCGGCCGTCGAACGCTTCGTTCAGACGCTTCATGTTGCGCACGAAGCTCGGATGGTCACCGAACAGGTTGATCGTGACCACGCCCGCGTCGGTCAGACACGCGCGCACCGCACGGTAAAAACCGACGCTGTCGAGCACCGGGCCACGCGCGGTGGCATCGTAGACGTCGATCTGCAGCGCGCCGATCGAGCCATGGTTGACGCGGTCGTTGACGAAGTCCCAGGCGTCCATTTCGTGCACGGTCAGACGCGCGTCGTCGTGCGGCAGTTCGAACATCGTGCGCGCGGCCACGACCACGGCCGGGTTCACTTCGACCGCGTCGACTTTCGCGCGCTTCAGGAAGCGGTGTGCAAACTTGGTCAGCGCGGCAGCGCCGAGACCGAGCTGGACGATGCGCTTAGGGGTTTCGATGAACAGCAGCCAGGCCATCATCTGCTGCGCGTATTCGAGTTCGATGTGATCCGGCTTGCGCAGACGCATTGCGCCTTGCACCCATTCCGTGCCGAAGTGCAGGAAGCGCACGCCGCCCTCTTCCGAGAACGTGACCGGTGCGAAACGCGGTTTGCGCGGCGCTTCGATTTGCGGCGCGTCATGCAGGTCGTCGTCGTGCAGCGCGCGCTTTTTATTGCGCACTACTTTCTGTTTGTTCGGCGTGTGGTCGCCGCCATCAGCGTTTTTGTTGCGGAAAGCACGTGCTTCAGCCGAGGCGCGCTTGATCAATTTCGTCATGTAAGGATGTCGCGCCAGAGACGCAATTTTTGGTCGAACGAGAGCATAGCATTCGCCGGACTCGACGAAGGCAATACGAGGGTGGCGTAGCCGGCTTCACCGATCACCGGCGCAAAGCGGCCCGCCGTCTTGCCGTTGAAGCAGACTTTGGCAAGCTTCGGCGCGTGGGCACGCAACGAAGCGAAATCGTTGGGACTGGCGTTGCGGATCGCGGCGTCGAGACTGCCCTCGCGCTCGCAGGCGGCGAGCACGTCCCACACGCCGATGCCGTGCGATAGCAAGCGCGTTAGACGCTCTTCATAAGAGAGTTCGGGAAGCGGTTCGTCGAGCACCGTGCCGAGCAAACGCCAGAATTGATTGCGCGGATGCGCGTAATACTGCGTCGCCACAAGCGACGCCTCGCCCGGAAAGCTGCCGAGAACCAGCGTATGCGTATCCGCCGCGACAACAGGAGGAAAGCCGCGCAGCATCAGCGTTTCACCTGACTGTCTGATGCCGGCGCATGCCCGGATTCACGCGACGCCCGCCCGGGAATGTGTTCCTGCTCGGCGCGCGACGCACCATGAGCACGCGACGCCGTATGTTCGAGCGGCCGGCCATGCTCCCGCCCATGAGGACGCTGCGGCGCGTGCGCGAATGCCGGGGGCGCGGACGGTGCGGAGGGTGTACTTGCCGAAGACGCGAGATGCACCCATAGCGCGGGCAACATGCATTCAGTCACCATTAGCGGCGCACCGTGACGCTCGAACACCGAGCGGCGAGCAACCAGCGCGTGCGGTGGCCTGCTATCGATTTCACGCAGCGCCAGCCGGTACAGCGGATGACGGGCGGTCAGCGTGCGACTCACCAGCGACGAACGCGCGACGCTGCTATCGCTGTAAAGCAACTCGGCGAGCGGCCGGGTGCGCAGCCGGCGCGTGGCCTGCCATACACCGACGCTCGCCGCGAGCGGCGCGACACTGTGCGCCGCGACAAACGGCACGCCGTCAACCGACAACACCACTTCCCGAACCCACACCGGCGCACGCGGCACGAGCCCGAGCGCGGCGTACTCGTCGGCCCATGGCAGCGCGACGGCTTCGCGCGTCACGCGCACCGCGACTTCGCCGAGCGCGCGCAAATGCGCGGTCAGCGATCCGCCGCGGGTCAACCAGTCTTTCTGGGCGGCGCTAAAGCCGGGCAAGGGCGCGACGCGCCAGTGGGCGTCAGCGGCATCGAAACGGATAGGCATGGTGTCGGATTATAACGGCGACGCCGTCAGAGGATTGCCGCCCCCTTACTCGCCTGCCTTCAGGAAATTCGATTGACCGCCTTTCGGAGGCTGACCCGTGGCAATCAGATGCCGAATTCAGAGTGTTCCGATTCTCCTTCGCCCGCAACACGCGATACAACCTCCGTGCATTACAAAAGTCGACGGTTCGCCTCCGATCGAGGAGGCGTGCCATGTAATCGAGTTCCGAAGGAGAAAGAGGAAACATGAGAACAATCCTGGGCGTCACTGCGTGCGCGATGTCTGTCCTGCTGGTGGCAGGCTGCGCGGCGCCGCTGAATCGCGATAAAGAAACATCGTTGAACAAGGCCGTCGGCATCGAGGTGACGCCAGTCGCCAACGGCGTCTCAGTCAAGCTGCCCGAAGCCGCGCTGTTCGAGTTCGGCAAATCCGAAGTGCGCGGCGACGCAACGGCAGTCATCAATCGTTCCGCCGTTCTGCTCAAGCGCAGTAAGAAGCCTGTGCTGGTCGAGGGTTACACCGACAATGTCGGCACGCTCGACTATAACCAGCAGCTTTCCGAAGCACGCGCCACCGCGGTAGGTTATGCGCTCGTGGCACGCGGCGTGGCGATGGAGCGGATCCGGACGAAGGGCAACGCGTACAACAACCCTGTCGCCAGCAACGATACGGTCGAAGGGCGCGCGCTGAACCGGCGCACGGAAATCGTCGTGCGCGGCGAAACGATGGACACGCTGATGGGAAAGCAGTAAAGAGTAGGCGCTAACTATCCTGTCGCCAGCAATCTCAGGCGACCAATCGGGCGCTCCCAGCGCCCGATTTCAGACCGCCACGTAGTCGCGCAACGCGATCTGCACGTCGGCAAGCACCGAATCCCATCGACCCAGCTCCCGCTGCCTGAACAGGCGCACTGACGGGTACCACGGGCTATCGTCGCGATCGGCCATCCAGCGCCAATCCGTGCAGGTGGGCAACAGGACCCAGACGGGGCGGCCGGCGGCACCTGCCAGATGAGCGACCGATGTGTCGACGGTAATCACCAGATCGAGCGATTGAAGAATGGCGAGGGTATCGGAAAAATTGCCGATCTCCGAGCCCAGTCGCTGCATGTCGATAGGCGCCGGCAACGCGGCGGTTTCAGCTTCTGCTTGCCCCATTTGCAACGAGACCCACTTCACCCCAGGTTGCTCAAGGATGGGCAACAAGCGGCTTAACGCAACCGAGCGATAACGGTCGAGTCCATACGCCGAATTGCCTGCCCATACGAGCCCCACGCGCTTTTTCCGCGTGGAATGCGTATCGAGGCTATCGCCGGCGTCGATACGCTGCTGCCAGAAACGCACCAACGCCTGCTCCGCTGCCAGATATGGCATCGCGACAGGAAGCATCGGCAAGCTCAGCTTCATATGCTCCGGCATCCTGAGCATTCGACACCAGAAGTCGTACGGTCCAGGCGGCGGTTCGGCCCATGCCGCGTGAACACCGCTTGCGCCGCGCGCCAACTCGGTCAGGGGAGCGCTGACCCACACGTCGACTGAGGCACCCTGCCGATTCAGCCACGTAGCCAGCCGAAGAAACTGGATCTGATCGCCAAGCCCTTGCTCGCCAATGAGCAGAAACCTCCGGCCTGCCACCGGTTCGCCTTGCCACTCAGGAAAATTGGGGCGAACCAGATCGTGGTTTTCCGGCAGTGCTTCATGCCAGCGATATTGTTTCCAGCCTTGTTCGAAATCGCCGAAGCGCAACTGCGCGGCCGCCAGATTGAATTGAATCGGCGCGTTGTCGGGCAGCAGCCGGGCAGCTTCGGCGGCGTGCAATCGCATTTGAGAGAATTCGCCCAGCATGTTGCACACGTACGATGCATTGTGATGCAGCCCGGCGCGCTCTGAGTCGATAGCCAGCGCCTCGGCGACTACGCTGGCGGCATCCTGAAAACGATGCACGGTGTTCAGTGCAAAGACCACTTGTTCAAGCGCGGCGGCATCGGCGGAAAAGCGTGTGCGCAGTTGAGCCAGCACCGGGTCGATCTGTGGGTCGCGCCCGGCTTTCCACAACGCTGCGATCAGTTCGAGCCCATCGTGCAAGTGCAACGATTCGAACGCCCACACGCGCACCCAAAGATCCGCGGCCTCGGCAAACCGTTCGCATTCCGTGCTGATTCGGGCCAGGGCGCGCACGGCGTGTTGTAATCCCGGATCGAGTTCGAGAGCCTTTTCGTAGTGCATTCGTGCCTCAACCAGGCGGCCAGAGAGCTTCAGACAATCGGCAAGATTCCGATGCAGGTTCGCCGTGCCGCCGCTCAGATCGAGCGCGCGATGGTAGAACGCTTCAGCCGCCACACGCTCATTCCGGAGCGCCGCAAGCAATCCACGATGCTCCCAGATGTCCGCACGTTCGGGCGCAGCCGTCAATGCCTCGTCCAGATACTGCTGCGACAGTTCGACCTGATTCTCGCGAAAACAGGCGAGCCCCATGCGGTGAAGAGCGTGAACATGCCGTGGTTGTTGTTCCAGTGCGCGTTCGTAGTCGAGCATCGCTTCATGCGTCCGCCCGGCGGAGAAATGGGCATCCGCGCTTGCAACCAGGGCGTTGACCGCCGCTGCGCTACGGGAAAGGTCCGACGGGCCGGTCAAGTTGTGAATCGACATTTCTTAAAGCCCGTTTCCATCCGATAGCGACGGTGTTTTCTGCGGAGCCGGCTCGCGGGAACGCGTCATCGCCTGCAACCTTGCGGCCACCCGCTCGACCGCAGGCCCCCACGCTCCCGGCCCCGGCTGCCTGAACAGTTCGACCGAGTCGTACCAGGGTTGCGTCTCCTCATTGCCCCAACACCAGTGCGATACGTGATCGAGCATCGCCAGCACCGGGCGCCCCAGCGCGCCTCCGAGATGCAATGGTGCGCTGTCGATGGTCACCACGGCATCCAGCGTGCTCACGTGCGCGGCCACGTCGTCGAAACCCGCCTGGTAGTGCGCGGTCAGATCGCGGACGCGATAACCCTGTGCGCTAAAAGCCTCCACATCGGCGTGACGACCAGGCGTCAGCGGATGGAACACCACATTGGGAAGCGCGAGAATCGGCGCCAGCGCCGCAAGCGGAATCGACCGCTTCGCGTCGCGACGATGCGTCGGGCTGCCCGACCACACGAGGCCGACATGCAATCGCGCCGCCTCTGCGTCACACCCGCTTATCCGTTCGCGCCATGCAGCGACCCGGCTTGCATCGGCACGCAAGTAGGCCGCACCACGCACGTGCTCAGGCAGCAAGCCAAGCACCGACGGCACGCTCATGATCGGCAAACCAAAGTGCGGCTTGCCGAGCGGTCCATCCTCGATGGACACGCAATCCGCGTAAAAGTGCGCAAACAGCGGCCGTAACGCCCGGCGCACCGCGAGCACCAAGCGCCCGCCCTCGTCCCGTACGCGCGCCGCCAGCTCGGGCACGAAGCGCACCATCTGGATATCGTCGCCGTTACCCTGTTCGCTGTGCACGATCAGGGTCTTGCCGGCCAGCGGCTCGCCCTGCCAGCACGGACACAACCGCTCCATCATTCTCACGACGTTGTTCGGCTCGCGGTCCTCGCGCGTCAGACGCGCCGCGAAATGCGGCCATGCGTTCGGCCAGTCGCCGCGCCGCAACTTCAGATCGCCCAGATCGACGGCCGCCTGTGACGTGGAGGGGTCGAGCGTGAGGGCTGCGTGCAGCGCCGTTTCAGCGTCCGCAAAACGCGCCTGCTCGGCGAGATACATACCGATCGCGGCCAGCACGTGGACATTGCCGGGCGCGGCGGCATCGGCAGCGCGCATGGTCGCCTCTGCCGCGGCTGCGTCGTTGCATTGCCATTGCGCGTGGCTCAACTGCCAGGCCATCTCGGCGTCGGCCGGATTGCGTGCGAGCCTCTCGCGGCAAACACGCTCGACCGTGTGCCAATCGCGTACTTCCCGAAACGCCAGCACGAGCTGCAACGGCAACTCGGGATGGATCGCTGGGTCGAGCGCGTACGCCCGCAATAAAGCTGCGCGGCGCTCGGCCGGCGCGCTCTCATCCGGCAGCGCTGTCAGCGAGATCGCCAGCCACCACGGCGCCCGGGCGTCCTGCGGCGCGTGTTGCTCGTAAGCACGCAACATATGCGCCGCTGCCGAATGAGCACCACAGTGGTCGAGCAACCAGACGATCCACTCGACCGTTGCAGCCGAAGGCTCCACGGTTACCGCCAGTTCGCTGTTGCGCTGCGCCGCCTCGGCGCGGCCGAGTGCGTCGGCGAACAGTGCCACGCGCGCATGACGCGCGCCGTTCCCCACCGCCTGCGCTTGCGATGCACTGTGGTACGCCGCCTCAAAACGTCCTGCGCTCGCGCACAGATCAGCGTGCAATTGCGGCGTGACACCCTCTGCAACGAATTCGAGCGCTCGTTGCTCGGCGGCGTCGAAACCCTGTTCGCGCAAGATCGACCACAGCAGACGCACGGGACCGACGAGTTTTAGCATGGTGGAATCGGACATAAGAACGCAGAGAAGTTGCGGCACGCGGAAACGCGCAATCGCAGAAATAGGACTCGGTACATAAACGGCTTAACGATTGCAAATAATCCTTTACGCATCCGAATTTCGAGCGCACCAGCATAAGACAAATGCACGTTTTTTCATCTCACAAATCAATCTCGATATAGTGTTGTTGAACATATTTGCTTAGTTACCCATAATTATTTTCCGGACGATTTTTAGCAACGCTCTAAATGGTCCGGATCAACAACAAACGAAAAGGAGTAGCGATTGAATACTACGAACTCGAAAGAAACGTCTGACCGCATTGCACATCTGGCCGCAGTCGTTTTACGACGCCCAGGTGCCCTGTATCAGGAGAAGGAACTCGCGGGTTCCGCGCTGGCGCAGCACCACACGTCGAAACAGACCAGCACGGCAATCGGCAGTCTCGCGGCGAAAGTGCTGGCCGATCACCATTCCTGCATCGAGGCCAAGGAACTGGCCGGCTCCGTGCTATCGCAAGTGCGTCATTTGCATGGGCAAGCGCCCGCACACTAAACGCTCACCGATACCCAGCCATGTCCCTGCGCAACACCTTCGCCGGGCAGCGGACGACAAAGTAAAGGCACAGGGCAAAAAAAATGCGCTGCCGAGGCAGCGCATTTTTCAATCACAAGCGTCAAGGCGACGCCGGTCAAAGCTCAACTCGATACGCGAAAACTCAACCCGCGCGCGCCAGCAACAACGCGTTGGTACGCTTCACGAAGCTCGCCGGATCTTCCAGCGCGCCACCTTCAGCAAGCAGCGCCTGATCGAACAGCAAATGGCACCAGTCGTCGAAACTCGCACTATCCGCGTGCAAGCCCTTGACCAGCGCATGCTCGGGGTTCACTTCGAGAATCGGGTGGAACGACGGCGCGTCCTGGCCAGCGGCCTTCAGCATACGTTGCAGATAGCCGCTCATTTCGCCGTCGTCAGCCACGAGGCAAGACGGCGAATCGGTCAGGCGGAACGTCAGGCGGACGTCCTTGGCCTTGTCCTTCAGCGCTTCCTTCATCTTCTCGACGAGCGGCTTGAACTCTTCGCCGACCTTCTCCTGCGCCTGTTTTTCTTCGTCGTTCAACGCGCCAAGGTCGAGATCGCCGCGCGCAACGCTTTGCAGCGGCTTGCCGTCGAATTCGTTCAGGAACGACAGCATCCATTCATCGACGCGATCGGTCAGCAGCAGCACTTCCACGCCCTTCTTGCGGAACACCTCAAGATGCGGGCTGTGGGTCGCGGCTTGCCAGGTGTCGGCGGTCACGTAGTAGATCTTCGATTGCTCGGGCTTCATGCGCGCGACGTAGTCGGCGAGCGACACGGTCTGCTCCGGCGATTCCGTATGGGTCGACGCAAAACGCACCAGCTTCGCAATACGCTCGCGATTGGCGAAGTCTTCGCCGATGCCTTCCTTCAGCACCTGACCGAATTCCTTCCAAAAGCCGGCGTACTTTTCCTTTTCGGCATCGTTCTCCGAATTGGCCAGTTCTTCGAGCATCGACAGCGAACGCTTGGTTACGCCTTCGCGGATTGCCTTCACATCACGGCTTTCCTGCAGGATTTCGCGCGACACGTTCAACGGCAGATCCGCCGAATCGACCACACCCTTCACGAACCGCAGGTACCCCGGCAGCAATTGTTCAGCGTCGTCCATGATGAACACGCGCTTCACGTACAGCTTCAGGCCCGCGCGATGATCGCGGTTGAACATGTCGAACGGGGCATGCGTCGGCACGTACAGCAGTTGCGTGTATTCGCTGCGGCCTTCGACGCGGTTATGCGTCCACGTCAGCGGATCCTGGTGATCGTGCGAGAGGTGCTGGTAGAACTGTTTGTACTGTTCTTCTGTGATGTCGTTCTTCGAACGGGTCCACAGCGCGCTTGCCTGGTTGACGGTCTCGTCCTCGTCCTTCGTGACCATCTCGCTCTTTTCAGCGTCCCACTCTTCCTTCGCCATCAGGATGGGCAGCGCGACGTGATCGGAATACTTCTGGATGATCGACTTCAGACGATGCGACGACAGCAGTTCATCTTCATCGGCGCGCAGATGCAGCGTGATCGTCGTGCCGCGCGCGGCACGTTCGATTTGCTCCACTGCAAAATCACCCTCGCCCGCGCTTTCCCAGCGCACGCCTTCCGAGGCCGGCAGACCGGCGCGGCGCGTCTCGACCGTGATCTTGTCCGCGACGATAAAGCCCGAATAAAAACCCACGCCGAACTGGCCAATCAGCGCCGCGTCTTTCTGCTGGTCGCCGGAGAGCTTGCCGAAGAATTCCTTGGTGCCCGAGCGCGCGATCGTGCCGAGATTGGCAATCGCTTCGTCGCGGCTCATGCCGATGCCGTTGTCGTCGAGCGTGATGGTGCGCGCGGCCTTGTCGTACGAGACGCGAATCCGCAGATTCGGATCGTTTTCGTACAACGCGCTGTTTTCGATCGCCTCGAAGCGCAGCTTGTCGGCCGCGTCGGACGCATTCGAAATCAGCTCGCGCAGAAAGATTTCCTTGTTGCTGTACAGCGAATGGATCATCAGGTGCAGAAGTTGTTTAACTTCTGCCTGAAAGCTCATGGTTTCTTGTGCCATGGTCGGACTTCCTCTCTGTTACGAATGACGAATGGGGTTATACATTGCCCGCGTAATTTGGGGCAAGGCGGCGCGGTTTCAAGAGGCGCGCCGCGCGACGCTGTCGAGATACCGGCACAGGAACGTCGAGAGTTCAGGATCGCCGCAGTTGGCGATATTGAAGCGCATCCACGTGGTGGGTGATTGCTGCGGCGAAAACAGGCTCCCGGGCGTCAGCAGGAAGCCCTCTTCGTGGCCTGCGGCCGCGAGCGCGCTCGCATCGACGCCGGTATCGGCCCACAGGAACATGCCTGCCGTGGGCGTCAGGAATAGCTTCATGCCGGTCTTCTCGAGCATCCGCACGGATTTTTCGCGCACACCGTCGAGACGCGCACGCAGCCGCTCGACATGCCGGCGATAGTGGCCCTCGGTGAGAATCTTGTAGAGCACGCGCTCGTTCAGTTCGGGGCTCGTCATGCCGACCAGCATTTTCTGATCGCTGACGGCTCTCGCCACCTCCGGCGCGCAGGCGATAAAACCCACGCGCAGATTGGGCGCGAGCGTCTTCGAAAAGCTGCTTAGATAGATCACGCGCTTTAACTGGTCGAGGCTCGCGAGCCGTGTGCCGGCATAGCTCGGCGGGCACAGATCGCCGTAAATATCGTCTTCGACGACGATGAAGTCGTACGCTTCGGCAAGCCGCAGGATTCGGAACGCCTGCGCGGCCGTGAGCGACGTGCCGGTGGGATTCTGCAGCACCGAATTGATCACCAGCATTTTCGGCCGCCACGTCTCTACCAGCGACTCGAGCGCGTCAAGGTCCGGCCCATCCGGCGTGTACGGCATGCCGACCAGCCGCGCGCCTTGCGACGCGAAGCGCCCGAACATCTGAAACCAGGCCGGATCGCCGACGATCACCGCGTCGCCCGGCTTCACGTAAATCCGCGAAATCAGGTCGATGGCCTGGGTAATACCGGAGACCATCACGATCTGATCCGGTGAAGCGCCGATTTCCAGCTCCTCCAGCCGCGTCTGCAACTGCTGCCGCAGCGGCAAAAAGCCCTGCGGCGTGCCGATGCCGAGCATCTGCGCACCGCTTTGCCGGCCGAGCGTGCGCAGCGCGTTGGTGATCAGGTCGCCGTCGAGCCAGCGCGCGGGCAGGTAGCCCAGACCCGGGCTGCGCTCGGGGCGCGCGCCCGTATGCAGCATGTTGCGCAGCAACCAGACGACGTCGATCGTGGCCGGCGCGGGTGCCGCTGCGGCAATGGTGCGGATCTCAGCCGTCGGCGCGCTGCCCAATCGCTCGCGCACATAGAAACCCGAACCGCGCCGCGACTCCAGGTAGCCCTGCGCCACCAGCCGCTCGTACGCCTCGACTACGGTGAAACGCGACACGCCCTTATCCAGCGCCAGTTTGCGGATCGACGGCATGCGCATGCCGGGACGGAACACGCGCTCCTCAATGCGGCGGCACGCCCACTGGACGAGCTGCTCCACCAGCGTCAGCGACGCCGTATCGTGAGGTGTGGGAATCTGGGCAAGCGGGACGGACATAACGGGCTCCAACTGTACCGAACGGTATCGAATCGATTGTACCGTTACTGTGCCGGTCCTCGCCGTTACATTTAAGACTACATTTAAGATAAGCAACGGATGACGAAGCGGCTCAGGGCGGCATGCACCGCACGCTAGCAATCTTGGGAAAGACCAGCCCGAACCTCATCCGCCTGGCCCGCCGACCCGGCAAACGGTTATGCTTACGACCCCGGCCACGCTGCCGCCGCATCCGGCGCGCGTTCCGGCTTACCGCAGAAACCGTTTCCCGATCCGCCATGACTGCCCACTTGCTCAGCCTCGATCACCTCGTGATTTCCGCCCGTACCCTCGACGAGGGCACGCAGTATGTCGCCGAGACCCTCGGCGTCGCACCGGCCGGCGGCGGCGCGCATCCGCTGATGCGCACCCACAATCGCCTGCTGAACCTGTGGGGCGGCGTGTATCTGGAGGTGATCGCGATCGACCCGCAGGCTGCGGAACCTGTGGATGGCGCCGTGCCCCGCACCCGCCTGTTCGCCCTCGACGATCCGGCGACGCAAGCGCGGCTCGAAAAAGGGCCGTACCTGTCGCACTGGGTCGCCCGAGTCGACCGCCCGAAGCAGCTCGCTGCATGGCAGGCGCAGTATCCGCAGCGCATTGCGCCGATCGTGCCGATGACGCGCGGCGATTTCAGCTGGGGTCTGTCGGTGCCGGACGACGGCGCGTTCCCCGCGTGGCAAGGCGCGGGCGACGGCGTGCTGCCGTCGCTGATCCAGTGGGACACGGCGCAGCATCCGTCGACGGCGTTGCCGGAAACGGACATCGCACTGAAAGCTTTGAAAGCAGTCCACCCGCAAGCCGACGCGATTGCCGCGCAATTGCATTGGCTGGGCGCTGCGCACCTGATCTCACTCGAGCCCACGGAAGACGCCGCGGCGCTCGTCGCCGAGTTTGAAACACCCGAGGGTCTACGGACCCTTAAATAAGCAGCGCGCGCGGGTTACCAACTCGCGCGATAATTGAAGTTTTGACCGCTTCCAGAGATACCAGCAGAGGAGACCATGAACCAAAGCGACTTGAAAGCCCCCACGTGGCAACTGTCCGAACGCGCACGCAAGCTCACGAGCTCGGCGATTCGCGAGATCCTGAAGGTCACGGAACGGCCCGAAGTCATTTCGTTCGCGGGCGGCCTGCCCTCGCCGGCAACCTTCCCGGCCGAACGCATGCGCGAAGCATCCGACCGCATTCTGCGCGACGCGCCCGCCGCGGCGTTGCAATACAGTGCGACTGAAGGCTACCTGCCGCTGCGTGAATGGATCGCGCAACGCTATTCGGTGAACGGCGCACAGATTCGTCCTTCGCAGGTGCTGATCACGACCGGCTCGCAGCAAGCGCTCGACCTGCTCGGAAAAGTGCTGGTGTGCCCGGACAGCCCCGTGCTGGTCGAAACGCCGACCTACCTAGGCGCGCTGCAATCGTTCTCGATGTACGAGCCGCGCTACGTGCAGGTGCCGACCGACGAGCAAGGCCTGATTCCCGAAGCGCTCACGCCCGAGCTGACGGCCGGCGCGCGCCTTTTGTACGCACAACCGAACTTCCAGAATCCGACGGGCCGCCGCCTGCCGGTCGAACGCCGCCGCGCATTGGCCGCGTTTGCGAAGACCGCGCCGTTCCCGGTGATCGAAGACGATCCCTACGGCGCGCTCGACTACGCGGGTGAACCGCTGCCCACCATGCTCTCGATGGCGCCGGATCAGATCGTCCATCTCGGCTCGTTCTCGAAAGTGCTGGCGCCGGGCCTGCGGGTCGGCTACATCATTGCGCCCGAAGAGTTGATCTTCAAGCTCGTGCAGGCCAAGCAAGCCACCGATCTGCACACGCCGAGCTTCACGCAACGCATCGTGTACGAAGTGGTCAAGGACGGCTTCCTCGACACGCACGTGCCCACCATTCGCGAACTGTATCGCGATCAATGCGCGGCGATGCTCGCCTCGCTCGAACGCTATATGCCCGAAGGTGTGAGCTGGAACCGTCCGGAAGGCGGCATGTTCGTGTGGGTGAATCTGCCCGCGCAGATCGACAGCATGAAGCTGCTCGAAGAAGCCGTGGCGCAGAATGTGGCATTCGTGCCGGGCGGCCCGTTCTTCGCGAGCGAAGCCCAGCACAACACCCTGCGCCTCTCGTTCGTCACGGTGCCGCCTGCCAAGATCGACGAAGGCGTGTCGCGTCTCGCGGCACTGATCCGCGCGAAGGTCTAAGCGACCCCGGCCGCCGCGCCGGGTTACCGATTTCCACTACTGATCGAGGACACACCATGGCTCAAACAAATGTGTATGACAAGCTTAAGGAACTGGGCATCGAACTGCCGAGCGCAGGCGCGCCCGCAGCCGCCTATGTGATGAGCGCGCAAAGCGGCAACACGGTGTACCTGTCCGGCCACATCGCCAAGAAGGACGGCAAGGTGTGGGCCGGCAAGCTCGGCGCCACGCTCACCACCGAAGAAGGCAAGGCCGCCGCACGCTCGATCGCGATCGACCTGCTCGCGACGCTGCACGCGCATGTGGGCGATCTGAATCGCGTCACGCGCATCGTCAAGCTGATGAGCCTCGTCAATTCGACGCTCGAGTTTACCGAACAGCATCTGGTCACGAACGGCGCATCCGAGCTGGTCGCGGACGTGTTCGGCGAGCGCGGCAAGCATGCGCGCTCGGCGTTCGGCGTGGCGCAGATTCCGCTCGGCGCATGCGTCGAGATCGAGATGATCGCCGAAGTCGAATAACGCACGCCAACAGGATAGCCCGCCGGGTTCACCCAGCGGGCTATCCTTAGCGCACTGAACGCGTCGCAAGGTGTCTGCCACCTGCGACGCGTTTTGCATTAGTGGCGAGGTAGATCGTTCGCTTGCCACCAGCTAGAATCCGCGAACCCTACCCTTCTGCCGGATTCGCCGGTTCGCGCCCAATGCCCGCCAACTTCGTTCGTTTTAAACAGGTCGACGTGTTCACGTCGGTGCCGTTCAAAGGCAATCCGCTTGCTGTCGTGTTCGACGCCGATGCGCTCGATGCGGATCAGATGCAGGCGATCGCGCACTGGACCAATCTGTCCGAAACCACCTTCCTGCTGAAGCCGACCGACCCGGCCGCCGACTATCGCGTGCGTATCTTCACGACGCATGGCGAATTGCCGTTCGCCGGTCATCCGACACTCGGCACCGCGCATGCATTGCTCGAAAGCGGCTATCAGCCGAAGCAGGCCGGCAAGCTGGTGCAGCAATGCGGCGTGGGGCTCGTCAACTTGCAAGCGCTCACTGAATCCGGACCGGCCGGTAACGCACAAGGCGGATGGGCTTTCGCCGCGCCGCCCGCGCGCGTCACGGCGCTTCCCCAGGATCAGTATGCGGCGCTGACTACGGCTTTGCGTAGTGACGCAATTGATTTCAGTGCGGCGCCCTGCGCGGTCGACAACGGTGCGCCATGGCTCGTCGTGCGCGTCAATTCAGCGCGCGACTGTCTCGCGCTCGAACCCGACGCCGCTGCGCTCGCCGACATCGTGCATTCGATGAACACCCACGGTCTCGCCGTCTACGGACCGCACGGCGCCGGCGGCCCGGCCACCTTCGAAGTGCGCTGCCTGATGGCAGGCGGCCGCTTCGGCTTCGGCGAAGATCCGGTGACGGGCAGTGCGAATGCCGCGCTCGCGGGCCTCCTGAGCGCCCAGCAATTACGCCCGGGCTCACACTACACGGCCCGCCAGGGCACCATCCTGGGTCGCGCAGGCGACGTTTCGGTGCACTACGACGACGCGGCCGGCAAGACGTGGATCGGCGGCCCATCGGTGACGATCGTCGACGGCACGTTCCGGTTGCCATGAACGACGCGGCGCTCGATTGCATGCCGGCAACGACCGGCCTGCCGCTGAATGCCGCCCGTATCTCGCCGCTTCGGGCCGCGTTCGGGCCGCGATCGGGCACACACGCCGCACCGCTTGCACGATTAATGCGCCACGCATGACGAGAGGCCTGGCACACCTGAATTCCGGATCCCGATGAAATATTCGAAAACGACTGCCAGGCTGCGGCCCCATGGCTGGCCGCGCCGGCTGCGAATTCAGCCGGCCGGAACGGTCTGTGGCGCCCGCGTATACCCGATGCGCGGCCCCTTCCTTAATCCAGTGGCATTAAGTAATATCGAAACGTACCCGATGACCTGCGGATGGTCAGGCACGACGCCACGCTCCGTTCTCCTGCGCAGCAGTCCCGGCACCTTGGTCACCATGCAGCCACTCATGAAATTAGCGCAGTCGATGCTCGCGCAGTTGCAACTGGCCGGCACCAGGGAACGGGCCGCCCGATGAGCCAGTCCCGCTTCTCCGACCAGCGCGAAGCCAAACCCCGCCGCGATCCTGCCGTGTCGCGCCGCCGTGCCTTGCTCGCGATTCCCGCGCTCGGCGTGCTGGTCCTGATCCTGCTTTGGACCGTGATCTTCGCGCGTCTGTCGGTTGAGAAAGAAGCCACGAATCGTGAAGCAATGGCCTCCGCTGCGATTCTCTCCGCGGCGCTGGAACAGCACACGGTCAAGGCGATTCACCAGGTCGACCAGATCACCCGTTTCGTCAAATACGAATTCGAGAAAACGCCGAATCATTTCGATCTGGCCAGCACAGTCGAAAAGGGCGTGGTGCAAAGCGAGACGCTGGTGCAGGTGTCGCTGATCGACGAGCACGGGACGCTGATCGCCAACACGGCCGAGCTCAATCCCAAACACATCGACCTGTCGGACCGCGAACACTTCAAGGTCCACGAACACGAAAACGACGACCAGTTGTATATCAGCAAGCCGGTGCTCGGCCGCATATCCGGCCACTGGACCTTGCAGATGACGCGGCGTCTGAATCATCCCGACGGCTCGTTCGCAGGTGTCGTGGTGGTCTCCGAGGACCCAAGCTATTTCACCAGTGATTTCTACAACAATGCGGCCATCGGCCGCGAAGGCGTGATCGCGGTGATCTCCGACAACGGCACGGTATTGGCGCGCCGCACGGGCAGCACCGATACCGCGAGCGGCTCATTCTCGGCAAGCGGCTCGTATCCGACCTCGGAGCATGTGTCGGGCACCTACGTCGATTCGATCGACAACGTCACGCGCATCGTCTCGTACCGGCATATCGACGGCTATCCGCTCGGCGTGCTGGTGGGCCTGTCGCAAGCTGAAGAATTCGCCGACTACAACCACACGCGCAACGTCTATCTGTTGATGGCCGGCTTCATCTCGCTCGCGATGTTGAGCTTCTTCGCTGTGGCCACCGGGTTGATCGGCAAGCTGCTCGGGCGCGAGCGCGAGATGACGCATCTGGTCGAGTACGATCTGCTGACCGGTTTGCGCAACCGCTATGCCACGCTGCAAACGCTGCGGCACGACGTGGCACAGCCCGCCAATCTCGGGCGCCTCGCAATCCTCTTCATCGACCTCGACAACTTCAAGACTGTCAATGACACGCTGGGCCACAACGCCGGCGACATCGTGTTGCAAATGACGGCCTCGCGCCTCGCCACCGCGGTTGGCGATGGCGGCACATTGAGCCGCATCGGCGGCGACGAGTTCGTCGTCGTCATCAAGGGCGACGACGTCGAAAAGCGCGCCGTCACGCTCGCCGAAGCAGCGGCCGAAGCGTTCGCCACGCCCTTCGAAGTGCGCGGCAGTTCATTCGTATTGCATGCGAGCATCGGCATCGCGCTCTACTCGGTCGCCAACGAGAGCGAAATCGACCTGCTGAAAAAAGCCGACCTCGCGATGTACAGCGCGAAGGACGCGGGCAAGAACTGCTACCAGTTCTATTCGCCGCAGTTGTCGCACCGCGCGGACCATTTGATGAAGTGGGAACAGCAATTGCGCGTCGCGCTCGCCGAAGGCCAGCTGTTTCTCGCCTATCAGCCGAAGATCGATCTGACGCGCCGCTGCATCGCCGGTTTTGAAGCGCTGGTGCGCTGGAACCATCCGGAGCACGGATTGATTCCGGCCAACGAATTCATCCCGGTCGCGGAATCGACCGGCCTGATCGTGCCGATCGGCGACTTCGTGATCGAAACCGCGTGCCGCCAGCTGGCGGTGTGGCAGCAACAGGGTTACGACACGCTATCGCTCGCGGTGAACATCTCCGCGGTGCAGTTCTGGCGTGGCGATCTGTACGAAACCATCTCGCACGCGATCGAGGAAAGCGGCATCTCCGCGCGCCGCCTCGAACTCGAAATCACCGAGACGGCGATGATGGAATACCCCGAACTCGTTTCGGAGAAGATCTTCGCGTTGAAGCGCCTCGGCGTGCGCATCGCGCTCGACGACTTCGGCACGGGCTATTCGTCGCTCTCCTACCTGAACCGCTTCTCGGTCGACACACTGAAGGTGGACCGTTCGTTCGTCCAGGCGATACCCGGCGACCGCAGCGTCTGCGTGATGGTCACCGCCATCGTCAACCTCGCGCGCTCGCTCGGGCTCACGGTGGTGGTCGAAGGCACCGAGACCGAAGAGCAGATTGCGTGGCTCGCCGCGCTCGGCCATATCGAGGCGCAGGGTTTCCTGTTCTCGCGTCCGGTGCCGGTCGACGCGATTCCAGCACTGCTCGAACGCTTCGGCGTATGCGGCATGAAGAGCCACCGCACCGAGCATGAAACCGACAGCACCAGCAGCTTGTCCAGCACGAGCACCAATAGCTGAGTGAGTTCCGGTGGTGCGGCGCGTGTCGCACACAAATGCGCATACAGCCTCTAAACGCCTATGCGGCACCCCCGTGCTTATCCAACCGCAGCCACGCAAAACCAGCTACATTCACGCTGTACTGCGTTACAGCGCGATGCCGGCAGCCGGCCGCGAAGCACACACAACGATGATCCAAAGGGCGGGCCGCCCGCACGCCGGCGCCCGCAGCGCCATGCAGACGATCACAAGCCAGAATGCCGCCAGACGAGGGAAACGGGAACCGCTATGGACGCTGTTCCGGGTGGTGTTCGGCCTGTCGGCGCTGTCGTGGGGCGGCCTCGCGCTGATGGCGCAACTTGAAAACCACTACGTGGAACGCGAAGGACGGCTCTCGCGCGTGGCCTTTTCCGATCTGATCGCGCTCGCCTGGATGGTGCCCGGCCCGGTGGGCTGCAATGTCGCCGTGCAACTCGGGCATGCGCTGCGTGGACGCGCCGGCGCCTGGGTGGCGGGCGTCGCAAGCGTGCTGCCCTTTTTCGTGCTGATGACGCTGTTCGCGATCTTCTATCGCACGCCGCTCGTGCGCGCCGCCGCCTCTCAAACTGTGATCAATCATTTCAGCGTGGTGCTGGCCACGCTGATCGCGATCACCTGGTACAAACAAACACGCGCACTGGTGCGCGGCAAGCTCGAATGGACCGCGGCAGTGCTCGGGTGCGTGGCGCTCTTCTATGCGCGCAGTCCGGCGGCCTACGTGGTGATGCTTGGCACGGCTTTCGGCGCCGGCTGGCTGGTCAGTCCGGATCGAAACTCGCGCGTCGTCGTGTCGATCGGTCGCGGCGACTGGCACATGCTGGCCGCACTGTGCGTGCTGCTGGCGATATTCGCACTGCCGTTGCCGCATCGCTATGAGCTGGCGCTGCTATGGCCGCGGCTGGCCGGCGCGGGCATGACGTTATTTGGTGGTGGCTTCTCGGCATTGCCGGTACTCAAGACGCTGTTCGTCACGCCGGCGATCGGTGTGTCGGATAACGACTTCACCCTGGCATTTTCGCTATCGCCGTTGTCGCCCGGACCGCTGTTGAACGTGGTGCCGTTCTTCGGCTATCTGGTGGACGGTTGGGTGGGCGCGCTGATTGCGACGCTCGCGCTTTTTGTGCCGTCGGGCTGCCTGGTCGTGCTGGCGCAGCGGCATCTGCATCAGTTGAAGGTCAATCCGCGCTTCGAGCACGGCATGCGGATCCTGCGCGCGGTCACCACCGCGTTTCTGGCCGTGGCGGTACTACGCATCGCGGGGCATGTGCCTTTCCAACCGGTCTACCTGGTGACGGCGCTGTTCTCCGGCATGTGCTTCGCGAAACTCAAGACGCCGGTGTATGTGGTGTACGGGACCGTGGCGATTGTGTGCGGGCTGTGGCTTGCCTACGGCGCGATGCCTTAGGCAAGCCCCCTGGATTCACAGGGCTGTCAGAACCCGCGCGACAGCACCGCCACACCGATCGTCACCACGCCCAGCACGATATTCACCAGCACCAGACGCCGGATCGTGCCGACCGCCTGCGCGCCGTCCGGCCACTTCTGCGCCTGCACCGCACGGCGAATGCGCGGGAATACGGCGAAGCGGATGTGCCCAAAGATCAGCATCATCACGATGCCGAGGCCGGCCATGGCATGCAACGGCCAGGTGGCGTGACCGCCGCCGAACTGCATCAGCAGAAAGCCACCGGTGAGAAGAATCACCAGCACGGCTGCGGCGACCCAGTTGAAGAAGCGACCGAACACCGATTCCCACAAAGGCAAACGCAGTTGCGGCGAAAGATCGGCAATGGCCGGGCGCAGACAGAAATGCGCAAACACCATTCCACCCACCCATACCGCGACCGCGAGCAGATGCAAAAAGAGTGCGAGTTCGATAGCTTTGTTCATGTTGTTTTCCTCTCCCGACGACGCCACACCGCTTATGACGAGTGATATTAGTAGCGGCTATTGAGCGCATTCGACCGCGCGCTATGCGTGCAGTTCCATGTACTGGCTGCGTCTTGACATTCTTTGTAGTTGTTATTGCAACGCGCCCAATGCCGCGACGGCGTTGCACCCCGGATTTTTTGCTACGCGCGGCGCGTGCTTTGAAGCACGCGCCGCGTTCATGCTGAGCCCAACTCTACTTCTATCACTATTACGCAGCGAGCACCGGACGCATACCGTCGAGCTTCATCTTGCTCTCAGGCGCACGCCCCTTGCGAGCCCGCTTGCCGATGTGCGGCGTGAGTGTGGCGCCGCTCAGCTTCTCTTCGTCGACACGGCCGCCGCGACGCGTACCGATCAGCATCACGCCCGCTTTGCTGATGGACAGTGCCTGCAGCAGCGTTTCGTTATCGTCGAGCGCCATCAGCGTGACGCCGCGTCCACCGCCCGAGAGCGTCTTCATTTCGTCGAGGCCGAACACCAGCAGGCGACCACCCGAAGACAGACACGCGATGTGCGTCGCGTCCGGCAGCATCGGCATCGGCGCGAGCGGCGCAGCGCCCGCGTCGATCGTCATGAACGACTTGCCGGCCTTCACGCGGCTCACCATATCGCCGACCTTAGCCATGAAGCCGAAGCCGTTGCTCGACGCGAGCAGCAACGCCTGATCCGCGGAAGCCGCGTAGTAATGCATCAGATGGCTGCCCGATTCGAGTTCGATCAACGACGTGACCGGCACGCCATCGCCCCGCCCGCCCGGCAGCATTGCAACCGCTACCGAATAGACGCGGCCATTGCTGCCCCACGCGACCAGCGTATCCGGCGTGCGGCACTGGAACGCTGCGTAGAGTCCGTCGCCGGCCTTGAACGTGAAGCCCGCCACATCCAGGCCGTGGCCCTTCAGCGCGCGTACCCAGCCCTTCTGCGACACCACCACCGTCACCGGTTCGTCGACCACGCGTGCTTCGAACGTGGCGCGCTTTTCCTGCTGGATCAGCGTGCGGCGCTCGTCGCCGTATTGCTTCGCGTCGCCTTCGATTTCCTTGATGAGCAGACGCTTCATCGCGGATTCGCTGCCAAGCAGTTCTTCGAGCTTGGCCTTCTCGTCGCGCAGTTCGGCCAGTTCCTTCTCGATCTTGATCTTCTCGAGCCGCGCCAACTGGCGCAAACGGATTTCGAGAATGTCTTCGGTCTGCCGGTCCGACAAACCGAACGCGGCCATCAGCGCAGCCTTCGGTTCGTCCGATTCGCGGATGATGCGGATGACTTCGTCGATATTCAGGAAGACGATCATCCGGCCTTCGAGAATATGAATCCGGTCGTCGACCTTGCTCAAGCGATGCCGCGTGCGGCGCGTGACCGTTGCAAAGCGGAACGCGATCCACTCGTGGATGATTTCGCTCAGGCCCTTCTGACGCGGCCGGCCATCGCCGCCCACCATCACCATATTGAGCGACGCGTTCGATTCGAGGCTCGTATGTGCGAGCAACGTGTTGACGAAATCGGTCTGGTCGATGCGGCTCGACTTCGGCTCGAATACGAGACGCACCGGCGCATCCCTGCCCGACTCGTCGCGCACCGCGTCGAGCAGCGCGAGCATGGTCTGCTTGGTCTGCAGCTGTTCGGGCGTGAGCGCCTTCTTGCCGAGCTTGATCTTCGGGTTGGTCTGCTCTTCGATTTCTTCGAGCACCTTCTGCGCGGCCGTATTCGGCGGCAGCTCGGTGATCACGAGTTGCCACTGGCCGCGCGCGAGCTCTTCGATCTTCCAGCGAGCGCGCACTTTCAGGCTGCCGCGGCCGCTTTCGTAGGCCGCCGAAATCTCCGCGTCGCTCGAAATGATCTGGCCGCCGCCCGGGAAGTCCGGCCCGACGACGTGTTGCATCAACTCGGCGTGCTCGATCTTCGGATTGCGGATCATTGCGACGGCTGCTGCCGCCACTTCGCGCAGGTTGTGCGACGGGATTTCCGTGGCAAGGCCCACGGCAATGCCGGATGCGCCGTTCAGCAGCACGAAGGGTAAACGTGCGGGCAACAGCTTCGGTTCTTCGAACTCCCCGTCGTAGTTCTTCATGAAGTCGACCGTGCCCTGGTCAATCTCATCGAGCAACAGCTTCGCGATCGGTGTCAGGCGCGCTTCGGTGTACCGCATCGCCGCTGCGCCGTCGCCGTCGCGCGAACCGAAATTGCCCTGGCCGTCGATCAGCGGATAGCGCATCGAAAAGTCTTGCGCGAGACGCACCAACGCGTCGTACGCCGACTGGTCGCCGTGCGGGTGGTACTTACCCAGCACGTCGCCGACCACGCGCGCCGACTTGACGGGCTTGGCGTTGTCGCCGAGCCCCATGTCGTTCATGGCGAACAGGATGCGGCGCTGCACCGGCTTCTGGCCGTCGCATACGTCGGGCAGCGCGCGGCCCTTGACCACGCTCACTGCGTAGTCGAGGTACTGGCGTTCCGCGTAATTGCCGAGCGTCAGGAAGTCGCCCTCGGGGGGAGGCGGCTCGGTGAAAAGGTCGAGAGTGTTATCGTCGTCCATCTAGATTCCGTATCCGTGTTTGGCGTGAAGTTTTCGTGCGAATCGTGAGCGCTTTAAAAGACGCTCAGATATCCGCTTCCACTTCGTTGCCCTTTTCTTCCAGCCAGCTGCGCCGCGACGCCGCTTCGCCCTTACCCATCAGCATCGTCATGCGCGCCACCGTGGCGTCATAGTCGAGCGCGCCGAGCGCCACCGGCGTCAGGCGCCGCGTGTCGGGGTTCATCGTGGTGTCCCACAACTGCTCCGCGCTCATTTCGCCCAGGCCTTTGAAGCGGCTGATGGACCATTGCGTCTCGCGTACGCCGTCTTTGCGCAGCTTGTCGAGGATCGCTTCGAGCTCGCCTTCGTCGAGCGCGTAGAGCTTCTGCGCCGGCTTCTTGCCGCGTGCGGGCGCATCGACCCGGAATAGCGGCGGACGCGCCACGCACACATGTCCACGCTCGATCAGCTGCGGGAAATGTTTGAAAAACAGCGTGAGCAGCAACACCTGGATGTGCGAACCGTCGACGTCAGCGTCCGACAGAATGCAGATCTTGCCGTAGCGCAGATTCGACAGATCGACCTTGTCGTCCGGGCTATGCGGATCGACCCCGATCGCCACCGAAATGTCGTGCACTTCGTTGTTGGCGAACAGGCGGTCGCGCTCGGTTTCCCATGTGTTCAGCACCTTGCCGCGCAGCGGCAGGATCGCCTGGTATTCCTTGTCGCGGCCCATCTTCGCCGAGCCGCCTGCCGAGTCGCCCTCGACGAGGAACAGTTCGTTCCGGCCAATTTCCGTGGATTCGCAATCGGTCAGCTTGCCGGGCAGCACCGCCACGCCCGAGCTCTTGCGCTTCTCGACTTTTTGTCCTGCACGCGTACGTGCCTGCGCCTGTTTGATGACGAGGTCGGCGAGCTTCTTGCCGAGCTCGACGTGCTGATTCAGCCACAGCTCCAGCGCCGGACGCGAGAACGACGAAACCAGCTTCACCGCATCGCGGCTATTCAGGCGCTCCTTGATCTGCCCTTGGAATTGCGGATCGAGCACTTTCGCCGACAACACGAACGACACACGCGCGAACACGTCTTCCGCAAGCAGCTTCACGCCCTTCGGCTGCAGGTTGTGCAACTCGACAAAGCTCTTCACCGCCTGGAACAAACCGTCACGCAAACCGGATTCGTGCGTGCCGCCGGCAGGCGTCGGAATCAGGTTGACGTACGATTCGCGCATCAGCGTGCCTTCTTCGCTCCACGCGACGACCCACGTAGCGCCCTCACCTTCAGCAAACGTCTCTTCGCTAGTGCGCGAGTTTTCGACATAGCGCTCGCCTTCGAACAGCGGAATCAGCAGATCGCTGCCGTTCATGCCTTCGAGCAGGTAGCCGCGCAAACCGTCTTCGTACTTCCAGCTTTGCGTTTCGCCGGTTTTCTCGTTGATTAGCGTGACTTCGACGCCCGGCAACAGCACCGCTTTCGAGCGCAGCAGACGTTGCAATTCGCCGAGCGGCAAGTTCGGCGAATCGAAGTATTTGGGGTTGGCCCACGCGGTGACGCGCGTGCCGGACTTCTTGTCGCCTTTGGTCGCGGGGCGTACTTCAAGCTGCTTCGCGACGTCGCCGTTGGCGAAACTCAATTCGGCGATCTTGCCGTCGCGCCACACGGTGACGTCGAGGCGCGTGGACAGCGCGTTGGTGACCGACACGCCAACGCCGTGCAGGCCGCCCGAAAACGTGTAGGCGCCGCCGGCGGCTTTATCGAACTTGCCGCCCGCGTGCAGGCGCGTGAAAACGATTTCGACGACCGGCACGCCCTCTTCCGGATGCATGCCGAACGGAATGCCGCGGCCGTCGTCTTCGACCGAGACCGAATGGTCCGCGTGCAGCGTGACCGTGATTTGCCGGCCGTGGCCGCCGAGGGCCTCGTCCGACGCGTTGTCGATAACTTCCTGAATGATGTGCAGCGGATTTTCGGTGCGGGTGTACATCCCGGGCCGTTGCTTGACCGGCTCCAGGCCCTTCAACACCTTGATCGACGCTTCGCTATACGCGGCGTTTGGCTTTTTCGTAGACATGGTTGACTCGGGTGCGTCGGTTCATCGTTGTCCACAGGTCCTGTGGACAGGTCCGTGGACAATGCGTTGAGTTTTCAAAAAAAGCGAAACGAAACAACGGGGTTAGATGAGGTGCCCGCAGTGCGGGCAAGCTGTTTTGTCGCCTGGCTTCCCATGGGCATGCTCGACGGCGGCTCGACACCGGTTCTACAGCCCGGCAACGGCCAGCCGGTGCGAACGCCGGGGGAAGCCTGTTCGCGGGGTATTTTACTGATTTCGATACAGGCGGCAATTCACGTTGTGCGGAAGTGGCCGTTTGGATAAGGGCCGGCGCTCGGGTGCGGTCTATTATGCGACCGCGATAAGACCGTTACGGGACCGTGAAAAAACCGCGATGGGACCGCTGTGCAGCCGCGGCCCCCGACCTCGGCGTGAGATCGGCGCAACCTCTCGGATCGCGCCGCCCCATCGATCACTTGCGTTTGTTTTCCAGCTCGTCCCAGCGTTCCAGTGCGATCAGCAGTTCCTCGTCGATCGCAGCGTAGCGCGCGGTCAGACGCGTGCCTTCCTGCGCATCTTTCGCGAAAATCGAACCATCTTCCAACTGAGCGCCGATGGTTTTCTGCTCGGCTTCGAGTGCGGCAATTTTGGCCGGCAACGCCTCGAGTTCGCGCTGATCCTTGAACGACAGCTTGGCAGCGCGCTGCGTATTGCGGCCCGCCACGGCACCGCTGTCTTTCGACGCCACTTCCTTGGCGGCTTCTTTTTGCGCGTCCTGCGCCATCTGCTGCGAACGGTCGCGCTGAATCTGCCAGTCGGTAAAGCCGCCAACGTACTCGCGCCACTTGCCGCCGCCTTCCGAAGCGATCACCGAGGTCGCGACGTTGTCCAGGAACGCGCGATCGTGGCTGACCAGCAGCACCGTGCCGTCGTATTCGGTAAGCAGTTCTTCGAGCAGTTCGAGCGTCGGAATGTCGAGGTCGTTGGTCGGCTCGTCGAGCACCAGCACGTTGGCCGGCCGCGCGAACAGACGCGCCAGCAGCAGACGGTTCCGCTCGCCGCCCGACAGCGACTTGACCGGCGACCGTGCGCGCTCCGGCGCGAACAGGAAGTCGCCGAGATAGCTCATCACGTGCTTTTTCTGGCCGTTGACTTCGACCCACTCACTACCCGGGCTGATCGTATCGGCAAGGCTCTTTTCCAGATCGAGCTGCGCGCGCATCTGGTCGAAGTACGCGACCTGCAGATTGGTACCGATACGCACCGCGCCTTCGTCCGGCGGCAACTCGCCGAGAATCATCTTCAGCAGCGTGGTCTTGCCCGCACCGTTCGGACCGACGAAACCGATCTTGTCGCCACGCATCACCGTGGCCGTGAAGGTGTCGACCACCGTGCGCGAACCGTAGCGCTTGGTGACGTCGGTCAGTTCAGCGACGATCTTGCCGGACTTCTCGCCCTGGCCCACGTCGAGCTTGACGTTGCCCTGCACATTGCGGCGTTCGGCGCGTTCATTGCGCATCTCCACGAGCCGTGCGATCCGGCCGACGCTACGCGTACGGCGCGCTTCCACGCCCTTGCGAATCCACACTTCTTCCTGGGCGAGCAGCTTGTCGAACTTGGCCGCTTCCACTTGCTCAATTTCGAGCTGCTGCGCCTTCCTGGTCTGATAGGCGCTGAAATTGCCCGGATACGACAGCAAACGCCCGCGATCCAGCTCGACGATGCGCGTGGCGACGCGGTCGAGAAACGCGCGATCGTGGGTGATGAACAGCAGACCCGCGCGCAACGAAACCAGCAGTTCCTCGAGCCAGCGGATGCCGTCGAAATCGAGGTGATTGGTTGGCTCGTCGAGCAGCAGCACGTCCGGCTGCACGACCAGCGCACGCGCCAGCGCAACGCGCTTTTGCATTCCGCCCGACAGCGAGCCGACCCGCGCCTCTCCATTCAGACCGATTTGCTGCAGCGTGGTGGCCACGCGCGTGCTCCAGTTCCAGGCGTCCGAATGGTCGAGCTCCGACTGCAGCGTGTTCATGCGCGACATCAGTGCGTCGTGCTCCGGACCTTCCGGCTCGTCGGCGAGCTGATTGGCGACCGCGTCGTATTGATCCAGCAGCTCGCGAGCGTGGGTCAGGCCGGCGGCGACCGCTTCGAACACCGTGTCGTCCGTATCGAACTCCGGCTCCTGCGGCACGTAGACCGAGGTCAGACCCTGCTGGCGCGTGACGAGGCCGTCGTCCGGCTTGGTTAGATCGGCGACGATTTTCAGCAGCGACGACTTGCCCGCGCCGTTACGGCCGATCAGCCCAACGCGCTCGCCCGCTTCGAGAGAGAAATCCGCGTGATCGAGCAACGCGACGTGACCGAACGCCAGTTGCGCCCCGGTAATGGTGTAAAGCGACATGGAGAATTGGAGAAGACAGCGATGAGTCGGAACTGCTCATTGTACCGGGCGCGCGGGCGGGTGCCTGTATGCCGGAAGAGATAGGACGAAAGGCCGGCTTGCAAAACGGATTCGGAGCGGCTTCTGAACAGATTGTAAGCAGAGTCCGAGCGGATATTGAGCAGGAAAGCGCGGCCGGGCGGTGCGTGCACACACCCAGCCGGCCGTTCATCGGTGCGGCACGCTTACTTCACGTGCACCGTGATGGTCTTGCTCATCTCCGGACCGTACGAGCGATGCGCGCCGTCGCCGAATTGCAGCGTCAGCGTATGGTCGCCCGGCGGCAGCGTCAGATCGGTTTCGGTCTGACCCTTGCCGAAGTGGAGCGATTTATCGTTGGCGGGAATCACCTCGCCCTTGGGAAGCGGCTTGCCGTCGATCAGCAGATGGTGATGGCCCGTGCCTTCCGTCATCGTGCCAGCCGGCGCGACCGTCATACCGTCGACGCCAAACACGACATGCACCGGATTGCTGACGGTTGCACCGTCCGCGGGCTGCACGAAAGACACGCCTGCGGCCTGCGCCACGCCCGATATGGCGAGCAACCCGGCCAGTACCGTGCCGGCCAGCCATTTGTTTTTTAACATCGTTTTTCTCCTTTTTGGGGAACGAGAGTCATGCGCGGAGCCCTGCAGGTGTCGATTGCGGCTCCGCTTGCCTGGGGCCAATCGTCGCAACGCATGCCAGGCGCCCGCTGCGCCTGTCCAACAGTTGAGCTGCGGATCAAAGCATACACGCTGTGTATGACGGGGTCCGTCACGCGGGCCCGGACACGTCTCTGGCGCTTTGCGGCGATGCCGCATGGGTAATTAGCGGTCCATTTGACAAATTCCGGTAATATTGCGGGTCGCCGCCATGCCCAAAAAAGGGGCAGACTGGGCGGATCATTGCACTGAACCAAAGAAGAGTACGTCGTGAGTGAAGTAATTGAAGTGACTGAATATAAGAGCTGGGTCTGCCTGATTTGCGGCTGGATCTACAACGAAGAAGAAGGCCTTCCTGAAGAAGGTATCGCCCCGGGCACGCGCTTCGCCGCGATTCCGGACGACTGGCGCTGCCCGCTGTGCGATGTAGGCAAGGCGGAGTTTGCGGTGGTGGAATTCTGAGTGAGCTCGATTGAACCCGAGGTGTACTGCCTGATGTAGTGCGGTAGTGCGCCGGGCGGTTCGCGCGGCCCAGTGGGGGACACCCGCTGGGCCGTTTGCTTTGTGGGGTGGGCTTTACAGCCCTCCTCGCGGCTGGGTGTGTTTGAAAGCCAGGAAAGGTCATTCGACCTCGCTCCCAGGATCGCTGACAATTTCGTCGATCCTAGTCCAGTGACTGGAGCAGTCTGAGCCCTTCAGGCCAGTCGCCCAAGTCGCTACCCGCGTTGAGATGCCCCTTCTCTCCAACTTCGATGAGTGTGCTCCCCCACGCGTTAGCGCAGCGACGCGCATAGTCTGTGCCGCCGTAGGGGTCGTTGGAACTTGATACAACGACAGTAGGAAACGGCAGGCGCTCCGATGGTAAAGGCGTAAATCCGGTTGCGACCGCCAGGGGAAACGCCGATGCGGAGGGGTCCGGCACTGCAACGAGCAGCGCCCCACGGATCCGGGGCGAATGACGGGCCGCCCAATGCGCGACCGCCAGGCATCCAAGGCTGTGAGCCACGATGAGGGTGTCGGCGCCGCTTTCCGCTACCTGTTGTTCGATTGCGGATACCCAATCGTCGCATGTAACCTGATCCCAGCCTTCGACAACCAGTCGCCGCCAGTCAGGATGCGCTGCCTCCCACAAAGTTTGCCAGTGTAATGGTCCGGAATTGCCGATACCGGGAACAACGAACACGGGGTACTTCATCTGCTCACTCTCCATCATTGAATGAGCATCCAGTGTAAAAGCGCATGAACTCTGGCAACATCTCAAATCAAATGAATTGATGGCCACAACCGGTCAAATCGATGGAAGTTGGCGGATTGCACAAATGAAACCTAAGCAGATAACATTGGACCGGCTAGACTGGCGAATACTGGAAGCGCTACAGAGCAATGCGCGCATCAGCAACACCGAGCTTGGCAAGCAGATCGGACTTTCACAGCCAGCCGTCACTGCCCGTATCAAACGACTCGAGGAACAAGGTGTCATTGAAGGTTACGCGGCTCGAATCAATCCCGGCCTCGTGGGCCGTGGCATTGCTGCCATTGTGCGGATCCGGACCACGCATGCCCAGATCAAGCATTGCCTGGGTGCTTTCGAAGCAATGCCTGAAATCATCGAGGCGCATCGGATAACAGGCGAAGACTGCTTCATGGTGCGGATTGTGGTCGAAGACATGACGCAACTCGAGGTGGCAATCGACACGTTGGCGAAATTCGGGCCGGTGACCACCGCTGTCGTGCTGGCGAGCTATCCACCGAAGACGATCCACGGATCGTTACTTTAACCGGCTGCTATGTAGAGATGTGGGTGCCTGTTCAGGGTCGAGTACGGAAGTTGGGCATCAGGCAAGGTTCGGCCACAAGGGGACCTACGAAGTTGGCGTCCAGTTAGTCGACAATCAGCAAGCGCTCGCGACGCTCAATCGGCTGGGACATCGTGCGCGGCCGGTGTCCGAACCTCCGCCGAATCATCCGTCGTCTCCGACATGACCGGCGGAATGAGATGCGTGACCATACGCGCTCGCCGGAAAATGATTCCTGCAAGTATCGCCATGATGGGCGGTAACCACAGCGCAGGCTGCAGATTCGGAGGAAAGAAAAATACGAGCGGTGCGAGCCATACGGTAACCAGCACAGCCCGCTCCCCCTTGAGCCATCCGTGACGACGTGCGTCAAGAATCAGAAAGGCGATCGGCAACGCCAGCCAGACAAAATCGTAGCCACGCAGGTAAGGCTGGCACAGTAACGTGGCTGGCGCGACGACCGCTGCCCGCAGGGTAGCGCGGGACGGTATCGCAAAGAGAAAGGCGGCGAGCGCCAGCGATGGCGCTGCCATCACAGCGTGAGTCAGATAAGCTGCGATCGGACTAGCGCCGAAATGCCTCGCGATTCCAAACCACGTCGGCATGCCCCCGGCCCAGTTGACGTCGACCGTGAGCTTGCTGAACTGCGGGACGGCCGCGATAAATTTGCTGAAGGTTTCGAACCCCAGCGCAAAGCCTGCGGCTGCACAGAATACGCCGACTGTGATCAGTGCCGCAGAAAAAGCGCGCCATCGTCGTCCGGCGAGAAGGACGAGCGGAAAAACGATCCCCAGCTGCGGCTTGATGGCGAGCAGTCCAATGCATACCCCGGCCAGGGCAGGCTTCTTATCGAGAAGCACCAGGGAGGCTGCGGCAAGGCCAAACGTAAATAGCGAGTTTTGCCCCGACAACAAGGTAATCCACAGCGCCGGAAATGCCAGTACGGGCAGCCAACTGGACAGAGAAGGCGCCGCCAGAATTCGATTCCATGTGAAGCCTGAAAATACCATGCCCAATACCGTAAAGAGCATATAGGACCAGGCAAACGGCAACAGCGCCAACCACTTAACGGCGAGAAGGAAGGTCGGCGGGTAGACCCACGGTGCAGGAAAGGGGCGATGTGCGGCGTGCTCAAGCGCACTCACGATCGGCTCAGTTAGTGCGACGTCGTATGCGTTGGACGCAGGGCCGTGAAGGGTCACAAGGGATGCTGCCCAGAAGACGGCGAAGTCCCAGCCGAGCGCAAAGAAATCGGGGATTTTGCGCACGTAGGCGCCATCGATTCGGATCGCCAGGTACACCAACTCCATCAGCAGGATGCAAGCGCTATACAGCGCGATTCGCTGTCGCGTTAGCCAGTTAGGCGCACCTTCAAAGCCCGTGGTCTTTTCTTTCATTCGCTATCTCTCCCCGCTCATTCGGTGGCTCTCCACCAATTATCCGATTTATACGAAAAAAGGGGACTGTTCAAGCAAACGTAGGGAAAAACCTCATTCTTGGCTGATCGGGCCACGCAACTAGATGTGCAATCCGACAACTCACAGTCGCGTCGATGCTTCACTGACTCAGGTGAGCCATTTCGCATGCGTTGCGAAGGCCCGCTAAGGAGGGATTTATATGACCGCTCAGGGTCGAACCGTGCCGTTCAAAGTCACTTTGCCGGATCTTCCCAGGCGGCGATAGTTCAGGGCGTGTAGCGGAGCATGTTGCCTGGCGTTGTCGCGGAGGCGTTCCGCATGCTGCTTAAGCTTCTGCCATCGTTTTGATTTGGCGAGTGAGAACCCCAGCTCACGGTCAGGATCAAGCGAGCCGAGAAAGGTTAGCCACGTCAGCCAAATAACAGGGGACGGGCCAGAGAGCGTATCGAGGAAGGCGTCGACATCTTCTCTCATCGCGATCGCCCGAAGTCCGTATTATTCAATAGTACCAAGTATCGCTTTTCTGAAAATAATTTTCTGACACAGTAAGACCAGGGCTCCCCCTCGAGCGGGACTTTTGCCGGAAGTCAACCGTGAGACTCTTGACAGGCACTCCACGTACACCTCCTCTGTACGATCCGCAAAAGTCTGCAACGAGAACTGTGCTTCACTCTTGGCACGCGCAGCAGCACCGGCACGCTCGACCTCGAACGGGTTGCCCAGCAGGAGCGCGAGAATCTGAGCGATGTACCCGCATCCACCAAGCGGGACAACCCACCCGTCCTCACCGGGCGTGACGTTTTCAGGCAAGCCGCCCGCGTTGGAAACAATCACCGGCTTACCCATCGCCATCATCTCCCGGCATGCGAATGACAACGTTTCCCGCTGCGAAAGGACAAAGCCTACATCCATCACCGCTACTGCGGGCCGGACATCCCGAAGCATTCCCGTATAGATTACCTGCGCCGCCATCCCCAGCGCAGCCACCCTCGATAGCTGTTCCGCCCCGGGTAATTGCCCCGCGAGGACAATGCGGACGCGTTTGCGTAATGCATCCGGCAACGTGGCAACCGCAGTCACCATGTCCGTCCAGCCTTTGTTGTCATCCATGCCTGCGATGCTGCCAACTACCAGCGTATCCTCCGGAATCCCCGGCAAGAGATGACCTCGAATCCTGTCGGCGGCGGCTGTCCTCATGGGTACAAAGCGTTCGAGATCGATCCCGTGCCGCACAACCCAATTAACCTTGCGTCCATAAACGGTTTTCGCTAACCGATTGCGTGTGTATGCCGAAACAGAAATTACCGCATCGGTCCCCAGCGTGCCCTTAAGCCATGTGGTTACGCTCTTCGCTGGCAGATCATTGTGTTTCGTGTAAACAATGCAGGGCCTGCTTTTTCCCAATCCTGTCGTAGCAAGCATCGCGATCCGGTGATCCGCCGATCCATTGACGTGCACGATATCGAAACCATTCAGTTTGATCAGACGTCGCAGGGCCCGTCCGGTGTTGACCATTGACGTCAGCGTATTGCGGAAATCCAGTGCAACGACGTCGACATCCGGCATCTGCTCCGCGCTGAGATAGAGTCGACTTGACCTGGGTGCTGCAATCGTTACGCGATGGCGCCCCCTCAGTGCTTCCGCCAGGTTAAGGATATAGGTCGTATGACCGCCGCCGTCACCCGTATGAAAGTTGGTGTACAGAATCTTCATGAAAACGCGTTCCTTCCAAATTCTCTGAATCGCTTGAACCAGTAGTACGCTCCGCCCCACTGCGCGTGTTGATACCGCTGCACCTTCCGCGCTAGCCACTCTCCATTCTTGCCGTTATCCGCCATGCGATGAATCTGGCACGGGTCGCTACCCGGAAAGTTGCGTTGAGTGTTGCGCGTTGTGTAGAGGTACTCGAACCCAGCCATTCGGGCAGCATCGATATAGTCATTGTCGTAATAGCCTTCTGGCCAGCACAAATGCTTTGATGCCCCCCCATTTTCTCGGTCAGAATCCGCTTTGACGTCTCGATGTCCGTGCGGATGCGATGAATTTTGCTGTCTGGATCAGTACATAACTGGCCCCAACGCCGGTGACTGTGAGTGTGGCTGTGGAATTCGAAAGTACCAGCCGCGCGCATAACGTCGATTTCACTCCAGCGTACGGTTACATCGTCGGCTTGCCCGATCTGAACGAGGCGTTCGCATTCCGCGTGCGAACGTTCCGCGCTGGCAGCACGACTCAGGAAGGATCGAGCGGGACCGTCGTGGACACGACCTGTTACAAGAAACATGATCGCGTTAAGACCGTAGCGCGCAAGACACGGATGAGCATGAACATAGTTGTCCAGATAACCGTCGTCGAACGTCAACAGGATTGACTTCTCGGGCATTGCCCCGCCGTGTAGAAAGCACGCGAATTCGTCCGCCGTTAACGTGACGTATCCGTTACGCGCTAGCCAACGCATCTGCGATTCGAAGTGCTCCGGGGTTATGCTGAGCTCCCCGGGCGATGGTGAAACATGGTGGTACATCACGACCGGTACCGAGCGAGCGTAAGATTCCATCGATGGCCTTATCTACTATGAAAGTCAAAACGGTCAGCACCGTTTGCTGCGGACAATTCAGCCGTTCTCGTTAGATGATTTGGCATGCTAACCATGCATATGCTTATCCCGCACAGAAAGTCTGAAAAAAAACCGGCCCGTCTCGGGGCCGGCGAAGGGGTTCCGGCCATTCCGAGGGCCAGTGCCGGAACCCTGTGCAGCCCGCTATGATCAAAGATCAGGTCATCGCTGGGTAACCAGCCGACCGATGCCCGCCCTCCCCGCTGCATGGCAGGCCCTCAGCAGGCTCGTAGCGATAACGGAATTCCCGATCGCCCATCGGCCACGAGTTTCCCGTGCCGTCCGTCAGTATCCAGTCGCCTGGATTCACCTTGCGCCAACCCTCCGGTGTTCCGATGGCCCACATCTGCCCTTGACGTTCCACTCGCGGATGATCGCCCGGCACGAACCATTGGCTTGCTTCCACTATTGAGTTTCGTTTCCTGAACTGCATCCTTGTTTCCTGTCCGTCGATCTTGCGAGCGGTACGTGTGGCTCAACAGTAGCGTGTGGTCACTCGACGTCACCTGACTCGTGCGTTGCGATGTTAATCATCGCCGTCTCACATGACTGTCGATTTGCTACAGCGATTGTGGAGTTTTGTCGGTAGATATTTCCTCGTATTACTCAATCGAAACTCAACCGCCGCATAGCTGATGCGTCGCGCATCTTGCGACGCTCGACAAAATTCGACAAGCGCACAAGCAACTCGACATGAATGCGCGGCGCGAATAACTTCATCAAGCTTTCAACATGCATTGCTGTTCGCCGCGCTCGCCACGTAAGAAAACCCCAACGTTCAACCGCCGGCTGCCGAATACCGCGGACCGAAAGACACCCGCCGGGCTTTCAGTGCAGATGACGACTGGAGCCCGGCATCAGCCTCTCCTGGCATTAAGGCGCTTGAAGCCGCTGTGCTTCCCTTGGCCTGGATGACCGAAACGGTCGACACGCAATAGTTCAGGGGGTGGAATGACAGGCGCAAGGCCTGTCAGAGATGGATTGCTATTGTCCATTCATCTTCGAATAATGAAGGACGCTGAAGGGTCGAACTGAGCCGTTCAAAGTCACTTTGCCGTGTTTTCCCGGACGACGATAGTTCCGGAGGAAAACGATACGTAAAGCCACCGCCGGACACCGTAACGATCCGCACCTGTCAGAAGAGGCCTGTCGGCATCGCGGCAGCGCTGATCGTCAGCACGCAGGCGTGCGCCGCTCAGCAGCCGGTAACGAATGACAATAATGCAACCACCCGTGCGGCCGACATCACGCGTACCTACGGTCTCTCGAAAGACAAGACCAAGTGCCTGCTCTTCGATACCGCCGACAAGGGCGAATACATTCTGGTGCGGGTGCGCGAAAACCACACGGAAGCGTGCGGCGGAGTCGCCGACGTCTCGCCTACCCTGTTCTTTCTGAAGATCCGCAAACGCGACGGCTACACGGTCACTACCGCGTATGACAGCGAACAATACCTGCCGCTCGAAACACCTGCAAAGAACTGAGTCGCAGGCCCACCGAAGCACGGTCAACGTAATACAGCGCCATCCACAATGGACGGCACCGCGCGTATGGATGCAATCATCCGGTCAGGTTCACCGCCGACCGTCCTCTCGACGAGGAGCGCGCCATGAGTGATCATTTCGCCCGCGCCGGCTACGGTATTGACTATGTCACGCCACTCGCCAACGACCATGACACGCGGTGGCCGCTGTTGTGCAGCCACAGCCAGCCAGAAGACACGCCAAGCTGAAATGCGTTGCCTGGCACCCAACAGCCTGTCATCTATCCGAATGTCCTTCTCACCCACGCATTTATTCTCAAACGCTACGGCGTGCGCCTGACGATGGCTTACCTCGCCGAACCACTTGCAATGTCGGAAGACACCATCCGCAATCAGGTTAGCGCCGAGACGTTCCCGATACCGACAGCCAAGGAAGAAGCTGCGCGTCACGCGCACTATGACGCTGTCGCAGACTATCTTGACCAGATGACGTAGCACCGTTCCAAGCTTCGAAATATCCCTGTCGACGGTGTACCCACCCGCGTCGGCTTTCCTGCGATCCTAAGTAAACTTGACGATCTGTTGCGTCGTGGGCCGTGTAGCAACATGACTTTCGAACGCATCCTCCAGCCGCTGCAGGATCTAGTACTCGTTCGATTTCGTTTTGACGGCCCGGTCCGATTCGTCCCGCATCTCGCGATACTCTTTGACGAGGTCGCCCACGGTTACAGTGGTAGCGTCGACAGCGTTCTGCCCCTTGTCGATCTCGACTTCTTTCTCCCGCGCCCAAGCCTCGGCAGCACCTTTCGTTTTGAGCGTTTTTGCTATACTCTGCCCTCGCTTGCGCGCCTGGGCACGCCAGCGACTGCCTGCTGGCAGGATTGAAGCCACGTTTTATCCCGGTCGGAAGCTGTAGCAGTGCCAAATCGCTTTTCAACGCTACAGGATCAATTTTTAGCAAACGCTGCTATAAACTGGGGTTCACAGGCTGTCACGGCGCTTCATTTAGGAAGAAGCAGAAATGCCGGAAACGCCCACGGGATAAGGCTGAGGCCAACAGAAGCAAGGCGCCGGTCGTCCGATTGAAAACATCTATCTCCCCGTAGTTCAATGGATAGAACAAGTGCCTCCTAAGCGCTAGATACAGGTTCGATTCCTGTCGGGGGGACCAAACATACGTCCCGAGAAGTCCGAAGAAATCTTTAAAACCCCGCCAAGCCTAGCTTCGCGGGGTTTTTCGTTTCCAGCGACGTCCAAACTCAACCATTTACAGCTGGGGGTAAGTGGGGGCAACTTGGGGGGTATCAGAATAGCTCTCAAGCCAGATACCCCCACATGCCATTGACCGACACTACTATTCGGAACATCAAACCCAGTTCGACGCCCTTAAAGAAGTACGACAGCGGAGGATTGTTTCTTCTTGTCACTACTGCAGGTCAGAAATGGTGGCGCTTCAAGTACCGGTTTGCCGGAAAAGAGAAGTTGTTGGCACCCGGCGTATACCCGAAGTCGGGTTAGCGGCAACACGTAAAAAACGCGACGCGGCCCGCTCCAGCAGAAACGAAGCGATTGGCGGATTTGGTCCGACTGCATAACCGCCTCCTAGTTCATGAAATGAAGCTGGAGGAAAATCGTAAGCGAAGATAGCCGCCGCGCTCATCCCGGAAACAGATCGATTTCTTCCCCGCCGGCCGCAAGCGGAGTTAGAGCCGGCGGACCACCGTAGAGGCTTGCTTGCCCCAACTGGCAGATCAACCTCATCTGCCGCCTCTCCGCCCAAGCTGCATTTTGCGATTGTGCGCTGGGTCGTCCGTCCCACTCGTGCGGCCGCAATTGCGACTTGTTCGTTATCGGGGCCGAACACCCAACGACGGCCCACTCCGTGAACGGTTTCGCGCTCCATCGCTTCGCGCCACCGACTTCAGTCTCGATCAATAATTCTGGCGTGTATGCGTGACCGACAGCGGCAGCGGTGCCACAGATCGAGAATAGACGTCGGTTCATTGCTGGTCATATTTGTTGTTCGTTCACGCACAGTTGCATACGCATGCCATCATGAAAATGCCAGACGAATCGCGTCATCGAAGCCACCCTGTATGCAGATCAGGATTCGGGCGTGGATGCCTGCAATTTCAGCAGCTTCAAGATATCGCCATCGCTGATATGGAACGACAGGTCGGCGGCGAGCGGCCTATAAAGATCCGGCAGGCGGGTCCATTCGAACAGAAAATTATCCGAATAGAAGTGTCCGATCTGCTTCAATGCAGGCGTCGCATCGGTAGTCCCGGTGGACGGATCGTAACCGGCGCGTATTTTCGCGAATTCTTCCATGCGCCCAATGCACGCTAAGCATCCATTGTTTACGCCCTTTTCCCAAAGGCGATAGGCATCCACCTTTCGTCCTTCCATGTCTGCGAGCAAACCAAGGCTGTCGTAAGCGTCTCCATTTCCCTGCGCCGCCGCACAGTCCAGCATCGCCTTGCCGATCTGCCGTAACTGTTTTGACCGAACAACAATATTGCCCCCCACCCACGCCATTGCGTCGGGACTTCCTCGGTCGATTGCTTCAGACATCACCCGTTCCTGCTCATCCGGAGTCTGCTCAAGATAGGTCGCATAGGTGTATGCCGCAATCGGAATACCTTGAGACGCCAACTTCTCAAGCCGTCGCGCCGCATCCTGATGTGCCGCAGCGTCTCCCCGCGCCTTAAAAGCCCAGACGCTGTCGACATAGTCCGCCTTCCAGCTCCCTGCCTTGATGGCGGCGCTTATCAGATCGAGACGTTTCTTGCGTGCAGCCTCGCTGTCCCAAAAATCAGGAACGCCATCACCGTGAGTGGTGTACTGGACAAATTCGCCGAAAGCCCGCGCTGCGTTGCCCGCATCTTCCGGCGTGTGGTCTTTTGCCTGACGGCATACGAACGACCTGCCCTTGAACTGCGCGATGAGCGTCTGATCCCTTTCCTCGGCGCTTGCGTCATCCCACACCGTCGAATGATTGAAGTGGTCTAGTTCCTGCGATGAAGTATTGCCCTGCCACGATGACGTACCGCTCTGATCAGTACAGCCGGTGAATGCAACAACCACAAACAGCAGCAACATCAAAGTTCGCACAATTCAACTCCTACGTTTGTCCGGGGTAATCAATCCTGCCTGTCAGGACGTCAAACCTCGACCGACATTGACTGCTGTGAGGCGACGAGCTTCGGCGGAGGATCACATTTGCAGATACACAAATCATCGCTCAGTGCTGTGCGGCGTCCGCCCGGACCCGGCATCGTGAGGCGCGGGCCATCGCATTTAATCTTGCCCATCGAATTGCAGGCCGGACACGCTGCGTCATCGCCTTCATGTGCGACATGCCGACCACTAAATGACAGCGCCGTCGGCTGCGCGTGAACCGTTCCGGATGCTGTCGTGTGATCGCCGTCGAGGATCAGATATCTTCACGATCTACCTGTTATTGGAACATCACACCTGATCGATGTACGCAACTAGTTGCCACGCAACCTTTACAGTCTGCTGGGGCGTACCCATCATTCGGTCAAGAAACGTAAGCTGGCGCGGTACATTCACGACGAGCGAAGGCAATGTATCGCCCTTGAGGAAACGTCGTTGTGTGTCTCCAACCTGCCCCGCTTCGAGCTTCGCGTGCCACACGCCATCTTCGGGGCAGATATCCCCTGTGCTCGCTAGAGTGCCGAGTGGTTGACGGGCTGCGCCGTTCGAAGGTTCGTCGGCCTGCGATGTCTTGTTCGACAATCCCGATAGCGGCAGGCCCGTAGCGGGATCAAGATGCTTTGCTCCTGCCATCTGGTCGATAATTTCGTCAGATGGCTTCTGCGGCGGCACCGCTGCGTCCTGCTCTTTTTGCCACTGGAACGTGCCGTCCCACGGTGGGAGTTTCGCGGGCGGCAAAGGCACGATTTTGTCGATGTCGGGAACCTTCGGGTTGCGACCGTCGTGGGAGTCGATGAATTTACCGATTAAATCGTACCGCCGGGAACGCTCCGGATCATTTGGAAGTGCAAGATAATCGAGTTGATTGGTCGCTGGCGGTCCCTTGAATCCATTTCGCAAAATTGAGGCCGACAGCGTGTCGCCAGCGCTCACGGCATTTTGAAACGCTTTAATCGCCCCACCGTAATCCGATCTGTCTTGAAGGAAAACCCCCAATGTATTTGCCGCATCCCCGTAGCCCTGATCCGCAGCACATTGCCGCATCTGCCGTGCGATGTCAGGAGCACGATCATGAGGTGCCAGTTGTTCCGCGACATAAGCCTGCGCCTCCGGATTACCAAGGTCGGCTGCTTTGCGCAAGTAATGCAATGCAGCTTCTACGTCCTGCTTCAGGCCGTAGCCCGTTTCGAGATAGTGGCCGACATCGTAGTAGCCACTCGGGATACCCTGCTTGATCAGTTGCATTGCAAGATCAACCGTTTCAGTCGGCGCATCGGGCGAGTCAGCCAATCCTTGCGAAAGAAGCGATTGCAGGTTCTGGTTTGCCTTGTAATGATCGTGTGCCGCTGCAATCCTGTAGTAACGGGCAACGTCGTTGAAGTCCTTGGCACCTTCTTTTTTTTCCAGATACCGCGCGTAGCGGAACAGGCTGTCTGCCTGCGGGTCGAGCGGCGGTAAATGGTCCGCCTGATGCGTGCAGGTAAACGCGAGATTAGCGCGCACAGCGCTCATGTCGGGCAGTGAGGTCACCGGAGGTTCCTTTTTCGTGCAGGCACAAAACAGAAGTGAAAGCGCGACGATCAGAAGGTGTCGTTTCATGGCTTAATCGCTGCGGCTGATGTCGTTGGTTGATCGCAGGAAACCGACGAGGGAAGCTACCGGAGGTTGATCGCCGCTTTGTTGGCGGACTGTGTTTCTCTTGATTATTATTCCCCACTGTTTGAATGCTTCTACGGGCTCATCCTGAGCACCTTGCTCACCTGTATGCAGGCCCCACAGTTGCCTGCGTAGCGATTGCGCTACATCCGAATGCTCGGTACAGATGTTCAGTTCGCTGTCACCTTCCATGCTTCGGGAATTGAGGTTCGCGGAACCAAGCGTCGTGAACGCATCATCGATAGTCATCAGTTTCGCATGCACGTAAACAGGCACCCATCCGCCCGCCGGCGAATCGGGCGCAACCAGCGTACACACGTGCACCTTCAGGTTGGTCATGTCCATTGACGGTATGTCGACGTGCGCGAGGTCCTTGCTCTCCAGTTCAGCGAGATTCTGCTGATCCTGTTGAATCGCTTGCTGATTTTGTGTGTAGGCCGACATCGCACCCGAAACAGAGCCGGGATTGAACGGGTCGACAACCAGCCCCTGTCCGGACTGCAATTGCTGCTCGCGCGCCTGGTCCTGCGCCAGCGCATCCTGAAGCGCTTTCCGGTTCGCTTCCACGGCAGCATCCTGAGCTGGAGTCTGTACTGCCCTCGTGACGCCGGGCATTGAGTTTGTCTGTCCCAACGCGTGAAGCATGCGGTACGTATTGAACGTCCCGTTAGCCACGGCCGCGTCATCGGAGTTCGTGATCACGAACAGATGAATCGGACCATGATAGCCGGGGTCGCGGCCCCCTTTGGTCTGCGCCAGTGCCGCACGCTTGATCTGCTCAGCGAGCGGCACCCACCGGAAATACTGGTTCTGGATAAACACGTACCTCGTCGCGTTGTTCGCCGCCTGAAGGTACATCACCTCAATATCCGTGACGCTTTTCTTGCCCTTTTCCTTCTGCGAGCGCGTGCGCACGATCTGCGCCATCACGGCACTGCCGGTATCCTTTCCGGGGCGAATCTTCAACTGCTTCTCCATACCCTTGCGTGATTTGCCGAGGCTCTGCCCCGTTGCCCCATCCCATGCCAGACAGAAATTATCGTTCAGGTCCTGAAGAATCGGGCCGGTCACCATGCTCGACATGTCTTGCCACGGCGTCGGTCCATTACGCCCCACACCCGGCCCGTTGCGCTTAGCGCTATGATCGTTTTTATCCCAATACTGGTCGAGCATGTTGTGCCCCATCACGAAGCCCGTCGCAAGGTTCGGGTCCTCATAGTCGATCAGCACCATCTTCTGGTGATGGGTCGGCGTCAGCAATCCCGTTGCAAAGGCATTCTGGATTTTCGTGCGCGTATCACGTTCCGAATCCTTGCCACGAAGATACAGCCGCCACATATTCTCGCGACGCTCATCAAGCGTGAAGTCGCGGGTCGCGAACTCGACATCCGAGAAGGTAAAGGGGTAATGCGTGAACCACTTCAATTTGCGTACGGCGGAATCCCACGTGCCGACCATCGTGACGTTATTCAGGTTGGCGCAGTAATACCACCACGAATCGTAGAGACGTTCTGCGGTGCTCTGGTAGTCTTTGGCGATCAGCGTGGACCACTTGTCATACGCCCAATCGGGAATAAGCCGCTTGATCCATGTCTCCGCGTCATAGCCCGGCATGTTATTTTCGCTCAACTGCGATATATACCAGTCGTCATGCCAGCACAGCAGCCGGACCTTCACGCCTTCCTTGCCCTTCTGAACAAGAAGCTGCCCGATTGTCTTGTTGTCGCCACTCCCGCGCCGGAAGAACATCGACGGCTGGAACCCCCAACAGATGATGTCGACTGAATGCTTGGCATCATGGATCGCATCGTAGACGGCACCGAACGCTTCTTCCCCGTTCACCAGTGGCCGTAACGTCGCCAACCGGGGATTGTATTCGGTCTGCTGCACGAACCATGGCGACGGGATACTAGCGCTGCTCGTTTGGTTCAGGGCAAGAGGTGTCGTAATCGATGTGGTCGGATTCGCCATGGTTTAGGCTTCGGAGGAGGGATTGAGCAGTTCGTTATAAAGCTGCCGGTGTGCTGCCCTGTCCGGCGCTGCGCCGTCACTGCCGGATAATCCCTCATGAAACGGAAATCCCTGATTCGCGAGCGCGCCATTCGCAACATCGCGATAATCGCCGGGAACTGGTATGTCGTGCTTCACGCCGTTCGCCAGTTCAAGCGTGTATTTCTGTGTCGTTACGTGATGATCGATTGGCAACTGCCCAGTGCTGTCGAATACGCCCTGCTTCACCATCGCACCGTCCGCGTAGAGCTTGTACGGCATACCGACAGGCACGACGTTTGTCGCGGAAGGTGAAGCCATCGTGTTCAGCGTCAGTTGCCTTGTCGGCATATCCTTGAACGCCGGATTGGTCACGTCCATTCTCGTTGGCCCGCTGAACGGGAAGTTCGCGCCCTTGAAGTCGACCGTGCCCGGTGCGTGAATCTCGATGTTGCCGTCCTTGATGCGGATATATGCGCCACCTGATGTCAGCAGGATTTCCTGCTGCGCTGCGGCCTGAATCTTTTCAGTGGCGGATACAAGCAGCAGTGATTTCTGCGCCGTCAATTCGACATTGTCAGCATGCGCCTGCACCTCAATCTTTCCTTTCGCGGCAAACAGCTTCATCCCCGCGTTCTGCACGAACAGGCTCAGCTTCTGCGTGACGCTCGCCACCAATGATTTACCCGTTGCGATGTGCGTGCTCTGGCCACTTACCAGATTGATGTGCTGGTCCGTCGCGACGTGCGTCGACTTCTGTGTCGACAGTGCTATACCCGCAGGTGCAGCAAATAGCATGACGGGCTGCGCGAATGTATTCGCGTTACCGGTTCCGCCTCCTGCCGTGTTGCCACCGCTGCCTGTTGCCCCCGTTTCGCTGTGCTGTGTCGCGTCCGTAAAAGCCTTCAGCGCATCGCACCCGTCCTTCAGACTTTCGGCCTGCGCGCTCTCGCTGGCCTGCGACAATCCTTCGATTACACTTTCCGAGCCGATCAACTGGCTGCTTGCCTGACGCGCATCGAGAGGCTGGCTGGCGACAGGATGCGTCGATACGTAAAGCCCACGCCCCGCACGTAGTGCACCGTATGCTTCGGAACTCAGATCGAAGCCACTACCAAGGAAGTTACCGCGCGTGTTGCCCGTGTGATCAATCAGATAGCCGAGGTGAAGTTGTGCGTTGGTGCTGCTGCTATACAACTGAACGCGGTTCTGGCCAGTCGCGTCGTCCATCACCAACTGATTGAAGCCGCTGCCCGAGAATTCCTTCGAGCGGAAACCGGACAACAGACCGTTCGAGTGCCATTGCGGTTTCGCTGCACCGTTGTACACGCGATACAGCGCAATGGGTCGGTCGATGTCGTTGCCGATATAGCCGATTATCAGTTCCTCACCCGCACGCGGCATGTGCACACCACCATAACCATCACCGGTATCGGACTGCACCACGCGCACCCAACACGATGCTCGCTCATCGCCCTCATTGATCCGGTCCCACACGAACAGCACCTTGACCCGGTTCAGTTCGTCGGTATACGACTCCTGATCTTTTGGACCGGTGACAATGGCCGATTCCAGTTGCGCTTCGGGCTTGCGATGTTCGAACGGGCTGCGGTACGGCACGCCCGTGCGCTGCGCTTCGACGGAAACCCGATAGAACCCCGTGGAGCCGTCACCATGCGCAACGCTGAACAGCTTGCCCGATTCGTCGGCGCGAGCCTGCGTGAGTTGATTGCTCAGGCTGTACGGGTAATTCGCCTCATGCCCGGAAAGTGGAAGATTGTTTTCGACCGTCCATTCAACCTCGATGGCAGCAAACTCACGCTGGTCGCCGGAATCCTGATCGTGCACGGGGTGACCTACTATCGTGAAGCGTCGCCCCGCGTCGATTGCGCGCAGACCACCTGCGCCATGAAAGCGTTTTGCCTGCGACTCCCAATCTTCCATGCGGATTTTCGACAGGTGATCGCCGCGTTCCTGTTCCGGGTAGGCGTAGCCACCGGTATATTCGTAGACTTCAGTCTGTGCAGGCAACGCTCCCTGATTCGCCATCGTTGGAATCGCTGTAGCTTTCGGATTGAACGGCGTCGGCGGATTCTTGTAGTCGAACGTGCGCGTCGACAACAGCACCGATTGCAGCGTCCGCGTACCTGACCACTGCATAAGCGCGTCGGCCTCGCTGTTCACGCCTGCGCGATAGAACCCAACCGTCTCCGGCGAAAGCGGTTCGAGCGTCTGGAGGCGGTCGGTAATCACCAGCGTATGTGACTGGCCGTCGCTCGCCTGCTGCCAGATACCGTACAACCCCTCTGACTCCAGCAGCCGGTGCACGAAATTCCAGTCAGTCTCGCTCTGCCGACAGTACGAGCGCGTGGGCAGCGGCTTCGATAATACAAAGCGGAACATTCCGCGCGCCTGTGGGTGCTCGTTAAACACGTCCGAGACAATCGCGTCGACGCTTTTATCCTGCCAGTGCTTCTGGTCGCGCCGGAACTTAAGGAAATGCATCCACGAGGAAAACGCAAGCTGGTAAGTGGTCAGACCACCTTCGCTCCCCAACCGGCGTGCCATATGCACGTAGCCGTGATGGGAGAGATATGAACCGTCCGTCTGCTGTATCCACAGCGTGACGGCCTGCGCGATCAGCGTCTTGAGTTGAACATCGCCCGATACGGATACACAATCGAGCATGAACAGGTAATCACGGCCGATGCGCGAGCGTCCAATGAGCCGATGCGGCAGCAGGACATTATTGCCCTCCGTTGTATCCAGTTTCAGAAGGCGGTCCTGCTGCGACAGGCCGCCTGTTATCGCCCCGACTAAATCCTGCGCGCCCATGCCGCTCCCCCTCGTTTTTCCAGCTAGTCGCGCGATTTTACGTATGACGATAGTGTGAATGCAATCAGACGAGTATCAGAAATTGAAAAGTAAAAAATGATTTATGCAAAATGCATTTGATGGATGCTGACCCGAAAAGTATTTATTTCACAGAGCTTTCAATACGCCGTGCCATCTGTTATTCACCGCCCTCTATGCCGTTGACGTCACGTAAATGGCAAGCAGAGTGATCTGCGCGGGAGAGTATGCGCGGGGCGGCTGCTCATGTGGTCATCGGAGCAGATTAAAAGCTTCTACGTGATGTACGCTCGCTGCCTCACTCCTGCGAGATCAAAGCGAAAGCGTTGACCGTCTCGCGCCGATGCAAAGATTCGATTTTTTGCAACACGATTGCCCGAGCAAGAAAAAGAGAGGTAAGCGACCGTGTTGCAGCAATACTGCTCCGGCCGTCGTATCTGACGATTTCAAGCTCACCGATGTACTCCACCCTGCGTGGGTATACCTGACATGCATGCAGCATTGGAGTGCAGACATCTGCACTCCTCGAATTGTCCTTAAGATCGACGAAAGAGTTGCGCGCGCTATGGCGCAAACACATACTAAAAGCGTGGCGCGAGACTACTCACTCAGAGCACCTCGATGTCAAAGCGAAGTCCGCCATGGTCGTCACCGAGCGTTCGGGAACTCGCGGTCTTTCACTGTTGAACCGGCAGCAGCGCCTGATTCCAGGCAGTCACAAAAGACAACTGACTCAAAATCCGCTCGATCATCGTCGCCCCGCGTGCGCTAGCAGGAGCCGCGTCGTCACTGCGTAAGCAGCACAATTGGTATGCGTCGGATGGCACCCTTGCGCCCTAACCTCGAATCCAAGAAAAGCGGCCCCGGGAAGAGAAATGGACATTGAAACGTCCAACACAATCTAACTCTTTTTTCCTAACCCGTCGTTAGCGCTTGTTTATTACGAAGCGATTGCGAATGCGCTAGATGCAATCGTCTCAGATGCACAATCACACAACCATACCATCTTGGAAATCTTACGCACGGCGATTAAGCGGCATTCGGAGGGTCTTGCCACCGGCAAGGAAAAGGGACTCGCAAAAACGAAGCAAAAGCAGGCTCCATTCCACAGAATCCATGAGCCTTGCGAAAGCACATCGACCGCCGATACCTAAAGTATTCCCGGCGAACGCCGAAAATCAGGCATGGAAAACGACGACCGCCTCCGCCCTGGCCACCCGCTATATGAAGAAGCGATGGCCCTCGAAATGACCGTGCGCGCACTGCGTCACGCACAGGGCAAGAAGAATCCCGAAGACGTTCTCTATGCCTCACCCGAGTGGGATGTTGTCAGCGAGGAGTTTGTGCGCGACCTTTATCGAGCAATGGGTGGCAATCCGACCGAGCTGCCTTGATCGACCTTGGGTCGCGTTTGTCACAGTGTTTGTCACTGTAACTATACAAACCGCCCTCAGCCCATCACGAAGGCCGCTTCGGAATATCCAATCCCCTCGCGACTGCCGGGCGCGCAACGAACGCCGCCAGCACCCGCTTCACATTCGGAAAGTCTTCGATCCCGACCAGATCCCCTGCTTCATAGAAGCCGATCAGATTGCGCACCCACGGGAAGGTCGCGATATCGGCGATCGAGTAGGCATCGCCGAGAATCCAGTTGCGCCCTTCGAGCTGCTGCTCCAGCACCCCGAGCAGCCGTTTCGACTCGGCGATGTAGCGGTCGCGCGGGCGTTTGTCTTCGTATTCCCTGCCGGCGAACTTGTGGAAGAAACCCACCTGGCCGAACATCGGGCCGATGCCGCCTATCTGGAACATCACCCATTGGATCGCTTCGTAACGGCCGGCGGCATCCTGCGGAATCAACTTGCCGGCCTTGTCCGCGAGGTAGATCAGGATCGCGCCCGATTCGAACAGCGGCAGCGGCTTGCCGCCGGGGCCGTTCGGATCGATGATCGCCGGAATCTTGTTGTTCGGATTCAGCGACATAAACTCCGCCGACATCTGATCGTTCGTATCGAAGCGCACGAGGTGCGGCTCATAGGGCAGACCGGTCTCTTCGAGCATGATCGACACCTTCACGCCATTGGGCGTCGGCAGCGAATACAGCTGAATCCGGTCCGGATGCCCGGCAGGCCATTTCTTCGTGATTGGGAAGACGGATAGATCGGTCATGGTGACGATGTAAACCTTGTGCGAGAGCTGCGGCTGGGAATTGGGATCGGGACTCCGCGATCGGCCATGAAACCGAAAAGAAGGCCCCGAACGCGCGACCGCCAAATATAAACCGACTCAACACAACGCGTGCGCGCGCCCCCAAACACCCCAACGCGAACGTGGCTACTCGATGCGCCGCCCTATCGCCGAACCACGGAAGCCCCCATGCCTCACCACAAATCCTTGGTCGCCGTCCCGGCGCGCAGGTTATACCCTTCGCGCCACAAGGCCGCGCCGACCGTCAGCAGCAAGGTCTTCTGCTCGCCATCGAGTTGCTCCCATGTCGCGGCCAGCCAGGTGGCGAAGCTCGCACAGGTGGGCTCGAGGTCGACGGGCGCCTTGCCCTCCAGGTACTGCCGCTCGAACATCGAAAGCATTTTTTCGGGTGTCATGCGCGCCTCCTCCGTGTTGGATGCGCCAAGTCTAAAGGCGGTGCACGACGCCTGGAGCGTCCGCGGCGCCGAACCCGGGTTACTCCCAGGCCATAACAAAAAAGGCGCCGAAGCGCCCTTTCTCTTCAAGCGGCACCGCGCTCCGGATCACGGCGCGTTGCGCTTTGCATTGTCCTTGACGTCTTCCTTAGCATCGCCATAGGCCTTTCGCACCTTGCCTGCGCCTTGTTGAAGGTCGCCTTTGAGTTCCTTGCCCGGATTGTTAGTGGCCTTACCGACGGCTTCGTTAATCTTGCCCTTGATCTGCTCGCCCACGCCCTTCACCTGGTCCTTGTTCATATTCGGCTCCTATATCTGACATGCCGGCGCGATTTTGCGCCAGTACTCGAATTCAGCAACGGGTGTGCCCGCGCCTGCCATCCACGCCGCCCAGCCGGTTTCGCCCGACCGCGCTGGTCGCGATAAATATTTAGAAAAAACGCTAAAGTCCCGCCGCCGCTTGCCGTAAAGGTGCCATGGAGGGGCTATGGAACGCACACTCACCGCGCTGACGGGGTCAACCCAGACGGCGCTGATCGACCAGGACATCGCGCATATCTGGCGCGTGATGCGGCCGTCTTTACACGGCGATCTGGCCGGGCCGATTCTGCCGCCCACTTATTGGCGCAAGCGTCTGCACCAGTTGCTCGACACCGGCAATCTCTCCCATGCGCAGCTGTGCGGGGTCGACAGCCTCCTGCTGCAGCTCGACGAGTTTGAGGCCAGCGTCCCGCCAGCGTGGAACGAACTGGCCCCGGCAGCCGCCGCGCTACCCCAACCGCCCCATCTCGCAACGGCCAGCCGTCATATCTGACGCGCGGCAAGCCTTGATGGCCGGCCTTCCGCGCCGGTCAGCCCAATGCCGGTCAGCCCGATACTTCCCCGCTAAAAAAAGGCCGCGAACCCTGTCGCGGCCTGAACACGTCGCAACGCAGGGAATTCGCGTCACCCCGTAAGCCTACACGCCCACCTGTGACAGTCGCGTTTAGACGAAAACGGTCTTTGCGATGTCGGAAAGTTTCTGCCCTTCGTCCACGAAAATAGGAAAAAGGGACGACCTTAGGTCATAATGTCCGCAAAAATTCCCAGCAAGGACCTCCGTGACCCTCGTCGCATCGCTCGACCTGCTCAGACAGGCGCGCGCCCGCTTCACCCAACGCGAAATCGCCGCGCACGTCGGTAAGGACATCAAGACGGTACGCCGCTGGGAAAAAGGCGAAACACCGTGCCCGTCGATGCTCGAACCGGCCCTGCGCGATCTGCTGCACAGTAGCGGCCCGACAAAGGCCGGCGCGGCGACGGGCGGCGCCCAGTTCCGCTTTGTCGATCTGTTTGCCGGCATCGGCGGGATTCGCATGGGTTTCGAGGCGCACGGCGGCGACTGCGTCTTCACGAGCGAGTGGAACGATTTCTCCACCAAGACCTATCGCGAGAACTACCCGGCCGACGGCGAACACGCGCTGATCGGCGACATCGTTTCGTTTCCCGCCGAAGAAGTGCCGAGCCACGATGTGCTGCTCGGCGGTTTTCCGTGCCAGCCGTTCTCGATCGCCGGCGTCAGCAAGAAGAACGCGCTCGGCCGTCCGCACGGATTCGAGTGCACGACGCAAGGCACCCTGTTTTTCGACGTCGCGCGGATCATTGCGGCTAAGCGCCCCGCCGCGTTCCTGCTGGAGAACGTGAAGAATCTGCTCTCGCACGATAAGGGCCGCACCTTCGAGGTGATCCTGCAGACCTTGCGCGACGAACTCGGCTACGACGTGCACTACCGCGTGGTCGACGGCCAGCATTTCACGCCGCAGCACCGGGAGCGCATTATCATCGTCGGCTTTCGCGGCAAGACAGCTTTCTCCTGGGACGATCTGCGCCTGCCGGAAAGCGGCCCGCGCCTCGGCTCGATCCTGCATCGCACGGACGGCAGCGAACCGGTGCTGCCGTGGGACCACGATCGCTTCTTCGACCACGCCGGCAAACGCGTGCAACCGAAGTACACGCTCACGCCGAATCTCTGGACCTACCTGCAAAACTACGCGGCGAAGCATCGTGCGGCGGGAAACGGCTTTGGCTTCGGCATGGCCTATCCCGACAGCGTCACACGCACGCTCTCCGCGCGTTATCACAAGGACGGCTCGGAAATTCTGGTCTATCAGGGCGAACGGTTGCGGCCGCGGCGCCTCACGCCGCGCGAATGCGCGAGGCTGATGGGCTTTCCCGATACCTTCAGGATTCCGGTGAGCGACACCCAGGCTTACCGGCAATTCGGCAACAGCGTCGTCATGCCGGTGATGCGGGAAGTAGCGCGCATCATGCTGCCGCATGTGCAAGCCCTGCTCGCCGAGAAGACGCACAATGGTTCGAAGCAGGCCCTCTCGCTCTATTCCTGAGTCTATTCCTGAGCAGCCTGATCCCCTGGCCAGGTTACCGAGGTCACCCAGGCGCTAAAGATGGTCGATATCGTCGACAGTGCAACGCGCAGCCGGATGATGTCCGGGATTCGCGGCCGCAACACGAAACCGGAACTTCTGATCCGCAGCCTCCTGCATCGGCAGGGGTTTCGCTTCCGTTTAGACGCGCGCGACCTGCCGGGGCGCCCGGACATCGTGCTGCCGCGCTACCGCGCGGTCGTACTGGTACACGGCTGTTTCTGGCACGGTCACGACTGTCATCTTTTCAAGTGGCCACAAACGCGGCCGGAGTTCTGGCGCGACAAGATCGGCCGCAATCGCAGCAACGACGACAAGGTGCAGGCAGCTTTGCTCGCAAGCGGCTGGCGCGTAGGCGTGGTATGGGAATGCGCTTTGCGCGGAGCGAATCGCGATATCGAGGGCGTGTTGCAGCGGCTTGTCGAATGGTTGAAGAGCGAGGCACCGCGCTTCGAGGAACGCGGCTGAAAGCTGCCCGTAGCCTGTCCGGTTCGAACGAATCCCGAAGCCGCTGGTGATACACTCGATTGGCTAGCTCGAGGCGTTTTTCGCGTGCTGACCTGGCAGACATCGGGCAGGAATCGGGCAATAAGCCGGCAATAATCCGCCAACAACTCAATGGCAAGCCGGCAGCAATAAAGCACGCGCCGACCATCCCAGAACCGCTCTAGAAGGGAGGCACCCAATGGCTGATTTCCGTCTCTGGTCCGACGATTTTCCCACCAACGGCTTTATGCCGAAAGCCCACGAATACCACGACAAGGCCTTCGGCGTGGACGGCGAGAACATCTCGCCCGCGTTGCAGTGGGACGCGCCGCCGTCCGACACCCAAAGCTTCGCGCTCACCGTTCACGATCCCGACGCGCCCACCGGCAGCGGCTTCTGGCATTGGGTTGTCGTCAACATTCCGGCTGACGTCCGCTCGCTGCCGCGCAATGCCGGCAAGGCCGACAGTTCGCTGCTGCCGCAAGGCGCACTGCAGGTGCGCAACGACTACGGCACGGTCGGCTTCGGCGGCGCGGCGCCGCCGCGTGGCGACAGAACGCATCGCTACATCTTCCGCCTGCATGCGCTGAAGGTGCCGCATCTGCCGATCAATGCGGACACCACCAATGCGGTGGCGCGTTTCATGACGCATCTGAACGAGCTCGACTCGACCACCCACACCGGTCTGTACGAACTCAAATAGCGCGTGAAACGCGACGCCGTTGCGCTGTTGCAGCGCCGGCGTCGTTGCTGCGGGCCGTCTTGCCTTTCCAGGACGGCTCGCAGCGCGCGCGGTTCATCGCGGGGTCGCAGAGTCGATGAACCGCCCCACTCACAATCCAAAAGAACGATGCACGCACAACCATCGCGCAAGGACAAGTCGATGCCGGCCGATGCCGCTCCAGCTTCCCTACACGCTGCCGGCACACCGCTCGCGGACAGCACCGAACAAGGTTTGCCGATTCCGCAACGCTACTGGGCGATGCTGGTTATCGCCCTCGCCCTCACGCTCGCTGTCCTCGACAGCGCGATCGCCAACGTCGCGCTGCCGACTATCGCGCGCAATCTGCACGCGAGCGCAGCCGGCTCGATCTGGGTCGTCAACGCTTACCAGCTCGCCATCACCATTTCACTACTGCCGCTCGCGTCGCTCGGCGACCGCATCGGCTACCGGCGCATCTATCTGGGCGGGCTGATCCTGTTCACGGTGGCGTCGTTCGGATGCGCGCTGTCCACCTCGCTGCCGACGCTCGCGCTCGCCCGCGTGGTCCAGGGCTTCGGCGCGGCGGGCATCATGAGCGTGAACACCGCGCTCGTGCGCATGATCTATCCGCCCGCGCAGCTTGGGCGCGGCGTGGCGATTAACGCGATGGTCGTCGCGATATCGTCGGCAGTCGGGCCGACGGTCGCCTCCGGGGTGCTCGCTGTCGCTTCGTGGCCTTGGCTGTTCGCGATCAACGTGCCGATCGGAATCGCGGCGATTGTCGGCGGCTTCAAGGCGCTGCCGCTGAATCCCGGTCACGAGTCTCCCTATGACTATCTCAGCGCGGTGATGAACGCCCTTGTGTTCGGCCTGCTGATTTTCGCCGTGGACGGTCTCGGTCACGGCGAGCGCTTCGGCTGGGTCGCCGCGGAAGCCCTCGGCGCGGTGGTGATCGGCTACTTCTTCGTGCGCCGTCAATTGACCCAGCCCGCGCCCCTGCTGCCGATCGATTTGCTGAAAATTCCGGTGTTCGCCCTCTCGATCGGCACCTCGGTCTGCTCGTTCTGCGCGCAGATGCTGGCCTTCGTGTCGTTGCCGTTTCTGTTGCAGGACACACTCGGCTTCTCGCAGGTCGATACCGGCTTGCTGATGACACCGTGGCCGGCGGTGATCATCCTCGCCGCACCGATTGCCGGCGTACTGTCGGACAAGGTGTCGTCAGGCTGGCTGGGCGGCATCGGACTCGTTGCGATGACCGTGGGTCTGCTGCTGCTCGCCACCCTCGGCGCGCATCCCGAGCCCATGCAGATCGCGTGGCGCATGGCACTATGCGGCGCGGGCTTCGGGATCTTCCAGTCGCCGAACAATCGGACCATGTTGTCCGCCGCGCCGCGTGAGCGCAGCGGCGGCGCAAGCGGCATGCTCGGCACCGCGCGCCTGACCGGACAGACGCTCGGCGCCGCGCTGGTCGCGCTGATCTTCGGCATCGCGCCGCAGCATGGCCCGACTATTGTGCTGTATGTGGCCGCGTGCTTTTCGGCGGTCGCCGCCGTGGTCAGCACGTTACGCGTGATGCAGCGCGTGAACGTACAAGCGGCGTGAGCGCCTGCCGCGATCCGCGCCTTTGTTTAATGCGTCAGCCTTGCCCGACTAGTTCGACGTGACCAGCACGCGCGGTTCTTGAAAGAACCGCGCCGCCGCTAATGCGGCTATGACGACGATGCCGTCACGTCAGCGAGCTTTACCGCTTTGGCCGTCACCGAAGAGGCGGTCGCGACATCGCGCAGATCGCCCAGGAACGTATCGCGCCAGACCGACAGATTGTTCTCGCGCATCGGCGCCATCATGTCCGCATGACGCGCCTGACGCTCGGCGAGCGGCATCGACAGCGCGCGCTCCAGCGCCTCGGCCATCTGCGACAGGTCGAACGGATTGACGACCAGCGCGCCCGGCAGTTGCTCGGCCGCCCCGGCGAATTGCGACAGCACGAGTACGCCCGGATCGGCCGGGTCCTGCGATGCAACGTACTCCTTCGCGACCAGGTTCATCCCGTCGCGCAGCGGCGTCACATAGCCGACCTGCGATTGACGGAACAGCGCCATCAGCAGATTGCGCTCGTACTTGCGGTTCAGGTACTGGATCGGCGTCCAGTCGAGTTGCGCGAAACGGCCGTTGATGCGGCCGGCTTCCCCCTCCAGCGTCTGACGAATGCGCTGATAGGTCTGCACATCCGCGCGCGTCGGCGGCGCGATCTGCACCAGCGACACGCGCCCGTGCCAACCCGGTGCATTCAGCAGCAGCCGTTCGAACGCCTGAAAGCGCTCGACCAGGCCCTTCGAATAATCAAGCCGGTCGACGCTCATGATCAGCTTGCGCCCGCGCATGCCGTCTCGGAGGCTGCGCACCGGTTTGCGGTCGGTGAACTGCTCGGCCGACTTGGCGATTGCGTCCGGATAGATACCGATCGGGTACGCCGCCACTTTCAGGAAACGGTTGTAGGCGTGCACCATGCCGTCCTCGCTCGAAGCGCCGTGCTGGCCGCGCTCGATAAAGTCGACGAACGACTGGCGGTCCGATTCGGTCTGAAAACCGATCACGTCGTAGCTGCACATCGCCTTGACCAGTTCCTCGTGCGGCGGAATCGTGCGGAGTACTTCGGGAACCGGAAACGGGATATGCAGGAAGAAACCGATCGGATTCTTCACGCCGAGCTCGCGCAGGCAGCGCGCGAACGGCAGCAGATGATAGTCGTGCACCCAGATGATGTCATCGGGTTTGAGCAGCGCCTTGAGCTGCCTGGCGAGCGTCGCGTTGACGCGCTGATAGCCCGCGTATTCCTGCCGGTCGTAGCGCGACAGGTCGTTGCGATAGTGGAATGTCGGCCACAGTGTCGCGTTCGAAAAGCCGCGATAGTACTGGTCATAGTCGCGCTTGGTGAGGCCCACCGTCGCGTACGTCACATTGCCCTGCTTTTCGATCACCGGAGCGGACGGCTCGCTCACCGTTTCACCGCTCCAGCCGAACCAGACTCCACCGGTTTCCTTCAATGCGTCCAGCACGCCGATCGCGAGGCCACCTGCCGCGGGACGGCCTTCCTGGATCGGCGCCACACGATTCGATACCACGATCAGTCTGCTCATTGGTGCTTCACCTCGTCAGTTGTTTCGTTGCATACAGATATGTGCCAAATAGGTGCATGCAATTCGCGTGCCGTTTTCCGGGACGCTGGAAATAAAAGTGTTTGCAAATGTGACAAACGAGCAAAAACGCGCGATATAGAAGCATCGCGAAGAAGTTCTTTCTGCTTGATATGACGAAACCGGAACCCGTCTTACTGGCTGAGAGGCGGGCTCAAGCGTCCTGTTCCGAGCCGAGATCGCGCTGGTACTCCAGCCCTTCGCGGCGCACGCCGCCCTGGTTGTGTTCTCCGTCTGGCGGCGCATCGGGGGCGATGCGGTTTTGCGCTGCCGGGTCGGGCGACTCTACCGGGTCGCTCTTGCTGCTGCCCGCTCGGGAATCGCGCTTCGAATGGCGCGCGGAACGTCGCAGTGCTGGATGTCTCATGATCGATGCCTCCAGGGGGAGCCCGCCGCCATCGAGACGGCATCAATTCAGTGTAGGGGTCGCGGTAGGAAATTTCCGGTAAAAGATGCGTCACTTTTGTAACAAGTACATAAAATCGCCGCCCCGGCCCCCTGCGCATCACCGGATGCGTGTCAGAGTTGCACGAGGCGGTCTTGCGACGATAGACGTTAAGTGGCTTGAGGCGTTTGCGTGGGTTGCGGCGGCGGATCACCGATAGGCGGCGCGACGGGATCGATCGGATCTGGGGTCGGACTGGGATTTGGAAACGTGTCGGGCTCATCGGGATCCGGGGTTGGCGGCTCGATTGGCTCAGGACGGTGAGCGTGCTTTGGGAGGGGAGATGCGGGAGCGGCGGCGTATTCCGGCATGTCGGTGATCCTCGTTTTGCGTTCCATTGGATTAAACCGGAGCAAGCCGCATGCCGAATGAAAAGGCGGGGACAGCAAAACAGGCCAATAGATGACCGAGGCATCGGCGCGCGCAGCGCCGCCGGAAGAATGACTGCTTTGTCACCGGGGCTAAATGTGCGAGAACACGGATTCCAGATGCACCACTACCGCGGCTGCGCGGGGGACCCGCTTATGGGCTAGCGGTGTGAAGCGGCTTTCTTTGCTTACTTTCTTTGCCGCGGCAAAGAAAGTAAGTGCCCGCCCCGCACAGGGGCGAACGCTAATAGACCACTAAGAAAACAAGGAAAGCCCACCGCCGCAGGCAAAAAAACCAACTTCAAACATCCGCCCCCCCCAAAGCCCGCGACTCAACAGCAACATCACTATCATCCCGCGCATCATTCCCATACTCAACAAGCCGGTTATAAAGCGTCTTCAGACTAATCCCAAGAATCTCCGCAGCGCGCGTCTTCACACCGCCACATTGCTCGAGCGTGGCCAGAATCAACTGCCGATCCGCCTCGGCAAGCGAAGTGCCGAATGGAATCGTAATCGCCGTCCCGGCCACAGGCTTCGACAACGTAATCTGCAGCGGCACAGTCGCCGTACTATCCGAATCCGAACCCGACATGATGTGCGCGCGCTGCACATAGTTCTTCAGCTCGCGAACATTACCGGGCCACGGATACGACATCAGCATGTCCTTCACTGCGGCCGGAAAATGCTTCTTCGTGGCATGAAGCTCATTGAGCTCGTCAAGAAACGCCTGCGCGAGCAGGTCAACATCCTTACCCCGCTCCCGCAACGGCGGCAGGCTAATCGGAAACACGTTCAGCCGATGGTAAAGATCGAGCCGCAACTTACCTTCCAGCACAGCCTGCTCAGGATCGCGATTGGTAGCCGCAATCAGCCGCACGTCAGTCTCAATCTCCTTCGTCGTCCCGACCCGCATGAACATGCCCGTCTCCAGCACGCGCAGCAATTTCACCTGCAACTCGATCGGCATCTCGGTGATTTCATCGAGAAACAGGGTGCCGCCGTTCGCGCGCTCGAAATAACCTTTGTGCTGACGGTCCGCGCCGGTGAAGGAGCCGCGTTCGTGGCCGAACATTTCCGATTCGATCAGGTTCGGCGAGATCGCGCCGCAATTCACCGCGAGGAACGCATGCTTGCGGCGCAGGCTGAGTTGATGCAGCGTCTGGGCGGCAACTTCCTTGCCGGTGCCCGACTCGCCCACCAGCATGACCGAGGCCGCTGTCGGCGCCACGCGGCCCATCTGGTCGTAGACCTCCTGCATGGCCGGTGAATTGCCGAGCATCAAACCGAAGCGGCCCATGCGGCGCAACTCGCCGCGCAAGGTGCCGATTTCAGCCTTCAGGTCGCCGGCACGCGGCAGGCGCGACAGGATCGCCTTCACGCGCTGCATGTTGATGGGCTTCACCAGATAGTCGGTCGCGCCCATCTTCAGCGCGTTGACCGCCGACTCCACCGTGGCGTGGCCGGTAATCACGATCACCTCCACACCGGAGCGCGGATCGAGATCTTCGAACAGATCGACGCCACTGCCGTCGGGCAGCTTCAGGTCCGTAAAGACGACGTCCGGCATCTGCCGGACCAGTTGAATGCGCGCTTCGCGCAAATCGCCCGCCGTGGCGGTAGTCAAACCGTCTTCCCCGATGATGGCGGCAAGCGCCTCGCGGGTACCGGCATCGTCGTCGACAATCAGTACGTGTGGCATCGCGTCTCGAAAGCCCGAAGGCGTGAATGGGGAACATGCACAACCGCATGCTGGAACGCCGGTCGACAGCTTGCGGATGCGCCGCGTGTGCGCCCAGATGTGAGCACACGCTAACACTCCGCGACAGCGCCGAGCCCCTGACTTGATTCAATATCGCAACAATCGGTGACAAAACCGTCTACCGGAGGGCGACATTGTTGTCTATTTAACTATTGTACGGCTTTATCGAGATAAATTTATCATGCGCGTCAGGCGCCGCGTATCGAAGCGGCACGTCGGCGCAGGGGCCCACGCCAGGTCGTCATCGCGACCCTCAGCTACGCGGAAACGGCCATGCATCGCCTTGGCCGTTCGGACGCGCCGAGCCATTTGCACCCTGCGTGGCGCCGGGTGTAGATGGACCGGCACTCGCGCTGCCCGACAGCGTAGCCGACGTTGCCACCGTGCCGCCCTCGCCTTCCCAGCGGCTCAGTTCGCGCGCCGCCAGAGCCTGCGCGGCACGGTTTCGCTGCATGTAGCGCACAGCCAGATACCCGCTAAGGGCAACCAGCGCGCCGAAGATGCCAATTTTGGGTCGTCCCATCGTGAACTCCTGGTTATCGTCAAGCGGATCGGCGTCGAGCACCGCGCGCTAGCGTGAGTTAGTGTGCGCCGAGGACGCCCGGCAGAAAGCCGGTGACGCGGCAATCCCGAGCGAACGCCACGGGTTGTGCCGCACATAGTGCTCGGCATTGACGGCCGCACCGCGAACCGTCGCAGAACCGCGTCCGCCGCCAGCGTGACTCGAACGGAGCCGCTCAAAACCACCTGCATGCCGGATAAAAAGCGCAATCGCCATGCCCGGTAAATTTGCCGCTTTCATTCGGCCCCGGCACGAGTTCAGGCATTTTCGACCGCGCTTGCGACGAGCGATTTCGCCGTTCGTCACACGCATTGCCGGAAGCCGCGTCAAAGTGGTTAAATCCAATTTTTGTGAGATAGTGACCGCACTGGTCCATCTTGCTGCAAGGGCTTCAAGGCCTGCGCGCCGCAACACCGAACCCCATTTGCACAGGACTCCCCGTTTATGGCGTCAATCGATCTGGACTCGCCCACCGTCTCCGCCGCGCAGACGAAACAGCGTGTCGCGGACGGCATCGCGGGACTGAAATCGTATGGGCTGCTGTATGGCTCGTCGCCGGTGATGCTCGATTTGTACGAACAGATCGCACGCGTCGCCAGCACTGACGCGACCGCGCTGATCATCGGCGAATCCGGCACCGGCAAAGAACTGATTGCCCGCACGATTCACGATCAAAGCAGCCGCAAGGCCGCACCGTTTGTCGCCGTGAACTGCGGCGCGATCCCCGACGAACTCATTGAAGCCGAGTTATTCGGCCACGAAAAAGGCAGCTTCACCGGCGCGGTCCAGGGTCGCGTCGGCTACTTCGAACATGCGAACGGCGGCACGCTGTTTCTCGATGAAATCACGGAAATGGCGCCGGTGCGCCAGGTCAAGCTTTTGCGCGCGCTCGAAACCGGCACGTTTTTTCGGGTGGGCGGCAGCGAACTGATTCACGGTGACGTGCGTGTGATCGCCGCGACCAATCGCGACCCCGCAGTAGCGGTGAAGGAAAACGGTCTGCGTGAGGACCTGATGTACCGGCTCGCGGTTTTTCCATTGCGCGCGCCGCCGTTGCGCGAGCGCGAGAGTGACCGCGAACTGCTCGCCCAACACTTCCTCGCCCTGCTGAATCAACAGGAAGGCACGAGCAAAAGCTTCAGCAAACGATCGATCGAAACACTGCGGACCTGGTCGTGGCCCGGCAATGTGCGCGAGTTGAAGAACGCGGTGTATCGCGCCTTCATTCTTGCGGAGAAGACGGTCGAGCTGCCGCATCCGCATCTCGCGTCGCGCGTAAAAAAACCCGTGACGCAAGGCGACGCGATGAGCGTATGGATCGGCACGCCGCTCGCCGATGCGCAAAAGCAGATCATTCTCGGCACGCTCAAGTATTGCGGCGGCGACAAGCGGCGCGCGGCCAAAGCGCTCGGCGTGAGTCTGAAAACGCTGTACAACCGCTTGAGCACGTACGGTGGCGACGAAGGTGCGGAGGACGAAACCGAGCAATAAGGCACGCCGTGCGCTCATGTGACTCGTTCGCGTGAACGTGTGTTTTCTGTGTGCTCGCCGTCTACCTTTTCGCGCTCGTCCAACGCGCGTGTTTCACCCCCTCTCTGCAGAAACGTCCTTTTCTGCCTGCCTGTCATCTCATTAATCCCTTCGCACCGCCAATCAAATCGGCGTCTTTCCAACAGAAACCGATTTGACTCGCACCATCTTTTGCAATTGCTTGCACTTTCCCTCTGCCAATTACAAATGGCATCCTGCAAAATGCGGCAGCGCGCGGTGCGACCGTGAGAAAGACGTGCCTTGCGCTCACACATCGTTCACACAAGTGCTTCGTATGAACGAGCGATGCATGAGCAGCACGTGAGCGAAAGGCACTTGCAGGAGCAGAGACAGGGAAATGCAAAAAGGTATGGTGTGGGCCGAAGGGGCAAAACAAACAGCCAAAGCGTCTAAAGCGGCCAAACGCAGACGTTCGAATGCAACGGCGCTCACCGCATTGGCCGTGGCGATCTCGTCGGCATTGAGCGGATGCAGCTCGCTCTACTCGGAAGGCGCCACCGCCGGCGCCGGTGTCGCAGGCGCCGCGCTCGCGGCCAAAGTCACCAGCAACGCGGCAGTCGCGACCGGCATCGGTCTTGGCGCTGTGGCCGCGGCCCGCGCCGGCGTGCAGTACTCGCAGCGCGTAGTCCACAAGGATGCACAGGACGGCATCGCCAAAATCGCCGGGCCGCTCGACGTCGGCGCGATTGCCCCGTGGAGCGTGACCCACTCGGTGCCAATCGAAGACGACGAACACGGCCGCGTCACCGTCAGCCGCACGATCAGCGCCGGCGCGCTCGACTGCAAGGAAATCGTCTTCTCGGTCGACCAGACCGCTACCCAGAATGTGCCGGCGAGCAGCGCGTTTTACGTCGCGTCGATCTGCCGTGACGGCGACAACTGGAAATGGGCGTCGGCCGAACCGGCTACCGAACGCTGGGGCGCGCTGCAATGAGGGCGCGGCCGCTTCCACGTCCGCGGAATGAACGCACGTTGTCCGAATTACGCTCTGTGAATGGCGCGCGTACCGCCCTGGTCCCGCTTACCTTTGTCGCGGCGCTTTGCGGCAACCGGTTGCGGCTCGTGCTGGCCGGCGCACTCTGTGTCGGCGCCAGTCTGCTGACAAGCGGATGCTCGTCGGTCGGCGCGGCGAGCGGCGCCGCGGCCGGTGTCGCGTCAGGCCTCGTGACCGCCAACCCGGCCGTGGGTATCGGCGTCGGTATCGCCGTGCAGGCCGCGACCGACGAAGCCATCGGCCGCTACATGCGCACCATGCACACCGATCAGCAGAACATGATCGCCGCGCTGGCGGGCGCGATGCCGGTCGGCGAGACGCGGCCCTGGGCGGTCAAGCACACCCTGCCGATCGAAAACGGCCACGGCCAGGTGCGCGTGACGCGCGCGTTCAGCTCGGCGCTCGCGCTGTGCAAGGATTTCGTGTTCTCGGTGCAGGACGGCGACGGCCCGGGCGCGCACGAAGACTGGTACACGGCAAGCGCGTGCCGGCAAGACAAGGGCTGGAAGTGGGCGTCCGCAGAACCGGCGGTCGAGCGCTGGGGCAATCTGCAATAAAAAAACGGCAGGGTCTCCCCTGCCGTTTTTTCTGAAACGTCTCAATCAGCTCGACCGGATTTAAGACTCCACGTCTTCCAGACTGAAAATTTCCGTCTGGTCGTTGTACGAGAAGATCTCGCCATAACGGCCCCAGTTGATCACCGCGTCGAGCGTCTCTTCCGCGGCGCTGTCCGACAGAAAATCCTCCAGCTCCTGCTCGAAGCGCACGCGCGGCGCGCGATGCCCCGGACGTTCGTTCAACACCTTCTTGATCCGCGCGGCGAGCGGCACATGGCGCAGCAGGTGCTCGGCGAACATCATCTTGCGTTCCTGCGTGCCGAATTCCGAGAACACGCGTGCCGGCGGCGTCAGGAAAATATCCCCTTCGCGAATGTCGGCAAAACCCAGGTGCTGCAGCACTTCAGCGACCGGGAACAGATCGTCCACCTCCAGATGCAGCGAGCGGGCGATTTCCGGCATGTCGGCGCGGCCGTGGTACGGCGCGGCGGCCAGCGTTTCGATCAGACCGGCCATCAGGTTGGTCGACACATGCGGCAACCAGCTGTGCAATTCCAGCCCCTTCTTGGTCTTTTCGTCGGTCTGACGTGCGGTCATCTTCGCGTAGATGTCGTCGACCAGCCGGCGGAACGCCGGGTCAAGGCGGTTACGCGGATGCTTGAACGGCACCTTGATTTCAGCGATGACACGACCCGGATTGGACGACAGCACCAGAATCCGGTCGCACATGAACACCGCTTCCTCGATGTTGTGCGTGACGATCAGCACTGCCTTGATCGGCATGCGGCCTTGCGTCCACAGATCGAGCAGGTCGGTACGCAGCGTTTCGGCGGTCAGCACGTCGAGCGCGGAGAACGGCTCGTCCATCAGCAGCAGCGTGGGGTCGACCACCAGCGCGCGTGCAAAGCCGACGCGCTGACGCATGCCGCCCGACAACTCGCGCGGATACGCGTTTTCGAAACCGTCGAGACCGATCAGGTCGATCGCCGCCAGCGCGCGCGTGCGGCGTTCGCTCGCGGCGACGCCCTGCGCCTCGAGACCCGCTTCCACGTTTTGCAGCACGGTCAGCCACGGGAACAGCGCGAAGGTCTGGAACACCATCGCCACGCCCTTGGCGGGGCCGTCGAGCGGCTTGCCCATATAGGTGACTTCACCGTCGGTCGGCTCGATCAGACCGGCGATGATGCGCAGGAGCGTGGATTTGCCCGAGCCCGAACGGCCCAGCAACCCGACAATTTCGCCTTCGCGCAACGACAGATTCGCGTCGTCGAGGACGAGCAGCTCGCCCTGCGACTTGTTGAACCCGCGGCACACGTCCTTGACGCGCAGGATCTCTTCACCAAGGCGCGGCGGCATCGGCGGGGTCTGGATCGGTGCGGCGGTCATAGCAGCTTTAGGATTTTGCATCGCGTTTAGCCTTTATTTCTCAATCTAGCCGCAGCTTGGCTTCGGCGTAGGCGAACATCGGACGCCACAACAGGCGGTTGAACAGGGTCACGAACAGGGACATCACGGCGATGCCCACGATGATCTTCGGATAGTCGCCCGCTGCGGTGGTCTGCGCGATATAGGCGCCCAAGCCATGCGCGACAACCTTGGTGTCGCCCCACTGAACAAATTCCGCGACGATACTTGCGTTCCACGCGCCACCCGAGGCGGTGATCGCGCCGGTCACGTAATAAGGGAAAATGCCCGGCAGCATCGCCTGACGCCACCATTGCCAGCCGCGGATGTGGAAGTTCTTGGCCGCTTCCCGGTAGTCGTTTGGATACGAACTCGCGCCGGCAATCACGTTGAACAGGATATACCACTGGGTGCCGAGCACGATCAGCGGCGACAGCCAGATGTCCGGATTCAGATGAAAGCGCACGATGACGATCACGAACACCGGAAACAGCAGGTTCGCCGGGAACGCTGCGAGGAACTGCGCGATCGGCTGCACCTTCTGCGCGAGCGCCGGTCGCAGGCCGATCAGTACACCGATCGGCACCCAGATCACCGAGGCGATGGCGATCAGCACCACCACCCGCAGCAGCGTGATGAGCCCCAGAACGAACACGTGCCAGACTTCGTCGAGCGACACGCCGGTTCGCACGTAGGTGATCACGCGGTACACCACGTAGACCGTAGCGAGCAACACCACGGCCGCCCAGACAATGTCGCCGACGCGCGAGGTCTTCTCGCGCTGCGGAATCTGGAAGCGCGGGCCGCGAAACGCCGGCAACGTGAAGTTGACGCGCGCGGCCTTGGCGAACATCCAGCCGAGCGGCACCAGCAGACGGTGAATCAGATGGGTGCGGCGGATCAGGTCGAGCAGCCACGATTCCGGCGCATTGCCCGAGCTCGTGGTTTCCATGCGGAATTTATCGGCCCACGCAACCAGCGGGCGGAACATGAACTGGTCGTACGCAAGAATCACAACCGTCATGGCAAGGATCACCCAGCCGACCGCGTGCAGATTCTTGTCGGAAATCGCCTGCGCCAGATACGCGCCGATCCCCGGCAGCGTGATCGAGTTGTTGCCGACGGTGATGGCTTCCGAGGCGACCACGAAGAACCAGCCGCCGGACATCGACATCATCATGTTCCAGATGAGGCCCGGCATCGAGAACGGCACTTCCAGCTTCCAGAAACGTTGCCACGAAGTCAGATGAAAGCCGCGCGAGACTTCGTCCAGATCGCGCGGCACCGTGCGCAGCGACTGGTAGAAGCTGAACGTCATGTTCCAGGCCTGGCTCGTGAAGATCGCGAAGATCGCCGCCAGCTCGGCGCCGAGCACGCGGCCCGGGAACAGCGCGAGGAAGAACGTGACCGTAAACGAAATGTAGCCAAGCACCGGCACCGACTGCAGGATGTCGAGAATCGGCACCAGCACCATGCCGGCGCGGCGGCTCTTGGCAGCCAGCGTGCCGTACACGAGCGTGAAGATCAGCGAGGCGACCAGCGCCGCCAGCATGCGCAGCGTGGTGCGCATGGCGTACTCGGGCAGATTCGACGGGTCGAGCGAGATCGCCTGAGTCTTGAGCGTGGACATCGGCGCCAGCGTTTCGTGAAACCCGATCGCGGCCATCGCGATGATGCAGATGATCAGCGGAAAGGCGACGAAGTCCCAGCGATTGGGCAGCACCCGCCATGCGGACGCATTGGCGGTCTGCTTCAGATTGAAGCTGAAATCCATCAGACGCTCTCCCTATTCATACAGGCATTCAAACGCACAGAAGGGGCCGCGGCTTCGGCGCGGCAGTCTGAAGATCGGTCCGGAAAGCGGAAATCAGGCATGGCAAAACGCATGTGCGCAGTAAATCGTTAGCGTTGGAGACACGTGGACCGGTGACGGACAGGTCCGTGGGCAAGCCGCCCGGGACCGCAACCGTCAAGCCGGGCTCCTGTCGCCGCAGGCGCCGCCCGAAGGCTGGCGGGCTTTCCTTGTTTTGGACGGCACGACACTACACCATCCTATGTTTCAGGCACAACCTTTCACGGCAAATAGCAACAAATGGCCTCGAACGCACGGGTGACGGCCCTCAGCCGACGTCGGTAAGGCCCGGTACAACGCGTTAAATTCAGCCGTGCACGACCCGCGTTCCCGGCAATCGCGATCATGGCCGGGATCGCGTTTCAAACACCCTGAAAACCCGCGCAGCCATTCAGAAAGCTGACGCGCTGCCGTTAAGAATCTGATGGGTGAGGCGAACGTACTTCGCATTCCCGCAATAACGGTGGCGTCAGGCCCCATGACGGTTAAAATCAAGAAACGACACACCTGATTGCGGTAGTCCCGAGCCATGGCACGGCCCACACCGAGAGCGTATCGCCAGCCGCTTCCACAGGGGCGAACCAGCGCCAGCGCGCTGCCACGAAAAAGCTAGTTGCATGTCACAGCCAGACGGATCAGAGGGTCGATGAACAGGACAACCTTGCGCCAGGCAACCGGGCCGATCAGCTTCGCGCTGATCGTGCTCGTTTGCTGGTTCGTGGCCGGCATGGTCGCGGACCGGATGGTACAGCAAGAGCTGGACGCGGCCTTGCGCACGCAGCGGCAAATGTCCACGTCGGTCGTCGACAACATGGCGGAGGTCATCGCCAGCGACCTCGCAATGTCTCGAGCCATCCCCGCAACCATGGCCGAAATGGACGTGGTCCAGCACGCGCTGGTGCAATCCCAGAATTATGCCGCGAACGGCGAGGCGGCGGAACCCGCCTTGCACGCCAGTTTGTTAAAAGATCCGCAGATGCTCGCCGTTAGCAATTTCCTGCACGACGCACAAGGCTTCTCCGGGCTCGACCAGATCTGGCTCGTCAACGCCAACGGCATCTGCGTCGCGTCGAGCAGCGCCATCAATACCCCGCTAGCCGCGGAGCGCTCCTTCGTCGGCGTCGATATGCGCACGCGCGGCTACCTGACGAATGCCCTGCTCGGCGCGTTTTCGGAAGCCTATGGCGTCGGCCGCCGCAGCGGCGAGCCAGGCATCTTCATCGCGGCGCCGGTTTACGCCGACGGCTTGCTGGTCGGGGTGGTGGTGGCCAAGGTGGGGATCGCGCGGCTGCGCCACTGGGTCGCGCATGCCGGCACCTTTGTCGCCGACGAGAACGGCGTGATCATCATGGCGCACAACAGCGAACTCGAAGGGCACGCGCTGCCGAATTCGCACGTCACGCAGATGAGCACCGCCGAGCGCGTGACCATCTATCGCCGCGAAATCCTCCCGGACATCCGGATTCAGGTCGACGCGCAAGTGCGCGAGAACGCGCCGTGGGTGCCCGCAAGCATCGCCAGCCAGTTGTTCGGCATGGGCGGGCAGCCGGCGCCTTCGCTATATCAGGCACGCAGCGGCTTGAATTCGGGGCTGTCGGCACATCTGGTCGATCCGCTCGCGGCCTGGCCCGAACTGCTGCGCAATCACAAGCGCGATCACCTGCTGGTGTTTCTGACGCTGGCCGGCACGGTCGCGCTCGCGTGGGTAATCACTGTGTCGTACGTGCGCGAGCGGCGCCACCATCGCGCCACCCGCGATCTTGCAGAGCAGTTGCAATCGGCCAACACCCTGCTCTCGGCCGAGGCGCGCCACGATGCGCTGACCGGCGCGCTGTCGCGGCGCTACTTCCTCGACCTGCTGCGCCACGAGATTGAGCGCGCGCATGCCTGCAATGAGCCGCTGTGCATGGCGATCGCGGACCTCGACCACTTCAAGCAGATCAACGACCGCTTCGGCCACGCCGCCGGTGACCGCGCGCTCGAACATTTTGTCGACACCTGCCGGGCTGAATTGCGCGGCACCGATGCGATCGGCCGGCTGGGCGGCGAAGAGTTCGGCTTGCTGCTGCCGGCCACGGATCTGGCGGGTGGCCGCGAAGTTGTCGAACGCTTGCGACTGCGTCTAAAGGCGATTCCTTCACCGAAGCTGCCGGCTTCTGTGGGCTTGAGCGTGAGCATCGGCATCACCGAACTCTCCGCCGACGATCTGCCCGAGCGCATCATGAGCCGCGCCGACACGGCCCTTTACGCAGCGAAGTCGGGCGGCCGCGACCGCATCGAAGCGCTGCCACCCGACGACACCGCGCCGCCCGCACGGACAGTGGCCAACGCGTGGTGAAGGCTGGCCTCGGGCGTCCCGTAACGAAGCAGGTATCATCAACCCTGACATTGAGGTTGCCGCTACCGCTCTAACGGGAGATTCGCATGAAGGGAAATTTGGTCATTGTCTGTCGCGATCAGGATGCTGACGCATTCGACCATTTGCTGGCCGAATATGGCGCGTTCCAGACGCGCCTGTCGTCGACGGCGTGGTATCTGAAGCTGGCTGTCGCGCCGGAACTGATTCAGGAAGAAATACTCGCGCGCCTCGGCAAGTACACCACGCACTACATCTTCGAAGCCGAAACGGTAACGTGGAGTACGGTGGATAGTGACGCGGCGAATGCGCTGAACACGCTGTTTTCAGACTAGCGCAACGGTTGCCGGACGCAAATTCCGGCCGCCGCGTTCGACATCTCATTCCGAACCTTGCGTTCGGACATCGCATTCCGGCATAGACACAGCGGGGCAGGTGCATGCCGCCCTCGCCCCGCCCCACCTGCTACCAAACGCTTTCCGAAGCCGCCATCACACGCGGCACTACTTCGAACGGAAAGCTCATCAGGACCCGCAAGCCACGGCCGCCGTGGTTGCCGACCTCCCACTCCCCGCCCGTGCGCCGCACCAGACGCTCGACGATCGCGAGCCCCAGCCCGCTATGACCGTTGCCGCCACGTGCCGGGTCGAGCCGGACGAACGGCCGGCTGGCATTGATCAGATCCTGCGCGGCGATACCGCTGCCGTTGTCGCTCACCGAAAGCGTGTACCCCTGCGCCGTGCGCGCCGTAGCGACGACGATCGGCGGCGCGCCGTAAGCATGCGCGTTATCCAACAGGTTCGACAGGATCCGGTCGAGCGTCGCCGCGGGCAGCAGGAAACCGGGTCCCGCATTGAGTTCGGTCTCCACCGTGGGCGCGCCTGCACCGACCGCACGATAACTGCGAACCACGCGCTCGCACTGCGCGTCCACTTCGACCGCTTCGCTGCGATCGGCGCCGTCGTGTGCGAACACCAGAAACTGTTCGACGATATGCGTCATCGAATCGACGTCGCGCACGACGCCGTCACGCATTTTCACTTCTTCCATCATTTCGGCACGCAGCCGCAAGCGCGCCAGCGGCGTTTTCAAATCGTGCGCGACGCCGGCCAGCATCACGGCCCGGTCGTTTTCCGTGCGCGCCACTTCCTGAACCATCTGGTTGAAGCCATGCGTCAGCTGCCGCAACTCACGCGGACCGCGCTCGGGCACCGGCGGCACCGGCAGACCACGGCCGAAGCGCGCCACCGCCTGGGCAAGCGAGCGCAACGGCTGCTGCAGCGCCCACGCGGCGAAAAGCGCCGCCATCACCGCGAACGAGAAAATGATCGCGAGCCACAGCACCGTGCGGTCGAGCGAACGCGGCGGGCGCAATGGCTGCACCGGCACGACGATCCAGCTACGGTCGTTGGTGGCGCGCACCCACAGCGTGGGTGGATGGCCAGGCTGGCCGACCCGCACCAGCGTTCCGGCAGGCATGCGATCGCGCACGTCCTCGATGAAGCGTTCGAGCGGCGCCGGCAGAGCGGTGTTATCCGGCGGCACGTCGGGGCTCGCCGGATCGACCACCCTGACACGTGACGGCAAGGGCTGGTCCGGCGTGCGGGCGACGTGCTGGCGCACCGCGTCGACGAGGAAAGTGGCTTCCTCGACGGCATAGCGGGTTTGCAGCTGGCTGCGCTCGAGCCGCATCAGCGCGTACCACGCGAAATGCGACAGCAGCAGCACTGCAATGACTAGCAGCGCGAGGCGCCCGAAAAGCGAATCAATGGGCCGGCGCATGTTGTTCGCCATCGGGCACGAACACGTAGCCGCGCCCGCGCACCGTTTGAATGAAGCGCGGCGTGGACGGATCGGTTTCGAGAATGCGACGCAAACGCCACACCTGCACGTCGATGCCACGGTCGGTGCCGTCATATTCCGGGCCATGCAGCAGTTCGAGCAGGCGCTCACGGGTGAGCGTGCGCATGGGGTGATTCACGAAAATCTTCAGGAGCGCGAATTCGCTGCCCGATAGCGTGAGCGGCTTGTCTTCGAGATGCAGCGTGCGCGACTGGAAATCCAGCGTGAAGCGGCCGAAGTTGAACGGCTCGCGCTGTTCCGGCGCCGCCGCCGACGGCAGCGTGCGGCGCCGCCGCAGCACGGCCTGCACGCGCGCCAGGAGCTCGCGCGGGTTGAACGGCTTGCCGAGATAGTCGTCCGCGCCGAGCTCCAGCCCGACAATCCGGTCGACGTCGTCGGCACGCGCGGTGAGCATGATCACGGGGATATCGTCGCCCGACGCGCGCAGCTTACGCAGCGCGGTCAGCCCGTCTACGCCCGGCATCATCAGATCGAGCACGATCAGATCCGGACGCTCGCGTTCGAGCCTGCGCTCAAGCGTGCCCGCGTCATGCAGCACCGAAACTTCGATGCCCTGACGGGCCAGATAGTCGCGCAGCAGATCGCGCAATTCGACGTCGTCGTCGACAACAAGTATTTGAGTAGCCATGGGATGAAGTTTAACGCGCAGCAGGATGGGTTTTCGATTTCAGAAGGCCCGCAAGGGTTACCGGGTGTTACCGTGAAAGGCGCACGTAATGTCCCGTAATAGCCGCATCAATCCGCGTAACACAGCGCCGGACTCAGTTCTCTACGCTGTGTCTTACCGAATGCAGGCCGTCCTCAATCATCGGTTGCATCGTCGGCTATTCCATTACAAGGAGCCTTACATGTCCACCAAAAAAATGTCGCGCTTTCTCGCTGTTGCCGCCACTGCCCTCGCCATCGGCGCGGGTGCCGCCTATGCCGCACAACCCGCCGGTGAAGGCGGCCCCGGCGGCTGGCATGGCCACTTCATGAAGGAACTGTCGCAACTGCATGACCAGTTGAAGCTGAACGCGGATCAGGAAAAACAGTGGCAGGCCGCGCTCGACACCATGAAGCAGAACCACGAAGCCATGCGCGCCAACCATGAACAGATCAAGAACCAGATGAAGGCCGCGCAGCAGCAGCCGATCCTGGATCTGAACGCCATGGCTGCCAGCCACCAGCAAGTCGAGCAGAAAGACGCGCAACTGCGTCAGCAAACCACGGATGCGTGGCTCAAGTTCTATAACGGCCTGAACGATCAGCAGAAGACCACCGTCAGCACGGCGCTGAAGCAGCGTTTTGCGAAGATGGAAGCGCGCCACGAAAAGATGCGCGACCGCTGGGAACATAACAAGGGCGCAGGGTCGGCGCCGGTTGCCAATCAGTAAACGGTATGACGTAGACGGCGAGCGGCTTGCGCGGCCGTCGCCCGAATGCAAAAACGCCACGGAAAACCTTCCGTGGCGTTTTTGTTTGCGTACCCAGCCGGACTTCAGGCCGGGAGACTCGTTGTGCTCGCAACTATAACGACTAGCAACGATCCGCCAGCGGCCGTGAATGGCGCTTATCCGTTGAGCGGACCGAGATCGAACAGCAGCACTTCCGCGTTCTCGCCCTTTTCGAGCGTCACCGTATCGGTCTCGCTGAGCTTGGCTGCGTCGCCGGCCCTGAGCGCTTCGCCATTCACGCTCAGCGCACCGCGCGCCACGTGCACATACGCCAGCCGGCCTTTGGGCAACGCGAACGCAGCCTGTTCCGCGCCGTCGATCAGCGCCGCGTAGATCGAGGCATCCGCATGAATCGTTACGGAACCGTCCCGGCCGTCGGGCGACGCGACCACACGCAGGCGCCCGCGCTTGTCGGCATCGTCGAAACGCTTTTCCTCGTAGCCGGGCGCGTCGCCCGCGCGTTGCGGGATCACCCAGATCTGCAGCAGGTGCGCCTGCTCGTCCTGCGATGCGTTGAACTCGCTGTGCATCACGCCCGTGCCGGCACTCATACGCTGCACGTCGCCAGGACGGATGGTCGAGCCGTTGCCCATGCTGTCGCGGTGCGCGAGCGCGCCTTCGAGCACATAGGTGACGATTTCCATGTCGCGATGGCCGTGCGTGCCGAAGCCTTGGCCGCCAGCGATTCGGTCTTCGTTAATCACCCGCAGCGGTCCGAAATGCACGTGTTGCGGGTCGCGGTAGTCGGCAAACGAAAAGCTGTGATACGAGTCGAGCCAGCCGTGATTGGCGTGGCCGCGTTCATCGGAACGGCGAATCTCGATCATGGAGGTCTCCCGGTGAGTCAATAGCGATGTCCAGAATGTATGGGCGCGAAGCGCGCTAAACAATCGGCAACGGCGCACCGGATCGTTTCATAAATCCGTGCAATCACACACCGGCGGGGCGCGGCTGCACACCAGGCCGGTTGCTGGCGGCCCTCCTCGCCTTGCCGGCCGCCCGCTTGCCGATCGTTCACGCGAACGAACGCGCGCGAGCACAGCCAGACAGCGGCCCGGCACCGTCGCGCATGCACAACGCATGCGCCCGCCCACCGGCAGCTGGCGACGTCCCGCACTGGCGCCCCGCCCCTGTTCGGGTAAAATACCGCCCTTTTCGAGACGCGTGGGCGCTCAAGGCGCGCCGGCGGCCCCGGCAGCCGGGCCCGCGATGGGACAGCCGCGGGTTTCACCTCGCCAATATCGCTTGATACGTCGGAAAGACGTCGGCGGGACCAAAGCGGGACAGAAGCGGGACAGAAGCGGGACAGAAGCGGGACAGAAGCGGAATCGAGGCGAAACCCATACGCGGCGCGACAATTTTGACCGCCTAGAATAGCGACGGCCGGCCACGAGCCGGCGGTCGTCGAGATCGGCACACCACGACGATCAGTTTGATCCAGGAGCAACATGAAGAAGGCCGCACTGTGCGTGGCGCTTGCCGTCATGGCCACCGGCGCCATGGCGAAAGAATGGAAAACCGTGCGCATCGGGGTGGACGCCAGCTACCCGCCGTTCGAATCGAAGGCGGCCAGCGGCCAGGTCGTCGGCTTCGACGTCGATTTGACGAAAGCGCTGTGCGCAAAAATGAACGTCAAGTGCGTGTGGGTCGAGCAGGACCTGGACGGAATCATCCCGGCATTGAAGGGCAAGAAGTTCGACGCAATCGTGTCGTCGCTGACCGTCACGGACAAGCGCCGCGAACAGATCGATTTCTCCGACACGCTGTTCGACGCCCCGGCCCGCATGATCGCCAAAGCCGGCTCGCCGCTGCTGCCCACGGCTGAATCGCTGAAGGGCAAGCACGTGGGTGTCGAGCAAGGCTCGACTCAGGAGGCTTATGCCAAGGCGTACTGGGAGCCCAAAGGCGTGACCGTGGTGTCCTACCAGAATCAGGATCAGGTCTACGCCGACGTCGCTTCGGGGCGACTCGACGCCGCGTTGCAGGACGAATTGCAAGCCGACGCCGGGTTCCTGAAGACCTCGCAAGGCAAAGGCTTCGCCTGGGCCGGCCCGGAAGTCAAAGACCCCAGGACGATTGGTGAAGGCACGGCCATCGGCCTGCGCAAGGATGACGTCGAGCTGAAAGCGATGTTCAACCGGGCGTTGGCGCAAGTGCACCAGGACGGGACCTTCAGGAAGCTCGAAAAGCAGTACTTCGACGTCGATATCTATCCTGCTCACTGAGTTTGTCACTCACTCGGGGCTCGCCCGCATGGGCTTTCCCGAGGCTTCGTAATACAGTCGGCAATAGTTTCAAAAGCAGCGTCAAAAGCAGCTTCAACCCCCGATTCAAAACCAGAGTCGAAAAGCGCGCTGCAAGACCGGTAACGGTCATGCAGTCATGAATTGCACAGCGGTGCGCTGTGCGCCGCAGGAAACGGCGAGCTCAGGCTCGCGGCAAACGCGGTGCAGAGCTGGCCGCGTCTTTCGCGATGCGTCGCAAACGCATCGTCGAGGACCCCATATGTTCCTTCAAGGCTACGGCCCGCTGCTTCTCAACGGCACCTGGCAAACCGTCAAACTGGCGGTGTTGTCGCTGGCGTTCGCTTTCGTGCTCGGCCTCCTCGGCGCGGCGGCGAAACTGTCAAAGAACCGTTTCTCCTATGGTGTCGGCACCGTCTACACGACGCTCGTGCGCGGCGTGCCCGACCTGGTGCTGATGCTGCTGCTGTTCTACAGCATCCAGATCTGGCTGAATAACCTGACCGACCTGCTCGGCTGGGACCAGATCGACATCGACCCGTTCGTGGCCGGTGTCGCGGTGCTGGGCTTCATCTACGGCGCGTACTTCACCGAGACCTTCCGCGGCGCGTTTCTCGCGGTGCCGCGCGGCCAGCTCGAAGCGGGTGCGGCCTATGGCATGACCGGCTGGCAGGTGTTCTCGCGGATCATGTTCCCGCAGATGATGCGCTTCGCGCTGCCTGGCATCGGCAACAACTGGCAGGTGATGGTGAAGGCCACGGCGCTGGTGTCGATCATCGGCCTCGCGGATGTCGTCAAAGCCTCGCAGGACGCGGGCAAGGGCACGTTGCGGTTCTTCTTCTTCACCCTGCTTGCCGGGGCGATCTATCTCGTCATCACCACAGTGTCCAACTTCGTGCTGATGTACCTCGAAAAACGTTACTCGACCGGCGTGCGAAAGGCGGATCTATGATCGAGATCATTCAGGAATACTGGCGCAATTATCTTTATTCCGACGGCTACCGCCTCACCGGCGTCGTGATCACGCTGTGGCTGCTGGTGGTGTCGATCGGGCTCGGCTTCTGCCTGTCGATTCCGCTCGCGGTCGCGCGCGTGTCGAAGAAGAAATGGCTCGCCGGCCTGGTGTGGCTGTATACGTATGTCTTTCGCGGCACGCCGCTCTACGTACAGCTGCTGCTCTGCTACACCGGCTTGTACAGCCTCGAAATCATCCGCAACCACGCACTGACCAACGCGTTCTTCCGCGACGGCATGCATTGCACGCTGCTCGCATTCACACTGAACACCTGCGCATACACCACCGAAATTTTCGCGGGCGCGATCAAGGCCACGCCGTATGGCGAGATCGAAGCGGCGCGCGCGTTTGGCATGTCGTCCTTCACGCTGTACCGGCGGGTGATTCTGCCGTCGGCGCTGCGCCGTGCGTTGCCGTACTACAGCAATGAAGTGATCCTGATGTTGCACGCCACCACCGTCGCGTTCACCGCGACCGTGCCGGACATTCTCAAGATCGCGCGCGACGTGAACTCGGCCACGTATCAGTCGTTCAACGCGTTCGGCCTCGCCGCCCTGCTCTATCTGTCGATTTCTTTTGCGCTCGTGTGGCTGTTCCGCCGCGCCGAGCGCCGCTGGCTCGCTTACCTGCGGCCGCAAGGCAAGTAATCAAAAAAGGGCTCTGCGCCCCAAGCAAGCAAGCCCGCCAAGGATCCCGATGAACACCAAGAAGCAAAAGCTCTTCGTTGACGAGCTTCACAAACAGTACGGCGACAACGAAGTCCTCAAGGGCGTGTCGCTGAAGGCCAACGCCGGCGACGTGATCAGCGTGATCGGTTCGTCCGGTTCGGGCAAGAGCACGATGCTTCGCTGCATCAACTTCCTCGAGCAGCCGAACGCCGGACGCATCTTTGTCGACGGTGAAGAAGTCCGCACGCAGATCGGCAAGGCCGGCGCGCTGCGCGTGTCCGATCCCAAGCAGTTGCAGCGGGTGCGCACCAAGCTGTCGATGGTGTTCCAGCACTTCAACCTGTGGTCGCACATGAACGTGCTCGAGAACATCATCGAAGCGCCGGTCAACGTGCTCGGTCTGAAGCGCAAGGAGGCTGAAGAGCGGGCGCGCGAGTATCTGGAGAAAGTGGGCCTCGCACCGCGTCTTGAGAAACAGTATCCGTCGCATCTGTCGGGCGGTCAGCAGCAACGCGTGGCGATCGCGCGCGCGCTGGCCATGCATCCGGACGTGATGTTGTTCGACGAACCGACTTCCGCACTCGACCCCGAGCTGGTCGGCGAAGTACTCAAGGTCATGCAGACGCTCGCCGAAGAAGGCCGCACGATGATCGTCGTCACCCATGAAATGGCATTCGCGCGCAACGTGTCGAATCACGTGATGTTCCTGCATCAAGGCCGCGTCGAAGAAGAAGGCCATCCGGATGAAGTCTTCAAGAACACGAAGAGCGAACGCCTCAAGCAGTTCCTCTCCGGCAGCCTCAAATAAGACTGTCGTATAGCCCCGTAGTTGGGCTGTAGTCAAAGCAACATTACAAGGCGCTTACTGGCGCCTTTTTTACTTCGCTCACCTGCACATTCCGGCCACTCTGGCCTCGAAAATGGGCCCAAACCGGGCTCGAACCACGCTCCTTCCGCCCTACTCTGCCGCATTTGAAGCGTCAATAGTGGCAATCCTTAACGTTGCCCGTCCCAATCCGTGATTCCCTTGTCGCATAAGGGTTTCCGGCCCTTTTTGGGATGCCGCAACGATTCCTCGTACACATTCGTATTGCAATTTGGAGACACCGGCCCAGGCCGGTACTAATTTCTTCTCCCACTCCAGGGTATTTTTGATAAATTAGTAACCAAAGTAGCAAAACAAAGTTCATTAAAAGTAGTTTCACTTCAGAGCAACAGAGGAGAACCGGTCGGCGAGGGATCGGCATGGCGCGAAGAATAGCCCGCTGAGGCTATCCGTCACGGCAGGAGACCCAATCCACCCGCTAATCTCCCTGGTACCGATTTCTGTTCGGCGCGCTTGCGTCCGAACACCATTCGCAGTACTGGGTTTCACTTTTTGACAGGGTATGGAGGAGAAGATGAAGAAAGCTTTGCTCGCCGCTGCGCTGATGACAGCCGGTGTAGTTGCGCACGCCCAAAGCAGCGTGACGCTGTACGGCCGCCTTGACGCTGGTCTGGAATACATGACGGGCGTTCCGCAAGGCGTCGGTGCAAACGGCCAGGCAACGGGCAGCACGAACCGTTTCAAGGCAGAAAGCGGCGACTGGGGTACCAGCCTGTGGGGTATGAAGGGCGTTGAGGACATCGGTGGTGGCAACAAGGTCCTGTTCCAGTTGGAAGGCTCCTTCAACACCATGACGGGTTCGGGCCCTGGCGGCGGCGGTCTCTTCAATCGCTGGGCAACGGTAGGCTTGTCGAACGACCAGTACGGTACGTTCACGATGGGCCGCATGCTCTACATCTCGAACGGCGTGTGGGACTTCGACCCGTTCGGTCAATCGAGCTGGTCGTCGGCGTCGCTGGTGCGTGGCCGCAACTGGCCGCAATCGAGCAACAACTTCGCGTACCAGTCGCCGAAGATCGCAGGCTTTGACTTCTACGGTCAATACGCCCTGTCGAACGCAACGAACTGGAACGGTAACGGCACGACTGCTCAGGGTCGCGAAGCCGGCGCACAGGTCACGTACACGAACGCGCTGTTCCAGGTTCGCGGCATTTATGACGAAATCCGCAACCCGGCCAACGGCAACCTGTACGGCCCGGGCGCAAGCACCGTCAATCCTGCCAATATCGGCAGCGGTGTGTTCGCGGCATCGCGCGAGTACTCGGCTCTCGTGAACGTGTTCCTCGGCCAGTTCAAGGTCCAGGCCGCTTACCAGGCTATCCGTTCGGCAGGTGCGACGAACGTTCTGCCGGGCCAGCCGACTACCCTCAATCACGAATGGGGCGGCGTGACGTGGCAAGCAACGCCGGCTGCAGCGCTGATCGCAGCGGTGTACCACGTCAACGGCAACAATGGCGCGGGCAATGCGACGATCTACACGATCGGCGGCTCGTACAACCTGTCCAAACGCACACTGCTGGATATCCAGGTTGCTACGGCGCAAAACAGCAAGACGGCTAACTACGGCCTGAATGCGAACAACGCAGGTACGGCAACCAGCACGGACAACCCGCTGCCGGGTCATAGCCAGACCGGCGTGTACGCAGGTATTCAACACTCGTTCTAATCGAACGGTGTGCCCCAAGGGAACTTCCTGCGGGGCGCCCCCCAAGGGGACTTCCTTCGGGGCGCCCCCCAAGGGGACTTCCTTCGGGGCGTAGTAACAAGTTCTTCAAGAGAATCTTTTTCACGCTGCTGCGAGAGGCGCGTATCGGTGCGATGTCCGAAAGGGTATCGCACCGTTTTTTATTTCAGCGCACGGATTTGCCGCTGCCTCGACGCACCGTGCTGGTGCGCGTTGCTTTCCTTGCCGCTGCGATTACGCTGTTGCAATGACACCGCAATACCAGCGCTTGATTCCTGCGTTTGAACGTAGCGAAGAGAAGGCGTCTGGCGTGAAGCCTCAGACCGCCGCTTCGTTTTCTTCGCCTGTGCGAATCCGGATCACACGCTCCACGTCCGCGACGAAAATCTTGCCGTCACCGATCTTTCCGGTGCGCGCTGCGCCGATGATCGCGTCGATCACCTGATCGCACTGGTTGTCCGCAACCACCACTTCGATCTTCACTTTCGGCAGAAAGTCGACCACGTACTCTGCACCACGATAGAGCTCAGTGTGGCCTTTTTGCCGGCCAAAACCCTTGACTTCAGTCACGGTCAGTCCCGTGAGGCCGACTTCAGCGAGCGCCTCGCGCACTTCGTCAAGTTTGAACGGTTTGATGACTGCAGTGATGCGCTTCATGGCGGACCTCGTCTCGTGATTGGAAGGTTGAAAGGAGAATGGATGATTTTTATTCTACGCCGCGCCGGATGCGTTGCGGCAATCCGGCGCGCACTTCTGGTCTGCTATGGGGTAAGTCCGCAGCAACCGTTTGTTTCTCACTAAACCGGCTCGGTGTAGCGCGACGTAATCGGATAACGCCAGTCGCGACCGAACGCGCGATGCGTGACGCGAATGCCGATCGGCGCCTGACGGCGTTTGTACTCGTTGATCTTGATCAGGCGCGTGACACGCTTCACGTCTTCGACCGCGTAGCCCGCCGCGATGATTTCCGCGAGCGAGCGGTCCTCTTCCATATACATGCGCATGATCGCGTCGAGCACTTCGTACGGCGGCAAGCTGTCCTGATCGGTCTGGTTCTCGCGCAGTTCCGCCGACGGCGCGCGCGTCAGAATCCGCTCGGGGATCACGTCCTGCTTGCCGAAGGTGGTAGCCTGGTTGCGGTAGTGACACAGCTTGTAGACCAGCGTCTTGGCGATGTCCTTGATCACCGCGAAGCCGCCGGCCATGTCGCCGTACAACGTGCAGTAACCCACCGCCATCTCGCTCTTGTTGCCGGTGGTGAGCACGATTGATCCGAACTTGTTCGACAGCGCCATCAGCAAGGTGCCGCGAATGCGCGCCTGAATATTTTCTTCCGTGGCGTCTTCGGCGCGGCCGGCGAATTCATCGGCAAGCGAGCTGCGGAATGCATCGAACATCGGCGCGATCGCAATTTCGTCGTAACGTACGCCGACGCGGCGCGCCATCTCGGCGGCGTCGGTTGTCGATATGTCCGCCGTGTAGCGCGACGGCATCATCACCGCGCGCACGCGATCGGCGCCCAGCGCGTCACATGCGACGGCCAGCACCAGCGCCGAATCCACGCCGCCCGACAGGCCGATCAGCGCGCCCGGGAAACCGTTTTTATTGATGTAGTCGCGCACGCCCATCACGAGCGCGGCGTAGACCTGCGCTTCGAGCGAAAGCTCCGGTGCGATCGCGGCAGGCAGCGGTTTGCCGCCGTCGAACTCGACGATCGCGTTGCCTTCCTCGAACTGCGCGATCTTCGCGACCAGTTCGCCCTTTTCATCGAGCACGAACGAACCGCCGTCGAACACCAGTTCGTCCTGCGCGCCGACCATGTTCACGTAGACCATGGGCAAACCGGTTTCGCGAATCCGCGCGCGCAGAATGTCGAAGCGCACCGCTTCCTTATTCAGGTGATACGGCGAGCCGTTCGGAATCAGCAGCACTTGCGCGCCCGCCGCCTTCGCCATTTGCGCAGCCGACGCATGCCAGGCGTCCTCGCAAATCACCACGCCGTACTTCACGCCGTCCAGTTCGAACACGAATGGCTGCGGGTCGGAAGCGAAGTAGCGCTTCTCGTCGAACACCTCAGTATTGGGCAAATCCTGCTTGCGATAGGTGCCGACCACTTCGCCGTTCACGATCAGCGAGGCCGCGTTGAAGGTGTCGACCGGCGGGACGCCGCGCTCGATTGGCGCGTTTGCATTACCATGGCCGTGCGCCGCGCTGTGCTCCAAGTCACGCAGCGGATGGCCGGCAATCACGTGCAAGCCGGTGAAGGGCTTCAGTTGCGCGGCCAGATCGGCGAGCGCCGCCGCGCTGGCGGTGTAGAACGCGGGACGCAGCAACAGATCTTCGGGCGGGTAGCCGGATAGCGCGAGTTCAGGCGCAATCAGCAGCTTCGCACCATCGTTGTGCGCGGCGCGCGCGGCAGCGACAATTTTCGCGACATTGCCGGCGAAGTCGCCGACGGTGACATTGATTTGAGCAAGAGCGATTCGGGTCTTCATGGCAGGATCGACAGGCAAGCCAGGCGGCTTGCGAGTACCGTGGCTGGTCAGCTCGACGGCAACGGACAAATCGGATAAACGAACGACGCACCGCTTTCATCGCGCCGCGCCGCTCATCGGGAACAGTCACACAGATTGAACCAGGAACGCTTTGATTATCGCACGGGCATTCTGGCGTCGCCCTCCGAGGTGGACGCCGCGGAATGGAACGCCCTCCTCGCGCAGCAGACACAGCCCACGCCGTTTTTGCGGCACGAGTTTCTGAGCGCGCTCTCCGCGACCCGATGTGCGGTCGCCGATACCGGCTGGGCGCCGCAATTCGTCACGCTCACCGACCCGCGCACCGACAAACTCGTGGCGGCCGCGCCGGTGTATCTGAAGGGACACTCGTACGGCGAGTATGTGTTCGATTGGGCCTGGGCCGATGCGTACAAACGCAACGGTCTGCCGTATTACCCGAAGCTGCTGTGCGCGGTGCCGTTCACACCGGTGCAAGGCAACCGGCTGTTGTCGGCGGATACGCATGCCCTCAGACATCTGGCGGCAACGCTCATGGCGTTCGCCGAGCAGGCGGACGTATCGTCGCTGCATGTGCTGTTTCCGACCGAAACGGAAGCGAGCGCGCTAACCGATATGGGCATGATGCAGCGCGAAGGCGTGCAATTCCACTGGCTGAACGACGGCTATCGCGACTTCGACGATTTCCTCTCGACCCTCGAACAGAAGAAGCGCAAAAACATCCGCGCCGAGCGCCGCAAGGTACAGGAGGCCGGCGTGACGATGCGCCGGATTCGCGGCGAAGATATCCAGGACGCCGACTGGCGATTCTTCAGCAAGTGTTACCGGCAAACTTACCGCGAGCACTTTTCGAGTCCGTATCTGAACCTCGATTTCTTTCGGATGATCGGCGCGTCGATGCCGGAAAATCTGCTGCTGGTGATCGCCGAATACGAAGGCAAGCCGATCGCGAGTTCGCTCGTGGTGTATCAGCGCGATGAGAAAACCGGCGGCACCTTGTACGGCCGCTACTGGGGCGCGCTCGAACATGTGCCCTGCCTGCACTTCGAAACGGCGTACTACCAGCCGCTCGAATTCTGCATCGAAGAGAAACTCGGTGCGTTCGAAGGCGGCGCCCAGGGCGAGCACAAGATGGCGCGCGGTTTTTTGCCGACCGTGACGCGCTCGGCGCATTGGCTCGCGCATCCGGCCTTCGCCGATGCGGTCGGCCATTTCCTCGACAACGAAAAGAACAGCATCCACGCGTATGTGGACGAGCTGCGCGAACACAACCCGTTCAAAGGTTGACACGCTTGCGCGGCACGACGGCCGTGAGCCGCCGTGCCGCGCCGTACCGTACACGCTCCGCTGCAGTTCAGCGGCCGGCCAGCGACAACGACTTCGTCAACGCATTCGCATCCCGCGACGACGCGCCCGCGATGAACCCATAACTGCCGCCGTTGATCTTCCACGCGTGGTTCGTCACGTCCCAGGTCGCGAGGCGCTGCGCCGGGATCGTCACGCTGACCGGTTGAGCCTGCCCCGGTTGCAACGCAAGCTTTTGCCAGCCGACCAGACGCTTCGGCGGTTCGCCCAACCCCGCAGGCAACGCCGCGTAAACCTGCGCGACCTCCTCTCCCGCACGCGCGCCGTTATTGGTCACGGTGAACGTGACGGTCACGTTGCCCGCGCCGTCGGCGCTCGCATTGATGTTCGAGTACGCAAAGTTCGTGTATGACAGGCCGAAGCCGAATGGGAACAAGGGTTCGATCTGCTGCGCGTCATACCAGCGATACCCCATCAGCAGGCCCTCGCTGTATTTAACGCTCAGGTCGGTCGCGGAAATGACCGGTTGCGGCAGATCGCTATCCTGCTTCGGAAACGAGATCGGCAGCTTGCCCGACGGATTAGCGTCGCCGAACAGCAGATCGGCGATCGCCTGGCCGCCCTGCACGCCCGGATACCAGCTTTCCAGCACGCCATGCACATTGCCGAGCCACGGCATCAGCACCGGGCTGCCGTTTTCCAACACCACGACGACCCGTTTCGCCTTGGCCGCCACAGCAGCGATCAGGGCGTTCTGATCGTAGGTCTGGTTCGATGCATCGGCCTTGTTGTCCGGCAAGCTGAGGCTCGGCAGATCGAGCCCTTCGGTCTGCCATTGCGTCGCGAACACGATCGCGACATCCGCCTGGGCCGCAGCGTTGGCGGCGGCGTTCGCATCGTTGCCGTCGAAGTAGCTCACGCTCGCGTTCGGCGCCTTCGCCTTGATCGCCGCGAGCGGCGCGGACTTGTACCAGGTCGCGCAACCGCCGAACAACTGACCGGCGGGCTGCTGGCAACTAGACACTGCGTTGCCGTCGATAGCCGGCACCGCACCCGACCCGCCCCCCGACAGCACGCCCACGTCCGCATGTCCGCCGATCACCACGATCGACGACAGATTCGCCGCCGCAAGCGGCAGTACCGCCTGCTGCGCACCGGCCGGCGCGGCGTTTTTCAGGAGCACCGCCGATTGCTGCGCAACCTTCAGCGCGAACGCGTTGCCCGCGGCTTCGTCAATCGCGCCACCTGCCGTAGGCGGCGAATCCATGATGCCGATCCGCACCAGCGTGCGCAGCTTGCGCTGGACCATGTCGTTCAGCCGCACGATCGGCACCGTGCCCGCGGCCACCGCGGCCTGGAGCTTGGTGTTGAAATACGAACCGAAATACGCGAAGAGCGGACTGCTGGTGTTGCTATCGTCGGCAGCGCCCGGCTGTTCCTCGTCAAGACCGGCGAGCACCGAGGGCACCGTGCTGTGCGTGGCGCCCCAGTCGGACTGCACGACACCCTTGAAGCCCCACTCGGTTTTCAATACATCCGTGAGCAGATACGGGTTTTCGCACGCGTAGGTGCCGTTGAGCTTGTTGTACGAACACATGACGCTGCCCGGCTGGCCCTCCTTCACGCCGATCTCGAACGCGAGCAGTTCAGTCTCGCGCAACGTGCGTTCGTCGACCTGTGAGTCGGCCGTGTTGCGATTCGTCTCCTGATCGTTCATCGCGTAGTGCTTGATGGTCGCGATCACCTTCTGCGACTGCGTGCCGACCGTGCGGGCAGCGCTCATCGTGCCGCTCAGCACCGGGTCCTCGCCCATGTATTCGAAGGTGCGTCCGTCGCGCGGTTCGCGCGCGAGGTTCACGCCGCCACCAAGGCCTTCCGCGTAACCGAGCGTGCGCAACTCGACTGCGATGCGCGTACCGTATTCGTTAGCAAGCACCGGGTCCCAACTCGCGGCGAGCGCCACCGGCGCGGGCAGCGCCGTGACGCGAGCGTTATTCACGTTGACACCGCCCGCGGAGTCCGCGCTGCTCACCTTGGGAATGCCGAGCCGCGAAATGCCGGGGATGTAGCTCGCTCCGCTCAGCGCGTCCGCCGGGAATGTGCCGTAGCCTAACGTCGGCATGCCGGTACCGTGCACCATCTGAATTTTTTCGGCCGTGGTCATTTGCGCGACCAGCGCCGCGGCGCGCTGGTCAGCGGCCGTATCGGGATCAGCCGGCGGCGCCTGCAAGTCGTCGTTATGGCCGCACGCGGCGATCAGGGCCGCCACGGCACATGCCGTCGCGATTGCGGTACCGCGGAAATACGTTCTACCCATTGCTCCTCCGGCTTCGTTCTGTTGTACTTAAGCTCGACTGACAAGAACAAGAGTCTAGGGAAGGGCACGATGGCCGTTTGACATGCAGGAGCGGCTTTTGACCAGAAGATGCTCAGGAAAACCCGGGGATGACATCAGAGAGACACCGTGGAGCTACTCCAAAAATCCGTTTCCGCCCGGCTATATCGATGGCTGCTCGACGACCTCCAACGCGACGGAATCGATCGCGAGGCGATCTGCAAATCGATTGGTATCCGGGAACACGAACTAGATGCCGCGGACGCACGCGTAGCCGGCGACCGGCATGTGCGCATGACGCAACTGCTGGAGGGCTGGACACTCAGCCACAGGCCGCCGGTGCCAGGCGTAGCCGGCTGGTTGCGGCCCTTTCCGGAGCTGGCGGGGGTCGTGTGCAATCGCCCGACCATGCGCGACGCATTGCGGCGCTTCGTGCAGTATCGCGAGCTGATCGGCAATGTCGACTGGCTGCTGATGCATGAGGAGACCGATGCCATTGCGTTCGATTACGTGCTCGAAGGCGATGGCCGTTCGGCCTGCTGCGCGCTGGGCAACTTCGCGATCATTGCCGACATTGCCCGCCTCTACGATCCTTCGATACGGGTCCGCGAAGCCGGTTTGACCGGCACGCTGCCCGCGCCCAACGTAAGCTTTGGAGACGTGCTCGGAAGTCCGATCCGGGTCGACCAGCAACGCAATCGCATCGTGCTCGCCTCGGCTAGGCTCGACGCTTCGTTCGAACAGTTCAACCCCACGCTCGCGGGCATTCACCTGCATGCCGCGGACGAGGTTCGCCACAAGATCCGTATGCGCGCCTCGTTCGGTCATACGGTCGAGGCTTGCCTCGTCGAATGGCTACGCGAACCGGCCGACGACGTGTTGCCGGAGCACATGCAGTCACGCCTGTGCGAACGCTTCGCGATCTCGCGCTGGACCCTGCGGCGCCGGTTGCTGAACGAACAGACGAGCTTCCACGATCTGCTGACACGCGCGCGAACGCGCGAAGCCAAACAGCTTTTGTTGCAGACGCAACTGCCGATTCGCGACATTGGCGAGCGCGTCGGTTTTACATCAACGAGTGCATTCACGCGATTTTTTACGCGGGTATCCGGCGCGGCACCGACTCATTACAGAAGCACGCGTGGCGCGAGGTGAAGCGCCCCGCACGAAGGTGCAAGCGCGGCAGGTGCGCACTGCGCCTTCGTTCTGTGGGACACTTGGGCTCTTTTTGCGAGGCCCGGCCATGCATGCGCCCTGGCCTCTCGTTTGACGACACTCCCGATCGGCGCACCCATGGCGTGGTTTCTCTATCTGCTCGAATGCTCGGACGGCAGCGTTTATACCGGCATTGCCACCGACGTGCAGGCGCGCTTCGATAAGCACGTGAGCGGCGCGGGCGCGCGCTATACGCGATCGCGCAAGCCGGTGCAGGTGCTGGCGTCGTTTGAACTGGCGAACCGTTCGAGTGCGTCGAGTGCGGAGTATTGGGTCAAGCGGCTAACGCCTTCTGACAAGCGCGCGCTGGCCGCGGGGCTGCGTACGCTCGAATCGGTATTGCCGCTGCCGGAGCCGGAGCCGGTTGCCGAAGACGAGCCCGCCTCCCCCTAACCTCTCGCCTCGCGCATCCGCTCAGTCAACAGCCGATGCATCAGGGCGATTTCGCCCACCGCATCCGCCTCCAGAGACGTCAACCGGTCGCGCGCGGGAAGATCGCGCCGTATCGGCCGCAACGTTCGGTTCAGGGCCGCCTCAATGTCGGCACTCGTGGCGGCAATCCACGCGCCGAGCGCTTCGTGCGTGCTGCGCCGGTTCGTACTCAAGCGCAGTTGGGTTGCGGTTCCCGCCATTTTCCGCAACACGCTCAGCACCGTCAGTGTCACCGTGTCGACCATCGAGTCCTCGAGCTTTTCGAGTCGAATGCGGCCGATCGCTTCCTCGGCGTTATTGCTGCCCAAGCCCGCGGCTCGACGCAAGCGCTCCATGTCCTTCTCGCTTCGGTCCTGCGACTCAAGTGCCGCCCTGAGATACGCGAGATTGGCCCGCACCGCCTCACTCAGATAGGCGCGATAGTCGACTTTTTCCCGCGTCGGCCATAAATAGAACGTTGCCAGCAGCGCCAACACACAGCCCAGCACATTGTTGCCGAGCCGCGTGAGCGCATAGGCAAATTCGCTGGCGCCTGGCGTCGCGAAGTCGGCCACGAGCACGAAGGTCGGTGTCAGGAAAAGAACGAAGAGGCTGTAGCTGACGGGGCGCAGCGCCATCGTGGCGACCACCAGCGGAAAAACCGCTAGCGAAATGCCGAGCGGCGAATGAATCGCATAGCCGATGCCCGCCGCCAGCACGCCTCCGACGATGCTCCCGGCAACACGCTCGATGCTTCGTGGCCAGGTCGCGGCAATGGACGGTTGCAGGATCAACAGCGTCGCCATGGTTGCCCAGTAGCCGAAGGGGAGCCCCAGCGCCCGTATGACCAGAAAGCCCGCGGTGGTCGTGACGCCCACACGGGCGGCGTGGCGCAAGCCGACCGACTGCACCGAGAGGTTCGCCTTCAGGGTCGACCACGTCCGCGTCAACAATCTGGCGGCACTGTGCGGCCACCCGAGCGGCTGGGCATACGCCGGTGCGAAATCGACCAGTTCGAAATCGGACTTGAGCGCCACGGGTTCTATCAGCGCGGACTCGAGCCGCCTCGCGAGACGCCGCAACCGGCCTTGCAAATCGGCGAGACGTTTCCATTGCGCTTCGCTGGCGTCCGCGCCGATTCTTCGCAGAACCTCGCCCATCCCGGTCAGCAGCCGGGCCGCGCGCCTGATGCGGCGCGCGTCTTGAGGGGGTTTTTCGCAGGCGCCGGTGACCGCAATCAGATACGCAAAGAGCGCTTCACTTTCGCTCAGCAGCGCGAGCAGCGTGTCGTAGGTTTCCCGGCCCGCCGTTCTCGAGTCAGGCACGTTCGCCAACGCCTTGCGCGAGCGCTCAAGCGAAGCCCGCGCATCGGCGCGAAATTTCGCGGCATGCGTGACCCACTGTCCGGGGGCCGCGTGCGCTTCGAGCAGGCGCGCGCCGTCGAATGCGATATCGGCCAGACGCACATACACCGCACGCAGCGAAGCGCGGCTCGCGCCGAACGGATGAATGCGCCAGACAGTCAAGCTCAGCACGACAGCAAACAGGCAACCGGCCAGGTAGATGCCGAGAAACGCCATTCCTTCCCGAAGGTTGTGCATGGGCCGGTCGACCATCACGACGCAAGCGGTCGCCGCGAGGATCGTCACCTGCGATGTCGCCGCGCCCCAGATCCGGCCGAACGCGCCGAGCGTCGTGAATACCAGCATGGCGAGCGCCGCGAACACGGTTCCCTCGCCTGAGGCGAACGCGGTCACGGCACCGCATACCGTAGACAGAAGCGCAAAACCCATCATCGAGGCGAAGCGGGCGCGGTTCGAGCCGGCCGCGTCTGCGAGACAGGTCCAGAAAGCACCGATCGCGGCCCATGCGAAGGTCGGGTCGTGCAGCAGATTGCCAAGCACCAGCATGGCGGTGGACGCACAGGCGGCTCTCAGCCCTTCCGACAGACTGGCCTCGCTCATCGAAAACGACACCATCCATACCGGCCGTTTGCGGTAGATCGCGGTGACGAGCGCGTACAGGCTCGCGTACAGGCGGCTCGACCAGCGCGGCGACGAAGGGTTGGACTTGCGATTCAGCATCCGGACGGTGGGCTCCCAAAAACGCACATTGGCGCTGCGTCAGCGCATTAATACGCCGACGGCAGGAAACCTGCTACGGCTGCCGAATAATAAGGGTTAACACCAAGATATAAAAATGGCTTCGGTTCATCCCGTCGATGCGCTGCGTCTATGCGCTGTTTCCATGCACTGCTTCTACGTGCGAAGGCCACCCATGAAAAAACCGCGCGGCCCTTGCAGGCTCGCGCGGTTTTTTCATCAACTAGCGGTGTAGCGCAGCTTACTTCTTGAAGTTCGCCACGCCTTCGCTGATTTCCTTGTGAGCGGCTTCGATGCCCGCCCAGCCTTCGACCTTCACCCACTTGCCCTTTTCCAGCGCCTTGTATTGCTCGAAGAAGTGCTTGATCTGGTCTTTCAGGTACGCCGGGACGTCGTCGATCGACTTGAGATCGGCGGTCATCGGGCAGACCTTGTCGTGCGCGACGGCAACCAGCTTCGCGTCGACGCCGGATTCGTCGGTCATTTGCAGCATGCCGAGTGCGCGGGCACGAACCACCGAGCCAGCCAGCAGCGGGAACGGCGTGATGACCAGCACGTCGACCGGGTCGCCGTCGCCCGACAGCGTTTGCGGAATGTAGCCGTAATTCGCCGGATAGCGCATGCCGGTGCCGATAAAACGGTCGACGTGGAGCAGGCCCGTTTCCTTGTCAGCTTCATACTTCACCGGATCGCTTTGCGCCGGGATTTCGATGATGACGTTGAAATCTTGCGGAAGGTCTTTGCCTGCGGGGACGTGATTGAAGCTCATGAGCGCTCTCTGATCAGAAGGAATTCGGAACACGGCGTGCGGCGCGCGAACTCGAGCGGCGTGAATCGTGAAACTCGCCGGGACGAGGCGCTACGGCCGGACAGTGCGGAATACGCCATTATAGCCAATCGGCCGATGGCACCTTGAGTTGGATCGGCGCGATAATCGTCTGGCGTCGCTCGATTGTGCCTCTCGTTTGTGAACAACGCGTATTTGAACCTCAGCTTGAACCCCGGCTTGAACCCCGGCTGCGCGACATCTCAAGGAGTCTGCATGGAAGAAGCCCGACACTTCATCAACGGCGAATGGGTTGCCGCATCAGGCCGCGAGACCATCGCCGTGCTCGACCCCTCGGATGGCCAGCCGTTCGCTCAACTGGCGCGCGGCACCGCAGCGGATATCGACGCCGCGGTCCACGCCGCCCGCCGCGCCTTCGAAGGCGCGTGGGGCGAGGCAAGCGCCGCCGAACGCGGCCGCGTGCTGTACCGGCTCTCGATGCTGGTCGCCGCGCATCAGGAAGAACTCGCCCAACTGGAAGCCCGCGACACCGGCAAGCCGCTCAAACAGGCGCGCGCCGATTCGGCTGCACTCGCCCGCTATTTCGAGTTTTACGCCGGCGCGGCAGACAAACTGCACGGCGAAACGCTCCCCTATCAGGCCGGCTACACGGTGTTGACAATCCGCGAGCCGCACGGCGTGACCGGTCATATCGTGCCGTGGAACTACCCGATGCAGATCTTCGGCCGCAGCGTCGGTGCGGCGCTCGCCACCGGCAATGCGTGCGTCGTCAAGCCGGCGGAAGACGCGTGCCTCTCGGTATTGCGCGTCGCCGAACTGGCGGCCGAGGCAGGTTTGCCGGCCGGCGCGCTGAATATCGTCACCGGTTTTGGGCATGAAGCGGGCGCGGCCCTCGCGCGTCATCCCGGCATCGATCACATCTCGTTCACCGGCTCGCCCGAAACCGGCAAGCTGGTGACGCAGATGGCCGCCGAGAACCACGTGCCGGTCACGCTGGAACTGGGCGGCAAATCGCCGCAAATCGTTTTCGCCGACGCGGATCTCGACGCAGCGCTGCCGGTGCTGGTGTCGGCGATCGTGCAGAACGCCGGGCAAACCTGCTCGGCGGGCAGCCGCGTGCTGATCGACCGCGCCATTTACGAGCCGCTGCTCGACCGGCTGAGCGGCGCGTTCCACGCGCTGCGCGTCGGACCGTCGCATGCCGATCTCGACTGCGGTCCGCTGATCAATGCGAAGCAGCAACAGCGCGTCTGGGACTTCCTCTCCGACGCCCAACACGACGGCATCCCGATGGCGGCCCACGGTGAAGTCATCCCCGAGGCGCCGGAAAGTGGTTTCTATCAAGCGCCCACGCTGCTGCGCGACGTGCCCGCGAGCCACCGTCTCGCGCGCGACGAAGTGTTCGGCCCCGTCCTCGCCGCGATGCCGTTCACCGACGAAGACGAAGCGCTCTCGCTCGCCAACGGCACGCAGTACGGCCTCGTCGCGGGTATCTGGACGCGCGACGGTGCCCGTCAGATGCGCCTCGCACGGCGCCTGCGCTCCGGCCAGGTGTTCATCAACAACTATGGCGCGGGCGGCGGCGTCGAATTGCCGTTCGGCGGCGTGAAGCATTCAGGCCATGGGCGTGAAAAGGGTTTCGAAGCGCTGTATGGCTTCACGGTGTTGAAGACCATCGCCATTCGTCACGGTTAGTCGGGCACTCGCATTTCGCTACAAGTGAACGGAAGTCAGCGGGAAGCAAGCGGGAAATAAGCGGAAACAGGCGCATCACCATCCACAACAAGCAATGGAGACATCATGCGGTTGACAGGTAAAACGGCCATCGTCACGGGTGGCGGCTCGGGTTTCGGTGAAGGCATCGCGAAGACCTACGCGCGCGAAGGCGCGAACGTCGTGGTCAACGATCTGAACGGCCCCGCGGCCGAACGTGTGGCGAGCGAAATCGCGCTCGCCGGCGGCAAGGCTATCGCGGTAGCCGGCAACGTCGTGCTACGCGAGGACTGGCAAAAGCTGCGCGAGGCCGCGCTCGAAGACTTCGGCAGCGTGCAGATCGTCGTCAACAATGCCGGCACGACGCATCGCAACAAGCCGGTGCTCGACGTGACGGAAGCCGAGTTCGACCGCGTCTACGCGGTGAACGTCAAAAGCATCTACTGGAGCGTGCAGGAATTCGTGCCGTATTTCCGCCAGCAAGGCGGCGGCTGCTTCATCAATATCGCGTCGACGGCCGGCGTGCGGCCGCGGCCCGGCCTCGTCTGGTACAACGGCAGCAAAGGCGCGGTGATCATCGCCAGCAAGTCGCTCGCCGTCGAACTGGGCCCGGACCGTATTCGGGTGAACTGTGTGAACCCCGTGATGGGCGAGACAGCGCTATTGTCGGAGTTCATGGGTGTCGAAGATACGCCGGACAATCGCAAGCGCTTTCTCGCCGGCATTCCGCTCGGGCGCTTCTCGACACCGCAGGATATTGCCAACGCGGCACTGTATCTCGCCTCGGAGGAGGCGGAGTTCATCACCGGCGTGTGCCTCGAAGTGGACGGCGGGCGCTGCGTGTGAGCGCGGGTTCTTCCGGTACATTCAGCTCGGCTAGAATCGCGATCGAAGCCCGCACGTCATTTCCACAAGAAAAAAGGAGACACCATGGCTAGTCCCGCAGATCCGCTCCACCATCCCGGCGCGGGGGCGCCACCTTCCACTTTCGAAGAGGCGACCTACCGCAAGGTCACGTGGCGGCTCGCGCCGTTCCTGATGCTCTGCTACGTGGTCGCGTATCTCGACCGCGTCAACGTCGGCTTCGCCAAGCTGCAAATGACCACCGATCTTGGCCTGAGTGACGCGGTCTACGGCTTCGGTGCGGGGATTTTCTTCCTCGGCTATTTCATCTTCGAAGTTCCGAGCAACGTTATCCTTCACAAGGTAGGCGCACGCGTGTGGATCGCACGGATCATGGTGTCCTGGGGCGTGATCTCCATGCTGACCATGTTCATCACCACGCCGACCATGTTCTACGTGATGCGCTTCCTGCTCGGGCTCGCCGAAGCGGGCTTCTTCCCCGGCATCATTCTGTACCTCACGTACTGGTATCCGGCGCATCGGCGCGGGCGCATGACCACCTTGTTCATGACGGCAATCGCGTTGTCCGGCGTGATCGGCGGCCCGGTGTCGGGCTACATCCTGAAGAGCTTCAACGGCATGAACGGCTGGCATGGCTGGCAGTGGCTGTTTCTGCTCGAAGGGATCCCGTCGGTCATCGTCGGCGTCATGGTGTTCCTGATGCTGGACGACCGTATCTCCAAAGCGAAATGGCTCACTGCAGAAGAAAAGCAGTTACTCGAACGCCAGGTATCCGCTGAGGAAGCCACCAAGCACGACATGCCGATTCGTCAGGTGCTCACGAGCGGCCGCGTGCTGATGCTGAGCCTCACGTACTTCTCGTTCGTGATGGGCCTGTATGGCGTGAGCTTCTGGCTGCCGACCATCATCAAGGCGACCGGCGTGACGGACTCGTTCATGATCGGCCTGCTGTCCGCGATTCCGTTTGCGGCAGCGGTGGTCGCGATGGTGTTCGTGTCGCGTAGCGCGGACCGCAAGCGCGAGCGGCGCTGGCATATCGCGTTGCCGGCGTTCGCGGGGGCAATTGGCCTCGTGCTCTCCGTGGTGTGGGCGCACAACACGGTCCTGGCAATGGCCTCGCTCACGCTCGCGACCATGGGCATCCTGACCACCCTGCCGCTGTTCTGGAGTTTGCCCACTGCGATCCTCGCCGGCACGGGCGCGGCGGCCGGCATTGCGATGATCAATTCGATCGGCAATCTCGCGGGCTTTCTCAGCCCGTATGCGGTTGGCTGGCTGAAGCAGGCGACGGCGGCGAACGATTCCGGCATGTATATGCTGGCGGCGTTCATGATCCTGGGCGGACTGCTCGCGATCAGCGTGCCCGCGACGATGGTCAATAAGTAACAGCGGCTCGCTGGATAACGTGACGCAGGTTGAAAGCACCGCGTCACGAGTCAAGCTTAGCGGCTTAGCGGCTTAGCGGCTTAGCGCTTCAACGAAAAAGCCCCCGGCTTGAAACGCCGGGGGCTTTTTTCCTTCTACCGGAGCGCACGATCAACCGCACGCCGCATCGATCAAAGCATCAAACGATATTCATCGCCAACGCGCTCTCGCGATAGTGCTGGCTCGCCTTTTCGGCATCGCCGAGCTGTTCATGCAAACGCGCCAACGCGCGATGCGAACGAATCTTCAGCGTCTCGTTGTCGGCCAGTTTCAGCGCGCGCTCGAGGAACGATTGCGCCTTGCCCCACAACTGCTGGTGCAGACACAAGCGGCCCAAGGCGAACATCAGGTCCGCGTCTTCCGGGCGATCCTTCTGCCACCCTTCGGCCTTCTGGATCAGCGGCAACGCGTCGCCCCCGGTCGTGTCCGGATAACGGCGCAGCAGACGCGCGTCCCAATTCTGCGCCAGCGCTTCTTCGACGATCTTGCGTGCTTCCTGCGGACGATTCAGCGACACCAGCAGTTCGGCGGCGACATCGGCGAGACGCGGTGAGTGACGTTCGGTGGCCGACAGCGAACTCCACAACTCCAGCAGCGCATCGGCGTTGTGACGCCGGTCGCGCAACAGGTTCTCCGCCGCAAGCTGGCGCAAACGCACCGCCACCGCCGGATGGATCGCTTCGCGCTTTTCCAGCGTCTTGACGAGCTTGAGCACTTCACTCCAGTTCTTCAATTGCTGTTGCGCGCGCAACATGATCTGCTGCGCGTGAATGCGCCGCGCACCCTGCGATTGCATTTCGGTGAGCGCGGTCAGCGCGCCGTCCGCGTCGCGGCCATCGGCGCGCATGTCGGCGGTGGCCATCAGGCGTGCGTCCTGCCAGTCGGCTTCTTCGATCTGGGCGAGCCATTCGTCGCGCCGCGCGTATTCACGCATGCGGTGCGCCGCGGTGGCCGCGATCAAACCGGCCGCGCCCTTGTTGTCGCCATTCGTAAGCGAATCCTTCGCGGCTTTTTCAGCGCGCGAGAAACGCCCGGCGTACAGATTGCCGATCGCGTCGCGCAATGCGGCGTGCGCCTTCGCGACCCGCGAGCGAGCGCGATAGGCCGCCACGCGCTGCGGCATGCGCCAGATGTTGCGCACGATGCGCAGCAGCGCGTACAACAGGATGAACAGCACCACCAGCCCGACCACGAACAGATTCAGCGAGATGTCGACGCGATACGGCGGATAGATCAGCAGCACCTGCCCCATGTCGAAGCGCCCGACCACCGCCAGCACCACCGCGATGGCGAACAGCAACGCGAGCCATAGAAGTCCCCGGATTGCCATGATTAACCTCGGCTCCGGTATTGATTGACGGCCTGCAGGCTGGTGTTCAGACTCGGCAGTTCAACCGCGGCCGAGCCCGCATCCACCTGCTTGACCAGATCGGCCACGGTCTGCGTTTTCTTCGACGTATTGTCGAAGTAGCGCGTGAGCGCCGCCTGCGCCGCCTGCAGGTCGGACTTCAGCGTGGTCTGGTTGCGCGAGAGCAGCGCAAGCCGCGCCGACAGCAAGCGCAGCTTCAGATTCTCGCGCACGAAGTAGCCTTGATCGGGCGTGACCAGCATCGCGTCGGCGTTGTCGATGCGGCGCACCTGGACGAGGCTCGTCAACTGCTGGCCGATGCCGGTCGTGACCTCACGCCACCACACTTTCCAACGCGGCTCACCGGTGGCCGCGGCCACCTTCGCCGTGTCGGCCCAGGTGGCGGCCTTCGGCGTGGCGTGGGCAATTGGTGCCTCGCCCGAGAGCGGCAACGCGTCGACCTGGTCGATCGCGTTGTCGAGCTTGATCGCCATCCCCGTCAGATCCGTGGACGGCGCGGCCTTCAGCTTGTCGATGTCTTGCGCGATCGCTTTGCGCACGGTCACAGCCTGCGGGCTATCCGAGGCGGCGAGACGCGTGTCGGCGCTTTGCAGCGCGAACAGCGCGAGTTGCGTGTTGCCGGTGAGCTGCAATTGCTGGCTCGCGGCCGACAACATCTGGCCGACTTCGGCCATCGTCCAGTCGTCGCGATTGCGGGCGAGATCGGTGTATTGCTGTTGCAGTGCCTGCTGCGCGGTTTGCGCATCAGCGAGCTTGCCTTCGAGTTGCGCGACCTGCGCGTCCGATTGATGCACCGTAGCCAGCGCCTGATCGGTCTTGACGCGCAGGTCGTTGGTCTGCGCGTCGTTGGCTTGCTGGCGTTGCGCGAGTTGCTGCTCGGTGCGCTCCACCTTGCGATTGAGCGCATAGCCGCCCACGCCCGCCGCACAGGCGATGACCACGACGACAAACCACAGCAGCGGTCCGCTCGCGCTGCGGCGCTTTTGCGCTTCGTAGGGCGTGAAGGGGGGATTCGGCGGCAACGCAGTGCTTGCGGCCGGCTGGGGTGAAGCGTTCGTGGATGCGTTCGTTTCAGTCATGCGTGATTTAGCCGGTGAATGAGCCGGGTTGGACGGTACCGGTTGAACTACGGTCGGCACGGCAGCAAGCAAGGCGCGGGCAATGCGATCATCGCCCGCGCCGGACACCGTAATGCTATCAAAACCCAATGCCCGCGCGGTCTGCGCAATACGGGGATGCGGCGTGACGAGGTTGGCGTGCTTCAGTTGCGCGATTTCGCCGGCGGTCAGATGCTCTTGCGCGAGTTCATGCAGGTTGCGCACCCCTTCCGAACTGGTGAGCAGCCAGGCGTGCGGCTCGCCGGCAAGCAGCGCGTGCACGCGCGCCCAGCCGCCGATCGACGGCTCCGGTACGAGGCGGCGATAGGCCGCGACGGTTTCGACTTCGGCGCCGGCTTCGCGCAAACGGTCGGCAAGCCATTCGCGGCCGCCGTCGCCGCGCACGATCAGGACGCGCTTGCCTTCGAGGCTCGCCGCGCCGAGCGCCGTGTCGATCGCCGCGAACAGGCCTTCGGAATCGAAGCGCGCGGTATCGTCGTCGGCTACGGACGGCGGGCTGATGACCTGGTATGCCGGCGCGGTGACGCCCTGGCGCGCCAGCGCCTGCACACTGCCCGGCCCGACTACGCCGATCGGCAGCGCGTGCGGCCAGATTGCATCGCTACGCGCAAACGCGTGATCGACCGCGTTGGGCGACACGAACACCACCAGTGCATAGCGTTCCAGCGAAGCCAGCGCGCTGCGCAATGGCGCTTCGTCCGTGACAGGCGCGATGTCGATCAACGAAAAATCGAGCGCAGCAATGCCTGCCGCCGCGAGTTGCGCGATCAATTCGTTCGACTGACCGGCCGGTCGCGTAATCACAACCGTGAACGCCGCCTTGCCGACGGATGAGGATGCGTTGCCCGGGATATCGGCCGCCATCACTCGCCGGTCGCCGCGCTGTCCGACGCGCCGTCGGCTGACGCTGCCGCGGGACCGCTGGCCGTGCTCAGCGCACGGACGATGTCCATTGCGCCTTGCTGTTCGAGCGCATTCGCCACTTCCTGGCCAAGCGCAACGGCGTGTTCGACGGTGGGCGCCGGCCCCGATGCCTGCGCGCTCAGGACACGCTGGCCGTCGGGCGTAGCGACGATGCCGCGCAGATGCAGCGCACCGTCGTGCCAGGTTGCGTAGGCCGCGAGCGGCACTTCGCAACTGCCGCCAAGGGCGCGCGACACCATCCGCTCCGCCTCAACGGCCGCTGCCGTATGTTCGTGATGCAGCGGCGCGAGCCACGCCGCGAGGTCCGCGCGATCGGCGCGAATCTCGATGCCGAGCGCGCCCTGACCGGCTGCGGGCAAGCTGTCTTCAGGATCGAGCAGCGCGCGGATGCGCTCGCCGAGACCCAGACGCTTCAAACCGGCCGCCGCCAGAATGATCGCCGCGTAGTCGCCGCGATCGAGCTTGGACAGGCGCGTATCCAGGTTGCCGCGCAACGGCCGCACCACGAGGTGCGGGTAACGCATGCGCAGCATGGCCTCGCGGCGCAGGCTGGAGGTACCGACCACGGCGCCGGCCGGCAGCGCGGCAAGCGAGTCGTACTCGTTGGAGACGAGCGCGTCGCGCGGATCTTCGCGCTCCATGATGGTGGAAAGCGCAAAGCCGGCGGGCAATTCCATCGGCACGTCTTTGAGCGAATGCACGGCCAGATCGGCGCGGCCGTCGGCCAGCGCCGCTTCCAGTTCCTTGACGAACAGGCCCTTACCACCAACCTTCGACAAAGTGCGATCGAGAATTTGATCCCCACGTGTCGTCATTCCGAGGATTTTTACGTCACAAGATGGATATAATTTGTGCAGCGCACATCGCACATGCTCTGCCTGCCACATGGCAAGGCGGCTTTCTCGCGACGCAATCACAAGCGTGTGGGGTGGCGCAAAAAACGTCTCGGTGTTCATTAGCTTGCTGATCGAATGACGGGATGTAATAACAATCAATGTTAGCACGCGCCCTTGTGTCTCAAGGCACAGCGGAGCGCCGTGCCGGCGCGGTATCGATGGAGGAGACGGGGTTCGCCGAGCGCGCGCCTGCCCCATCCCAGCCTGTTCAAGCACGGTCGTTCGCGCACCGGGGCGCGGCATGCGGGATGATGCAATGCGGCGCAACGTGCCTCGCGCGCCAGTCGCGCATGCACTGTGCTTCGTGCAGCTAATGCACTTTGTGCGCTTCGCGCACATGCACGCGTGGCCATCCTCTCTGGCGCATTGCCATCGGCGCATACCGCTTTGTCCAGGCTTTGTCCAAGCCTCGTGCTGGTTTCATGCTGTTTCGTGCAGTTCACGTTGCAACTCATAGTGCAGTTCCGCAGTAGCAGTTCATCACTCAACAGACCCTGGCTTCCCTGAGGAAACCCATCGTGACGTCTTCCGGATCGGCGCGCCCTGCCCGCCGCAACACTGCATCGCCCAAGGCTCAAGCAGCCGACGCCGCCGCTTCTGCCTCCGCCGCAACGGCCACCCCGTCCACATCGGCTAAACGCGCCGGCAAAGCGGCCAAGGCAACCCAGGCCGCTCACGTCGCCAAAACGCCCAAGTCCGCGAAAACCTCCGCGCCCGCGAAGGCGGACAAAGCGGTGAAGGCCGTCAAGACAGAGAAAGCAAAGCCAGCCGCCAAAGCGCCCAAGCTGCAAACCGTTTCCCAGGAGACGATCGCACCCGCGTCGAAAACCAGCGGCCGCACGCGCGAGGACAAGGATCATCCGCTGTTTCAGGACATCCGCTATCTCGGCCGCCTGCTCGGCGACGTGCTGCGCGAACAGGAAGGCGACGCGGTGTTCGACGTCGTGGAGACGATCCGCCAGACCGCCGTGCGTTTTCGCCGTGAGGACGACAACGCCGCCGCGCAGACCCTCGACAAGAAACTGCGAACGCTCAGCCCGGAGCAAACGGTCAGCGTGGTGCGCGCGTTCAGCTACTTCTCGCATCTTGCGAATATCGCCGAAGACCGCCACCGCAATCGCCGTCACCGGATTCACGCGCTGGCCGGTTCGACCTCGCAACCGGGCACCATGGCACACGCGCTCGAACGGCTCGTCGAGGCGAACGCCGCCGCGACGCCGGTTCTGCAGCAGTTCTTCAACGAAGCGTTGATCGTGCCGGTCCTGACCGCGCACCCTACCGAAGTGCAGCGCAAGAGCATTCTCGACGCGCAGCACGACGTCGCGCGCCTCCTGGCCGAACGCGATCAGCCGTTGACCAACCGCGAACGCGCGCGCAACGAAGCCATGTTGCGCGCCAGCGTCACGTCGCTATGGCAAACGCGGATGCTGCGCGACTCGCGTCTGACGGTTGCCGATGAAATCGAAAACGCGCTGTCGTATTACCGCGCCACGTTCCTCGAAGAAATTCCGGCGCTCTACGCCGACATCGAAGAAGCGCTCGCCGAGCACGGCCTCGACGCGCGCCTGCCGCCGTTCTTCCAGATGGGCAGCTGGATCGGCGGCGACCGTGACGGCAATCCGAACGTCACGGCCGAAACGCTCGAACACGCGATCACCCGCCAGGCCGCGGTGATCTTCGAACACTATATGGAGCAGGTGCACAAGTTGGGCGCCGAGTTGTCGGTGTCGAACCTGCTGGCCGGCGCAAGCGACGCGTTGAAAGAACTCGCGGCCGCCTCGCCCGACCAGTCGCCGCATCGTACCGACGAACCGTATCGGCGCGCCTTGATCGGCATGTACACGCGACTCGCGGCCAGTGCGCGCGTGCGTCTCGGCGAAGGCAGCGTGCCGGTGCGCAGCGCGGGCCGCGGCGCGGCGCCGGTGCGCGCCAAACCGTACGGCGACTCCGCCGAATTCGTGCGCGACCTGCACGTGCTGATCGATTCGCTCGCCGAGCATCATGGCGCGCCGCTCGCGGCACCCCGCCTGTCGCCGCTCGCGCGCGCCGCCGAAGTGTTCGGCTTCCATCTGGCGAGCATCGACTTGCGCCAAAGCTCGGACATCCATGAAGCGGTGATCGCCGAGCTGCTGAAACGCGCGGGCGTCGAAGAGGACTACGCGTCGCTCTCCGAAGAAGACAAGCTCAAGGTGCTGCTCGCCGAACTGTCGCAGCCGCGCGCCTTGCGTCTGCCGTACGGCGAGTACTCCGACCTCGTGAAGAGCGAACTCGGCGTGCTCGAAGAGGCCCGCGTCACGCGCGAGAAGTTCGGCGCGCGCGCGGTGCGCAACTACATCATTTCGCACACCGAGACCGTTAGCGATCTGGTCGAAGTGATGTTGCTGCAGAAGGAAACCGGCCTGCTGCATGGCCGTCTGGGCGACGCGCACGATCCGGCGCAAGCAGGGCTGATGGTGATCCCGCTGTTCGAAACGATCCCCGACTTGCGCAATGCGCCGCACATCATGCGCGATCTGATCGCGCTGCCGGGCGTGGGTGCGCTGATCGAGCATCAGGGTAACGAGCAGGAAGTGATGCTCGGCTACTCGGACAGCAACAAGGACGGCGGCTTCCTGACGTCGAACTGGGAGCTGTACCGCGCCGAGCTGGCGCTGGTGTCGCTGTTCAATGAACGCGGCGTGACCCTGCGCCTCTTCCATGGACGCGGAGGCACCGTTGGCCGTGGCGGTGGCCCGACTTATCAGGCGATTCTGTCACAGCCGCCGGGCACCGTCGACGGCCAGATCCGTTTGACCGAGCAAGGCGAGGTGATCGCCAGCAAGTTCGGCAATCCGGAAATCGGCCGGCGCAATCTGGAAACGGTGGTGGCCGCGACGCTCGAAGCGTCGCTCCTGCCGCACGGCAACGCCCCAGCGGAACTGCCTGTGTTCGAAGAAACCATGCAGCAATTGTCCGACGCGGCAATGGCGTCGTATCGCGCGCTGGTCTACGAAACGCCGGGCTTCAAGGAGTATTTCTTCGAGTCGACGCCGATCTCCGAGATCGCCGAGTTGAATATCGGCAGCCGTCCGGCTTCGCGCAAATTGCAGGACCCGAAGCAACGCAAGATCGAAGATCTGCGCGCGATTCCGTGGGGCTTCTCCTGGGGCCAATGCCGCTTGTTGCTGACCGGCTGGTACGGTTTCGGCAGCGCCGTGGCCGCGCATCTGGACAGCGCGCCGAGCGACGCCGAGCGCACCCGCCGTCTTGCGCTGCTCAAGAAGATGCACAAGACCTGGCCGTTCTTCTCGAACCTGCTCTCCAACATGGACATGGTGCTGGCGAAGACCGACCTCGCGGTGGCCTCGCGCTATGCACAGCTCGTGTCGGACAAGAAGCTGCGCAAACACGTGTTCGAGCGGATCGTCGCGGAATGGGAGCGGACGTCAAAGGTCTTGTCGGAGATCACCGGCAAGAGCGAACGGCTCGCGGAGAACCCGCTGCTCGCGCGTTCGATCAAGAACCGCTTCCCGTATCTCGACCCGCTCAATCACTTGCAGGTCGAGTTGCTCAAGCGTCACCGTGCGGGCGATACGAACGCACGCGTGCGGCGCGGGATTCATTTGAGCATCAACGGGATTGCGGCGGGTTTGCGTAATACGGGCTGATCGAAGCCGATCGAACGGGCGGTCTATCTCTCGCGGTAGCCGCCCGAAAGAGGAAGCCGGGCGCGGAGCAGTTTGCCGCGCCCGGCTTCGTCGTTTTTGCGCCGTGTATTTTCAGGCAGTATCGCCCGCTCCTTCGATGCGTTGTTGCATTATTGCGTTATTGCGCCTCGACCATCAGCGCGTCGAGCTTGAACGAGCCGTCTTCCTCGACGTCGAAATACTGGCGCACCTCATCGGGCGATTTGCTCCACAGCGAGCGAATCGCGATCACATGCGGCTCCGGCGTGCGCATGCGCGCCACCCACGAGCTGAACTCGATCGCGATGCGCCAACGCTCGCGAATCGATGCCTTGAAACCGGCCGCCTCGAAAAACGCGATCCATTCGTCGGCGCGGTAATCGCGGATATGCGAGCCGTCGCGCAACACTTCGATTGACTGGATATACGTGTCGAGCAGCGGATGATCGATGCCGGCGATGTCGATGAACAACACCTTGCCGCCCGGCTTCAGCACGCGCCGCACTTCGGCCAACGCGCGCGGCACGTCGTGCCAGTGATGCGCGCTCATCCGGCTGATGATCCAGTCGAACGAATGGTCGTCGAACGGCAGCGTTTCGGCGGCGCCCTGTTGCGTACGGATGTTGCTCAGGCCGCGGTCCTTCGCGGCGCCGTCGACAGTCGCGAGCATTTGCGGCGCGATGTCGTACGCGACCACTTCCTTTGCGTGCGGTGCCACCGCGAAACTCGCGTGACCCGCGCCGCAGCCCATGTCGAGCACCTTTGCATCCGGCGTCGCGGCGATCGATCGCGCCAGCGTCTGCAGATCGGCGCCGGTGGCATGCGTCTGACTCGTCAAATACGCGGCGGCGGTCGAGCCGAAGGCGTCGGCAACTTGATCGTGGTGCTTCATGGAAGGCTCCGGTTATCTAGGTGGGGTTGGACGGGCTTGGGCCGGTGGGTCTTAACAGCGCTGCGCCGTTCCAGCCGTTACAATAGAACCCGCCGTGTACCAGTACAAGTTAAGCAATTATTCTGGTATCGATAACACCACCCCCGACACCCCACCAAGCGTTGCCTGATAAGAATGACCACGCCGCCCTCCGCCGACAACCCGCCGCCGCTCGACGCCACGCCTGCCCGCGCGCTCGGCGATTTCATCCGCGCTCACCGCGAACGGCTCACGCCGCAAGCGCTCGGCCTGCCGCCCGGCCCGCGCCGCCGCACGCCCGGCTTGCGGCGTGAGGAAGTCGCGCAACTGTGCGGCGTGAGCCCGACCTGGTACACGTGGATCGAGCAGGGCCGCCCCGTCTCCGCCTCTGCCGAGGCGCTGGCGCGCATTGCCGTCGCGCTGCAACTGTCGCGTGCCGAGCGGGCGTATCTGTTCGAGCTGGCCGCCCAGCGCGACCCGGCCGAGCCCGATCCGGCCGCCGCCGACGCGCCCGCCACCCTGCTCGAAACCGTCCAGCTCGTGAACGCACCGTCTTACGTGCTCGACCGGCAGTGGAACGCGCTCGCCTGGAACGCGCGCGCCGCCGACCTGTTCGTCGGCTGGCTGGACGGCACGCACGATCGCAATCTGCTGCGCTACACCTTCACCGAGCCCGCGGCACGGGCGTTGATCGTCGACTGGGACACTCGCGCGCGGCGCCTCGCTGCCGAATTCCGCGCGGATTCGATCCGCCATCTGAACGACGCCCCCACGCGCGGGCTGATCGACTCGCTCACCGCCGCCAGCGACGCATTCGCCCGCTTCTGGGCGTCGCAAGACGTGGGCGGCCGTGAAGGCGGCCGGCGCGAATTCAACCATCCGCGCGACGGCCGCATTGTCTACGACCAGATCACCTTCAAGCCCGCGCATCGCGAGGATCTGAAGCTGGTGGTGCTGGTGCGGGAGTAGCCGCGCTTTCCTGTACAGCCTCGGGCGGGCGGCGTCTTTGATGCCGTCCGCCAGTGTTAAAATCCCAGTCTTTCGCTCATTCCGATGGCGCCTGCACCGTACGCAAACGCCGTCAGCGTCCTCACCTCGTTCAACTGCCCAACACCATGACGTCCCAACTGCACAAAAAAGGCGAAGCCTGGTCGGCTCGCTTCTCGGAGCCGATGTCGGAGCTCGTCAAACGCTACACGTCGTCGGTTTTCTTCGACAAGCGTCTGGCGCTTGTCGATATCGAAGGGTCGCTCGCGCACGCCTCGATGCTGGCCGCGCAGAAGATCATCGCCGACGACGACCTCGCCGCGATCCAACGCGGCATGGCGCAGATCAAGGGCGAAATCGAGCGAGGCGAGTTCGAGTGGCAACTCGATCTGGAAGACGTCCACCTGAACATCGAGGCGCGCCTGACCGCGCTGATCGGCGACGCCGGCAAGCGCCTGCACACGGGCCGCTCGCGTAACGACCAGGTCGCGACCGACATCCGCCTGTGGCTGCGCGGCGAAATCGACCGCATCGGCGGTCTGCTGACGGAACTGCGCACCGCCTTGCTCGACATGGCGGAGAAGAACGCGTCGACCATCATGCCGGGCTTCACGCACTTGCAGGTAGCGCAGCCGGTCACGTTCGGCCATCACCTGCTGGCCTACGTCGAAATGTTTTCGCGCGACGCCGAACGCATGATCGATTGCCGCAAGCGCGTGAACCGTCTGCCGCTGGGCGCAGCGGCGCTGGCCGGCACCAGCTATCCGATCGACCGTCACGCGGTGGCGAAGACACTGGGCTTTGACGGCATCTGCGCGAACTCGCTGGATGCCGTGTCCGATCGTGACTTCGCGATCGAGTTCACGGCCGCGTCCGCGCTGGTGATGACGCACGTATCGCGCTTCTCCGAGGAACTCGTGCTGTGGATGAGCCCGCGCGTCGGCTTCATCGATCTGGCCGACCGTTTCTGCACGGGCTCGTCGATCATGCCGCAGAAGAAGAACCCGGACGTGCCCGAACTCGCGCGTGGCAAGACGGGCCGCGTGAACGGCCATCTGATCGCCCTGCTGACCTTGATGAAAGGCCAGCCGCTCGCGTACAACAAAGACAATCAGGAAGACAAGGAACCGCTGTTCGACACCGTCGATACGGTCGCGGATACGCTGCGCATCTTCGCTGAAATGGTCACCGGCATCTCGGTGAAGCCGCAAGCGATGCGCGACGCGGCGCTGCAAGGATTCTCCACCGCGACCGATCTCGCCGACTACCTGGTCAAGCGCGGTCTGCCGTTCCGCGACGCGCACGAAGCGGTGGCGCTGGCGGTTCGCGTGTGTGCCGATCGCGGCTGCGATCTGGCCGACCTGACGCTGGAAGAAATGCGTCACGAACTGCCGAACGTCGCGCATCTGATCGGCGAGGACGTGTTCTCGTACCTGACGCTTGAGGGTTCGGTGGCGAGCCGCAACCATCCGGGCGGTACGGCGCCGGAGCAGGTAGTCGCGGCGGTCAAGGCTGCGCGGGAAGCGTTGAAGTAAGCTAAGTCTGGCGCGCTTTGGCGCGTCCGGCAATGCACGCATTCGGCGTGCGTAGCCACGGATATCCAAGCGGGCAATTAGCGGCGCGCGCAAACAAAGGCGAACTCGTCAACGGGTTCGCCTTTGTTGTTTTCGTGGCGGGATTGATTGCGCGAAGCGTCGCACAAAAAAGAAAGCCCGCGCGAAGCGGGCAAAATGAAAGACTTCCACCGATGCCTCTCGAAAGAGGCACACGAAGTGTAGGCTCGTTTTGGCCGCCAACCAATCCGGTCATATTTCGGCTGATTACAAGCGTGCGAATCGCGCTGAGCGGGTCAACGACAATTGAATCCTGGCGTTTTTTGACTACCATCAATTTAGATCCTGCCTTGATGCTTTCCACCACGATGCTCACCCGCACGCGTCACCTTCGCAGCTTGACCGGACACTTCGCATCACGCGCTGGTGCTTCTCCATCGCACGCGCATAGCGTGGCATTGGCGTTGAAGGTAGCTTCGGCCTTAGCGCTCGCAGTCATGGCAGGCTGCACCATCACGCCGCCGGGCCGCCCTCTCATCATCACGCCGGCCGCCGCCGTCAACAGTGCGACGCTCGACCAGTACCGCAGCGCGGTCGCCCAACGCATCATCGAGCGCAGCCCTTCTTACGTGTTGCGCGGCACGCCGCAAGCGATGCTGCGCTCGCTGGTGGTGGTCTCGTTCACGGTGGATCGCGATGGCCGGGTGGTGGCGTCCTCGGTGTATCGCACCAATGGCGATGACGAAGCCGAGAGCACCGCGCTCGCCACCTTGCGGCGCGCGTCGCCGCTGCCGGAACCGCCGGGTAAATTGCTGAACGGCCGTGGCCAGCTCGAGCTGTTCGAAGACTGGCTGTTCAACGACGACGGCAAATTCCAGTTGCGCGAGCTCGCCTCGCCGCAAGCGCAGACCATCAACTGAACGCCGCTCCCAAACAGCGCCCGGCAGACAAGATGCGAACCAGGGCCTGCCACCGCCTTGCTGCGCCGCCACCGCACTCGTTATAATTTTCCGATTCCTCAAGCCGGAGCCTTCCGGCACGGCTCACGCCGCCCGCTCACCCGTTGGCGCGGCGCGAGCCCGATTGCAGCGCCGCCGCGCCACCCGCGACGGCCGCCTTTATTTCCCTCGTAAGGCCGCTTTCGCGCGCGACCGCAGACGGCCACCGGCTGCCGTTGTAAGCTGTCGCTTCGTCGCCCGCACCGCGTATGGCTTCAACCGCCAGCGAGACGCGCCGAAGCGCAGGCGCACGAACTTAAACAAAGATGCTGCCTGACCAGGCGCCGCCCGTACATGAATGGTCGGCGCCCAACGGCATCACGACACACGGAGACCCTGCATGTCCACTTCGCCGATTTCCGCGGCCCAGCCCAATTCAACCGGGCAGAACAGCAGCGCGCGAATCATCTTCGCGAGCTTCATCGGCACCGCGATCGAGTTCTACGATTTCTACGTCTATGCGACCGCCGCGGCGCTCGTCATCGGGCCGGTGTTTTTCCCGCACGGCTCGGCGACCGCCCAGGCATTGTCGGCTTTCGTCACGTTCGGCATCGCGTTCGTCGCGCGGCCGATCGGCTCGTTCCTGTTCGGTCACTTCGGCGACCGGATCGGCCGCAAGTCGACGCTGGTCGCTTCGCTGCTGGTGATGGGTGTGTCCACCACGCTGATCGGTTTCGTGCCCGGCTATGACTCGATCGGCAGCCTCGCGCCGATCCTGCTGTGCATCTTGCGCTTCGGCCAGGGAATCGGTCTTGGCGGCGAATGGGGCGGCGCCGCGCTGCTCGCCACCGAGAATGCACCGGCCGGCAAACGCGGCTGGTTCGGGATGTTCCCCCAACTGGGGCCGTCGATCGGCTTTCTGGCGTCCAACGGTCTGTTCTTCGCTTTGGCGTTGTCTTTGAGCGACGAGCAATTCCGCAGCTGGGGCTGGCGCGTGCCGTTCCTCGTCAGCGCGGTGCTGGTCGCGCTCGGCTTGTACGTGCGTTTGAAAATTGCTGAGACACCGGCCTTCCAGGCGGCTATCGAACGCAAGGAGCGCGTGAAGGTGCCGATCGCGACCTTGCTGTCGCAGCACGGACTGCCGACCCTCCTCGGCGCGCTGGCCATGGTGGTCTGCTACACGCTCTTCTACAACGCCACGACGTTTTCGCTGTCGTATGGTGTGTCGGTGCTGCATATTCCGCGGCCGACGTTCCTCGGCATGCTGTGCATCGCGGTCGTCTTCATGGCGCTCGCCACGCCGTTGTCGGCCTGGGCTAGCGACCGTTATGGCCGCAAGCCGGTGCTGATTGTCGGCATCGTCGCGGCGATCCTGTCCGGCTTCACGATGGCGCCGTTGCTCGGCAGCGGACAGACGCCGCTGGTGCTGCTGTTCCTCGTGATCGAACTGTTCCTGATGGGCGTGACTTTCGCCCCGATGGGCGCGCTGCTGCCGGAACTGTTTCCAACCCACGTGCGCTATACCGGTGCAGGCGTGTCGTACAACCTCGGCGGGATTCTCGGTGCGTCAGTCGCACCGTATATCGCGCAGGTGCTGGCCGCGCACGGCGGGCTGTCTTGGGTGGGCGCCTATGTGTCGATTGCCGCGGCCGTCAGCATGATCGGCGTGCTGTGCATGCGCGAGACGCGCGATGCGCAACTGATGTGAAGAGACTGAAGACGCGCTGAGTAAATCCCCTGTCTTGCGCGTCTTTTTGGCTTGCCTATACTCGGTTCACATAACCCTAAGGCGAGCAGGGAGGCTCTGATGAGTATTCATCTTCACAACGCGGATATCGTGATGATCATCGCGCTGGCATTGCTGTGTTCGCTGCTGCTGGCGTTGCGGTTTCGTCCCGCGACGTGGAAGGGCATCGTCGTGGAAGCGCTGGCCGCGAACGCGGCCGCCATCGCCGCGGTGATCGCTTTCGAAATGCTGCTCGCCTGAGCGCTCGAACGCCGCGGCACCCGGTCGGGCGCTACAGCCGAAACCGGCCACACGTCATTCAAAGAAGCGGCTGAGCGGCGGCACGTGCCTGGGCAGGCAAGCGCCGGCCGTGAGGCCGGCTTGCGGCGTTGCACCTGGACGAACGGGCGCGACAAGCCGTTACCGGTAGTAGTAGCCGCCGTGATGGTAATAACCGCCGCCGTAGTAATAGCCAGGTGCCGGTGCAACGATGCAGCCGCCGAGCGCCGTTGCCAGCAGCGTGCCTGCGATCAGGGTCAGGATTAAGCGTTTCATATTGTTCTCCTTCGAGTCAGATTCATTCGAGCCGAAACCCCGAATAACTCGATTGAACACGACCCTGCCTCGCGCGAGCGTTGCCATTTGTAAGGGAAGATCACCGAGGTGTTACACGTTTGCGCCCCGAAACCGGCCGCCGCGAAGCATGGCGACGACAGATTCACATCAGACGAAAACACCTCCTATACTGCATTGAACATGCGAGTTCCTTGCAAGCCCTGCCGGTGGCGGGTGCGCGGATCGAGGCGCCGACGAGGGGTAGTATGTACGCGCTTCCCTGCACGAGAACTGAGCCGGCGGCTACGCGCAAGAACACATCCGCAGCAAATTGGCACTCGACGAAAAGCGACAGATTTAACAGGTGTGTAATGCGCGGCGCCTGACCGAACGCAGAGCGCGGTCAAGAGCGACCGGCTGCGGGACACCGGTGAGCCGCACACGACGCTGCCGGCGCGCGCGGCATGTTCCGGAATGCACCATTGAATTCGACCGCCTGGCGGCGGTCTCTTCAGAACTGGATCGATCGCCCGACGTGGCGGCTGAAAGCACGACTCAGTGAAAGGCCGGCTTGTTCATTGCAGCGATTCCTCTCCGCCCGTTGTTCCCCGACGCGGGCGTTTTTCGGAGGCGTTTCGTGGCAGCGCCTGTTTGATTGGGCGACTGCGCGCCGCGCCTCTTTTCTTTTCGCGCAAACGATTGCGCGAAAGCGCGGCGAAGCGGCGCTCAGGCGGCCGCCGATCCGTGCCGCACGTGGACAGCGCGCGGCTCGCTGTGCACATAATCGATCGCCTCCAGCGCCTCGGCGATCGAGGGCACTGACTGGCCGTCGCCGATCGAAATCGAGCGGAATGGCGCTTCGATGCCGCAATGTGACGGCGAGGTCGCCACAAAAATCATGACCGTGCGTTTCTGCAATGCATGCGCCAGATGAACGAAACCCGTATCGGTACCGACCACCAGTGCGCACGCGTCGATCATCTGCGCGATTTCAGTCACGCTCAGCTTCGGCAGGACCGTCGAACCCGGCACCCGCGACGCGATTTGCTGCGCCTCGGCTCGCTCGCCTTCCGAGCCCCACGGCAATACCACGTGAAAACCACGCTGCGCCAACTCGCGGCCGACCTCGACCCAATGGGTCAGCGGCCACTTCTTGTCGTCTTTGGACGTGGCATGAAACAGCGCCGCAACCGGCGCACTGTCAGCCGCGAATAGTGGAGCGGCCGGCTCGGGCAGGCGCAGATTGTAGACGGGCGGGCCCTCTACCTCGTAGCCGAGCGCCTCACCGGCGCTGATGCGCATGCCGTGCCACGCATCGCACAGCGGACGCGGACCGAAACGCCCGGTGTAGGCAAACGCGGCGCCCCGCTCGCCCAGATCCTGGGACTGGTAGCCAATACGCTTGGACGAGCGCGCGAGGAACGCAATGATGGCGCTCTTGTACACGCCGTGAATGTCGATGATGAAATCGTAGCGATAGGCGCGCAATTCGGCGATCGACGCCGCGATCGCCTTGAAATCACCCCAGCGGCGCGCCTTCTTGAAGCGGCGCAGCGGTGCGCAAAGCACGCGGTCCACGCCTTTGCACCAATGCACCATTTCGGCGAATGCCTCGTCGGCCGCCCAATCCACTTCAACGCCGGGAAACGCGCGTTTGATGTCGGCGACAACAGGCAACGCCTGCACGATATCGCCGAGTGAAGTGACCTTGACGATAAGGACTCGCTTCATTGAGGACCTGTTAGTTGTTCGAACGTCAAACTATTTTAGCCGACGATTGGAATAATCTAGGCGGAACGCGGCAGTGCGCCATCCGGTCATTAATACGGCGCGTTACATCCCGCGCCTTACAAATAAACCTTTTACTATATTTCAAAATACTTTCATACAGTTCTGCCGACGCAGCGCGTCTTATAATCCACCCTTTGCGCCAGCCCACCCCTCATGTCCCGGACATTCTATCCGCGCTCCTCCAGCATTGTGCGTCGCGCCAGACGCCTGTGGCGGCAATATGGCGTCTTCTGGCTCGGCGCGATCGCGGTCGGTCTGGTGGCGGTCCTGTATGCGCGGCTGATCGACTGGGGCTACGGCGAATTCCGCACGATGCAGCAGCAGCACGTGTGGGCGCCGTTGATCGTCACGCCCGCGGTTGCGGCGCTCGCCGTCTGGCTCACGCGCAAGTTCTTCCGCGGCGCCGAAGGTAGCGGCATTCCGCAAGTCATCGCCACCCTGCATGCCAGGCCCGGTGAATACGGCGCGCGGCTGCTTTCGTTCAGGATTCTGTTCGGCAAGATCGCGGTATCGTTTCTGGCGATTCTCGGCGGCTTCACGATCGGCCGCGAAGGACCGACCGTGCAGGTCGGCGCGGCGCTGATGTTCAATCTGCGACGGCTCTATCCCCGCTCGAACGCGCAGATCGAACGGCAACTGGTGCTCGCGGGCGCGGCAGCGGGTTTGTCCGCGGCGTTCAATACACCGCTGGCGGGGATCGTGTTCGCGATCGAGGAACTCACGCGCAGCTTCGAAGCCCGCGCGAGCGGCGTGCTGATTACCGCAATCATCATCGCCGGTGTGATCGCGCTCGGGTTGAACGGCAACTACACCTATTTCGGCACCATCCAGATCGGCGTGCATTTCCCCAATCTGCTGGCGGTGGCCGTCGTGCTCACGGCCGTCGTCACCGGTATTGCAGGCGGCGTGTTCGGCTGGCTGTTGCTGAACACCGCGCGCTGGATCCCGGCGCCGCTGCGTCAGTTGCACGGTGAGCGGCCGGTCGCATTCGCCGCGCTGTGCGGTTTCGCGATCGCGGTGGTCGGCCTGATTTCCGGCGGCACGACCTTCGGCAGCGGCTACGCGGAAGCGCGCGGGTTGCTCGACGGACACGAGCAACTGTCCGTGTTCTATCCGTTTCTAAAGATGATCTCGATGGTCGGTTCGTATCTGCCTGGCATCCCGGGCGGCATCTTCGCACCGTCGCTGTCGATCGGCGCGGGCTTCGGCAATCTGCTCCACATGATATTCGGCTCGATGCAATTGCCGATGCTGATCGCCCTCGCCATGGTGGGCTATCTGGCGGCCGTCACGCAGTCGCCGATTACGTCGTTCGTGATCGTGATGGAGATGATCGACGGTCATGCGCTGGTGATTTCGCTGATGGCCACGGCGTTGATTGCGAGCCGTGTGGCGCGCATGCTCGCGCCGCCGTTGTACGAGTCGCTGGCAGCGCGCTATATGGCGCCGTTGCCGCAGCCGGCACCCGCACCGGTACCGGAAGTCCCCGAAGTCGAAGCGCCCGGAGCAGCGGCCGTCGAAGAGATCGACGGCGATCCTCGCGCTGAAGAGGGCGCCCCGCGTCAGTAAACGACAACTGCGGGCGCGCGCATATAGACCGGCCGCGCCGGCACCACCACGCAACCGGCCAGCATGACCGCCAGGACGGCGATCAGAAGCAGATTCTTTTTCATCATGGGTTCCTCTGAAACACAGGCGAGCGCCGAGGCGGCGCCTGTGCCGTCACACTGAAGGGAACGGAACGGCACGCGCGGGGTCATCCACGCCGTGCCGCGCGCTGCTCGCGCCTTGCGACTTACGCCCAGTGGCCTTCGACCCAGCGATAGTTCGGACCGTGTTCGACCCAGTGCCCCGGCACCCAGTGGTAGCCGACACGCTCGGCCTGCCAGTGACCCTCGACCCACACATAACGGCCATGGTCCCAGCGCCAATGACCGTGATCCCACACATAGCCGACGCGCGGCGCCGGCACGGCTTCATAACGTACGGCGGGCGGTGCGGACGGCGCGATCACGATGACTTCCTCGGCAGAAGCGGACGCCACAGCGGATGCGCCAGCGGCGATCAGAACAGCGTTGGCGATCAGCAAGCGAAAGGTCTTGTTCATGTTTTCCCCCTGTAGTTGGACACCGAATACGGCGTTATCCGTTTAATGCGCGAGGGGACAAAAGCGCTGACTGCACGCGTGTTACGGCACACGCCGAAGTGCAACGGATTATTTCGGCGCGCGGCGTAGCGACGTGCGCATGTGTGTCGCCGTACACGGCGAAGCAGTGCGTTCGAGCAACAGAGGAAAAAACGAAGGGAGAGACGGCGCGCGGAACCTGCGTTCGCGCGTCAAATTGAACGGCAGAAAGGACAGCGAGAGAAGCGCGCCTACGCGCTCCACCTCATCACGTCGGATCGACGCAACGAGGCAGAGCGCGCAGCACGTTATGCGGAACCAGCCTGCGGAATCTCGATCTTGACCTCGAGCACTTCGAGATCGTCCTGGCGCTCCAGGCTCACGCGAATATCGTCGTTGGAAATTTTCACGTACTTCGAAATCACGGCCACCAGTTCGCGTTGCAACGCAGGCAGATAATCGGCAGGCGCATGGCCGCCGGCGCGCTCGTGCGCGATGATCAACTGCAGGCGTTCCTTCGCTACCGACGCGGATTTCTTCTTCTCGCCGAGCAAAAACGAAAGAATCGACATGACGTGCGCCCCCCTTACTTGGTGCCGAAGAGGCGCTGCAGCAGCCCTGGCTTCTGGTAATCGGTAAAGCGAAGCGACTTTTGCTCGCCGAGGAAACGCGACACGACATCTTTATAGGCTTCGGCGACATCGGTACCGTCAAGGTGCACGGCCGGCAGGCCCTGGTTCGACGCATGCAGCACGGCTTCCGATTCCGGAATCACGCCGATCAGATCGATGCGAAGAATCTCCTGAATGTCGGTCAGCGACAGCATTTCGCCTTCGCTGACACGCTTCGGGTTGTAGCGGGTGATCAGCAGGTGTTCCTTGATCGGCTCCTTGCCTTCGATCGCACGCTTGGTCTTGGACGACAGGATACCGAGGATACGGTCCGAGTCGCGCACCGAGGAGACTTCCGGATTCGTCACGATCAGCGCTTCGTCGGCGAAGTGCATGGCGAGCAGCGCGCCCGATTCGATACCGGCCGGCGAATCGCAAACAATGAATTCGAAGTCCATTGCGATCAGATCGTTGATGACCTTCTCGACGCCTTCCATGGTCAGCGCGTCTTTGTCACGCGTCTGCGATGCCGGGAGGATGAACAGGTTCTCGCACTTCTTGTCCTTGATCAGCGCCTGGTTGAGGTTGGCTTCGCCCTGGATCACGTTGATCAGGTCGTACACCACACGGCGCTCGCAGCCCATGATGAGGTCGAGGTTGCGCAGGCCGACGTCGAAGTCGATCACGGCGGTTTTGCTGCCACGCAATGCGAGGGCCGATGCAAAACTCGCGCTCGTGGTCGTCTTGCCCACGCCACCCTTGCCCGAAGTCACCACAATGATTTTTGCCATTACCCTTACCTTGTGTTCGTCAAATTCATCAATTATGTGCGGCCCAAATTGCCGTGGAACGCCGCGTGCCGTAACTTTTCAGGGCAGCGCGCGTCACGTCGATCAGGTGAGCCGCAGCGGTTCGATCATCAATTTCTCTTCTTCGAGCCAGATCTGCACCGGCTTGCCGAGCACGTCGGCCGGCAGCGGGTTCTCCGTCGTACGATAGATGCCCGCGATCGAGATCAGTTCCGGCTCGAGACACGTGCAGAAAATGCGCGCGTCGTGATTGCCCTGCACGCCGGCCAACGCCCGGCCACGCAGCGGCGCATAAATATGGATGTTGCCTTCCGCGATCACTTCCGCGCCATAGCTCACCAGACCGAGCACGACCAGATCGCCCTTCGCGTAGATGCGCTGACCCGAGCGCAACGGCTTGTCGATCACCGTGGTGTGCGATGAGGTGGCGAGACGGACGGGCTCGGCGGCGGGCACTGGCTCGACCGCGGCGGCCGTGGCCGGGGTGCCGTTTTCCGGAGGTCCGCCGGTGGGCGTAACTGGTATGAGGGCCGCGGCTTCGAACAGATCGGCCGGCGGCGTGGCCGTCGCAGCGGTGACAACCGGCGCCGAAACGGCAGCATGCGTGCCCTCTTCGTCCGACTTCGCGGCACCACGGCGGTCGCGCGCTTCGAGCAGCGGAAGCGCGGATTCGCCTGCCCACGTCTGCTGCGCGTTGGCGACGACGCCGACCGGACGCATGCGCACGCTGTCGAGCAGTTGCACGATGTCGGCAAGCGGCACGCGTTCGTTCTCGGCGAGACGGCGCACGTCGATCGCAACAACGTCGTTAGCGAAAAATTCGGGGGTCGCCTCGAAGCGCCGGGTCAGTTCGGCACGCATCGCATCGAGGTCGGTTGTCTTGACCACAAACAGGAGCGTGTCGACAGAGCCGCTGCGGAGTTCGAAAAAGGGCGATTTCTTGGGCGACATAGCGTTCGGCAAAAAATTTTGCGTATTTTACAGGCGTCCAGGCAAGGAGCGAGTTTTTTTGCCGAGAGAACGCGCCTCTGCGGCCTGAATGCCCAGGACGTGGCCACGCCTCGGCCGTTCAGGCCGCGCTTAGGCCGCTTATCTGGCCATGAACGCTGTAGCGACGCGGATGGGATTTGAGCGGCAGACTGACGCGCCGCTCGCGAGATCACTGCTGAAATACCTGCGAGGTGGTCGGCACATGGCGCACCAGCAGGCTTTCGGCCTGCTCGGGCGCACGCGCGACGCGCCGATGCTCGCCAGTCGGCCCGAAGCCCAGCGCCTCGTAAAAGCGCATCGCATTGCGATTGGCGTCGGCGACCCACGCGTAGATTTCCATGGCGCCTTCGCCGGCGAGCCAGGTGCCGGCGGTGTCGACCAGCAGCTCACCGCCTCGCAGATGACGCACGGCGGGCGCCACCCACAGCTCACAGACGAACGCGCGGCGTGCCGCGGTGTCGTCGAAATGTGCTTCGATCAGCCCTGCCGGGTGGCCCTCGGTATAGAGGATGAAACTGGTGGCGATAAACGAAACAGCGTGTTCGGCGGCGGTGGCGTCGAACGTGGCGGCATCTGCCGACAATGCGTCCTCTAGCGTCTCGCCGAAGGCATAGGGCGCCTCCCGCAGCGACGCAGTACGGAGTTCGCGGAAAACGGCGCCCTGGTCAGCGGCGATACGGCGAACGGTCAATGACGGACTCATGCAGACGAAAACCCCTTGAAACACTAAGGCATAGCTTTAACCGAACCGGCGCGCGAGTCAAATCCTTATTTACAGGATCGGACGGCGGCGTCAGTCCAAGGTGCGGGCGCCGCGTATCCATTGCGCCGCGATTCGCGCGCCCGCCGCCTTGATAGCCGGTTCGTCACGCGCCGCGGCCACTGCCTTCAGGGCGCTTCGTAATCGCCGGTGCCGTCCGGCCACGGCGTCAACAGCTCGTAGCCTTCTTCGGTCACGGCGATCATGTGCTCCCATTGCGCCGACAGCGAACGGTCTTTGGTGACGACGGTCCAGCCGTCACGTTGCACGGCGGTGCCGGCGCGGCCTGCATTGATCATGGGTTCGATCGTGAAGACCATACCCGGCTTCAGACGCACGCCCTGCCCCGGCTGACCGTAGTGCAATACTTGTGGATCTTCGTGGTAGACACGGCCAATGCCGTGCCCGCAGTAGTCGCGCACGATCGAAAATCCGTCACGCTGCGCGACTTTCTGGATGGCGTGGCCAACATCGCCCAGGGTCGCGCCCGGCTTGACCTCGCGGATGCCGGCAAGCATCGCCTCATAGGTCGTGTCGATCAGCTGGCGCGCCACCGTGCTCGGCTGGCCGACGCAATACATGCGGCTGGTGTCGCCGAAATAGCCGTCTTTGATAATCGCGACATCGATATTGATGATGTCGCCATCTTTCAGGATTTCGCTGCGATTGGGAATGCCGTGGCACACCACCTGATTGACGGACGTGCAGACGGTCTTCGGAAAGCCCAGATAACCAACATTTGCCGGAATCGACTTTTGCGTATTGACAATGTAATCGTTGCACAGCGCGTCGAGCTCGTCGGTGGAGACACCGGCCTTGACGTGCTCGCCGATCATCGCCAGCACGTCGGCCGCGAGGCGGCCGGAGATGCGCAGTTTGGCGATGTCGTCGGGAGTCTTGTAGGTAATGGCCATGAATTCAGTCGAGGTGGGTCGATGTAGACGATCGGCCAATTGTACAGAGGATCGCCGGACGACCTCCGCGAACCGGGCCGGGCCCGCTCGCCGGGGATCGACACCGACGCACCACTCGCGGTTGATATTGCGCGCACAAATGATTTGTCATGCTAAGCGTTTTAAGCCGAACACGCTGAATCGCCCTCGCCGACGAGTCTCGCGGACTTCACGCCGCCGCGTCGGTCGGCGCAAGTGGCCATCGCCCAGGGGATGTTGTTCATGCCGGACCGCAAGGGCCCGGGATGAACAATCTACGGCGTTAGCGCACTGGAATGATCAGATGCTGGCCGACCAGGATGAGGTTGGGGTTTGGAAGATTATTGCGCTTCTGAACATCCACAAATCGCGCACCGCTTCCCAACTGACTCGCGGCAATGGCGTTGAGCGTGTCGCCGGAGCGGACCACGTAGGTCTTCTCACCACCGGTCGCGGCGGTGGTCAGCACCTGGTCGCTGATGAAATATTTACGCAACAGGTCCAGATACGCCGGCGATTGCTTGACCTTCGCGATCGCGGAGTTCAGGTAGATCAGGAGCGCGCCGTCTTCCTTGCGTACGCCAATTTTGTACGCAAGGTTCGACCCGTCCAGTTTTGTGACCGCGAACGTGAGATCGGTGCCTTTGATCTCCGACACGCCAAACGGATAGTCGTAGACGATGGCGTCGACCTGATGCTCGTCGAGGAAATGCGACATCCACGAGCGCTGCCCCTCGATGCTTGCATCCGATAGTTCGACAATCTTGCTATTCGGAAACGCTTTCTGGACATACGCTTTCACATCCGGATCGCCCTGCAGCACACCGACCGTTTTGCCCGCCAGATCGGCCGCGGAACGGACCGGCGAACCCTTGGCGACGATCAATGAATAGCCGAAGTCCTCGACGTAAGGAATCGAATAGACGACGCCGCCCGGGGTGTTGTCAGGGAACGTCAGGCCGTCCATGGCGACGTCAACGACCGCGTTACCCTGCTTGTCGGTCTTCGTCAGCTGATCGGGAACCGCGGGATACGTGTCCACGCCGTGATGCGTGTCGACCGTGATGGTCGGATGGTCACCCGAGGTGAACTCTTTCTGCGCGAACAGCAGGTTCGCGAAGTCGACGTTGAAGCCTTGCGGCTTGCCGTTGTCTTCCGAGTAAAACGGCCGCGACGGATTTTCGACGCTGACGCGTACCACGCCGTTGCTCAATATCGACTTCAGCGTGTCCTTGTTGGGCACGAAACCGTCCGGGTTGCTCGGGGCGGGCGTTTTGACGTCCGCGCTGCTGGGATTGCCGGTGTCGACACCATTGACCGCGACGGTGTCTTTGTCGGCGCTCTGCCCGTTGTTCAGAGGGCTTTTCAGGCCGCTCTCGTGGATATACCAACCGGCAGCCAGCAAGATCAGGAAAAGAATCGAACCCAGGATTTTCTTCATTGTTTTTTGATCGAGTTGAGTAGTCGAGCAGCGCGCACCTGATTATTTGGGTGCCGCCGGCGAGCCGAGTTGCTGAGCGGGCGGGTTGATAACACCCATTTCGGTAGCGGCCTTGGCTTGCTGCACTTCCGCGCTCTCCATCAGCGATGTTTCCATTTCGGAAAACGCCTTGTTGACCGAGTTCATCACGGAGTCGAGCGCGGCGTCGGTTTTGATTTGCGCGAAAGTGTCGCTGGTTTGCATGCCGGCGATCTTGTTCATGCGTTGCGCGGATTGCGACATATCCCACAGTGCTTTGGCGCGATCGATTGCGTCGGCGAATCGCTTGAGTTCGTCCTGCACCTGCTTATAGCGCCCCTCGCGAAACGCGAGCAGTTTTTTCATCGTCGCGAGTTGAGCCTCGAAACGATCCGCGTCTTCGGGATACTGCTTTTTGAACTGCGCGGTTTTGTCTTCGAAGTTTTTAACCTCGGTGCGAAAATCGGTGATGCTCTTCTTGAACCGCTCGGCACCTTCCTGCTTTTCGGCCAGTTCGTTGTAGAGCGTCTCGATCGGGTTCGACTTCGCTTCGTTCACGAACATCTTGACCTTCTGGTTCGCGAACTTCATGGCGAGAACGGGACCGAAATTGATCGCCGCGAGCCCGATCACAGCCGCGAGGATCAGGCCGAACAGACCTTTGACCAGCAGGATGGCGAGCGGCGCACCGATGGCGATGCACAACCCGATGATCGACCACTTGATGACTTTGTATTTGGTGGTGCTTTTGGTCGTGTCAACGACCGAATTGCCGACTGACATGTGAATCCCCTTTTGAAGCCTGTTTTACAAAACTGGTTTTGCAAACTACTCGGGACATTCTTGTGGCTGTGCGTTTGGCGTCCGTATTTTGGACACGACGCGAAAACGCTGTATGACTTTACAGGCACTAGGGCGACTCGGGAAGTGCCACTTATTTTCCTGCATCGCTCAGCGGGTCACGAATTCGAATCGATCGAATGGCCCATGGCGGCGCATGTCGCGTTCCGCTCGAATTTTCCTGACAAAAGCTAATCAATATATTTTCTAATTGCTTTCAATTCGGGTATCCGCCACAAGTGATTTTGTCCACGCGAACGAGAAAATTCACGCCGATTATTCAAATCGCATAGATCAAGGTAATCGCTATGTCCGGCTCGGTCGTCCAGGCGGCGGACACGGTGTACATGGAACCGGGCTTCTCATGCGGCTTCGTGTTCTTTGCGGTCAACATGGCGTTGCTGCTCGGCGCCGGCATCAACCTCGTGGAGCCGTGGACGCTGTGAACGGCGGTCAGAATCCGACACCAGATGGCGGCGTCGGCATTCCTGCCGGCAGGCATTATCGGACTGCTTAGCTTTATTTTGCGCCAGGCGTTGACCGAATCCCACGCCTAAGCGCGGGCTCGAATCAGGTAAGCCTCCCTTCGCAAACATCAGACTCATTGGATCGTCCTGGAGCGCCCCGCGATAGGCCGATTCAATTGGCATACGGACTGCCATCATCCTGTAATTGGAGCTACGCGCAGACGCTCCTGAGGCGCATGCGTGTGCGGGGACAACGAGAAAATGTTAGCCGACGCAGTCGCCCTCCACGATGGAATTCGTCACCAGGCGACGCTTGTTCAGCGATGTCCCACCATAATTCAAATCGAGATATTCGTGAGACCATTGCCAACCCTGATTGCCGGCCTGACTGGCGCGCTTTTCGCCGTCGCGGCCCTCGCCACCGACATTACCGGTGCCGGCAGCACGCTCGCTGCTCCCCTCTACACCAAATGGGCCACCGACTACCAGAAGTCTGGCGGAGGCAAGGTGAGCTATCACGGCGTTGGTTCGTCGGACGGTATCAAGCAACTCATGGCAAATGAGGTCGACTTCGCGGGATCGGACGCGCCACTCACCGACATCGAACTGACGAAAGATGGGCTGCGGCAGTTCCCGACTGTTATCAGCGGCGTGGTGCCGGTCGTCAACCTGCCGGGCATCAAGCCCGGCGAGTTGACATTGTCCGGCACGGTATTGGGCAACATTTTCCTCGGCAAGATCCGCTACTGGGACGACCCCGCGATTGCTCAACTGAATCCGAGGATCAAAATGCCTGACACCCCCATCGCCGTCGTGCGCCGTCAGGATGGTTCAGGCACAAGCCTCATCTGGACGCACTACCTCGCGCAGGTCAGTCCCGAGTGGAGGCAAAAGGTTGGTGAGGGCACGAGTGTGCGCTGGCCGCTTGGAATCGGCGGCAAGGGGAATGAGGGTGTAGCCACTTTCGTCGGGTATCTGCCCGGCGCGATAGGCTATGTTGCGTGGGACTTCACCAGGCAGAACCACATGACGTACACGGCAATGAAGAATGCATCGGGCGCCAGCGTCGAACCTGGCGTGCAAACATTCAACGCGGCGGCCGCCGGCGCCGATTGGTCCAGGTCGCTCTCGCAGATCCTGACCAACCAACCAGGCAACGATGCGTGGCCCGTTACGGGCGCCACCTACGTGCTGCTGCGCACGTCGCAGGACAAGCCAGATCACAGCGAGGACACACTGAAGTTCTTCGACTGGGCATTCAGGAATGCGACACAGACCGTGAAAGACCTTGATTACATCCCACTGCCCGACCCGGTTGTCACGGAAATCCGCTCACAATGGCGTGTCAACTTAGGGGGTGAGGCGGCGCGCAAGCCAATTGCTGGGCCATGATTTGATGGCGTTCATTTACAGGTGTTCGGGCATCGCAAAGTGGCCGCGTAGACCACACGCGAAACGGCACCGGCTTGCCAAAGTGGAGTTGGGCATCAAGCGCCTCCAAAAGCAAAAAACCCCGCAGAACTTTCGTTTTGCGGGGGTTTTAAATTTGGTGGAAAGGGTGTCCGGCACGACCACGGTCTCGAGAGGCACGTCCTTCGACAGGCGCGCGCCGTCCGGCACCGCGCCCGACTCGGGCGACAGGTAGGGCGCGCCGGAAAGTTCGCGGAACCGCGACGGTGGCGCCGCCTCGTACGGGCCGTCGGTATAGGTTTTCCAGGCGCCGTTCGCCTTGAAGCGGAACGCGACCGCGTATTTGCCATCCTCGTCGGTGAAGCGAATCCGCAGGTCGCGTTTCTCTGCATCCCAACCCTGCTCATCAGCCGGCGTGCGACAGATTTCATACGTACCTGCCAGCCCCGCGCCATACGCGACGGGCGCCGCGAAAGCGGCAATCGTGACGGTGACGAACACAAGCGCGCGCAATGAACTCGACATGATGAATCAATCTCCTGGAGCCAGGCGTTACGCGTGAAAATCATCTAGCCGGCCTGCTGCCGCCACCCTGCTGGGCGGCGGGGTTAAAGTGAGTTTGCCAAAACCGCTTTAACCGGAAGGAGGTCAACGATCTAGCCATCAGTGTCGAATGACCGTTCATGGCTGGACCCTGAAATACGAGGTCGACTCGAACACCACAAACCGTGGTTGAAAACCGAATTCCCGTAGACGACGCGAATCCGGCATAGATCACTCCCCCATCGGGTCAACGACGGCTTGCGGCGGAACCCGGCACGGGTAGTGAAGGAGGTAGCGCTACCGGTGGGCGTCGAGTTCGAAAGCAACCACGATGAGCAATACAAACAGTGCAAAAGGAATCTGCAGGACAAACGCGAGAGAACCTCGACCGGGGCGCCATGGCTGCTGGATGATGACGTAGAGCACCAGAAGCACCACGCCTCCTGCGGCCGCCGGCCCTGCGATCAGGAATAGATCGAAAAGTTGGGTGATCGCGGCATCGCCCTTGCCGCCGAAGAGTAGCGCGCCCGCCCCAATGGCTGCGGAACCCCAAAGTCCGATCCCTGAAAGAAATAGCAATGTCGTTGTGAGTGGATTGCGGTATGGGGAGGGCGAGTCCATGAACTCGGGTTGCTCGACCTGCAATTCTGTCGGCACTGCCTTGCCGGTGTTCTTCTCGTTGTCTTGCACTTTAAGACCTCGCAGATAGTTGGCCCGCTCAAAAAGGTGCCAATTTGCCGGCTTCGAATACCGGAACGGGGAGGAGCTACGTTGTGAAGATCCATCAGTTGCGTCGAAGCCGTCCTCTGCACCGGCGAACTCAACTTATGTTGTTGGCGCTTACGCAGTCGGGACGTACGCCAGAGACTATGCCAAATTCACATGTATCGTCGATACGGACCGTATAAGAATTGATCAGACATTGCTGGATCGAACTTTTATTCCGGCTATGGATGGCCCGTGTCGACGATTAATGCCGGCATTTCGAACGACCACTTCTGGCCGGTTCGCGCCGGTTGGCCTCATCAGCCCAATGCACGGATGATCACACGATCACGGCAGGATATCGAACTTCCCCGGACTTGTCGGACACCGTGGACGCGGCTATAGGCGGCAGCGAGTTCGGCTGTCCTTGGCAGATCGACAAGTTGGTCACTGCTTGTTCATGTCGGACACGTTGGAATTTGTCCATCAATGTGGATTCCTCAGCACTATGCTTCAGTAGACGTCATGTTTTGTGACGCAACCAACCTGGGCGGCGGATGGCACCCGCAGATACACAGATCATTACTGAGCGCGGCATGCCGTCCATCAGGTGCGGTCATCATCTGGCGGGGGCCATCGCATTGGATTTTACCCGTCGTGTTGCAGGCCGGACACGTCACACTGTCACCTTCGTGTGCAACGTCCCGCCCGCCCAGTTGAATTGTGGTTGGCATAGCCTCGACTGTGCCACTAGCTGTCGTTTTGTCGCCACTCACGATCAGATATCGTTTCAAGGCTTCCCCTTATCATTTTCATAAGAGGCGACTTGTACCGACCTGCTCACGATTCTTGCTCGAATACCCCGCGTGCTCGAAAGTAGCTGAAAGGCTCAGCGTTAGCTACGAAATCGACTTTCGAATTATGAATATAATGAGCGAAGAAGTTGACAACACTATCGGGCGCATACGCCATCCAGGCATCGAGCCGCCATTGTTCGGGCTTGAACGCGTAAAAAAAGACCCGTTCCTCCGAGGTCCCGCGATTGGTCACGACGATATCGCGATGGGTCTTCAATGCCTCAGCATAAGCCGGTGCCTCGACATCAATCGTCCCCCACATCGCATGCTTGATGGAACTATCGTTGAACGATTTTTGACCGACGACCGGCTGCTTTCTACGTGATAGCGTTCCGTTGCTTTCGTAGTACGCCTTCATATGGCACTTCATGTCGGCCTCCACGGATGTTCCCGGCGGACTGGCTGCGCTCATGTAATCTTGATAGTTCTTCTGTGTTTCTGGCTTAACGGTAAAGCGGTCAGCGATGGGAGCGAGGGTACTCTTGATTTCCGCTAGCGACAGCAAGCGAACACCGCTCTTTAGGGCTTCCAGGTGCATATCGATCATAGGAATCCGGGCATAATTTCCATCTAGATTCTGCTCATTCGGCCCGTACCCACCGCCAATATCGGAATGCACACCGGGATAGACCTTTTCAGTCCAACCTGCCTTGTATCGCCCGGCTTCACGAATCAAGTCCACCGGAAACGAGTAGCGGAGTTCATTGGCAGCGACGAAATGAACACATCGCTCCACACAGGCGGGGATACGCAGGTCACGTTGCTCCAAGGGAAGCGTGAGGTTGTGCGCTGGCAGACCAAACGAAGCAACCGTGTCGAATACACCCAGGAACGTGAAGCGTACTGGGAAGCCATTCAATGTCAGCGAACCGTCTCCCTGTTTCTTGCACTGTCCAACCAACAAGTTCACGAACGCACGTGAGAGAGCCGCTCCGCGAGAGAAGCCGATCACCGATATATTGATGACTTTGATAAGGCGATGTGCCCCAAGCGCCTTGTTCAGGTCATTCAGGCTTGCATTTCTGTTCTTCTCGGCATACTGCTTGACTTCTCCCCCCATTTTCTTGGCGTTGTTAACCAAAGCCTGGCGTAACGCCTGATTCATGCGGTCTTCGCCATCAATCAGTCGGCGATCGCCGCCTGCGCCAAACGCGCCGCCTAAGACGGTGTCCTCAAGCCAAACCTCAGATTTGTCGACCCAAGACGCTTCGCCGTTGAATGGTGTGCCGACGCCGCTGACGTAGAAGCTATAAATTCCTTTACCCGGGGCATTTATCGACGCGTCGAACAATCTTGCGATATTGCTCCATCGTTGTCCTGCCGCGTCAGCGTCACGGTTATTTCCAGTACCGTCAAAGAAGAACGCGAGGTGAACCACATCGGAGCAATCTTGTTTCGCCGTTGGCGGAGCTTTTGGAACGTCACGCGTCGCGGCCGCTATGATTTGCATCAACGAAGGAGGTTGGGGAAGCGAACTCATTACTTTTTTCCCTCCGGTTCCGGCCGTTCGTCGACATATTCTTTGGATGCCTCAGCAATGGCTGTTGCGTTCGGGTACACATGAACGGTGAGGACTTTGGAGTCGCCCGGCAATTCCTGCAAAACGGCAGTTGCGTGAATTCTTTCGCCCAATCTTGGAGCGCCTTCCGGGCCTCCCAGTGAATATTCGATTGATATCGGGCCCGGCTTGACCTTCACACAGCAGACGATTTTTCCTCCAGCGTTGCCTGGTTCATACGCCATGAACGCACCACCTGCGTATTGACCGTTGACGGCAACATCGTAAATCGCACGGGGCCAGTAGTTGTAAACCGCGACATCGAGATTCATGGGCCTCTCCGAGCAGGCGGTGAGTGGCAATACGTACAGCAGACCGACGAACAGGCGGCGGACTAGAGTGTTGACTGTAACTTCAGTTTTGAACTTCATTCTTGTTGTCTCTGGTGTTTCGGTCGATTTCAACAATTCGACGAGTCAACCTCATTCGTTCGACTTGGCAGGTGAGATCACGAATGCGCCACCTCAACCGTCGGGATATCCCGCGGAAAGTTCTTCATGAGATCATCAAAGGTCAAGACCTTTGTCTTGACCTGTTCGAGCAAAACGGCGACTTCCGGCAGGGTGTTGAACGAGTCTCCGTAGGCAAGCGCGATACAGCAATAATTGACGAGATCGCCGGTACCTTCCAGCCCATATTGCCGCGCTTTCAGAATCTGCGAGCGTACGAATGCGTACTGCGCCGAATCTGGTATGCGAAGCAACAGGCCCGGCATGTTGAGCCGGATGTAATACAGGATGCTATCCGGCACACTGGCTTCAACCAGTTCGTCAACCTGATTCTGATCGAATTGCATCGGCGGCTGCATTAACGCCGAGGCATCTCCAATTGAATTTGCATCCCAGTCTATGGACTGCAGACGCCCGACTCGATCCCAGTACCACCATTCGAGAACGGGAGCGAGGAACGCCCGCTTCTGGTCGGCCGTCAACACTGGTCCCCGAACATGCTGCGTGCCGTCTCCCCGGGCTCCGCTCAATACGGCGAGAATGCCCGGGTCCCAGAACGCAAGTGCCATGACCGTCCGATCCGGCAGCACGACATCGACGAACGCGCTCAAATGCGCAGCAATCGTCTCTAGCGGCATCGTGGATATGAGCAGCGTTGCACACGGTACGTTAGCGGCGTGCTGATCCAGCCACGCACCCGCGTGAAGATAATTCGCCGGGTCGATTTGGATCAGATGCGGCGCGACTGCCCTTACATCGGCCCCACCGTCCAGCAGACACACGGCGTTTGCTGATTCGAAGAGCAGTGCGTCCGGCAGGGATTTGTCCTGAGCCGGATCGGCCAGCACATACGCGTGTGCGTGTTGCGTCTGTGCCGCCGCGAATACGGTTACTGCGGTCATCTCTTCATGATCCTTTGTTGTTCACGAAAGCCGCCCGTGTGGCTGCTCGCTGTCGCAGGCATTCCGCGCAGGCCGATTGCGGTGCCTTTTGCGCACGCGTTTTCTCCTGTGCCTGGTTCACAACGGTGTGAACACGCGTGCCTGACGCGAATCCTGCGTCGGGCACAGTTGCTACAAAAGGCACGTCATACCCCCTTCGTGATAAGCGCAGAGCGGGCCGCAGCGCGTTTTAACAGGCACTCGACGCAAATGGACTGCGGCAATCCAGGCAACGGATAGGGCAAGTTTGTGGGGCCAGCAAACGAATGCTGAGCGCCCTTGATATCGATCTTCCCCGGCGCGTGAACCTCGATGTTGCCATCCTTGATACGGATATAGGCGCCGCCAGATGTCAGCAGGATTTCCTGCTTCGCTGCCGCCTCAATCGTCTCGGTTGCAGAAAGCAACTTCAGCGTCTTCTGTGCAGTCAGTTCGATGTTGTCCGAGTGCGCCTGTATCTCGACCTTGCCCTTGGCCGCGAAGAGCTTCATCCCGGCATTCTGAACAAACAGGCTAAGCTTTTCAGCAACGCTCGCTATCAGCGACTTGCCAGTTGCGATGTGCGTGCTCTGTCCACTTACGAGATTGGTCTGTGCATCGCTTGCGATATGAACAGATTTCTGTGTGGACAGTGCGATGCCGGATGGGCTACCAAACAGTATGACCGGTTCCTTGAACGAATTCGCATTGCCGGTTCCACCGCCCGCCGTGTTTCCACCTGACGATGAGCCCGACACGCTGTTCTGTGTCGCGTCCGTGAATGACTTCAACGAATCGTAGCCATCTTTAAGGTTTTCAGCCTGGTGCGTGGTACTCGCATCGGACAGCGCTTCAAGCACGCTTTCTGAATTCACCAGTTGCGAGTTCGCTTCGCGCACGTCGAGTTGCTGGCTCGTTGCTGATTTCGCATGCGTGGAAACGTACAGGCCCTGACCCGCACGCACCGCACCGTAGGCGTCAGACTTCAGATCGAAACCGCTGCCCAGGTATGATCCCCGCGTGTTGCCGCTCTGGTCAATCAGGTAACCCAGATGCAATTGCGAATTGCTGCTCGTGGAATATAGATGAACGCGATTCTGACCCGTCGAGTCATCCATCACCATCTGGTTGTAACCGCTGCCCTGATATTCCTTGGACTTGTAGCCAGAGAGCAGCCCGTTGGAATGCCAGTGCGGTTGTGTCGCGCCGTTATAGACGCGGCCCGTTACGAGCGGCCTGTCGCAATCGCCGTCAACCCAGTTAATGAGGACCTCTTCGCCGACTCTTGGGACATGCACACCGCCATATCCGCCACCGGTATCGGACATGGCAACCCGCACCCAGCATGATGCTTTTTCGTCGCCGTCATTGAGTCGGTCCCAATGAAAGCGGACCTTGATGCGATTGAGTTGGTCGGTATAGATCTCTTCGTTAGCCGGACCGACGACAATTGCCGACTGCAGATGCATTGATGGCTTGTGATGGGCAAGCGGACTACGATACGGCACGATCTTGCGTTGCACCTCAATTTCGACGAGGAAGAAGCCTTCACTGCCGTCGGCGTGCGTGACCGACAGTTGATTGGCCGGTGCTGCTTGATTTGCCCGGATCGTAGCCAGCTCGTTTTTCAGGCTGTGCGGGAAATCGGCGGCCTGACTGGACACCGGCAGGTTGTTTTCAATGAACCATGCCGCCTCAATAGTGGCGAACTGCCGGTTCTGCTTGCTATCCGTGGCGTGGTCAGGGTGGTCATCCAGTTCAAACCAGCGACCGGCATCCATCCGCCGCACGCCGCCGGAACCGTAGAAGCGCTTCGCCCGCGATTCCCATTCTTCCATCCGGATTTTTGAGAGGGCATCACCCCGGTCCTGGCTACCGTAGGTGTAAGCACCCGTGTATTCATATACCTCGGCTTGCTGGGGCAGGTTTCCCTGCGTGGGAAGCGTCGGGATGTTTGTGCCTTTCGGATTGGCGGACGAAGCCGGCGCCTTGTAATCGAAGGTACGGGTTGTGAGTGTTGTGCTTTGAAGTGTTCTTGTGCCCGACCACTGCACAAGAGCATCAGTTTCGCTATTCGTGCCAGCGCGATAGAACTCGACGGTCTGGGGCGAAAGCGGCTGGAATGTATCGATGCTGTCTGTGACGACAAGCGTATGCGACTTGCCATCGCTGGCTTGCTCGAAGTAACCGAAAAGCCCTTCGCTTTCCATTATCCGGTGGACGAAATTCCAGTCGTCTTCGTATTGCATGCAGAATGAGCGCGACGGCAGCGGCTTGCTCAACGCAAAGCGAAATGCCCCCTGGGCCTGCGGGTGCATGTTGAAGACGTCGATCAGGATTTCGTCAGCCGGTCTGTCCTGCCAGATTCGCGCATCCTTGCGAAAGCGAAGAAAGTGCATCCACGATGCAAAGCCGATCTGATAACTCGTGAGGCCGGTATCTGATCCTAGACGCCGCGCCGTGTGAACGTAGCCGTGGTGAGGCAGGTAGGACCTGTCAGTCTGCTGGATCCAGAGCGTTATGGGCTGGGCAATCAGGGTTTTGAGTTCGATCGTCGCAGATGTGGAAACGACGTCTGCGGTGAAATCGTAATGGCGGCCAATCCGTGAATAACCGACAACCCGCTGCGGAAGCAGAATATTATTACCCAGCGAACTATCCAGTTTCAGCAGGCGGTCACTCTGGACGAGTCCGCCAGTTATTGTCCCGATTATGTCCTGCGCTCCCATACCGCCTCTTCTTGTTAACCGATTGAGCCAACGCGCGCTGCGCGATTCTACAAAAGTTGAGATCAATCGGCCAGCTAGGCAATATCAACAAATGTAAAGCGGCATTCATTTGCACTGTCCAGATATGCGCTTGGCATATTGGTAAATATTGTCAAACGAGATTTCTAATAGTTGTCCGGCTTTCCCCACAGATTACGATTTCGGTTTTAGAACGGTACCAACCAGAAAGCACAATCCATGTCACAAAATCGCAAGAGGCGGCCCGCAGGGAGTCAGTCGGTCAGGAAGCCGCTTGGCAAGACCATGCTATTACCGCACACGGCTACTTTTGTGCGCGAACAGTCTCTGCACTGGCACCTCGCTCTGGCAGCATTTCGGGCTGGCAAGGGCAACGGCGATCTCCTGGCAGAACTGGTAGAGACGCTTTATCTTGCCTGGTATCTTCAGGAGGCTGGATTCGGTGCGGCGGAGCGTGAACTTTATCTTGATGCAGAACGCATTCTGGATGCGGCAGCCAGAAGCGCGAGCAAAAACATCTGGCTCATCGAAGCAGCCGACTGTTTGCCGATTACCGGGATTCTCGATTTGCACGAACAGCAGTTGCAGCGTGCCCCCGTTTATGCAGTCGGTGAAGCCCAGCAACGTGTGCTGCATTTCGGAAAGAGCGACAAGCGGTCACCGTGGTGACCTTTCAGTTTTTCTTGAGACGCGCGCTTCATTTGGCGACGACCGCCTGCGAGACGGCCGGTACGCTGGTCCCGTTCAAGGCCGGCACCGCTCCCTCGACAACGGCGCGATGCAGCGATTCGGTCGGGCGGCAGTGCCGAGGTAGCACGCAGGCGTACACGCTACTGTCATGCTCGCAGCCAAGCCGGAAGCGCTCGGCGACCGCCGCGCATAACTTTTCCTCGATTTCCACAATGCGTTTGTCGAGCGCATGCACGGCGTCTTCCTGCTCCGCACCCCGTACGGCCTGGGCGGCACGATCACGGACCTGGTCTGCTTCCTTGAGTCTCGGCTGAACCACTGCGATCAACGTGCGAAGGTCTGCAGCGTCGGCGTCCGCTACGGTCATGCGGGCACCCGCTACGCTTCTCGTCAAGCCCGCCAGCGCGCAGGTCGGCCAGGGCGGCAGCGTGCCTCGCCTGCGCGTCCGCCAGTTGTGCCTCGATTGAGTCAGCTTGGGCCCGGACTTTCGCTGCTGATGCCGATGCGGTCTCGCGGGCTGCGCGGGCACCCGCGAGGCGGTGTGCATGCTCCTTGATCGTCATCAGATATCCTCAATGATCTCAATGTCGAATCGGGTGAGCAAGGTTCGCCTTCAACGCGCAGCGTATGGAACAGCCCCCGAATTGTTTTGTCGAGACCCGCCTCACTGTCAAGTTGGAAAAGTAAGTCCGACTGCTTCGTGGTCTGGTCGAACGCTACGCCAAAGCGCGAAGCAAGGTCCTGCGCCATCGCCTCGCCTAACTGACGCAACTTTATGAGGGTCGTATTCGGATCAGCGGCGAAGGCCCGTTCGGCGGCGGCGCCGAGCTGCGCGAGAAGTGGCGAATGCTCGGCTAGAAAGCTGAAGTTCCCAAGCTGGCTCACGGTCGTTGGTCTGTCGTTATTGTCTGACGGGCTTTACTTTAAACCGGAACGGCCTGGACACAAGTGTTGTCAACATTCCGTTGTTCAGGGTGGGGTGGGATCGGTCACACGGCATGCTTTCGAGCTGGCGGCGCATCGTCTCGTAGGCCCGCGAATACCGCGTCGCACACAATGTCCACACCCGGGTCATGCCGGACGACTGCGATGCGGAGCGTGGGAGACTCTACGTTTGGCGGGTAGAAATGAAAACAGGCCCCGAAGGGCCTGTAGTCTTGATGTCTTGGCGGAAAGGGTGAGATTCGAACTCACGGTACCCCTAAAGGTACACTGGATTTCGAGTCCAGCGCATTCGACCACTCTGCCACCTTTCCGGGTCTTCCAACTCACAACAACCGGACTGCTTGGTTGTTTTTGAATCAGATCCAAGCGGGTCGTTGCTTGGGAGAGAAAGATTATAGAACGGCTGAATCCGATTTCCAAGCCCCTCGTCAAAAAAATTTCAAAGAGACTTGGCAATCGGTAGCGGCATCAAGCCGCGCATCAGCCAGGCGGCAATCAAGCCGCCGGCACTTCCAGCCGTTCCACTCCACCGAGGTAAGGACGCAGCGCCGCCGGCACCGTCACCGAACCATCCGCGTTCTGGAAATTCTCCAGCACAGCCACGAGCGTACGGCCAACCGCCAGACCCGAACCGTTCAGCGTGTGCACCAGCTCCGGCTTGCCTTGAGCATTCCGGAAACGCGCCTGCATCCGGCGCGCCTGGAACGACTCCGTATTCGAGCAGCTCGAGATCTCGCGATACGTATTCTGCGCAGGCACCCACACTTCCAGGTCATACGTCTTGGCGGCCGAGAAACCCATATCGCCCGTGCACAGCGTGATCACGCGGTACGGCAGTTCAAGCTTCTGCAGAATCGCCTCAGCGTGACCGACCATCTGCTCCAATGCGTCATACGACGCTTCCGGCGCGACGATCTGCACCATTTCGACCTTGTCGAACTGATGCTGGCGAATCAGGCCACGCGTATCGCGGCCATACGAGCCCGCTTCCGAGCGGAAGCACGGCGAATGCGCTGTCAGCTTGATCGGCAACGCGTTCGCTTCGAGAATGCTGTCGCGCACCGTGTTCGTCAGCGAAATTTCCGACGTCGAAATCAGATACTGCGTGACCGTGTTCTCGTCACCGCCCTTTTCGACGCGGAACATGTCGTCGGCGAATTTCGGCAGTTGGCCCGTACCGTACAGAATTTCCGGATTCACGATGTACGGCGTGTACACCTCGGTGTAGCCGTGGTGCAGCGTGTGCGTGTCGATCATGAACTGCGCCAGCGCGCGATGCAGCCGCGCAATCTGGCCGCGCAGCAACGTGAAACGTGCGCCCGACAGTTTCGCGCCGGTCTCGAAGTCGAGACCGAGCGGCGCACCGACGTCGACGTGATCCTTCACCTCGAAATCGAACTGGCGCGGCGTGCCCCAGCGGCGCACTTCGACATTCCCGGTTTCGTCCTGACCCATCGGCACGCTTTCGTGCGGCAGGTTCGGCACGCCGAGCAGCAGGTCGGATAGACGCTTCTGGATATCGTCCAGCCTGGCCGCCGACGCCTTCATCTCGTCGCCGATACCGCCCACTTCGGCCATCAGCGCCGAGGTGTCCTCGCCCCGACCTTTCATCCCGCCGATCTGCTTTGACAGGGTGTTGCGGCGCGCCTGCATCTCTTCGGTACGGGTCTGGGTGTCGCGGCGTTCCGCTTCGAGCGCGGTAAAAGCCGCCACGTCGAGGGTATAGCCGCGGTCGGCGAGGCGCTTGGCGACGCCGTCGAGGTCTTTGCGCAGCAGCTGAATGTCGAGCATGGAATGGGGCGGGTGTTCGTTGTATGAAGGTGGGATTTTAGCGCACCGGCGCCGGCGGCCGGTGCGTTAGATGGTCAAGGCACGGTCAAGGCGTGCGCAATGGCGACACGGCATCTGAGAAGGCCGCGGCGGCACACGCCAGGACGCTCAGCCCTTCTTAGGCTTGTTCTCGCTGCGCCACTGCGCGTCGAGCTCGGCCAGACGCGCCATCTTGTCGCCGATCTTGCCTTCAAGACCGCGCGGTGTCGGCTCGTACCAATGCGGGTCGCGCATGTTGTCCGGCAGATAGGTCTCGCCGGCGGCATAGGCATCGGGTTCGTCGTGCGCGTAGCGGTATTCGTGACCGTAGCCGAGTTCCTTCATCAGCTTGGTCGGCGCGTTGCGCAGATGCACCGGCACGCCGCGCGACTGGTCCTTGCTCACAAACCGCCGCGCCTCGTTGTACGCGTTGTAACCGGCGTTCGACTTCGGCGCGACCGCCAGATAGATGACCGCCTGCGCGAGCGCCAGTTCGCCCTCGGGTGTGCCGAGGCGCTCGTAGGTTTCGGACGCGTCGAGCGCAATGCGGGCCGCGCGCGGGTCGGCGAGGCCGATGTCTTCCCACGCCATCCGTACGATACGTCGCGCGAGATAACGCGGGTCCGCGCCGCCGTCGAGCATGCGGCAGAACCAGTAGAGCGCGCCATCCGGGCTGCTGCCGCGCACCGATTTATGCAACGCGCTGATCTGGTCGTAGAATGCGTCGCCGCCTTTGTCGAAGCGGCGCAGATTCTCCGCGAGCGCGCTGCCCAGCAAGGCGCCGTCGATTTCGGTGCTTTTCTGCTGTGCCGCCGCGCGCGCCACGATTTCCAGGTTGTTCAGCAGCTTGCGGCCGTCGCCGTCGGCGGAACCGATCAGGGCGTCGCGGGCTTCGTCGGTGAACGTGAGGCCGCCGAGTTCTTGCTGCGCGCGGTCGAGCAGTTCGCGTTGTTCTTCGTCGGTTAGGCTTTTCAGCACGTAGACAGCGGCTCGCGAGAGCAACGCGCTGTTCACCTCGAACGACGGATTCTCGGTCGTCGCACCGACGAACACGAACAGCCCCGACTCGACGTGCGGCAAGAACGCGTCCTGCTGGCTCTTGTTGAAACGATGCACTTCGTCGACGAACACCAGCGTCTGATGTCCGTTCGCACGATGAATCTGCGCGGTCTCGACGGCTTCGCGGATATCCTTCACGCCCGACAACACCGCGGACAACGCGATGAACTCGGCATGAAACGCGTCGGCCATGAGCCGCGCTAGCGTGGTCTTGCCGACGCCAGGCGGGCCCCACAGGATCATCGAATGGGCTTCGCCGGATTCGAAAGCGACCCGCAGCGGCTTGTTCGGGCCGAGCAGGTGCTTCTGGCCGATTACTTCGTCGATATTGCGGGGCCGCAGGCGTTCGGCGAGCGGAACATTGGCACGGGTTTCTTCAAACATGACGTTTTGGGGATAATCTCAGCTTTTCCGGACGCGGTCCGTGTGAAGGCGGCGTGCTGCCGGATGAGCAAAGCCGACATGCAAAGGTGTGGGCAACGTCCTGCATTATGACAGCGACGGCGCGCGGACGAAGGCTGCACGGCGTGCCGGAGAGATTCAGGCAACAAGGCTCGAACAAGATTCACGGGCAACATCAACCGCAACTATGTTGCATGGGATCGGAGTAAGCGCCATGGGACCCGAGTCAGTGCTAAAGCGCTAACTCTGGCCGACACGCTAACACCGGTCGACAGGGACACGATTAGATGACACAAGATCCACTCGCCGGCGACGCCAGCTCCACCTACGCTCCGCTCACGCCGGTGCCCGACGCGCGCCGCGCGTTCCGCACCGGCGACGCTTTCGCGCTCTGGTTTTCGCTAGGCATCGGCCTGCTGGTTGCGCAGGCCGGCGCGCTGCTGGTGCCGGGCCTGTCGCTCCCGCATGCGTTGCTGGCGATCGTGATCGGCAGCGTGATCGGCGTCGTCTTGCTGGCATTGGCCGGCGTGATCGGCACGGATACGGGCCTCGCGGCGATGTCGTCGTTGCGGCCGACGCTCGGTGTGCGCGGCGCCTCGGTACCGGCGGTCCTGAACGCCGTGCAACTGGTCGGCTGGGGCTCGTTCGAGGTAATCGTGATGCGCGATTCCGCCGATGCGCTCGCCAAGCAGGCCTTTGGATTCTCGATGCCGCTGATCTGGACCGTGATCTTCGGCTTGCTCGCCACGCTGCTGGCCATTAGCGGTCCGCTGTCGTTCGTGCGCCGGTTTCTGCGTACGTGGGGCATCTGGCTGCTGCTGGCGGGCGCCGCATGGCTCTCGTGGAATCTGCTGGCCAAGCACGACCTGGCCGCGCTGATGCGCCGTCCGGGCACCGGTGAGATGTCGTTCGGCGGCGCAATCGATCTGGTGGTCGCGATGCCGCTTTCGTGGCTGCCGCTGATCGCCGACTACACGCGTTTCGGCCGACGCCCCGGTGAGACCTTCCGCGGCACGCTGCTCGGCTATGGCATTGCGAACATCTGGTTTTACGCGCTCGGCGCGATCTACGGTCTCGCAGCAGGCGGTGGCGATGCGCTGCTGACCGGCGCGCTGGCGCAAGCGGGCGGCGGCCTCGCCCTGCTGCTGATCCTGATCGACGAAGTGGACAACGCGTTCGCCGACATCCACTCGGCGGCGGTCTCGACCGGCACGTTCTGGACGCGTGGCAGTGTGCCGTTGTTGTCGGCGGCATTCGGCGCGCTTTGCACGGCGATCGCCTTGCTCGTGCCGATGGCGAAGTATCAGAACTTCCTGCTGCTAATCGGCTCGGTGTTCGCGCCGCTGTTCGGCGTGGTGCTGGTGGATCACTTCATCGTGCGCAAGCGCCGCATTGAAGCCGCCGTACTCGCCGATGTTCGCGGCCGTTACGGCTTCTCGGGCGGCTGGCATCTGAGCGCGTTCGCGTCGTGGGCAATCGGGATTGCGTCGTATCAGGCAATCAATCAATGGCTGCCGGATCTGGGTGCTACGTTGCCCGCTTTGGCGATCGGCGCAGTGTGTTATCTGGCGCTGGTGTCGGTCCGCAAGACTGCCTACGCCTGAGTCGCGCAAGCATCCCCGCAATACAGAAAAGGCCTGCAAATGCAGGCCTTTTCTTCTCATGCGCCGTCAAACTTAGTCAGGTCAACGCGTCGACGCCCGATACTCGACACCCGGCAACACGCACAGCAATTCGAACGCGAGATTCGCGCCGAGCAACGCGGTCGTGCCGAACGGATCGTACGGCGGTGCCACCTCAACCAGATCGCAACCGACGATATTCAATCCGTGCGAGCCACGAATGATTTCCAGCGCCTGCGGCACCGTCAATCCGGCGATTTCCGGCGTGCCCGTACCCGGCGCGAAGGCCGGATCGATACCGTCGATATCGAACGTGATGTACACCGGACCGTCGCCCATGCGTTCACGCACGCGCGCCATCAGCGGCACGAGTGACTGGTTCCAGCACGCCTCGGCCTGCACCACTTCGAAGCCCTGATCGCGGCACCAGTCGAAATCTTCCGCGGCGTAGCCCGTGCCGCGCAAACCGATCTGCACGACGCGGTCGCAATCGAGCAAGCCCTCTTCCACCGCGCGGCGGAACGGCGTGCCGTGCGCGATCTTCTCGCCCATCATCGTGTCGTTAACGTCCGCGTGCGCGTCCACGTGAATCAGACCGACTTTGCCGTGCTTGCGATGAATCGCGCGCAGGATCGGCAGCGCGATCGTGTGGTCGCCGCCCAGCGTGATCGGCTTGCAATTGTGCTGGAGGATTTCGTCGTAGGCGGTTTCGATGCGAGCGATCGAATCGTGCAGGTTGTACGGATTGATCGCCACATCGCCAAGATCGGCCACGCGCAGCGAATCGAACGGCGCGGCGCGGGTCGCCATGTTGTACGGGCGCAGCAGCACCGATTCGCTGCGGATCTGGCGCGGCCCGAAGCGCGCGCCGGTGCGGTTCGAGGTGCCGAGATCGAATGGCACGCCGACGAAGCAGGCGTCGAACCCTTCGGCCGAGCCGACGTTCGGCAGCCGCATCATCGTCGCAATGCCGCCGCAGCGGGGCATGGCGTTGCCGGACAGCGGTTGCGGCCGTTCGCCGGCTTCGGGGGAAATGAAGGAAGAGGTATTCATCGTGTCTCGGCAATGAAAAGGGGGCAGTAAGCAAAATCGTGCAACCGGCCGAGGGATCAATAAAAAAGCGCACCTTGCCGGGCGAGTCTCGATTCTTGAGCAGTTTCCCTCAAGTTAAAATACGAACAGAATAAACTTCACATTGATTCGTAGCGATGTATCCTGACGCATGTTCTCCCAACTCACCGATCTCGACCTGCGGCTGATCCGCGTCTTCCTCGCCATCGTCGACGCAGGCGGCGTCTCGCCGGCCCAAGCCACGCTCAACGTCGGCCAGTCGACCATCAGCACGCAACTCGCCACACTGGAAACGCGCCTCGGCTACCGGCTGTGCGAGCGCGGCCGCGGCGGCTTCAGTCTAACCGCGCGCGGCGAGCAATTCATCGACGCGGCGCGCGCCCTGCTGTCCGCCGTGGATACCTTCGGCATGCAGGCGCGCAACGTCGGCCGCAAGCTGGTCGGCACGCTCGATATTGGCATGATCGGCCACACGCCGGTATCGGCGAGCGCGCGCATCAGCGACGCGATCGGCCGCTTCCGATCGCGCGACCAGTCCGTGCGGTTTTCGATTCTGGTGCGCTCGCCGGGCGAACTCGAAGAACTGCTGCTGAACGGCCGGATTCAGATTGGCATCGGCTATTTCTGGCATCGCGTGCCGTCGCTTGAATACACCGAGGTGTTCGCCGAAGATCAGTTCGCGTATTGCGCCAAGGGGCATCCGCTGTTCGCTTCAGCCGGCGAGGTGTCACCCGCCGAAGCCGCGGCTCACGAATGGGCGTGGCGCAGCTATCCGCTCCCTGAAGCCGAAAGTTCGACCACACCGCAGAACGTGAGCGCCGTCGCCGACAACATGGAAGCGGTCGCGATGCTGGTGCTGTCGGGGCATCATCTCGGCTACTTGCCGGGGCATTTCGCGGCACCGTTCGTGAAGCAGGGCTTGTTGGCCGCGTTGAATCCGGCACAGATGCGATACCGGGTGGCGTTTCATATGGTCACGCGCGCGCGGCAGCATCGAACGGATATTGTTGAAGCGTTTATCGACGATATGAAGGCCGCGCATCCGGCACAGGTGCTGGAGGTGGATGAGTAGCGGTTCGGCGTTACACGCGCAACAGCGCAAAGCTCTTTGGCCTGTCACAAATGGCTTGACGTCCTTCTTGTCCGTGCGACGGCTAAGCAGTACTTCGCACGAAGACTAAGAGCAAACTGTAGTCACCTTTATCCGCCGCACGCAAGGCGGTTAAGTAATCCGACCGTGCGTTATCCGCTTTAACCAATGTCCCGCCGCCACCCCACGAAAACGGCTCTTGTTTCATGCTGCGCAAGAGCGCATCAGCCATCATTCGTGAGTGTCGACCATTGCCGTTTGGAAAAGGATGAATCCACACCAGCTCGCGGTGAAATCGTGCGGCAATCTCATCGGACGGGAATGTGCCGTTGTCGACCCACCACCGCGTGTTATCGAAAAGGTTTCTCAGTTTGACGCTGACCTGCGTCCAGTCACATCCGATGTTCTTGTCGGACTTGCGGAACGTGCCTGCCCACGACCAGGTCTGGTCGAACATTTTCTTGTGAAGGTTACGACAGAACTTTTCACTGAGGACGTCGACCTTGTTTTGACGGCGAGCCCATTGCACGGCTTGCAGGATGTTCTCCTGCTCCCAGTCATTCAGGTCGCCCTTGGTGGTCAGGTGCGTCGGTATTAGTCCTGCAAGCTCGTCAGGGTCGAGCGGTGTCTGGCCTTCCTGTTCATCTAAATCTATCGCCACAGGTCGGACCAGCGGCCCCGGAGTAGTTCGGCCGCTCTCTGCTCAACCTGTTTGCGAAGTCGGTCGGTTGCCGGACGTTGGTCTTCCAGACTCATGGTGTGCGCAACTCCACTCACTTCCTGCAGGGCGATTGAGCGCGCCCGGTCTTCGACCACTTGAGTCAGTGGCTTTCTGGGCACCAGCGCATAGACCAGCTCGCAGTCCAGCCCGTCAGCCAACTTGCGCAGTTGTCCGAGCGTGATTCGCTCCTCAGCTTCCGCCAACTCCGATTTGTGCAGGGTCGAACCGGTAATGCCTAACCTGTCGGCTTGCTGTCGCTCGGTGAGCCCTAACGACTCTCGGATGGCCTTCAGCCATCCACGCGGCGGGGGCCGACGGTTGGTCAAATCCGAGTACGCTGCGACCGACGCCTGGACCTGATCAAGCCGGAGCTGCCTCATTCTGGAATCCATTTTGCTGGCCTATAGGCTATCAAACACGCAACAAATGCTAGCCTATAGTGAAGCAACTATCAAGTTTATGCTTTACCAAACCGAAGCTAATAAATGTATATTGCGTCGGTATAGTGACGCAAAATTGAATTATTTGCTTCATTTTATGGAAGCAATTGTCTCTGATTTGCTGCACTGCAAGCCAGCAGTCGGGAGGCAGCTTGCTTCGAACGTCGGTCGCCCGGTCCGATAAAAGAACGCGCGAACATTGACGCTTTGCGCATGTAGCACCTGGTCGTAGCTCAGTATTTCCGCCGAAATTCTTTCAGTCTCGGCCTGTTTGCCTTGTATTTCGGAAGCGAGTTTTTGAAGCTGGTCTCGAAGCTCTTTTTTCCGGGCTTCTACCCGCCATGCTCGGACTCAACGTCGAGAAATCTTGCGCCCGCCACCTCCCGGAAATATCTCCGGCAAGAAAAAGACCCGCAATCCCCTTTGGGACGCGGGTCTCAGCGTTAACTAGCTCAAAAACCAACACCTTTGTGGTACGGGTAGCAATTGATGCACGGCTTTTTCATTCCAGAGGCAAGCTGAGCAGCTTACCCGTTGATCACGTCCGCGCCCTTCGGCACCGTGAACTTGAACGCATCGGCCGGCAGCGGCGGGTTCTTCTGAATGTTCGAGAACGTCAGCAACGTCACGTTGCCGAACACATCGTGCAGCTCCATTGCTTCAAGATTGCCGTCCTTGAAGCCGATGCCGACGCGTTGGAACTGCGTGTCTTTCGCCTTGGGCGTCAATTCGAGCCAGTCGATGCCGGCCTTCACGCCTGCGTCGCGCAGCGTGAAGTTCTTGTCCAGATCGTTGCTGCCGAACAGAATCGCCGCCGGACTTGCGCCGAGTGCCCCGCCGAGGCTGCGCACCGTCACCTGGTTCAGGTCCTTGTCGTACACATAGAGCTTGTCGCCGTCGGCTTGCAGCAGTTGCGCGTAGGGCTTCTCGTATTGCCAGATGAACTTGCCCGGACGCGCGAACGTGAACGTGCCGCTCGACGTGCCGGTCTTGCCACCCGTGGACAGCACGCCGCTTGCACCCTGGGCTTTGCTCGGCGCGCGTACTTCCTGCTGCACAAAGGTACCGCGCGCGGAATGCACTTGCGCGACGAACGCCTTCAGTTGTTCGGTGCCGCTCGCGAACGCCTGCGACGCGACGAGCATCGACGCGCCGATCACCACGCTGCCGACGCCACGTGCGATCGTGCGAGCGAATTGGCCGAAACGGCGGGATTGAGCACTCTGTCGGGCGTGCTGCTGCGCGAATAGTTGCATGGTGTTTTTCTCCCTTGATTGAATTTGTTGAGCAGTCGTGGCGGCGGGCTTTGAGGGCTGCGGCCGGGGACCGTGGCGACCAGCTTGGGCCGCGCAACCGGGGGACGAGCCCTCGGCCTTGGGTTACAGCTTAAGCAAGAAGCCTTAAGCGGGGCTTATAGCGAGGCTTATACCGAGACCCACGCGCGGGACTCACGCACGGGACTCACGCGCGGAACCCATGCTCGTGACCCATGCGCGGCGCTTCGCGGCCGGTTCGGTGACACAGCCGCAAGAACCGCCTATTCCGCTTCCCGCGCCGGCGCAAGAATCTCGCGATTGCCGTTCGACGACATCGCCGACACCACGCCCGAGTTCTCCATCTGCTCGAGCAAACGGGCCGCGCGGTTATAGCCGATGCGCAAATGCCGCTGCACCAACGAGATCGACGCGCGACGGTTCTTCAGCACCACGTCGACCGCCTGGTCGTATAACGGGTCCGCCTCGCCGTCGCCCGAGCCGCTTCCCCCGGCGCCCGCGGAGCCTTCGTCGCCCTCGCCCGTTACGCCGCCTTCGAGAATGCCCTCGATATAGTTCGGCTCACCCTGCTCCTTGAGCTTGTCGACCACGCGATGCACTTCTTCGTCCGACACGAACGCGCCATGCACACGCACCGGCAAGCCGCTGCCCGGCGGCAGGTACAGCATGTCGCCCATGCCGAGCAGCGATTCCGCGCCCTGCTGATCGAGAATTGTGCGCGAGTCGATCTTCGACGACACCTGGAACGCCATGCGCGTCGGCACGTTGGCCTTGATCAGGCCAGTAATCACGTCGACCGACGGACGCTGTGTTGCCAGAATCAGATGGATGCCCGCCGCGCGCGCCTTCTGCGCGATCCGCGCGATCAGTTCTTCGACCTTCTTGCCGACCACCATCATCAGGTCGGCCAATTCGTCGATCACGACGACGATGTTCGGCAGGCGCGACAGCGGTTCCGGATCGTCCGGCGTGAGGCTGAACGGATTCGGCAGCTTCTCTTCGCGCTTGGCGGCTTCGTCGATCTTGTTGTTGTAGCCGGCCAGATTACGTACGCCGAGCTTGCTCATCAGCTTGTAGCGGCGCTCCATTTCGGCGACCGCCCAATTGAGCGCATGCCCCGCCTGGCGCATGTCCGTCACCACCGGACACAGCAGATGCGGAATGCCTTCATAGACGCTCATTTCGAGCATCTTCGGGTCGATCAGGATCATGCGAACCTGGTCGGCGCTCGCCTTGTAGAGCAGCGACAGGATCATCGCGTTGATACCCACCGACTTGCCCGAGCCGGTCGTACCGGCCACCAGCAAGTGCGGCATTTTGGCGAGGTCGGCGCACACCGGCTTGCCGCCGATGTCCTTGCCGAGCCCCATGGTGAGCGGCGAAGCCGCATCCGCATAAACCGCCGAGCCGAGAATCTCCGAGAGACTCACGGTCTGACGGCGCTGGTTCGGCAACTCCAGCGCCATGAAATTCTTGCCCGGAATCGTTTCGACTACGCGAATCGATACCAGCGACAGAGAACGCGCGAGATCTTTCGCGAGACCGACGATCTGGCTGCCCTTCACGCCGGTGGCCGGCTCGATTTCGTAACGCGTGACGACCGGGCCCGGGTACGCGGCGACCACACTCACTTCGACGCCAAAGTCCTTGAGTTTTTTCTCGATCAGGCGCGAGGTGAATTCGAGTGTGTCGGCGGAAATGGTTTCCTGCGCGGCCGGCGCCGCGTCGAGCAGCGAGATCGGCGGCAAAGTGGAGTCGCCAGGCAGGTCGGTGAACAGCGGCACTTGCCGCTCTTTCTCGACGCGCTCCGATTTGGCGGGGGTGACGATCGGCGGCACGATCATGACCGGCTCGTGTTCCTCGATCCGCACGCGGCCCTTTTCGACCTTGCCTTCGCGCTTCACGGCAGCGGCTTCGCCCAATTTACGGTCGCGGCCAGCCTCGCGCCGCAGTTTGGCGAACGTGACCGCCGAAATGATCGATTCGCCGACCTTTTCCGACACCGACAGCCATGAAAAACGGAAATACAGCGACAAACCGATGCCGAGCACGATCAGGAGCGCCAAGGTGCCGCCCGTGAAGCCCAGTGCATGCGAAATACCGCGCGCGACTGCTTCGCCGACCACGCCGCCCGGCGCACGCGGCAATTGCACTTTCAGCGACCACATGCGCAGCGCTTCGATACCGTCGCACGCGAGCAACACCAGCATGAACGCGAACGCGTCCGCAAGCCAGCCGGCGTCGCGCGGCGCGTCTTCCTGCAGCGTCTCGTGCCGGGTAATGCGGCGGTAATTGGCGGAGATATGGCGGCCAAGCAGCACGATCCACCAGTAGGCGGACAGGCCGAACAGCAGCAGCAGGATGTCGGACGTCCACGCGCCGACGCGGCCCGCCCAGTTGGCGATGTGGTCGACCTGCGCGGCATGCGTCCAGCTCGGATCGTGCCGGCTGTAGCTGACGAGCGCCATGAGCAGGAAAACGCCGAGCGCGACCTGCAAGATCCAGCGGATTTCGGTGAAAAGGCGCGACATGCGGTGCGGCAATGCCTGCGCGCTCGCGGAATAGGGAGCTTTTGCCATTGATCCTGTTGCTTGTGTGGCCGATCTGCTGCCAGAGGCGCGGCCCGAAGCGGCGCCGAAGGCGGCTTCAGACCCGGTCCCGGCTGCCGGGTCCATCGATGCGGCCTATTGTAAACGCAGTGCCTCACGCGAGGCTGTAAATGACAGTAACTTAGCCGATTGGCGTCACGAAACTCACGAAAGGCCGCCGGCACCCGCGGCAACGCTATCGCCGCGATCGGAAAGCTTCATGGAGCAGGCCGGCGTGCCGCCCTTTATAATGCCGCTCTGATACCCATCTATAGTTCCAGCTCAAGTCGCGCGGCCTCGCATGGGCGAGCCGGGCGCCGTAAAAGGATTTCGATCATGCCCGCAACTTCCACGAAACACGCCAAAGTTCTGATTCTCGGTTCCGGTCCTGCCGGCTACACGGCAGCGGTCTACGCGGCACGCGCCAACCTGTCGCCGGTGCTCGTCACGGGCCTCGCCCAGGGCGGCCAGCTCATGACCACGACCGACGTCGAAAACTGGCCTGCCGACGCCCACGGCGTGCAAGGCCCGGAACTGATGGGGCGCTTCCTGGAACACGCCGAGCGCTTCAACACCGAAATCATTTTCGACCACATCCATACGGCCAAGCTGGACGAGAAGCCGATTCGCCTGATCGGCGATTCGGGCGAATACACCTGCGACTCGCTGATCATCTCGACCGGCGCATCGGCGCAATACCTCGGCCTGCCGTCCGAAGAAGCGTTCATGGGCAAAGGCGTGTCGGCCTGCGCCACCTGCGACGGCTTCTTCTACAAGCAACAACATGTGGCCGTGATCGGCGGCGGCAATACCGCGGTCGAGGAAGCCCTCTACCTGGCCGGCATCGCGAAGAAGGTGACGGTGATCCATCGCCGCGACAAGTTCCGTGCCGAACCGATCCTGATCGACCGTCTGCTCGCGAAGGAAAAGGAAGGCGTGGTCGAGATCAAGTGGAACAGCACGCTCGAGGAAGTGACCGGCGACCAGACCGGCGTGACCGGCCTGCGTATCAAGAATACGAAGAGCGGCGACACCACGGATATCGCGCTGCAGGGCCTGTTCGTGGCGATCGGCCACAAGCCGAACACGGACATTTTCGAAGGCCAGCTGGAGATGAAGAACGGCTACATCATCACCAAGGGCGGCCTGAACGGTTTCGCAACGGCGACCAATGTGCCGGGCGTGTTCGCGGCGGGCGACGTGCAGGATCACGTCTATCGTCAGGCCATCACTAGCGCGGGCACGGGTTGTATGGCCGCGCTCGACGCGCAGCGTTACCTGGAAACCATCGAAGAGATTGGCGAGCACGTGATGAGCGCCGAAGCCGACCGCTGATCTGCAACAATAAGCGCGACGGTAAAATGGCGGCGGGGCACGGCCCGGCCACCTGCTTTCGAGAAGGCCGCGGCTGAGAAGCTGGCGGCCTTTTTTGCGTCATCCCTGCGCCATTCCGGCGGCAGGCTGGCGCCGTTCCAGCGCGCTTGCGTGTACGCTTGCCCAGCGCGACGGCGAGGCGTTGCGATGCGCCACGTTTCGGTGCGGCAATCCGCGTCGCGCAATCGATCTACTTTTCTGTGTATTGCCAATATGCCGAAGAATCAACCCCATCCCAGCGAACCGAAGCGCGCCCGTGCCGTGGCCAGGCCCGCGCCCGAAACGGCAGCACCCGTCGTCAAACCGAAGATCGAGCCAGCCGCCGGCCTGGCCGGCCTGGGCGCATTGCGCGACGCGTTAAAGGGCGAGACGCAACGGCGTGAACGCGACCGCGCGGCAGCGGCGGCAGCGCAGCGCGAAGCGTCGGCGGATGCCGATCTGTTTCGCCGCGAGATCGGCGCCGTTGCGCCGCTGGCGGCCCCGCCGCGCGCCACCCTGCTGCGCAATCCTCCGTCGACGCTGCCGGTGCAGACCAAACTCGACGAAGAAGCCGTGCTGCACGAAGCGATCTCGGACGAGTTCGATCCTGAGATCCTGCTCGAAACCGATGAAACGCTCTCCTATTGCAGACCTGGCATCAGTCAGGAGGTCGTGCGAAAACTGCGGCGTGGCGATTGGATCGTGCAGGCGCAAATCGACCTGCACGGCATGCGTCGCGAGGAAGCGCGCGAGGCGTTGGCCGAGTTCATTCGTGAGTCGGTGAAACGCGGCCTGCGGTGTTTGCGCGTGATTCACGGCAAGGGCCTTGGGTCGATCGGTAAAGAACCGGTACTGAAGGGCAAAGTACGCGCGTGGCTCGTGCAGAAGTCCGAGGTCATCGCGTTCTGTCAGGCGCGTCCGCATGACGGCGGCGCGGGCGCGGTAGTCGTGCTGTTGCAGCCGGGCGTAGTGCCGGCTCCCCCCAAGTCCTGACGGAGCACCGGTGATCCATCCGAGGCTGACGCTGGCGCTGACCATCATGGAGGCGCTGGCTCTTTTCGCGTACGCGATCTCCGGCTTTATCGAAGCGAGAACCCGACGGCTCGATGCGGTGGGGACCTTCCTCGTGGCGATTGCGACGGCCTTCGGCGGCGGCACGTTGCGCGACGTGCTGCTTGAGCGGCGGCCCTTCTACTGGGTCGAACATCAGGTTTATCTGATCGCGATCTTCGTGATGTCAATGTTCGCGCCGACCCTATTGAAGATGACGTCGCGGCTGCTCTCCGAGCGGGTCCTGCTGGTGGCCGATGCCGTGGGACTCGGCCTGTTCAGCATTTCCGGCACGTCGATCGCGCACGACGCGCAGATGCCGTGGTTCACCTCAGTGATGATGGGTGTGTTGACAGGCGTATTCGGCGGCGTGATTCGCGACGTGCTGTGCAACGAGGTGCCGCTGATCTTGCGCGATTCGCGGCCGTACGCGACATGCGCTTTTGTGGGGTGCTGGCTGTACGTGCTGCTGGACTATTTGAACGTCGATACGGTGTACAGCGTGTTGAGCGCCACCGCCTTCATCCTGCTCGCAAGACTGGTGACGTTCAGGTTCAACGTCCGCCTGCCTCATTGAGCTTGCTTCGCGAGGCCTGCCCGACCAAACGTCACTCGCCAAACGTGTTTCATCCAAAAAACGCGCCGCCCGGCATCAGGCGGCGCGCTTTTTTTCAATGAAACAGCCTTACTTGTTGGTGGCCAGCGCCCCCGCACTCTTCGAGCCGCCAAACAGCGCCGTCAGATACTGCGAGTTGTTGTTCATCGTCGCCATCAGCGTGTTGAGCGCGGTGAACTGATTCTGGTACTGCTTCGTCAATTGCGCGCTGTAATTGGCGAGCGTGGTCTGCTGCGTCGTGATGCTCTTCAGATCAGCATTCAGCGCGGTGCTCCGGGTGTCGATGATGCCACCCGTCTTCACGAAATCCGCAATGCTTTTGTTCAGTTTGGCGCCGATGCCGTTGGTCGAGTTGAACAACGTGGCGACCTGCGCCGGGCTGCCGGTGAGCGCCGTGCTCAGCTTCTTGCTGTCGATAACCAGTGTGCCGTCGGCCGGATCACCTTTCAGCGCAATGCCGATCGAAGCGAGACCGACCGTCGACGTTCCCGAGCCGACGCCGCCCCCAACGACCGACGCCAACGCATTCCTGATCGTCATCAGCGTCGAATCGCCGAGCAGCGCGCCGGCGGTCTTCGACGACTTGTCGTACGAAGACAGCGAGTTAATGGTCGTGACGACGGTGTTGTAGAGATTGGCGAAGTTGGTGATGGCCGTGTTCTGCGCAGTCGTGTCCGGCGCGATCGTCAGCGTCTGCGTGGTGCCGACCGCGGCGCTCGACAGATTCAGCGTGACACCGGAAATCGCCGATGTGACCGCGTTCGTGGCGCTGCTCGCCGCAATCCCGCCGATGGTGAATAGCGCGTCCTGAGCGGCTTCGCTCTGCCGCCAGGCCTTGTTCGTATCCGAGGACACGATCGTGGACGCCGCGCCGTTCGCACCGGGCGTGGACGTCACGCCGAGACTCGACAGACCGGCGTCGTTCTGGACGTCGCTCGCGGACACGTTGATCGTGTTGGCCGCGCCGGTGGTGCTCGAGCGCAGCACCAGATGAGCGCCGCCCGTGCCGGTCACGATCGTGGCGGTCACGCCCGGATTGTTGCCGGCCTTGTTGATTGCGTTGGCGATACCGCTCAACGTGTTGTTGCTGCTGTCGAGCGTGACATCCATCGACTTGCCGCCGATCGCGATGGTCAGCTTGCCGGTGCCCAGCCTGGCGGTGCCGTCGAACGCTGCCGAGGACAAACTCTGCGACGCCGCGATTTGTGTGACGTCGACCGCGTAGCTGCCGGCGACCGCGCCGGGACCGGCCTTCGGGTCGATGCCTTTGCCGCTCGCGGTGGCCCCGAAGGTCGACAGGGTGGTTCCGTCCGAGAGACTCTTGATCGCCGCCTGCAAGGCATTCAGCGCGGAGCTCAAGGCGCCATATGCGGACAGGACGGTGGTGTCGCTCGTCTGTTTGGCCTTGAGCGCCGCCGTCTGGCCAGCCGTCTTCGCATTCACGAGAGCCGACACCAGCGATGCCACGTCCATGGCCGAGTTGCCGGTGGAGCCGCTGATAATCGATTGCGCCGCTTGCTGCAACTGACTCTGCGCGTTAGAGGCCGCGCTATTCACAGACGTAGTGGTGATCGTTGACATGCAAAGGCTCCGTGCGTCGAATTATTCGTTATTCATTGCGTGACGCCCCGGTGGTCATTCTTTTATTACGGCGGCAAACCGGCTACGTCGCGGTCACGTCGATTTCTTACAAATTTTTCAAATGTTACGCTAACTTTCTTGAAAGTTTGTGGCGTTTTGTCGTAACAAATCGCGACGCTTGAGCTTTTGAAACATTCGGTCTTTAGCGGGTGCGGATGAACATGTGTCGTCCGTTAATCTTGTCCGGGCTGTCGATTCCCGCCGTCCTTGTTCGTCGTCAGGTAAACGGCCCCTGCGGCCGTCATCGCGCCACAGCGCACCTCGCAACCACCCCAAGGTGACCACGATGACCCTGAAGCTCTATGCCCACCCCTTCTCGTCCTACTGCCAGAAGGCGCTGACCGCGCTTTACGAAAACGGCACGCCGTTCGAACTGCGTCTCCTCGCACACGACGATCCGCAGGTCATGGCTGAGTTCGCCGCGCTCTGGCCGATCAAGCGATTTCCCGTGCTGGTCGACGGCAGCCGGACTGTGACTGAGGCGAGCATCATCATCGAGTATCTCGGCCTGTATCACCCGGGTCCGGCGGCCCTTTTGCCGGCCAATGCCCGCGCCGCGCTGGAAGTGCGCAGCATGGATCGCTTCTTCGACAACTACATCTCCACGCCGCAGCAAAAGATCGTGTACGACAGCATGCGCGCCGAGCCGGAGCGTGATCCGCGCGCCGTGGCCGAAGCCCGCGAGATGCTCGACACCGCCTACGGCTGGCTCGACAAGGTCATGGCCGGGCGCGAGTGGGCGGCCGGCGATACGTTCAGCCTCGCCGATTGCGGCGCGGGGCCGTTCCTCTTCTATGCCGACTGGACGCATCGCATCAACCCGGCTTTTGAGCACGTGCTCGCCTACCGGAAGCGCCTGCTGGCCCGGCCATCGTTCGCGCGCGCGGTCGACGAAGCACGTCCGTATCGCCCGCTGTTCCCGCTTGGCGCACCTGATCGGGATTGATCGTACGGATCCGAAACAATCAGGCGGCGGCGCAGGCAGACGGGCGGGCGAACAGGCAAGCCACGCTCGCGCGGCCGCCCTCATTGCGACAACACAATTTGCAAGCGATACACTTCACTTCGAAACCCACTTCCGCCCATCACTCAAAAGGCAAAACATGGACCGTTTCGAAGCGATGGAGATATTTACGCGTGTGGTCGAAGCGAACAGCTTCACCAAAGTATCCGAGTCGCTCGACCTGCCACGCGCTAAAGTCAGCCGCACCATTCAGGCTCTCGAAGAGCACGTCGGCGTGCGGCTTCTGAACCGTTCGACGCGGCAGGTCAGCGTCACCGAAGACGGCGCGCTCTTCTACGAGCGTTGCGTGCGCATCCTCGCGGAAGTCACCGATGCCGAATCGTCGCTGTCGAACAAGCGCGAGCATCCGAGCGGCACGATCCGCGTCGATACCTCCGGCACGCTCGCCCGCGCGCTCCTGCTGCCCGCGCTCGACGACTTCTACCGGCAATACCCCGAGATCGACGTGCGGCTCGGGCTGGCGGATCGCAATATCGATCTGATTCAGGACGGGGTGGATTGCGTGATCCGCATGGGCACGCCGGAAGAGTCGAGTCTCGTCGCGCGGCGCATCGGCGACGCGCGGATCGTGACCTGCGCGTCACCCGCCTATCTGGAGAAATTCGGTACGCCAACCACGCTCGACGAGCTCAGCGAACACCATGCGGTTAACTACGTTTCCGCACGCAGCGGCAAGACGTTCCCATTCGAATACGAGGTGGACGGCGAGATCGTCAAGGTGCCGATGAAAAGCGTGCTGGCCGTGAATGACGGCAGCGTCTACATCGGCGCGGCCGCGCTTGGCCACGGCATTATCCAGCCATCGCGCTTCATGGTCGCGGATCTGATCGCGCAAGGCGCACTCAGGGAAATTCTCACGACCTACACGAGCCCTGGCACGCCGCTGTCGATTCTGTATGCGCATCGCCGCAATCTGAGTTCGCGGCTTCGCGCCTTCACCGAGTGGGTCACCGAACTGGCGCAAAACAATCCCGATCTGCGTATCACGGACGTTTGACACCGCGGCACGGGAGCGCCATGTTCACATTCCGGGTCCGATGCGAGCAGCACCTGGCCAACGAAAAAGCCCCATGCGTCTCACAACACATGGGGCTTTCTTCATCTTCAACGCGAATCGCTCAACGAATCGCTCAGCGAATCGTTGAGCGAATAATCCGCATCAGGCAATCCGTTCTTCATTGGACGGATCGAACAACACCGCCTTCGATGCATCGAACAACAGCGTCGTATTTGTCAGCGGCTGCGGATTGGACGCCGGGTGCACACGGCTCACAATGCGCTTGCCGTTGACCTGCGCGAACACCAGCGTGTCCGGTCCGGTCGGCTCGATCACGTCGACCTTCACTTCGATCGACTGCAGCTTCGCGTGGTCACCATGCGCACCGCGAGCATCCGTGATCCGCTCAGGGCGCAGGCCGAGAATCACTTCGTGCCCAATGTGCGACTTCACCTTCGCCGACTCGAACGGCAGGTTCAGCACATTGCGCGCGGCGCCCGTATCGAGTTCGATGCCGACGCCCGAACCCTGCTCCACCAGCTTGCCCTGGATGAAGTTCATCGGCGGCGCGCCGATGAAGCCGGCCACGAACAGATTCGCCGGCGAGTCGTAGATCTCTTGCGGCGCGCCAAATTGCTGGACGATGCCGTCTTTCATCACCGCGATGCGGTCGCCGAGCGTCATCGCTTCAATCTGATCGTGCGTCACGTAGACGATCGTCGTGCCGAGGCGTTGATGCAGCAGCTTGATTTCCGAACGCATCTCGATCCGCAGTTTCGCGTCGAGGTTCGACAGCGGTTCGTCGAACAGGAACATCACCGGATCGCGTGCGAGCGCACGGCCCATGGCCACACGCTGGCGCTGGCCGCCGGAGAGCTGACCCGGCTTGCGGTCCAGCAGGTGCGTGATCTGCAGCGTGTTCGACACGCGGTCGACGATTTGCGCCTGCTCCTGCTTCGGCACCTTGCGGATGTTCAGGCCGAACGAGATGTTCTCGCGCACCGTCATCGACGGATACAGCGCGTACGACTGGAACACCATCGCGATGTCGCGATCTTTCGGCGAGAGGTTGTTGACCGTCTTGCCGTCGATCTGGATCTCGCCCTTGGTCACGGTTTCGAGGCCGGCGATCATGTTGAGCAGCGTCGATTTCCCGCAGCCCGAGCCGCCCACGAGAATCAGGAACTGGCCGTCTTCGATGTCGATGTTGACACCCTTCAGAACCGGCACCCCGTTCGGGTAAGTCTTGTACACGTCACGGATGGAAAGGCTTGCCATGCTGTGAATCCTCTTGTCTCTGGTACTGCTTGAAAACGTCTTGTCGGATGACGGCGGCGTTTCTTGCACTTAGTGCGTGTTGTGCAGAAAGCCCCGCCGCGATGCGTATGGATTAGCCCTTGACTGCGCCCGCCGTCAGGCCGCGCACGAAATAGCGGCCGGCGACGATATAGACGAGCAGCGTCGGCAGTGCGGCAATGATCGCACCGGCCATGTCCACGTTGTATTCCTTCACGCCGGTCGAGGTGTTCACGAGGTTGTTCAACGCCACCGTGATCGGCATCGAATCGACACCGGAGAACACAATCCCGAATAGGAAGTCATTCCAGATCTGCGTGAATTGCCAGATCAGGCACACCATGAAAATCGGCAGCGACACCGGCATCAGAATCTTCGTGAAGATCGTGAAGAAACCGGCACCGTCGATCCGCGCAGCCTTGACGAGTTCAGCCGGAATGCTCACGTAGAAGTTACGGAAGAACATCGTGGTGAAGGCGATACCGTAGATCACGTGCACCACCACCAGACCGGTGATCGAATTCGACAGGCCGAGCAAGCCTTCGAAACGCGCCATCGGCAGCAGGATCGCCTGGAACGGAATAAAGCAGCCGACCAGGATCATCGTGAAGATCGGATCCGCGCCGCGAAAGCGCCAGTGCGTGAGCACATAGCCGTTGAACGCGCCGATGATCGACGAGATCAGCACGGCCGGAATCACCATGCGCACGGAGTTCATGAAGAACGGTTGCATGCCGTCGCAGCGCACACCCGTACACGCACCGCTCCACGCTTTGATCCAGGGGTCGATGGTCCAGTGAGTCGGCGGCGTGAGCAGGTTGCCGGAGCGCAACTGGTCGATATCCTTGAACGACGTGGACAGCATCACGTACAGCGGGAACAGGAAATACAGGGCGAACAGAATCAAGGCCGCATAAATGACGGCACGGCTGATCGTCATCTTAGGCTGCATTGCGGGTGCTCCTCGATTCCAGATACATCAGCGGCACGAGCACGGCCACAACGGTAGCGAGCATCATCATCGACGATGCCGCGCCGACGCCCAGCTGCCCGCGATTGAACGAAAACGTGTACATGAAAATAGCCGGCAGCGATGAGGACGTACCCGGACCGCCCGCGGTCAACGCGACGACCAGGTCGAAGGTCTTGATCGTGATGTGGCAGAGAATCAGCAGCACGGAGAAGAACACCGGGCGCATGCTCGGAATCACGATCTTGCGATAGATGGTGGGCAAGCCCGCGCCGTCCATCTGCGCGGCCTTGAAGATTTCACCGTCGACACCGCGCAGGCCCGCGAGGAACAACGCCATGACGAAGCCGGTGGATTGCCACACCGCTGCGATCACGACGCAGAAAATCGCCTTGTCGGGGTCGCCGAGCCAGCTGAACGAGAAGCTCGTCCAGCCCCAGTCGTGGAACACTTTCTCGAGACCGACGCTCGGCGTCATGATCCATTGCCACGCCGTACCCGTCACGATGAACGAGAGCGCCATCGGGTACAGGAACACGGCGCGCAGCGCGCCTTCATTGCGGATCTGCTGATCGAGCAGGATCGCGAGGAACAGGCCGAGGCCGATACAGATACCGATAAACGGAATGCCGAACCAGCCGAGGTTGGCAGCCGAGGTCCAGAACACATCGTTATCGAACAGTTCGCGATAACGATCGAGACCGACAAATTCATAACGTGGCATCAGTCGCGAATTCGACAGCGACAGATAGCCGGTAATAGCGATGAAACCATACACGAAGATCAGGCTGATCACGACGCTGGGTGCGAGCACCAGCTTCGGAATCCAGCGATCGGCAAGGGCCGCCATCGGCGACGTGCGGCGGGTCACGGAAGCCGTGGTTTTCCCGTTCCCGCTGATAGAAGCAGTCACTACTCGACTCCTGCTGAAACTGTACCGCCGAGGTGCTCACGCGTGGAAAACGCGAGACCGCAACGGCCTAGGTGTGACTCGATGAAACCAGGGGTGAAGACTCTCGCCCTAAGTAACGCAACTGCTGCAAGCAATCTGAAGAACGCGCCCGGCGCCCACGAAGGGAACAACCAGGCGCGCCACTTCGCTTAAAGCTGCTTACTTGGTCTTCGCTGCCTTCGCGAGCGCGGCAACTGCGCTCTTCGAATCTTGCTGCGAGTTCATGAACTTCGTGACCACGTCCGAGATCGCGCCGGCTGCTGCATCCGGTTGCGCCATGCCGTGTGCCAGCGAAGGCACATAGCCGCCCGACTTGATCGCCACTTGTTCATCCGCGTACGACTTCTTCGCGCAGTCGTCGAACTTGGCCATCGAGACGCCCAGACGAACCGGGATCGAACCCTTGTTCAGGCTGAACTGCTCCTGGAACTCCGGCGACATGATCGTCTTGGCCAGTGCCAGTTGACCCGGCGTGGCAGCCTTCTGGTCCTTCTGCTGGAAGAACACGAACGAGTCGACGTTGAACGTGTACGACTTTTCCGTGCCCGGCACCGCGGCGCAGACGTAGTCCGAGCCCGCCTTCTTGCCGGCGTTGGCGAATTCACCCTTCGCCCAGTCGCCCATGAACTGCATGCCGGCCTTGCCGTTGATCACCATGGCCGTGGCCAGGTTCCAGTCACGGCCCGTACGGCCCGCGTCGAAATACCCCTGGATCTTGCGGACCGTGTCGAACACGCCGACCATCTGATCCGACGTCAGCGTCTTCTCGTCGAGGTCGACCAGCGCCTTCTTGTAGAAGCCCGCGCCTTGCGACAGCACGACGTCTTCCCACAGCGTCAGGTCTTGCCACGGCTGACCACCCATCGCGATCGGCTGGATGCCCGCGGCCTTCATCTTGTCGGCCACCGCGAAGAACTCAGGCCACGTGGTCGGCACCTTGCCGCCTGCCTTGTCCAATGCTGCCTTGTTGATGTACAGCCAGTTCACGCGGTGCACCGAGAACGGCGCACCAACGTAGTGGCCGTCTGCGTGCATGATCTTGTCGATTTCCGGCGGCAGGTTCTTCTTCCAGTCGCCCGCTGCCGCGTCGATCGGCACCAGCACGCCTTGCGAAGCCCAGTCCTGGATCAGCGGACCCTTGATCTGCGCAGCGCTCGGCGCATTGCCCGAGATCACCTGCGTCTTGAGTGCCGTCATGGCAGCCGCACCTGCGCCGCCAGCAACCGCGAAGTCCTTCCACGTGTAACCCTGCTTCGTCATGTCGTCCTTGAGGACGCCGACGGCTTTCGATTCGCCGCCCGAAGTCCACCAGTGCAACACTTCGATCGACTCGGCGGCTTGCACAGCCGAGACGCCACACATCAGACCCGCGGCGCACAAAGCGCCCATGATCGCGCGAAATTTCATTGCTTATCTCCTCCAGACACCTGAACAAAAAACAAATGACCCCTGATGTCGCCAGGGTGCTGTGGTTGGTTCACAAACAGGCAAAACACTGGGCGATCGAGCACGGTCGGGCGCATGCGTTACGCATGTGCCGGCGGACCGATATCCGGCCGCTGGAAGCTCAAGAGATGAGTGGTTCGGGATGCAACTGACTGTCTCCTCTTTTGATTTTTGCCTGCCCGCGTCGCGCGCGGCAGACTCGAGGTGCCTCGCACGTTAACCCTGACGCCAGACCCGCCTTCCGGCGTTCCGTAAGGGCCGCCGGGGGCATGCTGGCACGTGCTCGCACGCAATGTCCGTTAACATGCAGGGGACGCCTGCCGATTCGGGAAAACGCGCATCTAGCCTCACAGCGCACGCTTTTTTCATCGAATTAGCGCTACCTCTTGATTTGGATTGTAGTTAAACTACAATTCAGTGTCAAAAAATATTTTATCGGACTACGGTCGCCCTTTCCGGTCACCACGGCGGCCCCAGGATATCGACGGAGACTCATGCAAACCGATTCAAGCTTCACCTTCGTTCTCTTTGGCGGAACCGGCGATCTGTCGATGCGCAAGATCCTGCCGGCACTGTTTGAAGCGCACCGTGCAGGTGGCATGCTGGCCGACAGCGGCAAGATCGTCGCGGTGGCACGGCATGTGGCTGATCGTGCTGACTACCTTGAATGGGTCAATGAGCACGTCAAGCCGCACGTGTCGAAGAATGGTGTGGATGAAACCGCATGGGCGAGCTTCCTCGACCGTATCGAGTTCGTGAAGATCGATCTGGGTAAGGCCGAAGACTTCGCGCTGCTGCGCGACGCCGTGAGCGGCATGCCCGGCATTCGCGTGTTCTATCTGGCAACGGGTCCGTCGCTGTTCGTGCCGATCTGCCACGCGCTGGCGTCGGTCGGGCTCAACGAAAATTCGCGCATCGTGCTGGAAAAGCCGCTCGGCTACGACCTCAAGTCGTCCAATGCAATCAATGATGCGGTCGGCGAAATCTTCGCTGAAGACCAGATCTACCGGATCGACCACTACCTCGGCAAGGAGCCGGTGCAGAACCTGCTCGCGCTGCGATTCGGCAATGTGCTGTTCGAACCGTTGTGGCGCCGCGAATGGGTGGAAAGCATTCAGATCACGATTGCGGAAGAGCTCGGCGTGGAAGCGCGCGGCGACTTCTACGACAACACCGGTGCATTGCGCGACATGGTGCAGAACCATTTGCTGCAGCTGCTTTCCATCGTGGCGATGGAGCCGCCGCATTCGATGGATTCCGACTCGGTCCGTGACGAAAAGCTGCGCGTGCTGCGCGCGTTGAAGCCGATCGATCCGCGCGATATCAGCAAGGTCGCGGTGCGCGGCCAGTATCATGCGGGCGTGATCCGCGGCAACGCAGTGCCGGCGTATGCTACCGAGCCCGGCGTGAAGCAGGACAGCACGACCGAGACCTTCGTTGCGGTGAAGGTGGAAATCGAAAACTGGCGCTGGGCCGGCGTGCCGTTCTTCCTGCGCACCGGCAAGCGTCTCGCGGATCGCGTCGCTGAGATCGTAGTGAATTTTCGTGCGGTGCCGCATTCGGCCTTGGGCGCGTCCGCGTTGCGCGGCGGTGCGAACCGTCTCGTGATCCGTTTGCAACCGAACGAAACCATTCGTCTCTACTGTCTCGCGAAGCAGCCGGGCGAAGGCATGAACCTCGCCAGCGTCCACCTCGACCTCGCGTTCGACCAGTTCTTCCGCGAAGGGCAGATGGAGGCGTATCAGCGTCTGTTGCTCGATGTCATCAATGGCCGCCTCGCGCTGTTTGTGCGGCGCGATGAACAGGAAGCCGCATGGCGCTGGGTCGAACCGATCCTCAACGAATGGGCGGCGTCGAACAAGCCGCCCAAGCCCTATGCAGCCGGCACGTGGGGACCGGCCGCGGCGAGCGCGATGTTGGCGCAGCACGGCACCTGCTGGCTCGAAGAAGAAAATTGAATCAACGGAATCACGGCGCCGCGCCTCGCTCCGATCGCAATCCTGATCGAAGCACAGCGCAGCGCCCGCAAGACACACCGACGAACTGAACGGAATGGCGCCGGTATCACGAAGGCGCCTGCGAGTGATCCCGCTTGCAGGCACCGCGTGAGAGCAGTACGGCACATTCCGCAGATCTAACAAGAAAGCAGCACGGAGGAGAAGTGATCGAGCTTCACGCTTTCGACGATCAACGCGCCCAATCCGACGCGTTGGCGAAGGCGGTTGGCGACGCGTTACATGCGTCGCTCGCCGCACAGTCGGCCACGGCCGCAGCGGGCATGCCCAATACTGGCGCACGCCCGGCCATGCTTGCAGTGTCCGGCGGCACCAGTCCACGTCCGTTCCTGCAGACGTTGTCCACGCAATCCTTCGACTGGGCGCGCATTGCCGTGACGCTGGTCGACGACCGCTGGGTGCCGGAAACGGACAGCGCGAGCAATTCGCAACTCGTGCACGACACACTGTTGCAGAACGCCGCCAAGAACGCCCATTTCTGGCCGCTGGTCGACGCGACGCAAGACCTCAACGCGCACGTTGCCGCGCTGAACGCCGACCCGCGCTTTAGCGCCGTGCCGGACGTTGCGATTCTCGGCATGGGTGAAGACGGCCACACCGCGTCGATTTTCGCGGATGCGCCCGAATGGGACCACGCGATCACCACCCCTGAGCGCTTCGTTGCCGTGCATCCCGGCAGCGCGCCGCATGCGCGCGTGAGCTGGTCGCTCTCGGCGCTGAAAGAAGTGAAGCACCTGTTTTTGCTGATCGCAGGACCGCGAAAGATGGACGTGCTGAATGCCGCCGCCGCTTCGCTACAAAAAAATGCCATCTCGCAGTTGGCAAACGACAAGGGAGTGAGACTCGATGTCTACTGGTGTGCAAACTAAGGCTGTTCCGGGCGCGAGCCAGCACGCCGATGGACCGAGGCTGCTCGCCGACATCGGCGGGACCAATGCGCGCTTCGCGCTCGAAACCAGCCCCGGCGAAATCGGCTCGGTGCAGGTCTATCCGTGCGCGGACTATCCTGGCGTTGCCGAAGTCATCAAGAAGTATCTGAAGGACACCAAGATCGGCCGCGTGAATCACGCGGCGATTGCGATTGCGAACCCGGTCGACGGCGATCAGGTCAGCATGACCAACCACGACTGGAGCTTTTCGATCGAAGCCACGCGCCGCGCGCTCGGCTTCGACACGCTGCTGGTGGTGAACGACTTTACCGCGCTGGCCATGGCCCTTCCCGGCCTGACCGATGCACAGCGTGTACAAGTAGGCGGCGGCTCGCGTCGTCCGAACAGCGTGATCGGCCTGCTCGGCCCGGGCACCGGCATGGGCGTATCCGGCCTGATTCCGGCCGACGACCGCTGGATCGCGCTTGGCAGTGAAGGCGGCCACGCTACCTTCGCGCCGGCCGACGAGCGCGAAGACATCGTGCTGCACTACGCGCGCAAGAAGTGGTCGCACGTTTCGTTCGAGCGTGTGGCGGCGGGCCCCGGCATCGAAGTGATCTACCGTGCGCTGGCGGGCCGCGACAAGAAGCGTGTGGCGGCAAACGTCGACACGGTCGAGATCGTCAAACGCGCGATGGAAGGCGAGCCGCTCGCGGCCGAGTCCGTCGATGTGTTCTGCGGGATTCTCGGTACATTCGCGGGCAATATCGCGGTGACGCTCGGCGCATTGGGCGGCATCTATATTGGCGGCGGTGTCGTGCCGCGGCTAGGCGAATTCTTCGCGCGTTCGTCGTTTCGCAAACGGTTCGAGGCAAAGGGCCGCTTCGAGGCGTATTTACAGAGCGTGCCGACCTATGTGATTACCGCTGAATACCCGGCGTTTCTGGGGGTTTCGGCGATTCTCGCGGAGCAGTTGTCGAACCGCGCGGGCGGCAGTTCATCGGCCGTGTTCGAGCGGATTCGCCAGATGCGCGATGCGCTGACGCCGGCCGAGCGCCGCGTGGCCGATCTCGCGTTGAATCATCCGCGCTCGATCATCAACGATCCGATTGTGGATATCGCGCGCAAGGCCGACGTGAGTCAGCCGACGGTGATCCGCTTTTGCCGCTCGCTTGGCTGCCAGGGATTGTCGGATTTCAAGCTGAAGCTGGCGACCGGTTTGACCGGCACGATTCCGGTGAGTCATAGCCAGGTGCATCTGGGCGATACCGCGACGGACTTTGGCGCGAAGGTGCTCGACAATACGATTTCCGCGATTCTTCAGTTGCGTGAGCATTTGAATTTCGACCAGGTCGAGCGGGCCATCGATCTGTTGAACGGCGCGCGGCGAATCGAGTTTTATGGGCTCGGCAATTCGAACATCGTCGCGCAGGATGCGCATTACAAGTTCTTCCGGTTTGGCATTCCGACGATTGCCTATGGGGATCTGTATATGCAGGCGGCGTCTGCTGCGTTGCTTGGCAAGGGCGATGTGATTGTTGCGGTCTCCAAGTCCGGACGTGCGCCTGAGCTATTGCGTGTGCTGGATGTCGCCATGCAGGCGGGGGCCAAGGTGATTGCCATTACGTCCAGCAATACGCCGCTGGCCAAGCGGGCTACGGTGGCTTTGGAGACCGATCACATTGAAATTCGCGAGTCGCAGTTGTCGATGATTTCGCGGATTTTGCATCTCGTCATGATCGATATTCTTGCTGTGGGTGTGGCGATTCGGCGGGCTATGCCTAGCGAGGATGTGGCTGAGACGGTCGCTAAGGCGCGACAGGGCGCGGATGATGATGCTACTGCTGTGCTTGATTGGTTAAGTCATGGGGCGGCTTCTTCGCCGCGGGATTAAGGGGTGTTTTTGGCCTTCGCGGCGGGTTGTTTTTTTGGTCGCTGCGTTGGCCTTTCGTTGGTCTGGGTTCCTTGGCCTTTCCTTGATTTGTTAGTGGTTTATTAGCGTTGCCCCTGTGCGGGGCGGCACTCACTTCTCTTTGCCTGCCGCAAAGAGAAGTAAGCAAGAGAAAGCGGCTCACACCGCTAATTCTTAAGCGGGTCCCCCGCACAGTCGCGGTAGCGGTGCATCTGGAATCTGGGTTCTCGCACATTCGGCGCTAGTGACAAGGGCTCATCAGCTCCCACTCCGCACTGCGTGCGTCGCGGAGGGGTTTGCCTGGGAAACCTAAGGTTTCGTTTTGCGCGTGGTGGGAACCATCGGCTTCGCCTCGGCGAGGCGCCCAAGCGCTCAAAAGACGGTCCCGCAAGTAGCGGCGGTGCCGATTAAAATGCGAGAGCAAAACCGCACGGATCGGTTCGATGAATGACGCGTCGGCGCGCGCAGCGCCGACGGAAGTATGACGGCCTTGTCACTTACGCCGAATGTGCGAGAACACAGATTCCAGATGCACCACTACCTCCTCCGAGCCAGGGGACCCGCTTAAGAATTAGCGGTGTGAGCCGCTTTCTTTTGCCTACTTTTCTTTGCGGCAGGCAAAGAAAAGTAGGTGCCTGCCCCGCACAGGGGCGAACGCTAATAGACCACAAACAAAACAAGGAAAGGCCAACACCGTAGGTATACAGACACAGGGACGACGCCAATAAACCAATAACAAATCAAGGAAAGGCCAACGCCGCAGGCACACAGACAAACAAGCGCCAGGCACGCAAACAGCGATAATAGAAACTCCACCGCCGAAGGCAGAAAGCCCAACTCCATGATCATCCGCCCACATCTCCATTGGTTCCGCATGCTGCTGGCCTGGCGCGGCTCGGTCCTCCCGCAGCTCCTGCCGCGCCTCTTCCTGATCTTCTGCATCGCGATCATCGCCGTGGCCGCTCACGACCACCTGCTGCCGGTCTCGCTCAATCTCAACACCACCGCCCCATTCTCGCTAGTCGGCATCGCCTTAGCCGTCTTTCTGGGCTTCAGAAACAACGCTAGCTACGACCGCTGGTGGGAAGCCCGCAAACTGTGGGGCCAACTGCAGAACGAAGCACGCTCGCTCACCCGCCAGGCAATCACGCTACCAAACAAGCCATTGCCCAAAGCAGAAATCGAGACATTCACAGCGGTCCTCAGTACGATCCCCCATGCGTTGCGTCACCAGCTTCGCAATAGCGACCCGCGCGAAGACCTCGTCGCGCGCCTGCCGAAACCGTTATTCGAAAGCGTCATGGCGTCGCGCTACAAACCGGCAACGCTCATGCTCTGGCTAGGCGAATGGGTCCAGCGCCACGCGCAAGCGGGCGCAATCGATCCCATGGCGGTGCTCGCCTTCGATCGAAATCTGAATGGCCTATCGGACGTGATCGGCGGTTGCGAGCGCATCGTGTCGACGCCGCTGCCCTTCGCCTACTCGGTGATGATTCACCGCACGGTGTATTTCTTCTGCGCGTCGCTGCCGTTTGGACTAGTCGACAGCATCGGGATCTTCACGCCGGTCTTCGCGGTGTTCGTCGCGTACACCTTCATGGCGCACGAAGCAATCGCCTCGCAGATCGAAGAGCCGTTCGGCACCGACGACAACGACCTCGCGCTCGAAGCGATGTCGCTCAGTATCGAAGACGCCATGCGCGACCTGCTGGGGGAGCCGGCACTTGCGCGGCCCTTGTCGCAAACCGAAGCCTATGTGCTCACGTAAGGCGCGAGCACTCAGTTGTTGCCAACCGTCTCCGACAGGCGCTTGAGCGTCGCCACCCGTGCGCCGATGATATCGATACGGCTACGTTCATCGACCACCGGCGTCGTGGCGTTGAGGTACGCGGTCCAGGCCTTTTGAGCGCGCGTGAGTGCAGAGCGCGAGCGCACCGGCATCTTCGCCTGCAAGCGGCGGTAATAGCGGTTCAGATCGAACATCGCGTGTTCACATTGCGCGTCGGCGTTACACGCTCGTGGCCGATGCGGCGGGTCGCCGCCCGCGCTGACCTTCGCCGCCGCGCTGCGCAGCGCCAGCGCGCGATCACGCACCGGCTGCAATTGCATATCGGCTTCGGCCAGCGCATACATCGTGCCGCGCGTCGTCGCGAACACCGCACTCAGCAAGGGCTTCTCGTCATCGCGCGAGGCCAGCCAGCTTGCCTGGCTCTTTTCCCACTGCTTGCGCTGCGCCGGCGGCAACTTCGTCTGAAGCTGCTGCCACGCAGTGTCCAACGCTGCCTTCCAGCCGATTCGCGCGTTGTCCATGCACTGCACCTGCCCCACCGTCGACGACATGTCGCTGCGCGCCAGACACGTACGCATCGACGCGTCGATCGGGTCAGCGGCGGCGACCTCAGCATGCGCCTGAAGCGGCACGATGCCGAGCACCGCCACCGCCACCGACATCACCGACGCCACGGCCAGCGCGCCAAACGCGCGCCGCCAGCCGTCAACGCCGAGCAGAGACGTCACTACCCGCATCGTCAGGCGCGCACGCAATCGACGAAGTATTCGATGCGCCCGTTGATGGTTTCGCCGACAAGCCCATGGATATCCGTGTGGAAACCCGGGAAGCGCTCGTTGAACTCGCGCGCGAAACGCAAGTAGTTGACGATGGTCTTGTTGAAGCGCTCCCCCGGAATCAGCAGCGGAATGCCCGGCGGATACGGCGTCAACAGGATCGACGTGACGCGGCCTTCGAGTTCGTCGATCGGTACCCGGTCGATCTCGCGGTGCGCGAGCTTGGCGAACGCGTCGGACGGCTTCATCGCCGGCTCCATGCTCGACAGGTACATCTCGGTCGTCAGGCGTGCAATGTCGTTCGCGCGGTAGACACTGTGAATCTGCTGGCACAGGTCGCGCAAACCGACGCGCTCGTACATCGGATGATGCGCGACGAATTCGGGCAGCACGCGCCACAACGGCTGGTTGTTGTCGTAGTCGTCCTTGAACTGCTGGAGTTCGGTGACCATCGAATTCCAGCGGCCCTTGGTGATGCCGATCGTGAACATGATGAAGAACGAATACAGGCCAGTCTTTTCGACGATGATGCCGTGCTCGGCCAGATACTTCGTGACGATCGCAGCGGGAATACCCGTTTCGCCAAAGCCACCGTCCATGTCCAGACCCGGCGTGACGATGGTCGCCTTGATCGGGTCAAGCATGTTGAAGCCTTCGGCGAGCGGACCGAAACCGTGCCACGCGTCGTTCGGACGCAGAACCCAGTCTTCGCGCGAGCCGATGCCTTCTTCGGCGAACTGCTCCGGGCCCCACACCTTGAAGAACCAGTCATCGCCGTATTCGGCGTCGACCTTGATCATCGCGCGGCGGAAATCGAGCGCTTCGGCAATCGATTCTTCCACCAGCGCCGGGCCGCCCGGCGCTTCCATCATCGCCGCGGCCACGTCGCACGAGGCGATGATCGCGTACTGCGGGCTGGTGGACGTATGCATCAAATACGCTTCATTAAAGCGATGCTTGTCGAAGCGGCTGTTCTTCGAATCCTGCACGACGATCTGCGAAGCCTGCGAAATACCGGCCAGCAACTTGTGCGTCGAATGCGTCGCAAACACCAGCGCGCCGATCCGCGGACGGCCCGCGCCGATCGCGTGCATGTCCTGATAGAACTCGTGGAACTCGGCGTGCGGCAGCCACGCTTCGTCGAAATGCAGCGTATCGAGCCAGTCGCCGAGCATTTCCTTGATCATCTCGACGTTGTAGATCACGCCGTCGTACGTGCTCTGCGTGATGGTCAGAATGCGCGGCTTGAGGTTCGGATTCTTTGCGAGCGCTTCACGGGCGAACGGATTCGCCAGGATCTTCTTCTTGATGTTTTCCGGTTCGAACTCGCTGCGCGGAATCGGGCCGATGATGCCGAAGTTGTTGCGCGTCGGCGTGAGGAACACCGGAATCGCGCCGGTCATCGTGATCGCGTGCAGGATCGATTTGTGGCAGTTGCGGTCCACCAGCACGATGTCGCCCGGCGCCACCGTGCCATGCCAGACGATCTTGTTCGAAGTCGACGTGCCGTTGGTCACGAAGAACACGTGGTCGGCGCTGAAAATGCGCGCGGCGTTGCGCTCGGACGCCGCGACCGGACCCGTGTGGTCGAGCAGCTGGCCGAGTTCGTCGACGGCGTTACACACGTCGGCACGCAGCATGTTCTCACCGAAGAACTGGTGGAACATCTGGCCAAGCGGGCTCTTCAGGAACGCCACGCCACCCGAGTGCCCCGGGCAATGCCACGAATACGAGCCTTCATCTGCGTACTGCACCAGTTCCTTGAAGAACGGCGGCGCGAGCGAATCCAGATACACCTTGGTTTCGCGGATGATGTGGCGCGCGACGAATTCCGGCGTGTCCTCGAACATGTGGATGAAGCCGTGCAGTTCGCGCAGGATGTCGTTCGGCAGGTGGCGCGAGGTGCGCGTTTCGCCGTACAGGAAGATCGGAATATCCGCGTTGCGGCGGCGCACTTCCGTCACGAACCCGCGCAGCGCGATGATCGCGGCAGCCAACTCCGGTGTCTCGCCTTCAACCACCACGTTCTCGGCGTACGGCAGCAGCTCGTCGTCGTCGATCGACAGGATGAAGCACGACGCGCGGCTCGACTGCTGCGCGAACGAAGTCAGATCGCCATAGCTCGTCAACCCGAGCACTTCCACGCCTTCTTTCTCGATGGCCTCGGCCAAAGCCCGGATGCCGGAACCCGAGATGTTCTCGGAGCGAAAATCTTCGTCGATGATGACGACGGGAAAACGAAACTTCATGGGCGATTCTCCAAAAAGAACGACCGCTGCATTTGACTAAGCAGCGGTCACCCGAATAGCTGGTGGGTCAGTACGCTGCCGACGTCACGTCTTGGGCAACGTGACGCCGTGCTGACCTTGATATTTGCCGCCGCGATCCGCGTACGACGTCTCACAAATTTCGTCGCTTTCAAAAAACAGCACTTGAGCGACGCCTTCGTTCGCGTAGATTTTCGCAGGCAAAGGTGTCGTATTTGAGAATTCGAGCGTAACGTGCCCTTCCCATTCCGGCTCGAACGGCGTGACGTTGACGATGATCCCGCACCGCGCGTAGGTGGATTTGCCCAGACACACGGTCAGGACACTGCGCGGAATGCGGAAATACTCAACCGTACGAGCCAGGGCGAACGAATTCGGCGGGATGATGCAAACATCGCCCTTGAAGTCGACAAACGACTTCTCGTCGAAGTTCTTCGGATCGACGATGGTCGAGTTGATATTGGTGAAGATCTTGAATTCGTCGGCGCAACGGATGTCGTAGCCGTAGCTCGACGTGCCGTAGCTGACAATCTTCCGGCCGTCTTCGGAGACGCGGACCTGATCGGGTGCAAACGGCTCGATCATGTTGTGCGACGCGGCCATGCGCCGGATCCACTTGTCGGATTTGATAGTCATAGATGAACGCTGCTCGACTTGAGTGACAGGTGTGTGACGGGTAACAACCCGGTGGGTACCGGGCACGGCTTTCGGCTCAATCCGCTACGGGCCAGGGCCGCGTGTCCTTGCTGCGGTGGCCAGCGGACCTGGCGCCCCAACTGGGTGCCCCCGCGAAAGGGGCTTATTTTACGCGATCACGAGAAGGGTGCCGCGCCTGTGGCCCGATGGCGAAGCGCCCAAGGCTCATTGGCGAATCAGCCCGCACGCGAGCGCGGGACCCGCGCCATGCTGCGGATACGCATAAGGGTCGGTCGCGTCGTGATGCAACAGGACTGCGCGTTGCAACACCGAGCGGATACCGTCGAGAGACACGTCCGGCGCAACGATGAAGCCGGTGGCCACGCCATTTGCGTCCGCGTGGATGTTGCCGAGATCGCCTTCGACCCGGGCACCTGCTTTCAGACGCTCGGCCGCCGGCGAGAACACCTGCCCGGCGCTGGAGCCGTCGGCGGCATTGCAGTCGCCGCGCTCGTGCACTTGCAAGGCGTGGTCGCTATTGGGCGGCAAGCCCGTCAGATTGTAGGTGACCTGCACGCCGTCCGAACGCTCGATGAACGTGACGAGGCCGCGCGCCTGATTGCCCACGGTGGGCAGCAACTGCGCGTCGGCACGCTTTTCCTGTGGCCTCAGGAACGTGCTGCAGCCGCATAACAGCACGCTGCTGGCAGCCAGGACGATGAACGCATACACCGCCTGCCCGTCGATTCGTTTTCCCATGCGATCCTCTTGCCGGCCTGGTGGCCGCCCCTGCGGCCGCCGAGCCGAACCTGTGAAGTCGACATGATACCGCGAGACCAGGCGCAGATTGACGCCTTGGCCCCGCTTTGGCCCCTCATCCGAATGGCGACTCAGGTGTTCTGCACGACGATGCTGGGAAACTTCGAGGTCATGTCGCGTGCCCGTTCGGCGATATGGATCGCAACCTTGCGCGCGATCGACCGGTAAATCCCGGCGATACGCCCTTCCGGGTCCGCCACGACGGTGGGTTTGCCCGAGTCGGCCTGCTCACGGATAGCGATATCGAGCGGCAGGCTGCCGAGCACGTCGACACCATATTCCTTGCCCATCCGCTCGCCGCCGCCCGCGCCGAAGATGTGCTCTGCGTGGCCGCAATTCGAGCAGATATGCATACCCATGTTCTCGACGATGCCGAGGATTGGAATGCCGACCTTCTCGAACATCTTGAGGCCCTTCTTCGCGTCGAGCAGCGCGATGTCCTGCGGCGTCGTGACGATCACGGCGCCCGTCACCGGCACGCGCTGCGACAAGGTCAGCTGAATGTCGCCGGTGCCCGGCGGCATGTCGACGATCAGGTAGTCGAGATCTTGCCAGTTGGTCTGCCGCAGCAACTGTTCGAGCGCCGAGGTGGCCATCGGGCCGCGCCACACCATCGGGTTGTCCTGCTCGATCAGAAAACCGATCGAATTGGCCTGCAGGCCATGGCCGGTCATCGGGTTCATCGACTTTTCGTCGGGTGATTCGGGACGGCCGGTAATCCCAAGCATCATCGGCAACGAGGGGCCGTAGATATCCGCATCGAGAATGCCGACCGACGCGCCTTCGCTCGCCAGTGCCAGCGCGAGGTTCACGGCGGTCGTGCTCTTGCCGACCCCGCCCTTGCCCGACGCCACCGCGACGATGTTCTTAACGCTCGGCAACAGTTTGACGCCGCGCTGCACGGTGTGCGCTGCAATGTTCTGGGACACCTCGACGCGTGCGTTCGCCACGCCGGGAACGGCCTTCAGCGCGTCGGCGAATTGCGTGCGGACCGCTTCAAATTGCCGTTTGGCCGGATAGCCGAGTACCACCTCGAGGCTAACCGTGTCACCCTCCACGGTCACGTTCTTGATGTTCTTCGCAGCCGCGTAGGGCTTGCCCGTGTTGGGGTCAGTGACGGCCGCGAGGGCTGCGTCGACCAAAGCCCGATCAATACTCATTGACACTCCGTGGGGAACACTTGCGGCGCCGCGGAATCCAAGCCTCGGCCGCGCGCCGGATTTTGAAAAAAATTGTTAGACGGCATTGCCAAAACCAGAGGCGCCGTGCACCCTTCGGGCAGGCGGACCGCCATGGGGTCGCATCGCTGCGTACTTCAGTCATCATTGTAGTGGCTGGCGCCAAGCCTTGCCGGAAGACCCTTCTTGGCTGTCGGACCGGGAGTCGAAAAGGCCTGGGATTTTCCGTATTATCGAACTGTCGGCTTTACTTGCTTCACGTTCACCGCATAAATTTAACGCTACTTGCCGCTTTACTCGCTTCACTCAAGAGGAATCAAAATGAACGCAAAAATCATGACTCGCCTGGCGGTTTTCGCCGTTGCCGGCTCGCTGCTGGCAGGCTGTGCATCTCAACAGGGTACTGACACGGCAGTTGGTACGGGCGTGGGCGCCGCCACCGGCGCGGCGATCGGCGCGATCTTCGGCGGCGGCAAGGGCGCGGCGATCGGCGCGGGCGCCGGCGCAGCGGTCGGCGGCATCACCGGCTACAACTGGCAAGCCATTCACAACAAGCTGTCGGGCGCCACCAAGGGCACCGGCACGCAGATCACCGAGCAGCCGGACGGCTCGCTCAAGCTGAACATCCCGAGCTCGGTCACGTTCGACACCAACAGCTACGCGGTCAAGCCGTCGTTCGCACCGGTGCTGGATCAACTGACGCAGACCATGCAGCAGAATCCGGAACTGATCGCCCAGGTGATCGGCTACACGGATAGCACGGGCCAGCCGACTTACAACCAGACGCTGTCGGTCAACCGCGCGCAAAGCGTGACGGGCTATCTGGGGCAACGCGGCGTCGCGCCGCAACGCCTGTCGGCACAAGGCATGGGCCAGAACCAGCCGGTCGCTGACAACAACACCGAAGCCGGCCGTGCAGCAAACCGCCGCGTGGAAATCTATCTGCGCGCCACGGCTCAGCACGCCACGCAATAAGGGCGCAGCCTGAAAGAGGAAGAAGCACTCGGGGGCCGGGCGGCACTTGCCACCGGCTCTTGACGCCTTTGACGCCTTTGCCACCATTGACGCGGTTTGTCGCTTTTTTGCTGTCGGCGTCGGGCAAGCCGTAAGACGCGGAGGAAAGAGAATCTCGCACGGGAACGAAAAAAATTTCGAACTCTGCCGAAAATCCGCGGTCTGTTCTTACGGTACGTGGCTGGCGAAGCCGCCGCGTCACCATTCTCCTCTTGTCGTTGTTGCTCCGGGGTTAACAGCCCCGGTTTTTTTTGGGCGCCCGGTTTTCGCCCCGCAGCAAGTCCCCTTGGGGGACACACCGCCTGCGCTGGCACCGGCCCGGCCGCGGCCCAGGCGGCCCAGCCCGCGCTGGGCGCCTGCCCTGCTAGAATCAACGTTTCGTCCCACCGCAGGCTCCCGCCATCCTTATGTCAGCACCCGCATCCGATCTCTCCGCAGGCGCGCCGTCAGGCCGTCGCCAGGTTCTCGTCACGTCGGCCCTTCCGTATGCGAATGGGCAAATCCATATCGGCCATCTGGTCGAATATATCCAGACGGACATCTGGGTCCGGACGTTGCGAATGCACGGGCACGAGGTCTACTACGTGGGCGCCGACGACACGCACGGCACACCGGTCATGCTGCGCGCGGAAAAGGAAGGTCTGACGCCGAAGCAGCTGATCGACCGCGTCTGGCAGGAACACAAGCGCGATTTCGACAGCTTCGGAATTTCGTTCGACAATTACTACTCAACCGATTCCGAAGAGAATCGCGTGTTGAGCGAATCGGTCTATCTGGCGCTCAAGGAAGCCGGCCTGATCGAGGCGCGCGACATCGAACAGGCATACGACCCGGTCAAGGAAATGTTCTTGCCGGACCGCTTTATCAAAGGCGAATGCCCGAAGTGCGGCGCGAAGGATCAATACGGCGACAGCTGCGAAGTATGCGGTTCGACCTATCTACCGACCGAGCTGGTCAATCCGTATTCGGTCGTCTCGGGCGCCACGCCGATTCGCAAGACCTCGACGCACTACTTCTTCCGTCTGTCCGACCCGCGCTGCGAGAATTTCCTGCGCGCGTGGGTCAGCGGTCTCGCGCAGCCTGAAGCCACCAACAAGATGCGCGAATGGCTTGGCGACGCCGGCGAAGCCAAGCTCGCAGACTGGGATATTTCGCGCGACGCGCCGTACTTCGGCTTCGAAATTCCGGGCGCGCCGGGCAAATATTTCTACGTGTGGCTTGACGCACCGGTCGGCTATTACGCGAGCTTCAAAAACCTTGCCGAAAAGCGCGGCCTCGACTTCGACGCGTGGATTCGCCGGGGCTCGACCGCCGAGCAGTATCACTTCATCGGCAAAGACATTCTGTATTTCCACACGCTGTTCTGGCCGGCCATGCTCGAATTCTCGGGCCACCGCACGCCGACCAATGTGTTCGCACACGGCTTCCTGACGGTGGACGGCGCGAAGATGTCGAAGTCGCGTGGCACGTTTATCACCGCACAAAGCGTGATCGACACGGGCCTGAATCCGGAATGGCTGCGCTACTACTTCGCCGCCAAGCTGAACAGCACGATGGAAGACCTCGACCTGAACCTCGACGACTTCCAGGCCCGCGTGAACAGCGATCTGGTCGGCAAGTACGTGAACATCGCGAGCCGCGCCGCCGGCTTCCTGATCAAGCGTTTCGACGGCCGCGTGCAGGACAGCGCCATGCAGCACCCGCTGCTCGCCACGCTGCGCGCCGCCGTGCCGCAAATCGCCGCGAACTACGAGGCGCGCGAGTACAACCGCGCACTGCGCCAGACCATGGAACTGGCTGACGCGGTCAATGCCTACGTCGACACCGCCAAGCCGTGGGATCAGGCGAAAGACCCGGTCAATACGGTCGCGTTGCACGAAACCTGCAGCGTGAGCATCGAGGCATTCCGTCTGCTGTCGCTGGCGCTCAAGCCGGTGTTGCCGAAGCTGGCGGAAGCGGTCGAAGCCTTCCTCGGCATCGAGCCGCTGGTGTGGGCCGACGCGAACGTACCGCTTTCCTCCACACGTCCCATCAACGCGTACAAGCATCTGATGACGCGTGTCGATCCGAAGCAGATCGAGGCGCTCATCGCAGCGAATCGCGACTCGCTGCAAGCCACGCCGGAAGCCGCGGCGCCGGTGGACGCGAAGGCCAAGTCGAAGGCAGCGAAGGCAGCCGCCGCCGACAAGGACGAAACGCCCGGTGTCATCTCGATCGACGACTTCGCCAAAATCGATCTGCGTATCGCGAAGATCGTCGACTGCAAAGCGGTGGAAGGCTCGGACAAGCTGTTGCAACTGACGCTCGACGTCGGCGAAGAAAAGACGCGTAACGTATTCTCGGGCATCAAATCGGCCTATCAGCCGGAGCAACTGATCGGCAAGCTGACGGTGATGGTCGCGAACCTCGCGCCGCGCAAGATGAAGTTCGGCCTGTCCGAGGGGATGGTGCTGGCGGCCTCGGCGACTGACGAGAAAGCCGAACCGGGCCTCTACGTGCTCGAACCCGATAGCGGTGCGAAGCCGGGCATGCGCGTGAAATAAAGCGCGCCGCGTCGAACGCTGCAGGTATCAAAAAAAACGGCACGCTTTAAAAGGCGTGCCGTTTTTTTGTGCCGTGGCATTGCTCAAACTCCGAGCACCGCCGTCACTTCCATCACCACCGAATCCGGTCGAAGCGCCGTGTGTACAGCAGTTCCATGCCATCGAACGTGCCGCCATACGCCGCGACCGACCAATAGCGCGTGAGGTTCACCGTCGCCTTGATGGCATTGCTCGCCGACTGCAGACCCTGCTCGTATCCGACCACGAGCCACTCGTTGATGGCCTTCGACACCATCACTACCTGAGGATCGGTCAGTCCGACTTCGCTTCGACCGATCGAAAACTCGTCGAGCCCGAAGGTCTGCGCAATCCGTTTACCGCTCGCGCTGCCGAGCAAGGCGAGCGCGGTCGTCATGGTGCTTTGCTGGCCGAGGTTATTGCCCTGATCCGTGCCGTGTCCGAACAGCAGCCACGAGAGCTTCTCGTTATCCGGCACCGACGGTTCGGACACCAGCTTCGCGACCGGGAACTGCACGGTGCCTGTGACCTGCACACCCGCCTCGATCTGCTGATTACGGCGCATGGCCAGGATGTTGATGCCCGGATTGGCCACCGGACCATTGAACGTGAAGAAGCCGTTCTCGATGTTGAGCTTGCGGCCGAACGCGGTATAGGTCGAGCCCTGCGTCACGCGGACATTGCCGACCGCGCGCAGCGGCAGGTTCGGCGCGCTCATCGCGGTGATCGTGCCGCTCAGGCCGAGGTCCGCGCCCATGCCGCGGAAACGGAAGCTGTTGCCGAGACTGATGTCGATATTGGCGCGTGGCGCAAACGGGCCGATCGGCTTGTTCGTGCCCGCCACCGGCGGCAGCCGCTCGCCCGCCACCGTGCCGTCCGGACGCACCACCACCACGTCGTCGCCAAGCTTCGGCGCGGACTGCTCGGGCATATCGAACAGCGCGTGATCGACCACGAATTTGCCGTTGATCGCCATGCCGCCCTCGGCCCCTGCGTTCGCCACACTCGCACTGCCTGACAGCGACAGATTGCGGTCCGGCGCCGCGAACAACTCCAGCTTATCCGCGACGATACTCGCGGACAGATCGGGCTGCGCGCCGTCCAGACGCACACGGCCGGTGGCGCGCAGCGTGCCGCTCGCACCGTGAAACTCGACCTGCTGGAAGTCCACCAGATTCTGCGAGAGCGCGATGCGGATCACGCCGTCCTTCAACTGCACGCCCTGGTCGACCAACGTCGCCGACAAACCGTCGCCAAGCAGCGACCCGGTCAGGTTCGGCTTCGCGACCGTGCCGCCGAGCGCAAGTTTCAGCGCGAGATGGCCGTCGAGCAGATAGCTCGGGCCAAACAGGCCGCCGGTCGTTTTCAGCGACGGCACGTTCGCATTCACATTGCCGCTCAGCGCGCCCTCTTCGTTGACGGTCAGGAAGCCGTCGCGCGTCACGAGGGTGGTGTGCGCGTCGGCGTCGATCACGCCGATCCGGCTGGCCTGCGCGTGGACGGTTGCGTTCAGCCGGTTGCCGCCACTGAATTCGGCGCGCGCGCTCATATCCTGGATACCCAGCGACGCCAGACCACGGCCGATTTCGACCGTCACGTCGCCGCCACGACGCTTCAACTGAACGTGGCCGCTCGCGGTGCTGCCGAGCGCGAAGTCCCAGTCGCCGTCGAACACCAGATCGGTTTTGACGGCCGGCGGCTCGCCGGTGATCTCGCGGCGCAGATCCTGCAAACGCGCGAGCGAAATACCGGTCAAGGTGCCCGCGGACTGGATCTTGCCGTGGTCGAAGGCGAACGATTTCAGGCCCAGCACCGCGCCTTCGAGTGTGAGCCGTGTCGCGCCGAGCGTCAGACGGCTCGGCCCGGCACTCACGGCGAGCGGCGACTCGAGGTTCAGCGCCGGCGTACCGCGGTTTTGCAGACGGGTCACGGTGCCGTCCCAACGCGTGCCGTCGCGTGCTTCAGTCAGCTTGCCGTTGGCCGCGAGCGTCAGGTCGAGCGGACGATCCTGCAGCTTGCCCGTGGCTGCCGCCTCCAGCGCATGGTTTGCGCGCGTCCCGGACAGGCGTGCCGTGAGCGTGGTCAGATCGACGCCGCCTGCGCTCAGGTTGCGCGCGTCGGTCGTGAAAACGAGCGCGCCATTCGCGCCGTCGCGCAGTTCGGCGTGACCTTCCGCATGACCGATGCGGTTACTGCTGAACACCACGCTGTCTGCCTTGTAGTTCAGCACGACATTCGGATGCGCGAACGAGCCGGTGACGTCGCCATCCGCCGCGACGAGGCCGGCGAGGCCGAAACCGAGGCGCTCAAGTTCCGGCGCATCGACACGAAAACGCAGCCGGTCGCCGCGCGCGCCGAAGCTGCCTTGCAAATCCACCTGGTTGCCCGCCACCGAGAGATTCGCGTGGCTCGGCAGAATCCGCGAGCCGGCCAACTGGACCACGCCGCCGCCCGTCAACGGCAAGCCGTCGTAGACGCTCGGGCCGAGTTTGAATTCGGCCTTGGTGGTGAAGACCGGGCCGAGCATGCCGGCTGCGGTGAGCGTGCCGCTCACACGCGCCTCGATCTTGCGGGCCGGCGCTGCGCCGCTCCTGGGCGGTGGCGCTTTGCGTTGAACAACTTCGGTCCGCACCGCGGCCTTGGCGGTGTTCTTTACCGCGGCGGCGGCTTTGTCGGCGGGGGCCGCGCTTTTCGCACCGGCCGTGCTGCCCGCTTCTGCCGCATCTTGCTTGGCCGCCTTGGCTTTCGTGTTGGCCGAGGCCGGCGCCGGGCCCGTGACCGGTGCCCGCGACGGCATCTGCGAAGTAAGTGTCAACGGATCGAAATCGGTCAGTTGTGCTTTCAGGTTGTAGGTGGAATTCGCGTCGTGCTTGAGTGCGCCGGACAGATCGATACGGCCTTTGCCCGACGTGACGCGCACGTCGTTGAAGCTCAATCGCGCGGGATCGAAAGTCACCTTGCCTTGCGCGCGCAACCCTGCTTTCGGGTCGGCAAGATCGAGAGTCAGACTTTGCACGTCGTCGTTCAGACGCACGCCGATCGAACCGGAAAGCTGGGTAGGCCGCACGGTTGCTTCGAGCGCGTTCAGGTCGAGCCCGGCGACTTGCAGATCGAACTGGCCGTGCTTGCCGGTCAGCGCACCGCCGCCGGTGAGGGTGGCGCTCTTCACAAGCCGCACGTTCAGGTTCGAGATGCGCTGCGCGCGGGCGTCGAGGCGCACGTCGGCTTGCGCGTCGATCAAAGGCAGCAGGTTCTGGTCGATCGCACCCGGTTTGGCGTTGACGATCGAGACATGCCCGGCCACGGCGAAACCCGCTGCGCCGGAAGTGACGGCGGATTTCGCCGCGCTTGCTGCGCCGGAAGCGGCCATGGGTTTCGCCATGCCCGCTGCGCCGGAAGCGCTCGCGCCGCTCGCCGCACTCAACGTCGCTGCGCCCGCCGCATCCTGCCCCACCGGTTGCAACTCAGCGCGCACCGCCAGATCCGCCAGCGGCGCACCGGGCGCAAACGCCTGCGGATTGATGTGGTCGAAGGTCAGCGTGGCGCGTTGCAACGGTACGTCGCTAAACGGCGTGGCCTCGACCCGGGCATGGCCGGCGAGCTTCATGCCGCTGGCATCGAGTTCGGCGACAAGATTTTCCAGCGAGCCACTCAGATGGCCACCCACCTGCACCGCCTCGTTGTTGACCTTGCCGGAATAGCCGAGATCGCCGGTCAGCGGAAACGGCCGCATCCCGTCGAGCTTCGCCGCCGCCGTCACCGCGCCGAACGGCGTATCCAGCCGCTCAATCGCCGCCTCGTGATGCCGGCCGTCGCTGCGGCCATGGAACATGAAACGGGACAGCTCGGTCGTCGAGCCACCCTCGTGCAGCAGCAGCTTGTCGACCTGTAGATCGCGCACCTCGAGTTGCATCGGCAGGCGCAGGTCCTGCGGCAGCGTCACCGGTCCGCTGCTACTCGACGACGAGCCGACACGGGCGTCGATCGTACCAATATGCAGATAGTCGATCGCGAAGCGCCAAGGCTTGTGAGTCAGTGTCCAGCGGCCGGCCACGCGATCGATCTGGATATCGGTGCCGCTGCCGTCGAGACTGCGCCAGCGCACCTGCCGGAGTTGCACGCCGCTGGCGATGGTGCCGCTGTCGAGCGTGCCCGTCAGCTTGCCGCCCAGCAGTTTGACCGCTGCCTGCCACGCGTAAGCCGTGCCGCGCTCGGTTGTCAGCGCGCCGTACAGCAAGCCGATTGCCACGGCGATCAGCAGCACCAGCACGGCGAGCGTCCACGCAAGCGTTTTCAGCAGCAACCGGCCGCGACGGCGCTTAGGCGGCGGCGCGTCGGGCGAAGGCTGCTGTCCAGGCGGATGGGCGCCGGGTGGCTGCGCGGGTGGCTGAGCGGAAACGTCCGTGGTCATGCGTGATTCATGCGTGGTTCGTGTAAAAGCAGGTTTGCATCAAAAGGCGATGCCGAGGGTCAGGTACGGCCGCACGCTCCTGTTGCGGATACCGTAGGCGACATCGACATTGACCGGCCCGACCGGACTGCGCCAGCGCGCCCCGACACCGACACCGGGATAAAAGACTTTTTCGCCCCAGGTATCCGTGGCGGTGCCGACGTCGAAGAACGCGGCTGCGCCCCAGTCGTGATTGAACCAGTGCTGATATTCGGCCGACGCCGTCACGAGATACTTGGTGGGTAACACCGAACCGTCGACGTTGTTACCGATGCTCTGATAGCTATAACCGCGCACCGAATTCGAACCGCCGGCGCGGAACAGCAGCGAAGCTGGAATCCCGCTCGAACTGCCGCTCGTGAACACGCCGCCGAGTTCGGCGCGGAACAGCACAAGGTCCTCCCTGCCGATCGGCAGGTACTGCTGGCCACGGGCGTAGCCACGCGCGAAGGTCTGGTCGGTCAGCGCACCTTTGACCGCGAAGCCCGCTTCAACGTGAATCAGGTTGCCCGAACGCGGGAACAACGGATCGTCGGTATTGCGACGGGTCCACGACCATGACGGCACCAGGGCGCGGCTGGTGGTCGGCGCGCCTGCGTTCTGGTTGAGCCGGTCCTGGTAGTAAAGGATCGCGTAGTTGTAGTCGATGAATTGCGACGTACGGGCCCGCTGCAGGCCACCGCGGGCACTGTAAATGCGCGTGTCGGACACGTCGGTCGTCGTGTAGGAAGCCAGCACGCTATTGGTCCACGCACGCGGCCCAGGCGGCATCGCGAGCTGAATTTGCCCGTACTTCTGGACCTGGTCGATCCGGCCGTCGACCGTGAAGGGCCATGCTTTGCCGAAGGTGTCGAGATAGGAATACGAACCCTGGATCAGCGGACCGTTGTCGGTTGAATAACCCACCCCGCCGCGAATACTGTTGTACGGATATTCCGACACCTTCACGTGCACCGGCGTATCGACCGGCTTGTCTGGGTCGCTATCCACGTCGATTGCCACGCTCGCGTAGTACGGCGTGTTCTGCAACTGCCGCTGCAATTCGGCGACGCGCTGCACGTCGTAGATATCGCCGATTGAAATCGGATTGACGTTGTCGACGATCTGTTCCGGATAGCGCCGCGTGCCCGATACGTCGAGCTTGCCCATGGTGAAGGTCGGGCCGCTGTCATACGTCACCGACAATTTCGCGTCGTGCGTGCGCGGGTCGATCCGTGCCTCGGAGTGGTAGATCTTCGCGCCCAGGTAACGGCGCGCCTGCAACGCCTTGAGCGCCGCGTTTTTCGCGTCGTCCCAGTCGCTTTGCGAAAACGGATCGCCTTCGTGCAGTGAAAACGCGAAGCGCGCGGCGTTTTCTTGCGCGGGGTCTTCAGTCAGCACCGGCCCCTGAAACGACAGCGAAATCGACGTGATGAGGGTTCGCGGGCCGGGATCGACGCTCACTGTCACATGCTTTTTATCGTCGACGGTTCGCACGTCGGTGCGCACGACCGGCGTGAAATAACCCTGCGTGGCGGCCAGATCGCGTACCTGCTGGGGCGTGGCGGTAATCAGAAATTCGAACTGGTCGTCGCTGATATCAGGACGTTTGGCAAAGCGGGCTACGTCCAGATGCGCTTCGAGCAGCTTGCGCAGCGAGCGCGGCGTGGCTTCGATATCGACCTTGTAGCTGGCGGACGCGCGCCGCGCCGCATGCGCGTCGACCGTGGCAAGCATGAGCATGACGATGCCGAACGCCAGCCACGCGCGCAGCCAGCGCCGAATGGGCATCAGATGCCCGGGCTCGTCACCGGTTTTGCCGCGCCGCACATGCGGCACTTCGATCGCACACCCCGCCAAACAGGACCTCCGGCCGTGGTTGATGAATTCTGTCGCTCGGGCCCGCCGCGGCGGCCGAAGCTCGCTATTTGACCACATCGGCAACGCCGCGCCATCTCTAAAAGGGGCCATTGCAGCCTGAGGCACGGCGAGCACTTCGGCTGGTACGCCGCACCTGATGCGGCATGCGTAATCATGTCCGCCCGGGCGCATAATCCGGATTCGCACACCGCCCGCCGGTGACGCGCCCGCCTTTGACGCATGGCAGCAGCGCGGGTTCCGGGTATTTTTGCGGGCCGGCCGCGCGCGCCGGCCATGGTTTTTCGACCACGCGCGGCGCATGCGGTAAAATTGTGGAATAGCAGCGATGCCGCGCGCGTTTCGCCGGGCAGCCGCCACTCCCCAACCACGGACGTCTAGCCATGTATCAATCGGACATCACCCAGTTCCTGAACCAGCTCAAGCAACAAAAACCGAATCTGGAAGCTGAGCAGCGCCGTGGCCGGTCGCTGCTGTGGGACAAACAGCCGATCGACCTCGAAGAAACCGCCGAGCAGAAAGCCTCGCGCGTAGAGCAGACGCCTTACTCGTACTATCAGAACTTCTAAGCGCGTGAGTCACGCCGACGAGGCAAAGGGCGCCACGCCGGCGCCCGACGCCGCGCTTGCCGCGCCCGCCACCGATTCGACGCCGGACACCGTCGACGGCATCGCTTTCGCGCGCCTGTACGGCGAGCCGCTCTTCAAGCTGCCGACGGATCTGTACATTCCGCCAGATGCGCTCGAGGTGTTTCTCGAAACGTTCGAGGGCCCGCTGGATCTGTTGCTCTACCTGATCCGCAAGCAGAACTTCAACGTGCTCGACATCCCGATGGCGGACGTCACGGTCCAATACCTCGGCTACGTCGAGCAGCTGCGCCAGACCAATCTCGAACTCGCGTCCGAGTATCTGCTGATGGCCGCGATGCTGATCGAGATCAAGTCGCGCATGCTGTTGCCGGTGAAGAAAGCCGACAGCGGCGAGGAAGCCGAAGATCCCCGCGCGGAACTGGTGCGCCGCCTGCTCGAATACGAGCAGATGAAGCTCGCCGCACAGCGCATCGACCATCTGCCGCAGCTTGGCCGCGATTTCCTGCGCGCCGAGGTGTATATCGAGCAAAGCATCACGCCGCGCTTTCCCGATGTGGACAGCGAAGATCTGCGCGCCGCGTGGGCCGACGTGATCAAGCGCGCCAAGCTCGTTCAGCATCACAAGATTTCGCGCGAGGAATTGTCGGTGCGCGAGCATATGAGCACGATCCTGCGGCGACTCCAGAATTCGCGCTTCATGGAGTTCTCCGATCTGTTCGACACGAGCAAGGGCGTGCCGGTGGTCGTGGTGAATTTCATCGCCATGCTCGAGTTGTGCCGCGAATCGCTCATCGAAATTACTCAGGCCGAGCCGTTCGCACCGATCTATGTGCGCCTCGCCTATCTGCCGGCCTGAAGCCGCGAAACGGGGATTGCGTGCGCCATTGCTGTCGCAAACGCCTCGTTTCGGTGCGGCCCCGGTACAAATCCACTACAATCCGGCGCTCAAAACCTGTCATTACCAGTGAGGCCGCGGATCGCGCAAACCCTGAGTTTTTGCGCCAACCGAGTCTCGCGCCGCGCAAGGAAATCCCTGTCCGATCATGAAAGTCATCAGCTCGATCCATGAATTGCGCGACCAGTTGCGCGGCCAGAATCGCACCGCCTTTGTGCCGACCATGGGTAATCTGCACGAGGGCCATCTCTCGCTGATGCGCCTTGCGCGTCAGCACGGCGATCCGGTGGTGGCGAGCATCTTCGTCAATCGCTTGCAGTTCGGCCCGAACGAAGATTTCGACAAATACCCGCGCACGATGGAAGCCGACATCGAGAAACTGCAGAAAGAAGGCGTCTACGTGCTGTTCGCGCCCACGGAAAAGGATCTGTATCCGGAGCCGCAGGAGTACCGCGTGCATCCGCCGCACGATCTGGGCGACATTCTCGAAGGTGAGTTCCGGCCCGGTTTCTTCCAGGGCGTGTGCACAGTGGTGATGAAGCTGATGTCGTGCGTGCAGCCGCGCGTCGCTGTGTTCGGCAAGAAGGATTACCAGCAGCTGATGATTGTGCGCAGCATGTGCCACCAGTTCGCGTTGCCGACCGAAATCATCGCCGCGGAAACCGTGCGTGACACCGACGGCCTCGCGCTCAGCTCGCGCAACCGCTTTCTGCAGGCAGCCGAGCGCGCCGAAGCGCCGGTGCTGGCCGCCGAGCTCAATCGCGTGCGCGAGGCGGTGCTCGCCGGCGATCGTGACTTCGCAAAAATCGAACAGGCGGCGATGGCGACACTGGCCGCGCGCGGCTGGCAGCCGGATTACATCGCCGTGCGCAAGCGCTCGAATCTGCTGCCGCCGGGCGCACAAGACACGAACGCGGAGTTGGTTGTGCTGGCCGCCGCCAAGCTTGGCGCCACCCGCCTCATCGACAACCTCGAAATCTGAAACCGTCTTAGTCTGCGCAAACGCGCGTCAGAAGCCACAAGGGATTGGTCATGCAACGCAATATGCTGAAGTCGAAAATCCATCGCGTCGCGGTCACGCACTGCGAACTGCACTACGAAGGGTCGTGCGCGATCGACGAGGACTTGCTGGAAGCCGCAAATATCGTTGAAAACGAGCGGATCGACATCTGGAACATCAACAACGGCGAGCGTTTCTCGACGTATGCGATCAAGGGCGAGCGGGGCAGCGGCATGATTTCGCTGAACGGTTCGGCCGCGCGGCGCGCGCAGTTGGGTGATCTGGTGATCATCGCCGCGTTCGCGGTGGTCGACGAAGCGGAATTGAAGGCAGGCTGGAAACCGGATCTGGTGTTCGTCGGCGACAACAACAAGATCAAAGGCAGCCGCGATCACGTACCGACTCAGAATTGGACCTGAGCCGGACCTTCGCCGGACGGTTCCATGCAGCGGGCGGCCACGCCGCCTGCTGATTCATTTCAAGCTTTCTTACCGGCGCCGTTGGTCCATTGGATGATCGGCTGCCACTGCTCCAGATCCTTCTCCACGCGGCTTTTCGCGACGTCCCACAAGGTCAGGCCGTGCGCCGCCAGCTGCACATAATTCTGCGTGTCGCGCAGGAAACCCAGCACCGGCAGCTTCAGCCCCTCGACAAAACGGTGCAGCTGCTCCGCCGAACGCGTGCGCGCGTCGACGCGCATGCCCACCACACCGATCTCGATCGCACCCTTCCTGACCGCCTTCTCCTTCGCCAGCCGCTCGAGAAAATCCTGGGTGGCGAGAATATCGAACATTGACGGCTGCAGCGGCACGATCACCTTGTCGGCCAGATCCAGCGCGATATTCATGCGGTTGCCGTGCAAGCCCGCCGGCGTGTCGATAACCGCGTGCTCCAGACCTCTGGGCGGTTTGGCCGGGCTTTCAAGGTCGACCTCCCAGGTCTCGATAGGCGGCAACGCAGGCGGTCGCAACGACAGCCACGCGTGCGAGGACTGCTGTTTGTCCAGGTCCGCCAGCGCGACCCATTCCCCTTGCGACGCGAAATAGCCGGCCAGATTGGTGGACAACGTGCTTTTGCCCACGCCGCCCTTCGGATTCGCCACCACGATCACCGTCATGAATTCTCCCGGAAAGAAGGCTGGGCACCGCCAGCCGGTTTACCGCGCAGTTTGCTCTGTCTTGCGCCGACGTGTCCTGATCCGTGCCGGTTTCAAGTCCACCCGTCGATCCAGCCGTTGATAATATCGACAAATGGACCGGGGCCGAAGCCCCCAAACGGCTATTGACTGCCCTACACCCCTGATTTTTCCACCGAGGACCCCATCTCATGAGCAAACTCCGCCCGGAATACACCATCGAGCGCCTGCACGAACGTCAGAAGGGCAAGCTTCCCGGCTTGCTGGGCGTGCATGTTCTGGCGCTGGAGGAAGGCACCCTGACCGCGGAACTGACCGTGCGCGAGGAGTTGCTGGCGCCGAACGGCTTTTTGCACGCCGCCACCGTAATCGGTCTCGCCGATACCGCCTGCGGCTATGCATGTCTCGCGCACCTGCCGGAGACGGCGCGCAATTTCACAACCGTCGAGTTGAAAAGCAATTTCCTCGGCACGGCGACGGAAGGTACGATCCGCGCGGTCGCCAAGGCCGTGCATCTGGGCCGCAGCACGCAGGTGTGGGACGCCACCGTCACCGATTCGAACGGCAAGACGATGGCGCTGTTTCGCTGCACGCAGATCGTGTTGTATTGACTGACGCGAGGAGCGTGGCGCAGGGCCCGAAAGGCCTGACGTGCCTCAGCTTGGCGCGAAAAAAAACACGCGACCTCACGGTGCGTGCTTTTTTGTTGTCCGGCGGGGCGGAGTGCCGTGGTGGGGTGGGCCCGGCCACAGCCTGCACCGCCGCTCGTCCGTATCACGCCGCCACAGCGCGCGGCGCCTTCGCACCACTCAGCGCCAGCGCGCCGCCGCCGAGCAGCGATTGCACGGCCAAAGTCACTGCCCAGAAGGCCGGATATTCCCAGCCGCCGTTCGGCGACGCGAAGCCCCAGCCGTTATGCAGATGCGCCGACATGGCACCGAGCATGAACGGCAGCAGCACCAGCGCGACCCAGCGGACCTGCACGCCAAGCAGCAGCGCGATACCGCCGAACAGTTCGACGAATGCCGTCACATAACCCAGCCAGCCCGGCAGGCCGAGCGAGACGAAAAACTGCGCCGTTCCCGGCAGCGTAAAAACAAAAATCTTCTGCAGGCTGTGGGCAAGATACAGAACACCCAAGGCCAGACGAAGGATCAAGGCGGCCAGATCAGCGGAGCGGTTCGAGTTCATGACAAGTCCTTTACGAGAGATCGATGCCAAGACTGTATTCGAACCAAATGAGGTGAAAAACTGCCAATTAGGCTTTGATTATTTCTCAATAGGATTTAATCGTCATCCATCGATTGAACGTCATCACCCGATCGCGGCGAAGAGCTTCGAAAGATCGAGGTGCTCGGCAAGTGTGTCGGCCAAACGATTCAGAGAAGCCTCACGCAATGCCGGGTAGTCAATTTTCTCGGCGTCGCTCAATCCCGCCCACGCGAGCAGTGCGGCGCAGGCGGCCGGCGTGTCGAACAGGCCGTGCACGTAGGTGGCGAGGATCTGGCCATCGGCCGACATCGCGCCGTCGGGGCGAGCGTCTTGCAATCCGCCCAATTGCAGCGCGGGCGAGCTCAGCGCCGGACCTTGCGTCTCACCCATGTGAATCTCGTAGCCGGCGACCTCGGGCGAACCGGGCAATGCGAGACGCCCCGTCACATTCTTGAGCGTTTTTTCCCGCGTCAACACCGTCGAGTAATCGAGCCAGCCGAGGCCCGCGCTCGTTCCAGGCGCGCCTTCCACGCCGTGCGGGTCGGCCACTTCGCGTCCGAGCATCTGCATGCCGCCGCAAATCCCGATGACGCGGCCGCCATAGCGCAAATGCCGTTGCAGCACCGCATCCCAACCCTGGGCACGCAGAAAGGCCAGATCGCCCGGCACATTTTTCGAGCCCGGCAGGATGATCAGATCGGCTGGCGGAGGCGGCGTGCCGCTTCGCACGTAATGAAAATCGACCTGCGGATGCGCGCGCAGCGCGTCGAAATCCGTGTGATTGCTGATGTGCGGCAGCACCGGCACGGCCACCCGCAACGTCCGGCCGGTATCACCACTATGCGCGGCGCGCAGTTCGGGCGGCAGCATGTCTTCGGCGTCGAGCGTCAGACCGTGCAGGTAAGGCACCACGCCGAGCACCGGCTTGCCGGTCTTCGCTTCGAGCCAATCGAGCCCGGGTTTGAGCAAACTGACGTCGCCGCGAAAACGGTTGATGATGAAGCCTCGCACGCGCGCCTGCTCGCTTTCCGACAGGCACGCAAGCGTCCCGGTCAGATGCGCGAACACCCCGCCGCGGTCGATGTCGGCCACCAGCACGACCGGGCAGTCGACCGCTTCGGCAAAACCCATATTGGCGATATCGCGGTCGCGCAAATTGATCTCGGCGGGACTGCCCGCGCCTTCGACGAAAATCGTGTCGTACTTGGATTGCAGACGCGCATACGATTCCAGTACCGCCTCGAAGGCGACCGGCTTGTAGTCGTGATATGCGCGGGCATCGAGATTCATGCGCGCCTTGCCGTGAATGATCACTTGCGCGCCGCGATCGCTCGTCGGCTTGAGCAGCACGGGGTTCAGATCGGTATGCGCAGCGATGCCCGCGGCCACGGCCTGCAAAGCCTGCGCGCGACCGATCTCGCCGCCGTCGACCGTCACCGCGCTATTGAGCGCCATGTTCTGCGGCTTGAACGGCGCCACCCGCACGCCGGCGCGGCGCGCCAGCCGGCACAAACCCGCGACGAGCGTGCTCTTGCCCGCATCGGACGTGGTGCCCTGAATCATCAGCGTGCCGCGCGGCACGGGTACGGCATCATGCGGATTCGAAGTGGTGGTCACGGAAGATCGGATTCGGCGGTGAATGGGCCATAAACGCGGGCAATGAACGCGGCATTATCCCATCGCGCCGGCACGCGCTGCACGCCGGTACAATCACGCGATGATTCCTCGCGACCTCACTTTCGTTCTCGGCGGCGCCCGTTCGGGCAAGAGCGTGCACGCCGAACAACTGGCGAACGATAGCGCCCTGCCCGTCACGTACGTCGCCACCGCGCACGTAACTGACGACGCCGAATTCAGCGCGCGCATCGCGCATCATCGCGAGCGGCGGCCGGCGCATTGGCAGTTGCACGAAGCGGATGTCGATCTCGCCAGTGCCGTGACGCAAATCGACGCGCCTAGTCACTGTATTCTGATCGACTGCCTGACGCTGTGGCTCGCCAACCTGCTGTGCCCACCTGACGGCGACGCTTTGCCAATCGAGCACTATCACGCGCACTTTGCTGCTTTCGAAGCGGCGCTCATCAACGCCAAAGGCAAGATCATCGTGGTCAGCAATGAAATCGGCCTGGGCGTGGTGCCGCTCGGCGCGGCAACGCGCCTCTACGTCGACGAACTCGGGCGGCTCAATCAGCGCATCGCCGCGTTGAGCACCCAGGTCACGATGATGGTCGCAGGCTTGCCGCTCGCCTTGAAAACGGCGGGCAGCGCGTAATGCTGTCACTTCCTTTGATCGTTACCCTGGCAACGGCGGGCGTCGCCGTCGACCGTTGGCTCGGCGAGCCGCGCACCGCGCATCCGCTGGTCGGCTTCGGCAAATGGGCGCTGCGTCTCGAAGCACGCTACAACACCGGCCGGCGTTTGCGGCTCAAGGGGCTGCTCGCGTGGTCGTTAGCAGTCTTGCCGCCCGTACTGATCGCCTGGTGGCTGGTCTCCGTGCTGCCGTTTTTTGCGGCCTGCGCGGTGCACGTCGTGTTGCTGTGGTTCGCGCTCGGCGCGCGCAGTCTGCACGATCACATCGAGCCGATCGCGCAGGCATTGGCGCGACGCGACCTGGCGCAAGCGCGTCTGCTGACCTCGCGCATCGTGTCGCGCGAAACCGCTCATGCCGACGAAGCGGCGCTGTCGCGCGCGGCCGTCGAATCGGCGCTTGAAAACGGCAACGACGCGATCTTCGGCGCGCTATTCTGGTTCGCCATCGCGGGCGGTCCGGGCGCACTAGGATTCCGTCTGGCCAACACGCTCGATGCCATGTGGGGCTACCGCACGCCGCGCTATTTGCGCTTTGGCTGGGCCGCCGCGCGCATCGACGATGTCCTCAACTGGATTCCCGCTCGCCTCACCGCGGCAAGCTATGCCTTGCTCGGCGACACGCGCACGGCGCTGCGTTGCTGGCGCGAGCAAGCACCGCGCTGGGACAGTCCGAATGCCGGGCCGGTCATGGCGTCAGGCGCAGGCAGTCTGAACGTGCTGATCGGCGGCCCCGCGATGTATCACGGTGCGCTGGAGCACAGGCCGACGCTCGGTTTCGGACACCCCGCGAAGGCGACCCATGTCACTGCGGCATTGATGCTGGTTGAACGGACGGTCATTCTCTGGCTGGCGGTACTGATCGTGCTGGCCCTGCTGAGTGTGCCCTTTCATGGTTGATCGAATGGCCGGTCACCACACCGATACCGGCGCCACGTCCAACGACGTGGTCCACGGCGGCAATCTGCATGAAGCGGCGCAGCGTTACGGCATTCCGTACGTGCAATGGCTCGACCTCTCGACGGGTATCAATCCGCACGGCTATCCCGTGCCACCGGTTCCCGCCGATGTCTGGCGCCGCCTGCCCGACGAAGGCGACGGCTTTGCCGCTTGTGCCGCGCGTTACTACGGCGCGCCCGATGCCGCGCATGTGCTGCCCGTAGCAGGAAGCCAGGCGGCGATTCGCGCGCTGCCCTCCCTACTGCCCCGTGCCCAGGTTGGCATCGCGCCGCTCACGTATAGCGAATATGCGCCCGCATTCGAGCGCGCCGGACACGAAGTCGTGCCACTGGATACGTCATGGGACAGCTTGCCCGACACGCTCACCCACGTGGTCGTCGTGAATCCTAACAATCCGACCGCGGAGCATCTGAGCGCCCGCAAGCTGCTGCACTGGCATGCGCAACTCATCGCGCGCGGTGGCACGCTGCTGATCGACGAGGCTTTCGCCGATACGATGCCTTCAGCCTCGCTCGCTGCAAACACCTATCGCGATGGGCTGATCGTGTTGCGTTCACCGGGGAAATTCTTTGGGCTCGCCGGTGTGCGCGCGGGTTTCGTACTCGGTTCGCCGGCTTTGCTCGACGCATTGCGTCGTATGCTCGGGGCGTGGACGGTCAGCGGCCCGGCCCGGCACGCGGTCAAAGCCGCGTTCGAAGACGAAGTGTGGCAACAGCAGATGCGTACGCGGCTCGATGCCGAAAGCGCCCGCCTGGTGAGTCAGTTGCATGCACACGGTCTCGCCACGCGCAGCACGCCGCTCTTTGCGTGGACCGACGATGCGCGCGCTGCCGCGCTGCATGAAGCGTTAGCGCAGCGCGGCGTGTGGACGCGCCTCTTCACGGCATCGGGCAGTGTGCGTGTCGGGTTGCCTGCAAGCGATGCGGAATGGGCACGCTTCGAAAAGAGTTTGCGCGAGGCTATTCGATGATTCGACTCCCGCGCTTCGCCATCGCTGCGGCATTGTGGGCGGGCATGCTTCACGCACACGCCGCCATCACCGTCACCGACGACACCGGCGCAACAGTCACCCTGCCCTCGCCCGCACAGCGCGTCATCAGTCTTGCGCCGCATGTCACCGAGTTGCTGTATGCCGCGGGTGGCGGTGCGAAACTGGTCGGCGCTGTGTCCTACAGCGACTATCCGCCGGAAGCGAAGCAACTGCCGCGCGTTGGCGACAACAAGGCGCTCGATCTTGAACGAATCGTCGCATTGAAGCCCGATCTGATCGTCGTCTGGCGGCATGGCAATGCGCAGCGCCAACTCGATCGCTTGCGCGACATGCATGTGCCGCTGTTCTTCAGCGAACCGCATCATCTCGACGACATTGCCGTATCGCTAATCAAGCTCGGGCAATTGCTCGGCACCTCGCCGAGCGCCGACGCAACTGCTGCGGCATACCGTCAGGACATTGCACGATTGCGCGCGCTGTATGCGAACCGGCCGCCTGTCGGCGTGTTCTATCAGGCGTGGGATCAACCTTTGATGACGCTCAACGGCGAACATATGGTCAGCGACGTGATTGCGTTATGCGGCGGCCGCAATGTGTTTGCGAAACTCGAACCGCTGGTGCCGACTGTCTCGACTGAAGCGGTGCTCGCAGCGAATCCGGAAGCGATCTTCACCGCCGCGCCCGGCGCGACCCAACCGGATATGCCCCTGCCGCAACTCGATACGTGGCGTGCGTGGCCGGGTCTGAAGGCGGTGGCAAACAACAACCTGTTCGCCATCGACGGCGATCTGATCAACCGGCCGGCGCCGCGTATCGCGCAAGGGGCGAAACAGATGTGCGAAGACCTTGACCTGGCGCGCTCGCGGCGGAAAAGCGGCGCGCAGTGACGCCGCTGCGAAGGTTGTGAAACGGGAAGTGCCGCGTTAGCGTGAGACGGCGTCTGCCCGCTTGAACGGCCAGTGCTCGAATTCGGAAAGCCGCAACCGATAGCGCGCGACATTGCCCAGATACAGTTGATCGAGATCGGACTGGATCGCATCGACAAACGAAGATACATCGGCCGCGTCCACCCGATCCTGCGCAAACGTTTCGACCTCGCCGCGCGTGCCGACAAGGCCGCCGCGAATCACTTCCTGCACCACCTGTATCAACGCGTTGCGATACTTGAGACGAAACGCGTCCGGCTCGCCGATCGATTGTCGAATCGCCAGATAACGCTGACACGAGCGCTCGTACGCCCAGATAAAAACATCGCGCAACAACTCGACACGATTGGTTTCGTACACGCCGAGCGTGCCGTCTACATAGGCTTTTTCGGGAACGTCGATGAACGACAGCGGACACAGATTCTGCCGGATCAGCGGGATATTCGCGGTCAAACGCGAGACCCGTTTGTTGACGTCTTCGAACGGCTGCAGATACGGCAGGTGCACCATGCCGAAGAAAGCCTGCTCGAAGGGATCGTCGATCTGGGCGGCCTTGTTCAGCACCGCCTCAAAGCACTCCGCAATCTGCTGCGGCACGGCAAGCGGAAAAAATACCGTGCCGCTGATCTCCACTTCGCGCGAGCGCAAACGGCCGCTGGAGAACGGGTCGGACATCAGGTTGTCGGAAAGAATGGCATGGAGGTTCAGTACGGTGAACTGGTTGAAGCCCACTTCGTCCGCGCTCTCGACGATCATTTCGATTGCGGCCTTGTGATTCAGGATCATCTGCGTTTCCTGGGCGTCCTTGCCTTCCGCAATGTGCCCTTGCTCGATCAGCCGCACTGTATCGAGCCGCGTGTACGTATTGCCCTCGAGCCGCGACGACGCCCACGACAAATCGATCAGAAGCCGGCTCATGATGTCGCGCGCGTAGGTACCGGCCGGCCGTATATCCGCCGACGTGCGCCCCCACTCATGCAGACGCGCACGCTGCGCTTGCGATAAATACATGTCCTGATTCGGACGATAGCGTTCGAGAAACGCCCGGTTATAGCCGACCGGCCGGCGCTCGTGCAGCGGCCTGTTCACTTCCGCACGCACCTCGAGACCCGCACTCGATACGGGTACGTAGGCCTCACCCGAAGTGCTTGCGCCAACGATAACCTGTGCGGGTAAAACAGCCGCGCTGGAAGCGGCAACCTGCTTGTAGGCCACTGCGCGGCCCGCGCCTTCTGAGATGATCCGGCCCGCTTCGAGCAACACGTCGAGGCGACGTTGCAGCGTACGGCGCTGCATGGGATGGCGACGCGTGGCAAGTGCCGATGCGAGCGCGCGTATGCTCCGCCCCTCGGCGCTTGCAGCAATAAGCTGCTCGATCAGATCCAATTCTTGCTTGATGCCGTTGCCGTTCATGCGCGCCACCCCAAAGTCCATGTGTCGCGATAAATCTTAATCGCGACACTTTACCTTGGAATTGTGACATAAAACCCGCTAATCGTGACACTATTCACGGCAAAATCCGTCACGATTTCCATTATCGCGACATATTTTCTAAAAAGGTGTCACGAATAAAACTGGGACTGACGCAATTCAGGGGAGACGGCAAGCGCCCACCCCTCACGCATTCCACCTCACCAACGACCACTGCTGCGCCTCCCCCTCCCTGCGCAGCCAGACAATCCCGGTCATGTCCAACGACCAGTTCAGACAGCGTTCCAGCGGCACATCCAGCACCAGCGAAGCAATCACCCGTATTACGCCGGCATGCGTGACCACATAGGCCGGCGACAACTCGCGGGTCTGCGCGAACGCGTCGAGCCATGCCCGCACCCGCGCGACGAACTGCGCGACGCTCTCACCGCCATGCGCTCGCGCGTGGTCGAAGTTGGCCGCCCAGTCGTCGAGCAACTCACGATCGATCGCGTCCCAGCGACGCTGCTCCCAATCGCCGAAGTTCATTTCCTTCAGCCGGTCGTCATGGCTAATCGCGCAGCCGAAATCATTCGCCATCGCGGCAGCGAGCGCCGAGCAGCGCATCAACGGACTCGATATGAACACACGCGGCGCGGGCACCTGCAACGTGGCGAGTTTCAATGCCAGCGCGGTTGAGGACACTTCCGCATCCTCGACAAGCGCGACATCGCTCTGGCCGTAACACACGCCCGCATCGAGCGCGACAGCGGGATGACGGATCAGGACGATATCCATGCAAGCCCCAGCAGATAGATGCTCAATTCAAGAATCTGTTGTGCGAAGCCCAGGCAGTCGCCGGTGTAGCCGCCAATACGCCGGACGAAGTAGCGGCCCATCCCGAACCGCAGCGCGGCGAGCACAGCGAAGGCCGCGCCGGCGAAGCGCCAATCCGGCAGACCGGGCCCGCTCGGCCAGAGCAGCAACGGCAAACCGAACACCGCTGCGCAGAGCAACGCGGAACCGCTCAAGCGTTGCGCGACCGGTTTGGCTTTGCCTTCGGCGCGCACGTAGTCGAGCGTAGCCAGATAGCTGATTGCAAATACGCGGCTCGCCGCATGCGCTGCAATCATCAGACTTGCGGCGTGCATCGGCGGTAACGCGGCGAGCGTTTGCCACTTCAGTGCTAGCGCGATCACGAGCGCGATGGCGCCGAAAGCACCGATGCGCGAGTCATGCATGATGCGCAGCACGTCCTCTCGCGTATAGGCGCCACCGAACGCATCGACGCAATCGGCAAGCCCGTCTTCGTGAAATGCGCCGGTGACGAGGAGCGATGCCGCCATCGACAGCAGGACCGCTACACCCGCTGGAAACACATGCAACGCCGCGAGATAAACCAGCGCGCTCAATCCGCCGATCAGCAAACCGACGAGCGGAAAATAACGCGCTGCCGCATTCAGATAGTGCGGCTCATAGCCGACCCAACGCGGCACCGGCACGCGCGTGAAATAGCCGAGCGCCGTGAAGAAATAGCGCAGTTCCGCGAGCGGGTTCATGAGTGAGCCGGGTGCGCGCATCTGGATAACGGCGCTTCGTATAACCGATCAGGCATCGCGATTCGCAACGCCGGCCGATTCGAAGCTCGCCATTTCGTTGACGAACGCCACCGCCGCGCGCAGCAGCGGCACCGCGAGCACCGCGCCGGTGCCTTCGCCAAGACGCATGTCGAGCGAGAGCAAGGGCAGCGCACCGAAATGATCGAGCATGCGCCGATGTCCCGCCTCGTTCGACGCATGTGCGAACACGCAATACTCGCGCACCTTCGGTGCGAACGCATCGGCCACCAGCAATGCCGAAGTCGCAATGAACCCATCGACAAGGATCGTCATACGCGCTTGCGCAGCAGCGAGGTATGCGCCCGCCATCATGGCGATTTCGAAGCCGCCGAACGTGGCGAGCACATTGAGCGGGTCATTGGAAACAGCGTGATGCGCGAGTGCCGAGGCGAGCACGTTGCGCTTTTTCGCGAGCCCTGCATTGTCGAGACCCGTACCCCGTCCGACGCATTCGTCGATCGGCACACCGCACAGACGGCTCATCAGACACGCGGCCGACGACGTATTCGCAATGCCCATTTCGCCGAAGCCGATCACATTGGTGCCGCGCGCCGCGTGATGCCGCACGCGAGCCGCGCCGGCCTGCATCGCGGCAAGCGCCTGTTCGTGGGTCATCGCGGGTTCGTGCGCGAAGTTGCGCGTTCCGGCCGCAACCGGAATATCGATGAGACCCTCAGTGGACGGCAACGGCGTTGCAATGCCTGAGTTGACCACTTCGAGCTCGACACCGGAGACGCGGCTCAAGGCATTGATCGCCGCGCCGCCCGCGAGAAAGTTAGCGACCATTTGCGCGGTCACGGCTTGCGGATAAGGACTCACGCCCTCCGCGGCAATGCCGTGGTCGCCGGCGAACACGATCATCGCCGGACGTTCGACCGTGGGGCGCGTCGTACGCTGGATCAGGCCCATCTGGCGCGCGAGCGTCTCGAGCCGCCCGAGACTGCCCGGCGGCTTGGTCTTGGTATCGATGATGTGTTGCAGTTCGGCACGCAGCGTTTGATCGAGCGGTTCGACTTCGGTCATTCCCGGCAAACCTGGCAAAGAAGTCATGGTCGGTTCTAGTAGAGAGAGTATTTGATAAAGCGCTTAGCCTGCCGCTGTGTCATCAGCCGCAGCCGATTCGTGACGCAATCGCGGCGCGGGAATCAGCGCCTCATGCTCGCCGTCGCGAATCAGAATCAACGGATAGCCGAACGCGCGACTCGTCAGCGTGGGTGTCAACACATCGTGCACCGGTCCAGCATACGCGCCGCCGTTGCCGTCCAGCAGCAGCGCATGCGTCGCGAAGCGGCGCGCGAGGTTCAAATCGTGGCACGAAAACATCACTGTACGCCGAGGCTCGCGCGCCCAGGCAGTCAGCGCCTCCAGGCAGTCGATCTGGTGGTGCAGGTCCAGATGCGAGAGCGGTTCGTCGAGCAGCAACAACGGCGTCTCCTGGCACAGCACCGCCGCCAACGCCACGCGTTGACGTTCGCCGCCCGACAGCGAAAGCACGTCGCGCGCGGCGAATGCGGCGAGGCCCAAACCGTCCAGCGCGGCATGCGCCGCGGCACGATCGGCTTCACCTTCCCACCCCCAGCCTGTCAGATGCGGAAAGCGGTTCAGCATCACAATGTCGAGCACGCTCGCGCTGAAAGCGTCGGCTGCGCTTTGCGGCATCAGCGCGCGACGCTGCGCGAGCGGCAACGGCTGCCAGTCGGCGAGACGCACGCCATCGAGCTCGACATGGCCCGCCGACGGTTGCGCCAAACCTGCAAGCGTCGATAGCAAGGTTGTCTTGCCCGCGCCGTTCGGTCCGGCGATACACCAGATCTCGCCTGCGTAGAACGTATGCGTGAAGGCGTCGAGTAAGGTACGCGTACCCGCGCGCAAGGTCAGGCGTTGCACGCTAAGGGCGGAATGCGGAGCGTTGTGTGCGTTCATTATCGGCGCCTGCGCAGCAGCATCCACAGAAACACCGGCACGCCGACGATCGACGTGATCACCCCAACCGGCAACTGCGCCGGCGCAATCACCGTACGTGCAATCAGGTCCGCGCCCATCACCGCGATACCGCCGCCGAGCGCCGCGGCCGGCAGCAGCATGCGTTGATCGTTGCCGAATGCGAGTCGCAACATATGCGGCACCACGAGGCCGACAAAACCGACCGTGCCCGCCGTCGTGACTGCCGCGGCAGCCGCCAGCGACGCCACCAGATACACGCGCAAGCGCAGCGGCATCACCGCCACGCCGAGTGCCTGCGCGGCAGCGTCGCCTCGCAGCAGCACATTCAGTCGCGGCGCAACGGGCACGATGGCCACCAGTACGACCACGAGCGCGGCGAGCGCCGCCCATGGCACCGTACCGCCGTTCAGATCGCCGGTCAGCCAGAACAACATGCCGCGCAACCGGTTATCCGGCGCGAGGTTGAGCAGCAGCGTAATGACAGCGCCCCAGCCGGCCGCGATCACCGCGCCGGTCAACAGCAAACGCGGCGACGTATCCTGCGGCTCGCCGCGCCACAGCTCGCGGCGTGCGAGGCCGAGCACCAACAGGATCGACACGAAGGCACCGGCGAACGCGCTGGCATCGACGATCCACCACGCGCAACCAGCGATCATCGCGACCAGCGCGAACGTCGCCGCACCGCCCGACACACCTAATACGTACGGCTCGGCCAACGGGTTGCGCAACAGCACTTGCAGCAGCGCACCGGCGAGCGCGAGCAACGCGCCGCACGCGAAGCCGGCCAGCGCGCGCGGCAAACGCAGCGTGCGCACGATCTCGCCCGCAAGATCGGCGGACTCGGCATGCGACGCGTGCGACGGCAGCAGCGCCGCCAACACACGGCCGGGTGCGAGCGGCACGCTGCCGAGCGCGAGCGACGCCATCAGCACAGCTAGCGCGATTCCCGCGAGCACCAGCCAGATCGCGGCCGCGCGCTTCGCGCTCATCACGCGCAACGTGGTCGTGGGCATCGGGCTCGAGCTACGGTTCATCGGCGCGTTCTCATACGAGTCCGTTCGTCACTGCTGCTGCCAACCAACCGTGACATACGCACCGCGCCGCGGCGAGTTATACGAGTAGGCCGTTTCATAGTCCTTGTTCAACAGGTTCTGGATCTGCGCGGTGACGTACCACGCCTTCGTGATGTTGTAGCGCGCCGACAGATTGACCACACCGTAGCCGCCCAACGTGCCGCTGCTGTCTTCGCGTGCGCCGCTGACGATCCACTCGCCGCCGACACGCCACCCGGCAATGCTGCGATTCACGGCGAGCGACGCGAAGTGCCGGGCACGCCGCACAAGATCGGTATCGCTATCGAGGTCGACAGGATTTTGCAGCGTCACCGACGCGCGTATGTCCGTCTTGCCTACATGGCCGCGCCACGATCCTTCGAGCCCCTGCACCTTCGCACGGCCAACGTTCTCGGCCAGATAAATGCCAGGCGAGACCTGCGGGTAGTCGATCAGATTCGAATAACGCGTCTGGAACGCGCTCAGGCGTATCACGCCAAGCGCGTTCGACGCGTACTGCAGCGCTGCTTCGATCGAATGGCTGCGCTCCGGCTGGATCGACGGGTTGCCGCTGATCGGATAGTACAGATCGTCGAAGCTCGGCGCGCGGAACGAATCCGAATAGCTTGCAGTCGCCTTCCAATGCCCGGTGATGTCGAAGCCATAGCCGAGATAGTAACTGTTCGCCCCGCCGAAATCGGAATACTGATCGCGTCGCAGATTGGCCTGAATCTGGCTGCGCCCGAAGCGCCCCGTATAGCCGACAAAGCCGGAATCCACATGCCGGTCGGGCGCCGCAAACGTATCCGAGTCGAGGCTCTGATCCAGATGCTCATAGCCGATCTGCAGTTTCTGCTGCGCGGCGAGCGCGAAATCGTTCTGCCAGGTGTACTGGCGATTGTCGGTATCGAAGCGGCCGTTGTAGATGCCGTTGGTATTCGACACGCTGCGGTCGTCGCCTTCGGCAACGATGAAGTGCGTGGTCCACCAGTCGGTCAGCTTGCCGTTCGCGAACGCCGACACCTGGCGCACTTTGGTGTACAGGTTGTTCAGATCGGTCGGCACGCCGTACGCATTGTCGTAACTATCATTGCCGTTCGACTGGAGATACGTGACGCCCGCGTCCCATTTGTCGTTGAACTTGTGGCGCAGCGAAGCCGAGATACTTTCGTTCAGATAGCCGTTCGCGTTCGGATTCGCGTTGGGCGCCTGGGCCGGATTGAGCGACGAGAAGCCGTCGTCTTTCGAGCGCGTGAGCGAGAGGCTGAACGTGGTATTGCCGTCTTTATCCAGTGCCCCGTTCACGCCGGCCTGCTGCGTCTGCGTGTGATAGCTGCCGTAGCCCACCGAAAAATTGAAGCGCGGCGGATGATCGCCGCCGTCTTTTGTGAATACCTGCACCACGCCGCCAATGGCGCCGGAACCGTATAACGCGGACACGTTGCCGTTCACCACTTCGACGTGATCGATCTGGTCGAGTGGAATCTGCGCGAGTTGCGGCGCGCCCAGGCTCACCGAGTCGACGCGTACGCCGTCGATCAGCAGAAGCGATTGCGTCGACGATGCGCCGCGCAGAAACAGGCTCGCCGTCGAACCCGGACCACCGGTGCGCGAAATCTGCGCGCCGGGCGCGAGTTGCAACAGACCGGGCAAATCAGTCGCGGTCGTATCGGCGATGTCCTGCTGGTCGAATAGCGTGGTTTGCGGGATCGCATCGGCGAGCGATTGCGGCCCGCGCTCCGCGGTGACGACAACCGGCGACAACACCGCGGGCGACGCCACCGCAGCCCCCGTGTCGGCAGAGGCAGAATCAGAGGACGGCGAGGACGGCAAAGAAGAAGCAGCAGCTTGCGCATGCACGACGAGCGGCAGGCTCGCAAAGGCGAGCAGCGCCGCGCGAGCGATAGGGGACAGCATGGGATGACATTCCTGTGGATAGCGTGCGCGGCCCGCTTCCCCGCGGGCCGATGCGTAACGAGGCGCCCGCGCTGTTTTACGTTTGCGTGGGGACGACCCTCTCCCTCTGGCCGGTATCCGGGCTGGCGACGCATCGATCCCGCCTTCCCACGCGTGACGCGCAGTGGCACACTCGCGTGTTCAGCTTCAAACACGCGTTCAGGATCGACCTGCATGACGAATGCGGTCGCTTACCGTTGCGGGGGCAGCGCAGGTTCGCGCGTTCTGGCGAACGACGCGCCCTGCTTCCCGTTTAACTGCGCGCACTGTGGAAAAGCGCGCGCGGGCACCAGAGTGCGGCCAGTTTAGGAGCGGCATTCGGGTCCGTCAAGAATGGTTAATCCGTGCGCAATCTGTTCTGTTAAGTGCAGGTTATTGTCCGATGCGCGGCTTGCTTTTCATCATATGGTCGATAAAAGCCTGCACATTGCGATGTTGTTACGTCTCGAAACGAGACAATTGTCGGAACCTGCGACATTCCGCGCTAAAATGCAATGTCTTTAGAGGACGCAGCAGATGCTCACCGAACTCGAATCACTTTCACAGAATATCGGCAAGCTGATTGCGATCAGCCAACGCCACAATGAAGCGCGGCTCGCGCTCGAAAATCAGCTCGCCCAAACGCGTGCCGACGCAGAGGCCACGCGCACTGAACTCGCGTTGATGCGCGAGGAGCGCGATGCATTGCAGGCGGAACGCGACGCGCTGTCAGCAAAGATCGACGACGCACAGGTCCGCCTGAATGCGATCCTCGAAAAGCTGCCGCGGGCTCGCGCGCACAACGAGCCTGACAATCAGCTCGATCTGCTCGAGGCCGCGCCGCATGAGGTCGAAGCGGAGAGCGACGTCACCCGCCATGGAGAAAATGCATGACCACCAAGCAGATCGAAGTATCGATTCTCGGCGTGCCCTATCGCCTCGCCTGCTCGCCGGAAACTGAAGGCGCGCTGCTTGAAGCGGTGGCACGCGTCGACGCCGAGATGTCGAAGATCCGCAATAGCAGCAACGTGCGCGGCACGGATCGCATTGCCGTCATGGCTGCGCTGTCGCTGGCATCGGAACTGCTTAAGCTGCAAACGAGCGTGCGACACGGAGAAGCATTTCCCGCAGAAGAAATCCGGCGTACAATGCACCAAATGAACGAACAACTGGGTACTGTGATTCAGCAGTACAGCACGCAGTAAGCACCCAGCAGTCTCGAACAATTTCAAGTGGCCGGTCCAGAGATCGGCTACGAATTCAAGCGCAATGCATGAGCAAAGACTCATGCAAACGATTGAGTTCAACCGGTTTGACTTCCCTGCCTGGTTCGCCAAGGTCATATATTCCTTGAACCAATGCCATGTGCACGGTTGTGGAAATTTGTAGCACGGGTGTGCGCGTCACTCTGTCTGATGTACCCGAAGTGCTGCTAACTGCGACCAATTCTGAACCCCCGGTTCAGGATGCCGGCCTAGCGGCTAAGGCGGGGACCTTCTTCAAGACGGCATCGGACTTCGGTTCGGTGCCGTTTTTCTTTGGGCCTCGATTTTTCTTGCTGTATCAACCCTTTAACGTTCTCTTCGATTCATGCGCTACTGGCTAATGAAGTCCGAACCGGACGAAGCAAGCATCGACCACCTGGCCCAGTCACCGCAACACACGTTGCCGTGGACTGGCGTGCGCAACTATCAGGCGCGCAACTTCATGCGCGACATGATGCAGGTTGGCGACGGCGTGCTGTTCTATCACTCGAGTTGCCCTGAGCCGGGCATCGCCGGTCTCGCGGAGGTATCGTCCACCGCCTATCCGGACCCGACTCAGTTCGACACGAAAAGCCCCTACTACGACCCCAAGTCGACGCAGGAAACGCCGCGCTGGCTACTCGTCGATGTGGTGTTCAAGAAGAAGATTCCGCTGATTCCGCTTGCCGCGCTGCGCGAGCATGAGGAATTGAAGGACATGCGCGTGCTTGCCAGAGGCAACCGCCTGTCGATCACGCCGGTGACCGAAGCCGAATGGCGCTTCATCACCAAACGTCTTGTTTGAAGTTGCATACGCACATGCGACCCATTGTCGCTTACGTCATGCGCAAGTCTGCGCGCGGATGAAAGCAAACCTTGAGCAAACGTCAAATTAGGGAACCAAGCTCAGGTTACAAGCGCCTAACGGGCTCGCAAACGTTGTGCCAATGCATGGCGTTCGCTCCAATCGTGCACAACCTGTTCAAGCAAGGAGTCCAAGAATGACGAAAAACACCGCACGTGCACTCGCTCTCGCGCTCATATGCGCCGCCCCTGCCGCGCTCGCGCTGACGCCGGCCATGGCCCGCGCACAGGGCGTGACGCAGTATCAGCCCGCGGGCGTGCTGTCGCTGAACGCACAGGCAAGCGCTGAAGTGCCGCAAGACGTCGTCGATATCACGTTGTTCTATGAGCAGGAAGCGAGCGATCCGTCCGCGCTCACCTCCACACTGAATCAGCGCGCCGACGCGGCTCTGCAAAAGGCCAAGGAAGTGAGCGGAGTAACGGCTCGCACTGGCTCCTTCTCGATCTACCCGTCCACCGATCGTGACGGCCGCATTTCCGCATGGCGTGGCCGTACGGAAGTCGTACTCAAATCGCACGACTTCGCCGCGGCGTCGAAGCTCGCGGGCCAGATGGCATCGATCATGCAGGTCGGCAACGTGCAGTTCTCGCTGTCGCCCGAAGCGCAGCGTGCTGCTGAGCAGAAGCTCACCGGTGAAGCCATCAAGTCGTTCCGCGAGCAGGCGGCTTCGTCGGCGCAGGCGTTCGGCTACAACGGTTATTCGATTCGTGAAGTCAACGTCGGGCACAACGGCGTCATGCCGCGTCCGATGATGATGATGAGTGCGCGTGCAATGAGCGCCGATGCAAAGGCGTCCGCGCCGGTACCGCTCGAAGGCGGTACGTCGACTGTGACGGTCAACGTGTCGGGCTCGGTGCAGATGAAGTAAGGCGGTTGATGCTTGAAGTACGGCGGGCTTGAAGTACGGCTTGCTTGAAGTACCGCTGTAAAGGAAAAAGCCACGGCATGCCGTGGCTTTTTTCATGTGCTGACCACTACGATAAAACGTAGCGCTCAATTCACGCCGACCGCATGCGCCGATTGACGCCGCGCACGGCGATAAGACCACACCAGCATGCCGATGCCCACGAGGATCATAGGCAGCGAGAGCCATTGGCCCATCGAGAGGCCCATTGCGAGCAACCCGAGGAAATCGTCCGGCTCACGCGCGAACTCCACCGTGAAGCGAGCAAGACCGTAGCCGATCAGGAACACCGCGGAAATCGCGCCCATCGGCTTCGGCTTGCGCGAGAAGAAGAACAGCACGAAGAACAGCGCCACGCCTTCGAGCGCAATCTCATACAGTTCGGACGGATGACGCGGCAGCATGTGATATTGCGCGAACACCTCGTTCAGATGCCATTGCGCGGCCAGTTGCGGATGCGCGGTGAGCCACGCGGCGTCGTCCGGCGCGGCGCCTGGAAACAGCATCGCCCACGGCGCCGACGGATCGGTCACACGGCCCCACAACTCGCCGTTGATAAAGTTGCCGAGACGGCCTGCCGCGAGCCCGGTCGGCACCATTGGCGCCACGAAATCGGTGACCTGCAGCCACGAGCGCTTGCGTTGGTACGCGAACAGCACCATCGCCAGCGTCACCCCGAGGAAGCCGCCGTGAAACGACATGCCGCCCTCCCACACCTTGAAGATGTCGAGCGGATGCGCGAAGTAAAAACTCGCCTTATAGAACAGCACATAGCCAAGCCGGCCGCCGAGAATCGTTCCGAGTACGCCGTAAAACAGCATGTCGTCGATATCTTTTACGGTCCAGCCTTGCGCGGCGACGTACGGCAAACGCAGCCGCAACCGGCCGACGACAATCGCCGCGATAAACGCAACGAGGTACATCAGTCCATACCAGCGCACTGCGAGCGGCCCCAGATGAATGGCAACGGGGTCGAAATTCGGGTGAATAAGCATCGTGTTGTTATGGGCAGTTCAGGTTCAGAAGCGGATTTCTAGTCGATTTTCGTCAAGTAGCAGCCGGCGGTTTGCACGCCATGCGGCGCATGCATTGGACGGTTCGATTTGCAATGCGTTCGCGGCAGCCTCGGTCGAGCTTAAACATGCTGCGCAACGCACTACGCCGCGACGGTGGCTGCATGCGCTCGCACGATCTCGATGAAGCCGGCCAACACCGGGCTCACCTCCGCCGTGCGCCAGACCAGCCCCGTCTCGATCGCCGGCACCGATTCGGAGAGCGGCCGGTACACGACGCCGGTGCGGCGAAGGTTACGCAACGATTGCGGCACCAGTGCGACGCCCATTCCAGCCGACACGAGACTCACGATCGTCTGCATCTGGATCGCCTCCTGGCCGACCCGGGGTGCAAGGCCCGCGACGCCGTAGCAATCCATAATGATGTCATAAAAGCCTGGCGCCAAACGTCTTGGGAAGATCACGAGCGGTTCGTCGGCCACGTCGCGCAGGCTGATCGGCGTATCCAGCCACTCGGTGTGCGGGTTGGCATTCGACCCTGCGGCGCTGCTCACGCGCGCAGCCGTTTCCGTCGACATCGCGATCACCAGCGGCTCGCGGGCGATCGGCAGCCACGAGAGTTGGGTGGCATGGCGCGACGGCAGCGGCGCGATCACGAGGCCCGCGTCGATGCGCCCGGCCACCAGTTCGTCGACCTGCACGTCGCTGGTGGCTTCGGTCAGTTCGAGACGCACCCGCGGGTGGCTTGCGCCAAAATCGCGCAGCAACAGCGGCAACAGACCGTAATCCGCCGTCGAGACGAAGGCCAGCGACAATACCCCGGCCTCGCCTCGCGCGAGGCTCTGCGCCAGCGGCCGTAGGCCCTCGGCGCTCGCCAGCAGGCGTTGAACCTCGGGCAGCAGGTCGGCGCCCACCGGCGTGAGTTCGACCGAACGCTTGGTGCGCGCGAACAACTCCACGCCGAGTGTTTCCTCCAGCGCCCGAATGGCTTGCGACAACGGCGGTTGCGTCATGGAAAGGCGCGCGGCCGCTCGCCCGAAGTGTTTTTCCTCGGCGACGGTGACGAAATAGCGCAACTGGCGCAGGTCGGGAATGGCAGGCAACATGATTAATACATTTTACGACCTAATCGAGCCTGAATAATATATTGGACACGCGCTTCGCAAAACTGCATCCTTGCGCGACGCGTCGGAACTACACTGAACTGACGCGCCGGCCGAACCCGCCGGCAAGGCATTGGCAGCGTAGGTGCGGCCCCTGCGGCAACACCCAAGCCCGAACACGCAGCACAGATCAAAACAAAACAGATTGGAGTTCCCCATGGCATACAACCGTCGCTCGAAGAACATCACGCAAGGCGTGGCGCGCTCACCGAACCGCTCGATGTACTACGCACTCGGCTACGAAAAGGCCGACTTCGACAAGCCGATGATCGGCATCGCCAACGGCCACTCGACCATCACGCCGTGCAACGCCGGCCTGCAGCGTCTGGCCGACGCGGCGGTCGCCGCAGTCAAAGGCGCCGACGCGAATCCGCAGATCTTCGGCACGCCGACGATCTCGGACGGCATGTCGATGGGCACCGAAGGCATGAAGTACTCGCTCGTGTCGCGTGAAGTCATCTCCGACTGTATCGAGACGTGCGTGCAAGGCCAGTGGATGGACGGCGTGGTTGTGATCGGCGGCTGCGACAAGAACATGCCGGGCGGCATGATCGGCATGCTGCGCACTAACGTGCCGAGCATCTACGTGTACGGCGGCACGATCCGTCCGGGCAACTGGAAGGGCACTGACCTGACCATCGTGTCGTCGTTCGAAGCCGTGGGCGAATTCACGGCCGGCCGCATGTCGCAGGATGATTTCGAAGGGATCGAAAAGAACGCGTGCCCATCCACGGGTTCGTGCGGCGGTATGTACACCGCCAACACGATGAGCTCTTCGTTCGAAGCGCTGGGCATGTCGCTGCTGTATTCGTCGACGATGGCGAATCCCGACCAGGAAAAGGTCGACTCGGCAGCCGAATCGGCACGCGTGCTGGTCGAAGCGGTCAAGAAGGACTTGAAGCCGCGCGACATCGTCACGAAGAAGGCGATCGAAAACGCGGTGGCGGTGCTCATGGCCACGGGCGGCTCGACCAACGCGGTGCTGCACTTCCTCGCCATCGCGCATGCGGCCGAAGTGGAATGGACCATCGAAGACTTCGAGCGCATGCGCAAGAAAGTGCCGGTGATCTGCAACCTGAAGCCGTCGGGCCAGTTCGTTGCGACCGATCTGCATAAGGCGGGCGGCATTCCGCAAGTCATGAAGATTCTGCTCGACGCTGGCCTGCTGCACGGCGATTGCATGACGATCACCGGCAAGACGATCGCCGAAGAACTGAAGGACGTGCCGAGCAAGCCGCGCGCCGACCAGCAGGTGATCTTCCCGATCGAACAGGCGCTGTACAAGGAAGGCCACCTCGCGATCCTGAAGGGCAACCTGGCGGTGGACGGCGCGGTCGCCAAGATCACCGGCCTGAAGAATCCGGTCATCACCGGCCCGGCTCGCGTGTTCGACGACGAGCAAAGCGCGCTGGAAGCCATTCTGGCCGACAAGATCGTCGCCGGCGACGTGGTGGTGCTGCGCTACCTCGGTCCGAAGGGCGGCCCCGGCATGCCGGAAATGCTCGCGCCTACGTCCGCGATCATCGGCAAGGGTCTCGGCGAAACCGTCGGCCTGATTACCGACGGCCGCTTCTCGGGCGGCACGTGGGGCATGGTGGTCGGTCACGTCGCGCCGGAAGCGTTCGTGGGCGGCACGATCGCGTTCGTGCATGAAGGCGACTCGATCACGATCGACGCGCACAAGCTGCTGCTGCAACTGAACGTCGACGACGCCGAGATCGAACGCCGCCGTGCCGCATGGCAAGCGCCGAAGCCGCGTTACACGCGTGGTGTGCTGGCGAAGTACTCGGCGCTGGCACTGCCGGCCAACAAGGGTGCAGTGACGGGCTAAGCGCGCCTTGAGCACGCGCTGATTCGCACCGGTTCTCCGGGGCGAATCGGAGGCCCCGCTCGACGTGACATACGCTGCGTAAGCTGCCTACGCTACGAAAAAGCGCAAAGGGGCGCACGGAAAACCGTGCGCCCCTTTCCTTTTATAATGCGTGCACCACGAGTCGGGCACCTGCACCGACGGAGACCATAATGAAATCAATGTCGTATGCATCGCTTGCAGCCGCCGGCGTGCTGAGCGCCACGTTAAGCGCCGGCAGTCCGGCGGCGCAAGCGGAGGCTCCTGTCGGCCTCGCGCTTGCCCAGCAGCAGAACTGCATGAGCTGCCACGCCGTGTCGCGTCCATTCATGGGACCGGCACTGCATGACGTCGCCGCGAAGTATGCCGGCCGTGAAGATGCCGCCACCTATCTCAAGCACAAGATTCTGGATGGCAGCACCGGCGTGTGGGGGAAGGTCCCGATGCCCGCGAATACGCAACTCACGCCCGATCAGGCGGCTACGCTGGCGAGCTGGGTGATGACGCTCAAATGAATGACGCCGGAAAGAAGACTCCAATAAACACGGCCAGGTGAAAGCGGCGAGCGCACCCGGATAAAGGCGCGCCCTCTGCCGTGCTCAGACGCTGCCCGAGCGCCGCGCGATCTCCTGATCGACCGCTTCCCTTACCCAGCCGGTCAATTCCGTCTCCAGCGCCAGCGCCACTTCGCGCGTGATCTGGTTGACGAGCCATGAAGTGTGATCCTGCAACGCCTCACGGCAGCGCGCTTCGACGATGCCGCGCCCCTCGCCCGTCAGGAAACCCGCGAACCGTCCACGTAGACGTTCGGCGATGACATCCGCATCGAGAGTCGCCTGCGGCTGCGCAAGCGCCTCGTGAGCGATATCCGGCGGCACGATCGCGCCAGCCTCGATCGGCGCATGCGGCTCAGCCCGATCGAATACACCCGCTGACGGCGCAGCGGCTGGCTGATGGCCGTGCCGGTGGTGATCGGCTGCGTGGTGCGCCCTCGACCGTTTTTTCGGATGAGCGGGTTCTGCCTGATGCACCTGCTCCGCCCCATGCACTGGCTCCGGCGCAAGCGTCGGCTCCTTCTGCGCGGGCACGGATTCTGGCGCGAGCGCCGGCTCAGGCTCGTGCCTGGGTTCCGGCGCGAGGACCGGTTCTTGCACATTCCCGGGATCAGGCACCGGCTGCGTAGCCGGCGCCGCCGCGCTGCCCGGCGCACGATGCCCCTGGGCAGGATTGCCCTGCACGAGAATCTCGTGCAGAACCGGGATCGACTTATCGTTAGGGTCAGACACGCGCACTCTCCGTGTTTGAGTCCAAGCTGAAGCAGGCCGCGCGCGCGTCGAATCCGTACGACAAAACACCACGCGACGCGGGCAAAATGAGACCTAGCTGCCTTGCTTGTAGTTGTTCAAAGGATAGCCACGATCGCGATAGAAACGATAGCGTTCGCGGCCCGCCGCGAGTTCCTCGTGTGCGTTACCGACCACTTCCAGCAATCGTTCGAAGCGCGCGAATTGCGCCGGCACCGTGGCGCCGAGATTCAGCAGCACCTGATGGTGCGGCACATCATCGAGGTTGGACGCCAGCACGATCGGTGTTTGCGCAGCAAGCGGCGAGCCCGCCATGCAGTGCGGCACGAAGTCGAGTGGCGAGAACGTCCACAACAGTTCGTCGAACGCCCGCAGGCGTTCGGGCTCGGCCAGCACGATGGTCGGCTGGCCCGCCTGATACGCCTTGCGGATCAGGCGGCACGCATACAGCAACGAATCGCCGACGTTCGAGTGAAAATCGATTCTCGTCATCGGCGGCTCCGTTTTGCGTCTACCGCGACACTTGCAACCTTACTGCAACGCGTCATTGCGCAGCGCGACCGTCCGCGGCCCGACCGTCAGCGGCCCGACCGTCCGCGGCCCGGTCGATCAGGAACTGCGCGAGCAACGGCACCGGTCGGCCGGTCGCCCCCTTCGCCTGGCCGCTCTTCCACGCGGTGCCGGCGATGTCCAGATGCGCCCACGGATACGCTTCGGTGAAGCGCGACAGGAAGCACGCCGCCGTGACGCTGCCCGCCGGACGGCCGCCGATGTTCGCGAGGTCCGCGAAGTTCGACTTGAGCTGATCCTGATACTCGTCGTCGAGCGGCATGCGCCAGGCCGGGTCGGATGCTTCACGCGACGCGTCGAGCAACTCGCCCGCCAGCGCGTCGTCTTTCGAGAACAGACCGCTGTTGTGATGACCCAGCGCGATGATGCAGGCGCCTGTCAGCGTGGCGATGTCGATCACCGCTGCCGGCTTGAAACGCTCGGCATAGGTCAGCGCGTCGCACAGGATCAGCCGGCCTTCGGCGTCCGTGTTCAGCACTTCGATCGTCAGGCCCTTCATGCTGGTGACGATGTCGCCCGGCTTGGTGGCCGTGGCCGACGGCATGTTCTCGACAGCCGGGATAATGCCGACCACGTTGATTTTCAGGCCCATTTCGGCGACGGCGCGCAACGTGCCCAGCACCGAACCGGCGCCGCACATGTCGTACTTCATCTCGTCCATGCCTTCGCCCGGTTTGAGCGAAATGCCGCCGGTGTCGAACGTGACACCCTTGCCGACCAGCACCACCGGTGCAGCTTTCGCGGCGCCGCCGTGGTACTGCAGCACAATGAACTGGGCCGGTTCGACCGAGCCGGCCGTGACCGACAGGAACGAACCCATCTTGAGCGCCTCGCACTGCTTCTCGCCGAGCACTTCGACCTTCAGCTTCCAGTCTTTGGCGAGCTTCTTCGCGGTGTTGGCAAGGTAGGTCGGCGTGCAGACGTTGCTCGGCAGGTTGCCGAGGTCGCGCGTCAGGTCCATGCCGTTGGCAAGCGCGGCGCCCTGCTTGGCCGCGAGCTTGGCGGCCTTCTCGTCGCCGGTATTGACGCTGAACACGATGCGCTTCAAGGCGCGCGCCGCGTTGTCCGGCTTGCTCTTCATCTGCGTGAACTTGTAGGTCAGCTCGCGCAGCGCGAGGATCGCGGCGCGCACGCCCCAATCGCTCGACCGTTCGAGGATCGGCAGTTGGGCAAGCGTGAAGGTGACCTGGACGATCTTGGTGCCGAGCAGTGCGCGCCAGGCGGCCCGCACGGCTTCGCCGTAGGCTTTCTGGCTGAAAGCATCCTGCTTGCCGAGTCCGACCAGCAGCACGCGCGAAGCGCCGATGCCTGAGACTTCGTGCAGGAACAGCGTAGTGCCGGCCTTGCCGTCCATGTCGCCGGCCTTGATGATGCGGGTCAGGAGACCCTTGGTGGCCGCGTCGATCTCAAGGGCCGCGCCCGAGAGCGTTTGCGACTCGAACACGCCGATTACGATGCAATCGGATTTCCCGGTCAGGAAACCGTTTGACGAGCCTTTGGTCCAATCACAGGCTTTTATGCTAAAGTCCATCGCGCTTGTCCTCGGATAAAATCTGGGCTTAGGATGAAAGCCGCAATTATCCGCTATTTTTCCCGCGGCGGCTGCACCGGAGGCGTGACGGGAACCAACCCGCATGTCACTGAGAGCGCCCCCTCTCATCATCAATAATGATCTTCGAACGCTCCCTCCAGCGCGAACTCGCGTATACGGCTGGTGCCGTGTTCATGGTTCTCCTCACGCTCGTGCTGACGACGATGATGATCCGCATCGTCGGCCTCGCCGCCTCGGGCGAGATCGATCCGCGCGACGTGCTGGTCCTGATCGGCCTGACCGTGATTGGCTACCTGGCCATCATGCTCGTCGCGACCCTGTTCGTGTCGATTCTGTTCGTCCTGACCCGCTGGTACAAAGACTCCGAGATGGTCGTCTGGCTCGCCTCGGGTGTCAGTCTGACCCGCTTCATCAAGCCGATCGGTATTTTCGCCACGCCGATCATCATTCTCATCATGTTCTTCGTATTCATCGGCTGGCCGTGGTCGAACCAGCAGAGCAAGCTGCTGCGCGCGCGCTTCCAGCAGCGCGACGAAGTCTCGCTGCTGGCGCCGGGCCAATTCCGCGAATCGTCTGCCAGCCACCGGGTGTTTTTCATCGAAAAAATGTCGCCCGACCAGGGGCGCGTCGAGAACGTGTTCGTCACCAGCACGGAAAACGGCAAGGTCAATGTGGTCGTGTCGAAAACCGGCCACACCGAAACCCACAAGAACGGCGACCGCTTCGTCGTGCTGGAAAACGGCCGCCGCTATGACGGCGAACCGGGTCACCCCGATTTCCGCATCATGGAGTTCGAACGCTACGGCCTGAAGATCCAGAGCCAGCCAGTCGTCAATACGCCAACAACGACCGGCTTGTCCACACTCGCGCTCCTGCGCAATCCGACCAACGACAACCTTGCCGAATTCGCGTGGCGCGCGGGCCTGCCGCTGATTGCGATCAACCTGATGCTGCTGGCGATTCCGCTTGCGCATCAAAACCCGCGGCGCAGCCGCACGATCAATCTGGTGATGGCTGTCCTGATCTATCTAACCTATTCAAATCTGTTGAACGTGGTCCAGGCGTGGATCGAGCAAGGCAGGATGTCGTTCGGGATTGGACTGGTGGGCCTGCACATTATTGTGGCGGCAATCGTCGTGTTCATCTTCTGGATGCGCGTTCGCAACCGGCCGCTATTCACGCGGGCCATGTTCGGCCGTTCGCAGGGAGCCTGACCGATGCGCATTTATGAAAAATACTTTGCGCGTCAGGTCTACCTCACGTTCATCTTTATTCTGTTCGCGTTCTCGGGTCTGTTCTTCTTCTTCGACCTGATCAACGAACTGAACTCCGTCGGCCACGGCAACTACAAGCTCCAGTACGCGGTGTTGCGCGTCGCGCTGCAAACGCCGTCGCGCTTTTACGAAATCATTCCGGTTGCTGCGTTGATCAGCGCGATCTACGTATTCGCGCAGATGGCGGCGAACTCCGAGTACACGATTTTTCGGGTGTCCGGACTCGCCACCAATCAGGCGTTGCGCTCGCTCATGAAGATCGGCATTCCGCTGGTGTTCCTGACTTACCTGATCGGCGAAGTGGTCGGCCCGTACACGGATCAGTTGTCGGAACGTGTGCGGCTCGAAGCGCTGGGGTCGGCGGTATCGAGCAACTTCGAGTCGGGCGTGTGGGTGAAAGACACGCTCACCGCGCGCGCGGACGGCGAACAGGTGACGCGCTTCGTGAATGTCGGCGAATTGAAGCCGGACGCAACGATCAGCAACGTGCGGATTTATGAGTTCGATTCGAAGTTCCGCTTGTCCAACGTGCGGATTGCGAAGAGCGGCAAGTTTCAGCCGCCGGGTCATTGGCAGTTGACTGATGTGACGGACACGCAACTGATTGACGTGCCCCCTCCTCCAGGCACCCCGTCCGATGCGTTGAATCCGGTGTATCGTGCGAACCAGGTGACGATGCCGTCGTATTCGTTGCGCTCGGAACTGACGCCGCAGATTTTGTCGGTGCTGCTCGTGTCGCCGGACCGGATGTCGATGTTCAACCTGTTCCGCTACATTCAGCATTTGACCGAGAATCATCAGGACACGCAGCGGTATGAAATTGCGCTGTGGCGCAAGCTGCTGTACCCGTTTGCGGTGTTCGTGATGCTGGTGCTGTCGTTGCCGTTTGCGTATCTGCATACGCGTGCCGGCGTGGTCGGCGTGAAGGTTTTCGGCGGGATTATGCTGGGGATGAGTTTCCAGCTGTTCAACACGCTGTTCTCGCATATCGGCACGTTGAATACGTGGCCTGCTCCTTTGACTGCGGCTACGCCTGGGCTCGTTTATCTGGTGCTTGGTCTGGTCGGGTTGAAGTGGGTTGATCGCCATTAGGAGCCTGTGTCATGGCTACGCATGGGATGGTGTTGTTTGGGCATGGTGCGAGGGATGTGCGCTGGCGCGAGCCGTTTGAGAGGCTCGCCGATAAATTGCGGGTCGCACGTGGTTCTGATGCTGGCGCTGGGCCGGTTTTGCTGGCTTTTCTTGAGTTGATGGAGCCGGATTTGCCAACTGCTGTGGGGGCTCTTGTCTCCGACGGGTGTTCTGTTGTGACGGTTGTGCCTGTTTTTTTTGGGCAAGGTGGGCATATCAGGAAGGATCTGCCTGCGCTCGTCGAGCGGTGTCGTGGGTTGTATCCCTCCGTTGAGATTAAGTGCGCTGTTGCCGTTGGTGAGGATGAGGAGGTGTTGGACGCTGTTGCTGAGTATTGCCTTCGGCAAGGTTGATTTGTTTTTTTTTGCCTTTGGCGGCGGCATTGGCTGTGTGCCTGCGGTGTTGGCCTTTCCTTGATTTCTTATTGGTCTATTAGCGTCGCCCCTGTGCGGGGCAGCACCTACTTTTCTTTGCCTGCCGCAAAGAAAAGTAGGCAAAAGAAAGCGGCTCAAACCGCTAGCCTATAAGCGGGTCCCCCGCGCAGCCGCGGTAGTGGTGCATCTGGAATCTGTGTTCTCGCACATTCCGCTCCGGTGACACAGCAATCATGCTTCCCGCCTCGCACTACGTGCTCGCCGGAAGGGACAATCATGCGGATCCTTGGATTCGTTTGGGCGCAGTGGGGGTCATCGGCTTGGCCTTGACGATGCGCTCAATATATCGGATGGTTTTGGGTGTGCCGCCGGGCCCCTCAAGCAGCTAGCGGCCGCTAGCGCCCCCCATGATGCCGGAAGCAGCCGTTACCAAATGAAGCAGCAATGAGCCTGACGAGACCTGGTGGCTTGGCGGATTTCCTCAAAGCATCGGCGACAACACGCGATTTGATGAAGGCACGCCGAGCGTCAGTAACAACGCACGGTTTGATGAAGTACCGCGTCGGCGCGCGAAGCGCCACCGGAAGTATGACGGCCTTGTCACCAGGGCTGAATGTGCGAGGGCACAGATTCCAGATGCACCACTACCGTGGCTGCGCGGGGGACCCGCTTATAGGCTAGCGGTTTAAGCCGCTTTCTTTTGCCTACTTTTCTTTGCGGCAGGCAAAGAAAAGTAGGTGCTGCCCCGCACAGGGGCGACGCTAATAGACCAATAAGAATTCAAGGAAAGGCCAACACCGCAGGCACACAGCCAATGCCGCCGCCAAAGGCAAAACCCCAAACCCTAAGCCGCAACTAAAAGCCCATCCGCGGAGCGGACCACCTGCTGCCTGGCAGCAAAAGCCTCCCCGATCATCAGAAGACTAGGCTGCGAAGCATCAAGCCACTGCTGAGCCTCCCCGCAGGCGAGCCCAGAAAGTGTGAGAGTGAGCATACGCTCACGAGGCGTACTACAGGCTTCGACAATCGCCACGGGAGTCGCGCTATCACGCCCAGCGTCAATCAACTGTTGAGCGATCTCCGGCCCACTATCCCGCCCCATGTAAAACACGAGCGAATCGGCATTCACCTGCTCACGAATCGCCTCAGTATCGGCCGCCCGGCTATGCGTAGCCAACGCCACGCTACGAGACACACCGCGAAGCGTCAACGACCGCTTCAAAGAAGCCGCACTAGCCAGCGCAGCCGTAATCCCAGGCACCACCTCATACTCGATCCCCGCGGCCTCAAGCGCCCGCATCTCCTCATCGGCACGTCCAAACAACATCGGGTCGCCGCCCTTCAGACGCACCACCACGTCATGCTCCAAAGCCGCATCGACGATCTGCTTGTTGATGAACTGCTGCGCAGTGGAAAGCTGCCCGCACCGCTTGCCCACTGCAATCCGCCGCGCACGTGAAGGCGCATAGTCCAGCATCGCAGGCTCGACAAGCGCATCGTGCAACACGACATCAGCCGTGCCCAGCAGCCGCGCCCCACGTACCGTGATGAGGTCCGCGGCGCCCGGCCCTGCGCCGATCAGATAAACCTTACCCATATGCTTAAACCTGTTCGTTAGGGTGCCCGCAGTGCGCAGCTACGCGCCGCTCGCTTACGCCGAATACGCCCGGATCATCCCGGCCGCAACCGTGTGATGCGTCGCTTCGTCGATCAGCACGAATGCACCCGTGCCCTGATGCGAGTCGTACACGTCGCACACGAGCGGCTTTTGCAACGTCAATGCCACGCGGCCGATATCGTTCATCGCCAGCTCCTTGCGATCGGTTGCCTGCGACAGCGTATGCACGTCGAGCACTTCCTTGATCGCCCCGATCCGCGCGAACACCGTGTTGGTGGTCTGCTTCAACAGATACTTGCGTTGCGTCGACAGCGGCGTGTCGTCGAACCAGCACAGGTCGGCTTCCAGTTTCTTCGCCGGCTCCGGTGCCGCTTCGCGCAGCACGAAGGTATCGCCACGCGACACGTCGACGTCTTCCGCCAGACGGATCGTCACGGTTTGACCGGCAAACGCGCGGTCCACCGCCGCCGTACCGCCCGTCACCGGCGCAATGATCTCCGCAACCGTCGCTTCGCGGTTCGCCGGCAACACGACGATGGTATCGCCGACCTTCACCTCACCCGCCTCGACACGGCCCATATAGCCGCGGAAGTCGTCAGCCTGGCTGCCGTCCTGACGCGCCACCCATTGCACCGGAAAGCGCAGCGCCTGGCCCGTCGGAATATCGACCGGCAACGCTTCGAGCAAATCGAGCAGCGGCTCGCCTGCGTACCACGGCATGCTTTCGCTAGCCGTCACGATGTTGTCGCCTTTCAGCGCCGACACCGGCACAAAGCGCACGTCGTTCAGACCCAGTTGACGCGCGAGCTCGACATACGCATCGCGAATCTCGTTGAAGCGCGTTTCGCTATACTCGACGAGGTCCATCTTGTTGATCGCGACAATCGCGTGCTGCAGGCCGAGCAGCTTCACAATCGCGCTATGACGCTTGGTTTGCGGCAGCAGTTGAGCGACGCCGTCGACAAACGTCACGCGCGTTGCGTCGACCAGAATGATCGCTGCGTGTGCCGTCGATGCACCGGTCACCATGTTGCGCGTGTACTGCTCGTGACCCGGCGTGTCGGCGATGATGAACTTGCGCTTGGCCGTTGCGAAGTAGCGGTAAGCCACATCGATCGTAATACCCTGCTCGCGTTCGGCTTCGAGACCGTCAGTCAGCAGCGACAAATCGATTTCGTCGCCAACGGTACGCTTATTCTTGGCGCGCGACAGTGCCGAAAGCTGGTCGCTCAGAACTGCCTTGCTGTCGTACAGCAGGCGGCCGATCAACGTGCTCTTGCCGTCGTCGACGCTGCCCGCAGTAATGAAACGCAGCACGCCGAGGTCTTCTGGATGATGAATATTCATTTGCATTGTCCCGGTGTGCTTAGAAATAACCTTGCTTCTTACGCTGTTCCATCGCGGCTTCGGAGACCTGATCGTCCATCCGCGTGGCGCCCCGTTCCGTGATTTCGGTTACGGCCGTTTCCGCGATGATCTTCTCGAGATCGTCGGCATCGCTTTCCACCGGGCACGTGCAGCTGATATCGCCCACGGTGCGGAAACGCACGAGCGCGGTTTCGCTGGTTTCGCCTTCACGCATCGGCGTGAGCGGCGTGACCGGCACGAGCAGACCGTTGCGGCGCACGATCTCGCGTTGATGCGCGTAATAGATCGACGGCAGTTCGAGCTGTTCGCGGGCGATGTATTGCCACACGTCGAGCTCGGTCCAGTTCGAGATCGGGAACACGCGCAGGTGTTCGCCGTTGTGCAGACGCGCGTTGTACAGGCTCCACAGTTCCGGGCGCTGCGCCTTCGGATCCCATTGGCCGAATTCGTCGCGGAACGAGAAGATCCGTTCTTTTGCACGGGCCTTTTCTTCGTCACGGCGCGCGCCGCCGATCAGTGCGGTGTACTCGTGTTCCGCGATCGTTTCGAGCAGCGTCACGGCTTGCGCGGCGTTGCGCGAATCCAGTTCGCGGCGCAGGCGCACCGTGCCGCGCTTGATCGAATCTTCAACGTGGCCCACCACCAGTTCAGCGCCGATCTCTTTCGCGCGGCGATCGCGGAAGTCGATCACTTCGTCGTAGTTGTGGCCGGTGTCGATATGCACGAGCGGGAACGGCAGCACGGTCTTGCGATTCGCGCCAATGCCGAAGGCCTTCAGCGCGAGGTGCAGCACCACCACCGAATCCTTGCCGCCCGAAAACAGCAGCGCGGGCTTGCTGCATTCGGCGACCAGTTCGCGCAGGATATGGATCGACTCGGCTTCGAGCCAATCGAGGTGATCCATGCGGTTCGCGGTGTTGGCAAGCGGTGCATTCACAGTGGATTCGAGCGTGGTGCTCATGTTTGGGTCCTTCGTTGATTCGCCCGGGCGGGCGGTTGCTCGCCCAGGCGGAAGTATTCAAATCGGTATGTGCGGCGTTCAAGCTAAAAACCAAGGCCCGAACCGCCGTAATGCTTTATGCCGACGTGTTCTCGCTGCTGACGGGGATCGGCGTAATCGTCGTGATATGCAGGCCACATTCCTTCGTATCGCGCGATTCCCACCACCAGCGCCCTGCCCGGCTGTCTTCACCGGGACGGATCGCGCGGGTACACGGTTCGCAGCCAATGCTCGGATAACCGCGCGCATGCAGCGGATTGACCGGCACGTCCAACGCTTTCAGGTAGTCCCACACTTCCGCTTCGGTCCAGTCCGTCAGCGGATTGAACTTGGCGATGTTGCGCGCCGCATCGTGTTCTTCCTCGTGCAGTTCGGCACGCGTCACCGACTGTTCGCGGCGCTGTCCCGTCACCCATGCGCTGACGTCCGACAGCGCGCGGTTCAACGGTTCGACCTTGCGAATTTCGCAGCAGCGCTTGCGCAGATCGACGCTTTCATAGAACGCGTTCAAACCGTGCGAGCCGACATATTCTTCAACCGCGGCAGCTTGCGGATGAAACTGCTCGATATCATAACCGTAGCGCTCTTTCACGCGATCGAGCATGCCGAGCGTTTCCGCATGCAGACGGCCCGTGTTGAGCGAGAAGATGCCGATCTTCACGCCACGCGACAGAATCGCGTGCGTGAGCAGCATGTCTTCCGCCGCGAGGCTGCTGGCGAGCTTCACGTTCGCGTGACGCGCGGCGATCGAATCGAGCAGCGCATCGAGGCGCTCGACCTTCGCAGCGAGTTCCGGCGTGAGCGATTGTGTGCCGCTCATGCCGAGGCCTTTGCCAGTTCGCCCGCTTCACGCCGGCGGAACAGCGGCGACGAGTTCACCGCGCCCTGATAGTTGAAGCTGAATTCGTCGAACGCCTTGAGCGCGTCGTCGAAGTCTTTATCGGAACGCAATGCGTAAGCGTCGAAGCCGCAGCGGAACATGAACGTCAACTGGTCGCGCAGCACGTCGCCGATCGCGCGCAGTTCGCCCTTGTAGCCATAACGCTCGCGCAACAGGCGGCCGATGCTGTAGCCGCGGCCGTCGCGGAACACCGGGAAATCCACGCCGATCAGCGCGATCGTGTCGAAGTCACCGACGATATCCGCCGGTTCGCTATCCGGCGCGAGCCACACGCCGATTTCAGCGGTGCTGCGCGAAGCGATCAGCGCGTCGCGCTCCGCCTGCCACAACGCGAGCGGCACCAGCACTTTGCCGGCCGGCAAGGCAGCGACTGCGGGCAGCGTGCCGTCTTCAGCGGCGCGCACCACCGTCCAGTCATCGTTGACGATCGCGCGGTTCTTGATGATAGAAGCCATCTGTTCAGTATCCTTTTCGCGATTACGCGTGAGCCGGTTGACGCGAGGCGTACACACGTTCCTTGAACGGGGTCATGCCGATGCGGTTGTACGTTTCGACGAAGCGTTCGCCTTCGTGACGGTTTTCCACGAACGTATCGATCACCTTGCTGATCACGTCCGGCATTTCTTCCGCCGAGAACGACGGGCCGATCACGCGACCGAGATGCGCGCCCGTGGCGCCCGTACCCTGCTCGCCGCCGAGCGTCACCTGATACCACTCCGAGCCGTCCTTATCGACGCCCAGAATGCCGATGTTGCCGACGTGGTGGTGACCGCAAGCGTTGATACAACCCGAGATGTTCAGCGACACGTCGCCGAGGTCGTACACGTAGTCGAGATCGCTGAAACGCTCCTGAATCGCCAGCGCGATCGGAATCGACTTTGCATTTGCGAGCGAGCAGAAATCGCCACCCGGGCACGCGATGATGTCGGTCAGCAAGCCGATGTTCGGCGTCGCGAAACCTTGCGCCTTGGCCTTTTCCCACAGCGCGAACAGGTCGCGCTTCTTCACGTTCGCGAGAATCAGGTTCTGTTCGTGCGATACGCGGATTTCGCCGAGCGAGTATTCGTCGGCCCAATCGGCGACCGCTTCCATCTGCGCGTCGGTGGCGTCGCCCGGGGCGATCGTGGTCGGCTTCAGCGACAACGTGACAGACGAATAACCCGTCACCTTGTGCGGACGCACGTTACGTTCGACCCAGCGCGCGAACGCACGGTTTTCCAGCAGATGCTTTTCGAACGATGCATCCGTGTCGGCCAGCTTTTCATACACCGGCGGCTGGAAGTATTGCGACACGCGATCCACTTCCGCTTGCGTGAGCGTCGACGGACCGTCCTTCAGGTGTTGCCATTCTTCTTCGACTTGCGCCGAGAATTTCTCCGGGCTCAACGCCTTCACGAGAATCTTGATGCGCGCCTTATACATGTTGTCGCGGCGGCCATAGCGGTTGTACACGCGCAGCACGGCTTCGCAGTACGTCAGCAGATGTTGCCACGGCAGATCTTGACGGATGATCGCGCCAATGATCGGCGTACGGCCCATGCCGCCACCGGCCAGGATGTCGGCCACCAACTCGCCCTGCGCGTTCTTCCTCAGATACACGCCCATGTCGTGAATCTGCACGGCAGCACGGTCTTCCTGCGAACCCGACACGGCGATCTTGAACTTACGCGGCAGCCATGCGAATTCCGGGTGGAACGTCGACCATTGGCGCAGGATTTCTGCCCACGGACGCGGATCGACCGTTTCATCCGGCGCCACACCGGCGAACTGGTCGGCCGTGATGTTACGGATACAGTTGCCCGAGGTCTGGATGCCGTGCATTTGCACCGCGGCGAGCTTGCGCAGGATTTCCGGCGTTTCTTCGAGCTTGATCCAGTTGTACTGGATGTTCGAACGCGTCGAAAAGTGACCATAGCCGCGGTCGTGCTCGCGCGCGATCTGGGCCAGCACGCGCATCTGGTCGCTGCGCAGATTGCCGTACGGAATCGCGATGCGGTGCATGTACGCGTGACGCTGCATGTACAGGCCGTTCTGCAGACGCAGCGGACGGAACTCCTCTTCGCTCAATTCGCCCGACAAGCGGCGGCGAACCTGATCGGCGTATTGCGCGACCCGCTCATCGACGATGGTCTGGTCGTACTGATCGTATTGGTACATTCGGGGACCCCAATTTTTTGCGTGACACACGGCGGTCCGGTTCCGCCGCGCCCTAGATATCTCCATTTGTCAGTCCAGCCGAGACAGGGTTTAGACCTATCTCTCATTTGCTTATGACAAATACAGATATCCATATTGAAAAAGATGGACAGATCGTAATAAACTCGCCTTATATTTCAAACGACTAAAAAATTCTTTTGATATGCGGAGAGGTTATATATGAACCTGCATCAATTCCGCTTCGTCCGCGAGGCTGTGCGGCAGAATTTCAATCTGACCGAAGCGGCCAAAGCCCTGTTTACAAGCCAGCCGGGCGTCTCCAAGGCGATCATCGAGCTGGAAGACGAGCTGGGCGTCGAAATCTTCACGCGGCACGGCAAGCGCGTGCGCTCGCTGACCGAGCCGGGGCGCATCATTCTTCAGTCGGTTGAGAAGATTCTGCAGGAAGTCGAGAGTCTCAAGCGGGTCGGTAAAGATTACGCGGCCCAGGATCAGGGCAATCTGGTGATCGCCGCCACCCATACCCAGGCACGCTACTCACTTCCGGCCGCCATCGCCGAATTCAAGAAGCGGTTCCCGAAAGTCCACCTTTCAATCTTGCAAGGCAGCCCGACCCAGGTGGCCGAGATGGTGATTCACGACCAGGCGGACCTCGCCATCGCCACCGAAGCGATCGCTAACTATAAGGAACTGGTCTCGCTGCCGTGCTTCCAGTGGCACCACGTCGCCGTGATGCAGCCGGATCATCCGCTGCTCGACCGTAAACTTTTGTCGCTGGACGATCTGACCCAATATCCGCTGATTACGTACGACAACGCGTTCGCGGGCCGCACCAAGATCAACGAGGCGTTCCGCCTGCGTGGCTTGCATCCGGACATCGTGCTGGAGGCGATCGACGCCGACGTGATCAAAACCTACGTGGAACTGGGACTGGGCGTCGGCATCATGGCGGATATCGCGTTCAACGCCGAGCGCGACCGCCATCTGCGCGCCATGCCGGTGGGCCATCTGTTCGGCAGCAACGTGACGCGCGTCGCGCTGAAACAGGGCGCGTATCTGCGCAGCTATGTGTATACGCTCGTCGAACTGCTGTCGCCGAGCATGAACCGCAAGCTGATCGAACAGGCGCTCAAAGGCGAACACGAAACCTACGAACTTTGAACTGACTACGCTTCCCGCTACGGAGACCCTCGATGACGTCGCATAAGAAAAAGATCAACGGCCTATCCACCGCTTTTGCCGCTTTTGGTTTTGGCGCGCTCCTGCTCGCCACCGCAGCACAGGCCGACATCAAGGTCGGTATCGACCTGTCGAGCACCGGCCCTGCCGCCGTGATCGGCATTACGAGCAAGAACGCGATGCTGATGTGGCCGGCCACGATCGCCGGCCAGAAGGCCGACTACATCTTCCTCGATGACGCCTCCGATCCGGGCAACGCGGTGCGCAACATCCGCAAGCTGATCAATGAAGACCATGTCGATGTGATCGTCGGCCCGAATATCACGCCGGCTGCAATGGCCGCGCTCGATCCGGTCGCGGAAAGCCAGACGCCGATGATCACGCTCATCGGCTCGGCAAGCGTGGTGGAGCCGCAGGAAGGCAAGAAGGTGTGGGCCTACAAGATGGCGCAGACCGATAGCGCGATGGCCGACGTGATGACGCGCTACATGTCGAACCACAACGTGAAGACGGTAGGGTTCATCGGTTTCGCGGACGGTTACGGCGAAAGCTGGCTCAACGAGTTCAGCAAGTTCGCGGCCTTGCGGCATATCCAGTTGGTGGCAACGGAGCGCTACAACCGCACCGACGCCAGCGTCACCGGCCAGATCCTCAAGCTGATGGCGGCCAAACCGGACGCGATCCTGATCGCCGGCGCCGGCACGCCGACCGTGCTGCCGCAACGCACGCTGATCGAACGCGGCTTCAAAGGCCCGATCTATCAGACGCACGGCATCGCCACGCCCGAGTTCATCAAGCTGGGCGGCAAGGACGTGGAAGGCACGCTATTCCCGACCCAGCCGGTCGTGGTGGCGCGCACGCTGCCGGCCGATCATCCGGCAAAGAAGGCGGCGCTCGCGTTCACCAACGAATACGAAGCGAAGTACGGCCCGGGCAGCGTCACGCAGTTTGCGGGCGACGCGGCAGGCGTCTATCCGCGTTTGCAGGACGCGGTGGCGCGCGCGGTGAAGACGGCGCAGCCGGGCACGCCGGCGTTCCGCGTTGCCTTGCGCGACGAACTGGAACACGCGCATGAACTGGTCGTGCCGAACGGTGTGGTCAACACGAGCCCGAAGGACCACGTCGGTCTGGATCAGCGCGCGAGTGTGATGGGCATTATCAGGAACGGCAAGTTCGTTTATTTGAGTCAGTGAGCATGCAAGCTGCGTGTACCATGCTGACGGCCAGCTTGCAGTGAACTGCGGGCTCAGGCTAATTTCGCCGATTCCGTGTGAGATGCGCGGCGCCTTGAGACCACAAGGCCGCCGCCTCTCGCCAGCCCGTGAAGTCCGTCAGACCGCGCATGCTAAAAACCAGAAAACGCATCTTTTTCGCCGCCGTTGTAGCCGTTGTGATCCTCGCCATCGCGGTGGGCCACGCCATCAGGAAGCGTAGCGGCGCCGTTGCCGCCGGCGTCGAGACACCTTCGTCCGTCGTCGAATTCGCGCCCGACGATCTCACCACCGTCAGCCGCCGCACCCTCTCCGAAACGCTGCCCCTGACCGGCTCGCTGCGCGCCGTCACGCAAGCCGCGGTCAAATCGAAAGTGGCCGGCTCGGCACTCAACGTGATGGTGCGCGAAGGCGATTCGGTCAGGACCGGCCAGACTCTCGCGAAGATCGATGCCCGCGACTATGTCGCCCGCGCCGAACAGACGCGCGGTCAGATGGCCGCCATGGCCGGCCAGCTTGACATCGCCAAACAGACGCTCGACAACAACCGCGTGCTGGTCGAAAAAGGCTTCATTTCAAAAAACGCCTTCGATACCGCGCAAAGCCAGTACCAAATCGCCCGCGCGAATCTCGATGCGGCGAAGGCTGCGCTGGCGTCGTCGAATCTGTCGCTGGACGATACCGTCGTGCGCTCGCCGCTCGATGGACAGATCGCCTCGCGCTCGGTCGAACCGGGCGAGAAAGTCGCGGTCGATACCAAGCTGTTCGACGTAGTCGATCTGCGCACGCTCGAACTTGAGGCACCGGTGCCGGTCGGCGAGATCGGCCGCGTTCGCATCGGCCAGCCGATCCAGATCGCATTCGACGGAATCGACACGCCCGTTCAGGGCGCGATCACGCGCATCAATCCGGCCGCGCAAGCCGGCTCGCGTTCGATCATGGTGTATGTGCAGGTTGCCAATCCGTCGGGCACGCTGCGGGTCGGCATGTTCGGCACCGGCACGATCTCGGTCGGCAGCCGGCAGGACGTGCTGGTTGCTCCTGCCACTGCCATCCGCACGGACGGCACGCGCCACAGCGTCTATGCGCTCGTCAACGGCAAGCTGGTCGAGCAAGCGGTAGAGACCGGCGCGACCGGCGACGCCGACGGCGATACATGGACCGAGATCGTGGGCGGCCCGCTGGTGCCTGGTCAGCAGATCGTGAAGAACAACCTCGGCTCATTGCGGATCGGCAGCACCGTGCATGTAGTGCAGCCAGTCCAACCAGGGCAGGCTGCACCGCAAGCGGCCAGCGTGCCGGGCGCAAGCAGCGCACGCTGACCGGAGCCCCCGCCTATGTGGTTCACCCGCATCAGCATCGGCAACCCGGTGCTCGCCACGATGATGATGATGACGCTGCTCGTCATCGGTCTGTTCTCTTATCAGCGGCTCAAGGTCGATCAGTTCCCCGACATCGCGTTCCCGGTCGTCGTCGTACAGACCGCGTATCCGGGGGCGTCACCGGAATCGGTCGAATCGGACGTCACGCGCAAGATCGAGGAAGCGGTCAACACGATCAGCGGCATCGACGAAATCACCTCGCGTTCGTACGACGCGCAGTCGGTCGTGATCGTGCAATTCGATCTTTCGGTGGATGCGGTGCAAGCCGCTCAGGACGTGCGCGACAAGATCGCGCTCATCCGCCCGGATCTGCGCGACGGCGTGAAGGACCCGCGCGTGCTGCGCTATGACCCGTCGGATATGCCGATCATCACGGTGGCCATTTCGAACGCGCCGGGTGCGTCGCGGTCCACGCGCGACCTCACCACGGTCGCCGATCAGATCGTGCGCAAGCGGCTTGAGACCGTACGCGGCGTCGGTTCGGTCTCGCTGGTGGGCGGCGTGAAGCGACAGGTGCAGATCGACGTGAATCCGCAGAAGCTGCAGGCGCTTTCGATCGGCGTCGATCAGGTGATTCGCGCAGTACAGAACGAGAATCAGGAGATTCCGGCTGGGCCGCTGACGTCGAGCAATGTTGAACAGACGGTCCAAGTCAAAGGCCGTTTCGAGAAACCGGGCGACTTCAAACGCATCATCGTCGCGCGGCGCGGTGCGCAGTCAGCGATTCCTACTGCTTCATCGGCGACACAGCCCGTCACGCTCGATCAGGTCGCCGACGTGGTGGACGGCCAGCAGGAACCCGACAGCATGGCGTTGCTCAACGGCCAGCGCGCACTGTTCCTGTCGATCATCAAGGCGCAAGGCGAGAACACCGTCGACGTCGCGCACGGCGTGCGTAACGCAGTTGCGCTTCTGCAGCCGCAACTGCCTCCGGGCGTCAAACTCGATATCACCGACGATTCCTCGATCAACATCGAACAAAGCGTCAACGAAGTGAAGCGCACCCTGCTTGAAGGCGCGCTGCTGACGGTGCTGATCGTGTTCCTGTTCCTCGGCTCGTGGCGCAGCACGGTGATTACCGGCCTCACGCTGCCGATTGCGCTGATCGGCACCTTCGCGGTGATGTACGCGTGCGGTTTCACGATCAACGTGATCACGCTGATGGCGCTGTCTTTATGCGTCGGCTTGCTGATCGACGATGCAATCGTGGTACGCGAGAACATCGTGCGGCACGTGCAGCTCGGCGCGGACCATCGCACCGCCGCGCTCGACGGCACCAAGGAAATCGCGCTGGCCGTGCTGGCCACCACTTTTTCGATCGTTGCGGTGTTTCTGCCAGTGGGCTTCATGGGCGGCATCATCGGCCGCTTCTTCCATCAGTTCGGCATCACGGTGGCCGCTGCCGTGCTCATCTCGATGTTCGTGTCGTTCACGCTCGATCCGATGCTGTCCTCGATCTGGCCGGACCCCGATCTGCATGACGCGGACACGGGCCGCAAAGGCTATCGCTACGGACGCTTGATCGAACGTTCATTGCATCTGTTCGACAGGCAGATCGACCAGCTCACCGCGTTTTATCAGCGCCTGCTCGGCTGGTCGCTGAGGCATCGCGCGATCACGCTCGTCGTGGCTGCTGCGACGTTCTTCGGCAGCCTGTTTCTGGTGCCGTTTGTCGGTACCGAGTTCGTGCCGAATGCGGACTTCTCCGAAACGCAGATCGGTTTGAACACACCGGTGGGCACTTCGCTCGAGGCCACCTCGGAAAAAGTGAGGCAAGTGCAGGCGATTCTCGCCACCTATCCCGAAGTGCGCTTCAGTTACGCAACGGTCAATTCGGGCAACACACAAGGCAAAAATACCGCGCTGATTACCGTGCGCCTGAAGGACCGCCGCGACCGCACGCGCGGCATGGTCGAATTGAACCAGGTGTTTCGCGCGCGGCTCGCCTCGGTGGCGGGCGTGTCGATTACTGAAATCGGCGTGCCCGACGGCGCCGGCAGCACGAAGGCGATCCAGTTGAGCTTGCAGGGCGACAACCTCGACGAACTGCGCCGTCTTTCGGATGCGGCTCAGGCACGGATGGTCAAGATCCCGGGGCTGGTCGATCTCGATTCGAGTCTCAAGGCGGATAAACCGATCGTCGCGATCAATGTGAAGCGCGAACTGGCGTCCGACCTTGGCGTGGGCGTGGCCGATATCGGCACCGCGCTGCGGCCGCTGCTCTCCGGCGATGCCATCAGCACCTGGCGCGCGCCCGACGACCAGGACTACGACGTTAGCGTGCGCTTGCCGCGCTCGCAGCGCGAGGACGTCGACGATCTCGCCAAGCTGATGATCGCCACCAACCGCACCGACGCGAACGGCGCGCCGGTGCTGGTGCCGCTGCGGCAGATCGCGGATATCGTCAAGACGACCGGCCCTGACGTGTTGAACCGGCGCGACCTGCAACGCGAGGTGATGCTGTCGGCGAACGTGAATGGCCGCTCGCCCGGCGAAGTGGCCTCGGACGTCGCGAAGGCGCTCGACGCGATGCACTTGCCGGCGGGCTACCACTATCGATTCGAAGGTTCGACCAAGAGCATGAACGAGTCGTTCGTGTACGCGGTGGAGGCATTGGCGCTCGCGGTGATCTTCATCTACATGATTCTCGCGTCGCAGTTCGCGAGCTTCGCACAGCCGCTCGCGATCATGGCGTCACTGCCGCTCACCCTGATCGGTGTGCTGATCGCCCTGCTGCTGTTCGGCAGTACGCTGAACATGTTTTCGATCATCGGCTTCGTGATGCTGATGGGCCTCGTGACGAAGAACGCGATTCTGCTGATCGACTTCGCCAATCAGGCGCGGCGCGGCACCTTGCTCGACGCGTCCGGCAAGGGTCGCATGATGGAGCGGCGTGAAGCGCTGCTCGAAGCGGCGCGTGTGCGCCTGCGGCCGATTCTGATGACCACGCTCGCGATGATCTTCGGCATGCTGCCGTTGGCGGCGGCGCTCGGTGAAGGCGGCGAGCAACGCGGGCCGCTCGGGCAGACGGTGATCGGCGGGGTGATTACGTCGTCGATTCTGACGCTGGTGGTCGTGCCGGTGGTTTATACGGTGCTGGAGGATTGGGCGGATTGGCTGCGGCGCAGGTTCAAACGCCAGACGTAAGGTGCAAGGCCGCGCAATGTAGCAACTTCGCGCGCCCCGCGCGAAGTTGCTACAGTAGAAGTCTTTCCCCCGACCAGCAGCCCCCCATCATGCGCACCACCCGAGCCATCCACGCCGTCGAGCGGCTGAAAACCCGCAGCGGCAACCCGCAGTTCGCCGCGATCAGCCTGTCCGGCGGCCTGTTTTATCTGGTCGACAAATCGAGCGGCACGGACAAGAAGGTCTCCGATCCGCTGACGCTTGACGACTTCGTCAAGTTCGTCGACGGCTTCGGACCGCCGAAACCGCGCAAGGCGAGCAAGCTCGATATTGCGTTCGAAGAGCAGATCAAGAAGAGCAAGGGCGGTTGAAGACATGGCTGAGGGACCTGCAACGACAAGGCCGGGCTTTTAGCGTCAGCGGTGGCGAGCCGTACTGAACCCAAGGCCGGCGCCCAACCGCAACGCTCAGCCATTCGCGATTTCGCGCCACTGACCGTCCGCCGCACTGCTTGCCAACACCGCATCGATGAAACGCAGGCCCGCCACACCGTCATCCACCGTTGTCAACAACAGGCTTTCGGCGGGTAACGGTCGGCCCGCATCCAACGCTTCGATCTGCAACGCCGCATCCTTGTACAACTGCGCGAACGCTTCCAGATAACCCTCAGGATGCCCCGCCGGCACGCGCGTCGCGTGCGCCGCGAGCGCGCTTTTCACCCGTCCGCGCGTCAGGCGCCTAGCCGAACCACCCAACGGCGTAAACCACAGTTCGTTCGGATTCTCCTGGTCGAAGCTCAAACCGGCCTTCGTTCCATACACCCGCAGGCGCAGCGCATTCTCCGCGCCGCTCGCCACCTGGCTCGCCCAGAGCATGCCGCGTGCCCCGTTCGGATAACGCAGCATCGCCTGGACGTGGTCGTCGATACGGCGTCCCGGCACGAAGGTATGCAACTCGGCGGATAGCGACGACGGCGTCATCCCCGTAACGAAGGCAGCGAGATGATACGCATGCGTGCCGATGTCGCCGAGACAGCCGGCAGGACCCGCTAACGACGGATCCGTACGCCAGCCTGCCTGCTTGTTCGTGCCACTCGTTTCTATCGGTTCAGCCAGCCAGTCCTGCGCGTATTCAACCTGCACCACGCGTATTTCGCCGAGTTCACCTTGTTCGACGAGTTCACGGGCATGGCGCGCCAGCGGATAACCTGAATACGTATGTGTCAGCGCGAACAGCTTGCTCTTCTCGCAAGCGAGTTTCGCTAGCGCCTCGCCTTCCGCCAACGAAATCGCCAGCGGCTTGTCGCACACCACATGGATGCCGGCTTCGAGAAACGCCGTCGCCACCGGTGCATGGAGATGATTCGGTGTGACGATCGCGACTGCGTCGATACCGTCATCGCGAGCGGCTTCGGCACGCGCCATCTCGCGCCAGTCCGCATAGCTGCGCGCGATACCGGCCTCAGCGGCGCTCGCTTGCGCGCGCTGCGGATCGGACGACAACGCACCGGCCACCAGTTCGAACCGATCGTCAAGCCGCGCCGCAATCCGATGCACCGCGCCGATAAACGCGCCTTGCCCGCCGCCCACCATGCCGAGCCTGAGTCTTCTTTGTGGCATCGCCACCACTCCTTTGAGATCCGCTTCAACTCACAGTCAGGCCGCAGCCAACACCCCCCAATTCACCTGGAGATCGCGGTCAAATGCCAAGCACGCGCTTCAATTGCGCCGCATCCACGCCGCTGCCCGCGAAATCGTCGAACGCATGCTCGGCCACGCGAATGATGTGGCGGCGAATAAACTCCGCGCCTTCACGCGCGCCGTCCTGTGGATGCTTCAACGCGCATTCCCATTCCAGTACCGCCCAGCCCGGAAAATCGTATTGCGCCATCTTCGAGAAGATCGCGCCGAAATCGATCTGCCCGTCACCGAGTGAGCGGAAGCGCCCCGCGCGGTCGACCCAGCCGCTATAGCCGCCGTACACACCTTGCTTGCCGTTCGGACGAAACTCCGCGTCCTTCACGTGGAACGCCTTGATGCGCTTGTGATAGATGTCGATGAACGCGAGGTAGTCCAGTTGCTGCAACACGAAATGACTCGGGTCGTAGAGAATGTTCGCGCGCGGGTGCTGTTTCACCGCGTCGAGAAAACGCTCGAAGGTCACGCCGTCGTGCAGGTCCTCGCCCGGATGCAGTTCGTAGCACACGTCCACACCCGCTTCGTCGAACGCATCGAGAATCGGCGTCCAGCGGCGTGCGAGTTCGTCGAAGGCCGTCTCGATCAACCCTGCCGGACGCTGCGGCCACGGATAAAGATAAGGCCACGCCAGCGCGCCGGAAAACGACACATGGGTGTTCAAGCCCAACCGTTGCGACGCCTTTGCCGCCAGCTTCATCTGATCGACCGCCCACTGCGTGCGCGCAGCAGGATTGCCACGCACATGCTGCGCGGCGAAGCCGTCGAACAAGGTGTCATAAGCCGGATGCACGGCAACGAGTTGCCCTTGCAGATGCGTCGACAGTTCGGTGATTGTGACACCCGCATCTTCCGCGATCTCGCGCAACTCGTCGCAATAGCTCTGACTCGCCGCCGCCTGTTCGAGATCGATCAGACGCGTATCGCACGGCACCTGGATGCCCTTGAAGCCGAGACTCGCGGCCCAGCCCGCCAGATGTGCGAGGTTGTCGAACGGCACCTCGTCGCCCATGAACTGGGCGAGAAAAATCGCCGGCCCTTTGATCGTTTTCATCGTACGGTTCCTCGAACTATGGCGCGCCTGTCATGCCGTAGCGACAGAAACACGGCAAGCGCGCTGCGGATGCCCAGGCATCGGAACGTCAGAACGGCGAGTCAGGAAAATAGAACTGCTGCGCGTTTTCCTTCGTGATCAGCACCGACGGAATGATCGTGGTCGGCGGGAGTTTGTCGCCCTTCAGACGCGCTTCGGCGGTGAGCTTGATCGCGTCGTAGATGAATTTCGGCGAGTACGACACGTCGGCCTTGATCATCGGCGCGCCGTCCATCACGTTCTTCACCATGCCCTTGGAACCCGCGCCGCCGAACACGATCTTGATGTCGCTGCGTTTGGCCTGCTCGATCGCTTTGAGCACGCCAACGGCCATGTCGTCGTCGGCGGCCCAGACTGCGTCGATATGCTTGAAGCGCGTGAGGTAGTCCTGCATCACCTTGAAGGCGTCGTCGCGATTCCAGTTCGCGTACTTGCCGTCCAGAATCTTGATGTTCGGATACGCCTTCAGCACGCCCGTAAACGCGGTCCACCGTTCGTTGTCGAGCGTGGTCGGAATGCCTCGCAGCGCGACGATGTCGCCCTTGCCGTCGAGCGCTTTCGCCAGATACTCGGCGGGAATCTTGCCGAACGCGGTGTTATCGCCCGCGACGTAGGCATCCTGCGCGCTGGTGTCGGTCAGACCGCGATCCACCACCGTCACGTACACGCCCTTCTTCTTCACCTGAGCAACCGGCTGCGTCAGCGAAGCCGATTCGAACGGGAAAATCACCAGCGCATTGATCTTGTTCACCGTCACCAGATCCTGCAATTGGTTCGCCTGTTCGGGCGCGCCGGCTGCGGTCTTCACGATCACCTTCAGGTCCGGATGCGCTTTCTCCAGATCGGCCTTCGCCTTGTTCGCCCACCACACGATGCCACCTGTAAAGCCGTGATCCGCCGTCGGAATCGCGACGCCCAGCGTGACTTTTTCATCGGCACGCACGACGCCTGCCGTGCCCAGTATCCCCAACGCCAGCATGCCGGCGCCGACCGCTCGAATGACCTGCTTCATGGTTGTGTCTCCAATAGTGAGGCGTTCATGCGCCCCGATTCTCGAACTTGCCGTTGTATCCCTTGAAGCTCAACGCTCAACGCTTACCACCTACCGCCGTCCGCGCTGCACGAACGCGACGAAGATAATGACGACGCCCTGCACTGCCGCGTTCAGATACACGCTGATGATGCTGGTTAGATTCAGAATATTGGCGATCACCGAAAGCAGAATCGCGCCGATCACCGTGCCGACCACGCGCCCTTCGCCGCCCTTCAGCGCGGTGCCACCCACCACTACCGATGCAATCGCTTCCAGCTCCCACAACAACCCGGTGGTCGGCGTGGCCGAACCGAGCCGCGGCACATACAGCACCGTCGCAACGCCGACGCAGATACCGAGCAATACGTACGTAATAATCTTCACCGTATCGACTCGAATTGCCGCATAGCGCGCGACCTGTTCGTTCGAGCCAATCGCTTGCACGTGGCGCCCGAACGCGGTGCGATTGAGGATCAACGCGCCGCCCGCGGCAACGACCAGGAACACCCAGATCGGGACCGGCACGCCGAAGAGGCTCGCGTAGTAAACGGGTCCGTATAGATCGGACAACGAGTTATCCAACGTCAGCGCGCCGCCGTCCGCGAGCCACGTCAGCACCGCGCGAAAAATTCCCAACGTCCCCAATGTCACGATGAACGGCTCGATGCGGCCTTTGGTAATCAGCAGGCCGTGCGCGCAGCCGAACAACCCGCCGAGCACCAACGCCAACACGATGCCGAGCGTCACGATCAGCAAGGGCGCAAGCGTATGGCCGCCCACACCAGCCGCCAATCCGTTCATCAGCCAGATCATGCTGCCCGCGATCAGCGCCGCCATCGACCCAACCGACAGATCGATGCCGCCCGAAATGATCACGAAGGTCATGCCGACCGCGATGATGCCGATGAACGACGTGCGCGTGAGCACGTTCATCAGGTTGTCGAGCGTCGCGAAATCGCGGTTGAGCAGCGTGCCGACGACGCACAGCGCGATCAGCCCAACCAACGGCCCGAGGGCATACAGACGATGCGCGAGGCGCAACGCGCGGCCGGACTGGACGGCTTCAGTGGGTGCCGGTCGCATGGGCGATCAACTCCTCTTCGGTCAGATGCTCGAGCGTGAGCGTGGTTTGCAGGCGTCCCGTGCGCATCACGGCAACGCGGTGGCACAGTCCGATCAGCTCGATCAGTTCGGATGAAATGACGATCACGGCGCGGCCCTGCGCGGCAAGACGATGAATCAGGAAATAGATGTCGCGTTTCGCGCCGACGTCGACGCCGCGCGTCGGCTCGTCGAGCACGATCACGTTCGGATCGGGCTGCAGGAATTTGGCGAGCGCGAGCTTCTGCTGATTGCCGCCGGAGAGCATGCGCGCGCGGCTCGACAGATCGCCCGTGCGAATACCGAAGTCGCTCACCGCTTTCGTCAATGCCGCGCGCCCCGCCTTCATATCGAGCAAAGGATGCGCGTAGCGTTCGAGCGTCATCAGCGTGACGTTGTCCTGCAGGCTTAGATTCACATGCAGGCCTTTGCCTTTGCGGTCTTCGCTCAGATACGTGAGGCCGTGGCGCATGGCGTCGCGTGGGCTTTTCAGATCGACGCGGCGGCCGGCGATTTCGATGCGGCCCGCCGTGCGTTTGCGCAGGCCGATGATCGCTTCGAAGGCTTCCGTGCGGCCTGCGCCGACGAGGCCTGCAAAGCCCAGCACTTCGCCGGCGCGCACGTCGAAGCTCAAATCTTCGACCCAGTCCGGCACGGCCAGGCCTTCTACTTTCAAAGCGACCGGCGCGTCGGCTGGCACGGTGATTTTGTCGGGGAACATATCGGACACGTCGCGCCCCACCATCAGATTCGCCATCTGCTGCCGGGCGAGCCCCGCGGTTTCGCTGTGCGCGACAAAACGGCCATCGCGCATCACGATCACTTCGTCGGTGATGCGCTCGACTTCATCCAGCTTGTGCGAGATGTAGACGATGGTCACGCCGTCGGCTTTCAACTTCAGCATCAGCGTGAAGAGGCGTTCGGTTTCGGACGGCGTGAGCGTGGCAGTCGGTTCGTCCATGATGAGCAGACGCGCGCGGCGCGATAACGCCTTGGCGATCTCCACCATCTGCTTTTCCGCGACGATCAACTCGCGCACTTTCGTATCCGGCACTTTCTCGAGACCGACCTGCGCGAGATAACGCGCAGCTTCAGCCCGCATGCCGGTGTCGTCGACGAACCAGCCGCGCTTTTTTTCATGGCCGAGATACATGTTCTGCGCGATCGTCAGATGCTCGGCGAGATTGAACTCCTGGTGAATCAGCACGATGCCGGCCGCTTCCGCGTCGCGCGAGCCGATGAACTGCCGCGCGTGACCGTCGACCAGCACGGTACCCGAGGTCGCCGTTTCGTAGCCCGCGAGGATCTTCATCAGCGTCGACTTGCCCGCGCCGTTCTCGCCGAGCAAACCGTATATACGCCCCGGCGCCAGCTCGAAGCTCACGCCATGCAACACGCGCACCGGCCCGAAGTCTTTGCGAATATCGTCGAAGCGAACGGCGAGGCTCATGGCTTACGCGCTCCTGCGAATCACGAGCCGATGCGGCAGCAGCACACCCGGCACGTTCGCCAACGGGTTCGCGAGCCGTTGCAGCAGCAGGCGCGCGGCGGTTTCGCCGAGTTCGCGCATGGGCTGTGCGATGGTGGTCAGCGGCGGATCGATCTGCGCGGCAAGCGAAATATCGTCGAAACCGACCACCGCGACATCGTCCGGCACGCGCTTGCCGACGCTCCGCAAACCGTGGATCACGCCGATCGCCAGCGTGTCGGAGACGGCGAAGATCGCGCTCGGCGCGTGCGGCTGCTGCATCAGTAAGGCTGCGGCCGACGCGCCCGCCTCGTAGTCGAGACTGTTCAGGTTCATGCGCCAACGCTCATCCGGCGTGATGCCCGCTTCGGTCAGCGCATCCAGATAGCCCTGCTGGCGCTGCCGCGCGTACAGATAGTCGACATCCGAATTGATCAGCCCGATGCGCCGATGGCCGCGCGCGAGCAGATGCCGCACGGCGTCGCCCGCCGCCCGATAGTTGTCGATACCGACGTACGGCACGCCCGTCGCCGGATCGAACTCGCAGCACGCGACCCACGGCAGCGCGCTGGACGCCTCGCCGAGCGCCTGCTGGATCGTAGCGGGGTCGAGGCAGATCGCGCCGTCCGCTCGGCGGCGGCGCAGCAGATCGAAATAGCTGCGCTCGCGCCCCGGATCGGCGCCTGTGTCGCATAGCAGCATGAAGTAGCCGTGCTGGCGCGCGACGCTGTCGATGCCGCGCACGATCTCGGCGTAGAAGGGGTTGCCGACGTCGGGCACCATCGTCAGCAGCAGGCGGCTTTCGGCGGTGCGCAGGTTGCGCGCGAGTTCGTTGACGCGATAGCCGCTGGCGTCGACCGCCGCCAATACCTTGTCGCGCGTGGCGGGCCGCACGTTCTCGTGGCCGTTCAACACGCGCGACACGGTCGCCACCGAGACCCCCGCCTGCTCCGCCACCTGGGCAATCGAAAGCCCCCCGGCCGGATGCGACGGCTGAGCTTCAGGCGGCGAACGCCTTGTCGGCGACGACGACGCGGGCGCCGCTTTGGGCAACGACTTGGACAAGGGGATTCGCCTCAAAATGTAATCGATTACATTTTTGAGCGATGAAAGCGGGAATCGCAAGGACGGATCGCTAGGGATTAACACGGAGTCAGACGGGCCGTCCCAAGGTGACGGCCGGACGGCGCACTGCCCACGACGGCCCGGGTTCGCGCCGCCATTTGGTACAATCCCGCAGTTACCCTGCCGTGGCCTGCATGCCGAGTTGAACCCCGGAGTTATCCCCGGAGTTGAGCCCCGAGGCGGCCGGTCAGCGGCAAAGAATCGCAAACTCGCCAAACCACACTGCCGAATCCACCATGAACATCGAGCAAGCGCGTTTCAACATGATCGAACAGCAGATCCGCCCCTGGGAAGTGCTCGACCAGGACGTGCTGAATCTGCTCTCGATCGTCAAGCGTGAAAACTTCGTCCCCACCGCCTACCGCGACCTGGCCTTCGTCGACTTCGAAGTGCCGCTGCCGGCTGGCCAGCACATGTTGGCGCCGCGCGTCGAAGCACGTGTGCTGCAGGAACTGGCGGTGAAGAAACACGAAAGCGTGCTCGAAATCGGCGCCGGCTCGGGTTACATGGCCGCCCTGCTCGCGCACCGTGCGCAGCACGTGCTGACGGTCGACATCGAACCTGAGCTCGCGGAATTGGCGAAGAACAACCTGATCGCCAACGGCGTGCTGAACGCCGAAGTTGCCACCGGCGACGCCTCGCGCGGCTGGGCCGGCGCGGCACCTTACGACGTGATCTGCGTATCGGGCGGCCTGCCGGTGCTGCCGCAGGAAATCCTCGAACATCTGAAGGTCGGCGGCCGTCTGGCGGTTTTTGTCGGCGTCGCGCCGGTTATGAAGGCACAGGTCATCACGCGTATCGACGAGAAGCAATACCGTATCGCCGACGTGTTCGAAACCTATGTCGAACCGCTGATCAACGCCGTGCAGCCGCCGCGCTTCAAGTTTTAATTCACACGCTTATCTGTACGGCCGGCACGCTGCCGGCCGCTGAACTGGATGTCCTGCTGATGCAAAATCTGACCGCTCCGGCGCTCGCCGAATGGCTCGCCGATCAATCGCGCCCCGCGCCCGTGCTGCTCGACGTGCGCGAACCGTGGGAAATCCAGACGGCGTCGATCGCCGGCGCCGTATTGATTCCGATGCGTGAGATTCCCGCGCGCAGCGAAGAGTTGGACGACGACGCGCAAATCGTCTGCGTGTGCCATCACGGCGCGCGCAGCGCCCAGGTCGCAATGTTCCTCGAATCGCGCGGCCATACCAACGTCTTCAATCTGCAAGGCGGGATCGACGCGTGGTCGCGTCAGGTCGATCCGTCCGTTCCCACCTATTGATCGCACGGTCGCGATGATCCGCCAGCGGGTGCCGGTCCTCGCGGCCGCTCTGGCGCTTCATTGCGCAGCTCTCGCATTTCTCCCGATCCCCGCGCACGCCGTCGGGCTCTCCCAGCTTTACGACGAAGCACTCTCGAGCGACACGCAGCTGCAAAGCGCGCGTGCGGCGCTTGCCGCCAATAGCGAAGAGTTGCCGCTCGCCCGCGCCAAACTGCTGCCGCAAGTCTCCGCGTCGCTCACCGCGAATCGCCAGAACACCGATTTCGGCGGCGGCTTCCCTGCCTCGTATGGCAATAGCAACGGCTACACAATTTCGCTCACGCAGCCGCTGATTCACGTCGATAGCTGGTACGGCTATGCGCAGGGCAAGCTCGCGGTGGATTCGGCGCAGGCGTCGTTTGGGGCTGCGCGGCAGGATCTGATCGTGCGGCTGGGTCAGGCTTACTTCGACGCGCTCGCTTCACAGGACAACCTCGCGATTGTGCGCTCGCAGAAGGCATCGATCGCGCAGCAGCTCGAATTGGCCAAGCGTTCATTCGAAGTCGGCAACACAACGATCACCGATACCAACGAAGCCCAGGCTAAATACGATCAGGCGATCTCGCAGGAAATTGCCGCGCAGAACGATCTCGCGGTGAAGCTGGCCGCGTTGCAGCAGATTGTGGGGCATCCGGTCGAGCATGTGGATGGACTGGCCGCCGGCGCCCCGCTGCCGCCGCCTGTGCCCGCCGACATCAATCAGTGGTCCGATACCGCAAGCGATGCCAATTACCAGGTCGTGCTGAAGCAGATCTCGCTGGCTAATGCACAACGCGAGACGTCGAAGGCCAAGGCCGGCCATCTGCCGACCGTCGACCTGGTCGCGAGCCGTTCGCGCAGCAGTCTCGGCGCGGCCGGTGCGGGTAACTTTGGCGGCAATTTCGGTGGTGGCTTTGGCAGCGGCGCGAACACACCCGCGCCCGGCACGCCGGCGCTCGCGGCTGAACTGGGGAACCTGGGGTCGTCGTACACGAATAGCACGATCGGCGTGCAGGTTACCATCCCGATCTTTGCGGGTGGCGCGACGCAAAGCCGTGTACGTCAAACGCTCGCGCTCGAAGACCAGGCCGCCGCCGATCTCGATACGGCCCGGCGCAATGCAGCGCTATCGGCGCGGCAAGCTTTTCTCGGCGTGGTGAGCGGGCTCGCGCAAGTGCGCGCGCTGCAGACCGCCGAGCGATCAGCGAACACCTCGCTCGAATCGAATCTGCTCGGCTATCAGGTCGGTGTGCGGATCAATATCGACGTGCTCAATGCACAGGATCAACTGTTTTCGGCGCGGCGCGATCTGGCGAAGGCGCGATATGACACGCTGATCAATAGTCTCAAATTGAAGGCTTCCACCGCGAATCTCACCGATCAGGACGTGCTGCAGTTGAGCGCGCTCCTTTCACCCGTCGACGATGGTTCGTTGACCGCGCTGCCACCGGTGCCGACGGTGCCGCATCCGGGGGTTGCGGCTAAAGGCGCTGCTGGGAAGCTTGGGCGGCGGGCTATGCCGAATGCGGCGGCGGTGCAGTAGCGCCGGTTCGCCGCGTCCTCAGCAAGCCGGTGCGCTTGATCTTTTCCTGCTCCGATTGATCTTCTGCCTGCGCGACATTTGACTCGTTGCGTGCTTGGGTTGCGCGCTGCTTGTGGCTCTTTGCCGACGCATGTGATTCTTCGCACACTCTCAGGGCACCGGCCGTCTTCGACCTCCCAGACACCTAACTTTCATTGCGATCCTTCCGGTCTGCGCCGCAGAATTTTCGTACGGTTTCCTGACCGTTGCCCGGGCACCATGCTCCGACCATTTTTGGAGGAGCGAGGTGATGAAAGTGTTGAAGATCGCGATGCTGGCCGCAACGTTGTTGCCACTTGCATCGTATGCCGCTTTGGGCGGCGCACCGGGCAGTACCGGCACATCCTCTCCAACCATGCTGCGCGCTACGCCGCAGTCCGCCGCCGCTTCGAGCACGGGCGCGGCTAACAGAACCGCCACGACGCCTTACACCGTACGCGAGTCGCTCGACGCCAACGGCGTCACGATCCGCGAATACGTCCTGCCCAGCAACGTCGTGTTCGCCGTCACGTGGGAAGGACCGATACGGCCGGATATGACGGCTCTGCTCGGCAGCTATTTTCCCAACTTCGTCGCGGCGGGCGAAAGCCGTGCGCGCGGCACGGGTCCACTGATCGAAGGCAATGGCGACTTCCGCATCGAGTCGGCCGGCCGCCTTGGACACTTCTTCGGCATGGCGTACCTGCCGCGCCTGATGCCGGCGAACGTCCGTCCGGGCGATCTGAAGTAATGCGACACACCGATTTCGCGGAATACAACAAGATGAAGACAATCAACAAGACACTCTGGGTCGCGCTGGTAGCGCTTGGCCTGACACTGTCCGCGTGTGGCGGCGGAAGTGACGGAAACGGCAGCGCAAACAAAGGCTCCATCGCGTGGTCCGCCGAACCCGACTGGATCAAGAAACCGGATGGCTCGGGCAGTTCAGGCAATTCGGGCAATACACCCAACAACGGCAGCAACACGGTGTCGATTCGCGTCGACAATTCGATGGGCGGCATCAACATGCTTTCCGCGACGATCACCGTGTGCGTCCCCGGTACGCAAGGCGCGAGCCAGTGCACCACGGTCGACCGCATGCTGGTGGATACCGGATCGGTGGGCGTACGCATCATGGCCAGTGCGTTGCCGACGCTCGCTTCACAATTGCTCACGCAAGTCGGCGCCGTCGACGACGCGAGCGGCGTTGCACCCATCGCCGAATGCATGCCGTTCGGTTCCGGTACGACCTGGGGCTCGGTCAAACGCGCCGACGTCAAAATCGGCAGCCGCACGGCAAGCAATATCCCCATCCAGTTGATCGGCGACGGCGCGTACACCGTCCCGTCGGACTGCGTCGCGCACGGCGGCCCGGACCTCAGCACGGTCCAAAAACTCGGCGCCAACGGCATTCTCGGCATTGGCTACGGCACGTATGACTCGAAAGACGCACTAACCACCGCGCTGCCGGGAAATTACTACTATTGCACGGGCGCCAATGCTTGCTTCAACACGCGCATGCTGATGAACAAGGAGGTGATGAACCCGGTCGCCGCTTTCCCGAGCGATAACAATGGCACGATCGTCCGCCTGCCCAAGCTGCCCGCGGGGGGCGAGGCGAGTGTCACCGGCGAACTGGTATTCGGTATCGGCACGCAGTCGAACAATGCGTTGCCGTCGAATGTGAACGTTCTGGCGATAGATGAGTACGGCGAGTTTACGACTCAGTACCAAGGTCAGGTGTTCAAGTCGAGCGCAATCGACAGCGGCACCAACGGGTTCGCGTTCCAGGACGATTCGATTCCCACTACATCGGGCTGGTACTCGCCGTCAGCCGCGCTGAACCTGGCAGCCACGATGGAAGCCACCAACGGCAAGGGAACGCCCGTGAACACGACCTTCACGATCGACAACGCCGTCCGGGTTTCGGCCAACGGATACGCCGCTTACGACAACGTCGGCTGGTATCTCACCCGCTCGAAATTGTTCATGTGGGGCCTGCCTTTCTTCTACGGACGAAGTGTCTACACGACAGTGGGCAACGGCATGATCGGCAAGCAGAGCGGACCGTTTGTTGCGTTCTGACGAATGCGGGCGGGCAGACGGTGTCGAGAGGCGCCGTTTGCTCGCCGTTGTTTCCGACTCTCGGTTGGGATTTTTCAGTACATCTCGTTAATCGTCCGCAGGCAACATGCTCCGACCTGTTTTTTGGAGCAATGTGATGAATTTTGTAAAGATCGTACTGGCCGTGTCGGCAATGCTGCCGCTCGCGTCGTATGCGGCGTTGGGCGGAGCACCGAGTGCGGGTTCGGCTCCGAAGTCCTTGCTCCAATCGGCGGCGCCTGCTTCCACTTCCACTTCCACTTCCGCCTATACCGTGCGTGAATCGCGTGACGCCGACGGCGTCAGGATTCGCGAATACGTCCTGCCGACCAATGTCGTGTTTGCTGTCACGTGGCAGGGGCCGATACGCCCCGACATGGTCGCACTCCTGGGCAGCTACTTCCCGAACGCAGTCGCGGCCGGTGCGGGACGCGCACGCGGCACCGGTCCGTTGATCGAACGCAACAGCGATTTTCAGATCGAGTCCGCCGGACGGGCGGGAAATTTCTTCGGCAAGGCAGTTCTGCCACGCCTCGTCCCCGCCAATGTCCGTGCTGACGATCTGCAGTGACACGGCGCATCGATTTCACGGAACACAAGAAACATGAAGACGCTCAATAAGAAACTTTGCTTCGCGCTGCTCACGGCCAACTTGGCGCTTTCAGCCTGTGGTGGTGGCGACGACGGCAACTCGAACGCGACTAAGGACAACGAAAAACCGGCGACTCCGACTCCGACTCCGACTCCGACTCCGACTCCGACTCCGACTCCGACTCCGACTCCGACTCCGACTCCGACTCCGACTCCGACTCCGACTCCGACTCCGACACCGACACCGACTCCGACGCCTACTCCTACTCCGACGCCGACGCCGACGCCGACGCCTACTCCGACTCCGACTCCGACTCCGACTCCGACTCCGACTCCGACTCCGACTCCGACTCCGACTCCGACTCCGACTCCGACTCCGACTCCGACTCCGACTCCGACACCGACACCGACGCCGACTCCAACGCCGACTCCGACTCCGACGCCGACTCCCTCGCCCGTGGCCGACGTCAACACCGTCCCGATCACCGTCGAACGGTGGGAGGGGAATTTCGCCAACCAGCCGTACGCGACCGTCACGATTTGTATCCCTGGCGTGCAGGGCGCAAACCAATGCGCGACGATCGATCATATGTTGATTGATACTGGATCAACAGGAGTGCGTGTCTTGGCGAGTGCATTGGGATCGGCGCTCGTGGGCCGCTTGCCGGCTCAGACCGGTGCCACCGACGACCCAACCAGTGGTGCGCCGATTGCCCAATGCGCGCAATTTGGGTCGGGTTACACGTGGGGCCCAATCAAGCGTGCCGACGTGACGATTGGCGGTAAAGCGGCAGGCAACTTGCCGATCCAGGTCATCAGCGACGGCGCATATGCCGTACCGTCGGATTGCGCGTCGAGTGGCCTCTCGAATATCGGCGCTGTGGCCAATCTCGGCGCCAACGGGGTGCTTGGCATCAGATCCATGGTGCGGGACTTTCCGCGCGCGGCTCAATACGCCCTATCGGCAACCTACTACTACTGTCCATCCACGGGCTCGTGCGCGAAGACGCGCGTGCCGCTCGACACGCAGGTCATGAATCCGGTCGCCAATTTCACTTCAGACAACAACGGCACGATCATCCGTCTGCCTGCATTGCCCGCAGGTGGTCAGGCACGAGTCACAGGCGAACTGGTGTTCGGCGTCGGCACGCAGCAGAACAATGCATTGCCATCGAATGCAAACATCCTGCCGCTTGATCAGGATGGCTACTTTACGACCACATATAAGGGTGTCTCGTATAGCAGCACGATCGACAGCGGCGGCAATACGACCGCGTTCTGGGATGCGGCGATTCCCAACTCCGGCAATGACTATGTGGGCTATATGTATACGCCTTCGACTACGCTCAGCTTATCCGCCGTTTTGACTGGCGTTGCCAAGGGCGCCACGCCAGTCACGGTGCCATTCTCGGTAGCGAATGGATGGACCCTGACGGCGAACCAGAATGCGGCCTACGACAGCCTCGCCTCGCCATACTCCCGGTTGTTCATCTGGGGGCTGCCGTTCTTCTTCGGCCGCGACGTGTACACGGTATTGAACGGTGCCCGCGCAGGCACCCAAAACGGGCCATTCACCGCATTCTGATCTTCAGCGATGGTGAAATGACCGAAGGCGCAAGAGATTGCGCCTATTTTTTTCCTCAATTATGAACCAATAGTTCCTACGTACCCCGGCGACATTTCCCGGCAATAAATAGATCGCGCCCGATGGCCTCGCTCACCTCGTCGCTTTAGGCTATTTTATTACGTGCAATTACAGAAACAACGTACTGGCGACTATTGACGAAACTTCATAGCGCATACATGTCTTTGCCAATCGTTCCTTAGGAACCTTCCACGAAAAAAAAATGGCCAGAGGTGGCCTCGCTCGTTCAGACAGGATCTGCGAGTTTTTAAGTGGAATTGCTGGGGCAATCAAGCTGCCGATTTTATCGCTGGCAGCGTGGCGAAGTATGCTTCATCCGGTGTCTGATCGGCCAGCCTGGAATGAGGCCGATTCTGGTTATACCAGTTCAGGTAGTTGCCGATTGAGCGGCGGGCGTGGCTGACCGAGTCGTAGGCTTTCAGATAGACCTCTTCATATTTGACGCTGCGCCACACCCGTTCGACGAACACGTTGTCACGCCAAGCGCCCTTTCCGTCCATGGACAGAAGAACGTTCCGGCTGAGCACCGCGTCGGTGAATTCGGTTGCGGTGAACTGGCTGCCTTGATCCTTGTTGACGATCTCAGGCAGGCCGTATTTCGCAAACGCTTCCTCCAGCGCCTCGACAGCATGGCAGCTCTCCAGCGTGATCGCCACCCGGTGCGCCAGCACCCGACGACTCGCCCAGTCCACTACGGCCGTCAGATAGACAAAGCCGCGCGCCATCGGGATATAGCTCGTATCGATCGCCCAGACCTGATTGGCCCGGTCGATCTTCCGGTTGCGCAGCAGGTACGGCCAGATCCTGTGGGCTGCATGCTTGCGGCTCGTGTTTGGCTTGCGATACAACGCCTCGACGCCCATGCGCTTCAGCAAGGTGCTGACGTGCCTGCGCCCGACCTTGATGCCTTCGCGACGCAGCAGCCGTGCCAGCATTCGCGCCCCTGCAAATGGATGATCGAGGTGAAGCTCGTCAATCCGGCGCATCAATTTCAGATCCGCTTCGCTGACCCCACGCGATTGGTAATAGGCACTCGACCGGCTGTTACCGACCAGCCGGGCCTGCTGTGTCACCGGCAGAGCGTGATTACGATCGATCATCGCCTTACGCCCAGCAGTCCCGCCTTGCTGAGCGCGCTTTCTAAAAAATCATTCTCCAACGTCAACTGCCCGATCTTCGCATGCAGCACCTTCACGTCGATTGGCGGTGCTGCCGGCGCCGCGTTGCCCGCGTCAAACACATCGGCAACCCGCTCCTGCAGTTGCTTCTTCCAGTCCGTGATCTGGTTCGGATGGACATCAAATTGCTGGGCCAGCTCTGCCAGCGTCCTGTCACCCTTGAGCGCCGCCAGGGCCACCTTTGCCTTGAACGCCGGTGAGTGGGTCCGTCGGTTTCGTTTCGTCATCTTCTGGTTCCTTGTCGCCGGCCATTATGGCCGACCCACGCCCCAGCTTTTCCACTCAACGAACTGTCCGAATTCTCGAAGCCACCTCTCTTCCAACTGGCGCCATTACGGCGGTCATTCCCGGCGTCATTACGGTGGTCCGTGACAGCAGGCCTTGCGCGTGCGATCGGTCGCTCAAACGTCGCGCGTACCGCGCCAATCCTGCAGTGCGTTTCGCACGTCTTCAATAACATCAGTCCATTCTCCGAGAGCGCGCTGCCGGAAAAGCCGCATGGACGGATACCAAGGACTATCGGTTCTATCGATCATCCATCGCCAATCCGCGTGTGCGGGCACGAGTACCCAGACAGGCAGTCCGGCAGCACCGGCAAGATGAGCGACTGATGTGTCGACCGTGATGAGCAGGTCGAGCGTTTGAAGCACTGCCAGCGTATCGGAGAAATCGTTGATCGCAGGCCCCAGCGTATGCAGATCGAAGGTGTTCTTCAGGTCCAGCGCTTGCTGTTCAAGTGGGCCTTTTTGTATAGAAAACCACGTAAGACCAGGCTGCGCAAGCAAAGGCTTGAGCGCGTCCAGTTCGATCGAACGGCGATGATCGAATGGATGATTCGGATTCCCCGCCCACACCAAACCAATGCGTTTTCGGTTCGTGCACGGCTTGATCGGCGCAATATCATCAAGACATGTCTTCCAATGGTTCATTTTTTCCATCGGCGTACCGATATAAGGCATTGCGAGAGGGAGCATGGAAAGATTCAGATTCATATGCTCCGGCATCCTTAGCATACGACACCAGTAGCGGTAGGGAGTTGTCGGCCGCGCCGTCCAGACCGCGCGGACGCCGCTGGCCGTGCGTGCCACTTCGCCCAGCGGAGCATCGACCCATACGTCGACAGTCGCTCCTTGACGATGCAGCCAATCGGCCATCCGAAGAAACTGGATTTGATCTCCAAATCCCAACTCGCCGACTAGCAGAAAGGTGCAACCCGCAACCGGCTCACCGGTCCATTCGGGGAAGTCCAGACATACCGCAGCTTTGAAATACTCAGTCTTGTCGCGCCAATTCAGCCGCTGCCAACCCGATTCGAAGGCACCAAACGCCAGTTCCAAACTCGCGAGAGTGAATTGTATTTGGGCGTTGTGCGGAAAGAATCTGACAGCCTCGACACAATGCGTCCGCAGCCCTGAAAGATCCGCGAGCGAGTCGAACGCGTACATCGCGTTGAAATGCAGTGACTCATTATGAGGATCAAGAACCAGTCCCTGCCGGGCGACAGTGATCGCCTGCCTGAAATAGCGGATGCAGTTCAATGTGTAAGCCAGATCCTTGAGTGCATCTGCGTCGGATGCAAAACTGGATCGAATGGCTTCGACAACTAAATCTATTTCATCATGGCGCTCGGCCTTTGCCAGCGCTTTGATCAGGTCAAGTCCGTCCGCCAATCCACCTGGATTGATTGTCCAGGCGCGTAGCGAGTACGTCGCCGCATCGGCGACATACCCGAGTTGAGTGCTGATTTTCGCCAGGGAACGAGCGGCGTGATGTAAGCCGGGTTCGATTTCAAGTGCCTTGGCATAGTGACTCCGTGCCTCGTCAAGACGCTGGGACAATCTCAGGCAATCGGCAAGATTTCGGTGAATTGTGACAGTACTGCCGGAGAGATCCAGTGCGCGAAGGTAGAACGCTTCGGCCGCTGTCCAGTCTTCAGAGATGCCCGCAAGCAATCCACGTTGCTCCCAGATATCCGCGCGTCGCGGGGCGGCGAGCGATGCCTTGCGCAGGAATTCCCGTGCTTGTTCAAGCTGGTTGCCAAGGATAGAAGCGAGTCCCGCACGATAAAGCGCATCGACGTGTTGTGGATGCAGACTCAATACTTGCCGATATTCGTCAATAGCTTCGGGAAGTCGGTTTCCGGAGAAGTACGCGTCAGCGCGCGCCATGCGAGTGTCAAGGTTTTGTGTCGCGGATGAGTGAAGGGCTGGCAAAGTTGAAGTACTCGCGTGCAGAGGTCGATTGTCGACCCGTTTGAAAATGACGCCCTCGCGCTTTCTCGGACGTGGGGCGTCGCCTCGTTTTCGGTTCGACTATTGCGTAATACTCACTGCCGGCGAAACGCCGCTGACGTTCGTGAAAGCACTCAATGTGACGTAATACGTGCCCGCGTTCGGCGTGTAACCCCACTGCATGCTGTAGTTCGAATCGTTCGGGATTGCATCGATGTGCATGGGTGTATCGACTTCGACATATTCCACGTTACGATCGGAAGCGATGTTCTGCATAAAGGTTCTGGCTTCCTTACGGTTCAGTTTTCGGTCGGCCGTAATGATGTCCGCACCGGCTCCCAAGCGGCGCAGATGCCTTGCTCTAGCAGGGAATGTGCTCGCGCGCCGGTCGAGTGTTGATTGGATCACACTGGGAGAGACACGCTCCGTGGTACCGATTCGATACTTGACGATAAACCTATCTTTAGTGGCGCTCGTTGCAAGACCGCTGGTGTTCACCACGGCAGTCAACCTCATTGAACTTTTGCCAGCATTGGCGTCGCTGTCGGCCGCTGTGTTTTTGAACGAGGGTGCTGTGTCAGCGGCAGCCTCATTACCACTATTTCCGCCGCATGCGGCAAGCGCCAATACGATCGAAAGGCCGGTAGCACCGGCAAGGACACGGCGCGGCATTGTTTCCGACCATAAAGAGCGAGCTTGCGTATCGTTTTTTTGGGGAACGTCCTGCCCTGTATCACGTCTCTTCCTCTGCATTTTCTAGTTCCCTGTACGGCGTTCTAAAGGATTTGTCTCCGACCAGGAAAGATTAGCGCTGTGAGTACACCGCGAATGACGATCGCCGTCACTGCAACGCAATACATGTAATCCTTCGGAAGAAGCGAGCCTAATTAGCTCGAACGAGCCAGGGAACGGGATTTATCTTTTTTTGAATTGGAAAATTCAGTCTGATGTGTAGGAATATGCAGAACGCGTTGAAGCAGGAAGGAAGCGCGATTCCTCTCACCTTTTGTACTGTGGCAAGGTGCCGCCAGGTCAGGTCCGTGTGTGACAGCAGGGGACAGTGCGCAGGCTTTCGGGAGCTTCGGTTTTTTCTGGCCGACACCGGTTGCCCCGTCCCTGAGAACAGCGGCACGCACATCGTGCGTCAGGATGGTTCGCATTTTCAGTCGCAACAGCGAAAGCGAAATGTTTTTCGACATTCGCCCGCTGCCAGTAGTGCTCGGTACTATCGACAAGCGTTTTTGTCAGGTCCGCATAATCGCGCGCCTGGTCTCGGCTCTTCGCCGTATGTCGCTTGCTCGATTCAGCGGCCGCGCTCGCGACACGCTACACGGTGATGCCAGCGCTGCTGTGCGTGGCGCGCGGTTGAGTCATGGATTGGGTTTCGGCCGCTTGGGTCCCGGTGCGATTTCCGGTTGTTTCCTTGGATCGCCCGACACCGTTAACAAATGAAATGAGTAGACACGTGGCAGGGTTAATGGAATTGGCGCCCCATTACTATCTTCATTCCCCGATAATCGGGGATTCTGACCAGCCAAGTCCGGCGTGATTCTCGCCCCCAGTTGCTTTAGACAATAGTCACCTTCCTTGCCATCCAGGACGGGTTCGACTTTTCTCCATACCTCATCGCTCATTAACGTTCGTGAGCATCCTGTCTCGCTTGCTCAAGAGGCAAAATGCCCACGCGCCTGAGCAAACGTACACTGCCCCTAATCCGTCTCCCTCAGCACCTCAGCCACCGTCCCAAATATCTCCTCGATCTGCGCCTCTTCCACAATCAACGGTGGCGAGAACGCCAGGATATCGCCGGTATAACGCGTCAGCACCCCCTTCTCGAAGCACCGCACGAAAACATCATAAGCACGTGCCCCAGGCGCCCCAGCACGCGACGCCAACTCCACCCCACCCACCAGCCCAAGATTGCGCACATCGATGACATGCCGCTCGTCGCGAAGCTTGTGAATCTCGCGCTCGAAGATCGGCGCCATCCGCGCGGCCCGCTCGAATAGCTGTTCACGCTCATACAGATCGATCGTCGCGCACGCCGCAGCCGCCGCGATCGGATGCCCTGAATACGTATACCCATGAAACAGCTCGATCCCACCCGGCGCCCCGTTCACAATCGCATCGTGAATCTTCGCACTTGCGGCGACAGCCCCCATCGGCGCGGCCGCATTGTTGGTGCCCTTGGCCATGGTCAACAGATCCGGCGTCACACCGAAATACTGCGCGGCAAATGCCGCACCTAAGCGCCCCCAACCCGTAATCACTTCGTCGAAGATCAACAAGATGCCATGCTTGTCGCAGATCTCGCGCAGCCGCTGCAAATACCCTTGCGGCGGAATCAGCACACCGGTCGACCCAGCCACGGGCTCAACGATCACCGCAGCAATCGTCGACGCATCGTGCAGCGTAACGAGCCGCTCCAGTTCGTCAGCGAGATGCACACCCCATGCCGGCTGCCCTTTCGAAAACGCCGCCTCCTTGATGTTCAACGTATGCGGCAAATGATCGACAGCCGCCAACAGTCCACCTGAAAACGCCTTGCGGTTCGGCGCAATACCGCCCACCGAAATCCCGCCGAAGCCCACGCCGTGATACCCACGCTCGCGACCGATAAACCTCGCTCGCTGCCCCTCGCCACGCGAACGGTGGTAAGCCAACGCAATCTTCAGCGCGGTATCCACCGCCTCCGAGCCCGAGTTCACAAAGAAGATGTGCTTCAAGTCGCCCGGCGTATGTCGCGCGATTTTCGTCGCGGCTTCGAAAGCCTTCGGATGGCCCATTTGAAACGTTGGCGCGAAATCCATTTCGGCCGCCTGCGCCTGCACAGCGGCCACGATCTCGTCGCGGCAGTGCCCCGCGTTCACGCACCACAGCCCGGCGGTGCCGTCGAGAATGCGCCGGCCGTCGTGTGACGTGTAGTACATCCCCTTCGCGCTCACCAGCAGCCGCGGCGCGCTCTTGAATTGACGGTTCGCGGTAAAGGGCATCCAGAACGCGGACATATCGGGTGTATTGACGCTGGCGCGCTCATTCATGTCGTGTCTCCTCGCGTGGGTGCTCTTTCAGTGTAGGCACAGCGCGGCGCATGCACAAAGGGGCGGCGGCCATGCACCGCCGACGCCCAATGGCCGATCGATACGCTTCGTTGCGGCGCGGCACGCACCTGAACGAGGCGCACGCCCTGCTCCTGCACCAATTTTGCGCCGCATGACGCATAACTGCCGTGACGCATCACCGCGCCGCAGCACGCAGTAGCACGCAACTCGCGGACTTCAAGTCGAAATTGCTGCATGGCATGTGCCTTGCAGTACACGAACGGCAAGTCATGCGGGATAGGCCCTGCTGGCTGAAATCGACGCCCATAAACATTCACCATTCAATGGCAAGGGGAAATACATGAAACGTCGTAGTCTGTTGAAGTTCGGCTCCATGTCGGGCGCATTGGCGCTAGCGGGTCGGGTTCCGTTTGCTCATGCGCAATCGGGCAGCGGTCCGATTAAAGTAGGCGTTCTACATTCCTTGTCAGGCACGATGGCGATCTCGGAGACATCGCTCAAAGACACCGCGCTGATGACTATCGCGGACATCAACAAGAACGGCGGCGTCATGGGCCGCCAACTGCAGCCGGTGGTCGTGGACCCGGCGTCGAACTGGCCACTGTTCGCCGAAAAAGCGCGTCAGCTGATCACCCAGGAAAAGTGCGCCGTCGTGTTCGGCTGCTGGACGTCCGTCTCGCGCAAGTCGGTGCTGCCGGTGTTCGAAGAACTGAACGGCCTGCTGTTCTATCCCGTCCAGTATGAAGGCGAAGAAATGTCGCGCAACGTGTTCTACACGGGCGCCGCGCCGAATCAGCAAGCAATTCCGGCCACCGAATACCTGATGAGCACGGAAGGCGGCGGCGCCAAGCGCTTCTTCCTGCTGGGCACCGACTACGTCTACCCCCGCACAACCAACAAGATCCTGCGCGCGTTCCTCAAGTCGAAGGGCGTGCAGGAAGCCGATATCCAGGAGGTCTACACCCCCTTCGGCCACAGCGATTACCAGACCATCGTCGCGAACATCAAGACCTTCTCGCAGGGCGGCAAGACCGCGGTGATCTCTACCGTCAACGGCGACTCGAACGTGCCGTTCTACAAGGAACTGGGCAACCAGGGGCTGAAGGCGTCTGACGTGCCGGTCGTCGCATTCTCGGTCGGCGAAGAAGAACTGCGCGGCATCGATACGAAGCCGCTGGTCGGCAACCTCGCGGCATGGAACTACTTCATGTCGCTGCGCAATCCGGCCAACGAGAAGTTCAAGAAGCAATGGGCCACGTGGGTCAAGGACAACAACCTGCCGGTCGGCACCAAGCGCGTGACCAATGACCCGATGGAAGCGACCTTCGTCGGCATCCATATGTGGAAGCAGGCCGTCGAGAAAGCGAAGAGCACGGACGTGGACAAGGTACGCGTCGCGATGATCGGCCAGACGTTTGCCGCGCCGTCGGGTTTCACGCTCGAAATGGACGGCAATCACCATCTGCACAAGCCGGTGATGATCGGCGAAGTGCGCGCCGACGGCCAGTTCAACGTGGTGTGGCGCACCAAGACCGCGGTTCGCGCGCAGCCGTGGAGCCCGTTCATCGCCGGTAATTCGAGCAAGCCGGATGTGGTCAGTTCGATTCCCGCATTCCTGAAGCGCTCGCGGGTTGCCTGAGTCTAAGTTCGAGTCTGAACCCGATTCTGAGCCAGACAGGACGACGCAGTAATACGACGGCGCGGTATCGATGCTTTCGCATCATGCCGTGCCGCTCTGCCGGTTTTTCTTCAAAGGCCATCATGGCGTTTTCATTCCTGACTGTTGCACGACGCAGCGCACGGCGCACCATCGGCAGCGTGGCGCTTGCGCTCTTCGCTAGCGCGCCGCTTGCGGCCTTCGCGCTGAGCCCGGCCGATGTCGCGCCGCTCGCGGGCGATGACTTCGACGCGAAATCCGCGGCCATCGACAAGCTGATTGCCAACCACGACAAAGAATCGCTAGCGGTCCTCAAAGCACTCTCCGAGGACAGCGCGCTCGCCACCGATTCCGGCGCGGTGCTGCTGCAAGACGGCGACACGGCACGCGATGCCGTCACCGGTAAAACGGTCGCCGCGGGCGACGCGCAACCGGTCACCCTGAACAACCTGCTGCGCTCGAAAGTAACCGGCGCACTCTCGGGCTTGCAACTCGATTCCCCCGACACCGCCACGCGCGACGCCGCCATCACCTCGCTGCTGCAAAACCCCGATCCGTCGATCAAATCGCTCGTCGATGCGGCGCGCGCGAAGGAAACCGACCCCGTGCTAAAGAAGCGCCTCGACACGCTGTGGGCGATGACCGCGTTGCACGATGCCGACCCGGCCAAGCGCCTCGAAGCCGTGCAACTGGTCGCCGCGCGGCACGATCTCGACATGAACGAACTGCTACGCCCACTCGTCGCGAAGAAGCCGGATGGCACCTTCAACGAAGCGGACGGCCGCGTGCGCGCCGCCGCGCAAAGCGGCATCGACGAACTCGATTCGATCCAGCGCCGCAGCCAGATCGCGGGCACGCTGTTCGCCGGGCTGTCGCTCGGCAGCGTGCTGCTGCTCGCCGCATTGGGCCTCGCGATCACGTATGGGCTGATCGGCGTGATCAACATGGCGCACGGCGAATTCCTGATGATCGGCGCCTATGCAACGTACGTCGTGCAGAACCTGTTCCAGCGCTTTGCGCCGGGTGCGTTCGACTGGTATCCACTGCTCGCGGTACCGGCTTCGTTCGCCGCGGCCGGACTGGTCGGCATCGTGCTCGAACGGCTGGTGTTGAAGCATTTGTACGGCCGTCCGCTGGAAACCCTGCTGACCACCTTTGGCGTCAGTCTGATTCTGATTCAGGCGACACGTATGGTGTTCGGTGCGCAGAACGTCCAGGTGATCAACCCTGCATGGATGAGCGGCGGTGTGACCGTGCTGCCGAATCTGATCCTGCCGTACAACCGGCTGGCGATTCTGGCGTTCTCGCTGATCGTCGTCGGAATTGCCTGGGCTGTCCTAACCAAAACGCGTCTGGGACTGTTCGTGCGCGCCGTCACGCAAAACCGGCGGATGGCCGCGTGCGTCGGCGTGAAGACCTCGCGCGTCGACTCCTATGCGTTCGCGTTCGGCGCGGGCATTGCCGGCCTGGGTGGCTGTGCGCTGTCGCAGATCGGCAATGTGGGTCCGGACCTCGGTCAGAGCTACATCATCGACTCGTTCATGGCCGTGGTGCTCGGCGGCGTCGGCCAACTCGCCGGCACGGTGATCGGCGGCTTCGGCCTTGGGCTGGTCAGCAAGGCGATCGAGCCGTTCTGGGGCGCGGTGCTCGCCAAGATCGCGGTGCTCGTGCTGATCGTGTTGTTCATCCAGAAGCGTCCGCAGGGCATGTTCGCCCTCAAGGGCCGTAGCGCGGAGGCATGAGATGACATCGGCTACCTCATCTGCCACCTCATCTGCCACCTCATCTGCCACCTCAGCTGCCACCTCATCGGCTCACATTGGCGCAGCGGGCGGTGGCGCGACGGCCGGACGCGAAGTGCAGTCTGGCTTCGCGCTGGGCTTGCCGCCGCGTCCCGCGTTGCTGTCGCGCCGCGCGTGGCTCGCGTTGATCGCTTTGATCATCGTATTCGGTCTAGGCGTGCCGTTAGCCACCCTGGTGGTGCCGGAGACGAGCGCGTTCCATCTGTCCGCCTACGCGATGACGATCACCGGCAAGTTCATGTGCTATGCAATTGCCGCGCTCGCGCTCGATCTCGTGTGGGGCTACTGCGGCATTCTGAGCCTGGGACACGCGTTGTTTTTTGCATTGGGCGGCTACGCGATCGGCATGTACCTCATGCGCTCGATCGGCCACGAAGGCAAATACGGCAGCGACCTGCCCGACTTCATGGTGTTTCTCGACTGGCACCAACTGCCGTGGTACTGGCAAGGCACGCAGCATCTCGGTTACGCGCTGCTGCTGGTGGTGCTGGTGCCCGCTGTAGTCGCGTGGGTGTTCGGCTTCTTCACGTTCCGCTCGCGGGTGAAGGGCGTGTACCTGTCGATCATCACGCAGGCGATGACGTTTGCCGCGATGCTGCTGTTTTACCGTAATGAAACGGGGTTCGGCGGCAATAACGGCTTCACTGACTTCAAGCGCATTGGCGGTTTTCCGATCACGCATCCGGGCACGCGCACGGCCCTTCTGCTGATCACGTTCGCGGTGTTGATTCTGGCCTTCATCGGCGCGCGGGCAATCGTCACGTCGAAGCTGGGCCGCGTGGTCACCGCGGTACGCGACGGCGAAACGCGTTTGATGTTCCTCGGCTACAGCCCGCTCGCGTACAAGCTGTTCGTGTGGACCGTGTCCGCGATTCTGTGCGGGATTGCAGGGGCGTTGTATGTGCCGCAGGTCGGCATCATCAACCCGGGCGAGATGTCGCCGGGCAACTCGATCGAGATGGCGATCTGGGTTGCGGTGGGTGGACGTGGCACCTTGATCGGACCGATCATCGGCGCGTTCGCGGTGAATGGTGCGAAGAGTTTTTTTACGGCGAACTTCCCTGAATACTGGCTGTTCTTTCTTGGCCTGATTTTCGTGCTGGTCCCGCTGTTGTTGCCGAACGGCATCATGGGGTTGGTCGACATGGTCGCGCGAAAAAGGAACCGCTCATGAACGAAAACCCGATGGTTCCCGATCTTGCATTACCCGAAGAGCCTGCTGAACGGTCACTGAGCGGCGTCGCGAGCATGGGGCACGCGGTGGTGCCGGGCGAGATCGATATTTCGCACGGGACGATTTTGTACCTTGAAGACGTGACTGTGAGTTTCGACGGGTTTCGCGCATTGAATGCGTTGAGTTTGTCGATCGACGCGGGCGAGTTGCGTTGCATCATTGGGCCGAACGGCGCGGGTAAGACGACGATGATGGATGTCATCACCGGGAAGACCGAACCGGACTCCGGGAAGATTTTTCTCGGGCAGTCGATTGATCTGACGCGGATGAATGAGCCTTCTATTGCGCGTGCGGGCATTGGGCGGAAGTTTCAGAAGCCTACTGTGTTTGAGCAACATCCTGTGTGGGAGAACCTTGAGTTGGCCATGAAGGCTGATAAAGGTTGGTGGGCTTCTTTGCGTGCGCGGTTGGATCGTGATGCGCAAGCGCGGATTGAAGAGACGTTGGCTTTGATCGGGTTGGAGAGCGAGGCGCGGCGGCTCGCTGGTGAGTTGTCGCATGGGCAGAAGCAACGGCTTGAGATTGGGATGTTGCTGATGCAGCAACCGGCGCTGCTTTTGCTCGATGAGCCTGCGGCTGGCATGACCGATGACGAGACCATGCAGCTAGCTGAGTTGCTGAATCATTTGCGTGGGACGTGTTCGATGATGGTGGTTGAACATGATATGGAGTTTGTTGCGGCTTTAGCGGGTGATAGGGGGAAGGTCACTGTGATGGCCGAAGGGCGGGTTCTTGCGCATGGCACGCTTGATGAGGTCAAGCGGGATGAGATGGTGATTGAGTCTTATCTAGGGCGGTGATTTTTTTTTGCCTTTGGCGGCGGTATTGGTTTGGTGGCCTGCTCGGCGATTGTTTGTGTTTTTATGGTGTTGGTGTTGTCTTGATCTGGATTCTTTGGCGTTGTCTTGATCTGGATTCTTTGGCCTTTCCTTGAGTTCTTTTTGGTCTATTAGCGTCGCCCCTGTGCGGGGCAGCACCTACTTTTCTTTGCCTGCCGCAAAGAAAAGTAGGCAAAAGAAAGCGGCTCAAACCGCTAACTTTTAAGCGGGTCCCCTGGCTTGGAGGAGGCAGTGGTGCATCTGGAATCCGTGCCCTCGCACACTCAGCGTTAGTGACAAAGGTGTCATCAGCTCCCACTCCGCACTGCGTGCGTCGCGGATGGGTATGCATGGGAAACCAGGGGCTTCGGTTCAAGGTCATGGGGCCGTCAGTATCGAGCGATGCAATCGACAGATGGAAGATGTGAACTGACATGATGCCGCTCACCGATTGACAGCCCCCACGCACAAACAGGAGTGAACGCAAATGACCCAATGGCCCCATGAAGTACTCGTCGGCGCGCGCAGCGCCGCCGGAAGTATGACTGCCTTGTCACTCACGCCGAATGTGCGAGAACACAGATTCCAGATGCACCACTGCCTCCTCCAAGCCAGGGGACCCGTTTAAAAGTTAGCGGTTTGAGCCGCTTTCTTTTGCCTACTTTTCTTTGCGGCAGGCAAAGAAAAGTAGGTGCTGCCCCGCACAGGGGCGACGCTAATAGACCAATAAGAATTCAAGAAAAGGCCAACGCCGTAGGCACACACAGGAACACACAGGAACACCAAAAATGCTAGAAGTCGAAAACCTAAACCAGTACTACGGCGGCAGCCACATCCTCCGCGACGTGAAACTCACCGTTCCTGACGGCAAGCTCACCGTATTGCTAGGCCGCAACGGCGTAGGCAAAACAACGCTACTCAGATGCCTGATGGGCGTCGTCCAGACCAAGAGCGGTTCAATCGCCTGGCGCGGCACACCGATCACCAAGCTGCCGACCTACTCACGCGTGGAGCAAGGTCTCGCCTACGTCCCCCAAGGCCGCGACATCTTCCCGCGGCTAACGGTCGAAGAAAATCTACTAGTCGGCGCAGCCAGCAAAAAAGCCCCGAAGAAAATCCCGGATCGTATTTACGAACTGTTCCCCGTTCTAAAGGACATGCGCAGCCGCCGCGGCGGCGACCTCTCCGGCGGTCAGCAACAGCAACTCGCGATCGGCCGTGCGCTAATGAGCGATCCGCAATTGCTGATCCTCGACGAACCCACGGAAGGCATCCAGCCGTCGATCATTCAGGACATCGGCCGCACGCTGCGTCAATTGGTCGAAGAAATGGGTATGACCGTGCTGCTCGTCGAACAGTATTACGACTTCGCGAAGGAAATCGCTGATCGGTATTGGGTAATGAGCCGCGGTGAAATCGTCGCAGGCGGCGAAGGCGCAAACATGGATACGGATGGTGTGCGCGCCCTCATCGCGGTCTGAAGCGCAGCAGCACGGCAATGCAGCGTGCTATTCTCGCCGCATCCCGTGGCAACGCGGCTAGTCGTTGCCTAACGCGCGTCGGCACGCTCCGCAACAACACGTCTGTTGCCGCGTCCTTTAGCGGACCGCGCCGCCCGTCCATTCGCAAGTCCATCCGTATGTCGCTTCACGAAAATCACACCGCACTCGCCACCGCGCAACCTGCCGCGCACTCGCAATGGCGCGCGCGCCTCGAACTCGGCTTCGTCAAAGAGGACGAACGGACCACACTCAAGCATCGGCTGCATGACGGACCGTTGCGCGTGCAAAGGCCGCTCTACCCGGAAGGCAATGCAATCTGTCATGCAGTGATCGTGCACCCGCCAGGTGGGATCGCGGGCGGCGACCATCTCGACATCGATGTTGCTGTCGGCGACAACGCGCATGCCGTGATTACCACGCCCGGTGCGACCAAGTGGTACAAGGCCAATGGGCGTGCGGCACGGCAGAATATTGCGGTGCGTGTCGGTGAGCATGCGAGGCTCGACTGGCTGCCGCAGAACAATATTGTTTTCGATCACGCCAATGCGATGCTGGATTTTTCGTTGACGCTTGGCGAAGGTGCCACCGCGATTGGGTGGGATGCGACTCAGCTTGGGCGGCAAGCGGCCGGCGAGCAGTGGTCAGCCGGTCATTTGCGCGCGGTATCGCGGATTGTCGGCGCGAATGGCGAGGCGCTATGGCTCGAACGCGCGAGTCTTGCTGCAGAGGATTCATTGCGGGATGCGGCGCAAGGTCTGGCCGGGTTTCCTGCTTATGGGACGCTGTGGGCTGTTGGGGCGGCTTGCGATGATGCGCTGGCTGAGGCGCTCACCGCCCAGTTGCCGTTTGATGATTCGTTGCGGGCGGCGGCTTCCTGTGTCACTGAGGGTGTTTTGCTCGTGCGGGCAGTTTCGCGGTCTATGGAGACCCTGCAGCGAGCTTTGACGCAGTGCTGGCTTCAGTTGAGACCGGTCGTGCATGGTGTCAACGCCGTGCCGCTTCGAATCTGGTCCACCTGACGCCCGCGTCGTCTGTCCGTCTGTCCGATCGGCAGGCGGCCGTTCACCTTCGCAAGTCGCCTCATGCACCAATCGGGAACACGGCATCACCCCAGATTGGTGCATCACTCCCTTTTCCTCCCCGCCCACCTATACTGCACCGGCATGGCACATACCTTGCTGCAAAATCCCCCACAATGCCGCCGCATCCTGACGGCAGCCGACCGCTTCTCGCCACCACCGCTCACACAACATGACCCGATCGACCCTTCGCCCCGCGCGTCGCGCCTGGCTCGCCGCACTGCTGCTCTCGCCCGTCCTCGCACTCAATGCGCCCGCCGCCCACGCGGATACGCTCGACAACATCGCCAAAGCAGGCACGCTCAAAGTCGCCGTGCCGGAAGACTATCCGCCGTTCGGATCGGTCGGCGCGGATATGAAGCCGCAAGGCTATGACATCGATACCGCCGCGATGCTGGCGAAGTCGATGAACGTGAAGCTCGAGCTCGTGCCGGTCAATAGCGCGAACCGCATTCCGTATCTGCAAACAGGTAAGGTCGATCTGGTGATCTCGTCACTCGGCAAAACACCCGAGCGCGACAAGGTCATCGATTTTTCAACGGCCTATGCGCCGTACTACCAGGGCGTGTTCGGCCCCGCCGACATCAAGGTCACCGGCCCCGCCGATCTCACCGGCAAGACAGTCGGCGCCACCCGCGGCGCGCTCGAAGAAATCGCTCTCACGCAAATGGCGCCGAACGCCACCATCAAACGCTTCGAAGATAACAACGCGACTATCGCCGCGTTTCTCTCGGGTCAGGTGCAGTTGATCGCCGCCGGTAACATCGTCGCCGCCGCGATCCTCGCGAAGAATCCGCCGCGTCGTCCGGAACCGAAGTTCGTTATCAAGAATTCGCCGTGCTTCGTCGGCATGAACAAGAACGAACCCCGCCTGCAACAGAAGGTCAACGCTGCCATCGCGACGGCCAAGCAGGACGGTACGCTCAACACGATGTCGAAGAAATGGTTCGGCGCAGCGATGCCGGCCGACCTGTAAGCGCATCGTTAGCTGAACTTGATACCGTGCCTGGCTTATCCGGCATTGCACTCGTCATGGCCGCATCCCGTGCGCAACGCGCGATCGCGGCCATGACACGCAACGCCAATCACTGTCGCAGCCGGTCCCACTCGGGACCGGCGCAACCCTACGTAGACATTCGATGAAGCTGACACCCCGCGAGAAGGACAAGCTGCTGATCTTCACCGCCGCGCTGCTCGCCGAACGGCGCCGCGCTCGCGGCCTCAAACTGAATTACCCGGAAGCGGTCGCCTTCATCAGCGCCGCGCTGATGGAAGCGGCCCGCGACGGCAAGACCGTCGCCGAAGTCATGCACTACGGCACCACGCTTCTGACGCGCGCCGATGTGATGGAAGGTGTGCCGGAAATGATCCCCGACATCCAGGTCGAAGCCACGTTCCCCGACGGCACCAAGCTCGTCACCGTGCATCATCCGATCCCGTAACCCGTAAGGCTGCCCCATGATTCCCGGCGAACTCCTCATTGACGACGGCGAACACGAGCTCAACGCGGGCCGCGCCACCGTCACGGTGGTCGTGTCGAATACCGGCGACCGGCCGGTGCAGATCGGCTCGCACTATCACTTCTACGAAGTGAACGAAGCGCTCTCGTTCGATCGCGAAGCGGCACGCGGTTTCCGCCTGAACATTGCTGCAGGCACCGCCGTTCGCTTCGAGCCCGGTCAGGAACGAACAGTCGAACTGGTCGAACTGGCGGGCGATCGCGTCGTCTACGGCTTCAACGGCAAGGTGATGGGCAAGCTTTGACGCGTCACCCGCGCATGCCTGCTCCGACCACCCTGCTCATTTCCGGACCCACACCATGACATTACGCATTGGCCGCCGCGCGTACGCGGAAATGTTCGGCCCCACGACCGGCGACCGCGTACGCCTCGCCGATACCGATCTGCTGATCGAAGTCGAACGCGACTTCACGACCTACGGTGAAGAAGTGAAATTCGGCGGCGGCAAAGTGATTCGCGACGGCATGGGCCAGTCGCAACGCGTGCATGCCGACGTGGTCGATACGGTCGTGACGAATGCGGTGATTCTCGATCACTGGGGCATCGTCAAGGCCGATATCGGCATTAAGAACGGCCGCATCGCTGCAATCGGCAAAGCGGGCAATCCCGACATCCAGCCGAACGTGACGATCGCAATCGGCGCGTCCACCGAAGTGATCGCGGGCGAAGGCCTGATCGTGACGGCGGGCGGCATCGATACGCACATTCACTTCATCAGTCCGCAGCAAATTGAAGAAGCCCTTGCAAGCGGCGTGACGACGATGCTCGGCGGCGGTACAGGTCCGGCAACAGGCACGAACGCAACAACCTGCACGCCGGGTCCGTGGCATCTCGAACGCATGCTGCAAGCCGCCGACGGTTATCCGATGAATCTCGGCTTTCTCGGCAAGGGCAACGTGAGCCAGCCGCAACCGGCGCTTGAACAGATCGCCGCGGGTGCGATCGGTTTGAAGCTGCACGAGGACTGGGGCACGACGCCCGCCGCGATCGACAACTGTCTTTCCGTCGCCGACGACACCGACACGCAGGTCGCGATTCACACGGATACGCTGAACGAAGCAGGTTTTGTGGAAGCGACCGTGGCGGCGTTCAAGGGTCGCACGATTCACACGTATCACACGGAAGGCGCGGGCGGCGGCCACGCTCCAGACATCATCAAGGTGTGCGGCGAAGCGAACGTGCTGCCCTCCTCCACGAATCCGACGCGCCCGTACACCATCAACACGCTCGAAGAGCATCTCGACATGCTGATGGTGTGCCACCACCTGGACCCGTCGATTGCGGAAGATATCGCGTTCGCCGAGTCGCGCATTCGCCGCGAGACCATTGCTGCCGAAGACATCCTTCACGACCTCGGCGCATTGTCGATGCTGTCCTCGGATTCGCAGGCGATGGGCCGCGTGGGTGAAGTGATCATCCGCACGTGGCAGACCGCGCACAAGATGAAAGTGCAACGCGGCGCGCTGCCCGAGGACAACACGCGGCACGACAATTTCCGCGCGAAACGTTACGTCGCCAAGTACACGATCAACCCGGCCATCACACACGGTATCTCGCACGAAGTCGGCTCGATCGAGCCGGGCAAATGGGCCGACCTCGTGTTCTGGGAGCCGGCGTTTTTCGGCATCAAGCCTTCGCTGATTCTGAAGGGCGGCATGATCGCAATGGCGCAGATGGGCGACCCGAACGCATCGATTCCGACGCCGCAACCGGTCCACTATCGCGAGATGTTCGCGACGCGTGGCGGTGCGCTAGGGCGCACGTCCTTGACCTTCGTTTCGCAAATGGCCGCCGACGCGGGTGTCGGCGAACGCTACGGTCTGAACAAGCGTATCGTTGCCGTTAAGAACTGCCGCAACATCACGAAGGCCGACATGATTCACAACGCGTGGCGCCCGGCGATCAGCGTCGATCCGGAGACGTATCAGGTCATCGCGGACGGTCAGTTGCTCACGTGCGAACCCGCAACCGTGCTGCCAATGGCGCAACGCTACTTCCTGTTCTAAACCATGCGCACTATCGACAAGCTGATCGCGCCGCATCTGAAGCTGGCACCTGTGCTGGTGAAGCGCGCGCCAACCCTGACACTCACTTTCGACGACCGCCGCAAGAGCCGTCTCGCGGCAACGCTCGATAACGGCGAAGAAGTCGCGCTGCTGCTGCCGCGCGGCACCGTGCTGCGCGACAGCGATGTTCTGGTCGCCGACGATGGCGGCCTGGTGCGTGTTGTCGCCGCGCCTGAAGCGGTGCTGGTTATCCGCGCTAAAGATGCATTGACGTTGACGCGCGCTGCATACCACCTCGGCAATCGTCATACGCCGGTCGAAGTCGGCTTGGATTATCTGAAGCTGGAATACGATCCGGTGCTCGCCGATATGCTCAAGCGTATCGGCGCCAGCGTGGATCAGGTGTCGATGCCGTTCCAGCCGGAATCCGGCGCGTACGGCGGCGGCCACAAGCATGGTCATGATGAGACGTTTGCTGAAGACTATGCGTTAGCGCAGCAGGTGTTCGGCGAGCATCATGGGCATGAACATGCGCACGACCATGGGCACGGGCACGATGACCACCCGCATGATCATGAACACGGCCAAAGCGCACAAGGCCACACGCATGACCCTGATCACGGCAACGACCATTCGCACGATCACAAAGACGGCGATCACGTCCACGACGAATCGTGCGGCCACGGGCATCATCACCACCATGCGCATCGCTGAACTCACTGCGCTGCTGCATCTCGCGTCGCCGGCACTGCCGATCGGCGCGTTCAGTTACTCGCAGGGTCTGGAAGCAGCGATAGAAGCCCAACTCATCACCGACGCGAATTCCGCCCGCGATTGGATCGCGAGCGGTTTAACCGACGTGCTCGCGCGCGGTGAGCTTCCGTTTCTCGCGCATCAGATGGAACGCTGGTACGCGCATGATGCCAGCGGCTTGAAGGAAGCGAACAGCGAATTCCTGGCGAGCCGCGAGTCTGCTGAACTAAGACGCGAGACGGAACAGATGGGCTGGTCGCTGCGGCAGTTGTGCGTCTCGCTTGAATGGGGCGACGCCGAACGGCGCGCAACATTGGCATCGCTCAAGCCCTTGGCCCAGCCCACGGCTTTCGCATTTGCCGCTTTTGCCCACGATGCGGCGCCGGATGCCGCGCTCGCCGCCTACGCATTTAGCTGGGTGGAAAACCAGGCCGCCGCGGCATTGAAGGCCGTGCCGCTCGGCCAACTCGCAGGCCAGCGCATCATCGTGGCGTTACGCGAGCCGATCGACGCGGCTGTCACGCGCGCATTGGCCACCTCACCCGACGACATCAACACCTTCGCGCCGCAATTAGGCATTCTGTCGGCGCGTCACGAGTCGCAGTATTCGCGGCTCTTCCGCTCATAAAAAAGATCCATCATGAACGCACCTCAACACCTCCGTACCAAGAAACTGCCGCCGCTTCGCGTGGGCGTCGGCGGCCCGGTTGGCTCGGGCAAGACCACGCTGCTCGAAATGCTCTGCAAGGCGATGCGCGAGCAGTACGACCTCGTCGCGATCACCAATGACATCTATACGAAAGAAGACCAGCGTTTGCTAACCGTGGCGGGCGCCTTGCCGGCCGAGCGGATCATGGGCGTCGAGACGGGCGGCTGCCCGCATACGGCGATTCGTGAAGACGCGTCGATCAATCTCGAAGCCGTCGACCGCATGCTGACGCGTTTTCCCGACGCGGACATCGTGTTCATCGAGTCAGGCGGCGACAACCTGGCAGCGACGTTCAGTCCGGAATTGTCGGACCTGACGATCTACGTGATCGACGTAGCCGGCGGCGAGAAGATTCCGCGCAAAGGCGGACCGGGGATTACGAAGTCGGATCTGCTGGTGATCAACAAGACCGATCTCGCACCGATGGTCGGCGCGAATCTGGAGGTGATGGCGTCAGACGCGAAGAAGATGCGCGGCGAGCGGCCCTTCGTGATGTGCAATCTGAAGGCGCTCGACGGACTGGATACGGTGGTGAAATTTATCGAGAAGAAGGGGTTGTTGAAGGCTTGAAGCTATCGCTTCAATCGCAAGCACATGTAGCGATTAGCCGTGTCGTCCGGATTAACTGCCCCACCGCCGATCAATAGAATAGACGAGGTGAACTGAGACATGCGAATGTCGGCAAGTTTTTTGACAGAGTCAATTTGCGAGAACTGCACGTCGCATTGCGTGTGCCGTTGTTGATCAATGACCTGCTTCAGACTTTCGTTCTGCTGCTTGAGCAGGGCAATCTGCTCTTCGCGTAAATTGATTCGGCCTTCATAAAAATAGCTGACTACGCCGTGATACATGCCTAACGCTGTTAAAACAGATACAAGACGTGCAGCCCAGCGGCGCACTCCAGCGGAAACAAGATCAAGTTTTTCCATCTATACTCGCCCCTCATTCCGGCAACAACGCCATCAACACATCCACCGTCCGTGCCGTTGCCCCGCGATGCCGCGCGGCAAACGCTGAGGCCGCGCCCCCCATCGCCAACCGCGCTGCCTTGTCGCCGAAGAGTTCGCGCAATGCCCGCGCCAGATCCGCCGGATCTTGCACCTGGACCGCCGCCCCCGCCGCGACGGCATCCGCCGTAGCTTGCGTGAAGTTGAACACGTGCGGCCCGATCAGCACCGGCACACCGACCGCACAGGCTTCGATCAGATTCTGCCCGCCCAACGGCAGCAAACTTCCGCCGATAAACGCCAGATCCGAAGCGGCGTAGTAAGCGCCCAACTCGCCCATCGAATCGCCGAGCAGCACGTTCACATCAGCAGGCAAAGCAGGCACACCGCCGCTGGTAGTCGCAGCCGCCGATGCCACCGCCGCGCCCGGCGCCCACGTCGAACGTCGCTCAAGACGCAAACCGCCCTTTTCCACCAGCGCCGCGACTTCGTTAAACCGTTGCGGATGACGCGGCACCAGGATCAGCAACGCGTCGTCGACGCCGAGCGCCGCGAACGCCTGCAGCACCAGTTCCTCTTCGCCTTCGCGCGTACTGGCCGCGACCCACACGGGCCGCGTGCCGATCGCCGCGCGCCATGCATGGCCCCGCGCCGCCAGTTCCGGCGGCGTGTTCATATCGAACTTCAGATTGCCCAGCACCGCGACGTTACGAGCGCCGAGTGCGGTAAGCCGCTCCGCATCCGCCGGACTCTGCGCCAGCACGCGCGCAAACCCGCCGAACACGTCTTTCGTGGCATGGCCTAACTTGGCCGCGCGCTTATACGAGCGTGCCGACATTCGCGCATTCGTCAGCACGAGCGGCACATCCGCGCGACGGCATTCGTCGATCAGCGTCGGCCACACTTCGGTTTCCATCACCAGGCCGAGCGATGGCCGCCACGCCCGCAAAAAACGCCGCACGGCGTGCGGCATGTCGTACGGCAGATAGCTGCGCAACACACGGTCGCCGAAAATCTGCTCACCGGTGGCGCGGCCGCTCGGCGTCATATGCGTCAACAGAATGCGTGCGTCGGGGCGCGCTTTCATCAGCGCGTCGATCAGCGGTTGCGCGGCACGCGTCTCGCCCACCGACACCGCATGCACCCAGATAAGCGGCGCATTGTCTTCCGGCAACCGGCTACGCGAATAACCGAAACGCTCGGCGATATGCTCACGATAGCCACGCTCCTTGCGCGAACGGATCAGCAAACGCAGCACGGCAAGCGGCGCGACGATCCACCAGAGCGCGTTATAAATCGCCCTCAGCATCGGGACTCCGCACGCCCGAGTGCGAATCCGGATGCAAGGGCGAGTGTCACCGCGCGATCGAACAAGACAGCGGCGCTCAAACCAGCGCCCTGCCCTTCAGGCGCTCGAGTATGCCGAGCGGGGCGCATTCCGGCTGCGCCATCGCCTTGACCGGCAGGAAGAAGGTTTGCTCCAGCATGAACTGGCCGGACATCACCGCATGCGACGTCTGGTCGGAGAAACACACCCACACGCTACCCGGCGGGAACGGCATGGTCTCCTGCGGGCTCGCCTTCTGATAGTCGAGATCGGCCTTCATGCCGTCGTGCAGATTCAGCATCAGATGGTCGTATTCGCTGCGCGGCGATTTGGTGACATGCAGCAGGTTCAGCAGCCACGCCGAGCCCGGCATCTGCGGTTTGATGCGCGGCAGGAAGCGCTTGGCCATATCCTCGAACGGCTCGCCGACGCGCCAGACGCGCGGTGCCCCATGCGGGTTGACGTTGGTGAACACGCGCAAAATGCGCTCGCCGTAATTCGGCCGCGACGGAAAAGCATCGACGTGCAAACGGCTATCGTCCTTGCGCCAGGACGTCTCGCGCCCTTCCACCTGATGCAGCCGCAGGCTCGTCGGCGCGACGCGCAACTTGCTGTTGTATTCGGGAAAGAGCCCATCGACCAGCGTGCGCGCATTGGCCTGATAACGCGCGATCAACGCGCGCACCGCCGATTGCGTGACCGCGTCGCCGGCCACGCCGTGCAAGGCGCCGCCGTTCGGCTCAAGACTGATGTTCTTGCGGCTCGGATCGGCCAGGGCGGGATCGAGCAGCGCCTGTTCGCCGCCTTCGATCGCAAAGCGCAGGTTCGGGAAATACAGCACTTTGCCGCGTTCGACGCCGGCCAGCAGCATCTCGCGCGGCACGGACAGATTGCGCCCGTGCCAGTCGGCGTTCGCTACTTCGATGATCTGGGTTTCGTTCATGGTCGCCCTTGAAAACAGGTGGAGCGTAAGGCGAAGCACACCGCATTACAGCGCTACAGCATCAGAGCAGGCCGAAACCGGCCAGCGCGGATTTGACTTCCTGCAGCGTGGGCGGCTTGCCGGCCGTGCCGAGGTTGAGGACGTTCGGCGACCAGTAGCCGCCGGTCCGCCACGCGGTGGCAAAATTGTACAACTCGACCGTCGGCCGCTTCAGCGCCGCCGCAATGTGAACTAGACCTGTGTCAACGCCGACTGTCGCGGCGGCCCCTTCAATCAGGCCGACCACCGCCGGCAACGATAGCCTGGGCGGCACGATGGCCGCGGCGCCGAACTCCTTCGCCAGACGTTCGCTGGTGACGCGTTCTTCCTCGCTGCCCCACGGCAGCACGATCGACGCGCCGCGCCGCACCAGCGACTGACCGAGGTCGATCCACGCGGCATCGGGCCACTGCTTGTCGGCGCGCGAGGTGGCATGCACGAACACCACGTAGGGCACCGGCAGGTTCAGATTCGCCTCCGACAAAGCCAGCGCCGCGCGCCTGGTGTCGAGGCCGAAGTCGATCTCGTCGGTGGGTTGCGGCCGCGGGTCGTTCAGCGCCGCGGCCACCAGTTGGCGCGTGCGCTCGACCACATGGGTGCGCGGCTCGATCGGCACGCGCTTGCCGTAGAAGAAGCGCACCGGCCATTCGAAACCCGCGCCGTCGGTACGGTTCGCGAGGCCGACCAGCGGTCCGCGCGCCATGCTCGCGACCCACGCGGTCTTGATGAGCCCCTGGCAGTCGATCACGAGGTCGTAGTTCTCGGCGGCGAGCGCGCGGCGAAACGCGCCGATCTCGCGCCAGTTGTCGACCGACAGGATGCGCTTGCGCCAGCGCCGCAGCGACACGGGAATCGCCCGCCGCACGCCGCTGACGAGTTCCACGAGCCCCACGAAGCTTTCTTCGACGAGCCAGTCGATCTGGGCCTCGGGATGGCGGCGTCGGATGTCGGCGATCACCGGCATGTTGTGAACGACGTCGCCCAATGACGACACCCTCACGATTAGTATCTTTTGCACGCTCAAGTGTGGGAAAACCGGCTATCCGGCCCGAAGATGCGTTGAAAGAGCCCCCAAACCTGTCGCTTCGCGTCAGGCCCCCCGAGGGGGTGAGGACCGCAATTCTAGCGCGACACGCGTCAATAGCATGAAAAAACGCGGCGCGGTAAGTGAAACCCGCGCCGCGTTCGACGGCAGCCCCGGTTCACGAAGAACCGCGCCGCCACTGGAGCATTTAGAACGGCAGCTTCGCGTCAGGCTTCTCCGCCATGATCACGCGGCGGAAATCTTCCTGGATGCGCTTGAGCGCTGCGTCGCTATCGGCTTCGAAACGCATGACCACCACCGGCGTGGTATTCGACGAGCGCGCGAGGCCAAAGCCATCCGGATACTCGACACGCAGGCCGTCGATCTTGACGACGTCGTCCGCGCCGGTGAACTTGGCGTTTTGCTGCAAACGCGCGATCAGTTCGAAGTTTTCGCCTTCTTCGAGCTTCAATTGCAGTTCCGGCGTGGAATTCGAGTTCGGCAGCGAGTTCAGCAGCTTGCTCGGATCGGCCACGCGCGTGAGGATTTCCAGCAGACGCGCCCCCGTGTACAGGCCGTCGTCGAAACCGTACCAGCGGTCCTTGAAGAACACGTGGCCGCTCATTTCGCCCGCCAGCGGCGCGCCGGTTTCGCGCAGCTTCGCCTTGACCAGCGAATGGCCGGTCTTCCACATCAGCGGTTCGCCGCCTTTGTCTTTGACCCACTTGGCCAGATTGCGCGTGCACTTCACGTCGTAAATGATCTGTGCGCCCTTGTTGCGCGACAAGACTTCTTCGGCGAACAGCATCAACTGGCGGTCCGGATAGATGATCTCGCCGTCTTTGGTCACCACGCCCAGGCGGTCGCCGTCGCCGTCGAACGCGAAACCGATTTCAGCGTCCGTTTCCTTCAGCGCGCGGATCACGTCCTGCAGGTTTTCCGGGTGAGCCGGGTCCGGGTGGTGGTTCGGGAAGTTGCCGTCGATCTCGGTGAACAGCTCGACCAGTTCGCAGCCGAGCTTCTTGAACAGCATTGGAGCAAGGCCACCCGCCACGCCATTGCCGGTATCGACCACGATCTTGATCGGGCGTGCGAGCTTGACGTCGCTGGCAATGCGATCCAGATAGGCGTCGGCGATATCGTACTCAGTGTACGTGCCGCTACCTTCGGAGAAATTTTCGTCGACGATGCGCTGATGCAGCGCGAGGATCTGCTCGCCGTAAATGGCCGCGCCGCGCAGAACCATCTTGAAGCCGTTGTAGTCGGGCGGATTGTGGCTGCCCGTCACGACGATGCACGAGTCGACACGACGTTCGCCGCCGTCGAGCTGCAACGGCACGCTGGCCGCGAAGTAGCCGACCGGCGTCGGCACCATGCCGACGTTGACCACGTCGACACCGGCCGCACGCAGGCCGTCCGACAGCGCCTGAATCAGCTCGGGACCCGAGAGGCGGCCGTCACGCGCGACCACCACGGCATCGCCGCCTTGCGCCCGCACTTCGCTACCGAAGGCGCGGCCGATCGAACGCGCCGCATCGGCGTCGAGCGTCTTGCCGATTACGCCGCGAATGTCATACGCCTTGAAAATAGATTTGGAGATCATGTTGGCTCACTTGCGTGCAATGGAAAATTTTGACCGGCACATCGCCGAGGGATCGGTAAAACAGTCTGTTAAACCGTGCGATGCGCCCTTGCCGGAAGCGATCCGGTTCCAACTTATAATTGCGCCTTCCGGACATGCCCTAATAGACGCCCATTCTAATGCTTAGACGCCCTGCTTTTGCAATGTTGCCGCGACAGTCGGCCAGGTGGGCTGTTACACATTGCGCCTTGGCGCACGTTGCGTCCCTCGTGCACCCGCATAGGCGAGTGTCCACCGGATGCTGACGCTCAAACGCTTCGCCAATCCCGACGTCACGCGCGCCTTCACCAATATCGTCTGGCTCGGGTTGGAACGGCTCACGCAGATCGGCGTGGCAATCGTGATCAGCGGCATGCTGGCGCGCTACTTCGGGCCGGACACGTTCGGCAAATGGCAGTATGCGAATACGCTGCTGCTGGTGCTTTCGCCGATCACCTGGGTGTGCGGCGCGGAAATTCTGGTTCCCACCATCGTCAGCCGGCCGCCAAACCAGCTGGGCACGGTGCTCGGCAGCGCCTTCGCGCTGCGCTTCTCGGTGTCCGTCGCGGCATTGCTGCTCACGTGGCTCGGCATTGAGCTGCACTTCTTCGACCCGCTGGTGGGCGCCATGCTCGCCGGCCTCGCGGTCACCATGCTGTTTCGCGAGCCGTTCGTCGGCGTGATCAACGCGTGGCTGCAAAGCATGACGTACAGCAAGCCGCAGTTGCTCACCAGCATGAGCACCGCGGTGCTGAAGGCCGGCTTCGTCTATCTGCTGGTGCGCGCCATGGCAACACCCGCGCGCTTTGGCTGGCTGTGGGCCGCCGAATCGGCGGTGATCGGCGCGGTTCTGCTGGCGTATTTCGTTCGCCGGCATGGCGGCAAGCTCGGCTGGCACCTCGACCGCTCGCTCTTCAGGCACTTCGCGAGCGCGGGCACGGTGTTCTGGCTCGGCCTGATCTGTATGTATCTGTTCCTGAAACTGGACCGGCTGATGCTCGAGCGGGCGATTTCCTTCGCCGACCTCGGCCGTTATTCCGCCGCGCAGCAGTTGAACGAAAACTGGATCACGCTTGCGCTGATGCTCGCGCAGACGATCGCGCCCGCCTTCGTCTACCGCGTGCAGGACGCCGCGCAACTGCGCCGCAACGTGTGGCGGCTCACCGCCATGACCGCCGCGCTGATGGTGAGCGGCGCGATCGTGCTGGATCTGCTGGCCGGCTTCATCATCCGCCGCGTGTTCGGACCGGATTTCGAAGACGCGATCGAGATTTTCCGCTGGGCCGTGTGGCTTTCCGTGCCGGCCGGCATTGAAGCGATCGGCAATCTGATCGTGCTGAAATATCAGGCCAAGTTCGTGTTGCTCTCAAAGTGGCTGCTGGCGCTGGCTGTGGCGTTCGCCGTCAATCTGCTGGCGATTCCGCGGCTTGGCGCTTACGGTGCGCTAGTGGGCCTCGCGGCCGGTTATCTCGCCGCCGCGTCAGTTAATCTTTATTACATTCGTTTCAAATTGCGCCCATGACGAATTCATCCGCCACCGCGCTTTTCCTCGACGACGTCGCCGTCCTGATGCCCGCGTACAACGGCCAGGCCGACGTCGATCTCACGCTGGCCTCGTTCAGCGAAAGCGCGCTGGTCCACGTCCTGATTGTCGACGACGGCAGCACACCGCCAATCGTCGCGCCGGCGATCTCGAACATGAAGATCGAAGTGCTGCGCATGCCGCAAAACGGCGGCATCGAACGCGCGCTGCAAACCGGCATCGACGCCCTGGCGCAGCGCGGCTTTCGCTACGCAGCCCGCATCGACGCGGGCGACCGCAGCGTGCCGCAGCGGCTCGCCAAACAACGCGTGTTCATGGAGTTGCATCCGCACGTGGCCGGTCTTGGCATGTGGACGCAGGTCGTCACGCGTGAAGGGAAACCGCTTTTCATGCTGACGCCGCCCGCCGAACCGGATGCGATCCGGCGTCTCCGGTTCTTCCGGTCATGCCTCGCGCATCCTTCCATGATGCTGCGCATCGACGCGGTCCGCGCGGTCGGCAACTATCGCGCAGCGTATCCTTCCGCCGAAGACCTCGATCTGTTCGTGCGCCTGATGGCGCGCTACGACTGCGCGAATCTGCCGGAACTCGGGCTCTATTACGAGCTGAACGAAGGCGGCATTAGTGCCACCAAACGGCGCCGCCAGGTGAACTCCACGCTGCGGCTGCAACTACGCTACTTCAACGCCGCCAATCTGTACGACTGGCTGGGGCTCGCCAAGAATCTGCTGCATCTGGTGACACCCTACCGTGCCTTGCAACGGGTCAAACGCACCTTGCTCGCACCGCGTGCAAGCCATTGATTCCGTTGCTCCAGCATTCACCCTGCCACTCACCCTGTCACTCACCGTCGAGCCCGTTCCCGCATGAAGCCTGCCCTGAAGTCGACGCCCGCGCTGCGCATTACACTCGTCTGTAACACCGCCTGGGCAATCTATACGTATCGGCAAGGACTGATTCGTATGCTGGTGGGACGCGGCGTCGACGTGACGGTGCTCGCGCCACGCGACCGCACGTTCGAACTGCTCACCGCGATGGGGTGCCGTTGCATCGAGTTGCCGGTGGCGTCCAAAGGCACCAATCCGCGCGATGACCTGCGCACGCTTTTGTCGTTGTATCGTTTGTATCGAAGCATCCGCCCGCACGTCGTGTTCCATTACACGATCAAGCCGAACATTTACGGCTCGGTCGCCGCGAAACTGGCGGGCGTGCAGTCGGTGGCGGTGACCACCGGGCTCGGTTACGTGTTCATCCAGCAGAGCCGCGCTGCGCAAGTCGCGAAAAAACTGTACCGTTTCGCCTTCCGTTTCCCGCGCGAAATCTGGTTTCTGAATCGCGACGATCAGGCCGCGTTTGTGGAGCAGAATTTGTTGGTGCATCCTGAGCGTGCGCGTCTCCTGCATGGCGAAGGCGTCGATCTCGAACAGTTCGCCTTCACCCCGCTTCCGGAGCGGGCGGAGTTCAAATTCGTCCTGATCGGGCGGCTCTTGTGGGACAAGGGCGTCGGCGAATATGTCGAAGCCGCGCGGCGCTTGCGCGAACGTTATCCGCAGGCGCGGTTCCAGTTGCTCGGGCCGGTCGGCGTGGACAACCCTAGCGCGCTCACCCGCGAAGAGGTGGCCGCGTGGGAGCGGGAAGGCATCATCGAGTATTGTGGCGAGGCGCACGACGTGCGGCCCTTTATCGCCGACGCGGACTGCGTCGTCCTGCCGTCCTATCGCGAAGGCGTGCCTCGCACGCTAATGGAAGCATCGGCGATGGGCCGGCCGATTGTGACAACAGACGTGCCCGGCTGCCGCGAAGTGGTGGCGGATGGCGTCAACGGACTGCTGTGCGAAGTGCGCAATGCAGACAGTCTCGCGGCAAAGCTGGCGCAAATGCTCGACATGAGCGGCACCGAGCGCCGTGTAATGGCTGAGCGCGGCCGACAGAAAGTCGCGCAAGAATTCGACGAACGCGTTGTCGTCGAAACGTATAAAGACCTGGTGCAGAAAATGACGGGCGTTTTACTTTAACGGAGCAACAGCATGACCACGAAGGGTACGATTCTTGTAACGGGCGGTGCAGGATTTATCGGCTCGCACACGTGCGTCGAACTGCTGAACGGCGGTTACGACGTCGTGGTAATCGACAATCTCGTGAACAGCAACCGCGAATCGCTGCGGCGCGTGGAGCAAATCACCGGCAAGCCCGTGACCTTCTACGAGGCCGACGCGTGCGATGAAGCGGCGCTCAACCGTATTTTCGACGCACACCCGATCACCGGCGCGATTCACTTCGCGGCGTTGAAAGCGGTGGGCGAATCGGTCGCCAAGCCCATCGAGTACTACAGCAATAACGTCGGCAGTTTGCTGGCGCTGCTCGGCGTGATGCGCGATCGCAATGTGAAGCAGTTCGTGTTCAGTTCATCGGCAACGGTGTATGGCGTGCCGAAGAGTTCGCCAATCGACGAATCCTTTCCATTGTCCGCCACCAATCCTTACGGGCAGTCGAAGCTGATTGCCGAGCAGGTTTTGCGCGATCTGGAAGTGGCGGATCCGTCCTGGCGGATTGCGACGCTGCGATATTTCAATCCGGTTGGCGCGCATGAGAGCGGGTTGATTGGGGAAGATCCGGCTGGCATTCCGAATAACCTGATGCCATATGTGGCACAGGTAGCAGTGGGTAAGCTGGAAAAGCTGCGAGTATTTGGTGGCGACTATGAAACACCGGACGGCACCGGGGTGCGGGACTATATCCACGTGGTGGACCTGGCGCGTGGGCACCTGGCCGCGCTGGACGCACTGGTTACACGCGATGCCAGTTTTGTCGTGAATCTCGGCACAGGCCAGGGGTATAGCGTTATCGACGTCGTCAAGGCGTTCGAGAAGGCCGCAGGCAGGCCCGTGCCTTACGAAATCGTGGCACGCCGCCCGGGCGACGTGGCCTCGTGTTTTGCGGATCCCGCCGCGGCCCTGGCAGTGATTGGCTGGCGCGCGCAGTTTGGGATCGAGCGGATGTGCGCGGATCACTGGCGGTGGCAGTCGACGAATCCGCACGGATTCGCCTGAATGACGTAAAGGTCGACGGCGGAACGAGTCGCCTGGCAGGGACTCAGCCGCTGTCGATCGCCCCCGAACCTCGCACAGCGTGCGCGCCATGCCGGGTTCAATCCAGGCAATCTGATGTACTCATCGGCGACACGCGCCAACTCCCCGAAAGAAAAAAATCTGGCTCGACAATGAGTCCGGGCGTCGCGCTCGGTGTCATCGGACGCACCTCGATCCAGCTTGTCCGGATCAGACCGGTCAATGAACTCAATCTCCGCAATTAGCGAACTTCCCGACCTTTAAATGTCGATCTGACATTCCTCGAATTCGGCCGAATTCCAATCGTAAAAGAACGTCAATTCAGTTTTATTCCGCCACCCTGGCGCTTTGATTCGTATTCTTTTTGCGGATAGAACCTAAATCGTTCGTACCATATTGAGAATACTTTCTTAATCATTTCGCAGGCCTACATATATATATTTTCTCAATGTGCGCTATCACACAGTGCCATTGCCCCCGTGAAGACAAGATCAAACAGTGCTCGGTGCCTCCACCTTGTTGAACAGTCCCATCTTGCCTACCAGAATCTCGTCAACGGGAACAGACATATGAAAGACATCGTTCATATCACGGAAGCCTTCGGAGGAGGGGTTCTGTCGATGCTAGTCGAGCTTTCCAATCGCGCTGCGGAGGCCGGGGCAAATGTTTCCGTCATTTATTCATTACGGCGAGAAACACCCCATGATTTCGCGCGCCTGTTTCATCCGAAGGTCAAAATGACCTATGTCGCGATGTGCAGAGAGATCAGTTTTAAAAAGGACTTGTCGAGCCTGCGTGCATTGGTTAAAAACCTGCGCGACCGTCATCCCGAAGTCATCCATCTCCACTCGTCAAAAGCCGGCGCGCTTGGGCGCGCAGCCGCCAAGATCGCGTCTCCTCACGCCAAGGTACTTTACTCGCCGCACGGCCCCGCCTTCTTACGGCGCGATGTATCGCCGACGAAACAGTTTGCTTATCTGAGCCTGGAACGATTGGCCAACTATATAGGCGGAACGATCGTCGCATGCTCACGCAGCGAACTTCATGAGATCGAGGGCAGAGTTCATGCGCGCGCCGCCCTTCTGATTGAGAACGGAGTGGACATCGGCGAAATCCCCGTGCGGTGCCAACGCACCGACGGCAAGGTCGCAATCGGCATGACAGGCCGGGCGTCCTTCCAGAAGAACCACGAGGTGTTCGCTCAACTCGCGAATGAACTCCGGAATCCCGCCGTCAGCTTTGTCTGGATAGGCGGGAGTGCAGAAGACGTGCCGGAATGTTACCCGGGCGACGCCGTGACGTGCAGCGGTTGGGTGACCCGTGCGCGCGCATTGGAATTGATGTCCCACCTCGACATCTACGTTCAGACGTCCCGCTGGGAGGGAATGCCTCTGGCTCTGATCGAGGCGCAAGTTGCGGGTATTCCTGCGGTTGTCACCAACGTAGTCGGCAATCGAGATGTTGTTATTCACGGCGTCACCGGCTTTGTGGCGTCAAGCGCCGAGGAAATGGCGATCTATCTCGCTCTCCTCCGTGACAACTGGACGCTTCGGCAGCAAATGGGTGCGGCTGCGAGAAAGCGTGCAATGGAGCGCTTTTCAATGGATGCGATTTTTCGCGAATGGCGACAGCTTTACGGTCTTGCCGACGAGCGGAGTACCAGTAAAGAGCCATTGATCACTGACATCGCGCTTCCTTACGAAGTCAATCGCCAAATCTGACTTCCGGAGACAACGGTGTGAAGAATATGTACCCGGCAGCACAAACGTTTATCTACAACGGTCGATTTGCCACACAGAAGACGACCGGCGTGCAGCGCGTTGCGAGAGAGCTGATCGTTGCGCTTGGACATTTGCCCGGCAACGGCAAGGTCACCGTCGTCGTTCCACCGCAGCAAGACACGCTGTCAGTGGGCAATACAAATACCGTCAAGATCGGATTTGGAAAGGGGGTGTTCTGGGAGCAGCTCGTTCTGCCCGTTTTCGCGGGCCGTCACCGTATTGTCAATCTCAGCAATTCGGCTTCGATCTTCCGCTTCAATCAGGTGATCTATATGCACGATGCGGCGGTGTTCGATACACCCGCCCATTTCTCGTGGCGTTTCCGGACGTGGTACAGACTGATGTTCTGGATCCTTGCACGGACGGCGAGTTGCGTGGTCACCAATTCGAACTTCTCGAGGCAGCGTCTCGCCCATCACTGCGGTGTGCCGGCAGCACGAATCAGTGTCGTTCCGCTTGGCGCGGATCATCTCGATGCAATCGCGCCCGACACAAGCGTGCTGCATGAACACGATTTGACCTCGAGGCGTTTCGTGCTGGCGGTCAGCAGCATGAATCCCACCAAGAACTTTGGCCGGATTCTGGAGGCCTTCCGTCAACTTGCCGACCCCTCGATCGATCTGGTCATTGTCGGCATGAAAAACGCGAGTGTGTTCGGCAATGTCCAGGACTTTCAAGGCGTCGCGCCCAACATCAAAGCCGTGGGATATATAAGCGACGAAAAGCTGAAAGCGCTGTATCAGCACGCACACTGCTTTCTCTATCCGTCCATCTACGAAGGGTTTGGCATTCCGCCGCTCGAGGCAATGCGAAGCGGCTGCCCCGTTATCGTGGGGCGCTCAGCGGCGTTACCGGAAACCTGTGGAGATGCCGCACTCTATTGCGACCCCTACTCGTCAGACGATATTGCAGACCAGTTACGTACGCTGCTGCGCTCACCTGAACTCAGGGCAATATTAATAGCGCGCGGTCGTGCGCACGCCGCTGAATACCGCTGGGGGGCGAGTGCCAGGATGCTCACACAGGTTATCGATCGATCCCGGCACAAGGTGTAACTTCGCTCGCTTGACCTCGTAGTCCTCCGCCGGCGTTTCGTATCAAAATAATTGGCATGCCCACAAACCATACGTCGTTCTAAGGGGAATTTCTGTGAGGTTGGGCATCTATTGCGATTCGAGTGTCAACGGTGGCCACGAGGAGATGCTCAAGCGGCTTGTTCTCGCACTTGTAAAGTGTCGGGACATTGTCAGCCTGCATATTCTCGTGCCGGCAGAGAATAAACTCATGTCCGCCTTTGCCGACGATATCGCCAGGCGGCATCGTCAGGTTGCTGTCATCTCATTGACATTCACTTCCGAGTCGATTCACCGCAACCCGCTTGCCCTGTTGTCGGCCACGTGGCGAACGGCCGCTATATTGCGCACGCTTCATCTGTCGAAACTCGTCATCGCTCAGGGAACGATCGTGTCCGCCATCGCCGGTTTGTTCGCTGCGCGACTGACGCGAACGACGGCCGTCAGCTACATTCCTCTAGTTGATGACGATACGAAAGTGGGCGCACCCACAACAGAACGAATCAAATCGTTAGTTAAACGTGCGCTGTACCGTCTACCGCAACAGTACATCACGCTGAATGAACATCTGCTCGGCAAGCTTCTGAAGGTGGCACCAAGAACGCCTGTCGCGATTCTCGAAAACTATGTCGACGACAGATTTAGTCAGACCGCCCTCACCCGTGATGCGGCACGCAGCGTACTCTCCTTGCCACAGAGCGGAAAGTTCATTTGCGCCCACATTGGACGGATTCACTTTCAGCATAAGCGACAGGACTTTCTGCTTGCAGCCATCGAACGGCACCCGGAAGTATTTGCGAACACACTTGTGCTCATAGTGGGTGACGGTCCGGACGCGGATAAATTACGGCAAGCGGTACAAGACAGTGAAATCTTTTCCCGTTGCGTCAGGATCATCGGCGCTCGATCCGACGTCCTGCCTTATATCGTGGCAAGCGACGTCATCGTGTTGCCTTCGGCTTATGAAGGTGTCCCGCTTGTCATGATCGAGGCCATTCTGGCGAACCGCCCCATCGTGGCATCGCAGGTATCGGCACTCGGATCGTACTTGCCGGATGAGCTGCTGTTTCCTGCTCACGATCAGGATGCTTTTGTCGAAAAGATATTCTCCGCACCGAGCTACCCGCTCACCGGGCTCACTGATTCTTTTCGACTGCGGTTTTCACGCGAAGTGTTTGACGCTCAGGCGCAGCACGTCTTACTGCAGGCCGTGCCGCAATGCCGCCTTGCGGACCATCTTGAACACAATGCCTCTGATCTCGGCACAAAGTAACGAGCGGTCAAGCAGAAACGTCACACCGAAAACCACTGCGCCGAGCGTCACCTCCGTGACCAGCTTCAGGACATGCCCCATCGAAGAAGCGTCTAACAATTCCGAAACGACCAGAACGCTCGCGACCATCGGTATCGTCATTCTCAACGGCACGAAACACGCGTTGCAAAACTCTCCGAAACTTGGACCGAGCACGCGCTTCAGCATGAACCGATACATCGGCAGAAGCATCATTGCTTCGACCGTGAGAAGCGAAATCGCGACGCCCAGCGCGCCGCCGAGATAGGCGCCAACAATGATGGCGGGCAGCATCGCGGTTGTCTTAGTCAGGTTGAACCAGAAACTCACCCTGATGTTTGCGGTTGCCATCATCAACGATGCGACCGGATTGCCGATGCAGCGGAAGGCCCCTACCAGACAAAGCACTCTCAATACCGGCGTGGCCCAGAGCCATTTCTCACCGAACATGCACACGACAAAATCCGGTGCGACGACCATCAGTCCGAACACCAGAGGAAAATTGAACATCGCAATGAAACCCGTCAGCTTGTAGTAATTTTGACGAAGCTTCGCGATGTCATCCTGAATGATCGAAAAGACGGGAAAGAGCACGCGCGTAAAGAATGGATTGAGTCTCGCCGGAAAATTGACGGCGCAGTTGAGCGCCAGGTTATAGCCGCCAAGCGTCGCCGCACCCAGAGCCCGACCCGCGACAATGCCGCCAAAATTGACGTTCAGATAGTTCACCATCGAGTCCATTGCCTGGAAGACGCCGAAGCTGAGATACGACCTCGTCTCCGAGAACCTTAACCGCAATCCGGGCTTGTGCAGTTTGCGCCCGTTCAGATTGAGCAGCACCACGCGACACACCGCCGCCGTCAACGCACCGATAACCGGGGAGTAAGCGCCATAGCCCCGCAGTGCGGCGACTAGCGTCGTGATGAATAGCACCATGCTGGATGCAACCTCGATCTTTGACAGCATGTCGAACATCAGTTCGCGTGCCATCAGCGATTGGTATAGCAAGCCATGGGGTGAGACAAAGAACATCAGTGCAGCGAGCCCAACTAGCGCCTTCAGTTCCGGCTCCGAGAAGAACCATGCTGCCAATCCGCTCCCGGCGAGCAGGAGTCCGCCAAGAACCGCCCCAAACAACACATTGAGCCAGTAAAGCGATGAAAGCTCGTTCGCCGCCACGTTCTTACGCTGTACGATCGCTGTGCTCAAGCCCATATCGAGAAACATGTCGGCCAGCGTCGTCACCAGCGAAACCATACTCGCCAGGCCCAGTTCGCCCGGTCTCAGCAAATGCGCCAATATGGCGACCTGCAAGAACTGGACACTGACGATCGAGATCATTGATGCCGCCGACCACTTTGCCCCCGAGATCGCCTTTTCACGTAATGACATTACTTTCCTTGCTGTCGTCTGAACTACACAGGGCAAAGCCGCACGCGCATCGGGAAGAAAAAATATCCACCGTGTAGCAGATAGTGAAGCGATGATGGCCGGGCCTGATACCAGAGACTTCTCCGATATCAGGCGCCGGGGGGGTGCTTCCGGGGTGTACTTAGTAACGTCGGGCGCCGTTCAGCGTGTAGTCATCGCGTTCGCCGTATCGCGAGGGAAGAAACCCGTTGAAGATATGCCCGCCCACATTGGCACCGACGTTCGCCAGCCGCTGCAGCGCTTCTTCGACCTGGCGAGATCCGGTGTAGTCGGCACGCGAGACGAGCAGAACCAGATCGCAACCTTGAGCCGCGATCGAGACGGCATCACTCACAGGAAGAACAGGAGGCGAGTCGATCACCACGTAGTCGAAACGATCACGAAGCCTGTTCAGCATGTCCCGGAACCCTGGACTGCTCAGTAGCTCCGCGGGGTTCGATGGATAAGCTTCGCCCGCCCCCAGAATCGACAGTCTGGTCCCTTCGGTCCGCACAATCGCGTCATCGAGTTCCGCTGTTCCCTTGAGTACCTCCGCAAGCCCTGGCCTATCCTGATCCGCACGGAGACGGCTCAATTTTCCCTGCCGCATGTCGCCATCTATCAGCAGGACCGATGCCTCGGTCTGCGAAAGCAGATAGGCGAAATTAGACGAAACAAAGCTCTTCCCAACGCCCTGAGTCGGGCCGGTGAATAGAATGACCTTGTTCTTCAGTCCGCTCCCGCTTCCCGAGAGCAACGTTCTCACGCTGCTCGGCAATGCGCGTAACGCTTCAACGCTCGGATCCCCGGGACTGCTCACCGCCAGCAACTTCACCGGCTCAGCCAGACGACCTCGCGACTCGGCGACACCGCGAAGCTGCGCCTTGGATCGCGCAACAACAGCGAGGCGCGGCAAATCGGAAATCGTGTTCATTTCTTGCGGCGTACGGAGTTCCTTTCGATTGAGCGACACGAGATGAACCGCAAGCGTACTGGCAAACAATCCGCCGAGAATCGAACCGAGCAGAATGATCGTCTTGCGCGGCCAGGAGGGTTTCTCCGACGCGATGGCCCAGTCCATGATGCTGACACCGGATGCGGTACTCGCCGCGGCCACTTCGAGTTGTTGAACATTGGCCAACACCCCGGTGTAAAGCTGCTTGTTGATCGTGGCATCCGTGGACAGCCTCACGTATTCGCGCTGTGTGGCCGGCAGATTCTTCGTTGCCTCGGTGTTTTGCTGAATATCCTGCTTCACCTGATCCAGTTGTTGGACCAAGCCCCTGTATACCGGGCTATCCGGACCGAATGTCTGCCGCTTGTCGTCGAACTCGAGTCGCAACGCCCGTTGTTTTTCGGCAAGCGCGTTCATATTCGAAATGAGCGCCGATCCTTGTTGCTCCATATCGATCGCCTGATGCTGCGTACGAAAATCACTGAAGCGGTCCTCCGCGCGATGCATCTCGTCCTGCAGTTGAGGCAGGCGTGCGCGCAGGGTTTCGAGCTTCAGGCGTGCCTGATTTGCCCGATCGTCGACATTGCGTTTGACGAACGCCTGCACGATGGTGTTGACCATCAGTTGAGCGGTCAGGGGCGAGTTGGATTGGTAACTCAACCTCATCATCGACGAGTCCCGCACCGATGAATTCTGGCCGGAAACGGAGGTCTTCAATTGATTGCTGACGTTCTCATAGGTCGTTTGCATGGACGCCTTGGACAGCGTGAACTCCACGCCCGGACGCGCGCGCAGCACATCGATCCTCAACTGCCCCGGCGCGCTCCCCTCATCGGTCACCACCTGGAATGCCACGGTCTCGCCAACGTGGCCCCGCGCAAGCTGATGACCGTCCTTGTCAAATAACGTCCAGCTACCCGCTTCGCCCGTCACCACACGGAACTTATCGCCCAATGCGGCGCCCGGCACTTCGAAGATGCCGGGTTTCAGCTGTTCACCGCCCCAGGCATATCCACTCAGCCCCAAAAACGGACGCGACAATACGGTGTCGGCCGCATGGCGGGATGCAAGGTAGCGGCCAATCAACGGAAAGTGACTTTCCGTCTGCACGGTAATATCCGCACCGGTTTGCGCGATCGCTTCGCCGACTATGGTTCGCGACGTCAGAACATCGGTTTCGTCGTCGGCGGATTGATCCGCGGACGTCGTTCCCGATACGTCGGATAGCGCGCTGACTGACGCGCCAGGTTTGATCTGTACTCGCAGCAGTGCGTCGGCCCGGTATTGTGGCGTCGCCAGCAGAATGTACAGCCCGCCGACCAAGCAACATGTGCCGAAGATCGCTGCGAACAGCAACTTGTGCCGGGCAATATTTCGCCAAAGACCGGTAAGCCCGTCGTTTTGGGCTGGAATCACACCCACTGCCGATTGTCCGATGAATGAACTCATTTCATTTCCCGCGATAAAGGACGAAGGGGAGCCCGTTAGTACACAAGCTTCCAGCTATCGAACATGCTCATCTGAAACCGTGAGACACGTTCGCTCTACGCCGCATGCGCGGCTACAGGCGAAACGCTGACGAAAACCGGGCCACGCGCTTCAGGAACTGCAAGTACGCCATTCGTGGTCAGATCCCTGCCAAACATGTCAGTGATCGTCGCATGCCCCGCAATATGCGAAGCGTCCAAGTTCAGTGTATTTCCGTCGCCGTAAGACCAAACTACATATCTGACGTCGCCCGATTTCATCGTTAACTTGAGCAGAACATATTTCTGTTTCTCGTCGATGTAGTACTTCGCACTGTTCGTGTTTGCCGTAAACGAAAACAGATACTTCGACGCACGATAGGCTGGCAGCTTGTGATTGCTCGCATCCAGCAAACCAAAGTTGTGCTCCGGATCGTGCGGATCTGTGCCGTCGTCTCGCATGTCGTAATAGGCGGTGAGTCCAACTTCCGACATCCAGTCGACCAGGAACCGCCTTACCGTGTACTTGGCCTGAAGTGCGAGCGCCTCAGGTGAATGCCCATTGCGTATCGTGCGTACATATTTGTAGCCGTAACTCGGGTAAGACCATTCCGTCGTCCAGATTGCCGGAGCGTTCTTATACGTGGACAGATCCTCACGCAGCAATCGGTAGTCTGCCAATACCGACTCCGGGTATTCCTGGCGGTATGCGTGCACACTGATCGCGTCCGGGCCACGCTCGGTTGCATTGGAAATATCGCCGACCGATCGAATGAATGCGCGGTCCATTTCCTGCACCCCTCCCGAGGCAATCGTCACCTTCGGATTGGCTGCCCGGGCTGCCCTCACGGCAGTCGCCAGCAGGTTCCGATATTTCGATGGAGACGGTGGGGCCAGCCAGTACATCGGGTGATTCTCTTCATTCCACACCTCGAACCTGACGTCGGCACCGTTGTATCGTTGCACTGACTGATGAACATACGTGTAGAACGCTGCAAGCTGGGGCGCGGTCGTAGGCGGCTGGTCCGGGCTGTACAGATAGTGCTTGTAGCCAAGGATAAAAAGCGCACCCAACTTTCTCTGCGCGAGGTTGGATACCAGCGTGTCGAACTCCCCAAAATGCCAGCCGTCAGGCGCCTGAACCGCTTCCCAGAAGAGATCCGTGCGAACAAAGGAGAAACCCACATCCCTCACCGCATCCAGCAATTGCGTATCCTTGATGTCGTGGATCGCCACGCCCGTGTTAGCGCGTGCTGCTTCGAACGAAGGCAGTTCGATGTATGGCTTTTCGTCCGCTTGTGCTGCTCCGTCCAGCATGACCAGCGGCGGCGCCGGCATCGCAAGGGCACGAATAGCCAGCGCGCCCGCTAGTGCGAGGACCAGGCCCACACACCCTGCGACGATGACGACAAGCCGACCGAATCCCCTGTTTTGCTGAACCTTCATCTACTGCTCCCAAGCCGGTACCGTTGTCACACCGCGAGCCGCCGACGTCGAATCTGCCGCAATGGGTGCGTCACAGCGTCGACTTTCGCCCCCTCACGGACATCACAAGACCGGGATTCAAGCGAAAGCGCTGTCCTTCCGCGTTGAGCCATAGCGACTTCGCCGCGGCGCCTAAGAACAACAGGCAGCCAAGCGATTCAAAGATGTCCGTGGTAATGCCGCTAATCAGCAGAAACAGCAACATGGTCCACGCAAACCTGTCTTTGGACTCGCTAACGAAAAACAGTCTCGACAACAGAGTCGCGAAGATAGCCACACCGAGTACGCCAAAGTTCGCAATGACATACAACGCGACGTTGTCCGCATAGCCAACGTTGAAACCGAAGTTTGTGTGATAGTAGGTCGTCGCCGCGCCAAACCCGCCCGGACCGATTCCCAACCAGATCATGTTTTCCCGCAGCAGGCCCTGCAGCAAAAGCGGCCACGTATTCTCGAATCGATCCCGGAACGAAGAGAGCGCACCGCCGGCGATCATCGAGTGATTGATCGCCGCCGTTATCGCAAACGAAGCGAGCGGCAGTAGAAGCACCGCAGCCGCTGCCCAGATAGCGGCTCGCCTGATTGTGTCCAGCTTCCCGAAGCGCTCTATGCCGAGGACGATCGCAAGCGCAACCAGCGCCGTCTTGTTGGTCGTTGCCCAGATGGAGAGCGCCGCTACCGCGAGTATCATCGACGCGAGCGTGAGCGAGCGGAATCTGGGCAGCAACCATGTCGACAGCAAACCGAGCATGAGCCCTGTAGCAGCGCTGTCACGCCCGAACCCCGGCAACCGCGGCGTATCCCCAACGAAGGTCGAGCTCGTGACGTGCACGGCCGTCCCATCCACCACCGTGCTCGCTCCTACCCACGGCAGAGGGGTGAAGTAGCCGGCATAACTCGCTAACACGCCTAACATACAAACCGCGGCGACCGCCAGAAGCGCATTGCGGGCGCGTGGCCGACCCAGGATCGCGAGCGCCTCGGGTGGCGCCAATAGGGCGAAGAACATCGGCAGCACGGTCCATGCCCAGAACGCCACTGCGCCCGGGCCGACGCCATTGAAAAGCGACACGCATGCCTGCATGGCGAGGTACAGCAAGACCAGCAGGTGGCTCACCTTCGGTCTATGCGAAACGATGAGCACGATGCATGCCGCCATCATCACCTTGGGCAAATAGATGGCCTGCGGCGCCCCTGCCAGCGACGTGTAGTAACGAATCGCCCCTGACATGACATCGCTCAGTATCCCGATGAAGAAGGTCAGTACCCAGAGTCCACCCATCATGCGTTCCCTGCGTCAATTGGCACGCAATGCTCGCCCCATCCCGACGACGCGAATGGATCCAGCGCCGAGATTTCCCGTGAAGCGTCCTGGTCGGCGGCAGCTGAGAATTTCCGAATCACGTTGTGGGTAATCTGCGACACGATGGCATGACTGCCTGCGCCGCTATCGCCTAGAATCCGCGGCCAATCCGTCGTACCGCAGTTGAACACCATCCCCTGATGCAAGGCGCCACCCAGATCCGGCTTAAACAGGCCCATTGCACCGGCGCCGCCGACTTCCCAGCCTTCGAGTCTCGACGTATTGGCGAGCGTCATGAACCCGTTTGAATTCGTCGGCACGCCGTCGGCTTCGTAGCCGACCAAATGATCTTCCGCACCGAAGGTCTGCCCATCTTCGAGGTGGGTGCCGGCGAATGCCCAATGGTCCGCACGCTGTACGGTGAAGCCGATCGGTTCGCGCCCGGTTTTAACCCATTTGCGCCTGAACCGGCTCCAGACACCGTACGTTCCGCCACCGTAGCCGTAACTCAATCCGATCAGATCGCTTTCATTGAAATCCGGCCAGGCGTCGCCGAGCCGATTTATTTCCCTGATGTTCTGCGGATCCTCGTTCGCACCGAAATCGATCGGCCGGTAGCAGGTATTACCGCTGAACACAGCCAGATTGCCGCCGCCGGCAATGAAGCGCGCGACATGGTCGCGCATCTGCTGGCTCCAGTATTCATGGTGGCCGACGCTCAGCATGCAGCGGTATTGGGTCAGGTCCAGGTCCGTCCCACGGTGCAGGTCCACGTCGGTGTAGAAGTCGCACGCGAAGTGACGACTACTTAGCCAGCGGATAAACTTCGCGTCCCAATGCGTGAAATGCTGCCGGGGGGAGCGCCTGTCATACGGATCTTCGGCATGGCCGATTTGAATACCGAGCCCGCCACCCGGCCGGAGCAGGCTAACTTTAAGCGCCGGGTGTGTGCGGTAAACAGGATCACCGTAAAAGCAGCCGCCGCCGATCGAGTTGTAGGCATGATAGGTGGCGATCGGCACCACATACGCGATGGAGGCGACCGGCGAACGGGGGCGCACGACGATGAGCGCCATGCTGTCGCTCTCCGGCGGTCCGGCAAAAACCGGCAGACGCGCCGCGCAACGACGCCCCAGGTCCGTCAGCGGTTCGCCGTTCGGGCCGACCTCGTACGCAATCGCTGCATAGGCGCCGCTTTCCAGTTCTTCCATCTCCGGCTTCACGGTAATCGTCGGCCAGTTCCAGTCGCTATCGAATCGAACCGGCTTGCGCTGACGCGACGACTCAAACACGTATTTGCCGTCGATCAACGTCGCCGTCACATCACGCGTGCCTGTCGCGATGACACCACCCACGCTGATCAACGATTCTTCGTCCTGCTGCTGATAGATCGCGATCGAGAACCTGCTGCGTGGCTGCACCGCCAGGTCGAGCTGCTCCCCTGCAGTGAAGGATGTTTGAAGTGGATAGAGTTGCATGCCTGGTGCGCCTCGAAAAGTCACTTACCGGTTGCCGGTTCAAGAATGGTTGTCCAAACCACGCGAATCGACACGGCGCGGTGCTGCTACGGGTGGCCGGAGTTGCAGGCCCAGCGTGCGCTTTATCAACCCCTTCATCTGAAACACGCGACGGTTGACCGATATCTGTGTGCGAAAACGCAACGCAGGCAACTGCTCCCTGTGTTTTTCAGCGAAGGTTCGGTACTTCGCGGCCGTCGCCTCGACAAGCTTCATTGCTTCTGCAAGGACGGCTGCATCGACACGAGACGTCAAAAAACATTGATTGGCAAAGAACTTCTTAAAGAGCGCGAGCCAATACACTCGTTCATCTTCCCTCTCGCTCTTCTGAAGCGCGTCCGCCGCAAAGTGAGCAACGCATTGGACTGACCATAGCGTTGTTGTCTGCGTAATACTCCCGGCACGCCGGCGATAGTAGTAGAGCTGCTCACGGATGCCGTACAACGTCTTGGCGCGCTTATACACCAGCGGAATGGCAAAACAGTCTTCATACACGCGGCCTACTGGAAACTCGATACCGTCCCATAGCTCGCGGCGATAAACCCGCGCGCCAGAATGCACCTGGCAGATTCGCGCGAACTCCAACAGCATCGCCGTACTGTTGGTCCGTAGGCCCACTGTGGCGTCGTCCACCATTTTCAGTTCGCCGACGAAGCGTCCTTTTGAATCAACCATACCGACATTGAATTCAATGATGTCCGCGGTGTCTGCATCGAGCAACGGCATGACGACGTCGGTGAAATTCGCCGCGAATTCGTCATCTGAATCGAGAAAACCGATATAGCGGGATTTCGCACGCGCTATGCCTGCATTGCGGGCTGCGCTGACGCCCTGGTTCTCCTGATGAATCACCGTGATGTTGTGTCCGCGTGCGCTTTCCTTGACCTGAAGGATTTCTTTCAACGTGCCGTCCGTCGACCCATCGTCGACCACAATCAACTCAATCTCTTCTGATCTAGGTTGAGCGAGGGCTGACCTGAGTGCTACGCCGATATAGTGCTCGACGTTGAAGGCCGGAATGACTACAGACAAAATTGTCTCGCCGCTACGGCTATCCACTGGTTTCATAGGATGGGTGACTCTTCAAAATCGACGTCGACTCGTCTGATGCGGACCACGCGAATAATTCGGCACGCCCCCTGTACGCCTGCATATTGCGGTGCGGCGACGATATCGTACGTTCGGAAACACACAGTGCAGGGACACACGCTCGACGGTGGGATCAGGCAACCAGCCTTGGAAAGTGCAGACAATTGACGCCGCATTGCCGCCACGCCCGGCGACAAGGGCGTTTCAGGAAATTCCACCGGGCGTTCGATTCTCGCGATCGATTCAGGAATTGAGAGCGAATGAGGAAATGTGACATATCGCACCGACCGGAAAACACGGGATCGCTACGGTGGTCCACTTGCAAAATATGCGCGCAAGTGAGCAAACATGGCGCAACTTACGTTGCAACAATTGCAGTCCGACACCTCAATCTCGAGGCGCCACCTATGTCAATGCCAAAAGTAAGCGTTCTGCTGCCAATCTACAACGTTGAACCTTATGTTGAAGCCTGCCTCAAGTCCCTTTTGTCGCAGACCTGTACAGACTTTGAGATCATCGCCGTCGACGACTGCAGCCCGGACCGGTCCCGCGAGATCGCGGCTCGCGTGCTGGGTTCGCAGAACAAAGTGGCATGGAAGTTAGTGACGAATGAGCGGAATCAGGGGCTTGCCGAAACACGCCGAATTGCCGCCATGGAAGCAACCGGTGACTACGTGCTTTGCGTTGACAGCGATGACTACGTTCATCCGAGTCTGATGGAAAGAGTCATTGAGGAGGCGACCGAACATGACGCCGATGTTGTGATCTTCGCCGCCACCAACGTCAATCCCGATGGCACGGTGAATTACCAGATTGAAAGCGACGACAAGGTGATAAGCGGCGTCGAGGCCGTTGAGGGAATCATGGATCTGTCGTTGCAGGCGTACTGTTGGAACAAGCTTGTGCGGCGCTCGATCTTTGTCGGAGTCCACCATCCGAGCGGACTCATTTACGAAGACATATGCGTGTCGGTCCAGACCTTAGGCAGATCGAAGAAGGTGCGCCTGATACCGGACCGCTTGTATTTCTACGTGCTTCGCGATTGCGGTATCTCGACCCGCTTTAATCCAAGAATTGTGGACCTCTTCACCATCATGGAGCTCGTGGAGAAGACCACGGCATCGCTGCCGATCAAGAACCGGGAGCTACGTCTTTTCAGGCTGAAATACATCTATGGCTTTAGAACAGTCGCTTTCCAGGCGGCGATGAGAGCCCCCACGTATCGGCTGGCTAGCCCGATCCTGCAAACCGTTGCCGAGAGGTTGCACCCTCAGCACCTCTATCGTATGTATGCCGATAGCCGGCCGAAATTGTCGTTCGTGATGTGCCTGCTCAAAATTCATCCGAGAATTTTTTACAGCTTCGTACGGCGCTTCTCCGAACGGTAAGGCCTTCGTAGAAATAAAACTGCGGCCGATCGCCAATCCGGGACACTGTGCCTCGGATTGGCGATCGGCCGCTACACGCACGCGAAACAGCTCAAAAAGATCCACAAGCCACGCGCTCTAATTGCATCCCAAATCGAGACCGTGAACACGTGACCTGCCGAATCATCAGAGCCGGTTGCGCACACCGCGCGCAACCGAGTCATTGACTTGCTTACTTCGTCGCCGCGATCGCCGCTTTAAGCGTTGCGTAAATGGGCTTCTGGGCTGCGCTGCTTGTCAAGATCCCGTACTGTCCGGTTGGGTCGTCGTACAGTTCGTACCAGTTGAGACCGATCACGTTGTACGTGGCTTTAGCCGCGACGAGTTCAGGAATCGTCTTGTTGATGTACGTCTGCGCCTGCGCCGTGGTGAAGTCGGTATTGACGCCGATTTCAGTGAACATGATCGGGAGGTTGTACGCGTCGTGCAGGGACTTGAGAACGTTGTAGTTCGTGCCCGTCACGCCCCACGTATTCTCGGGATCACCACCGTCAGAGTACCAGTGCAACTGAATGATGTCGGTCTTCACCACAGGATGTCCGGTCGAACCATCCGGCTGGGTGCCGGTCAGCATGCCTTTGTACCAACCCAGGTGCAGGAAACCCGATGATGCGGTGTTGATGATTTTCGTCGTGCCTGCCGTATCGACCGAACGCCATCCATCGTAGTAACCACGCAGCGCCCCGCGCCAGATCGGCCAATAGTTGTTGTCATAGTCGGAGACATTAGCGCCGTCGTTGGCCACCGGTTGGTTGTGGCTATCGAGATCGTATTCGTTGCCGAATTCGACCGCCGGTACGCCCTTAAACTTGGTTGCCGCGTAAGCCGCCATCGAGTAGGCGTATGCGTAGGCGCTCGCCTCGGTCGGCGTTTGTCCGTTCAGCGACGGGTCATCCCACGGATAGGCATCGATCATGGGCATGATCGTGACGTTCGAGCCCATGCCAGGAATGACCGTATTCGCAACGGTATCGATCTGATCGTAGCCGTGAATATCCTGCCGATTCCCCGGCATTCCAAGGTCGACCAAGGTTGCAGCCTGGGTGGCCAGCGGGATCGACGTGTAGATACCGCCGTAGTTGTAGTGCTCGTTCACGCCGAAGAACGGGATGGCCGCAGACGTAGCCGGAGGCGTTGCGGGCGTGCTCGACGCCGGGGTGGAACCAGAGCTGGAAGCAGGGCGCGGATCAGCCGATGCGACCCAGTTGCTGTTCTGCCAGACCCACCATTGATTGTTGACGTTTTCCTGATACATCTTGCCGGCATACCAGAGCAGCAGCGTGACGTTCATCGTAAAGCCGGCTTTCACACCCGCCCGATAGACCACACCACTCTTCACCGACCAGACTGCGCCCGAGGAATCGTTGATCGAGGTGGAGGGAGGAATCGCGGTGCCACTGACTGACGCGGGATGCTTGAGAACATTCACGACTGATACGGGATCGACGGCGTTGGCTGCAACGCTAGTGGGGTCACTCCCTCCACCGCTACCACCACCGCACGCGGCAAAAATTGGGACAACTAAATAGATTGAATGGTTTAGTAAGGATCGAAGTTTCATTTGCTTGTCGTCTGAACTTGTGACGGGTCTGAACCAGGCAAAAGCGCGCCCGGGCGTCCTCGTAGGAAGCCAATGGCGACTGGATCAGGATGAAAGGAGGCAGGACGGCCTATGCGCCCCGCTAAACCGGGCGCAACTTAACAAAATGCGTACCGCCTGGACAGAACGTTCGTTTGTTCTGACCTGTAGGAGCCCCAATGTTACACAGATGAAACGTTTTTAACGAGTTTTGAACCGTAACAACCTGTAACGTCTGATAATTAACCGGTAATTTCCACTTTTATATTAATAATATAAATAGGTGAGCTACTGAACCGATACGCTATATTTCTAGCGAAATAACGCCAAGCGACGAGCCACTGGCGAACGACAATCACCGGGGCAAGACTGCGAGAGAACGTCAGTCAACCGCACCGGTGCACCAGCGAACGGCATCGTCTCAATTGCTTAGGTAACCTTATAAGGCAAGGTGTTGCGTGACAGTGAGGCGCCTCTACTGCTGTAGAAATCATTCGAAGCCGCCTGACTGCCTACGTTCATTGATGCATCTCGAGTCGAAACACCGCGACCGCATTGCGCAACACCGTCGCCTGCTCTTCCAGCGATTTGGCCGCCGCGGCGGCCTCTTCGACGAGCGCTGCGTTGTGCTGTGTGACTTCGTCGATCTGAGAGACTGCCTTGTTGACCTGCTCGATCCCGTCGCTCTGTTCGAGCGCTGACGCCTCGATCTCATTCATGACGCCCGTGACGCGTTGAACCGCGTCCATGGCTTCGTGAATCGTCTTCTGTGCGTCGGAGACGAGCGACGCACCCTGCTCCACTTTCGCGGCCGATTCGCCGATCAATTCCTTGATTTCCTTCGCTGCCGCGCCGGAGCGCTGCGCGAGACTGCGCACTTCGGAGGCCACCACCGCGAAGCCCCGCCCCTGCTCGCCCGCCCGCGCCGCCTCCACTGCTGCGTTCAACGCGAGAATGTTGGTTTGAAACGCGATCCCTTCGATCATGCCGATGATCTCGGCCACCTTGCGCGACGATTCAGTGATGCCATCCATCGTCTCGGTGACGCGCGACACCACAGCACCGCCGCGCGTCACCGTGTCCAACGCTCCCTGCGCCAATCGGTTCGCCTGCTTCGCGTTGTCCGCGTTCTGCTTCACCGTCGCCGAAAGCTGCTCCATGCTTGCCGCAGTCTGCTGAAGTGCCGCAGCTTGCTGCTCGGTGCGCGACGACAGATCGGCATTGCCTGCGGCGATCTCGTTCGCACCTTGCGTGATCGCCGTTGTACTACCGCGGACCTTCGCCACCGTCTCGACGAGCCCGTCGCGCATCTTCATCAGCGCGCTCAGCAACTGCCCCATCTCGTTGCGCGATCTGCTTTTGATTGCGATCGTCAGATCGCCCGCGGCAATGCGCTCGAAGTGTTTGATCGTCGCATTGACCGGCTTGATCACCGCCGCCGACAGACCGACTCGCGCCATCACGCCGATCACGATGGCAATCGCGCCGATCGCGGCAAACAGCAGCGTCGCCACCTGGAAACGCTGCGCCGCCGTCTCGGCCTGCTTGCGCTGGCTGCCCATCTGCAAACGCTGAAGCGCGTCGATGGCCTTCGAATAGGTTGCGTAAAAGGCGTTCGCCGTTTCGCCCTGGATGTTCCGGAAGGTGTTGAAGTCGAAGTCCGTCAGCGCCTTGAACTCAGGCTCGATTGCCTTATCGACGAGTGCAGTGCGTGCCTGTTCGACGGACTGCGCGAGCTTCCTTTCGTCGTCGCTCGCGAACGGGCCGGCAATGTAGTCGCTGAAATCTTTGTTCGATTCGACCAGCACCTTATGCGCGGCCGGCAACAGGTCGTCCGTTTGCTTGCCGACGCTGAAGAGCGTCTGATAGGAGCCGAGCGCGAGCTGCACCTGCAGCAGCTTCTCAGAGCTCGCTTTCAGATGTGACAGTGCCACGGCGCTGTGCTGCGTTTCATCGAGGCTGCTATTCGCGAGCTTCAATGCACCGTAGCCGACGCCGATTACGGTCAGCAGGAATGCAACGAACACGCTGACCACTAGCGTCAGGCCGCCACGAATGGTGATGTTGTTAAGCATTGGGTCTCCGGAACGTCTGATGGATCGGCGGCGAACCCCGCGATGCGTCGGCGATCAGCTTTTTCGCCTGCAACTTACACTTCGCCGCAACCAGGTTAACGGCCTTCCGGAGACCTCGTTAAATAGGTGAAATCCATGACAGGCTTGGGTTTGCGGCCAGTTAAAGCTTCACTATCTGGGATTTTCCGCACACGTGGTGCAAACACTGCTTTTCAGGACGGCACGCGTTTCGTTTGTATAATTCGGCGTCTTCGCTCAGGCCCACTTTCATGCTTAGTTTTGCGCTCGGCTTCCTCGTTTCACTGCTGATCACGCTGTTGATCGTGCGCTATGCGCATCTGCATGAAAAATTCTCCACCGACTCCGATCTGGCCGGCGTGCAGAAATTCCATGTACGCCCGGTGCCGCGCATCGGCGGCGCAGGGATTCTGGTCGGGCTGATCGTGTCCGCCGTGCAGTTGCATCATGCGTATCCCGCCGTGTCGGGCGGCATTCTGGGGCTAATCGCGTGCGGCATGCCGGCGTTCGGCTCGGGCTTGGTCGAGGACCTGACCAAGCGCGTGTCGCCGCTCGCGCGGCTCGTCTGCACGATGGCCGCCGCCGCCCTCGCCTACTTCCTGCTAAATATCGCCGTCACGCGCATCAGCGTGCCGCCGCTCGATTTTCTGCTCTCGTACGCGGTGATCTCCTGCGCGGTCACCGTGCTGGCTGTGGCGGCGCTCGCCAACGCGATCAATATCATCGACGGCTTTAACGGCCTCGCATCGATGGTCGCGTTCATGATGTTCGCTTCGCTCGCTTACGTTGCGTTCCAGGTGTCCGATCCGATCGTGCTGTCGGCATCGTTCATGATGATGGGCGCGGTGCTCGGCTTCTTCATCTGGAATTTTCCGGCGGGGCTCATTTTTCTTGGGGACGGGGGGGCGTATTTCATCGGCTTCATGCTCGCCGAGCTGTCGATCATGCTAGTGATGCGCAACCGCGATGTGTCGGCGTGGTATCCGGTGCTGCTTTTCATGTATCCGATCTTTGAGACGTGCTTTTCGATCTACCGGAAGAAGTTTATTCGTGGGATGTCGCCTGGGATTCCCGATGGCGTGCATCTGCATATGCTGGTTTATAAGCGGTTGATGCGGTGGGCGGTCGGTGCCAGAACGGCGAGGGAACTGACGCGGCGGAATTCGCTGACTTCACCGTATCTTTGGCTACTATGTTTGATCGCAGTCGTGCCGGCGACGTTGTTCTGGCGGCATACGCTGCATCTGTTCTGTTTTGTGGTGGTGTTTGCGGCGACTTATGTTTGGCTTTATGTGAGTATTGTGCGGTTTAAGTCGCCTAGGTGGATGGTGGTGAGGAAGGGGAAGCGGTAAGCCTGTCTTTTCTCGTTCGGTGCGTTGGCGGTCAGTCTGCCGGCGTTCGCCAACACGGCCTCGGACAATATCGTCTGGAGCGCCAGGCCGGTGGCTACGGTGAGTGCCCAGCCGGAATGCACGGCCTACACACATAGGCAAGTGGCGGGCACGGGTGACACAGCGTCGGATCCGCTGACCAGGACGCTGAAGGTGGTGGGGACGATTGCGACACTGTCAGCCGTGTCGGTGGCGACCAAGGCCACGAGTACCGCAGCACCCGATCCTTGTGGAGGCTTTTGATTTCCACTGCGGCATGGTCGATGTATGGCATTAAAAAAGGCGCTCAAGAGCGCCTTTTTTTACTGCATGAGAACAACCAGAACCCGCATCGTGAATCAGTTCTAGGAAACTCGCGTGACTGACGTAACGTTGCTGACACTACGCAATGCCGGTGCAGTGGCCGGTTGATATTCCGGCACCCAGCGGCGCAGGTCGCGGCGGACTTCGTCGTCGCTTAACACGCGATGCTGCATAAGCCACGGCAACAATTTGTCCAGCAGATCATCCGACACTTCGCGCGCGCGTGCAGTCCGCAACTTGGGATGCGGCGTGCGAGTCGTCGTTTCGTCGCAAGCCAGCAGTTCTTCGTACAGCTTTTCGCCAGGCCGCAGACCAGTAAACACGATCCGGATCTGCTCCTCGCTAAAACCGTACAAGCGAATCAAATCGCGCGCCAGGTCGACGATCTTCACCGGCTCGCCCATGTCGAGGATAAAGATCTCGCCGCCATGGCCCATGCTCGACGCCTGCAGCACAAGCTGCGACGCTTCCGGGATGGTCATGAAGAAGCGCGTGATCTCGGGGTGCGTCACCGTGACGGGGCCGCCCTTCGCAATCTGCTGCTGGAACTTCGGAATGACACTGCCGGCGCTACCGAGTACGTTCCCGAACCGAACTGTCTCGAACTGTGTACGCGAGCTGGTTTGCTGCAAAGCCTGACACGCCATTTCCGCCAGACGTTTGCTCGCACCCATGACGTTGGTCGGATTGACTGCCTTGTCGGTCGAGATCAGCACGAAATGCTTCACATCGTGACGAATCGCCGCACGCCCCACGCGATAGGTGCCGAGCACGTTATTGCGCACGGCCTGCCATGCGTTCTGTTCTTCCATTAGCGGGACGTGTTTATACGCTGCCGCATGAAAGACGATGTGCGGCGTGTGACGCGACATCACCTCATCAAGCAGCAGTGAGTCTTTGGCATCACCGATGACCGGAATGACCGACACGCCTGGAAAACGCTCGTGCAACTCTTCGGTAAGCCGATAGATCGCGAATTCGGATAAGTCATAGGCAATGAGTTGAGCCGGCTGGAAGCGCAAGATCTGGCGGCACAATTCGGAGCCGATAGACCCGCCTGCGCCGGTGACCATGACTATCCTGTCATGCAGAAGTGCTTCTACATGGGGGGTATCGATATTGATAGGATCACGGCCCAGCAAATCTTCGAGGTCAATCTGCCGCACGCGCGATAGAAACGCCTGGCCTTGCGTGACGTCCGTTAGCGCCGGCAAGACGAGCGCCCGAACGCCGGCGCGCACACATAGCGTCGCTACGCGCCGCTGCACGTCCACCGAGGCGGAAGGAATGGCAATGATCGCGTATTCGGTCTTCAGCGTCTCAGCCAATTGCGGCAATTCGCTTATCGAACCGAGCACTTTGTAGCCATAGATCTCGCGTCCGTGCTTGGAAACGTCGTCGTCGAGCAGGCCAACCAGTCGCCATTCGCTCGAACGCGACAGTTCGCGGGCGAGACTGGCGCCTGCGTTGCCTGCGCCGAGCACGACGACCGGCTTACCCTGTGCAACGAGCCCACCGTACAGGTAGAACTCTTTGGATGCGCGATAGAGCGCACGCGAGCCACCCATGGCGAGGAACAGCAGAAGTGGAGAAACGACAAGCACGGAGCGCGGGATGATCGGGTGCGGCTGAACCATCACAGCGACCATCATCATCGCGAATGCGCCGGCCAGCACGGCCTTCGCGATGCGCATAAGGTCCGGCAGACTGGCGAAGACCCACATGCCTCTGTACAGGCCGAATACACGGAACATCAGTCCGTAGACAGGAAGAAGCCAGACAAGTGTCTTGACGGCGCCGGACCAGAATTCGACCGGCACATAACCGTTGAAACGAATCAGGTATGCGATCAGCCAGGCACCCGCCGCGGCGCACAGGTCGAACGCGAAGGCGCTAAAAGATAGCCACGAGGCTTTAAATCGAAGCATCCGTTTCACACCTCAGGTTGTTCGCAATGTGCCAAATTGAATCGACGCCAGCGAGAATCAATACCGATGCCAATCAAGACGAGTACGATCACCCAGGCCCCAACGCTACACCACTGAACGACCGGAGGCCAGCCCAAAGTCATCAAGGCAAGAATTGTGCCAGATACCATGACCAAATACCAGATCTTGGCTGTCTTCGCGTGCCCGAGTCCGTACTGGACCATGCGCTGATAATAATGTTCGCGGTGAGCCTGCCAGATCTTTTCCCCGCGCAACAGGCGCCGCAGCAGCGTGACCGAGGCGTCGCCGATAAACGGCGAGAACACCAGCGCTGGGAACCAGATAGGCCAAACCTGATCGCTCCATCCCAGATAGCCGAGTGCGCCGGCGAGGAAGCCCAGCGGGATCGAGCCCGCGTCGCCCATGAAGACTTTGGCCGGGTGAAAGTTGAACAGCAGGAATCCTGCCGCCGCACCGGCCACGGCCGCTGAGGCCAGCATGAGTTCGCGCGAGGCGTGCACGCTGATCATCGCCGCAATCGCGTATCCCGCGAAGCCGAACATGGCCATTCCACCGGCCAGGCCGTCCGCGCCGTCCATGAAGTTGTAAAGATTGACCAGCCATAACAGTAAAAACGACACGCCCAGCAACAGCCAAAGCGGCGCGGGGACCGGATGACCCCATACCAGCGCCATCACCGCGGCGAGATGGGCAGCGAACCTGACCCGCGCGGGCAGCCCGCGCCGATCGTCGATCTGGGATACCGCGGAGAGCAAACATGCACCGGCGGCGGCAAGCCACAGCGTCGGCGCGACAATCGCCATCGCCACCACCACGACCGGTACGATGCCCCATCCGCCGACACGCGGTGTGGGTCGCACGTGAAGCGAACGGTCGTTGGGAATATCGGTCGCGAGACGCCAAGCAACGCCGGTCTTCAGCAATGCAAACAGAATGAGCGCGCTTGCCGCGAACGATATGCAGGCCACCAACAGGGTCGCCGGTAGAGAGACTAGATTCATGATGCGTGGCCTCGATACGTCGATCGGTACCATTGGGCAGTCAGCGCCAGCCCTTCTTCAACGGAAAAGCGCGGCTGCCACTCCAGTTTCTCGCGAATATGCGACGAGTCGACACGCAGCGGTTCGACCAGTCGCTCGATCTGCGGCCGCCGCCCGGTCAGCCTGCCGGCGACGAGCAACCAGCTGGCCGGTATGGGCGGCAGCCAGACCGCTTTGTTCAGATGCCGCCCGAGCGCCTTTGCCAGTTCCGCCACGCTCAGATCGGCGCCGTCGGTGATATGAAAACACTCGCCCGCCGCACGCGGGTCGGTCGCGCACAGTATCAACGCGTCGGCAAGATTGTCGTTGTAGACGAGACTCCGGCGCGCCGAGATAGCGCCCAGCGGCAAGGGAACACCCTTCGCGATTGCGCTCATCAGTTGCAGGAAATTCGCACGGACTTCTGGACCATAAACCAGCGGCGGGCGGGCGATCACAATCTCGAGCCCGGCCTGTTGGCCGAAACGGATCAGCGCTTGCTCAGCCTCGAGCTTCGACATCCCATAGGGATCTTGCGGCAGTGGCGTATCGCCTTCGCGCAACGGACGGCCACTGTCCATTTCGGCTAGCGCCTTGATGCTGCTCACGAATACCATGCGCGTCGCGCGTGCGCGGTGAGCCGCCTCGGCAACCCTGAGCGCACCGGCCACGTTGACCTCACGGAACGCCGCCAACGCACCGGGCGCGCTCTCGCCCATGACATGCACGCGCGCGGCAAGATGAATCACGGCATCCGGCCTCAGGTCCGCGGGCCACGCGCACGAAGCCGCCTCGCCCACCACGCACTGCCTCACGCCGCCAGTTTCGCCCGCGCTGCGCCGGACGATAGCCGTGACCTCATGCCCGCGCGCCAACAGCGTCCTGACGACCGTGCGCCCGACGAAGCCATTCGCTCCCGTGACGGCAACATGGCTCACAGCCATCTCCATCCGAAGCGGTTGAAGAACCTCACCATCGACACGACGAACAGGCGCACGTGCAGCCAGCCCTTGCGCGACGCGCCGCCACCGTGGTGCAGGATGCGCACAGCGGGCAGATAGACGACGTCCGACACGTCGTGCGTGCGAAGCGACAGATCGTAGTCTTCAAAATAGAGGAAATAACGATCGTCGAAGCCATCGAGGCGCCGTAAGACATCCGTGCGAAACAGCATGAAGCAACCGCTGACGATGGGCGGATTGATCACCGTGTCCTGGTCGTTGACCTCGCCGCGCATCTCATAGCGCGACAGACGCCCAGCGAACGGAGCGCGCAGCTTCTCCGGGAAAAAACCTCGCACGAGCAGATCGAGCACCGTTGGAAAGCGGCGGCAGAGAAACTGCTGCTCGCCATGTTCGTCGCAGATGTATGGCGTGAGCAAGCCGTAGCCCGAGTGGGTATCGAGGAAGGCCAGCGCTTTCTCCAGCGCATCTGCTGCCAGTTCGACATCGGGATTGAGCACCAGGTGATAAGTGCTGTCGGCTTGCGCCAGCGCAAGGTTATGTCCCGCGCCGTAACCGACGTTGCCGTGTCCCGCAATCACGGTGCACGGTATATCGAGGCCTGCGAAGGCGCGGACGGTGGCGGTCATGTCAGGGGCGCCGCCGTTGTCGACCAGAAAGATGCTCGCGGACAAATCCGGGGCCGTACGCTGCAGCGCGGCCCAGCTCACGCGCAACGTCGCGAGCGTGCGCTCAAGCTGTGCGACATCCGGCCTGTACACCACCACGGAAATCGACAAATCGACGGCCTCTGCGCGCGGCCGCAGTGCCTCTTGCGCCGCGCCTGATTGCCGCATCACACCACTGACATTACTTCGCCCCAATTCGCCCCCATTTCGAAGTTTCGTAGTTTGAAGGAAAAAGCGGATTTTGGGCAGTCCGATTGCGATTTGTTACCAAGAGGAGGTTCGGGAAACACGGTGCGTGAGGCGCGGGCTGACGATTCGGCGGAATGCCCGCACCCGGCGGGCTGCGCAGGCCGTCAAGTCAACACCGCGCAAGTAAGCAAGTGGAAGACACCGATATTGCAGCACAGCCATTTAATATGGCACGCTCGAATTTTAATCGGATTATATATTTTAACAAATTCACCGATTTTTTATTCAGGAAAACCCAGAAAAACATTAAATCGTCCGATTAATACAAATTCTCCGCACGGAAGACAGCAGCAGACAATTGTGTCAGCCATATGCCGCCGGGGCCTGTAAGACACGGCAACAAAGAGGCAACATACGGTTACCAACTCAAGGCGTCAATTGCGAAACTCGCGTGGTATCTTTACTATACTGGGTCAACACGGAATGCGGCCGGCCCAACCAATTACACAGGGCGTTTGTCAAGTCAATCTTCCTCGTCGCGCCATTGTTCACAAAACTGTATTTTTTGTCGGCGTCCAGACGCCACTCGATTTTGTGGGCATCGAAAGTGCTGCTTCATCGACCGTTCGACGCTGCGAAGAGTTCGTACGAGCCCCGCACGTCTGCATCATCATTACTCCCCACCTCTACATGGGCAAACAGCGATTGAACTCAGAATTTAAGCGACTGGCCATTGAAATGGTAGCGCCGAAGGACGGCCCACTACCGCCGTTTATCGACGACGCCAGCCTCCAGCGCATCGCAACGCTTCTGCAAACGTCCCCCACTATCGCAGTGGTCGACTTGGGAGTGCATGCCACGCCGACCAGTCATCCGTCTTTTTCGCGCTTCGCCCAACTGGTTGGCAATATTCTGCGCGAACGTGGCGGACGCGTTGTCGTGTGGTGCGACACGACCACCGATTGCGAGATTCTGACGGCACTGACACCGTTGGCGTGCCCGGTCGTCACCATGGCGCTGCCGGGCTTCGACAGCACGGAAGTCAAGAACCTCAACAAGTGCGCCGGCTTTCTGACAGAAGACGACATCGGTGCGGACGACACCTACGCTCTTGGCGTGCCGCTCGCCGCCCGGCCGGATGCGCCGCCTCCCGTGCGTTCGGCGTCCGTTCACGGCGGCTGCCCGATCGTCGAACAGGGCTTCTGGTGCTTCGACACCGACGGCCGCGAGTTCGCCTGTCACCGGCTCCTGCAAAATCGAGAAGCGCTCGGCACTCCGTCTGCGGAAAATCCGGCCGGCGAGTCCGTCGACCAGCAACGGCACGCGTTGTGCCACACCCTGCGGCTCGATCAGCGCGATCAGGCAACGAAGTCTTGCGTCGGCTGCCACTTCTCGTATCAAGGCTGGGTGGATGATAACGATCTCAGAACCTTCTGGATCACCAAGGACGACCGCGGTGACATCACCGACCGCGCAGAACGCGAGCATCTGTTCGGCAAGGCCATCCCAACCGCGCAGCGCGTGGTGAGAGTCGATCTGGGTTGCGGGCCGATGAAACGTCCCGGGTTCATCGGCATCGACCGTTTTCCGCTGCCGGGCGTCGACATTACGGCGGACCTCAACAAGGGCATTCCGCTGCCGGAAGATTCTGTCGACTACCTGGTCGCGTCACATTCGCTCGAGCACTTCGACGATCTGCCGCACGTGATCCACGAAATTCACCGGGTCTGCAAAGACAGGGCGCTGGTGACCATCGTGGCGCCCTATTCGGCAACGGGACTCAACCTTGCCAATCCGTACCACGTCCAGGTATTCAACGAACACACGGCGCGCTTCTTCACGAACGCCGCCGAAACGGCGCTGCAGGTTGCCGACTACGACTTCCCCTCGGCGATCAATTGGGGGCTGGCTTCGTCGGACCACAGCAACTGGCTTGCCGATCTGCGCCTGCTGAAGTGCGAATTCTTCTACATGCCGGCTTACCGGGGCCTAGAAGAGCCCGCCAAGCGTGTGTTGCGGCACTCCCTGAACGACGTGTGCGAGCAAATGCTACTGCAGATGCTCGTCGTCAAGTCGCCGATCAGCGCAGCCGAGTTTGCCGAGCGTACGCAAACCACGGTCTATCAGGAGCCGCCGGTCCTCACGGCTCGCCGGGCTGAGGAAGCGAGGGTTGGCGAGGCGAACATGTTCACGGCGCTCGCCGAGCTGCCGAAGTCGGTGTCCGAATTGGGCGAGGTGGTGGCGCACTGGCGGCTGCAGATGGAAAGCATGGCGACCGACGCGCGTAGCGTGAATCACCAACTGCGGTCGCTACACACCGAACTCGTTGCGCTCAGCGAACGACTGGACCGCGTGGAGCGCGCAGTCGTCGGCACCCATCAGGCCATCGAGGCGGACGGAACGCTCATCGCCAAGCGCATTACAGCGGTCAATACCGAGCTCATCCGGCGCGATCAGCAGCAGCGCAGCAAATTCGAGGAACTGGAAAAGACGGTTGCACAACTGCAGCGTCATCTGGAAGAGCCGCGCATTGCGGCCGAGCAAGCCGCGCAAGCTGCTGCCCTTACCGCCGCAGCGCCAGAACCGGAACACGAGCCCGTGCCCCAGCCGGTGATCGAAACCGTGTTCGAAGAACCGCACCCGTTGCAGAAGCAGGCGGTTAATGCGGCTTTGTCTCGCGAAAGCGGCGGAGAGCCTTTGAGCCGCGCTATCCGGCTTTACCGTCGACGCGCGCAAAATCTCACCGGCCTGATTTCGCCGCGCTTCAATTCGTTGAAGCAATTTGGCGAGCGGCACGGGTGGATCACGCAAGGATTGCGGCTGCAGGAAAGCAATCTTTGGCGCAGCGGGCAGGAGTGGATTTATGATCTCCCGGTTGAGAGCGGATCGCTGGCGGGAATCCGGCTGGCCGTCACCGCGCAGTTCACGCCGTCGGCGCAGACACCCTTATTCGATTGTGCGGTATGGTCGGCCGACTCGAACAATATGCTTGCGGGTGCGAAACTCACACCGCGCGGCGACCTGTCAGTCGAGCCCGTCGAGATTTCCTTCACGCCGATCGACGTCGCTCGTGGCTTCGTCCGTATTCGCTTGATAGCCCTCCCGGCAGTCGAGGCGCTAGGCATCCGCACGATCGAATGGCGCGGCCTTAACGCGTTGCGGCAGGTCAAGAAAATTCACCTGTTCTGCGAACCGGTCTACCAGTAAATAAAAAAGGCGCCTCGAATATTGAAGGCGCCATTTTATTATCTGTCACGCAACGCGCATTTTCGTTGCCACGTAAGAGCGATCCCATCTCCGAGCGATACGCTCGGACGCCATCCCACGGTACGCGTCAAAAGCGAACAATCGATTGAGCTGCGTGCCACGCCTGAATACTGGTCGTTGGCCAATTCACAGCGGTGCCGCCCATCGGTGACCTGCTCGATAAGGCTCAGCACCTGGCGCAACGAATGGCTTTCAGACTGCCCGACGTTGTAGACCGAACTGGGCCGCCGGTTCGACTTCAACAAGGCCAGCACCGCATGCGCGACGTCGTCGACAAAAATGTAGTCGCGCTGCACATCCAGGCTGCCCCAAACCTGCGATGTCACACCACGAATCGCGTTGTCGAGAAAATGATCGATCACGCCTTGCGGCACGTGTCTTGGCCGCGCGTTTCCATAGGCGTTGGAGATGCGCAGGATATCGCTGCGAATATTGAAAACGTCGTTATAAAACTGCACCGTTTGTTCCGCCAGCGCTTTGCCCAGCGCGTAGGCCGACAAGGGATGCGTTGGACTCGATTCACTCGGCGCGTTGTCGCAGGATCCGTATATTGCGCCACCGGTTGACGGAAAAAAGAACCTTGCTTGCGGATTGCAGCGAACCAACGCATTCAATACGTTCGTGAGCGGTGGCAGCGAGGCTTCAAACTCAATCGCCGGGTTGTCCCCCGAGGTGGCCGGAACCGATGTACCCGCAAAATACAGCACAGTCTGAACGCCCTTCACCGCTTCATCCAGACCTTGCCCCGTCATAATGTTGCCACGGACGATCTCGTCCGGCCGGCGTGCAAGCGGAGTCGCCGGGCCGCCGTCCCGCACCAACACGCGCACCGTATATCCGTGCTCAGGTAAGATCGATGCGATTGCAGACCCGATCATGCCGGACGCTCCGATCAACAATACTGGCAGATGATCCGTCATATGGGTTCAGGTTCCTGCCAAGGCTTCCGCCGCCCTGACCTTGCGCGCCGCCGTCATGGCGAGTCCGCCGTCGCTGCCCTCGAAAAGCAGCGTAACTAGCGCATTGGACGCGGACTCGCGGACGTAATCCCGCGCAAGGATGGCTTGCGTCTCGCGGATCCGATCCGACCAGTGTGCGCGATCGTCGATCGCCCGCTTGAGCACCGCGGCGATGCCGTCCACCGACGCGTCGTGCGTCAGGTAGCCGGTCACGTTGTCCGTCAGGATTTCATCGATGCCGCCACTCAGCACGCCCGTGCCCACCAGGCCGCAGCGCAGCAGTTCGAGCAAGGTCTGCGGCAGACTCTCGTCTAGCGACGCGGACAGGATGATGTCGTTATTCTCGGCAATCTCGCTCAACTGCACGAGGCCACAACGGCGCACGCGCGTATCGAGATGCAGCTTTTCAATCTGTTCGTCGATCTGCCGCACGTAGCTATCGAGCATGGACAGTGCGTACCCATAGATATTCAGCTCGACGTCATAGCCTGCGTCGCGCAAAGCCGAAACGGCAAGCACTGCTTCCAGTTGACGCTTGCGCGGTTGTAGCGTCCCGCCAATCGCGATGCGCACAGGACCTGTCGCCCAACGCGGCTGCGTCCTCACCGGCGTCGCTGCCGCCTCATTGAGCGGTAGGGACGTGCGCACAACCCTGGACGGCACTTCGGAAATTCGCGCAAAATGACTGAGCGACCATTCGCAATCGGACAGGATTCCATCGACCCGGCCACGGAGATACGAGAGATCCGCGATATCGTACGCGGAGGGCTGGAACAGGGCCTGGTAGACCCGATACGAGCGCTGCGTGGCGTCCATCGCGAATACCGGCATGAAACCCGAACAGATCGCCACGCCGATTCCCCGTTCGCGGATGAACGTATCGAGCCGTTCGGTCTCCGCGTCCCGGCGCGCCTGATCGAAATGCAGGAACACAGCGCCGACCGTATAGGGTGCGCGTTTGACCGGCTTGAGCCCGTGGCGCTCCAGCCAATCGTTGATTTCGCTCAAGCCCGAATCCGCGCCGTATTTGTGCTCCTCGGGAACATAGACACGAACGTCTGCGCCAAGCAGCGACAGGTTCCGCGCGAGAGCGAGGCCGTAGACCTCGGACCCCGAGAACATTTCGCTGTTCAGAAAGACGGCCATGGTGCGAGCGCCGGTATTGCCGTGATGCATCGAGGCAATCCGCACGTAGTTGCGCATCCAGTCGCCGATGGCGCTGCACGCCTGCGGATCCACCTTCAGCGTGCGGCCGTTGGTCGCGACGATTTCGATTCCGTTACGCGCCGCGGTGGCCGAAATGCCGAAACGCTCGAACGCGGACAATTCGTCGTAGCTCGAAGCAGAAATGGCGATGCGGGTATCGTGGCGCACCTGCACGAGCGCGCTGAGCGACTCCCAGCTCGAGCGCAATACCTTCGCGTTGACGGCGCCCCCCGCAGGCGGACGATGATTCGGCGGCATGACCTGTTCCAGCGCGCCGGGAACGACGCCGTACGGCAGGCCGAACGTGGCATCCGCCTGAACGGGCGCCGCGGCGCCTTCACAGCCCCCCCACGAACCCTCCGGCAGGCGCGGCAACTCGATATGCGGACACGACGCGCCAAGGGTCTTGTAGGCGCTTGCGCTGCCCACCACCACCATCGACGCGGCTGCGATCTGCACGGCGACGCCGCGCTGCTGGCTAGTCATGGTGGCGTGCGGCTGAGCGAAGAACGCGTACCCTTCAAACGTCTTCGCGACATCCTTGTTTTGCAGGAAATCGCGTGGGTCCGCACCTTGCCTTTCGGCATGCTCGTCCGAACCCACGCCGGCGTCGGCCAGATAAATCACGGGCACGCCGGCGTCGCGAAATGCTTCGATCTGGTGAACCGTCCGGACGTAGCTTCCTTCGAACACCATCAACACGTCGATATCAGCCGGCTTGAACGCCGACAGATTCCATTCCGGCGTATTCAGGACGATTAGTGCGGGATCGTTTCTCAGTTCGTCGAGCCAGGTGCCGACCCACGCATTGACGACATTGCTGACAATCAATACACGGCGACGCTGCGGTCCTTCGGCTCTTTCGAACCAGGTGCTCGGCATCGCAAAAGATTGCCGATTCGTCAACGCCTTCGCCGGATCGGCGCTCAGGCGGCGGGCAAAGGGCTCGAAAAAGGTTTTGACGACCTCGAGCCATTCGCCGGAATTACGCAAATAGGGAAAGAATGGCGTGGGGTCCAGAACATCCACGTCAACGATCCGCTCCGGCGTCAGGGTCGCGCTTCGTTCGGCGAAATAACGCTCGTCCATCATGTAGCCGTAGACGGCCTTGACGTCCCACGCGACGGTGTTGCCAAGCGAGTTGGGCGAAACCAGCCCGTGCTCCACCGCGCTGACGGTATCGAGAAAAGCGAACTTGGCACCGAGCCGCAGTGCGCGCAGCCACAGGTCCCAGTCGCAAACGCGACGCAGCAGCAGATGCGGATCGTAAAGACCAAAGCGCTCGAAGAACGAACGACGCACGAGCACGCCGCCGTTCGGAATCGTGTTCAGGTTGCGCATCATCTCGATGGTTTGCGGCCAGCCACCGAGCATGAATCCATCGCCTTGCTTGGTCAGCATCTCGACGTTCGTAATGATCACGTCGGCATTACTGGTCTCGAGTTTGTGCCACGCTTTTTCGAGAAAATCGGGCGCGAAAACGTTGTCGTCGAATAAGAATGCGACTGCATCGCCACGCGCGCGCATGATGCCTTCGTTGGTTCGAACCCCCGGCAAGCCGCTATTCTTGTCGTGGCGGATATAGACGATCCGGTCGTCGCGCAACGCTGCGTCAGTCAGAACGGCTTGAGAGCCGTCCGTCGAACCGTCGTCGATAATAACGTGTTCGAAATCAGCGAACGACTGCATGGCGGCGGAATCCAGACAACGAAGCAGCAGCCCTTCCGCATTACGGCAATAGGTCGGCGTCACGACGCTGATTTTGGGCTTATAGCGTGAGCGTCCGGCGCTAATGACCTGCGCGTTCGCGATGATTTGAGAGACTTTCATATCGGTTACGTGATAGCTGGGATGCGACGTTAGCGGCTGGCACCGCTTCTGACCACCGCGCAGACCGAGCCGCTCAGCGCGCCGTTTCAAACGCAGGCTGGCAAATCGAGCACGCTAGCTGGAGCCGTGGGACGCCATTATGCTACTAGACAGCCCTCACGTTATTCCAAGATTGTGTCAACACGATCATGTTGCATTTTCTTGTTGTTTATGTGGCAAATGACCTTGTCAGTTTTACCTCGAACTACTCGCGATTCGGTGGAAACGCCCTCACGTGGGATTCCGATTCCCTCGTGTTTGAAAAAACCATCGCAACAGCCCAACCATCATGCATTGCAAGCGCCGCAACCGAGCGCCGATGACGCAAAGAAAAACACAATTGCGCCCGCGAATAGCATTGAAAGAGAAAACATCAACCGGGCGACATACGAGTGAAGTGCAAATAAGCGGCGTATTGCGGCACATGTTGTAAGCGGCGTCTGCGGCACATGTTGTAATCGCCTAGTGGCGAATGAACGCAGACCTCCCGCTTGCGACCGAACGATACCGCCACGATCTCGTCGCTCAACGAGTGTCAAACACGCGCCGCACACACCGAAGGGCGCGTATCCCCCCGCCTTGGCATGCAAACTAGGATCCGCGGCCAGCAGCGCTGGTCGATCATATCGGCGTCCTAAATACTGCCGCAATCGAGGGCTGGCACGTAGCGCGTGCCATTCAGGCTGGATCCTACGCGTTTCGAATTCGAAACATGCATTTGTTATACTCGTGAACGCACTTCCGTACCCATTTTTGAGAGACCCAAATGCTGGTCAAAGACCTTGTTCGCGACACGATCTGGATGCCTGGAACGGATTATGATCCGTCGCACAAGCCCAAAATTTCGGTCCTGCTCCCGACCTTCCGTCGCGGCAAGAGCGGCCTGTTCCGGCGCTGCGTCGATTCGATCCTCTCCCAGACGCTCGAAGACATCGAGTTGATCATCATCGACGATGCGAGCACGGACGGCACCGCAGACCAGATCGCCGAGTATCTCGCAAAAGACGGCCGCGTGAGCTGCCTGCGGCATCCGAAGAATATCGGCCTGCCGGCAATCTCGGAATACGAGGGGTACCTGAAGGCTAGAGCTGATCGCCTGTCGTTTGCTTTCGACGACACAATGTTTAACGAAGACGCTCTCGAAAAGCTCCTCAAGGAATCCGAGAAAGCGCCTCACGCGATGATCTACGGGCACGTCGAGATGTCGCTGCGCAACGAGGCGACTGGCGAGATCGTGACAACTCGTCTTGGCATCGCTCGCTCGCAGGGGATGCTGCGCATTGAGAATTTCATCCCGAATAACGGCGTGTTGCTGACGAAGGAAATCATCGAAGACGTCGGCTTCTACGACCCACACGTCGTCATCGCCCGACTATGCGATTGGGATCTCTGGTGCCGCATAGCTGAACGCTACGAAGTCAAAGCAGTCGATGTCGCGGTTGGTATCGAAGAAGGACCGATCACGAACGACAGCCTCGGACATACTTACGTACTTGACAGTTGGGCCGCCAATGAATGGATGCACACTACGCGCAACGAACGTTTGCATCCCGATCAGCTTGAAAACTACGAGGTATTTGCCCCGAACCCGGTGCATGGCGCGAGCACACAAAATGTCTCTCATGGCCTTTCCGTCAAGCATGCGACGGCGCGTAACTGGACATTGCCGGCTGATCCCAGCACAGCATCTGGAGACGGTTACATCCTCGTCGTCACCGCACACTACGATGCTTCGACGTATCTCTACTTCAATATGCTGCCACCGGAAGTCGCGAGGCGCGTCCGGATCATTTCAGTCAGCACCGGATACGGCGTCGAAGAACTCGCTCGCGCGAGCTGTGTGATCTTCGTCCGGCACATCAACCTATTTTCCGCGTGGATGGATGCCGCGCAGGTGATGAAAGTGCCGGTGTATTACTTCCTTGACGACAATCTTCCGTTGCTCGCAAAGTCCGGGGAACTGTCGGCCGGCAACGAAGACTATCGCCCGGATCAATACCGCAAAGATCTGGCGATGTTCGATGGCGTATTGCTGTCCAGCAGGAATCTCCTTGAGTACTTCGAGGATGAGATGCTGCACGACAGGCTGTTTTGTTTCCCAGTCTCTTACTACGATCAGCGTTCGATGTTCATCGACTATCACGAAGCAAAGCACCGAGACGAGTTGGTCATCGCATGCGCGACGGGCTCACATCGTGCGAAGGGACTCTGGGAAGTCGTGTTCCCCGCCATCCAGCGTTTGGTAAGCGAGGGTCGCGACGTTCATCTCATTGCTCCGGAACCGAGCGAGAGCGAATACAGGAACCTGACCAAGGGACTGCAGAAGAATTTCCGGATTACCCTTCTGCCGTTTGAGCCGGATTATCTGTTTGCGATGCGCCGATTCGCACGCTACTCGCCGGATTTTTTGCTTCACGCGCCAAGCGCCACGGTGAACAACGCCTACAAAACATTGCATCCGCTCATGTCGGCATTGATCATGAACGCGGTGCCTGTGTTGCCCGACACCAAGCCGTACGACCAAATCCTGGAATGCGACAATGCCGTCTTCGTGCACGATTCCACGAAGCCGGTCTCATGGTACAAGGCGCTCGTCGATGTGCTTAAAGATCAATCGTCACTTGATCAGATACGTCAGAAAAATTCGGAATACTGCGCGGCAAATTTTTCTGGCAAGCAGAACTCGGCCGTGCTCGACGGCATTCTCACGAAGTTCGATCGCGAGGCTTCATGGGAAACGCAGACCAACCGCCTTCACAAACTCGCCTCATGGTCCAGGCGAATTAATGGTGTAAGCGCCGGCAATGCATCTACCACGCCGGCAATCGAGCAGGCATGTGAACTCGCCAACTTCCGGCGCATCCACCGCTACTCGTGGCGTCACCGCATCATGTCGGCGAAAAGCAATCTCTGGAGTCTGATCTCGCCGCAGTTCGCGCGCCTGAAGTCATTCAGTGACGAACAAGGTTGGCGATTGAATGGATCGTCACTTGAGTTGAGTGATTCACTGCATAACATGCCGTTCCGGGAATACCGCATCTCGCCACCGGCCGGAAAGTTGTCGGGTCTGTATATTGCACTGACGGTGGACTTCATTAAGCAAGGTGAGGTCGGCGTCGAACTCGTCACTCCAGAAAACAATGTCAAGAACCACATCGCCATTGACATTCAGAAACTGGATCTGACGAGACCGATTCGCTTCGATTTCCAGGATATCAACGTAAAACCTGGTGAGACGTGGGGCATTCGTGTCTTTGCGAAATCCAAGGCACCAGTTTATGTATACGAGTTCATCAACCGGAAGTGGTTCGGAATGAGATTTTCCGAACCTACCCCCTTCATGGAACTTGTAACGGAGTGAGCTTCCCTCGGCTTTTCGCATTCCAACGGTTGCAGTTCTGCAGCCGCACCCTTGGTCTGCTGAGCCTTGACACCCGGTAACGGTGCGTGCCGGAATCGCGGCACGCACCGTTACTAATTCATCTTCCCGCTCCGTCCGCTCACGCCGTCAAGCAACCCTTTCCCCATGAGCTTCAAACGCTTACGTCTAGGCGCTACGAAAAAACCAAAGAACATAATCTGCGCCACCAATCGCACCGACAGAAAAGCACGCCATGCAAAACTCATGGGCACGTGGCGAAGCAATAAGAGCGTGTTGCGGGATGCGTAGTAGTCGCGAATGGGGGAATGCACAAACACCTCGCGCCGGCGTCCACTCCACACTTCGACCACCTCGTCGCCTAGTGAATGCGTCAACAACGCATCGCGGGCGGCATAGAACCTGTATCCTCGCGCCAACGCACGCAGACACCATTCTGTGTCGACGTGGTCTATAAACAAGCCATCGTTCATCCCACCCACATCGTTCATTACGTCAAGTCGCGTCAGTGTGCCGGACGAGATCAAAAAATCAACGGATAGTTCAGGCACATCACTTGGACATTTTTCACGGTTGAGCCAGAAGCGGCCTTCGCGCATGAAGCGAGCCGCCGTGCCGGTCCGCTTGTCCACCGTGACCGGCCCCACGCCGCCTACGCGCTCCCCGCGTTCCCGTATGCGAAAGTCGGCTTCAAACAGGCACTGCACCATATTGCCAGCAGGAATACTGTCGTGATCTAAAAACAGAACAAAGTGCGAATCTATTGCTTCGCCGCGCACATGTTCCCTGATCGTCTCAATGCCACGATTCTGAGCAGTCGCGATGCCAAGATTCTCACCAAGCGCCTTCAGGACGCAGCGGTGACGCGCAGCGAGTTGTTCGAGTCCATCCATCACGGCTTGCTTCGATCCGTTGTCGACGATCACTACCCGATCAACCTGCGGACAGATTGCCGCGAGAATTGTCTCAAAGGTCGCCAGATCGGGATTGAACGTGATTACGATAGCCGACACCGACGGGCGTTTCTGCGCCCGGCTGTCATTCACGTGTTGCGCGCTTGCAATCATTCGCTGCGCGCGCGGCTTCGACGCGCGACTTTCGCATGCAACCGTTTGCGGACCATCTGCGCACGCAGTAGTGTCAGGTTGAGGACGCGGCGCGCCCGGATGCTCGTGGTAAGTGCACGGGACGGCTTCTCGACCGGATTGCTGGTCGAGTATCGGGCCGCGAAATCGAACAGCAGGTCAGCCCATTGCCGCGCGACGACGCTTTGTGCATAGTTTTCGCGCACGTCCTGATAGGCTGCATCAGCGATCTGGCCGCGCAGCTTTGCATCCACCACCAGCCGCTTCAACGCACCGTACCAGGCGTCGACGCCGTGTTCGACAAGCAGTCCAGTCTTCCCGTCGACAACCGACTCCTTATACGGCGATGTATTGGTATAGATGCCGGCGATCTTCAACGCGCCATATTCACGATACTTGTTATTGGTCTTGTAGAGGTTCGACACGGAGCCGGTCATCGGCGCAAGCCCGATATCCAGCCCGCTCGACGCCTTGAGCGCAATAAATTCAGCGTAGTCATTGACGGTGGGCACGTACGTCACGCGCTCACGGCCAATCAGTTCAGGCGGACAGTACCCAAAGAAAACCATCGAAACATGCGAATACTCGGCGAGCAATCGATCGAACGCGGGGAAAATCTCAACGAAATCGGCGGCGCGCGACACGTTGCCGGCAAAGCCGATACGAACCTCGCCGGGCGCTTTGTCGTGCGGGGCAACTCGCTCGATTAACGAAAAATCGAATGGCGCATTCAAATGGACGACGTTAGCGCGTGGAAAGCGCTTCCTGATGTAGTCGCCCAACAGCACGGAATTCACGATGACCGCTTTGGCGCCCTCGACCGCTCGTGCGAGCGCCTTGCGCACCCTGGGATACTGGTAGTACTGGGCGAGCTTGGTATTGCCCGCCAGCTCCCAGAAGTTATCGTCGATATAGTACAAATACGGGACTCGGCGCGTCGCCATCCAATCGAGCATTGGTATCGCCGTGGGATCGCCCACGCGGCTCAGGATCACAGCCCCGCCATTCTCAAGCACATCTGGCGTGAAATATGGCAGCAGGTATTTTTCGACCGTCCCTTTGCTGCCGAGCGCCTCGCGAATCACCCGCTCAATGATGTGGTTGGTGGGAATGTCTCCTTCAATGATCAGCTTCACGTCGACCGACAAGGATTCGCCGCCCGGCTCCGGCTGGCCCAAATCGTTCGCTTCGCGACATGTCCCGGCCACGTCACCCGCCATGCGAGGGTGGTCGTTTGCGTCTCGTGGGTTCATAGGTGCAAGCAAGTCCATAAACGGGCACGCCGGGGCGTAGAACATATTGAAGCCGCGGCGATCGACCAGCTCGTACACATAAACCGGCATCGTCGAACGGCACCGGAGCCGGACGCGCAGCACTGCCACGCGAATTACGATAGCAATTCGCGCTTGTACCGATCGTTACTGGCCGCCTCTGTCCGTGTATTCCGACAACACTCGCTTGGCCGGACCATCCATCACCACTTCGCCCTTGCGCATCCAGATGACGCGCTCGCAAAAGGCCTCCAGCATGTCAAGACTATGACTGGAAAAGACCAGAATTTTTCCCTGCTCCATGAACTCATGCATCCTGCGCTTGGCCTTGTTGGCGAACTGCACGTCGCCGGCGCCCATGACCTCGTCCAGCAGCAGAATTTCCGGATTGATGGCGGTCGACACCGAGAAGGCCAGGCGGATGAACATGCCCGCCGAGTAGGTTTTGACCGGATAGTCCAGGAACTCGCCCAATTCGGAGAATTCACCGATCTGCTGAATGCGCTCTTCGACCTGGGCCGGCGTCAGGCCGAGCAACATGCCGCGGATCCGAATGTTGTCCCAGCCGGTTTGCGTCATTTCGAACCCGGTGGCGAGTTCGAACATGGCCGAAACATGGCCGCTGATCGTCGCCTCGCCGGAGGTCGGCGGATAGATCCCGGCCATCACCTTCAGAATCGTACTTTTGCCCGCGCCATTCAAGCCGATCAGGCCGACCCGCTCCCCATGCTCGATATCGAGCGTCACGCTCTTGAGCGCGTGAACGACCCGACGCTCCGTTTTTTCTTTCTTGCCGGATCGACGAAACGCGTTGAGCACCGTGGACTTGAGACTGTCCTGGCGCGCCGACACGTCAAACTTCACGCCCACGTTACGCAGGCTGATTCTCAAATCTTCGGTCATAACACGTATACAATCCGCTGCGACAGCTTTCTCACGACATACGTTGCGACCAAGCCCGCAACAACGCAGTAGCCCAGCGCGACATAGACCACTTCGGCTGGCGGAGCTTCGCTATTGAGCAGCGGATAGCGCAGGATCTCGATTAGGTAATACAGTGGATTGAACATGTAGACGAACGCCAACCCGCGATCTTTGAGCATCGTCACGGTGAAAATCACCGGCGTCAGATAGAACGCAATCTGGATCAGACTGCCAAGCAGGTGCGGCAGATCCCTGAAGCGAACGCCTATATGGGCGACGATCACCAGATGAAAGAAATTGATGGTCAAGAAAAGCAGGAAACACGGCAGAGCCCAGAGCGCACCCCACCCGATGTGGCGCTGATAGAGCGCCATAGCGGCGAAGAACACCAGCAGGCCCACAAAGAACACCACCGTAAAAGGTACGATCGCCCGGTACAGGTAAATGATCTTGGGAAACGGGAATTGCTTGATATAGCCCTCGGCGACGACAAACGCCGAGCAACCGTCCACCAGCGACGACGAGATGAACGTCCAGATCACGAGACCCAGCGTCAGAAACGGCAGGAACTCATTCATCGGTTGATGAAAGAGACGCCCGTAGATCACGCCGATCGCAGCGATGACCGCCCCTAGATTGATGAGAATCCACGCCGGGCCCAGCACCGAACTGCGGAAACGGCTCTTGACGTCCTGAAGTCCCATATGAACCCAGACCCGCCAAAGCTTGGCAGCGTTGACGAACTCCGTCAAAGACGGACGAGCGCTGGTACTGTTATACGTGATCATTGATGCTTCGCTCCATTGTGATCATGCCGTCGGCGCGCGAAACCTCGCTGAAACCAAGCTGCACGTACAGGCGGTGAGCACGCTCGTTGGTGTCCCGCACGAGCAGATACACCGATGCAAGTCCGAGCACTTCGCGTGCGAACCCCATCAGCGCCTCGATTCCCTGCCGCATCAATCCCTGCCCCTGGAATTCCGGTGCAACGACAAAGCGTCCGATCTCGGCTTTGCTCGTCCCGGCGTCGATCCCATAGATCGCCACCTGGCCGATACGCGAGTGCGTCGCCGCATCTTCGACGATGAAGACCAGATCATCCGCTTTATCGAGGTAACGCGTGAACCAGCCGGCGTGCTGCTCCCACTGCAACACGTCGGCGGTGCCGAACTGCTGACGCGCGCCGTCCCGGTTTCGCCACGCGAGCGTGGACGGCAAATCAGCCTCGGCGAGCAGCCTCAAGCGGAGGCTGGCCGCCGCAAACGGCGGATAGGCTTGCTTCATTGTGCAGCGTAGCGATTCACGAGGCTGGCGATCAGCTCGACGTCCTTGCGCGTGACGCCCATGTGCATCGGCAGCGACAGGATTTCATTGCTGGCTTGATGCGACTTCGGGCACTGGCCCTTGCCGTGGGCATACATGCGGTATTCGGTGTTATCGCGGTAGTGCACGCCCGGATAAACTTCGTGCTCGTTCAGCGCAAGCATCAGCTCGTCGCGATTCTTGACGCGAATCTGGAACAGATGGCGCGACGATTCGCAACCCTTGGTGATCGGCACGAGACGCACGTTGGCGTGACCGCCCAGCAGCTCTTCGTACCAGCTTGCCAATTGGCGGCGATACGAGTTGTCGTTGTCCAGATACTTGAGCTGCACGAGACCGATCGCGGCCATAATCGAGTTGCCGTGATACTTGAAGCCGACTTCCTCAACGTCGTACATCCACTTGTACGCGCCTTGCGAAGCCGTACGCGCATACGTGTCCTTGTTGATGCCGAGCCAGCTCATCTTGCGTGCGCGCGCATCGTCTTCCGCGTCGCGGAAGCAGATCATGCCCGAGTCAGCCGTAGGCAGGTTCTTGACTGCCTGGAAGCTGAACACCGTGACGTCCGCATCATGGCCGACGTGCTTGCCATGGAAGCGTGTGCCCGACATATGCGCCGCGTCGAGAATCAGCACGAGGCCGCGGTCGCGGCACAGCTTCAGCACGCGCTCATACTGGCCGACATTGCCGCCGACACCGACATAGATCACTGCGCGCGTACGGTCGGTAATACGCGCTTCGATGCTTTCCGGATCCAGACAGAGCGAGTCGTCGACGTCGGCGAACACCGGCGACAGTTGCGAGTAAAGAATCGCGTGATTCGACGACACGAAGGTCAGCGGCGTGGTGATGACTTCGTCGCCGTCGGCCCAGTTGTGCTTGGTCTTCAGCAGTTCAAATGCCAGGTGCAAGCCAACGGTGTTCGAGCTCAGAAAGTGCGCGTTCGGCAGGCCCGTGTAGGCCTTCCATGCTTCTTCGAACTGATTGGTCTTGAAACCGAGTCCAGTCCAGCCCTTCTCGAGGCATTCCTTGATCTCGTCGAGGCACTCTTGAATACGGAAATTGGGTACGAACAGCTGGATAGCCATAAAGGTCTCCTCGGGAGTCGGGCTAGTTAAATAATTCGGCGTCGGCGAGCGCAGGCGCTGCAGCGTCTTTTTTAGACAGCAGCGGCTCGCCCTCGAACGGCCATTCAATTCCAATCGCGGGATCGTTCCATCCCAGCGAGCGCTCGAATTCAGGCGCGTAATAATCGGTCGTTTTATACAGGAATTCCGCGAAATCTGACAGCACGACAAAGCCGTGAGCGAAACCTTCGGGAATCCACAATTGACGCTTGTTTTCGGCCGACAGTTCGACACCCACCCACTTGCCGAACCGCGGCGAGCTGCGGCGAATGTCGACCGCTACGTCGAACACGCGTCCGCCGACCACGCGCACCAGCTTGCCTTGCGGCTGGCTGATCTGATAGTGCAGGCCGCGCAACACGTTGCGCGCCGAACGCGAGTGATTGTCCTGCACGAACTCGCGCTCGATTCCGGTGGCCTGTGCAAAGGCCTTGGCGTTGAAACTCTCGTAAAAGAAGCCACGGTCGTCGCCAAACACCTTCGGTTCGAGAATGACGACTTCCGGCAGCGCGGTCGGAATAGCAGTCAGATTCATGCAACAGACTCCTGAAGAATGCGGTGCAAATAGGCCCCGTAGCCGTTCTTGGCGAGCGGCTTGGCCAGCGCTTCGAGATCTTCCGCGGAGATCCAGTGATTGCGGAACGCAATCTCTTCGGGGCACGCGACCATGAGGCCCTGGCGCTTTTGCAGCGTGGCGATAAACACGGCGGCATCCTGCAGTGAATCGTGCGTGCCCGTATCGAGCCAGGCGTAGCCGCGGCCCATGATCTCGACGTTCAAACGGCCGTTACGCAGGTAGTGCAGATTGACGTCGGTGATTTCGAGCTCACCACGCGCCGACGGACGAATGCCCACCGCGATATCGCACACGTCGTTGTCGTAGAAATACAAACCGGTCACCGCGTAGCTGGAACGGGGCGACTTGGGCTTTTCCTCGAGCGAGACCGCGCGGAAGTCCTTGTCGAACTCGACTACGCCGTAACGCTCCGGGTCATGCACGTGGTAGGCAAAGACGGTCGCGCCCTGCTCCTGCGAGGTGGCATGCTGCAACTGCCCCAGCAGATCGTGGCCGTGGAAAATGTTGTCACCGAGAATCAGCGCCGACGGGTCATTGCCCACGAAATCGCGGCCGATAATGAAAGCCTGCGCGAGGCCGTCCGGCGAGGGCTGCACCGCATACTGCAGGTTCAAGCCCCAACGCGCGCCATCGCCCAGCAGTTCCTCGAACCGCGGCGTATCCTGCGGCGTGGAAATAATGAGGATGTCGCGAATTCCGGCAAGCATCAGCGTGCTGAGCGGATAGTAGATCATCGGCTTGTCGTACACCGGCAGCAACTGCTTCGACACCGAACGCGTAATGGGATAAAGGCGGGTGCCAGAACCACCTGCCAGGATGATGCCCTTTCGTTTCATGATGGATCCTTCAGGTATGCGATGGAGGCACAATCAGCCGAGCAACCGGCGTCCCTCGACAAACTCGGCAAGCACGCGATCCACGCCTTCGCGCCAATCGGGGAGGTCGATATTCAAGGCCGCGCGCAGTTTCGACGTATCCAGCCGCGAATTGGCGGGACGCGCGGCCGCGCTGCCATACTCGGCGGCTGCGATCGGCAGAATGTCTTCCGGCTTGACCGCTAGCGGAACGCCGGCAGCGGCGAGCGTTTCGACAATATGGCGCGCGTACCCGTGCCAGTTGGTTTCACCCTGAGCGGTAAGGTGGTACACGCCGCTTGGCATGGGCGAAGCGCCGTTCAGATACCGGTGCACAGCGAGCGCCGTCACATCCGCCAGCAGCGATACGGGCGTCGGCGCGCCTACCTGGTCTGCGACCACGGACAACGACGTGCGGCTACGCGCGGCACGTGCAATCGACTTGAGGAAGTTGCCGCCCTGCAAGCCGAAGACCCAGCTAGTCCGGAAAATCCAGTGCGCCGCGTCCACATTCTGTACCGCAATCTCGCCGTCGAGCTTCGAACGGCCATACACGGACAACGGCGCAGTCGCGTCGTCTTCCAGGTACGGGCTCGCCTTGGCTCCGTCGAATACGTAATCTGTCGAGTAGTGAACCATCAAGCCGCCGAGCGCCTTGGCCTCGGCCGCCAGCAGCCCCGGCGCCGCCGCATTGACGGCGTGCGCGAGCTCAGGCGACGTTTCCGCCGCATCGACGGCGGTGTAACCACCGGCGTTGACGATGACTTGCGGCTTGACGGAACGCACCGTTGCCACGATCTGTTCCGCGGATGCCAGGTCGCAGGTGTCGCGCCCAACAGCAACGAGACGACCGACCAGCGATAGGCTCCGGCACAATTCCACCCCCAGTTGCCCATGGGCGCCAACTACGAGAATCGCGCCAGTCTCGCCATCAGGCCGCGACTCAAGGTCACGCATAGTGCTGGCCTACCCATTTGCGGTACTCACCCGACGTGACGTCGTTCACCCACGGCTGGTTATCCAAATACCACTGCACCGTCTTCTTGAGACCGGTCTCGAACGTCTCGGCAGGGCGCCAGCCAAGTTCGCGCTCAAGCTTGCGCGCATCGATCGCATAGCGGCGATCGTGACCAGGGCGATCCTTGATAAAGGTCATCTGGTCACGATAAGAGCCTTCAGCCTTAGGCTTGAGTTCGTCGAGCAGATCGCACAGCGTGTGGACGACCTCGAGATTCGTCTTCTCGTTCCAGCCCCCCACGTTGTACGTTTCACCGGGCGTACCGCGCTCGAGCACTTGACGAATCGCCGAGCAGTGATCGGTCACATACAACCAATCGCGCACGTTCTGCCCGTCGCCATAGATCGGCAACGTTTTGCCCGCGAGCGCGTTGGTAATCATCAACGGAATCAGTTTTTCCGGGAAGTGATATGGACCGTAGTTGTTCGAGCAGTTTGTAGTCAGCGTGGGCAGACCGTACGTATGGTGGTAAGCCCGAACGAGGTGATCGGACGCTGCCTTGGTTGCCGAATACGGGCTATTGGGCGCGTAAGGCGTTGTTTCGGAAAACTGCGGATCTTGAGGCCCGAGCGATCCGAATACTTCGTCGGTCGAAACAGCCAGCATGCGGAACGCCGATTTCTCGGCAACTGGCAACGCCCCCCAGTAAGCCCGAACTGCTTCGAGCAGCGTAAAGGTGCCAACGACATTTGTCTGCACAAAGTCAGCCGGGCCGTCGATCGACCGATCTACATGACTCTCCGCTGCGAAGTGCACGACGGCACGCGGTTTGTGTTCAGCCAGCAACGAGTCGAGTGCGGCGCGATCGCAGATATCGACCCGGGCAAATATATGCTTCTCGCTCCCTTGAAGGGACTTGAGCGTAGCCAGATTGCCCGCGTACGTGAGCTTGTCCACGTTGAGCACAGGTTCGTTGCATACACTCAGCCAATCCAGCACGAAATTCGCGCCGATGAAGCCGGCGCCGCCCGTTACGAGAATCATACAAATCCTTAAGGTGTATTCGTGCGCCGCAGTATAAGCAGCGCGCCCCGCCCCTTTGTCGCTGCCGCTCGCAGCAGCAGCCGACGCTCTTTTTTGCGGATCCGCGCTCAACCCGACATAGACCGGGGGCGGATGTGTTTTTCAGCAATCGAGCCAAAACACACCACAGCGGGGCGGTTTTTGACGCTTGGGGAGCGGAGATTATATGACACCCAGCCCCCAAAACAACGCTCGTATACAACTTGATACATCGAGTGGGAAGCAAAAGTTTGCGTTAAAGCACGAAGCTCGCCCCATCGGCAATTTGCCAGCACGACCGGCAAAATATGCAACTGCCAGCGCGCTTTAAGGCAACATTTACCTGAGACTCATTCGTTGATCACCGACCGCCGCAAACAGACTGAAATAATTTCGTAATTTTTATCGTCAAATGCAGCATGTTCGCACACGATTTCAACAGACACGAGCTTACGCCGCCAACATCCACCGCAACGTATCCATGAACGGAATCGCCTCGACCTTCGGCACCAGCGAGCGCAGCTTGGCCGGCGACCCTGCCAGCATCTTCACGTCGGTTTGTCGCACGAAAGCGGGATTGATCCGGACTTCGAGTTCATGCCCGGTCAGATCGCTCGCGGCCGAGAGAATCTCCCGCAGCGTATAAGGCGTGCCGGTACAGACATTAACCGTCTCCGAGGCAGCGGCCTCCGACTCAAGCAAAGCCTCATAAGCTCTCGCCACATACCGCACGTCCGAAAAATCGCGCGCTACGTCGATATTGCCGAGCTCAATAGCCGGCTCACGCCGCGCAAAATGCTCGACGATCTTCGGCACCAGGAAATTCGAAGCCTGCCCGCGGCCGGTGTAATTGAACGGCCGCACGATCAGAATCGGCAGCCGGTCGAACCAGGTCCGCACCATGGTTTCCATCGCCGCCTTGCTGGCGGCATAGTGGTTCACCGGCGTGACCGGAAAGGTTTCGTCGATGGCGTCGCTCGTGACATTGCCGTAAACATTCGCGCTGCTGGCGATCAGCAGCTTGCGAGGCGTATGGCCGACGGCCGCACAGGCCTCCAGCAGATTCAGCGTGCCAATCACGTTGACGCGGTAAAAGTCGAGCGGATCGTTATGGCCCACAAAGCTGATCGCCGCCAGATGCACGATGTAGTCGGGCCGCACCGCTTCGATCACGCGCCGGCATGCGTCGGGCGACGTAATGTCGAGCCGCAGCCGCGTCGGCGTTTCAGGCTCGTCGCGCCCGCCCACCGTTTCGATCACGGTATGGCCGCGGCCGAGCAGATTGTCGACCAGATAGCGGCCAGTGAAGCCGCTCGCCCCGGTGACGAGCGTGCGGATAGGTTGCTTCGCATGAAAAGACGACATGCTTTCTCCGTTCACGAGGGTCATCCTGTTGTGTTGCAATATCGCGCGCGCCGCCTGCCGGGCCGGGTACCCACGGCTTCTGACGGCGCATGCCACGATATCTACGCATCAAACGGGCTATTATGTCACGCTAACTTGCTGCACCGCCCAACACGGCACGCCTAGTTCGTAACCGCGTGTATCGATCTGCACCGACTCCTCGATGACATCCTCCACCGCTTCCGCCCCCACTTCTTCTGCCCTCACGCAGGCACATCTGCTACCGCTCGCTTTCGGCGACCTGCAAGGCTGCCGCACGCCGTTCCAGCAGTTGCTGGCCAAGGCCGCGCCGCCCGAAGGCACGCCGCTGTGGTTCGCGGGCGACCTGATCAACCGCGGGTCCGAATCGCTCGCCACGCTGCGCGACATCATCGCGCTGGGAGACCGTGCGGTGCCGGTGCTGGGTAACCACGACCTGCATTTGCTGTCGGTGTCGGCGGGAATTCGCAAATCGAAGAAAGGCGACACGATCGAGGACATTCTCGCCGCGCCGGATGCCGCCGACCTGCTCGAATGGGTTCGCCACCGTCCGCTCGCCCATTTCGACAACGGCATGCTGATGGTGCACGCGGGCGTACTGCCGCAGTGGGACGCCGCCCTGACGATGGAACTCGCCGACGAATTGCAGCGGGCGTTGCGCGCGCCGAACTGGAAGGAAACGCTCGCGGGACTCTACGGCAACGAGCCGAACCGTTGGACGCCCAGCATCAAGGGCATCGAGCGGCTGCGCCTGACGTGCAGCGCGTTGACGCGCATCCGCTTCTGCAATGCCGAAGGCGAGATGGATTTCAGCACCAGCGGCGGCCTGAATTCCGCGCCGCCGGGCAGCATGCCGTGGTTCGACGTGCCGTCGCGCAAGACCGCGGACGTCACGGTGGTGTTCGGCCATTGGGCAGCACTCGGTTTGACCTTGCGCGACAACCTGATCGGCCTGGATTCCGGCTGCGTATGGGGCGAGAAACTGTCCGCCGTGCGTCTGGCGCAAAATCCCGCGGAGCGCACGCTGACCCAGGTCGACTGCGAAGCTTGTGGCGTGCCAAACGGCGGCAACTAAGCTGCCCCGCTATGCCGACCGGCTGGATTGATCGACTGGTTCGATCAGCGCCGGCGAGTTGTTGGCGGCGTCGGAGGCATTGGGCGATGCTATCGACACCGCGATCGCAGCACCAGATCTCGTCATGCCGCCCTGCATCTCCCGCAACGCCGCAGCAATCACCCCTTCCGCCTCGGCCGCCAGCGTGCGCCGATCCGCGCCAGGCGCGAGCGGCCCGCCGACGTACACGTGCGCGGTCAACGGCCCGCCGCGCAGCAACATATTCAACGAATCAGCCAGCGTCAGATCGTCGATATACGCGGGCGCGGTGGATTGCCGGCCCTGTGCATCTTCATACATGATGCACAGCGGCTGCACCGGCACTGAGGCTGACACCGCAGCCTGGAACATATTCGCGTGAAACGGCAGCAGCGTCAGACCGTTTGACGTCGTCCCTTCAGGAAACACGCACATCAGCTCACCCGCGCTCAGGCGGTCGGCCAGTTCGTGCATGATCCGCTTCGCATCGCTGCGCTTCTCGCGCTGGATGAACACCGTGCCCAGTTGCTGCGCCAGCCAGCCAACCACCGGCCACTGCCGGATCTCGGCCTTCGAGACGAACGGCGTGGGCCGCCACGCATTGATCACGTAGATGTCGATCCACGAGATGTGATTGGCGACCACCAGCGCGCCGCGGTCGAGCCGCGCACTGTCGTTATGCACGACGAGCTGCATGCCGCACAGACGCAGCATTTTCAGCGACCATTCGCGGTTGAGCGTCTGCCGCCCCTCCGCACCGGCCTTGGAAAAGCGCGTCGCGACAATCCACATGCCGTGCAGCAGATGCGCGATGAGACGGGCCTTGCGTAACGCGAGCTTCATTGTCGGAGCTTTCCGTAACTGGGCGATGCCGCGGATATTAGCGCTGTTCGAACGCGACGTGACCGGACACGATCGTGGCCCGTACGCGCGCCGGCAATTCGTAGCCGAGGAATGGTGTGTTGTGCCCCTGGCTCTTCAAGGCACGCGGCTCGACGCGCCAATACGCGTGGCGGTCGAACACGCAGAGATCGGCAACAGCCCCCACGGCGATGCGGCCCGCCGCCTCAAGCGTCAACACGTCGGCCGGCGCCGTGGTGATGCGGTTCAGCGCCTTTGCCAACGGCACGCCTGCTTCGTCGGCCCATTTGACCGTCAGCGAGAGGAACAACTCAAGACCTGTCGCACCTGGCGTTGCCTCACCGAACGGCAGGAGTTTTTCGTCGTCGTCGACCGGCGTGTGGTCGGAGCAGATCGCGTCGATCGTGCCGTCGACGAGGCCCGCGCGTATCGCTTCGCGATCGCGCTGCTGGCGCAACGGCGGATCGAGCCGGAATTGCGCGTCAAAGTAGCCGATGTCGAGGTCGATCAGATGCACATGGTTCACGGTGACGTCGCACGACACCGGCAAGCCTTCAGCCTTGGCCGCCCGCATCAACTCAATGCCCGCCGCCGAGGACACATGCGACAGATGCACCCGCGCACCCGTCACGCGGACCAGTTCGAAGATCGTGTGCAGCGCGATCGTCTCAGCCGACGCCGGCACGCCCGATAGCCCAAGGCGGGACGCCAGCGCGCCGCTCGCGGCCACGCCGCCGCGGCCGAGATACGCGTCGACCGGACGCAGCCACACGGTGTAGCCGTAGGTCTTCGCGTACTGCAACGCGCGCATCAATACCTGCGTGTCGACCACCGGCACGTCGGCCTGCGAAAAGCCGATGCAACCCGCTTCGGTCAACTCGACCATCTCGGTGATGACCTGGCCTTTCAGACCGACGGTCAACGCGCCGAGCGGATACACATGCGCCTGGTTCAGATTGCGCGCGCGGAACTTGAGCATCTCGACGAGGCCCGGTTCATCGAGCGTCGGATCGGTATCAGGCGGACACACGAGACTCGTCACGCCGCCCGCGAGCGCCGCGGCCATTTCGGATTCGAGCGTCGCCTTGTGTTCGTAGCCTGGTTCGCGCAAGCGCGCGGACAGATCGACCAGGCCCGGCACGATATGCAGGCCTTTAGCGTCGATCATCTTCGCTGCGTTGAAATCAGCAGGCGCGTTGCCGATGGCGACGATCTTGCCCGCTGCGATAAAAATGTCCTGCTGCTGTTCGGTGCCCGCTGCCGGATCGATCAGCGTGCCGCCTTGAATGTGAATCTTCATGCGCTGCCTTAATTTTTGCCAAGCGTTCAGCTAAGTTTTGCGTGACGTGTCGCGCGTGTTGGTACGTGCCGTGGCGAGATCAATCGTGATTGCCGGCGACGATTCCCATCACCGCCATGCGCACCGCGATACCGAACGTGACCTGATTCAGAATCACCGATTGCGGACCGTCGGCTACCTGCGAATCGATTTCGACGCCGCGGTTCATCGGACCCGGGTGCATCACGATCGCATCGGGTTTGGCGAGCGCGAGGCGCTCCGGCGTCAAACCCCAGCTCTTGAAATACTCCTGCGCCGAAGGCAGCAGCGCGCCGCTCATCCGCTCATTTTGCAGACGCAGCATGATGATCACGTCGACGTCTTTCAGACCTTCGTCGAGGTTGTGGAACACGCGCACGCCCATCTGCTCCAGACCGCCCGGCAACAGCGTACGCGGACCGATTGCGCGCACTTCCGGCACGCCGAGCGTAGTCAGCGCGTGAATGTCCGAACGCGCGACCCGCGAATGCAGAATGTCGCCGACAATCGCCACGCGCAGATTCGTGAAATCCTTCTTGTAGTGGCGGATCGTGTACATGTCGAGCAGACCCTGGGTCGGGTGTGCGTGGCGGCCGTCGCCGGCATTGATCACGTGCACATGCGGCGCACAATGCTGGGCAATCAGGTACGGCGCGCCGCTCGATGCATGACGCACGACAAACATATCGGCATGCATCGCCGAGAGGTTGTTGATCGTGTCGAGCAGCGACTCACCCTTGCTCGTCGACGAAGCGTTGATGTTCAGATTCAGCACGTCCGCCGACAAACGCGTGGCGGCGATCTCGAAGGTGGTGCGGGTGCGCGTCGAGTTCTCGAAGAACAGGTTGAACACCGACTTCCCGCGTAACAGCGGCACCTTCTTGACTTCGCGATCGGTCACGCTGACGAACTGGTCGGCGGTATCGAGAATCTGATTGACGATCGCCTTCGGCAAACCCTCGATCGACAACAGATGTTTGAGCTCGCCGTTTTTCGTGAGCTGCGGATTGCCCTTCAGGAAGCCATAACGGAAGCGCTCGGTGGCGCTATCGGCTGAATTCTGGGGGGCCTGGGTGGCGGTGTTCATGATGTACCTGCTTATTGCTCAATGCGGCTAAATACGGCTCAATGCGCAAAGCCACGTTCAATCGACGCGGTCTTCGGTGTGAAAGGTGAAACGCTGATTGTTGCCGACACCGCCGGCACTGCCCTCTTCGCGAGTCAGCACGAGCGTCGCCTCGGCGGGCACTTGAACCACGCCGCCGACGAACCGCGCCGCCACCGGCAGTTCGCGACCGCCGCGATCGGCCAGCACCGCCAGTTCGACCGACGCCGGCCGGCCGTAGTCGTACAGCTCGTTCAACGCCGCGCGAATCGTGCGGCCGGTGTAGAGCACGTCGTCCACCAGCACGATGCGGCGCTTGTCCACTGAAAACGGCAGCGAGGTCGGGCTCGCCTGCGAGTGCAGGCCTTTTTTCGCGTAGTCGTCACGATGCAGCGCGACATTCACCACGCCGAAGCTCGGCACGTGCAGGTCGCGCGCGAGGCGTTCGGCGAGCCACGCGCCGCCGCTGTAGATACCGGCCAGCACGGCGCCTTCCGCACTGTCTTGCCCGGCGCCGAGCGTGTCGCCATAAGCGGCACGAATCTGTTCGAGCAGAGCGCTGTAAAGCGCTTCGGCGTCAATGGAACTCATGATCGTCGGAAAGTCCGTCTAGATATTGCTGGAGGATGATGCTGGCGGCTTCGGCGTCGAGCATGTCGGCGCGGCCGTTGCCGGCCCGGATTTCCGCCTTCGCCTCGACCGAGGAATAGCGCTCGTCGACCCACGTCACAGGCAGATTGAAGCGGCCGTTCAGCTGATTGCCGAAGCGCTTCGCGAGTTGAGTCATTTCGTGCGGCGTGCCGTCCGGGTGCATGGGCAAGCCAACCACCAGCGCGTCCGGCTTCCACTCAGCGATCAGCTTGCCGATCGCCTCGAATCGATATTCGCGGCTGCGGTTCTGTACGATCACAAGCGCCCGTGCACTGCGGGTGAGCGAGTTGCCCACTGCCACGCCGATCCGCTTTTCACCATAGTCGAACGCAAGCAGCGTCGCCTCACGTCCGGCCGGAGGACTCATGCGTCACCTTTCATGCGTGACCTGCTTCGCCCGACAGCATTGACAGCGAAATACCGAGCAACGCGAGCGCGGCTTCCAGGCGCTCTTCGGCGGGCACGTCGAAAACGATTTTCGGGTCGGCTTCAACCGTGAGCCAGCCATTCTTCGAAATCTCTTCTTCGAGCTGGCCCGCGCCCCAGCCGGCATGGCCGAGCGTGAGCAGGAAGCGCTCCGGACCGGTGCCGCTCGCGACGGCTTCGAGCACGTCTTTCGAGGTGGTCATCTCGAGCCCGCCCGGCACCGACATGGACGACGTATAGGTATTGCCGTCTTTCGGATCGTGCAGCACAAAGCCACGCTCGGTTTGCACCGGGCCGCCGAAATACACGGGCACATGGAGAAGGGGCTCGATCTCGAGCTTGAGATCGATGCGACTGAAGAGCGCTTCCAGATCGATGTCGGTCGGCCGGTTGATCACGAGGCCGAGCGCACCGCGCTCACTGTGATCGCAAAGGTAGACCACCGTTCCTGAAAACGTAGGATCCGCCATGCTCGGCATGGCGATCAGGAACTGGTTGGTCAGATTGATGCGATCGGTACTCTTGGACATAGTTCGGATTTTAGCAAAGACGATGCAGGATGGCGGGCTTTGAGCGCGGAACCGCGACGTGCGCGATGCAATGCGCCGCGAGCCATCGACGGCGAATCAAGTTGCACTCTATCACGCACGCCGGCCTTGTCCATGGCGCGGTTAGCGGTGTTTTCGGCACGCATATCGCGTGCCTCCGGGTTCGGCCTTGCTCCTCGCCGCGGCCGGCTGAGGATGCCTGCCGGCGCGCAGAACATGCTGCGGATGCTGATTGCGCAGCCGTTCAGGCGCCGCCCTGCTCGATCGCGCGCGTCAACGCAGCCAGCGCGGCGCTGCTGCCTGCCGGTGCGACGCCCGCCGCGACTTTGTGCAGCATGGCGCGCAACGCTTCGGCAGCCTGCTCGAGCGTGCTTGCCGCCGGCGCACCGACGACGACATGGGAGCGCACCGCCGGCGTCGACACGCCGGCGTGCGCGCGGCGGCGCCACGCAAGCCCGAGCGCGTCGGCCACCAGCGCCACGTGGCCCAAGCCCAGCGCGCATGCGGCGGCGCCGAGCCGGTAGGCGGCGTCGCCTGCCTGCAGCGCTTCGCTCGGATCGGCTTTCTCGGGCTGATCGGCCGCGCGGGCGTGCTCGGTCAGCGCCGAAATCGAGGCATCCGCGGTTTGCAGGAAATCTTCATAAGCATGCGCGTTGACGGTCAACACGCCCAGCTCACGCATCAGCGTGCTGCGGGTCGCGCTGATCGCCTGGGCCTGCACTGCGCCGGCTTCCCAAAGCATTTCGGATGCCTGGGTGCCCGCGACGTGCCAATCGACCGTCAAGCCATAGTCGTGCAGCACTTCGACCTGGTCGGCATCTTCCGCCGCGGCGCCGAACAACGCGTAATCGCGCCACAGCAGCGCCAGCGTCGCACGCACCAGGGAGCGCGGCGCGCGCTCGATGCCGCGCGCGTGATCGGCGAGCGCGAGGTTGCAGCGCGCATAGAAACGCCGCGCATCGGCTTCTCCGGTGGCGCGGCCGCTGACGCGCAGCGCCTTGGCGCAGGCCTTGGCAAGGCGCCAGAAATCGTAGGGGTCCGGGCCGGTGAGTTCGGTCAGGACGGCGTCCAGTTCGTCGAGCGCCGCGTTCGTGAACGCCAACGCGGCGCCACTGTTATCGGGTTGTGAACGCAACACGGGCAGCAGCGCGCGCTCATAGCGCGCGCGCAAATGGGCCAACTGGTCCGCGGACTGGGCATGCAGCGACACCGGCGGCACTGGGCGAGCGCACAGCGCGAGGTCTTCGAAAGCGACGGTCGAACCGGGCGTGTGCTCCGACAGATGGGTGCAGAGCACGCGGTAGTGGTTGAACAGGGTGGGCGAGCAGGACAGCTCATGCAGATTGTGACGCTCGAGTGCCGCGCGGAAATCGCGCAACGCCACGCCGAACGCGGGCCGCGCGCTGTTCGTTTCGACCGGGCTAACCTGGTGAGTAGGATGAGTCAGGTGAGTCGAGTCACCCTCGTCGGCCAACGGCGAAAGCCGCACCAGCGCGTCCGCGAAACGCTGCGCGCTCAGCCAGCCGGCCTCGCGCAATGCGTGCGACGCACGCAGCAGCGCCGAGGTGCTCTCGCTGTGTTGTTCGAACGCCAGCAACGCCTCGGCCAGCGCCAGTTCCGCGGAACGGACAGCGCCGCCACGCGGATTGGGCAATGCATCGAAGGAATCAGGTGCAGCGGATCGAAGAGTCATGGGCAGGCGACAGGAAGCTGACGGGCCGCCGCTCAATGCCGCGCGAGAGACTGATCGGCTTACGCGCGAACTGGCGACAGGACAATGACAGACTACCGTTGCGACACGGCGCAACCGGGGACGTTCCGCGTCGACGCGTTGGGACTCAGATCTGGACCATCTCGAAGTCTTCTTTGCGCGCGCCGCATTCCGGGCAGGTCCAGTTGATGGGAACGTCCTCCCAGCGGGTGCCCGGCGCAATGCCTTCGTCCGGCAGACCGGCTTCTTCGTCGTAAATCCAGCCGCAAATCAGGCACATCCAGCTTTGATATTCCATTCTTGTGTCGCGTCGTAGAGTCCGTGGAAACGGGAGCCATGATGGTACCGTGTTGCCGCCCCAATGCCTAGCAATCAGAAACGCGCAATCCTAGCGTGCAGCGGCCTTTGGCTACGCGAGCTGCGCCGGTTTGCCGAAGAATGCGAAAAAACGCCTTCACAACAGTTTAGGCCGCATAATTGAGCCAATTGCGCATCCTCTGCGCCTAAATACAGCCCCTTTTGCAAATTTTCATGCCCAGCGATACGCCTCCGATCGTCCTCACCTTCGGCCTTTCCGATCCCACCGGTGGCTCCGGACTGCAAGCCGACCTGATGACCCTTGCCAGCATGGGTTGCCATGGCGTCTCCGTGCTCACCGGCTATACCGTGCGCGATTCGGCGAGCTGCGACGAAGTCACCGGGCTCGACCCTGAAGTGGTCGCGACCCAGGCCCGGATGCTGCTCGAAGACATGCCGATTGCCGCGTTCAAGGTCGGCGCGTGCACGCGCGCGGAAGTGGTGAGCGCGATTGCCGAGGTGGTCGCCGATTACGACGACATCCCGCTGATCCTCGCCCCCGATTTCACGCTCGACGACGAACACGTGCTCGCCGCCGACGAACTGCGCGAAGCAATCGCCGACCTACTGGCGCCGCAAACCACCTTGCTAGTCGCCGATTCGGCCACGCTGCTCGCCCTCGCCCAGCCGGACGGCGACGCCGAAGCGCCGAGTCTCGACGCAGCCATCTCGCATCTGCTGTCACAAGGCTGCGAATACATTCTGTCGACGGAAACCGGCACACACCGGCTCGTCAATACGCTGTTCAGCGAAGACGGCCAACTGCGTCAGGATATGTGGGATCGCGGCAGCCATCGGATCATGGGCATTACCGATACGCTCGGTTCCGCGATTGCCGCCTTGCTGGCCAATGGCCAGGAACCCGCGGAAGCCGTGCGCGAGGCGCAAGAGTATTTGTATCAGGCGGTGCGCAACGCATTCCGGCCGGGAATGGGTGTCTATATGCCGGACCGCTTCTTCTGGGCCCGCAGCAGCGACGACGACACGCCGCCCGCAGCCGGCAAGGACGCGGCGCCGGGCGAGGCGCGGCATTGAGTATTCGAGGCGAAGCGTCTGCTGTATAAGCGGCAGGCGCCCAGCAAGCACTTCTGCTTTGACTTTTGCCCCGGCCAAGCAGCGCCTAAAAAAAACCCGCATTTCTGCGGGTTTTTTCTTTTGGGAAGCACGCCTCGCGGCGCACTTCCCCATGTGTTTCGAACTGGGCCTCTAATGAGCGAGGCCCAACCGAAATTACATGTCCATGCCCATGCCGCCCATGCCGCCGGGCATACCGCCGCCCATCGGAGCATCTTCCTTCGGCAGTTCGCAAACAGCTGCGTCGGTCGTCAACAGCAGGCCAGCGACCGAAGCTGCGTTTTGCAGCGCCGTGCGCGTCACCTTCGTCGGGTCCACGACACCGGCTTCAACCAGGTCGACGTACTCGCCGGTTGCTGCGTTGTAGCCGTAGTTGCCCGTACCAGCCGCAACAGCTGCCACCACGACGCTGGCTTCTTCGCCACCGTTCGTGACGATCTGACGCAGCGGCTCTTCCATCGCGCGCAGCACGATCTTGATACCTGCGTCCTGATCGGCGTTAGCGCCCTTCAGGTTCGTGATCGCCGTACGTGCACGGATCAGTGCAACGCCGCCGCCAGCCACGATGCCTTCTTCCACAGCTGCGCGCGTTGCGTGCAGTGCGTCTTCGACACGTGCCTTCTTTTCCTTCATTTCGACTTCGGTCGCAGCGCCAACCTTGATCACTGCAACGCCGCCTGCCAGCTTGGCAACGCGCTCTTGCAGCTTTTCACGGTCGTAGTCCGACGTTGCTTCTTCGATCTGCGTGCGCACTTGCTTCACGCGCGCTTCGATCGTTGCTGCTTCGCCAGCGCCGTCGATGATCGTCGTGTTTTCCTTGCCCACTTCGATACGCTTCGCCTGGCCCAGTTCAGCCAGCGTTGCCTTTTCGAGCGTCAGGCCGGTTTCTTCAGCGATAACTTGACCGCCGGTCAGGATCGCGATGTCTTCCAGCATGGCCTTACGACGATCGCCGAAGCCCGGAGCCTTGACAGCAACAGTCTTCAGGATGCCGCGGATGTTGTTCACAACCAGCGTTGCCAGTGCTTCGCCTTCGACGTCTTCTGCGATGATCAGCAGCGGACGGCCAGCCTTAGCGACTTGCTCCAGTACCGGCAGCAGATCACGGATGTTCGAAACCTTCTTGTCGTGCAGCAGCACGAACGGGTTTTCGAGCACAGCAACTTGCTTGTCCGGGTTGTTGATGAAGTACGGCGACAGGTAGCCGCGGTCGAATTGCATGCCTTCAACCACGTCCAGCTCGTCTTGCAGCGACTTGCCGTCTTCAACCGTGATGACGCCTTCCTTGCCGACCTTGTCCATCGCTTCAGCAATACGGTCGCCGATCGACGAATCGCTGTTTGCCGAAATCGCGCCAACTTGAGCGATTTCCTTGTTCGTCGTGCACGGCTTGCTGATCTTGCGCAGTTCTTCGATAGCGGCCGTCACAGCCTTGTCGATACCGCGCTTCAGGTCCATCGGGTTCATGCCCGATGCAACGTACTTCATGCCTTCGCGGACGATCGACTGAGCCAGAACCGTAGCGGTCGTGGTGCCGTCACCTGCGTTGTCGCTGGTCTTGGAAGCAACTTCCTTGACCATTTGTGCGCCCATGTTCTGGAGCTTGTCTTTCAGTTCGATCTCTTTCGCGACCGAAACACCATCCTTCGTGACCGTCGGGCCGCCGAAGCTGCGTTCCAGGACAACGTTGCGACCCTTCGGGCCCAGCGTGACCTTCACAGCGTTCGCGAGGATGTTCACGCCTTCAACCATCTTGGCACGGGCGGAATCACCGAATACGACGTCTTTAGCTGCCATCTTCTAACTCCTTGAATTCTTTAGATATAACCGGGGAAGTAGCGACCAGCGCTTACTTCTGCACCACGGCCATGATGTCTTCTTCACGCATCACGAGCAGTTCGTTGCCGTCGACCTTGACGGTCTGGCCTGCGTACTTGCCGAACAGGACGCGGTCACCAACCTTCACGTCGAGTGCGATTTGTGCACCCTTGTCGTCACGCTTGCCCGGGCCAACTGCCAGAATTTCGCCTTGATCCGGCTTTTCTGCTGCGGCTTCGGGGATCACGATGCCCGACGCAGTCTTGGTTTCTTGATCCAGACGTTTGACGATCACGCGATCATGCAAAGGACGAAGGTTCATACATACTCCTCTCTTGATTGAGACTGAAGAACGCTGAGAAAACCCGGTTGGCTAAGCCAACCGGCGATGTTGTTAGCACTCTCGTGCAGCGAGTGCTAATTATATGGACGGGTGGTGACAAATTCAAGAAGGGATGTGGGGATTGATGTCGAGATGTCGAGATTCGCTTAACTTTGAACTTTGTTCACTTAAGCCTGAACTCGCGGCCCACATCCGTGCGCGGCGGCGGCGCACACTTTCCAGAAAAAACAACGACTTAAGGTCGAAATCGCTGTCCTGCAGTATCGCGCGTGCAGTACGAACCCGGACCTTTTCTGACTGCGCCTGGTCGCGAAAACTTCGCGGCCAACGTTCATTTCAGGGTAAACCCCCCGAGGCCGATCACATTCCTCAGTCATGCTCTGGAAATTCGAAAAACATGATGCGGGCAGCGGCCGTCATGCTAGCGCTATCTGCGTCTAGCGTCAGCAACCTGACCAGCCAGTTCAGCTCGTTCATCAACAAGCCGACGCGCAACAATGCCGACGCCTCTCCGCCGAGATGCTTGAGCGCCGGCCTGCACCGCGGCTTGCGCATGTCGATCACCCGCTCGACGCCAGGCAACACTTCGACCGCCGGATTGAATGTGAGCGATCACGATTGCCGTCATCGCTCACCTCGTGCGAATCGACCTGCACGCGTCTTGCGACCGCGTGCGGACTATAGCGACGGCATCACGCTCGGGAACACCAAGTGACTCTCCACACGCTTGACGCCGGCCACGCCCTCGGCCGCGATGCGGATCGCGCGCTTTTCCTCCTCGGACTCGATCACGCCCCATAGATGCGCGACGCCGTCCTTGACGAGCACGCCTTGTTTCGGCAACGCCCAGCGCTGCCCGTGCATTTCCAGGACTATCGCGTTGCGCAGGCTCACATCGTCGTGCGAAGCCGAGTCCACGGCCAGCGCGACGCTCGCGAGTGCGCGGATCAGGTTCGAGCGGCTCACGATTCCGACCAGCTTGCCGTCCTTCAGCACCGGCACGCGTTTGAGATGCCGGCGCTCCATGAGGTCCGCGATCTGCTGGAGCGGCATGTCCTCGGGAATCGAAATCACCTGGTCGCACATCACGTCGCCGACGACATGTCCGTGCTCCTTCACATACCTCGCGGCCTGCTCGCGGGGCGACGACGACAGGAGTTCGAGCCACCACGAGCGCTTTCCGCGGCAGGTGTCGGTCTCCACGCGATGCAGCAGGTCGCCCTGGCTGACGATGCCGACGACCTTTCCGTTCGCGTCGACGACCGGCATGCCGCTGATACGATTATCGACGAACAACCTTGCCGCGTCGTGGATCGTCATGTCCGGTGTGGCGGTGACGACGGACGGCGTCATGATGTCGAGTGCGCGCATGGTCGCTCCCTCAGCGTGTCGCGACGGGTCCCCATCTGTTGCATCCGTCGCACGATTTCGGCAGACGCACCGGCGGCGGGCCGCGCGGTGCTGAGGCGCCTGAATCCAGTACCTAACAAACGGCCGCTCGCGCCACTGTCGCGCATGCGGCGATAACTGCACGCTGTCCGGACTCTCGCGGTTCTGATGGAAGTGGCCGCTGCTCGCGAGCAGCGCCCTGTCGCAGCCGAGTTCGTCGATTACGTCGTCGAGCGACAGCACGCCGACGATGCCCTGCGTATGTCTGGCTCGCCGTTTGCGCAGGCAGCGATAAAAGGACGAAAGGCCACCAGCACGGCCGTCTATTCGGGAAGGCAGGCAATATCGGCGCTGATTCGATCGAGGCAACACAGTCGCGACAGCGACCGACGTTGTGATAGTGAATTGCTCCACCCACGATCCATTTGCCGACGGGTCTCGGCAGACGCGTGACGATGAGCCTCACGAAAGCCAGCGCATGGGCGACTTTGTGAGTCAGCCGCGCATTAAGATTGCGTCGCGAAAGTGATCATAGGTCGCCTCTAGAAAAGTATCCGACAAAAGCGAGCCGAATTCTGACTCCGGTTCCGTAGAAAACCCAGCCGTTGCTTCGTGGAGAGCGCTATTAAGTCGGCTTGCGGGCGGCGCCAAGGTGGTGGCTGACTGTACGTCTGAGCCTGCACTTCAAATATTCCTTCGACTGCAGTGCCAGTGCCCGTCGTGTCGACAGCGCCTGTTCGCTGTGCTCGGAAGCGGTCATTGCGAAATGCCGGCCGGACCCTTTATAGACGCTGATCTCGCGCCCTGTGATCGGGCAGAAGTGCCTCAGCCGCCTCTGTGTGCTCGACGACCGATTGCACCACGAGTTTGATCCCCATCTGCACGCTCTTGCCGCCGGATCCAACATTCTGCGAATTGACTTGCATCCTGGTCAAATACTGTATAAATTCACAGTACTGTTTTTATATACAGGATCGGTCATGAACCAGCTCATCCGTATCTTGAACGACGGTGATCGCGAAACGCTTGCGTGGTTGCGCAAGCATGTCGGAGACGTGCGCGTGGCTGCCGCTGCGCGACATCTGGGAGGCAACGGCAAACCGTACGTGTCCGCTGTGTGCCGCTATCTCGGCGTGCGTCCACCAACGCCTCATCAGCAAAGCCGGCCTGTTGAAGACTGCACGGTCGGTGATAACTATCTTGCCCAGATCCGTCAGTTGCTGGCACAGCGAAACCAGGCGTTGTTGAAGCATCAACTTTGATGCTGCGAGTGGCCGCGAGTCCTCAGGAAGATAACAATATGATTGACGATTCTGCTCTTGATAGGGATGTCCACGACATCAATCCTGTCGCCCTCGAACGCGCACTCCGCAGCGCGTCGCTCGATCTCCAGCAGATCATTGCCACGGTCGCAGGTCGCCACCTCGCCAATGGCCGTCACCGTTACTCAAGCGGCGCGCGATTGCCGACCTGGCGCACGCTGCTGACAATCGACGAACAGGTCTTTGAGAATCGGGGCTTCCGCGCGCGGCACAACGAGACAGTACGTTCGACGTTTGTCCGGTTTGAGGACAGTCGTTTGTCTGCGATGGATCTCGACGAACCCGTCGACTGGCGACGTGATGACGACGACTTGCCAGCCGTGTACCTGCTCGTGCGTGCACTGGTACAGGCCGACGCTACCGACCTGGCCACTCAAGACTAATGTGCCGATATCGGCCGTTGGTCGTTGTAGTTTTGGATGCGCCCCAGAGAATTCAAAGTTAAATGAATCCCGGCAGCTCAGCTACGCGCCGCCCCGTCATTCATCGCATTAGAAATCGAAAAAATGTTTTCGCCGTAATTGACGAAGTCCCGTTTCATTTCGACGTGCCATTTCAAGAAATTAAGGCTGGTTGATTCCCCAGGCAGCATCCAGTCATGCAACTCAATAATAACCAGGGGAAACCGGTCCAATTCCGCTGCGTGACGTGAAAACAGGTCCGACTCGGCGCCCTCGATGTCAATTTTGAGGATGAACGGCGTTCCGCTCGATTTCGCCAACACCTGCTCGAGCGTCATGGCTTCAACCGCATTGGACCGTTCATCGGGCTGCGCCGCCGTGCGATAGCCCCAGGCGCCAACGCCTGGATCATTCAGATAAAGCGTCCCGCTATGTGCCGCAATAGCCGCATTCAGCGGCACGACGGAGGGAAACGAAGCCGCGTTACGCGTGAGCAACCCGTAATTCGCGGCGTCCGGCTCAACGGCCAGAACCCTGGCTTTGGGGTACGTGAGCGCGAACCAGACCGCAGCGGCGCCCATATTGGCGCCCGCATCGACGATGATGGGATCGGGACAGGTCTCGTAGAAGTCACCGATCTCCTTCCCACGGGTCAAATGATCTGTCGCATAGTCCCGCTTAAAAAAGATCTGCTCGCAGACCATGCGGTCCGCTGTCGAAGGCCGATAAATAAAACGCCTGCCTCCCGGCAGGCGCAGTCCACTCAGACCATACCTTGCTCCGCCCCAGACGTCAGAAGGTCGCCGTTTCGGTCGAAGCGCTCGCAGCAGCGCGGGGGGCATCACGGATTTAAGCGTAACCTTCAAGAGATCGTGCAAGTCCGTTCTCCTTCTTCAGATCGTGCTGCAGGGAAAGGCGCCACGCACGGAACACCCAGACGAATCCGCAACGCCAAATTTCAACCAGAAACAAAATATTCTGGGCCTCACCCGAAGTACAGCGAATGTCGACGAATGGCGCATTGGACCTCATATCCGTCCGAAGGTCGTGATTGAAGGCCTTCACCTCCACCTCGGCCGGCTACGTGCGCAAGCGCACCGACAACTACCATCGTGATATCGCGTAATAGCGCCAAACTCCAAGTCTAAAAATCATCGTACGGCCAAGGCATTGGAAAAGCCCCCCGCGGCAAATGCAATGAATCGCCGCAAGGATAGAGAGACAAATAAAGTGGACTTCAAAATGCATCCAGTCGATTTCGGCGGACATTTCGGTTGGCTTTACGAGCCAGTGCCCCGGTCTGGCGAAAATGGGAAATTAGGCATCGTGCTCTGCGGACCGCTCGGGCATGAGGCCTTGTGGTTGCATCAAACCATGCGGTCGCTCGCCGACCGCCTCGCAGGCCAGGGGTTCGCGGTACTGAGATTCGACTATGCCGGCACCGGCGACTCCGTCGACACCGGCGCGCTCGTCGAACCGAACAAATGGGTGGACGAAGCCATCGAGGCCGTGGGTTACCTGCGGCGAACAACCGGCGTGGAGCGCGTGACGCTTGTCGGATTTCGTTTCGGCGCGATGGTTGCCGCGCAGGCCGCGCGCGCGGCACGCGTCGATACCATTGCGCTTATCGCGCCGGTTGTTGTCGGGCGGCTGTTCGTGCGCGAAATGAATGTCCTGCAGCGAACGTGGCTGGACAAGACGATTGACCACGTGCGCAGCGATTCAGCACCGGCCGACGCATTCGACGTACTCGGGCATCGCTTCAGCCGCGCGTCGATCGACGTCATCATGAAACGTGATCTGCGCCGGGTGACATCGCCGCCGGCGAGCCGGTTGTTGATCGTTCACGCCGGCAATCAGGGGCCCAGTTACGAGCTGGCGAACCTGTACAGCACGCTCGGTGCACAGGTCGATTCGCTTCCGTTTCCCGAATACACCGAGGCCATGCAGCCCTCGTGGCTGGCCGTACTGCCCCAGGCGACCCTGAGCGCCATCGAGACATGGTTCGTCCGCGAAGTGGCGCGATCACCCGCGCCGTTTCCACCCGCCGCATTCGACATGGTGGCGCCCTCTGCCCCTTCCCTGCACTCAGTCAGTTTGCACGGCATTGTCGAGACGCCGGTCGAGCTTGCCGACGGACGCCTGTTCGCCATGCTATGCGAACCGGAAGACCGTTCGGTACGCTCGCCGCTTGTCGTCATCGCCAACACCGCCGCGACGCATCATGTCGGCGACGGCCGGTTTAACGTCGAACTCGCCCGCTCGCTGGCACACGCCGGCATCGCATCCCTGCGCGTTGATGCGCACGGTATCGGCGACAGCCGCGGTGCCCGGATGGTCGCGAACCCGTCCTTGCTCAGCTACGACCAGCTCGCCGCGGATACATCGCTGGCGGTCGACTGGGCCGTCGAAAGAGGGCATCCGCGTGTCGCCGTGTTCGGCATCTGCTCCGGTGCCTATCTGGGGCTTCACGCAGCCACAAAGAATCCTGCCGTAGCGGCGCTATTGCTGGTCAATCTCCAGGGATTCGACTTCCCGGTCGGCTTCAGGATGTGCGATGCCGCGACTATCGGTGCGGGCTCGACGCGCGCCCATTTTCGAGCGATGTTTCGCGCGCAAAAATGGTCCCAGGTTCTGCGCGGCGAAGTCAGCCTGCGGCCTGTGTTGCGAACGCTGTCCCGCTATGCCATTGACGCTGTCGTGAGTACCGCTACGTCGTGGACCGGTGATGCGGACCACGGTGCGGTGAATAAAGGTGCGCGCGCCCGGCGGCGAATGATGGATCTCGATGCGCGAGGTGTCCGTGTCCGGCTGCTATTCAGCCCGCTGGATCACGGGTTGGACGAACTGCGCATGCACTTCGGCCGGGGTGGACGGCGGCTCAATAAGTTGGCGCACGCGAGCGCAATGGTCATCCCGAACATGGACCATGAAGTGTTGAATCCTGCGGCACGGCAGCGGGTTGCCGCCTTGTGCGAGACATTCTTCAGGCAAGCATTCGCGCCTGAATAAAGCGGGCGTGACGTCTTGTCCGTTGAATCAGCTAACGTGCGAAAACCACAGGCGAAGAATTCAAAAACGCCTTGCCGGCCGGCGCCCGCCACATCAACAAGTCAGGTGTGTGACCGGACGCACAAACGCCAGCAATTCACGGACTCTCTATCGCGCCCATCGGCTATCTTCTTTAAGTGAGTTCCCGAAAGCCGCGCTCACCCGCGTTGCCCACTGACTGTCGTACAGGAAACATTCTTGAGAGCGCGTGGTTAGCAAAGCGCCCCGTTCATCAGACATTCGCAGAGACCACTGCCAGCGCAAGATCAAAAATAAATGAACACGGGCCCAATTCCTACCGAGTACACGTCTATTCGAAAATTCACTCGACGCGCATTGCTGCGTGGCCTGGCATCGGCCACGATGGTCGCGATGTCATCCCGCCTATACGCACAACATGCAGGGATGGGGGTTGTCAGCCCACCGGTTCGACTCGACGATGCCTGGTTAATCGACCAGACCGGCAGGAAGCATCGGCTCAATGACCTGCTAGGTCAGCACGTGACCGCGCTGCAGACGATCTACACCGGGTGCAGTTCGGTATGTCCTCTGCAGGGCGCGCTCTTCAGCGCGGTTCAGGAACGGATGCCAGACATTCATGCTCGTCATCCGATTCAACTGCTATCGATCGGAATCGATCCGCTTTCCGATTCGCCATCCGCCTTACACGAATGGCTCATGCGCTTTCAGGCCGGCCCGGGCTGGAATGCGGCCACGCCGGCATTGGGCGATGTCGACCGGATACGCACAGCGCTGTCGGGCAGTTCGTTGCCCCTCGGGGACATCGCCAGTCATTCAACACAAATCTACTGCTTCGACGCGAATGCCATGTTGCGCTGGCGTAGTGCCGACCTTCCGCGTGCAGACGAAATCTGCGATGTGCTCAATGCGCTGGGGCGCGTGTAGTCCGATGCCACAGGAGACCAAAGCCATGGCACACATTCTTTCCGCAAGGATCGTCTCGCGATCACTCCACAGGTGTGCGAAAACCCTGTTCCTGATCGCATTGACGTCGGCCTTTACCACCCTGTCAGGACCCGCCGAAGCGCAAACCTCGTCGCCGATCGGCCTGAGCGGATCGAGCTTGTGTGTGGACGTCGATTCGCAATCGCTATCGCCAGGCGCCTCGGTCCTTGCCTGGACGTGCAACGGCGGCGCCAATCAGAACTGGCTGCCGTCAGCTTCAGGAAGCCAATACAAGTTAATCAACCAGAACAGCAATCTGTGCATGGACGTGTCGGGTGCGAGCAAGAGCGCCGGCGCGCCCATCATCCAGTGGACCTGCAACGGCGGCACGAACCAACGCTTCACGCTGAAGCCTCAGGGTAGTGGCTACGCGATCGTCGCGGGGAACAGCGGCATGTGTCTCGCAGCCGCGAGCCAGACCACGCCGGGTCCACAGATCCTGCAGCAGGTATGCAACGGAAGCGCTTTGCAGACCTGGCAGGTCAACGGCCTGCCGCTGGCGGCGCTGCCATCGAAGTGGACCGCACCGATCAAGCTGCCACTCATCCCGGTGGCGGCAGCCAATCTGCCCGACGGGACCGTCCTGGTCTGGTCGGCCGATAGCCAGTTGAATTTCACGCCCGGGGAGGTCACGCCGGGCAAGACGTACACGGCGATCTTCGATCCTGCGACCGGAACCAGTAAACAGACCCTGGTCACCAATACCGGCCACGATATGTTTTGTCCGGGTATCGTCAATCTCCCGGACGGCCGCGTGTATGTGACTGGCGGATCTAGCAGCGACAAGACCAGTCTCTACTCGTCTTCAACCCACGCCTGGACTTCCGGCGACCCGATGAATATTCCGCGCGCCTACCAGGGCAGCGTCACGTTGAGCAATGGTAGTGTGTTCCTGGTGGGAGGCTCGTGGAATGGACCCCTCGGAGGCAAGACCGGCGAAACCTGGACCTCCGGTTCGGGCTGGCAGGTGAATAGCGCGATACTCGACGACTATATCCTCACCAATGACGCGGGCGGCATCTTCCGCGCCGACAACCACGCATGGTTGTTCGCGTTGTCCAATGGACGCGTCTTCCACGCGGGGCCGAGCCAGGCCATGCACTGGTTCGATACGGCGGGCGGCGGCAGCGTGACCCAGGCCGGAAATCGAGGCAGCGACAGCGACGCGATGAATGGCAACGCCGTCATGTACGACATCGGCAAAATTCTCGCCGTGGGCGGTGCGCCAAGCTACGATTCATCCCCCGCTACTTCGGACGCCACGCTCATCGATATCAGCAGCGGCACGGCGGTCACCACGACCCTCCACTCGATGAGCTATCAGCGTGCTTTTAACAACAGCGTCGTGCTGCCGAACGGACAAGTCGTCGTGGTGGGCGGGCAAACTTTCGCGCAACCTTTCTCGGACGATACCGCGGTGCTGACGCCGGAGTTGTGGGACCCGACAAAGCAAACCTTCTCGCCGCTGGTCGCCCAGGCCGTGCCGCGCGTTTATCACAGCATTGCGTTGCTGTTGCCGGATGGGCGCGTGCTGAGCGGCGGTGGCGGACTGTGCGGCAGTTGCTCGACTAATCATCCGAACGTCGAAATACTGACGCCGCCGTATCTGCTCAATGCAAATGGGTCCGCGGCATCACGGCCAACCCTTTCTTCGGCGCCGGCTCAGGCGCAACCCGGCACCTCGATCGCCGTGACCGCCAGTACCGGGATCAAAGCGTTCGCGCTGATGCGCCTGTCGTCCGCGACGCATTCGATCAACAATGAGCAGCGGCGCATACCGGTGAGTTTCACGGTGGGCACGGGCGGGGAATATCTGTTGACCATTCCCTCTGATCCCGGCGTTGTGATTCCTGGGTACTACATGCTCTTCGCCCTGAACGCGAACGGTGTGCCGAGCGTTTCGCGCACGCTGCTGATCCCATGATCGCATCGCCGTCTCAACGCTCGGCGGCACGCGCATCGATCGGCCTCGCACTGCTCATCGCGGTGCGGCTGATCCATGCTGCCGAGCTGTGCGAACCCGCCGACCTGGGGTGCGCGATCTTCAACGGGCAGCATGCGATCCCAGCACACCTGCGCGACGACGATCGTCCGTTGCCCACCTGGACCACGCGATGCGTCAACTGCCACACTCAAGCGGACCCGGCGGCCACCTTCGCACCACCCTTGACTGCCGGCAATCTGCTTGATGCAAAAAGCCGTCGAGGGGGCCCGCCCAGCCGCTATGACCCAACGACCTTCTGTCGTGCGCTCAAGGACGGTGTCGATCCGGCAAGCGTGGTGCTGCGCAAGTCCATGCCCCACTATCAGATTTCCGACGCCGAGTGCGCAGCGCTCTGGCGTTTCGTCACGAACCATTGAGGACCTGTGAGCAGCAATTTTCAAGAACGGGCAAAAATCCAGGTATTTCCCCTGACCCTATGCACAGTTTCGCGCGCGTTCAGCTCGGTCTGTCTTGATTCGACTGCAGGATGGCGGTTTCACGCGCTATCCGATTCGTTCCGAAGACAATGCGCGGTGTTACGCTCAAGAGAGGAGCCTTCGCGGCAGTGAGCCGCCGTTCAGCGGCAAAATCAGCAATCACGAGAACATACCGCGAAGCGCCATTGCCGGCGAACGGCGAAACATCGCTGCGGGAGCAACTGCGATGGAATTCAAAACATATATAGCATTGACGGCATGGGTGATTAGCAGTGCTGCCTTCGCATGGCAGCCGCTCACCTATCCGATCCGAAGTCAAAGCGCTTATCAGCGCAGCATCGACACTGCGATGTGCTATGCCACGGCGAACAGAGAGACCAAGGTCAACATCGCCCACGAATCGCAGCTTCCGCCGCGCCAGCCTGCGGTAACCAAAGGGACATCGACCGGCGCACCGTCGCGGCCACCCCTGCCTTCCAGCACCTTTTCGGCAATACCGTTTGGCGCGAGCATGCCTGCTGCTGCATCCGCGCCCGCCGCAAGCGGGACCGCTGTGACCACGGCAAACAACCCAGCGGCGATGAAGGCAGCAAGCGCACCCTCGGCAACGACAGCACCCTCCGCAACGACAGCGGCATCGGCATCGGCGGCAGCAACAACCGCAGCGGCGTCCGCGTCAGCGGGTTCGGCGGCGATCGCGGATAACGGTGCATTGGAGACGGCGGCAAGCGGCGCGTCGCAAACGACAGCAGGGTCCAACGTGAAGCTGCCGCCATTGCCCGCGCCTGAGCCGCCCATGACCCGGTATTGGGCCGCGTATGGTGCGTGCATGCAAGCGCGGGGTTACGTCGTCTCACAGTAAACCCCTGTACCCCGTTGCCGTGCCTTGTATCCCTGATTTTGACGCCGGTATTTGACGTCCGTTTTCGACATGGCAATGCTTAGCGACATTACACCCGATGAGCACGATTTCCCCCAATGCGGGCACTGCGGTGCGCCGCTAGCCGGTCGCTTTACGCCCTGTCCCTCATGCAATACCAGCCCGCCCGGTTCACTGGGCGCGCGCGCCGCGCCTCCACCGCCCCTGAACATCCCGCTGGCTGACAGCGAGTCGCTGTTCGGGCCGCAGCTACCCGTGCGCAAAGTCTGGAGGCCCTCCACGCGAGCGTTGACCAATCCATACGATGTCGTCGACGAACTGCAACTCGCCGCACCGGTCACCCAGAAACAGCGCCGGCCGCTCGTGATGGGCATGTCATTGGTGGTGGTGACATCCGCGGTGTACCTGGGCTTCATTCACACTAACGACGAGGAAATCAGCCCTCCTATCGCGGTATCCGGCAAAGTGACGACCCAGCACGTCAAGCCCCCGGTGGTCCTCGCCCAGCGGGGCGCGCCCGTATTCGCCGCACAGCGGCCGGCGCCTGCCGAGACCGCTCCGCGCACGGCACCCGTGCGCTCGCCGCCTATCCCGCCGCCGACCGTGGCGCCGCTGGCTTCGCGCCGCGTGACGGTCGCATCCTCAGGACAGCAGCACAATCCCGGCAGCCCGTCGGACAAACCTCGCGTGGATGTCTCGAAACAGCTCAGAGCCGCCCGTGCCAATCTGCAGCAGAACAATCTGTCGGCCACAAAAACACGGCTCGCGGCGGCCATTGCCGCACAGCCGGATAACCGCGACGCGCTGAACATGCGCAGCACGCTCACCGAACGCGAGCAGGAGCGCGACGCGCTGCTGAGCCTGGCGCGAGGCTGCGGCTATATCGCGCGATGGGGATGCACCTGGCACAATGCCGCCAACGCGCTGCAGGTCGATTCGAGCAGCAAGGAAGCACAGAACCTTGTCTCGCTTGCGGTGCGCGAATCCGAACTGGCGAGCGCGTGGCCACCGGCACCCGCGTCCGAGGCGACGCCTGACGACCGCAGCCCCGCCATCAGCCATCATTGAACGTGGCGCGCCATGCGCGGCCATAGTGAACTAGCGGGTCGACACGGCCAGTTGACGGCTACTGACCTGATGCGCGATCGCCCGATAGCGGGCCGCCGTATCCCTGAGTGTCAGACCGGCAAGCGAGCGTTGCGCCCGGGCCTGCCCCAGCGCCGCAATAACGGCATCCGCATAGTTCGGCACATTGTCCGTATCGACCAACTGCACGCCGGGAAATCCGCTAGCAAACGCAAACGACGGAATCCTGCTCGCGACGATCGGAATACCCGTGGCCAGCGCTTCAAGAAACGCCACGCTATGCCCCTCGGCGCGCGAGGGCATGACGAACACATTCGACTCCGACAGCACGCTCGCCACATCGGTGCGCGGCCCGGCCACCACGACATGGTCCGCAAGCCCCAACTCCCGCACGAGGTGGATAACCGCGCACTGGTAATCGGCGTCTTCGACTACGCCGTGCAGGACAAGGCGCGCATCGGTCACCCGCTCGACCACCTCGCCGAAGGCGCGCACTGTCAGAAGCTGATTTTTCACTGGCGCATACCGCCCGATCTGCACGAGCTGAGGCGCACCGCCGTTATGCCCGGCGCCGTCGGTGAACGCGAAGCGCCGGAGATCGACACCGTTGGGCACCACGGTCATGGAAGGATGCGGCCCGATAGCCTGCACGTAGTCGGTCAAGCCTTGCTCCGATACGCCAACTACCACACGGGCACGTCCCGAGAGGATGTGCTCGACGCGCCGGAACAGCGGCCGCTCGAAGTCGTTGATCGCAGAATGCATGACATAGACGACCGGCACGCGCAGCGGCAACGCACGCGCATAAAACGACGGAATCGTGGCGTGCGCGAAAATCACGTCGGGGCGGAAACACCGCACCGCCAGAAACAGGTTCCACAATTTGCCGGCAATGCGCATACGCCGCGGCGGAAACCAGCACTGCACACCGTGCTTCTGCAGTTCGTCCTGCAAGGGCAAGAATTCGACTTGCGCGGGTAACAGCGAGGCGACACAGACCGCCATGCCTTCTAGACTCTGGTCGATAGCGAGATCCTTCGCGAGGACTTCGGCGCCGGATAAACGCGGCGCCAGAACCAGATGTAAAACGCGCATCACGGAGTCCTTGCGATCAACGTCCTGAACAGCATCCACGTCGCGGCGCAGCCAAGGCCCAGGGTCATGGACCAGGCGATGCCCGTCACACCCCACCCATGAACCGCGGGCGGCACGCTGACCAGCAGCACGGCCACCTGAATCAGCGACGCATGCACAGTCGCCCTGGCGTCGCCTACCGCGCGCAGGTAAGCGACCAGCACGGCGATCAATGCGCCGATCGCCATGTTGATCACGAGAATTCTGAACAGCGGCACCGCAGGCAACCAGGCCGGGCCGAGAATCAGCGAAAAGAGCGGCTCGGCGATCAGTCTCAGCACCGCGACAAAGACCGCCAGCCCGAGCGCGATCACGAGCAGATAGATCTTGATGAGTCGCGACGCCGACTGCGGACTCCGGCGATGATGCGCGGCAAAGGTGGGGAAGAGGTATTGCGACATGGCGATCGCGGCGTCGGCGAGCAGCATCTGCGCGAGCCGCGACGACATCTGATAGCCGCCGAGTTGCGCCGGGCCGAGCAATTTGCCGACCACGACCTTGTCGAACTGGTTCAGCAGCAGATTGACCACGCTGCTCGCCCAGATCCAGCGGCTGAAGCCCAGGTACTGACCGATGCCCGACCATACCGCGCGAATCGGCGGGCGCGGATTCATCGTCGACCAGGTCAGGATGCTTTTCAGGCTTTCGGCGGCCACGAGGCCGATCAGCACCGAGGCCGCACCGGCGCCGAAATACGCGAGCGCGAGCCCGACCGAACAATCGACAAACGCCGCCGCAATCTCAACGCCGGCGATATGCTGGAAGCGCCGTTCGCGCTGCACGAGGTAGTACGTGGGCGACGCCAGGCCGCGCAACAACGGCAGCAGCGCGGCAAGCTGAATCAGCACCAATGAACCGTTCAGATGAAACTGGTTGCTCAGCAATGGCGCGAGCCCGACCAGCAGCAAGGAGATGAGCACGCCGCGCGCTGTCAGCGTGGTCCACACCGCGCCGAGCTGCGAACGCGTGGGCGGATGTTCGCCTTGAATGACCGCTTGCGCGAGACCCGTGTCCGAGAGCGCCTCGGCAATCGCCACCGCGAGCAAGGCCACGCTCACGCTGCCGATCGCCGCCGGTCCGAGCATCCGGCCAATCGCAAGAAACTTGATGGCTACGAGTCCACGCACGGCGAACTGCTGCAACAACACCCACGTCGCCGCGCTCGCGCCGAAGCTGGCCGCTATCGAGAGCGCCGGAAGCCTGATCGCCCGCAAGCTGTATCTCCGTCGAATCGGCACGCCGTTGAATCGGCCGCACACAGCGAGTCAGTGCATCGCTGCGATAGGCCGCCGGCGCATAAATAGTTAGGTCGCACCAGCAAGCTGGCGAGCTTATTCGTCGAACGCTATGCACGACCTTACCGCGAGAGGATCGGCAACAACCGCCATCTGCTAGGCCAGTTCAGCCGAACCCATTGCACAGTAGTACGTTTACCCACAGAACGGGTCAAATAGACGGGTCCACTCACGCCGCCAGTGCTAACGTTGATCAGTTAGCGCCCTCGAATAGCGAGCGTGACGGCGTTTTCCCATAACGCATTCGACCACCGAAGATCACTGAATCGATGGAACAAGATTACGTTCTGATTGTGGAGCCCAACCTCACAGGCCATCGCTGGCGCTATGTCGAATGGACCATGCAGGCCTGTACGGAAGCCGGCTATCCCTGCATCCTCGCGACAGAATCCGCTAACGAAGACCATAAGCTCGCGAGACAGATCGTCGCCGCGAACCGGGCGGATCTGCAGATCGCGTTCGTCGACCCCGAGGACCGGCCGCGCGGGTTGCTGCGCCAGTCGAACCAGTACTCGCGCTTTCACGGCTACTTCAGGCGCGTGCATAGAATCGTCAGCCACGCGCAACCGATCAGGCTGGTGGTCGTGCCGTATGTCGATTACTTCTTTTATGCCTTGCCGTTTCTCGGCTCGCCGTTTCGCAGGACACCGTGGATCGGCATCACGATGCGGTCGACCTTCCATCATCACAAGGTCGGCATCAAGTCGCCTGATCGGCCGATCGTGAACACGATCAAAGCACTGCTGTTCAAGCGCGCGATCCAGTGCCCCGGCTTGCGCACGCTGCTGACGATCGACCCGACGCTGCCTGAGTGGTCGGCGCGCAACGCTTCGAAGAGGAGTGCAGCGATCGCCTACGTCGCGGACCCGTTTCCCGACGAGCAAGCGGAAAACCCGGTACTGGCTCGCGAACGGCTCGGACTCGACCCCACGCAGCGTTATCTGCTGGTGTACGGCTCGATCACCGAACGCAAAGGCATCTATGAACTGGTCCATGCGCTGACCCGTCTGGAACATGCACCGACGCTGATCGTTGCCGGCGAGCAGGACGCGGGCACGCGTCATTTCATGCGCAATCATGTGCGCAGCCTCACGCCCGCGCCGCTGGTACTCGACTCGTTCATTGCGAACGACGTCGAGCGCGACCTGTTCTCCGCCTGCGACGCAGTCTGGCTAGGCTACAAGGGACACTATGGAATGAGCGGTGTGCTGGTGCAGGCGTACCGCTTCGGCAAGCCTGTGGTTGCAACGGAAGACGGTTTGATCGGCTGGTTCAGCCGGCGCTGCGACCTCGGGCCGATTCTGAGCGACCTGAGCTCCGCCTCGATCGGCCGCGCGGTCACCGAAACAATGACCTCCTGGCCGCACGCGCCGCAAGCCGTGCCCGCAGGAGGCGAAGATCTGCTGTCACGGCACACGCTCGGGCAATTCAAGCGGACCTTGCTTCAGCAGATGGCCTGATCCGGCCAGAGGCCGAAGGTCGGAAGGTCAGGACAACTGGCCACCCGCAACCGGCACTTCCTCGCGTATCGAACTGTTGCGCTTGGCCGGGAACAGCGCGTTGCGCATCAGCAGGAACGGATACTCGATCGCGCGCGTAGTCACATAGCCGATCGCAATCGCGAACGCGAACTGCGCCGTGAGTGCCACAATCCAGATCACGCTCGGTGCGAGACCCATGGCGGTCGCTTTGCGAATCAGCATGTCGCCTGGCGCAAGCGCAAGCGAATGCCACAGATAAATGCCGTACGAATAGAGGCCGATCCACGCGACTCCGCGATACACCCACGTCGAACGCAGCGATCCGGAATACTCCAGCACGAACACGATCAGCGCGGCGAAACCGAGCGCCTGAATCGTATAGCCGATGCTTTCGTCGAGCGCGAGGTGTGGTGTCGCAAACGCGAGCCACGCGCACAGCACCACGATGCTGGCGACCAGCAGCCACTTGCGCTTCGCAATCTGATGATAGACACCCGGCTTCATCCAGTAGATCGCGGACAGAATCACGCCGACCAGCAAACTGTCGATGCGGTATTGCGTGTACGCAAACGCACCTTCAAGGTTGCCGCCCGCCACCGCGAAGCAGCGCGCGGTGAACACCACCGCGCAGATGCCGGTGAGCACGCCGACAATCGTCCACGCGCCAAGACGCCAGCGCGCGAACAGCAACAACAGCGCCGGCAGGACGAGATAAAAGTGTTCTTCGACCGCGAGACTCCAGGTCTGCGTAATCGAGGTGCCCAGATAATTCTGCAAATGGGTCAGGTTCTGAACCAGAAAGGTATTCCACGGATGGCGCCCGGCCAGCACATGAAACGCGATCAGCACGTAATACGCAGGCCAGATGCGGAAAATCCGCCTGACGATAAAGCGCTTTGCGTCAACATTACCTGTTTCGGCATACTGTCTAAGCAGCAGGCCGCCAACCAGAAAACCGCTCAGCGTAAAAAACAGATTGACGCCTTCGCGGCCGAAATTCTTCAGGGGGTACTCGATAATCTGGATCAGGAAGTTGCCGGTATGCACAGCATGAAAGTGAAAGCCCATCACCATGATAATGGCGATGCCGCGCACGAAATCCAGCTCGATGGCCCGGCCGGCTGTTACGGATTTCGCCCCGCCGAAAAATTTCATATTGTTCTCCCCTGTCACCATTCCTGGGCGCGTGTCCCTTTTTGCATCTTCGGTGGCGGCACGCGTGCGTGCGCGCCAACATCAAGGCATTGACCGACAACATAAGCAAGTGTGCGCGCGTCTTGCAGTGGCCGCCCTTGCCACTGTCGCCAGAACCCAGGCCATGGGCGACGAAACCGGGTGTGCGGAATTTGCAGGTGGGGAGTTTCCCTCACAATGACCCGATGCGAGACTGTCCGCTATGCACCGACGGCATCGACAGCACGGGGAGGAATCAGCAATGCGCCACCAGTATGCGACGCTCTGGCTATGGTTTTTTCTGTTACCGCTTGCACTCGACTATAAGGCGACCGACGCCAACGTAGGCCACTTCGCGCAGTCGGCGCTGGTGGTCCCGGCGGTCGCCGCGGGCCTCGCTCTTCTTCTGATTGCGCCCCGCTTTCACGACCGCTCGCGCTTGCGCTCAATCGTCACCTTCAGCATGCTGCTGTGCGTGCTCGGCAGCATCGTCGCCCAGTTCGTCCAGGACAACGACACCGGTAACTATCTGCGCGTTCTGCTGCCGTTCGCGCTGTTCGCGCTGGGCTACCTCGTGGCCTGCCGTCCGTGGAGCGAATACCGAATCGCCCAGTTCGAGAGAGCACTGTTCTTCGCGAACGTGATCAGCCTCGTGTTCACCTTCATCTACGGCATGGCGACCGGCGGCGGTCTCGATGACGTCCGCTTCCGCATCATCTCGGTGACGCTGCTCGGGTTGCAAGGCGTGCTGCTGCACGAATTCATCGTCGCCAAGCGCTTTTCCTTTTTCACGATCGCCGTATTCGCCGTCAGCGTGATCGTCGAGTTGCTGAGCGTCACGCGCAGTTTGATGATCGGCACCATCTTGCTGTTCCTGGTCGCCATGGCGCTGTCCGCGCCGTCGATCCGGCAGGTCTGGCGCGCGGTCGCGCGTACCGTGATCGTAGGCGCCGTGCTGGCCGGTGTGGCCGGCATCGCGGCGCTGAGCTTTCCGAATGTTGCCGAGCATTGGACACAGCGCATTTTCGCGTCCGAAGAAACCGTCACCGGCAAGGACCCGACCACCGTCACCCGCCTCGCCGAAATGCGCGATCAGTACGACCAGGTAACGGCGTCGCCGGAAACGCTGCTGTTCGGCGCAGGCTACGGCCACTACTATCGCTATTCCCCCGCCTACCTGCCGGACCTCGCCGGCCAGATCAGCGAGAAAGATTTCTACGCGATCAACGAATGGGCCGCGGGCCACAACTTCTGGATTTATCAACTATTCGCGGGCGGACTGCTGTTCGGCGTCGCCATGCCTGTGGCGACGCTGGCCGCCCTGGCGATCTGTTTCTTCTCGTACCGCTACTGGCGTTCGGTGGTTCCCGACGCGCCCATGCTTCCCGTGCTAGGACGCGCCATCATGCTGTTTGCCGCGCTGCCGGCCACCTCGATCGGCGGCAATCCGCTCGGGCCGCGTTTCTCAGGGCTGATCTTCGGCGTCGCCCTCGGCCTGATGATCGCCACGCACGCACGATTGCAGCGCGCGCTGCCGGCACGGGTAAAGCGCGCACCCACGCCATCGCGTTTGCGCCCGGCCGCCATGCCTGAATTGCCGGGCAGAATCCGGCCCGGCATGGGCCGCGCCGATCTTGCGGCGACCCTCGGCATATCGCGCGCGGCAAGCTCCGCACCCGGCTCCAGCCAGTTCGGCGCCCTCGTGTCGCGCACTGCCTCGACGCGAAGCGCCAATCGACCGAAATTCGTCCGATGAAAATTCTCCATCTGCTTGCCAGTGTCGATCCGCGCGCCGGCGGCCCGGTTGAAGGTGTTCGCCGCAGCGGCGTGGCGATGCAGGACACCGGGCACGAAATCGAAGTGGCCACCTGCGATGCGCCGGGCGATGCCTATCTTGCGGCGTTCCCGTTTCCGGTCCATGCGTTCGGCCCCGTCGACAGCCGCTACAGCTACAGCGCGCAACTCGCGCCGTGGCTCGCCGCCAACGCAAACCGGTTCGACGCGGTCATCGTGCACGGCTTGTGGCAATACCACGGCTTTGCGGCATGGAAGGCGCTGCACAAAAGCGCTGTGCCTTACTACGTGTACGTGCACGGCATGCTCGACCCCTGGTTCAAGCAGACTTATCCGCTCAAGCATCTGAAGAAGTGGCTGTACTGGCCATGGGCCGAATACCGGGTGCTGCGCGACGCACGCGCCGTTATATTTACGACGGAAGAAGAGCGCACGCGCGCGCGTCAATCGTTCTGGCTGTACCGGGCGCAAGAACGGATCGTGCCGTTCGGCACGACCGTGCCGCCGCTTGATGCCGCGTCCTTGCGCGAAGCGTTCCTGCAAGCCGTGCCCGGCCTGCACGGCAAACGCATCGTGCTGTTTCTCGGCCGCGTGCATGCGAAGAAAGGCTGCGATCTGCTGATCGACGCGTTCGCGCGCGTCGCCGGCCGCGATCAGTCGCTGCATCTTGTGATCGCGGGTCCCGACGAGACCGGCTGGGTGGCCAGTCTGCGCGCTCAGGCTCAGGCGGCTGGCATCGCGCACCGCGTCAGCCTGCCAGGCATGCTGCAGGGCGATCTCAAGTGGGGCGCGTTCCATGCCAGCGACGTGTTCGTTCTGCCCTCGCATCAGGAGAATTTCGGCGTGGCGGTGGCTGAAGCGCTCGGCTGCGGACTGCCGGCGCTGATCTCCGACAAGGTCAACGTATGGCGCGAGATCGAAGCGGACGGCGCGGGGATGGTGGCCGCCGATACGGTCGACGGTACGGAAAAGAATCTCGTGCGCTGGCTCGAACTCGACAGCACCGCGCGCACCACCATGCGTGCTCAGGCGACCCGCACGTTCGAAGCCCGCTTCCGGGTCGAAACCATGGTCGACGCATTGACCGCTCTGCTGGAAAACCGCGGCAGCGCCGTCGAAACGCGCGACAAGACAATCACCACACTGCGCGAAGCCACTCAGACGAGCCGGTGACGATGCGCCGCCCAGGCGCGCGCCGTCACCGGCTGTTTCTCACGGCTCCTTCATCAACGGCGTCAAGGTCGAGGCCGCGATCGGCAGGGTATCGACCTGAGGCTGCGGCATCTGAACCGACATCATGGAATTGTTGGCGGCTTCGCCCCGCGAATTGCCCACGGTATCCGGAACATCGAGTTGCCGTACCAGATGACCCGCGAGACGCAGCGCAAGCGCGGCGATCGTGATGGTCGGAAAGTTGGCGCCGACGGTGGGAAACACCGAGCTGCCCGCCACATAGAGATTGCTTATCCCATGCATCTTGCAGTCGCGATCGACCACGCCTTCGCGTGGCGAATCGTGCATACGCGTGGTGCCCATGTGGTGCCACGTGCCCTCCAGCTTCGCCGGCCACGGCCGGCCCTCTAGCGGCGCGTCGAGTTCCACGTCCGCGATGTTGGCCATCCGCAACTCCTGCGCAAGCAACGCGAACGTTTTGTCGAAGGTACGCTGCACCTGTTCACCCAGACGCCACTCCACCTTCACGCGCGGCATGCCGAACCGGTCGCGCTTATCGGCCGACAACGTGACCCGGCTATCGGGATCGGGCACGGCTTCGACGATGGCTTGCAGTGTCACGTCGGTGATCAGCGCCGGCCATTGCAGGAGCCGCGTCAATCCGTAGCCCACGGTGTGCAACGGGTGCGCGATCATCGTCGCGATATCGGTTTTCAGGCTGCGGCCCGGCTGGTCCTTCTGCATCAGCGCTTCCTTGCAGTGGATCAGCGCCTCGGACCCCGCCGTGCCTTCACCGTACCAGCGCGAATAGAGCCACACGCGTGAATTCAGCAGCTTCTCGCGCTCCATCAGCTCCTGCTTCGGCGCGAACTGTGAGGATATCTTCGTGCCATGCGCCGACACGGCGGCATTCTGATAGTGATACTTGATGTCATACAGTTTGTTGCGCGCGTTTCCCGGGCGAAAACGCACTTTCCCGGACATCATCCGTGGATGATCCATGAAGTAGCGGCCCACCAGATCGTTGGCATTGCCGAGGCCCGCCGCGTGCACATTGTTCGAGGCGAGCAGGAGGCGCGCATTCTCGATACCGCCCGTGGCCAGCACGAAGATCCGGGCGCTCACCGTCATCTTGCGTCCACTGATGGTCGACACCTGGAGCCGCGAAATGGACGTGCCTGGCGCATCGGCGTCGATGTTCTGGACATTCGCGTACAGAAACACGCGCACCCGCGACGAACGCGACAGCTCGTCGCGATAAGCCTTGCCGAAACGCACAGGGGGGCTGAACTGCGCAACGGTGTCGCGCATATCGCCCGTTGCGAGCGGTATGCGGCGCACGTCATGGCGTCCGATCTCGCGCTCCCAGTAGGCAGGGTCGAAATTCTGCGGGCCGAGCTTCAGCAGTTCATGCGTGCGCGCGTAGTACGGCGCCAGTTCGTCGAGACCGAACGGCCAGCCGCTATGCGCAATCCAGTCGCGCTTCTCGAAGTCCCACGGATCGAGCGGACGGCACCAGCCGCCCCAGCAATTGCTGCTACCGCCGAAGTAGCGGCTGCGCGAGCCGTCCGCAAAAGAATAGGGAAGCCCGGCGTTTTCGCCGCGATAGAGATCGCGCGTTTCGTCATCCGGCCCGAAGCCCCCGCTTTCGAGCATGCAGGTGTCGACCCCGGCCCTCGACATCTCCCGTGCAAGCGTAATGCCGGCGACACCGCCGCCGATGATGCAGACCGTTGTTTCAATAACCGTGTTGGGTTGAACAGTGCGAGTATCGATAAACATCCCTACTCCCCATTTTCCTCATGCATTTCTGAGTGCGTCAATCCGGCTACTCATCCAACCGGGGCTGGCAAGCAAACCACGCACGCGTCGTTACCGGACACCTCATCGGCTTAACCGCGGACGTCGATCAAAGGGTTCGATCGACAATCCCATTGCGGCCGCCGACATGCCGGCTTGTCAACGACTGGCCTCCTCAGCGTATAGTCGCTGCGGTTTTCTATCTGTGCTTCAGGTCACGGAATCGAAACGGTTCCTGATAAAACGGCATGGATTGCCGCCGTACACGCCCTCTGGATCGAGCGAACGATGCACGACGGACAACGGCGTCACCACGGCCGACCGGCCGATCGTCACACCCATCTGCACAACGCATTTCGACGTGATCCAGACGCCGTCCTCGATGACGATCGGCGCCACGCGCAAATCCATCGTCGTGCTCATGTCGTGAGAACCGGCGCAGAGGAATGTACCCTGTGAAATGCAGACATTCGATCCGATGCGGATCGGCGCCTGGTTGTAGATCCAGACGTCGACGCCGAACCAGCAGTGGTTGCCCACCTCCAGATTCCACGGTGCCTTCACACGCAATGGATGCACGAACCGGCAACCTGTACCGATCTTCGCGCCGAACAGGCGTAAAAGCGCAACCCGGACCGATGAGAGAGGCAGCAGCTTGTTGTTGATCACGCAAGCCTCAACGACAAACCAGATGAGCTCGATCAGGGCACCGCGCTTCGCGCGATAGTTGCCCTTTCCAGCCAGGCTCAGATCGATGACGCGCCCCTCCTCGCGAGCGCCTTCGGCTTGCGGCATCCGACCGATATGCGGATCGTCGGCAGCGTTACCCATCAGTTTTCTCCGGACCACAAACGGGATTCAACATACCCACGCATCCTGTTTGCATTATGTTTCGACTCCTTACTGAATCCGGCTTCATGGCCGTCCCGGCAAGCGTTTTGGCGGCTGCACGCGTACTGGTTGGCGCACGATAGCTCTATTGAGACCGCATTTCCCTGGGGCATACCATGACCATCTCGTTCAGGCATACCACCACCTTGCTGCTTCTCGCCATCGTTAGCTATGCCGCACCGGCGCTCGCGCAAAACGCGGCACCCGCGCCCGCAGCGCCGGCCCTTGCCGCTACCGCTTCGACCAGCTACAGCACGCCCGTTCCGGCAGCGCGCGTCAACCCGGGCGTGGCAAATCGCAACAGCGAAGCACAGTTGCTCGGCGCCCCGCGCGAATACGGATCGCCAGACGCGCAGCAAGGCAATACCGCCGACGCCCAGCAGGCAGCGCTGCTCGACGAACAGCGCATGAAAGTGCTGGGAGGACAAGTCGGTCAACCGGCGGTGGGCAAAGGCCAACGCAACAACAAGGCGCCGGCCGCCGCCAACGGCAAGGTGCGCGTAGCCGGCCAGCCGGGTGTTCCGAATGCGGCCCAAGGCTTGATGCCGGAAGGCGCGGCGAGAGCCGCGTATGCCGATCCGTACGATCCGGGTAAGCACGCTGTCTACCGGTCCCCGTGGTGATATTGCCTTCATGAGCTGGCCGCGTGCCGGATCAATCCGGCGCGGCTTCCTCCGTTGTAGCCGGCTTGTGTTGCCGGGCCGCAGCGGGTGAAGGCCTCGGGCTGCCGAAATACGGCGTCTCCACTTTCGCGCGCTTGCCGCGTGACTCGCGAACCAGCGTCACAAGCCGTTCTTCGAAAGCGCCTATCGTCGCCTCCGGCGAGAGCGCGCACTCGGCGTAATCGCGAGCGGCCTTGCCGAGCGCAGCGCGGCGTTCCGGATCGCTCGCCAGCACGGTGATCGCCGCGGCCAAAGCCTTGGCGTTGTCCGGCGGCACGACCACGCCGCGCGGCGACACCGTGTCGTAGAGACCCGTGCCACGTCGCGCCATGGCCACCACGGCGCGCCCGCTTGCGAACATGCCTGTGAGCTTCGACGGCATCACCAGATCGGCGGCATCGCCGCGTTGCGGCAGGACATGGATGTCGGCGAGATTGAGCAGTTCGTTGAGATGTTCCGCCGGCTGCAGCGCAATGAAAACGCAGTTCTTCAATCCCGCGCAGCGCTCCAGCAAACTCTCTTTCGCGGCACCACTGCCGCAGAAAACGAAGGTGACGTCGGCGCGCGCGCCAAGCAGGGCCGCCGCATCGGCGAGCGTTTCGATGCCCTGCTTCGCCCCCATGTTGCCCGAGTACAGCACCACCTTCTGGTCAGCCGGAATGCCCAGCAGCCCGCGGAAGCCGCTCGCACGCGCAAGCGGAAAGATGGTCGACACATCGACCCAATTGGGCAGGCACACGACCCGCGAAGGCTCGACACCCTTCTGCACCACGCGCGAACTCATCTGGGGCGTTATCGACGACACCGTATCGAAGCGCCGCAGCAGCGTGCTTTCGATCCAGCGTGCCACGCGAGCCGCGCGCGAGCTTTTCAGCAGACCCAGATCGAACGCCGCATCCACCTCGAAGTCCTGAATATGCACCCACGCACTCGCGCCCGCGAGACGCGCGAGCGCCAGCGTAGCCGGCGCGCACATCAGGGTCGGCGCGATCAGCATCGCCGCATCGGGACGCCACAGCACCTGCCGGGCGAGCAGCGGCAACGAGCTCACCGCGAAGCTTGCCAGATGCAGCATCCGCTTCAGGCCGTTGGGACGCGCAGGCACCCACAGCGGCGCGCGCCAGATCGTCACACCGTCGCGCATCTCGCGCTGATATCGCCATGACACGTAGTCCGCAGCAACGTGCCACTCAGGGTAATAAGGCGGCGCGCACACGACGCGAACCTCATGGCCGCTGCTGGCCAGAAGTACAGCCATTTCCGCCGTGTACTTCCCCACTCCCGTCAGTTCAGGCGCGTAATTGAGGCCGTAGATGAGGATCTTCATTGTGGCTGCCAGAACGTGTTATAGCTTCTTCGCATCCGCGACAGTGCCGCGCGGCGCGTCAGTCGCTCAGCATCAGCGCGCAGCCACGAGCGATATTGGCGGCGGCAGAAGGCGGATCGAAACGGCGAATCACATCCATGCAACGGCGCGCCGTGCCGCCCGCGTCGGCGAAAGCCTCCATCGCCTTGAGCATGGTGCGCTGCAAGCCGGCGACGTCGCCCGCCGTGAATGCATAGCCGCTCACGCCGTCGATCACCAGTTCCGGCACACAGCCGCAACTCTCGCTGACCACCGCCGGGCAGCCATGCGCGAGCGCCTCGTTGACGACGAGCCCCCATGGTTCGCTGTAGCTCGGCAGCACCATGCAAGTCGCACCGTAATATTCCCGAGTGAGCGGCTCGTCCTGCAAACTGCCGGCGAAGGTCACCGCGTCGCCCAGTTCGAGGTCGGCCACCTTCGCATGCAGCATGTCCGCCATCGGCCCCGTGCCGACAATGCGCAGCTTCGCCGCTGGAATACGGCGCCGCAGACCGGCGAACGCCTCGATCAGTGTGCCGATACCCTTCTCTTCCGAAAGACGGCCGACGTAGAGAAAAATTGGAGGATTGCCGGCGCGGGCCGCAACCCGCTCGACCAGCGCGCGCTCCGGCGAAAACGATCCCGGCAATGCCGCGGCCTGACACGGTACGAAGATCTTGTCGCGCTTCGCGCCGAGTGACAGCAGATACTCGCGGCTGCGCTCGCCGAAACCGAAATAGCCGTCGCAGAGCGAGAAGAACAGGCGCTTTGGAATCGACGTCAGCAACTTCTTGGGCCGGTCGCGTGCAGTCGAATCGCAGAACACCGCGCGCCGCTTGCCGGTCACAATGCACGCCGCCAGCATCGCCCAGTATTCCGGACGGTGGTAGCCCGGCAGAACGATCAGATCCGACTTGGTTCGCAACACTTCCCAGGTGAGCCGCGCGATCATCTTCATCGTCGGCACGTCTTCGTAGCAGCCGTCGAACAGCTTCTGCATCGGATAGCGGTGGTACGAATAATCGACATCCGAAAAGCCGACACGATCGTGTTCGGTATCCGCGATCTGCACCATCGAGTAGCGAATCGCGCCGGACGACGAGATGTTATGCAAGGCGGAGAACACGACACCCTTGTGGCGCGACCACACGACGTTGTGGAAGATCGTGACTGACGCAGTCATTTTTATGCCGCTCCTCGAAAAATCGTCCCTGTGTGCGTTGCACGCTATTCGCGCGAAACGCCACACGCGTCCCCTCAATTCCGAAAACCACGCTCAACGGCCTTCGAGTGCGCGCCTAGGCCTGCATGGCGGCGGCGGAGGTCGAGCCGGCGTGCAATTCAACGAATTCCCGATACGTGGACGCGATGCCCTCTTCAAGGCCAATAGTCGCGTGCCAGCCCATTTTCGCGAGCCGCGATACGTCGAGCAGCTTGCGCGGCGTGCCGTCGGGTTTGGACGCGTCGAACACGAGCTCACCCTCGAAACCGGCCACCTTGCAGATGCATTCGGCCAGTTCGCGAATCGACAGGTCTTCACCCACCCCGACGTTGAACAGGCCCTCTGTCACGTTGTGCTCGAGCACGAAGAGCGTCGCCGCGGCAAGATCGTCGACGTGCAGAAACTCGCGGCGCGGCGTGCCCGAGCCCCACACCGTCAGGGTCGCGGAGCCGTTCACTTTCGCCTCGTGCGCCTTCCTCAGCAGCGCCGGCAAAACATGGCTGCTGTTCAGGTCGTAGTTGTCGTTGGGGCCATAGAGATTGGTCGGCATCAGCGAGACGTATTGTGTGTTGTATTCGCGGTTGTACGCCTCGCACAGCTTCAGGCCGGCGATCTTGGCGATCGCATAAGCGTCGTTGGTCGGTTCGAGCGGCGAGCTCAGCAGATACTCCTCGCGAATCGGCTGCGGACATTGCTTCGGATAAATGCACGACGAACCGAAAAACACCAGCCGCTCCACCTGCGCGCGATACGCGGCATGGATCACGTTGGTTTCGATCACCAGGTTGTCGTAGATAAACTCGCCCGGCCGCGACGCATTGGCAAGAATGCCGCCCACCCGCGCGGCCGCGAGCAACACCACCTCGACCTTTTCATGCTCGAAGAAGGCGTTCACGGCAGCCTGATCCGTGAGGTCGAGCTCCGCCCTCGAACGCGTGACGACGTTGCGGTAACCCTCGGCATTGAGCCGCCGGACCAGCGCGGAGCCGACCATGCCACGGTGGCCCGCGACGAAGATGCGTGCTTGTTTGTTCATAGCCGTTACTCGTGATGTTCCAGCGCGGTGAAACCGGCCAGCGTGACCAGCGCGTCACGTCTCGCGATCTGATAGTCGGCCCGCACCATTTCCTTGACGAGCGAGGCGAACGACGTGGTGGGTTTCCAGCCGAGCTTCGCATGGGCTTTCGACGGATCGCCCAGCAGCGTCTCGACTTCGGCGGGCCGGAAATAGCGCGGATCGACTCGCACGATCACGTCGCCGGGCGACATCTTGATTTCGCGCCCTTCCACCTTCTCGACAATGCCGACCTCCTCCACGCCGGTGCCTTCGAAACGCACCGTGACGCCCAACTCGGCGGCGGCATGCTGAACGAACTCGCGCACGCTGTATTGCACGCCAGTGGCGATGACGTAATCCTCCGGCTGCTCTTGTTGCAGCATGCGCCATTGCATCTCCACGTAGTCGCGCGCATGCCCCCAGTCGCGCAACGCCGACAGATTGCCGAGATACAAGGTCTTCTGCATGCCCACCGCGATGCGTGCCACAGCGCGCGTGATCTTGCGCGTGACGAAGGTCTCGCCGCGTACCGGCGATTCGTGATTGAACAGAATCCCGTTGCAGGCATAGAGCCCATACGCTTCGCGGTAATTGACCGTGGTCCAGTACGCAAACAGCTTGGCGACCGCATACGGGCTGCGCGGATAGAACGGCGTCGTCTCGGACTGCGGCACCTGTTGCACAAGGCCGTACAGCTCCGAGGTCGAAGCCTGATAAAAGCGGCTCTTGTTCTGAAGATCCAGAATCCGGATCGCTTCGAGAATCCGCAGGGCGCCAAGGCCGTCCGCATTCGCCGTGTATTCCGGCTCCTCGAACGAGACCGCCACGTGGCTCTGCGCGGCGAGGTTATAGATCTCGTCGGGCTCCACGCGCTGGATCACGCGCAGGATGCTGGTCGAGTCGGTCAGGTCGGCGTGATGCAGATAGAGCCGCTGATCCGGGTCGTGTGGGTCGCGATAGAGATGATCGATCCGGTCTGTGTTGAACAGGGATGACCTGCGTTTGATGCCATGCACGTCGTAATCCTTGCTGAGCAGCAGCTCGGCAAGATACGACCCGTCCTGTCCAGTGATACCGGTGATCAGCGCGACCTTGCGTTTCATGAAGCTCTCCTCTCGTTGAACTTTGCGATGCCGGTGCCACAGCACGATCGAGTGACCGGCCCCGTGACGGGGCCGCTGCGTCACGACCCTCAACCATCAACCAGCGATGCTGTCGTATCCGTAATAACCGCCTTGATAGCCGGAACCGAGGAATGCCCCCTCCTGGGGCACATCGGTGAGCAACACGCCTTTGAGCGATACACCGCCGTTGAACAGCCGCTTGGCCGTCTCGGCGATTTCGTTCAGCGGATGGCGGCCATGGCGCACCACCAGCAGCGTCGTGCCCGCGTACTTGCCGATCACCGTCGAATCCGTCACGGCCAGTACCGGCGGTGTGTCGACGATCACGATGTCGTAGTGCGATTTCAGTTCGTCGAGCATCGTTTCGAAGCGCTTGCTCATCAGCAATTCGGACGGATGCGAGGGCAGCGTGCCCTTGGCGAGCACGTCGAGTCCGGGCAGCACATCGCGCTGGATCATCGACGCGAGATCGCCGCCGCTCAACACGTCCGAGAGCCCTGGCTGATGGCCGATGCCGAAATGCGAATGGACGTCGCCGCGCCGCATGTCGCCGTCGATAATCAGCACCCGCTTGTTCGCCGACGCCACCAGCGCTGCCAGATTCACTGACAGAAACGACTTGCCGGTGTCGGGACGCGAACCCGTGATCATCACGACGTTGTTCTCGGCGTGATCGAGCGACAACTGCAGCGAGGTCCGCAGATTGCGCACGCCTTCCACCGCGATATCTTCCGGCGCCTGCTGCGCGAGCACATGAAGCCCGCGACGGCGCAGCATGACGTTTTCCTGCAAACGCAGCTGAGTCTGGCTGCGCGGCACGATCGCGAACACCGGCACGCCGAGCACCGCTTCGAGTTCGTCCGGACGTTCCACGCCGCCATACATCGCCCGCTTGAAGAAGGTCAGCATGATGCCGATCAGCAAGCCGCCGCCGAGCGAGATCAGGATCGCCAGCACGCGCTTCGGACGCACAGGCTCGTCAGGCGTTTCGGCGAAGTCCACCACCCGCACGTTGCCCACCTGGCCGGCTTTCGCCACCCGCAGTTGCTGCGCGCTATTCAACAGATTGGTATAGAGCTCCGTATCGACGTGCACGTCGCGCAGCAGCCGCAACGCGGTCTGCTCGGTATCCGGCATCACGGCCACGCTGCGGTTCATGCTGGCCGCCGCGTTCTGCAGGGCGGCGATCTGCGCATCGAGCGCGGCTACCGCCGGGTGATTCGCCGTGAAGCGCTGCGACATCTCCGCGCGTTGCTGTTGCAGATCGAGCAGCTTGGTCTTGTTGTCGACCACCTGCTGCAGCAGCAGGCGGCTTTCTTCACCGAGATCGACCGTGCCGTGCTGGTTGCGGAACTTGTTATAGCGTTGCTCGGCGTCGTCGAGTTCCTTGCGCAAACCGGGCAATTGCTGATCGAGGAAGGCCAGCATGTGCTCCGCTTCGGTCGAACGGCTCGCCACGTCCTGACGGACGAATTCGCGCGCCATGCTGTTGACGATCGCCGCAGTCAGCGCGGGATCGCCGCCTTCGAGGCTCGTGCGGATCACGCCGGACTGCAGCGTGGTCTCGGCCACCACCAGTGCCTTTTGCAGGCGCTCCACGGTCCCCAGCGTCGAGGCGCGCTGCAGTTCGAACCGTGAGCCGGGCGCGCCGGCCAGCTTATCGACGTGCAACGCGATCGGGCCGTCGGCAGTGTCGGTTTCGACGGTCTCGCCGACATGGCCGGAGAGAATCGCGATACCGTTCTTGTCGCGCAGCACGTACGACCCGCCCTCACCCGCAATCAGCGTGAAGGTCGTGTCGTAGAATTCCTGCGACGTGTCGAAGCGCGACACGGCAATGCTTTCGTTACCCCATGCAAAGCCCGACAGGTTGATGAACGACGGCAACTTGAAGCCCCATTGCCCATTCACCCATCCCGCGATCATCCCGCCAATGAACGGCAGGGTGCGCGGCGCAGCCGAAATGTCGAGGTGCAGTTTCTTGACCGTTTCCTCCGTGACGAGGCGTGACTTCAGCAACTCGATCTCCGCCGCCGTGGAGGGCTTGGTGTCGAACATGCCGGTGAGCGGCGGCAAGGAATCCTTGCCGTTCGCGTTGGCATTAGCCGTTTTGTCCTCGACGTGGAACAGTACGTCTGCGCGATACGTCGGCGGAGCGAGAAACGCGTACGCGCACCCCAGCGCGAGCGCGATCAGGGTCACCACCGCGATCGTGCGCCAACCTCTTACGATCGTGCGCAGATAGTCCGACAGGTGCAGCTCGTCGGCTGCAGACACGTCGGTGTAGCGGTTTTCGAAGTTGATTGCCATTTTGTTCACCCAACAAAGCCCGGCGGTTCATGGTCACGTTGCACGCTTGTTATCACGCTTGTTATTTCGCAAGAACGGCACCCGTCACAGCCGCATTGATCGCCGGCAGCAGCAGGTTCAACACACGGTTGAAGCGGACCAAACCACCTTGACCGACGTACACGACGTCCTTCGGTTCGAGTTCGAACTGATTGGCAAGCACCATGGACACCGGCGAAGTCGCATCGAGGTGGTAGACCTGCGGCGAATCGCTTGTCGAATTGCGGATCACGAACAACTGTTTCGGCGCGGACGTGTTCGAATCGAAGCTGCCGCTGTCGGAAATGGCCTGCGAAAGCGTGAGCGTTCCGTTACGCATCGGCAGGATCGTCGCCGGCTTGTTGACCTCGCCCATCACATATACGCCGCTGTCTTCGCGCGAAGACACGCGCACGATGTCACCCGCTTGCAGGTAGATGTCCGACGGATTGCGGCCACGCTTGATCAGATCGTCCACGTTGAGCGGATACGTCACGCCGTTGCGGATCAACTCCACGCGGCTGCGGTCCGCGTTGGGGCTAAAGCCGCCGCCCTGGTTGATTACGCTCGTCAACGACATCGGAATGTCCGTGACCGACTGCGCGCCGGGCGTGCGTACTTCGCCGTCGACGTAGACCTGCGCGTTGCGGAACGAAGCCACCCGCACCGTCACCTCGGGCTTCTGGTACACGGTGCTCAGACGCTTGTGCAATTCCCTCTGGATCGATGCGACGTCTTTGCCCGCCACATGCACGTTGCCCGCGTACGGGAACTGCACGTCGCCGTTTTCGTCGATCAGAAAGCCAGGCGCGGCATCCGTCGTTTTCGTGTTCTGCGCAGGCTGGCCGAGCGCCGCGGCGAGTTCCGGGTGATCCCATACGACGATCTGCAGTACGTCGCCCGGACCGACCTTGTAAGCCGTCGGCTTGCCGAACAGCGCGAGCGTCTGCGGCGACAGCGCGGTGGACGTCTGCGCCGAGTTCATCTTGCGCAGCAGCGCAAGGTTGATATCGGTAATCGGTATCTGCTGTTGCTGCGATGCTTCCGTGCTGTAATCCCCACCCGTGTCCTGAATCGCGGCTGGCGTAATCATCCGTTGACCCGGTACGGCCCCGCATCCGGAAAGCAGTACTGTAGCTGTGAAAATCACGAGACTTCCCGTGCGTATACCAAGCGAGCTCATGGTGTTTCCTCCTTGTGCCAGGGCCTGTCCTCGGGGGAGGGTGTGCCCGGCGTGCTTGTTAACTACTTAGTAAGCGTTTCGATGCACCAGTCCGGCGACAATCGTCGCGCCGATAATCCGCATATCGAGCGCGAACGACCAATGCCCCAGGTAGTACAGGTCATGTTCGACGCGACGCTCCATCTTCTCGATGCGGTCGGTTTCGCCACGAAAGCCGTTGATCTGCGCCCAACCGGTAATGCCCGGCTTGATCCGATAGCGATTGATGTAGCCGGCGACCACTTTCTGATAGAGGTCGTCGTGCTCGAGCGCATGGGGACGCGGTCCAACGACCGACATGTCGCCACGCAACACGTTGAAAAATTGCGGCAGTTCGTCGAGGCTCGTGCGGCGTAGAAATGCGCCGACCTTCGTGACGCGCGCATCGTTGCGCGTCGCCTGGCTGAGCGTGCCTTTCTCTTCGGTATGCAGTCGCATCGAGCGGAATTTGTAGATCGTGAAGACGCGGCCGTCCGCGCCTTTACGCTTCTGCTTGAAGAGAACCGGACCGCGCGACGAGAGCTTCACCGCGATCGCAATGGCGAGCAGGATCGGCGCGAGACCGATCAACGCCGTCGCGGCGAACATGCGGTCGAAGATTTCCTTCTTCAGCATCGAACTCGCCGAGAGCGGCGAGGCGACCAGGTTGATTGCCGGCACGCCGAGCAGATCGATCACGCCGCTGCCTTCGAACAGCGCGAGGCTGCGCACGTCCGGCATGAAGCGGATATTCACGAGGTCGCAGCGGAACTCGCCAATCAGCGAGCAGATCAGCGGCTCCTCGGTGAGCGAAAGCATCAGCCAGAGTTCGTGCACGTCGTTGGTGCGGATATAGCCGGCGAGCGCGTCCACGGTGTCGAATACCGGCACGCGCGAACTGGTAACGGGCGACACGTCCGGGTGCGTGTTGTAGACGGCGGTGGCGCGAAAACCGGTGGTCGGCGCCGACTCGATCCGGCGGATGATGTCGTCGCACTGCGCCCCGCTGCCGACAATCGCGACCTGATGCAGGTTCATCCCGGCGCTGCGCGCACGCGCCAGCACCGCGTGCGTGATCAGGCGGTAGGCGATCATCAGGCCGCCCGTCATCGCGGTCCAGTAGGAGAACCACAGTCGCGACACGAAGTCGCTGCGATGCAGCGAATACATCAGTACTAGCGCACAGCCCTGCACCATCAGCCACGCAAGCGACACCTGGCCGGCCAGCGAGAGCTTGGAACGGCCGCGCCATGATTCATAGACACCGAACGCCGGAAAGATGGCCAGCGCGAAGGCAGCGGAAAACATCACGAGCGCCCAATAGAATCCGGATTGGGCTAGGTAGTCAAAACGGATCTGCGACGCGACCGCCGCCCCCGCGAGCACCAACGCGACATCGAACACTCGCGCGAGTAAATCCTGAAACTTGCGCATTTTCCTTACCTCGTTCTGGCTGTTCGTTCTTTTCCGCAAATCATCCCTGGCGCGCTGTTAGGGGCAGCGGCCGTAGTTGTCGTTGAACCTCACAATGTCGTCTTCACCAAGATAGGTGCCTGACTGGATTTCAATAATTTCGAGCGGCACCTTTCCGGGGTTCTCGAGCCGGTGACGTGTGCCGAGCGGAATGTAGGTCGATTCGTTTTCGCTTAGCAGGAACTGCTCTTCGCCGCGTGTGACGAGCGCCGTACCGCGCACGACGACCCAGTGCTCGGCCCGGTGATGGTGCAGTTGCAGCGAAAGCTTCGCGCCTGGCGTGACGACGATGCGCTTCACCTGGAAGCGTTCGCCACGATCGATGGAATCGTAGAAACCCCACGGACGGCGCACCTTGCGATGCGCATCGGCTTCGGGGGCGTGCTGCGCCTTGATGCGCGACACCAGGCCCTTGACGTCCTGCACATGCGAACGGTCGACCACCAGCACGGCGTCGGCCGTTTCGACCACCACTACATTGGTCGTGCCGACACAGGCGACGAGCCGGCCTTCGGAATGCGCATAGCTCGATATCGCGCCTTCGAACGTCACGCGGCCGCGCCCGGCATTGCCGTTGGCGTCCTTCTCCATCGCGGCCCAGACGGCGTCCCAGGAACCGAGATCCGACCAGCCCGCATCGAGGCGCACCACCACGCCGGACGGATTCGCGCCGGATACTTGCGGGTCGGTGCCGTGGGTCGCGGGTGCCTCGTTTGCGGCGCTTGTGTCACCTACGTCGCTCGCGTTACTTGCATCGCTCGCATCAGTCAGACGCTCCATCACCGCGTAGTCGATCGAGTCGGCGGGCGAACTCAGGAACGCGTCCGCCAGCGGACGGAAATACGCGCCTTCGCTGCGGCCGTCCACGAATGCGCGTTCACAGGCAGCGTGCATCTCGGGTTGCAGGCGTTTCAACGTCTCGAGCCACACACGCGCCCGCACGACGAAGATCCCGGCGTTCCACCAATACGTGCCCGCAGCGACGTACTGCGCGGCGATTTCCTCGGCCGGTTTCTCGACGAAACCGTCGATCGCATGGCAGCCATCGACCAACGGCGCGCCGATGCGGATATAGCCGAAACCCGTATCGGGGCGCGTGGGCGGCACGCCCAACGTGGCGATCGAACCCTGTTCGGCGTACCGGGCGGCACGTTCCAGCGCGCTTTGCAGCGCGGGCACATCCGCAATCGCATGGTCGGCCGGCATGACGATCAGAATCGCGTCGTCGCCGTCCGCGCACGCGTGCCACGCCGCGAGCGTCAACGCCGGCGCCGTATCACGCCGCGCGGGCTCGACAACCAGACGCGCGTTCACGCCGTTTTCAAGAAGCTGCTCGGCAATCACAAACCGGTGTTCTTCGCCGCACACGACGATCGGCGACACGTCCACGTTCCAGCCGGCGGGAAAACCGTCCATACGCCGCGCAGTCGCCTGCAGCAGCGAGTCGGAGCCGACCACGTCGATCAGTTGCTTCGGATAGTTTTCACGCGACACCGGCCACAGCCGTGTGCCCGAACCACCGGCAAGAATGACCGGGACGATGCGCGCGCAACGCGCACCGGTGGTCCCGGCAAGTGCGCCGTCCGGGTTCACCGACGCAGCGCTAACATCTCCCTTAGTCAACATATTCGGATTCCTTATAATTCTGTTAGTCAACGAACGATCTGCCGAAGCACTACGTGATAGGCGCAGTCAGCCGGACCGCGCGTGCGCTATCCGCCGACCATGCGGCGGCTCTGAATCCGGAACTCAGTGGGGGAAATTCTCATCCGCTTGCGGAAGACCTTCGCGAGCCGGTCACCGTTACCCATTCCGGTGCGCCGTGCAATTTTGTCTACCGGCAATTCCGACTCGGTCAGCAGGCTGCAGGTCACCGCGAGGCGCTCATGCAACAGAAAACTCGAGGGCGTGATACCCATTTCCATCTTGAAGCGGCGCAGGAAGTTGCGCTCGCTCATCGCGGCGAACTGAGCCGCATCGGCAATCGAAATCGACTGCTGGCAATTTTCTTGCAGCCAGCGTGCCGCCGCGCGCACTTTGTCGCCGGGGCTCAAACCGCCGTCTTCACCAAGCAATGGCGCGAGGTTCGAGCACGAATCGGCGAGCAGGCGCTCAGCCACCGTGCGAGCGGTCGCGTTGCCGAGATCGCGCTTGATCATGGCGAGCGCGCTTCGCATCGATTCAAGCCGGTCGCCCGCATCGCCGTTCTGCTCGGCCTGGCGTGACGGCATCGGCTGCGGTTCAAGGAAATCGCCGCTTTCCCTGCAGTCCGGCACATAGGCGGCTTCGAGCAGCACCCGCCCTTCGGCGATCGGCCGGATCATGCCGGTATTGCGGCGAACGCGTCGTAACCAGGCGATCAGGCGCTCGTCGCCGGCTGCGGCGAATGCGCCTTTGCCTCCGGCGACATACAACGCGTCGAAGCCGCCGTAATGCCGCGCATCGAGCCCGTCGGTCCAGACCCGCAGGGCAGATGACGAGGTCACCATGCCGCCGTCGGCCGACAGGAAGGAAACGTCATACAACGAGCCGCCCGAACCGGACGACGCCAGTTCGTTCGCAGCCTGGAATACCTCGGCAACCACGCCCGCGCCCTGCAACGAGCAGTCGTTGAACATGAGTATTGCGATGCGACGCATCCCCTTGTTCGGTGCGTGCACCCAGCGCAGCATTGCTGACTCGAGACTTGCGCAGGTCATAGTCATCCTCTCACCAGAAAACGGATAAACGGAGCTACTTTTCAACCTTGAACGCCGGCACAGAGGCATGCTCAGTGCAGTGCATCATAGCCATCCGCAATCAAGCATTTAGCCGCCATGACCGAAAGTGCAGACATGTTGGCGTTTCAATATGATGGCCGGCCAGTGATTTTCGGAACAATTCGACCATCACCGATTTTTCAAAGAATTAAATACCGATTCTGCATATGAATGAAGTTACATTTTGCGAATCTTAATGCTAATTAATGCGCTTTTTTGTGCGTTGGCACACATACAATCGCTACTCGAAATGCTTGAGTTGCAAATTGATCCGCGCGCCATTCCGCAGATTTGAAGTGACTTCTTTCCATCACGTCGTCAGAATGAGCGCAGCCGCCTTGCTTGCACTACTCATTGCTCTTACCAGATGCCCAAGAGGGCTTTCTTCTGACGATATTTTCGGTCGGCATAGACATGTAATGCAGTGTCCAATATAAACACTTTTCAAGAGGGAAAATTATTTAATTCGTTGTTATAGGACCTGGCGAATATAAACAAGACGATTAATGTTTCAATCGTGAAACACGTCAATAAGGCAACTTTAGCCCGTCCGGCAATAGCCGGGCCAATGGCGGATTCTGTCGGATGAGAGCCGGTACGATTCCGCCATCGGATTGCGGAAAAAACCTATGCGGTTTCCGCAACAGATTGCGATACGAGGTAGCCTGAGGCGGGTCTGACCTGGTCAACTAGCACTTCGACGACGCTTTGTAGTCGGATCATAGTGATCGAACGACACGGGGAACACATGTCGAATGTACGCGAATATCAAGCGCTGCAACCCGTCGCCCGTGCGTGTGCCGCGCACGGGTTAGCGCTGCGTGCCGCTGCCTCGGCGGCGGCCTTTATCCTGCTGGGCATCGCGGCCTCGTCGGGTCGTGCGGCAGAGGCTTCAGCAGGCCCTGACAGCGCGAAAAATGCCGATCTGACCGTCGACGGCAGAAAGTGGACACCGTGCGCGGCGGAATACGGCACCTGCCGGTTCAGCGGTACGCGTGACGTGCTGTATGGCACGGTTGAACAGCACGTCGTCAAAACATTCTCGAACAGCGCCGAGTGCAATAACGGTGTGTTCGGCGATCCGGCACCAGGGGTGGAGAAGCGCTGCGCGGTCGCACTCACCGCGGCTGACTCGAGTACGGCGGCGAAGGCCGCCGCGGCTGCCTCGGCAAACGCTGATGCCGATACCACGCCGAAATCGGCGGCCACCGTGCCCGCTGCATTGAAGATGCCGCCCGGACAAGGCCTGCGCTGCGCCGCGCCTTCCTCACAGGTGCGCGCGGCGGCAAACGGCGATCTGCTGGAAGCGGACACGCAAAGCGACGGCACGCGCCTGTTCGCAACGGATCAGCCGTTCGCACTCGTTTTCACGACACGTCCGGCGCAAAGCGACACGCTCAACTGGCAAATCCGCGACACCTGGAATACCGTGCGCGCCAGCGGCCACTTCCCCGTTGCGGCCGGCGCTACGCTGTCGACCCTCAATTGCGCGTCGAGCATTGCCGGCTACTTCGCTGTGTCGGCTTCGCTGGAACGCGCACACGGGCAACTCGAATCGCGCGGCACACGTCCTGCGGGCATCGTCACTTTTGGCGTTCTGCCCGACACGTCCGCTGCCTTGCCCACAGTACGCTTTCCCTATGAAGATCTGCATCGATTCGGGGGACAAGGCACTGCCTACCTCGCGCCAGGACAGCATTGCTGCGACGGCGACGGCTACCGGCCGGCCTATACGGCGCTCGGCCTTGCATGGGCAAACGACAACCGCAACTGGTACATGGAAGAGCCGAAAAACGCGGGCACGTTCGATCCCGCGAGCAAGCAGTTGCTCCCCTATTTCCGGCGCGGCGACATCATGCGTCTGATCCAGCTTGACGGCATTCCGCAGTGGGCCAGCCCGACCGGCAAAGAGACGCACAGCTACGCGCCAGCCTCGCTCGCGCAAATGAAGGACTACATGGCAAAAGTCGGTGCCGAGTCCAACCGAACACGCATGACCTACTTCCCCAAACAACGCGACAACTACTATCAGGTGACATGGGAACCGGACGCCGATGGCGGGCTGCCCTGGCGCGACACCGACGCGAATTTCCTCGCAATGTACAAGGCCGTCTGGGAAGGCATTCATCAGACAGACCCGCATGCCGTGGTGATGGGTGTGACGTACGCCTCGGTGCAGGCCAATGTCGCGTGGATGCGCCGCCTCGGTCCGCTCGGAATCGGCCGTTATATGGACGGCATGACTATTCACGGTTACTACGATATCGGCACGACGCCGTCGCATCCCCCCGAGCGCGTTGCCGACCCAGGCAATGCGGGCACCGTGCAGGGCGCGCTGCCCGCTGCAATGCGGGCGCTGCGTCACGAGATGCATCTGTACCTGAAGTCCGGCGCGCCGCTGTTCGTCACCGAAACCGGCATTAGCTACGACATCGGGCAGGCCTACGGCAAGAACTACCCGGACGCGAACGTGCTGTATGCGCAAGCCGCGGTCGTGGCGCGCACGCATCTCATCCTGCTCGGCGAAGGCGCTGACATGACCTATGTGTTCTACCTCGCGGACATGCCGGACGCCGCACCCGGCTACGGGATCTTCTTCGAACTCGATCATACGAATGGCGCCTATGGCCCCACTCGCATCAGCCCCAAACCCGCCGCGCTCGCGGTGGCGGCGATGACGCGGATCATCGACGGAACAGAGACGCTCGGGCCGCTCAAAGCAACGCCCAAAGGCATTTACGCGTACGCATTCCGCCGGCTCGGCGGCGGCAAGATCGTGACCGCGCTGTGGACGCACGACAACGACGCGTGGAACGCCAAAACCGGCTTCAGCGCGAGCCAGAGCGCGGATTATCGTCTGCGGGTCGACGCGCCCGGCACGTCGGGCGAAGTGACGGCGTTCGACATGATGGGCAACGCATCGAGCTTGCCCTATCGCGATGGCGTTGCGAGCCTCAAGCTGTCGCCGACGCCCATCTATGTGGTCTCCGCCAACGCCGGCGTGTTCAAGGATGCGGTCACGCCCCCTGAGGGTTACGTTCCTCGCTAGCTGCGCCGCGCATGGCGCGCATGTTGCATGGCGTGGCCGGGGCGGGCGCTGCGCTAAACACGGCGTCCTGTCGCGATGCGCCGATACTTCGGCGTGTTGAGACAGGGCAACCCGTTGTTGGCGCACGTAGAATCCAGGCTCAATCGCCACACGCGCCACGGGAGATGACATGCTGACCGAGATCGATTTCCTGGACGTGGTGCGTCTGACGCCGCTGGTCGCGATCGATCTGATCGTCACCGACGCCGAGGGCCGCGTGTTGATCGGCCGTCGGCGTAATCGCCCCGCGCGCGGCACATGGTTCGTTCCTGGCGGGCGCATTCATAAAGGCGAAACGCTCGACGCCGCGTTCACACGCGTTGCCGACGCCGAATTGGGCATCGCGAAGCTGGCGCGCTCGTCCGCGCGTTTCGAGGGTGTTTTTGAGCACCACTACACAGACAACTTCGCTGCGGAGCCTGACGTGTCGACGCACTACATCGTGCTCGCCTACACGCTCCAGTTCATCCGCACCGTCTCCGTCGGCCGGTTCGAGCAGCACAGCGAATATCTTTGGCTCACGCCCGCTGAACTGCTCGCGCGCGATGATGTTCACGAGAACACCAAAGCGTATTTCCGCTAACGCGAAGGGCGGCGGCAGCGCTAGCGGTGCCGGCACGCAAAAGTGGTGCCCACTGTGAGTTCGCCAACGCGGCGGCACACATCGATACAGTATGATCGAGCACACCGTCAGGGCTCGAATCAACATGCGATCATCGGCAGCCAGGCTCGTTCGCAATTCATTCTTTGCTTTTCTAGCGCTACTCTTCTTCGCTCTCCTTCCCGGCCCGGCGCGCGCGGCGGATTGTGGCGCCGGTACGCTGGTCACCGTCGTCGCCCACCTCGACGACGATCTGCTCTTCGTGGACCCCGCTATCAGCGAACGGCTCGACGCCGGCTGGTGCATCACCACGGTGCATCTGATCGGCGGCGCCAACGGTGCGAATTTCGCTTACGTGCTGACCCGCGAGCGGGCTTCACGGCTTGCTTATGCGCGTATGGCAGGCGTGCCTGACGAATGGATCGAAACGAATCTCCCGATTGCTGGCAAACTCGTGCATCAGATGGTGCTGAAGGCGAAGCCGCAGGTCCGCCTGCTCGAACTCCGCCTGCCCGGCGGCGCCGTGCGCGGCGGCCGCGAACCGCTCGGCCTGCTGTGGGAACAGCACGCCACGCTCTCCACCTATCCGATGAACGCCGACGGCTCCGTGCGTGTGCAATACGACCGGGCCTCGCTGTCAGCCATGCTGAAGGTGATACTTGCCGAGGCGTCGCAGATCTACACGCTCAATCCGGACACGGTGCCGTTTCTCGAACATCCCGATCACATCTACGCCGCGCGCATCACGCGTCACGTCGCCCAGACGCTGGGCAAAAGCGTGCCGATCGAATATCACATCACCTATCCAACCGGCGACTGGCCCGGCAACGTGCCGGCGGCTGAAGTTCAGCGCAAGCGCGACATCGTCGCCAGCTATTTCTCTGTCGACGGCAGCGAGTATTCGCACGTATTCGGCGAGTTTCAATGGAACGGCAATTGGGTCGCGCGCCGCTATGCATTTGCCGATCGCAGCGATCGCCACGCCGCGGATTTCCAGGCGCGCCCCATTCAGCTGTTCAATGCGGCGGCGAGCCGCTGCCTGAGCGCCGCGCGCAGCGGCCAGGCGCCGACCCTGGCCGCGTGCACGGGCTCAACCGCGCAACAGTGGCGCTGGGACCCGCTGACCGTCTATCCCGGCAATACGCGCAACGCGGCGCTCGTCAGCGTCGCGACTTCGCAATGCATCGCCGAACGCGACGGCTATCTGATCTCGGAGACCTGCGATCAATGGGACATGGCGCAGCGCTGGACACCGTGGGACTTCGGCCTCGTCTATACACCGCTGCGGCACTGTCTTGGCGAAAACGACGGCAAACTCACCATGCGCGGCTGTACCCTGCTCACCACACGCTACCGTTGGGCAACCACGCAACACACGCAGGCAACCGATCTGCGGCTCGCTACCGCGATGGCGGGCGATATCGCCGGTACAGGCGAACAAGCCGCGGTCTATGTGCAGCGACAACACGGCGGGCCCGGATTCAGCGTGTATGCGGCGTCGCTCGTCAAAGCGTCGCCGCCCGTGCTTTGGTATGCGAGCACTGTGCCGTTCGATCCCCGTGCCACGGCACCGAGTTGCGCGAATGACACGCTGTGCTTCGACAGCGCGCGTTTTCTACTCGGCGACTTCGACGGCGACGGCAAGGCGGACTTGATGGTAATCACCGCGCGCCATGGCGGCACAGCGTTCTGGTTGCTTCGCAGTACAGGCAATCGCTTCGAAGCCCCGCGTCTCTGGCTCCAGACCGACAATGCATTCAGGCCTGAGCTGGCGCAGCAATACGTAGCGGCGGATTTCAGCGGCACGGGACGTGCCGGCGTGCTGATCGCACAGAAACGACCCGATAGCGGACTCGACCTCTGGCTGGCCTCTTCCACGGGTTCAGCCGGCGCGGCGCCGGTGCTCATGGCACAGGCCAAAACGCTGGGGCAAAACGCAAATCTTCTGCCGGTCCAGGATCCAGGATCACGCGCGTCACTGGTCGCGGTGGAGCGTGCGGACGGTCGACTCGCGCTCACGCAAATCGTCAACGAAGGCACACGCATGACCGTCGGCGAACGCAGGCAATTGCCGGCGAATTTCCTGCCCGATTTCGTCAAGGTGACGATCGGGGCCGTGCGCGGCAAAGCGAACAATACGCTGATTCTTTTGACGCCACATCTTGACGGGACAGCGCAGGACGCGGTCATCGACATTGCCACGCTCGATACGGCGGACGCACGGAGCGTGCCCGTCCAGGCAGCAACGTTGCGCGGCATGTCGTGGTCGGATGTTTTTCCGCTTTTCGTGCGCGACAAGCGCAATGCGGCGCTCGTGCTTTACCGCAGAATCGACGCGACGCTCGGCGATTTCTATTTCACCGGCGGCGCACCGGCGCTGGCGCGTTATCCGGTAGGCGACGGTTTTGCCCTGGGGCCAGCCCAGGATCTCGGTGAACTGCCGGGGCTGTTCTCGGAGACGGTGCGCATCGACCGGTTGGCGCAGTAGTGCGAGCCGGTCTATCTGACGCCGTTCAGGTCGACACCCGCAGCGTCCGGACGAACTGCCGCGCGATCGTCATGTAGCGATCCGCGGTGTCATGCAACGTATATCCCGCCAGTTGCCGGTTCGCGCGCGGCGTGTCGAGCGCATGGAGCAAGGCGCGGCTGTAAGCCTCAGGATCGGCCGTATCGACGAGACTGACACCGGCATATCCACTGGCAAAGCCGAACGATGGAATCCGGCTCGCCACGACAGGAATGCCCGAGGCAAGCGCCTCCAGGAAACCGATGCTCTGTGCTTCGAACCGCGAAGGCATGGCGAAGACACGCGAGGAGCGCAGGATCGCGGCGACATCCGAGCGCGGCCCGCATACCGTCACGCTGCTCTCCAACCCGAGTTGACGAACGAGCGACAGCACCGCATCGTGATAAGCGACGTCTTCGACAACACCACATAGCAGCAGGTGTGCTTCGGGCTCGCTCTGCACAACACGCTCGAACGCGCGGATCGTGTGCAACTGGCTCTTGCCTTCGATATAGCGACCCAGCTGAACGATCTGCTTTGCAGGCACCGCGATATCCGGTGGCGATGCGCCGTTGTCCTCCGAGAACAGCGATGCATCGACGCCGTTCGGAATCACGACCATCGCGGGATGTTTGCCGATCTCTCTCAGGTAGTCGTCGATATTTTGCTGCGACACGCCGATGATCGCTCTCGCCCGTCGTGACAGCAGGCGCTCCGCCTGCTTGAGCGCACCGTTCTCGAAGTCGTTCACGCCGGAGTGCATCACCCAGGCAATCGGCGTATGCACGGGCAGAAGACGCACATAGAGTGCGGCGAGCGTGGCGTGAGCCACGATGAAGTCGGGACGGAACTGACGCACCACGCGATACAGGTGCAGCAGTTTGCCCACCCTGCCGTGGTGGATAGTCGGGAACAGGCAGGTGACGCCCGCGGCCTCGAGCTCCGCGCGAATAGCGGCGAAATCGTCCTGCTGTGGAAGCAGCGACGCCATACAGACCTCATGGCCACCGCGCTGATGATGAATTGCGAGCCCCTTTACCAGTACCTCTGCCCCGGATAGTCGCGGTGCGTGAACCAATTGAAGAATTCTCACGATTTATCTCTCTGGATAACCGCCCTTTTTACGCAGCGGATGGACATACCCACCAGCAAATGCCGGTCCCGAAAAACATCGGCATCTCATCATTGTTTATCTGGCGCGCCCCTTTTTGCGGGACGCGGTCTCGTCTTTCTTAAAACAGCGACAGGTCCGCCGCGAAGTCGCGGTCGCGAGGAAACGTTACACCGAAGGCCCAGCGCTTTTCCGCCATCTCCAAGGCACCTTCGGCTATGGAATGAGCGCTAACGCCCATTTCCCTGAGGTTTACGCCGATTCATATACTTAGGCATCCATCGCAATTTTTTCGACCCCATTTTTTGATTGGCGGATAAAGACTGGTCTCGTCATACGCATTTTTTGATGCGATCAATGCAATTAGTACTGCACCATTATTCATACGTAACGACTCGTTACTTCTTTTAAGCATACTAATGCGTATTGTTGCGGTCGATTCGCCTTATCAAAAGCCTCTATTTCTTACAGGACAGTAAAAAGTTCATTGAGCAGCGCGATGAACTCGAGCACTGCGATGTGAACTGCGTTGTTCCTCAAGACATTGGTTGTTTTCGTCGCACCTTCCCTGGTCGTCCGATTCCGCCAAATCCGCCATGACGAGCGGCACGGATTCGTACGACATTAATTTCTGTTCACTCCGTCTCCCGACGCGCGTTGCGCGAAGAGACGAACGAATGTTCAGCTCACGCATTGGTTAGAGATTGATGAAATCGCAACTCCTCGTACTCTCGACACTTTCCCTGGCACTAGCAGGTTGCGGCGGCGGCGGTGGCAGCACCACCAGCAGCCCAGCGACGCAGGCCAACGGCACCGGCAGCCCATCCAGCTCGCCCACCTCGACCGCGGCAGGCAACAGCAGCACCGGCGGCACCGCCACGGTGAACGGCGCGGGCAACACCGTCGCGGCACTGAGCTGCGCGTCGCCGGCCATCTCGGCAGGCTCCGGCAGCGCCACCCTTTCCGCCGACACGCCCAGCGCCGATGGCACGCGCATCTTCGCCGCCGGCAGCACGTTCCAGCTCGCCTTCACCACCAACGTACCGAACGCCGACACGCTGAACTGGGCCGTCACGGACACCGTCGGCCGCGTGGCGGCGAGCGGCAGCACCGCCGTGCCGAGCGGGTCAAAAACCATCACGCTCAACTGCACCTCGACGCTCGCGGGTTATTTCGCGGCATCGGGTACGCTTGCTCAGAACGGCGGTCAGTTGCCGCAAGCCGGCACGCGCCCGGTCGGCATCGCGACCTTCGGTGTGTTGCCGAACCTGTCCGGCGTCGTACCGGCTGTCACGTATGCACATCAGGAACAGCACCGCTTCGGCATGCAGGGCGCGAACGACAACGGCCCGCTGCTCGCCGCCCTCGGCATTTCGTCGACGATCGACGACCGCCAGATGTCGACCATGGAACCGAATGGAGCGAACACGTTCAGTCCCTCGGCCAACAATCTCGATCCGTTCTACAAGACCGGCAACGTGATGCGCCTGATCCGTCTTGACGGCATTCCCGCCTGGGCGAGCAGCACCGGTGCGTTCCAGGACGACACGAGCGTGCCCACCAATCTTTCGTATTATCAGAGCTATATGAGCCGCGTCGGTACGGAATCGAACGCTATTCGCGCGGCGTATTTCCCGACCCAGTCGGCGAACTACTATCAGGTGACGTGGGAGCCCAACCAGTTCTGGACCGACACCGACGCCAACTTCATCGCGTTGTATCAGTCTGTTTATCAAGGGATTCACTCGACTGATCCGAGCGCGGTGGTGATGGGCCCGACCGACGCGTTCCCGAGCCTGACCACAACGCGCCTGAAGCGCCTCGCGCCGCTCGGCTTCGGCCAATACATCGACGCCGTCGCCACGCACGGTTACTACGACGCGGGCACCTCGCCGTCGCATCCGCCGGAACGCTACGATTCGGACCCGTCGACCGCCGCAGGTTCGTTGCGCGGCCAGATGCGCGATCTGCGCGCGGAAATGGCCACCGATTACCGTCCGGGCATGAAGCTGTTCTCGACGGAAGCCGGCATCAGCTACGACCTCGGCACCTCGTACGGCCCGAACTATCCGACCGCGAACGTGCTGTACGCACAGGCCGCGGTTGCGGCGCGCATGCACATCATCACGCTGGGCGAAGGCGCGGATCAGACCTACGTGTTCTACAGCGCGGACTATCCTGGCGAAGTCGGCTATGGCACGTTCTTCGATCTGAACGACGCGCAAGGCGCATTCGGCGCGACGAACATCAGCCCGAAACCGGTCGCGATGGCGATCAGCGCCATGACGCACACGCTCGACGGCACCCATACGCTCGGCCCTGTGAACGGCACGCCGACCGGCATCTACGCCTACGCGTTCCAGCAGGTGGGTAACGGCGCCGTGATCACCGCGCTCTGGGCCCACAACAACAATGTATGGAGCGCAAGCGCCGGGTTCAGCTCGAGCTACAGCGTGCCGTACACCCTCACCGTGGATGCACCGGGCACGAGCGGCACCGTGAAGGTCGTCGACATGATGGGCAATGCGTCGAGCGCGAATTACAGCAACGGCACGCTGACGCTCAATCTGACCGAATCGCCCGTGTATGTGGTGTCGAACAACGGGTCGGTTGCCAAAGCCAACGCGACGGTTCCGGTGGGATACGCCGGTATCTGACCGGCGACCGCCACGTATGCGGCAGATGTAAAGACGTCAGTCGGCTTCAGGGCCGGCTGACGTTATTTTTTTCAGACATGAACGGAACGGCGGCAACGAGCCGCACATTCGCAAAGACTCACCCCTCCCCCAACTGCCCCTCCATCCCGCTAAGCTCCTGCTCGCGCTCCTTCGACACCTTGCCAATCGGCGGTCCCGCAAAGCTCTTGCGCACGCCTGCGCCGTACCAGATCGCCAGCAACACCGCGAGCAACCCGACCAGCACGTACACCACTTTCTGATTCGGCGGCTGCATGCCGACATAGGCAAGCACGAGTGCGCCGAACACCGCCGCCACCGCGAACGGCTTGGACAGCATGCCTAACTGGAACGGGCCCTTTTCTTTCCACGTACGGCCCTCGGCGAAAATGCCGGACGCAATCGGCATGGCGTACGAAATGAACAGGAACACGGCGCTACCCGCGCTCAGCACCGTGAAGGCATCGCCGTACAAGGTCACCACGATCGCCAGTACTGCCGAGGTCCAGATCGCGGCGCCCGGCGTGCGGTGTGCCGCATTCACTTTGCGCAGCCACTTCGAGCCGGGCAGGCCGCCGTCGCGGGCAAAAGCGAACATCATGCGCGAGGTCGATGTGACAGCCGCGAGACCGCAAACATAGTTGATGAAGAACATCAGCAATTCGATCAGGATGCGTAGCGGCCCCGGAATCGGCGCGAGAATCGCTTCGAAGAATCCGGTGCCCTGCTTCACCCCCGCGCCGATATCCGGCATCACCAGCACGAAGGCGCACACCATCACGTAGCCGAACGTGGTCGACCAGAACACCGAGCCGACAATGCCGCGCGGCACATTGCGCGCCGCCTGATGCGTTTCCTCCGAGGTATGCGCGGAAGCGTCGAAGCCCGTGATCGTATAAGCGGTCAGCAGCAGGCCGGACAGAAACGCCATGGCGATGGTCTGCTTGGGCCACGCGCCGCCATCGACACCCGTGAAGTTGGTGAACGTATAGAGCCGCGACAGATCGATCTTGACCGGCGAATACACCAGCAGGGAAACCACCAGCATGATCGTCACCACAAAGATCAGGTATCCGGACAAATCCGTGATCTTGCTCGTGATGCGAATGCCGCGATGATTCAGGAATGCTTGCGAAGCGGTGATCACCGTCAGAAAGAGCGTCTGCTGCCACCAGCCGAGTGAATCGGGATTCACGCCGAACATTGGTGCAATCAGCGTGCGAAAGAACGGATCATAGGTACCGTAATTGATCGCGGCGACGACGAACACGAGACCGAGCAGATTCAGCCAGGCGGTGAGCCAGCCCCACATTTTGCCGCCGAGAATCGAACTCCAGTGATAGAGACCGCCGGCCGTCGGATACGACGACGCGATCTGCGCCATCGCCGCCGCCACAACCAGCGCGAACAGCGAGCCGAGCGGCCAGCCGAGTCCGATCGACGCCCCACCCGCCGCCGACAGGCCCATCTGGAACGACGTGATGCCGCCCGACAGAATGCAGATCAGCGAGAACGAGACCGCGAAGTTCGAGAACGCCCCCATGCGCCGGGACAGTTCCTGCGCGTAGCCCATCTTGTGCAATAGCTTGACGTCGTTGTCGGCGGACTCTGCCGACGGCACGGCCGTATTGATGTCCATGACGCGATCCTTTGAACAGGGTTATGCCGAAGCGGCTAAGCGATAAAGAGGCGTGAACTCGCGACGAAGGACCGGCTCACGCAGCCGTAAAGCAGTTATCCACGTACAGGTGTGCGCCGTTGACGAAACTGGCGTCGTCGCTGGCGAGAAAGAGCGCGGCGCGCGCGACTTCTTCCGGCGCGCACAGACGGCCTTGCTGCACCGACAGTGCCGCCTCGCTCGCATCGAAGCCGTACTTCGCGAGCGCACTGATTTCACGGCGCCCATGCGGCGTATCGATGAAACCGGGGCACACGGCATTGCAGCGAATACCACGGTCGCGATACTCGACGGCAATCGACCGCGCGAACATGGCGCACGCGCCTTTGGTCGTGCAGTACAGCACTTCGAGCGGCGTGGCCGCCACTGACGAAATCGACGCCGTGCACACGATCGAACCACCGCCCGCGGCGAGCATGTGCGGGAGCACCGCGCGCGTCATCATGAACATGCTTTTCACGTTGACGTTCATGAGCCAGTCGTAGTCTTCGTCCGTGGTATCGACGAATGGCTTCACGACGATGCTGCCGGCGTGGTTGAACAGCACGTCGATGCGGCCAAAGCGGGCCATGACGTTCGCCACGGCGGTATCCACGGCTTCGCGTTTCGACACATCGGCGGCGAACAGTTCCGCTGTGCCGCCTGCCGCGCGAATTCGTGTCACGACTTCCTCGCCTGCATCGGTATTGATATCGACCACAGCGACCTGCGCGCCTTCCTGCGCGAACAGCAACGACGCCGCGCCGCCCGCGCCGGTTGCGCCGCCTGACACGATTGCGATCTTGCCCTCAAGCCTGCCTGCCGATCTGCTCATGCGTGACTCCCGTTCCATGTCTGATGCATTGCATTGCGCTACGTTGTGCACAAAGTAGGGGCGGCAAAAAGCGGCGACTATCCAAAATTGGCAAAAAGTAAAAATCCCGTAAAAATTTTCGTTACTGACAAATGCATTACAGCCAGGCGTGAAAGCTTGCCGGGTCGAGTGGCCTCCGGATTCGTGATCGGCGCGGACAGGGGGCAGGAAGCCGCGCGCGAGTGCCCTGGATGGGCCGTATCAACACTGCGACGCAGTTTTTTTTTCGCATACACTGGTCGGCACGAGGCTTTCGGGGAGCGCCAACAGAATCGGGAGAAGCTATGCAGCCGGTCAACCAGGTAGGCAGCGCCGTCGAGGTTCGCTGTTGCCGGAACATTGACGAGCAGGCGATGCTGCTCGACGCGTGGAACCAGAGCTATTGCCAGATTTCGCGCGGCGCCTTCGACGGCTCGGTGAGTTCGTTTTTGGCGGGCGGCGTGCGGGTGTTGGTGGAGCGCCTGAACCGCGCGGTCTACCAACGCGGCCAAGTGGCGCGATCCAGGCTCGCCGTGGGCATTCCATTTCAACTCGAAGGGCATGCACTGCTGTGCGGACAGACGAGCCATCGTGACGGCCTGCATGTATTTTCCGGCGATGGTGGGTTCGAATTTTTATCGCCTGACAAGCACGTCGTGGTGAATCTGGAGATCGAGGCCGATGCGATTGGCGATGAACGGGTGCGCTCACAGCTCGATGAAATTACGTCGCTGCTGGGCGCGAAGCCTGGCATATTGAATGTCGATCCCGCCAGATTGCAGGGCTTTCGCGAAGTGCTGAAGCATTTGCTCGATGCCGTGGCTGCGACGCCGACTTTGCTCGACGACGCGGGCGTGGCGGCGTCGTTTGAGAAGTCGGTGATCTTCGGTCTCGCCGAGACATTGCAGGGTCTGCGGCATGCTGATCCGCACGGAAGCGTTGAAGCGCGTACCGCGCGGAACTGGCAACTCGTGCGAGGGGTTCGCGAACTGGTTGAAGAGTCGCCGGATTGCCCGCTGTCCGTGGCCGAGTTGTGTGCGCGGTTTCACGCGAGCCGGCGAACTTTGCAATATGCGTTTGAGGATACCCTTGGGGTGAATCCTTCAGCGTATATACGTGCCGTTCGGCTTGATCATGTTCGGCGTGAATTGCGAGGCTCCGGGTCTGTTACCGAGGTCGCGACGCGGTGGGGGTTCTGGCATTTCGGGAATTTCTCCAATGAGTATCGGGGGCAGTTTGGGGAATTGCCCAGTGAGACCTGGCGGCGCAGTAAGAGCCGGGGGAGTTAAGGTTTGGTTTTTGGCCTGCTCGGCGGTTGATTGTCTGTGTTCTTATGGCGTTGGCCTTTTCTTGATCTGGCTTCTTGGCCTTTCCTTGCTTTGTTAGTGGTCTATTAGCGTTGCCCCTGTGCGGGGCGGCACTCACTTCTCTTTGCCTGCCGCAAAGAGAAGTAAGCAAGAGAAAGCGGCTCAAACCGCTAATTCTTAAGCGGGTCCCCCGCGCAGCCACGGTAGTGGTGCATCTGGAATCTGAGTTCCCGCACATTCGGCGTTAGTGACTAAGGGCTCATTCGCTCCCACTCCGCACTGCGTGCGTCGCGGACGGGTCTGCATGGGAAACCAAAGCTTCGTTCGTGCACGGTGGGAGCCATCGGCTTCGCCTCGGCGAAGCGCCGCATGAAGCGCGAGTGCGAAAACGCCGTAGGGTTTTATGAAGTGCGCATCGGCGCGCGCAGCGCCGCCGGAAGTATGACTGCCTTGTCACTGACGCCGAATGCGCGAGGGCACGGATTCCAGATGCACCACTACCCCCTCCAAGCCAGGAGACCCGCTTAAGAATTAGCGGTTTGAGCCGCTTTCTCTTGCTTACTTCTCTTTGCGGCCGGCAAAGAGAAGTGAGTGCCGCCCCGCACAGGGGCAACGCTAATAGACCACTAACAAAACAAGGAAAGGCCAAGAAGCCAGATCAAGGAAAGGCCAACGCCACAGGCAAATAGGCACACAGACAAACACCCGCCGTGCAGGCAAAAAACCAAAATCCCACCCATAAACCCCAGAATCAGCGCACACTACCCTACTGCTCCCTTGGGGAGCGACAACGCCAACTGGGGAGTCCATCATGGCAAAAGGTCAAGTTCGCAGTAACCGCGAAGCGAAGAAACCGAAACAGGACAAGAAACTAAAACCGGCCACTACACCGTCTGGCGCGCCGCCGATTCGCGTAGCACAGCCCGCATCGGCGACACAAAAGAAACACTAAGCGAGTAAGCCCGCCCCGCCAGGCGGGCATCAACCATCGGCCATCGGCCAGCCACTACTTCGAAATATCCTCCAAAGCGACATCCCGCGTCTTCGGCCCAAGCGTTCCAATGGCCACCATCACCACCACCATCGCACCTGAAATAAACACAAACACCCCGTTCACACCAAAGCGGTTCAAGCATCCCGCAATCACGAACGCGGAAAACATCGCCGAAATCCGGCTCCACGAATAAACAAATCCCACTGCCCTCGCCCGAATACTGGTCGGAAACAGCTCCGCCTGATACGCGTGATAGCTATACGAAATAATATTGCCCGCCAGCACAAGGCACACTCCAAGACTCACCAGCAACACCGTCTCCCGCGCCTGGCTGAACAGCAACCCGCACACCACGTTCACCGCCGCCATGCAGATAATCACCGTCTTACGCTCGAAGCGGTCGGCAATCAGCATCCCCAGCAACGGCCCAAGCGGCGCAGCAATCGCAATGACGCTCGCATACATCAAACTCGTCGTGACGGTAATGCCCTGCCTGATCAGCAACGTCGGAATCCAGTTCGCGAAGCCGTAATAACCCATCGTCTGGAACACGTGAAAAATGATCAGCATCAGCGTGCGCTTGCGATACGGCGGCACCAGCAGATCGCGAAACGCCGCACGCGCACGCACCGGTTCGGGCAACGCCGGCTCCGGCAAGGGCCGTCCATATTCCCGTTCGACGCGCGCTTCGAGTCGCTTCATCACCGCGTCGGCTTCCTCGATGCGGCCTTTCTGCGCGAGCCAGCGTGGGCTCTCCGGCAAACGCAGACGAATCCACCACACCACGATCGCACCCACTACGCCGGTCAGCACGACCAGACGCCAGCCGTCGAGTCCGAAGTAACGGTGCGGCACCAGCAAATACGATAGAAACGCGACGATCGGCACCGCGCAGAAACCGACCGCCTGCGAAAATGCCGACGCGCGGCCACGCACATGCTTCGGCACGAGCTCGGAGATGTAAGTACCGATCGTCACGATCTCCACACCAATGCCGATCCCCGCGATGAAGCGCCAGAGGTTGAGCCCAAGCGCCGTGTCCTGGAACGCCATGATGATGTTGGCCGCGGTGTACCACAGCAACGACCACGTGAAGATCGCACGCCGCCCGAACCGGTCGGCGAGAAACCCGCATGCCGCCGTGCCGATAAACAGGCCCGCGAATAGCGCAGCGATGAAACTCGCCACGCCGCTGGTGCCGAACAGACCATGCGTCGTCGCAGTGAGGATACCGCTGCGCACGAGGCCCGGCGCAATGTAGCCGGAGTACATCAGGTCGTACAGTTCGAAGAAGAGGCCGAGGCTCAGCAGCATCACCAGTTGCCAGACGGAACGCGTGGCGGGCAAACGATCAAGCCGCGCGGAAATGCGCGCGCCCTCCAGCGCGATCTCTTCAGCACGGCCGCCCGCCGATGTGCCGGTGTCCGAGGGAAATCCATCCAGCGCGCCGGCATCGCCAACCGCTGTCGCATACACCACTTGAGTCGACGATTTCATCGCCTGTCTCCATGAATTCCGGTCTGACGCCGGATGAGATTGTTTGACTACGCTCGACGCGTCGAACACCCACAAGCAAGGTCGCTACGCTCATGCCTTCGCGCTGGATGCCTCATGGGTCGTTGTGCCCTGGCAGCGTTGCGTGACGCCTCATGAGTCACTACGCTCACGCCGCTTCTCGCGGCACCCGCGCCACGCCGCCGCCCAACGCCGCGATCTGCGCTTCGTCGTAGCCCAAATCACGCAGCACGTCGACGGTGTGCTCGCCGATCTTCGCGATCGGCTGACGCGGTTGCAGACGCGCGCCGTCCATCGAAATCGGCAGCAAGGGCATGGCGGTTTCGCTGCCGTCATCGAGTGTCAATCGGGCAAGGCCGCCGCTCTCGTTCAGATGCGGATCGTCGAACAGGTCTTCCGGTTTCGTGATCGACGCAAAGGGAATGTGGTCGCGTTCGAACAGCGGCGCGAGCGCCGCGCCTTCGAAGCGGCTCAGGGTCTCGCCGAGCGTCTGCAGCAACCACTCGCGCGCCAGCACACGGTCGTTGTTGGTCGCGAGGCGCGGGTCGGCCAGCAGATCGGCGCGCCCGAGAATCGCGCACAGCGCGCGCCACTGTCCGTCGCCGGTCGCGGCGATAAACATCTGCTCATCGTTGGCAAGCCGGAACACGTCGTAGACGGCCCACGCACTGATGCGCTCGGGCATCGGCGCCGCGGGCACGCCGGTCGCAGCGAACTGCTGCATGTGTTGCGCGGATAGCAGCACGCAGTTTTCGAACAGCGCACTCTGCACTTCCTTGCCGCGCCCGCTCGCATGCCGTTCGTGCAACGCGGCAAGCACGCCGATCGCGCCGAACATGCCGCCCATGATGTCGTTGACGGAACTGCCCGCGCGCAACGGACGGCCTACCGGTCCCGTCATATAGGCGAGGCCGGCCATCATCTGCACCACTTCGTCCAACGCGAGACGGTGTTCGTACGGACCGCTCAGAAAACCTTTGTGCGAAACGTAGATCAGCCTGGGATTGCGTTCACGCAGCGACGCGTAATCGAGACCCAGGCTCGCCATGCGGCCCGGCTTGAAGTTCTCGACGAATACATCCGCGGTATCGACCAGCTTGTGCAGCGCGGCCAGTCCCGCTTCGCTATCTAGGTCGAGTGCGACACTCTTCTTGTTGCGATTGAAGGTACGGAAAAACCCCGCACCGGTGCCGAGCAAACGGCGCGTACCGTCGCCGCGCGGCGGCTCGACCTTGATGACTTCGGCGCCAAGGTCGCCAAGAATCATCCCGCAGGTCGGCCCCATCACCATATGCGACAGCTCGACTACGCGAATGCCCGCAAGCGGCAATGCACCTTGTTGCTGCGTTGAAGAAGCAGGTGCGGAAGAAGCAGAAGAGGCAGACGTAGAAGCAAATGAAGTCATTGCAGCACCTGTGATTCGGAAGGTTCGATACGTTGACGTTGTGCCGTGGCACTGAACTGCTTCGGCAAACCTGCGCGCGCCAGATAGCCGTACAGCGGTTCGCCGGGCAGCGCCTTGGCGAGCACGTCACGCGAGGCGATGAGCCCGGCGAGGTCGATCCCGGTCTCGTAGCCCATGCTGTCGAGCATGAACACGAGGTCTTCAGTGTTGACGTTGCCGGTCGCGCCCGGCGCATGCGGACAGCCGCCGAGGCCGGCCAGCGAGGCGTCGAATTCACGGATGCCGTGCTGGAGCGCGATCAGCGTATTCGCGAGACCGAGGCCGCGCGTGTCGTGGAAATGCAGCGAGCGCAGCTTGTGTCCTGCGACCTCTCGCACGAGTTCGATGATTTCGCCGACCTGGCGCGGCGTCGCTTCACCGGTGGTGTCGCCGAGCGCGATCACATCGGCGCCCGCCTGCAACGCGGCGCGCGCAATCGCGGCGATATCGGCGTAAGGCACCGCGCCTTGCAGCGTGCAGCCGAACACCGTCGATAAACCGGCGATCAATTCCACACGCCGCGCGCCGGCGCTTGCACTGGCACGTTCACTAGCCGCGCTGTCGATCAGCGCGCGCATCGCGGCAAATGACTCGATCATCTCGGCAGGCGTCTTGCGAACATTGGCAAGGCTATGCGCCGTGCTTACCGAAATCGGCGCGACGATCCGATGCACGCCGGACGCGAGCGCACGTTGCGCGCCCTTCAGGTTCGGCACCAACGCCGTCACGATCAGATCGTCGTATGTGAGCGCGTGGGCGATCACTTCGTCGGCGTCGGCCATTTGCGGCAGCAGCTTCGCCGGCACGAACGACGCGACTTCCATATGCCGCACACCGGCGGCATACGCGGCGTCGATCCAGCGCCGTTTGAACTCGGTGGGCATCGTGCGCGCGATGCTTTGCAGGCCGTCGCGCATGCCCACTTCGGTCACGACGACGCGCTCCTGGATATCACTCATGGTCTTGAATCCCGGTCTTGAACTTTGCGTGGAGTGCAGGGAAAGAAGCAACTGAGTGACAGCGTGCCCGCCCGCGAGCGCACGGCAAAGTCTGCGTTGGCGACGCACTCCATCGCCGCTCGCGATGGCGGCGAAGGCAAGCGGGACGGGCGTGCGCCGTCATAAAGGGAAAACCCTTAAGGGCTTTTCAGAAGACAGCCGGCGCTTAGGCCGAGCGCAAGAGATGGTCGAGTAAATGCGACGCCGTCAGCGTCAGCGCCTTGCGATCGCGCATGCAGATCACGAAGCGCCGCTCTGCCCACGCTTCGCGCAACGGCACGGCGACGATGCCGTATTCATCTGCGGCATGCTTCGGCAGCGCCTCGCTCGGCAGGATCGCGACAGCAAGGCCCGCCTGGATAAAGCGAAAGGCGGCGTCGAAGGTCGAGACATAGGTTCGATAGTTGAGCTCGCTGCCTTTCTCCACGGCAATGCGCTGCATCAGCGCGTTCACCGACGCGTTCGATGCGAGCCCGAGATGATCGAACGCCAGGGTCTGCTCAAAGCCGATCGCAGTCTCACCGGCCAGCGGATGATCCCGCGGGACGATCAGCGCGAGATGGTCGGCGCGATACTGCAGCACATCGAGACTGCCCATCGGCACCACATCGCGGCAGATGCCGAGATCGGCCACTCCTTCTTCGAGACCGCGCACGATCTCGGCGCTGACGCGCTCTTCAACGTCGACACGAATCTGCGGATTGGCCTTCAGGAACACCGACAGCGCTTCGGGCAGAAACTCGACCATCGACGACACATTCGCCAGCACCCGCACATGACCGCGTGCGCCGGCCGCGTACTCGCTGAGTTCCGCCTGCAACCGTTCGTGGCCGCGCATGATGAGCCGCGCGTGCTTGAGCAACGCCTCGCCGGCGGCGGTCGCACGCACGCCGCGCTGGCTGCGCGAGAGCAGCGCGACGTCGACCAGCGTTTCGAGATCGGCGAGCCGCTTGCTGACCGCGGACGGCGCGATGAACTCGCGTTCGGCCGCTCGCGCGATCGTGCCTTCCTCGCAGACGGCGATGAACAAGCGCAACGTCACCTGATCGATTTGCCACATGAGCGGGCGTGCCCCGGGTGTTTGAAGTGAGAAAATTATGCCCGAGGAAGGCCGTGGCCGAGTCCACTCCAGGGTATCCACCGCCGACGCGCCGGTTTGCGTCGTTGATCGCACGCGAGGTTGTGAAGGCGGATGGTGTGTCAAACTGCGCAGGTTGACTCGGTACGGCCTCGCGCAGGCCGATCGCATACAGAACAATCTAAAAAGGATTTGCCATGTCCACCGCCAGTCTTTTCGCCACCTCCGCCGGGGTCGGCCTCGCGATTGCCGCACCGGTCGGTCCGATGGGCATGCTATGCATCCGCCGCACGCTGACGGGCGGTCCGCGCGCGGGGCTCGCCATCGGCTTCGGCATTGCGACCGGCGATGCGGCTTATGGTCTGATCGCGGCACTCGGCCTTGTCGGCATTTCGCAGTTCATGCTTGCCTACGACCGGCCCTTGCATCTGCTCGCCGGTCTGTTCCTGCTGTATCTCGGCGTGCGTGCCTTGCTGCAAAAAGCGCCCGCCGACGCGGCCAACGGTAATGGCAGCAGCGACGCCAACGGCAAGCTCGCGCAGGTGGGCCGCACCGGCGCGCTGCGCGCGTATGCGAGTTCATTGCTGCTTACGCTGACCAACCCGCAAACCGTCATCATGTTCGCCGCGCTGTTCACGACGCTCGCGCCGCGTGGTGCGTTTTCTTCGAGCATCGCGTTGACCACGGTAGGCGGCGTGTTTTGCGGCTCGATCGCGTGGTGGTGTTTTCTCGTGACCGTGGTGTCGCTCGCGCGTCACGCGATCGGCAGCAAGTTGCGCGTGGCGATCGACCGGATCGTCGGATTCACGCTGGCGGCGTTCGGTATCGTCGAGATTCGCCGCGCGCTTTGAATGCGGTTTGGGGGCGTCGCGCAGGGGGTGCTCAAGGCCGCCTCGCCGCCCACCCTACGCAAGCGCGGCAGTTTTGCGACAATAGCGGTTTTCGCCGCGCCGTCCCGGGCCTGTCGCCGACCTTCGCCGACGCTCGAAGGCTGGCGCGCGCCGGCCTTGTCGCCTAACCTGCCCAACCCACCCGACCGTCAGCGGTCTGCTCAATGGCTCTCCCCCACATCAATCTGCTGTACTCCGTCTCCGGCCTGTTCGTCGGTTTTCTGGTCGGACTGACGGGCGTCGGCGGCGGCTCGCTGATGACGCCGATCCTGGTTCTGCTGTTCAACGTGCATCCGGCCACCGCGGTCGGCACCGATCTGCTATACGCGGCCGCCACCAAGGCGACCGGTACGCTGGTGCACGGCCTGAAAGGCTCCGTCGACTGGCAGATCACCTTGCGTCTCGCGGCGGGCAGCGTGCCGGCCGCGACCCTCACCCTGATCCTGCTGCACCGGTACGGCATGGACACGCCGGGCGCGAGCCGGCTGATCCAGATCGTGCTCGGCGTCGCCCTGCTGGTGACCGCCGTGGCGCTGGTCTTCCGCCCGCAACTCGCGGCGTTCGCCGCGCGCCGTCAGCGCGCCCCCAGGCAAGGCCGTACGCTCGCGCTCACCATGCTGACCGGCGCGGTGCTGGGCGTGCTGGTGTCGCTGACGTCGGTGGGTGCGGGCGCCATCGGCGTGACGGTGTTGTTGCTGCTGTATCCGTTGCTGCCGACCACGCGCATCGTCGGCTCCGATATCGCGCATGCGGTGCCGCTCACGCTGCTGGCGGGCGCGGGTCATTGGCTGCTGGGTTCGGTCGACTGGTCGATGCTGCTGTCGCTGCTGGTGGGCTCGTTGCCGGGCATCGCGATCGGCAGCTATCTGTCGTCACGCGCGCCGGACGCGCTGCTGCGCAACGTGCTCGCCGCTACGCTCACGCTGGTCGGCGTGCGCCTCGTGCTGGCATGAAGCGGCGGTAAAGCGGTGGCGAAAGCAGTGGCGGAAGCGCCACCGCACCCAAGCCACGCTATTTGAAGAACCTGCAGGTCAGATCGGTCTCGAACTGCCTGACCCACTGGCCATGATGGTCGTGATAGGACTGCGCCCAGCCGCCGCGCCGCACCGTGACGAGGCGCTCGTGCGCGGCATCGTCCGGATCCGGACAGGCGCTGATGTCGAAATGCGCCGGCGCAAATCCGTGCCGCGCGCACACCAGTTCAAAAGCCGCCCGATCGCTGATCGGCAGATCGGTATAGCGCAAAAGCATGATGTCCATGGCGTAGGCTCCGGTTCCCCTCGCATCACAGTACGCTTCACGGCGCGTCAGTTGTGTGTCACGGCGCACAGACCGGCCGTTGCGGTGCCGGCGTTCAGCCCGGAGCGGGTATGAACCATCATCACCGCGTCAAAAATCGCCACTACGAAAAATAAATCTAAAAAAAGGGTTCCGGCTATTCGCCGGAACCCTCGCACTGGCATGCATCACGATGGGGCATTGCGATTTCGAATCGCGTGCAACGTCGGATGCAGCCTCGTGCGCTTGCTGCAAGCCGCTTATGCCTGGCCGCTTAATCCGGCCGGCTCAGTGCAGCCGTCTTACTGCTGAACCACGGTCAGCTTGTTCGACACCGACGTCACGCCGGCGACGCCCTTGGCCGCTTCGCCGGCAGCGTCGATCTGGCCTTGGTCAGGCACCGAACCCGTCAGGGTCACCGCGCCGCCACGAGCACGCACAGCGATGTTCGAGACGTCGATACCTTGCGCCTTGGCGAGCGCGCTGCGTACCTTGCGGCCCAGCTGGCCGTTGGCCTTCTTGACGGCCTTGCTGTTTGCAGCCGGCGTTGCGGTCGTGCCCGTTGCCGTTGCATCGCTTGCCTGAGCGTACACATTGCACGCCACCACCATTGCCACGACCGAACCCAGCGTTTTCAGAAAACCGACCGATTTCATAGTTTCTTTTCTCCTTAGCTACACATTGGACCGCATATAACAAGCGGCTTCGTTACGACTACGGGCGGCCATGCTTCAGACGCGGCAAGGCGCGGCTCAGCAACGGCCGACTATGGCTGCAACACGATGTGCGAGAGGCGAGAGAGGCCGGCCGCCGTTAGTCGCATGCGATGCCACGCATGCAATGCGGTACGGGAGCCGGCAAGCCGCGAAGTCCGCCAGCGCGCCCGGTTCTTGTCTGTCGTGCCGGGTCACGCCGCGCAAACGTCTGTTCGCGGCAGCGATGCACAATTTAATCTAGCCGCGCCAGAAGCGCAAAGGGTTTAGTCATACCTCGGGGTGCCCGCGGCCTGTCACGCGCGTATCGATCGTGTTTTATTCATGCGCCGATCATATTTCTGGTCCGGAAATGGTTCATCGGCCATCCATGAAGTATTCACGCGCCGTTCACACGCTGTTCACGCGCTGTTCACGAATTGTTACGGGTTTGACGGCACCCTCCCAGGCGGGACGCTGCGCCGCTGCTCGATTCTCAGGTACCATCGGCGCGACGCGCGCTGCCGTGCGGCGCGTGCGTCTTGCGCGGCGGCCAGCCCGGCATGGCGCGAGCGCCCCGTCCCGGTTCCCGCGCCGCAGAGCGCCACCACCCTGTTCACTTTCGACCGTAGCCATCACGTCACCTGATGAAGCCAGCCACCGGCCGCAAACGCCCTCCCCGTCTCGTCGCCCGTTTCGTGGCGATCTCCTGGCGCGATCTGGCGGTCTCGTTCGGGCCGATCCTGCTGATCGCCGTCGCGGCAATCTGGGTCGCCGTGCGCCTGATCCAGCCCGCCCCGCCCAATACGCTGACGATCAGCGCCGGCCCCGAAGGCAGCACCTTCTGGAATGCGGCGCAGAAGTACAAGGCGATTCTGGCGCGCAACCGCATCACCCTGAACGTGTTGTCCTCGGAAGGCTCGCTGCAGAATCTCAAGCGGCTCTCCGACCCGAAGTCGAATGTGGACGTCGCCTTCGTGCAGGACGGCGTCGCGCCCGGCCCGGCCAGCGAGGGACTGATGTCGCTCGGCAGCGTGGCCTATATACCGCTGGCGATCTTCTATCACGGGCCGACGGTCGCGCGGCTCTCCGAATTCAAGGGTTTGCGCCTCGCGGTCGGCGCCGAGGGCAGCGGCACGCGCGAACTGGCGCTCGCGCTGCTCAAGGCCAACGGCATCGTGCCCGGCGGCCCGACCAAACTGCTGCCGCTTTCGGGCGACGACGCCGCCCAGGCACTCGTCTCCGGCAAAGTCGACGCAGCCTTTCTGGCCGGCGATTCGGCGCAACCGGCGGTAATGGGCAAGCTCTATCGCACGCCGAATGTGCAGTTCTACGACTTCACCCAGGCCGATGCTTACACCCGCCGTTTTCCGTATCTCACGCAACTCGAAATGCCGATGGGCGCGTTCGACCTGGGCAAGAACCTGCCGTCCACACCAATTCATATGGTGGCGCCGACCGCCGAACTGGTGGCGCGCGATTCCCTGCACCCCGCGCTTTCCGATCTGCTGATTGAAGCGGCGCGCGAGGTGCACGGCAAGCCGAACGTCATGCAGCGCGCCGGCGAATTCCCCGCGCCGCTCGCCCACGATTTCCCGATCAGCGACGACGCCGCCCGTTACTACAAGTCAGGCAAGGGCTTCCTCTACCGGATCCTGCCGTTCTGGCTGGCCAGTCTTGCGGACCGGCTGCTGGTGGTTGTGGTGCCGCTGATCGTGCTGCTGATTCCGGCGCTGCGCGTCGTGCCGTCGCTGTACGCGTGGCGGGTGAAATCGCGTATCTACCGCTGGTACGGCTCGCTGATCGCGATCGAACGAAGCGCGCTCAGCGAGTACTCGGCCGCCGAACGCGCCTCGCTGATCGAACGGCTCGATGCGATTGAAGAATCGGTGAACGGTCTGAAAATGCCGCTTGCCTATGCGGATCAGTTCTATGTGCTGCGCGAGCATATCGGTTTCGTGCGAGAGCGGCTCTCCCATAGCCGCGACGCTCAGCGCGACACAGCGGGTGAATCGGACGAACCGGGTCAACCTGGCGAGGATCCCGAGCCGGGTTCGGCGTCCGCCGTGCCGGCCGCCGCGGACCCAAAGTCATTTTGACCGGTGCAAGTAGCGGCTGCACCGCGTAAGATCATTACAATTCCGACGGTCCAGCAGACAACGCCGTTCGGATCAGGCAATCCGGGAGACATTCATGACCGTTGGCATCGACGCCACGCAACCGCTGTGGCTTTACGATTTTGTCTCGCCGTTCACATACCTGTTGCTCGAGCAACACGACAAATGGCCGGGCTTCGACTTCGCCTTCACGCCGGTCGTGCTGAACGACCTGTATCGCCACTGGGGCCAGCGGCCCGCTTACAGCGTGCCCGAGAAGCGCACCTTCATGTACCGCCACGCGCTGTTTCGCGCGGACCAACTCGGCATTCCGTTCAAGATGCCGCCGGCCCATCCGTTCGACTCGATGAAGCCGCTCCTGCTCGCCACCGCGGTGAAGGCCGATATCGGCTTCGTGCGCGATATTTTCCGCTTCATCTGGCGCGAAGGCCGCGATCCGTCGAGCGATGCGGCGTTCGCCGAACTGTGCGAGCGCGTCGGCGTGCCGAATGGCCCGGAACTCATCAGGAACGAAGACGTGAAAGCGCAGTTGCAGCGCAACACCGCGGATGCGATCGGTCTGGGCGTCTACGGCGTGCCGACCTTCCGTCTGAACAATCAATTGTTCTGGGGCGAAGACGCGTTGCCCATGGTGCTGTATTGCGCTCGCACACCCAACTGGCTCGACTCGAAAGAAGTGAAGCGGATCAGTTCGCTGCCTTCGGGCCTGGCGGACAACTAAACGAAGGCAAAACGTAAGGTTGGTGCGAACAGGCCTGCCGTTTCAGACGTGATTGCGTCAAAAAGGCCGTCCTGATGCCGGCCATACCGTGCCCGCTATGGCCGTCACACCGCAAACGGGCCTAAGGTTATAACCTTTGCGCCCCGCTCTCGCGATCCGGCTCGCGGGCGGCTCCGTACGACGCTTCATCCGGGCCCGACCTGCTTGCACCGCCTCGCCTAAACCATGGACGACTCCGCCGCTTCCCTCGATATCTGGCTCGTGCGCGTGCTGCGCACGCTGATCGTCGAGCGCAGCGTCACACAAACCGCACTGCGCCTGAACCAGACCCAGCCCGCCATCAGCACCGCGCTGCGCAAACTGCGCGAGACGCTGAACGACCCGATCCTCGTGCGCGGCAAGTCGGGCATGGTGCCGACCGAATACGGCGAATCGTTGCTGGCTTCGGCGCAACGTGTGCTGCGCGAAGTCGATTTCGTGGCAACGCCGCACGGCGACTTCGATCCCGGCCGCTCGCGCCGCACGTTCCGCGTGGCCGCACCGGACTATCTGAACGACTTCTTCATGCCGACCGTGATCGCACAGTTTCGCGAAGCGGCACCGCATGCGCGGCTGGAGATCGATTCGCTGAGCCCGATGCTCGACCATTCGGCCGCGCTCGATGCGGGCGAACTCGATCTGGTGATCGGCAATTGGCCGAAGCCGGATCCGCGTTTCGAGCGCAGCGACCTGTTCTCCGATACGGTGGTGTGCCTGATGCGCGCCGATCATCCGCTCGCACGCACGCCGCTCACGCGCGAAGCGTATCTCGCCGCACCCCATCTCGCGCCGACGCCCTATAGCGGCGCCAGCGGCGGTGCTGTCGATATCGGGTTCACGCGGGCCCGAGCCGAGCGGCGCATCGTCGCCACGCTGCCCTACTTCGGCCTCGTCCCGCAAACGCTATTGCAATCGGATCTGATTTTCACGACGACACGGCGATTCGCGACGCACTACGCGAGCATCCTGCCGCTCGCGGTGGTCGACGTGCCGATTCCGTTTCCACGCATCAAGTGCTATCAGCTATGGCATCCGCAGCCGGACCGGCCGAGCGATGTCGGCTGGCTGCGTACCTTGATGTCGCAAGTGTCGGATGGGCTGGTTGCGCAGAAGGCGCGGCGCGCGAAACGGCCGCCGAAAAAGGAAACGTCAGCCGCGGCGGACTGACGTTGTGGATGGATGTCTGGGGGCGTGAAGGTTTTACGCTGAACGGCTTATATTGCGAGCCTTGTGTGATCAGCCTCACGCTACGAGGCTCGTGTTAAACCCCGTACACGAAGCGCCTCGCCCGCCCGCTCACAAGCTCGCGCAGAGCTTTTTCGTTGTCAGTTGCGCGCTCGCCTCGCGCCCACGAATCTGCAGCAACTCGGCGCACACCGCGACCGCAATCGACGCAGGCGCTTTATCGACAATCCCCGTCACACCGATCGGGCACGTCATCTCCACCAGCCGATCCAGCTCCACCCCGCGATCCAGCAAACGACGCTCGAACTTCACGCGTTTCGTTTTGGACCCGATCATGCCGAAGTAGGTGAAATCGCGGCGCCGCATGATGCGCGCGGCGAGTGAAAAATCGAGCGCGTGGTTATGTGTCATCACGAGAAAATACGCGCCGGGCGGCGCCGTATCGACGATCGCATCAGGTGTGTCGGTGGCTTCGACCTGCACGTTGGCCGGCGTTTCGTCGGGGAACAGCTCGTCGCGCTCATCGACCCACTGGACGACGCACGGCAAGCTGCCGAGCAGCGTGACGAGTGCATGCCCGACATGTCCCGCGCCGAACAGCACGATGTGCATGGGCGCCGGACGCGCCGCTTCCACGGCGCTGCGCCGGCCGATCTGAACGGAAGAAAAGTCGTTCATGGCGATCAATCCAGTGGGTTTCGATATTTGCACGATTACTCTGCCCGACGGTTTCTAACGGCTGCTCGCGGCTGTTGGTCGCCGACTGCCGGCTGCACTGAAGGTCCTGCCGGCGACCGCCAGTTCCTCCGCAATCTCCGGCGTGGCGCGGCGCTCACGCCAGCGTCACACGCTCATCGCAACGCCTACTGCCGCGCCGCCACGGTTGCTGCCCGCACCGCGCCGACTGCCTTGAGGATTTCCTCGCTGGTTGCGGGTGCATTCAGCGGCGGATTGACCTTGTGGTCACCCACGGCCGACACGGCATCGCGCACGGCGAAGAACACCGAGAACGGCAGCAGCAGCGGCGGCTCGCCGGTCGCCTTCGAACGATGAATGCTGTCCTCCGCATTGCGATTCTTGAACAGACGCACGCGGAAATCAGGCGGCGTATCGTTGACGGTCGGAATCTTGTAGGTGGAGGGGGCGTGCGTCATCAGCTTGCCGCCTGCGTTCCACCACAGTTCCTCGGTCGTGAGCCACCCCATGCCCTGGATGAACGCGCCTTCCACCTGGCCGACGTCGAGCGCCGGGTTCAGCGATGCGCCCACGTCATGCAATGCGTCCGCGCGCAGCACGCGCATTTCGCCGGTCAGCGTATCGATCACCACTTCCGACACGGCCGCGCCGTACGAGTAGTAGTAGAACGGCCGGCCTTGCAGCTTCGATTGATCCCAGTAGAGCTTCGGCGTCGCGTAGAAACCGTCCGACCAGAGCTGGACACGCGCGACGTAGGCCTTCGCGATCACTTCTTCGAACGGCACGATCATCTCGCCGACCACCACGCGGTCATGCACGAAACGCACTTCCGAGGCGGCCACCTGCCCTGCGCCGAAACGCTCCGCGGCAAAAGCCGACAGACGTTCGCGCAACTGGCGCGCGGCGTCTTGCGCAGCCTTGCCGTTCAGGTCCGAACCGGTCGATGCAGCGGTCGCCGACGTATTGGCGATCTTGCTCGTGTCCGTTGCCGTGACGCGGATACGATTAAAACCGATACCCAGTTCATGGGCGACGACTTGCGCGACCTTCGTGTTCAAACCCTGGCCCATTTCGGTGCCACCGTGGTTCACCAGCACCGAACCGTCGGTGTAGATGTGCACCAGCGCGCCGGCCTGGTTGAAGTGGGTCACGTTGAACGCGATGCCGAACTTGACCGGCGTGAGCGCCATGCCCTTCTTCAGCACTTCGTTGTTCGCATTGAACTCGTTGATCGCCGCGCGTCGTGCGCGATATTCGCTGGTCGCTTCGAGTTCGTCGATCAACTCGTGAATCACGTTGTCTTCGACTACCTGGCCATACGGCGTCTGGTTGCGCTCGGTCTTGCCGTACAGATTGCGACGGCGCACGTCGAGCGAATCTTCGCCCACCGAACGCGCGACGTTGTCCATGATGTACTCGATCGCGAACGCGCCTTGCGGGCCGCCGAAACCGCGGAACGCGGTGTTCGACTGCGTGTTGGTCTTGCCGCAGAAGCCGTCGATCGATACGTCGGAGAGCCAGTACGCGTTGTCGAAGTGGCACAGCGCACGCGTCATCACCGGACCGGACAGGTCGGCGGAGAAGCCGCAACGCGAGGTCATGTCGACGCTCACGCCGTCGATCACGCCCTTGTCGTCGTAGCCCACTTCATAGGTGTAGTGGAAATCGTGGCGCTTGCCGGTGACCATCATGTCGTCGTCACGGTCCGGACGCAGTTTCACCGGGCACAGCAACTTCCATGCGGCCAACGCCGCGCAGCACGCGAACAGACCCGATTGCGATTCCTTGCCGCCGAAACCGCCGCCCATACGGCGGCATTCGATCAGCACGTTGTGCGACGCCACGCCCAACGCATGCGCGACCATGTGCTGCATTTCAGTCGGGTGCTGCGTCGAACAATAGACGTGCATGCCGTCGTCGTCCTTCGGCACCGCGTACGAAATCTGGCCTTCCAGATAGAACTGCTCCTGGCCGCCAAGCAGCATCTCGCCGGCTTCGCGGCGCGCCGCACCGGCGATCTTCGCACCGGCTTCGCCGCGCGCGAGTTTCATCGGCGGCAAGACGTGTTGATTCGCGGCGCGAGCCTGTTGCGCGGTAAGGATCGCGGGCAACTCTTCGTAGACGACTTCGGCGCGGCGCGCGGCGAGGCGTGCGATTTCATGCGAGGTCGCGACCACGATGAACATCGGCTCGCCGACATACTGCACGAGACCGTTGGCGAGAATCGGATCGTCGCCGTGGATAATCGGGCCGACGTCATTGACGCCGGGAATATCGTCCGCGGTGAAGATCGCGACCACGCCGGGCGTGGCGCGCACTTTGTCGAGCGACATCGAGACGATCTTCGCGTGCGCTTTCGGCGACAAGCCGAGCGCGGCGTGCAGCGTGCCGGCGAGCGTCGGAATGTCGTCGGTGTACGTGGCGCGGCCGCTGACGTGCAAATGCGCGGACTCGTGCGGGCGCGAGATGTGGACCTGGGTAAAGTCGTCGAGATCCTGAAGGTCTTTCAGGAACGGTTCGGCGTGCTGATTCATTCTGGTGTTCTCCGTATTCTTGGCGTCTTAGGCGCTCGCGCCGGCCGGGGCACAGGCAGCGGCAACTGCACGAACATCCAGTGCGCTCTTCGGCAGCGGATTGTTCGGACGCGTTTCGAGCCAGAAGCGGTACAGCGTGTTCTTCGCCGCTTCGAGGCGGTAGTTGCTGGTCGCGCGCATGTCGGACAGCGGCGCGTAGTCGTTGCCAAGCGCGAGCATCGCGGCCTGCGCGGTGGCTTCGTGCCATTCGGCGTCGCGCAACACGGCTTCGGCGTGCGTCGCGCGCTTCGAGGTAGCGGCCATGCCGCCGAACGCAATGCGCGGCTCGCGGATCACGTTGCCGTCGGCGATGAAGGAGAACGCGGCGCACACAGCCGAGATGTCCGAGTCGAAACGCTTCGACAGTTTGTAGGTGCGGAACTGCAGGTTCTTGCGCGCGCCGGTGCGGGTCGGCACCTTGAGTCCGACGACGAACTCATGCTCGGCCATGTCCTTCTTCTGATACGCAAGGTACAGATCCTCGAGCGGCATTTCGCGTTCGATCTCGCCGCCGCGCACGATCACATGCGCACCGAGCGCGATCAGGCCAGGCATCGAATCGCCGATCGGCGAACCGTTGGCGATGTTGCCGCCAAGCGTGCCCGCATTGCGGATCGGCAGCGACGCGAAGCGTTGCCACATTTCCGTGAGTTCCGGATATTGCTTCGCAATTTCCGCGTAGGCCTTTTCGACGGTCACGCCCGCGCCGACCTCGATCCAGTCGTCATTGGTTTCGAGCTTTTGCAACTCGGCGATCTGGCCGAGGTAGACGATGTTGCCAAGCTCGCGCATCTGCTTGGTTACCCACAAGCCGATGTCCGTGCTGCCGGCGAGAATACGGGTGGCCGGTTCGGCTTCCTTGATTTTCGCGAGTGCGGCGATGGTGCGCGGCGCGTCGAACTGCTGGCCGGCGTGCTGGTAGTGGAACGTGTCCTTGCGCTCGATCGTGGCAAGCGTTTTCGAGAGCGCCTCGACATTGACCGGCGCTTTCGGTGCGGGGGCTTCGAACATGCGCACAGCCGCGTCGACGATCGGACGATAGCCCGTGCAACGGCACAGATTGCCGGTCAGCGCGTTGCTGATTGCGTCGCGCGACGGCACGGTCTTGTTCGCGCAGCTATGTTCGTGGCCGTGCTTCTCGTACAGCGACCACATCGACATCACGAAACCTGGGGTGCAGAAGCCGCACTGCGAACCGTGGCACTCGACCATCGCTTCCTGCACCGGATGCAGCGAGCCGTCCGGCTGACGCAGGTCTTCGACGGTGTAGAGCGCCTTGCCGTCCAACGTCGGCACGAACTGGATGCAGGCGTTGACCGCCTTGAAGTCGACGCCGCCTGCCTCGTTGCGCTCGCCGATCACGACCGTACACGCGCCGCAATCGCCTTCGGCACAGCCTTCCTTGGTGCCGGTGCAATGCGCGTCCTCGCGCAAATACTGCAGGACGGTGCGGGTGACGGGCGCATCCTTGATCTCACGGATCGCGTTGCGATGGTAGAAGCGAATCGGCTCAGTCATGTCTCGTTACTCTCAATGTTCTGTGTCCGTTGGGACGTGCTGCGATGATGGTTCGAAAACTATCACCATCAATAAATCCAACCCATAGCAGGGATCGCATGCGGGACATATCCGCGAAACGATATAGAGATGGGTTTGAGGGTCGGCTGGCTTATGTTGATATGGCCGTTTTACTGCATTTTTATAAATATTGAAGAATTATTGCCATTGTCGGTTGAGGCTTCTTGGCTCGCTGCGCATGAAAACACCGCTCGCGCGGGGTGAAAACGAACCACTATATGACTCCGGCACCCTTTTTTGGCCGCCGAAATTATTAAGCAACTCCTGCAAGGGAATCGGTTCCATGGGAAAATCACGCCTTTCCGCCGTTTTCAAGTCTCGTTTTCCCCATGTCTACCGACTCAGCGACACCTCGCAGCGAATTTGCGACGACCATGCAGATCATTCCGGTCGTCTTTTTCACGTTTCTTTGCTATCTGACGATCGGAATTCCGCTCGCGGTGCTGCCGGGCTACGTCCACGACGACCTGGGTTACAGCGCGATCCTGGCTGGCGCGGCGATCAGCGTGCAGTACCTGGCGACGCTCGCGTCGCGACCGCTCGCCGGCCGTTCGGCGGACACGTTGGGACCGAAGCGGACGGTGTCGATCGGCTTGCTGGGTTGCGGCGCGAGCGGGATTTTGTTGCTGGCGGCCGTGTTGTGCGGGCGCTGGCCGGTGTTGAGCCTGGGGCTGCTGGTGTGCAGCCGCCTTGTGCTTGGATTCGGGGAAAGCCTGTGCGGCACCGGGGCGATTCTGTGGGGTATCGGCCGCGTGGGCACCAGCAACAATGCCCGGGTGATTTCGTGGAACGGCATCGCGACTTATGGCGCGCTCGCGGTTGGCGCGCCGCTTGGGGTCGCGATCGCGCATTCGATCGGGTTCGCCGCGTTGGGCATTCTGGTGATTCTGCTGGCGGGGCTCGGTTTTTATCTGGCCCGGCTCATTGCGCCGGTGCCGGTTGTGCATGGTGAGCGGATGTCGTACGGGAGCGTGTTGACGCGGGTGCTGCCGCACGGGATCGGGTTGGCGCTGGGCTCGGCCGGCTTTGGGTCGATTGCGACGTTCATCACGCTGTTTTATGCCGCGCGGCATTGGCCTAATGCGGCTTTGTCGTTGACTGTTTTCGGCACGCTGTTTATCGGTGCGCGTTTATTGTTCGCTAATACGATCAAGGTCTATGGTGGGTTTCGCGTTGCGATCGCTTCGTTTTCGTTTGAGTGCGCCGGGTTGTTGATGTTGTGGCTCGCGCCTGAGCCGCATATTGCCCTCGCGGGGGCGGCGTTGACCGGGTTTGGGTTTGCTTTGGTGTTCCCGGCTCTCGGTGTTGAAGCGGTTGGGCTGGTGCCGCCTGCTAGCCGTGGGGCGGCGTTGTCGGCCTATTCTGTGTTTCTCGATCTCTCGCTGGGGATTACTGGGCCGTTGGCCGGGTATATCGCTGGAGAATTCGGCTACGCGCAGGTGTTTCTTTTTGCAGCGGTGGCTTCTGCAATGGCTGTCGTGCTGTCGACGATGATGTATTTGCGGAATTCGAGAGCGCCTAATGCGCCTGCGGCGACCTGATTTTTTTGCCTGTGCGGCGCTTTGTTTGTGTTTTTGTGGTGTTGGCCTTTCCTTGATCTGGAATTCTTGGCCTTTCCTTGATTTGTCAGTGGTTTATTAGCGTTGCCCCTGTGCGGGGCGGCACTCACTTCTCTTTGCCTGCCGCAAAGAGAAGTAAGCAAGAGAAAGCGGCTCAAACCGCTAATTCTTAAGCGGGGCCCCTGGCTTGGAGGAGGTAGTGGTGCATCTGGAATCGGTGCCCTCGCGCATTCGGCGTCAGTGACAAGGCAGTCATACTTCCGGCGGCGCTGCGCGCGCCGACGCGTATTTCCCCGAACCATCTGTTCAGTTTCGCGCGCGAGCTTCACCTGCCGCAGCGACTCGCCGGCGTATCCCCCTCTCCAATGCGCTAGTGCTTCATTCGAAGTGCGAATTAATGCCCACGAGCGCTGCCACGGCTTGTCTGCGCTCGGAGCGGCGGGCTGCACGTCCTGAAACAGATGCAATTTCTGGCACCTCGTCAAGACAAAGCCGGTGGCCATCACGCACCTCAACCGAAGTCCCGCGTTCGCCTCGCAGACCCGACCGCGCCGAGGCGAAGCCGATGGTCCCCACCAAGCGCAAACAAAGCCCCTGGTTTCCCACGCAGACCCATCCGCGACGCACGCAGTGCGGAGTGGGAACAAATGAGTCCTTTGTCACTCACGCCGAATGTGCGAGAACACAGATTCCAGATGCACCACTACCGTGGCTGCGCGGGGGACCCGCTTAAGAATTAGCGGTTTGAGCCGCTTTCTCTTGCTTACTTCTCTTTGCGGCCGGCAAAGAGAAGTAAGTGCCGCCCCGCACAGGGGCAACGCTAATAGACCACTAACAAAGCAAGGAAAGGCCAACGCCGTAGGCACACAGACAGAAAGCGCCGAGCAGGCAAAAAACCTCATTTCCCTTCCGACAACCCACCCTCAAGCGCCGCCACGCCAGCCGGCAACTCAACCTTAACGCCAAGATCCACCATCGTCCGCCCAAGCGCATGCAATGTCCGAAACAGGTTGTGCTCCCGGCACTGCTCCCCCATCTGCCCAATCCGCACGATCGGCAACCCAAACGAGCCCGAGATTTCCACCTGGTGCTGCCGAGAAATATGGCCGCAAATATCGGCAGGACTCAAACGCTCCGGCACAACAATACCAACCACCGAGTTCAACCGGCAAGCCGCCGGAGCATAAAGCTGCAAGCCCAGCGCGGTAATCCCAGCCTGAAGCGCCACCGAGCACTTCAAATGCCGCGCGAAGCGCTTCTCAAGCGTCTCAGCGCACACAAGCCGCAAAGCCTCATGCAACGCCAGCACACCCGACACCGGTGCCGTGTAGTGATACCCCGCGTTATGCCAGAAATTCTCCGCCAGCGAAGCGTCAAGACACCAATGCGCGTTCGGCGCCGTCCGGCCTTTCACCCGCGCCCATGCCTCATCCGAAAACGCGATCAGCGAGACACCCGGGATCGAAGACAAACCCTTCTGCCCGCCCGTAATCACCGCGTCGATCCCCCACGCGTCCATCTCCAGCGGCATCGTGCTCAGCGTACACACCGCATCGACAATGACCAGCGCACCGGCTGCCTTCGCGAGCGCTGCAATGTCCTTCAAATGATGGTTCCACACGGTGTTGGACGTCTCGCCCTGCACCACCGTGACGATCTCCGGCCGCTCGCGGCGAATCGCCTCGGCAACCTTTTCGAGGCTCGCCACCGTGCCGTCTTCTACATCGAGCGTGGCAACCCGCGCGCCGACACGCCGCCCCATCTCCGCCATCCGCTCGCTGAAAAAGCCGTTCCTGATGCTCAGCACTTTCGTGCCTTCCCACGCAAGGTTGGAGATCGCCATTTCCATCGCGGCGGACCCCGGTCCCGCTACCCCCAGCACCCACTTCGAATTCGTCTGGAATACGTAGCGCGCCATGGTCTTCACCTGGCCGATCACCTTCACCATCGTGCTGCCCAGGTGATTGATCACCACCGTATTGGCCTTGGCCACCGCCGCGGGAATCGGCACGGGCCCGGCGCCCATCATCAGCAACGGTTCTTCGGGAAGAATGGCGTCGAGCGATTCGACAACCGGACAGGGGACAGCGCAGGAAACGGATTCGGTAGACGGGGATGAAGTTGGCATGATCGGTACGTGAATGTCAGAACGCAAAGGAACAAGCGGCCCCGCCAGCAATGACACTGGCGGGGCCGCTTGTCCGATCATTCACCGATCCGCGCGATTGCGCAAGGTTTTTGTCAACGCACGCTCACTTCACCTTGGACTTATCGAGCTTCTTGCCGGTTGCCGCGTTGTACCGCTCGACGTATTCCTCCATCAGCTTGCGCATCGCGCGGCCGATCTGCCGATAGTCCGACTCGTTCAGATTCGCCAGCGAGACCCGCCCCGACGGATGCTGCGTACCGAAACCGCGTCCCGGTAACAACACCACGCGCGCTTCACGCGCGAGGCGGAACAGCAATTCGGACGGCTCGGTGTTCTTCAACAGCCACTCGACAAAGTCACGCCCGAACATGCGCTCACCGAGGTACTCGATGTCGAGAATCGTGTAGTAGTCGACCTGATTCGGATCGTCCTGCTCGAACGAAATGCCGACCTCTTCGTACAGCGCCTGCTTGCGCTTGCGGATCAGGCGCTTCAATGCGTTCTTGTACGCGTCGGGCGTGTCCATCAGCGAGAACAGCGAGAACAACACCATCTGCACCTGCTGCGGCGTCGACAAACCGGCCGTGTGATTCAGTGCGACAGTGCGGCTGTCGGCAACCAGCCGATCGATGAACTTGAGCTTTTCCGGTTCGGTCGTGATCGATTCATAACGCTCGTGCAACTGCTTTTTCGTGTCCTTCGGCAGTTCGGCGATCAGCCTGTCGAGCACGTTGTCGCGATGCGTCGCGATCGTGCCGAGACGCCAGCCGGTCGCACCGAAATACTTCGAGTACGAATACACGAGAATGGTGTTCTTCGGCGCGAGCGCGAACAGCGAGACGAAATCGTCGGCGAAGGTGCCGTACACGTCGTCTGTCAGCAGGATCAGATCGGGCCGTTCCTTGACGATTTCGGCGATATATTCGAGGCTCTCGTCGCTGATTTTCACCGAAGGCGGATTGCTCGGGTTCACGAGGAAGAACGCCTTCACCTTGGGATCGCGCAGCTTGTCGAGTTCCTTCTTCGAATACTGCCAGCCGTCTTCCACATGGGCGTCGAGATTCACGACGTTCAGCTGATAGTCGTTCAAGCGCGGAATTTCGATGTACGGCGTGAAAATCGGCATGCCGAGCGCAATCGTGTCACCCGGCTTGATCAGGTGATTCTCGCGCATCGTGTTGAAGATGTACGTCATCGCCGCCGTGCCGCCTTCCACGGCGAACACGTCGAACTCGCCGACAAACGGGTGACTGCCGATCATCTCCTTACGCAGATACTGTCCGACAATCAGTTCGGATAACTTAAGCATCCGATCCGGCACCGGATAGTTCGACGCGAGAATACCCTCGCACATTTCATACAGAAAATCGCCCGCGGAGAGTCCGAGCTGATCGCGCACATACGACACTGCGCCACGCAAAAAGTCGATGCCCGGCACGCCCTTGTTTTCGCGCAGGAACAGATCGAAGCGCTCGGTGAGCCCTTCGCGGCGCGGGAAACCGCCAACTCCCTCGGGCATATACGCAAACGAACGCTCCGATTCGCGCATCGCAAAGAGACCGAGTTGCCAGAAGCCGTGGCGCGGAATCGTCGCGAGGAAGTTCGGATTGCCGCGGCCGGCGTTGAGCATCGACGCATTGGCGGCACGCTCCACCGCGCCGCCACCGGCTGCCTTGATCAACTCGTCCTTGAGTTCGAACGGGCTCAACGCCGCAAAGCCGGCTTGAGCCATGTCGCCTTTCTTGCCGCCTTTCTCTTTTGCCATGATGCATTCTCCAATGTACAAGTGAATGACGCCGGCGCCGCGTGTGATCGTTCAGTTGCCGCCGGCGTAAGAAAGATCGATAAATGCGTGCGCGAATTCAGCGCTAAACCAGCCCGACCACGAGCGGTCCGAGCAAAGTCAACGCGACGTTCGCAATCGCATACGTGATCGCGAACGGCACGGTCGGCACGGCGCTTTCCGCCTTGTCGAGCACACCGCCGAATGCCGGGTTGGCACTGCGTGAGCCTGTCAGCGCGCCGGCCAGGATAGCCGCGTTGTTGTAGCGCAGCACGTAGCGGCCGAACAGCATCGTCAGCACCAGCGGCAGGACAGTGACGACCACGCCGAGCAGGAAAATCGTCAGGCCGCTCTGCTTGACGGTCACCACGGCCTGCAAGCCCGAATTCAACCCCACCACCGCGACGAACGCCGCGAGGCCGAAGTCCTTCAGCAACTGCGAAGCCGCAGACGGCATCGCGCCGTACATCGGATGCTTGCCGCGCATCCAGCCGAACAGCAGGCCGGCCAGCAGACAGCCGCCGCCCGAACCGAGCGTGAGCGGAATGCCGCCCACGTTGACGACGATCAGCCCAATCAGCAGACCCAGCACGATGCCGACGCCCATATAGATGAAGTCAGTCTTGTTGCTATTTGGCAGCTCATAGCCCGCTGCATCGACGGCGCGCTTGGTGTCTTTCGGCGAGCCGTAGAAGGTAATCACGTCGCCGTGTTCGAGCTTGGTTTCGGGAAGGATCGGCAGCGGCTGCCCCGCACGCTTGGCGCTCTGGATGTAGACGCCGTGGCGCATGTCGCGATCCACGATTTCGCGCGCGGCGGCGATCGTGGTGTGGTTCATGCCTTTGCGGGTGAACACGCCGTCGCGCGTCTGCATCACGACGCCAATGTCCTCAACGTCGGCGATCTCGTTGCCGTTCGCGCCGAATGCGACCACCGCCTCCCGGCGACCCACCACCAGCACTTCGTCGTTGAGTTGCAAGGCCAGATCGGGCGTCGGCTCGAGATTCTTGCCGTCACGCTTGATCCGCTCGATCGTCAGCATGTCCTGATGCTGGGTCTCGATTGCCTTGACCGTTTTCCCGGCGCTGACATCGATCTTGTACGCACGGCCCACCAGTTCGGGCAACGCACGAATCTGCCCCGCGCCGAGTGACGACGAACCTGAAGACAGTTCCTTTTCCGCTTCGATCGACGCCTCCCGTAACCCTTGCCCCATGAACTTCGGCAGGATGTTCACGCAGACGATGATCGCGCCGAGCGAACCGAACACATAGGTCACCGCGTACGCGATTGCCACGTCCGATTGTAGTGACTTGACCTGATCGGCGGGTAGACCGAGACGCGCGATGGCGTCGCCGGCCGTGCCGATAATCGCCGACTGCGTCAGCGCGCCGCCCGCAAGACCCGCGGCGAGGCCCTTGTTCAGATGGAACAGCTTTGCGCAAATCACCACGGTGATCAGCGCCGTGACGGCAAGAAACACCGCCATCGCAATCTCACGCAACGTCTTGCGGTTCAGTGAATTGAAAAAGCCTGGCCCGGAGTCGTAACCGACCGCGTAAATGAATACGGCGAACATCACCGATTTCACGCCGTTGTCGATCGTCACGCCGGCCTGGCTGATAACGACCGCGGCCAGCAATGAACCGCCTACACCGCCTAACTGGAACTTGCCGAAGTTGATTTGCCCGATGAAGTAGCCGGCTGCAAGCGACAAAAACAGCGCGATCTCGGGTGATTTTTGAAAAATATGATGTAGCCAGTCCATCGTGCCCTCGCTGGATAGTTTGCGATACTGAGTACTGGGTGCTGCATACCCATCCGGACCTCACGGCATCCGCATGGGGTTGGCTGCGCGCCACGCCGCGCGCAACCCATCTGCCCGCCTAGCCGAACTTCCCGGCAAGGCCAACCACAATCGGCCCCAGCAGCGGCAACAGAATGTTCGAGAGCGCATAAGTGATCGTGTAGCCGATCACGGGCGTCGAATTGCCGGTCACGCCCACCAGCGCGCTGATCGCCGGCGTGCTGCATTGCTGACCGGCAATGGCGCCGAGCAGCATGGGCGCTTCGAGCTTGAGAAACACGCGGCCGATCCAGAGCGACAGCAATCCGGGCACGAGCACCATCAGAATGCCGGCGACGGGCAACGCCAGACCGTACTCGCGCACGAGCTTGATGGCATCGGGTCCCGCCGAGAGCCCGACTGCGGCAATGAAGGTGGCAAGGCCGAAGTCCTTGAGAATTTGCGCGGCCGCCGAAGGCAACGAACCGACGAACGGATAGCGCGAACGGATCCAGCCGAACAACAACCCCGAGAGCAGGCATCCGCCGCCCGTGCCGAGCGCGATCGAGACGCCACCAATGCGTCCGCCGAGATGGCCGATCGCCATGCCGACCAGCACGCCCAGGCCGAGAAAAACGAAGTCGGTTTTCTGGGTCGCGGTGAGCACGTAGCCCAGATGCCGCGCGCCGCGTTCGACGTTGGCCTTCGCGCCCACCAGCGTCAAAATGTCGCCGCGATTGAGTTCGGTGCCGGGCAGAGCAGGCACCGTGGTTTCAAGCCGCGTGACTGCCGCGACATAGACGCCGCGGCCTTCTTCCGGCTTCGCCCGTTCGCGCATCTGCTTGAGCGTCAGACCGTGCGCCTCTTTGCGTGTCAGCACGACGTCCAGCTTCTCCGCAATGACCTGGTCAAAGCCGGCGTCCGCCACTTCTTCGCCGAGGCCGGCCGCCGCGGCCACGATCGCTTCGCGCCGCCCGCCTACCAGAATCAGGTCGCCGGCCGCCAACGTCAGTTGCGGTTCGACCGGTACCTTGACGCCGTTGCGCCGAACCTGTTCGACGGTCAAGTAGAAGCCGTGAGTCTGTTCGAGTGCATAGACCGTCCCGCCGGCGGCCGCCGCACCGACCCGGAACGCGCGGCCCACGAGCGTCGGCGCCGCGGCCCGTTGCCCCTCGCCAAACGCACCGTCGCCGCCGAGCTTGCGCCACACCCGCTCGGCTTCTTCGCGCAGATTGACGCGCAACAGCAGCGGCGCGAACTGGCTGGTGAACAGAACGATGGTGATCAGGCCGAACAGGTAGCTCACGCTGTACGCGGTCACGATGTTGGCCTGCAGACGCAGCGTCTCGGCGTCGCTGAAGCCAAGCTTCGTAATCGCCTCAGAAGCCGTGCCGATCACGGCCGACTCGGTAGCGGCGCCGGCCAGCAAGCCGGCCGCCGTGCCGGCGTCGAGCCGCATCACCAACACCGCGATCATGATCAGCGCCAGCACCGACACAATCTCGACCACCGACAGCAAGCCATAGCGCCAGCCCCGGCCGATGTTGGCGAAGAACTGCGGCCCGCCGGTGAAACCCAGCGCGAAGATGAATAGAGCAAAAGCGATGTTTTTCAGATCAGGGGCAAGCCGCGCGCCGGTCTGCCCTAATAGCAAGGCAACAATCAACGTGCCGCAGACGCCGCCCAATTGAATTGGCCCCACGCGAAACGAGCCAATGAAATATCCGATTGCAAGGCTTGCGAACAGCGCGATCTCCGGTTGAGATCTCAGCAATTCACCGATCATGTTGTCTCGCCGATTGACGGTTTATAAGCAGAAAGCTGAAAAAACTCTCTGGCATTCAAAAGAATTTGATCCAGGTCAAGTCGACTCGGAAATTAAGCATCCGGCATAACCGGATTCCATTGAATGGAAACTTTATGGCAATGGCATGACGCTCTTCGCGTCAAAAGAAGACATGCCGCGGTGCAGCAACGGGGCGACAAATAGCGAAATTTCCAGCAAGCTCGACAGTCACGCATTCCTCGCGAAGTTGTCTAAGGCATTGAAAAGACATGTCCTGCTGATGGCCGGTTTTCAGCACGATTTCTTCGTGCTTTTTTGAGACTGCTTTTTAAAAAATATTGTAATTCTGCACCGCCGTCAATATGATTTTCGATTGCGGCCGCTTTCGCTTCGCAAAAGATGATCTTTAGTAAAGGTCGAATAGGTTTTTGGATCAGACATCGCAAGCCGCGATCATTACCATAAAGGGCCGATATACTGAGCTGCCCGCATGCCGCGCCGGCACGCACGCTTCGGAGCCATTCATGCGCATGATCCTGTTCAGCAGCCGCCAATACGACAGCGACACATTCGCCGAGGCCAACGGCACACATCGCTATGAACTGCATTTCCAGGAATCGCATCTCGATGTTGAAACCGCGATCCTCGCAGAGGGCTATGAAGTCGTCTGCCCATTCGTCAACGACAACGTCGACGCCGCGGTTCTGGAGCGTCTCCATGCCGGCGGCACGCGCATGATCGCGCTGCGCTCGGCGGGCTTCAATCACGTCGACCTGGCCACAGCCGAGCGGCTAGGTATGACGGTTGCGCGAGTGCCGGCCTACTCGCCGCACGCGGTCGCCGAACATGCGGCCGGTCTGATTCTCGCGCTGAACCGGCGCTTGCCGCGCGCGGTCGCGCGCACCCGTGAAGGCGATTTCTCCCTGCATGGACTGCTCGGCTTCGACCTGCACGGCAAGACTGCGGGCGTGATCGGTACCGGCATGATCGGCCGCGTGTTCGGCCGCATCATGGCGGGCTTCGGCATGCAGGTGCTTGCCCACGATCCCGGCACGCCGGCCGCGGATCTGCTCGCGCTTGGCGCGCGTTACGTGCCGCTCGACACGCTGCTGGCCGAAAGCGACGTCGTCAGCCTGCATTGTCCGCTGGTGCCCGGCACGTACCATCTGATCGACGGGCCCGCACTCGCGAAAATGAAGCGTGGCGCGATGCTGATCAATACCGGGCGCGGCGGCCTGGTCGAAGCCAATGCGCTGATCGGTGCGTTGAAGGACGGCCAACTCGGCCATCTCGGGCTCGACGTGTACGAGGAAGAAGGCGGCCTCTTTTTCGAAGACCACTCGAATCTGCCGCTGCAGGACGACGTGCTGGCCCGTCTGCTGATGTTCCCGAACGTGATCGTCACCGCGCACCAGGCATTTTTCACGCGAGAGGCGATGAACGAGATCGCGCAGACCACGCTCGATAACGTCGCGGCGTGGCATTCCGGCACGCCGCGCAACGTCGTGCAGGCGCGAAGTTAAGCGTTGCTGCCGCCGCCATCCACCGTGCTCGGGCGGATCGCCGTACGGGCATCGTCCGCTGCACCGCATATCTCACGGAGCAAGGCCGCTTCGCGTTCGTGGACTTCCACCGGAAACCAGCGCGCACCGGCATCGGCCAGATAGCGCGCGCGATGCTGCCCGTTGCGAAACGCCACCACGCCTTCGCGCTCAAGACCGAACCAGCCCAGCAGACCCGGCGCGCGACGCGTCGAGATCGTCACGTACGGCATCTGCGGAATGCGCGGATTGTCCGGATCGAGAAACTCGCGGATGCCGCGCACCTTGCCCGAATGCCATTCGGCAACCGGCTTCAGCACGTAGTCGGTGTTGTCGCGATCCGCGCACTCCAGCAACTTGCGCGCGTCGACCATGACGACTTGATGGCGCGTGCCGTCAGTCACGAAGACGCGTTTCAGGCGCACATGGTCGTACCATGAATGGTCATGCAAGGGCACAGTCCAGACCGTCCCGGCAGAGGCTGGTGCGGCTTCGGGCAATGTATTTGACAAGGGCAAAGGCAGGCTCGATGAGCTAGCTAAAAAACGCCAGCGCGTTAAAAGAGCGCTAACGCTACGAGCCGATTGTGAAAGAAACATGACAACCAACGGTATTAGTCAGCGTGCATGAGCACAGCGCATGGACACACTGCATGAGCATCCGGCATGAGCGGCCGGACACGAACCTTTACGGATACAACGATGATAATCCCGCAGCATCTGAATGAACACGTGCGCATTGAAGCCAACGAGGATGCCGGCGTTGCCACCATCGTGCTCGAACGCCCCCTGCGGCGTAATGCGGTCGACCGTCCTACCGCGCAAGCGCTCACCGCCGCCTTCCTCCGCTTCGAAGCCGAGCCGGCATGGCGCGCGGCCGTGCTGTTCGGCGCGGGGGGCACCTTCTGCGCCGGGGCGGATCTCACCGCGCTCGCCGACGAGAGCCGCCGCAATGAACTGCATGCCGACGGCAGCGGCCCAGGGCCGATGGGACCGACGCGCATGAGCTTCAGCAAGCCGGTGATCGCCGCGATTGCCGGCTATGCGGTCGCGGGCGGCCTCGAACTGGCCGCGATGTGCGATTTGCGCGTCGTCGAAGAAGACGCCGTGCTCGGCGTGTTCTGCCGGCGCGTCGGGATCCCGCTGATTGATGGTGGCACGATCCGCTTGCCGCGTCTGATCGGACTCTCGCGGGCGCTCGACCTGATCCTGACCGGCCGCGCCGTGAAGGCGCAGGAAGCGCTCAGCATCGGTCTCGCCAACCGCGTCGTGCCCACGGGCGAGGCACGCACGGCGGCGGAACAACTGGCTGCTGAACTGGCGGCCCTTCCGCAGGCGGCGCTGCTGGCGGACCGCCGCTCCGCGCTGGAAAACAGCACGCTCGAGGATCTCGCCCTGGCGCTGCGGCGCGAAGGCGCGGGCGGCTATCAGACGGTATTCGACGAGGGCGTGGCAGGTGCCGCACGTTTTGCCGAAGGCGCCGGCCGTCACGGCAACACCTTCAAGCCGGATGACGACACGCCTTAAAACCGTGCCATTCCGCTGGGAGACGCATAGCCGGCAGGTCGGCTATGCGCTCCAAAGCAGGCACCCGGATGGCTTTCAGCAAAAAACAACATCCGCCTTGACGCTCAGCAAGGCTGTTTTGACTTAGGTAGAATCCCCTACTGTTTTCCCCTCGCATGGCGCATGCGTTCTCGCCCCGAAAAATGCGCGCCTGCCGCACGACGCTTCCCGTCGCGCCGATTCACGCTCCCTCACCATGCCTTTACCCCTGCTCGCCCTTGCCGTTGCCGCCTTTGGAATCGGTACCACTGAATTCGTGATCATGGGGCTGCTGCCCGATGTCGCCCGCGATCTGTCCGTGTCGATCCCGGCGGCCGGTATGCTGGTATCCGCTTATGCGCTCGGCGTCACGATCGGCGCGCCGATCGTCGCGATCGCCGTGGCCAACATGCCGCGCAAGAAGGCGTTGATGAGCCTGATCGGCGTGTTTATCGTCGGCAATCTGCTGTGCGCGATCGCGCCGGGCTACGCGGTGCTGATGGCGGCGCGCATCGTCACGGCGTTTTGCCATGGCGCGTTCTTCGGTATCGGTTCGGTGGTTGCGGCCGGTCTGGTCGCGCCGAACCGTCGCGCGCAGGCCATTGCGCTGATGTTCACCGGATTGACGCTCGCCAACGTGCTGGGTGTGCCGCTCGGCACGGCGCTCGGTCAGGCGGTAGGCTGGCGCGCGACCTTCTGGGCGGTCACCGGCATCGGCATTCTCGCTGCAGCCGCGCTCGCGGTATGCCTGCCGGCCAAGATCGAGATGCAGAAGGCGAGCCTCGTGCGCGAATTCAGCGTGTTGAAGAACCCGCAAGTGCTGATGGTGCTCGGCATCAGCGTGCTCGCGTCGGCCAGCCTGTTTTCCACCTTCACCTACATCACGCCGATCCTCGAAGACGTGAGCGGATTCACGCCGCACGCGGTCACGTTTGTGCTGTTGCTGTTCGGCCTCGGCCTGACGGTGGGCAGCACGCTCGGCGGCAAGCTCGCGGACTGGCGGCTGATGCCCTCGCTGGTCGCGTTTCTGCTGGCGATCGTCGTGATCCTGACTATTTTCGCCGGCACGATGCACGCTGAAATCCCGGCCATGATCACGATCTTCGTGTGGGGCATTCTGGCCTTCGCGATCGTGCCGCCGCTGCAAATGCTGATCGTCGATCGCGCGAGCCATGCGCCGAATCTGGCGTCGACCTTGAATCAAGGCGCGTTCAACCTCGGCAATGCAACGGGCGCGTGGCTCGGCGGCATGGCGATCGGCGCGGGGGCGCCGCTCACTACGCTGCCGTGGGTCGGCGTGGCGACCTCGATCGGCGCGCTGGCGCTGACGTTGTGGTCGGTGTCGATCGACCGGCGCGCGCAACGGATGGCGGTAGCCGGGTAACCCAATCCGCACAAAGGTGCGAATGACTCGAGGCCGTAGTAGCATCTCGGCCGATGAAAGTCATCTTCACACGCGATTTCCTCGCGCTGATCCTGAGTGTCGCCGTCGTCGGACTCGGCAGCGGCGCAACGCTTCCGCTCACCGCCCTCGCGCTCACGCAAGCTGGCTATGGCACCGACGTGGTCGGCCTGATGACCGCCACACAAGCGGGCGGCGGCCTGATTGTCGTGCCGGTGGCCGGTTGGGTCGCAGCGCGCTTCGGCGGCCGCCAGGTGATCGTCGGCGCGGTGCTGGTGGTTGCGCTCGCCACCGCGCTGATGCAGCTCACTTCGAACCTCTGGCTCTGGGCGCTGTTACGCATACTCTGCGGCGCGGCATTGACGCTGCTCTTCACAATCGGCGAAGCATGGGTCAACCAGCTCGCCAACGACGACACCCGCGGCCGCGTCGTCGCGATTTACGCGACCAACTTCACGTTGTTCCAGATGTCGGGCCCGGTGCTGGTCAGCCAGATCGCCGGCTTCACGCATTGGCGCTTCCTGATTTGCGGTGCGATCTTCCTGCTGGCTTTGCCGGCACTCGCCAGCATCCGCAAGACGCCGCAAGCGTCGGAGGATGAACACGCGGCGCACGGCAGTTGGCGCCATGTTCTACCGCAGATGCCGGCGCTCGTGATCGGCACGGGTTTTTTCGCGTTGTTCGATACGATCGCGCTGTCGCTGCTGCCGCTCTTCGCGATGGCGCACGGCATTACGAGCGAGGTGGCCGTGCTGTTCGCGTCGGCCCTGCTGCTCGGCGACACGACCATGCAGTTCCCGATCGGCTGGCTCGCCGACCGGCTCGGGCGCGAACGCGTGCATATCGGCTGTGGCGTGATCGTTGTGGTGCTGCTGCCGTTTCTGCCTTGGGCGATTACGTCGCCGTGGCTGTGCTGGCCACTGCTCTATGTGCTCGGCGCTACGGCTGGGGCGATCTATACGCTGTCGCTGGTCGCCTGCGGGGAGCGGTTTCGCGGTGTCGCGCTGGTGTCGGCGAGTTCGCTGGTGGGGGCGTCGTGGAACGCGGCCAGTTTCGGTGGGCCGCTTGTGGCCGGCGCGTTGATGAAGGGGGTCGGTGATGATGCGATGGTCAGCGTGCTTTTGGTTGCTGCGCTTGCGTTTCTTGTTGCCGTCTGGTGGGAAAGGCGGCGGGCGCCGGTGCGGGTTGTTGGGTCGTGAGTCTTGTTAGCGGTTTGCTTTTGGTTTTGGTTTTGGCCTTTCCTTGAGTTGTTAGTGGTCTATTAGCGTTGCCCCTGTGCGGGGCGGCACCTACTTTTCTTTGCCTGCCGCAAAGAAAAGTAGGCAAAAGAAAGCGGCTCAAACCGCTAACTCTTAAGCGGGGCCCCCGCGCAGTTGCGGTAGTGGTGCATCTGGAATCCGTGTTCTCGCACATTCGGCGTGCGTGACAAGGCAGTCTTACATCCCACCTCGCACTGCGTGCTCGACGGAACGGCCCATCCCTCCCCTCGGTCAAGGGGTTCGTTCCGCGTTATTTCTGCGCCGGCAAGATCTCCCCCACACACGTCCCGAAGCCCACGCGGTACCCGTCGCCCTGGCACCAGCCGGTGAGCGTCAGCTCGTCGCCGTCTTCGATAAACCCGCGCGTGCCGCCCTCCTTCAATTCCAACGGATTCTTGCCGTTCCATGTGGACTCGAGCAGGCTGCCGCATGAGTCGGCAGTCGGCCCGCTGATCGTGCCCGAACCCATCAGATCGCCCACCCGCGTATTGCAGCCCGATACCGTGTGATGCGCAAGCTGTTGCGCCATCGTCCAGTACATGTGCTTGAAGTTGGTCCGCGAAATCGTGGTCGCCTGCCTGGCCGTTTGCGGTCGCAGCGTCACTTCCAGCGAGATGTCGAACGCGTGCTTGCCATCGTGGCGCAGGTAAGCCAGCGGCTGCGGCGCTTGCGTCGGCTGCTCGACACGGAACGGTTCGAGCGCGTCGAGCGTCACGATCCACGGCGAGATCGTCGTCGCGAACCCCTTGGAGTTGAAAGGACCGAGCGGCACGTATTCCCATTGCTGAATATCGCGCGCGCTCCAGTCGTTCAGCAGAACCATGCCGAAGATGTGCGCTTCGGCATCCGCACAGGCAATCGGCTCGCCCAGTATATTGCCGCTGCCGATCACAAAACCCGTCTCCAGTTCGATATCCAGCTTGCGGCACGCACCGAACACCGGACGCTCCTGATCCGGCAGTTTCAACTGGCCGTTAGGACGCCGCACCGGCGTCCCGCTCACCACCACCGACGATGCACGCCCGTTGTAGCCGATCGGCATCTCCGACCAGTTCGGCAACAGCGCATTCTTCGGATCGCGAAACATCGAGCCGACATTCGTCGCGTGCTCCTTCGACGAGTAGAAATCGGTGTAGCCCGGAATCTGCACCGGCAAATGCAGTTGCGCATCGGCCTGACGCACCAGGGCTGTCGAACGCAAATCGGCGTTGTCGCGCAAGGTCGCCGTGTCGCGCTTCAACAGATCGCTCAGTTGGATACGCACGCTGCGCCATGCATCGCGGCCGAGCGAGATGAAATCGTTAAGGGTGTCCTGCTCGAATGCCCGGTCCTTCATCGCGATCAATTGACCGGCCGAGGCGCCTGGGAGCTTGAGCAAGCCAGCAGACTTGAGCACGCTCAGATCGACGATCTCATCGCCGATCGCTACGCCCACGCGGCGCGCAGTGTTGGTCTTGTCGCTGAAAATGCCGAACGGCAGGTTCTGGATCGAAAAATCGTGGGTCGAATCATTGGCCGACTCGATCCAGCTCTTGCGCGACGGATCGAGCGTCGCCTGAAGATCGCTCAATGCGTTCATCGTTGCTCCGGGTTGAAGTGTTTCTTGAGACCTTGCCAGCACTCGTAGTAATTCGCCTGCAATTGCGCCGTTTCGAGCGCGAAGCGGGTCGGCTTGATCAGCATGCGCGTTTCGAACATGAAGGCCATCGTGTCGCCAACTTTCTTCGGCGTGGACGTATCACCATGCGACGCTTTCTCGAACGTGTCCGCATCCGGGCCGTGACCCGACATGCAGTTGTGCAGACTCGCGCCACCCGGCACAAAGCCCTCGGCTTTTGCGTCATACACGCCGTGCACGAGTCCCATGAATTCGCTCGCGACATTGCGATGGAACCAGGGCGGGCGGAATGTATCTTCGGCCGCAAGCCAGCGCGGCGGGAAAATCACGAAGTCGATGGTGTCGACGCCCGGCGTATCGCTTTGCGATTGCAACACCAGAAAGATCGACGGGTCCGGATGGTCGAAGCTGATCGACCCGATCGTGTTGAAGCGGCGCAGATCGTATTTGTACGGCGCGTAATTGCCGTGCCACGCGACCACGTCGAGTGGTGAATGACCGATATCCGCGCGCCACAGGTTGCCGTTCATCTTGGCGACGAGTTCGAAGTCGCCTTCGCGGTCTTCATACGCGGCATGCGGCGTGAGGAAATCGCGCGGATTGGCGAGGCCGTTCGAGCCGATCGGGCCGAGATCCGGCAGACGCAGCAACGCGCCGAAGTTCTCGCAGATATAGCCGCGTGCGGTACCGTCCGGCAGATTCACGGCGAAGCGCACGCCGCGCGGAATCACCGCGATTTCGAACGGCTCGACGTCGAGTTGCCCCATTTCGGTGGCGATATGCAGGCGGCCTTCCTGCGGCACGATCAGCAATTCGCCGTCGGCGCTGTAAAAGAAGCGATCCTTCATCGAGCGATTCGCTGCGTACAGGTGGATCGCGCAGCCGTTCATCGCTTCGGCTGAACCGTTGCCCGCCATCGTCACCCAGCCGTCGATGAAGTCCGTCGGCTCGGTGGGCATCGGCAACGCGTCCCAGCGCAACTGGTTCGGCGGCGTCGGCGGCACCTCGGCGAAGTTGGCCACGAGCCGGTCCGACGGCAACTGCGTGAATGGCTTGTGGACTGCCGCCGGCCGGATTCGGTACAGCCACGAACGGCGGTTGTGTCCGCGCGGCGCCGTGAACGCGGTGCCCGACAGTTGTTCGGCGTACAAGCCATAGGCCGCGCGTTGCGGCGAATTGCGGCCTTCGGGCAGTGCGCCCGGCAAGGCCTCCGTGGCAAATTCGTTCGCGAATCCCGACTGATAGCCCGGCTCGATTTCGAGCCGCGAACTGGCGGTATTCGGCGTGCGGGTTTGGGTATCCATGCAAGTTTCTCCATTGAAACGCAAACGCAACCGCCCTCGCAGCCGCGCCACAATTTACGTATGGTAAAACTAATTACGTATAGTGAAATTAACGTATACCCTGAAAGCGAACCGCGAAAATCCCGTCAGCCCGTGGTGACAAGCGTTTGCCCGATATCGTTATCAGCATTTTGTTCAAGTGCGCGCGGCGCGGACTGCTACCATCAGGGCATGCGGCAACTCGTCGCCTTGCCGAGCGCCGAGTGCGCATTTATCGCCATTCATTCGCCTACATGATTCCGCCGACCATCCCCAACCTCATTGCCCGCGCCGCCGACCACCCGTTTCTCGGCGAACATCTGGTGATGGGAACCGGTGTGCATAGTGAGATCGCGCTGGCACAGTGCGACGGCGTCGAGCTTGCGAGCGCCTATGAGCCGATCTTCGATATCAGCGTGCACGCGTTGGCGCAGTCGTTGTCGTCGGGTGCCGAAGGCGTGGATCGTTTCGGTGACGAGCTCGGGTTTCAGGCGGTGACGCAACGCCTCGACGGCGCGCCCTTTGATGTCTTCGACCGCTTCGAACGTATCGCCGACGATCAGGAACTGGTCGCGCTCGACCGCATGTCACGCGCGCTGCACGCGATCAATTTCTTCGGCGCGCAGCGTCACGGGCTCCTGTTTCTGCGCGTGCACGAGCGCCTGCTCAAAAGCGTCAAGTACGACCACGGACGACATTTTTCGAGCGTGCTGGTGTCGTTCGGACTGAACCCGTCGCGCGTGGTGATCGAGTTGCCGGCGGCGGCGGTCGCGCATAAGACATTCCTTGGCTATCTGACCAAGAGTTATCAGCACTACGGCTTCAAGGTGGCGGGGAATCTTTCGAACGCAGGGCAGATTCTGTCTGTGTCGGAAACGGCGCGGCTCGACTTCATCAAGATGGACGCGGCGATCGCGTTGCGCGATGCCATGGTGAAACCGCTAGTCGGCTATGCGAGCCGGCTGCGGATTCCGCTGATCTTCAATCGGGTGGTAGATGAGCCGCAGTTCCTCGCGCTGCAGCAGTACGACGTGCGCTTCGTGCAAGGGCCGTTGTTCACCGCGCATTATCACGATCGGGCGACGTGATTAAGTTAGCTTGAGTTTGGCCGGCAGGCTCTGGTCTGGTTGGCATGTGCTTCAACCGGTGTCACCCAAACGGCGTGCTAGCGCCTTCAGACGCGGCGCCACGGTTTCCCGAAACACCTCCTCTCCCATCGACGACGCCGGCCCGCTGCAACTCAGCACCAGCCAACGGCCTTCGCGCGGCTCGCGAAATGGCACCGCGACCGCGTTCACGTCGTCGTGCCACGCGCGGAACGAATAGCAGCAGCGCTCCTGCGCGAAGGCTTCGATTTCCTTTTCGGCATCTGCCAGCAACGCAGCGCCCTCTTCGCCGGCGGCTTTCTTAAGCTCGACCAGCAATGCGGCGCGCACGTCCAACGGCTGTACTGCCAGGTACGCGCGCCCCATCGAACTTGTGAGCATCGACAGTTTCGAACCGGAGGCGAGCCCGAGCGTCAGCGCGGTTTCGCTGCGGATCGTCTCCAGATAAATCATGTCGAGGCCGTCGCGGCATCCGAGCGACACCGCCGCGCCCACTTCCCGTGCGAAGGTACGCATGTGCGGGCGGGCGAGTTCGAGCGTGTCGGTACCCGAGAGGAGCGCGAAACCTAGCGACAGCACGCCGGCGTCGAGCGCATATTTACCCAGGGTTTCGTCGAGCCGCAGATAGCCGAGCACGGTCAGCGTGTAGGCCAAACGGTTGACGGTCGCCTTCGGCAAGCCCGTGCGTTCGACGAAATCGCGGTTGCCGAGCATCGTTTCGCCCGGCTTGAACGCGCGCAGCAAGTCCAGCCCACGCGCAAGGGCGACGACGAATTTGCGTTCGTCGAGCGGATCGGAAAGTGTAGATGTGGGCATCATGGGATGATACACTCAGACGTGGTTTGCAAAACATTGTTTCGCATAGCGGAACTCAAGTCAAGCTCAAACCCGTTTTAGCCAAGCAGAGAATCAGGAGATACGTCATGGCAGAGGCCGCGCAGTTTCACTGGGAAGACCCACTGCTGCTGGATCAGCAGCTCACCGAAGACGAACGCATGGTGCGCGACGCCGCCGCCGCTTACGCGCAGGACAAGCTGCAACCGCGCGTGCTCGAAGCGTTCCGCCACGAGAAGACCGACATCGAGATCTTCCGTGAGATGGGCGAACTCGGCCTGCTCGGCCCGACGATTCCTGAGCAATACGGCGGCCCCGGTCTGAACTACGTGGCGTACGGTTTGATCGCGCGGGAAGTGGAACGCGTCGATTCCGGCTACCGGTCCATGATGTCGGTGCAGTCGTCGCTCGTGATGGTGCCGATCTACGAATTCGGCTCGGAAGCGCAAAAGCAGAAGTACCTGCCGAAGCTCGTCACGGGCGAATGGATCGGCTGCTTCGGCCTGACCGAGCCGAACCACGGCTCCGATCCGGGCAGCATGATCACGCGAGCCAAGAAAGTCGACGGCGGCTATTCGCTGTCGGGCTCGAAGATGTGGATCACCAATTCGCCGATCGCCGACGTGTTCGTCGTGTGGGCGAAGCTCGAGGAGGACGGCAAGGACGCGATCCGCGGCTTTATTCTCGAGAAGGGATGGAAGGGACTGTCGGCGCCGACCATCCATAGCAAGGTGGGCTTGCGCGCTTCGATCACCGGCGAGATCGTGCTCGACGAGGTGTTCGTGCCGGAAGAGAACCGCTTCCCCGAAGTCAGCGGCTTGCGCGGCCCCTTCACGTGCCTGAACTCGGCGCGCTACGGGATCGCCTGGGGCGCGCTCGGCGCGGCTGAAGCATGCTGGCACACGGCGCGTCAATACGTGCTGGATCGCAAGCAGTTCGGCCGGCCGCTCGCCGCGAACCAGTTGATCCAGAAAAAGCTCGCCGACATGCAAACCGAAATTACGCTTGGCTTGCAAGGCGTGTTGCGTCTCGGCCGCATGAAAGACGAAGGCACGGCCGCCGTCGAAATTACATCGATCATGAAGCGCAATTCGTGCGGCAAGGCGCTGGACATTGCACGGCTCGCGCGTGACATGCTCGGCGGCAACGGCATCTCGGACGAGTTCGGCATTGCGCGGCATCTGGTCAATCTGGAAGTCGTGAACACGTATGAAGGTACGCACGACATTCACGCGCTGATCCTCGGGCGAGCGCAAACGGGAATTCAGGCGTTTTTCTGACCCGCCGATTGGGTTGATGGCGACGCTTCGTCCTCGCCGCTGAAATAGAAAATCGAAACGCAGAAAGCAAAGAGGCCGGTTCTTTTTTGAACCGGCCTCTTTTCGTTGCGCCGCCGCGTTGAAGCTAACGGCGCGCTTCGTGATGCATCATCCGCTTACTTGTTCGGCTGCGGCGTCATGCGCAAGTACGGGCGCAGCGCCTTGTAGCCCTTCGGGAATTTCTGCCTGATGACTTCTTCGTCTTTCAACGACGGCACGATCACCACGTCATCGCCCTGCTTCCAGTTGCCGGGCGTTGCGACCGAGTGGTGGTCGGTAAGTTGCAGCGAGTCGATCACGCGCAGCACTTCATCGAAGTTGCGCCCGGTGCTGGCCGGGTAGGTAATGATCAAACGCACCTTCTTCTTCGGATCGATCACGAACAGCGACCGGACCGTGAGGGTCTCATTGGCATTCGGGTGGATCATGTCGTAGAGCTCGGAGACCTTGCGATCGCCGTCGGCGAGAATCGGGAAGCCGACATTGGCGGCTTGTGTCTCGTTGATGTCCTTGATCCATTCCTTGTGCGACTCGGCGTTGTCAACCGACAGCGCGATCGTCTTCACATTGCGTTTCTCGAATTCGCCGGCCAGCTTCGCCGTCAAACCCAGCTCGGTCGTGCAGACCGGCGTGAAATCGGCAGGGTGCGAGAACAGCACACCCCAACTATCGCCCAGCCATTCGTGGAACTTGATGCGGCCAACACTCGACTCCTGTTCGAAATCCGGTGCGATATCGCCAAGACGTAAACTCATGAAGCAGCTCCTTGATTGAATTCGGACATTTTGCGCGAGCTTTCGCCCGCGATGCCACGCTAAAGCGTGCCTGGCAAACGTACAGCATACGGGAGCGACGGTACACAACCAACGAACATCGCGTCACTACCTTTTGCGTTTTTGTAATTTTCACCGATTTAGTGGAAACTTTGCGGGACAGATCAACTCCATATTTGGCAAACTTTGCTGCATGGTGCCGCAAAGGTGGAATTTTTAAGGCTTTGCTTCAACCGGGAACGGTTCGTGCGTTCGTTTTCAAGAACTGAGCGCCGCGCTCGCCAGCAGCCGTTTCTTTGGTTACGATTCACGCGTGGCGTGAGACGAAGGGAGCTGTCAATGTCGGAAGTCAACAAGGAGAGATTGATGTCGGATATCAAAACCGTCCTCGCGGACGCTGAAGATTTGCTGAAACAGGCCGCGAGCGCCACCGGCGAGCGCGCTTCGGAACTGCGTGAAACGGCGCTGACGCGCCTGAAGCAGGCTAAGGAAAAGGCGGCTGACGTACAGGTCGTGGTGGTCGAGAAAGGCAAGAAGGCCGCACGCGCCACCGACGACTACGTGCATGAGCATCCGTGGGCATCCATCGGCATCGCCGCGGGCGCCGGCGTACTGCTGGGGCTGTTGATCAACCGCAAATAACACTGGTCCTGCGGCCGGCGCGAATCGCGTCCGGCACACCAGCGAATCAAGTTGACCGGTGCACGTCTGGCCGGTCCGCTTCTCTTGGCGCGCTCGTTTTCACGCGCCGGTTAGCTCTTCACGCGCAACGCCCGAAGCCATGACGATCGAAACTCAATCGAAGCACGGCGAACATAGTCCGTTGCGCCGTATCATCGGATCCGTGTTTGCCATTATGCAAACGCGGCTTGAACTGGTCGGCATCGAACTCGCCGAAGAAAAAGATCGTCTGATCGGTGTGCTGTTCCTCGGTCTCGCCGCCATGATGTTCGCGACGATGGCCTTGATCGCATTGACGGCGCTGGTCGCCATCGCGTTCTGGGACACCTACCGATGGCAGGCGCTTGCCGGAATCACGACGGTTTATGCCATTGCGGGAATAGCCTGTGCACTGAAAGCGCGCAGCAGTTTGCGCAATGCCCCAGCGGTGTTCGAAGCCACCCTTGCTGAGTTCGAAAAAGACCGCGAGCTGTTCCGCAAACCGTGATACGGCAGGCGTAATGGGCTCATGGACGTCCCTCAAACGCCCTGCGCCTTTTTGCAGATACTTCGCACCCACCTCGAACGATTTGCAGCACTGTTTTACCGCCCCAACTTCCACTGCCGCCGACACGCCATGAGCCAATCCCACGCCGATACCGCTTTCCGCAACAAACGCTACCAGGCCAAAGATCTGAGCGCACCGCATCTGCGGGCGCTGCGCAAGGAATTGCTGCTGGTGCGCGCGGATGTCGAGCGCATGGAACTCGGCCAGGCAACCATCGAATTTCGGCAGGCAGTCACGCACTTCAGCTGGCTCAAATTCATTCTGCCGGGCTTCGGCGGCATGCGCATGGGTAGCGGATCGAAGGCGGGCTTCCTCAACGCAGGAAGCATCGGTGCGCTTCTCAAACAGTATCCACTCGTCAGCTCGATCGCTTCGCTTCTGTTGGCCAAACCGCTGCGCGCGACGCTTGCAGCGAGTGCAAAACCCGCGCTCAAATGGGGCGGTCTTGCGCTTGCCGGCTGGGAAGCGTATCGGATCTGGAAGCAGATGAAGAATGACTCCGCCAAGTCGGCCAACGGCAAGAAAGGGGCTGTTGACAGCGGGTATTGAAACGCAGCGCAAAAACGGTCTATTTGTTTGCCATTGCATTTTGATCCCAAAGCCGGCTCGTTCCCAGTAGCGCGCCCTAGCTTGTATTCCAGCACTCGCTGCTTGGCGGCGCAGTGCCGTTTGCGCCGCTTCTGTTGCCCCTCAACCCTGTCGCATCCAGCGTAAAGATGCCGCATGCATCGTCGCGCATCGGGCCGATGCTGATCGGTGTTGCCTCTACCGAATAGCCACCGTTTGCCTCGTCCGAGGGGAGCACTTGCAACCGGTAGATTGGCGTGCCGAATTGCGGCGCCTGATCCAGACCCGGCGGTAATGCACCGGCGCCATCACTGAGGGCTCCCTCGACGAATTGCGCTGCCCGATACAGGGCAGACGCTGCGTCGACCCTGTGTGTTCGCGCGACATGGCTCCGATAAGAAGGCACGGCAAACGCGACCAGCGTCGCGGCTATCGCCAGCACGATCATTAATTCAAGCAGCGTAAATGCGGATGTGCGCGGCCTCGTCATGAACCTCCCGTCAAAATGGGCGTGCGGCGACGCGGCGCCAATGACGCTCGATCTGTTCGCCTGCGATCACGAGCTCCATCTGCAACCACACCTGCGACTCTTTGGTCCGGCCAAAGCCACGCGCAGTCAGTAAATAGGCTCTGGCATCGGCGCGTGTGCCGAGACGCCAGGCTTCAATCAAGCATTGAGGCGCGCGCAGCGATCCGGGCCATTGCGCGACAGGTGCGACGGCGCCGGCTTCAAAAGCGGCTTCGTGCTTCCATTGTGTCGGCTCGCCGGATGAGAACGGCGCCACCGGCGGCGGCTCGAAAGCTGCCGCAGCGGCCACGTTCCGTGCGCACAAGGTCAGCACCGAATCCGCAGCGTGAAATGCCTGCAAATAGTCGCGCACATTGTTGGCGCTGCGTGCCGCTGCAAGCGATGTTTCGAACCAGGCCGCAGAGGTGGTCAACATCATCGCGGAAATCAGCAGGACGATCGGCAGGACGGCACCGCGATTGCGAACGCGCGATCTACGGCCGGTACGGATAAGTCCTGCCAAACGCTTCGGCGACGCGTGGTGCGTTGGGTTACAAAGTCTTCCGGTCACAGGGCGTCCTCCGCGTGATTGCGTATCGCCACCCGCCGCCAGAAAGCCTGCCGCGCCCGCATGTCGGCACCCAGAGCGCTCACACCGTCGCAATCGACATACCGCACACGCCGCCCTTGCGGCGCGCCGCGGACGAGCACGCAGAGATCGACGGCGACGATCTTTGCCCATTGAGCGGCCGTCATCCCCGACGCGTCGATTGCGCCCAGCCCGCCGGCCAGCCAGTACTTGAGTCGCACGCGCTCGACGCCTTCGACCAGCGGCTGCGCGGACCCCGCCTTGCCATTGCCTTCGCAGTAAAGTTCCGGCTCGCCCGTCGAACCGCTGACCCTGGCGAAGTATCGGTTGACCACCAACGCACCCTGCCCATTGAGTGCCGCATTGTTGCCCGTTACAGCCTGGCCGAGGCAGTCGGTCGATTGGCCCGTCGTTGACGGCCACGTCGAAACATTGTCCCCGACATAACGGACCACAATGCCGTCCGAGCGGCTCGGCAACGCCTCGCAGACAACGCTGTCGTCCGCACCGGCCGGGCGTCCTCCCGAACAGCCGAATAAGGGTGGCGGACTAATGAACTTCACGGCGTCCGCAGGGACGAAGCCGGCCATTTGAAGTTGCTGGCCCATTAACGTAAGCGCGGTCAGACCGGCTTCGCGGATCCGCATCGCATCGCCCGCGCGCTCGAACACGTTACGCTGCGTTGTATAGAGCGAAGCCACACCGGCGGTCACCACTAGCCCAAGCGCAATTGCGATCACAAATTCGACGAGCGTATGGCCCCGCGCAATATTTATACGCCGTGTCATTTCGCGAACGCCAGCGCGACGCATGAGGCGCTTGTGGGTACCTCAGCACCCCCGCACGACTCGGGCTTGTCGATGACATCGTCGGTGCGCGGCATGTCACGCAGCGCCGTCCACGTGACGCGTGCGATAGACACACCGCCGCTTTCCCCTACCGACGCTTCGCCATGCGGCAACAGGAGCGCGGCACGCGCGCTCCATTGTCTGATCGAAGAATCGCCCGCCGATGGCTCGCGCATCGCTTCGGCAACGGAATCGGCAATCCATGCCGCGTGCTCGCGCATCGCCATAGCACGGGCTTCGCGCGCAGTCCACAATTGACCGGCGATCAACCCAAGCGCTGTCACTGCCATCAGGGCAACGGCCAGCATCACTTCGATCAGTGAACTGCCTGTATGGCTTGCTGAGCGCTTTGTTGAGGGCTTTGCTGGGCGCGTTGCCGTGCAACTGCGCCCCCATGGGTTCGACGGATATCGGCTCATGACGCCGCTCCACACGCACCCTCGACAATCCGCGCGCGGCCGCCCGCCGCGACGCGGATGCAACGCCGCCACTTGTCACCCTGTGTCGCTTTCGACGGCACGCGCGGCGCGATATCAAAGCTGCGAAAGGTGCCAATCAACTGACCCGCCGGCGGCGTGAAAGTTAGATTGGTCTGCGTCCCGGTGATGCTGACCGCTGCAAGCAAAGGATGCGCGCGCAGTAACGAGAGCGTGCCACCTCGTTCGGCCAATACGGCCCAACCGCACGACCAGTCAGTGACGCCGTTGCCACAGGCTTGCCCAACGGCAAGACAGTGCCGCGCCGCGTCTATTCGACACACTGTGACGCGAGCACCTCGGCGCAATGCTTCGCTGCGCGCATAGGCGAGCGTTGAGGCAAGCGCTTTCGCGCGTGCGTCGACCTGGTCCCGCAGGTGCCATGCGACGAACGACGGTGTCGCCATCACCGCGACGATCGCCAGCAGTGCGACAACAGCCAGCGTTTCGACAAGCGTAAAGCCGCGGCGCGGCCTCAAACAGACTGCATCCCATTTCATCTGCATCCCTGATCGTTTCAAAGAATGCAGCCAATCTAGCGATTCGCGAACGGGTCAACAATCGGCCGAATGGCCAGGTGGCACTCAGACGCTATCCCGCGCAAGAATGCACGCGTGACGAACCATAACGGAAGCGGAGATGCGGATGCTCGACCCTACGCAACGGCAAACAGAACCTGGAGCACGGCTTCAGGCGTGGCAACAATCAGCGCTTGCGGGACGGCTTGGGAGGAGAAGAGGCACGGCGAAATTCTTCGATCACGTCCTCGAATTCGGAGACGTCTTCGAAGCGCCGGTAGACGGAGGCGAAACGAACATAAGCAATGGTATCCAGCGCACGCAACTCGTTCATCACGAGTTCGCCAAGGCGCTCGCTGCGCACCTCGCGCTCGCCGCTGCCGAGCAGTTGATACTCAATGCGGGCGACTGCCGCGTCGATCGCGTCCGCCGCCACCGGGCGCTTGCGCAGCGCCAGTTGCATGCTCGCAACGATCTTGCGGCGATCGAATTCCGTGCGGCTGCCGTCCTTCTTGACGACCGACGGCAACGCCAGCTCGACCCGCTCATACGTCGTGAAACGTTTGTCGCAGGCCGGGCAGCGGCGGCGCCGGCGAATTGTCGCGCCGTCTTCGGATACGCGGGAATCCACAACTTGCGTATCGGCGTGACGGCAGAAGGGGCAGTGCATGGCGGCTTAGCGGTAAACCGGGAAGCGCTGGGTCAGCTCGGCGACTTGCGCACGCACACGTTCGATCGTGGCAGCGTCTTCCGGGTTGTCCAGCACGTCGGCGATCAGGTTACCCACCTGCTCCGCTTCCTTGACGCCAAAACCGCGCGTGGTCATGGCCGGCGAGCCGAGGCGCACACCGCTCGTGACGAACGGCTTTTCCGGGTCATTCGGAATCGCGTTCTTGTTGACCGTGATGTGCGCCGCGCCGAGCGCAGCTTCCGCTGCCTTGCCGGTGATCTTCTTCGCGCGCAGGTCGACCAGCATCACGTGGCTTTCGGTGCGGCCCGAGACGATGCGCAGACCACGCTTGACCAGCGTTTCAGCCAGCACGCGCGCGTTCTCGACGACTTGCTGCTGATACGTCTTGAACTCCGGCGACAGGGCTTCCTTGAATGCGACAGCCTTGCCGGCGATCACGTGCATCAGCGGACCACCTTGAATGCCCGGGAAAATTGCCGAGTTGATCTGCTTTTCGAACTCGGCTTTCATCAGGATCACGCCGCCGCGCGGGCCGCGCAGGCTCTTGTGCGTGGTGGTGGTGACGAAATCGGCGTGCGGCACCGGGTTCGGGTAGACACCCGCGGCGATCAGGCCGGCATAGTGCGCCATGTCGACCATGAAATACGCGCCGACCGACTTGGCGATCTTCGACATCCGTTCGAAATCGATGCGCAGCGAGAACGCCGACGCGCCCGCCACGATCAGCTTCGGCTTATGTTCCTGAGCCAGCTTCTCAGCAGCGTCGTAGTCGATGTCTTCGGCTTCGTTCAGGCCGTAGCTCACCACGTTGAACCACTTGCCCGACATGTTGACCGGCGAACCGTGCGTGAGGTGGCCACCGTGCGCGAGGCTCATGCCCATGATCGTGTCGCCCGGCTTGAGCATGGCGAAGAACACGCCCTGGTTCGCCTGCGAGCCGGAGTTCGGCTGCACGTTGGCGGCTTCGGCGCCGAACAGTTGCTTGACACGGTCGATCGCCAGCTGCTCGGCGACGTCGACGTACTCGCAGCCGCCGTAATAGCGCTTGCCCGGATACCCTTCAGCGTACTTGTTCGTGAGTTGCGAGCCTTGCGCAGCCATGACAGCCGGGCTCGTGTAGTTTTCCGAGGCGATCAGTTCGATGTGTTCTTCCTGACGGCGGTTTTCCTGCTCGATGACCTTCCAGAGTTCAGGATCGACGTTGGCGATGGTGCTTTGGGCTCTGTCAAACATACGGATTCCGTTGAGTGGGTTCAGGTTGACCGGATCGTGCGCCGAATCTTGCGTAGAGGGTACGCAGCGCTGCTGGCGGCTGGGCCAGCCCTGACGTGGCGGATGGAGAGTCGCCGCACACGCGAGGCAGGACAGCCACCGCCAGCGCAGATCAATGCGCGCGGATCACGGCTGCCCAGGCGAACGGCGAAACGGCACCCTGCGCTTCACGGTGGGTTGTTCCACCTTGAACCCGATTGCTTGAACCGGTTCTATCGCCAGTCACGCAGGGATGAGCGCGTTAGTTTATTGGAAGAGGATCGAATAGGCAACCGGCTTGCTGGCGGGCCAGCAGACGCTTGCAAAGCCGGCCGTGGCGGCGCCGCGAGCGGCGCGCAAACGTCAGACGAAAGCACGCCCGGAACCCGCTCCGGGTCTCTGCCGCTGCCGCTTGTACGGCTGGTTCATCCTTGCCGCAGCGCCGCATTGGAAGTAGGCTTGGGACCTTTCTCTTTTACCAGCCAGGGAACTGCAATGATCGTGTTCGTCACCGGAGCGTCCGCGGGATTCGGCGCCGCTATTGCTCGTGCTTTCGTCAAGGGCGGCCATCGTGTCGTCGCCACCGCGCGCCGTAAGGACCGCCTGCAGGAACTCGCCGACGAACTCGGCGACGCCCTTCTGCCGTATGAACTCGACGTGCGCGACCGCGCCGCCGTCGAAGCCGTGCCGGCCTCGCTGCCCGCCGATTTCGCCGCGCTCGACGTGCTCGTCAATAACGCCGGGCTCGCGCTCGGCGTCGAGCCGGCGCAAAAAGCGAGCCTCGACGAATGGAACACCATGATCGAAACCAACTGCACGGGCCTGGTGCAGGTCACGCACGCCCTCCTGCCCGGCATGATGGAGCGCAATCGCGGTCACATCTTCAATCTGGGTTCGGCGGCCGGCAGCTGGCCTTATGCGGGCGGCAACGTCTATGGCGCCACCAAAGCGTTCGTGCACCAGTTCAGTCTGAATCTGCGTGCCGATCTGGCCGGCACGGCATTGCGCGTGACCAACATCGAGCCGGGCCTGTGCGGCGGCACCGAGTTCTCGAACGTGCGTTTCCGCGGCAACGACGAAAAAGCCGCCAAAATGTACGAAAACGTGCAGCCGCTGACGCCCGAAGATATCGCCGACTCGATCTACTGGATCGCCACCCGGCCTGCCCACGTCAACATCAACACGATCGAGCTGATGCCGGTGGCTCAATCGTTCTCCGCTTTGTCCGTTCATCGCGGCTGAAATCCCGGCTGAGGCCCGCCAGACGGGGCGCACATCTTGAAACAGACCTCGTGGTGTGCGTTCCGGTAAAATGCGCGGCATGAATATGTCGACCAGCCAGCCCGGCACGGAAATCGGCTTCACGTGGCCAATCCGCGTGTATTACGAAGATACCGACGCCGGCGGCATTGTGTTTTACGCGAATTACCTGAAATTTTTCGAGCGGGCGCGCACCGAATGGCTGCGCGCGTGCGGCGTCGACCAGAACCGGCTCGCCGACGAAACGGACACGATCTTCGTCGTCCGCAGCACCGCGGTCGACTATCGGGCGCCGGCCCGGCTAGACGATGTCGTCAACGTGGTAAGCCGAATCGAGCGTCTTGGCCGTGCTTCCGTCGATTTTGCGCAGGAAGCGTGGCGTGACGGTACGTTGCTTGCTAGCGGCGTCATCCGGGTCGGATGTGTCGACCGCGTTGGGCTGCGGCCAGCCGCGATTCCTCCACCGGTTCTCGCTGCGTTGCGGCGCGGGCCGGGTGTGAACGGCGGCGGGATGTCAACGGACAACGACTGAACCCCGTTGTTACGGGGCCAGTGAACTCATATCGATCAAGCAACACAAAGCATGGTTCGGCTTGCAATATCGCCGATGCTTCCGTTTTGCTCACGGCAAGCTTCGACTGACCTTGCAGCCGGACGCCCCCTTCCGGGACGTTAAAACGAACCTTTATGAACACTACACAAGATCTGTCGATCATTTCTCTCGTACTCAATGCGAGCCTTCTGGCGCAGGCCGTCATGGCGCTGCTGCTTCTGCTGTCGCTGCTGTCGTGGACTTTCATCTTCCGCAAGTGGTTTGCGATCCGCCGGGCGCGCGCGCAAACTGAACGCTTCGAGCGCGACTTCTGGTCGGGCGGCGATCTGCAGGCGCTCTATCAGAGCGCCGCGAACAACCGCCACACGATCGGCGCACTGGAGCGGATTTTCGAGTCCGGTATGCGCGAATTCCTGAAGGGTAAGGAAAAGCGCCTGAACGATTCAGGCGCGATTCTCGACGGTGCACGTCGTGCCATGCGCGCCGCGTTCCAGCGTGAAATGGACGTGCTCGAGGCAAATCTGGCGTTTCTCGCGTCGGTTGGCTCGGTCAGCCCGTATATCGGTCTGTTCGGCACGGTGTGGGGGATCATGAATGCGTTCCGCGGCCTCGCTAACGTGCAGCAGGCTACGCTTGCGAACGTCGCGCCGGGCATTGCCGAAGCGCTGACCGCCACCGCAATCGGCCTGTTCGCCGCCATTCCGGCCGTGGTCGCGTACAACCGGTACGCGCACGACATCGACCGTCTGGCGATCCGCTTCGAGACCTTCATCGAAGAATTCTCGAACATTTTGCAGCGTCAGGCACAGTAAGGAGTCCACGATGGCAGGCTCTTCCTCCAGCATGCGCGGCAGCCGTTCGCGCCGCGCGATGGCCGACATCAACGTTGTGCCGTACATCGACGTGATGCTCGTGCTGCTCGTGATCTTCATGGTGACCGCGCCGCTCGTCGCCCCGTCGATCGTCAATCTGCCGACCGTTGGCGGCGCCGCGCCCCAGCAGCAAACGCCGCCCGTGATCGTGAACATCCGTGCGGACGGCAATATGAGCGTCAAATACAAGGACGATTCCGGCGCGCAGCAGCAGGAAGACATGACCAAGGCGGATCTGCACGGCTTTATCGCCGACCGTGCGCAATCGCATCCTGACCAGCCGGTCGTGATCGCCGCCGACAAGACCGTGAAGTACGAAGTCGTGATGAATGTGATGTCCGAGCTGAAAGCTCAGGGCGTCAAGCGCGTTGGACTGCTCGTCAAATCGCAATGATCCGCAAGCATTCCGAATACCCGCTCCAGCCTCCGCGTGAACGCGGCACCGGGCGAGCCTTTGCGTTCGCACTGGTGATGCATGCGCTGCTCGGATTCTTCCTCTACCACGGCATTCAGTGGCAGAACAGCACGCCGGCCGGCGCGGAAGCCGAACTGTGGACTGAAATCCCCGATACGGCCATTCCGCGTCAGCCCCCGCCGCCGCCCGTGCCGGTCGCCCCTGCCCCGCCGCTGCCTGACGAACAGGCCGACATCGCGCTGCAGGAAAAGAAGCGCCAGCAACAGGAAGCGGCTCGCCAGGCGCAACTGGCCGAGCAGCTGCGTCTGCAGAAACTGCAAGCCCAGCAGGAAGCCGACGCGAAGCGCCAGCAGCAACTGGCGGCCGATCAGGCAGCGCAACTCGCCGCGCAAAAAGCAGCGGCGACCAAGCAGAAACAGTTGCAACAACAGCAACAGGCTGAGAAGCAGAAGCAGCAGCAATTGGCCGACCAGCAAAAGCAACAGCAGTTGAAAGAACAGCAGCAGGAGCAGCAGAAACAGGCCGAAGCCGACGCGCAGAAGAAGGCCGATGCGCAGAAAGCGGCGAAAGCCAAGGCTCAGGCCGATGCTGCGGCGCAAGCCAAGAAGCTGGATGTCGAACGCCGTGCGCGGCTTGCCCAGATGCAAGGCTCGGCGGGCGGCGAAGGCTCGAGCGGCAATGGGCTTGCGAAGAGCGGCACGGGTAGCGGTTCGGGTGGCACGGCGACATCGCCGGGTTACGCGGACAAGGTGCGTCGCGTGGTGCGCCCGAACATCTCGTGGGGCGGTGAAACGGAAGGTCTGGAGACCGTCATCTCGGTACGCTGCTCGCCGACAGGCACGCTGCTGGACGCACAGATCGCGCGCAGCAGTGGCAACTCGGCGTGGGACGACGCGGCACTGCGAGCCGTCCAGCGTTCCAATCCGATGCCTCAGGACATCGACGGGAAGACGCCGACCAGCTTCAAGATTACGTTGCGCCCGGCAGGTTGATTGCACCAGTTTGAAAGTCAGTTGACAGCGGACGCCGCGCCCCGCCCAGCGCGGCGCACCCGGGAACGAATTAGATATTCGCGGGTCTCTCTGCTGTCATGAAGTGTTAGTAAAACCGTTTTTGGGGAAACCATTCAGCATGAGTTTGATGACCAAGCTAGGCCTGCGGACACTTGTAGCGTCGTGCCTGATCGCCGTCGGCGGCGCTGCCAACGCACAACTCAACGTCCTCGTGACGGGCGTCGGGTCCACCCAGTTTCCGATCGCAACGGCGAATTTCGCCAATGAAGCGAACTCGCCGCAGCAGGTCAGCACAATCGTGCGTCAGGATCTGCAACGCAGCGGGAAATTCACGAATATCGACGCAGGCAGCACGCCGGTCGCGGAAACCGATTCCGTCGACCTCGGCAGCTGGAAGGCCAAGGGCGCCAACGCATTCGTGTCGGGCAGCGTGAACCGTTTGCCGAACGGTCAGTATGAAGTGCGTTTCAAACTGTACGACACGGTCAAAGGCGAAAGCCTCGGCGGCCTCGTGCTGGTCAGCCCGGAGAGCGGGCTGCGCATGAGCGCGCACAAGGTCGCGGACTACATCTACGCGAAGCTGATGGGCGGCCGCGGCGTGTTCGCCACGCGCCTCTCGTACGTCATCAAGACCGGCGGCCGTTATCAATTGCAGATTTCCGATTCGGATGGCCAGGACGCGCATATCGCGCTGTCGAGCCCCGAGCCGATCATCTCGCCGGCATGGTCGCCTGACGGCACCAAGGTCGCTTACGTTTCGTTCGAAAAGAAGAAGCCGATCGTCTACATCCACGATCTGCCTACGGGCCGTCGCGTGGTCGTATCGGACCAGAAGGGTAACAACAGTGCGCCGGCGTGGTCGCCGGATGGCCGCACGCTGGCCGTCGCGCTCTCGCGCACCGGCAACACGCAGATTTTCGCCGTCAACGCGGACGGCAGCGGCCTGCGGCGCCTGACGCAAGGCAGTTCGATCGACACTGAGCCGTGCTTCTCTCCTGACGGCCAGTCGATCTATTTCACCAGCGACCGTGGCGGCCAACCGCAGATCTACAAGATGTCGGCCCAGGGCGAGAATGCCGGCGCCGCGCAACGCGTGACCTTCACAGGCAGCTATAACACCAGCCCGCGCGTGAGCCCGGACGGCAAGCAGCTCGCCTACATCTCGCGCGTCGGCGGCGGGTTCAAGCTGTATATCCAGGACCTGCAAGGCAATACGGCGACGGGCCTGACGGACACCACACACGACGAATCGCCAAGCTTCGCGGCGAACGGTCAGTACATTCTTTACGCCACACAGGTGAACGGCCGTGGCGTGTTGGCCGCAGTATCGACCGACGGTCGCACTCGGCAGGTCCTGTCCGTTCAGGGTGGCAGCGTACGCGAGCCATCCTGGGGCCCGTTTATGCAGTAACGTTGATGCAATAACACAAGGAGAGTAACAAAATGATGTCCAAACTTCGTTTCGCATTTGCCGTATTGATGGTCGGTGCGCTGGCAGCATGTCACTCGGGCGTCAAGCTCGATGAAAACGCTAACAAGGGTGGTGCAGTTTCGACGCAACCGAATCCGACCGATGTCGCTCAGGTCAACGTCGATCCGCTGAACGATCCGAACAGCCCGCTCGCCAAGCGCAGCATCTACTTCGACTTCGACAGCTACTCGGTCAAGGACGACTATCAGTCGCTGCTGCAACAACACGCGCAATATCTGAAGAGCCATCCGCAACGTCACGTCCTGATCCAGGGCAACACCGACGAACGCGGCACCAGCGAGTACAACCTGGCACTCGGCCAGAAGCGTGCTGAAGCCGTGCGCCGTTCGCTGTCGCTGATGGGCGTGACGGACTCGCAAATGGAAGCCGTGAGCCTCGGCAAGGAAAAGCCGCAAGCGACCGGTCATGACGAATCGTCGTGGGCACAAAACCGCCGCGCCGACCTCGTGTACCAACAGTAAGTAACGGGTGATGAGCCGAATGACGCATCGTTTCTCCTGGCTGCGGTTTGCCGCAGCGGCCTGCGTCGCGGGCACGGCCTTCGCGGCTGTGCCGGCACATGCAGGCATGTTCGACGACGATCAGGCCCGTCAGGCCATTCTCGATCTGCGTTCAAAGACCGATAGCCTGTCGAGCCAGCTGTCGGCCGCACAGCGCACCATCCTCGATCAGTCCAACCGTCTCGACCAGCTGAATCAGCAGGTCGCGACGTTGCGTGGACAGAGCGAGGATATGGGCAACCAGCTCGCCACGCTGCAAAAGCAGCAGAAGGATTACTACACCGATCTGGACACGCGGCTGAAGAAATTCGAGCCGCAGCAACAGACGGTGGACGGCGTCCAGGGCGAGGTGCAGCCGGGTGAAACCGAATCGTTCAATGCGGCTTCACAGCAATTCCGCAACGGCGACTTCAAGAATGCGGCGGCGTCGTTCCGTAGCTTCATCTCCAAGTATCCGACCAGCCCTTACCAGCCGACCGCGCAGTACTGGCTCGGCAACGCGTTGTATGCGCTGCGCGACTACAAGGGCTCGACGGCGACCTGGCAAGGTGTGGTGAAGAACTACCCGCAGCATCCGCGTGCGCCGGAAGCACTGCTCGCGATTGCGAACAATCAGCTCGAGCAAGGTCAGAAGGCTGCGGCCAAGAAGACGCTGGAGCAGATCGTCGCGCAGTACAGCGGCTCGGACGTCGCGCAGTCGGCTCAGAGCAAGCTGTCGCAGATCAAGTAGTCGCAGATCATGTAGTCGTACAAGGTTTGGCAGTTGATGTAACGCGCAGTGGCCGCGCAGTTTCCAGATCAACAGCCACGCGCGCCTCTCGCTGGAAAGCCCGCGGTAGCGATACCTCGGGCTTTTCACTATCTGAAGTACGGATGACTCGACTTACCGCTATGGGTTGACAGCCTGTACGCGCTATCGCTATAATTTCGCTTCTCTTTTGGGTCGTTAGCTCAGCTGGTAGAGCAGCGGACTTTTAATCCGTTTGTCACAGGTTCGAATCCCGTACGGCCTACCAAAAGATTCAAGGGCTTGCACGCGTCAGCGTCGCAAGCCCTTTTCTTTTTGCGGTCCGCGCCGCCCTCTCCGCTCTATCCCCCCAAATAGTTCGACAGCCCACAGACCGCCCCCTCTAGCACAAGCATGATCGCTTCACAGCGCCGCAAGAGCGCTGCAAAAAAACCAAAAGACAGGGCTGCCAGGCCAGACGCCTCGTCCGCCCAACCGCCCAGGGGGGCGCCCATGAACACTGCAAAAGTAATCTGGGTAGCAGTAGGTTTGGCAATCTCGATCGAAACGTCGCACGCTCAGGAAATATTCCTGGAGGGCGGGACGCTTGGTGTCGGCATTGGCGCGGCGCTGAACGTCACGTCCTGGTTCGGCATGCACGCGGACTTCAACGCGATCAATATTTCGCATGACTTTACGGTAGGCGGAAATCGTTATGCCGACGGCGTGCGTCTTCGCCAGGGAGGCCTCTACGGCGATCTGTTCCCATGGTCAAGCAGCGGCTTTCGCGTCACCGCCGGTCTTCGCTTCACGGACGACGAGGTCAGCGGCAATTCCACTCCAACGAACGGCACCTACACATTCAAAGGCAAGACCACACCGGCCTTTCCGGGCGAGTACGCGACTGCCACCGTCAAGTACCCCACCGTGATGCCTTATCTGGGGGTGGGTTACGGCTTGCAACCCGCAGCCAAAGGATTTGGCCTGGTGGTCGATCTCGGCGTCGCTTATGGCGTACCGCACTCGTCCTATACGTTGTCACCGGCCTTGGCCCAGGTTGCGGGTCCTGCCATGAGCCAGGAGATTATCGCGACCGGCTTGCAACAACTGAGGGACAAGGCCTCGCCCTATCGGTGGTATCCGACGTTGCAAATCGGCCTTTCGTACCACTTCTAATCGCGAGAAACGCCGCACGAGAGACACGCGACACCGACGAAATCTGAACGAATTCATCACAGACTTTCGCACGGTCGCGAATATTCTCACCGCGCAATTCATCATGCCACACGCATACACAGGAACATTCTTACATCACGCCCTTTGGATGCCTAACAGATACAACGGACTCCGAACATTATTATTTATTGAGACATAAAGACGTGCAATGATCGCCGCCGATTCCGCGAATCACGCTGTCACTCTGCGTGAGCAAACGCCCTGGTAACGCCCCAGATCCCTGCGCTTTCATTCCGTCAATATGCCCAATTTTCTGTTCAACCTTGTCTCGAACCTTGCTTTGCTGACTATCGTGCTGAGCGCGTGTCATCTGTGCAACCGGCTTGTGCCGAGCGCCGCGCTCAATGGTGCGCATATTTTCGTGGCGCTGGCATCGGCCGCATTGCTGCTCGATGCCGCCCTGACCTTTCTCGTGTTTGCCGATGCGCAGAGCCGCTATGGCAAGTTCAGCACGTCGGGTGCATTCTTCGAACGCGCCGGTACGTACGTGCTGGCAGCCATTGCCGCATTGGCGTGGCAATACGCGGCGCATCGCACGCGCCCCGCCAAAACGAGCAACACCGCGCTGGTCATTCGCACCTCCCCCTACTCCGAATCACATCTGCCGATGTAAGCCCAGGCGCGCACTTTCTCCTCTTCACGCAATCCGCATCATCGTCAGGAACGGACCTTGCGAATGGACGCGCCGTCGCGTATAACTCCCGAAGATCAAGAGTTACTGTTTGCACCCGCCACCGGGCATTCGCCGCTGTATTGCACTCCCGCCGTTCAATTAGTCGAAGACAACTTAACCAGCGAGGAACATCTTGGATCTCGAAACCGTACGCGCGTTTATCATGACCCGAGGCATCGACATCGGCACCAAGGTACTCGGTGCAATTGTGTTGTGGATCGTCGGCCGCTGGGTCATTGGCCTGATCACCGGCTTGCTTCGCAAACTGCTGTCGAAAAACGGCCGCGTCGATCCGACACTCGCTCACTACCTCGGTTCGATTCTCGGCGCACTGCTGAACCTGCTGCTGATCCTCGCGATCCTGCAGGTGTTCGGCGTCCAGACTACCTCGTTCGCCGCGTTGCTCGCCGGTCTCGGTCTTGCGATCGGCACCGCGTGGGGCGGCCTGCTCGCCCATTTCGCGGCAGGCATCTTCATGCAGGTGCTGCGGCCGTTCAAGGTGGGCGATTTTGTTACCGCGGGTGGCGTAACCGGCACGGTCTCCGAGTTGGGGCTGTTCGGCACGACCATCGTGACGCCGGATAATGTGACGACCATCGTCGGCAACAACAAGATCTTCTCGGACACAATCTCGAACTACAGCATACTGCCGGTGCGCCGTGTCGAGTTGACAGCGAAGATCGCCAACGGCGTCGACCCCACGGATGCGATGAGCCGGTTGAAGGCGGCCGTCACGAAGATTCCGAACGTAGCCGAGAGCCCGGCGCCCGACATCGAAGTGCTTAGCTTCACGCCGGAGGGACCGTTGTTGTGCGTGCGGCCCTATACAAACAATGAGCATTACTGGCAGGTCTACTTCGACACCAATCGTGCGATCGTTCAGACCTTCAAGGATGCCGGCTATCCGACACCGGAAACGCCGCTTGCGCCGCGTGCAGTGACGTGAGCGCAAATGCCGTTTAGGTTCCCGTGACCCAAGTCGTGACTCGCTAAGGCGACAAGGGTACGCACAACGTCCGCGGTCCGGCTCATGGGAATCACGGAATCATGACCACCAAATGAAAACGGCGTCGCGAAATTCGCGACGCCGTTTTTTCGTCTTGCTCCGTACTAGCTGAAGTGTCAGCGGCCGCCCGCCTTGGATGCGTTCTTGCGCGTCATCTTCCACAGCGCGCCGAGCACAACCGGCACCACAGCCGCGCCGATACCCACCAGCACGATCACGTTCAGATATTGACGGATGAACGGAATGTTGCCGAAGAAGTAGCCGAGCAACACCAGCAGCAATACCCACAACAGCGCGCCGAGGATGTTGAAAAGCTGGAACCGGCTCACTGTCATCTCCGAGGCGCCGGCAACGAAGGGCGCGAAGGTCCGCACCACCGGGATGAAACGCGCCAGCACGATCGTCTTGCCACCATGCTTTTCATAGAAGTTATGGGTCTTCTGCAGCGCGGCCCGATCCAGGAAGCGCTCGAGGAAAGGGATGTGCGAATTGAACACCCGTGGTCCGATGGCCCGCCCAATCATGTAGTTGACCGTATTGCCGGCGACCGCCGCAACAAGCAGCAGAACGATCAGCAGGCCGAGATTCATTTCACCGCTTGCGCAGAAAGCGCCGCCGATGAACAGCAGGGAATCGCCCGGCAGAAAGGGCAGAACGACCAGCCCGGTTTCACAGAACACGATAAGAAACAGCACCGCATAGACCCAGGTGCCATACACGTGAATGAAGTCGCCCAGAAACTTGTCGATATGCAAGACAAGGTTGACGAAGTGTAGCAACGTGTCCAAAAAGCGTCCTTTATTAAGCGAATGTGACCGTAGCGGGAGCGGCCGCGCGAAAAGCCTTGCGGGCGATGAGCGGCGAGCGCGTGCTCGCTGCCGGAAATTGACCGCGTCATCATACCGAAAGTGCCCGGGTGCGATTAAAAAACTGCTCGCGCCGAATCGCTATAATTTCGCCATGTCAGAATTCTCCGAAACGCCTGCCGGCACCGCCGACGCGGCCGCAGTTCCCGCCGCGGCGCCCGTCCCACGCCCGTTGCGGGCGATCCAGCCCCTACCCGATCAGTTGATCAGCCAGATTGCCGCCGGCGAAGTGGTCGAGCGGCCAGCCTCGGTGGTCAAGGAATTGCTGGAAAATGCGCTCGATGCCGGCGCCCAGACCCTGCGCATCCTGCTCGACGAAGGCGGCGTCAAACGCATTTCGATCACCGACGACGGCTGTGGCATCCCCGAAAACGAACTCGCGCTCGCGCTGATGCGCCATGCGACCAGCAAGATCCGCTCGCTTGCCGAACTGGAAGCGGTCGCCACGCTGGGGTTTCGCGGCGAAGCGCTGGCGTCGATTGCGTCGGTCGCGCAGATGAGCATCACGAGCCGCACTGCCGACGCGCCGCACGCCGTGCGCGTCGACGCGCAAACGGGTGTGCTGAGTCCCGCCGCCGGTACGCAGGGCACCACGATCGAAGTCCGCGAGCTGTACTTCAATACGCCCGCGCGCCGCAAATTCCTGAAAAGCGAGCAGACCGAACTCGGCCATTGCCTCGAACAGATTCGCCGTGCCGCGCTGGCGCGGCCGGATGTGGCGATTTCCGTTCTGCATAATGGTAAGGCGGTCGAACACTGGAACGCCAGCGAGCCGCCCGCGCGGGTCGCCAAGATTCTTGGCGAAACCTTTGCGACGGCTCATTTGCCGCTCGACGAATCCGCCGGCCCGCTCGCCGTCTACGGCTGCGCGGGCCTACCGACCGCGAGCCGCGGACGCGCCGATCAGCAGTATTTCTTCGTCAATGGCCGGTTCGTGCGCGACAAGCTGCTCACGCACGCCGTGCGCGCCGCCTACGAAGACGTGCTGCACGGCGACCGCTACCCGTCCTATGTGCTGTTTCTCGACCTGCCGCCAGAAGCAGTCGATGTGAACGTGCATCCGTCCAAAATCGAAGTACGGTTTCGCGATTCCCGCTCGATTCACCAGTTCGTGTTTCATGCCGTGCAGCGTGCATTGGCACGGCACGCGGGCGCGTCTCCAGAGACAACTGCCGGTGGGCATGCGGCGCATCTGGAAGCATCGACGGGTGGGCCGGCTTCGTTCGGCGCGACGCCGCTCGGCGGTGCGGGCGCGGGAAGCGGCGCAGGCTTGGGCGGAGGCTTCGGCAGCGGTGCAGGCGGCTTCGGCGGCGGGACGGGCAACGGCTTCGGCTCCTCGCAACCCGGCAACACGTGGATGCGTCAGGCGCGCATGACGCAGGGCACGCTGCCGGTCGCACAGCCGCTAGCGTTCTACGACGCGCTTTTTGGCCGTAGAGACACGAACGCCGGCACAGCGGAAGGCGCGACGCTGTTCGAAGCGCGCGACTCGGCTGCGGAAACGCCGTCCCCGTACAACACCTCGGCGCCATACGCATCGCCCGCGTTCAATGCCTCAGACGAGCAACCGCTCGGCTTCGCGCTCGGCCAGATTCACGGCATCTATGTGCTCGCGCAGAACGCACATGGGCTCGTGATTGTGGACATGCACGCCGCGCACGAACGCATCCTGTACGAGCAGTTCAAGAACGCTCTGGCCGATCGCACGATCGCCGTGCAGCCGCTGCTGATCCCGCAAACGATGCAGGCCGATCCGATCGAAATCGGCACGGTCGAAGAAGAACGCGACACGCTGGACGCACTTGGTTTCGATCTCGCCGTGCTATCGCCGACCACGCTCGCGATCCGCGCCGTGCCCGCGTTGCTGAAAGACGCCGATCTGCAGGCGCTGGCACGCGCGGTCCTCTCCGACCTGCATGCGTTCGGCGGTTCCCGTGTGTTGACTGAGCGTCAGCACGAGCTGCTCGGCACGCTCGCCTGCCATCACGCGGTGCGCGCGAACCGGCGTCTGACGCTCGACGAAATGAACGCGCTGCTGCGCCAGATGGAGGCGACCGAGCGCGCCGACCAATGCAATCACGGGCGTCCGACCTGGTATCAATTGACGATGTCCGATCTCGATCGGCTGTTCATGCGTGGGCAATGACGGTGCGCCTGATTACGCTTATCCGGCGCGCGCCATTTTGCCTATGACCTCCTCGAACACGTCAAGCACTCCCGCGCCGATCCCATGTCTGCTCGGTCCGACCGCATCCGGTAAAACCGCTGCCGCGCTGGCCCTGGCCGCACGGCGGCCGGTGGAAATTATCAGTGTCGATTCGGCGCTGGTGTATCGCGAGATGAATATCGGCACCGCCAAGCCGACGCCGGAAGAACGCGCGGTGGCGCCGCATCATCTGATCGATATCGTCGATCCGGCGGACGCGTATTCAGCGGCGGAATTTCGCCGCGACGCGTTGCGCCTGATCGGCGAGATCAGCGCGCGCGGGCGGCTGCCCTTGCTGGTCGGCGGAACCATGCTGTATTACAAAGCGCTCACGCAGGGACTGAACGACCTGCCCGCCGCCGATGCCGACGTGCGTACAACGCTCGATGCCGACGCCGCGCGCGAAGGCTGGCCGGCGCTGCATGCGCGGCTCGCCGCTGTCGATCCCATTACGGCTGCGCGCCTCGCGCCAAACGATTCGCAGCGAATTCAGCGGGCGCTCGAGGTTTTCATGCTGACTGGGCAAGCAATGTCGGCTTTGCTGGCCGCGCCCGCTCGAACGGACGACGCCGCTCTGGCGTGGCGCTTTGTGCCTATCGCGCTCGAACCATCCGAGCGGAGCGTGCTGCATGCTCGCATCGAAAAGCGCTTCGACGCCATGCTGGCCAACGGCTTTATCGACGAAGTCGTAACATTGCGCGAGCGCGGGGATTTACTGCCCGAGATGCCGTCCATGCGCTGCGTGGGATACCGGCAGGTCTGGGAATATCTCGACGGAGCCGTCGACTACTCGACCATGCGCGATAAAGGGGTTTTTGCCACCCGGCAATTGTGCAAGCGGCAACTCACGTGGTTGCGCAGCATGACGGAGCGGGTGGTGGTTGATTGCTGCGATCCCGGCGCGACTGCGCAGGTCGTCAGCTTGATTGAAGCGATGATGTGAAGCTTCTACCCGCGCGGCGCGAACCTTCTGTACGCCGCGCAGGCAACCAGCCTGCTTTCAAACTGGCTGGTTAAACGACGATCGTCTGAGCTTCGCCGGCCGCGCTCTCGCGAATCACGCCGATCTTCCAGACCTGCTCGCCAGCCGCCGACAAAGACGCGATCGCAGCGTCGGCATCAGCGGCAGCAACAACCACCGCCATGCCGATCCCGCAGTTGAACACGCGGTGCATTTCCGCATCCGCCACGCCACCGTGCTTCTGCAGCCACAAGAACAGCGGCGGCATCGGCCAGTTGTTGTGATCCAACTCAGCCGTCAGACCTTCACGCAGAACGCGCGGAATATTCTCGACCAGCCCGCCGCCGGTGATGTGCGCCATACCCTTGACAGCGATCTGCTGCATCAAGGCCAGCAACGGCTTCACGTAAATATGCGTAGGCGCCATCAACGCGTCAGCGAGCGTTCGGCCATCAAAATCCGCATTCAGATCAGGCTGCGCACGTTCGATGATCTTGCGCACCAGCGAAAAACCGTTCGAATGGATACCGCTGGAAGCCATACCCAGCACCACATCACCCGGGGCGATCGTGCTGCCGTCGATAATCTTGCTCTTTTCCACCGCGCCGACCGCGAAACCGGCCAGATCGTACTCACCGTCCGGATACATGCCCGGCATTTCAGCCGTCTCGCCGCCGATCAGCGCACAACCGGACAGTTCGCAGCCATGTGCGATACCCTTCACGACCGTTGCCGCGGTGCCGACGTCCAGCTTGCCGCAAGCAAAATAATCGAGGAAGAACAGCGGCTCGGCGCCCTGAACCAGAATGTCGTTCACGCTCATCGCCACCAGATCCTGGCCGACCGTGTCGTGTTTGTTCAGCTGAAACGCGAGACGCAGCTTGGTGCCGACGCCGTCCGTGCCCGAAACCAGCACCGGTTCCTTGTACTTCTTCGGCACTTCGAACAGCGCGCCAAACCCGCCGATGCCACCCAGCACGCCGTCGCGCATCGTCTTTTTGGCAAAGGGCTTGATCGCATCGACAAGGGCGTCGCCCGCGTCGATGTCCACGCCGGCGTCGCGATACGACAAACCTTGAGCGTCAGGGGCGGATTTCGGTTGATTCATGGGGAAGGGCAAGAAGGTCGGTAAAATGCGATTTTACCCGATGCCGGCCGTCTGGCTGGAATTTGCATCAGCCTGAATCTTCCGGTCGCGACGACACCTGGGAAACAATTTTGCAACAGAACTCCTCGATCCTGACACCTGTACAGCGCCGCGCTTTCATCTGGCTGGCAATCGCACTGGTTGTCGGCATTTTGCTCTGGCTACTGAGTCCAGTCCTCACACCGTTCCTGCTAGGTGCCATTCTCGCGTACATTCTGCAACCGGGCGTCGCGTGGATGGTTCGCCGGCGTGTGCCGCGCGGACTCGCCGCCTTGCTGATGATGCTGCTGTTTTCGTTGCTGATGACAATGCTCGTGCTGCTGGTGCTGGCCGTCATCCAGAAAGAAGGTCCGCAGTTGAAGCAGCAGGTGCCCGTGCTGTTTGCGCACGCGAGCGCCTGGTTGCAACCCAAGCTTGCGATGATGGGCCTCGCCGACTCGCTCGATTTCGCCAGTATCCGCGATCTCGTGATGGGGCAGCTCGAAGGCAGCGCACAGCAGGTCGCGCTTTATGCATGGACTTCGATCCGCACCAGCGGCAACCTGATGATGACGGTGGTCGGCAACCTCGTAATGGTGCCGCTCGTGCTGTTTTATCTGTTGTACGACTGGAACCGCATGCTCGCCCGCATGCAGATCGTGGTGCCGCGCCGCTGGCTCGAAAAGACGCTGCAGCTCGCGCGCGACATGGACCTGATGCTGTCGCAATACCTGCGCGGCCAGTTGCTCGTGATGGCGGTGCTCGCGGTCTATTATGCGATTGCGCTGACCGTCGCCGGCTTCGAGATCGCGCTGCCAGTGGGTATTTTCACGGGCCTCGCCGTGTTCATCCCGTACATCGGTTTTGCAACCGGGCTCGCGCTGGCGCTGCTCGCGGCACTGCTGCAGTTCGGCGACTGGTATGGCTTCGGCGCGGTCGCGGTGATTTACGGCGTCGGCCAGATCGTGGAGAGCTTTTATCTCACGCCACGCCTCGTCGGCGAACGGATCGGCCTGCACCCGCTCGCGGTCATCTTCGCGTTGCTCGCGTTCGGTCAGTTGTTCGGCTTTTTCGGCGTGTTGATGGCGCTGCCGGTCAGCGCGATTCTGTCGGTAGCGATGCGCGAGTTGCGTCAAAGCTATCTGGCGAGCACGCTTTACAACAACTGAGTCACTGACTGCTCATTGACTGTTCCTTGACGTTTCAGGGCCCGAAGTTCGGGCCATTTGCGGCCTAAGCCCCATTTTCGGCATTAACCTACTGTGCTTCGTCAACTGACGCTCGATCTCGGCACCCCGCCGCCATCGACATTCGACAATTTCTTCGCCGGCGCCAACGCCGAGCTGGTCACGCGGCTGCGCGAGCTCGACAATGCGCTCGCGGCCGGGCCAGTGGCCGATCGCACCTTCTACGTCTGGGGCGAAAGCGGCAGCGGCCGCACCCATCTTTTGCAGGCGCTGGTCCACGAAGCGCCGCCGGGCCATGCGCGCTTTGCCGGTCCGCAGAGCAGCCTCGCCGCCTTCACGTTCGACCCGCGCGTCGCGCTTTATGCGATCGACGATTGCGACGGCCTGTCCGCGGCGCAGCAGATTGCCGTCTTCAACCTGTTCAACGAAGTGCGCGCGCACCCCACCAGCGCGCTCGTCGCCGCGGGCAATGCGCCGCCGATCGGCATGACGGTGCGCGAAGATCTGCGCACGCGCCTCGGCTGGGGCCTCGTATTCCACCTCGCGCCCCTGCCGGACGAAGGAAAGGCCGCGGTGCTGAAGCACGCGGCGCGCGAGCGCGGCATCATGCTTGCCGACGACGTCCCCGCCTACCTGTTGACGCACTTTCGCCGCGACATGCCAAGCCTGATGGCGTTGCTCGACGCGCTCGACCGCTTTTCGCTCGAACAGAAACGCGCGGTCACGCTGCCGCTTCTACGCACCATGCTAGCCTCGCCTGACGCCGACGATCGGCGAACGGCACCCGCCTCATCCGCTTCGCCCGCCGCTTCAAGTAAAATAGGCCCCCATGGCTAACCTCGCACTCTTCGACCTCGACCACACCCTCATTCCCACCGACAGCGACCACGAATGGGGCCGCTTCATGGTGAAACAAGGCATGGTCGACGCGGAAAACTTTGCCCGCGAAAACGACCGCTTTTTCGCCGACTACAAAGCCGGCAAGCTGGACATTCACGCGTATCTGATCGCCATGCTCACGCCGCTCTCGAAGTACACGCGCGCACAGCTTGCCGACCTTCACGCGCAGTACATGCATGAAGTGATCAAGCCGGCGATCTTCCCGGTCGCGCTGGAGCTGGTCAGGGAGCACCGTGAAGCCGGCGATCTCTGCTGCGTGGTCACGGCAACCAACGAATTCATCACCCGCCCGATCGCACAGGCGTTCGGCGTCGATGCGCTGATCGCCTGCGAAGCGGAAACCGTCGACGGCCAGCCGCATTCGCCGTATACCGGCCGCCCCACCGGCACGCCGAGCTACAAAGAAGGCAAAATTGTCCGTACCGAGGCGTGGCTGGCGTCCCTCGGCAAGACCTGGAGCGATTTCGAGCACAGCTATTTCTATAGCGACTCGCACAACGACATCCCGCTGCTCGAAAAGGTCACCGATCCGATCGCGACCAATCCCGACGAAACATTGCGCGCCCATGCGCAGGCCAAAGGCTGGCGCATCCTCGAACTCTTTCAACCCTCGTGATCAAAAAACTTATCCGCAAGCTATTCGGCCAGGACTCGGCGCCCGCTGACGACACCACGCCCGCCGAAGCCGAAGCAGACGAAGCCGGCTCGGCGCCGGCACGCAACGCGTCCGGCGCCAGCAAGGCGCGCCGCAAACCGGCACGCCCAGCCACCAAAGCCGTGCAGGACCCCGACGTGCCGGTCATCATTCCGCACGACGTGCATGGCATCGATCAGTCGCTGATCTCGAGGAACGCGATTCGCGTCACCGAGGGCCTGCAGGAAGCTGGGCATCGCGCGTTTATCGTCGGCGGTGCGGTGCGCGATCTGCTGCTCGGGATCAAGCCGAAAGACTTCGACGTCGCGACCGACGCCACGCCCGAACAGGTGCAGAAACTGTTCCGCCGCGCCCGCATCATCGGCCGCCGGTTTCAGATCGTGCACGTGCAGTTCGGCCAGGAAATCATCGAAACCTCGACGTTCCGCGCGCTGGTCGATCCGCCCGCAGCCGACGCAGCACCGCCGCGCCGTCTGAAGCGCGACGAGCTCGACCGCCGCACGCATGCGGTGGACGCCAGCGGCCGCGTGCTGCGCGACAACGTCTGGGGCGAACAGCACGAAGACGCCACGCGCCGCGACTTCACGATCAACGCGATGTACTACGATCCGGCCACGCAAACCGTGCTGGACTATCACAACGGCATGGCCGACATGCGCGCGCGTCTGTTGCGCATGATCGGCGACCCGGCCACGCGTTATCGCGAGGATCCGGTGCGCATGCTGCGCGTGGTGCGCTTTGCCGCCAAGCTCGACTTCGAAATCGAAGACACGACCCGCGCGCCGATCACCAAAATGGCCGATCTGATCAACAACGTGCCGGCCGCCCGTCTGTTCGACGAAATGCTCAAGCTGATGCTGTCGGGCCACGCGCTTGCCTGTTTGAAGCGTCTGCGCCAGGAAGGCCTGCATCACGGCCTGCTGCCGCTGCTCGACGTGGTGCTGGAGCAGCCGATCGGCGAGAAATTCATCACGCTTGCGCTGACCAATACGGACGCCCGCGTGCGCGCCGGCAAGCCGGTTTCGCCGGGCTTCCTGTTCGCCACGCTGCTGTGGCACGACGTTCAGACGCGCTGGCAACAATTTGAAGCGAACGGCGAATATCCGGTGCCGGCCCTGCATCGCGCGATGGACGAAGTCCTCGACATGCAAACCGAGAAGCTCGCGATCCACAAGCGCTTTTCGTCGGATATGCGCGAGATCTGGGGGCTGCAGCTGCGCCTAGAGAAACGCTCGGGAAGAAGCGCGCTGAAGCTGCTGGAACACCAAAGATTTAGAGCGGGGTATGATTTCCTCCTGTTGCGCTGCGAATCGGGCGAACTCGAAGAGTCGGTCGGTGCGTGGTGGACGGAGTTCATTGAAGGAGACGTCGCTGCGCGTGAGACGTTGCTTACGCAAGGCGGGAAGGACCGGAGCCCCAGAAAACGACGGCGGCGCAGCAGTGGCGCCAGAACCCGCAAACCGGGCGAGGGAATGGAGGGCGGCACGCCAGAACGCACAGCCAACGACGCGGGCCATGACGGCTCGCACGAAGACTGACACGGCGTTGGCGGTTGCCGTCGAACGATAGTTGCAGGAAGTTATGCCATGACGGTTGCTTATCTCGGCCTCGGCGCGAATCTCGGGGACGCGCGCCAGACCCTGAAAGACGCGGTGGTGTGCCTGGCCCAACAGCACACCATCACCGTGCTCGCCAAGTCGAGCCTGTATCGCACCGCCCCGATCGACGCGGGTGGTGACGATTATTTCAACTGCGTCGTGAAGGTCGACACGACGCTCCCCGTGCGGCATCTGCTTGCGCTGTGCCACAAGATCGAGCATCAGTTCGGCCGTGAACGGCCGTTTCGCAACGCCCCGCGCACGCTCGATCTGGACATCCTGCTTTTCGGCGATCAATCGATCGACGAAGCCGATCTGATCGTGCCGCATCCGCGTTTGATCGAACGCGCCTTTGCGCTCGTGCCGCTCGTCGAGATCGACGCGGCGCTGATCATCCCGCAATACGGCCGTGCCGCGGCCTTGCTTGACGGCGTGAGCGAGCAACGCATCGAGAAAGTGAAGGGCTCCTGCCAGTGCCCAATGCTTAATGCATTGGCTGTCGGCGCCCCCGCTGGGGACAAGGGCCGTTGCGAATGAATTCGCCACCGCTCACCGTCACCGCGCCGCAACTACGGCCGCCCTTCGGCTATATCGCGATCGAAGGGCCGATCGGCGTCGGCAAGACCTCGCTCGCTCGGCGGCTCGCACAGCGCTGGTCGATGCAGGAGCAGTTCGAGCGCCCACAGGGCAATCCCTTCCTCGAACGCTTTTATCGCGACACCGCGCGTTATGCGCTACCCGCACAATTGCACTTCGCGTTGCAGCGCGCGCAGCAGGCCCAGGAGGTGGCGGCCGCGCATGTGGCAGGCATCCCGCTTATCGCCGATTTCATGACGCAGAAGAACGACATCTTCGCGCGTCTGACTCTGCAGGAAGACGAGTGGCATCTGTATCGCGCCCTCGCCGCGCGACTCGAGGTGAGCGCGCCGGCACCGGATTTCGTGGTCTACCTGCAAGCCAGTCCCGAAGTGCTGTTCGCCCGCATCCAGAAGCGGGCCGTACCCATGGAACTGCAGATTTCCGACGCGTATCTGCACGCGCTTTGCGACGCCTACAACGAGTTTTTCTACCACTACGACCGCGCGCCCGTGCTGACGGTCAATGCTGAACATCTGAATCCGCTCGACTCGGACGCGGACCTTGCGCTACTCGCCGAACGCATCGAAACCATGCGTGGCCGCAAGGAATTCTTTGTCAAAGGCACGTCGCTTTAAGCGGCGCGCCCCCTCTTTTTCCAACGGATTTCCCCCATGACCTATTTGCAGGAAGCGAGCCGGAACGCCATCACCGTGCCGAAACTGCAGGCAATGCGCGACGCCGGCGAAAAGATCGCCATGCTGACCTGTTACGACGCGAGCTTCGCCGCGCTGCTGGATCGCGCGGGGGTCGACGTGCTGTTAATCGGCGATTCGCTCGGCAATGTGTTGCAAGGCCAGACGACCACGCTGCCGGTGACACTCACCGAGATCGCGTATCACACGGCAAGCGTCGCGCGGGCGCGGCCCTCGGCACTGGTGGTCGCCGACCTCCCGTTCGGCACGTACGGCACGCCGGAGGACGCGTTCAGGAGCTCGGTGGAACTCATGCGCGCCGGCGCGCAAATGGTGAAGCTCGAGGGCGGCGAGTGGCTCGCGGACACGGTACGTTTTCTGGTCGAACGGTCGATTCCGGTGTGCGCGCACGTCGGCCTCACGCCGCAATCGGTGCATGCGTTCGGCGGCTTCAAGGTGCAGGGCAAGACCGAGGCGGGCGCGAGCCAGTTGCTGCGCGACTCGCTCGCCGTGCAGAATGCGGGCGCCCAACTGATCGTCATGGAAGCGATCCCAACGTTGCTCGCGAGTGAGGTCACGAAGCAATTGCGGATTCCGACGATCGGCATCGGCGCAGGCGTGGACTGTTCGGGTCAGGTGCTGGTGCTGCACGACATGCTTGGGATTTTCCCCGGCAAGCGGCCGCGCTTTGTGAAGGATTTCATGCAGGGGCAACCGAACATCCAGGCCGCCGTAGAAGCGTACGTGCATGCGGTGAAGGATGGCTCGTTCCCGGGGCCGGAACACACGTTCTAAGCACCAGGCCTGCTAGGAATCACATTAATTGGGCACATTCGCGCCTGTTTTGGGACCCGTCTGATATCACCTGGAAACCGGGTCATCTATCTTCGTCTACCTTGTTAACGCGGCTCTGCCGCATACCGAAGAGAGATGACTATGAGCCCCTTTTGCCTGATCGACGTAGCGGGAATCCGCAACCACGCTACCGCGCCGCATGACGTGCGGGAATCCACATGGCACGCACGCCTGTTCGGATGCGTGGCCCGCCTGCTGCGTGTTCGCAACAGTTGAGCAGCCGGCTGCAGCACACAACGCCCCAAAGCCGCTAATGCCCGCAGCGCCGCTGGCCCTAGCCCAGCACGTGCGCCTGTACTGCGCCTCGCAGTGCGTTGCACACCAGAAGCGCTTCGGCGTTTAGCACATCAACTCGAGTCAGCACGCGTTCAGCCGCGTGAAGATCGAGATCCTCCAGCAGCACGCTCCGCATGATCCCGGGCAGCACACCCGAGGTTAATGGCGGCGTCCACCACCGCCCACCCAGCTTCACAAACACATTCGACCGGCCGCCTTCGGTCAACTCACCGCGCTCGTTAAAAAACAGCGTGTCGAAAGCACCCTTCGCTTCTGCTTCGCGCCAGCCGCGGTCATATTCGGCGCGGCGCGTGGTCTTGTGCCGCAGCAGCGGATCACCGGCCTGCATCGCGGGGAACGCGTGGTCCGGCCCGAGCAGTACAGCGACGGTCTCGCCGGCCAGCGGCGCCAGCACTGCGGCCGCTATCTGCACCGCGCCGTTTTTGCTCAATGCGAGGCGCATACGATGCGGGGTCTGCGCCGGCAATGCCGCACATTTCTCCGCGATTTGCGCGTGAATTTCGTTTTCGTCGTCGAGTTTGAAACCCAGCGTCGCGGCGCTCGCCGAGAGTCGTGCGAGATGGCGCGACAGATGGCGCACGCCCTCATCCCGCGTCGCATACATCGTTTCGAAGAGCTCGAAACCCGGCTCGGCGCCGGTCAGAAAGCTGGCCTTCAATTGGCACTCCGCATATTCGTCGGCGGCGACGCTGTCGAGCACGATGCCCGCGCCCACGCCCATCTTGCCTTGCAGCTCACCCGCCCGCGCGGCCGGGCTTAAGGTCAACGTGCGGATCGCCACAGATAGGCAAAAGTCGCCGCAGGTGTTTTCGCCGCTGGTCGTCGAGGGCGCATCGAGCCAGCCGATCGCGCCAGTGTAGAGTCCACGCGGCGTGCTTTCGAGCGCGTCGATCAATTGCATCGTGCGATGCTTCGGCGCACCGGTTATCGAACCGCAGGGAAACAGCGCGCGCACAATCTCGGCGAAAGTCGTGCCGGCGCGCAACGTCGAATGTACCGTCGACGTCATTTGCCAGACCGATGCATACGGTTCGACCGAAAAAAGCGCCGGCACATGGACCGAGCCCGTCTGCGCCACGCGCGACAAATCGTTGCGCAACAGGTCGACGATCATCACGTTCTCGGCGCGATTCTTCGGGTCGTTTGCAAGGAACTCGGCAGCATGACGATCGGCCACGGGATCGGCTGATCGCGGCGCCGTGCCTTTCATCGGCCGGGCGCGCAACATCGCGCCGTCCTTCTCGATGAACAACTCCGGCGAACACGACAAGACCCAGGTGTCGCCCGGTAATGCGATCAGCGCACCGTATGGCACCGGCTGACGGACCCGCAGGCGCCGATAAAGCGCGGTCGGCGAGCCGAATACATCGAAACCAAGCCGATACGTGTAGTTGACCTGATAAGAATCGCCCGCGCGCAAAGCGGCATGGATCGCGTCGATCGCGTCGTTGAATTGCTTGGGATCGACGCTCGCGCGCACGTTCGCCGTGCCCGCCACCGACGCCTCGGCCGCGCCGCCGTCGCGCTCCACCAGCCACGCATCGACGTCATCGCGCGACAGTTTCTCGCAACGGTCAAACAATAAAAAACGCAGCGCGGCATCGCCACGCTGCGTTTCTTTCAATGCCCGGTGAGAATGGCCGCCGCCGAGAAGATGCCGGCCAAACTCGTAGTCGGCAAGCACGACAGCATGCAAACCACGCAGCGTATCCGCGGCCACGGTCTCGCACACGGCTTCAAGCTGCGCGGCGTCCGCGCAAACCCGCTCACGCACAAATCCCGTGTACAGACGACTCGAACGGCGCGCCGCCGTCGCGTCGCAATCGTCGAGCAACGCGAAAACTGCGTCGCGCTCATCTGCCCTCATGCTTACCGCCAAATCGAACCGCTATTAATCGAAGAAGCTCTTCACCCGATCGAACCAGCTCTTGCTCTGCGGGCTATGCCGCGCGCCGCCTTCCACGAGCGCCTTCTCGAATTGCTGAAGCAACTCGCGCTGCGGCTCGGTGAGCTTGACCGGCGTTTCGACTTGCACATGCACGTACAGATCGCCCGCAATGCTCGAACGCAGCCCCTTGATACCCTTGCCACGCAGACGGAAGGTCTTGCCCGACTGCGTGCCTTCCGGCACCGTGAAGCTCGCGCGGCCCGCGAGGGTCGGCACTTCGATCTCACCGCCGAGCGCCGCCGTGGTGAACGGAATCGGCATCTGGCAATGCAGGTCGTCGCCGTCGCGTTCGAACACCGAGTGTTGCTTGATGTGAATCTCGACGTACAGATCGCCCGACGGACCGCCGTTGATACCCGGCTCACCATTGCCGGCCGAGCGGATGCGCATGCCGTCGTCGATACCTGCCGGGATCTTCACTTCCAGCGTCTTGGTTTCCTTCACCTTGCCCGCGCCGTGGCAGTGGCCGCACGGATCGGGGATATAGGTGCCCGTGCCGTGGCACTTCGGGCAGGTCTGCTGGATGCTGAAGAAGCCCTGCGACATCCGCACCGAACCCGAGCCGCTACAGGTCGGGCAGGTTTCCGGCTTGGTGCCGGGCTTCGCGCCCGAACCGTGACAGATTTCGCACGACACCCAGCTCGGCACGCGAATCTGCGTGTCGTAGCCGTGCGCGGCCTGTTCCAGCGTGATTTCCATGCTGTAGCGCAGATCGGCGCCGCGATACACTTGCGGGCCTGCACGGCCGCCGCCGCGTGCGGCACCGCCGGCCGCCTGGCCGAAGATGTCGCCGAAAATATCGCCGAACGCATCGGCAAAACCGCCGAAGCCTTGCGCACCGGCTCCGCCCATGTTCGGATCGACGCCCGCGTGGCCGTACTGATCGTACGCGGCACGCTTTTGCGAGTCCGACAGCATTTCATAGGCTTCCTTCACCTCTTTGAAATGCTCTTCCGCATCCTTGTTGCCCGGATTGCGGTCGGGGTGGTGCTTCATCGCAAGCTTGCGATAAGCCTTCTTGATTTCGTCGTCGCTCGCGTTCTTTGCGACGCCCAGAACCTCGTAGTAATCCCGTTTCGCCATATCGGTTCAACGCCACTCGCGCAATGGGGCGCGGTGGCTCCTCTTGAATGCTGGAGTCTTGCGACTCGTCCGGCCGTTGTTCACACCGCTTTCAGGCGGTTCAAACAACGCCCTCCATAAAACAAATGTGCCCGGAGAGCCTAAAAGGCTCGCCAGGCGTGATAACCGCTCTTGCACGTTCCTGCTGCCCGAATGGACGCAGTCCCTTGTGCAGCCGGGCCGCACACAGAGTTGTGTGCGGCTTTACGGTCGAAATGCGACCTGGCTTTAGTCTTTCTTGACTTCCTTGAACTCGGCGTCAACCACGTCGTCTTGCGGCTGGCTCGCGCCGTTCGCCGATGCGCCCGCTCCTGCCGCGCCCGCTGCCGCTGCTTCGGCACCTTGCGCTGCCTGCATGTCGGCGTACATCTTCTCGCCCATCTTCTGCGAGGCGGTCGCCACCACTTCGATCTTGGCTTCGATCGCAGCCTTGTCGCTCGACCCGCTCTTCAGCGTGTCTTCGAGGTCCTTCAGCGCGGTTTCGATCTTTTCCTTCTCACCGGCGTCGAGCTTGTCGCCGTATTCGGTGAGCGCCTTCTTCGTGCTGTGGACCAGCGCGTCGCCCTGGTTGCGGGCATCGGCCAGCTCACGCAGCTTGTGGTCTTCTTCCGCGTTCGCTTCGGCGTCCTTCACCATCTTCTCGATTTCGGCTTCGGACAGACCCGAGTTCGCCTTGATCGTGATGCGGTTTTCCTTGCCGGTCGCCTTGTCTTTCGCGCCGACGTGCAGAATACCGTTCGCGTCGATGTCGAAGCTCACTTCGATCTGCGGCGTGCCGCGCGGTGCCGGCGGAATGCCTTCGAGGTTGAACTCGCCCAGCAGCTTGTTGCCGGCTGCCATTTCGCGTTCACCCTGGAACACCTTGATCGTCACGGCTCCCTGATTGTCGTCAGCCGTCGAGTAGACCTGTGCGTGCTTGGTCGGGATCGTGGTGTTCTTGTTGATCATCTTCGTCATCACGCCGCCGAGCGTTTCGATGCCGAGCGACAGCGGGGTCACGTCGAGCAACAGAACGTCCGTGCGGTCACCCGACAGAACCTGGCCTTGAATCGCGGCGCCAACGGCTACGGCTTCGTCCGGATTCACGTCACGGCGCGGTTCCTTGCCGAAGAACTCCTTGACCTTGTCCTGCACCTTCGGCATACGGGTCATACCGCCGACCAGAATCACGTCGTCGATCTCGCCGACCTTCACGCCTGCGTCCTTGATCGCCGTGCGGCACGGTTCGATCGTGCGTTCGATCAGCTCTTCAACCAGCGCTTCCAGCTTGGCGCGCGTGATTTTCAGGTTCAAGTGCTTCGGACCCGACGCGTCGGCCGTGATGTACGGCAGGTTGATTTCGGTTTGCTGGCTCGACGAGAGTTCGATCTTCGCCTTTTCAGCCGATTCTTTCAGGCGTTGCAGTGCGAGCACGTCTTTCGACAGATCGACGCCTTGTTCCTTCTTGAACTCGCCGATGATGTAATCGATGATGCGCTGGTCGAAGTCTTCACCACCGAGGAACGTGTCGCCGTTCGTGGACAGCACTTCGAACTGCATTTCACCGTCAACGTCCGCGATTTCGATGATCGAAATGTCAAACGTGCCGCCGCCCAGGTCGAACACGGCGATCTTGCGGTCGCCCTTTTCAGCCTTGTCCAGACCGAATGCCAATGCGGCTGCGGTCGGTTCGTTGATGATCCGCTTCACTTCCAGACCGGCGATGCGACCCGCGTCTTTGGTAGCCTGACGCTGGCTGTCGTTGAAGTACGCGGGAACCGTAATCACAGCTTCCGTGACCGGCTCGCCGAGGTAATCTTCAGCGGTCTTCTTCATCTTGCGCAGCGTTTCCGCGGAGATTTGCGGCGGTGCGAGCTTCTGGTCGCGCACTTCGATCCATGCATCGCCGTTGTCGGCTTTCATGATCTTGTACGGCATCAGACCGATGTCTTTCTGCACTTCTTTTTCTTCGAAGCGGCGGCCGATCAGGCGCTTGACGGCGTACAGCGTGTTGCGCGGGTTCGTGACCGACTGACGCTTAGCCGGTGCGCCGACGAGAATTTCGCCGTCTTCCATGTAAGCGATGATCGACGGCGTGGTGCGCGCACCTTCCGAGTTCTCGATCACTTTGACCGAATTGCCTTCCATGATCGCCACGCACGAGTTGGTCGTGCCGAGGTCGATGCCGATGATTTTGCCCATTTTTACTAATCTCCTAACTTTGATCGCTGCGGGAATCGCCGTTTTTGCTCATCTGGCGGTACGGCGACCCGCTCTCAATTCCTACCTGCACTCAACATAAGTGCGTCCGCATCGTTTTCAAGACCTCTTTTACGATGCGGTCTTTAATTTTTTTCAATCGGTCGAACTTTTGCCGCTTTTTTCACCATTTGCCGTGCTGCCGACCGCATTGGCCGCCCGGACTCTGTCCGGCGCCGCCGTAGCCCCCGCCTCGAACTGCCCCAGGCCGTGCCAGCCGGTTGCCCGGCCGAGCCGCTTGCCTCCGGTAAAGGAGGAACCAGGTGGGCACGCCACGAGGCATGAAATTGCCGGCCTGGTTCGCGATGCTCGGAGACGTTGCCGTGAAACCCTCTGAGACCGGGCGCACGAATCGCATCCGGCCGCGCCAGCATCGCCGTCCCTTCCTGGCGATCTCGCGGTTAAAACAATCAAGACCCCAGAAAAACACCATGGCCAGTTCATCACCGGCCTCGGCCAGCCCTGCGTCGAATCACTCGGCGATGAGCGCCTGCATACCGAAGATGGCGAATGCAGCGGCGTCGACGGGAATGTTGGCCATCACGATGCCTGCCAGGCGGAACGGCTGAAAATCGCCTTGTAACCCGGCTGGAGACGCAACGCTCGTGCTGCGACCCGGATGCTTATTTCGGTGCCGCGACGGTCACGAGGGCAGGACGCAGCACGCGGTCGGCGATCACAAAGCCTTTTTGCAGCACGGCGACAACGGTGTTCGGTTCCTGATCGGCCGGCACCATCGAAATAGCCTGATGGCGATGCGGATCGAACTTCTCGCCGACCGGGTTCAGGGCAACGACGCGGCCCTTCTCCAGCGCGCCGGAAAGCTGGCGCAGCGTGAGTTCGACGCCTTCACGGACCTTTTGCAGGTCGTCGGACGAGTGGGCAACCGCTGCTTCGAGGCTGTCGACCACCGGCAGCAAATGCTCAGCGAAGCTTTCGATCGCGAACTTGTGGGCCTTGGCGACATCTTCCTGGGCGCGGCGGCGCACGTTCTCGGTCTCAGCCTTCGCCCGCAGGAAGCTTTCCTGCAGCTCGGTGATCTTCGCCTCCGCTTCGGCCAATGCAGCTTCGGCGCCGGCGGCCGGAGCTTCAGGAGCAGCGTTTGCCGCCGCGTCCTGCTGGGATGCAGCGGCCTCGGCGGCCTGGCGCGCGGTTTCGTCGGCGGGCGTGGGATTCTGGCTCGTCGGGTTCTCTTGCGTGTTTTCCATGTCGCTGAAAGTCGTTAAAAAAGTTAAAGCAAACGGCGGCGGCAACGCGTCAAAGCTGGCGCCATTTGTGCGTTGCAAAATTGCGACAGACAACCTGGTGCACAACCTGGTGCGTTAGCGCGGATCGAAACGGGAGATGGGGTCGAAAAGACCCATTTCAAGCGCCTCTCGCGGAACTTTTCGCGCCGCGGGCGCTCGGCAGAAATGCCCGGTTACAACCATTATTGCGTCGCAATCAGATTGAGATTGAGTGCGCCCGACAAGTGGCCTATCCTCCAATAAAGCGTCGGAAAAGACACGTTAACCCTAATCTAACGTAAACCTTACCGACATTTTTCAAATCCACCTGAATCGCCCGTTTCCATCCTGAATCTTCCCAAGGGGAGCACCGTGAAACTGACCTTTGCAATATCGGTGGTCGCATTGGTACTGATCGCGGGCACCACGACCATCTGCATGTCCGGGGCCGTCAACGATCACACCACCGAGTACGGCGGTGTGCACGCGACGATGGAACAACTGTTCAATCCCCACCTGAAAGTTTGTCGATAGTGCGCCGGTCGCGCTTGGTCGGCCTGCCGTGTAAAGCGGCGGTCGGTTCGCGATACGTCTTGCGCCGCTCCTGCTCGACCTGCCGCTTCACCCTGCTCTCTTCGGTTTCGGCATAAAGCGTCTGCGCGACGCTGGCTGGGCCACGCACGTCGCACACGCCCAGTACTTCCACCTGCCACACAATCCGTTCGATCTCGATCTCGACCAGGTCGCCGACGCGCACGTCTTTGGCCGGCTTGATGCTGGCGCCGCCGATCCGCACATGCCCTTTGTCGACGGCGTCCGCCGCGAGCGAGCGAGTCTTGAAGAAGCGCGCCGCCCAAAGCCATTTGTCGATACGCAGTTTCGCGCCCGGTTCGGTAGAAATCCTGTAATTCATGAGCCTGCTTAAGCCCCTGTCGTGTGCGGCACCGGCACCGCTTGCACGGGCCAGCCCTGCAGATTCTGAGCGACGATTTCGCCTAGCGCGGCGATCCACGGCTGCGAGGCGTTCAGGCAGGGAATCCGATGAAACTCCTTGCCACCCGCCTGCAGAAACTCGTCGCGGACTTCCATGCCAATTTCCTCAATCGTTTCAAGGCAATCGGCGGTAAAGCCCGGACAGAACACGTCGGCACGCCGCACGCCCGCCGAGCCCAATTCCTTCAGCGTAGGAGCGGTATACGGCTGCAGCCATTCGGCCTTGCCGAACCGGGACTGAAACGTAATGCGGCATTCCACCTGCGTCAATCCCAGTGCCTGCGTCAACAGCGCGCCGGTCTGCTGACATTGCTCGTGGTACGGATCGCCGAGATCCATCGTGCGCTTGGGCACACCGTGAAAACTCAGCACCAGCTTGTCTCCTGTCGCGAAATCCGGCCGGCCGTGCTGATGCCAGTAGTGATGTACCTGAGCGGCAAGCGCGGCGATATACGCCGGATGATCCGCGTACTGCCGCACAGTGCGGATTTCCGGTTGATTGCGCATGCGCCTGAGAGCCGAAAAGGCGTCGTCGAAAGCCGTGGCCGTGGTCGACGACGAGTATTGCGGATACATGGGCACCAGCAGCACACGCTCGGCGCCCGCCAGCTTGAGCTGGTTCAGCATGGCCGGAATGCCGGGGGTGCCATAGCGCATGGCATAGTCGACCAGCACCGTGTAGTCGTTCAATTGCAGCAGATGCCGCAAGCCCTCCACCTGCTTTTCCGTGAAGACACGCAGCGGCGAGCCTTCCGGCATCCACACGGCCGCGTACTTCTTCGCTGACGCACGGCTGCGGAACGGCAAAATCAGCAAACGCAGGATCACTTGCCAGAGCAAGGCCGGAATTTCGACCACACGAGGATCGGACAGGAACTGCGCAAGATAGCGACGGACCGCGCGCGGCGTCGGCGCGTCGGGCGTGCCAAGATTGATCAGCAGCACGGCGACACGGTGTGACGTGGCGTTCTGTGAAGGCCGCTCGAGGTCGAAGCGCATAGGCAACAGAAATAACCGCTTTGGGCGGAGAGTCGGTTCAGGTGGAATTCATTATAGCGGCGCGGTTCGTTGCGAGGTCCGCCAGGGACCCCTGGCCATTCGGCCAATTGGCAAGCCGCGCGCGGTCGCGCATCATTTGCTGCATGAGATGCCGCAGCCGGCGGTGACCGGTAGTAACTGCCGGGTTACTGCTGACTCAGCGTGAGAGAAAGCAGCCGCGCGGTGATGTCGACGATCGGAATCACCCGGTTGTAGGCCATGCGGGTCGGCCCGATCACACCGAGCGTGCCGACGATCTTGCCATTCACCTCATAAGGCGCGGTCACCACGCTCATTTCCTCGATCGGCACGAGATTCGACTCGCCGCCGATGAAAATCTGCACGCCCGCGGCGTGACTCGACACGTCGAGCAACTGAAGGAGACTGGTCTTTTGGTCGAACACATCGAACAGCTTGCGCAAGCGCGCCATGTCCGACGAAAGGTCGGCGACTTCGAGCAGGTTGCGCTCGCCGGAAATCAGCACGGTCTCGCCGGTGTCGGATTCATCCGTGCTGGCCGTGACCGCGGCGTGCATCAGCGTGGTCATGTCGCCGCGCAACTCGTCGATTTCTTCGCGCAGGCGGCGGCGCACGTCGTCGAACGAAAGGCCGGCGAAGTGCGCGTTGATGTAATTGGAGGCTTCCACCAGTTGCGACGGCGAGAAGTCACGCTGGGTCGCCATGATGCGGTTCTGCACGTCACCCTCGGGCGTCACGATAATCAGCAGGATCCGCTTGTCCGACAGGCGCATGAATTCGATCTGCTTGAACACGTGGCTGCGGCGCGGCGTAAGCACCACACCGGCGAACTGCGAGAGATTGGACAGCACGCTGGCCGCCGCGGCGACGATTTTCTGCGGTTCGCCCGCCTGCAGCGTAGTTTTGACGGTGCGCATGACCGCTTCTTCGTCCGCGGCGGATTCCACCGTCAGCATAGTATCCACGAACAGCCGGTAGCCACGCGGCGTCGGGATGCGGCCCGCTGAAGTATGCGGACTGATCACGAGCCCCAGGTCCTCGAGGTCGGACATCACGTTGCGGATCGTCGCCGGACTCAGCTCGAGGCCGGAATAGCGAGACAACGTGCGCGAGCCGACCGGCTGACCTTCGGCGATATAGCGCTCGATCAGCGTTTTTAGGAGGGTTTGTGCGCGGGGATCTAGCATGACGGAAAATTTTAGCTCAATGACACGACTACAGCGAGCGCTAACGGCGCCACCCCCTGACTATCGCGCCGCCGGACTACAACCGGCGCGCATGTCATCAAGATTTCACCATTCTAACGATAATCGCCCAATCCGCTCGCGCCCGCTTGAGCAGGCTCGCTACCGGGTCTTTCTGCGGTTCTTTTCAGGCCCTACCTATGGTGTAATGCCGGCATGCAAGTGACTAGCCAGTTCAAGACCGTCGCGCTCGTCGGGCGCAACAATACGCCGGGCATTGGCGAGCCGCTGACCGAGCTCGCCTCGTGCATCGCGAGGCGCGGCTTCGAGGTCGTGTTCGAAGCCGACACCGCCGCCGAGATCGGCGTCACCGACTATCCGGCGCTGCGTCCCGCCGAGATCGGCGCGCGCGCCGACGTTGCGGTGGTGCTGGGCGGCGACGGCACGATGCTGGGCATTGGCCGCCAGCTTGCGCCCTACCGCACGCCGCTGATCGGCATCAACCACGGGCGGCTCGGCTTCATTACCGACATTCCGATCTCCGACATGCGCGAGATCGTGCCGCAAATGCTCTCCGGCAACTTTGAGCGCGAAGAGCGCATGCTGCTTGAAGCGCGCATCATGCGCGACGGCAATCCGATCTACCACGCACTTGCCTTCAACGACGTGGTGGTGAACCGCAGCGGTTTCTCGGGAATGGCGGAACTGCATGTCTCGGTGGACGGGCGGTTCATGTACAACCAGCGCTCGGACGGCCTGATCGTCGCCACACCTACGGGCTCGACCGCCTACGCGCTGTCCTCGCAGGGGCCGATCCTGCACCCGCAATTACAAGGCATCGTGCTGGTGCCGATCGCGCCGCATGCGCTGTCGAACCGGCCAATCGTGCTGCCGGACGACTCGAAGGTCAGCATCCAGATCGTCTCGGGCCGGGAAGTAAACGTCAATTTCGACATGCAGTCGTTCACCTCGCTGGAATTGGGCGACACGATCGAGGTGCGCCGCTCGCGTCATACAGTGCCAATGCTGCACCCGGTCGGCTACAGCCATTTCGCGACGCTGCGCAAGAAGCTGCACTGGAACGAATATCCGTCGCACGAAGAAGATACCAAGCCCTGAGCGGCCCGGAACACCGGACCGCCGGAAAGCCGGAAAGCCAGACCGCGGGAAGATCGAAACACGAACGCCGCCGCTGCCGAACCCTGAATATCAAGCTCATCAGACGACCTCCATGCTTCGCCACCTCTCGATACGCGACTTCGTCATCGTCGCCGCGCTCGATCTCGAATTCGACAGCGGCTTTACCGTGTTCTCCGGCGAAACAGGCGCCGGCAAGTCGATCCTGATCGACGCGCTAGCGCTCGCGCTCGGCGCCCGTGCCGATGCGAGCGTGGTGCGCACCGGCGAGAGCCGCGCCGACATCACCGCGGAGTTCGACACGCATGAGCAAGTCGAGCAATGGCTCGACGCGCTGGCGCTCGGCGCAACCGCCGACGAAGGCCACCACGGCGGTACCGTGATGCTGCGTCGCGTGGTGGATGCGAACGGGCGCTCGCGGGCGTTCATCAACGGCACGGCGGCGACGCTCGCGCAGTTGCGCGAAGTCGGCGAAATGCTGGTGGATATTCACGGGCAACATGCGCACCAGTTGCTGATGCGCCCGGATGCGCAACGCGAACTGTTCGACACCCATGCGGGCCTCACGGAAACCGCTGCAACCGTCACGCGTGCATGGCGCTCGTGGCGTGAAAAGGTTCAGGCCGTCGAGCATGCGCAAACTCGCGACCGCGAACTGCAACTGGAGCGCGAGCGCCTCGCCTGGCAGCTCACCGAACTGGACAAACTTTCGCCGCAACCGGGCGAATGGGAAGAGGTCAACACCGAGCACCGGCGCCTGTCGCATTCCGCCAATCTGATCGACGGCGTTCAAGGGGCACTCGGCGCGCTGTCCGAATCGGACGAGGCGATGATCACGCATCTCGCCTCGATCGTGTCGAAAGTGCGCGACCTGGCCGAGATCGACCCAGCGCTGAACGACGTGCTGGCGGCACTGGAGCCGGCTGAGATCCAGTTGCAGGAAGCGGCCTATTCGCTCAGCCACTACGCGCAGAAGCTCGAACTGGATCCCGACCGGCTCGCCCAGGTCGAAAAGCGTCTCGACGCGCTGCACTCGGCCGCACGCAAATTCCGCTTGCAGCCGGAAACGCTGCCGGATGAACACGAAGCCCGTCGCGCGCAACTCACCGCGCTCGACGCCGCAGCCGATCTCGACAGCCTGCACGCAGCCGTTGCCAAGGCAAAAGAAGCCTTCCTGAGCGAAGCGCAAAAGCTGTCGAAGGCGCGCGCCAAGGCCGGCAAGGCCCTGGCCGCCGCGGTGACCACCGGCATGCAGGAACTCTCAATGAAAGGCGGCAGCTTCGAAGTGGCGCTGGTGCAGTTGCCCGAAGGCGGCGCGCATGGGCTGGAGCAGGTCGAATTCCGTGTCGCCGGTCATGCCGGCGTGCCGCTGCGACCGCTCGCGAAAGTTGCCTCCGGTGGAGAACTGGCGCGGATCAGTCTCGCGTTGGCTGTCATTGCGAGCGCCGCGAGTCCGACACCAACGCTGATTTTCGACGAAGTGGATACAGGGATCGGCGGCGGCGTCGCTGAAGTGGTTGGGCGGCTGCTGCATCAATTGGGACAGGCGCGTCAGGTGCTGTGCGTCACGCACTTGCCGCAGGTCGCCGCACGTGGCGACCATCATTTCCAGGTGGCGAAGGCTGGCAACGGCAAGGGTGGCACGGTCAGCAGCGTGACCTCGCTCGACCGCGCAAGCCGCGTCGAAGAGGTCGCGCGGATGCTCGGCGGACTGGAGATCACCGCGACCACCCGCAAGCACGCGAAGGAAATGCTGGCGGCCTAGGCATTCGGGCTGGAAGTTCAGCCCTGACCGAACACCCGCTCCCAAAGCCCCAATACCGCCTCGCGCTGAGTCACCACCAGCGCCGGATCGACGCGCGCCTTCTCCATCCCATCCAGCCGCAGCTTGTGCTGCAACTTCCGGTAGATCCGGTAAGCCGCGCCGACCGTCTCCGCTTCCGCCTCGCTCATCAAGCCAAAGCGCGACACTTCACGCAGCAACGCAATGTTGCCGGTATTGCGGATCAGTTCAGGATCGCTCGCCGCATGCAGCAGCACCCAGTACTGCACGGTGAATTCGATATCGACCATGCCGCCGCGATCGTGCTTCAGGTCGAACAGCGCGGTATGGTTCGGATGCCCCGCCTCGACGCGCTCGCGCATCTCGACGATTTCCTTCGCGAGCGGCCCGGCTTCGCGCGGCGTGGTCAGCACCTGTTCGCGGATCTGCTCGAATTTCGCGCCGATCTCGGCGTCGCCTGCGCAGTAGCGCGCCCGGCTCAACGCCTGATGCTCCCACACCCAGGCGGTATTCGCGGCATCGCCTTCGCGCAGTTGATAGCGGCGGAACGCATCCAGATCGGTGACGAGCAGGCCCGACTCGCCGTTCGGCCGCAGCCGCAAGTCGACATCGAACAAGGTGCCCGCGCCGGTCGCCGTCGTCAGCCAGGTGATGAGGCGGCGGGTGTAGGTGGCGTAGACGTCGGCAGCGGCATCGTCCGGATCGTCGTAGAGGAAGATGACGTCGAGGTCGGACGCGTAGCCGAGTTCCTTGCCGCCCAGCTTGCCGTACGCGATCACCGCGAACTTCGGCACCTCGCGGTGGCGTTTGGCCAACTGCTTCCAGACCGCTTCGAGCGTCACGTCGAGCACGGCGTCGGCGAGTTCGGACAAACGGTCGCTCACATGCTCGACACTCAGCCTGCCGGCCAGATCGATCAGCAGGATGCGGAATACCTCAGCCTGATGCGCGTGGCGCAGCAGATCCATCTGTTGCTCGATGCCGTCCGCTGCGGCCAGACGCAAGCGCAGCGTGCGCTTGAATTCAGGCCAGTCGAACGGACTATCCATCGCCTCGTCGTCAAGGAGTTCGTCGAGCAGTTGCGGGTGACGAATCAGATAGCCCGCGGCCCAGCGTGAACCACCCAGCACCGACAGCACCCGATGCAGCGCTTGCGGATATTCCGTCAGCAGCGCGAGGTACGCGCCGCGCCGGCTCACGGCTTCGAGCAGGTCGAAAAATCGCGCCACCGTATCGCCGCGCCGTTCGGGCGGCTCCAATGTGCGCGCGGCTTCCAGCGCACGCTGCGCGACGATGTCGAAGCGTTGCCGGCTACGCTCGGCGAGCCCCGCATAACGCGACGACTGCCACACCGCGCGCAAGCGCGCCAGCAGCTCGTCCGGCTCGGGCACGCCCAGTTCGTTCAGGCGCGCGCGCAGCGCGTCGTCAGCGCTGTCGTCGGCGAGCGCACTGCTCCAGACCCACGCCGCCGCGCCGTCTTCCGGCGCGCCGCAGCCGTCGCGGCCGCTCACCTTGTCGGCGAAAATCTGGTCGAACTGCTGTTCGACCAACTCTCGGTGCGCATCGAGCTTGAGCATCAGCGCGGCATAGTCGTCGCAACCCATGGCGCGCGCGAGCGCCACACGCTCCTCAGGATCGACCGGCATCGCGTGGGTTTGCGCGTCGTTGCGGTACTGCAGGCGGTGTTCGAGTTCACGCAGGAAGCGGTACGCCTGTGAAAGCTTCACGCACACCGAGGTATCGATCAGGCCATGCGTGGCCGCGTGGCGCAACACGGCGAGCGTCGGGCGCACCCGAAAACCGGCATCCTGGCCGCCCCGGATCAGCTGAAATACCTGCGCGCTGAATTCGATTTCGCGGATGCCGCCGCGGCCCAGCTTGATGTCGTCGGCCTTGTCGGGCCGCATCGAGGCACGCCGCTGCGCTTCCTGGCGAATCTGCAAATGCAGCGCGCGAATCGCGCTGATCACGCCGAAGTCGAGATAACGCCGATAGACGAACGGCGTGACGATCGCGTCGAGCTGCTTTTGCAGCCGCTCTGCCGACTCGCTCGCGCCTTCGGACACGAGCCGGCCCTTGATCCACGCATAGCGCTCCCACTCGCGGCCCTGCACGTAGAAATACTCTTCGAGCATGCCGAGGCTGCACACGAGCGGCCCCGAATCGCCGTTCGGCCGCAAACGCATATCGACCCGGAACACGTAACCGTCGGCGGTCACCTCGGCCAATGCGCCGATCAGGCGTTTGCCCAGACGCGTGAAAAAGTCCTGCGTGGCGATCGGCGAACGCTGACCGCCCGCAGTCTCACCGTCTTCTTCATAAACGAAGATGAGGTCGATATCCGACGATACATTCAACTCACGCCCGCCCAGCTTGCCCATCCCGACCACGCCGAGCGAGAGGCGCTCGCCCTGTGGTCCGCGCGGCTCACCGTAAAGCGTTTCGAGTTCGGCGGACACCACGGCCAAGGCCCGCTGGATCGTCGTCTCCGCCAGATCGGTCATCGCGCCGGTGACTTCCGCGACATCCGCCTCGCCCGCCAGGTCGCGCTCCATCACCGCGCAAAAAACCTCCGTGCGCAATTGGCGCAAGGCGCGTTTGAGTGCATCCTCGCTCAACGGGCCGCCGCCCGCGCCTGCTGCCTCGGCGCATAACACGTCAAAGCGCGCGTCGATCCTGTCGCGGGTGAGGGGGGCGGACGCGAGCGCCGCCACGTGCGCCACGATTTGCGGACGGGCCGCCGCGGCGCGCGCCGCGTAATGCGAATAGCTGGAACTCAGGAGAGTGGGGTCGGTCATCAAAGGTCTGGCTCGCTCGTTGCTTGATCGGCGTTGTTCAGTTTGCTGCGGCACACGGGTCCGGCGGCCTCGCGCAGCTCGCGAGACGGCATGCACAAAGGGTTTGCCGGAAGTTCGCCGACGCTTTCCCGTGTGTTACATTTCGTCGTTAATTCGCAAAACTACCATACGCCCACCCGCCGCAGCATGTCCGAGCGAAACGAATCCGCCGACCCGCACGAAACCAGGCAGGTCCGGCCCGCGAGCGGAACCGCCCACGTGGTGTTGCATCGGACGTCCCATGTGTTGCTGGCGTTCGCACTCGCCTTTTACTTCATCGCGGCGGCGCTCTTTCTTGGCCTGCGTTACGTGGTGCTGCCGCGCGTCGACTCGTTCCGGCCGCGCATCGAAGCCACGGTCTCCGAGAAGCTGCACACGCAGTTCACCATCGGCAAGCTGGCGCCGCATTGGAGCGGTTTTCAGCCGGGCCTCGACGTCACCGATATCGTCATCCGCGACCATGAAGGCAAAGCGGCGCTGACTATTCCGCACGCCACCGCCACGCTCTCGTGGAAGTCGCTGTGGCAATTCCATCCCGCGCTTTCCAGCCTGATTGTCGATCAACCGGACGTGCTGGTGTCGCGCAGCAGCGACGGCGTGATTTCGGTGGCGGGCGTGCCGGTGCCCACCCGGCACAGCGGCAACGACACGCTCTCCACCTGGCTATTGCGCCAACAGGCGATCGTGGTGCGCGGCGGCGTGCTGCGTTGGCGCGACGCCCAGCACGACGCGCCGAAACTCGCCCTACGCGACATCCGGATCGCGATTCTCAACGACGGCTACGATCACCGGCTCGCGTTGCAAGCGCCCGCCGACGGCCAGGTGCTGCATGGGCCGATCGACTTCCGCACACATTTCAGGCACGCCCGCCTCTCCGCGATCGGCAAGCCGGTCAACTGGGCCGGCCAGGTCTATATGTCGACCGGTCCGGTCGATCTGCCGACCCTTGCGCGCTACATCAATATCCCGATCGAGATGTTCGCCGGCCGCATCGACAATGCGATCTGGGCCGACTTCGCCGATGGCCATATGACGTCGGCGAGCGGCAAGCTGGCCGGCACAAATGTCTCGATGCGGGTACGCCCAACCCAGCCCAAGCTGGTCGTGCCGATCGCCAATTTCTCATGGCGTGTCGGGGTCGGCCCGGGCGACTACACGCTGCAACTGAAGAATTTGCGCGCCGAGCTCGGTCAGCCGCCGCTCGACGACGGTACGCCGCTCACCCGCACCCTCGCGCTAACCACGCTGAACGGCCAGTACCGGACCGCCTCGCTGCAGCATGGGCAATTCGTCAGCGTCAGCGGCGATCGCGTCGACCTGGGCATCCTCGCCGAATTCGCCCGCGCGCTGCCGTTCCCGCGACCCTTGCTGAACAATCTGGTGCGCTTCAATCCGCGTGGCATGGTGGCGAACTACGTGATTGAAGTCGAACGCGGCAAACCCGAATCCGGCGAAGCGGGCAGCGACCACCGGCCGAGCGGCGCCGAGCCGATTGAGCGCTATCGTTTCAAGGGCGACCTGCAGGGCATCAGCATCGCCGCGCAGGAACCGCCGCCGGGGCTCACCCCGCTGAATCACCCGCGCGCGGGCATTCCCGGCATCGAAAACCTGTGGGGCACGGTCGACGCCGACGAAAACCACGGCACCGCGACGCTCGACACCTCCAACGTCGCGATTACGCTGCCGGGCGTGTTCGACGACCCGCGGCTGAAGCTCGATCGCATGCACGGCCGGGCCGACTGGACGATCGCGCCAAAAGCGCCGGGTGAAAATCACCGTGCCTTCGCCGTCAAGCTGGCCGACTTCGGCATCTCGAACGCGGACGCCGACGCTACCGCCACCGCCGATTACAGCAACCCGGGACATGGACGCGGCTCCCTCGACCTGAAAGCCGACTTCCAGCGGGCGCAAGTCGCGCGCATCGTCCGCTATCTGCCGACCAGCATCAGCGAAAAGTTGCGCATCTACCTTGGCCATGGGCTGCAAGCCGGCGTATCGCACGGCGCGACAATCGAAATTCATGGCGATCTGACCAAATTCCCCTACTCCCGCGCGCCGGAAGCCGGAATCTTCCATATCGTCGCGCCGTTCAAGGGCGGCAAGTTCGACCCGTCACCGTACCCGCCGCGCAAGATGAAGAACGGCACGCCGAACGTCTGGCCGCCGCTGGATGGCATCGACGGCGTGTTCGAGCTCAAGCAGAACGTGCTGCGCTTCGATGTCGACCGCGCCCGTTACAAGCAGGTCGCTTTGAACAAGGTGAACGGCAGGATCGACGATCTAGGCACGAAGGCGTCCGACCTCGTCATCACGGGCAACGGCCGCGGGCCGCTTGCCGACATGCTCGACTACGTCAACGAAAGCTCGCTCGGCATCATGTCCAAACATGCGACCGAGAAAGTGCACGCCGAAGGGCCCGCCGCGCTCGCGCTCAAACTGACCGTGCCGCGCACGCCGAAGCCGCATATCGGCGTGGAAGGCGCGGTGGGCTTCCAGAACAATCGTTTGACCGTCGATAACGTGCCGCCGTTGTCGCAACTGAACGGCAAGGTGCACTTTACCGAACATACGGCGCAGCTCGACCGGCTCTCGGGCCAGTTCCTCGGCGGTGACGTGCATGCGAACGGCGGCCTGAAGCAGGACGGCACGTATGCGCTCACCCTCGGCGGCCACATCGCCGTGGATGCCGCGCGCGGCCTGAATCTGCATGGCCCGGCCGCCCAGGTGCTGACGCGCATGAGCGGCAGCGCGCCCTACGCGCTCAGCGTGCGCGGCGCCAAGGGGCGCTTGCCGGAGGTCACGGCGAACTCCGATCTGAGCGGCCTTGCGCTCGACTTCCCCGCACCGTTCGACAAACCGGTCGGCACGCCAATGCCGTTGCACTTCGCGGTCGGTCCGTCGACCGGCGCGGGCGAGGCCGGTCTGGAACGCGCCGATCTCACCTTCGGTCCGATCGCCGCCACGTACCTGCTGCGTTACCAGCCCAAAACACCGCCAACGGTCGTGAGCGGCGCGATCGGCGTCAACAAGCCCGCCGACTTGCCGTCCGATGGCGTGATCGCCGCCGTCGAGCTCGAAGCGTTCGACGCCGACGCCTGGCGCACGCTCGTTACGCAGATGCGCAACAAGGAAGCCCCCGCAGCCGCGGCAGCGCCGGCTGCGCCGAATCCGACCCTCGCCCAATTTTTGCCGAACCGCTTCGCGCTGCACATCGGCACACTGACGCTGCTCAAGCGGCACTGGGACAGCGTGATCGTCGGCGCGTCGCATGCGGACAATAAATGGCAGGCCAATATCGCGTCGAACCAGGTGTCGGGCCACGTTTCCTGGCTGCCCGGCGCCAATAAGGAATCGCCGGGCACGCTTCAGGCGCGCTTTGCCCGCGTGGTGATTCCCTCGGCCACCGACAAGGATCTGCTCGGCCAGGCCATGTCCGCGCCGGCGCAGAACATGCCGTCGATCGATCTGGTGGTCAACGAGTTGATCGTGCGCGATCGCAACATTGGCCGGCTCGAAGTCGACGCACACAACTTCCAGGAAGACGGCGTGCCGGTCTGGCAGCTCGACAAGCTCGACATCACCAATCCCGCCGCCACGCTGACCGCCACCGCGAACTGGCGCACGTCGACAGGCCTTGGCAACGCCGCCGACGAAACAACGCCACGCCGTACCGTGTTCAATTTCAAACTCGACATCAAGGACGCCGGCGCACTGCTGGAGCGTTTTGGCAAACCGCACACGATCAAGGCCGGCAACGGTACGCTGTCGGGCAAGGTTGTGTGGCGCGGCGGCCCGACCGCCATCGACTATCCGACGCTCAACGGCAATCTGGCCGTCGATCTGCGCCATGGGCAGATTCTCAAAGTCGACCCGGGCGTCGCGAAACTGCTGGGCCTGCTCAGTCTGCAAAGCCTTGAGCGTGTCGCAACGCTCAATTTCCGCGACGTGATCGGCGAAGGGCTACCGTTCGAGCGCGTCACCGGTACGGGCGAGATTCACAATGGCATTGGCCGCACCGAGAACTTCGAGATGGTGACGGCGCCGGCCCGTGCTGAGATGAAGGGCTCGGTGGATCTGGCGCAGGAAACCCAGGATCTGCACGTGCAGGTTGTGCCGACCATCAGCGCCGGTGCTGCCGTGATCGCCGCGACCGTGATCAATCCGTTCCTCGGGCTTGGCGCGCTGGTGGCCGATCTGGCGTTCAGCAAATCGGTCTCCACGGCGTTTGCGCGCGAGTACGCGATCACCGGTTCGTGGTCGAAACCGCACATCGAGCGGGTGAAGAGCGATCGCGGTAAGATGGACGCTCCGGCTTCGACCGTGGAAGCGAATTGAGCCCGATCCGATCCGTTGTTTGATCAGAAGAGCGCCGCGCCGCACCACGGGCCCCAGCCAGCCTTGAACGACGTATGCGGCGCCACAGGTTCGCGCCGCCGCCTTGCCGGGAGTTTTTCGAAACGCTCATGAGCGAAACACACGTCTCTCCACCCTCCTCCACCGCCTCGCCCGCTGCGGCGTCCAGCGGGTCTTCCGAAAGCGCGTTCCGGGTTGCCGCGCTGCAAATGGTGAGCACGCCGGATCGCGAGCGCAATCTGGCCGAAGCCGAACGCCTGATCGCCGAAGCCGCCGCCGACGGCGCGCAACTCGTCCTGCTGCCCGAGTACTTCTGCTTCATGGGCTTCAAGGACACCGACAAGCTCGCCGTGCGCGAGCCCTATCAGGACGGCCCGATCCAGCGCTTTCTCGCCGATGTCGCGCGCCGCCACAAGGTGTGGATGATCGGCGGCACCTTGCCCCTGATGTCACAGGAACCGGCGCGCGTACTGAACACCACGCTGGTGTTCGACCCGCAAGGCCACGAGGCCGCGCGCTACGACAAGATCCATCTATTCAACTTTGAAAAGGGCGAGGAATCGTTCGACGAGGCACGCACTATCTGCCCCGGCGGCGAAGTCCGCACCTTCGAAGCGCCGTTCGGCCAGGTCGGCCTGTCGGTCTGCTACGATCTGCGGTTTCCGGAGCTGTACCGGCGCATGGGCGACTGCGCGCTGATCGTGGTGCCGTCGGCGTTCACTTACACCACCGGCCGCGCGCATTGGGAGATGCTGCTGCGCGCCCGGGCGGTCGAAAACCAGTGTTACGTACTGGCCGCCGCGCAAGGCGGCAAACATGAAAACGGCCGCCGGACATGGGGCCACAGCATGCTGATCGACCCGTGGGGCGACATCGTCGCGGTGCGCGACGAAGGCCCCGGCGTGGTGGCCGGCAACCTCGAGCGTGCGCGCATCGACGAAGTGCGGCAGAGTCTGCCCGCCTGGCGTCACCGCGTGCTGAGTTGCTGATTTGTTACCTGACATTGAAAGTGCGGCGCCTGTCACACATATAGTGATTGAAGCGCTAACCGAATCCTTCGTATCGAGCAGAACATACTTCGCATGAACATCATCGAACCCGGTATCCGTAATCTCGCCACCGCCAAGGACATCCTCCTGACGCCCTACGGTCTCGACGAATCCCTGCTCACCCGCACGCTCGCCGAAATCTTCACGCACAAGATCGACTACGCCGACCTGTACTTCCAGTACACGCGCAGCGAAGCGTGGAGTCTCGAAGAAGGCATCGTGAAGTCGGGCAGCTTCAGTATCGACCAGGGTGTCGGCGTGCGCGCCGTGTCAGGCGACCGCACTGCCTTCGCGTATTCGGACGATCTGTCGCCCGAAGCGATCCGTCAGGCGGCGCTCGCCACCCGTTCGATTGCCAAGGCGGGCGGCGGCAAGCAGAAGATCAAGGTGGCCACGTCGCTGACCGGCATTGCCGGGCGCGATCTGTATCTGCCCGCCGATCCGCTGCATTCGCTCGACGCGACCGCCAAGGTCAAGCTGCTCGAGCGCATCGAACAGATGGCGCGCGGTCGCGATCCGCGCATCCAGCAGGTCATGGCAGGCCTCGCCGGCGAATACGACGTGGTGCTGGTCGCGCGCAGCGACGGCGGTTTTGCGGCCGATATCCGTCCGCTCGTGCGCGTGTCGGTCACGGTGATCGCCGAGCAGAATGGCCGCCGCGAAATCGGCAGCGGCGGCGGCGGCGGCCGCTTCGACTATGGCTATTTCACTGACGAAGTACTGTCGAGCTACGTCGACGACGCCGTGCATGCGGCGCTGGTGAACCTCGACGCCCGTCCGGCTCCGGCCGGCGCGATGTCCGTGGTACTCGGACCGGGCTGGCCAGGCGTGCTGCTGCACGAAGCGATCGGCCACGGCCTCGAAGGCGACTTCAACCGCAAGGGATCGTCGGCGTTCGCGGGTCAAATCGGCGAGCGGGTTGCGGCGAAGGGCGTGACAGTGGTTGACGACGGCACGCTGCCGAACCGCCGCGGTTCGCTGAACATCGACGACGAAGGCAATCCGACCCAGTGCACGACGCTGATCGAAGACGGCATCCTGAAGGGCTACATCCAGGACACGCTGAACGCGCGCCTGATGAAAATGCCGGTCACGGGTAACGCGCGCCGCGAATCGTATGCCGCGCTGCCGATGCCGCGCATGACCAACACGTACATGCTCAACGGCGACAAAGACCCGCAGGAAATCATCGCGTCCGTGAAGAACGGCCTTTACGCGGTGAATTTCGGCGGCGGCCAGGTCGACATCACGAACGGCAAGTTCGTGTTCTCGGCCTCCGAGGCGTACATGATCGAAAACGGCAAGATCACCTACCCGGTCAAGGGCGCGACGCTGGTCGGCAGCGGCCCGGAATCGCTCAAGTACGTCAGCATGATCGGCAACGACATGAAGCTCGATTCGGGCGTCGGCGTGTGCGGCAAGGAAGGTCAGAGCGTGCCGGTGGGCGTCGGTCAGCCAACGCTGCGCATCGACCGGATGACGGTGGGCGGTACGGCCTGATTGAGATGTATATGCATACTTCGTGCATGCAATGCGCGAAGTATGCGGATTTACCGCATTTTTAACCCCTGCGGCTTGCCAGCCGAGCTTGCACGGGTTATAAAGTCACTCACCCTTTTTGACCAGCGACCTATTTCGCCATGTCCGCCAAGTTTTACTTTTACTTTTTTTGGCATCTCAGACCGCTGGCGGATCGAGAGGGGTGTTAATGCACGCAAGACACCCAGAATTCACGAAAACCGCCAGCTAGCCTGGCGGTTTTTTTTCGCCTCACGCCTTTGACACTTTTGCCGTTGAAATCTTTTTGATTGTTGTCCGCCCTGGCATCGCTGCCTGATTGCTGTTTGATCGCAGACTTCGTTGCCCGCGCGAACACGCTACGACCCGATTCAGGAGAACAAGCATGCCCCCGCACAACACCGACGATGTCCGCATCCGCGAATTGAAAGAACTCACGCCGCCCGCTCACCTGATCCGCGAATTCGCCTGCGACGAAACGGTGTCGGAAGTGATCTACAACTCGCGCAATGCGATGCATCGCATCCTGCACGGCATGGAAGACCGTCTGATCGTCATCATCGGACCGTGCTCGATTCACGATACGAAGGCGGCCATGGAATACGCCGGGCGTCTCGTCGAACAGCGCAAGCGCTTCGCCGGCGAACTCGAAATCGTGATGCGGGTGTACTTCGAAAAGCCGCGTACGACGGTGGGCTGGAAGGGCCTCATCAACGACCCGCACATGGACAACAGCTTCAAGATCAATGACGGCCTGCGCACCGCGCGCGAGTTGCTGCTGCGTATCAACGAACTCGGCCTGCCCGCCGGCACCGAATACCTCGACATGATCAGCCCGCAGTACATCGCTGATCTGATCTCGTGGGGCGCAATCGGCGCGCGGACTACCGAATCGCAAGTGCATCGCGAACTGGCTTCGGGACTGTCATGCCCGGTCGGCTTCAAGAACGGCACGGACGGCAACGTCAAGATCGCCGTCGACGCGATCAAGGCCGCGTCGCAACCGCATCACTTCCTGTCCGTCACCAAGGGCGGCCACTCGGCGATCGTCTCAACCGCCGGCAATGAGGACTGCCACATCATCCTGCGCGGCGGCAAGACGCCGAACTACGATGCCGACAGCGTCAATGCGGCATGCGCCGATATCGGCAAGGCAGGTCTCGCGGCGCGTCTGATGATCGACGCGAGCCACGCGAACAGTTCGAAGAAGCACGAGAACCAGATTCCGGTGTGCGCGGACATCGGCCGCCAGATTGCTTCGGGCGACGAACGGATTGTCGGCGTGATGGTGGAATCGCACCTGATCGCAGGCCGCCAGGATCTGCAGGAAGGCTGCGCGCTGACGTACGGTCAGAGCATCACCGATGCCTGCATCGGCTGGGACGAAAGTGTCGCTGTGCTGGAAGGTCTCGCTGAAGCGGTCAAGCAACGGCGTGTGGCGCGCGGCAGCGGCAATTAAATTCCGCTTCGCGCACGTGCGCGCTGGCTGTAGTAGCTTCATCGAAAAACCCGGCTCAGCGAGCCGGGTTTTTTTTTATTAGCCAAACGGACGAATGGTGCTTCACGCGCCGCCTCTGTACCGTAACAACTCGTTGCCGGGTCGAATAGGACTTGACCAGGTTGAGAGTTACGTATAAGATTTTGTACATGAAAGGCGGTTATGGAGCAGGAAAAAGAAATTCGCTGGATGGGCTCCAGCTATCACGATTTACTCGCCTTTCCCGAAGAGCCGCGTCGCCAGGCCGGATTTCAGCTTGGCAAGATTCAGGCAGGATTAGACCCCGACGACTGGAAGCCGTTTGATTCAATCGGCGCTGGAACGCGCGAGATTCGCGTCAGAGAAGCTGACGGCATTTACCGCGTAATGTATGTCACCAAGTTCGTGGAAGCGCTGTATGTGCTGCATTGTTTCCAGAAGAAAACCCAGAAGCTGGCGCCGCAGGATAGAAAAGTTGCCGAGATGCGGTACCGCGCCATCATTAATGATAGGAAAACTTAACAAATGACGATCGACACGAAAATCCGTCACGTAACCAAGCCCGGCGCGAACCTGTTCCTCGAACTCGGCTTTTCCGCCGAAGAGGCGAAGCGCTTGCACGCCGCGTCGCAAAAACAGATCAACGACACGCGGCGGCTCAAGGAGCAATTGATGACCGAGCTGTCCAGCTGGATCGAACAGCATCATCTGAAGCAGGCCGAGGCAGCCGAGATTCTGATGGTGTCGCGTCCGCGCGTGTCAGACGTGGTCAACAAGAAGACCACCAAGTTCACGATCGATACTCTGGTCGAAATGATGAGCCGAATCGGCAAGCCGGTCACACTGGCGATTGGGTAAGGCGCACGGCACGCCTTCGTGTGCATTCACACGTAACTCGCCATGCGCCCTTGTTTCACTGCACCGAGCCTGAACCGAACACTTCGGTGTGAATCCGCGCCGCATCCACACCGAGCGAGGCCAACGCCTCACATTGCGCGCGCATGAACGGCACCGGCCCGCAGATGTAGTAATCGGCATCGGGAACAATCGCCTTGTCGGCGATTTTCGCGAGGTCAAGGCGGCCTTCGAAGTCGTAGTCCACTCCAGCGCGATCGCTCGCTTCAATGGCTTCGTAGAACACCGCTCGCATGACGTTGGGATGCGCTGCGACCGTATCGTTGAGCCACTGCCGGAACGCATGCACGCGGCCATTGCGGCAGGCATGTACGAAAGTGACGCTGCGCTCAGCCTGGTTGGCGAGTAACGTGGACAGCATCGAGGTCATCGGGGTTACGCCCACGCCGCCGCTCATCAGCACCACAGGCGTCGTCTTCTTGCGGTCCAGCGTGAAATCGCCCGTTGGCGCGCTGGCATACACCACCGTGCCCACTTCCACACCGTCGTGCAGAAGGTTCGATACATGGCCGGGCGCCGCATCTTCGCGGCCGGACTCGCGCTTCACCGAAATACGCAACCAGTTGCCATTCGGCGCATCCGACAGGCTGTACTGCCGTGGCTGATCAACGCCGAGCTCTTCCACGAAACGCTTCACGCTCAGATATTGGCCGGGCTCAAAGCCGCAGGCCGCCGAGCCATCGGCGGGCGTCAGATAGAACGACGTGATTTCGTCGCTCTCCACTTCCTTGCGCGCAACCTTGAATGGCCGGAAGCCACTCCACGCGGCACCTTCGTAGAGCTTGGCCTCCGTGCCGATGAAGATATTCGCGAGCTGCCCATAAGCGGCTTCCCATGCGCCAAGCGTCTCCTGATCGACTGCGTCGCCAAGCACGTCAACCATCGCACCCAACAGGTGCCGCCCCACAATCGGATACTGCTCCGGCCGGATATTCAGACTCACGTGCTTGTGAGCAACTCGGGAGACGGTCGGGCCCAGCGCGCCGAGGTTATCGATATTGGCGGCATACGCATACACCGCCTTCGCCAGCGTTTCCGGCTGATTGCCGCTTTTCTGGTGAGTCTGGTTGAACACATTCTTCAACTCAGGATGATGCGCGAACATGCGCTTGTAGAAGTGTTTGGTGATGGTCGTGCCGTGTACGGCGAGCACGGGGACGGTGGCTTTGACGCGGGCGATCTGATCGGCGGTGAGTGTGGTCATAACGACTTCTCCTTAAAGATGCATTTACAATACCTTTTTAAAGACAAGTTTTGACCCGGGCAGATTGTCGCACCGCTTTAAGGAGCTAAAACAGGAGCTAAAACGCGGGCTTAGCCGACGCTACGATCGTGCTGCCACAATACGTCGCTGCCGCCGTTCGCGCGATTGAGCACGCGCGCGAGCACAAATAGCAGGTCGGATAGCCGGTTCACATACTGGCGCGGCGCCTCATTGATCGCCTCGCTTTCACCCAGCGCGACGATCGACCGTTCGGCGCGACGGCACACCGTCCGGCACACGTGCGCAAGCGCGGCCGCGCGCGAGCCACCCGGAAGAATGAATTCCTTCAAGGGCGGCAGGGCTGCGTTGTAGTCGGCCAGCCAGTCGTCGAGCTGGCCGAGCTGTTTGTCGGTGATCATTGTGTGACCGGGAATGCAAAGCTCACCGCCAAGATCGAACAGATCGTGTTGAATCGCAACCAGCGCCGCCCGCACGTTGTCAGGCAGCGTTTCGCACAGCAACACGCCGAGATTCGAGTTGAGTTCATCGACGTCGCCGATCGCGGCAATGCGCGCGCTGTCTTTGCGCACGCGGCGGCCGTCGCCGAGACCGGTGGTGCCGTCGTCGCCGGTACGGGTGGCGATCTTGCTCAAGCGGTTGCCCATGATGTCTCCCATGCAATCATTCAAGTAACGATGCGTCAGCGTGGCGCCGGTGAATCCATACGGCGAGGCGGGTTAATAAGCCACCCGGTTAGCCACCGCGTTTATCCATATTGCGCGCATCGCGAGGTCGCCGCCATTATAGGAGCGGCAACCGTCCCCAACGCCGGCCCGCGGATGATCGGCGTAAAATGAAGCACAAGCTGCAGAACAGCTCTGCCCCAATATCAGGAGACATGCGTGAATCATCCCGTGCCGCCGGCCCCGTTGCGCCGGCCGTTTCCCGCCGAGTTGCTGACTGCCCTCCGAGCCGCCTTTGGCGAACGCGTGTCCACGGCAGAAGCCGTGCGCACCCACCACGGCCGCGACGAATCGCCATTCGATCCTCAACTGCCCGACGCCGTCGTATTCGCACGCAATACGGAAGACGTGCAAACCATCGTCAAGCTGTGCGGCCTGCACAACGTTCCGGTCATTCCCTATGGCAACGGTTCGTCGCTCGAAGGACATCTGCTGGCGGTCCAGGGCGGCGTATCGATCGACCTCTCGGAAATGAACCGCGTGTTGTCGATCAACGCCGAGGACCTGACGGTCACCGTCGAACCTGGCATTTCGCGCAAGCAGTTGAACGAAGCGCTACGCGACACTGGCCTGTTTTTCCCGATCGACCCGGGCGCTGATGCGAGCATCGGCGGCATGTCGGCCACGCGCGCCTCGGGTACCAATGCCGTGCGCTACGGCACGATGCGCGAAAACGTACTCGGGCTGACGGTGGTCCTCGCCGACGGCCGCGTGATCAAAACCGGCACGCGCGCGCGCAAGTCGTCGGCGGGTTACGACCTCACGCGTCTGTTCGTCGGCTCGGAAGGCACACTCGGCGTGATTACCGAAATCACCGTTCGGTTGTATCCGCAACCGGAAGCGGTCTCGGCCGCGGTATGCACGTTTCCGTCGATGGGCGATGCAGTGCGCGCAGTCATTGAAACGATTCAGATGGGCGTGCCGATCGCGCGCGTCGAATTCGTCGACTCACTCGCGATCCGCTCGATCAATCGCCATTCGAATCTCACGTTGCGTGAGGCGCCTACGCTGTTCTTCGAATTCCACGGCACCGAGGCCGGTGTGAAAGAGCAAGCCGAACTGGTGCAGGAGATCGCCGCGCAAAATGCCGGCGAAGGCTTCGAATGGGCGACCCGGCCGGAAGACCGCAGCCGCCTGTGGAACGCGCGCCACAACGCCTATTTCGCGATGCTGCAACTGAAGCCCGGCTGCCGCGCCGTTACGACCGATGTCTGCGTGCCGATCTCGCGCCTCGCGGAATGCGTGGTGGAAACCGAGCAGGATCTGAAGGCGTCGCCACTGCCCTGCCCGATCGTCGGCCATGTCGGCGACGGCAACTTCCACGTCGCGATCCTGATCGATCCGAACAAGCCGGAAGAGCTCGCCGAAGCGGAACGCCTGAACCAACGCATCGTGCAACGCGCGCTGCGCATGGACGGAACCTGCACCGGCGAACACGGCGTGGGTCTGCATAAGATGAACTTCCTGCTCGAAGAGCACGGCGAAGTCGCCGTCGATACGATGCGTTCCATCAAGCACGCGCTCGATCCGCGTAATCTGATGAACCCGGGCAAGATCTTTTCCTGGGCAGCTTGAGGCGTCATCGGCGCTCAGCTCAGTTGCAACAGCAGCAGCGGCAACGCCTGCTGCCGCACAACCAGGCCAGACCGGGCACGCAGTGTGAAAGACACCAGGAGACAAGTCATATGAACGCACCCGTCGAACTGACGGCCGAAGTTCTTGCCCAACGCCAGCGCGAAGTCGTGCAGGCACTGATGGCCGTGTTGCCGACCCACTGTCTGCTGTATCGCGAAGAAGACACCGTCGCCTACGAATGCGACGGCCTTGCTGCCTACCGGCGTCTGCCGCTCGCAGTCGCGTTGCCGGAGACGGAATCGCAGGTCCAGCGCATCGTGCAAATCTGTCACCGGCTCGACGTGCCGATCGTGCCGCGCGGCGCGGGCACCGGTTTGTCCGGCGGGGCCATGCCAATTCGTCACGGCGTAGTGGTGTCGCTCGCGCGCTTTCGCAAGATCGTCGAAGTCGACTCGTACGCGCGGACGGCCACGGTGCAACCGGGTGTGCGCAATTTGTCGATTTCCGAAGCCGCCGCGCCCTACGGGCTTTACTACGCGCCCGATCCGTCGTCGCAGATTGCCTGCACGATCGGCGGCAACGTCTCCGAGAATTCGGGCGGCGTGCACTGTCTCAAATACGGCCTCACCGTGCACAACGTGTTGCGCGTGCGCGCCGTGACGATGGAAGGCGAGATCGTCGAATTCGGTTCGCTCGCGCCGGACGCGCCGGGGCTCGATCTGCTCGCGGTGCTGATCGGCAGCGAAGGCATGTTCGCGATCGTCACGGAAGTCACCGTCAAGCTGATCCCCAAGCCGCAAACGGCACAGGTCATCATGGCCAGTTTCGACGACGTCGTGAAAGGCGGCGATGCGGTCGCCGGCATCATTGCGGCAGGCATTATTCCGGCCGGTCTGGAGATGATGGACAAACCGGCCACGCGCGCCGTTGAAGAGTTCGTCAACGCGGGCTACGACCTCGACGCGGCGGCGATCCTGCTGTGCGAATCGGATGGCACGCCGGAAGAAGTGGCCGACGAGATCGTGCGCATGACCGCGGTGCTGCGTGAACAGGGTGCAACCCGCATCCAGATTTCACGCTCGGAAGCCGAACGGCTGCGCTTCTGGTCCGGGCGCAAGAACGCGTTCCCGGCGGCAGGCCGCATTTCGCCCGACTACTACTGCATGGACGGCACTGTGCCGCGTCGCAGTATCGGGCCCTTGCTGGCGCGCATCGAGGTCATGGAGAAGAAATACGGCCTGCGCTGCATCAACGTATTCCATGCCGGCGACGGCAATATGCACCCGCTGATCCTGTTCAACGGCAACGATCAGGACGAGTGGCATCGAGCTGAGGCGTTCGGCTGCGACATTCTCGAAACGTGCGTCGAACTGGGTGGCACGGTGACCGGCGAGCACGGCGTGGGCATCGAGAAAATCAATTCGATGTGCGTGCAGTTTTCGCCCGAAGAGCGCGATACATTCCACGCGGTCAAACGCGCCTTTGACGCACCGGGCTTGCTCAATCCCGACAAGGGCATTCCCACCCGGGCCCGTTGCGCCGAGTACGGCAAGATGCATGTGCGCGGTGGCTTGCTGCCGCATCCGGACCTGCCGCGGTTTTAAGACCGCTTGTGGCGCTGCTGGCCCAAGGCGGGCACGCAGCGTCACATGGCTTGGCCGCCGCACGGCTCCGCCTGTCCACATAGCGGGACTCCCGCACGGCGCCAACCCGCTTTCCAGTCCACTCCCCAGCCAGCCCCCCGCGCGATTACTCCCCCTCCCGACGCATCCCGCATGCCCCACGCCCACGGCGCTTCCCGGTTCCCACCCTGATTACCCGATGCGGGTCCGCTCCGGGTTGCCAGCGAGCCGCCGCCCGGTACAATCGATCGAAACACAACGAAGCAGGACACCATGGAAGAGGACGACATCGTCGCCGTTTGGTCTGAACGCGTGCGTTCAGCCAGCGCCGAAGGGCGCACATTGCGCATCCGTGGCGGCGGCACCAAAGACTGGTACGGTCAGACGCTGGAAGGTGAGATCCTCGACACGCGCGCTTATCGCGGCATCATTGCTTACGATCCGGCCGAACTGGTTATTACGGCGCGCGCGGGCACGCCCCTCCTGGAAATCGAGGCCGCACTCGCCGAACGCGATCAGATGCTCGCCTTCGAACCGCCGCACTTCGGCCCGCAGGCCACCTTCGGCGGCTGCATCGCGGCGGGCATTGCCGGTCCACGCCGCCCTGCCGCCGGTGCGGTGCGCGACTTCGTGCTTGGCGCAGTGATCATGAACGGCCAGGGCCAGAAGCTGCATTTTGGCGGCCAGGTGGTGAAGAACGTCGCCGGCTATGACGTCTCCCGTTTGATGGCGGGCTCGCTCGGCACCCTTGGGCTGATCCTCGAGTTGTCTATCAAGGTGCTGCCGCTGCCGCAGGCCGAAGCCACCCTCAAATTCGATATGAACGGCACGGACGCGGTCCGCAAGCTCAACGAATGGGGAGGCAGGCCGTTGCCGATCACGGCGAGCGCATGGCGTCACGGCACGCTGGCCGTGCGGATGGCCGGCGCGGAAGCCGCGGTCAAGGCGGCGCGCACGGCGCTCGGCGGCGAAGTCGTCGACGCTGTCGAGGCGGAGCGCTTCTGGGCCGGCCTGCGTGAACAGACGGACTCGTTCTTCGCCGGCATCCCGCCGAAGGCCGCGCTGTGGCGCCTCGCCCTGCCGTCGATCACCGAGCCGATGCAATTACCCGGCGCGCAACTGATGGAATGGGGTGGCAGCCAGCGCTGGTGGATCACCGACACCGACGCGCAAACCGTGCGGATCAGCGCAAAACAGGCCGGCGGCCACGCCACCATCTTCCGCACCGGCCACGGCTACGACCGTAACGCCGGGGTATTCACGCCGTTGCCCGCACCGCTGATGAAAATCCATCGCGGTCTGAAAACCGCCTTCGACCCAGCCCGCATTTTCAATCGCGGCCGTCTCTACCCCGACTTCTAAGCGACGCGATGCAAACCAACCTTGCGGACTTCATTCGCAACACGCCGGATGGCGACGAAGCCGACGCCATCCTGCGCAATTGCGTGCATTGCGGTTTCTGCACGGCGACCTGCCCGACCTATCAGATACTCGGCGACGAACTCGACGGCCCACGCGGACGCATCTATCTGATCAAGCAGATGGTGGAAGGCGCGGCGGTCACGCGCAGCACTCAGGTCCATCTGGACCGCTGCCTCACTTGCCGCAATTGCGAGACCACCTGCCCGTCCGGCGTGCAATACGGCAGGCTGGTCGAGATCGGCCGCAAGATCACCGAAGAAAAAGTCACGCGTCCGCTCGGTCAGCGCATGGTGCGCAGGCTGCTCGCGAGCTTCGTGCCGAACAGCGCGCTGTTCACGCCGACCATGCGCCTCGGCCAGCATATCCGTCCGCTCCTGCCCAAGAAACTGCGCGACAAGGTGCCCGCGCGGCAGCGTCCGCTCGAATGGCCGACCGCGAAACATCCGCGCAAGATGCTGATGCTCGCGGGCTGCGTGCAACCGTCGATGATGCCGAACGTCAACATCGCCACCGCGCGGGTGCTCGACGCGCTCGGCGTCGAAACGCTGATTGCGCCCGAAGCGGGCTGTTGCGGTGCGATCCGTTTGCACCTGGGCTACAACGAGGAAGCGCTCGACGATCTGCGCGCCAACATCGACGCGTGGTGGCCGTATATCGAGCAAGGTGTCGAAGCGATCGTGATGAACGCGTCCGGCTGCGGCGCGACGGTCAAGGAATACGCGCATTTGCTGCGCAACGATCCCGCGTATGCGGAGAAGGCGCGCCGCGTGACCGAACTGACGCGCGACGTCGCGGAGATTCTGCCGGAGTTCGAAGAGGCGCTCGTCGCCGTGACGCGCCGCCGCGCGATCCATACTGTGGCGTTCCATCCGCCGTGCACGTTGCAGCATGGTCAGCAGGTGCGCGGCAAGGTCGAACACCTGCTAACGGCGCTCGGTGTGGAAGTCCGTCTGCCCGCCGATAGTCATCTCTGCTGCGGCTCGGCCGGCACTTATTCGCTGACGCAGCCCAAGCTCTCGTACGCACTGCGCGATCAGAAGCTCGAACGGCTGCAGGCGCAGGAGCCGCAGGTAATCGTCTCGGCGAACGTCGGCTGCATTGCGCATCTGCAAAGCGGCACGTCCACGCCGGTCGCGCATTGGATCGAACTGGTGGAGCACATGCTGTCCGCTTGACGCGATCGATTTTTGGCGCGAAGCGCGGCACGTGGCGTGCTGTACGTCACCGCGCGCGCTTTCGCGTGTCGGGCAGCGGCATGTGACATGCATGAAGCGACTGCGTCCGTATAATTCGACCATTGTCTTTCGCTAGACTTCCGGTTCCGCTCCATGCCCGATCTGACTCACAACCTCGAAGCGGTGCGGCAGCGCATCGCCCTCGCCGCGCAAGCCGCCGGACGCGATGCGCGTTCGATCACCCTGCTCGCGGTTTCGAAGACGTTTCCCGCCGAAGACGTGCGCGCTGCTCATGCGGCCGGTCAGCGCGCGTTCGGTGAGAACTACGTGCAAGAAAGCATCACCAAAATCGAAGCGCTGGCCGATCTGCGGGCCGCGCTCGAATGGCATTTCATCGGACCATTGCAATCGAACAAGACGCGGCCGGTGGCGGAGAATTTCGACTGGGTCCATTCGGTCGACCGCCTGAAGATTGCGCAGCGGCTGTCGGAGCAGCGCCCGGACAACCTGCCGCCATTGAACGTCTGCCTGCAGATCAACATTAGCGGCGAAGCGTCGAAAAGCGGCGTGAGCATTCCCGAGGCCGCGGAAGTCGCGCAGGCCATCGCCGCGCTGCCGAAGCTGAATCTGCGCGGTCTGATGGCGATTCCAGAACCGGCCGGCAGCATCAAAGAGCAACGCGTGCCGCATCGGCAACTACGCGAACTGTTCGAACGCCTGCGCAATGACGGCCTCGCACTCGATACGCTCTCCATGGGCATGTCGAGCGACCTCGAAGCCGCGGTGCTGGAAGGCGCGACGATCGTACGGGTCGGCACCGCGATCTTCGGCGCGCGAGATTACGCTCACTGACCGTTTCGCCCCTTTGCGGGCTCCCACGAAACCTCTTTCGGAACATCATGAAAATTGCTTTTATCGGCGGTGGCAACATGGCGGCCGCGTTGATCGGCGGTCTCATCAAGCGCGGCGTCGCGCCTGCTGACCTCTACGCAATCGACCCCAACGAAGATGCGCGCAAGCGCAATGAGCAGCAATTCGGTATTAAAACCGGCGCCGCAGCGGACGCCGCGCTCGCGTCGTACGACGCCGTGGTGCTGGCGGTGAAGCCGCAGATTCTGAAGAGCGTCGCCGAGTCCCTGGCGGCGCATTTGAAGCCCTCGCAACTGGCGATCAGCATTGTCGCAGGCATTCGCATGGATGACATGTCGCGCTGGCTGAACGGTCATGCCCGCATTGTGCGCGTGATGCCGAATACGCCGGCGCTGATCGGCATGGGCGTAACGGGCCTCGTTGCGACCGGCAGCGTCGACGAAACCGGCCGTGCGCTCGCCTCGCAGGTGTTGGGCGCGGTCGGCGAAACCGTCTGGTTCGATGACGAAGCGAAGATCGACGCCGTCACCGCGATCTCGGGCAGCGGCCCCGCCTACGTGTTTTATTTCATCGAAGCGTTGCAGGAAGCCGCGCGTCAACTCGGCATGGATGAAGCGCAAGGCCGCGCGCTGGCGGTCGCGACCTTCACCGGCGCGGCACAATTGGCCGCGAACTCGGACGAGCCGCCGAGCCTGTTGCGCGAACGTGTGACCTCGAAGGGCGGTACCACGGCGGCTGCGCTGGCGTCGTTCGAGGCAAGCGGGATCAAGGACGCGATCGTGCGTGGCGTGCTCGCCGCCGATGCGCGCGCCAGGGAAATGGGTGACGAGTTCGGCAAGCTGTAAGCGCGATCTGAATCCCGCGCTCAGCAGTCAGGAGCAGCGTGACGCCGGAGGACGCACCGCCTCGAATCGCACCGGGGCGGCGTCCGGCGCGCAAGAGAACGGCAGAAGAAACGCGAAAGAATTAAAACGAAGCAGCCGCGTAATGCGCGGCAATGCCGACAAACAACGCGCCGCCCAACCAGTTGTTATGGCGGAATGCCGCGAAGCACGCCATCCGCTCGCGATTGCGGATCAGCGTGTAGTGATAGATCGCGCAACCCACCGCTGCCGCCCATCCCAGCCAATACAACACGCCGAAGCCGAGCATCACGCCAATGCCGACGTAAATTCCCAGCGTCACCGCATAGCAAAGCATGATCGCCGCCACGTCGAAGCGGCCGAAGGTCAGCGCCGAGGTGCGGATGCCGATCTTGATGTCGTCGTCGCGATCGACCATCGCGTATTCCGTGTCGTACGCAACCGACCAGAACACGTTGGCCAGCAGCATGACCCAGGCGAGCATCGGCACGTGATTCTGAATCGCGGCGAACGCCATCGGAATGCCGAAACCGAATGCAATACCCAGGTACGCCTGCGGAATCGCGAAGAAGCGCTTCGTGAACGGATACGAACCGGCGACGAACAGCGCCGCCACCGATAGCTCCTTGGTCAGCGTATTCAGCGGCAGGATCAGCAGAAACGCCAGCAGCGACAGACCGGCCGCCAGCGCCACCGCTTCCCATGCCTTGATCTTGCCCGACGTAATCGGACGGTTTTCCGTGCGCTTCACATAGCGATCGAAGTCGCGATCCGCGTAGTCGTTGATCGCACAGCCCGCCGAGCGCATCAGCACCGTCCCCACAGTGAAGATGACCAGCAGCGGCCACGAAGGATGGCCGTCGGACGCAATCCACAGCGCATTGAGCGTCGGCCACAGCAGCAGCAGGCTGCCGATCGGCTTGTCCATGCGAACGAGGCGCAGATACAGAGGAAGTCGGGCGAACATGGGCGGATTCGGTGAAGTGCAGACGGTGCCGCTATTTTACGGGATGCGGGCGGCAGGCAGCCTTCAGGGCGGCGTGGTTGACATGCCGGGCGGCGAAACCGGGTCCCGAACCAAAGCTGGGTCTAAATCCGACGCCGCAAATCGGCATAGGGGACGGCCATGAGGACGGCCACTGACGCAGCACGTTGCGTCGTCGTCGCCGATCCCGAGTTCGCTCCGCTCAATGACCTGTTGCATCGAGTTCGACGGCGGCCCTTGCTTCGATTTGCGAATCGTTGATTGTGTCGCGGTCAACGATGACGTGTACCGAGTGTTCCCCTTCGCTGCAAATCGTACCTTCCATGGTTTGCACCTCCGCAGGATGCCCCGCATGGCGGGCGTTGTTGGCGCGCAGATTAGCGCGGCTCCTGCTTTGAAGCTGTCAATTTCAGCCGGCCTGTGAAGATGTGTCGCGCGACGGCTTTTTTCCGAATTGTCCTATTTTGACTCCCAACTCCCCGATGCAGTGTCGCTTTATTACGAATTTATAACGACGCGTTACAAAAGGGAGATGTATGAGAATAAACGAACCATCTCGTGGGCCAGCAGGCAACCTGGCCCGTCTACTAGCCGCATTCATGCTGTTACTGGTGGCGTTCGGCGCGAACGCGGACAGCGGCGACGACATCTGTTTTCCCCTGTACGCGAGAGCAGGGGCCATGCCCGGCGATAAAGACTGTGCTTTGATTGCTGCGAGCCGAACATCAGTCGGCATGGGTACGTATTTCTGCACTGCAAATGCGCAGGAAATAATCGCCCGGTACTGCAAGGGACCCGATCCTGTCCTGCCTGACGACTCCTGCCCGGTGGCGGACCCGGTGTACCCGTCTAGCGGCGCAGTGACATTGACAGAAAACGATTTCGTCAGTGGCGATGAACTGCCGGTCACGTTCACACGCACATACCGATCTACCGTGTTCCTGAAAAGTGCGAGTGCTGTCGGTCCAATGTGGTTTCACAATTGGCAACGGCAGCTGAATGTCACCGGGGCCGCAGGCAGTTCTGGCAACGTCATCGCATATCGTGCAAACGGTGAACCCCTAACATTCACGTTAACGAACGGTGCGTGGCGAACGAAGAGCTTTAGCGGCCTGACGCTCACGCAGAACAGCGCGGGCTGGACGCTCAATGACCTGATGACGGAGACCAGCGAAATGTACTCTTCGCAAGGCGTTCTGCTATCGGAGGCAGCCAAGACCGGGTTTGTCAGAGCGTTGACCTATGACGGATCGGGACGGCTTGCGGCGATCACGCAGCATGGTCCCGACACCAAGGCAGTCTACGACCTCACCCTTCGCCTCGAATATGACGATAAAGGCCGTATCGCGCGACTAGTTGACCCTGCGGGCCACTTCACGCAGTACCAGTACGACGCAAACAGCAATCTCGCTTCTGTCACCTGGCCCGATGGAAACGTACGGCAATACGCGTACGGCGACTCTCGTTTCAAGAATGCGCTGACCGGCGTTATTGACGGGACCGGCTCGCGAATCGCAACGTGGACCTACGACGCACAAGGCCGAGCGACTGCTGTCAGCCATCCTGACACAACAAAGAACGTACAGTTTTCCTATGGATCGGGGACAACCACTGTCACGGATAGCAATGGTGCAAGAACGCTTTCCTTCTCGACCATAGGTGACAAGGTTCGCCCAACCGGCAGCAGTGGTTCTCAATCGGGCGGGATGACGTGGGACGCATCGGGCAGCCTCCTGACGACAACTGCGCCGGGACGCAATGCCGTCTACCGCTACGACGAAACTGGTCGTCCGGTGAAAGCGACCGTGCGGACCTCTTCCGCCGTCGCAGTCACTTCGGTGCAGTACGCCGATGCAACGAGTCTTCATCCTGCGTCCGTCGCCATGCCGGGGAAGTTGATGTCATTCGTCTATGACGCCAATGGCAACGTCACGGGGTATAGCGAACGCATCACAAATGACCTGACGGGTGAAGCAGGTTTCGATGCCACCTGGGACGGACAGCAGCAGCGAACTGTTGGTGCTCGATACGACCAGTTCAATCGGTTGGCCGAGGCGATCACTTACGTTAACAACGTTAAGGCTTCGGATTGGGTCTACTTCTACGACGAAACCGGCAATCTCAACACTGCGCAGAATATCGTCTCGAAGTGGCTCTTTGGTAATCAGGATCGCGATGCGGCGCACCGTGTGACGTTGCAAACCGGCAATTACCGCACGGCACGCATTGCTTACGACGTGCGAGGACGAGTTAGCCAGTTCAAATACAACGAAGAGCCAACGAATACGAACGGCCGACTCGGCCGCCAGCTAAACGTAGACTACGGCTATTCGCCTGACGGACGCGTGGTGTCTCGTAACGGTACGGTCGCAACGAACGGTGGAGCAGCCTCGGCGATTAGCAGTGACGACATCGACAAATGGCTGGATAACTACCAGGCAGGTATTGACCCCGTAGGCCCGCCACCAAGCGTCCTTGGCTGGTTGCGCTCGAACATGTCCAACGCACCACCGGCTATCAGCGCTGTGTGCGTGGATTGCGGGTTCATTCAGGCTCGTCTTGCATGGCCGCTGTTCCTTCACGACCTTTATTTCAGCGTACAGACGGGTAACCCCATTGAGGACAATCCGATTGAAATTCAGGTTGCAGCACAGAATCAGTTACCGTTTCCGATATTGACTCCGAGCCTGTCCCAACGGACTGCGCTCTATGCGAAAGTATTCCCGAGCGCCACAGCGCAAACATCCGGCTTCGTGAAATGTAAGGACACTTCGGATTGTCGGGCAGTTAGAGCAGCCTGCCGGAAAAAGTGCTCATTTGCAGCATTGCCGACCGGCGATTTTGGATACAAATTCTGGAACTGCGTTAGCGACTGCGCTGAGCTTTCGGACTGTCCACGAATATAACGCGCACAATCAGCGTCAGCGTAGTGCCGGGGCACGCAATGCCCCGGCAACGGATTTCGGGTTCCACAAATTAATTTGGAGTAGAAGCATGATTAAAGATAAGGCATTGGCCCTGGAAGTGTGCAACCGTATGTTGAGCATAAACGGATCGCTCGACGAAGCGATTGTCTTTGTTCAAGCGCATTGCCCCGCCGAGGAGCTTGATACCTTCAAACAGGCCGTGGGAGAGGTCATGTACATGGTATTCGAGCAAATGCTCATCCCTATTTACAAACAACACCCGGACCTCGCTCCGGAGGGGCAACGTGTAAGCGGAATCACGGACTAAGTCAGGTGTCAGCAAAAAGGGGGCGAGCAATCGCGCCTTCTTCATGTGCGCCCATGCTGGGCGCACAAAACAAAGCCTCCCAAAGAGGGAGGCTTTGTTTGTATTCCGTTCAACGCCAACACTGAAGCACCGCGCTGAAATCCAGACTAAGCGCCCGGACCGTTAAAGCATTTAAGCCAGCATCGAGCGCAGCATCCACGCGGTCTTTTCGTGCGTTTGCATGCGTTGCGTCAGCAGGTCGGCGGTCGGCTCGTCATTGGCGGCTTCGGTTGACGGGAAAATCGCGCGTGCGGTACGCACCACGGCTTCCTGGCCTTCCACCAACTGGCGGATCATTTCTTCCGCAGCCGGCACACCGTCCGCTTCCGGAATCGACGACAGCTTCGCGAATTCCTTGTAGCTGCCCGGGGCATGCACGCCCAGCGCGCGAATACGTTCAGCGATCGAATCGACCGCGAGCGACAACTCGGTGTACTGCGTTTCGAACATCAGATGCAACGTGTTGAACATCGGACCCGTCACGTTCCAGTGGAAGTTGTGGGTCTTCAGGTACAGCGTGTAGGTGTCAGCGAGCAGTCGCGACAGACCTTCTGCAATCTTCTTGCGATCCTTGTCGTTAATCCCGATATTGACGTGCTGTACGGCTTCTTTCTTGGCCATGATGACTCCTTTGAAGAGTGATACGAACCGGTAGGTAAAGTGACAGTGTGCGGCTGGCAAAACCGGCACTTCGAACGCCCGCCAGTTTAGCTTAGAAAGCTGCTGCGCTCGTGTGACGCGTGGTCGCTTGCCGCACCCACGGCCTCATGCTCGATCACGCGCCCAGCGCGTGTTGCACGGCTTGCACGACGATCACCGCCAGTCCGCTCGAAACGATCGCGAATCCCGCTAACTTGCGCAGCATCAATGCTTGCTGGCGTTGCGCGCCGCGCACGGCCGAGGAGCCGCCAGTGGTGGCCCCGCCAATGGTGGACATCATCATCTGGATCATGATCGTGCTTCCTCGATTCGGATCGTTACCGGCGAGGTGCCGATGCACCCCGCCCTGCTGCATGAATTCACTTCAACTGCTTACTTCTTGCCGCCTTCAGCGAGCCTGGCGATCGCCGCGATCACGCCTTCCGCATAGGCCGGATCGGCGCGGCGGAAATGCTCGATCTGACGCGCGACGATCTCTTGCGGCACGCCGTTGATATGCCGCGCGATATTGCCGAACAGACGCTCGCGTTGCGCTGTGTCGAAGAGCGCAAACAACATACCCGGCTGCGTGTAGTAGTCCTCGTCCAGGCGATGGTCGTAGCGGTCGACCGTACCCGCCGCGAGCGGCGGCTCCGATGCATGGGCGTCCTGGGCAAAGTCACCGAAGCGATTCGGCTCGTAATTCACGTTGCCGCCGAGGTTGCCGTCCGCGCGCATCGCGCCGTCGCGATGGAACGAATGGTGGACCGGACAGCGCGGCGCATTCACCGGAATCTGATGGTGATTGACACCAAGGCGGTAGCGCTGCGTGTCGCCATACGAGAACAAACGGCCCTGCAACAGACGGTCCGGCGAGAAGCCAATACCCGGCACTACGTTGGCCGGCGTGAACGCCGCCTGCTCCACGTCGGCGAAGTAGTTCGCCGCGTTGCGGTTCAACTCGATCGTGCCGACATCGATCAACGGGTAATCCTTCTGCGACCACACCTTCGTAATGTCGAACGGGTTGAAGCGATAGTTCGAGGCTTCCGCTTCCGGCATCACCTGAATGGCAAAACGCCATGTCGGGAAGTTGCCTGCGTCAATGCTGGTGAGCAGATCCTGTTGCGCGCTTTCACGGTTCTGCGCGACCACTTGTGCTGCTTCGGCATCGGTAAAGTTCTCAATGCCCTGCATCGACTTGAAGTGGAACTTCACCCAGAAACGCTCGTTGTTCGCGTTGATGAACGAGTACGTGTGCGAGCCGAAGCCGTGCATCTGCCGGAAGTTCTTCGGAATGCCGCGGTCGCTCATCAGGATGGTGACCTGATGCAACGACTCCGGATGACGCGCCCAGAAATCCCACGCCGCAATATTGCTGCGCATATTGGTGTACGGGTCGCGCTTTTGCGTGTGGATGAAGTCCGGAAACTTCAACGGGTCACGGATGAAGAACACCGGCGTGTTGTTGCCGACCACGTCCCAATTGCCTTCTTCCGTGTAGAACTTGATCGAGAAACCGCGCACGTCGCGTTCCGCGTCGGCGGCGCCGCGTTCGCCCGCCACCGTCGAAAAGCGCATAAAGAGCGGCGTGTCTTTGCCGACCTGGGCGAACACCTTCGCCTTCGTGAAACGCGAGATGTCGTGCGTGACCTTCAGCGTACCGAATGCGCCCGAACCTTTAGCGTGAACGCGGCGTTCCGGAATCACTTCACGGTCGAAATGGGCGAGTTTTTCGAGCAGCCAGACGTCTTGCAGAACGACCGGACCGCGCGTGCCGGCGGTCATCGAATTCTGGTTGTCGGCGATGGGTGCGCCGGCTGCATTGGTGAGCTTACGTTCGGACATGCGTGACTCCTGAGTGGCTTTGATCGGAAACAGAAAGGGGAGAGAGGGACGGTGTGCCGATGCCCGCGGCTTATGCGGACAAGGCCCGATCGACCAGCAAGGAAAGCGCAACCGTGCGCACGCTGCGCACCGAGGCGGCGAAGGTGCCGGTAGTCACGCGGGCGGATTGAGAAGCGGCGGTCTGGACGGGCTGCGAGTTTGATTGCGTCATGATTTCCTCCGGGTCTTATGGGATCGGGCGATCCATGGAGGAAACTATATCAACGCTATCGAATTAACGTGTTTGATTAATTTTATCTATTCGATAGGGAGGGGCGACTATCGCCACCTTGGGCGGTCGCCCGCCCGCCCGCCGGCATGCGCGACGGGCGGGCTGGGTGCGGAGCGCCGCTTCCTAGTTGACGGCGACTGGCAAATCCAGCTTTTTGACGCCCGGCAGTTCGCAGGCGTTAATGGCGTCGCAGATGGCCTCGATCGCGGGCATCCGCGTGAAGCTCTTGCGCCAGGCGAGCACAACGCGGCGATCCGGCACCGGCTCGTCGAAGGCGACGTAGCTGAGCAGGCCGGCATCGATCCCGCCGGCGTGCGGCTTGACCTCATGCACCGACATGCGCGGCAGCACGGTAATGCCGACGCCGCTCGCCACCATATGACGGATGGTTTCCAGCGACGAGCCTTCGAAGGTCTTCTGGATACCGTCCGCGTTCTGCGAGAAACGCATCAGTTCAGGGCACACGCCCAGCACGTGGTCGCGGAAGCAATGGCCGCTGCCCAGCAACAACATGGTTTCCTGCTTGAGATCCTCGGCGTCGATCTTCGGGCGGTTTTCCCACGCGTGACCCGACGGCAGCGCGACGACAAACGGTTCGTCATAGAGCGGGCGCTGCATCAGACCCGTTTCCGGGAACGGCAGCGCCATGATGGCGACGTCGATCTCCCCCTGCTTGAGCAGTTCGATCAGCTTGATCGTGTAATTTTCCTGCAGCATCAACGGCATCTGCGGGACGCGCTTGATCATCTGCTTGACGAGCGTAGGCAGCAGATACGGCCCGATCGTATAGATGACGCCAAGGCGCAGCGGCCCAACCAGCGGGTCTTTGCCCTGTTTCGCGATCTCTTTGATGGCAAGCGTCTGTTCGAGGACGCGCTGGGCCTGCGTGACGATCTGTTCGCCGATCGGCGTGACACTGACTTCACTGGTGCCGCGCTCGAAAATCTGCACGTTGAGCTCGTCTTCGAGCTTTTTGATTGCCACCGACAGGGTCGGCTGGCTAACGAAACACGCTTCGGCGGCCCGGCCGAAGTGCCGTTCGCGGGCAACCGCGACGATGTATTTCAATTCGGTGAGCGTCATTGGGGGACCAATCAGTGCGATGAATTCGATAGGTTCTAGTTATACACCTATAGGGTCGGTTCGCCAACCTTTTGGTCCTTTGAGCCGTTCGCCAGCCGGGGCAGACGGGTGTTTCCGCCGGCAAAGACACCTCATCAAGCCTTCAGATAGTGCTCTCGCGCTCCGAGCCAGCGGGCCAGGTGCTGCATCACCACCTCGGGATACTTCTCGAGCAAAGCCGCAGCGGCCTCTCTGGCAGGCTCGATGAGCCACTGATCATTCTCGAGATCGGCAAACCTCAACATGGCCGCACCCGACTGCCGGGCGCCCAGAAACTCACCCGGACCGCGAATCTCGAGGTCGCGCCGGGCAATTTCGAACCCGTCAGTCGTCTCGCGCATGGTCTGCAAACGCGCCCGCGCCGTCATCGAGAGCGGCCCGGTATACAGCAATACGCAGATCGAAGCCGCGCTCCCGCGCCCCACCCGTCCACGCAACTGGTGCAACTGCGCGAGACCGAACCGCTCGGCATGCTCGATCACCATCAGCGAGGCATTCGGCACGTCGACACCCACTTCGATCACCGTCGTCGCCACCAGCAATTGCACCTCGTTGCGCGTGAACGCATCCATGACGGCAGCCTTCTCCGACGGCGCGAGGCGTCCGTGCACCAGACCGACATTCAATTCGGGCAACGCGGCCACCAGCGTCTCGTAGGTCTCCACCGCGGTCTGCAACTGCAAGGTCTCGCTTTCCTCGATCAGCGGACACACCCAGTACACCTGCCGCCCCGTCAGCGCGGCCTCACGCACACGGCCGATCACCTCTTCCCGCCGCGCGTCGGAAACCAGCTTGGTCAGAATCGGCGTGCGCCCAGGCGGCAGTTCGTCGATGGTCGAGACGTCGAGGTCGGCGTAGTAAGTCATGGCCAGCGTGCGCGGAATCGGCGTCGCCGACATCATCAACTGATGCGGCTGGAAATCGCGCGCGCCTTCGGCGGCGTTCCGTGCCTTGGCGCGCAAGGCGAGACGCTGCGCCACGCCGAAACGATGCTGTTCGTCGACGATCACCAACCCCAGCCGTGCGAACTCGACCGCGTCCTGGATGATCGCGTGCGTACCGATCACGAGTTGCGCCGTGCCGAGCGCCGCCGCTTCGATCGCGGCGCGCTTTTCCTTCGTCTTCAGGCTGCCCGCGAGCCACGCGACACTCACACCCAACGGTTCCAGCCAGCCGCGCAATTTGCGGGCGTGCTGTTCGGCCAGAATTTCGGTCGGCGCCATCAGCGCGGCCTGGTAGCCGGCGTCGATCGCCTGCGCCGCGGCCAGCGCGGCGACGATCGTCTTGCCACTGCCGACATCGCCCTGCAGCAGCCGCTGCATCGGATGAGGCTGCGTCAGATCAAGCGCGATCTCGCCGCCCACGCGCTCCTGCGCCGCCGTCAGCGAAAACGGCAGCGCCTTCAGCAAACGCGCGACGAGTGCCGATTCATCGCCCAGCTTCCGGCGCGGCATGGTCGGCGCCGCACGCGTGCGGCGCTCTTCATGTGCGCGCTTCAACGACATCTGCTGCGCCAGCAATTCTTCGAACTTGATGCGCACCCACGCGGGATGCGTGCCGTCTATCAACGCGGTTTCATCGGATTGCACGCCCGGATGATGCAGCGTGCGCACGGCGTCCATCAGCGTCGGTACGCCGAGCGGCCGCATATAAGCTTGTTCGATCGGCGCGGGCAGCAACTCGGGCAACGACGTGCGCGACAACGCGTTATCGATCGACTTGCGCAGATATGCCTGCGTCACGCCCGCGGTGCTCGGATACACCGGTGTCAGCGCCTGCGGCAGCGGCGTGTCTTCGTCGACCACGCGTACCGCCGGATGCACCATCTCCATGCCGAAGAAACCACCGCGCACGTCGCCGCGCACGCGCAACCGCGCGCCGACCGCCATCTGTTTGACCTGCGAGCCGTAGAAATTCAGAAAGCGCAGGACGAGTTCGTCGCCTTCGTCATCGCGCAGTTTCACCAGCAACTGCCGGCGCGGGCGATAGGCGATCTCGTTGTCGAACACCACGCCTTCGGTCTGCGCGATGCCGCCCGGCAGCAGATGGCCGATCGGTGTCAGCGAGGTCTCGTCTTCGTAGCGCATCGGCAGATGCAGAACCAGATCGATGTCGCGTGTGAGACCGAGCTTGGCGAGCTTGTCGACCGGCTTGGCTGCGGATTTTGCGGCGGCCTTGGCAGCAGGCTTGCCGGTAGCTTTGCCCGCGGATTTGCCGGCGGGCTTGTCAGCGAATGGATCAACCATTTCACCTTCACGCGCGGCCTTGTTGCCCTCTGACGCGACACCCGCGCCGAGGTCGTTTAAGTCCGCCGCCGCTGCTTTGCCCCGCGAGACGCGGCGCTTGGGCTCGGCGCTCACTTCATCGGTAGCGGAGGGCAATCGGCGGTCGGACAAAGGCATGGGTTGCTTCGCAAGTACAATATCGGCTGTCAAAGGTGTTGCGCCATACAGCGCGCGGGCTCGCGGGCCGCTCTGGCGTCCCGCAATCATAGCCGCCCGGCTCCGGCTTCGGCTCAATTCAGTCCCAATTCGCTTCCAGTCGTCCGCATGTTTACGCTTTCCGATTTCGATTTCGATCTGCCACCCGAGCTGATCGCGCAAGTTGCGCTGCCCGAGCGCAGCGCCAGCCGTCTGCTCGAAGTGGCCAACACGGCCGATGCCGCTGGCGCCGCGCGCCTGATTGACCGCCGCTTTGCCGAGCTGCCCGAGTGCATCGAGGCCGGCGACCTGCTGGTCTTCAACGATACCAAAGTGCTGAAAGCGCGCTTCCTCGGCCAGAAGGCCAGTGGCGGCAAGATCGAAGTGCTGGTAGAACGCCTCACCGGCGAGCGCACCGCGCTCGCGCAGATCCGCGCGAGCAAGAGCCCACAGCCGGGCACCACGATCCGTCTGGCCGATGCGTTCGACGTGACGGTCGGCGAACGCGTCGAGCCGTTCTACACGCTGCATTTTCCAGACGACTGTCTGACGCTGATCGAGCAATTCGGCCGCCTGCCGCTGCCGCCGTACATCGAGCACGATCCCGACTCGACTGACGAAACCCGCTACCAGACAGTGTTCGCGCAGAACCCAGGCGCAGTGGCTGCGCCCACCGCCGGCCTGCACTTCGACGACGCGCTGCTCGCGCGGCTCGACGCCCGCGGGGTGGAGCGCGCGACGCTGACGTTGCACGTCGGCGCGGGCACCTTCCAGCCGGTACGGGTGGAGAATCTGGCCGAACACAAAATGCACAGCGAGTGGTACCACCTGCCGCAATCGCTAGCCGACAAGATCGCGGCGACGCGGGCGCGCGGCAACCGCGTGATCGCGGTCGGCACGACGTCGATGCGCGCGCTCGAAGCCGCCGCGCGCGATGCCGAGGCCGTCGGACGCCCGCTCGGCGCGGCCAGCACGGAAACCGACATCTTCATCACGCCGGGCTACAAGTTCCGCGTGGTCGACCGGCTGGTGACCAATTTCCATTTGCCGAAGTCGACGCTGCTGATGCTGGTGTCGGCGTTCGCGGGCGTCGAGACGATTCGCGAAGCGTACCGGCACGCGATCGAACAGCGTTACCGCTTCTTCAGCTATGGCGACGCGATGCTGCTGACGCGGCGCGACGCCTGAACCGTTTCGCGTCGCACGGCGATATCCCGTGCGACAGCGTTGCGCGCCGGCAGCGCGCGCGGTAGTCTGCCGCTCCTTGCTGCGTTGATTTAGCGGCGGTCGTCGCTGCCTCCCTGTTCCGGCGGGCAGCGACAGATCTGCACTGCAACTTAAGTTTTCTTTACCCAGCCGCCGTGGCTTACCCGGCGGCGTTCAACAATTGCGCCGGACTGTTTTCCGGTTGCACAGGAGTCCCCCAATGACCGACGGTCATACCCACGATACAAGCGGTACCTGTAACACCTGCGCGAGCACCAACGAGCGCCCCGACAACGGTCTCAAATTCGAACTGCTCGGCACCGACGGCCAGGCACGCCGCGGCCGCGTCACGCTGAACCATGGCGTGGTCGAAACGCCGATCTTCATGCCGGTCGGCACCTACGGCACGGTGAAGGCGGTCCAGCCGCGCGAGCTCGAGGAAATGCACGCGCAGATCATCCTCGGCAACACGTTCCACCTGTGGCTGCGCCCGGGTCTCGAAACCATCGAGGCGCACGGTGGCCTGCACAGCTTCATGGGCTGGAAGAAACCGATCCTGACGGACTCCGGCGGCTTTCAGGTGTTTTCGCTGGGCGATCTGCGCAAAATCACCGAAGATGGCGTCACGTTCGCCTCGCCGATCAACGGCGACAAGCTCTTCCTGTCGCCCGAAGTGTCGATGCAGATCCAGAAGGTGCTGAACTCGGACATCGTCATGCAGTTCGACGAATGCACGCCGTACGCGACCAATAACGTGCCGACTTCGCATCAGGAAGCCGCCGATTCCATGCGCATGTCGATGCGCTGGGCCAAACGCTCGATCGACGAATTCAACCGCCTCGGCAATCCGAACGCCCTCTTCGGCATCGTCCAGGGCGGCATGTTCGAAGACCTGCGCGACGAATCGCTGGCGGGTCTCGCGGAGATGGATTTCCACGGTCTCGCCATCGGCGGCCTGTCGGTCGGCGAGCCGAAAGAAGACATGATGCGCGTGCTGAACCATATCGGCCCGAAGCTGCCGGCCGACAAGCCGCACTATCTGATGGGCGTCGGCACGCCGGAAGACCTGGTGGCCGGCGTGGCCGCCGGCGTCGACATGTTCGACTGCGTGATGCCGACCCGCAACGCGCGCAACGGCTGGCTCTTCACCCGTTTCGGCGACATCAAGATCCGCAACGCCGCGCACAAGAACTCGCTGCGCCCGCTCGACGAGCAATGCGGTTGCTACACCTGTCGAAATTTCACGCGGGGCTACCTGCACCATCTGCATCGAGTAGGGGAAATCCTCGGTGCGCAGTTGAACACGATTCACAACCTGCACTACTACCTCGAATTGATGCAGGAAATGCGCGACGCAATCGACGCAAAACTGTTCGAGCCTTTCCGCAAGCGCTTCCACGAGGACCGCGCGCGCGGCATCGATTAGCCCGCAATCGGGAATCAGCTGACAAATTGCCGGACGAATCCGCTGGCTTCGCGCGGAAAACCTTACAATTAACTTTCGCGCACGGTGAAAAGGCTTTAAACGGTTGATCGGAAAGCCGATTCGCCGCGCCGACCCCTGTCAGGCCAGTGGTAGAATAACCGGCTGATTTTTTTGATCGTTTTGATTTATAACGGAGAGACCAACGTGTCGTTCATTTCCAATGCCTTCGCCCAAGGCACAGCAACTGGTGGCATTGAATCGAACCTGATGAGCTTCCTGCCGCTGATCCTGATGTTCGGCGTGCTCTACTTCATCATGATTCGCCCGCAAATGAAGCGCCAGAAGGAACATCGCAACATGCTCGCCGCCATGGCCAAGGGCGACGAAGTGGTGACGAATGGCGGCATCGTCGGCAAGGTGACCAAGGTGGGTGAAGCTTACGTCGGCGTCGAAATCTCGGAAGGCACGGAAATCACCGTGCAAAAAGCGTCGGTCACGACGATTCTCCCGAAGGGCACGATCAAGTCGCTGTAAGGCCTGCTCTCTCGCGTCCGGCGCGGCCTCGCCGGCGGTTCTCGCGGAACAACGCTGAATCGCCCGCGCTCATCGCTGGACGCATCGCTTCCAAGCCAACCTTCCCGTTGGACCACTCATGAATCGTTACCCCCTTTGGAAATACGCCGTGATGCTGGTGGCTCTGGTCATCGGCCTCGTGTACACGCTGCCCAATCTGTTCGGCGAAGCGCCGGCGGTGCAGGTGTCGAGCGGCAAGGCAACGGTCAAGCTCGACTCGACCACGCTGTCGGCAGTCGAAACGGCGCTTGCCGCCAATCAGATCAAGCCTGACGAAGTCACGTTCGACAATTCGTCGACCAACGCGAACATTCGCGTGCGCCTGCTGGACACCGACACGCAATTGCGCGTGAAGGACCTGCTGCAGAAGTCGCTGAACAGCGACCCAACCGACCCGCAGTTCATCGTGGCGCTGAACCTGCAAAGCGCGTCGCCGCGCTGGCTGACCGCCCTGCATGCGCTGCCGATGTATCTCGGTCTGGACTTGCGCGGCGGCGTGCACTTCCTGCTGCAGGTCGACATGGCCGGCGCGCTCAACAAGAAGCTCGACTCCGACGCGTCGGATGCACGCACCATGCTGCGTGACAACAACATCCGCGACGGCGGCGTGAACCGCGTCAACCAGACGGTGGTGATCAATTTCGCCGACCAGGCCACAGCGGACGCGGCATCCAAGCAACTGGGCCGCAGCATCAGCGAACTCCAGTGGGCCTCGCAGGCGAACCCGGACGGTGGTGTGCAACTGGTCGGCACGTTCACGCCGGCGGTGCAGAAAGCCGTACAGGACGCCGCGCTCAAGCAGAACATCACCACGCTGCATAACCGCGTGAACGAACTGGGCGTGGCCGAGCCGGTGATCCAGCAACAAGGCTCGGACCGTATCGTCGTCGAACTGCCGGGTGTGCAGGACACGGCGAAGGCGAAAGACATCATTGGCCGCACGGCAACGCTCGAAGCGCGCCTCGCCGACCCGGTGAACACGCATCCGAATCCGTCCGATCCAGTGCCGCCGGGCGACGAGCTGTTCACTCAGGGCAATCAGACGCCGGTGCTGCTGAGGAAGCAGATCATCTTCACGGGTGACCGCATCATCGACGCGTCGGCAGGCTTCGACGAACATCAGCGTCCGTCGGTCAACATCCGTCTGGATTCGGCGGGTGGCCGCGCGGTGCGCAGCGTCTCGCGCGACAACATCGGCAAGCCGATGGCAATGGTGCTGTTCGAAAAGGGCAAGGGCGAAGTGCTGACGGTGGCGACCATCCAGTCGGAACTGGGCGACCGCTTCCAGATCACCGGCCAGCCCACGCCGCAAGGCGCCGCCGACCTCGCGCTGCTGCTGCGCGCCGGTTCGCTGGCAGCGCCAATGGACATCATCGAAGAACGCACGATCGGCCCGAGCCTCGGCGCGGACAACATCAATAAGGGCTTCCATTCGGTGGTGTGGGGGTTCGCAGCGATCGCCGTCTTCATGATCGCGTACTACATGCTGTTCGGCGTGATCTCGATGATTGGCCTGTCGGTCAACCTGCTGCTGCTGATTGCCGTGCTGTCCATGTTGCAGGCCACGCTCACCTTGCCGGGCATTGCCGCTATCGCGCTCGCGCTCGGTATGGCGATCGACGCGAACGTGCTGATCAACGAGCGCGTGCGTGAAGAACTGCGCAACGGCGCGCCGCCGCAACTGGCGATCCAGAACGGCTACGCGCATGCATGGGCGACCATTCTCGATTCGAACGTCACCACGCTGATCGCCGGCCTCGCCCTGCTCACGTTCGGCTCCGGCCCGGTGCGCGGTTTCGCGATCGTGCACTGTATCGGCATCTTGACGTCGATGTTCTCGGCCGTGTTCTTCTCGCGCGGCGTGGTCAACTTCTGGTACGGCGGCAAGAAGAAGCTCAAGTCGCTGGCCATCGGTCAGGTGTGGCGCCCGCAAGCGCAAGGCATCGACGGCGCGGCTGCGTACCTCGGTAACGAGGACGCCGCGACCGACACCGCGCAAGCCATCGCTGCGGCAAGCGCCAAACCGAAGGCAAAAGCTGCCGCCCAGGCGCGCGCCGGCAAACCGACGGTGCGTCGCCGCGACGCGTCCAATACGCCGCAGAAACCGGGTTCATCCCGCTGAGTCCCGGAGAACTAAACCATGGAATTTTTCCGTTTTCGCAAAGACATTCCGTTCATGCAGCGTGCGTTGATTTTCAACGCAATCTCGCTGCTGACGTTTGTCGCCGCTGTGTTTTTCCTGCTGCATCGCGGGCTGCATCTGTCGGTGGAATTCACCGGCGGTACGGTCATCGAAGTGCAGTATCCGGGTGCCGCGCCGCTCGAACCGGTGCGCGGCACGCTCAACAAGCTCGGCTATCCCGACGCGCAGGTGCAGAACTTCGGCACCTCGCGTGACGTGCTGATCCGTCTGCCGCTCAAGCAGGGTCTCACGTCAGCGCAACAGAGCGACCAGGTGATGGGCGCGCTGAAGGGCCAGGATTCGCAGGTGCAGTTGCAGCGCGTCGAGTTCGTCGGCCCGCAGGTGGGCAAGGAACTCGCTACCGACGGCCTGCTCGCGCTGGCGTGTGTGGTGGTCGGCATCGTGATCTACCTGTCGTTCCGCTTCGAATGGAAGTACGCGGTCGCCGGCGTGATCGCGAATTTGCACGACGTGATTATCATTCTCGGCTTCTTTGCGTTCTTCCAGTGGGAGTTCTCGCTGTCGGTGCTGGCCGCTGTGCTCGCGGTGCTCGGCTACTCGGTGAACGAATCCGTCGTTATCTTCGACCGGATTCGTGAAACCTTCCGCCGCGAACGCAAGATGACCGTGATCGAGGTGATCAACCACGCGATCACCAGCACCATGTCGCGCACGATCATCACCCACGGCTGTACGCAGATGATGGTGCTGTCGATGTTCCTGTTCGGCGGCCCCACGCTGCACTACTTTGCTCTCGCGCTGACGGTCGGTATTCTGTTCGGTATCTACTCGTCGGTGTTCGTCGCTGCGGCGCTCGCCATGTGGCTCGGCGTGAAGCGCGAAGATCTGGTGAAGGACAAGAAAGACCGCGTCGATCCGGACGATCCAAACGCAGGCGCGCAAGTTTGAGCTTGCTGTAGTCAGACCTCGCAATAAGAAAGGCCGGTTCTCTCGAACCGGCCTTTTGCGTTTACCGCCTTTGCCGCGTTTTAGCGGAAACCAAGCTTGCGCCGCGCCGCCATCAACGCCACCAGGCTCACGCCCGCCGCAAAAATCATGTAGTAGCTCGGCGCGGCCTTCGACCCCGTGAAGCTGATCAGCCACGCGATGATGAACGGCCCGAAGCCGCCAAAGATCGTCACGGCGATGTTATAGGCCAGCGACATGCCGGTCGTGCGTGTCTGCACCGGAAACATCTCGGAGAGCAAACCCGGCAGCGCCGCGAAGTAGCCCGTCATGAGAAAGCCGAACACGATCTGCAGCGCAATCAGCGTGCCGAAGGTGGGATGCGCGACCAGATACACGAAGGCCGGATTGATCAGCACGAGAAGGAGCACCGCCGATACCAGCATGATCGTGGTGCGCCCATGCCGGTCCGACAAATGGCCGACCAGCGGCGAAAACACCATCTGAATGACGCCGGTCAGCGCAATCGCCGCGAACGCAACCGAAGGCGCCAACCCCAACTGCTTCACACCGTATGTCGGCATGAACAGCACCAGATAGGTCGACACCGTCCCGAGCACCACCACGCCGATCGCAATCACGAGGCGCAGCTTCTGGCTGGCGAAGGTATCGCGCAGCGGCGTCGTGGTGGTTTCCGCCGCGAGGAACTCGGGCGTTTCGTCGAGTTTGGTGCGGATGTACCACGCGACCGGCCCGATCAGAAGACCGAAGCAGAACGGCACGCGCCAGCCCCACGAGGCCATCTGCTCCGGCGAGAGCTTACCGGTCAGGAGCACGCCGAAGCCGGCCGCGAGCAGCGTGGTGAGCCCCTGGCTCGCGACCTGCCAGCTCGCGAAGAAACCCCGCCGCCCCGGCACGTGTTCCGCGAGAAAAGCCGTGGCACTGCCGAACTCGCCGCCCGCCGAAAAGCCTTGCATCAGTCGCGCCATCACGAGAATCACGGGCGCGGCAATGCCGATGCTCTGATACGTCGGCAGAACCGCGATGATCAGCGTGCCGCCCATCATCAGCAGGATCGACAGGGTGAGCGCTGCTTTGCGTCCGGCGCGGTCGGCGTAAGCACCGATCACGATCGCGCCGAGCGGCCGCATGAAGAACGACACGCCGAAGGTGCCGAGCGTCAGCAGCAGCGAGACGGTGTCGTTACCCGCCGGGAAAAACAGCTTCGCGATGATGACCGCGAAAAAGCCGTACACCACCAGATCGAACCATTCCAGCGCGTTGCCAATCGAGGCGGCGACCACCGCGCGCCACGAATTCCGCCGGCTCCCCGCCAGGCTTGCCGATGTCGTTGCATTCATGCAGATCTCCAATGCGCGCGAAATATTATTAACGTAGGTTTTACGCTGGGTATTGCCGGACTGGGTGCGCGCACAACCAATACGGAACCAGCGCTCTGTGTACCTGAAAAATTAATTCAACGCGAGCGGCAAATAGCCGGTGGCCGGTGCACAAGGCCTCCTGCGTTTCAACCGGGCAATAAAAAACCGCTTCATCGCGAAAGCGCGGGAAGCGGTATCTCTGTTGCGGCGCAACGGCCGCGCCATGCGCGGTATTAGATACGTCCAGGCAAAAAGCTCGTTTAAGCGCTTATTGCTTGATGCCTTCTGCCTGAATATGCAGCTTGGTATCCATGCTGAAGCCATATTTGGCGCCGAAATCCATGCCGTAATCGCTGCGGTTGAAATGAGCGCTCGCTTCCACGCCGCACACTTCGCGCTTGAGCACCGGGTGCTGCATGCACTTGAACGATTCGACCTTCAGATTCAGCGGCTTGGTCACGCCATGCATCGTCAGGCTGCCGACCACTTCGACCGGCTTGTCGCCGTCGAACTTGATATCGGTCCCTTTGTAGGTCACCGACGGATACTTGGCGACGTCGAAGAATTCGTCCGATTTCACATGCTCGTCGAGCTTGGTGTTGCCGGTCTCGACCGAAGCCGGGTCAACCGTCACGTCCACCGTGCCGGTTTTCGCCGCGCGGTCGAGCGTGACCGTGCCCGACGTTTTGGTGAACTTGCCGCGCCATACCGAAAGGCCGCCGAAGTGATCCGCCTCGAAGCTCGGATACGTGTGGGTCGGGTCGAGCTGATAGGTGTCGGCGGCAGCCAATGCGCCGAGCGAGACAGAAGAGGCCAATGCGCCGACGGCGATCAACAGGGATGTTTTCAATTCAGGCTCCTTATGTTTCTTGAATGCTTGAAGGAAAGCGGCCGCGCTCAAAGAGCGTGGCGAACGTCACTTGTGTGCTGCGACGATATGAAACTTGATCACCACGTCATCGGCGACCACTGAGGTATCTTTCCATTCGCCGGTGCCGATGTCGAATTGCGAGCGCTTGATCGGCAACGAGCCGTCGAACGTCTGCGTCGCGCCCTGCTGGGCGACCGTGACCGGCACCACGACGGTCTGCGATTTACCCTTGATGGTCAGCTTGCCGGTGACCTTGAACTGATTGCCGCCGGCCGGGGCGATCGCGCTCGACACGAAGGTTGCCGTCGGATAGGTCTTCGCGTCGAACCAGTCCTTGCCGCGCACCTGATCGTTATAGCTTTCGTCACCGAGGTCGTAACTGCCGACATCGATGCTGAACTGCGCGCTGCCGTCGGCCGGTTTTGCCGGATCGAACTTCACTTGCGCGGTGAATTTACCGAATTTGCCTTCCACCGGCACGTTCATCTGCTTCGAGGTTGCCGTGACCGAACTTTTACCGGCGTCGACCTGCGCGAGCGCACTGCCGGCCGCTGTCAGCGAAGCCGCTGCGAAGGCGGCGAGCATGTAGCGATAAAACGAAACTTTCATGGTTATCCTTATTTGATGAAAGGGAGCATGCGCGACAGCAGGCCGTCGCGGTCCAGCCATTGATGCTTCAGCGCCGCCGCGACGTGCAGCGCGACCAGCACGAGCAAGGTGTAATTCAGCGCGATGTGCACGTTCTTCAGCAGCTCCTTGAGATGCGGATCGGGTGCGATCAGGCGCGGCAGTGGAATCAGGCCGAGGTACACCACCGGCACGTTGGCCGCCGAGCTATATAGATAGCCGGAGGCGGGAATCACGATCATCAGCACATAGAGCAGCAGATGCATGAGATGTGCGGCGCCGCGCTGCCAGGCCGGCATGCGACGCGGCATGGGAGGGCCCGCGTGAGTGGCACGCCACAGAATGCGCAGCATGGCGAGCGCGAACACCGTCACGCCGATCCATTTGTGCCAGGAGAAATAGCGCAGCTTGGTGGGCGTGAAGCCGGGAATGTCGGTCATCACCCAACCGAGCGCGAAGCCGCATACGATGAGCAGCGCGATCAGCCAGTGAAAAGCGATGGCAGTCCGCGTGTACGACTCCCGGCCACCGAAAGAAGGATTGAGTGACATGACTGATCAACACAAGCTAAGAGAGGTAAACGGCGCAGCCGGCCCTGCTATTCCACGCTGTCGATGCATGCCGCATCAAGCGACTCGACAGTCGAGCATGGCGGCCGCGGCACACGCCAAGGCCGCCATGCTACCGCAAGCGGAAAATGCTGGCTGTGTCGACCGGAGTTAGCGCTTTAGCGCTTACTCCGGTCCCATGCAAAGCCTGCCGCCCGGAATGCGGTGACTCGGAAAATTTTCCCACGAGCAGAACCTGTATTGAACAATTGGGGACGGAGGGTGTCAGAAGTAAGCATTTTTGTGTAAGACTAGCCCCAATTCCGACGCCGCGTGATCGACAAATTGCACCGGGCGCAACAGCTGGCCCCGCGGAGAAGCACGTTTGGTACTATTGCCCCACGTTTTCCAGCCCTGCCCTAAAGTCGGCATTGCACGCCACTCTTCACGTCGTTAGCCTCTCTGCCGTATGGAACATGACAACCTGATCGCGTGCCATGAATGCGATACGCTGTTCCGCAAGCCCCGGCTTGTCGGGCGGGCGGTCGCGCGCTGTCCGCGCTGCGGCGCGACGCTCTATAGCGGCGTCTCTCGCAAGCTCGACAGTATTTCCGCAATGACGCTGGCCGCGCTGATCACCTTCATCATCGCCCAGGCCTTCCCGATCGTCGAACTCGAAACCAGTGGCATCACCTCGCAAACCACGCTGTTCGGCGCGCTCGTCGCGTTGTGGGGCGAGGACATGCAGATCGTCGCGGTCATGGTGTTCTGCTCGACCATTCTGTTCCCGCTGACCGAACTGGTCGCGCTGCTCTACGTGCTGATCCCGCTGCGCGCCGGCTATGTGCCGATCGCCTTCAACCGCGTGCTGCGCGCCATTCAATTCGTGCGGCCGTGGGGCATGATCGAAGTATTCATGCTCGGGGTGCTGATTACGATCGTGAAGATGGTGAGTCTCGCACGCGTGATTCCCGAAGCGGCGCTATTCGCGTTCGGCGTGCTGACGCTGATGATCGCGGTGGTCGTCACGTTCGATCCGCGCGTGCTATGGGACCTCGCCGACGAAATGCGCGAGCGCAGCAAGAGACCGCTGCCGGGCACCTCCACGGATAGCGCGGCGGCCGCCGGCAGTTCGCTTGACGCGCCGCCCGCACCGCCTGAGGTGCAAGGCACGGTTCGATCCGCATTGCCGCCGGGCGTGCCGCCGGCGCCGCACCAGGGATGAACGCACGATGAAATACGTGACGGCGAAACGCGCGGGGATGGTCGCGTGCCACGCGTGCGGACGCGTCGAGCCGCGCATCCGCTCCGCCACGCCGCAGCACTGCGGACGTTGCGGCGCAGTCCTCCACTCGCGCCACCCCGACAGCCTGATGCGCACCTGGGCACTGCTGATTGCCGCGGCCTTGCTGTATATTCCCGCGAATTTGCTGCCGGTGATGCACACGTCGTCGCTGCTCGGCTCGGAAGACGACACCATCATGAGCGGTGTCGTGTACTTCTGGACCTCGGGCGACTGGCCGTTGTCCGTGATCGTGTTCATCGCCAGCATCATGGTGCCGATGCTCAAGCTCAGTGTGCTCGTGTTGCTCACTGTCACCGCGCAGCGCCGCTCGCACTGGCGGCCGGAGCAACGCACCACGCTTTACCGGATGGTCGAACGGATTGGGCGCTGGTCGATGCTCGACGTGTTCGTCGTCACACTGACTGTCGCGCTGGTTCGTTTCAAATCGCTTGCCGTGATCACGGCCGGGCCGGGCGCAATCGCCTTCGGTTCGGTGGTCATTCTGACGATGGTGGCATCCATGCAATTCGATCCACGGCTCATCTGGGACAACGTGGAAAGCAGTACCCAAAAACCTCAGGACCTCGACCATGACTAGCCCGCAAGGACCGACGCCCGCCTCCGATGCGCCGCGCAACGATTCGAACGGACCCAAGCTGCCTCCCCAATTGCCGGACCCTGACATCGAGCCGCGCCGCCGCTGGCTGCCCTCGCTCGTCTGGGTGATCCCGCTGATCGCCGCGCTGATCGGTGTCGCGCTCGTGATCAAGTCGGTAACCGAAAGAGGTCCGACCATCACGATCACGTTTGTCAGCGCTGAAGGCCTCGAGCCCGGCAAGACCAAGGTCAAGTACAAGGACGTCGATGTCGGCTCGGTGAAGACCATCACGCTGTCGAAGGATCTGTCACACGTGCTGGTTCAGGTGCAGCTCACCAAAGAAGGCGCAAACTTCGCGGTCAAGGATTCGCGCTTCTGGGTGGTGCGGCCTCGCGTCGGCGCGAGCGGTGTGTCCGGACTGACCACGCTGCTCTCGGGTGCGTACATCGGCGCGGACGCCGGCCATTCACCGGACACAGAGAAAGACTTCGTCGGCCTCGAAACGCCACCACCTATTACGGGTGACGAGAAGGGCCACCAGTTCGTTCTGCACGGCGACTCGCTCGGCTCGATCGACATCGGTTCGCCAATTTTCTACCGGCGCGTGCAGGTCGGCCAGGTGGTCGGCTTTTCGCTCGACAAGGACGGCACCGGTGTGACGATGCAGGTCTTCGTGTCGGCGCCGTTCGACCAGTATGTCGGCACCAATTCGCGCTGGTGGCACGCAAGCGGCGTCGATCTGCGGCTCGACTCGAGCGGTTTCAAGCTGAATACGCAGTCGCTTGCGACGGTGATCGTCGGCGGCTTGTCGTTCCAGTCGCCGCCGGGCCAGGGCGTGGGCGCGCAGGCGCCGAACAACATGACGTTCCGCCTCGGCTCGGACGAAGCGGACGCGATGCGCGAACCGGACGGCGTACCGCTGCGCGTGGTGATGAACTTCAACCAGTCGCTGCGTGGGCTGTCGGTCGGCGCGCCGGTCGATTTCCGCGGCATCGTGCTGGGCCAGGTGACCAACATCGGCATCGACTACGATCCGAAGACGCGCAGCTTCACGATGCCGGTGACGATGAACGTCTTCCCGGACCGCCTCGGCAAGCGCTTCCGCGAAACTGCGCCGACACCGGGCAGCCTCGCGGGTCAGACCTTGCTGCAACAGCTCGTCAAGCATGGACTGCGCGGCCAGCTGCGCACCGGCAATCTGATTACGAGCCAGTTGTACGTGGCGCTCGATATCTTCCCGAAAGCGCCGTCGGCCACGGTTGACGTAACGGGCGATCCGCTCGAGTTGCCGACCATTCCGAACTCGCTCGACGAACTGCAGGTGCAGGTTGCCGACATTGCGAAGAAGCTCGACAAGGTGCCGTTCGACCAGATCGGTTCGAACCTGAACAGCGCGTTGAAGAATGCCGACCAGCTATTCGCGCGACTCGACAAGGAAGTCGTACCGGAGGCGCGGGACACTCTGGCCGCGGCGAAGCAGACCTTCGGTTCGGCCCAGGCGACGTTGCAGCAGGACTCGCCGTTGCAGTCCGATGTTCATCAGGCGTTGCAGGAACTGACACGTACGCTGCAGTCGCTGAATGCGCTGTCGGATTATCTGGAGCGTCATCCGGAATCGCTGTTGCGCGGTAAAACAGGAGATAAACCATGATGTTTGCCCGGCTCCCCCGCCCGCCGCGCGGGCTTGTGCGCGGCGCTGTTTATGTCGGCGCTCTGGCCGGACTGGTGGCGATGGCGGCGTGTTCGTCGCCGAGCAGCCGCTTCTATACGCTCGGCGCGGACGGTGCGCCGGCTGGCTCTGTGGCGCCGGTTAGCGCCCGGACGTCGGCTGCACCGGCGTGGCTGATCGAAGTCGCGCCGATCGATGTACCGCCGCAAGTGGCGAAGAATCAGCTTGTGGTACAGACGGGACCGACGCAGGTCAAGGTCCTCGAAGAGGAGCGTTGGGCTTCGCTGCCGGGTGACGAAATTCGTCGTGCTTTGTCTACCAGTCTGACGCAGCAGCTGGGCACGATTGATGTGTATGGCACGGCGTATTCGGATACGACGCCTGTGTACCGGGTTAGCATGAATGTGCAGCGGTTCGAGTCATGGCCTGGGTCGCATGCGTTGATCGATGCGGTTTGGAGTGTGCGGGTCGTGCGTGGTAATGCTGTGATGACCTGCCGGAGTGTGGTGAGTGAGCCGGTTAGCGGTGGCTATGACGCGCTTGTTAGTGGGCATCGCGCGGCGTTGCAGCGGATTGCTTTGCAGGTGGGGGCGGCTGTGCAGGCTATGGCTGGTGCTGGTGCTGGTGCTGGTGTTGTTGCTCCGCAAGGGAAGGTTGGGGGTGCTAAGGGTGCTGGTTTTGTTGTGCCGGCGTGTCCTTCTGCTATTGCGGCTGCCGCCGCGGGTAGTTGACGGTTTTTTTGCCTTCGCGGGGCTTTTGGGTTGTTCGCCTGGGGGTTGGCCTTTCCTTGTTTTCTTATCGGTCTATTAGCGTCGCCCCTGTGCGGGGCAGCACCTACTTTTCTTTGCCTGCCGCAAAGAAAAGTAGGCAAAAGAAAGCGGCTCACACCGCTAACTATTAAGCGGGTCCCCTGGCTCGGAGGAGGTAGTGGTGCATCTGGAATCCGTGCCCTCGCACACTCCGCGTTAGTGACAAAGGTGTCATCCGCTCCCACTCCGCACTGCGTGCGTCGCGGACCGGTCTGCATGGGAAACCTTGGGGCTTCGGTTACGCGCAGCGGGGGCCATCGGCTTCGCCTCGGCGAAGCGCCGAATGCGCAAACACAATGGGATTCTGGAAGTGCCCCAAACCGAGTGCAGCAGGATCGCGAAACCGAAAAGATGGTTCTATGAAATACGCGTCGGCGCGCGCAGCGCCGCCGGAAGTATGACGGCCTTGTCACTCACGCCGAATGTGCGAGAACACCGATTCCAGATGCACCACTACCTCCTCCGAGCCAGGGGACCCGCTTAATAGTTAGCGGTGTGAGCCGCTTTCTTTTGCCTACTTTTCTTTGCGGCAGGCAAAGAAAAGTAGGTGCCTGCCCCGCACAGGGGCGACGCTAATAAACCGATAAGAATTCAAGGAAAGGCCAACGCCGCAGGCAACCAGGCAAGCAAGCGCCGCGAAGGCAACCAAATCAAGGAACGGCCCCAAAAGCCAGCCGAAGAAAACCCCCCCGCCACAGGCAAACAAAACAAAGCACCACAAAACAAAGCACCAAAGCCAGCAACCCCGTAGGGCAAAAAATCAAAATGTTCACCTCATTCAAAAGATTCCTAAAAAAATGGCGAGCCTCCCGCGACAGCGGCCACCAACTGGACGCGCTCCTGGCAATCGCCGACCAAACCGCCCCTTATCCGGACCGCAGTGAATGGCTGATCGAACTCGCCCACTGGATCCACCGCGGCCGCGCAGTCCAACCCGAGCAACTCGATAACTCCGTCGAAGACAACCCATCACGCTCAACCCCAGCGCACACAAGAATCCGTTATCTCCTCCACGTCCTGGACCGTAACCCGGCCTGGAAGGCCAACGTCGCCGGCATTCTCCGCGCGCTGTTCCGCGAAAGCGACAGCCTCTCGCTTCTCTGCGATGCAGGCATGCCCGTCCACTCAGGCTTCTTCGGCGCACTCTTCGAACGCCTCGAAGCCTCACTGATCCCGCCCGCGCCAAACCGGCGCGACCTGGGCGCGATCGTCACGCTAATGTTCAGCCAGGAACGCGACGCGGAATGGATCGCCAATCTGCCAACCGATCTGCTCACCCGCATCCAGGACCTCTTCGCCTATGAGCAGGACGACAGCGAACACCGTGACATCACCCCGTTCTCGCTCGACCTGCTCGCCGCCCTGCACAACCTCACCTGCCAGATCAGCTCGACCGGTCTGTCGCAAACCGTCCGCAGCCGCCTCGGCGAAGTCGATGTCCCCGATGCCGGCGATGTGCGCGCCGCCATGGAAAAGCAGCCGTTCTACCGGCTCACGCGCGCCATGCTTGCTGTCGAAGCAGCCCATCAGGCAGTGAGCGCAGGCGGCCCGCAAGACAAGCTGCTGCACGAGGTCAACTATCTGCGCCTGCTCCTCGACGAATGCCGCAGCGCCACCGACAACGTCTTCGCCCATCTCTACCGCAACGGCGTCAGCGTCGATATCGTGTTTCAGGTCGAACGGATGCGCATGCGCATTGTCCGCGCGGAGGATCTGCTGAACGCCTGGATGACGCAGGACGATCCGCACGCCGGCGCGCGCCTCGCCGCGGAACTGGTGAACGCCAATCACGCGAGCCAGAGCGTCGCCCATCTCGTGCGCAGCAATTTCTCGTTGCTGGCGCGCAAAGTCGTCGAGTACAGCGCCGATACCGGCGAGCACTACATCGCGCGCGATCGCGCCGAATACCTGAAGATGCTGCGCATGGCGGCCGGCGGCGGGCTCGTGACCGTCGTCACGGTCTGCGTGAAATTCGCCCTGACCGGCGCGCATCTGCAATCGATGATCGAAGGCCTGCTCGCCGGCATCAACTACGCGGCCAGCTTCCTGCTGATGCACTTTCTGCACTTCTCGCTCGCCACCAAGCAACCGGCAATGACCGCGCCCACGCTCGCCCGTGAACTGGACGGCGTCGGCACGCCGGCAGGCGTGGACAGCTTCGTGAGTTCGGTAACCGCGCTGATGCGCACGCAGGCAGCCGCGGTGCTCGGCAACGTGCTGCTGGTGTTTCCCGTGTGCTTCGGCGTGCAATTGCTCTGGCATGCGCTCTTCAACGCCAACATCATCTCGCCCGAGAAGGCGCACGCCACGCTGCACTCGTTCTCACTGTTGGGACCGACACCGTTCTACGCCGCGTTGACGGGCGTGCTGCTGTGGTCGTCGAGTTTGCTGTCAGGTTGGGCGGACAACTGGTTCGTCCTGCATCGCGTGGCCGATGCCCTCGCCTACAACCGGCGCCTGCGCTTGACGCTCGGCGTAGCCGGCGCGGCCCGGCTCGCAGCGTTTTGCCGCTCGAATGTGGCGGGCGTCGTGGGCAATATCACGCTCGGCCTGATGCTCGGGCTCGTGCCGGCGATCCTCACCGCCTTTGCCTTCACCTTCGAGGTGCGTCACGTGACGCTCAGTTCCGGCTCGATCGGCGTGGCGATCGGCGTGCTCGGCAAGGGCGTCTTGAAGTTACCGGAGCTGTGGTGGGCGGTTGCCGGCGTCGGCAGCATGGCAATTCTCAACGTGGCCGTGAGTTTCGCGCTCGCCTTCTACATGGCGGTGAAGTCACGCGACTTGCGGCGCAATGCGGTGCGCTCGCTGCGCGGCGCGATCTGGCAGCGGGTGCTCCGGCATCCGCTGGAGCTGGTGTGGCCGGCCAAAGCGGCGCCTCAGAGCAAATAAAGAGCACGCACGGGGGCGCTAGCGAGCGGCTGTCACGCCGTCCCACGTGCGCCACCGCGCCGCCCCTAAGCCACGCGTTCCGCTCGCGTGCGGGCCGCCCGGGCGGCGGGGCCGCGCCCTCGGGAACGGTCCCGCCTGGCCACCCACCCCGACCGCGTACAATAGCGCCTTATCTAACGCCTTCCGGCAACCTCAATGTCCTTCGATTTCTTCCTTCCTTGTCCGCGCGGCCTTGAAGCCTCGCTCGCCACCGAGCTCGCCGAGATCGCCGCGAAGCACCTGAACGGCGCGCCGTTCACGGCCGGCGCGCAAGTGCCCGGCGGCGTGCATTTCCGCGGAGGCTGGGCCGCCGGCATGGCCGCCAACCTGCACTCGCGCCTCGCGAGCCGCGTGCTGCTGAAAATCGCGCATCGGCCGTATCGCAGCGAACAGGACATTTACGCGCTCGCGGTCGAACAGCGCTGGGAGCAGTGGTTCTCGGCCAACGAAACGCTGCGCGTGGATGTCACCGCGATCAAATCGCCGCTGCGCAGCCTCGAATTCACGACGCTGCGCGTCAAGGACGCGATCTGCGATCGTCTGCGTGAAGTGAGCGGTGCGCGTCCGAGCATCGACACCGCCATGCCCGACGTGCGCGTGTTCGCGTTTCTCACCGCCACCGATTGCACGCTGTATCTCGATACCTCCGGCGATCCGCTCTTCAAGCGCGGCTGGCGGCTCGATAAGGGCGCGGCGCCGCTGCGCGAGAACCTCGCCGCGGGCATCCTGCGCCTGACCGGCTGGACCGCAGGCACGCCGCTGTATGACCCGATGTGCGGCAGCGGCACCTTCCTCGCGGAAGCCGCGCAGGTGGCGCTGAATATCGCGCCGGGTGCGGAGCGCCGCTTCGGCTTCGAAAAGCTCAAGCAATACGAGGCCAAAACTTGGCAAACGCTTAAGGCCGCGGCGCTCGACGCCAAGCACGCCGCCCGCGACTCGCGCGCCGATCTGCAGATCTTCGGCAGCGATATTTCTGGTGACATGCTCGACAAGGCGCGTGCGAACTTCCAGCGCGCCGGTTTGCCGTCGATCCCGCTCAAGCAGGTCGATGCGCGCGGCATGACGGCACCATCGGCTGAGCCGGGCATCCTCGTCGCCAATCCGCCGTATGGCGAGCGGATTGAAGTGCGCGGCCGCAACGCGCGCGGCGAAATCCGCGAAGGCCGCGCCACGCGTGAAGGCCGCGACGACGACAGCTTCCACCGGGCTCAGGAAGAAGCACCGGACAGCGAATTTTTCCAGTCGCTCGGCGATGCGCTGAAGCAGCGTTTCACCGGCTGGCACGCATTCATCCTGACGTCGGATCGCAAGCTGCCGGGTCAACTGCGTCTGCGTGAATCGACCAAGACGCCACTCTTCAACGGCGCGCTCGAATGCCGGCTGTTCCGCTTCGATCTGATTGCGGGCAGTGTGCGGCAACGGCCGCAGAACAACGACACACCGGCAGGCTAAGCTGGAGCAGAGCAGCATCGAAAAAACCGCGGATCCAGGTCCGCGGTTTTTTTTCGCCGGTACCTCAGCGATCGGCCGGTGTCGGGTCCCCCTCCGCTGCCACCCTGGCCTCTCAATCCTCCTGCCACCGTCATCGCTCGATCCCCGAGTTGTCCATCCCCTGTATCCGCCCGTTACGCCATCCCGCGGCTCCCGCCGGCGCGCCCCTGCGCGCTCATCGTCTGCCCCATCCTTTTGCTGCACCCGCCACACCCTACTGACACTACGCTGTCAGTAGCACCCCAGCACACTCCTTCTCACGCCATCCGGCGCTTTGCACGGCTTACCGCCATTCCCAGGAGAGTGTCATGTCCGCATCATCCAAAGTTGTCGCATGGTTTGAGATTCCGTCCGTCGATTTCGATCGTGCTGTTCGTTTTTACGAAACCGCGCTCGACGTCAAACTGAATCGCCAGGAAATCGGCGGCCAGCCGATCGCCATCTTCGGCTACGAGGAACCGGCCACCGGCGGCGCGATCGTCCACAGCCCGTCGATGAAGCCAACCAACGACGGTGTGCTCGTCTATCTGAACGCACAACCCAACGTGGACGCCGTGCTCGCCCGCGTCGAGCAGGCCGGCGGCAAGACCGATGGTCCAGTGATCAAGCTGCCGCAGGACATCGGTTACATCGCGTTCTTCACCGACACGGAGGGCAACCGCCTCGGCCTGCATTCGCTGACCAACGGCTAACACCCAACGCGGCGTACAAGCGCGGCGGCCAGCAGGCGCCGCGCGGAACGCCGACCGGAGCGCGGCATGCGGCGCTATCATCGCGGGACAGTCCCTGTCCTTTTCTACAAGACGCCCACGATGACGCGCCGCGCCGACCGCCTGTTCCAGATCGCCGAACTACTACGCGGACGACGTCTGACCACCGCGCAACAACTCGCCGACTGGCTGAATATCTCGCTGCGCACGGTCTATCGCGACGTGCGCGATCTGCAACTGTCAGGCGTACCAATCGAAGGCGAAGCGGGCATCGGCTATCGGTTGAGCCGCGCGGCGAGCTTGCCGCCCCTCACCTTCACCGCCGATGAACTGGCCGCGCTCGCAGCGGGGGCGCGGATGCTCGAATCGTGGGGCGGCGCCGGTTTCGCGAGCGGCGCACGCGGGGCGTTGGCGAAGATCGCCTCGGCGATGCCCGCCGACAAGCGCGCAACGCTCGAACGTCTGGCGATCTTCGCACCGTCGTTTCACATCAAGGCGGATTTTTCAGCGAAGGTGGACGCGCTGCATCGGGCGATCGACGCGCGTCAGGTGGTGAGTTTTGCCTATACCGATGCGAACGGCGCAGCGACCGAGCGGCGCGTGTGGCCGCTGGCGTTAGCTTATTGGGGTGCGCGCTGGACACTCGGCGCGTGGTGCGAATTGCGAAGCGATTTCCGCAATTTCGGGTTGGAGAGGATCCAGAGTCTTCAGGCGCTCGAACCGTATCCGGATCAGGAAGGCAAACGGCTGGCGGACTGGCTACGGCACGTGAATGCGAAGCCGAGGTAAGAATGCAGATCAGGCCACGGTTTGGTGGGACGCGGGCACATATTCCAAGCGGTGAATCATGAAGCGCCCTGCATCGGCCAGATTTCGCGCACGCATCCCGGCTACATGACCGGCGGTTCGCCGCCCACCGCGAGGCAAGCCGCGAACCGCCGAACCTCGCGAGGCGCGTTACTCCACCGACTTCACCATATCCTCGATCACCTTCTTCGCGTCGCCGAATACCATCATCGTCTTGTCCATGTAGAACAGATCGTTGTCGAGACCCGCGTAACCCGCCGCCATCGAACGCTTGTTCACGATGACGGTACGCGCCTTGTACGCCTCGATGATCGGCATGCCTGCGATCGGCGACTTCGGATCGTTCTTCGCCGCCGGGTTCACCACGTCGTTCGCACCGAGTACCAGCACCACGTCGACCTGACCGAACTCGCCGTTGATGTCGTCCATTTCGTAGACCATGTCGTAGGGCACTTCGGCTTCGGCGAGCAGCACGTTCATGTGGCCCGGCATCCGCCCGGCCACCGGGTGAATCGCGTACTTCACCTCGATGCCCTTCTCGACCAGCTTGTCGGTGAGTTCCTTCAACGCATGCTGTGCACGTGCTACGGCAAGGCCATACCCCGGCACGATCACCACGGTTTCAGCATTGCCGAGCATGAACGAAGCGTCATCAGCCGAACCGGATTTCACCGGACGCTGCTCCGCCGAGCCACCCGCCGCAGCCGCACCCGCCTCATTACCGAAGCCGCCAAGAATCACGTTGAAGAACGAGCGGTTCATCGCGCGGCACATGATGTACGACAGGATCGCACCGGATGAACCGACTAGCGAGCCCGCGATGATCAGCATCGGATTGTTCAGCGAGAAGCCGATACCCGCCGCCGCCCAGCCCGAGTACGAATTGAGCATCGACACCACCACCGGCATGTCCGCGCCACCGATCGGGATGATGATCAGCACACCGAGCACGAACGCGATCAGCGTCATGATGATGAACGGCAGCCAGGACTGCGTGAGGAAGAAGATCACGCCGAAGCCGAGCATCGCGAGCGCGAGCATCAGGTTGATCAGATGCTGTCCCGCGTAAACCACCGGCGCACCCTGGAACAACCGGAACTTGTACTTGCCCGACAGCTTGCCGAACGCGATCACCGAACCGGAGAACGTAATCGCGCCGACAAACGTACCGATGAACAACTCGACGCGATTGCCATAGGGCAGGAAGCCCGGAATCGGATTGTCCGGATCGACGAGACCGAACGCGGACGGTTCCGAAACCACCGCATACGCGATACACACGGCAGCAAGACCGATCAGCGAGTGCATCGCCGCGACCAGTTCCGGCATCTTGGTCATCTCGACGCGCGCCGCGACGAACGCGCCGATCGCGCCGCCGATCACCAGCGCGACCAGCAGCAGGCCGAGCCCTAACCCAAGATTCGAGCCGAGCTCATTAGCCTGCTTAACGATCAGCGCGATGGTCGTGAGAATGGCAATCGCCATCCCGACCATGCCGAAGGTATTGCCGGTGCGCGCCGTCTTCGGATTCGACAGCCCCTTGAGCGCCTGGATGAAACAGACCGACGCGACCAGATAAAGCAGCGTGACGACGTTCAGACTCATTACGCGTTCTCCCTGCTCGTGGATTGTGCCTTGTCAGCGGGGAGCTTCTTCGGCTCTTTCTTCCTGAACATCTCCAGCATTCGCCTCGTCACCAGAAAGCCGCCGAACACGTTCACCGCCGCGAGCGCGACGGCCAGCGTGCCGAAGAACTTGCCGGTGTCGCCCACGGTGAGGCCTGCTGCCAGCATCGCGCCGACGATCACGATCGCCGAGATCGCGTTGGTCACCGCCATCAGCGGCGTGTGCAGCGCGGGTGTGACGTTCCAGACGACGTGGTAGCCGACGTAGATCGCCAGCACGAAGATAATCAGGTTGATGACGGTGTGGTTGATGACTTCCATCGCCGCTCTCCTCTATGCCTTGCGCGTGACTTCGCCGTCACGGGCCAGCAGCGTGGCCGCGACGATATCGTCCGCGAGATCGATGTTCAGGGCGCCTTCCTTGCTGATGATCAGCTTGAGGAAGTCGAGCAGATTGCGCGCGTACAGGGACGACGCGTCGGCGGGCACCATCGAGGCAAGGTTCGTGTAGCCGACGATCTGCACACCGTTTTTCGTGACGACCTGGTCCGCTTCGGTGAGCGGACAGTTACCGCCGCGCCGGCCCTCGTATTCCGCGCCCCGTCCTGCCGCGAGGTCCACCAGCACGGAGCCGGGTTTCATCGCCTGCACGGTTTCCACCGAAATCAGCGTCGGTGCGGCCCTGCCCGGGATCAAGGCGGTCGAGATCACCACGTCGGCCTGTTTCGCGCGCTCGTGAACCAGCGCGGACTGCCGCGCAAGCCACGAAGGCGGCATCGGCCGCGCATAGCCGCCGACACCCTGCGCGGCTTCGCGCTCCTCATCGGTTTCGTACGGAACATCGAGAAACTTGGCGCCGAGCGATTCGATCTGCTCTTTCACCGCCGGACGTACATCGGACGCTTCGATCACCGCGCCGAGGCGCTTGGCGGTCGCGATCGCCTGCAGACCGGCCACGCCAGCGCCCAGAATCAGTACGCGGGCCGCTTTCACGGTGCCCGCGGCGGTCATCAGCATCGGCATGAAGCGGGGATAGAGCGTAGCCGCCAGCAGCACCGCCTTGTACCCGGCGATGTTCGCCTGCGACGAGAGCACGTCGAGGCTCTGCGCGCGCGTAGTACGCGGCGCGGCTTCCAAAGCGAACGCGGTGACGCCCGCGGACGCCAGCTTTGATGAGTTTTCGGTATTAAACGGATCGAGCATGCCGACCAGCGTCGCGCCGCGCTTGAGCAGCGGTAACTCGGCATCGGTCGGGGACTGCACCTTGAGGACCAGATCGGCGCCAAAAGCGGTGGCCGCGTCGACGATTTCCGCGCCGGCGGCTGTAAAGGCATCGTCAGGAAAGCTCGCGCCGGTACCGGCGCCGCTCTGGATCGTGACCCGGTGGCCCTGGGTCACGTACTTCTTGACCGTTTCGGGCGTCGCGGCGACGCGGGTTTCGTGCGCGCGCGTCTCGGCTGGCACTCCGATGTGCATCTTGGCTCCTCCTCGACTTCCTGTTTTACGACAGTTCTGCCGACGAGGCACGCCGGCTTGCAAGTGCAACGGCTAACGGCGTCACTTTAACCGAAACCTGGGGGTGCGCTGAAATCGGGGACAATCCGGGGGTGCCCGGCGAGTGGGGCGGCTTGTTGGCTGGGGCTGAGGGCCCTCTCCGCTGGGGTGCTCACGCCCCGCCCGGCCCGACACCACCCGCCCGACGCCACCCGCCCGCATCCGGTCGCCCGCTTCCCGGCAGCCCAGGCCCATAAACGGTAAAATGCGCACCCATGAAACCGGAATCCTGGCTGCCGCACGTCACCGTTGCGGCCATCGTCGAGCGTGACGGGCGTTTTCTCGTGGTCGAGGAACATACCGCCGACGGCCTGCGTCTGAATCAGCCCGCCGGCCATCTGGAAGCGGGCGAAACGCTTCTGGAAGCGGTCATCCGCGAAACGCTCGAAGAAACCGCGCATCCGTTCACGCCCGAGGCGCTGGTCGGCATGTATATGACGCATTTCCAGCCGCCTGGCCGTGAGGGCGTGACCTATCTGCGCTTCACCTATTGCGGCACGAATGGCGAAGCGGATGGAGAGCGCGCGCTCGATCCCGACATCGTCCGCACGCTGTGGATGAGCGCCGACGAATTGCGCGCCTGCCCCGAACGGCATCGCACGCCACTCGTCATGCAATGCCTCGACGATTACCTCGCGGGCCGGCGTTTCCCGCTCGATTTCGTGCACACGCATTCGGTCGGGCGCAAACAGGTTGAAAAGAAGACGTAGGCAGGCACGGCCGGGCCTAACCCGTCATAAACGGGCCTGATCCGTCACGAGCGGCCAGGCAGGCGGCCGGGCAACACGGTCATCCCACGATCAATGAAGTCACGCGGTACCCAGTGAGCACCTTATGAGCAAGCAGAAAGTCGTAGTAGGCATGTCGGGCGGCGTCGATTCGTCGGTTACCGCGTGGCTGCTGAAGGAACAGGGCTACGACGTGGTCGGCCTGTTCATGAAAAACTGGGAAGACGACGACGACAGCGAGTACTGCTCGACGCGGCAGGACTGGATCGACGTCGTCTCGGTCGCGGACCTGATCGGCATCGACGTGGAGGCGGTCAACTTCGCCGCCGAATACAAGGACCGCGTGTTCGCCGAATTCCTGCGCGAATACTCGGCCGGCCGCACGCCGAATCCGGACGTGCTGTGCAACGCCGAGATCAAGTTCAAAGCCTTCCTCGATCACGCGATGTCGCTCGGCGCGGAAACCATCGCGACCGGCCACTATGCGCGCGTGCGTGAGAACAACGGCCGCTTCGAACTGCTGAAGGCCTTCGATCATACGAAAGACCAGTCGTACTTCCTGCATCGGCTGAACCAGGCGCAGTTGTCGAAGACGCTGTTTCCTTTGGGCGAGATTCCGAAAACCAAAGTCCGCGAAATCGCCGAACAGATCGCGCTGCCGAATGCGAAGAAGAAAGATTCGACCGGCATCTGCTTTATCGGCGAACGGCCGTTCCGCGACTTCCTGAACCGCTATCTGCCAACCCAACCCGGTCCGATGAAAACCACCGACGGCAAAGTGATCGGCGAGCACATCGGCCTCGCGTTCTACACGTTCGGGCAGCGCAAGGGCATCGGCCTCGGCGGCAGCAAGGACGGCAGCGGCGAGCCGTGGTTCGTCGCGGGCAAGGATATTGCCTCGAACACGCTGTATGTCGCGCAGGGCCACGATCATCCGTGGCTGCTGAGCCATACGTTGAGCGCGGGCAATACGAGCTGGGTCGCGGGCGAACCGCCGGCTGAGGGTTTCGCGTGCGGCGCGAAAACCCGTTACCGGCAAGCGGATGCACCGTGCTCCTTCAGCGCGGCGGCCGGTGCGACAGGTGCAGGCGAAGGCCTCTTCGAACTGAATTTCGACGACGCCCAATGGGCTGTCACACCGGGGCAATCGGCGGTGCTCTACGATGGCGACGTGTGCCTCGGCGGCGGCATCATCGAACACGCGGTGACCGGGCAGCCAAGCGTACGTCAGCCGCAAAAGGCAGCGTTGCTTACCGCCCGTTGAGCCATGGATGTTATCGTGCGGCAACGCCTGGCGTCGCCGCACCCGTTTCACCTGCATGCTTCGTCTTCAAGCTTCAGACTTCACGCTTCGCCCACGCGATTCACCTTCGAGCCGCAGCAAGCTTCACCATAACAAGCAGTTGTTCGTTTCCCTTCACGGCGGATTCCGTCCGCGCCGACAGCGTCGACGATCCCTCCGCGACGATCCCCACTGCACTGGAGTCCCCATGTTTTCTCGACGTTATCTGGCAATGTGGTGCGCAGTCGTGCTGCTCGCAGCCTGTGCGGCGCTCGCCGCGACGCATCACATTTCGTGGTTCTGGATCATCGTGCCGGTGGCGCTCGTCGCGCTCGGTCTGTTCGACCTGACGCAGGATCGCCACGCGATTCTGCGCAACTATCCGCTGTGGGGCCACTTCCGTTTCCTGTTCGAATTCATCCGCCCGGAAATCCGCCAGTATTTCGTCGAGGACGATACCGACGAGAAACCGTTCTCGCGCGCGCAACGCAGCATCGTCTATCAGCGCGCGAAAAACGACGTGGATAGCCGCCCGTACGGCACCGAACTCGACGTCAAAGCTGTCGCGCACGAATGGATCAGCCACTCGCTCGCGCCGACCAAAGTCGACAACCACGACTTCCGTGTCGTCGTCGGGCCCGACCGCGCGCAACCTTATTCGATGTCGATCTTCAACGTCTCCGCGATGAGCTTCGGCTCGCTGTCGGCGAACGCGATCATGGCGCTGAACCTCGGCGCGAAGAAAGGTAACTTCGCGCACGACACCGGCGAAGGCTCGATGTCGAAATACCACCGCGAGCACGGCGGCGACATCATCTGGGAAATCGCCTCGGGCTACTTCGGCTGCCGTAACGACGACGGTACCTTCAGCGCGGAGAAGTTCGCCAAACAGGCCACCGAGCCGCAAGTGAAGATGATCGAGGTGAAGCTCTCGCAAGGTGCGAAACCCGGTCACGGCGGCGTGTTGCCGGCCGCGAAGATCACTCCCGAGATTGCGGAAACGCGCGGCGTGCCGATGGGTCGCGATTGCATCTCGCCCGCCACCCACTCCGAATTCTCGTCGCCGCGCGGCCTGCTCGAATTCGTCGACCGCTTGCGCACGCTGTCCGGCGGCAAGCCGACCGGGTTCAAGCTGTGCATCGGGCATCCATGGGAATTCTTCGGCATTGCGAAGGCGATGCTGGAGACGGGGATTCTGCCGGACTTTATCGTGGTCGACGGTGCGGAGGGCGGCACGGGCGCCGCGCCGCTGGAGTTCACCGATCACGTCGGCGTGCCGTTGCAGGAAGGGCTGCTACTGGTGCACAACACGCTGGTCGGCATCGGCTTGCGTCAACGCATCCGCATCGGCGCGAGCGGCAAGATGATTACCGCGTTCGACATCACGAAGACGCTTGCAATCGGCGCGGATTGGGTCAACGCGGCGCGTGGCTTCATGTTCGCCGTCGGCTGCATTCAGGCGCAGACCTGCCACACCGGACGCTGCCCGACGGGCGTCGCGACGCAGGACCCTGTGCGTCAGCGCGCTTTGGTGGTTCCGGACAAAGCCGAACGTGTATTCAACTTCCATCACAACACGCTGCATGCGCTGAAGGAAATCATTCAGGCCACGGGGCTCAAGCATCCGGCGGAACTGCGCGCACATCACATCGTGCGGCGCGTATCGTCGCATGAGGTGCGCTTGATGTCCGAACTGTTGAAGTATCTCGAGCCGAACGATCTGCTGAACGGCAACTATCGCTACACGCTGTACGAGAAATATTGGCCTATGGCGCAAAGCGATTCGTTTGCACCGAAAGTTGAACTGGCCGCGACTTGATCTGGCGGTGAAGGCGATCGGCTTGCGGGCCGATCGTCGCTTCAGTCTTAGGTTTTGACGGCGAATTCTTGCAGAAAAATAAGAATCCTTGAGAGCTCGTCTCATATACAAGGACAGCGACGGACCGTACATTTGCGTGGTCTTTTTCCCGCTCAATGTCCATGGTTACGCCCTCCTCTTTTCCGCTGCCGCTCGGCGAGCACACGCAACTTGTCCAGACCCGTCATGGCTGGATGCTCGCCAATCCGAACGACTTCTATCTCGGCCGCGCACTCATCGAATATGGTGAATGCAGCGAACTCGAATCTGCCGTGTTGCGACAGTTGCTGGTGCAGCCGGGCATCGTCGTGGAAGTCGGCGCGAATATCGGCGTGCATACGATCATGCTGGCTCGTGAGGCACAGGCGCGCCGCCAGGTGCTAGTCGCTTTCGAACCGCAGCCGGTGATCTTTCAGAACCTCTGCGCGAATCTTTCGGCCAATGGCGTGCGCAACGTGCTGGCCTGGCCGTATGCGTGCGGAGCGACCGCGGGGACGCTGCATTTTGCGCGGCCCGACTATGACGCGCCGGGCAACTTTGGCGGCGTGTCGATGCAAACAGAGGCTGCGGCAAATACGATCCCGGTTCCGTGCGTGCGGCTGGACGACGTGCTGCGCTCGCATACCGTGGGACTGCTGAAGCTCGACGTGGAAGGGTTCGAGTTGAATGCGCTGCTGGGCGCGGAGGAAACGATCGCCCGCTCGCGGCCGGTGATTTACGTGGAGAACGACCGGCTCGATCGGTCTCAGGCGTTGATCGAGTGGTTGTGGTCGAAGGAATACCGGTTGTGGTGGCATTTGCCGCCGCTGTTCAACCCGGGGAATTTCTTTGAGCGCGCGGAGAATATCTACGGCAGGTTGCTGTCGTGCAATATGCTTGCACTGCCGCGGGAGCTGGAGATGGAGATCGACGGGTTTGTCGAGGTGACGGACGCGAATTCCGCCACGCATGCGTTGATGAGTTTGAGCAGTTAGCCGACGCCGCACTTTGCGAGAAGACGAACGACAATCGGCCGCCTCAAGCGGCCTTTTTTCGTTTGGAGAACACTTCGATTCCCGTCCGACCCCGCAAAACGGACACCCCCCTCCCTTTCCGTTAAAATCTACGGTTTAGCACTTCGCTCCACGGCCAGCTCGCGCGCTTCGGCGCTTACGGCGCGGCCCCATGCCCGAAAGGCACTTCATGCTCACGTTTCAGCAAATCATCCTGACCCTGCAGTCCTACTGGGACAAGCAGGGTTGCGCGTTGCTCCAGCCGATCGACATGGAAGTCGGCGCGGGTACGTCCCACGTCCACACCTTCCTGCGCGCGATCGGCCCGGAACCGTGGCGAGCCGCCTATGTGCAGCCGTCGCGCCGCCCGAAAGACGGCCGCTACGGCGAGAACCCGAACCGCCTGCAGCATTACTACCAATACCAGGTCGTGCTGAAGCCGGCTCCGGAAAACATCCTCGACCTGTACCTCGGCTCGCTGGCGGCCCTCGGCTTCGACCTGAAGCAGAACGACGTGCGCTTCGTCGAAGACGACTGGGAAAACCCCACGCTCGGCGCATGGGGTCTCGGCTGGGAAGTGTGGCTGAACGGCATGGAAGTGACCCAGTTCACCTACTTCCAGCAAGTCGGCGGTCTGGACTGCAAGCCGGTGCTCGGCGAAATCACCTACGGTCTCGAACGTCTGGCCATGTATCTGCAGAAGGTCGAGAACGTCTACGACCTGGTCTGGACCGAGTGGGAAGAGCAAGGCCCGAACGGCCCGGAACTTCGACGCCTGACGTACGGCGACGTGTATCACCAGAACGAAGTCGAACAGTCGACCTACAACTTCGAGTACGCGAACGTTGAGTTGCTGTTCTCGAACTTCAACAGCTACGAAGCAGAAGCGAAGCGCATGATCGAAGCGCAGATCGCGCTGCCCGCTTATGAACTCGTGCTGAAAGCCGGCCATACCTTCAACCTGCTCGACGCGCGCGGCGCGATTTCCGTCACGGAACGCGCGGCGTATATCGGCCGCATCCGTGCACTGTCGAAGCTGGTCGCCCAGGCTTACTACGACTCGCGCGAAAAACTCGGCTTCCCGATGCTCGGCAATCCGGTGCACGGCGTGCCCGGCCTGACGACCGACGAGCAAGATGCCGCCATGCCCGCGTGGGCGCCGCCGCTGAAAGTCGAACGCAAGATCGACCAGGACTGACGAGAACATCAAGAAATGACTCAACCCCATCAAGCTACCCTGCTGGTCGAGCTGCTGACCGAAGAACTGCCGCCGAAAGCGCTCGCGCGTCTCGGCGACGCGTTCGCCGAAGGCATCGCGCAGCGCCTCGCGGCGCGCGACCTGGTCGAAGGCGAACTGTCGTTCGAGCGTTACGCCACGCCGCGCCGCCTCGCTGTCACGATCAGGAACGTGCGTTCGGTCGCGCCGGAAAAACACGTGCGCGAAAAAGTGCTGCCGGTTTCCGTCGCGCTCGATAAAGACGGCCAACCCACCGCGCCGCTCGCGAAAAAACTGGCCGCGCTCGGCTTCCCCGATTTTTCGGTGAACGACCTGGAGCGCGCGCAGGACGGTAAGGCCGAAGCCTTCTTCCTGCGCTACGCCGCGCCGGGTGCCACGCTCGCCGAAGGCCTGCAAGCCGCGCTCGACGAAACGCTCACCAAGCTGCCGATCCCGAAGGTCATGACGTATCAGCGCCCGGACGGCACCAATGTGCAATTCGTGCGCCCGGTGCAACGCCTGACCACGCTGCATGGCGAACAGGTCGTGCCGGTCACGGCGCTCGGCGTCGATGCCGACGACACCACGCTCGGCCACCGCTTCCTGTCCGAAGGCTTCGTGCAGATCCAGCACGCGGATTCGTATGCCGAGACGCTGATGCACAAGGGCCGCGTGGTCGCGAATTTCGCTGACCGCAAGGAAACCATCCGCACGCATCTGCTCGCGCAAGCCGACGGCGACCAGGTCGTGATGCCGGAATCGCTGCTGGATGAAGTGAATTCGCTGGTCGAATGGCCGGTGGTCTACGCCTGCCGTTTCGAGGACGAATTCCTGCAAGTGCCGCAGGAATGCCTGATCCTGACCATGCAGACGAACCAGAAATACTTCGCGTTGACGGATGCGAACGGCAAGCTGCGCTCGCGCTTCCTGATCGTGTCGAACATCGAAACCAAAACGCCGGGCGATATCGTCGAAGGTAATGAACGTGTGGTGCGTCCGCGCCTGGCCGATGCAAAATTCTTCTTCGAGCAGGACAAGAAGAAGCCGCTCGCCGACCGCGTGCCGCTGCTCGCCAACGTCGTGTATCACAACAAGCTGGGTTCGGCGCTGCAACGCGTCGAGCGCGTCGAAGCGCTAGCGGGTGCCATTGCCTCGCTGATCGGCGCGGATGTCGCCTTGGCAAAGCGCGCCGCGCGCCTCGCCAAGGCTGACCTGATCACGGACATGGTCGGCGAATTCCCCGAGCTGCAAGGCACGATGGGCACGTACTACGCGCGCCACGACGGCGAGCCGGAAGAAGTCGCCCTGGCGTGCTCGGAACACTATCAGCCACGTTTCTCCGGCGATGCGTTGCCGGCCACGGCAACCGGCACCGTGGTCGCGATTGCCGACAAGCTCGAAACGCTGGTCGGTATCTGGGGTATCGGCCTGCAACCGACCGGCGAGAAAGACCCGTTCGCGCTGCGCCGTCATGCGCTCGGCGTGCTGCGGATTCTGGTCGAGAAGCAACTGCCGGTCGATCTGGTCGAACTGCTGCGCACCGCCTACGCGCAATTCGCCGCCGTGCCGGGCGTCGCTGATTCAACGCAGGCGATCTACGAATTCAGCATGGACCGTCTGCGCGGTCTGCTGCGCGAACGTGGCTATGCACCGGGCGAAATCGACGCGGTGCTGGCACTGAACCCTACGCGCCTCGACGACATCGTCGCGCGCCTGGATGCGGTGCGCGAGTTCGCGGCGCTGCCGGAAGCGGCCTCGCTCGCGGCGGCCAACAAGCGTATCTCGAACATCCTGAAGAAGTCGGAAAGCGCCACGAACGGCGGCGTGCAGGTCGCGCTGCTGGGCGAAGCGGCGGAACAAGCCTTGCATGCGCAGCTGGAACAGGTGGCACCGCGCGTGCAATCGCAACTCGCCGCGCGCGACTATACGGGCGCACTGACCGCGCTCGCCGCGCTGCGTGAACCGGTCGACACGTTCTTCAACGACGTGATGGTCAACGCAGAAGATCCCGCGTTGCGGGCCAACCGTCTGGCTTTGCTCGGCGCGCTGCATCAGCAGATGAATTGCGTCGCCGACATTTCCCGACTCGCCGCCTGAGCCCCGCGCCATGCCGACCAAAAAAGTGGTGATCCTCGACCGCGACGGCGTGATCAACGTCGATTCCGACGCGTTCATCAAGTCGCCGGACGAATGGGTCGCCCTGCCCGGTTCGCTCGAAGCCATCGCGCGGCTGAACCAGGCGGGTTATCGCATTGCGATCGCGACCAACCAGTCGGGCATCGGCCGCGGCCTCTTCGACATGAACGCGCTCAATGCCATGCATCTGAAAATGCATCGCATGGCGGCGGCGGTCGGCGGACGTATCGACGCGGTGTTCTTCTGCCCGCATACGGCGCAGGATCAGTGCGAATGCCGCAAGCCGAAGCCCGGCATGCTCAAGATGATCGCCGAACGTTTCGAAGTCGATCCGGAAAATACGCCGGTGGTCGGCGACGCGATGCGCGACCTGCAAGCCGGTGCGTCGCTCGGACATCCGACTCATCTGGTGCTGACCGGCAAGGGCCGCAAGACGCTCCAGGCCGGCGGCTTGCCCGAAGGCACGCGCGTGCACGACGATCTGCGCGCGTTCGCCCTCGACTTCCTTTCCGACGCTCAAGAGTGATGCGCGTCACGCGCGTCCCCAACCCTCACTGACCACGCCGATGCGCTTCATTCGTTCACTGCTGCTGCTGATCTACCTCTTGCTCTTCACGGTGCCGTACGCGATCGCGTGCTTCATTGCGTTTCCGTTCATGCACGCCGACAAGCGTTACTGGATGGCGGCCGGCTGGTGCCGCGCCACGCTCCATACGGCGCGCTGGTTGAACGGCATCCGCTACAAGATCGAGGGTTACGAGAATCTTCCCGATGGTCCGGCCGTGCTGCTGTCCAAGCACCAATCGGCATGGGAAACGCTGGCGTTTCCGGCGCTGATGCCGCGGCCGATGTGCTATGTGTTCAAGCGCGAGCTGCTGTACGTGCCGTTTTTTGGCTGGGCGCTGGGCCTGCTGAAGATGGTCCACATCGATCGCAAGGAAGGCAAGTACGCGTTCGACTCGGTCATCAAGCAAGGCAAAGCGCGCATGGCGGAAGGCGCCTGGGTGATCATGTTTCCGGAAGGTACGCGTACGCCGACCGGCAAGCAAGGCAAGTACAAAACAGGCGGCGCGCGTTTCGCGATTGCTGCCGGCGCCCCGGTCGTGCCGATCGCGCACAACGCCGGACGGGTGTGGCCGCGCAACTCGTTTCTCAAATATGCGGGTATAGTCACAGTGTCGATCGGCAAGCCGATCGACACCACGGGGCTCACGCCCGATGAAGTGAACACGCGCGTCGAACAGTGGATCGAAGCAGAAATGCGTCGCATCGATCCTACTGCGTACCGCGCGGCGGATAGCACCTCCGCCGCCGCACCAATCTGACGCGCCCGCGCCCTCGAAGGCGCATTTGCGCGAAGCCGAATCCGATGCAGAAGTCTCCTACGTCGCAGCCCGCTGCGGCGCTCGATAACCGGCAGCTCGATCTCCCGCTCTTCGCCGAGCCGGGGTCGACGTCGTCGTCCCCAACACCCTCCGCACCTTTGGCGGGCTCGCAAAGCGGGCAGCAGCCGGCTGTGCCGCTCGCACCGGACGGTACCAAGCTGCGCAGCCTCACCATTGGTTCGCGCACGCTGCACTATGTGCTCAAGCGCTCGGCACGCCGCTCGATCGGCTTTGCGATCGACAGCACCGGCCTGATGATTACCGCACCACGTTGGGTCACGCTCGCCGATATCGAAACCGCGATCACCGAAAAGCAGCGCTGGATTTTCACGAAGCTGATCGAGTGGCAAACGCGTGTCGAACAGCGCGCGTTGCCCAAGGTCGACTGGAAAGACGGTGCGGAAGTGCCGTATCTCGGTCAGCCGGTGCGCGTGACTCTCGGCTCGCCGCAAGGCATGTTGGCGTTCAACGCGAATGAAGGCGCATTGCAAGTGCCGTTGCCGTTGCACGCCGATCCGCAGCAGATCAAGGATCGCGTGCAAGGCTGGCTGCAAGGCGAAGCAAAGCGCCTGTTCGGCGAGCGTCTCGCGATTTACGCGGAGAAGCTCGGCGTCAACTATCGCGCGTATGCGCTCTCCTCAGCAGCTACGCGTTGGGGCAGTTGTTCGAGCGACGGCAAAATCCGCCTGAACTGGCGGCTGATCCACTTCCCGCTTTCGATCATTGATTACGTCGTGGCGCACGAGTTGGCGCATCTGCGCGAGATGAATCACAGCCCGCGCTTCTGGCAGACGGTCGAGTCGATTTTTCCGGAATTCCGCGAAGCGCGGCAGACGTTGAAGTCGCATCCGCCGGAATTGCTGCCGACGCTTTAAGGCCTTCAGGTTTTCTTCGGCCCTTCATGACTTCGGCCTTCGGTCATGAAGTCACGTACTCTTCAAGCCGGCGCTTCAACCCGAAGCCCCGGCCCTCTGAAACCCGCCTCTCATTCCGTGCAGAACGTTTCCTGCAGGTGACGCCACGTCACCTTGCCGTGCGCATCGAGATCCATCACCGCTGTCGAGCGCCGCACGTTCGCATTACCCGCGCTGTCGCTCTGATACTCACGATATTTCACCACCGCGCCCGACGGATACTCGGACACGATCTCCATATCGCGGATTTCGATCTGCGAGCCGGGACGCGCGCCGTTCAACTTCGCGAAAATCGCGCGCAGGCCCGCGTGGTCGAGTGCTAGACCGGACGGCATGACCAGCGTGAATTGCGGAGCGAAGCGCGCCATGATGCGATCCAGCGCGGCGTGATCCGCGGAGCCGTCGAACAAGGCCTGGATTTCGACGTGAATGTCGCCAAGTTCTTTGAAGTAGGGATTGCTGTTATTCATTGCTTGTCCTCGCCCGGCGCCTACGTCACTTTTTCTTCTGGATGAACTCGATCTTGTAGCCGTCCGGATCTTCGACGAAAGCGATCACGGTGGTGCCGTGTTTCATCGGGCCGGCTTCACGCACGACCTTGCCGCCTTGGGCCTTGATCTTGTCGCATGCCGCGTACGCGTCTTCGACTTCGACAGCGAGGTGCCCGAAGCCGCTGCCGAGGTCATACGACGGCGTGTCCCAGTTGTGCGTCAATTCAAGGACGGTGCCGTCGCGCTCGTCCGTGTAGCCGACGAAGGCCAGGGTGAACTTGCCATCCGGATAATCGTCGCGGCGCAGCAGTTTCATACCGAGGATGTCGGTGTAGAAGGCAATCGAACGGTCCAGGTCGCCGACCCGGAGCATGGTGTGAAGCAGGCGCATCGTGTACTCCCAAGTGCGTGATGTCGAGAATGACAATGTACCCGGAATCACGCTGCGCTGCAGCGCGCGCCACACGCGGCGAGACGCGTGGCACGCCCGATTTCATCAACCCACGCTTTTCACCTCGTCGCGCAAACTGCGCCGCAAAATCTTGCCGACGGTGGTCTTCGGCAGTTCGCTGCGGAACTCGACGATCTTGGGGCGCTTGTAACCCGTCAGTTGCTCCTTGCAGAACGCGAAAATGTCCGCCTCGGTGAGCGCCGGGTCTTTCTTCACGACGTAAAGCTTCACCACCTCGCCCGACTCCGCATCCGGCACGCCGAGCGCCACCACTTCGAACACGCCCGGATGCTTCGCGACCACGTCCTCGATTTCGTTCGGGTAGACGTTGAAGCCCGAAACCAGAATCATGTCTTTCTTGCGATCGACGATCTTCACGAAGCCTTCTTCCGTCATCACACCAATGTCGCCGGATTTGAAGAAGCCGTCCGGCGTCATCACCTGCGCGGTTTCATCGGGACGGTTCCAGTAGCCGGCCATCACCTGCGGTCCGCGAATGCAGATTTCGCCGCGTTCGCCGGGCGGCACTTCGCGGCCAGCATCGTCGCGAATCGAGATATCCGTGGACGGTAGCGGCAAGCCGACCGTCCCGGTGAACACGGTGGATGTCGGCAGATTGGTAGTGGCGCACGGCGAGGTTTCCGAGAGCCCATAACCTTCGACAATCGGCACGCCGGTCAGTGCTTGCCAGCGTTGCGCGACGGCCTGCTGCACCGCCATGCCGCCGCCGTTCGATTGCACCAGCTTCGAAAAGTCGAGCGTTTTGAAGTCGGGTTCGTTCAGCAGCGCGTTGTACATGGTGTTCACGCCAGGGAACGAGTTGATCGCGTAGCCTTGCAAGGTTTTGATCAGTCCCGGCAGATCGCGCGGATTCGGAATCAGGATGCCCAGGCCGCCGCAACGCATCGTCAGCAAGCCGCAGACCGTCAACCCGAAGATGTGATACAGCGGCAGCGCGACAACCGTGATGTACTGCTTGATGTCGGTGCGCCCACGATAAACCGGTTCGCGCCACAACTCCGATTGCAGGACGTTGGCAATCAGATTGCCGTGCAGCAGGGTCGCGCCCTTCGAGACACCGGTGGTACCACCGGTGTATTGCAGCACCGCCACGTCGTTTTGCGTGAGCGCGACGGGTGTGAAGCCTGCGTCCGAACCACGCGCGATTGCATCGTTAAACGCAATGCACGCAGTTGGCGGCACGTTGTCCGCAATCTCAGGACTTCCGGCACCGAGCATCTCGCCGATCGAGGTCAACACGACATGCCTGATCGACGTGCGCGCCTGCACAGCCTCGAGCGTCTTCGCGAACGGTTCAAACAGCACGATCGCTTCTGCGCCGCTGTCGTTCAACTGATGCTCGAGCTCTCGCGGTGTATACATCGGATTGACGTTCACCACCACGTAACCGGCACGCAGGATCGCCGCCATGACCACCGGATACTGCAACACATTCGGCAGCATCACGGCAATTCGCGCACCGCGCGCAAGACCTACCGATTGAAACCACGCGGCAAGGTCGCGCGACTTCGCATCGAGCTCGCCGTAGGTCAATTCGCGGCCCATGCAGACGAACGCGCGCTCGGCGGTGTGCGTCTGAAAACTCCGCTCCAGCAAATCGCCGACAGAGCTGAACCGCGTGGCGTCGATCTCCGCCGGTACGCCCGGCGGATAGGACTTCAACCAGATTTTTTCCATGTCTCCTCCTTGGGTTTCGCATCGCGATGCGCCAATGCACGATGTGCCGCCGCGCCGGCGCGCCGATGCGAGCCGCGCTGCTTCTATCGACCAGTCAGTGCGGGCATACGCCGCGCAGGCCGGTCGAAGCAATCGAAGAATCTACGCAACTGCTCAGCCGTGCCGCGCTCCAGCATGACTGTGCCGCTCTCCAGGCACTTCGGCAACTGCGTCGCCATGTCGCGCAGTATGCCGTACAGGGTGCTGGTTTCCAGCGCGAGTTGAACGTCGATCGCCGAAGGTGTCCGCTCGTGAATCTGCAACACGCCACGCCGCAATTCGAGCGCATGGGTTTCATTGCGATCCGTCACGCGGAATACGAGCGTCATCTGCACATCGGCGCAGCGTTCCGGATCGACGTTCACGCTGAAGCGCTGGAACACATTGCGCAACGGCTGGGCGCGCAACACATCCACCGAGGCGAGACTGGCGCTGCCCCCAAACGGCAGTTCCTCGTAGGCGTGCTCGAGTTCGCGCGCCGCGCTCAGATACCAGTTGCGCCAGTTGGTGTTCACCGTGCGGTAGCCCAACTCGCGCAATGCGCTCGCCTTGATATTGCGCGCGTCGGCGTCGGTTTTATCGCGGCGCACCAGCAGCGTGGCCAGCTCCGCGGCCCAGCGCCAGTCCGAATCGTCCAACGCGACGAGCGCCGCGGCGCGCACCGCTTCCGCGCCGCCCATCATCTTCACCATACGCTCTGAACGTTCAACGCGCGGCAGCGGATCGAGCGAGGCCGGATCGCCATCGAACCAGCCGAGTTGGCCGCTATACACCTGTCGCACCGAATGCTTGACCGTGCCGTAGTACTCGCCGAGCCACGCATGCTCCGCGAGATGCGGGGGCAGCGCGGGAATCGCCTCAGCGAGTTCGTCCGGGCTCAGCCCGAAGTTCATGTGGCGGATGGTCTGGTCGTGGATGAACTGAATCGCGTCGCGATACACGCACAGCACTTCGGCGACATACTGGGCACCCGATACCGGACGGCCATGCGCCGGCACCATGTGCACCGCGTTGAAGCCGCGCATCATGTCGATCGTCTGATACCAGCGCACCGGGTCGCGGTAGCGCGTGCCGCGTAGCGTATGCACGTTCGCGAGGCATTCGCCCTGGATCACTTCTGCCGAGAGCAGCACGCCGAGTTCGGGCAGCCACATGACGATTTCGTCGTCGGCTTCCGAGGGCGCGTAGCGGAACTCGAAACGTACGCCCGCCAGCACGATGTCGAGCTTGTCGTCGAACACGCGAGTCGGCGCGAAGAAGCTCGCCGGCTCGGCGATCAGCACCGGCCCGATACCCGCGTTGACTTTGCCGGTCGCACCGGGCGGCAGCAGCGTGCCGAAGCTGTACGCCGAACGCGTGGCGAGAATCGGCGCCACGAGGTTCGCGTTGTTGATCACGGTGTCCATCAAGGAGCGATGCGCGATGATCTCGACGCTGCCCGCCTCGAGCGCGGCTTCGTCGACGAAGGCACGCACGCCGCCGGTATGGTCCGTGTGGTTGTGCGTGTAGACCACGGCCTTGACGGGCAGCGCGGCGTGCCGCGGATCGATCGCACAGAAGTCCTCATAGATGCGTTTCGCAGCGGACACCGCTTCGGTCGCGTCGATGACCACGACGCCGTCATCGCCCACCACGAAGATGATGTTCGCGATCGCATAGCCGACCGCGCAATACACGCGCTCCGCGACGCGATAGATACGCTGCGCCATGCGCCGCGAGTGTTCGGTGAGGCGCGGCGGCACCGTCGGCGCGGCGATGGCGAAGGCGAGATTCACACCGGCATCGAACGCGACATCGAGCGGTTCGCCGATATGCGGCGCGTCGAAGGCAGGATTACGGACCCGTTCTGGGCAACATGAGCTCATGCGATGTCTCCTTGAATATTCGGCTGCGCGCAAGGGAAATCGCGCGATGCCTGGATAGGTCTTCTATGAATGGAATCGGAATTCTTATTCCGGTTTTTGGATAAAAAAATCAGCGGTCCGGCAAACCGAGACAACGTCGCAGCCGGATTTGCAGCCACGAACGCAGTTGCCTGCTGGAGAGCGACAAAGGACCGGGGTCGTTCAGCACGCTGTTGACCAGCATACCGAGAATCAGTTGCAAAGTGGCGTGCACTTCAAATTCGAGCGCCTGAGTAGCGTCGTGACCGGCCTTGATGCCGCGCGACAGTGCCAACGCGCTGACAAGACGCGGCACGATCATGGCCAGCACCTCATGATTGGTCGACTTCACGGCGTCCCAGCTGGCTTTGCGCTGCGATGCCTGTAGCAAGGACGCGTGATACAGCCCGCGATTGCGCCGGAACGTCACGACGTAAAACGAAATGACTGCATCGGCAAGCGTGCCCGCGTCGTTCGAACGCCAGGCCGGGTCACGCTCGACGGTCTCGCGCACATGCTCGAGCCCCTCTTGCATCGCCGCTTCCTGGACGACTTCGAAGAAGCTGTCCTTGTTGTCAAAGCGCCGATAGAACGCGCCGATCGACGTACCCGCGCGCTCGACGATGTCGTTGATCGACAGATCGTCGAGATTGCCGCTCGCTTCGATCAGCTCGCGCCCGGCTTGCAGCATGCGCACGAGCCCCTGCTGGCTGCGGGTCTGACGCGGCGCCGCGATGCTGCTGGGCTGCGTTTCGCGGCTGCGTGGTGAAGTCGTCGTCATGCGGTGTTCTGCCTCGGTTCGCTGCTTTGAGAAAAGAAAGACTCACGGCAAACCGGAATCTGGATTCCGAATCGTCCGCGATTGGGACCGCTGTGTCAACCGCATCCAGGGTAATCACGGGGGCCGGTCATGCGATCCTCCGGCCGCCGTTCAGCGGCCCATTCATGTCGCCAGTGCGTCCAGGTGCAGCAGGCCCTGAGCGGCACGGTTGGCGTCTTCCATCAGCTGTTCGGCGAGTCCCAAGGCGGAATACGCGGCGGGCGAAAGCGTGCGCTCGGCCAGATACACCAGCGCGAATTCCAGCGCGAGACGCGGCGGATTGGCGAGCGGGATGCGCGCGAGGCGCCGCATCTCGAGATCGCGCCGCACCGCGGACGCCGTGGCGAACAGAACGGCATCGGTCCGCGCAACGACGTCCTTCAGCACGGCCACGTCGTTGCATTCGATCTGCAACGGAATCTGCTCGTGGGCGCGGTACTTGAGCAGGCGATGCAGGGCGTCCTTCATGAATGCGGGCAAGGTCACGGAGACCAGCGGAAACTCGCGCAACGCCGCGAGCGGCACCGTGTCGCGCGCAAACAGGGGATGGTCCGGCCGCGCGAACCAGCCGCCCTCGTGACGCGGCAGGCGCTGCATCGTGACGTCGGGCGTCACGGGCGGCACGCGGCGGTCGGTGACGAGAAAGTCGATCTGTTCGGCGCGCAGCTTGCCGAGCAGCGCATCGCCTTCACCGAGCTCGATCGACACCTTGATCTTCGGAAAGCGTCGCGCGAACTCCACCAGCAGGTCCGGCAACAGCACGACGGCCGCATAGGGCCCGAGGCCGATGCGCACCTCGCCGAGTTCGTGGGCCTTCAGCAATTCGACGTCGCGGAACAGGCAGCGCGTTTCGAACAGCACGCGCCGGGCGCGCTCCACCAGCAACCGCCCGGCCGCCGTCATCGCGACACCGCGTGCGGCGCGGTCGAACAGCTTCATGCCGACTTCCTCTTCCAACGCCTGAATGCTGCGGCTCAACGCCGGCTGGCTCAGATGAACCCGCTCCGCGGCGCGTGCAAAACTGCCTTCCTCGGCGAGCGCGATCAGATGGGTAAGACGGCGGGAATTGACCTCATGCATAGTTTGCAGGCTCCCGATAAAGAGAATGCACTTGAACAATTCACTTATACCACCTCAAATGGGCGAAAACCCAGCGCCCCGCGCCAGAATTGGAGACACGCTTTGCCCACCATCCTCAGCAGCACGGAGCGCTGCACGGCGCTTGCCGCCGACACGGCGTCGATCCAGACCGCCCACGCGCGCGAGGCTGCGCAGGGCCGCCGCTGGATCGTTGTTGCCTCGCTGTTCCTGTTCATGCTGATCAACTTCGCCGACAAGGCCGTGCTCGGTCTGGTCGCGATCCCGCTGATGCATGACATGCAATTGACGCACGGTCAGTTCGGCCTTGTCGGCAGCGCGTTTTTTGTGTTGTTCTCGATCTCGGGCATTGCCGTCGGCCTGATCGCCGACCGCGTCAATATGAAATGGCTGCTCGCCGCGCTTGCGCTGATCTGGGCGATCGCCCAGTTGCCGCTCGCATGGCCGACCAGCTTTGCCGTGTTGCTGTTATGCCGGGTCCTGCTTGGAGCGGGTGAAGGGCCGGCCTCGCCACTGGCGCTGCATGTGGTTTACACCTGGTTCGATGACCACGAGCGTAATCTTCCCACCGCCATCGTTCAACAAGGGGGGACGGCCGGCGTGATCATCGCGGGACCGTTGCTCACCTATATCTCGCAGCAATGGCACTGGCACGCGACGTTTCTCACGCTCGGCGCGGTCGGCATCGGCTGGACTGTCTTGTGGCTGTGCCTGGGCAAGACGGGCAATCGTCAGCACAACCCATCACCTGCGTTTGCCGTCGCGGCGGCCGGTCCGCGTGCAGCGTCGCTGCGCTTTCGGCGCATGCTGAGCGATCGCACGGTCATCGGCGTGATGCTGCAATGCTTTGTCGGCTATGCGGTGATCGCGATCGGCTTCACCTGGGTGCCCGCGTATTTCAGGCTCGGCCTCGGTTTTGCCGCGACCCAGGCCGGTTGGCTGTTCGCGCTGCAAGTCGCGGCGCAAATCCCGCTCGGCATCGCGCTCGCGATGGTTTCGCATCGCATGCTCAAGCGCGGCGTGCCGTCCAAGGTAGCGCGCGGCAGACTGATCAGCGCGGCATGCGTGGTGAGCGGGTTTGCGTACTGCTCACTGTTGTTGGGCATGCCGCCGTTCGTCAAGATCGCCCTGATGGGGCTCGCCAGCGCGTTGGCGATCCAGACTTTCACCTTCGGTCCGATGCTGGTCGCCGAAGTCGCGCCGGCGGCGCGGCGCGGGGCCCTGCTCGCGGTCACCAACTCGATCGTCACGACCGCCGGTCTGATCGGACCCGTCGCGATGGGCAAGCTGCTTGGCGCAACAGGCGACGTGGGTGGCTATGAAATCGGCTTCGCTGTGACCGGCACGCTGCTGTTGATCGTCGGCGCAGCGGGTTTCGCCTTGATCGATCCACAACGCTCGAAGCTGCGCATGGAAGGCACGCCTGGGTAAGACTTGCGGCTGCGTGCCGGCATGGTTTGCAGGTGGTTTTTGATTGGCATTACCCTGAGCGCTGTGCGGCGTTTGTCCCGCGCAGCGCTACTTCCCGCGCACGATTTGATGCGGCGCGTCGCCTGCCTCCTGCGTCTTCCGAGTCGTTGACTAAATTCGTCAGACAGTACATTCTCTTGCACACCGTCCAGCCGCGGTATCCCTAGAGACGGCGCAGCACACATAGCGAACTCCACAGGAACTGACCAGGCCTGTTCTACTGAGGGACACTGTATGCGTCGTGCATGCTCGCGGCATGTGCCTGTTCGTTTGCGTCTGTACGAAGCTCTTTCGTCCGCGCTCGGAATAGCGCTCCTTCTGCCATGCGAGTCTGCGTTCGCCGCCTGTGACAACACCGCACCGCTTAGCGGCCAGACCGTCACCTGCAGCAGCAGCGCCCCCAGTCCGTCCACTGCGCCGGTCGCCGCGGTTGCCGGCAGCGCCAACGTCACGGTTAACGTGCAAGCAGGCGCCGAACTCGACGTCACCGGCAATAACGTCGTTCTCGTGCGCGACGGCAGCACCGTCACCAATCTCGGCACCTTGCACGGCGCCGGCGACACCTTCGACGCCATCTCGGCACAAGGCGCCAACGGCGGTGCCGGCCATGACGTCCTGATCAATCGCGGCACGATCGTCACGAGCGGCGTCGAATCGGAAGGCATGTTCAATAGCTCTGCCGCGGTGACCATGCTCAACGACGCCGCTGGCGTGATCCGCACCACCGGTAACAACTCAGTCGCGATGCACGACTTCGCGAGCCCCGGTGGCGGCACGCTGACCAACAACGGCACGCTGTCTACGAGCGGCGACGGGTCTCACGGCATGGCCGCGTTGACGAACAACGATACGCTCGTCAACAACGGCTCTATCACCACGACGGGCACCAGTTCGTACGGCATGGTAGCCAATGGCAACGCCGTCGGCGGCACCGGCGGCAACGTGCTGACAAACCACGGCACCATCGACGTCTACGGTGCATATGGCCACGGCCTGGTTTCATTGGATACGGCACCCGGCGTCGTGACGAATACCGGCTCGATCATCGCGCATGGCCCAAACGGTCTCGGCGCGTTCCTCGCTGGCAAGATCACGCTAGACAATCTGGCGGGCGCAAGTATCGTCAGCCAGCAAGCCAACTCGATCGTGGCAAACGGCGGCGGCACGTTCAACAACGCCGGCACGATTGCAGGCGCGATCAACGCGATCGCCCTGACCGGCGGCGCGGCGACCATCACCAACAGCGGGGCGATCACCGCCGCGGGCAGCCAGGCGATCAGTGTGATCGGCACGTTCGACACCGTCATCAACAACACCGGCACCATCGCCGGCGGTAACGGCCGCGCGATCTGGACCGACAGCGGCAACGACACGTTCAACTGGAGCGGCGGCACCGTCACCGGCTTCGTGTGGCTCGGCGCAGGCGACGACACGGCCAACCTCGCCGGCCTCACCGACGCCAATCTCGCCGGCGTGCCGAGCTTCGACGGCGGCACCGGCAACGATGTACTCAACTTCAACCACACGTCGGCGAGCGGCCTCGGTCGCTTCGTCAACTGGGAGACCGTCAACGTCACCAATGGCAGCCAGTTGACGCTCGACGCCAACGGCCTCGTGCTCGGCGACAGCGGCACGCTGACCGGCGCGCTGAATATCGATGCGAGCAGCACGGTGTATGCGGGCGGCTTTGGCGGCACGGCGACAATCGCTCCGGCGGTGGCGGGTCAGCGCGTGAACGTCAATAATGCAGGCACCATCGATCTGACCAACGGTGCGACAGCGACACACAATACGCTGGTGATCGATGGCAACTACACCGGGCTCAACGGTCGCTTGCTGTTGCAGACGGTGCTCGGCGGAGACGGTTCCCCGAGCGACAAGCTGGTGATCGCGCAAGGCGTCGGCGCCGGCAATACTTTGCTCGGCGTCACCAACGTCGGCGGCTCCGGGGGTGTCACGCTCACGGACGGCATACTCGTGGTGCAGGCAAGCAACGGGGCGACGACGACGGCGACTGCATTCACGCTGCCGAAACCGCTGTCCGTGGGCGCCTACACGTATTACCTGTTCAAGGGCGGCGTGAGCGCGGGAACGGCGGATAACTGGTATTTGCGCTCGAGTCTGGCTGCCGTGCCGACGCCGACTCCGACTCCGACTCCGACTCCAACTCCAACTCCAACTCCAACTCCAACCCCAGACCCCGCAGCCGTGCCGATCGCGGCGCCCGGCACACCGCCCCTGCCTGCGCCGCCACCCGCAGGCGCCGCCGCGACGCCGCTCTACCGGATGGAGGTGCCCGTCTATGCCGAGGTCCCGGTTCTCGCGCGCGAACTGGGTATCGCGCAAATCGGCACCTTTCATGACCGCCAGGGCGAGCAGGGACTGCTGAACGAAAGCGGCCCGCTAGCCGCCGCATGGGCGCGTGTCTGGGGCGAGCACGCTTCACAAAGCAATGGCGGCGCCGCCAACCCCGAATTCAGCGGCACGATGGGAGGCGTGCAAGTGGGTCACGATATCTACGCGGATCGCAGCGCAAACGGCCATCGCAATCACTATGGTTTTTTCATCGGCTTTGCCCGCGCCCAAGGCGACGTGAACGGGTTCGCGCTCGGATTTCCCGATCTGTCGGCCGGGCGGCTGTCGATCAATGCATACAGCGCGGGCCTTTATTGGACGCACATCGGTCCGGGCGGCTGGTACACCGATGCGGTCGCGATGGGCAGTTCGCTCACGCTCGATCCATCGTCGAATCAGGGCGTCGGCGCGACCACACATGGGCATGCAGTGACAACTTCGCTGGAAGCCGGCTTACCGATTCCACTGCGCGCCGATCTCAGTCTCGAACCACAAGCACAACTGATCTGGCAGCACGCATCGATCAACGATCTCAACGACGGCATTTCGACCGTATCGTTTCACGCGGCAAACAGCCTGGTGGGCCGGCTCGGCGTCCGCCTGCAAGGCAGCTTCGAAGGTGCGGGCGCGCAGTGGCAACCGTATCTGCGCGCGAATCTGTGGCGCTATTTCAATGGTACCGATAGCGCGACCTTCGCCGGCACGACCGTGATTCCTACCGATGTCGCCGCCACGGCCGCCCAGTTCGGCATCGGCATGGTCGCGCATTTGAGTGCTCGCGGCAGCGTGTTCGCCACGGCGAGTTACACCATGAACGTGAACGGCGAACACCGCAGCACGGTGGAAGGCAATCTGGGTGCGCGGTGGAGCTGGTAAGTGCCCAGCTCAGAATTGATGCCGCACGCCGGCCATCAGGCCGATCTGGCTACCCTTCTGCGCAAGCCCGATCCCGTTGACACCCTGCAATTGCGCGCCGATCAGATCGCCCCGGTATAGCGCGTAATCGCCTTCCAGATAGATATCGGTACGCCTCGACAGGTTGTAGTCGGCGACCAGTTGGTATTGCCATGCCGAACCGTCCTGCGCGGCGGTCTTGCCGTCCTGCAGCGTGCGCCAGACGTTCGCCGCGAAGTGCCACGTGGTGCCGACCTGCTGCATGATGCCGCCCATGATCATGCGACGCCGCGAAAAGTCGGTGTACTTGAGCGCGGCCAATGCGGGCGCGGTGAACGGCCCGTTGGCGAAATTCGAAAAGCCGGCGTCGTTCTGATCGACGATATAGCCGACCGAGAACCGCGTGAAATTCCAGGTGTATGACCCGCCGAAGGTCCACGCTTTCGCGGCTGCGCCATTGACCGAATCTTTCGACTCCTGATACGCGCCGCCGAAGGTGAACGGGCCGCCCGGCGCGTAAGCGGCAGCCACGCCGACCTGGCTGCCGTACGAGTTGCCCGCGTTGCCGCCAAATGCATAACCGGCGGCTAAATGGAAACCGTTATATTTCGCCTGATACTGCACCTGGTTGCTGGTCCAGATACCGCCCGTCATTGTCACTTCCGGCTGGAAGCTGAAATCGTACGGAATCCAGATATTGCTGCCGTAGCCACCGATAGTAATGCCCTCGATCATCACGTTGTACTGACGGCCAAAGATCACCTGGCCATAGGAATCCGAGCGCACGCCTACTTGCGCTTCATTGAAGAACGGCAAGGTGGGATCGCTTTGGCCGGTATTCATGTAGAACCGGTTTTCGAGTTTGAAGAACGTTGACCAGCCGCCGCCCAGATCCTCGACGCCCCTTATACCCCAGCGGCTCTCCGTCATGCCGCCGTTACCGAGCCCAATCGACGAATCGCCCGCCTTGTTTGCGTGGGTCAGATACCGCACACTCTCGTCGATTACGCCGTAGAGCGTCACGCTCGATTGCGCATGGGCCATCTGGCATGCCAGCGCTGCGGGCAAGGCGGCCATGGCCCACCTGCTTACGTTCTTCATTTCGTCTCCTCATACAGGTTTCCGCTTTTCACGGATATTCGACACCGCCACGCCTGACGCAAAGTACCGGCACATTGCGCATTGGCGGCCACGCAAATCGACAGGCAGGGAGCCGGGTCCGGCGGGGAACCTGGCATGACGGCCCATACAGGTTCGTTGAATAAGCTGACGAAATGCGCGTGAGTGAACCTTAGCGCGAAACCGGGGCAGTTAGAAAATAGACTGACTTAAGTGTTGTTCTGTCATCTAAGGGCTTGCAGCTTGTAAGAAGCACGCGTAGGCGGTGGGGTCATCGAATGGCGGAGCGGACGGTTTTGATATCGTATGACCTGTCATCGCCACTCCATGAAACCCATGAGCACCACCGCCCTGCCCGCGCGCCGCACCCCGGATAGCTTCGCCATCCTCCTGATGATCGGCTTGTGCGCGATCTGGGGACTGCAGCAAGTCGCGATCAAGAGCACCAACGCGGCACTCCCACCGGTCTTCCAGGCAGGCTTGCGCTCGGCGATCGCGGCCGTGCTGGTTTGGGGCTGGGCGCGCTCGCGCGGCACCCCGCTCTTTCGCGACGACGGCACGTTAGGCGCCGGCTTGCTCGCGGGCGTGCTGTTCGCGGGGGAATTTGTGTGCATTTTCCTCGGCCTGACGCTGACCAGCGCCTCGCGTATGGCGGTCTTTCTGTACACCGCGCCGTGCTTTACGGCGCTCGGGCTGCACTGGTTCGTCGACGGCGAGCGGTTGCGGCGCATTCAATGGCTCGGCATCCTGGTGGCGTTTGCGGGTATGGCGCTGGCGTTCGCGGACGGCTTCCTGCATGGTCATGGGGCGCAGGGCTCGACCCTGAAGGGCGTCGCCGGCGACGCGCTCGGCGTGCTGGCCGGCATCGCGTGGGCGGCGACCACGGTGGTGGTGCGTGCCACGCGCCTCGCCCAGTCGAGCGCCAGCAAGACGCTGTTCTATCAATTGACCGTGTCGGCGGTGGTCCTGCTCGCCCTCGCGCTGGGGCTCGGCCAGGCGCGCGTGGACATCGTCACGCCACTCGCGGTGATGAGCCTCGCGTATCAGGCGGTGATCGTGGCGTTCGTCAGCTATCTGGTGTGGTTCTGGCTGTTGACGCGTTACATCGCGTCGCGCCTGTCGGTGTTCTCGTTCCTGACGCCGTTGTTCGGCGTGACCTTCGGCGTCTTGTTGCTCGGCGAATCGTTCAACCTGCGCTTTCTGATGGCAGCGGCGCTGGTGCTGACCGGCATTGCGCTGGTCAATGCGCCGGCGAAACGCCGGGCTGCTTCTTAAGGAGCGGGGTGTTTTCAGACGCGCTGCAGGACACAGCGCGCTGTCTTTAAGACCGCGCGGTGCAACTCAGGCGTCGGCGGTCCCGGCGGCTGCCGCGCCACGCGTCGGCGAAGCCGCCACGATCTGCGCCACACGCACATATTCGGCCACCGGCACATCTTCGGCGCGGCGTTGCAGATCGAAGCCCAGCGCCTCGAAATCCACCGCGTCGCGGAACGCAGCTAACGTATTGCGCAGCATCTTGCGCCGTTGCGAGAAGGCCGCCGTGACCACCTCGCCGAGCACGCGCTCGTCCACAGCCGGCAATTCATGCAGCTCGTACGGGATCATCCGCACGATCGCCGAATCGACCTTCGGCGGCGGATTGAATGCTTCGGGCGGCACGTCGAGTTGCTTGTCGATCACGTAGCGGTATTGCAGCATCACCGACAGGCGGCTGAACGCCTTGGTGCCCGGCTCCGCCACCATGCGATCGACCACTTCGTTCTGCAGCATGAAATGCTGGTCGATCACGCGATGCGCGAACGTGGTCAGGTGAAACAGCAGCGGGCTCGAAATGTTGTACGGCAGATTGCCGACAATGCGCAGCGAGGCTTTCTCACCCGGTGCCGCCAGCGTGCCGAAGTCGAACGCGAGCGCATCGCCCGCATGCAGCTCGAGCAGGTCGCCGAATTTTGTCTTGAGACGGCCAATCAGATCGCGATCCAGTTCAACCGCGTGCAACGGCGCTTCGGGCGTCGCCAGACGCTCGATCAGCGGTTCGGTGAGCGCGCCAAGCCCTGGCCCGATCTCGACCATGCGCTCGCCGCGCTGCGGCCGGATCACGTCGACGATCGAATCGATCACGCCCATATCGACCAGAAAATTCTGCCCGAAACGCTTGCGCGCGATATGGCCCTGGTGCCGGCCCTGTTGCTGTCTGCTGGTGGACATCGAAGAAACGCTTTGAAAGAGAACTGCTTAAGAATAGGAGCAACCTGGGAGCAAACCAGGAACACGCGCAACGAACGCATAACGGCAAGCAGCAAAAAGCGCGTACGCGCCCGCCTCCCGACTGCTGGATCAGCCCGCGCGGCGGTGCTGCGCCATTGAAACCGCCGTATCGATCGCGGCGATCAGACTTCCCGCGTCGGCACGGCCGGTACCGGCCAGATCGAGCGCGGTGCCGTGATCGACCGAGGTGCGGATGATCGGCAAGCCGAGCGTGATGTTGATGCCTTCGCCAAACGTTGCGTACTTCAACACCGGCAGACCCTGATCGTGGAACATCGCCAGCACGCAGTCGGCCTGTTCCAGATAACGCGGCTGGAACAATGTGTCCGCCGGATAGGGGCCAGGCGCGTCGATGCCTTGCTCGTTCGCAAGCTTCAGTGCGGGAGCAATCACCTCGATTTCCTCGCGGCCCAGATAACCGTTTTCACCCGCATGCGGATTCAAACCCGTCACGAGGATGCGCGGCGCGGGCAAACCAAAGTGGTGGCGCAGATCGTGATCGATGATGCGCAACGTCTCGACGATACCTTCGATCGTCAGCGCGGCGGAGACGTCTTTGAGCGGCAGATGCGTGGTAGCGAGCGCGACGCGCAACGGGCGCTTGCCGGTGCCGGCCAGCATCATCACCACGCGCGGCGTGTGCGTGCGCTCGGCCAGATATTCCGTGTGGCCGGTGAACGGCACACCGGCGTCGTTGATGGTGCTTTTTTGCAGCGGCGCGGTGACGATCGCGTCGAACGTGCCGGCCACGGCGCCGTCGATCGCGCTGTCGAGCAGATCGAGCACGTAGCGGCCGTTGGCGGCGTCAAGCTTGCCGGCCAGCGAGGGCGCGCCGAGCCGCCGATGCTGCACCCGCACACGCTTGCCGCCCGCCACCAGCAGAGCCCAATCGACGCCGACCGCACGCGCGCGTTCAGCCAGCAGATCCGCATCGCCCAGCACGGTGAACTGTGCGCCCGGCCAATGCGCCGCCGCGCCCGCCAGCGCCTGCGCGGTCAGCTCGGGACCGACGCCGGCAGGCTCGCCGGTCGTGATCGCGATCTGCAACGGAAGGCTGGTGGACTGCGCGGCGGATGTCATGATGTTATTGCGTGCTCGACAGAGTCGGCTTCACTTCCACGTAGGCGGTGTCGCGCAATTCGCGCAGCCAGTCTGCGTAGGCCTGCTCTGCCTTGCGCTGACCGATTGCCTGACGCGCCAGATCCATCTGCTGCGAAACCGAGCCTTCCGATTCGCGGCGGCCCAGCACCTGAATCAGGTGATAGCCGTATTCGCTGCGCACCGGGTCGCTGATCTGACCGTCCTGCAGGCTGTTCATGGCGCGCTCGAATTCCGGCACCGTCTCGCCCGGGCTGATCCAGCCGAGGTCGCCACCTTGCGACGACGAACCGTCTTGCGAGTAGGTGTGGGCGAACTTCGCGAAGTCGCCGCCCGCGGCGATCTGGTTCTTGATTTCGAGCAGCTTTTGACGCGCTTGCGGCTCGGACATGCCGTCGCCGACGCGCAGCAGAATGTGGCGAACGTGTGTCTGCACAAGCTTCGGTGCGTCGGAGCTGGTACCCTGGCCGGCGCGACGATCGACGAGGCGCACGATTTCGAAGCCGTCGTTGGTGCGGATCAGATCCGGATTGACCTGACCCGGGCGCAGCGTCGAGACGGCCTTGACGAATTCAGGCGGCAGTTTGGACGGCGGCACGAAACCCGTATCGCCGCCTTTCGACGCATCCGCCGCTTGCGAATTCGACTTCGCCAGCTTTTCGAAGTTGGCGCCGCCCTTGGCTTCGGTCAGCAGGGCCTGAGCCTTTTGCTGCGCGGCTTCGATGTCGGTTTCCGAGGCGTTCAGCGGCGCCTTCACGAAGATGTGCTGAAGATGCAGATCGCTCGTCAGGCCGGAGTTCGGGCCGCGCTGGCTGGCGATATAGTTCGCGACCTCGGCGTCCGACACCGTGACCTTGCTGTCCACTTCCTTCTCACGCAGACGCGAGAGCGTGAGCTCGGTGCGCGCGTCGCTCGTGAAGGTGGTCCAGGGCACGCCTTGCGCCTCGATACGCGAGCGGTACATATCGAGCGACATGTTGTTCGCCTGCGCGAGCCGCTCGAGGGTTTTTTGCACGGCGGCGTCGTCGATGTTGATGCCGTCTTCTTTCGCCTTCTGCAACTGGATGCGTTCCAGCACCATCTGGTTGAGCACCTGCTGGCGCAACTGGTCCATCGGCGGGACCGGTGCGTTCTGCTGGTTCAGCCGGTGGGTGATCAGGCCGATGCGCTCGTCGAGCTCGCGCCGCGTGATGACACCGTTGTTGACTACTGCGGCGATGGTGTCGACCGTCTGGCCGCTACGGGCGGACGACAGCGCCTGCGCCTGAACCGGCGCGACCGACAGGAAAGACGCCGCGGCGGCAAGACCGGCCGCAAGCGTTGCCAAGCGAAGCTTTTTCATGATTGCCACAGATACTCCAATGATGTCGGGCGCGCCTGGCCCGTCTTTTCGCATTCTATAAATGATCGGGCAAGCGTCATTCGTAATTGGTGAAACGCGCTTCCGGCGGCGGCGGCGGCGGCAATGGCGTATAGCCGGCCACGCTGGAGCGGAATGCGGAAATCAGCCCGTTGTCGACGCTCGACAAGCCCTTGAACGTCAACTGCGCGAGAAACCGCGTGCTCGACTGCTGCTGCGACGACGTGTTCACACCGTTCGCGTAGCGCTGAAGCCCGACGCCGAGCGTCCAGCAGTCCGCGTCGTATTGCAGGCCGACCAGACCGTCGACGATCCGATGCCCGCCCAGGTCGTAATTGAAACGGCCCACCCCGTACACTCGGTGCGCCAGCGGCCACTGCCCCGAAATCAGCACCTGGTTGATCGGCTGGTTGTCCAGCGTGGTGTTCGCGCGGGTATAGCGATACGCGACATTGATCACCTTGCCGGTGGCCGGACTGAACCCGAAGCCGACGCTCGTCTTCGTCAACTGGTTGCTGTCGGCATTATATTGGAACGCCGTTTCCGACGCGAAACCGGCGCCGAGCTTGAGCGACGCGCCCACGATCAGGTCCGAATGCGTAGCTTGCGTGCTGGTCTGCGTAGGCAGCAGCGTGACGCGCTGATCCTGGAAGTAGTACTGCTGCGCGATCACGAAGCGTGCGCGTTCGTCGCCCGTGGCCGGGTTGATGAAGCGCGTGGTGATCGCGGCGGTCAGACGGTTCGCGTCGGCAATCCGGTCGTTGCCGACGAACGTGTTCGGCGTGAAGATTTCCGCCAGTCCGAAGTCGGAGTCGGCCGTGTCGAACAGCGGCGCGGACTCCTGGTTGCGGTACGGCGTATAGACGTAGTAAAGCCGCGGCTCCAGCGTCTGGATGTAATCCTCACCGAAGATTCGCACCGATCGGTCGAAAATCAGCCCGGTGTCGAAGCTGAGCGTCGGGATCGATTCGGTGAAACTCTTCGGCGTGCCGACCGGTACGTCCGAGCTGATATTGTTCAGGTTGTACGACGCAAAGTGCCACTGCACCTTCGGCGTGACGAAATAGCCCGGCCCGACCACCGAATACGACAGGTACGGGTTGAACATCACCCGCTGACCTTGGGTCAGGTCCCCGGTGGTGATGCGGAAATTCGTGTAGTCGGCTTCCGCGCCGTAGTCGAAACCGCCGACGTTGTACTTCGCGTACTTCACGTTCAACTGCGGCTCGCGGCCATACGGCGCCGTGGAAGGCTGCAGCGTCTGCCAGTGCTGCTCGCGGGCGAGCACCGACCACGGGCCGTTGTTATAGGTCAACCCGGCTTCCTGTTGATACAGGAGCTGGGTGCCGTTCATGAACTGATTGACCGACGACGACAGGTCTTCCGGATACGTATTGTCCGAAACCTTGTTGTAGTAGATGTAACCGCCGAACCCGTTGCCGAAGTTCTGGTTGTGCTGGATGTACAGCGCGTAACGGTTCGTATGGGTCAGGTGGTCATTCGGCAGGAATTCACCGGTGATCGAGCCCGAATACGTCGGCGACAGATAACGGAAGGTCGACTGCAACTGCACGCCGCGCTTCGAGATCAGACGCGGTGTGACCGTCAGATCGCGATTCGGCGCGATATTGAAGTAGTACGGCACCGACAGTTCGAAGCCGTTCGACGAACTCAGCGAGAACGTAGGCGGCAGAATGCCGCTGCGGCGATCGCCCGACAGCGGGAACGACAGCCACGGCGAAGCGAATACCGGCAGGCCCTGGAAGAACAGCACGCTGTTGTACGCAACGCCTTCGTCCGCGCCGGTGTCGAAATCGAACTCGCTGCCCTTGATGTACCAGGCCGGGTTGTCGGTACACGAGCACGCCGTGTACGTACCCTTCGTGAACACCGAGCGCTCGTTGTCGAGCAGGTCGACGCGCTCCGCGCTGCCCGAGCCGCCCGTCACGTTGAAGTGATACTTCGGCGCGGACATGAAGCCCTCGCTCGAGTCCACCCGCATATGCGCTTCCGGCCCGGCGAACGTCGCGCCGTTGTTGTTCAGGTGAACCCGGCCATAGGCGTCGGCCATGTCCGTGTCCTGATCGTAGTGCAGCGCGTCGGCCTTGATCACGAAGGTATTGCGCCGCACCTCGGCCGAGCCTTTCGCGGCCATATCCTGGTCGGTGGTCCCGTTCGTCGTGTCGCCGAGTACGAACGTGGCCGGCTTCTGGCCTGACTGCAACGGATGTTCTTCGAGCTGCGGGGCGAGCTGCATGCCCCAGGGCGCGTCGATAGGTTGCGGCTGCGCGGCATCCCCCACCAGCTGGGCGTGCGCAAGCGCGGGCATCAGGCCCGGAACGGCGATCAACGCCGCGACGAGCCGCCTTTTGCGCGGCACTACGGCACAAGAGGGAGTCGTTTGGGAAAGCTGTCTAGGCGGCATGTATCGTTTGGCGAATCGGCCCGTCCGTCAGCTTCTGCAGTCACGATCCACCGCCTGCACATCCCGACCGTGACAGTCGGCTGCACATCAATATTTACAATCTGTCGAACGATGAGGCGGGCGGTAAAGCGGAACACGCGAAAACTGGCGTGAGTCGCGTCAAAAAAGTCGTGGGGTATTATATGGCAAGACGTTGCCCCTCAGAATTTGCCGCCGGTTTTCATGACGCTGCCCCTCTCAAAAGACTCCAAAGATACCCGCCTCGAACTGCTCAAGGCCTGGCTGAATGCCCACGCAGCGCGCTATGCGCTCGAGCTAGACACACTTGTGCCGGCTTCGTCCGACGCCAGTTTTCGCCGCTATTTCCGGCTCGCCGGTAAGGCGGCGGAAGGCGAAAGCGCCGGCACCCTGATCGCCGTCGATGCCCCGCCGCCCGAAAAGTGCCGCGAATTTGTGCAAATCGCGCAATTGCTCGACGCCGCCAACGTGCATGTGCCGCGCGTGCTGGAGGTCGACTTCGACGCCGGGTTCATGCTCGTCACCGATCTGGGCACCGATTCGTACCTCGGCGCGCTGACCGGGGCGCAAAGCGCCGACGACCCGCGCCTTGCCCGCACGTTGATGCGCGACGCGCTCGATGCGCTGATCCGCTGGCAGCTCACGTCGCGCGAAGGCGTGCTGCCGCCCTTCGACGAAGCCTTCCTGCGCCGCGAGATGGACTTGATGCCGGAGTGGTTCATCGGCCGCCATCTGGGCCGCGAGGTCGACGAGAAGACCCGCGGGCTGCTCGATCGCACCTTCGCGCTGCTGATCGCGAGCGCCCGGGCGCAACCGCAGGTGTTCATGCTGCGCGATTTCATGCCGCGCAATCTGATGGTCGCGGCCGCCCCCAATCCCGTGAATCCCGGCGTGCTGGACTTCCAGGACGCGGTGACCGGCCCGATCACGTATGACGTCGCCTCGTTGCTGCGCGATGCCTTTCTCAGCTGGGACGAAGAGTTTGAGCTGGATTGCTTCGTGTATTACTGGGAACGCGCGAAAAAAGCGGGCCTGCCGGTCGATGCGGATTTCGGCGAGTTCTACCGCCAGCTCGAATGGATGGGGCTGCAACGGCACATCAAGGTGCTGGGGCTGTTCTGCCGGATCAACTACCGCGACGGCAAACCGCACTACATGAAGGATCTGCCGCGCTTCATCGGTTATGCGCGCAAGGTTGCCGAGCGTTATGCGCCGCTGCGTCCGTTCGCAAAGCTGCTCGACGAGCTCGAAGGCCGCGCGAATGAAGTCGGCTACACGTTCTGACCCATGACGATGTCTCTGAAGAAAGCGATGATTTTCGCCGCCGGGCGCGGCGAACGCATGCGTCCGTTGACCGATACGTGCCCGAAGCCTTTGCTCGAAGTGGGCGGCAAGCCGTTGATCGTGTGGCAGATCGAACGCCTCGCGCGGGCCGGCTTGCAAACCATCGTGATCAACCACGCGTGGCTCGGCGAACGGATTGAAGCCGCGCTCGGCGACGGTTCGCGCTGGGGCGTGCAACTGCGCTACTCGGCCGAGCATGAAGCGCTGGAGACGGCGGGCGGAATCGTGCAGGCGCTGCCGTTGCTCGAAGACGAGGGCGCGCCCGAAGTATTCGTTGCGGTCAGTGGCGACGTCTACGCGGATTTCGATTACGCAACGCTGAATACGCGCGCCGAAGCACTGAAGTCGCTCACCGGGCCCGGCATGCATCTGGTGATGGTGCCGAACCCGGCGTTTCATCCGAACGGCGACTTTGGTCTGGTCGACGGAACGCTGTCGCTCGAGGCGCAACCGCGCTTCACGTTCGGCAATATCGGTCTGTACGACACACGCATGTTCCGCGATCTGCCGCGCGGCACGCGGCGCGCGCTCAGGCCGTACTACCGCGAGACGATTGCGCGTGGCCTCGCGAGCGGGGAGTTGTATGAGGGACTGTGGGAAAACGTTGGCACGCCGGCGCAATTACAGGCGTTGGATCAGCGCCTGAACGCGCGCTGAGCACGACAACTTGCCGAGCGGCACCGTGAGACAACTCGCGGCTCAACGTGCAACGAACAAAGACAGGACGTCGGCGCCGAATGCCAGGCGCCCAGCGGCGAGCACACTACACGCGCGATCCAGTAAACAAACGTGCTGCACCCCGCCGAAGCTTGCTCACCGCCCACCCTCTCCCGCAGTTACCGTTTCCGCCGACTCCGACGCCTCTGCTGCACGTTGCTGCTGCAACGCCCACATCTGCGCGAAGAGGCCGTTGGCACGCAGCAACTCGGCATGCGTCCCGCGCTCGACGATGCGCCCCTTGTCCATCACGATGATCTGCTGTGCGTGCACCACTGTCGAAAGCCGGTGCGCGATGATCAGCGTCGTGCGCTCGCGGGCGATCTGATCGAGCTCATGCTGGATCGCGCGCTCCGAGCGCGAATCGAGTGCCGAAGTCGCTTCGTCGAACAGCAGGATCGGCGGATTCTTGAGGATGGTCCGCGCAATCGCGACGCGTTGTTTTTCACCGCCGGACAGCTTCAGGCCACGCTCGCCGACCGGGGTCTCGTAACCCTTCGGCAGCCCTTCGATGAAGTCGTGAATATGCGCCGCGCGCGCCGCCGCAATCACTTCCTCGCGCGTGGCCGACGGACGGCCATAAGCAATGTTGTAGTAGATCGAATCGTTGAACAGCACGGTATCCTGCGGCACGATGCCGATCGAAGCACGCAACGAGTCTTGCGTGACGTCGCGAATATCCTGACCGTCGATGGTGATCGCACCGCCCGTTGCGCGATCCAGGTCATAGAAGCGGAATATCAGCCGCGCGAGGGTCGATTTGCCCGAGCCGCTATGGCCGACCACCGCCGTGGTGCTGCCCGCCGGTATCGTGAAGCTCACGTCGTGCAGAATCTGCCGTGCCGGCTCATACGAGAAGTTCACACTCTCGAAGCGCACCTGCGCACCGCTCACCCGCAGCGCGGGCGCGTCCGGCACATCGGGCACTTCCTGGGCCGCGCCGAGCAGCGTGAACATGCGGTCCATATCGGTGAGGCTTTGCTTCAGTTCGCGATACACGACGCCGAGAAAATTCAGCGGTATATAGAGCTGCAGCATGAAGGTGTTGATCAGCACAAGATCGCCAAGCGTGAGGCGCCCGGCCATCACGCCTTCGGTTGCGCGCCACAGAATGAACACGAGACCCGTGCCGATGATCGCCTGCTGCCCAAAGTTCAGCGCCGACAGCGAACGCTGCGATTTGATCGCGGCCGTGCGATAGCGTTTGAGATTTTCGTCGTAACGGCGCGCTTCCCACTCTTCGTTGCCGAAGTACTTCACGGTCTCGTAGTTGAGCAGCGAATCGATTGCGCGCGAATTCGCCTTTGAATCGAGGTCGTTCATCGTGCGGCGAAAATGCGTGCGCCACTCGGTGACTTTCACGGTGAACGTGATGTACACGGCGAGCGCAATGAACGTGACGATCGCGTAATACGCCTCGTACTTGACGACAAAAAATCCCAGCACGAGGCCGACTTCGACCAGTGTCGGAAGGATGCTGTACAGCGAATACGAAATCAGTTGCGTGATGCCGCGCGTGCCGCGTTCGATATCGCGCGACATGCCGCCCGTCTGCCGTTCGAGATGGAAGCGCAGTGACAGCGCGTGCAAATGGCGGAACACTTTCAGCGCGAGCTGGCGCACCGCGCTTTCGGTCACCTTCGAAAACAGGATCTCGCGCAGCTCGGTAAACAGGGAGGTGGACAGCCGCACTATCGCATAGGCGACCACCAGCAAACCCACGCCGCCCAGCAGCACGATACCTGGCGAATCATGCGCGCGACCGAGCGCGGTGAGATGCTGCACCGAAGCGAGGCTGTCGACGATCCGTTTCATCACAATCGGTACGCCGAGATTGGCGACCTTCGCGCCGATCAGGCAGCTCAAGGCGAACCCGACCCGCCATTTATAGGTGGCGAGGTAGGGCAGCAGCGACAGGATCGTTTGCCAGTCATTGCGCGGCTGGGTCGAGATCGGTGAAGGTTCGGACGAGGGCGTACGGCGCATGGGATCGGCTGAGGAGAGTGTGGGAGCGACGAAACCGCCATATACAGGTCCGACGCGCTCCAGCGAAGTCTGCGGCGCCCGCCTTCACTGTGGATGGCTTAAGCGCCTTGTGATTCCGGATCAGTCTACCGTATTCCCAGACCGTCTGGCTTTTGCCGATCGCGGTCTTGCCGTATCGGCTGCGGAATAACGTCCGGAAGGCGCTCGGCCCGGCTACCGGCAGTATGACTTCGTCCCCGAAACCGTTTGCTCGCCCCGTCAGCTACCTTGCGGAACAAACTTATACTTTGCCGTCTCCATAGCTTTATAGTCGTACGTGAGGGGATCGCCCCTGCTCCCCTTGGACGTTGCGCTTTTCAATGCGCCTTTCTCGTAAAGCACGCTGACTGAAACGTGTCCCCGCGCATCTTTTCGAATCAACGCAACGCCTGTTCCTATCGACGGTATTTTTTGATCGGATTCAAAATAATTCTGAACATGCGTTCCGTCCGACCACCCCCATTCCGGCCGGTTAATACGCGTGTCGTCCTGCGGCCGCGCCTTATTGTATTTTCCGCTATAGACAATCACGGAAAATGGATAATCATTCCCCATGTCGATCAGATCGTTATTGCCGGGTTGCTCGAGTGTCTTTTTTTGGACATCTGGTTTTAAATGTTCGTGCGCCTCTCGCAGGCTACTCACGCCTTCCTGAGCGGTTTTCCAGTTAGCCGCCGGCGTCGATGTCCCGGTATGATAAGCATAAAAACTCTGGTTGTCCGCTGCGAACATCGCAGTACACCCACTAAGCGCCCCTGTTGTCACCAGAACAGATCCCTTGAGCGGTATATCTGCAAAGGATACTCGGACAGCACCCACGCCTTCGTTACCGTTTTGGAGTTCGATCACATCGATCTTCTCACTCAGACTGCGATTATCCCGCCCCCACCGACCGAAATAACTCCCTGAGACTCGGGAAAGAGAAGTGACGTCCTGCCCATTGCCCATTCGCAAAACTCCTTGCTCCGCAGCGGGCGTGATAGTCGACGAATTAGCGAGCTCGGACATTTTCACGTCCTTATCGGAACGATAAAAACTGAACCCCGTTTTGGTCTTACCGGTCGTCTTGAGGTAAATGGCGCCTTTCCCTTCAAGAGGCGCAATATCGCCTTTCCTGACCCGGTTGGCAGCGCTATAAAACGCCCCCGGGAATTTTGATCTGATGGATGAGGAAGACCGCCCTTCGTGGCTGGTGCCCGGCGGCAGCTCGGCTGCGCCGGCTCTCGGCGCATCAGGCCGCGGAGTACTTTTTGGCCGCGCCCCCTGGCTATGGCCGGGCCGCGCCTCGACCGTACCGCCTTCCGGCGCACCAGGCCGGGGAGTACTTCCTGGCCGCGCCCCGGGGCCACTTCCGCTTGGCCCCGGGGTCTCACCAGGTAATTTGGGGGGCTTGGTTGGACTTAGCGTATAGCCTTTACGGCCATCCCGTAGTCGCTTGGGAGGATTGAAACCCAGACGGCTCAATGGCGGATTCGCTGCCGCACTTTCCCCTCGCCTGACGGGTATTGCGACGCTATCTCCGGAAGGCAAATCGTTAATACTGAAGACCAGATCGTGCATCTGGTCCAGCGTCAATGGCTTGTCTTTAGACATGGCATTTAGCACGTCGGCGGAAACAGTGATGACATTCATTACGCCACCGGCAGGCGTCATCCCACGAATAGCCACCAGAACGGAATCGATCTGAGCGGTATCTTCCGCAATCTCTTTCCTTTCCTGCGCTGTGATATTCCTGCCATGCGTTATGACGTGGTGCATGTCGCTAACACTCGCGGCAAAAGCGCCAATAGGGTGTTTAAGCGCATCTTTAACTGTGCCCAGCACCTCTTCCAACGTGTAATCGGTTCTGACGCGAATGCCCCCCACATATCGGACCTCATCCGGGCCATTGCTGGGCGGCTCGTTCTTTGGCGACGCAGGTGTCGGGTCGTCTTGAGGTATAGCGCGTTTCACGCGTGAGCCACCGGGGCCGGCGCCTTGTTCATCGCGGGCGAGCGCCATATTATTCGGCTCGGGCTCCTGCCAATGGGAAGTTGCAAGACTGCTGTTGATTCTCATGGATTATCTCGCGTCATCGGATTTCGGGACGAGCGCACCCCCTCGTTTTGTCTGGCTCGAAACCGCAATCCGCGGCAGCGCCTTGGATTTCCAGAACAAGGCAGTCCGCCCAGGAATCGCCATCGTGCGCCGATGTTTTTACGGAGGGCGTTACCCCGGTACTTCGTAACGACATTTCGGGTCGGGATTCTCGAAACAGAACCGCGCGCCGCCAATTCCAGGCGGATCACGTGTTTTCGGCGGTACGCCCCGCCCGCAGCGAACCAACCGGACCCACTGCTTTCCGGTACGCGCTCTGGCTGGCCCTTTCCCGTACAATTCCTGATCTTTTACTGTCACAGAAGCCGGCTGGCGCCGCTTTTCACGAGATGGTCGGCCGTAGTTTCATCTGGGCCGTGCGGCTGTGCTGCGCAGTCGTGCAGTCTTCGTGAAATCCCCCGCCTACCTGTCGAGCCGACCGAGCCATTACGAATTTCAAGGGTGTCCCGATGACCGATCTCCTCCAACTCCCGCAAAAATCTTGCGCGCTGCGCGTCGTGCCGCAACCGTCAGACGCGAACGTCCATGGCGACGTGTTCGGCGGCTGGATCATGGCGCAAGTGGATATCGCCGGTTCGATTCCGGCCAGCCGCCGCGCCAACGGGAGGGTGGCGACCATCGCGGTCAATTCGTTCGTCTTCAAGCAACCGGTGTTCGTCGGCGATCTGTTGAGCTTCTACGCGGATATCGTCAAGACGGGCAACACCTCGGTGACGGTGGCGGTCGAGGTCTACGCGCAGCGCATGAGCCTGACCGAAGACCTCGTGAAGGTCACCGAGGCGACCCTGACCTACGTCGCAACCGATAGCGACCGGCGCCCGCGCGCGCTGCCAGTGCTGGATTGAGCGGCGGAGATTGAACGAAAACGAGGCGCCTGAGCGCCTCGTTTATCTTCATACCTTGTGCTTGCCGGGCTGCGTTTGCCAGGCCCCCAGCGCAAGCACGACCGGGCCGGCAACTTCCATCCGACCCACGGCCGCTTACTGGCTCGCCGCCGCGCCCGCTGCCGCCTTTTTCTGCGCGTTCTGGAGATCCGTCGGATAGTTCGGATCGTTGCGCGACGGGTTATACCCATTGCTCTCCAACTGCTTCAACTCGGCGTTCTTCTTCGCCCTCGCCTGCTTGCGCGCGGCCTTGCGTTGCGCCTTGGCGGCTGCCTTGGATGCAGCCGCCGGCGTGGCGGCCGTGGTGGCATTAGCGCCATCGCCCGCCGGAGCACTTGCGCCGCTTTGCGCGAACGCCGGTGCAACCGAAGCCGCGCTCAGCACAACCGATGTCAGCAGCACAGCCCATTTCTTTGCAGGTGAAGAAGTCATTGTTCTCTCCAGTCGTATTAGAAGATATGTGGTGGCGAAACGCCCTTGACGGAGTGCGAGCAGCGAAAGGCGGGCGCAACGCCACGTGAATCGATGCTTCGTGGTTCCCGGCGAAGTCTGAGACGGGAATCCCGAATATATACGACTGACATTTACGCGCAACCCGGTAATCCCCCGCGAGCGGCGGCCTGCGCGCGCCAATCGCCACAGAATCTCAGGAACCACTACGCAAATAGGCACCGACCTGCGCGTCGATCCACTGTGCGAAATGCGCCTGTTTTGCGTTCAGAATCTCGCGTTGCTGCCACACCAGCCAGTACGGATAGCGATACGGCACGCGGATGTCCGTGATCTGCACCAGTTCGCCTCGCGCGAGCGCGTGCGCGACGAGGCTGCGCCGCTCGAGCGCGACACCCTGCCCGAGCAGCACGGCGCCGATCACGACGTTCGAATCGTTCGCCGACAGCACCAGTGCTTCAGCGGCCGGCTCGGCCACCTGCCCCGCCTGGCACCAGTCGCTCCAGGGCGCGTCGGGGCTCGAGATCAGCGGACACGCGAGCACGTCCTCGGCCGTGCGCGGAAAACGGCCGTTTGGCCCGAGCGCGAAATGCGGGGCTGCGACCACGAGCATGTCGTCGTCGAATAGCTTCTGTTGCGCGACGTCGGGCCAATGCCCCTGCCCCATGCGAATACCGATGTCACTCGTACTCTGGCGAAAATCCTCGATCTGCAGATTCGTCAAAAGGCGCACGCGATAGTACGGATGCGCCTCGCGGAAGCTCGCGAGGCGCGGCACAAGCCAATGCTGCGCGAACGACGGCAAGGTCGCGATCACCAGTTCGCTTTCGTGCGGACGCGCCTGCGCACGGCGTGTCGCCTGCGTGATGTCGCGCAACGCCGAGCGTATTTCGAGCGCGTAGAGCCGGCCGTCGTCGGTAAGCCGCAGGCCGCGCGCTTCACGCACGAACAGCGCGACGCCCATCGACTCTTCCAGCACCTTGATCTGCTGACTGACCGCCGAATGCGTGACGTGCAATTCCCGCGCGGCCGGCGTGACACCGCCGAGCCGGGCGACGGCCTCAAAGCAGCGCAAAGCGGTAAGCGGTGGAATGGGTTTCATGTAAGAAATTCTGACGTAAATCGTCGATTAATGTTGCTTTTTTTGATGCGGCGAGACGGTTAGGCTATTGCCTTACTGCTCTGCAGGCACCGTCTGACAGGCGAACAGCCGGATACTCGCCCGCTCGGGCAAGCTATATAGATCTTCTAACGGGAATGAGATGAAGCTGATCGGAATGCTGGATTCGCCCTACGTGCGCCGGGTCGCTATCTGCCTGAAGATGCTGAAGCTCGACTTCGAACACCAGGCAATTTCGGTGTTCAGCACGTATGACGCGTTCGCGAAGATCAACCCGGTCGTCAAGGCGCCGACGCTGATCCTCGACAACGGCCAGAGCGTGATGGATTCGACCGTGATCCTGCAGTATGTCGCCACGCTCGCGGCGCCGGATCACCGGATCTTCCCGTCACAACCAGATCACTGCCTGCGCGCCGCGCGCCTCACGGGCCTGGCGCTAGCCGCTTGTGAAAAGTCCGTGCAGATCGTCTACGAACGCAATCTGCGTCCGGCGGACAAACAGCATGAGCCGTGGGTCGATCGTGTGACCGAGCAATTGCACGCCGCTTACCGCGAACTCGAGGCGGAACTCGCGTCGGCCCCGCTGCCGGTCGAGCCGAACCATTTCGGCGCGGTGGATGTGACGGTAGCCGTCGCGTGGAATTTCACGCAGATGTTCTTGCCGGAGATCGTCACCAAGGCGGCACATCCGAATCTTCAGGCGTTTTCCGAGGCGGCCGAGCGGTTGCCGGTATTCGTCGACACGCCCGCCGTCTGAGATTCGCTTTCATTGACTGCCGCAGGATCCGAGGCGCGCGGCGGTTGCTTTGTCCGCCGCGCCCGTCCCTCGGCCGCGGAGCGCATTGACGCCGACGCACAGCAGCGTCCCGATCAACAGCGCGGCGGGCACCCACGGCAACGCGAACGCACCATATCGGTCGATCGCAACGCCGCCCAGCGCCCCGCCGCCTGCAATCGCGAGATTCCAGACCGTGACGATCATCGATTGCGCGACGTCGGCGCCCTCGCCCGCAGCACGCGCCGACGCGGTTTGAAACAGCGTAGCGGCGCCGCCGAACGCGAGCCCCCATACGCCCACGCTGAGATAGACGGCGGCCGGCAGATCGCTCGCCAGACCGAGCATCACGGTCGCCACGCCGAACAACGCGACGCTGACGAGCGTCAGCCGGCGCAGGTGCCGGTCCACCAGCACGCCGACGATCGCGATGCTCGCAAGCGCCATCACGCCGAACACGAACAGCACCGCATCCACGCGCTGCTGCAAATGCGCGAGCGCAAGGAACGGCGAGATGTAGGTGTAGAGGATGGTGTGCGCGAGCACGTAAGCGAACATCACGGCGAGCACCGCCTTGATGCCCGGCGAAGCGAGCACGCCGCGCAATGTTGCGCGCCGGCCGGCTGGCTGACCGGCGAAATCGGGCACCTGCCAGCGCACCCAGCCGAGCAGCACGACCGTCAGCACGCTCATCGCACCGAACGTATAACGCCAACCCATCGAAGCGCCCACCAGCGTCCCGAGCGGAATGCCGAGCGACAACGCGACCGGCACGCCCGTCATCGCCACCGCGATCGCCCTGCCTTGCAGATGCGCGGGCGCCATGCGCGCCGCGTAGCCGGCGAGCAGCGCCCACACCAGACCAGCTGACACACCGGCCAAAAAACGCGCGACCAACGTGAGCGTGTAGTTCGTCGACAGTGTCGTTACCGTATTGACGACGACGAAACCCGCAATCGCCACCAGCAGCAGCGGACGACGGCGCCAGCCGCGCGTCGCGATCGCCAGGGGAATCGCCGCCAGCAATGACCCCGCGGCATACACGGTGACGAGCTGCCCGATCAGTGCCGCCGACACCCCGAAGTCGCCACTCATTTCGCGCAGCAGGCCAGCGGGCAATGCTTCAGTCAGGATCTTGATGAAGCCGGCCGTGGCGAGTGCGAGCAAACCTGACAGCGGCAAACGATCGGCAGATTGCGCCAATTGCGCTGGAGGTATCGTGACGCGGGAGTGATCGATGTCGAATTCGCTCATGGCCGGCTTGCCTCCTGAACCGTGGGCGCTGTCACGCCGTACACCGCATCGCGCAGCGCGTTGACGAACGCCCCTGACATCCCTTCGTACAACGTGTTGGTGAGCGCGACGACGCTCAGGCCACGACTCCGGTCGACGAACCATGAATGGCCGTACGCGCCGCCCCAGCACCAGGTGCCGGGCGACTCCAGCGAATCGGCGGCAAGCGGATCGCGCAGCACGGAAAAGCCCAGTCCGAAGCCGTAGCCCGGCTTATCGGGCGGACCCATCTCGCCGGTCTGGTTGCGGCCCATTTCGTCGACCCACGCGCGCGGCAGCAAAGCGCCGCCGCCGTCGCGCAATGTGTCGAGCAAACGCAGCACATCATCCGCGCACCCCACCATGCCCGCGCCGCCCGAGGCGAACGCGGAGCGGTCCAACGCGCGCGCGGGTTCGAAGTCGATGCCGATTGCACCTTCGAATGGCGTGACGCGTTCCTTGTCGTGCATGCGGTGCGGTTGCGGTACGTCGCTCACATAAGGCGTCGCGAGGCGCTGCGCGTCGAGGGTGTAAAAGGCGGTGTCGTTCATCGCAAGCGGAGCGGTGACGAGCTCGCGTACGGCATCGTCCAGCGGCAGCAGCGCCACGCGTTCGATCAGCGCGCCCAACACGTCGATCGACAGCGAGTAAGCCCACGCGGTGCCCGGCGTGAACATCAATGGCACGCTGGCGATCCGGCGCACATTCTCAGCGAGCGTAATGCCCGCGCGATCCATGCCATCGGAGACACCTGCGCGGGCATACGGACCCTGTTCGTCGGTTTCGAGAAAGCGATAGCCAAGGCCTGCGGTATGCGTCAGCAAGTGCCGCACAGTGAGCCGCGCGGCAGCGCCATCCGGTCCGTGCGGCGTGAATTCAGGCAGGTAACGCTCGACTGCGTCATCGAGTCCGAGACGCTGCTGGCTGACCAGCACCATCGCGGCCGTCGACACGATCGGTTTCGAAATCGACGCGAGCCGAAACAGCGTGTCTTCGCGCATCGGCTGCTCGCGCTCGCGATCGGCGAAGCCTGCCGCGCAGCGATACACCGGCTCACCGTGCTGGGCGATCAGCACCACGCCCCCGACGAGGCGCTGCGAAGCCAACGCGGTATCGATCACCGCATCGACGCGCGCGGAGAGCGGTGCGGTATGACGCGCAGAAAGAGAAGCGTTGGACGGTTCGTGCAAATCGGACATGGCGGTTCCAATGAAAAGGCGTGCCGCCATCATACGAACCCGGCATCCGAAGAAAAACTGGGATAGAGTTCCTCAGTCTGCGGACATTCATGTCCGGAATCGGAGGCAACGGTGGAAAGTCTGAGCGGGTTCCTGGTATTCGTGCAGGTGGCCGAAACACGCAGCTTCGTCACGGCCGGGCGGCTGCTCGGCGTGTCGGCGTCGGCGGTCGGCAAGCGCATCGCAGCACGCGCAGCATCACGCTCACCACCGACGGCGTGCAATTCCTCCAACGCAGCCGGCGCATCCTCGCCGAAATCGAAGCGGCGGAGCTGGAGATGTCGCAAAGTGCCGGTTCGCCGCGCGGCCGCTTGCGCGTGAGCCTGCCCGTGGTCGGTTCGCTGGTGCTGCCGGTGCTCGCCGATTTCATGCTGGCGTATCCAGAGATCGAACTGGATCTGGACTTCAGCGACCGCGTGGTCGACGTGATCGACGAAGGTTTCGACGTCGTCGTGCGCACTGGCGCGCTGGCGGATTCACGCCTCGCCGCGCGGCAAATCGGTTCATTCGGCGTGGCACTGGTCGGCGCGCCGGCCTACTTCGCCCGGCGCGGCACGCCGCAAACGCCCGCCGATCTGGCCGACCATGTGTGTCTGCACTACCGTTATCCGACGAACGGCAAGCTGGAAATCTGGCCGTTGCGGCGCGAGGCCGGCGAGCGCGAGCTCGCGCTGCCCATTTCGATGGTGTGCAACAACATTGAGACGCGCGCGTGCTTCGCGATGCGCGGTCTGGGGATCGCCTGCATGCCGGATTTTTCGGTACGGCAGGCGCTGAAGGACGGTTTGCTGTGCACAGTGCTCGACGATTACGTCGAGCAGGCGATCGACATCAGCATCGTCTGGCCCGCCGGACGCAGCGTGCCGCCCCGGCTGCGGGTGTTTATCGATTTCATGGCGGCGAGGCTTCTGGCGAACGACGAGCCGGACGAGCCACCACGCTATGCAAGCGTCGCCTAAGCTTCCCGCGAACTACACCGTCACCACTTCCCGCCCTACCCCGCCCTGTAACAACGCCGAAATCGCGTCGGTCGACAAGGGCTTCGCGAAGTAGAAACCCTGCATTTCGTCGCACGCGCGTTCTTTCAGGAAGTCGAGTTGCGCCGACGTCTCCACACCCTCGGCGATCACCTGCAATTTCAGCGAATGCGCGAGCGCGATGATCGCCGACGTGATCGTTTCGTCGTCGCCCGACACGCCAATATCCGACACGAACGAGCGGTCGATCTTCAAACGGTCCACCGGGAAGCGCTTCAGATAGCTGAGACTCGAATAGCCGGTGCCGAAGTCGTCGATGGCAAGACCGATGCCGAGCGCGTGCAGTTCGTTGAGCATCGACACTGCCTCCTCGGCATTGCGCATGATGGTGCTTTCGGTAAGCTCGAGTTCGAGGTACTGCGGCTCGAGACCCGTCTCGGCAAGCACCTGCATGACGAGCTTCGCGATGTCGCGCTGCTGAAAAACCCGCGCCGACAGATTCACCGACACCCGCGCCGGCGGCAAGCCCTCGTCCTGCCACGCCTTGTTCTGGCGGCACGCCTCGCGTAGCACCCATTCCGACAGCGGCCCGATCAACCCGCTCTCCTCGGCAACCGGAATGAACACCGACGGCAGCACCAATCCGACTTCCGGATCGCGCCAGCGCACCAGCGCCTCGGTGCCGACGATCTGCCCGCTCCCGATATCCACCTGCGGCTGGTAGTGCAGCAGGAACTCGTTGTCGCGCAAGGCGCGGCGCAAACGCCGTTCGAGATTCAGGCGCGCGCCCGCACTCGCATTCATTTCCGGCTGGTAGAACTGGAACGTGTTGCGGCCCATGTCCTTCGCGCGATACATCGCGAGGTCGGCCTTTTTCATCAGCGTTTCCGCGTCTTCGCCGTCCTGCGGGAAGAGGCTCGCGCCCATGCTGCAGCCGACATACAACTCGGTGCCGTCGAGCCACACCGGCTCGGAAATCGACGCGCGCACCCGCTCCATCCACGCGATCAGCGACTGCTCGTCAACGGTATCGGTCATCACGATCACGAACTCGTCGCCGCCGTGCCGCGCGACCGTGTCGCTGGTTCGCGTGCAGCGCGCGAGCCGTTCCGCCACCACGCTCAGCAAGCGGTCGCCGACGCTATGGCCAAGGCTGTCGTTGACGTTCTTGAAACCGTCCAGATCGATGAACACCACCGCGACGCCCTTGTGATGCCGCTGGGCGACGATCAACGCATGCTGCAGGCGATCGCGCAGCAGGTTGCGATTCGGCAGCCGCGTGAGACTGTCGTAGTTGGCCTGGTATTCGAGCTGCTCCTGATAGCGGATCAGATCCGTCACATCATTGATCACGCCGATGTGATGCGTGATCACACCTTCCGCGTTCGGCACGGGCGCGATGAACAGCTGATTCCAGAACAGCGCGCCGTCCTTGCGATAGTTGCGCACCACGGCGCTCACCTCGCGGTTCGCGGCAAGCGCCTGGCGGATCAGGGCGACGCCTTCCTGGTCGCGGTCGTCGCGCTGCAGCACTCGGCAATCGTGACCCATCACTTCGGCGGGATCGTAACCGGTGATGCGCATGAACGCAGGGTTCACGTATTCGATCAGATTGCCCGCCGGCGACGGCGCGGTAATCAGAATCGCGTTGACGCTGGCATCGAGCGCGCGGCTTTGCAGACGCAAGGCCAGATCGGCGCGCTTGCGCTCGGTGATGTCCGTGTAGGAACCGAGCACGCCGATCACGCGGCCATCGCCGTCGGTGAACGGCAGCTTGCTCGTGACCGTGGTGCGATGCACGCCGTCGATCACCAGGTCGACCTCGAAATTCATTTTCGGCACGCCGGTGGTCACCACTTCTTTATCGTGCTCGTTCAGCAGGCCGGCGAAGGCGCGCCATGGCATATCGCTGTCACTCTTGCCGACCACCTGCTCAGGGTAAGAGAGCCCCGCATCGCGCGCGAACGCCATGTTGCAGCCGAGATAGCGCGACGCCTGATCCTTCCAGAAAATCCGCTGCGGGATGTTGTCGATCACCGTCTCGAGCATCTGGTTCGAACGCTGCGCTTCGGCTTCGGCGTTGATCTGTTCGGTGACGTCGTCGGCCAGCACGAAGAAAGCGGCGCGGCCCATGAAGTTGAGCGCGTGATAGGAAATGTCGGCGCTGATCGTTGACCCGTCCTTGCGCCGGTGATGCCAGACACCCGCCATCGTGCGGCCCTGATGCGGGACGTCGCTGCGCTGCAGGTGCGATTCAAGGCGCGAGATTTCGCCATTCGGCCGGATCGCGCGAATCGTCATGGCGAGAAATTCGCTTTCGGAATAGCCGTATTGCTGGATCGCTGCCGCGTTGACGGTGAGAAAGCGCAGCGTCTCGCGATCGAAAATGTACATCGGCACCGGATGATCGTCGAACAGGCCGCGAAAACGTTCGTCGTTGCGGTTGAGCGCGCGGACGGTGCGCAGTTTCTCGCGCGCGCGGCTTTCGCGAGCGCCGAACGTGAAGATCAGGAGCGCGCTGCCGGCCAGCATCGTCACGATCAGCAGAAACATGGCGCGCTGGGTTTCGTTCGCGGAGGCCGTGAGCGACGCCTGCAATGTCTGATTCTCCTGCTGGCGCAACGCCGTCAGACCGGCTTCCACCCGGCCGAGACCCAGCCCGAGATGCGTATAGGTCGACGCCGCCCACGCGCGCGACTCGTTTGGCGTGGTGCTGGCGCTCTTCAACAGCGCATCGTCGATATCGTGTTGCAGCGCATGACTGTCCGTACCCAGTTTGGCGAGCGTGTCGAGCAGCGCGGGTTCGCCGGCGAGTTCTTTGCGCAACTCGCGCTCCAGACCGGCCAGCGAAGTCGCCATGGCGGCGGCCTCGTTGACCGGCGTGGCCTCACCCGATGCTTCGAAACGGCCGAGCGCGGCCAGTCCGCTGTCCAGCGCCGTATGGTAGGCGTCGAGATTCTGACGCACGCTCGTCGAACGCAACATGCGCGCGTCGGCGTCGCGCTGGCCGCAAATCTGCGTATAGGCGACGAACGCGTTCGCGCCGATCGCAGCGGCGACGACCGCCAGATTGATCAGCAGCCGCTTCGATAAAAAAGGAGTCATGGGTTCCGAACGTCAATCGTTCTGAGGGCGGGAGCACGGGGGTCGCTTTCGGTGCGTCGGGTCGCGCCGAGTCGAGTCTTTTTACGCGCCAACCCATGGATAACGGCAGGGTTCGGAACAGATTAAGGGTGTGAAGTGAAATAATTCGCGCCTAGACGGCCGCGCCTAACCGGCCGTACCAAATTCCTTCATCGCGGGAATGAAGTCGTGGTTGCTTTCCGGCTTGCGCGACAATTTGGCGAGCACGTAGCGCTTGAACGGCGCGAGTTCGGCCCACTGGGCGACGCCCGGCGTGGGCAGGCCGGCGAGTCCCGCCTGGTGTGCGACGTCACCCGGTACGGCATCGGTGCGACGCCAGGCAGGCGCTTCCTCGGGCGTGAACCAATCCGGCTCGACATTCGCGTGCGTGCGCAGCATCTCGAACAGCGCGTGGTCGAAATTCGGCTCGATTTCCGAGTCTTCTTCGACCGGAAACCGCGCCAGCAGCTTGCGGTCTTCGAGCGGCAGCAACTGCCACTGCGCGAGCGTGATGCGCAGCCCGAAACGGTCGAGATTGAAGCGTACCGACATCGGGATGTAAGTGAAATTCTCCGACGACGCGACTTCGAAGTTGAACAGAAGCGGTGCTTCGTTGAGTGCCATGACAGTCATCCTCTTGGTGGCGGGCAACGCCCAAGCCCAGCTTGAGGTATTTTAGAACCTTATTCGCGCGATAGCAGCGTGGTCTGGCGCTGCTTCGCGCCGCCCGGCCAAGGCTGCAAGCCGTAGAAACGCGCGCAGCATGAAAGGAGTGAAGTCGCTTGAACGAACTGGACACAGACGGGCAGACGGGCGCCGTGGAGCGCCAGGTGCACCGGCATCGCGGCGCGGCGGTCGAAACCGTCACCGATCACGTCGGTCAGGAATGGCCGGTGGCGCTCGTCTTCAATGGCATCTCGCACGCGGTGATGATGTGCACCCCGCGCGATCTGGAAGCGTTCGCGGTCGGTTTTGCGGTTTCGGAAGGGATCGTGGAACGCGGCAGCGACATTCAGGACATCGAGGTCGAGTTGCACGACGATGACGAATTGCCGCACGCAGAAGTGCAATTGAAGGTGGTGCAGCAGGCTTTCGTTGCGCTGAAGGAAAAGCGCCGCGCGCTCGCCGGGCGCACCGGCTGCGGCGTATGCGGGATCGAAAGCATCGATCTGCTGGATCTGAAACCGGAACGCGTGCCCGATACCGGCTTTCTGCAACGGCTTGCACCGGATGCGATCGCTCGTGCCGCGCGCGAGTTGCCGGCGCACCAGGCACTAACCCGCCTGACCGGCGGCCTGCACGCCGCCGCATGGTGCGATGCGGCAGGCGCGATCCGCTACGCGTTCGAAGACGTCGGCCGTCACAACGCGCTCGACAAGCTGATCGGCCAGTTGGTGCTCGACCGAGCGGATACCCGGGAAGGTTTTGTGTTTCTGTCGAGCCGCGCCAGCTACGAGCTGGTGCGCAAAGCAGCACGTGTCGACGTGCCGATGGTCGCGACGATTTCGGCGCCGTCTTCGCTGGCGATTGCGATCGCCCGCAAAGCGGGCGTGCGGCTTGTCAGCTTCTGCCGGGAAACCAGCTACGTCGACTACGACACCTTGCAGCCGGCGCAACCTTGAACGCTTCAGGCGCCTGAACGCAGCCGGTTCAATCGAACTGCCGGAAGTCCGGCTTGCGCTTCTCGAAGAACGCCTTGAACGCTTCGCGCGCTTCCGGCGCGAGCAGCATCTTGCCGAAGTGCACCGCTTCCTCGATTATCTGCGTCTGCACTTCCTGTTGGCTCGCGCGCTTCATCAGGCTCTTCGTCACCCGCAGCGATGACGCCGGCAGCGCCGCCAGCTTCGCCGCTTGCGCGGCGGCGAACGCGTCGACTTCAGCCGCGGGCAGCACGCGATTCACGAAGCCCATGCGCTGCGCTTCCACGGCGTCGAATGCTTCGCCGAGCAGCAGCTTTTCCGCTGCGGCCTGATACCCGGCCACGCGCTGCAACAGCAAACTCGATGCGGCTTCCGGACACAACCCAAGTTGCGTGAACGGCAGCGAAAAGCTCGCCGTATTTGCTGCGTAGACCAGATCGCAGTGCAAGAGGAGCGTCGTGCCGATGCCGACCGCCGGCCCCGCCACCGACGCCACCACCGGCTTTTCCGCCGAACTGATCGCACGCAGGAACTGGAATACCGGCGAGTTTTCGCCGCCTGGCGGCTTCTTCATGAAGTCTTCGAGATCGTTGCCGGCGCTGAAAATGCCGGCGCTCCCGCGAATCAGAATCGCCCGAATCGATGCATCGCCTTGCGCTTCGACCAGTGCGTCGGCCATCGTCTGATACATCGCGGCCGTGATCGCGTTTTTCCGCTCGGGCCGGTTGAAGGCAATCGTCAGCACACCGTCGGCGCGCTCGACCAGAATATCCATTGTCATCTCCTCGTAGTCCTGTTGCTGCTGAATGGAAAAAACGGTTCGCAAGCCAGGCGGCCTGCGAACCGTTTCCGCGGTCCCTAGGTGGTCACTGCAAGGATCACTGCGGGGACCCGGGCGAACACGATTACAGACGTTCGATGATGCCCGCCGCGCCCATGCCGGTACCGACGCACATCGTCACCATGCCGTACTTGAAGTTGCGGCGGCGCAGGCCGTGCACAACCGTCGAGGCACGAATCGCGCCCGTCGCACCCAGCGGGTGGCCGAGTGCGATCGCGCCGCCCAGCGGGTTGATCTTCGACGGATCGAGACCGAGGTCCTGAATCACCGCCAGCGATTGCGCGGCGAACGCTTCGTTCAGCTCGATCCAGTCCATGTCCTCGATCTTCAGGCCGGCTGCCTTCAGCGCGGCCGGAATCGCTTCCTTCGGACCGATGCCCATGATTTCCGGCGGCACGCCGCGCACGGCGAAGCTAACAAAACGGGCGAGCGGCGTCAGGTTGAATTCCTTCAGCATCTTTTCCGACACGACGATCAACGCGCCCGCGCCGTCCGACGTCTGCGAGCTGTTGCCCGCCGTTACCGAACCCTTGTTCGCGAACACCGCGCGCAGTTTCGCCAGACCTTCCATCGACGTTTCGGCACGCGGGCCTTCGTCGAGCGCGACTTCACGCGTTTTGATATGCACTTCGCCGGTAGCGAGGTCGGGGAAACGCTCGGTGATCGTGTACGCGGCGATTTCGTCGTTGAATTCGCCGGCTTGCTGCGCGGCGATGGCGCGGCGGTGCGATTCGACCGAGAACTGGTCTTGTGCTTCGCGGCTGATCTTCCAGCGCTCGGCGACCTTCTCCGCCGTCAGGCCCATGCCGTAGGCGATGCCGATGTCTTCGTTGCGATCGAAGATATGCGGTGACATCGACGGCTTGTTGCCCATCATCGGCACCATGCTCATCGATTCGCAGCCGCCGGCGATCATCGCGTCCGATTCGCCGACGCGAATCCGGTCAGCCGCCATGGCCAGCGCGGTCAGGCCCGAGGCGCAGAAGCGGTTCACCGTGACGCCGCCCACCGAGTTCGGCAGGCCGGCCAGCAGTGCACCCATACGCGCGACGTTCAGGCCTTGTTCCGCTTCCGGAATCGCACAGCCGATGATCGCGTCTTCGATCACCTTGGTGTCGAGGCCGGGCACTTGGGCCACAGCCGACCTGATCGCGTGCACCAGCAGTTCGTCCGGGCGCGTGTTCCTGAACATCCCGCGCGGCGCCTTGCCGATCGGCGTGCGGCTCGCGGCGACGATGTATGCGTCTTGCAATTGCTTTGACATTTAAATATCTCCGTCTGTCGACGGGAGTTAGCGCTTTAGCGCTTACTCCCGTCCCATGCAATTTATTGCACTTAGTTGCGCACCGGCTTGCCGGTTTGCAACATGCCCATGATCCGTTCCTGCGTCTTTTGCGTGCCGAGCAGATCGACAAACGCTTGACGCTCGAGTTTGAGCAGCCATTCCTCGTCGACAAGGCTGCCGGCTTCAACGTCACCGCCGCACACCGCTTCCGCGATACGGCTGGCGATCAGGAAATCGTGCTCGCTGATGAAACGGCCGTCGCGCATGTTGACGAGCGATGCCTTGATGGTCGCAATCGCCGAGCGGCCCGCTACCGGCACTTGCGTGACACGCAGCGGCGGACGGTAACCCGCGGCGGACAGCGCGCGCGCTTCCTTCTTCGCGATGTCGAGCAGTTCGAACACGTTGAAGACGATCGTGTCGGACGGCTTCAGGTAACCCATTGCGCGGGCGTCGAGCGCGGAGGCCGAGACCTTCGCCATCGCTGCGTTTTCGAACGACTTCTGCACGAACTTCAACAGGTCGTTGGTCGCGCCGGCTGCGGTCGCGGCCTCTGCTGCGCGCAGTGCCGCTTCCTTCAGACCGCCGCCTGCAGGCACGAGGCCCACGCCGACTTCAACCAGACCGATGTAGCTTTCGATGTGCGCGACACGCTTCGCGCTATGCAGCGCCAGCTCGCAACCACCGCCGAGCGCAATGCCCGACACGGCCGAGATGACCGGTACGCTCGCGTACTTCACGCGCAGCATGCCTTGCTGGAACTTCTTCACGAACGGTTCGATACCCTTCGCGCCGCCCGTCATGAACGCGGGCATCGCTTCTTCGAGGTTCGCACCTGCGGAGAACGGGCCGCCCGGCGTGCCGAGTTTCAGCGACGTGGGTTGCCATACGACGAGACCCTTGTAGTCCTTCTCGGCCAGTTCGATCGCCTGCGTCAGACCGTCGATCACCGACGGTCCGATCGTGTTCATCTTGCTCTTGAACGACACGATCAGGACGTCGTTCTCGCCTGCACGGTCGTCGACCCAGGCGCGCACAGCGTCGGTTTCGAACAGCGTCTTGCCGTAGGTCTTCGGGTCAGCCGACGTTTCGCCGACCAGCGGTGCACGGAACACCTGCTTGTCGTAGACCGACAGCGACGAGCGCGGCACAAAAGTCTTCGAAGCCGGCGACCACGAACCTTCGTTCGTATGCACGCCGCCCTTCTCGGCAACCGGCCCCTCGAGCACCCACGACGGCAGCGGCGCGTTCGACAGCGCCTTGCCTGCCGCGATGTCTTCCTGCACCCATTCGGCGACCTGCTTCCAGCCGGCCGTCTGCCAGCCTTCGAACGGGCCTTCGTTCCAGCCGAAGCCCCAGCGAATAGCCAGATCGACGTCGCGCGCGTTGTCAGCGATCGATTCCAGATGCACGCCAATGTAGTGAAACACGTCGCGGAAAATCGACCACAGGAATTGCGCTTGCGGATGCTCCGATTCGCGCAGGAGCTTCAGACGCTCTGCAGGCGGGCGCTTCAGAATTCGGCCGACCAGTTCGTCCGCCTTCGCGCCGCCGTCGACGTAGGTGCCCGTCTTCGGGTCGAGCACCTTGATGGCTTTGCCTTCCTTCTTGTAGAAGCCGCCGCCGGTCTTCTGACCGAGCGCGCCCTTCTTCACGAGTTCGGCGAGCACGGCCGGCGTTTCGTAGACCGGGAAGAACGGATCGTCCTTCAGCGTGTCCTGCATCGTCTTGATGACGTGCGCCATGGTGTCCAGACCGACCACGTCCGCCGTGCGGAACGTTGCCGACTTCGCGCGGCCCAGACGCGAGCCCGTCAGGTCGTCCACTTCGTCGAAACGCAGGCCGAACTTCGCGGCTTCCGTGATGACGGCGAGGATCGAGAAAATACCGACGCGGTTGGCGATGAAGTTCGGCGTGTCCTTCGCCCGAACAACACCCTTGCCGACCACGCTCGTCAGGAACGATTCGAGTTGGTCGAGGATTTCCGGACGCGTCGTCGCGGTCGGAATCAGTTCGACCAGGTGCATATAGCGCGGCGGATTGAAGAAGTGCACGCCGCAGAAGCGCGCCTTCAGTTCATCCGAGAAACCGTTCGACAGGTCGGTGATCGACAGACCCGACGTGTTGGTCGCGAAGATCGCATTCGGCGCGATGTGCGGCGACACCTTCTTGTACAGGTCGTGCTTCCAGTCCATGCGTTCGGCGATCGCTTCGATCACGAGGTCGCACTCGGCGAGCTTCTCGATGTCGTCGTCGTAGTTCGCGGGCTGGATGTATTGCGCGTCGTCCTTCACGCCAAACGGCGCGGGCGACAGCTTCTTCAGATTCTCGATCGCCTTCAGCGCGATCGCGTTCTTCGGGCCTTCCTTGGCGGGCAGGTCGAACAGCAGCACGGGCACCTTGGCGTTGATCAGGTGCGCTGCGATCTGCGCCCCCATCACGCCGGCGCCGAGCACGGCTACCTTGCGAATGTTCAGATTGCTCACGTCGTTCCTCCGGGGAATTATGCGGTGTCGCGAATGTGTTTTTACGGTTCGCGATGTGTGGCCTGGCGGAGCGCCACGCCTCTTGAGAGCGTGGCGCTTGCCGTGAGGGGTGCGCCTTAGAACAGCGACTCTTCAACGTCCATCATCGACTTCGAACCGGCGCGCGCCTGACGAATCGTCATCGCCGTTTCCGGCAGCAGCTTCGCAAAGTAGAAGCGTGCGGTAGCGAGCTTCGCCTTGTAGAACGGATCGCCCGATGCTTCGTTGTCCAGCGCGATACGTGCCATGCGCGCCCAGAAGTACGAGAACACCAGGTGGCCGACGGTGCGCAGATACGGCACGGCGGCGGCGCCGACTTCGTCCGGGTTCTGCATGGCCTTCATGCCGATTTCCATCGTCAGCTTCTGCACCTTTTCACCGATGTCGGCGAGCGGGTTGATGAACTCCTGCATTTCCGGCTTCACGCCTTCGGCTTCGACGAAATCCGACACCAGCTTGCCGAACCTCTTCATCTTCGCGCCCATGTCGCCGAGAATCTTGCGGCCCAGCAGGTCGAGCGCCTGAACCGCGTTGGTGCCTTCGTAGATCATGTTGATACGCGCGTCGCGCACGTATTGCTCCATGCCCCACTCGGTAATGAAACCGTGGCCGCCGTAGATCTGCATGGCGTGGTTGGTGCTTTCGAACGCGTTGTCCGAAAGGAACGCTTTCAGGATCGGCGTGAGCAGCGCGACCAGATCCGCCGCTTCTTTGCGCACCGATTCATCGGCGTGCGACAGTTCCTTGTCGATGTGCAGCGCGGACCAGTACGAGAATGCGCGAGCGCCTTCAGCGTAGGCCTTTTGCGTGAGCAGCATGCGACGCACGTCAGGGTGGACGATGATCGGGTCAGCGGCTTTTTCCGGTGCTTTCGGGCCGGTCAGCGAACGCATTTGCAGACGCTCTTTCGCGTACACCAGCGAGTTCTGGTAGCCGATTTCGGTCAGGCCCAGACTCTGCATGCCGACCCCCAAACGCGCGGCGTTCATCATCACGAACATCGCGTTCAAGCCCTTGTTCGGCTCACCGACCAGCCAGCCCTTCGCGTTGTCCAGATTGATCACGGCGGTCGCGTTGCCATGAATGCCCATCTTGTGTTCGATGGAGCCGCACTTCACGCCGTTGCGCTCGCCCGGTTCGCCCGCTTCGTTCGGCACGAACTTCGGCACGATGAAGAGCGAAATACCCTTGGTGCCCTTCGGCGCGTCCGGCAGACGTGCGAGCACCAGGTGAACGATATTCTCCGCGAGATCGTGTTCGCCGCTGGAGATGAAAATCTTCGTGCCGCTGATCGCGTACGAGCCGTCGCTGTTCGGTTCGGCCTTGGTCCGCAGGATGCCGAGGTCGGTGCCGCAGTGCGGCTCGGTCAGACACATCGTGCCGGTCCAGACGCCCGCAACCAGCTTCGGCAGGTAGCGTTGCTGCAGTTCCGGCGTGCCGTGTGCGTGCAGGCATTCATACGCGCCATGCGACAGGCCCGGGTACATCGTCCACGCCTGGTTCGCCGAGTTCAGCATTTCGTACAGCGCGTTATTGACGAACGCGGGCAAGCCCTGGCCGCCGTAGTCCGGATCGCAGCCGAGTGCCGGCCAGCCGGCTTCCACGTATTGCTTGTAGGCTTCCTTGAAGCCCTTCGGCGTGGTCACGACGCCGTCGCCGACGTACGTGCAGCCTTCCTGATCGCCGCTGTGATTGAGCGGGAACAGCACTTCAGAGCAGAACTTGCCGGCCTCTTCGAGCACGGCGTTGATCGTGTCCGCATCGAGATCCGCGTGCTTCGGCATCTGCTTGATCTCGGCTTCGACGTTAAGCAGCTCGTGCAAAACGAATTGCATGTCGCGCAGCGGTGCGGCGTACTGTCCCATGACTCTCTCCAAAGTTTGACAAGGAGCGAGGCGATTAGCTCGGTCCGTGGAAACGGACTTTCAGCACCGCTGAATCTGTTTAAGTTCGACGGCCTTGCTAACGGCTTTCGCTCTGATACGAAACAATCAATTTTTCCAGCGCGGCCCACGTAAGACGCACTGCGTCCGGCAAGTGCAGGAAGCGCGCGTCGTGATGCAGGCCGAGCGTGAAGCTGTACAGTTCGAACAGCATCAGCTGCGGATCGGTATCGGCGCGCAGATGCCCTTCTTCCATCGCCTGCGAAATCGCACGAGTGAGCGCCGCACGCCAGATCGTCACGCTCGACACCAGTTGCTCGCGCACCGGGTTGTCTCCGCGGTCGTCATACTCGACCGCGCCGCTGATGTAGATGCACCCCGTGGTGACTTCCTGAATGCGTTTCTCAATCCAGCGGGCGAGCATCGCGCGCAAGCGCGGCAATCCACGAGGCTCGCGCAAACTCGGGAAAAACACCTCGTCTTCGAAACGACGGTGATATTCGCGCACGACTTCGACCTGCAAATCCTCGCGCGACCCGAAATGCGCGAACACGCCGCTTTTGCTCATCTGCATGCGCTCGGCCAGCAGCCCAATCGTCAGACCTTCCAGTCCGTCGCGGCTTGCCAGATCAAGTGCTGCTTCGAGAATCGCGACGCGCGTTTGTTCGCCTTTTCGCATAGCTTTTTTACCGTTCTAATGTGACCGAAAGAAAATCGAACGGCCGTACTATTATTGTGCGCCGCCGTCCGCGAAACAAGGACTTTATTAGAAACCGGTTTCTAACCCGGTTTCAATTCTGCGGCATCCGTCAATCAGAGGAAGGAGATTTTTTAGAGGCGGTTGCCTTCTTTTGTCCCCATTCATTGACACCGCGCCCTTGCGCCTATGTGAGAGAGGGGGAAGCGCTAGTCATAGCCACCCACCGTCAACAGCTTCATCGCCGCCCGGTAAGCTGTGTAGGCCAGCCAGTTAAGCAACCGCTCACCGGCCGGACGGGCCTCGTAGCGCGCCTCGTCGATCCGGCGCGAATCCTTGAACGCGGCGAGGATCGCTTCGCGCAACGCGCCGATCGACGGATCGTTCACCAGCACCACGTTGGCTTCGTTGTTGAGCATCAGGCTCAACGCATCGAGGTTCGACGAACCGACGGTTCCCCAATTCGAATCCACCACCGCGACCTTGCCGTGCAGCATGGTCTTCTCGTACTCGGCGATCTGCACGCCGGCTTTGAGCAGCGCACGATACAGGAACGGCACGGCGTAATCGAGCGCCCGGAACTCCTTGCGCCCGATGATCAGCTTCACCTCGACGCCTCGCTCAGCCGCGAACATCAGCGCGCGCCGCAGCTTGCGGCCCGGCATGAAGTACGGGTTGGCCAGCAGTACTTCGCTGCGCGCCTGGCCGATCGCGGTCAGATACGCCTTTTCGATGGCGCGACGGTTGATCAGGTTGTCGCGCGCGACGAAGGCGACGCACGGTTGCCCGCCGGCCCAAAGCGTTTCGTTGCGATTGCGGCGCCGGCGGCGCAGCGTGCCGAGCGACGCCATGGTCGTCGGCGCGAGATCAGGTTGGAGCGACTCCAGAGGCCGATGCCCGAGCCGGATCCTGCGCCATTGCACGTCGAACGCCTGGCGGATATCGGCGACCACCGGCCCATGCAATTCCACCGCGAAATCCCAGCGCCGGAAAGGCAGCTTCTCGCCGTTGTTCTCGTAATCGTCGACGATATTGATGCCGCCGCAGTAGCCGAATTGATCGTCCACTACGGCGATCTTGCGGTGCGTACGTGAGAAGCCGAAGCGGCCGAACAGATGCGGGTTGTAGATGCGATGCTCGATGCCGGCGAGCGTCCATTCGTTGAACATCTCGAGACGCTCGGTGCCGATACCGTCGGTAATCACGCGCACCTTTACGCCGCGCGAGACTGCGCGCAGCAAAGCCGCGCTAACGGCCTGACCCGCGCTGTCGTTACAGAAGATATAGGTTTCGAGAACCACGTCGCTTTGCGCCGCGTCGATGCGTTCGATCAGCGCGGCGAAGAACTCGTCGCCGGAACGTAGCAGCTTCACGTCGTTGCCGCTGGCGAAGCGGTAGCGCTGCCAGTAGCGGCGGCCGAGCAGCGATTGCCGGAGTCGCGCGAAACGGCGCGCGCCGCCGACGCTCACCGGACACGCTCCTTGGGCTCGCCATTCAGGCGCCCAGCAAGCCGCTTCGGCAATTGCAGGATCGCGTCGGCATTCGACGACGAAAAGCAGCGCGAGGCCGCCTCTTCATAGGGTAGCCACAGAAACGCGGTATGTTCGCGCGGCGCGAGCGTCACCTCGAGTTGCTCGGGCACTTCCAGGCTGAACCAGTGCTCAGTGTTGTGGATCACGCCCTCGGCATAGCGATGCCGGAACTGTGGGTAAATCTCATACTCGATCGAGTATTGCCAGTCGAACAGCGCGCTGTACGGCACCAGCTTGCTGCCGACCGCGATGCCGGTTTCCTCGGCCACTTCGCGGGCCGCCGTCTCAACGAAAGGTTCGTCTAGCTGGTCTTTCGAACCGGTCACCGATTGCCAGAAATCTGCGTGATCGGCACGCCGGATCAACAGCACGTCGAGCGCGGGTGTATGGATGACGACGAGTACGGATTGTGGGATCTTCGGCGGTTTCGGCATGGCGTAAAAACTGGGCGCAACGCTTGCGCGGTACATGTCGGCGAGTGGTCCTGTGATCGGTCGAGACCGGTTGCTTCGACTGTAACGCAAAAAACGAAAAAGGCGCATCACGCGCCTTTTTCGATTGCTTTTTCGTCACGTCCTGCTGTCGTTTTCAGACAGCTTCCGTTTGATCCAGCTTAGACCTTCGGTTCCGGCTGACGCAGACGGATATGCAACTCGCGCAACTGACGCTCGTCCACTTCGCTCGGCGCCTGCGTGAGCAGACACTGCGCGCGTTGCGTCTTCGGGAACGCGATCACGTCGCGAATCGAATCGGCGCCGGCCATCATCGTAATGATGCGGTCCAGACCGAATGCGATACCGCCATGCGGCGGCGCGCCGTATTGCAGCGCGTCGAGCAGGAAGCCGAACTTGGCTTGCGCTTCTTCCGCGTTGATCTTCAGCGCACGGAACACCTTGCTCTGCACTTCTTCACGGTGAATACGCACCGAACCGCCGCCGATTTCCCAGCCGTTCAGCACCATGTCGTAGGCCTTGGCGAGGCAGCGCGCCGGATCCGTTTCCAGATACTCGAGGTGCTCGTCCTTCGGGCTCGTGAACGGGTGATGCGCGGCGACGTAGCGGTTGTCTTCTTCGTCGTACTCGAACATCGGGAAGTCGACCACCCACAGCGGCTTCCAGCCGGATTCGACCAGACCGTTGGCCTTGCCGAATTCCGAATGGCCGATCTTCAGGCGCAGCGCGCCCAGGCTGTCGTTCACCACCTTCGCGCGATCCGCCGCGAAGAAAATGATGTCGCCGTCTTGCGCGCCGGTGCGCTCGATGATCGCCTTGACCGCTTCGTCGTGCAGGTTCTTGACGATCGGGCTTTGCAGACCGTCACGGCCCTTCGCCACTTCGTTGACCTTGATCCAAGCCAGGCCCTTCGCGCCATAGATGCGCACGAATTCCGTGTAGCTGTCGATGTCGCCACGCGAGAGCTCGCCACCCTTCGGCACGCGGATCGCCGCGACACGGCCATCTTTCGTGTTGGCCGGCGTGCTGAACACCTTGAAGTCGACGTCCTTGACCGCGTCGGTCAGGTCCGTGAATTCGAGCTTGACGCGCAGGTCCGGCTTGTCCGAACCGAAGCGGCGCATGGCTTCCGAATACTCCATGACCGGGAATTTCTCGGCAAGCGTTACACCGATCGTTTCCTTGAACACGTGACGGATCATCGCTTCGAACAGATCGCGGATTTCCTGTTCCGACAGGAACGAGGTTTCACAGTCGATCTGCGTGAATTCCGGCTGACGGTCGGCGCGCAGGTCTTCGTCGCGGAAGCACTTGACGATCTGGTAGTAGCGATCGAAGTTGGCGACCATCAGCAACTGCTTGAACAGTTGCGGCGATTGCGGCAGCGCGAAGAACTGACCCGGGTTGGTACGCGACGGCACGAGGTAATCGCGCGCGCCTTCCGGCGTGCTCTTGGTGAGCATCGGCGTTTCGATGTCGATGAAACCCAGCGAGTCCAGGTACTTGCGCACTTCGATCGCAACGCGGTAGCGCAGACGCAGGTTGTGCTGCATCTGCGGACGGCGCAGGTCGAGCACGCGGTGCGTAAGACGCGTGGTTTCCGACAGGTTGTCGTCGTCGAGCTGGAACGGCGGCGTGATCGACGGGTTCAGCACGATCAGCTCGTGGCACAGCACTTCGATCTTGCCGCTCTTCAGCGTGGCGTTCGTCGTGCCTTCCGGGCGAGCGCGAACCACACCCTTGATCTGCAGGCAGAACTCGTTCCGGACGCCTTCGGCCGTCTTGAACATCTCCGCGCGATCCGGATCGCAGACGACCTGAACGAGGCCTTCGCGGTCGCGCAGGTCGATGAAGATAACGCCGCCATGGTCGCGGCGGCGGCTTACCCAGCCACACAGCGAGACGGATTGGCCCAGCAGTTCTTCGGTCACCAGACCGCAGTATTCAGATCTCATCGACATGATGTTTGTCTTTCGTTTTGCATTAGTTGAACGGCGCGCCGCGATCAAACTCGGCTTGAAACTCTACGCACCGGCATTACAGCGGAGGCTCGACTGTCGTGCGGCGCACCACCGGCGCCGGCGGCGCGGACGGCGCCACGACGCCCATCGAGACGATGTATTTGAGCGCAGCGTCGACCGTCATATCGAGTTCGATCACTTCGCTCCTGGGCACCATCAGAAAGAAGCCGGACGTGGGGTTCGGCGTAGTCGGCACATACACGCTGACGTGATCTTCTTTCAGGTGGTTGAGCACGTCGCCGCCCGGAATGCCGGTCAGAAACGCAATCGTATAGGAACCGCGGCGCGGGTACTCGATCAGGAGCGCCTTGCGAAACGCATTGCCGCTGCTCGACAGCAAAGTGTCCGACACCTGCTTCACGCTGGTGTAGATCGGGCCGACCACCGGAATGTGCGCGACCACGACTTCCCACCACTTCACGAGCTTCTGCCCGATGAAGTTTTGCGTCAACAGCCCGACGACAAAGATGAACGCCAGCGTCAGCACCGCGCCGAGGCCCGGCAAACGGAAGCCGAACACGCGCTCCGGCTGCCACGAGGTGGGCAGCAACAATAGCGTCTGGTCCATCGTACCGATGATCAGGCCGAGCACCCACAGTGTGATAGCCAGAGGCACCAGCACCAGCAGGCCAGTCAGGAACACCGATTTGAGCGTCGTTTTTTTCGTCGTCATGTGTACCGCCAGAAAGCCGCGCGAGCCGATTCCCGGCACGCGGCATGTGCGCCGCCCCTGAGGGCGGCAGTCCCACTAGGCGCTGCCGGAACTGCTCGAACTCGCCGATGCGGCGGGTGCGGCAGCAGGCGCGGCAGGCGTTGCGGCTGCGCCCGATGAAGCGGCGGCGGCCGTGCCGTTGGCCGAAGCCGTGTCGGATTTCGCCGCGCCGTCATTTCCGGCCGCGGCGTTTTCGCCCGAATTCGCATTCGAGCCGCCATTCGCGTCGGGCTTGGCCGGCGCGCTCGCGCCGGCGTTACCGCCGCGGAAATCGGTCACATACCAGCCGGAGCCCTTCAACTGGAAACCGGCTGCAGTGACCTGCTTGCGAAATGTGTCTTTCCCGCACTCGGGACACTGCGTCAACTGGGGGTCGCTCATCTTCTGAAGCACGTCCTTCCCGAAGCCGCATGACTCGCAACGATAAGCGTAGATCGGCATGAACTTTTTCCTACTGAAATCTTGTAAACGCTTGCAAAGCCTTGAATTATAGCCGCAAACGACACCCCTCCCCCGGATTTTGGGGGCGAGCGCCAGGCACAGCCGCCGCCCACGTAAATGGGGGCGGCGGCGATCGAATCAAGTGCGGCCCGCGCCGCTGTCATATGCGGCGGTGGCGCGCTCAGCCACGACGCCGCCAGGTCATCCAGCGCTCGCGGCCGGCAAAGACGGCGATCGAGTCGCTCACGGCCTCGTCTTCGATCAGATCGAAGTTCGGTGTAAGCAACCCGTCGAGTTCCGTCCGCTCGATCCCGAACGGCGGCCCTTTCGGCGTCGCGCCGACGAAAAAGAAACCCGCCAGCAACGCACCGCCGGGCAACAACTCAGCCATCCGCCGCGCGTAGTCTGCGCGGCGCGCCGGTGGCAACGCGCACAGGAACGCGCGTTCGTAGACCCATGCGGGGGTGAACGGCGGCTCGTAAGCGAAGAAGTCAGCCTGCTCGACCCGTTGCGCATGCTGCGCGCCCAATTGTTCGCGTGCCGCGGCGACGGCAGCGGGTGAAAAATCGATCGCCCGGACTGGATTACCCTGCTGCGTTAGCCATAGCGCCTCATAGGCACTGCCGCAACCGGGAATCAGTACCGCTGCATCGCGATGCCGCTCGGCGAATGACTGGAACGCGGCCGGCACGCCCGCCTGATCCCACGGCGTGAAATGGCGCTCGAAGCGTTCGTCCCAAAACTCAGGCGAGTTGGGATCGCGGTTGTCGAAGTCGGGCGCGGAAGGCTGGGTCGGGTCGCTCATGAGCTGCTTTGTAGGGGTCAGAATCGGGGCTGGGATCACCCGCCGTAAGCGAATGCCAGAAACGCCCGCGCCAGCACAGCGCCGACGCCTACCGCCACGCCGAACAGCAACAGGCCTTGCAGCAGCCGGTTGGTGCGCTTCTGCTCGAGCAGAATCTGGCGAATCATGTCGTCGTTTGCGCCGCGAGTGTTGTCGTGACGCTCAGCCAGCACGTGATGGATCAGGCGCGGCAACTGCGGCAGCGTCTTGCTCCATTGCGGCGCCTCGATCTTCAGCCGCTCGTACCAGCCGCGCAGACCGATCTGCTCGTTCATCCAGCGCTCGAGATAGGGCTTGGCCGTCTTCCACAAATCCAGTTCAGGGTCGAGCGAGCGGCCGAGCCCCTCCACGTTCAGCATGGTTTTTTGCAGCAGCACCAGTTGCGGCTGGATTTCCACATTGAAGCGGCGCGAGGTCGAGAACAGGCGCATCAGCACCTGGCCGAGCGAGATATCCTTCAACGCGCGGTCGAAATAGGGCTCGCAAACGGCGCGGATCGCGCTTTCCAGTTCCTCGACCCGCGTCGTAGGCGGCACCCAGCCGGACTCCAGATGCAGCGTGGCGACGCGGTGGTAGTCACGTTTGAAGAAAGCGAGGAAATTCTGCGCGAGGTAGTTTTTATCGAAGTCCGATAGCGCACCGATGATGCCGAAGTCGAGCGCGATATAGCGGCCAAAGTGCGCCGGATCGAGGCTTACCTGGATGTTGCCCGGGTGCATGTCGGCATGGAAAAAACCATCGCGGAACACCTGGGTGAAGAAAATCTCGACGCCTTCGCGCGCCAGCTTCGGAATATCGACGCCGGCCGCGCGCAGCGTCTCCACCTGGCTGATCGGCACCCCGACCATACGCTCCATCACCAGCACGGTGGGCGTGCAGAACTCCCAGTACATCTCCGGAACCAGCAGCAGATCGAGCCCGGCGAAGTTGCGGCGCAACTGGCTGCCGTTGGCCGCTTCGCGCATCAGATCGAGTTCGTCGTGCAGATACTTGTCGAATTCGGCGACCACCTCCCGCGGCTTGAGACGCTTGCCGTCAGCCCAGAGGCGCTCGGCCCACACGGCGATGTCGCGCAACAAGGCGAGGTCGGAGTCGATCACCGGCAGCATGTTCGGCCGCAGGACCTTCACGGCGACCGCCTTGCCCGCGTGCTGCCCTGCTTTCACCGTCGCAAAGTGAACCTGCGCGATCGATGCGCTCGCTACCGGCACCCGCTCGAAATCGTCGAACAGCACGTCGACCGGCGCCCCGAGCGACTTCTCGACCAGCCCGATCGCCACCGCCGAATCGAACGGCGGGACCTGATCCTGCAGCTTGGCCAGTTCATTGGCGATATCGACCGGCAGCAGATCGCGCCGCGTGGACAGCACCTGGCCGAACTTGACGAAGATCGGTCCGAGGCTTTCGAGCGCGAGCCGCAAGCGCACGCCCGGCGGCGCGTCGAACTTGCGGCCGATGGTGGTGATACGCAGCAACAGACGCACACGCCGGTCGTTGACGCGACTGAGCATCATCTCATCGAGACCGAATCGAATGACCGTGAAGAAAATCTTGAGGAAACGCAAAAAACGCATAGTTGTGCCCAGTGACTAGCGCGTGCCGCGCGACGTGGCGGCGCCGCCCGGCGCATCGGCGCCGTGGGCTTCGACCTTCTGTTCAAGACGCTCGATACGCTTTTCCACGCGCGCCAAAGCATCGCGGGCGCGGGCCAGCTCGACGTTGAAGTCCTCCAGCGCGGCACGCCGCACCAGTTGCGGATTCTCGTCGAGAAGATATTCAGCGGCTGTGTCGAGCAGATTGCGCCCGGTACGCCGCGCGTGTTCGCCGACCGTACGCACGACCGACGCGACCCGCCACGCCGGACCGTCGCCGATCAGTTTCGCCAGATCCTCTTCCGGCTCCCAGCGCAGATGCTCGGCGAGTTTGGCGATCACAGTCGCAAACTCGGCGTCGCCTTCGATCTTCACGTGCTTCATCACGGCGGCCTGGCCGCCCTGCACGAAAGCCGGCAGTGCATCGGACGGCACCGAGATGGTCACGTCGAATTGTTGCGCGTCGGTTTCGTCGACCGCACCCAGGTAGCCGTCCGGCTGCACCAGCAGCATCAGCACGACCGGAGGACAGGACAGTCTGGCAGTCTTGCCCGCGTACGGGGCGAGGCGCTCTCGAGCCCACGATTCGCGGGCGAGCAGGTGATTGACGGCAGCAGCGAAGGGCTTGGCGGCGAGGGTCATTGAGAGTGGCAAGAAAAAACCCGCGCGGGCAAGGTGCCCGCGCGGGTTCCTATTGTAACGTCCGTTCGCTTTGCGGCTTGCTCTGCCGAACGGCCAATGCTTTAAGCGAAGTCAGGACGCGCAATGCTGTCCCGGCTCCGTCCCGCCACTGTCTCAGTGCTGCGCCACCTGCTGAATGCCGGCCAGCAGCCAGCCTTCGCCGGGGCGGTTCGCCTTCGTCAGGTTCCAGACCTCGACGAACGGCTCCGCCGCCGCACCCGCCGATTCGCGGATCAAGCCGGAGAAGCGCACGCTGGCAAAGTATTCGGTTGCACGTTCTTCAACGCCCAGCAACTCCGCGTTCAGCTGCACCACGTCCGTCTGGTTGGACTCGGCACCGCGCGACGACAGATCGACCCTCACTTCGGCGAACATTTCCGGGGTAGTGAATTCGCGGATGTCTTCCACGTTGCCAACGTCCCAAGCGGCTTGCAGGCGCACGAAGTACACCTTGGCATTGCGCAGGAACGCTTCCGAATCAAAGCCGGCCGGGACAGAAGGCGCAGCATTGAGGGACGGCGTGGTCTGGTTGCCTTGCGGTTCGACGTACGAGCCGGTGGGCGGAGCACTGTAGCGCGGCTCCTGCGAGTAACCGGTACCGCCTGCATTCAGCGACGGTGCGCTGCCCGCATACGACGGTTGCGCCGTATCGCGCTTGCGGCCCATGAAACGGCGGATCAGCCAGATGCCGATCATCGCGAGGATCGCGATCACGATGATGTTGGCCATGGCGCCTGCGAACGCACCGCCCAGACCGAAGTGCGACAACAGCGCAGCAATACCAAGACCAGCCGCGAGACCGGCGATCGGCCCGAGCCAGCGCGAGCGGTTAGGCGCCGCTGCCGGAGTCGGCGTAGCCGCCGGTGCCGGCTGCGCGCGCTGCTGCATGGCCTGATTGCTTTGGGAAGGTTGCGACGGGGCCGACTGCTGCTGAACCGTGTTCGACTGACGGCCAATACTGCGGCTGCCGCCCAGGCGGCGGGCCTCCGCATCGAGCGAGGCGAGAGAGCCGGCCATGATCAGACCGACCATCGCGATCAGTCCGATTCTTCTCACCAACGACCGCTTAACCTTACGGGGAGATAACACGCCTGAATCGGACATTTTCGTACTTTCCTTTAAAAATCGATGGGTTAGGAACCCTAGTATTTGGTCCCCACATGTAAAGCTACCACGCCAGCTGACAAATTGTAATATTTGACGCCGTCCAGGCCTGCTTGTTCCATCATTGTTTTTAAAGTTTCCTGATCCGGGTGCATCCGGATCGATTCCGCCAGGTAGCGGTAGCTCTCGGCGTCTTTCGCAAAACGGTCGCCGAGCCACGGCAACACCTTGAACGAATAGACGTCGTAGACCTTTTTAAGCGGATCCCACACCTTCGAGAACTCCAGCACCAACAGACGGCCCGCCGGCTTCAACACACGACGCATCTCGGCCAGCGCGACATCCTTGTGCGTCATGTTGCGCAAGCCGAAGGCCACGGTCACCACGTCGAAATAATTATCCGGAAAGGGGATCTTTTCGGCGTCGCAAAGCAGCGCCGGCGTGATCACGCCCTTGTCCAGCAGACGGTCGCGGCCCACGCGCAGCATCGATTCGTTGATGTCGGTGTGCCAGACTTCCCCGGTCTCGCCCGCCTGTTTGGCGAACGCCTTCGACAGATCGCCCGTGCCCCCCGCAATATCGAGCACCTTGTAGCCCGGCCGGACGTTGGCCTGGGCGATCGTGAACATCTTCCACGCCCGGTGCAACCCGCCCGACATCAGGTCGTTCATCAAGTCGTAGTTGGAGGCGACCGAGTGGAACACGCCCGCCACCTTCTGCGCTTTTTCCTGTTCGTCGACCGATTGAAAGCCGAAGTGGGTTTTGCTCATCGCGCTCGTCCTTTCGCGTATTCTGGAATGTTGCGCCGCATCAACGCGGCGATCAGGGCGAATCGTATCAGTGACAGTGCCCGTGCGCAGCACCGGCTGGCGTCATCGGCGCATCGCGGTCAACGCCGGCTGCTGTCAGTTTGGCGAGATAGTCGCGCCAGAGTTCATCCTGGCGGACGGCCATGTCATACAGCAGGTCCCACGAATAGATGCCGGTGGCGTGCCCATCGGAGAAAGTCGGCTGCAGTGCATAGTTGCCGACGCCTTCGATCATGGTGATCGTGACGTCGCGCTTACCGGTTTGCAGCGTCTCCTGGCCGGGCCCGTGGCCCATCACTTCCGCTGACGGCGAATACACGCGCAGCAGTTCGAACGGCAGGCGATACGTTTCGCCGTTTGCGTATTGCAATTCGAGCACGCGCGATTTGGAATGCACGACCACGTCGGTCGGCACCGGGGTATCGGGAGTCAGTCCGCTCATATTGACCTCATAAAGAAAACGCCGGGCCGCCCCAAGTTTTCGCCCTCCTCGCCGGGTTTGGCGCGAAGCGACAGATTCTGGGCGCTCAGCCAAGAGCCTGTTCGATTTCCTGCCGCACCGCCTCGCGCAGCAAAGTGGCTTGCGCGCGGCGCGACGACAGCATGGCTTCGGACACCGTGCGTTGGCGCGGCGCCCAGATCGGCAACGGGAAGTGAGCGTCGTTCGAAAAACGCGGAATCACATGCCAATGCACGTGCGGCACCTGGTTGCCGAGGCTCGCCAGATTGACCTTCACCGGCTGAAGAATGCGCCGGATCGCACGTTCGACCGCGTACACGGCCCGCATCACGCGATCCCGGTCGGTTTCATCAAGATCGGAAAACTCAGCGACGTGCCTGCTCCAGATCACCCGGCAAAAACCCGGGTAATCGTGTTCGTCGGCGAGGACGACACGCAGGGTGTCGTCCTGCCACAGCACATCGCCGCCATCTTCCCGGCAAAAAACACAGTCCATCGTCGTCCTCAGGCAAGAATCGTCAGTTGTGCCATTAAACCAGCACGCGCTCGATTCCGCCATTGTTCGCCCGCTGGACGTAGTCCGCCATCCAGTCTTCACCCAGCACGTGGCGTGCCATCTCGACGACGATGTAGTCCGCTTCGGTGCCCACGTCTTCGTTGTAGCGCGACAGGCCTTGCAGGCAGGATGGGCAGCTCGTCAGGATTTTCACCTCGGTCGCGCCGTTCGGTTGCGCCCCGTCGCCCGCCTTGGGTACGGAACCGCTTGCAGCACCCGCCGTGCCGGCCGACGTATTGGCCGTATTGATCGCGTTCGCGCCGGCTTCGCCCACTAACGGAATACCACGCAGCTTCGCCGCGCCCTTGCGCATTTCCTCTTCCTTGCGGAAGCGGACTTGCGTCGAAATGTCCGGGCGCGTCACCGCGAGTGTGCCGGATTCGCCACAGCAGCGATCGTTCTTCTCGATCTTGTAGCCGTCGTTCTCCGCCCCCATCAACTGATTGACGAGCTTGACCGGGTCCATCGTCTTGATCGGCGAGTGGCACGGGTCGTGGTACATGTAGCGCACGCCGTTCACGCCTTCGAGCTTGATGCCTTTTTCGAGCAGAAACTCGTGGATGTCGATGATCCGGCAGCCCGGGAAGATCTTCTCGAATTCGTAACCGGCGAGCTGGTCGTAACACGTACCACACGACACCACCACCGTCTTGATGTCGAGATAGTTCAGCGTATTCGCGACGCGATGGAACAGCACGCGGTTATCCGTGACGATCTGCTCGGCCTTGTCGAACTGGCCCGAGCCGCGTTGCGGGTAGCCGCAGCACAGGTAGCCCGGCGGCAGCACGGTTTGTACGCCCGCTTCCCACAGCATGGCTTGCGTCGCCAGGCCCACTTGCGAGAACAACCGCTCGGAGCCGCAGCCCGGGAAGTAGAACACCGCTTCCGTATCGGCGGTGGTTGTCTTCGGATTGCGGATGATCGGGACAATCTTGTTGTCTTCGATATCGAGCAACGCGCGGGCCGTTTTCTTCGGCAGATTGCCCGGCATCTTCTTGTTCATGAAGTGGATCACCTGCTGCGTGACCGGCGGCTTGCCGACGGTTGCCGGCGGGTGCGCCGTCTGCTTCTTCGCGAACTTCTTCAGCACGTCGTTGCCGAGGCGCTGCGCCTTGTAGCCGATGCCCATCATCGCGGTGCGCGCGAGGTTGATGGTCTGCGGGTTGGTGGCGTTCAGGAAGAACATGCCGGCCGCGTTGCCCGGATTGAACTTCTTCTTGCCCATCTTGCGCAGCAGGTTGCGCATGTTCATCGTCACATCGCCGAAGTCGATCTTCACCGGACACGGCGTCACGCATTTGTGACAGACAGTGCAGTGATCGGCGACGTCGTTGAACTCGTCCCAGTGCTTGATCGACACGCCGCGGCGGGTCTGCTCTTCGTACAGGAACGCCTCGACCAGCAAGGAGGTGGCGAGAATCTTGTTGCGCGGGCTGTACAGCAGGTTCGCGCGCGGCACGTGGGTCGCGCACACCGGCTTGCACTTGCCGCAACGCAAACAGTCCTTGATCGACTCGGAAATCGCGCCGATGTCGGACTGCTGCATGATCAGCGATTCGTAGCCCATCAAGCCGAAGCTTGGCGTGTAGGCGTTACGCAGATCGGCGCCTTCGAGCAGCTTGCCCGCATTGAAGCGGCCATGCGGATCGACGCGTTGCTTGTACGCGCGGAATTCGCCGATTTCTTCTTCGGTCAGGAATTCGAGCTTGGTGATACCGATGCCGTGTTCGCCCGAAATCACGCCGTCGAGCGAACGCGCCAGCTTCATGATGCGCGCGACCGCCGTGTGGGCGTCCTGCAGCATCTCGTAGTTGTCGGAATTGACCGGCAGGTTCGTGTGGACATTGCCGTCGCCCGCGTGCATGTGCAGCGCGACGAACACGCGGCCACGCAACACCTTCTTGTGAATCGCCTGAGCTTCTTCGAGGATCGGCTTGAATTCGCCGCCGTTGAAGATCTGACGCAACTCAGCCCGGATTTCCGCCTTCCACGACACGCGCACCGTACGGTCTTGCGTGATATGGAACACGGTCGCATCCGGCTGCGCGTCGACGCGGTCGGCGAACTTCTCCGCCAGCCCTTCGTAGCCGAGGCCGACCAGATAATGCTGCGCCTCGCGCAAGGACAGATCGAGCTTGTCGCGCAGGAATTCCCAGCGCGCGCGCACCTTCTTCAGCAGATCGAGCGCCTGTTGGACACGATCTTCGAGCAGCTCCGCGCTCGGGATTTCGTTGGCGTCGTCGCTCTTGCCGAGCGGCAGCTTGCCGCCCTTGAAGAACGCTTCCAGCGCGTCGACCAGCTGCAGCTTGTTCTTGATCGACAGTTCGATATTGATGCGCTCGATACCGTCGGTGTACTCGCCCATGCGGTCGAGCGGAATCACCACATCTTCGTTGATCTTGAACGCGTTGGTGTGCTTCGCAATCGCCGCGGTACGGCTACGGTCGAGCCAGAAACGCTTGCGCGCCTCGGCGTTGACGGCGACGAAACCTTCACCGCTTTTGCCGTTGGCCATGCGCACGACTTCCGAGGTGGCTTGCGCCACCGCGTCCGCATCGTCGCCGACGATGTCGCCGATCAGCACCATCTTCGGAAACGCGTTGCGCTTGCTCTTGGTCGCATAGCCGACTGCGCGCAGATAGCGTTCGTCCAGATGCTCGAGGCCGGCGAGAATCGCCCCGCCCTGCTTCGACGTCTCAAACAGATAGTCTTTGATCTCGACGATGCTCGGAATCGCTTCGCGCGCCTGGCCGAAGAATTCGAGGCAGACCGTGCGCGTATGCGCGGGCATCTTGTGCAGGATCCAGCGCGCCGACGTGATCAGGCCGTCGCAGCCTTCTTTCTGCACACCCGGCAGACCGGCCAGGAATTTGTCGGTCACGTCCTTGCCGAGACCTTCCTTACGGAACACGCGGCCCTTGATGTTGAGCGCTTCCGTGCGCAGCAGCTTCTCGCCCGGCGCGTAGCTGCCGTCGAACCACTTCAGCTCGAAACGCGCCACTTCGATGTCGTGAATCTTGCCGAGGTTGTGGTCCAGGCGCGTGACTTCGAGCCAATTCCCTTCCGGGTCGACCATGCGCCACCAGGCGAGGTTGTCGAGCGCCGTGCCCCACAGCACCGCCTTCTTGCCGCCCGCGTTCATCGCGACGTTGCCGCCGACGCAGGATGCATCCAGCGAGGTCGGGTCAACCGCGAACACATAGCCGGCCTGTTCGGCGGCTTCGGTCACGCGGCGCGTCACAACGCCCGCGCCGGAGAAAATCGTCGCCACCTTGCGATCGACGCCCGGCAGTTCGGTCAACTCGACCGCACCCAGCTGTTCGAGCTTTTCCGTGTTGATGACGGCCGAGAACGGCGTGAGCGGCACCGCGCCGCCCGTGTAGCCCGTGCCGCCTCCGCGCGGGATCACCGTCAGACCGAGCTCGAAACACGCCTTGATCATGCCTGCGATCTCGGCTTCGGTATCCGGCGTCAACACGACGAACGGGTACTCGACGCGCCAGTCGGTTGCGTCGGTCACGTGCGAGACACGGGACAAGCCGTCGAACTTGATGTTGTCCTTTTCCGTGACCTTACCCAGCACCTTGGTCGCGCGGCGGCGCAGATCGTAGGTCTTCTGGAATTCGCTCTCAAAATCGTCGACGGCGCGGCGCGCGGCCGCCACCAGCGTTTCAACGCGAGCGGCCCGATCGATGCCCGCTTCATCGCCGTGCTCGACCAGATCGGCGCGGCGGCGCTTCTCGATCTCGCTCAGACGATGGTGCAGCGCCTCGATCAGCATCGCGCGGCGCTTCGGATTGTCGAGCAGGTCGTCTTGCAGGTAAGGATTGCGGCGCACGACCCAGATGTCGCCGAGCACTTCGTACAGCATCCGCGCCGAGCGGCCGGTGCGGCGTTCCGCGCGCAGTTCGGCCAAAGCCGCCCAGGCTTCGTCGCCGAGCAGGCGGATGACGATTTCGCGGTCGGAAAACGACGTGTAGTTATAGGGAATTTCGCGCAAACGCGCTTCGGGATCGGCGGCCACCGCAGTGGCGGCCCCGTGCGGATCGAATACTTGAGGTGCGTTCATGTTCGGACGACTCGGTGGGTCAACCGGGCGCGCTCATCTCAGTGAGGCGTCGGCGGACGGTGCGCGTGGGGCGCAATGCTGGAAATCTTCTTGGGGAGCGAAGCGCAACCGACGGCCTACCCACATCAGTCGCTTCACGGCGCTCAGAGACAGCTACACGATCGTGCCTGACGGACGTGACGCTCCGCCGCGGGGCGAGACTCACGCGGGACGGGCATCAAATGGGCGATCCGAGGCTGCCAGTGCATCTTCCGATCCTTATTCCAAAATGGAATTCTACCCCATGATCCGGCCACGCGTTGACGCCTGAAATCGGAGCTCTGGCGGGACTTTGGGCGTTTTTGCGCTGAACGGCGCCCACACACGTACGCGAATAATTTTCCGACCGAACGGTCGGGCGGGTCTTTGCCGGTGACGCTCGGGCCCACGCCTAAGGTTCACCAACGGTTCGCCGAAGGCCAGAGCGAACACCGTTGGCGCTATCATTGACCCTTTCCCGTCTCACAAAGCGCACCGCGCCACCCGCATGGCTTCCCACGACTATCTCAAGAAAACCCTGACCGCGCGCGTCTACGACGTGGCCCGCGAGACCGAACTCGAACGCGCGCCGAATCTGTCGGCACGCTTGCGCAATCCGGTTTATCTGAAGCGCGAGGACAACCAGCCGGTGTTCTCGTTCAAGGTGCGCGGCGCGTACAACAAGATGGCGCATATTCCGGCGGAGGCGCTGGAGCGTGGGGTGATTACCGCGTCGGCGGGCAATCATGCGCAGGGCGTGGCGCTGTCGGCGGCACGCATGGGTGTGAAGGCGATCATCGTGGTGCCGGTGACGACCCCGCAGGTGAAAGTCGATGCCGTGCGCGCGCATGGCGGGGCGACGGTCGAAGTCGTGCAGTTCGGCGAGTCCTATAGCGACGCGTACGGGCACGCGGTGAAACTGCAGGAAGAGCGCGGCCTGACGTTCGTTCACCCGTTCGACGATCCGTACGTGATCGCCGGCCAGGGCACGGTCGCGATGGAGATTCTCAGCCAGCACCAGGGTCCGATCCACGCGATCTTCGTGCCGATCGGCGGCGGTGGGCTGGCGGCAGGTGTCGCGGCGTACGTGAAAGCGGTGCGCCCGGAGATCAAGGTGATCGGCGTGCAGACCGATGACTCGTGCGCGATGGCCGCGTCGCTGAAAGCCGGTGAACGCGTCACGTTAAACGAGGTCGGCCTGTTCTCGGACGGTACTGCCGTCAAGCTGGTGGGGGAGGAAACCTTCCGCCTGTGCAGCGAATATCTCGACGACGTGCTGCTGGTGAATACCGATGCGCTATGCGCCGCGATCAAGGACGTGTTCCAGGACACCCGCAGCGTGCTGGAGCCGGCCGGCGCGCTGGCCGTGGCGGGCGCCAAGCAGTATGCCGAGCGCGAAGGCCTCGAGAACCAGACGCTGATTGCGATCACGTCCGGCGCGAACATGAATTTCGACCGCATGCGATTCGTGGCGGAGCGCGCCGAAGTCGGTGAAGCACGCGAAGCGGTGTTCGCCGTGACGATTCCTGAAGAGCGCGGCAGTTTCCGCCGCTTCTGCGAACTGGTGGGCACGCGCAGCGTCACCGAATTCAATTACCGCATTGCGGATGCGCAATCCGCCCATATCTTTGTCGGCGTGCAGATCCGCAATCGCAGCGAATCGGCGCAGATCGCGGGGGCATTTGAGGCACACGGCTTCGCCACCGTCGACCTGACCTTCGATGAACTGTCCAAGCAGCACATCCGTTACATGGTTGGCGGGCGCTCGCCTCTGGCGCATGACGAGCGTCTGTTCCGTTTCGAGTTTCCGGAACGGCCGGGCGCGCTGATGAAGTTCTTGTCGTCGATGGCACCGAACTGGAATATCAGCCTGTTCCACTATCGAAACCAGGGTGCGGACTACAGTTCGATTCTGGTCGGCATTCAGGTGCCGGAGAGCGAGAACAGCGAGTTCGGGCGCTTTCTCGCGACGCTGGGGTATCCGTACTGGGAAGAGACGCAGAACCCGGTTTATCGCTTGTTCCTCGCTTGATCTTTCAGGACTGAAACGCGTCGATGGCTATTTCGCTTGCCGACAAACTGGTGGTGGCAATCTCGTCGCGCGCGCTGTTCGACTTCGAGGAAGAGAACTGCGTGTACGAGGAAGGCAACCTTCAGGCGTATGAAGCGTTGCAGCGCGAGCGGCTGGCCGTGCCCGCAAAACCGGGCGTTGCGTTTCCGCTGATCCGCAAGCTGCTGGCGTTGAATGCAGGCGGCCACCGGGTCGAAGTCGTGATCCTGTCGCGCAGCGATCCGATTAGCGGATTGCGCGCATTTCATTCGTGCAGGGAATACGGGTTGGCGATCGAGCGTGGCGTTTTCACACGTGGGCGCGCGCCATTCGGCTATCTGAAGCCGTTGAACGCCTCGCTGTTCTTGTCCGCGAATCAGGACGATGTGCGCGATGCATTGGCTGCCGGATTCCCGGCCGCGCGCGTCTTGCCCGAATCGGCGAAAATGGCGAGTAAGTATCCGGACGAAATCCGGATTGCCTTCGACGGCGACGCCGTGCTGTTTTCCGACGAAGCCGAGCGCGTATTCCAGAAGGATGGCTTGCGGGCGTTCGTCGGCCATGAGATTCACAACAAGGATCTGCCGCTCGCGGATGGGCCTTTGAAGCCGTTGCTCGAAGCGCTGCACCGGCTGCAGAAACTCGCGGACGAAGCCGCACCGATGCATATTCGTACGGCATTGGTGACGGCGCGCTCAGCCCCGGCGCATGAGCGCGCGATCCGTACTTTGATGGCATGGAACATCGAAATCGACGAAGCGATGTTCCTCGGCGGCCTCGACAAGAGCGCGTTTTTGCGCGAGTTCGAGCCGGACTTTTTCTTCGACGACCAAATTGGCCATTGCGAATCGGCCCGCGTCGTGACGGCGACGGGGCACGTGCTGAGTGGCATCGTGAACGCATCATGACACCTGAACAGTCACCGCTGGGTAAGCCTTCCGCTTACACCGAACAATATGACGCTTCGTTGCTCTTTCCGATTGCCCGGAAGAATGCGCGCGAGGCGATTGGGATTGGCGCGCAGTTGCCGTTTTTCGGCACGGACATCTGGAATGCTTATGAGCTTTCCTGGCTGAATGCGCGCGGCAAGCCGCAGATTGCAGTGGCGACTTTCTTTGTGCCGGCTGATTCGCCGAATATTGTCGAGTCGAAGTCGTTCAAGCTTTATCTGGGGTCGTTTGCGCAGACGGCGTTCGAGTCGATGGAGGTTGTGCGGGATACGATCAAGCGGGATGTTTCCGCTTCTTGCGGCGCGACGGTTTCTGTTCATCTGGCCGCGCCGTATGAGTTCGGCAAGCTGCGGATGGAGGAGTTTGAAGGCTTGTCGCTGGATCGGCTCGATCTGGATGCGGATGTTTATCAGCCGGATGCTTCGTTGCTTAAGGCTGCGCTTGATGAAGCGCCGGTTGAGGAGACTTTGTTCTCTAATTTGTTGAAGTCGAATTGTCCGGTGACCGGGCAGCCTGACTGGGGCAGCGTGCAGATTCATTACGTCGGGCCGCAGATCGATCATGCGGGTTTGCTGAGGTACATCATCTCCTATCGGAATCACACCGGGTTTCATGAGCAGTGTGTCGAGAGGATTTTTATCGATGTTCTTAAGGCCTGCCGGCCGGTGAAGCTTGCGGTTTATGCGCGGTATACGCGGCGCGGTGGGCTGGATATTAATCCGTTTCGCACTAACTATAATTTGCCAATGCCGGATAATTTCCGGTTGGCGCGGCAGTAGTTTTTTGTTTTCGCCGCAGGCGGTCGGGTGGGTTTTGTTTGGTTTGGTTTGCCTGCGCGGCGCGTTTTGTCTGTGCGCCTGCGGTGTTGGGCTTTCCTTGATCTGGTTGCTTGTGCGGCGCTCGTTTGTCTGTTTTCCTATGGCGTTGGCCTTTCCTTGTTTTCTTATCGGTCTATTAGCGTTGCCCCTGTGCGGGGCGGCACTTACTTCTCTTTGCCGCCGCAAAGAGAAGTAAGCAAGAGAAAGCGGCTCAAACCGCTAATTCTTAAGCGGGTCCCCCGCGCAGCCACGGTAGTGGTGCATCTGGAATCGGTGTTCTCGCACATTCAGCGTAAGTGACAAGGCCGTCATACTTCCGGCGGCGCTGCGCGCGCCGAAACCTACTTCATAGAACCCATTCGCTCGTTTTCGCGCTTCGCTCAACGCCGCGGCTCGCCGGTGCATCCTCAACGCTCCGCAATGCGTCAGCGCTTCATTTGTACTGGCTGGAACTCGCCCCGCCGCACACTGTCTGTCGAGTTAGGTGCGGTCATCCACACTTAATTCGATGTACGAACTGATGCCTGCGTGCGCCTGCACGACCTTTCAGCCGCTCCGAGCACCGAATGGCACCCCGAACCAAATATATATTTTTTTGGCACATCGCCGAGGCGAAGCCGACGGCTCCCACCGCGCGCGAACGAAGCCTCTGGTTTCCCATGCAGACCCATCCGCGACGCACGCAGTGCGAAGTGGGAGCTGATGACTCCCTTGTCACTACCGCCGAATGTGCGAAAACACAGATTCCAGATGCACCACTACCGCAACTGTGCGGGGGACCCGCTTAAGAATTAGCGGTGTGAGCCGCTTTCTCTTGCTTACTTCTCTTTGCGGCGGCAAAGAGAAGTGAGTGCCGCCCCGCACAGGGGCAACGCTAATAGACCAATAAGAAATCAAGGAAAGGCCAACGCCATAGGCAACCAGACAAAAGCGCCGCGCAGGCAAAAAAACCACCCACCGCCTACGGCAAACAAAAAACCTCAATCAAGCCGAAGGCTTCTTATAAGCGACGCAGTCAACTTCCACCCTGCAATCAATCACCATAGAAGAAACCACACAAGCCCGGGCCGGCGGATTCTCGCCAAAATACTCCCGAAACACCTTATTGAACGAAGCAAAATCCCGCGGATCATCGAGCCACACGCCGCAGCGAACGACATCCTCCGCCCCATACCCCGCTTCTTTCAGAATCGCAAAAACATTCTGAATCGCCTTATGCGATTGCTCAACAATGCCGCCGTTGATCACCTCGCCATTTTCCATCGGCGTCTGCCCGGAAACGAACAACCAGCCATCCGCTTCGACCGCCCGAGCAAAGGGCATATGCTGACCACCGGTACCCTTGCCGCCTTCAACGCCATATCGCTTCATCATCCAACTCCTTAAAAAGTCAGGCACGCGCCAACAAATCCGCATGCCGCATTGATCAGAAAAACAAAATCAAAACGCGCCGTGCGCATCACCCTTCGACGCCGCGCCACGCGCCACAAAATGCCCTGCCCGTTCGCCGGTCACCGCGCCATCGCGGTAAGTCAACACGCCATTCACCCACACCGCATCGATGCCGTCAGCCGCCTGTTGCGGATTCTCAAACGTCGCCGCGTCGCGAACCCTGGCCGGGTCGAACAACACCAGATCCGCGTGATAACCGATATGCACCTCGCCGCGCTGCGCCAAACCAAACCGGTGCGCCGACAAACTGGTCATCTTGCGCACCGCCTCTTCAAGCGGCAGCAACTTCGCATCGCGCGCGTAGTGGCCGAGCACGCGCGGAAACGCGCCCCACAACCGCGGATGCGGCAGCGGATCGTTCGGCAAACCGTCCGAGCCAACCATCGTGGCGGGATGCGACAGAATCCGCCGTACGTCGTCCTCGGACATGTTGTGATACACCGCGCCCGCCGGCTGCAAGCGCTTGCCCGCCTCCTGCTGCGTAACGCCCCACTCCGCCGCAATCTCCTTCACCAGCTTGCCCGCCATCTCGGGATGCGGCTCCGACCACGTAATCGTGATGTCGATGTCGCCCGTCACCTGCTTCAGATCGAGCGTCGACGAACTGCGGTTGTACGGATAGCAATCGCAGCCGATCGGCTGCATGCGCCGCGCGCCTTCCAGCGACTTCAGCACCTCCTCGCTACGCCCCCAGTTCGAAGGCCCCGCACACTTCAGATGCGAAATCACCACCGGCACATGCGCGTGACGGCCCACCCGATACGCTTCGTCCATCGCGTCGAGAATCGCGTCGAACTCGGTGCGCATGTGCGTCGTGTAAAGCGCGCCCGCGGCGGCGAGCGGCTCGGCCAGCGCCATCACCTCCTCGGTCGGCGCGGAGAAGGCGGAGCCGTACGCGAGTCCCGAACTCAAACCCAACGCCCCGTTCGCCAACGCCTCTTCGAGTTGCGCGCGCATTCCGTCGATTTCCTCTGCCGTCGCCGCCCGATCGAGCCGGTCCATCTGATTGCTGCGCAACGCCGTGTGCCCAATCAGCGCGCCGACATTCACCGCGGGACGCGCCGCGTTCACCGCTTCGACGTACGCAGCGAAAGTCGGGTACTGGAACGCGTCGCGCTCGCCGAGCAGGTTCATCGGATCAGGCGGATCGCCCTTCAACGAAACCGGCGACGCGCTGATCCCGCAATTGCCGACGATCACCGTCGTCACGCCCTGGGTGATCTTCGGCAGCATTTGCGGCGACTGGATCACATGCGTGTCGTCATGCGTGTGAACGTCGATGAAGCCTGGCGCCAGCGCACGGCCGTTGGCCTCGATCACCTCTTCGGCGAGCCAGTTCGACAGGTTGCCGATCGCGACGATACGACCGTCACGGATCGCGACGTCGCGTTCGACCGGCGGCGCGCCCGTGCCGTCGTACAGTTGCGCGCCGACGATCAGCGTATCGGCGGCTTCGGGATGCGAATGCATGGATCAGTCTCCTAACGGTTGTCGATCGCCGCCGCCACGGTGCGCGTCGAGCGCGTGCTTCATGCGGCGCAGCAATTCTCGGCTCTCGTCACCCTGACTGACGGCAAGTTCGGTGACGAGCACATCGAGCGCCATCATCATCGCGTAACGCGACGACGACGGCTTGTAAATGAAATCGGTCTCAAACGCGACAATCGGAATCACCCAATCAGCCAGCCTGGCCAAAGGCGAAGCCGGCGCGGTCAGGGCAATCACACTCGCCCCGTAGCTGCGCGCGATCTTGCAGTTCTCGACCATCTCAGGCACACGCCCAGTGGTAGACAACGCGATCACGACACACTCGCGCGATACGGTGCTCGCCACCATGCGCTGCAACAAGCCGTCCTGATACGTCGCGACGGGCCGGCCGAGACGCACGAGCCTGAAACGCATCTCGTCGGCCAATGCGGTCGACCCGCCGCCCATGCCGAAGACATAGATCATTCGCGCGGCGCGCAACGCGGCTGCGGCATCGGCTAAAGGTGCCTGGCGAAGAAGTTGATGGTTATGCGCAAGCGCGGTTTGCAGTTCGTCGAATACGCGGGTGGCGATCGGCTCAGGTGCGTCGGCGGGTCCGCCCGTTTGCAGGAAGCGCTGACCGACCGCTGCGGCCTGCGCGAGCCGCAACTTCAACTCCCGCACGTCGCGGCAACCCACCGCCTTCGCAAAGCGCGTCACGGTCGCAACGCTCACCTCGGCCTGCTGGGCGAGCGCACCAATGCTGGCGCGCGATGCGCCGGTCAGATCGTCGAGAATCAGCGCGGCGACCTTCCGTTCGGCCGACCGCAATTCCGGCGCGCATTCGGCGATGCGCGCGACGATATCGAAGGCCAGCGGTTCTGCGGTTGAGTTCATTTCAGGCCGTGGGGTGCCGCGGAAAGGCTTACAAACAGCCTCCGGCAAGCTATGGTACTAAATAACATTTCTTCAGGCATCGTACTTTCGGTAACATAGTAAAGTCAACTTTGATTCAATTTAACTGGACGATGGAGCAGGGAGACATGAAAGTTACAAACTATCAGGGCGCTACGATTGATCCTTATAGCAAGGGCTTGGGCATGGTTCCGGGCACCAGTATCCAACTCACGGATGCCGCGCGCCTCGAGTGGAACCTGCTGAACGAGGACGTGAGCCTGCCCGCCGCCGTGCTGTATGCGGATCGTGTGGAACACAACCTGAAGTGGATGCAGGCATTCGTCGCGGAATACGGCGTCAAGCTCGCGCCGCACGGCAAAACCACCATGGCGCCGCAGCTGTTTCGCCGTCAGCTCGAAACCGGCGCATGGGGCATCACGCTCGCCACCGCGCATCAGGTGCGCGCCGCCTATCACGGCGGCGTTTCGCGAATCCTGATGGCCAATCAACTGGTTGGCCGTCGCAATATGATGATGGTCGCCGAGTTGCTGAGCGACCCTGATTTCGAGTTCTTCTGCCTCGTGGATTCGGTCGAAGGCGTCGAGCAACTGGGGCAGTTTTTCACGTCGGTACGCAAGCCGCTGCAAGTATTGCTCGAACTCGGCGTGCCGGGCGGCCGCACCGGCGTGCGCGACGAAGCGCAACGCAACGCGGTGCTCGAAGCAATCGCACGCTATCCGGACGTGTTGAAGCTGGCGGGCGTCGAATTGTATGAAGGCGTGCTGAAAGAAGAACACGAAGTGCGGGAGTTTTTGCAGAGCGCCGTCGCGGTGACGCGCGCATTGGTCGAGGAAGGACGTTTTGCCCGCACGCCGGCCGTTCTGTCAGGCGCTGGCTCGGCCTGGTACGACGTGGTCGCGGAAGAATTCGTGAAGGCCTCGGAAACCGGCAAGGTCGAGGTCGTGCTGCGGCCCGGCTGCTATTTGTCGCATGACGTCGGCATCTACCGCAAGGCGCAAACAGACATCTTCGCGCGCAATCCGGTCGCGAAGAAAATGGGCGAAGGCCTCTTGCCGGCGCTGCAACTGTGGGCGTACGTGCAATCGATCCCGGAACCGGATCGCGCGATCATCGGTCTGGGCAAACGCGATTCCGCTTTCGACGCGGGCATGCCGGAACCGGCGCGCCACTATCGTCCGGGCACCGAAGCGCCGCGCGATATCGCGGCGAGCGAAGGCTGGGAGATTTTCGGCCTGATGGATCAGCACGCGTACCTGCGGATTCCCGCGGGCGCCGATCTGAAGGTGGGCGACATGATCGCGTTCGACATCTCGCACCCATGCCTGACGTTCGACAAGTGGCGTCAGGTGTTGGTGCTCGATCCGTCGTATCGCGTGACTGAGGTGATCGAAACGTTCTTCTGATCTTGATGCAAGCGGCGCGCTTCACGGTGAAGTGGCGCGCCGTTCGGGATGTTCATGACGTTCACGACGTTCGTGACTTCGTTTCAGGTCGTGTCGTTCACCGCGGCTGCGGCGCTGAATCGGCCGCTCGTCCGTCTGCAGGGTCTAACGTGCCGCGGCCGTTTCCGGAGCTTGCGCAGAAGCGGCAGAATCCGCGCCTGCCGAGTTAGCCGTCGCGGCCACTTCACCGATCCGCACTTCCAGCATCTTCAAGGCCCCCGACAGCGCGCTCAGCGCATCGTCGGGCAACGCCGCTATCGTGTCGTGCAAAAAAGCGTTACGGGCAGGCAAGCTGGCTTCGATAGCCGACTGCCCCGCTTCGGTCAACCGCACATTGGTCACGCGGTTATCGCGCGTATCCATGCTGCGAGCAATCCAGCCTAAACCCTCGAGCGTTTTCAACTGCCGCGTGAGCGCGCCCGGATCGACGCGCAAGCGCTCGACCAGCCGCTTCTGCGACGACTCGCCGGCCTGCTCATACAGCGCGAGCAGAATGCGCCAGCGCGGCAACGGGTGGCCGACCTGGGACTCGAACGCCGACATGAACGCCCGATAAGTGCGGCCGAATTGCTGCATGACGGCGACGCGGTCCTGTTCTTCCATAGTTTGTCAGTAAAACGGTAAGGCTAAAAAATCAATCCGCGTGAATCACCGGCTCGAGCTTGCGCTGGAGCTTGATCGGCGGCACACGGCGGCTTTGCCACACGGACACCACGGCGATGATCGCCGCCAGCGCGAGACCCAGATGAATCGCCGCGACAAGCGCCTCGCGCGCGCTTTCGAGCAGCATCGCGCCGTTGTGGCCCGCCTGCGTCAGCTGCCCGAGCAAGGTGGTTTGCGCGTCGCGATTGATCAGGATTTGCGGGTCGCCGAGATCGGCGAACCATTGCGAGGCGCGATCGTTTTCCAGCGCGCTGCGCACGCCGCTCGCGTACATATGACTAATCAACGTACCGGTCAGCGCTGTGCCGATCATCCCGCCGATCATCCGCAGAGACTGCAACAGCGCGGTCGCGATACCGAGGTGTTCGCGGCCTGCTGTCTGCTGCGCGAAGATCGTCAGATTCGGCATCACGAAGCCGAGACCGAGGCCGCCGACCACCATGAACGACATCAACAGCCATTGCGGCATGGAGCGCGTCGCGACGACCGCACCGAGGCACGCCAGCGCCAACAGCGCGAAGCCGATGTACAACATCAAATTCGGATTGCGCACACGCGAGACGATACGTCCGTTGGCGATGCTGCCGATCGTGATGAACACGACGAGCGGCGTGATGACGAGCCCCGCTTCGTTCGGCGACATCCCGAAGCCACCCTGAAACAGCAACGGGGCGTAGAACAGCAGCGAGAACATCGTGAAGCCGCCCAGCACGGCGAGCGTGAAGAGCGCCGCCAGACTGCGATTGCGAAACATGTCGACGGGCAAAATCGCCGTCGGACAACGCTTTTCCCACTGCCATAAGCCGTACGCCGAGGCGACGCTCAAGGCGAGTAACGCGAAGGCGCTCAGCGTGACGCCGTGCTTCGGCAACAACTCGACAAACAACTGCAGCGAGCCGAGCGCCACCGCGATCAGCAGCGCACCCGGCCAATCGAGCCGCATCTTACCTTTATGCTCGACATGCCGCAGATGAGGCAGGAAGCGCCAGACGAAAAACAGCGACAGCAAGCCGACCGGCAGATTCACATAGAACACCGAGCGCCAGCCGTAGTACTGGGTGAGAAAGCCGCCGAGCGACGGCCCCACCGCGTTCGCAATACCGAACGCCGAACTCATCAGCACCTGCCAGCGCAGTCGCACGACCGAATCGGGGAAGAGATCGGGAATACACGCGAAGGCGGTGCCGACCAGCATGCCGCCACCGATGCCCTGCAAGCCGCGCGCGAGCACGAGGAACAGCATGTTGTTGGCGGCGCCGCAGAGCACCGAAGCCCCTGTGAACACAATGATCGATGCGATCACGAACGGCTTGCGTCCGTAGTAATCGCCGAGCCGGCCAAAGATCGGCACGGTAATCACCGAGGTCAGCAGATACGACGTGGCGACCCACGCGTAAAGCTCGAAACCCTTCAGCTCCGCAACGATAGTGGGCAAGGCGGTGCCGACCACCGTCTGGTCGAGGGCGACCAGCATCGCGACGAAGGAAACGCCGAGCATCGCCAGTAGCGATTCACGGAAAGGTAAAACTTGCCCACTCGAGTGATGGGCAGCGGTATGGACAGCCATTTTTGATAGAGCAACAGTTGACTCGTCAAACGATCGGGAATCATACCACGAGGTCATGCTCTAAGCTGGAACCCACTGGGGCGGTTCATCGCGCCGGCAATCGACTGAAGAATGGACAACACATGACGCCAGGGAGGCACATGGAGCCGAGTTCGCTCGCAGCACAATCGTTATCGGAAGAAGACCTGAGCGCGCTGCGACGCGCGAAACACGAACTGGAGAGTCCCGCGCTGGCGATGAAACTGGCCAGCATCGTCGGCTCGCCGCTCGAAAAGCTGCTCTCGCGCATGCCGGCTTTTGCTAACGAAAAGGTCACGGACGCGACGGAACTCGCATTGCGCAAGTGCCTCTCGATCGCGCTGCGCACGCTTGGGCGGCAGAGCGGCGCCTCGCCCCTGATCGTGCCCGACAAGCCGAGCAACCTCCTGCACAAGTTCGCCGTGGCCACCACCGGCGCGGCCGGCGGCGCATTCGGTCTGTTCGCGCTGCCCGTCGAATTGCCGGTCACGACCACGCTCATGTTCCGCTCGATCTGCGACATCGCGCGCAGCGAGGGCGAGGATCTGACGTCGATCGACACGCAGTTGCAATGCCTGACGGTGCTCGGCATGGGCGGCACCTCGAAAGCCGACGACGACGCCGACTTCGGCTACTTCATCATGCGCGGCGCGCTGGCGCAGGCCGTATCGAAGGCTTCATCCGAAATTGCGACGAAAGGCTTCACCGCGCATGGCTCCGCGGCCTTGCTGCGCCTGCTCAACACGATTGCCGCACGCTTTTCGGTGCAGGTGAGCGAGCAGATCGCCGCCAAGTCGATTCCGGCGATCGGCGCGGTGCTCGGTGCCATGGTCAATACGGTGTTCATCGACCACTTCCAGCAGGTCGCGCACGGCCACTTCACCGTGCGGCGACTGGAGCGGCAATACGACCAGGAAACGGTAGAGACCGCCTATCAGGCGATAGACGTCACGCTGGATGGATGAGCGGCCCTTGCCGCGCCGCTCGTCACACGCCGCACAAAGACTCCGGCGCGGTCGAGCGCAAGATTCGCTTCGGGAATGAACGGAGCGAATATCGGCCAGACGTGCGGCATCTTCTTCCACACTTCCAGTTCGCAGTCGACACCCGCCGCGCGCGCCTTGTCGGCAACGCGTTGCGAGTCGTCCAGCAAGACCTCCGTGCTGCCGGCCATGATGAAGAGCGGCGGCAAGCCGTGCATGTCCGCATAGACCGGCGAAGCGTAGGGATGCGTCGCCGGCGTTTCGCCGAGATAAACCCGGGCTGCCGGCCCGATGGCGGGGCCGCTGAACATGGGATCGAGACCGTCGTTGGTGCGGATGGTGGCGCCGGTAGCGGCCAGATCGGTCCACGGCGAAAACAGCAGGCAACCTGCCGGCAACGGATCGCCGGCATCCCGCAAGGCGACCAGCGTCGCGAGCGCCAGGCCGCCGCCCGCGGAATCCCCCGCGATCACGATCGACTCCGGCGCCGTGCCATTCGCGACAAGCTGACGATACGCCGCGGTCGCATCGTCGAGTGCGGCCGGAAAACGGTGCTCCGGGGCGAGCCGGTAGCCGAGGGAAAAGATCGGTGCATTCGCACGCATGGCCAGGCCGAATACGATCGAGCGATGCGTGCGCGGCGAGCAGAAATAGTAGCCGCCGCCATGGCAATACAGCACGGTCGGGCTGTTCGCGAAGCTCGATGCGCCATCAGCGCGTTCGATCCACTCACCTTGCAACGGCCAATCGCCCGGTCCGTACAGTTCGCGCAGACGCCAGCCCCCGGGCACGCGTGGCGACCAGGCACGTTTGGCCGTTAGCGCACGTGCTCTCTCGACATTGATACCCGGCTTGAGGGTTTGCGGTCGAAACTGTCTACGCAGATACCAGCACGCGAGTGCACTTTGCCAACTCATCGGGACACGCTCCTTCGATAGGGTCCCGTCATGGTACGTGCGTTCGCCGCTGCGCCGGTGGATGACAGCTTCTAATCCCAAAAAGCGGCCGCGCCGCCGGGCGCGGCTTGCCGCCTGTTTAGTTCGCCGGCAAAACCTGACCGCGAATTTCGCCAGTCGGGTTCTGCTCGGTATGGACGTTGAAGTACCACTGCCCCGCCATCAGGTCGGTCACCTGCTGGTCGGTGAGCGCCGCCAATCCTTTGATTGGGCTCGCGAGCGCGTCCTTCCCGATCGGCACCTGGACCTTGGCGTTCTGCCCAACCGGCGCGGGACCGTGGAAATGCGCGGCCGTTGCCGGACCGCTCAGCCCTTCGTATGTGATCGTCCATTTCAGGGACTTGGTCGACGTATCGAACGAGGCGTTCAACATGCCGTGCCCGTGACTCACGCGCGGCGGCACTTCGCTCGACGGTTCGAGGTCTGCTTTCAACGCCACCGTATCAGCGAAGGCGACACCCGACGCCAACGCCCACAACACCACAGCCAGATTCAGCTTTCGAAGTGCAATCATGGTCTTCTCCGGACTTGGTGCCCCGCCGCACCGGAAAGCCGGTCGCGCGCGGAGCCACCACATACTAGTGGAAATCCTTCGAACATGTTTGCGCCGCGGTCCTCACGATCTGCCGGCGCTCACCAGCGCGCGTCCGCCAACGAAAAAAGCACCGCAAGCGGTGCTTTTCCCGACACACAGTGACGCGCTTTAGAAGCGGTGGCGGATACCCGACGTCAAGACGTACTGGTTCTTGCTAGCCGACGGCGCATCCGTGCCGTTGACCTGCGTGACGTTCACGCCGACCTGATTCTGAGCACCGGTTTGAAGGACGCCCTCAAGGTAAAGGTCCGTGCGCTTCGACAAGGCGTAGTCAGCCTGCAAGCCAAACTGGTTCCAGTGGCCCGCGCCGGTGTTCGTGCTCGTCGTGCCCGGCGCTGCGCGAAGCGCCTGCGTATACGTGTACGCTGCACCCAAGCCCAATGCCGGCGTCAGGTTGTAATGCGCATTGATTTCGTAGTTGTTGTAACGCACCGATGCGTCCGCGATTTGATCCTGCAAGCGGGTCTGCGTGAACACGCCGCCGACGACGGCCGGTCCGAACGTGTAGCTGGCGCCAACGCCCCACGTGCGCTGGTTCTGAACGCCCGGGAGCGCAGCGGTCGCTGAAGCCGGAAGGTTCTGAACAGCACCATTGGCATTCGCATTCACGCCCTGGATCTGCAAGTAGGCAGCGCCCGCTTGCAGGCCGCCGTTCTGGTACCCAGCGCCAACGCTATATGCGCGGTTGTTGGCAAAACCGCCTGCCTGATTCGAGAAGCCGTACAGACCGCTGAACGAGAAGCCAGCGTAGTTTGCGCTCTGGTACTTCACCGAATTGTTGATGCTGATCGTGTTATTGAGGTTATCGTTATCGCCACGATGTGCGAGGTACGTGCCCCCCCAGCTACCGGCTGCCGACACAGGGCCGAGATAATCGACAACGGAATCGTATTGACGACCGAGCGTGAAGGTGCCGTATTGGCTGTCGCTCAGACCGACAAACGCCTGGCGATTGAACAGCGTGTTCGTGACAGACTGCTTGCCGTTGGCCACATTAAAACCGCTTTCAAGGGTGAAGATCGCCTTCAGGCCACCGCCCAAGTCTTCCGCACCACGCAGGCCCCAGCGGCTGGCTTGCAAATTGCCGCCCGTCAAACCAACCATCGAATGGCCGTTGGTCACGCCGGTCGGCGAAACCTGCGAATTCTTGTTAGCCTCATTGCTTACGTAGGTAAGACCAGCGTCGATCAAACCATACAGCGTCACGCTGCTTTGCGCTTGTGCTGCGCTCGCAAAAGTCGCGGACACAGCCGCGAGAATCATAATTTTTTTCATGTCGAACCTTGGATACTGAGTCTATTGACTCGATTGAACGCACAGCGCGAGTGCAAGTCGATATTCACCGCATCGCACCTACCACTCGCACTGTGAAGCCGGTTTCATTTGCAGTGCAAAGTGTAGGTCTGCGACTTTCACGGCGGCCACGCCCAACCAGCAAAACTGTTTTTGAATTGTTCAAAAACAGCAGATGCGCCTTGCTCACCCTTTGTTTCGCAAGGGAATCCCCTTTCCCAATCCTATATTTCGCTTTACTTAATTAATGAAAACGTTGCCTTCCCACCACAGCCACTAACGAGATAACGTTGAGACGTTTCGGATCACTCCTATTCCCCTACACGATCGTTACTCCTAGCATCACCCCTCCCAGGTTCGGCCGCACAACACACCGACGTTGGTCGATTCAGAAACACGCTTCTTCCCTCTCAAATACAAAATCATGATGAACCAGCTACAGGCCATGCGCGTCTTCCTGAAGGTCGCCGAGAACGGTTCATTCGGGCGAGCCGCCGCTAGCCTGGGTTTGTCCAATGCTGTCATTACGCGCTACGTCGCGTTGCTCGAATCGCATCTCAGCACAAGGCTCGTCAATCGGACCACGCGCAGTCTTTCTCTGACCGAAGCAGGGCAGGCCTATGCCGAAGGTTGTCGCAGGGTTATCGAACAGGTCGAAGTCATGGAGTCGGATGTAGCGAAAAGTGCGACTGATCCATCCGGTACGCTGAAAATCGTGGCCGTTGCGTCGTTTTCGTTATTTGGACTAACACCGCTGTTGCAGCGGTATCGAACACATCATCCAAACGTGAAGCTATCTGTCACGTTGCTTCATCGGCCGGTGGATCTCATCGAAGAGGGTTTCGATGTCGGCATCGTCTCACTGGGACAGGTAAGCACCGGTACCCTGATCAAGCGGCCACTGTGCAGGGTGCGGCCAGTAGCCGTAGCATCGCCGGGTTATATCAACGCCAACGGGATACCGGCAGCACCCGCGGAACTCACCGCACACACGTTTCTTGCCCCGTCCGCCGATGTTCATAGCTCAGTCTGGCATTTCGTCGCCGAGAACGGACATGAGCAAACCGTGAACCTCGATTCCACGTATGCGGTCAACAACGCCGTTATGCTGCGCCAGGCGGCGCTCGCCGACATGGGCATTACGATCTTGCCGGAGAACCATGTCTCGGCAGACCTCATGAACGGCCTGCTTGTGCAGGTGTTGCCCGGTTATCGAATCAAAGGCGCCGACAAGGAAGTGTCGCTGGTGTATCCTGGGCGCCGGCACGTGCCCGCCAAGACGCGCTCGTTTGTTGAATTCACCGTCGACTACTTTCGAAACAACGCTCTGCCGACGCTTTCATCGAAATTTTCAAACAGTTAATTGCGCATTTTGTAATGAATCTTTTGCGCGGTTCCGGTTATGCTTCCGACTGCGAGAAGTGACTCCTTCATCGAGGGATGTCTCCAAATCTTTAACGCGGCTTCGGCCGCGTTTTTTTTCGCACTCCCGATTCGCCCGCGAGATTCACGCTTGGTCGCGCGCCAATGCGCGCGTCCAAGCGCGGCGCCAAAGCCTCGCTTCGCTGTTGTGCGCCTCAACGTCACGCGAGTAATGCCGCCTGCTCCTCAATTCCATCCAGCATTGCATTGCACTTGCGGACCAACGCCAGCCCGTCGCTGCGCAAGCGTTCAGGCGTCTTGCCAGCAAGGTCTCGGTGGTAGTCTTCCAACGCACTGAGCAGCGGCGGATATCGCAACACACTCGCCGCCCCTGCCACGCGATGATGCCACTCGCGCAGACGCTCGACCTCGATGCGCTCGAGTAGCGGTGGTAGTGCCTGCATGTCTTCGCGTACCGACGAAACAAACGAATCGAGCAATGCCTTAACGGTCGATTCGCTCCCCCACAACTCCGTCATGTGACCCAGGTTGACCGGAACGAATGGTTCGGGGCCACTGTGAGTGCTCGGCCCGGAAACCGGCAGGACGCCGACAGCTTCAGCGGGTGCGGCTTGCCACGCGCTGTCCGAGCCAAACCAACGACTCAGATAGTCCCGTAGCGTAGCGAGCCGCGTCGGCTTAACAAGGCAATCATCCATACCCGCTTCACGGCACAGCGTCAGGTCTTCTGGCGCGGTATTCGCGGTAATCCCGAGGATCGGCAGATGACGCGCGCCACCATGCTCCTGCTCCCGGATCCGCCGCGCCAGCTCGTACCCGGACAGGTTCGGCATGTGACAGTCCGTGATCAGACACCCGTAGCTGGTTTGTTCGAGCGCAGCCAGTGCCTCGACGCCGTCATTCGTCACGTCGCAGGCAAAACCGAGCAAGGCCAGTTGATGACGGATCAACTCCTGATTTACCGGATGGTCTTCCGCAACCAGGATCAGGCGTCCGTTGGCAATTGCCCGTTCGCGGTCCGGCGGCACGGTGGCGCCTTCGGCCTGGCGCGGCATGCCGCCGGAACGCGGCGCCACCGAAGGCAATCCCGTCATCGCCGCAGCGCATGCCGCGCCGAGGCCACGCCACGAGATCGGATTGATACTGACTCGCACCTTGTTCTCGATGATGCGGTAGCCGGTCGGCTTCGGCTTCTCGGTCAGGCAAATGATCCTCGAATCGGGCCCGGCACCTGCCGGCAGCTCCACATCTTCGCTCACGAAAATCATATCCACGCCTGCCAGAGCAGTTGGATCGCCCAATTCGGCCGCATGAGGCGATACGCGGTGCAACTCGAGTCCGAGGGCCTCGCCGAAATGCATCAGCGCCCGCGCGACCCGTGCGTCGCCCGTCGCCACAACGCCGCGTTTGCCGCGCAGACCGCTCACGGAGTAACGCTGCGATTCCACAGGCATGGTGAGACGCACCGTCATACGCGTGCCGACTCCTGGTTCGCTACGCAAATCGAGCGTGCCGCTCATCAGGTCGATCAGCTTGCGGCAGATCGTCAGGCCCAGCCCGGTACCGCCGAAGCGGCGCGTAGTAGACGTCTCCGCCTGCACGAACGGCTCGAACAGCCGCGCCTGCACCTCCGGTGAGATGCCGATGCCGGTGTCCTCGACGGACATTTCAAGCGTCTGAGCATTGCCGGTCTGATTCACGACAACAACCTGCACGTCAACCTCTCCCTCCGGCGTGAACTTGATGGCGTTGCCGAGCAAATTGAACAGAATCTGCCGCAATCGCACGCTGTCACCACGTAGCGTGGCCGCAACATCGGGCGCGATATCCACGCGTACCTTCAGGGCCTTTTCATGGGCTCGGCCCGCGAGCAATCCAACTGCGTTGTCGACCAGCTCGCGCATGTCGATAGGTTCGGCTTCGATAGTCAGCCGCCCAGCTTCGATCTTCGAATAGTCGAGCAGGTCGTCCAGAATCTGCAGCAACGCACCAGCCGACTCGTGGATCATGCTCAGCATTTCCCCTTGATCCGCATTGAGCGGTGTGCGTTCCAGCACTTCCACGAGGCCGAGAACTCCGTTCATCGGCGTACGGATTTCATGACTCATCATCGCGACAAACTCATCTTTTGCGAGCGAGGCGGCTTCGGCCACGTCGCGCGCTCGCGCGAGTTCCTCTGACCTCGCATGCTCGACGGTCGCGTCCACCCAATAGCCGCTCCACACAACGCCGCCATCCTTCTCGCGGCGCGGCACCAGCTCCGCGCGCGCCCACCTGAGTTCATGCTCGACTTCGAAACGAAACTCCATATTCACAGGGGTCGCACAGCGCGCCGACCGTTCCAGTTCGGCCAACACAAAAGGCCGGTCCTCTTCGCACACCTGGCTGAAATCGATCTTTTCACGGCCCATCGACGAGGTGCGGTCGTCACCCAGCAGATGATGCGTGTCGCCACCGATATACGGAAACGAATACTCGCCGCCCGCGGTGCGACGCAGTTGAAATACGACGGCCGGCAATGAACGCGTGACGTCGAAAAGGCGCCGTTCGGTTTCGCGTGCGAGCATCTCAGCGCGCCGGATATCGGTAATGTCGACCATCGTTCCGAGCACACAGCTCGGCTTGCCGTCGCTGTTGCGACAGATCCGAGTCCAGAACAGGCCATGCCGCAGATCACCCGTGCCGCGCTCGAACTGGAGTTCCGCCTGTGCGGGCTCGCCGCCTGTCAGCATCTTGCGCGTAAGGTCATCCAGAACGTGGCTGTTGGCTTCACCCCATGCCTGGATATCCACCGCGGTACATCCGATCACCGCTTCGCGGCGCAAACCGCACGCTTCTTCATACGCGCGGTTGATCGCGATGTAGCGCCCATTCAGATCTTTTGCGACGAGCGGATACGGAACCATCTCCATCATGGTTTCCTGAAAGTTCAGCTGTAGCGCCAGTTCGCGTTCGGTCTGTTTGCGCAGCCTGACTTCGCGTTGCAACAGTACGTAGGCACGCAGTGTGACCAGCAATATGAGACCGATGCCGATCAGCAACGGCAGAAGACGCACTGCGGGAACGCTCCATGTTCCCGACTCTCCCGCACCACCGGTCACCCACTTCTCGCGGATACGCTGCTTCTCGGCCGGCGGCATAGCCAGCAACGCACGGTCGATCAGACCAGCGAGCGGGCTGAGATCAGGCCGCACCGCGAAGCCGAGCGCGTCAGATCCGCCGACTGTCCCGAGGATCTTGAGCACGCCGGCATACCGTTGCTTGAGGAGGATATCTACCGCGGCTACGTTGCCAACCAGTGCGTCCGCCTGGCCGTTCTCGACCATCTTGAGCGCCTCGTCCAGACTGGGCACGACAGCGATGTTGCTGGCCGGAATATTGTCGGCCGCGAGCGGAATCGAGCCGGCGACGTGCAACGGGACAACAATGCGCCGCGAGGCGAAATCGTTGAGTGCGCGTGCAGCCGGTTCGTCTTCGCGACCGACGATCACAAGCGGATAACTTTCGTATGCATGGGTGTGGACCGCACTCTTCAGACGGGGATCGCTACTGGAGGAGGTGGCCAGAATCGCCAGATCGCCGCGCTGGAAAGCTTCCATGGTAGCGGGCCAGTCGGCCGTCTGGGCGCGCTTGAACACGACACCCAGCGCACGGCTCAGATAGTCCAGATATTCGGCTGCAATGCCGGCGGGACGGCCGGACTCGTCGACATAACTGAAAGGCGGCCAGCCACTATCGAAACCCACCTGCAACGGTGGCAGCGAACGGAGCCAGGCTTGCTCCTGCGGTGTCAGCACGAGATGCCGCGCAGTGGACGCTGCTTGCGCGTCGAAATTGCCGGATAGCCAGCGCGCGCGGATCGCCGTGTCGTCGACCGGATTCATGGACGCGAGCGCGCGATCGAGTTGGTCACGCAACGCCACCCGATTGCGCGGCACGGCAAAGCGCAAGCTAGCGAGTTTGCTTCGCTCTTCGAAAGCGACTTGCAATCCGCGGAATTCTTCCGTGTTCAGCGCGTACTGTATGGAAGGCGTAAAACCGAGATAGGCGTCGGCGTCGCCTTGTGCGACCGCCTGGAGCGCCGCGTGTGTACTGGCGAAGGTTTCGAGCTGGGCGCGTGGAAAGCGCTCGCGCAACGAGCGTTCGAGCGCGAACCCTTTCTCTACCGCGAGGCGGGCGCCGGCAAGCTGAGCGGCGTTCGCGTACACATCGCCGTCGCGACGGACCGCGACCGATGCGGACGCCCGAAAGTACGGCGCAGTGAAGCTGAAGCAGCGTTCCCGCTCGAGTGTGCGAGCGAGACTCGTGACCAGATCTACGTTGCCTGCGCATGCCGCGGCCAGAAGTTGCGGCAAGTCAGGAAACGCTTTCGACTCGATCACGACGTTCGGCCCAACCAGCGCACGCAAATAGTCCGCGCTCAAGCCGGTTAGCTGACCGTCCTGAATCCCGTCAAAAGGCAACCACCCACTAGCCAGAACGCCGACGGTCAACGTGGCAGGAAAGGCGCCGCCAACCGACGGATGCGATTGACCGGCGACCGGCTGGGCTACTGCTGGCTGCATCTGCATGGCGACAAACACGAACGCTGCAAGCAGGGACTGCGATACACGTCGCAGCACCTGCCTCATCGCGATACAGCGCGGCAGTTTCATAGCAGTCACCATGAAATGACACCAGGCGGCGTTCACGCGACCTTGCCCTGCTCGTGAGTGGGCGACGCGGTGTCCCGGCCGGACTTGCCGCGCAAAAATGAAAACAACGCTCCGGCAACGACGCCGCCCAGCAAGGGCGCCGCCCAGAACAGCCAGAGCTGATCGAGCGCCCAATCGCCGACGAACAATGCCTGACCGGTCGAGCGAGCAGGATTGATCGAGCCGTTGGTAACCGGAATCGACACCATGTATACGATCGTCAGGCACGCACCGGCGACCAGCGGCGCGATCGGCCTCGACCTTCGCCGGCAGGCCATCATCAGACTCGCCATGACGAAAGCAAACGACAGCGCAAGCTCGACGACGAGCGCCGAATGAAGTTGATAGTCGGCTGGAGAATGGTCGCCAAAACCGTTAGCCGCGAATTCGCTCGCGGCCAGTTCGAAGCCGGGGCGGCCGCTCGCCACATAAGCCAGAAGAGCAGCGGCTGCGATGGCCCCGAGAATCTGAGCGGCAATGTAGGGCAGCAGATCTCGAACCGGGAATCGTTGCGCGACCGTAAAGCCGATCGTGACAGCCGGATTGAAGTGAGCACCGGAGATGGTGCCGAATGCGTAGCTCGCCGTGACAAGCGCCAGACCGAACGCAAGCGGCACCTCGAGCACGCCGTAGCCTTGCTGCACCGCGCCTGCGTTCAATACAATGCTGCCGCAGCCGATGAAAACCACCCACGCCGTCCCGCATCCCTCGACCAATAACCGCTTGCCTAGCGCAACCATCCCGCCTCCCAGTATTTGTGCCAATGCCAGATGGCGCGACACTCCAGCCGCTAGACATCTGCCTGAATTTTCCAGGCTCGGCAGTGCACAGCATTGCGAAATGACTGTTTTCGTCATGCAAGTGTTGGAAGTCGAGCCCCAGCGAATTCAGCACTATGAAACAGTGACGTCCCCCAACCAATCAGAAGACTCTTAAATTCTTAAGATGCATCGACTGTCGAGGGCCAGTTCTCTCACACAGCTGTCAGGCCAACCCGATCTGTCTCGCATAGTCGATGAGGTCGTTTTCTGTCTCGAGACCGAGCTTGCGCATCGCGCTGCGCTTCTGCGTGCTGATGGTCTTGCCACTGCGCTGCAGACGTGTCGCGATTTCGTGGACTGCCAGACCTTGCACATAGAGCTGGAAGACCTCCCATTCGCGCGCGCTCAGCACGCCCGCGCGCGGCTGCGGCGGTGCATCGGATGTGCCTATCGCAACGCGAACCCAATCCGATAGATAGACACCGCCGGAAATCGCTGCCTCGATCGCATCGATTAACGACGTGGCGGTGTCGCGCTTGTCGACGATTCCGGACACGCCGAGGTGCAACAATCCGGAGAGCATGTGCGCATGGCAGATCATCGTCAGCACAACGACGCAGGGATGTGGCCGGGCCCGCAACAAGCGACGCAGGAAGGACACGACGTTGCTGGCACCGTCCATGCCCGGCATTCCAATATCCGACACGACGACGTCGCACGCATGGGTGTCGAGCAATTCGGCCAGCGTCTGGGTGTCAGGCGCCTCGCCGACTATTTCGATGCGAGGTGCCGCTTGCAGCAGGCGTATCACGCCAACACGAACGCAATCGTGATCGTCGGCCACGATGACGCGGATCTTTTGTGTCATTTTTGTCGTCTTATCGACTGGCATTCCCTGCACGCAACGTGCATCCCCGGGATGGGCCAGTACATCTTCTGTTCGCCACGCCTCCGGACCGGCGTGACGTCTCGTCGGCTTAGCGCCGGTTTTGCAGGCGATCTTCAGAGATCACGCCATGCTCGACTGCGAAGCGGAATATTTCCGCGTCGCTGCGCAGGGCGAGCTTGCGCATCGCGGTACATTTCTGAGCACTAATTGTCTTGACACTGCGGCCGAGGCGCGCGGCAATCTCCGTAACGCCTAGCCCGGAAGCGTAGTACGTGAATACCTCCAGTTCGCGGCGAGACAACATTTGCCGGACAAAATCGAGCCGCTGCGCGACCGTTGCGTCGGCAATCATTGCCCGCACGGCCGGCCCGAGATAACACTCGCGCGCCAGTGCTGTGACAACCGCCACGTGAATCAGATCGATCCGGTCGCGTTTGCTGATCAGCCCATTGACACCGAGCGCGATAACCTTTTTCAGCGCGGCAGCTTCGGTTTCCATGGTCAGAATGACAAGAGCGACATCGGGATAGCGCACCTTGAACTGCCTGATGGCTTCCAGCCCGTCTCCGTAGAAGCCTCCTGGCATATAGAGGTCCATGAGAACGAGGTCGCATGGAATACGTTCAACTTCCCTGAAAAGTTCTGTGGCGTCGGCAGCACGGCCGACGATTCTCATATCCGAATAACCCAACATCAGATTCTCGATCGCCAACAGAACGAGTGGATGATCGTCCGCGATGATGGCTCGAACAGGTGTGCTTAAGTCGGCGTTATTGTTCATCGTTTTTTTCTCCCCCGTACCTGAATTCCCATCGCTCTCTCCGGAGCGACTGGCCCTCCCTCGATCATCAAACGTATTTCTGACGATTAACATAAGATCGCTCTGAATTATGTCGATGAGTGCATTGTTATAATTGGTTAGCTATGCGATTTAACTTTCGCAAACTCCATGTGCGCGAACACAAGCAAAGAGACCGGGATCGTTGGCGACACCGAGTTTAGCCATTGCTTCGCGTTTTTGACGGCTGACGGTTCGGCGATGACATCCGAGCGCCACTGCGATCTCGGAGATCGATTGGCCACGTACGACCCTTCTTATCACTTCCGCCTGCCTGCGGGACAATCGTGAAACCGGCGGCAGATCGCATGCTTCGTCCTGCGGCCGGGCAAGCGCTGCGGCGATGGAGCAGCCGACGTAGACCTCCCCCTTACCGCTCGCTTCGATCGCTTGCCAAAGCTCGTCCATTGTTTCCATCTTGCTGAGCGTACTGACTACGCCATCCGACACGATTGCGCGCAGAATCGCCGTGTTCGTCAGAGCTGTCATCACGACGATGCGCATCAAAGGCCACGCACGTTGGATTCGCCTGACGAGATCCAGACCGTCTTCAACCGCGCCAGACGCCTCCGGCATCGTCAGGTCGGTGACGAGCACGTCGCATGGGGTGCTCTGCAACAGTTCGATCAATGAACCCGGCGTAGCGGCTTCGCCGACAATGGTGACGCCGTCATGCATTTCCAGCGCGGCCCGAACGCCTAGCAGAACGAAGGGATGATCGTCGGCCAGAATGACTCGAAGGTTCACTATGAATTCTCTCGGCTGTTGTAGGTGTATTCGGCGACCACGCAAGGGAAATCCCGCACGCTTCACACTTTCCTTGACGACCTCCCGGTTTGGGAAGACGTGCCAAGGGCGGCCATAAAACCACCGCCACAACTGAGCGAAAATCAGAGCACTCCGAAACCGGCAGACAATTTGATAGTCCATTGCGGCGCTATCAAAGTAGAAATACGCAATTATGCGAATCGAATACGCGAGAGTTTTTTCTCGCTGATTATTTCCGGCTGAAAAGCACTACAGCGATGAGAGCGCGTCCCGCCGCTCCCATCGCAGAGAAAACAACGAATGGAACCGGCAGCATCACGCTGCCGGCCACTATCGCGCCATCATGCAGCATCACAAGTGCGCACCGCCGCCAGCTTGCTGGCGCGCGCCGCGCGTGGAAATACGGGTAACGCGATCAATGCGCACACACTGGCTACCGCCCACACTATCGGCCACGAACCCACCGACAACAATGGCGGAATCGCGAGCGGAGTCAGGAACAGCGTGAGAAAGACACACGTGTTGCCGATCGCGAGTGCGGTACCGGCGCGGCTCGTCCCTGCGAGCGTCGCGAGTTCCGTGAAGGCAACGCCATGCCATGCGGACGCGCTGATGCCGCCTAGCACGATCATCAGCGCGAACACCGCTGTCATCGCCGCGTGGTGCATGCCGGCGAGACCCGTCACCAGGGCAAGCGATGCGAACAGCACGGCGGTCAGGACACTGCAGGCGCGCATGTAAGCGCGCCGATTGCCGCGCCGGTCGGTCCACGCACCGCTCCAGACCCGTGCAATCGCAGCGCCCAGTTGCACCGCCGCCATCGTCACGCTGATCGCCAGCACGCCGGCCCGGCTGAAGTCGTGAAGGAATACGGTACCGAACGTCACGACGGCAAGCTGCGGCACGCACAGTGCGCCGGCGCCGAGCGCTACACGCCATATGCCGATATCGCGTAACGGCGATACCTTCACTGGCACTGCGCCCGCAACGGCCGCGCTGCGAGCCGGTTTCGCGCCGTTGCCTTCAACATGCGCAGGTTCGTGCAACCAGCGCCATGCGAACACCGCGGTAATCGCGCACGCAAGCGCGAGCACCGTGTACGCGCTGGCAAAGCCGAATCTCGATGCGAGCACCGGCAAGACCAACGCCCCCAGGCCACCGCCAGCCGGCACCGCGGTCTGCCGGATGCTCATCGCGAGCCCGCGCTCACCTTCGCGAAACCAGGCCATCACCGCGCGGCCACTCGAACCGTTGACGCTGCCGCCGAGCAGGCCGACCAGCAACAAGCCGAGCGCGAGTGTCGCCATGTTCGGCACGTGCGCGCCGGACGGCACCACGAACAACGCCAGTCCGGCTAGCGCCGCGGCAGTCGAAAGAAGTCCGAGCAACAGCACGCGGCGATCGCCCCAACGGTCGGTCAGAAGTCCCCATGGCAATTCGCTAGCCGCAATGCCCAAACCAAGCATGCCGAGCACCAGCCCCAACCCTTCGTTGCCGAGGTGATAACCCGAGCGCAAAAACACGGCCGTAGTCGGAATTCCGGAAAAAGCGGCCGAAAAACTCGCGTTCGCCGCAAAACCAACTCCCAGCACCTTCCACCGATGGCTCGCTGCGCGCGCAGCCGGCACCCGTATCGCCGCAATCGATTCGTTTCTCATGTCAGCCTCCGCAATGAATGAATTGGCGGTATCCTACGGCTGACACAACCATCGGAAAAGCCGGAATTTCAGATGACTTCCATCGGATATACCGAATCATGAGTTCGCGCGGATTTGACCTCACACAACTACGCACTTTCGTCGCTGTCGCCGAGTCGGGCAGCGTCTCGGCGGGCGCGGAACGCGTGTTCCTGTCGCAGTCGTCGGTGAGCGAGCAGTTGAAGAAACTCGAGGAGCGCGCGGGCCAGCCGCTCTTCGTGCGCAGCAAGCAAGGTGTGACCGCCACGCCGGCCGGCAGCCGCCTGCTCGACCACGCGCGACGCATCATCGCAATGAGCGAAGCGGCGTTCGAAGACCTGCAAGGCCGCTCGCTCGACGGCGAGCTACGCATCGCCATCACGGACTACTACCGTCCACTCGACATCGCGCGCATTCTCAAAACGTTTTCGGAACAGCACCCCCGCCTGAAACTGCACGTCACCGTGCTGCCGAGCGCCGTGATCGACAGCAACGCCGGCGACGACGCATCGTTCGACATCGGCCTCTCGTTGCGGCTCGTCACCGGGAACATCAAATCCGGCAGCCGGCGCGCCGACGCGCAAAGCACAGTAGTGCGGCGCGAGAAACTGCTATGGGTCTGCGCGGCCGATGCCAGTCCGCGGCCGGCCACGCCTTATCCGCTGGTATTGCTGCCGTCGAGTTGCCAGTTGCAGCGCTTCGTCGTGAAGTTGCTCGACGAACACAAGGTGCCGTATCTGGTGTCGCATTCGGCCTCCGGCGTGGCCGGGCTGCAACTGGCATTGCGGGCCGGGCTGGGCATTTCCTGCCTGAACGAATCGTCGATTGGCGGTGGCGTGGCGGCGTGTGCGCCGAGCATTGGATTGCCCGCATTGCCTGCTGTCGAGTTTCATCTGTTGCCAGGGCGAATCGGCGAAAGCGAACGCGTTAGCAATGCACGCACCGCATTGATGCGTCTCTTCAGTTGACGTGCGGGGCGTCGATGCATGCGCCATGACTCATTAATCCCGGCTGAAACGCAGACCGGCAAATCAATCGCATTCGGCGATGCGGGCCACCTTCAATCCAGACGCAAAATAAATATTGAAGGCGCGCTAATCGACATCTATGCTGATCGGGTGCGCTGCCGATTGGTCCCTGAATTTTTATTGACGCATCGGATAAATTCCTGCAACCTGCTACACACCTACTAAACGCATCAGGCGTTATTACCATAGCCCGAAAGCCGTCATTCATCGGCGCACTCAGGCAGATCATTGTTTTGCCGAACAATTGCATTCCGGTATCTATTCAACGCTGTGCCTCCTTAATCAGTCCGTTTCGATTTGCTGTTCATGCAGTCGTTATATAAGAACGAATAGCAGGCTTGTCACGCATCGTTCATGGAATCCATGAGCGAACCCGTGAGAAATAAATAGCGAAAATAACCGTTCCCCCGACGAGGCCCGGCGTGCATCGTAGAACTATCGGATTTTCGATCCTGTTGGTGTTTTACGTCATGTGGCGTGGCGCGGCGTTCGCAGCCACTAACGCACCAGACGCGATGCCCTCGGCAATGGACGAGCGCGTGCGCGCTTGCACCTCGTGTCATGGCGTGCAAGGCCAAGGCCTGAACAACGACTATTTCCCGCGTATCGCCGGCAAACCGGCGGACTATCTGTTCAATCAGTTGACCGCGTTTCGTGACGGCGGCCGCACCTATCCGCCGATGGGTTATCTGGTCGCCTTCCTGCCCGACGACTATCTGCGCAAGATCAGCCAGTACTTCGCCGACCTGCAACCGCCCTACCCCAATTCCGATCACACCGAAGTCTCACCGGCAGTGCTCGCGGCCGGACAGCGGCTCGTCACCCAGGGCGATCCGGCGCGCAAGATCCCGGCGTGCATCGCCTGTCATGGAGCACGTATGACGGGGACGCAACCTGGCATCCCCGGTCTGCTCGGACTGCATGCGAGTTACATCGCCGGGCAGATGGGAACGTGGCGCTCGGGCACGCGTCACGCGCTTGCGCCGGACTGCATGCATTCGATCGCCGTCAAGCTGACCGACAAGGACATCACCGCGGTATCGAGCTGGCTCGCGCGCCAGCCGCGCCCTGCCGATCCGCGACCCGCGCCGGCGTCCGCGGAGCGGCTGCCGCTCGCATGCGGGAGCCAACCGCAATGAAGCCGACCTTCCGTTCGATCCGCCCTGTTTCGTATGCCATGACGACGCGCCGTCGCACTGCTGTTTCGCTCGTATCCGGCTTGCTGATTGCCGGCTTGATCGTCGCCGGCGGCGCCGTGCTTTCCGGCGGACAGCGAACGTTGCTAATCGCAGAAGCAAGCGCCGCTGAAGCCGTGCCTGCTGCCACGAATGCAACCGCCACTGCCGACAAAGCCGACACGCGCCCCGACATCGTCAAACGCGGCGAGTATCTGGCGCGCGCCGGCGACTGCGTCGCCTGCCATACCGCGCCGCGCGGCAAGCTGTTCGCCGGCGGCCTCGCCATGGAGACGCCGTTCGGCACGCTGTATTCGCCGAATATCACACCGGACGCGCAGTACGGCATCGGCACATGGAGCCAGGAAGCGTTCTTCAAGATGATGCGCACCGGCCGCACGCCGGACGGCGCGATGCTCTACCCCGCAATGCCGATCGCCCAGTACACCAAGGTGACTCGTGAAGACTCGGACGCGATCTTCGCCTATCTGAAGTCCGTGACGCCGGTACGTGAGCCGAACCACAAGCACACGCTGCGCTTCCCGTTCAATCAGCGCAAGCTCCTGTACGGCTGGCGCACGCTGTATTTCCATGAAGGCGAGTTCAAGCCGGACCCGACCAAATCGGTCGAGTGGAATCGCGGCGCGTATCTGGTCGAAGGGCTCGGGCACTGCACGATGTGCCACACCAAGATCAACATGCTCGGCGGCTCGTCGCAACGCGAGCAGTTCGCCGGCGGTCTGATTCCGGTACAGAACTGGTACGCGCCGTCGCTCACGTCGGATAAAGACGGCGGTCTCGGCGACTGGAGCATCAAGGACATCGTCGACCTGCTGCAGGCGGGCATTTCCGATCGCGGCGCCGTGTACGGGCCGATGGCCGAAGTCACCTATCACAGCCTTCAGTACATGACGGAAGAAGACGTCAAGGCGATGGCGGTCTATCTGAAAACACTGCCGGACAACCAGGGCCGCAAGTCGGGGCCGTCCGCGCCGACCAATACCAACGTGTTCGCGCTCGGCGAAAAGATCTACGCCGACAAGTGCGCGCTATGCCACGGCGCGAATGGCGAGGGCCAGTTGCAGCACTACCCGCCGCTCGCACGTAACCAGTCGATCGAGATGGACTCGTCGGTCAATCCGATCCGCATCGTGCTCAATGGCGGATTCCCGCCCGGCACCATGCGCAATCCCGAGCCATACGGCATGCCGCCCTTCGGTCAGGAACTATCCGATACCGATGCCGCCGCCGTCGTCACTTATATCCGCACTGCGTGGGGCAATCACGGCAAACCGGTGACGGCCCGCGAGGTCAACGAGTTGCGCAAGGCGCCGCTGCATTGAGTCGCTGAGCACTGGAGAATCTTTTGATGGAAGCGAACGATAGCCGCAGCCCGGCCCCACCTACGGATGAAGAAGTGGAACGCGTCGTCGCAGCCGGCCCGCATGGCGCGATCGCCGTGGCCGGTGTCGCCACCCTGATCGTCATGGCGATCTGGTTCGGCTTCTACTTTCTTGTCTTTCTGCCGCGCGGCGTCATCCACTGACCATGTCGACTGATTCCAATCACCAACCGGGCGCCGGCCACGAAATCGCCTTGCGTGCCGAGCGCCGCTGGGCGATTTTTGCCACGGCGCTGATCGTTCTGATGCTCGCCGTCATCGTTTTCTCGGGGCTGCATTGGGCGATGATGCCGCCTTCGCGGGTCGAGACGATCGATCCTTCGCGACTGCAACTATCCGGCGAATTCGTCGAAGACAACCTCGGCAGCGCCGTCGAGCCGGATGGCTCGGTGGTCGTCCGTTTCATCGCGCAGCAGTATTCGTTCACGCCGCAATGCCTGCTGGTGCCTGCCGACACGCCGATCACGATCCGCACGACCAGCGCCGATGTCGTGCACGGCCTGCTCGTCACCGATACCAACATCAACACGATGGTCGTGCCCGGCTATGTCGCCACGCTGAACACGCGCTTCGACAAACCCGCCGACCACACCATGCCGTGTCACGAGTTCTGCGGCTTCGGCCACCAGACCATGTGGGCGCATGTCAAGGTAGTCGACAAAGCGACCTTCTTCGAGCAAGCCCGACAATCACGGAGGCTCAGCTGTGTTTCACGCTAAGCGACTCGTTCTCGCGCATTTCTGGCTAGCCTTCATTGCGTTTCTGATCGCGCTGCTGCTCGGCGCGTGGCAGATGTTGGTACGCAGCCCGCTGGTGCCGTGGGTTGGCGACCCCGAGCTCTACTATCGATCGGTGACCGCGCATGGCTCGGTGATGGCTTACGTGCTGCCCACCCTGGTTTCGATGGGCTTTGGCTACGCGATCGTCGAACTCGCGCTGGCGCAGCGGCTCGTCGGTCTCAAGTGGGCGTGGGCCGCATTCATCATGCTTGCAGTTGGCGCGGTGATGGCGATGGTGCCGGTCGCGCTCGGCAAGGCCTCGGTGCTCTACACCTTCTATCCACCGATGATCGGCAGTCCATTCTATTACCTCGGTGTGGTGCTGGTGGTGGTCGGCTCCTGGATCTGGGTCGCGCTGATGCACGTCAATCTGCGCGTCTGGAAGCGCGCCAATCCTGGCAAGCCCATTCCACTCGCGATGTTCGCCAACGTGGCGGGCGCGTATCTGTGGGCGTGGACTGCGGTCGGCGCGGCGCTCGAAATCCTGTTCCAGATATTGCCGGTTGCCTTCGGCCTGACCAATACGATCGACGCCGGCCTCTCGCGCATCCTGTTCTCGTGGACGCTGCACGCGATCGTCTACTTCTGGCTGATCCCGGCTTATATCGCGTACTACACGCTGGTGCCGCGTGCGATCGGCGGACGGCTCTACAGCGATTCGATGGCGCGCGTGTCGTTCATTCTGTTCCTCGTGTTCGCGATGCCGATCGGCATTCACCACCTGTTCGCCGATCCACAGGTCGGCTCGGGGTTCAAGTTCCTGCATGCGGTGTTCACCGGCATGGTGTCGGTGCCGACGTTGCTGACGGTGTTCACCATCTGCGCATCGGTGGAAATCGCCGGGAGGCTGCGCGGCGGCAAGGGCGCGTTCGGCTGGTTGACCGCGTTGCCGTGGCAGAACCCGATGATGCTGGTGATCGCCTTTTCCTTCGTGATGCTGGGTCTTGGCGGTGCCGGTGGTCTGATCAACATGAGCTATCAGTTGAACTCGACTGTGCACAACACGCAGTGGGTGACCGGACACTTCCATCTGATTTTCGGCGGGGCGATCGTCATCATGTACTTCGCGATCGCGTACGAACTGTGGCCGCAACTGACCGGCCGCGCGATTGCGTCGGTGAAGCTGGTGCGTACGCAACTATGGCTGTGGTTCATCGGCATGATGGTGGTGACGATACCGTGGCATTACGTCGGCTTGCTCGGTGCGCCGCGCCGCATGGCGTATTACGACTACAACATGCCAGGGATGGAATCGCAGGCGTTCTGGGTTGGCGTGTCGGCGGTGGGCGGATTGATTCTGGCGGTGTCCGGCGTGCTGTTCATTTACATCCTCGCGAAGTCGCAATTCGGGCCACAGGTGCAACAACAGAGTTTCCGCTTTGCGAGCGCGGTGCAGCCGGTGGAGCACGTGCCTGCCGCGCTCAATAGCTTCGGCTTGTGGGTGGCGTTGATGATCGGGCTGACGGTCGTCAACTACAGTGTGCCGATCGTTCAGTTGCTCAGATTGCCGCAGACGTCGGTGCCGGCAGTTGTCGTTGGAGCGCAGCGATGAGTCAGGAACGCGTATTCAGCTTGCGCAACCCGTGGTTCACAGTGAGCCTGGGCGGCACGATTGCGATTGCCGTGGTGGCGATATTGATCGGCTTCATCTGGTTGCCGTCGGCGAATAGCGGTTTCAGCGAGCGTGGCTTGTGGGCGACGATTTGCAGCGCGGCGGGTGCGCCATCGAGTTGGTACGGCGGTGCCAATATTGCCGGCCCCGCGCCGAGCGAGGTCGTGGTCTTGCCGCCTTTGCGGCGGGTGCGTGCCGACGCGGATTCGATTGGCCGCGGCGCGACGATCGCGACGCAGAATTGCTCGATGTGTCATGGCGTGCTGGGCACGGTGCAGGTGACGGCGCCCGCGTTGGCTGGGCAGTATGCCGACGTGGTCTATAAAGAGTTGCGCGACTATCAGAACGGCGTGCGGCAGAACGCGGTGATGCAGCCGATTATTGCGGCTCGTAGCGATCAGAATCTGCATGATCTGGCGGCTTATTATGCGTCGCTGTCTCGCGCACCGGCGGCTGAGGTTTTGCCTACAGGCGTTGGACCGGATGCGAATGCTGTGAAGCTTGCGATGCAGGGCGATCCGCAGCGGAATATTGCGCCCTGTGCTGCCTGTCATGGACAGTTGGATCGTAAGGGGGCAGCGCCCTGGCTTGGGGGACAGTCGTCCATTTATCTCGCTGCGCAGATGCGGGCGTTTGCTTCCGGTGCGCGGCATAACGATATTAATGAGCAGATGCGGAATGTGGCGAGGCAGATGACTTCTGATGAGATTGATAGTGTGGCTAAGTATTACGCGGCTATGCAGTGAAGGTTGAGGATTTGCCTAGATTGCGCTTTTTTGTCTGTGTTTTTATGGCGTTGGTCTTTCCTTGATCTGTTTGCCTGCTCGGCGCTTTGTTTGGTTGTTTGACTGGGGCGTTGGCCTTTCCTTGTTTTCTTGGTGGTCTATTAGCGTTCCCCCTGTGCGGGGGGGCACCTACTTTTCTTTGCCTGCCGCAAAGAAAAGTAGGCAAAAGAAAGCGGCTTAAACCGCTAATTTTTAAGCGGGTCCCCCGCGCAGCCACGGTAGTGGTGCATCTGGAATCCGTGTCCTCGCACACTCCGCGTTAGTGACAAAGGTGTCATCCGCTCCCACTCCGCACTGCGTGCGTCGCGGACCGGTCTGCACGGGAAACCTTGGGGCTTCGGTTACGCGCAGCGGGAGCCATCGGCTTCGCCTCGGCGAGGCGCCGAATGCGCAAACACGATGGGATTCTGGAAGTGCCCCAAACCGAGTGCAGCAGGATCGCGAAACCGAAAAGATGGCTCTATGAAATACGCGTCGGCGCGCGCAGCGCCGCCGGAAGTATGACGGCCTTGTCACTCACGCCGAATGTGCGAGAACACCGATTCCAGATGCACCACTACCTCCTCCGAGCCAGGGGACCCGCTTAATAGTTAGCGGTGTGAGCCGCTTTCTTTTGCCTACTTTTCTTTGCGGCAGGCAAAGAAAAGCAGGTGCCTGCCCCGCACAGGGGCGACGCTAATAGACCGATAAGAAATCAAGGAAAGGCCAACGCCGCAGGCAACCAGACAAGCAAGCGTCGCGGAGACAAAAAAAACCTCAAACCGCGACAACCCCACCCCCGCTCCCCGTCTGAAACACAGCCACCGCCGAAGTCAACCTACGAGCCTGCTCTTCCAGCGAACCAGCCGCCGCAGCAGCCTGCTCAACCAACGCAGCATTCTGTTGAGTCACCTCATCCATCTGCGCAACAGCCAGGTTCACCTGATCGATCCCGGTACTCTGCTCAAGCGCAGCAGCCGCGATCTCACCCATGATCGAACTCACACGAGAAATCGCCTCGACGATCTCGGTCATCGTCGACCCCGAACGCTCGACCAGTTGCGAGCCAGCCTGCACTCGCGCTGTCGAAGCATCGATCAACCCTTTGATCTCCTTCGCCGCCGTGGCGCTTCGCTGTGCCAACGAACGCACTTCACTCGCCACCACCGCAAACCCACGCCCCTGCTCGCCCGCACGCGCCGCCTCGACCGCAGCGTTCAACGCCAGAATATTGGTCTGGAAAGCAATCCCTTCGATCACGCCGACAATGTCGGCAATCCGCCGCGAGTCGTCGACGATGCCATGCATCGTGCCCACCACCTGCCCGGTCAGATCGCCGCCCTGTGCCGCCAGACTCGACGCACCCTGCGCCAGCGCACTCGCCTGCTTCGCGTTGTCCGCCGTCTGCTTGACCGTCGAAGTCAGCTCTTCAATGCTGGCTGCCGTCTCTTCGAGCGATGCGGCCTGCTCCTCGGTACGTTGCGACAAATCGGTATTGCCTGCCGCAATCTCGCTCACGCCCGTATCGATGGACTCCGTGCCGTGACGCACGGCATTCACCGTCTCGATCAGCGAGTCCTGCATCTTGCGAAGCGCCGCGGCGAGACGACCCATTTCGTTGTTGCTCGTCACGTCTATCTGGCTGGTCAGATCGCCGTTGGCGATCCGCTGAAACTGCGCAATGGTCGCGTCGACGGGACTCACAATTGCGCGCACCATCACAGCCCGCCCGATCAACGAGCCCAACAGCGACAACGCCATGCCGATCGCCACCGCAACGCAGATTGCGTAGAACAAATCCTGCGCGTCCTGATAGCGCTGGGCGCCATGGTCGAGTTGCAATTGCTCAAGTGTGAGCATGGCCTTCTCGTACGCGCTGTAGAGCGACGGCAACCTGTGCGCCTGCAACTGCTCAAATGCCGTCTTGTCGCCGGACTTGAGCGCGGCCAGCGCCGGATCGACGCCCTCGTGCAGGAAGGTGTCGCGCTTGTCCTGCATGTCCTTGATCAGGCGCTGTTCGTCAGCATCCGTGCTCGCGCGGCTCACATAGTGGGCAAGACGATCGTCCGATGCTTTCTGGTACTGATCGAAGCGCTTGAGCACCGCGTTCGCACCGTCCTGATCGTTCAGGTCGACCAAAGATGCGTAGGTCGCCAGAGCCAGACGCAGGCGCAGCAACTGTCCGGCGCTGCCTTCGAGGTCGGCGACTGCGGGCGTGTCCACCGTGTACATCTGCTGCAGCGACGCGTTGCTCGAACGCAACGACAACAGTCCGGCGGCGGCGCCGACCAGCAGCACCACGCCGAAGAACACGATCATCAGAGTAAGGGAGGTTCGAATCGACAGATTTTTCAGCATCGGGTTGGTCTCCATTGGGCCGCCCGACCGAACGTTCAGAAAACTACCCTCGGCCACGCGTGCTGCGCCCAAGCCCATACGGCTAGGTTCGCAACGCTTGTTCAAAATTTAAGCGAACGCCACATAGATGGTCTACGGCGGGACGACAGAAAACTTTATGGTTGATGGCGCATACGGTTGCGATACATCAACATACGAGCGGAGGTCCGCCGCTGTTTGAGCAGGGGCATTTTCATTTGCGGGACTACCCGGGTGGTCGGCGGACTGCGGTTGGTAGAAAGTGACGAGGCGCGCATCTCCGGAGCATTTCTATGTCAGAAATAGGCTCGGCTCTGCTGGTTTTCGCTTTATTGCTTGTCGGAACCGGCTTGGGTGTGTGGGCGCGGCCGCTGCTGCCTGAGGAGCATAAGGCGCACGAAACCGTGCAACTTATCCAACTGGTTATGGGCATGCTTGTGACGTTTGCCGCTTTGGTGCTCGGGTTGATGACGGCGTCCGCAAAATCCAGTTTCGATACCGAATCGAATGACTTGCGCGCCTTTGCGGCCGACCTGATCGAATTCGACACGACCATGCGGGAATACGGCAGCGATACCGATGAGGCCCGACATCTGCTGCGCGTGTACACCGCGGCGGCGATTGCATCGACATGGCCCGGCGAGCCGGCGCCAACTGGTGACTATCCGAGAGACATCGGAACTCAGGACAACTCGCAGAAACTGGAGAACGTGCGGCTCGGCGATATGCTGACTGCGGTGGGCAGACAGTTGCGGCCATTGCGGGCGCATGATCCGTTACAACAGCGCGCGCTCGATGACGCGTTGACGCAATATCGGCGAACGGTGGATGCTCGATGGAAAATCATCGAAGAAGCACACAGCTCAATTTCTCTGCCATTCTTCATGACGCTGACGTTCTGGCTGTGCGTGATTTTTCTCAGCTTCGGATTGATCGCGCCGCGCAATGCGTTGGCACTGGTCACGATCACGCTTGGGGCGGTGTCGATTGCTTCCGCCATCTATGTCATCGTCGATCTGGATACGCCGTTCTCCGGGCCAATTGTGATTTCCAGTTTGCCGATGAGAGACGCGCTGGAGCACCTCAGGCGGTAAGAGGTTGTCACCTTTGATAGCCGTGGTGTGCGCACTCACGACTCTGCGTATGTCCACCGACGATGTGTGACAAAAGAAAGCGGCGTGACTGCGCAAATGACCATCGCAATCCCTATCCACGGTCCGGCCCCCGTAACCTGCGCGAGATACGACACCAGTCCGGTCAGAGCCGCACCGCCAAGCGACACGGTGACAAATCGCCAGACGTTCCGCACACGCAGCGAAGACGAAAAACTCCAGAGCGTATTGACGAGGTACGACCAGCAAGTCGCGCAAGCGAACGCGACCGTATTGGCAAGAGATTGCGACATACCCACGTGCAATATCAGCACGACGGCCACGCCGATATGCAGGCCGGTCGCCGACAGTCCGCATACGCCGAAGCGGATCAGTTTTATCAACTCAGTGCCTTTTTTCATGCCGGCGTCACTTCGCCGTCAGCACGGCGAGCAGCGACACGCCGCACGGCAACCCGCCATGTGAAACCCAGTGACGCTCGGCGCTGAAGATCCGATAGAGGAGCATGTTCAAAGCACCGGCTGGCGTGGTATCGCCACTCGACCGGTCGCGCCTGAGCAGACGATCGATAAACCGCACGGCAATCGCCAGCGGAAGCAGCAGCGTGTTGAAGTAAGTCACGCGTTCGATTCGATATCCTGCTTTGTCGGCGCACGCCGCGAGCCTCGACCGATCGTAGCGTCTGTGATGGTGAAGATAGACGTCGTGCGCGCTCCATAGCCATTGGTACGCCGGCACCGTCACGACGACCTTTCCGCCAGGGGCCAGTACCTCCCGCATGCGCGCAAGCGAGCCAACGTCGTCGGCGATGTGCTCAAGGCAATCGAAAAAGCAGATCAGATCGAAGCGTTCGCCGTCGAAAGGCAAGTCATCCGGGCAGCGCCCTGCGCGGATATCGAAACGCGTTCCGGTATTTTTCGCGGTGAGCATCCGCGCCGTCTCGTCCATCTCCATACCACTCACGCTGCCGAACTCGGCCAGCATGTCCAGATTGCCGCCGGTTCCGGAACCCACTTCGAGCACACGCGCACGGGACGGCAATGCAAGGCGGTGCAACACCGAACTCAAGACATCGCGCCGACCGCGAAACCACCAATGTCCGGCCTCGGTCTCGGCCATCTGCAGATAAGCATCAGGGGACATGATTCACGCCTCCACGAATCAGCGGCCGGCGAACCGCACGCGCTTGCGTGACGATTCGAGCCGGAGCGTGTTCGGCATGCGCGAGCTGTTGCGCCCGACGGGCAGCGTGCTGATTTTGCTATTTTCCTGATAGCGGCGACGCACGAGATAGACAGGCCGTCCCTTCGTCTCGTAGTAGATTCGGCCGATGTATTCGCCGACCACGCCAATCCCGATCAACTCGATACCGCCCATGAACAGCATCACGGAAAGCAGTGACGCGTAGCCCGGCACGGGATTGCCGAGCCACAGCGTGCGGCCAATGACGAAGCCGCCATACACAAAGGCCGCCGTGGCGATCGCAAGACCAATATAGCTCCAGCTCCGCAGCGGCACGGTGCTGAAACTCGTGATGCCTTCGAGCGCGAAATTCCACAGCCGCCAGCCGGAGAACTTCGAATGGCCGGCGCTGCGCGGTTCGCGCTGGTATTCGACAATCACGGTCCGATAGCCAACCCACGCAAACAGCCCTTTCATGAAGCGCCGCCGCTCCGGCAAGTTGCGCAATGCGTTGACGACCTGACGGTCCATCAAACGAAAATCGCCGACGTTTTCCGGAAGCTTCACTTCAGACAGCGCATTGTGAACGCGGTAGTAAATCGCGGCAGCGGTACGTTTCGCGAACGTGTCGCAAGCACGGTTGGTCCGTTTGGCGGCGACGACTTCCGCTCCTTGCCGCCAATGTTCAACCATGACCGGAATCAGGCTCGGCGGATCCTGCAGATCCGCATCGATAGGAATCACTGCGTCGCCCCACGCTTCGTCGATTCCGGCTGTGAGTGCCGCCTCCTTGCCGAAGTTTCGCGTGAGGTCGATCACACGTATGCGCGCATCACGCACGCTGGCGGCGATCAGCTTATCGAGCGTGCCATCGCTGCTGCCGTCGTTGACGCAGACTATTTCGAAACGCGTCGATTCAATCCCCTCGAGAACCGGAAGGATCTCGCTGAAGAACTGACCTACCGCCTCGCCTTCGTTATAGAACGGCACCACCAGTGAAATCAATGAAATATTATTTTGTTCAGACATGATTACCTCCCCGTAATTCTGATTTGACTCTGTGAGCCGGTGCGAAGCCAGGGCGCACATCGCTCACGTTTGTCGCCGGCGTTTCCTGCTCGCTGTGGTGATCTTCACTCGTCGGCGTAACGTTCGAACACCGGGGGCGCACGCCTTTCTAGCGCGATGCGCCGCACCAGCATCCCGAGCGTTGTCAGCGAGATCAAAGGCAAAAACTGGAACGGCCCGCAGGCAATAATCAACATGCCCCCGAGCGGCGCGATCCAGAGCACGATCAGCCATTCCCGTTCACCGCGCGCCCAGCCCGCGACCAGCGCGTGCCGGCAATACCACGCGATCAGCACACCGAACCAGGCGAGATCGTAGTCGTAGAGATAGGGGCTCACGAGCAGGCTCGCGCAGATCAAAGTTGCCGCACGCAGGGCGTACGAGCATTCACGGCTCCATGCGTAACAGACGGCTGCCGCGGCGATCAGCGCACTTGCGCCCTGCGCCGCGTAGGCGAGCACAACGGGTGCATGAACCAGCGTAGCGAGCGCGAATACACTCGGCACGCGTGCAAGCGTGGCGTGTGCTGACTCGATGCTGTAAGTGGCAATCCCGGTGTTATGCAGAAATGCTGTCAGCGTGTCCGTGCCGAACGCGAGCACCGCGAGCGCAAGCGTGACCCCGGCCGTCAACACGAAAGCCGCCAGCGCACGCCACGAACGGGCGCACAGCAGCGCCAGCGGAAACAGCACGACGAGCTGTGGCTTCATGCACAACAGGCCCAGACAGATCCCTGCAGCGACCGGCCGGCGACGCAACCATACAAGTCCGCCCCCTGCGAGCGCGGCTGTCAGCAAGCCGTTTTGCCCGACGCTGATGACGAAAAGCGCGCCGGGAAAGAACAGCACGGGCAGGATGGCCTGCCGATCCGGCACGATGGCCCGGATCGTCTTGACGAAGAGCACGTACGCGCCACCGAGCCACACCACCGCAGCGGCTTTATAGGGAAGGAGCGCGAGCGGAACGATCAGCAGCAGCGTGCTGGGCGGATACAGCCACGGCAGGATGCCGTTGACGGCGCCCAGGTACGGCACCGTGCCGATCTCGATCACGGACAGCGCGTGGACGTTATAGGCGTCGACTGCGTGCCCATGCAGGGCAAGAACTGCTGCGCTCCAGAACGGCAGGAAATCCACCACGAATGGGTTCATGCCGCTCAGCCCTTTCTGCTCGCTCAGCCGGATCAGAAAGATTGCGATGAACAATGTGTAGCACCCAAACGCGGTGATCGGGTATAGCCGCAGACGATCCGCGTTGAGCCAATGCGGACGTCTCTGCGGACCCGCTGCGTGCAATGCCGGCAACGGCCGGCATTTCGGCGACGCATGGCGGAACGCGTGCAGGTTCATGCCGCCTCCTGCACATCGAGCCGCGTGCGCCGCACGATAACGAGCAGAACAAGCAGCAACACGACCGGTCCGATTTGCGGCAAGTGAGTCACGCGATTGAAGAATTCATGTACCGGCAGCAGCCACGCAAGTACCAGAACGGCCTGCTCGCCGCGCCGCCAGCCCTTTTCAAACCCGCACGCAGCAAGACAGACGAGCGCAACACCGAGCCAGGTCAGTTCGTAGAACCATACGTAAGGATTCGCGAGCAGCGTGGCCACCGCAATCACCGCGGCACGCATCCGCAAATCGTCTGTGCGTCGCCATACATAGCACGCGGCCGCAGCAGCGATCAATGCGACACTGGCCTGTACGGCATAAGCCATGACGGCAGACGCATCCGCGAGACGCAGCGCGGCAAACGGCGTCGGAGAAGAAGGCCAGTACAGCGCGCGATTCTCGAGCACCAATTCTCGCGCCATGCTAGTGCCGACCATAAATGCGCGGAGCGACTGTGTGCCGCACACGAGCACACTGATTCCAACAAACCCCGCAGCACTGATTGCTGCGGCCCACATGGTTTTCCACGCACGCGCTGCGATCAGCACAACTGGAAATAACACGGCTAATTGCGGTTTGATTGCCAGCAAACCGATGCAGATGCCCGCGCGTACAGGATGCCGCTCGGTCCAGCGAACCGCGAACGCCATCAGCGCGGCGGTAATCAACGCATTCTGCCCAACGACTGCTGCAGCAAAGACGCCTGGATACGCAAGCACGACGAGGGCGGCAAATTGCGGGCGTCGAAAGTGAGCAGCGAAACCGGCAACGCCCTGCGTGCCGGCCGCAAACAGCCAGGCGCCGACGCACACGAACAGCAGATAGCAGATCGCGTACGGCAATAAGGAAAGCGGTGCAACGAGCAGCAGCAGTGTGGGCGGATAGAGCCACGGCAAAAAACCGTGCGCCCCAAAGAGCTCCGCTTCGGCCCGTGCAAACGTCGGATAGTCGTAGACCGCGGCCGGTGAACCGTTCAGCATCATGTGCGACGCAGTCCAGAATACTGAAAAGTCGACGCCGGGTCGGGAGACGTCCGTTGCCATGAAACCGCTGCTAGTCCACCCCCATGCCGCCAGCAGGATGGCGCAAAGCACGAGCATCGCGCAGCTGTACAGCAGCACGCGTTCGCGTGTCAGCCAGTTATGGATGCAACGTTCGGCGCCGAGCGCACCCCGATCCGAAAAGTACATGATCCCCGCCTCGCACGAAAGCCGGATATTTTTCTCATCCGGTCTATCTGATTTTTTGTTTCCATTCCTAAGCGAACGAAAGGATCATCGCGCGCTTGTGGTCGATTCATTGTTGTAGGAAATATTCTGACTTTCAAGCCATCGTTTTCCTAACCGACGGCGGCACCCGTCAGCAGCACGCGTCACCGCACAAATCCGACGCGTTTTTTAGCGTCCCGGAGGAGTCGCGTTTCAACATTGAAACGATTTGGACTGGCGAGCCCGCGGAAAGGATGCCGATCTGATCGATGCCGGCGTCCGAGCCGAACCAGGGTAAATCGCGAGACATTTTCCGCAGCGCGCCGAACGGCGGACCTCTCCGGGATTTCGCGCCTGGCGCATTGGGGTCCGAAATCGTCGCAGATTAGAAACACCCTGTGCGCCGGGAGTGGAATCGGGCGACAGCCAAATCGGGCTCAGCGCCGTATTTCCTGGCATTTGGGGAAGCTGGCCCAGAGCTTGCGAAGGAAAGGGCGCGGAAGTCGATGACGAGACGACCAGCACGATTCGGGTAGCAGGGACGAGGGAGAGCCTGAAGTGCGACTGGCGTCAACCACGGGGATGTTTCTCCACCTACGCAGCTGCGATCATTAAAGACAGCGCGGATGGAAAGAGAATAGCGGGTAGTCGCCGACTGACTAGCGGGCTCCGGCTTCGGCCGGAAGCCAATAACGAGCAACAGAAGGCGAGGACCACGACAATGAAGACCGATCAAACAAAACGACGGCCCCACCGTCGCCATAGCGACACCGGCTTCGCGTTCCCGGCAGCAATCACATCGATCATTCGCTGCGTGTGCCATCGCACAGACAATGATCTCCACAGACCATCCGCCCGGCAATTCGCCTTGCACGTGCTCTGCGGCCCGTTTTCTCGCAGTGACTCTTTCAACCCGATCGGCTTGCACGCATTAGCTTGCATTCCAACACGGTTGGCCTAGTCTCAGCGCCCTTTTTTTCTGCAGTGCCCAGCAGTACCTCCCCTCAGCCAATTCGGGCCAAGGGTTTTTAATTAGCTATCCAAAGGAGTTTGCCATGCAAAACATCATCGCCCAAGCTAAGCGTTTCGTTCGTGACGAAGATGGTGTGACCGCCATCGAATACGGACTGATCGCATCCCTGATCGCCGTCGCCATTATCGTCGCCGTAACGGCCGTTGGCTCAAAGCTGAGTACGCTCTTTACCACGATCGCGAGTGACCTGTAAGCGGCGCGCTGACGGACGATGACCAGCCGTTGAATTGTCCGTCTCCGCCGGGTCTTCGATTCAAGCAGCACTCCCTAACCAAGACAGGAGCGACCTATGAATGCGATGAGAGAAGCAGCACGACCCGTCGCGCCGCTTCAATTCCTCTGGATTGACGCAGCCCGTACCAAACGTTTCGTGCTGGACGAACAAGGCGTGACGGCCATCGAGTACGGCCTTATCGCGGCACTTATTGCGGTGACCATCATCGTTGCCGTAGCGCTAGTCGGGACAGATCTGAACGCGGTGTTCAACACCATCTCAAGTGAACTGTAGAGACGGGATTTGACGGGTGATCGGTTCTCCGTCTCTCCCGTCTTCCCAAGGACCATGACGTGTTTCACCGTCGAGCGGAACCGACGACGAGCCAATTCGGGAGATAGCCATGTACGCATGGAGCGACGTTGCAAATCAGTTGTTGCGGGACGACGGCGGTGTCACGTCGATCGAGTACCCGCTGATCGGGTCGCCCATTGCCGTGACGATCCTCGGCGCGGTCGCAACGCCAGGCAGCTCCGCGGGCAATCTCCATCAGCGCATCGCGACCAGAATCGCGACCGCGCGTGGATAAATGTAGACGAACCGGATCGAGACACGCCATGTTTCTGCCCCCACAACCTATTCCTGCATGCGTGATCGCGCTGGCCATCGTGACAGCCAGCACGGATCTCACTTGCCGGCGAATTCCAAACCGGATCATCGCGATCGGCCTCGCCGCTGCGCTTGTCGTGCAGGTCTGGCTAAACGGCCCGCTGGCCGGCAGTGCGGATTGGCTCGCAGGCGCCCTGACCGGTTTCGCGGTGTTGCTGCCCTTCTATCTGTTGCGGGGCATGGCCGCCGGCGACGTGAAGCTGCTGCTGACGATCGGCGCCTGGGTCGGACCGGCGATGACCGTCCGTATCGCCCTGGCAACGTTTGTCGCAGGCGGGGTCTGGTCGCTGTACGTCATCTTGCGTCACCGTCGCACGAGGCAATTGCTCGTGAATCTCTGGTGCATCGTTGGCAGCGCGTGGCGCCCTGGACAACAGATGGCCGGGAATCCTCACTACCAGCAGATCGAATCGGTTGGATCACTGCCTTACGGCGTCGCCATTGCCGTCGGGACATTAGGAGTGTTGTTCGCGTCGGCTGCCTAGCCGAAGAATCCGGGGCTGCCGCCCGCATGGGCAGCCAGAGCCGTACAGCCTGTGATGCCGGTCGCAATCCGGCGCTGGAGAAAAGAGCGATGAACCAGCAGAGCCATGAAAGCGGAAGTGTCGCGCAGGTTACGCACCTCCCGGAACCTGAACCGTCGTACGGCCGTCATGCGGAGGAATCCACCGTGTCGCTGCGTGCGCCGCGCACGCTCGCGGAAACCGGCCTGCCGCAGGAGTTCGTGACGCGTCTCGTACTCAAGTCCGTCCTGCTGCACGGCAAGTCGAATTTCGCGGATCTCGCCGAGCGGCACAAGCTGTCGGTGGGCGTACTCGACGACGTGCTGGCATTTCTCGTGCGCGAGCACCTGGTCGAGATCACCCACCGTGGCACGCATGACATCGACGTGCAGCTTCGTCTCACGGACAGCGGCCGCAATCTCGCACAAGACGAAATGACGCGCTGCAGATATTGCGGCCCTGCCCCCGTCGCGTTCGACAGCTATGCGGCAAGTGTGCGCGAACACTCGATTCGCTGGGTCCGCATCACGCAGAGCGACGTCAGTGCGGCATTCCACGACGTGGTTATCGACCACGCGCTGCTCGATGCAGCCGCGGCATCGCTCAATGCCGGACGGCCTTTGATGCTGCACGGCCTCGCCGGCAGCGGCAAGACGTTTCTCGCCGAGCGGCTCGGACTGCTGCTGCGCGGCAACGTGCCGATTCCCTATGCACTCTACGTCGGCGGCGAAATCGTGCAGCTTTACGACACGCTCGTGCATCGCGATGCACCCGAGCAGAATCAGGCGCAGGCGAGCGACCGGCGCTGGCGCATGTGCTCCCGCCCCGTGGTGATCTCCGGCGGCGAACTGACGCTCGAATCGCTCGACCTGCGCTATGACGCCACGGCCGGTTTCTACCAGGCGCCGCCGCACATGAAAGCGAACATGGGTCTGTATATCGTCGACGATCTTGGGCGCCAGCGTATCGCGCCGCACGACCTGCTCAACCGCTGGTTGATGCCGCTCGATCGGGGTGTCGATCAGTTCACGCTGCAATCCGGCTCGCGCTTCATTGCGCCGTTCGACGTGTGGCCGGTGTTCTCGTCCAATCTCGCTCCGGCCCAATTCGACGACGCATTCCTGCGCCGGCTCGGCTCGAAGCTGTACGTCGGCCCCTTATCGGTCGACGACTATCGCGCGGTCTTCAACGCGCGCTGTGCCGCGCTCAAGCTCACGGCCGTGCAAACCTCATTCGATTACCTGCTTCACAACCTGCATCTCCCAAGCGGCAAACCGTTCCTGGCCTGCTATCCAGGCGATCTGCTCAATCTGGTCGCCGCCACGGCGCACTACCGCGGCACGGCGCGCGAAGTGACGGGGGAAGGACTGCGCGAAGCATGGCACAGCTATTTCGGCACCGCGATGGACCACGACAGTACCTACCCACCTACGGCCGACCGGCCGGGCCAACAGTTGGCCGCCGGTTGACCGGTAAGTGTCCAACGACCTACGCAGGAGTATCACCATGAAAAACAGTCGCGCTTTAGTCATGCTGGCCGTCGCCATGCTGGCCGGTCTGGCCGCCGTGGTTTTTGCTTCACGATGGCTGATCCAGACCTCGTCGAATGCGGTCACGCCGATCGCCGTCGCAGCGGGCGACGTCAGTCTCGGCGAGCCGCTCAACGCCAGCCTGATCCGCACCGTCAACTGGCCGACGGGAAGTGTGCCGCCCGGTGCATTCACCGATCCTAAAACGCTCGAGGGCCGTGTGGTGCGTACAAGTCTCGGACGCGGCGAGCCCGTGATCGAGTCGAAGCTCGCACCGGTCGGCACCAAAGGCGGCCTCTCCGCTGTCATAGGCGAAGGCAACCGCGCCATCACGGTTCGTGTCAACGACGTGGTCGGCGTTGCAGGCTTCGCGCTGCCGGGCAACTACGTCGACGTCATCGTGAACACGCAGGAGCCAGGCAAGAGCGACGCTCAACAAAGCATCTCCAAGATCGTGCTGGAAAAGATCCTGGTGCTCGCGGTGGCCCAGCAGGTCAATCGCGACGACACGGCGCCAAAGGTTGTCAACGCGGTCACGCTCGAAGTCACGCCTGACCAGGCGGAAAAACTCGACCTCGCGCGCAGCGTCGGCACGTTGTCGCTGGTGCTGCGCAACCAGGTTGACAAGGCCACGCTGCCGACCGGCGGCGCCACGAAGTTCACGCTGCTCGGCACGCCTGTCGCCGCACCGGCCTCGGCACCGGCAGCGTTACCCGCACGTCCGGCGCGCGTGCACTACGCCGCACGACCAGCGGCGAAGCGAGACTGCGTCGGCGTGCTCTCGGGCGTGCTGGGCAGTGTCGAATGTTTCTAGGCCGGATGCGGCGGTATCGGCGAAGACGAGCCGCCGCAACTGGCACCACCAAGGCAAATAACGGAAGTCTCGATCGACCGATGTCGAGAAACGGGGGCAGGAAAATGAAAACGAAACTGAGGTTCTCAACCGGTGGTGCGATGCGTAGCCGCTCGCTGAGCGGCGTCGTACTCGCCTCGGCGTTGTGCACCGGATTGCTTGTCGCACAAAGCGGCGCAGCGCAGGAAGCGGTCGAGGGCCCCGCGCTCGCGAAGGCCCGGCCGAATGCACCGCTGCCGGTAGGCCGCGCGCCAACGCCGATGCTGGTCAGCATGGCACCGATGCCAGCCGGCGGGGCAGGCAGCGCTTCCGCGCCGCTGCGCGGCCCGAACTGTACCGGCGAGATCCACGAGCAGACCAGCGTCGTCGTGCCGGTTGGCAAGTCGACACTCCTGCCGCTCGCCGAACCGGCACGCAACCGCACGCTCGGCAATCCAACGATCGTGCAAGCCACGCTGGTGTCGCCGCGCACGCTTTACCTCGTGGGCATGGCGGTCGGCACGACCAACATGATCGTTCAGGGACGCAGCGGTGGATGCCAGATCATCGACGTGATCGTCAACATCGACGCCAACGGCTTGCAGCAATCGCTTGGGCAACTGTTGCCCAACGAGCGCGGCATCCGCGTATCGACCGCCGCGGGCAACCTGGTACTCGGGGGTCACGTGTCGAGTTCACCGTCTGCCCAGCAGGCCCTGGAGATCGCCAGGGCCTATGCGAGTGCCCAGCCCACCCAGCAATCGCAGAGCGGGTCCGGCACCCTCGGCAGCGGGCCCAACGTGAACCAGCAGAGTTCGAGCACCAGCAAGGCAGCCGACGTGATCAACATGATGACGGTCGATGCGCCGCAACAGGTGATGCTCGAAGTCAAGGTGGCCGAGGTGTCGAAGACGCTCATCAACCAGATGGGTGCGTCGCTCAACATTCAGGGCGGTTTCGGCTCATGGAGTGGCGCGCTCGTAAGCAATCTGCTGGCCGGCGTCACGAGCCTCATCGCGGGTAGCAAGGCGAACAACCGTCCGCTCAACTTCGCGATCGATGCGCAGAAGACGGACGACCTAGTCAAGATCCTCGCCGAGCCGAATCTGGTGGCGATCAGCGGCCAGGAGGCCACCTTCCTCGCCGGCGGCAAGATCTTCATTCCGGTGCCGCAGAGCAGCAGCACGGGCGCCACGACCATCACGCTGCAGGAAGAGGAGTTCGGCGTCGGCCTGAAGTTCACGCCGACCGTGCTGACCAATGGCCGCATCAACCTCAAGGTCGCACCTGAAGTGTCCGATCTGTCGCCGACCGGCATCACGCTCAGCGCAACCAACGTGAGCGGCGTGTCGATTCTGCCGCTCATCACGACGCGCCGTGCATCGACGATGGTCCAGATAAGCGACGGCGAGTCCTTTGTGATCGGCGGGCTCATGAAGAGCAACGTGACCGGGGCGCTGAAAGCCATACCCGGCATCGGCGAAGTGCCGGTGCTCGGCGCGCTGGCGCGCAGCACGTCGTTCCAGCAGGACCTGACGGAACTGGTGTTCATTATCACGCCGCATCTCGTCAAGCCGCTGCAAACCGCCGACCTCCCGCTGCCTACGGACAGCTTCTCACAAGCGAACGAGGCCGACGTCTACGCGACCGGCAACATGGAAGGCCGTCACCCGAAAATGCGTGCCGCGCCTGCCGGCGCTGCTCCGGCCGCTTCGCCGATGCCGGCTCCGGCTTCGGTGAGCCCACCGGCACCGCTGCCCTCGCCCGCACCGGCGCCGCAACCGCCCACCGGGCCCGTTGCAACAGCGTTGCCGCAGGCGGACCCGCAGGCCGCGGCGCCCAGCACCGACCGGTCGCGCGTCATGCCAGATGCGGCGCCCGCCAAGGCGGCCGCGCCAGCGGACACGGCGCCATCCGCGCAGACCGAACAGGCGGCCCGTGCCGCCCGTATCGAAAGCGCTGCGGCAAGGATCGCCGCCCGCAAGGTTCGGCAAGACGTCGCGAATGCGGACGCTTCCACCCACGCGGTCGAACATTGATGTGATGCCAAGGGGAATCTCATGAAACACGAACACTTTGCTTTCGCACGCTGGGCCGCGCTCATCGTGCCGGTCTGTGCAGCGCTGGGCGGTTGCCTGTCCAGCACGCCGATCTGGGACGCGCATTTTGGCGAGGCGCTCAAAACCGTCACCCAGGCGCAGATCATCGATCCGCACGCAGCAGAACACGCACAGTCGGCTCAGGGCGTGGACGGCAAGTCCGCCGCTTCGGCGATGGACACCTACGACAAGTCATTCCAACAACCCGCACCATCGCCGAACGCGTTTGTCATCGGCATCGGCAGCGGGGGCGGCGGGGCCAGCGGTCAGTAATAAAAACAGGCACGGGGGGCGTCATGCGTAGCGGCAATCAGTCAGGCAGGTGCGGTGCAACTCGTCGAGGCGAGCGCGGCGCCGTGTCCATCATCGTTGCGGTGTCGCTCGTGGCACTGATCGGCTTCGTCGGTCTCGCGCTCGATCTCGGCAAGCTGTACGTGACCCGAAGCGAGTTGCAAAACAGCGCCGATGCCTGTGCGCTGGCCGCCGCGCGCGATCTCACCGGCGCGACTGTCAATCTGTCTGTCTCCGAGGCGGCCGGCATCACAGCCGGCCACCTCAACTACGCGCTGTTCCAGAGCGGCGCCGTGCAGATGACAACAGAAAGCAGCGTGCTGTTCAGCGATTCGCTGAACAATCCGTTCCTGCCGAAGAGCTCTGTCGCCACTCCGGCCAACATCAAGTACGCGAAATGCACGACGTCTAAAGCGAACATTGCGAACTGGTTCATCCAGGTGCTTGGCGCGTTCAGCGGCACGAGCATAGCCAATGCAACCGTGTCCGCCACGGCCGTCGCAACTGTCGGTGCCGCGCAAACCACGTGCGCGATTCCGGCGTTCATCTGCAAGGCGGGAACGGAGACCACGCCGCCGACTGCAGGCGAGACGTATACGGTCGGGCAGTGGATCGCGTCGAAAACCGGCGCCTCGCCGGCTTACGGCCCCGGAAACTTTGGATGGGCGGCCCTCGACGGCAGCAACAGTGCCAATGAGATCAAGAATGAATTGACCGGGAATTATTGCGCCCTACCCGCCGTCGGCGCGAATATCGGCTCGACCGGCAACAAGGTCGCCGACTCAGGAGCCTGGAATACTCGGTTTGGTATCTATGGCACCTCGTACAAGGGACCTGCCGACGGCGAGCCCGATTTCACAGGGTTCGCGTACACCCCAACGACGTGGACCGCGCAGAGCAACGCATATAGCGACTTCGTCAACGAACGCAAAACGTTTCAGCCCTATCAGGGCGACAAGGTCACCGGCTCCAGCACCAAAGGCACGTATAGCGCCAGCAACTACCCGCTCGGCGCCGACCGGCGTCTCGCACTCGCCCCCGAACTGGATTGCGGCGTACTGGCGAGCAGCCACCAGGCTCCGGTCACTTCCTGGGATTGCGTGCTGATGCTCGACCCGATGGACACCGGCGGGACAGCCGGCCCCGTCCATCTGGAGTACCGCGGTTCATCGTCGAATCCGGGAAGCCCATGTGCCACGCAAGGCGTTCCTGGCTCCGGCAGCTCCGTCGGGCCGCAAGTACCTGTGTTGCTGCAATAGGGGACTGTCATGAACAAACGCTCTAACCGTCCAGCACGCATGCGCGGTGTCGCCGCGGTGGAATTCGCCATCGTGCTGATTCCGCTCGTGACGCTCGTCGCCGGCGTGGCCGAATTCGGCCACGCGATTTACCAGTACGAAGCACTCACGAAAGCCACGCGCGACGCCGCCCGCTATCTGTCCACTTACCTGCCGTCCGATACCGCCTACCCGATCGCGCAGGCTCAGTGCCTCGCCGTCTATGGCAGTACGACGTGCCCGGCGTCGGGCAGCGGAACGGAGCTCGTCACCGGTTTGACGACCTCGATGGTGATCGTGTGCGACAGCGCGCACACAACCAGTTGCGCCGACGCCTCCGACCCGGCGCAGTTCGCCAGCGTCCCGACCTACGACAACGACAACGGAGTCGGTCCTTCGAACGCAGCCGGCAGCATCAACCTCGTCGAAGTCAAGATCAAGGGGTATCCGTACTCCCCGATCCTGAACTACTTCAATCTGTCGACGCTGAGGTTCGGCAACATCGTCACCGTGATGAGGCAAGTGTCATGAACCAGCGCTCTGTTTCCCGGCCATTCCGGCTGCGCGCACAACGTGGTGCTGCCGCCGTGGAGTTCGCGCTGGTCGCAGGCATCCTGTGCACCTTGCTGATCGGCGTTTGCGAACTGGGCCGTGTGCTCTTTTACTGGAACACCGCGAGTGAAGCCGTGCGCCTCGGCGCGCGTACCGCCACGGTTTGCGATGCCGATGCCGCGGTGATCAAAAGCAGGATTACAAACCTGCTGCCTCTGCTCGCCGCGTCCAACGTGAACGTCACGTACACACCGTCCGGTTGCGATTCCGACGCCACCACGGCACGCAACACGTGCACGTTAGTCACCGTCAGCGTGACCAACGTCAGCGTGAGAACCATGATTCCGTTCGTGCCCCTCACGCTCACGATGCCCCCGCTCACGACCACCCTGCCGCGCGAAAGTCTCGCGTCGTCGACGGGCGGCACCGTCTGTCAATAACACAACATATCCAGGCAGCCACGATCATGATCAACATTCTCATTACTTCGGAAAACGCCGCACGGTTGGCCCAAATCGTGAGTCTGATCGGCGAATGCGGCAACTACCGCACGACCCGCATGGCCGGCAAACCATCGTCGCTGGTAGAGCGCGGCGACAGCCTGGACGCCTTCGATGTGCTGATCGTCGACGCATCGTCGCTCGAAGGCGCCGAGCTTCCGGTCGTCGGCAAGCTGTGCCATCAGCGCCCTCACGTCACGTCCATCCTGGTGATTCCCGATGCGTCGCAGCAGACGCTGATCGAAGCCATGCGTGCCGGCTTTCGCGACGTGCTCGGCTGGCCGCTCAACAAGGCTTCGCTCTGTGAAGCGCTTTCGCGCATCGAGAGTCAGCGGGCGTCGAGCGCCGCGCACGAAACGCAGATCGTGTCGTTCCTGTCCTGTAAAGGCGGAGCGGGAACCAGCTTCATCGCGAGCAACGTGGCTCATGCGATCGCAGAGAGTCAGCAAAAACGTGTGCTGCTGATCGACCTCAATCAGCTTTTCGGCGACGCGGCCTTTCTCGTCACCGACGAAAAACCACCCTCGACCCTGCCGCAAATGTGCGCGCAGGTAGAACGGATGGACGCGGCCTTCCTCGACGCCTGCCTCGTGCACGTGAGCGACACGTTCCATATACTCGCCGGCGCCGGTGACCCGATCAAAGCATCGGAGATCAAGGAAGAAAGACTCGAATGGATTCTGGGCGTCGCCGCTCCGCGCTACGACCTGGTGATCTTCGATCTCGGCCAATCGATCAATCCACTGTCCATCCTGGCGCTCGATCGCAGCAACCAGATTCATCTCGTCCTGCAGGCGAGCATGCCGCATGTACGCGCGGGCCGACGTCTGCAGGAGATTCTGGCGTCGCTCGCCTATCCGCCTGACCGTACCCGGCTGCTTCTGAACCGGTACACGCGCCATGGGGAACGCGCACGGGCCGCGCTGGAGGAAGTACTCGGCATGCGTCCCTATCAGGTCATCCCGGAAGACACCGAGACCGTCTCGGAATCCGTGAACCATGGCGTGCCTATCGCGAAGCTGAACCGCAATAACGCCGTGTCGCGCAGTCTGCTTGCGCTCGCGAACAACATTGTCAGCCTGTCGGCAGGATCCGAGGGCGGCCGCGTAAGGGGCGAGCCGCTGCTCACCCGCTTCTTCGGACGCAGCCCGGCACCAAAGCTCAAGGCTATGTGATACCACTCCAGGAGACCATCATGTCACTGCGTGAACAGATTTCCGCTCAAAACGTGCAGCCGTTCGGCGGGCGCGAAAACAGCCAGCACTCGCCGACTCACATGGCACGGAGTGCTTATCAGAAATTGAAACGAGAAATACATCAGTGCGTGCTCGATCGCGTCGAACTGGAACGTCTGGCGCGGATGCCGGTCGAGCAGGTGCGCCACGAAATCGGCGCGCTCGTTACGCGTATTCTCGAAGAAGAGAAGGCGCCGGCCAACGACCTCGAACGCCGGCAGCTGGTGATCGACGTCTATGACGAGATGTTCGGGTTCGGCCCCCTGGAAAGCCTGCTGCGCGATCCGACGATATCCGACATTCTCGTCAACACGCACCAGCACACCTACGTCGAACGCAAAGGGCGGCTCGAACTGACCGACGTGACGTTCTACGATGACGCGCACCTCATGAAGGTGATCGAGAAGATCGTGTCGCGCGTCGGACGCCGGATCGATGAATCGAGCCCGATGGTCGACGCACGTCTTCCAGACGGCTCACGGGTCAATGCAATCATTCCGCCCTCCGCCGTGGACGGACCGCTGCTCTCGATCCGGCGCTTCGCCGCCAATCCGCTGCAAGTCTCCGACCTGATCCAGTTGCAGAGCCTCACGCCGCCGATGGCGGAAGTGCTCGATGCCCTGGCGCGCGCCAAGGTGAACATCCTGGTGTCGGGCGGGACCGGCAGCGGCAAGACAACCCTGCTCAACGTGCTGTCGGGATTCATTCCGGACGATGAGCGCATTGTGACCATCGAAGACGCGGCGGAACTGCAGATGCGGCAGCAGCATGTGCTGCGGCTCGAAACGCGTCCGCCGAACATCGAAGGACGCGGCGAGATCACGCAACGCACGCTAGTGCGCAATGCCCTGCGGATGCGGCCCGACCGCATCATCCTCGGCGAGGTGCGCGGAGCCGAGGCGCTCGACATGCTCAACGCGATGAACACCGGTCACGAAGGATCGCTCGCCACCATCCACGCGAATACCCCGCGCGATGCGCTAACTCGCCTCGAAAACATGATCAACCTCGGCGGCCTGTCGCTGCCGACCAAGACCATGCGCCAGCAGATTTCATCGGCGATTTCGGTGGTGGTCCAGGCGGCCCGGCTGACGGACGGGCGACGCAAGATTGTCAGCATTCAGGAAATTACCGGCATGGAAGACGACATCGTCAACATGCAGGAAATCTTTGCGTTCAGGCGAACCGGTATCGATGAGAACGGCAACGTGCGCGGGCGGTTTTGCGCGACCGGCGTCCGGCCCAAATTCGCCGAGCGCCTGCACGCATTCGGCATCGCTCTGCCCGACTCGATCTACGATCCCGGACGCCATTTCGAAACAACCACGTGATCCAGCCGACCCAATCCGCTGACTGACTCGTTGCGGTCTCAGGAGACACGCATGACCCCGATCTTTTATGCATTCGCCATCTTGCTGTTCCTCGCTGTCGTGCTCGCACTCGAGGGCGGTTATCAGTGGTGGAACAATCGTCACGGTCCGGCCGCCCGCAGGATTGAATCGCGTATCCGGGCATTGTCCGCCGGCGGCCAGGTTCATAAGGAACGCTTGACGATCCTGAAGCAGCGCATGCTGAGCGAGTCGGCACTGCTCGACAAGCTGCTGATGCGACTGCCTCGCATCCAGACGCTCGACCTGTGGATCCAGCAATCCGGGCTCAAGTGGTCGATTGCGAGGTTGATCGGTACGACCTTCGTTCTGCCTGCAACCGTGCTCGCCGTGGCCACACTCACGCCCGTACCGACGATGTTCGCCGCACTCGGCGCCTTGTCCGCATCGGTGCTGCCGTTCCTCCATGTGAGCCGGCGGCGTAGGCAGCGACTGCGCCAACTTGAACGCCAGTTGCCTGACGTTGCCGATATGATTAGCCGCGCGTTGCGAGCAGGACATGCGTTCTCTAGCGCAATCGGCATGGTCGGCACCGAGTTCGCCGAGCCCATGGGGGGTGAATTCCGCATCACCTTCGACGAAATCAACTACGGTGTCTCACTGAACGAGGCCTTGATGAATCTCGCGACGCGCGTACCGATCCGTGATCTGCGTTACTTCGTGATCGCCGTCCTCATTCAGCGTGAGACGGGCGGCAATCTCGCGGAGATACTGGACAGCATTGCAACGCTGATCCGCGAACGCATGAAGCTGTTCGACAAGATCCGCGTGCTGTCGGCCGAGGGCAAGTTGTCGGCGTGGATACTTGGCCTGCTGCCGTTTGTCACTGCGGGGCTCATGATGGTCCTTAACCCCACTTTCCTTGAAGTGCTGTGGCAGGACCCGGCCGGCATCAAGGTCATCGAGACGGTGGTGTTCTCTATGTTATGCGGCGTGCTGTGGATGCGGCGCATCGTGAAGATTCGCGTCTGACTGCACTTTTCGCACACGCGCCGCAGATCAGGATATTAAGGAGCTGTCATGCAAACGCTCGACTCGATGCATATGCTGTTGCTGGTCGGCCTTTTCGCCGTGGTGTTCGGCGCGGTACTCGCCGCAATGTTGCTATTCTCGCCGCGCGATATGCGACGGCGTATCGAACAGGCAGGCGGGACCAGCCTCCCCATGTCCGACCCCGGCAGCATGCCGACAGGCTCAGCATGGCTCGAAAAGCTCGCCGAGATTTCGCAGCCGATTTCGAAACTGTCGATCCCGGCTGAGGGCTGGGAAAACTCGGCACTGCGCGTGCAAATGATGAATGCGGGTTGGCGCACGCAGGGGGCCGCCGCGCTCTATTTCGCCGCGAAAACCTTGCTCGCGCTCGCGCTGCCGCTGACTGCACTGACGTGGCTGGCCAATAGCTCGCTCGCGACGCAGCAGTACCTGTTGGTGTCCTTGCTCGCCCTGCTCGGCGCGATCGGCTACTACCTGCCGAATTTCGTGCTGACGCGCCGCATTGCATGGCGCAAACGCGCAATTTTCGAAGATTTTCCCGACGCGCTCGACCTGCTAACGGTGTGTGTCGAAGCGGGCCTCAGCCTCGACGCGGCGTTGATGAAAGTGGCGGGAGAAATCGAACTGCGCAGCCCGGTGGTCGCCAGCGAATTTCAACTGATGCTGCTCGAAATGCGCTCCGGATTTGCCAAGGAGAAGGCGTTACGCAATCTTGCCCTGCGCACCGGTGTTGAAGATGTCGATTCCTTTTGCGCAATGCTGGTTCAGGCCGAACGCTTCGGCACCAGCATCGGCGCCTCGTTGCGCGTGCTGTCGGACATGCTGCGCTCACGCCGCCGGACGCGCGCCGAAGAACAGGCGTCGAAGATCGCGCTGAAACTGCTGTTTCCGCTCATTTTCTGTATCTTTCCTGCCCTTCTTACCGTCCTGCTGGGGCCGGCATTTATCCATATCTACAGGACTCTCCTCCCCACTTTGAGCGGCGGCTAGCAGGTGGTCGAACGGGTTGGACTGCCAGGGCAACCTAGGTATAAACACACATTTATCCGCTGGTGAATCGGGACGTTAACCCTGTATAGAAGCTTTGCGTACCTCGTTGCGGCAGCATCAAGATTCTTTTTTTGCGGCGTTCGCAGCGAGTAGCATCGACCTGTCGGACGACGTTGCGGCGCCGATTTTCGGGCGGGCAGTGAAGTAAGAAAGAAGGAAAGGGGAAATATCGTGCCAAAATCACCTGACCGTTTTCCGACGAGCTCCTGCGTGATGGCCTGCTCAACTCTATCCGCGCCCCCGCCCCAGCCGGACACCCAGCGCCGTGTCATCTGCGTGGCTCGCGCCCCGGACGAGGCGCTCCTCGCGGAAATACGCTCGGCCGGCTGGGAAGTTGTCGTGGCGAAAACCGCCGCCGGCGCCGAGGCGGCAACGAGGAAATCAGGCGTCGCCGCGGGTCTCATCGATTTCGACAGTTTCACGCCGCGCGACTTTCCTGCCCTCAAGGCCTGTCTGAGCCAGACTGCGATCGGCTGGGTGGCAATCACGGCTGAAAGCCAATCGGCAAGCAAGGCAGTGCGCGAACTGATTCGCAACTATTGTTTCGACTACATCACGCTGCCGCTGGCGCCCGGCTGGATCTCGCACGCGCTCGGGCACGCGCGAGGCATGGCCGCCTTGGACTACGTCGATACGGCCACCGATACCCCGCTCGCGGATGGCAGCGCGATGGTAGGCACCAGCGAACCCATGCAGCAGCTTTTCAGCACTATCCGCAAAGTGGCCAATACGAACGCCAGCGTGTTCATCTTCGGCGAATCGGGTACCGGAAAGGAGCTCACCGCCCTCGCGATTCACAAGCGCTCGCCTCGCCAAAAAGCGCCTTTCGTGGCGATCAATTGCGGCGCGATTCCGCATCATCTTATGCAGTCTGAACTGTTTGGCTACGAACGTGGCGCGTTCACAGGCGCGGACGAGCGCAGGATCGGCCGCATCGAATCGGCGAACGGTGGCACCCTGTTTCTCGATGAAATCGGCGACATGCCGCCCGAAGCCCAGGCGGGCCTGCTGCGCTTTCTGCAGGAAGGCAAAATTGAACGGCTCGGTGGCAACGAGTCGATTTCCGTCGACATACGCATCATTTCAGCGACCCACGTCGACCTCGAAGCCGCGATCGACGCAGGACGCTTCCGGACCGACCTGTTCCATCGCCTGTGCGTGCTGCGCGTCGACGAACCGCCGCTGAGCGCACGCGGCAAGGATATCGAAATCCTCGCGCACTATGTTCTGCAGAAGTACAAGACCGACAGCACCCACAAGATTCACGGTTTCGCGCCATCGGCCATCGACGCCATGTGCAACTACCACTGGCCAGGGAACGTGCGCGAGTTGATCAATCGCGTGCGCCATGCGCTAGTCATGGCCGAAGGCAGGCTGCTGACGGCCTACGATCTCGACCTCGAATCGCAGACGTCCAGAGAGACGACGACGCTCGACCGTGTCCGCGAAAAGGCCGAGCGCAGTGCAATCGAAACCGCCTTGCTACGCCACGATTACCGGCTGGGAGAAACCGCGACGGCCCTCGGTATCTCGCGCGTCACGCTATACCGGATCATGAAAGCATATGGAATGCGGGTTGCGGGGGGCGCTACTTTGGACGATTCGGATGCTGAACTGGGCGGGGAAGCTTCCATTTGATAAAGGAAAACCCCGCATAAAGGCGGGGTTGATGTTTACGGTTTCTGGTTACAACAGGTCCGAACGGTTCTGCTCACCAATCCTGTGTCAACTAGGTAGGGATTCAATACTTGCATTGCTCTTGTGGATTCATCGCAAAAATTTCGCAAACAAAGTTGGCCTTTGGGCAGCAGTTGTTTACGTTTTTTGTCGGTATCTCTCTCTGGCGTCAGGGGGTGCGGAGGGAGCTTGAAGGGGGAGTTATCCACACACTCTTGAATTGATCGGTAACGAAGCATTAGGCGCGCAAGGACGACTTCATTGCAATGCTCGGCCACGAACTGCGCAATCCCATTGCGCCCATTGATAGCGCACTGACTGCAGCGCGGAAACTCTCCACCGGACACCCCGCCGTCCTGTCTGCGCTGGATATCGCGGCACGGCAGACGCGACTACTGAAGCGACTGGTCAGCGACCTGCTCGACGCGTCGCGGATAAGGCACGGCAAACTTTCAGTCCGTCCATCGTATGGGTTGCTGCAGGACATCGTGGCCGACGCGGTGGCTGCGGTGAAGGCCGACCTTAGCAACGGTCAGCACCGACTGCGCGTCACGGTTCCGACATATCCCGTCCGCGTTCATGCTGACCCCGCCCGCCTCACTCAGGTCGTGGCGAATCTATTGTCGAACGCTTTCAAATACACGCCGCCCGACGGCGACATCGCCCTGGTGGTCGAAGCACCGGATGTCAGCATTGAGTCGATGCACAACGCTTCGCCTCGCAGCGCTGTCATCACGGTGACGGACAACGGCACGGGCATTTCAGCTTCCATGCTGCCCCACGTCTTTGATATGTTCGCCCAGTCACCTTCAGCACGAAAGCGCGCGGAAGGGGGGCTTGGAATCGGACTGGCAGTCGTGAAGAATCTGGTGGGCGCACACAACGGCACCGTCACCATCGCGAGCGCAGGCGAAGGTCAGGGTACGGAAGTTACCGTGCGATTGCCGATTGTCTGCGAGGGTACGAAAGAGCCCGCCGTGGCCACGATGCTCAGGGTGGCACCGGTTCGCATCCTTCTGGTGGACGACAACGCCGACACCACGGAAGCACTGGGCACTTTGCTGGAACTGGAAGGCCACGAAGTGAGACGAGCGCAGAGCGGGCCTGAAGCGCTATCGATAGTGGAGTCGTTCACTCCCGATGTTGCCCTGATTGATATCAGCATGCCCGGCATGAATGGCCTTGAGCTGGCGCGACTCCTCAGGCAACGCGCGCAGTGTTCCCTGACGAAGCTGGTGGCTGTGACGGGCTATACCCATGACGCCAGCAGACTTCAGACGGACGAACGGGTATTCGACTTTTATCTTACCAAACCACTGTCGCTGGACGACCTCGCGGATGTCGTGTTGTGCCCGTAGGGCCGTGTGAGCATATTGGCCAAGACCTCTGCAGCCCTACGTCGGAGTAAATATCACTGCTCCAACGTCGGCGATGTGCGTGAAGCTTCGGACAAACCGGTAGGTCTGGTCGCCGACCGTTATCCGGTTTATACCAGCCTGCGTCAGCTCGAGTATCTCGTCAGCCACGCCCGCCGCAATGGTTCCATGACCCGTCAGCTCGTTGTCCTCGTCCGCCGGGTTGCCGATGTAGACAGCACAGACGTCTGTACCGTGGCGCATCATGACGACGCACTCCCCCTCATCGAGCGAGAGTTCGAGATATTCGAGCAGCGTCACCAACGACCCAGGCATCGGTCCCTGCGGGTCGTAAGCCAAACCAGAATCAGTAGTCATATTTCCCCCCGTCAAATCTGTCGGTCCTGAACAGAAAGCTCGCCCTCGGGCGCCGCTGGCTTAACTATAACCGCCCATGTTCGAATGCGGGACATATTGGAACGTCCAACGAGAAACAGCTTCGCACACGTGCGCCGATAGCGTAACTTCCTCCGCCCTGAGCTTCATCAGAGGGTCATTGTTGGCGAGCACGCTGGATCACGGCGACTCGCAACCGTCGGTACCACAAGGAGAGGCTTCGATTGTTTGGGATAACGGCGCCTGCGCCGCGCGCTTCGCGCGCTACTCAGGCCCGCTTGAGCTCACGCAGTAGCAGTACGTAAACTGTTGAATTGAACCCGCCGGCGTCTGATGAATCTCCGTTAGATGTTTCACGAGTTCAAAGCGGGCGCCGAATTCATCGTGTAGAGCATCGGGGTCATAGCGGACAACTTCGAGACCACTGCACCTGGTTGGGCCGTCAGGACCAAAGGTTGCAACGATGACGTGGCCGCCGGGCCTAACGGCGTTCGCGACCTGGCGCACGTACCTCGCACGCTCATTGGCATCAGTCAGGAAATGAAAGACAGCTCTGTCGTGCCACACGTCATATTCGTGCTGTACGAAAGGAAACGTCGTCACATCACGACACAACCAGTCTACGTCTGCCGATTTGCTTCCAAGACGCTCTCTTGCCACGGACAACGCCGTCGAGGAAATATCAAGAACTGACGGTTTTTGATAACCGTGCGCCAACAGGTCATCGACCAACGTAGACTCGCCGCCGCCGACATCGATGACGCGGGCGTCACGATTGGGGGCAGCTTCTTCGATGAGTTGAAGTGACAACTCCAGGTGGGGTCGATACCAGCTGACCTCGGTCGGCTGCTTCGTTTGATAAACCGTTTCCCAGTGAGCTTCCGATTTCACGATTTTCTCTCGTGCTGTCCCGTTTGGTTACGGTAAATGAGGTACTGGCGTTTCGTGATTGTTCAAACTGCCCGTCGCGCGGGGTTGCTACCTGTCGGAGCGCCAGCTTTCGGAAGGGCGCGCTGATTCTGTTCGGGCCATGAAGATAGGCTACGACGCATCGGGTTTAACCAGCGCAGCACGAGCCGGACTGCTGCATCGGTGGGCACTTGCTGGTGCCGTACGAGCAGTACACGCAGCAATCGCCGGATTTCGGTCTGAATACTGTCTTGCAATGCTCGCATTCGTAAAACCACACACAGGCGTCGGTGGGCATCGTCTCTACTTTCCTGTGCCCGCACGCCGGGCACGTGATGCACGAATCCAGCACGACCGCAGTCATCATTGCACCTGCTTTACGTGAGACGGATAGCCCGCATCAGTCGTCGCGTTCGTCAACGCGTCGACCGAAGCCTTCTTCGGGTCAAATACGACCTCCGCGCGTTTGCTTGCGAAATCGACTTTTGCCGATGTCACCCCGGGCACTTTCTCAAGTGCTTTGCGAACGGTAATCGGGCACACAGCGCAATCCATGTTCGTGACGTCAAGGGTGGCCGTGCGAAGCCCCTCGGCGAGAGCCGTGGATGCGGTCAGCGCAGTCGCGACAAGCACAGCAATCAGTTTCTTCATGGCAGGTACTCAATAGAAGAGCGGCGCATACAGGGGGAACGACATCAGTGCGAGCGCGGCCGGCACCACGACCCAGAAAATGACGCGTTGACGATTTCGCACCGAAGGCACCGCGCAGGCTTGGCCCACCGCACATTCTTCCGACCTGGCGTAGAGCCTGCGGAAAGCGACCGCGAAAAAGGCGATGGATAGGGCGACAAATAGGGGTTGCAACGGATGCAATGCGGTCAGGCGCGAGCCCCAGGTGCCCCCGACTCCCAGCACGACAAGGAGCAAGGGACCCGCGCAGCATGCGGACGCCCCAAATGCGGCAGTAGCTCCCGCGAGCAGGGAGCCCGTGGTGGCCCAACGAGGTCGCATGGCACTTCCTTTTCGGACTGGTTGAGTCTAGTCTAGGTGCGTACCTAGGTACGGAGTCAAGTGCACCATGCAGGAAATGACCATCGGGCAGTCGGCTGAAGCGGCGGAGGTCAACGTCGAAAGGCAAGGTGTCGTGCCCACTCATCGACACGCTCATGAACGACAGTGAAATAACCCAGTGAGCGCGTTAGCGTGACGCGTGCCGGTAACGTCATTGACCGCCACCATGTTGCCGGTCTGCTCAAAGATTTCGTTCCGATGCGATAGCACAGGAGTATCTCCATATTCATCGTCAGCACCGCAGTGCGTGGACATGGGAGGTCGAACTGCGGCCTTGGGTAGAGAAGTTTTAGGTGGCGCCGTACGCTTGATCAGGCGGATTCGGGCGTGACGCTTATCGGCAGATAGCGAGACTGCACTCGTCTTGGTACAAAGAAAGATTTTTCTGTCTGTCCCGTGATGATTAGCCCCGATAGGCGCTTTTTCAGGGTGGGCGAGGATGCAAGATTCGGAATCGCAGCCGCGCCTCATTGGGCGCGAAGCGCCACGACATGTGGCTGATACGGGCAGGAATATGAGCGCCTCAAAAAGCGCCCAGGGATGCGTGTGCGGGATGAATCGCGAACGCGGACGGACACTGACAGGGACAACCGAGGAAAACGACGATGGGCATGCCGGCGCGGTGCCGACAGCGCGAGTCACCGAATGAAACTGTTTTGTTTCGACGGGGCGTTCGTGCGCCTATAGAAATGAGAAGGCGAGAGGAAACTTGCGTCTCGCCCTCGCCCGGAAAATCATTCTGAATCAGTCTCCTGCGTCAGAATCCGCCCGCTGGAACTTGCGGACTTCTGCTCACTCGACCCTCAGAACGGAATATCGTCGTCCATCTCATCAAAGCCGCCGCCGGCCGGCGCGCTCGGACGGCTCGAACCGCCGCCGCCACCGCTGCCGCCACGCGAAGCGCCGCCGCCCGAAACCGCACGGCCGCCACCACCGCCACCGCCGCCGCCGCTACGCTCCGACGGCTCACCGCGGCTGTAACCGCCTTCGTCGCCACCGCCGCCCATCGAGCCGCCACGGCCACCCAGCATTTGCATCTGCTCGGCGACGATTTCGGTCGAGTAACGGTCGGTGCCGTCCTGAGCCTGCCACTTGCGGGTACGGATGCGCCCTTCCAGGTACACCGACGAGCCTTTCTTCAGATACTCGGACACGATTTCTGCAAGCCGGCCGAAGAACGACACGCGGTGCCATTCGGTTGCTTCCTTCATTTCGCCGGACGCCTTGTCCTTGTACCGGTCCGTCGTAGCAAGGCGGATGTTCGCCACTGCGTCGCCGCTCGGAAGATAACGGACTTCCGGATCGGCTCCGAGATTGCCGACGAGAATGACCTTGTTCACGGATGCCATGAGTTTCTCCTGTTGATTCCGTTGCGGGCGGCGCGGCAATGCACGATTCGCGTCTCAAGCCAGCGGGCCGGAGACCGGAACTGCGCCTCAGCCCGCCGCCAGGTGAGTTCTGAGTGAGCCTTTTTACGCCTTGCGCGGCGGCTGTTTCATCTGTGCGGCGATTATAAGCCAGCACAAAACAAGCCCCGAACAAGTAAAGAAAACGGCGCTCTGACCGTCCGCTTTCAGCAGCAAGCCGCCGACCACGCCGCCCAGCGCAAGACCGATCGACTGGGTGGTGTTGTACACGCCGGCTGCCGCGCCCTTACGGGTTCCCGGCGCCAGTTTCGACACCAGCGAAGGCTGCGACGCTTCAAGAATATTGAAGCCGAGAAAGTAGACAAAAAGGATCGCCGCCACACTCAGAATCGTATGCGGTGCGACGCCCAACAACAACTGTCCGATCAGGATAAGACCGATCGCCGACAGCAGCACGATTTTCATTTTCCCGCGTTTTTCCGCGGCAATGATCGCCGGGACCATCATCACGAACGAGAGGCCCATCACCGGCAAATACACCTTCCAGTGCGACGCGACCGGCAGGCCGCCCGCTTCGAGAATGCGCGGCACGACGAGGAACAATGCGGTTTGCGTGGCATGCAGCACGAGCACGCCAAAGTTCAGGCGCAGCAGTTCGACGTTATGCAGCACCTCGGCGAACGGCGCGCGCACATGCACGGGCTTGGGCGCATCGGGCACGACCCACAGCACGAGGCCGACCGCCAGAATCGAGAAAATGCCGACCAGCGTGAACAAGCCGCTCATGCCGACCCACTGGAACACAATCGGCGCACCGACGATCGCCACCGCGAACGAAATGCCGATGCTGCCGCCGACCATCGCCATCGCCTTGGTGCGATGCTCCTCGGAGGTGAGGTCGGCGATAAACGCGATCACCGCGGACGACACCGCGCCCATGCCCTGAATCACCCGGCCGACGATGATCCACGTCATGTCGTGCGCGCCCGCCGCGACGAAGCTGCCGAGCGCGAAGATCAGGAGACCGGTCGCAATGACCGGTTTGCGGCCGATTTTGTCGGAAATCCAGCCGTAGAAGATGTACAGCATCGACTGCGTCACGCCGTACGCGCCGAGCGCGATACCCACCAGCAGCACGTTGTCGCCGCCCGGGATGGTCTTCGCGTAGATCGAGAACACCGGCATGATCATGAAGAGACCGAGCATGCGCAGCGCGAAGATGGCGGCGAGCGACACGGTCGCGCGCATTTCAGGCGCGCTCATGCGTGAGGATGTAGCGGACGGATTGGACATCGGGAGCGTTCTTTGAATGAGCGGGGCGGCAGGCAAGCGGCGAGCCATTCGAGCCGGCAGCCTTGCTACACGCTCGTCTGGCGTCTCGCGGCGCCTTGTACTCGCGGAAGATGGCCCCAGTTAAACCTCTTTCCCGCAGCGTTCGGCCGCTGCCTTACAGCTTGCCTTGTGCCTTCTTCGGGCTGTCAGGAAGCCGTAACGGCGGTCTTGAAAAGTCGTTATAGTAGCAGGTTTAGCCTCTTCCTCTTTCCGCCAGGTCATGGGCCAAGTCTTGGAATAACGCGTGGAACAAATCCGTATCCGTGGGGCTCGCACCCACAACCTGAAGAACGTCAATCTCGACCTCCCCCGTCACAAGCTCGTCGTGATTACGGGCCTGTCCGGCTCGGGTAAATCGTCGCTCGCGTTCGATACGCTCTATGCGGAAGGACAGCGGCGCTACGTCGAAAGTCTCTCCGCTTATGCCCGCCAATTCCTGCAATTGATGGAGAAGCCGGACGTCGATCTGATCGAAGGCCTGTCACCGGCGATCTCGATCGAACAGAAGGCGACTTCGCACAATCCGCGTTCCACGGTCGGCACCGTCACCGAAATTCACGACTATCTGCGCCTGCTGTTCGCGCGGGTCGGCACGCCGTATTGTCCGGACCACGAAATTCCGCTGGAAGCGCAAAGCGTCTCGCAGATGGTCGACGCGGCGCTCGCCCTGCCGGAAGAAACCAGGCTGATGATCCTCGCGCCGGTGGTGGCGAACCGCAAAGGCGAGCACGTCGAACTGTTCGAAGAGATGCAGGCGCAGGGCTTCATCCGTTTTCGGGTCCGTTCGGGCGGCGGCACGGCCAACGAAGGCGTCGCGAAGATCTATGAAGTCGACTCGCTGCCGAAACTCAAGAAGAACGACAAGCACACGATCGACGTCGTCGTCGACCGTCTGAAAGTGCGCGGCGATATGAAGCAGCGTCTCGCTGAATCATTCGAAACGGCACTGCGTCTCGCTGACGGTCGCGCGATCGCGCTGGAAATGGACACGGACAAGGAGCACCTGTTCAGCTCGAAGTTCGCCTGCCCGATCTGCTCGTATTCGCTGCAGGAACTGGAGCCGCGCCTCTTTTCGTTCAACAACCCGATGGGCGCGTGCCCGGAGTGCGACGGCCTCGGCCAGATCACTTTCTTCGATCCGAAGCGGGTGGTCGCGCATCCATCGCTGTCGCTCGCGGCGGGCGCGGTGAAAGGCTGGGACCGGCGCAACCAGTTCTACTTCCAGATGCTGCAAAGTCTCGCGGCCTTCTACGAATTCGACATCGACACGGCCGTCGAAGACCTGCCGGAGAAAGTCCGCAAGATCCTGCTGTTCGGTTCGGGTAAGCAGGAAATCCCGTTCTCGTACATCAACGAACGCGGTCGCACCTCCGTGCGCGAGCATGTGTTCGAAGGGATCATCCCGAATCTGGAGCGCCGTTACCGCGAGACCGATTCGGTCGCGGTGCGCGAAGAGCTCGCCAAGTATCAGAACAACCAGCCCTGCCCAGCCTGTGCCGGCACACGGCTGCGACGTGAAGCGCGCTTCGTGCGGATCGGCGCGGACGGCGACGCGCGCGGCATCTTCGAAATCAGCGGCTGGCCGTTGCGCGACGCGCTCGGCTATTTCCAGACGCTGCGGCTCGAAGGCTCGAAGCGCGAGATCGCCGACAAGGTGGTCAAGGAGATCGTCGCGCGGCTGATGTTCCTGAATAACGTCGGGCTCGACTACCTGTCTCTCGAACGCAGTGCGGAAACGCTGTCGGGCGGCGAGGCGCAACGCATTCGACTCGCCTCGCAGATCGGCTCCGGTTTGACCGGCGTCATGTACGTCCTCGACGAGCCGTCGATCGGCCTGCATCAGCGCGACAACGACCGGCTGATCGCCACGCTCAAGCATCTGCGCGATCTCGGCAACTCGGTGATCGTCGTCGAACACGATGAAGACATGATCCGCATGGCCGACTACGTGGTCGACATGGGGCCGGGCGCGGGCGAACACGGCGGCATGGTGATCGCCGAAGGCACGCCCAAGCAGGTGGAGGCGAACGCGGCATCGATGACCGGGCAGTACATGTCCGGCACCCGCAACATCGAATACCCGGACGAACGCAAGGAACCGGACGAGCGCCGTCTGCGTATCGTCGAGGCATACGGCAACAATCTGCAGCACGTGTCGCTCGATCTGCCGGTCGGCCTGCTGACCTGTGTGACCGGCGTGTCCGGGTCGGGCAAGTCCACGCTGATCAACGACACGCTGTATCACGCGGTCGCGCATCACCTGTATGGCTCGTCCACCGAGCCGGCGCCGTACGAATCGATCGAAGGACTGGAGCATTTCGACAAAGTCATCAACGTCGACCAGTCGCCGATCGGCCGCACGCCGCGTTCGAATCCGGCCACGTACACGGGACTGTTCACGCCGATCCGCGAACTGTTCGCGGGTGTGCCGGCGGCGAAGGAACGCGGCTACGAAGCGGGCCGCTTCTCGTTCAACGTAAAGGGCGGCCGCTGCGAATCCTGCCAGGGCGACGGCGTGCTGAAGGTGGAAATGCACTTTTTGCCGGACGTGTACGTGCCTTGCGACGTTTGCCACAGCAAGCGCTACAACCGCGAAACGCTCGACGTGCAATACAAAGGCAAGAACATCAGCGAAGTGCTCGACATGACGGTGGAGAGCGCCTATGAGTTCTTCAAGCCGGTGCCGGTCGTGGCGCGCAAGCTGAAAACTTTGCTGGACGTGGGTCTAGGCTATATCCGGCTGGGTCAGTCTGCCACCACCCTGTCGGGCGGCGAGGCGCAGCGCGTCAAACTATCTTTGGAACTGAGCAAGCGTGACACCGGTCGCACGCTATACATCCTGGACGAGCCGACCACCGGTCTGCACTTTCACGACATAGCGTTGCTGCTGGAAGTGATTCATCGTTTGCGAGACCAGGGTAATACCGTCGTGATCATCGAGCATAATCTCGATGTAATAAAGACCGCCGACTGGGTCATCGATCTCGGCCCCGAGGGTGGAGCCGGTGGCGGTCAGATCATCGCGCAAGGCACGCCGGAGCAGGTTGCCAAGTCAAAGGCAAGTTTTACCGGTAAGTATCTGGCGCCGCTGCTGAAACGCATTGCCAGTAGAAAGTAACGCTGTACAACACGGGTTGGAGACGGAATAAGCCATGGCCAAGCGGAATCAGGCGAGCGACGACGGGCAAGTGCAGGACCTACGCCCACGCCCGGTCAGGCTGACGAGCGACATGAGCCTGCCGAAGCTATCGGCGGTCGAAATCGGCAGTTACGTGCTGATGCTGATCGGCATGTGGGCGGTCATCGAACTGAAGCTGCTCGGCGCCTTGCTGGCCGGGCTGCTGGTGTTTCAACTCGTGCACACCATCGCGCCGCGCATCGAACGGCACATGTCGAGCCAGCGCGCGCGCTGGCTCGCGGTGGTTATCCTGTCGACCGTCATTGTGGGTGCGCTGACAGGCCTCACGCTTGGCATTATCGAGCATTTTGAAAACGACGTGCCGAGCGTCCAGATGCTGCTCGACCAGGCGATGCAGTTGATCGACCAGGCGCGCGGCCGGATTCCGCAATTTATCGCCAACACTCTGCCAGTCGATACCGAGCAGATGAAGACGAAGGCAGCCGAGTTGATGCAGACGCACGCGAACATGTTGCAGCAAAGCGGCAAGAGCGCCGCACGCGGCTTCACGCATATCCTGATCGGCATGATCATCGGCGCGATCATCGCGGTCGGGGCACAGAAGCATATGCAACGGCTGCCGCTGTCCACGGCGTTCGTCACGCGCGTGACCCGTTTCGCCGACGCCTTCCGCCGCATCGTATTCGCTCAGGTCAAGATTTCCGCGATCAACGCGTTCTTCACCGGCATCTTCCTGCTGGTAATCCTGCCGATCTTTCACGACACGCTGCCACTCTCCAAAACGCTGGTGCTGGTGACGTTTATCGTCGGCTTGCTGCCGGTGATCGGCAATCTGATCTCGAACACGATCATCGTCGCGGTGGCGCTCTCGGTGAGCTTTCCGGCGGCGGTCATGTCGTTGATATTCCTGATCGTGATTCACAAGCTGGAGTACTTCCTGAACGCGCGTATCGTCGGTGGTCAGATTGAGGCGCGCGCCTGGGAACTGTTGATCGCGATGCTTGTAATGGAAGCCGCGTTCGGTCTCCCCGGCGTGGTCGCGGCGCCGATTTTCTATGCGTATATCAAGCGGGAATTGATTTATCTGCGGCTGGTGTGAGCGCGAACCCGTCTGCGATGCGGGCTTAGCGGATGCGGTGAATAGCGGCGCTTCGGTGCCGCTTTTTTTACCTGCGCCGTCTTCAGAAGGCCAGATCCGCGCGGCGCCCAGCGCTTACTGAAAACTTGCAGCAGGCCACACGATTCGCATAAGATGAGAACAATTCCCATTTACAACGCGACACCGTGACCCGCCGTTTCCCCTCGTTTTCCAATTCGCCGGCTCGCTTATGAGGCGGCAGCTCGTCCGCCTGCACCGCTGGTTCGGTATCGCCATTGCGCTGTTTCTGTTCGTCGCCGGCCTGACTGGCGCGATCATCGCGTGGGACCACGAACTCGATGCGGCGCTGAACCCGTCGTTCTTCAAAGTGCGCACCGCCGGCCCGGCGCTATCGGGGCTCGAGTTGGCACGTCGCGTCGAAGCGGCCGATCCGCGCCTGCAGGTAACGTATTTGCCGCTCGCCGCTGAACCCGGCCACACGTTGCAGATGATGGTGCTGCCGCGCACCAACCCCGCCACGCAGCAGCCCTACCCGCTCGGCTTCAATCAGATTGCCGTCGATCCCGCCACCGGCAATATCCAGGCGCGGCGCGAATGGGGCGCCGTGTCGCTCGCGCGGCTCAATCTGGTTCCGTTCATCTACAAGCTGCACTACACGCTGCAATTGCCATTCACCGGCGGTGTCGACATCGGCACGTGGCTGATGGGCATGGTCGGGATCGTGTGGCTGTTCGATAGTGTGATCGCGCTATGGCTGTCGTTTCCGAGCTTCAAGGCATGGCGCAAGTCGTTCGCGTTTCGCCTCGGGCGCGGCGGCTATGCGCTCACCTTCGATCTGCACCGCTCAGGCGGCGTGTGGATCTGGGGCTTGCTGGCGATCGTCGCGCTGACGTCGGTGTCGATGAATCTGTCGGCACCGGTCGTTCGGCCAATCGTGTCGCTGTTCTCGACGCTCACGCCGAATCCGGTCAACAACCCCGAAATCCTGCGCGCGCCGCAGCCCGGCGACCCGTTGCTGAGTCGCGAGCGTGTGGTGCAACTCGCAGAACAAGCCGGTCAAGCGCAGAACCTGAAGGTGCCGCCGGGCGGTCTTTACTACGCTGAATACCTGCACGCCTACGGCGTCGGCTTCTACGCAACCGGCAATGATCACGGCGACATCGGCCTCGGCAATCCGTGGATGTATTGGGACGCGGCAACCGGCAAACTACTCGGCGCGCAAATTCCCGGCAAGGGCACGGCGGGCGACATCTTCATGCAGGTGCAATTCCCGCTGCACTCGGGACGCATCCTGGGTCTCGGCGGCCGGATTCTGATTAGCGCGGTGGGGATTGCGGTCGCCGTGCTCAGCGCAACGGGACTGCTGATCTGGCTGAGAAAACTGAATGCGCGCGGCCGTTCGGCGCAAAACGCACAACTCGCACGACTCGCACGAGTTGCACACGACACGCGGGATGAGGGCGGCTCCGCGATACGCTCCTGACCTGACGAACCTGACGAGCACGCACCGGACTCATTCGGCCCGCACTTGCGGCGGCTCGCGCTGCCCTGAAAGAAGAGCGCGCCGAACAGCCCCCTTTGAACGCTTGCAGCAGGGTCATGCGGCCATGGTTGGCCGCCCCCACTGCAAAGTGCATCAACAACGCTTAACGAAACACCACGGTCTTGCTGCCGTTCAACACGACGCGATGCTCGACGTGCCACTTCACCGCACGCGCGAGCGTCACGCATTCGACGTCACGGCCGATCGCCGTCAGCTGCTCCGGCGTCATGCTGTGATCGACCCGCTCCACTTCCTGCTCGATGATCGGACCTTCGTCGAGATCCGTTGTCACGTAATGCGCGGTCGCGCCGATCAGTTTCACGCCACGGTCGAACGCCTGGTAATACGGCTTCGCGCCCTTGAAGCTCGGCAGGAACGAATGGTGAATATTGATCGCGCGGCCGGCGAGCGATTCGCACAGCTGCGGCGACAGAATCTGCATGTAGCGGGCGAGCACCACCAGATCGGCTTGATGCTCGTTGATCACTTCGAGCACGCGTGCTTCCTGCGCGGCCTTGGCATCCGGCGTGGCGCCCATCAGCGGGAAGTGATGAAACGGAATGTCATAGCTGGCCGCGAGCTGATAGAACTCCTTGTGGTTCGAGATGATCGCCGGAATCTCGATACCCAGTTGACCGGTGCGGTAGCGGAACAACAGGTCGTTCAGGCAATGGCCGATCTTCGACACCATGATGACGACGCGCGGTTTCACCGAAGCATCATGCAATTCCCAACGCATGCCGAACTGCTCAGCGAGCGTCGCGAACGACGTACGCAACAGGTTCAGGCCCGGATCGCCGCCCACCTGCTGGAAATGCACGCGCATAAAGAACTCGCCGGTGCGGCTGTCGCCGAACTGTGCGGAGTCGAGAATATTGCTGCCACGCTCGAACAGAAAGCCCGAAACCGCGTGGACGATGCCGGGCCGGTCGGCGCACGACAGTTTGAGAATAAAGCTGTGATCGGTCGACATGACCTGGGTGACTCCCTTCTTTTGTGCGTGATTTGTTCGGTGCGTCCTGCTTGATGCAGCGTGCTACGGTGTGACCCGGCGTGCTCGTCGCAGCAGCGCCTGGCAGGTGCTTACTCAGGTGCCTATCCAGGCGCCGGCGGTGCAAACAATGTCTCGATGCCCGGACACGCGTCTTCGTCGATCCAGCGCCGGCGCAGCAGGCAATCCAGCGTCGCGAGGCTCGCGTCCACCGTCATCGCGCCTTCTTCGATCCAGCGCGCCGCTTCGTCGATGCGCGCAAGCCGGTGTTCGCCCACTTCCCCGTCCTGGTTACGCGGCGCGAAATCGGCCGGCAGCGCGAGGTCGTAGATGAAAATCTGTTCGGCCTGTGTGCCTTCCGGCAACGATTGCAGCACATGCGCGGTGCGGCCAGCCGTGGCGCGCGCGGCAATCTCCTCGGGAATGCCGGCTTCTTCCCAACACTCCTTGATGATCGTCGCCTCGATGCCGAAGCCCCAGCCGATCCCGCCTGCCACGACATTGTCGAGCATGCCCGGGTCGGTCGCCTTGGTGTCGCTGCGGCGCGCGATCCATAGTTGCGGGGCGCCATCCGCGTATTCTACGACGCCGTTCAGATGCACCGCGTAGGTCATCGTGCCGAAGAAGCGCGACGCCGCGCGTTCGATGTACGCGAGCGGCGGCGCATCGAACCCATTGCGGATCGCGTAAGTCTCATTGCGCCAGCCGGGAATACGGCCCTCGGCGGCAAGCGCACCGATTACGGAACCGAGCGCGGCACTGCGCAAATCTGCGGTGTTGAACGCAGGCGCGAGCGTCATGCGCGTGGCGTCGATTTCAAACACATCGGGCCAGCGCGCGAGCAACGGCACATCGCTCGAGCGAACCCAGCCGACCTGCTCGGCGTCGATCCAGAACGGCAGATGCGCGTGGCTATCAAAGCGGCGCGCGGCGGTGATGCAAGGCAAAGTCATTCAAAGCTCCAAACTGGTCTTCTGGCGCGCCCCGTTGCCGACGTTCGCCCAGTCGCTTAAACGGTCTCTCTTTCAATCGCGCAAGGCGACGCGAATCCCGATCGCGATGAAAGTCGCGCCAGCGAGCCGGTCGAGCCACACACCCACGCGCGGCCGGCGCTTCAGCCAGCCACCGATCATTCCCGCGCATACGCCGAACAGCGAAAACACCACCACGGTCTGCAACATGAACAACACGCCGAGTTCCAGCATCTGCACCGTGACGCTTTGCGTGCCGTGCGGCTGCACGAACTGCGGCAGGAACACGACAAAGAAGAGCGTCACCTTCGGATTCAGCAGATTGCCGAGCACGCTCTGACGGAACACCGCCTTCAACGGTTGCGGCGCGCGCTCGTGCGCGGTGGCGAGGCCCTGGCTGCGCAGCGCCTTGATGCCGATCCAGACCAGATACGCGGCGCCGGCCAGCTTGATGACTTCAAACGCGACCGGCGACGAACGCAGTAACGCGGCCACGCCAAGCGCGGCCAGGGTCGTATGGAACGTGATGCCGGCCGCAAAACCGAGCGCGGCGACGAGACCCGCCGCGCGGCCTTGCGAGATGCCGCGCGCGAGCACTTGCAGATTGTCGGGGCCGGGCGCCATCGTGATGGCGATCGAGGTTGCGAGGAACAACAGGAAGTTGGGCATCTTTCTTACCTTCTTTGAGTGCAGGAAGAAGTTCGCGTTTCGCGATCAATGGCCGCCGAATTCAGTCACGGTATAGAGCGGCAGGCCGCCTTTACGCAGCAAGGCCGAGCCGCCGAGTTCGGGCAGATCGATAATCGCCGCACCTTCGACCACCACCGCGCCGAGCCGCTCCAGCAGAATCTTGCCGGCCATCATCGTGCCGCCGGTGGCGATCAGATCGTCGATGATCACGACACGGTCGCCCGGCTTGCAGGCGTCCTCGTGAATCTCGACGGTCGCGGTGCCGTATTCGAGCTCGTAGGATTGCGCGACCCGCTTGTACGGCAGCTTGCCCTGCTTGCGGATCGGAATGAAGCCGAGGTTCAGCTCGTAAGCCAGAATCGGCCCGAAGATAAAGCCACGCGCATCCAGCCCGGCGACGTAGTCGAGCTTCGCGTCGATATAGCGCTGGACGAACAGGTCGATCAGTACGCGCAGCGACTTCGGCTCCTGCAGGAGCGGCGTGATGTCGCGAAACTGCACGCCCGGCTGCGGCCAATCGGGCACAGTGCGGATATGACTTTTGATGTAGTTGGCCGCATCGAGCGGCGCGCTCGCGAGCGCGTTGGACATGATGTCTCCGGATGGACCTCGACGGGTCCGATGAAAGGCTAAATCAGGTGCGGCCGGCCAGGTGCGGCCGGCTCAGGTGCGGCCGCCAGCGCCGACCCGGTGAAAGCATGCCAGGCCGACCGTACTCGTTAGGCCGCAGCCGCGCCCGCGCGGCGATGCTTCGAGAGCCGCTCCTCGGCTTCGGCCAACTGTTCGGGCAAACCGCGCAACACCACGATATCGCTCGCGCGCAGCTTGGTGGACGGGTCCGGCTCGACGCCACGAATGCCGTGCCGGCGAATTGCCGTTACCTCGACGCCCAGCTCGAACAGCCCCAGTTCCGCCAGCGTTCGACCCACCGCGTCCGAATTTTCGTCGACCGGCACCGATTGTAGCCGCACCTGTTCGTGGCCGTCGTCGTCTTCCACGTCGTCCGCGCCATGGAAATAGCCGCGCAACAGCGCATAACGCTCGTCACGCATTTCCTCGACTCGCCGCACCACGCGCCGCATCGGCACGCCCATCAGCACCAGCGTATGCGAAGCCAGCATCAGGCTGCCTTCGACGATCTCAGGAATCACCTCGGTCGCGCCGGCGGCCAGCAGCTTTTCCAGATCGGCGTCATCCACCGTACGAACGATTACCGGCAGCGTGGGCTCAAGCTCGTGAATATTGTGTAACACGCGCAATGCCGACGGCGTGTTCGCGTAGGTAATCGCGATCGCCGCGGCGCGATGGATACCGGCCGCAAGCAGCGATTCGCGCCGCCCCGCGTCGCCGAACACCACGGACTCGCCCCCCGCAGCCGCGGCCTGCACGCGATCGGGATCCAGGTCCAAAGCGACGTACGACAACCCCTCGTGTTCCAGCATGCGCGCCAGATTCTGCCCGGCGCGGCCGTAACCGCAAATGATCACGTGACCGCTCTGCTTCAGGCTCTGCGTCGCGATCCGCGTCATCTGCAAGGACTGCATCATCCATTCCGTCGAGGACAGCCGCAGGACGATGCGGTCCGCGTTCTGGATCAGGAACGGCGCGGCCAGCATGGACAGCAGCATCGCCGCGAGAATCGCCTGCAGCAGAGTGGCGTCGACGAGATGTTTGTCGAGAATCAGATTCAGCAGCACGAAGCCGAACTCGCCGGCTTGCGCGAGCCCGATACCGGTGCGCATCGCGACGCCCGGTGAGGCACCGAACAGGCGCGAGAGCCCCGTCACCATCACCGCCTTCAGCAAGATCGGACCGACCAGGAAACCCAGCACGATGAACGGGTGTTCCCAGATCACACGCGGATTCAGCAGCATGCCGGTCGTGACGAAGAAGAGCCCCAGCAGCACGTCGCGAAATGGCTTGATGTCCTCTTCCACCTGATGCCGGTAAGGCGTCTCGGCGATCAACATACCGGCAATGAACGCGCCGAGCGCGAGAGACAAGCCGAACTTGTCCGTGATGAACGCCGCGCCGAGCGTCACCAGCAGCAGATTGAGAATGAACAGTTCCTGCGAGCGGCGGCGAGCAACCACGTTGAACCAGCGCGTCATGAAGCGCTGCCCAACTATTAACAATAGCGCCAACGCCACGACAATCTTGATGGCCGCCAGCCCGAGCGCGCTGACGAGATCTTTCGAATCGCCGCCCAGTGCCGCGATGACGATCAACAGCGGCACCACCGCCAGATCCTGGAACAGCAGCACGCCGAAGATATTGCGGCCGTGCTCCGTTTCGATCTCGAGCCGCTCGGCCAGCATCTTGCTCACGATCGCCGTTGACGACATCGCGAGCGCGCCGCCCAGCGCCACGCTCGCCTGCCACGTGATATGCACCCAGCGCTCCAGCACGAAACCGAGCGAGACCGCCACGGCAATCGTGCCGATCACCTGAAGCAGGCCGAGGCCGAACACCAGCCGGCGCATTGAGCGCAGCTTGGAAAGCGAAAACTCCAGCCCGATGGAAAACATCAGGAACACGACACCGAATTCGGCGAGGTTCTGCGCGCCCACCGAGTCGGGAATCAAACCGAGCGCGTGCGGCCCGACCACGATGCCGACCGTCAGATAGCCGAGCATCGGTGGAAGATTCAGAAAGCGAAAGATCACCACGCCCGCCACTGATGCCAGCAGCAGGAACAGCGTCATTTCGAGCGGGGAAATCATCGGCAAAAACGCATCGGTAAAGCGCCCTCGTTCGTCAGCGGAACCGCGCACGCAAACCGCCGTGCGACAAGGTTGTGGGGCCGTTAAAGACAGCAATAAAGGCAGCGGCTTGGCACAGCAGGCCCGGCGCGGCGAACAAGCGCCTTTGCTATACTCCGCGAATGATAGCGAAAATCAATGGCGACCGGGCACTCGCGCTCGCTCGCGACGTGCTCGACATCGAAGCGGACGCCGTGCGCGCGCTTCGCGATCAACTCGACGATGGCTTCATCGGGGCGGTCGACTTCATCCTGGGTTGCCGCGGGCGCGTCGTCGTTTCCGGCATCGGCAAATCCGGCCATGTGGCCCGCAAGCTCGCGGCCACGCTCGCCAGCACCGGTACACCGGCGTTCTTCGTTCACCCGGCGGAAGCCAGCCACGGCGACCTCGGCATGGTCACGGCAGACGACGTGTTCCTCGCGCTGTCCAATTCCGGCGAAACTGAAGAACTCGTGGCGATCCTGCCGCTCATCAAGCGAATCGGCGCGAAGCTGATTGCAATGACAGGCCGTCCGTCGTCGAGTCTCGCACAACTGGCCGACGTGCACCTGAATTCCGGCGTATCGAAAGAAGCCTGTCCGATGAATCTTGCGCCGACCGCCAGCACCACCGCCGCGCTGGCACTCGGCGATGCGCTCGCGGTCGCGGTGCTGGACGCACGAGGCTTTGGCCGGGACGACTTCGCCCGCTCGCATCCGGGCGGCGCGCTGGGCCGGCGCCTGCTCACATATGTGCGCGACGTGATGCGCACCGGCGACCAGGTGCCGAAGGTGACGCCCGATGCAACCGTGCGCGACGCGCTGTTCCAGTTGACCGCCAAGCGCATGGGCATGACGGCGATCGTCGATCATAACGACCATGTAACCGGCATCTTCACCGACGGCGACTTGCGCCGCGTGCTCGAACGCGACGGCGATTTCCGCGAACTGTCGATTGCCTCGGTCATGACCGCCGGCCCGCGTACCATCGGCCCGGATCACCTTGCTGTCGAAGCCGTGGAACTGATGGAGCGTTACCGCATCAATCAGATGCTGGTCGTCGACGAAGCAGGCAAGCTGATCGGCGCACTCAACATGCACGACCTGTTCTCGAAGAAGGTGATCTGATGCCCGTCGCCCCCCTTACCGCCACTGAACGCGCAAGCCGCGTGAAGCTGATGATTTTCGACGTCGACGGCGTGCTGACCGACGGCGGCCTGCTGTTTACGGCGGAAGGCGACACGATGAAGGCATTCCACTCGATGGACGGCCACGGCATGAAGCTGCTGCGCCAGGCCGGCATCGAAACGGCGATCATCACCGGGCGCCAGTCGGGCATCGTCGCGGCGCGGGCGAAGGAAATGAATATCACCCACGTCTATCAGGGCGTGCAAGACAAACCCCAGGCGTTTGCCGACCTGCTCAAGCAAACCGGCATGACGGCGGAAGAATGCGGCTATATGGGCGACGACTGGGTCGACCTCGGCGTCATGCTGAAGGTCGGCTTCGCGGCGGCGCCGGCCAACTCGCATCCTGAAGTGATCGCGCGCGCCCATTGGGTCAGCGAGGCGCGCGGCGGCCACGGTGCGGCGCGTGAAGTCTGCGATACCCTGCTGCGCGCGCAGCACAAATATGACGCACTGCTCGCGGCAGCCTGTAGCGGCGAACAGCGAGGCCTCGTCGGATGAATCAGTTTCGCTGGACCTCGCTGATTCCGCTCGTCGCGATGGCGGCGCTCGCCGGCATTACATGGTGGCTGCTGCAAGCCACGCTGCCGCGCCAGAACGAAAGTGTGGTGCGTCCCAAAGAGCACACGCCAGACTACTTCGCAGACAACTTCTCGGTTTCCGAACTCGATCAATCGGGCTCGACGCAATACCGTCTGACCGCCCAGTCGCTGATCCATTACGAGGACGACGAGCTGAGCGACCTGGTCAAGCCGGCCATGCGAGCCTTCCAGCCCGGCAAGCCGATCGTCACCGCGACCGGCGACACCGGCAAGGTGAACGCCGACGCCTCGATCGTCGATCTGTATGACAATGCGCGCATCCTGCGGGCCGCCGGCAACGGCGATCCGCAGATGCAAGCGGATTCGCAGCATTTTAGGGTGCTGGTCAACGACGATGTGATCGAGACCGAAAAGCCGGTTAAACTTCAGCGCGGCATGTCTGTGATGACTGCCAGCGGCATGAATTACAACAACGTCACCCGGGTGATGCAGCTGTTCGGCAATGTGAAGGGCGCGATTGCCGCGTCCGAAGGCTCCGCCAGCTCGCCCAAGCAACCCGGGTAATCCATTCCAGGCGTGACTGCATGAACGAATCGTTCCCCCGTTTTGATACCGGCCGCTCGCGCACCCTGTCCGCGTGCCGCGCCGGACTCGCTGCGCTGATTGTCGCGTTGCCGCTCGCCGGCTTCGCGCCGCTTGCGCACGCCGACCGCGCCGACAAGGACAAGCCGCTGAACGTCGAAGCGGACAACATGACTTATGACGACCTCAAACAGGTCAACATTTTCACCGGCCACGTGGTCGCGACCAAGGGCACGATCGTGATCAAGGCCGATCGGGTCGAGGTGACGCAAGACCCGCAGGGCTATCAATACGCCACCGGCACCTCGAGCGGCGGCAATCTGTCGTATTTCCGCCAGAAACGCGAAGGCCTCGATGAATACATCGAAGGCACGGCCATTCGTATCGACTACGACGGCAAGCAGGATCTGACCACGCTCACCACCAACGCCACCGTGAAGCGCCTGCAAGGCCTCTCCACGGTCATGGACCAGGTGCACGGCAGCGTCATCACCTATGACGGCCAGAACGACTTCTACACCGCGAAGGCGGGCAAGGACGTCGCCGGTCCGGGCAACCCGACCGGCCGCGTACGCGCGATGCTGGCGCCGCGCAATGGCGGCGCCGCGCCGCTGAACGGCGCGTCGGCCACGCTCGCGCCGTCCACCACGATCCAGGGAGCACCGAACCAGTGAGTTCTTCCGCGTCCCTCCCCAATCGCAAACCGGCCGGCACCAGCAGTTCACTGGTGGTCCGCAACCTGAAGAAGCGTTACGGCTCGCGCACGGTCGTCAAAGACGTCTCGCTCGACGTGAAAAGCGGCGAAGTGGTCGGCCTGCTCGGCCCCAACGGCGCCGGCAAGACCACCTCGTTCTATATGATCGTCGGCCTCGTGCCGCTCGATGCAGGTGAAATCGATCTGGACGGCAAGTCGATCAGCTTGCTGCCGATTCACAAGCGCGCGTCGCTGGGCCTGTCGTATCTGCCGCAGGAAGCGTCGGTGTTCCGCAAGCTCACCGTCGAGGAAAACATTCGCGCGGTGCTGGAATTGCAGCACGAAGACAACGGCAAGCGGCTCAGCAAGGACACCATCACGGCCCGTACCGAGGCATTGCTCGACGAACTGCAGATCGCTCATCTGCGTGAGAATCCGGCGCTGTCGCTGTCCGGCGGCGAGCGCCGACGGGTGGAAATTGCGCGTGCGCTGGCCACCAATCCGAGCTTTATTCTGCTCGACGAACCGTTCGCGGGCGTCGATCCGATCGCGGTGCTGGAAATCCAGAAGATTGTCAAATTTCTGAAGCAGCGCAATATTGGCGTGCTAATCACCGATCACAACGTGCGCGAGACCCTCGGCATCTGCGACCACGCCTACATCATCAGCGACGGCAGCGTGCTGGCCGCCGGTGCGCCGAGCGACATCATCGAAAACGAAAGCGTGCGGCGCGTCTACCTGGGCGAACACTTCCGCATGTAAGTGCACAAAGGAGACGGCCGGCCGTGCGAGCGAGCACCCGCCGGCCTCTTTGCGGCATCCGCACATCCGCTTTTTTGACCTGGGCCGTTCCGCGCCCAGCGCCGCCGAAAACGGGCGCACGCGTAATTGCGCATGTCGCAATGTATCGCGGTCGTGGCAAACTCTCTACAATGAATCTCAACTTGCCATGAAAGCCAGCCTCCAACTCCGCCTATCGCAGCATCTTGCGCTGACCCCGCAACTGCAGCAGTCCATCCGGCTGCTTCAGCTGTCCACGCTCGAACTGCAGCAGGAAGTCGCAATGGCGATCTCGCAGAATCCGCTCCTCGAGAACGAGGACGACTGGATCGCGAGTCCCCTGCGCGTGGCGGCCGACGGTTCGCTGATCACCCAGTCGCCCAATTCCTCCGCGCCGCCCGACCAGATGGGCGGCAATACGTCGTCTTCGTCCACCAGCAGCAGCGAGCGCGCCGAGAACGGCGAGCCGCAGGGTGTCGACGAGTACAACGGCCTCGCGAACGACGGCAACGGCGAGTCGTCGCAATGGGATCTCGGCGACTACGGCCGCTCCGGCAATGCCTCGGACGACGACGATCTGCCGCCGCTGCAAGTCCACGAATCGAGCACCTCGCTGCGCGATCACCTGATGGCGCAACTTCGCGTCACCCAGGCGAGCCAGCGCGACCGCGCGCTGATCACCTTCCTGATCGAATCGCTCGACGACGACGGCTATCTTGCCGCCACGCTCGACGAAGTGCTGAACGACCTGCCCGAAGAGCTCGAAGTCGATCTCGACGAAATGAACGCCGCGCTCGCGCTGCTGCATAGCTTCGACCCTGCAGGGGTCGGCGCACGCTCCGCGTCGGAATGTCTCAAGTTGCAATTGTTGCGGCTCGAACAGTCGCCTACGCGCACACTGGCGCTCGACATCGTTGCCCATTATCTGGAACTGCTCGCGGCACGCGACTTCACGCGCCTGCGCAAGCATCTGAAGGCGAACGACGACGATCTGCGAGATGCGCATATGCTGATCCGCTCGCTCGAGCCATTTCCCGGCGCCGCTTACGGCAAGGCGGAAGCGGACTATGTCGTGCCGGACATCATGGTGCGCAAAACGGCACAGGGCTGGCAGGCGGAACTCAATCCGGATGTGGTGCCCAAGCTGCGCATCAACCATCTGTACGCGAATATTCTGCGCAATAACCGGGGCGATCCGGGTAGCGGATCGTTGCGTCAGCAACTGCAGGAAGCACGCTGGCTGATCAAAAATATCCAGCAACGTTTCGAGACCATCCTCCGGGTCGCACAAGCCATTGTCGAGCGTCAAAAGAGCTTTTTTGTGCACGGCGAAATTGCCATGCGCCCCTTGGTTTTGCGAGAAATTGCTGATACGCTGGGCCTACACGAGTCAACTGTCTCGCGTGTGACAACCGGTAAATACATGCTGACCCCATTCGGGACGCTTGAATTTAAGTTCTTCTTCGGATCACACGTTTCGACTGACACGGGCGGCGCGGCGTCTTCAACGGCGATCCGTGCGCTCATCAAGCAACTGATAGGAGCGGAAAACCCGAAATCTCCTCTTTCAGACAGTCGCATAGCCGAACTGCTGGCTGAACAGGGCTTCGTGGTCGCACGGCGTACCGTGGCGAAATATCGCGAAGCGCTCAAGATTCCGGCAGTCAACCTGCGCAAGTCTCTGTAGCCCGCCGCCTCCCGCGACGGGCATTTACCGGCCGCTCCGCAGTTTGGCGGACAGGCCGGCCGATGCGACCTGCCAGAAGTCAGTCACCGGGGGGCGACTCAGGCAAGCCGACAGATCGACCGGACCTACGTCATCGTGCGGAACAAGCGGCCTCTAGCTTGGAGAAGCACTATGAATCTGCAGATCAGTGGACACCACCTCGAAGTAACGCCTGCGTTGCGCGAATACGTGATCACCAAACTGGATAGGGTGCTAAGACATTTCGATCAGGTCATCGACGGCAGTGTGGTCCTCTCGGTCGACAACCACAAGGAAAAGGAAAAGCGTCAAAAGGTTGAAATCAACCTGCATCTTAAGGGTAAAGATATCTTTGTCGAGAGTTGTGACAGCGATCTCTACGCTGCGATCGATCTGATGATCGACAAGCTCGACCGTCAAGTGATACGCCATAAGGATCGCCTGCAAGGCCATCAGCACGATGCGATCAAGTACCAGCCGGCACCGCTACTGGATGTGCCGCCGCAATAAGGGAAATTAGAAGGCATCTTTACTTTCCTTCGTTTTTCCTCATTTGCCCGCATTGGCTCGTATTTGCCAATACCCAGCCAAACCGCCCGAGACCGGGCGGTTTTTCGTTTCAGGGCACCTTTTTCGCGCAGTGGCACAGATCGGATCGATCTCGCAAAGAAACCCATGATGCATCGATGGCGCGCCGCACCATCCGTGGCTACCCTGTTCTATAATGTTCCGGTTACCATCGGGGTCAAGTTAGCTCAAACGGAAATCGGTCGGCCGGAGTCCTGCGCTTTCGGACTCCACTGCACGTCGCCGTGAGCATCAAACGAATGGAACGCCACTCAAACGCCCCAGCGAGGAGAACCCAGGCCACGTTTTCGCCTGTCAACATGAATCGTTTAGCCAAATTTCTTCCCCTCGAGAACGTCGTTGTCGGTCTATCGGTCACCAGCAAAAAGCGCGTGTTCGAGCAAGCGGGCCTGATCTTCGAGAACCAGAACGGCATCGCCCGCAGTACGGTCACTGACAATCTGTTCGCGCGTGAGCGCCTCGGATCGACTGGGCTCGGCGAAGGCGTCGCGATTCCGCATGGCCGGATCAAAGGCTTGAAGCAACCGCTCGCCGCGTTCGTTCGCCTCGCGGAACCCATCCCCTTCGAATCGCCCGACGGCCAGCCCGTCTCGCTGCTGATCTTCCTGCTCGTGCCCGAGCAGGCCACCCAGCAGCACCTCGAAATCCTTTCGGAAATCGCCCAGTTGCTGTCCGATCGCGAGGCCCGCGAGCGTCTGCACACGGAAGAAGACCGCGAATCATTGCATCGCCTGCTCACTCAGTGGCAACCTTGATGCATCGGCGGTTATCCGCACGCCGGTGATTCACCCCGTTACCCGCCTAAGTGCGGGTACAACAACCTGGCAAGGCAAACGGCCCGCGTTAGCACGGCCGCCCCTTCGCCCGGCAAGCGGCCCACACTGGAGTCACTGACTCATGGATACGTCCAGCATCAACGCCCAGAGCATTTTCGACGACAACGCCGCCATGCTGAAGCTGAGCTGGCTGACGGGGCATGAAGGCTGGGAGCGCGGCTTTTCTTCGGAATCGGTCGCCAACGCCACGTCGAGCGCCGACCTTGTCGGCCACTTGAACCTGATCCACCCGAACCGGATCCAGGTGCTCGGCGACGCCGAAATCGACTACTACACGCGTCAAACCGACGAAGACCGCTCGCGCCATATGGCCGAGCTGATCGCGTTGGAGCCGCCGTTTCTGGTGGTGGCGGGCGGTGTCGCGGCGCCGCCGGAGCTGGTGCTGCGCTGCACGCGCTCGTCCACGCCGCTCTTCACCACGCCAATGTCCGCCGCTGCGGTGATCGACAGCCTGCGCCTGTACATGTCGCGCATTCTCGCGCCGCGCGCCACGCTGCACGGCGTATTTCTCGACATTCTCGGCATGGGCGTGCTGCTCACCGGCGATTCCGGCCTCGGCAAGAGCGAGCTCGGGCTGGAATTGATCAGCCGCGGGCACGGCCTCGTCGCCGACGACGCGGTGGATTTCGTGCGCCTCGGCCCGGATTTCGTCGAAGGACGCTGCCCGCCGCTGCTGCAAAATCTGCTCGAAGTTCGCGGTCTCGGCCTGCTCGACATCAAGACGATCTTCGGTGAAACCGCGGTGCGTCGCAAAATGAAGCTGAAACTGATCGTGCAACTGGTGCGCCGTCCCGACGGCGAATTCCAGCGGTTGCCGCTGGAAAGCCAAACCGTCGATGTGCTCGGTTTGCCGATCAGCAAAGTCACGATTCAGGTTGCGGCCGGCCGCAACCTCGCGGTGCTGGTCGAAGCGGCCGTGCGCAACACGATCCTGCAACTTCGCGGCATCGATACGCTGCGCGACTTCATGGATCGTCAGCGTCTGGCCATGCAGGACCCGGATAGCCAGTTTCCCGGCAAATTGATCTAAATCCGCGACACCCCGCAGCGCCGTGTCAGGACCGCCAACGGCGGCTGCGGCGGCACGCGCACGGGGACCAGATGCTATGATGAACTGTACGGATTCCACGACTCCATGCGCATAATCCTGATCACCGGTATTTCCGGCTCCGGCAAGTCAGTTGCCCTGAACGCGCTTGAAGACGCAGGCTATTACTGCGTCGACAATTTACCGCCGCGTTTTTTGCCGCAACTGGCCAACTATCTCGCCGACGACGGCCACGAACGCCTCGCGGTCGCCATCGACGCGCGCTCGAGCGCCTCGCTCGACGAAATGCCTGCGATGATCCGCGACCTGTCGCGCGCCCACGACGTGCGCGTGCTCTTTCTGAACGCAAGCACGCAGTCGTTGATTCAACGTTTTTCCGAAACGCGCCGTCGTCATCCACTGTCCGGTTCCACCGCGCACGATGCGGACGTCGGCTTGCTGACGTCGCTCGGTGAAGCGATCGAACGCGAACGCGAACTCGTGGCGGGCCTCGTCGAATTCGGCCATCAGATCGACACCAGCAATCTGCGCGCGAACGTGCTGCGTGCATGGGTCAAACGCTTCATCGAGCAGGAAGATGCGGGGCTCGTGCTGATGTTCGAGTCTTTCGGCTTCAAACGCGGCGTGCCGCTCGACGCCGATTTTGTTTTCGACGTCCGCACGCTGCCGAACCCGTACTACGATCATGAGTTGCGACCGCTCACGGGCCTGGACAAACCGGTGATGGATTTTCTCGACGCGCTGCCGGTCGTGCATGAAATGATCGACGACATCGAAAAATATCTCGTCAAATGGCTGCCGCATTTCCGTGACGACAATCGCAGTTATCTAACGGTCGCGATCGGTTGCACGGGCGGCCAGCACCGCTCGGTGTTCATTGCGGAGACGCTCGCCGCGCGTCTCGCAACGTCGGCAAATGTCATTGTGCGGCACCGCGATGCGCCGGTTCCTATCGGCGAATCATCGAAGTTAGTGGCTTAACCGGCCGCGTCGCGCGGCCTCAACTCGAAGCGTTGCGCCATGTCTTCTTCTACTGTGCTTGCCGATGTGCCGCTGTTTCCGCTGCATACGGTGCTGTTTCCCGATGGACTGCTGCCGCTGAAAATCTTCGAAGCACGCTACCTCGATATGGCGCGCGACTGTCTGCGAGACAAAACGCCGTTCGGCGTGTGTCTGCTGAAAAGCGGCGCCGAAGTGGCACGCGCCGAAGAGCCCTCGGTGCCTGAAGCAATCGGCTGTCTCGCCGAAATCGAAGAGTGCGATGTCGAAGCCTTCGGCATGCTGCTGATTCGCGCACGCGGCACGCGGCGGTTTCGCCTGCTTTCCCATCGTGTGGAGAGCAGCGGCTTGCTGGTCGGCATGGCGGAGCCGCTCGGAGAAGACATCCCGCTCGAGGGCAATGAGCAACTGGCCAAATTCGGCGCGTGTGCGGAAGTGCTTGAACGGATCATCGCAACGATCCGCGAACGCGATCCGGACAGCCTGCCGTTCGCGGAGCCGTTCAGGCTGGAAGATCCGTCATGGGTGTCGAACCGGCTCGCGGAAGTGCTGCCGATCGCCCTTCGTGCAAGACAAAAACTGATGGAATTGCAGGACGCAGGCGCCCGGATCGACGTGGTTCATCACTATATGCAGCAACATCAGCTGCTTTGATTTGACGTGCTTTTTGCTCGGGGTTGGCTAGAGCAGCGAGCCGTGCAAACTATCCAGCAGTTTGCGCACCGGCGCGGGTACGCCGAATGAATCGAGATCGCTTAACGCGACCCATGCAGTGTCCGCGTCGCCTAGTGCAGCCAACGCGCCTGCGCCACGATCCAGCTCGGCAAGCCGCGGTTCGATATCCAGCTTGAAATGCGTGAAAACGTGGGTAAGCGGCGCGAGCGGCGAGACCGCTCCGTCACCGCCGAAAGCACGCGCACGCTCGGCCAGCGTAGCTTCGTCGGCGGCTTCCGGCAGGCTCCATAAGCCGCCCCAGATGCCCGACGGGGGGCGCTTTTCCAGCATCACGGCGTTACCGTTGCGTAGCACCAGCATCCATGTGCGGCGCGTCGGCACAGCTTTCTTCGGTCGTGCCGTGGGCAGTTCGCGCTGACGTCCGGTCACGTTGGCCACGCAGTCGGGAGCGAACGGGCAGCGTAGGCAGTCCGGCTTGCCACGCACACATAACGTTGCGCCAAGGTCCATCAGGCCCTGCGTGTAGGCACTGACATCGTCGTCCGATGCGTTGGACGGCAGCAGCGATTCCGCCAGCGTCCACATCGCGTTCTCGACTTTCTTTTCGCCCGGAAAGCCCTCGACGCCAAATACGCGCGCCAATACGCGCTTCACGTTGCCGTCGAGAATCGTGGCACGCGCGCCGAATGCGAACGAGGCGATCGCCGCGGCCGTCGAGCGGCCGATGCCCGGTAGTTCAGCAAGCGCGTCGGCAGACGCAGGGAACGCCCCGCCATGCTGCTCGACGACGACCTGCGCGCAGCGGTGCAGATTGCGCGCGCGAGAGTAGTAGCCGAGGCCTGCCCATAACGCCATTACGTCGTCTGCCGGCGCGGCGGCGAGCGAGGCAACATCCGGACAACGCGCAAGAAACTTTGCGTAGTACGGAATGACCGTCGATACCTGGGTCTGCTGCAGCATGATTTCCGACAACCAGATGCGATACGGATCGCGCGTGTTCTGCCATGGCAGATCATGACGGCCGTGCTGGCGCTGCCACGCAATCAACCGCGCGGAAAAATCAGACATGACTGGAAAAGCAGGCGCGGCAGACGCGGCAGAAGGGCTTAAACGAGAAGGCATTGATAATTTAGCGCTGGCAGGTGGGACAGAAATACGTGGAACGCTGCCCCTGCACGATCTGTTTGATCGGCGTTCCACACACGCGGCATGGCAGGCCCGCGCGATCATAGACGAAATAGTCGAGCTGGAAGTAACCGCTTTCGCCGTCGCTGCCGACGAAATCGCGCAGCGTGCTGCCGCCCTTCTCAATCGCCGCGGCGAGCGTGATACGCACCGCGTCCGCCAGCAACGCGTAGCGCACGAGCGAGACACGACCCGCCGCGGTGGTGGGCCGGATACCGGCGCGAAAGAGGCTTTCGGAGGCGTAGATATTACCCACGCCGACCACGATCTCCCCTGCCAGCAGCGCCTGCTTCACCGACACCTTGCGCCCGCGCGTGAGCCGGTGCATCAACGCGCCGGAAAACGCCGGCGAAAACGGTTCGACACCGAGGCCCGCGAGCAGCGGATGCTCGAGTACGTCGCCGGCTTCGCGCGGGTGCCACAGCACCGCGCCGAAACGCCGCGGATCGCGATAGCGCAAAATGAATTCGTCGAAAATCCAGTCGACGTGATCGTGTTTCGCCGCGGCCGGCGGATGCGGCACATGACGCAGCACACGCAGCGTGCCGGTCATGCCCAGATGCACGATGAACCAGCCGGCATCAATCTCGAACAGCAGATACTTGCCGCGCCGCTCGACCTTGCGCACCACGCTGCCGCGCAAGGTTTTCGCAAGGTCCGCCGGAATCGGCCACCGCAGCGCGGGCGTACGCACCTCGACGCGTTCAACCTTGCGCCCGGACACATACGGTTCGATTCCCCTTCGGGTAACCTCAACTTCTGGCAACTCTGGCATGTCTAACTGGTCTGCAACTTGCGTCGTTGGTTGTGCGCGTATTGTAGCGAGCGCGTTACAATCGTCCGAAACATTGAACGGATTTCCATGAACTTGTCCTTCGTGAAGCTGTTTTCGAAGCGCCCGGCTAGCGCATCCCGCGTGCCGAACGCCGTGTCCGCTCGCCGCATGCTCGGTGCCGCCGCGCTCGCCGTCTGGGCGCTGGCTGCCGTGCCCGCGCACGCGCAGGATCCATCGCCGGACTCGGATGACACGTCTGTCACCCTGCCTGACCCGCTCGGTCCGGCGACGGCAGAAGACCAGAAGTCTCTGCCGGGCGTGCCGCTGTCCAGCCAGATCGTATTCCAGGTGCTCGCCGCCGAGGTCGCATTGCAACGCGACCAGCCGGCGCCCGCCTACCAGACCTACCTCGCGCTCGCGCGCGACACGCACGATCCGCGCATGGCGCAACGCGCCACGGAAATCGCGTTGGCCGCGCAAAGCCCGTCGGACGCTTTGGCCGCCGCGCAATTGTGGCAGCAGTATGCGCCGAATTCGGAACGCGCCGCGCAACTTGACGCGTCCCTGCTCGTGTTGTCCGGCAAGCCTGACGACGCTGAACCGATCCTCGCCGGGGAACTCGCGAAAGTGCCCGCCGACAATCGCGGCAGTGCGATTCTGGCGTTGCAGCTGTTGCTTTCGCGCGGTCCGAACCGGATCGGCGGCCTGCATGTCCTGCAAGACCTGCTGAAAAACGACCTGAACCGGCCGGAGGCGCAACTGGCCATCGCGCGCCAGCAACTTGTTTCCAACGACGCGCCGGGCGCGCGCAAGTCGCTCGAACAGGCGCTCGCGCTCAAACCAGACTATTTGCCGGCCGCGCTGACGCTGTCGCAGATGGGTCCGGAGGAGCGCAAGGAAGGCATCGCGTCGCTCGAGAAGTACGTGCAGCAGAACCCGAAATCGCATGACGCGCGCCTCGCGCTCGCGCAGATGTATCTCGCGAGCGACCGTCTGGACGACGCGCAGAAGCAGTTCGAGATCATGCACAAGAACAACGCGGCTGACCTCACGCCGCTGATGGCGCTCGCGCTGATCAAGATCCAGCAGAAGAATTTCAACGACGCGCAGACCTACCTGACCCAGTACGCACAGCAAGCCGAAAAAACGCCGAACGCCGATCCGGGCCAGGCGTATATCTATCTTGCGCAACTGTCGCTCGAACAGAAGAACGAGGCGGCAGCGAGCAGCTGGCTGAACAAGGTTTCGACATCGAGCCAGCAATATATGCCTGCGCAGATCACGCGTGCGCAATTGCTCGCCAAGCAAGGCAAGACGGAAGACGCGCGCAAACTGCTGGCGGGCCTGCAGGCACCCGATCCGCGTGACCAGGCGCTGATTGCCCGCACCGACGCGGCCATTCTGTTCGACGCGAAGCGTTACCCGGAGGCGGAATCACGCCTGCAACAAGCAACGGCGGCCTTCCCCGACGATCCCGATCTCACCTACGACTACGCCATGGCCGCCGAAAAGACCGGCCATTACGACGTCATGGAAGCGCAGTTGCGCAAGCTGATCCAGACGCAGCCGGACAATCCGCAGGCGTATAACGCGCTCGGCTATTCGCTGGCCGATCGCAATCAGCGCCTGTCGGAAGCGGATAAGCTGGTCGAGAAGGCCTCGTCGCTGGCACCGAACGACGCCTTCATCATGGACAGTGTCGGCTGGGTCAAGTACCGGATGGGCGATACATCGGATGCGATCAAGCTGCTGCGCAAAGCGTACGACCTCCAGCCGAACGCCGAAATTGGCGCGCACCTCGGCGAAGTGTTGTGGAAAACCGGCGCGCAGGATCAGGCTCGCGCCGCTTTCCGTGACGCGCGCAAGCTCGAACCGGACAACGACACCCTGGTTAAAACGCTGCAACGCCTTCAGGTGAACGATCTTTGATGCGTCTTTCCCGCTTGATCTCCTATCCCGGGGCGCCGCGCGGCGCGGCGCTCGGATTCGTAGCGGCGGCGGTTGTCGCGTTGGCCGGTTGTGCATCGGTGAAGCCGCAGGGGCCGTCCACGTCGAATGCGGCGACATCCGTCTCCACGCAGACCACCCGTGCCTATCAAGGCCGGTTCGCGATCCAGTACAACGATCAGAACGGCCAGCAGCGCAATGCTTATGGCAACTTCACCTGGCAGGAAACGGGTGACACGGTCACCCTGCAATTGCGCAATCCGCTCGGTCAGACACTGGCGATCGTGACTTCGTCGCCCGCTTCGGCCACGCTTGAACTGCCGAACCGTCAACCGCTCACCGCCGACAATGTCTCCACGCTGATGCAGAATGCGCTCGGATTTGTGTTGCCGGTCGAAGGGCTGCGCTACTGGCTGCAGCCTTCGCCGGCACCGACTTCGCGCGCCAGGACCGAGAAGGATCCGGATCAGCCCTCGCGCTTGAAACAGATCACGCAGGACGGCTGGACGATCGATTACCTGGCCTATGCCGAGGCGCCGGCCACCGGCGTGAAGCGTCTGAACCTGAGCCGCTCGGAACCGCCGCTCGACATCAAGCTCGTGCTGGACCAATAGTCGCGCGTGTTCGCACAACCCTTGCCGCATCTTTGGCGCCACTATGGCGCATGTAGCCCTGACTCATGATTGAAACGACCGATTCGCTGCGCGATTGCCTCGCGCCCGCGAAACTCAACCTGTTCCTGCACATCACCGGCCGCCGGGCAGACGGCTATCACACGCTGCAAACCGTCTTCCAGTTGCTCGACTGGGGCGACACCCTGCACTTCAAGCGGCGCGACGACGGCCTCATCACGCGCAGCACCGAAATCGCCGACGTTCCGCCGGAACACGATCTCACCGTGCGCGCCGCATCGCTCCTGAAGGCGCATACGGGCTCGCCCGAGGGTGTCGATATCGAAATCGAAAAGCGCCTGCCGATGGGCGCGGGCCTCGGCGGTGGCAGTTCCGATGCGGCCACCACACTACTCGCGCTCAACCGTCTCTGGAAACTCGATTTGCCGCGACTGGAGCTGCAGGCGCTGGCGCTGAAACTCGGCGCCGACGTGCCGTTCTTTATTTTTGGAAAAAATGCGTTCGCCGAGGGTGTCGGAGAAGCTTTGGACGTTGTACAATTGCCGCCGCGCCATTTCCTAGTAGTGACGCCGAGGGTTCATGTTCCGACTGCAGCGATTTTTTCCGAAAAAGCGTTGACAAGAGATTCGAAACCCCTCATAATTACGGACTTTCCTGCAGAACTTAGCTGCAACACTGAATGGCCAGAAAGTTTCGGCCGCAATGACATGCAGCAGGTTGTCGTGGGAAAATACGCGGAAGTAGCGCAAGTGCTGCGGTGGTTTGAAAACATCGCACCAGCGCGGATGTCTGGGTCAGGTGCAAGTGTATTTGCAGCGTTCCGTAGTCAAGCTGAAGCAGAAGCGGCGCAAGCCAAACTGCCCGGCGAATGGAACAGCGCAGTGACTGCAGGTCTCGATCAGCATCCACTCTTTGCTTTCGCGTCATAAGTTTTGCCTCGTCGAACGTTCCCTCGTTCGGTGAAGCTCAAAGTTAGTGTAGGGGAGTCGCCAAGTTGGTTAAGGCACCGGATTTTGATTCCGGCATTCGAAGGTTCGACTCCTTCCTCCCCTGCCAAAAATTCTCGCATTTCCCTCGCCCCCCAGCCTGAAGCAGGTGCACGATGAGCAGCCATGACGGCCTGATGGTTTTTACTGGCAACGCAAATCCCGCGCTTGCACAGGAAGTCGTCAAAATCCTCGGTATTCCCCTCGGCAAAGCAATGGTTAGCCGTTTCTCGGACGGTGAAATCCAGGTCGAGATTCAGGAAAACGTGCGTGGCAAGGATGTCTTCGTCCTGCAGTCCACCTGCGCACCGGCGAATGACAATCTGATGGAACTGATGATCATGGTCGATGCGCTCAAGCGCGCATCCGCCGGCCGGATCACCGCAGCCATCCCCTACTTCGGTTATGCCCGTCAAGATCGTCGCCCGCGTTCAGCGCGCGTCGCCATCTCGGCGAAGATCGTGGCGAACATGCTGGAAATCGCCGGTGTCGAGCGGATCATTACGATGGATCTGCACGCCGACCAGATTCAAGGCTTCTTCGACATCCCGGTCGACAACATCTACGCTACGCCCGTGCTGCTCGGCGATCTGCGCAAGCAGAACTACGAGAACCTGCTGGTCGTTTCACCGGACGTCGGCGGCGTGGTGCGTGCCCGTGCATTGGCCAAGCAACTGAATTGCGATCTCGCGATCATCGACAAACGCCGCCCGAAGGCGAACGTTGCCGAAGTGATGAACATCATCGGTGAAGTCGAAGGCCGCACCTGCGTGATCATGGACGACATGGTCGACACCGCAGGCACGCTTTGCAAGGCAGCTCAGGTTTTGAAGGAACGCGGTGCGAAGCAGGTGTTCGCTTACGCCACCCACCCGGTTCTGTCGGGCGGTGCAGGCGAGCGTATCGCAGCTTCGGCACTCGACGAAGTCGTTGTCACCGACACGATCCCGCTCGGCGAAGAAGCTCGCTCGTGCCCCAAGATTCGTGCGTTGAGCAGCGCCGGCCTGCTTGCCGAAACGTTCTCGCGGATTCGCCGCGGCGATTCGGTGATGTCGCTGTTCGCTGAAAGTTAAGTATTTGCGAAGGCGCCGCGCGCATTGCAGTACCGCGCGCTGCGCTTTTGCACAATTGGCATGAACGAACGAAGGTTCGTGCCATCGCTCTGGGGCCTCAGCCGAAAAGGCTTGGAGGCCCCGTTTTTACTGCCTGGTCGCGGGCAGTGCATTGGAGATTTAACATGAAAGTAGTCGCTTTCGAGCGTTCTTTGCAAGGTACGGGTGCGAGCCGCCGCCTGCGTATCTCGGGTAAGACCCCGGGCATCGTATATGGCGCTGGTGCTGACACGCAATTGGTCGAACTGGACCACAACGCACTTTGGCACGCGCTGAAGAAAGAAGTTTTCCACTCGTCGATTCTCGACCTGGAAATCGGTGGCAAGTCGCAACAGGTTCTGCTGCGCGACGTGCAATACCATCCGTTCCGTCAGCTCGTGCTGCACGTGGACTTCCAGCGCGTCGACGCGAAGAAGAAGCTGCACACCAAGGTGCCGCTGCACTTCATGAACCAGGAAACCAACCCGGCAGTGAAGCTGTCGAGCGCGGTGATCTCGCACGTCCTCAACGAAATCGAAATCGAGTGCCTGCCGTCGGCACTGCCGGAATTCCTCGAAGTCGACCTGGCGAAGATCGAAGCGGGTCAGTCGCTGCACGCCAAGGACATCGCTCTGCCGGCAGGCGTGGCACTGGTTGCTCACATTGAAGCAGAAAACCCGGTCATCGCAACTGCGACGATCCCGGCTGGCGCAATCGCTGAAGGCGACGCCGCTGCTGCTGCTGAAGGCGAAACGCCGGCTGCCTAAGGTCCTCTTGGCCCTTTCGGCACCAAGCAAGCAATCCTCTCGATCCGTTTCAATGAAACGGTCGACGTCACCCGCCGAGGTTCGCCCCGGCGGGTTTTTTTTCGGTTTTTTTCGGCTCGGCCGTGTTCGGCGTCCGGGCCAGATGGACCTACGCAATCATGATCAAGCTGATCGTCGGGCTCGGCAATCCGGGCGCTGAATACACCGCGACGCGCCACAATGCCGGCTTCTGGCTGGCCGATCAACTGGCGCGCGAAGCCGGCACGACAATGCGCGACGAGCGGCGCTTCCACGGTTTCTACGCGAAGGCCCGGCTTCACGGCGAAGAAGTGCATCTACTGGAACCGCAGACATATATGAACCGCTCGGGGCAGTCGGTCGTGGCGGTCGCTCAGTTCTTCAAGATTCTTCCGGACGAAATCCTGGTCGCACACGACGAACTCGATATGCCGCCCGGCAGCGTCAAATTGAAACTCGGTGGCGGCAGCGGCGGCCATAACGGGCTGAAGGACATCACCGCGCATCTGTCCTCGCAACAGTATTGGCGGCTGCGGATCGGCATCGGTCATCCGCGCGATCTCATTCCCGAAAGCGCGCGAGCCGGTGCCAAGCCGGACGTCGCCAATTACGTGCTGAAACCGCCGCGGCGGGAAGAACAGGAAGTGATCGATGCGTCGATCGAACGCGCGTTGGCCGTGATGCCACAGATCATCAAAGGCGAACTCGAGCGGGCGACGATGCAACTGCATCGCAATAATCCCTGAGCGACGGCTTGCTCGCGCCTACATCGCTTTATCACCGTTTCGCCCATTTCGCCCGTTTCGCCATCGCCAGGAGAATCGCTTGAGCCGCTACTGGAGTGACATCGTCCACCGTCTGACGCCGTATGTGCCGGGCGAGCAGCCCGTGGTTGCGCATCCGGTGAAGCTGAACACCAACGAGAATCCTTATCCGCCGTCGCCGCGCGTGCTTGACGCGATCCGTCATGAACTGGGCGACGCGTGCGAGTCACTGCGGCGCTATCCCGACCCGACCGCGCGAAAGTTGCGCGAAACGGTAGCCGCGTACCACGGCATCCGGCCGGAACAGGTATTCGCGGGCAACGGCTCGGACGAAGTGCTCGCGCTCACCTTTCAGGCCTTGCTGAAGCACGACAAACCGTTGCTGTTTCCGGATATCACGTACAGCTTCTACCCGACCTACGCGCGGCTCTTTGAAGTCGACTATCGGACGGTCGCACTCGACGACAGCTTTGCCATCCACGTCGACGACTACGCAACGCCCAACGGCGGCGTACTGTTCCCGAACCCGAACGCGCCGACTGGACGACCGCTGCCGCTCGCCGATATCGAGCGCCTGGTGGCGAGAAACACCGAATCGGTCGTGGTAATCGATGAGGCCTATGTCGATTTCGGCGCCGAATCGGCCATCGCACTGATCGACCGCTATCCCAACCTGCTGGTGATCCAGACAGTCTCGAAGTCGCGTTCGCTGGCCGGCATGCGCGTCGGCTTCGCGTTCGGCAATCCGGAATTGATCGACGCACTGAACCGCGTGAAAGACAGCTTCAACTCGTATCCGCTCGACCGTCTGGCACAAGTCGCGGCCGTCGCCGCCTACAAGGACGATGCGTGGTTCCGCGACAACTGCGCCAAGGTGATTGCCAGCCGCGAGCGGTTGGCGGCAGGCTTGACGGCACTGGGCTTCGAGGTGGTACCGTCGGCGGCGAATCTGCTGTTCGCGCGTCACGAAGGCTACGACGCGGCGACGCTCGTCGCACGGCTAAGGGAAAGGGAAATCTTCGTGCGCCACTTCAAGGCGGCGCGAATCGACCAGCACCTGCGAATCTCGGTCGGCACGGATGCCGAATGCGGCATTCTGCTGGATGCACTGCGCGACATTTTCAGCGCTTACGTTGGGTAACGATCAGGCAACGATCGGGACAGCCACGCGCCCAACACCGGGCGTTGTTGTAAAAGAAAACGGCGAGGCAGACGCCTCGCCGTTCACGATCATTCAAACCCTCACGCGCCCTTCGCAGCCTGCAGCGCGTGGTACTTCGCCATCAAACCGTCCGCCGTTTCCAGATGCTCAGGGTCGCGCGGAATGCACTCGACCGGGCACACCTGAATACACTGCGGCTCGTCGAAATGGCCGACACACTCGGTGCATTTCTTCGGGTCGATCACGTAGATTTCCGGGCCCATCGAAATCGCGTCGTTCGGGCACTCGGGCTCGCACACGTCGCAATTGATGCACTCGTCGGTAATCATCAAGGCCATACTTCTCTCACTTCGCGCCGGCCGAAGCCAGCTTTGATCCGTCAATCCGACAGTTTACGCCGGTTACGGTTGTCCCGCCGAGACGCCGTCATTCGGATCCAGCGCGGCAACCTTCTCGGTCAGCCATTTTTCGACCGACGGGAACACGAACTTGCTGACGTCGCCGCCCAGTTGCGCGATCTCACGCACGATGGTGCCGGAGATGAACTGGTATTGATCGGACGGCGTCATGAACATGGTTTCGACGTCCGGCAGCAGATAGCGGTTCATGCCGGCCATCTGGAACTCATATTCAAAGTCCGAGACGGCGCGCAGGCCGCGCACGATTACGCGCGCGTTATTGCTGCGAACGAAGTCCTTCAATAGCCCTTTGAAGCTCATCACCTGAACGTTCGGGTAGTGCCCGAGCACTTCATGAGCGATGTCCAGACGCTCTTTCAGGGTGAAAAATGGCTTCTTGTTACGGCTGTCGGCAACGCCCACCACCAACGTATCGAAAATGCTCGACGCGCGTCGAACGAGGTCTTCGTGACCGCGCGTCAGCGGGTCGAACGTGCCCGGGTACACGGCGACTACCATGAGACTTCTCCTCTCTTCAGACAAAAGGGCACGTCAAAGCGTCCACGCGACGCATTTGGCACCGACCGCACGCGTGACGGTAACCCATCCGCGGCTTGTTTTGGAACGCGCATTATTCCTTATTTTCGCGCTGCAGCAAATGAAAGTGGACAGCCCCCGCTTTGCCATGCCGCACGATTTCCCATCCAGCGAGTGTCTCGTTCCCATCGAGTTCGAGCGGAACGCCCGCCTCCACATACAGAAACCCTTCCGGGCTCAGCAGCGGCACGGCCAGAGCAAGCGCCTTGTCGAGCAGATCGCCGCCGAACGGCGGATCGAGGAAAACCACGTCGAACGATCCCGGTGCGAGACTCGCCGCGAGGCGCAAGCCGTCGGCTTCCGCGATTTCGATGGTGCGCGCCGACAGGTGCTCCTGGTTCGAGCGCAACTGGTTGGCGGCCCGCGCATTGCGCTCAACCATTAACACCCGCGCCGCGCCGCGCGAGGCGGCCTCGAAGCCAAGCGCGCCGCTACCGGCGAACAGATCGAGGCAGCGCTGGCCGTCCAGCCGTTGGCCGAGCCAGTTGAACAGCGTTTCGCGCACGCGGTCGGGCGTGGGGCGCAGGCCGTCGAGGTCGAGGACGGGCAGCGGCGTGCGCTTCCAGTCGCCGCCGATGATACGGATGGCGTGCGGCTTGCCGCCTTTGGACGAAGCGCCGTGAGCGCGTGAAGGAGCAGAACGGGGCATGCAGTTTCGAATACGTGATAGGGACGCCCGCGACGCCGATGCGCGTGGGTTGGAGGCCAACGTTACCACAGGGGCGCGCGGCGTCCAGCCTGGCCATTCGGTCAATACGACGGGCGGCGGCGCGCCTGATAAAATATGCGGCTTCCAGCGCCTTGCATCCCGCATCGCAACGCTGCCTGCCGCTCCCACGGGCTTGTCCCGGCTGCGCGCATCGGCGCGCGCTCTCACCACGCCAGATCATGTTCAGCTTTTTCAAACGATTCAAGGGTTCGAAAGAGTCCGATAACGCGCCAGAAGAATCGCAGACTGCGCCGGAAGCCTTGGCGCCAGAGCCCGTCGCGCCGCCGGCTCCGCAGCCGGCAGATCCGGTTAGCGCCGATACGCAGCCGGCAACCGCGGTGTCAGTCAATGAACCGGAACCCGAGACAAGCGCGCTCGAAACCGTCGAAATCGTCCCGCCACCCATGCAGGACGCAAGCGCAAAGCGCTCGTGGCTCACTCGCCTGAAGACCGGCCTGTCGAAAACGAGCTCGAGCCTGACCGGCATTTTCGTCGGCACGAAGATCGACGAGGATTTGTACGAAGAACTCGAGACTGCACTGCTCATGTCGGATGCGGGTGTGGAAGCCACGGAGTTCCTGCTCGAATCGCTGCGCGAGAAGGTGCGCAGCGAGCGCCTCACCGATCCTCTGCAGGTGAAAGCAGCGCTGCGTACGCTGCTGATCGACCTGCTCAAGCCGCTGGAAAAATCGCTGATGCTCGGCCACGCGCAGCCGCTGGTCGTGATGATCGCGGGCGTGAACGGCGCGGGCAAAACCACCAGCATCGGCAAGCTCGCCAAGCATTTGCAGAGCTTCGATCAGTCGGTGCTGCTGGCTGCGGGCGACACCTTCCGCGCCGCCGCGCGCGAGCAACTTGCAATCTGGGGCCAGCGCAACAACGTGACCGTGGTGTCGCAGGAAAGCGGCGACCCGGCAGCCGTGATTTACGACGCGGTGGGCGCCGCGCGTGCACGCAAGATCGACGTCATGATGGCGGACACGGCCGGCCGTCTTCCGACCCAGCTGCATCTGATGGAAGAACTGCGCAAGGTGAAGCGCGTGATCGGCAAGGCGCAAGACGGCGCGCCGCATGAGGTGCTGCTGGTGATCGACGCGAACACCGGCCAGAATGGCCTCGCGCAAGTGAAAGCCTTCGACGACGCACTCGGCCTCACTGGCCTGATCGTCACCAAACTCGACGGCACAGCGAAGGGCGGCATTCTTGCGGCAATCGCCCGTCAGCGCCCGATCCCGGTGTACTTCATCGGCGTCGGCGAAAAGGTCGAGGACTTGCAGCCTTTCAGCGCCGAAGAGTTTTCAGACGCGTTGCTGGGCGGTTGAATATCGCAACGTTCGTCGCAGAACAAGCAAAAAGGGCACTCTTCCGAGTGCCCTTTTTTCATTCAACATTCAAGCCACGGTGTCATTCCGCGTCGGGCTGAACACCAGGCGCGGCACGAGCGAACACGTCGAGTTGCATCGCATGATCGTAGATGCGCTGAATCGTTGGAAACCTCGCCGTGTCGACGTTGAAGCGCTGCGCGTTGAACACTTGCGGAATCAGGCATGCGTCGGCCAGAGTCGGGCTGTCGCCGAAGCAAAGCTTGCCGGTGCGCGAATCGCCCGCCAGATGCGCCTCGAGCGTCGCAAAGCCCGCTTCGACCCAATGCTTGTACCACGCGTCCTTCGCGTCGTTGTCCGCACACAGCGTGTGTTTCAGGTACTTCAGCACGCGCAGATTGTTCAGCGGATGAATCTCGCACGCCACCTGCAACGCTACCGAGCGCACATACGCGCGATCGGCCGCCGTCCCGGGCAATAGCGGCGGTTCCGGATGCATTTCCTCCAGATACTCGATGATCGCGAGCGACTGCGGGATCACTTCGTTGCCGTCGACGAACGTGGGCACGATGCCATCCACATTCACCTTGCGGTACTCAGGCTTCAGTTGCTCGCCGCCATCGCGCACGAGGTGCACCGGGACATAGTCGTACGGCAGATTCTTCACGTTCAGCGCGATGCGCACGCGATAAGACGCCGAGCTTCGGAAGTAGCTGTAAAGCTTCATGTTGTGTGTCTCCTCCAACCGCTCGTCAGACTACGCGCACGCTGAGCTCGCCGAGCCCGTCCACGCCGCCTTTCATGAGGTCGCCCTGCACCACCGCGCCGACGCCTTCCGGCGTGCCGGTGAAAATCAGGTCACCCGGTTGCAGTTCGAACAACGTCGACAGACAGGCAACCGTCTCGGCCACCGACCAGATCAGTTGCGACACGTCCGAGTTCTGCTTTTCCTCGCCGTTCACCGACAACCAGATCGCGCCCTTGCCGACGTGGCCGACCGTCGTTACCGGATGAATCGGGCCGAGCGGCGCCGACTGATCGAAGCCTTTCGCGGTATCCCACGGACGGCCCAGCTTCTTCGCTTCGGCCTGCAGATCCCGGCGCGTCATGTCGAGACCGAGTGCATAGCCATACACGTGGTCGAGCGCGCTTTCGGCTGGAATGTTCTTGCCGCCTTTGCCGATCGCCGCCACCAGTTCCATCTCGAAGTGGACGTTCTTCGATTGCGGCGGATAGGGAAATTCACCGGTCGCACCCGGCGCGACATACAGCACGGCATCGGCCGGCTTGGTGAAGAAGAACGGCGGTTCGCGGTCCGGATCGTGCCCCATCTCGCGCGCGTGCGCCTCGTAATTGCGGCCCACACAGTAGATGCGACGCACCGCGAACTGCTCGCTGGCCCCCACGACCGGCACCGCGACTACCGGTGCGGGTGCAAATACGTAACTCATCCCGTTCTCCGTTTTTTGAATTGCGCCGCGCCCGCGCGGCCATAAAACATCGAGTGTAACGCGCAGCAAAGCGCAGCGCAGCCGATCGGCGCAGGCACGCGAACCGGCGCTCCCGGCAGATCGTCTCACCGGAGCGCCGGACCGCCGAACCGCCATAGATGCGATACTCACACTGAAGAGTGTCCCTTGAATACCGTAGCCGACCGCCCAAGGCGGTACGCCACCTCGTCCCACTGCGCCCGATGACCGACTCCGCCGACACCGCCAATCCTTTCCCCTGCGCCCGCTATATCAAGGAAATCGGCCGCGGCCCGAATGGCGCCCGCGCCCTGACCGCTGAGGATACGCGCGCGCTGTACGGCGCCATGCTTGACGGCCGCGTGGCCGATCTCGAACTCGGCGCCGTGCTGCTCGCGTATCGCGTGAAAGGCGAAACCGCCGACGAGCTCGCCGCCATGCTGGCCGGCGCGCATGCGTCGTTCGAACCGATTCATTTGCCGCACGCGGCATTTCGCCCCGTATCGATTCCCACGTACAACGGCGCGCGCAAACAGCCCAATCTGGTGCCTCTGCTCGCGCTGCTGCTGGCGCGCGAGGGTGTGCCCGTGCTGGTGCATGGCGTCACCGAAGATCCCGGCCGCGTGACGAGCGCCGAGATTTTCACGCATCTGCAGATCCCGCACGCGCAATCGCACGCCGATATCGAAGACGGTCTCGCCGAGCGGCGTCTCGCCTTCGCGTCGATCGAGGTCCTCGCACCGAAGCTCGCGCGCCTTCTTTCGCTGCGCCGGCGAATGGGCGTGCGCAATTCGACGCATACACTCGTCAAGATCCTCCAACCGTTCGCGCCTGCGGGACTGCGGCTCGTGAACTACACGCATCCGCCGTATCGTGACAGTCTCACGCAACTGTTCAGCACGCATCCGGACGCCGCAGCGGGCGGCGCCCTGCTCGCGCGCGGCACCGAAGGCGAAGCGGTGGCCGACACGCGGCGCCAGGTACAAGTGGATTGGCTGCATGACGGCATCTGCGAAACGCGCGTGCCGCACGAGCGCTCGTCGCCCGACGCGCCTGAAGTCGACTTGCCCGAAGCTCGTGACGCCGCGACCACGGCCGCGTGGATCGGCGCCGTGTTGCGCGGCGAGGCGCCCGTGCCGAGCGCGATCGAACGGCAAGTGGAGTTGATCGTCGACGTCGCGAGAACATCCGTGTAACGCGCAAGGTGTGAGTGCAAAGCAGCGCGCTCACACACCGAATATGAAAGCCGCGGGTTGACAGGCCACTGCGAGCCGTCATACATTGGATCCATGCGTTCCCTTCCGAACACCCTCCGAGTTACCTCCGGCCGCCTAGCGCGGCCACTATCGCTACGTCTAGCGTAAGTCAGGCGTAGCGCCGCGCATTGGCAACTTTCGTTGCCCACAGCGCGGTCCTCAAAAGCAGTTCCGCAGTTCCCAGCATTTCCCGTTTCACCCCCGACCGTAGTTCTTCACAACCTGTAGTCGTTTGCATTCGTCCGTTTACCGCTCGGACGAAGCGCGAGGGTCAAATGCACGTTGCATGGGCATCATCCACATTCGTTTTCGCCGTCACCATGACGTTGTTCGTTCGTGCCCGTTCGTTGTTGCCGCTAGCCACCGGCTGGGGCGCCGTGCATCCGTGGCAGCCCGCCAGCCACTCGAGGCCACACCCTTTCGCATACGACACAACGAACGAGGCTCTTCATGTTGCGCAATCCCGCTGAGAAATACCGTCCCTTCCCCACCGTGCGCCTAACCGGCCGCAAATGGCCGAGCCGCACGATCAATCAGGCGCCGATCTGGATGAGCACCGATCTGCGTGACGGCAATCAGGCACTGATCGAACCGATGAATGCCGCGCAAAAACTCGAATTCTTCGAGATGCTGGTGGCGATCGGCTTCAAGGAGATCGAAGTCGGTTTCCCCTCGGCCTCGCAAACCGATTTCGATTTCGTCCGCAAACTGATCGAAGAAAACCGCATTCCCGACGACGTGACGATCGAAGTGTTCGTGCCCTCGCGCGCCGAACTGATTGCGCGCACGTTCGAAGCGCTCGAGGGTGTGCCGCGCGCTATCGTGCACCTGTACAACGCGATCTGCCCGTCGTTTCGCAAGATCGTCTTCAACCAGTCGAAGAACGAAATCAAGGCGCTGGCGATAGAAGGCACACGCATCATCAAGGAATGCGCTGAGGCGCGGCCCGATACGCACTGGACGTTCCAGTATTCGCCCGAGACCTTCAACACGACCGAGCTCCCGTACGCGCGCGAAGTATGCGACGCGGTGGCGCAAACCTGGCGGCCCACACGCGATCACAAGATGATCGTCAACTTGCCGGCGAGCGTCGAAGCCGCGACACCCAACGTGTTCGCCGACCAGATCGAATGGATGGACCGCAATCTGAGCTATCGCGACAGCATCGTGCTGTCCGTGCATCCGCATAACGACCGCGGCACCGCCGTGGCCGCTACGGAACTGGCGCTGCTGGCGGGCGCGGATCGCGTCGAAGGATGTCTGTTCGGCAACGGCGAGCGCACCGGCAACGTGGACCTCGTGACGGTCGCGATGAACCTTCACATGCTTGGCGTCGACCCGGGCCTCGACTTCACCGATATTGATGCGGTGCGGCGCGTGGTCGAGCGCTGCAACCAGATTCCGGTGCATCCGCGGCATCCGTATGCGGGTGATGCGGCGCAGCGGCCGGTGTGCAGCGATGAGGATTTGCAGCGCGTAGCGGCTTAAGCGGCCGCTCGTGCAGTCCGAGCGCTCACAAGGCGCAACGGGCGAAACGGGCGAAACGGAGTGAGCTCACAAGGCTCACTCGATCGCGCAACGCGTCGCCTGCCAGGCGATCAGACGCCATTGTCCGTCTTCCTGTGTATGAATCGCCGTGTACGCGATCGGAAACAGCAGCGCCCCGTTATTCGCCTCCATTTCGATCAGCGCGCGCCCGGTGACGACGCAGGTCTCGCGCCCCACCGGCAGCACCTCCTGGGACTGCACTTCGATCTGCCGATAGCGGCGGCGCCCCGCGGTAATTCCGTCGATGAACTGCCGCTTCGTTTCGCGTTTGCCGTTCGTATGGACATAGCTCACGTTGTCCGCGAGCAGCGTATCGAGCGACTGCCCGTCGCCGTCGACCATCGCACGAAAGCGCTCCCGCTCGAGCCCGCGAATCGCTTCGATTATCTTTGCCGCCATTGCTCAGCCCCTCGCACCGGTGAGCCGAACATGGCCACGGTCGTCAGAAGTTATATTGCAAATATAGCTGGTGGAAATTTATACCAGGATTGGGCTCTTTGATACCGCCGTTGGAAATATGCTGGAAGCGGTAGCCCGCCTGGTACTGCTGGAGGTTGCCGAACTGCACGCCAATGCCCGCCATGGAGGCGAACTGGAACGCCGTGGAGACCGTGTAGTCAGAAGAGATTGTGGGACTCGACAACAGCCGGATGCCCGCCCCCGCTTCAATATAAGGGCGAATCGCTCCCGAGCCCTTGATGAAGCGGATGATTGGCGTCACGCCGAATTCGCCGATGTTCTCGTGCACGTCGCCTTCGTTCGTATGCCACCAGGCCACGTGAGCTTCGCCGATCAGCGAAAAATGCCAATCGCCAATTTTCCACCACGTCAGATTCGGGTCCCAGACGAGGCCGAGATCGAGTTTTTCCAGGTGGTGATCCGCCACGCCGGCGGCGACCTGCACACCGAACTGGTCAGCTGAAGCGAATCCCGCCGCGCCGAACAGAACAGCCGCCGAAACGCCTTTTAGAGCCAGACCACGCAAAACGTTTTTTTTGTTCTTCATGGGGCACCCGAGCTAAGCGAACGTGGGTCAGCGGACACCGTCCCGCTTGTTCTAACGACAATCCCGATTCGGCGGATCGTATGAAGAAATCCAATTCTTAGCAATTAGTCTCTTCAGATTTAAAGAATAGTGGTCATTTATGGGAATGAAGGCACTCTATCGGGTAAATCCTACTGCTAGCGTGCGGTCGGCAACAGAAACGCCTCATGGCTATCAAAACCTAAATTTCAATAGGAAAATACGGAACTTGGATGCCCCTACGGCCTCTAAGTATTAGCACTCGGCAAATCAGAGTGCTAACATCCAACGCTGGAGTCGTTACCTGAACACGCTTTTGTCTGATTCCAAAGGAGTTTCCTACGTGAGCCATGCAATGACCCTTCCGAGTACTTTGAGCCCGTCGTCGGCTAAGGCCGCTTCGGCAGGTGCGCTGGCGCTCTCGCATTCCTCGCTGCTGCCCGGTCAACTGGGCAATATCGACGCCTACATCCAGGCCGTAAATCGGATTCCGATGCTGACGCCGGGGGAAGAACGCCAGTTCGCCACCGAATTTCGCGAGCAGGACAACCTCGAGTCCGCGCGCCGTCTCGTCCTGTCGCACCTGCGGCTGGTCGTATCGATCGCGCGCAACTATCTCGGTTATGGACTGCCGCACGCCGACCTGATCCAGGAAGGCAATATCGGCCTGATGAAGGCCGTGAAGCGCTTCGATCCGGAGCAGAATGTACGGCTGGTGTCGTACGCCATGCACTGGATCAAGGCTGAGATCCACGAATACATCCTGCGTAATTGGCGGATGGTGAAGGTCGCCACCACCAAAGCGCAGCGCAAGCTGTTTTTCAACCTGCGCAGTCACAAGCAGGGCCTGGGTGCATTCACGCCGGACGAGATCGAAGGTCTCGCCACAGAGTTGAATGTGAAGCGCGAAGAAGTCGCCGAGATGGAAACGCGCTTGTCCGGCGGCGATATTGCGCTGGAAGGCCAGGTCGAAGACGGCGAAGAATCGTATGCGCCGATCGCCTACCTCGCCGACTCGCATAGCGAGCCGACCGCCGTGCTGGCCTCGCGTCAGCGCGACAAGCTGCACAGCGACGGTATCGCGAGCGCGCTGGATGCGCTGGACGCCCGTAGCCGCCGCATCATCGAGGCACGCTGGCTGAAGGTGGAAGACGACGGTTCGGGTGGCTCGACGCTGCACGAACTGGCCGACGAGTTCGGCGTGTCGGCCGAACGCATTCGTCAGATCGAAGCGAGCGCAATGAAGAAAATGCGTGGCGCGTTGGCTGAATATGCGTAAGGCTTAAAACCTTTCGTCGTGCCGGCTCGTCCGGCACGCGCCGGCTAGCCGCAAAGCCCTGCCCTCACAAGAAGGCAGGGCTTTTTTTTGCACGCTCGACGATGCCTGCGCTCGATCGCAGGCGCACCCACTCAAGAACATGCCCACTAAACACGTGTTTCTTGACGTATCACAACCCTCATAGCAATACTGTGCGCGCGCGGTGACGTTCGCGACCCAATGCCGCAGCGCTGAACTTACGCGCGCAAGGTCCTTGCTCCTAGAATCTGGATGCACTCGCCAGACCGCTCAGGCGGCCTGGACTCAGCCGGATTCACCGGTAAGAAGTCGCCTTCGACCGATCATGACCATAGCCCTGAATCGCCATAACACCCCTCGCTCGAGCCTGCGCAAACGGCTCGCCGCGTGGGCGCGCGGTCCGACGCTGGCGCGGGATATCGCCATCGTCCTCGCCATCAAATTCGCACTGCTGATGGTGCTCAAGTACGCGTTCTTCAATCATCCGCAGGCGGAGCATATGTCGCTGCCGCCTGAACAAGTCGCGCAGGCGCTCCTGTCCGCGCCTGCCTCGCATCCGTCCCAAGGTGATCAACATGCCCGTTAGCGAAGTCGTAGAACTGTCGCGCCTCCAGTTCGCCATCACGGCGCTTTATCACTTTCTGTTCGTGCCGCTCACGCTCGGTCTGTCCTGGTTGCTCGTCATCATGGAGTCGGTCTATGTGATGACCGGCAAGCAGATCTACAAAGACATGACCCAGTTCTGGGGCAAGCTGTTCGGCATCAATTTTGCGATGGGCGTCACCACCGGTCTCACGCTGGAATTCCAGTTCGGCACCAACTGGTCGTACTACTCGCACTATGTCGGCGACATTTTCGGTGTGCCGCTGGCTGTTGAAGGTTTGATGGCGTTCTTCCTCGAGTCGACCTTCGTCGGCCTGTTCTTCTTCGGATGGAAGCGGCTCTCGAGAGTGCAGCACGTGTTCGTCACGTTCCTCGTCGCACTCGGCTCGAACCTGTCGGCGCTGTGGATTCTGGTGGCCAACGGCTGGATGAACAATCCGGTCGGCGCCACCTTCAACTATCAGACCATGCGCATGGAACTCGACAGCATCTTCTCGGTGCTGTTCAATCCGGTCGCCCAGGTGAAGTTCGTGCACACCGTATCGGCCGGTTACGTCACCGCTTCGATGTTCGTGCTCGGCGTATCGTCGTGGTATCTGTTGAAGCGCCGCGACACCGAATTCGCCTTGCGCTCGTTCGCCATTGCCGCCGGCTTCGGTCTGGCGTCGACGTTGTGCGTAATCGTGCTCGGCGACGAATCCGGCTACCGTACCGGTGAAGTTCAGCAGGTCAAGCTGGCTGCGATCGAATCCGAATGGGAAACGGCGCCCGCCCCGGCACCGTTCACGATCATCGGCATTCCGAACCAGAAGGAAGAACGCACCGACTACGCGATCCGTATTCCGTATGCACTCGGCCTCATCGCCACGCGCTCGATCGACGAACCGGTGGTCGGCCTGAAAGACCTGATGGCGGAGAACGAGGTACGCATCAGGAACGGCATGCTCGCCTACGCCGCGCTGCAAAAGCTGAAGCTGGGCGACGCCACGGACGAAGCCAAAGCCGCTTTCGACGCGCACAAGCGAGACCTCGGCTACGGCCTGATGCTCAAGCAGTTCACCCCGAACGTCACTGACGCCACACCGGATCAGATCGCGCAGGCCGCCAAGAAGACGATTCCGCCGGTGGCGCCCGTGTTCTTCTCGTTCCGCCTGATGGTCGGCCTCGGCATCCTGTTCCTCGCGACCTTCGTGCTGGCGTTCTGGTTCTGCGCGCAGCGCTCCCTGCTGCTGGAGAAGCGCCGCTGGTTCCTGCGCTGGGCCGTGTGGGCAATTCCGCTCCCGTGGCTTGCCGCGGAGTTCGGCTGGATCGTCGCTGAAGTAGGCCGTCAACCGTGGACCATCGCCGGCATTCTGCCGACCGCATTGTCCGCCTCGAGCCTGACACCGGGCGATCTCTACTTGAGCATTGCCGGCTTCGTCGTGTTCTACACGGTGCTGTTCATCATCGAAATCATGCTGATGTTCAAGTACGCGCGGCTCGGACCTTCGTCGCTGCATACCGGGCGCTATCACCACGAACAGCCGCTGAATCAGCCGCTGCCGACCAACACGGCCGCATGATTCGCCGCCACTCTGTTCCAAGGGAAAGATCATCATGGATTACGCAACCCTCAAACTGATCTGGTGGGTGTTGATCGGCGTGCTGCTGATCGGCTTCGCGCTCACCGACGGCTTCGACATGGGCGCGGCGATTCTGCTGCCGTTCATCGCGAGAACCGACGCGGAGCGGCGCATCGTCGTGAACACGGTCGGCGCGACGTGGGAAGGCAATCAGGTGTGGCTCATCACCGCGGGTGGCGCGATGTTCGCCGCGTGGCCGCTGGTCTACGCCGCGTCGTTCTCGGGCTTCTACTTCGCAATGCTGCTGGTGCTGTTCTCGCTGTTTTTCCGGCCGGTCGGCTTCGACTACCGCAGCAAGCGTGAAGACCCGCGCTGGCGCAGCGCGTGGGATTGGGCGTTGTTTGTGGGCGGCTTCGTGCCTGCGCTGGTGTTCGGCGTAGCGTTCGGCAACCTGCTGCAAGGCGTGCCGTTCTCGTTCGACACGGATTTGCGCGTCACCTATCACGGCAGTTTCTTCGCGCTGCTCAACCCGTTCGCCGTGCTATGCGGGCTTGTTAGCGTGTCGATGCTGGCCGCGCACGGCGCAGCCTTCGTGAAGATGAAGGCGGACGACGTCGTGGCCGAGCGTGCATCGCTCGCGCTGCGGATTGCTTCGTTCGCCGCCGTCGTTCTATTCCTCCTAGCCGGCGCCTTGATCGCCACGATGATCGGCGGTTATCAGATCGTCGACGCCGCGCCGTTCGATACCGTTGCTAATCCGTTGCTGAAGAACGTGATCGGCGCACCCGGCCTGTGGCTCACCAACTACGCAAACTATCCGTGGATGGTGATCGCGCCGGTGGCCGGCCTGGTCGGTGGCGTTCTGGCTTTGTTGCTGGCGCGTTCGCGCTTTGAAAAGTGCGCCTTCCTGTCGACCTCGTTGATGGTCATCGGCGTGATTCTGACGGCAGGCTTCTCGATGTTCCCGTTCATCATGCCCTCCTCGCTCGATGGCCGCAGCAGCCTCACCGTTTGGGATTCCACCTCGAGCCGCATGACGCTGCAGATCATGCTGATCGCCGTGATCATCTTCCTGCCGATCATCCTGATCTACACGAGCTGGGTGTATCGCGTGATGCGAGGCAAGGTGACCGCCGCGGCGCTCGAAGAAAATCATCATTCGATGTATTGATCAGCAATACGATTAACAGGAGTTTGTGATGTGGTATTTCAGTTGGCTTCTCGGCATTGGCGTGGCGTTGGCGTTCGGCATCATCAACGTAATGTGGCTGGAATCGCGCCGGCCTTTGGAAGCAGGCAAGCAGAAAGCACGTTGATGCATTCGTTGCAGGATGAGCGCCATTAGGCGCAAGCCGGTAAACGCAAAAGCGGCACCTTGAATTCAAGGTGCCGCTTTTTTATTGCCGCGTCATCGGAAGATAAGCGCGGCAATGGAGCAGCGCAGGCCGCTCCTTAACGTTGCATTACGCGGGCTGCGGCGCCGTACCGGCCCCCGTATCGGGCGACAGACGCGTCGCCAGTTGCGCGGCGTAGCGCTGGGCCGCATCACCCACTACGATATGGAACGTATCCGCCGAGACCCACGCCGTATCGAGCGTAGCAAGACGTTGACGATCGACCGCCGACGGATCGCGAACCACGATACGCAGGCGCGTTGCCGCCACGGCATCCAGCGACACGACGTTACCCGCGCCGCCGAACACGGCGAGCCAGCGCAGCGGGTCCGGGTCGAGCGAACCGCCATGAGCAGCGCTTGCGGCCGCCACAGGAGTTGCAGCGACAGCAGACACCGGAGCAACCACCGGCTTCACAGCATGGCCACCGCCTTGCGCGATCACCGTGCGAATTTCATCGGCGATGATGTCCGCTTCCGGTCCGATGATCACCTGTACGTTGGTCGAGCCGCGCTTGAGCACACCACGCGCGCCGATCGTCTTCAGTTCGCTTTCCGAGACCTTGGTGGAATCGACCACCGACAGACGCAGACGCGTCGTGCAGGCATCCACCACCGACAGATTCGACGCGCCACCGAGCGCAGCGATATAACGCTGTGCGCGCGGCACGGCGGCACCCGCAACCGGCGAAACGAATCCGCCTGCCGTGAACGACTCGATCTGTTCTTCTTCGGCGGCGGGTTCGCGGCCCGGCGTTGCCATGTTGAACTTGCGGATGAAGAATCGGAACAGCCCGTAGTACACCACCGAGTACACGAGCCCGATCGGAATCGCCCACCAGCCCTTGGTCGACAGGCCGTAGTTCAGCACGTAGTCGATTGCGCCTGCGGAGAACGTGAAGCCGAGGTGAATGCCGAGCGCCGAGCAGATTGCCAGCGACAGACCGGTCAACAAGGCGTGGATCACGTACAGCACCGGTGCGAGGAACATGAAGCTGAATTCGATCGGCTCGGTCACACCCGTCAGGAACGACGTCAGCGCCATCGAGAACAGCAGGCCGCCAACAATCGCACGGCGCTCCTTCGGTGCTTCATGGAACATCGCGAGACACGCGGCCGGCAGGCCGAACATCATGACCGGGAAGAAGCCCGTCATGAAGGTGCCCGCAGTCGGGTCGCCTGCAAAGAAGCGATGCAGGTCGCCCGTCACCGCGACGCCGCCCGGCGGCGTGAAACTGCCGAACACGAACCACGTCAGCGAATTGAGGATGTGATGCAGGCCCGTGACGAGCAGCAAACGGTTCAGCACGCCGAACACGAATGCGCCGAGCGCACCTGCCGTAGTCAGCCAATGGCCGGCCGTATCGATCACGGCCTGCACCGGCTGCCACACATAACCGAACGCGATGCCGAGACCCAGACAGACCACGCCGGTGACAATCGGCACGAAGCGTTTCCCTCCGAAGAATGCGAGGTAGTCGGGCAGCTTGATGTCCTTGTACTTGTTGTACAGCAAGCCCGCGACGATACCCGCCACAATCCCGGACAACACGCCCATGTTGAGCTTGTCGTTGATGTCCTTCATCACCGCGACTTCGATCAGATAACCGATCGCACCCGCGAGACCTGCCACGCCGTTGTTGTCTTTCGCGAAGCCGACCGCCACGCCGATTGCGAACAGCAACGGCAGGTTATCGAAGATCGCGCCGCCGGCGTCGGCGATCATCTTGATGTTGAACACATCGGGTTGGCCCAATCGCAGCAGCAGGCCGGCAACCGGCAGCACTGCAATCGGCAGCATCAGCGCCCGACCCAGGCGCTGAATCTTCAGAAACGGATTCCCATCCATTGATACCTCCAATCCTTGTCTCGTTGTCGACTGTTGTCGTTGAGTTTTGTTGCAATACGTCCTGACTATGCGAAGCTGGTTGCGGACTGTGTGGGGTTCAGTCCAAAGGCCAGGTTTCGCGGCTCACTGCTCTTACCGCCTGCGCCGACTCGAGCGCCAGGGCATCCTGGGCGCGTTGACGGCACAGCTGATAATCGAGATTGCGCACACGCGCCTTGATGCCCGGCACCGATACCGGATCCACCGAAAGCTCGGTCACGCCGAGGCCGATGAGCAGCGGCATGGCCAGCGGATCGCCCGCCAATGCGCCACAGACGCCAACCCATTTGCCATGCTTGTTCGCGCCCTGCACGGTCGCTGCGATCAGGCGCAGCACCGCGGGATGCAAACCGTCCGCCTGCGCCGCGAGATCGGCCTGGCAACGGTCCATGGCAAGCGTGTATTGCGTCAGATCGTTGGTGCCGATCGACAGAAAATCCGCGTGTTGCGACAGTTGATCGGCGAGCAACGCAGCCGACGGCACTTCGATCATCACGCCGACTTCGATCGGTTCGGTACGGCCCGATTCCCGGGCGAATTCGTCGATGCGTTTGCGGATGCGGATCAATTCGCCGACATCGGTCACCATCGGCAGCAGAATGCGTACGGCGCCGAGCGGCTGCACCGCCAGCAGACCGCGCAACTGATCGTCGAGCAGATCCGGGCGCACTTGTGCGAGGCGGATGCCGCGCAGGCCAAGCGCCGGATTCGGTTCGGGCGGCAGCGTCAGGTAGTCGACTTCCTTATCCGCACCGACGTCCAGCGTGCGAATGATTGCGGTGCGCCCGCTCAATGCATCGACGATGGCCTGGTAGCTCTGGCGATGTTCGTCGGTGGTCGGCGCTGCGGCGCGGTGGATGAACAGCAGTTCGGTGCGCAGCAGGCCGACGGAATCGGCACCGTTATCGACGGCGGTCTTCGCGTCGTCGAGCGTGGCGATGTTTGCGGCGACTTCGATCGCGCGTCCATCGGAAGTCACTGCCGCCTGCTGCGACGTGCGGCGGTTCGCTTCGCGCACGTCGGCAAGACGGTTGCGCTCGAGACGTGCGCGTTCCACGTCGAGTTCGGTCGGCGCAAATTCGAGGCGGCCGGTGGTGGCGTTCACCACGACCTGCGTGCCTTCGGGGATCGCGAGCAACGCATCGCCGACTGCCACCAGCGCCGGAATACCGGCCTGACGCGCAAGAATCGCCGCGTGCGAAGTCGCACCGCCGCGCGCCATCACGAGTGCGGTGACGCGCGAGCGATCCAGTGACGACAGATCGGACGGCGTGAACTCTTCAGCCGCCAGCACCGCTTCTTCCGGCAGCGTGCGCGCCGCCGCATTCGTATAACCGAGCGCGCGCAACACGCGCTTCTCAATGTCGCGCAGATCGGCTGCACGTTCCGCGAGCAATGCGTCTTCGATATTCGTCAGGATGGCGATCTGTGCACGGATCGCTTCGCGCCACGCAAAACCCGCGCTCTTGCCGAGGCTGATCAGATCGCGCGCGGCGTCGACCAGCGTGGGATCTTCGAGCAGGACGCGATGCACCGCGAAAATGCCCGCCTCACCCACAGCACCGCGTTGCGACGCATCGCGCACGGTGGTACCGAGGTCGGCGTCGACGCTAGCAATCGCCTTGTCGAGCAACCGGCTTTCAGCCGCCGACGTGCCGTTCGCCTTTTCCGGCGGATCGATATCCGCATCGTCCCAACGCACCAGCTTGCCGACGGCGACGCCCGGCGACGCGCACACACCCGCGAGCGTATTCGGCGCGAGCGCTTCGCCCGCCGCATGCGCAATCACTTGCGGCGCCGGTGAGCTTTGACGTGCCGGCTTTTCTTCGACTTCGCCGTGCGCTTCACGTGTCAATTCGTGGGCAATCGCTTCGATCGCGGCTTTGGCTTGCGGGCCGACGCCGAGCAACTCGACGGTTGCACCCTCGCCGGCACCGAGACCGAGCAAACCGACCACGCTCTCGATCGCAGCCTTACGCCCTTCATAACGCACTTCGACGCGCGCATCGAAACCACGCGCGGCTTCACGAGCACGCGCCGCCGGCCGCGCATGCAAACCGCCGGCATGGATCAGCGTGACTTGCTGACGGGCTTCTTCGGTTACGTTGGTGGCACTCGCCTGGCGCGAGGCGTGCGCCGCCTCGCCGCCGCGAGCGCGCAGCAGCAGCAACGGCGTTTCGCCTGCCTTCAGCATGCCGTCTTGAGCGCGCTCGACAATCTCGAACGCATCCGAATTGGCAATCGCGATGACCGAGACGAGACTCGGCGCGTTCAGCGCGACCTGGTCCTGATCGAACTCGATCAGGATGTCGCCGGTGCGCACCTGCGCGCCTTGAGCGACCATCGGCGCAAAACCCTTGCCGTTCAGCTCTACCGTGTCGATGCCGATATGCAACAGAATCTCCACACCGTCGGCCGTCGCGAGCGTGACCGCGTGACCGGTGCGCGCGAGATGGGTGATGGTGCCGTCGCACGGTGCGACGAGTCGCCCCTCGAGCGGATCGATGCCGATGCCGTCGCCGAACATGCCGCCCGAAAACACAGGGTCGGGCACGTTGGCCAGCGGCACGACCGGACCGGTCATCGGCGCGAGCAAAACAATATGGCCTTCAGAATGGCTCATCAAGCGGGACTCCTCGACACGTCGCATCTGATTTCTCGTCAGTGAGTTTCGGTGACTTTGTTGAGATGGCGTGGCGCGTCAGGATTGCGCCCGCGCGCGGCGGCAAGGCCGGCGGCCATCACGTAAAAGGACAGGATCGCGGCGATCGGATCGAGCGCCGCATGAGCGGTGGTGGCGAGCGGCAGCGTCGCTTCGGGCACGTCGCTCGGTGCGGCAAGCAGCACGCGGGCGCCGCGCGCCTGCATGTCGCGCGCGAGTTGCAGCAAGCCGGCTTGCTCAGGACCGCGCGGTGCGAAGACCAGCAGCGGATAGTCGCGGTCGATCAGTTCCATCGGACCGTGCCGCACTTCCGCGCTCGAAAACGCTTCGGCCTGAATGCCGGAGGTTTCCTTCAATTTCAGCGCGGCTTCCTGCGCGATCGCGAGACCCAGACCGCGGCCGATCACAATCATGCGTTCAATGCCGCGCAGTTCATCCACCGCCTTCGACCAGTCGAGTTTGCCTGCGGCGTGCAGGGCGTCGGGCAACGTGTTCAACGCGCCGAGCAGCGCGCGGTCTTTCTGCCAGTGAGCCACCAGTTGCGCGGAGATCGACAGCATGGCGATGTAGCTCTTGGTCGCCGCGACGCTCAGTTCCGGACCGGCCATGAGCGGCAAGTGAAATTCACACGCGTCGGCCAGCGGCGAACTCGGCGCATTCACGGCGGCCACCGTCAGCGCGCCGGCGTTGCGCAACGCTTCCATCGTGCCGACCAGATCCGGGCTCTTGCCCGATTGCGAGAACGCCAGCGCGAGTTGATCGCGCACCTGCAGCGGCGCTTGCTGGAGCGTCGCAACCGACATCGGCAGCGAGGCGACCGGCACACCGAGGCGGCTCATCGTCAGGCTTGCGAAGTAACTCGCTGCGTGATCCGAGCTGCCGCGCGCGACTGTCAGCGCGACATGGCGTGGTTGCTGGGCGAGCTTCGCCGCCAACGCCTCGACGCGCGAGGTTTCCGTGAGTTGCACGGCGACCGTTTCTGCGGACGCCAGCGCCTCTTTAAGCATATTCGACAATTGCTTCTCCTTCGACGTATGTCGCGGTCAACGCCAGTTCACGATCGAACACGACCACATCGGCCCACGCGCCGCGTGCGATGCGGCCGCGGTCTTCGATGCCGAGGTAGTCGGCGGCGTAGCGCGACAAACGGTTTGAAACATCGGCGATCGGCAAGCCGATCGATACGAGATTGCGCAGCGCCTGATCCATCGTCAGGGTGCTGCCGGCGAGCGTGCCATCGGCGAGGCGCACGCCGCCGAGGCACTTCGTCACATGCTGGCTGCCGAGGCGGTATTCGCCGTCGGGCATGCCGGTGGCCGAGGTGCTGTCCGTCACCACGTACAGACGCGGAATCGCGCGCAACGCGGCGCGGATCGCGCCCGGATGGACGTGCAGCAAGTCGGGAATGATTTCGGCGAATTCGGCGTGCGCGAGCGCGGCGCCGACAAGACCAGGATTGCGGTGATGCAACGGCGACATCGCGTTGAACAGATGCGTGAAGCCACACGCGCCATGCTTGAGCGCGGCAACGGCGTCGTCATAGGTGCCGAGCGAATGGCCGAGCTGCACGCGCACGCCGCGCGCCGCCATCTCGGAGATGATCTCCATATGGCCGGCGATTTCCGGCGCCAGCGTGACCACGCGAATCGGCGCGATCGACAGATATTTCAGCACTTCGTCCATCACTGCCGACACGGCGGCGTCAGGCTGCGCGCCGAGCTTGCCGGGGTTGATATACGGCCCTTCCAGATGGACGCCGAGCACGCGCGCGCCGCCTGGCGTGCGAATCCGCGCGTTGTTGCCCAGACCCGCGACGACGCTCATCAGTTCGTCGCGAGGTGCGGTCATCGTGGTGGCAAGCAGGCTGGTCGTGCCGTAACCCGCATGCGTACGGGTGATGGTTTCGATCGCGTCGCCGCCTTCCATCACGTCGGAACCGCCACCCCCATGCACGTGCAGATCGATGAAGCCGGGCAGGATGTAGGGCGCGTCGTTCTTCGACGGGTCGGCGCGTTCGCCGGTCAGTGCCGTGATGCGGCCGTTTTCGAATTCGAGCGTGCCGTGAATCCACCCATCGGTGGTGAGTATGTTTCCGGTCAGCATGAGTCTCTCTGGTGAGGCGTAATGCGGGGTGTGACTGAAATGCGCTCGATGGCGCCGCACGTGCTGCTCAGGTGCGCAATTCAGCAACAAAATCGTAGTAATCGTCGCGGCAATAGGTGTCGGTCAGTTCGATCGCACGCTGGTCCGCGCTATAGCCGATGCGGGTAATGACCAGCAGCGCCGAGCGCGGTTCGATATCCATCAGTGAGGCAATCTCGCTCGAAGCATTGACCGCGCGAAAGTGCTGCAAGGCGCGCACGACAGCGGCGCCGCGCTGTTCGAGATAGCTGTATAGCGACACGCCGATGGCTTGCGGGTCGGGCACGATCGCCGCCGGCAGCGCCGAATGCTCGACCGCCATGACGATGCCGTCCGCGCGCCGCAAGCGCCGCAGACTCGCCACCGCCGCACCGGGTGATAGACCGAGGTGCACCAGCTCATCACGGTTGGCGGCGCGGATATCGCGCTCGAGCCATACCGAATCTGGCCGGAAACCCCGTTGCTGCATCTTCTTCGTGAAACCGGTGAGCCGAGACAGCGGGTCTTCGACGCGCGGCGTAATGAAGCTGCCCGCGCCCCGCGCCCGACGAATCAGGCCTTGCTCGACCAGCAACTCGATCGCTTTGCGCGCGGTGATGCGCGACACGCCGATCGCATCGGAGAGCGTGCGCTCCGACGGCAGCGCCTCACCCGCCGACCACACGCCGCAGTGGATCGCCGTCGCCAGATTGCGCGCGAGCTGCAGATAGAGCGGCGTGACGTTGCGGGCGTCAGGCATCAGTGCGGACCAGCGAGTTTCCATGGGGCTCCGGCGGTCGTCTCGAAGAATGCGGCCTACGAAAATGAGAGCCCATTATATAACCAACATAATACCAGTCAATCGACTGGTCCCATGGTGGTATGGATTGGCGGAAAGCCTTGCTGGATAAGGGTGAGGCGGTGATTTGGGGGCTTGGGAGGGCGGTTTGCAGGGATCGGGATTTACCCGTATTCGAGATGCTGGACAGCATCGCCGTGGTTCATATTGGTTCTCTACCTGGCTGGCCGGATGCCCCAAAATCGATACCTTTTCGATACCAGTTTGATACACGACTGACCCGCACAGCTTTTTTAATGAGATGCCTTCCAATATAGTGCTGTGTAGCAAGCCAAAAAAATCCCCCGGGGAGCCGCATTTGACAGATTCCGAGGCGCTGCGGCGCGCTCAGGCCGTCCGCCATTTCAACCGCTTCTATACCCAGCACATCGGCGCTCTGCATGAGCATCTGGCAAAGAGCGCCTTCTCGCTGACGGAGGTGCGTGTTCTGCACGAACTGTCGCGCGGACGCGCGCAGACGGCCTCAGTGCTCGGGCGCAATCTCGGCCTCGACAGCGGCTACCTCAGCCGCCTTCTGACCAGCTTCGAACGACGCGATCTGATTACGCGGCGCCCCTCCGACTCGGACGCGCGCCAATGGCTGATTGCCCTTACCGACAACGGACACGCGGCCTACGCGCCGCTCGACGCAGCGGCGATCGAGGAAGTATCGGCGCTGCTGAACGGTCTGACGGTGCTCTCCCAGGATCAGTTGATCACCGCGATGAAGGTGATCGAACGGCTTCTCGACACCAAGCCGAAGCACGAACTCGTGATCCTTCGGCAACCACGTGCCGGCGACTGCGGCTGGCTCGTGCATCGGCAAGCGCAGTGGTTCGGGGCGCAATACGGCTGGGATCAATCGTTTGAAGGCTTGCTCGCGCGTGTCGTCGCCGATTACTCGCAGCGCAGCGACCCGGTGCGCGAGATGTGCTGGGTCGCCGATCAGGAAGGGATGGTGGTCGGCTCGGTGTGCATCGTCGGGGTCTCGACGACGGTGGCAGGCGTCCGGCTCCTGTGGGTCGAGCCGGACGTGCAGCGGCTTGGCATCGGCACGCAATTGATGAGCGAATGCGTGCGCTTCGCCCGGCGCGCGGGTTACACGAAACTCACGCTGACCACGGCCAGCACACTCAAGGAGCCGCGGCGCCTATGCGAGCGCGCCGGCTTCCAGCTCGCCTGCACAACCGCGGAGCGGCGCTTCGGCAAGGATCTGATGATCGAGCGATGGGAGTTGGAGTTGTAGGATCGGACGTGGCCGCGCTTAGAACGACGGGACCACCGAACCCTTGAACTGCGTCTTGATGAACTGGCGCACGTCTTCCGACTGGTAAGCCGCAACCAGCTTCTTGACCCACGGCTTGTCCTTGTCCTGCACGCGCACGGCGATCAGGTTCGCGTACGGGCTGCGGATGTCTTCGAGCGCGATCGCATCTTTGGTCGGCTGCAGACCGGCTGCCAGCGCAAAGTTCGTGTTGATCGCCGCAGCGTCGACATCCGACAGCGAGCGCGGCAGTTGTGCTGCGTCGAGCTCGACCAGCTTGATCTTCTTCGGATTCTCGGCGACATCCAGCGCTGTGGCGTTATTGCCGTTCGTCCCCGCGCCGGCCTTCAGCTTGATCACGCCTTGCGCCTGCAACAGCAGTAGCGCGCGGTTTTCATTCGACGGGTCGTTCGGCACCGCGACCTTCGCGCCTTGTGCAAGATCCTTCAGCGACTTGAGCTTCTTCGAATAGACGCCGAGCGGCGAAATGTACGTCAGGCCGGCATTGACGATCTTGTAGCCGCGTTGCTTGATCTGGCTGTCGAGGTACGGCTGGTGCTGGAAGCTGTTGGCGTCCAGATCGCCTGCATCGAGCGCGGCGTTCGGCTGCACGTAGTCGTTGAATTCGACGACCTTCACGTTCAGGCCTTCGCGCTTCGCCACTTTCGAGACGACTTCCCAGATTTGCGCATCCGGGCCACCGATGGTGCCGACCTTGATGACCTTGTCGTCCGCGTGTGCGCCGAAGCTGGTAACGAGCGCCGCACCGGCGACCACGGCCGAGAGGGCTTTAAGGATGTTTCTGCGCTGCATGTAGTTCTCGCTTTTTCTGATCGATGTCAGATTCGGGTGGAAGCCGGCGGGAGCGCTGCTGCGCTTGCGCGCTGCGGTTGAGTGCTCCGGCAGCGTGCCGCCAACTGGACCGCAAATGGTCTCATATGCCCGGCGAGATGGGAAATATCACAATCGCATATCGTTATACGTCTTGAGCGGCCGCGCTCACGCGAAATGCGCTGACGGTGTCGCGCAGACGCCCCGCCTGATCCTGCAATGACGCCGCGGCAGCCGCGGCCTGTTCGACCAGCGCCGCGTTCTGCTGCGTCACTTCGTCCATCTGCGTGACCGCGCGGCCCACCTGCGCAATACCGCTGCTCTGCTCTTCGGACGCCGCCGCGATTTCGCCCATGATGTCGGTGACGCGCTGCACCGCTTGCAGAATCTCGCCCATCGTCGTACCGGCCTGCTGGACCAGCGTCGAACCGTTGTGCACCCGCTCCACCGAGGCGCCGATCAACTGCTTGATCTCCTTGGCCGCCGTACCCGAGCGCTGCGCGAGGCTGCGTACTTCCCCGGCGACAACCGCAAAGCCGCGGCCCTGTTCGCCGGCGCGCGCGGCTTCGACCGCCGCGTTCAGCGCCAGAATATTCGTCTGGAACGCGATGCCTTCGATCACACCGATGATGTCGGCGATCTGCCGCGAGCTGTCGTTGATCTCGCCCATCGTACCGATCACACGGCTCACCACGTCGTTGCCGCGCATCGCGATGTCCGACGCGTTGTGCGCCAGCCCGCTCGCCTGGCGCGCGTTGTCCGCGTTCTGCTTGACCGTCGCGGTGAGCTCTTCCATGCTCGCCGCCGTCTCCTGCAACGAGGCCGCCTGCTGCTCGGTGCGCTGCGACAGATCGCCATTGCCGGCGGCGATCTGCTGGGTCGCCGAGGCAATCGATTCCGCCGAGTGGCGAATCTCGCCGATGGTCCGCTGCAAGCGGTTCTGCATCTCGTGCATGGCCGCCATCATGCTGGTCTTGTCGTGCGGACGAACATCGACGATCTGCGTGAGATCGCCTCTCGCGATGCTCGCGGCAAGGCGCGCCGCCTGGTCCGGCTCGCCGCCAAGACTCGCGCGCACGTTGCGGATGATCAGCACCATTGCCAGCGAAATGATCGTGCCGATCACCAGCACGACGAGCAGGTGGCCTAGCAGTGTTTCGTAGTAGATCGTGTCGATGTCCTTAATGAACACGCCGCTTGTGATGTTCCAGTCCCACGGCGCGAAACGCACCACGTAGCTGATTTTCGGCACCGCGGTTTCGCTGTGCGGCAAGCGTCCGCGATATTGCGCGAAACCTCGGCCGCTCGACCTGGCGGCGTCGACGATCGTCACATACAGCAGCTTGCCGTCCGGGTCCTTGAAATCGCCGACGGGTTTGCCGGTCATTTGCGGCAGCGTCGGGTGCATCAGCACGACCGGCTTCGAGTCCATCACGAACAGATAGCCGGACTCGCCGTAACGCATCGTGGCGAGACGGGCGAGCGCCTCGCGCTGGGCGTCGGCCTCGCTCATCTTGCCGCTCTGCGAAAGCGCGTAGTAGCCGTTCACGACGCCTTGTGCCGCGTCGACGAGATTCACCATGCCCGCCTTGCGCTCGGCCAGCATCGTGCTACGCGTTTCGATTGCGCTCCACAGCCCGACGCCAAGCAGCCCCAGCCAGACGAGCGCGAGCGACAGCCATAGTTTGCGATTCAAACTCATCCTGCTCATTGTTGTGGTCTCTCTCGTGTGATTCGTGTTCTGTTTGCGGGCCGGCGGCGCCATCCGCTTGCGCGGTGCGAACGCGCTAACAAGCTGACGCGCAAACGATTGCCACAGGTATATCGGCATCGCGGCCGGTCAACTTGAGGCAAGCTGTAAGGAAGCGACGGCCGGGGCGAGCGATGTGCCGACGCTCACCGTGCGCAATGAATCGTTCGTTGACCGATAATCGAAGGCCCATGCCGCGAACCCAGGCGGCCTTTTTATTCGCTTACGAGAATGCCCATGTACGTCATCAATCTCATCTACACCGCATCGCTCGAACGCATCGACGACGCACTCGAAGCGCACCGCGCGTTTCTGGCAAAACAGTTCGAAGCAGGGGTATTCGTGGCCGCCGGACCGAAGGTGCCGCGCGACGGCGGCATCATTCTGGCGGTGCGCATCGAGCGCGATAAGCTGGATGAGATTCTCGCCAGCGACCCGTTCGCCGAACAGAAGCTCGCGCGTTACGAGGTGACGGAGTTCAAGACGACGCGGCTAGCGCCGGGGATGAATTTGCCGATGCCGGCTTGAGGACGACAGCGAAGGAAATTGAATTCGGACGGCTAAGGGCGCGTGGCAAACGCACGCGCCCGCCTGCATCAATGCATCAATCGAGCAGCAGCTTGATATCGTGCACCCAGGGCGTGGCGCCCTGGCCGTCGCGCGCGAACAGACGCAGCTTGCCGTCCGTGTCGAACACATAGCTCGCCGCCGTGTGGTCCATCGTGTAGCTATCGGGCGTCTTGCCCGGCACTTTCGCGTAGTAGACGCGGAAGTCTTTGGTGATCTTCGTGAGTTGCGCCTGGTCTGCAGGACGCAAGCCGACGAACGTCGGGTTGAACGCCGGCACATATTGCCCAAGCAGGGCCGGCGTGTCGCGGTCGGGATCGACGGTGACAAACAGCACCTGCACACGCTTCGCGTCTTCCGGGCCGAGTTGCTGGAGCGCTTGCGAGAGCTCGGCCATCGTGGTCGGGCAAACGTCCGGGCAGTGCGTGTAGCCGAAGAACAGCACCACCACCTTGCCCTTGTAGTCCGCCATTGTGCGAACCTTGCCGGACGTGTCGGGCAGCGAGAAGTTGCTGCCGAATTGCGTGTTGCCGGTAATGTCGAGGTTCTGGAACGCCGGCGGCTGCTTGCCGCAGCCCGCTACCAGCAGCGCGCCGCCGAGTGCGCAAGCGATCACGGTGACACGCGCGGCGGCACGCGCCGTGCGCACAAAGCGTTGTGTGAGCATGGGTGTTACGCGCCGATCACGACGCGCGCATAGTGATCGATCAACAGCGCGGCGAAAAGCAGCGACAGATAAACGATCGAGTAACGGAAGGTCTTACGCGCCAGGTCGTCGGAATATTCCCGATAGATCTTCCACGCATAGGCGAGGAATACGGCGCCGAGCAACACCGCCGCCGCGAGGTACACCACACCGCTCATGCCGGAGATGAACGGCATCATGGTGACGGCGAACAGGATCACCGTGTACAGCAGAATATGCAGGCGCGTGTACTTTTCGCCGTGCGTGTTCGGCAGCATCGGCAGACCGGCATTTTCGTAGTCTTTGCGGCGATACAGTGCGAGCGCCCAGAAATGCGGCGGCGTCCACACGAAAATGATCAGTACGAGAATCCATGCGTCGCCCGGCACATGACCGGTGACGGCGGCCCAACCCAGCGCCGGCGGCATTGCGCCGGACGCGCCGCCGATCACGATGTTCTGCGGCGTGGCGGGTTTGAGCAGCAGCGTATAGATAACCGCATAGCCGACAAAGGTGGCGAGCGTGAGCCACATGGTCAGCGGATTGGCGAACGTGTAGAGCGTCCACATGCCAAGCCCGCCGAGCACGGCCGAAAAGAGCAGGATTTGCGGGGTCGTAATTTCGCCGCGCGCGGACGGCCGCCACGACGTGCGGCGCATCTTCGCGTCAATCTTCTGTTCCATCAGGCAATTGATGGCGAATGCCGCTCCGGCCAGCAGCCAGATGCCGACGGTGCCGCCGATCAGGACGGTCCACGGCACCATGCCAGGCGTCGACAGAAACATGCCGATGACTGCGCAAAACACAGCGAGCTGCGTGACGCGCGGCTTCGTCAGGGCGATGTACTGGGAGACCCGGCTACCGGGCGTTTGGGAGAGAGTTGTGCTGTCCATGTGGGGTCACGCTGGCGCGGCATCGCGCGCAGGCAACACGGCGCGGCCGGGACGGCTATAAGCGATTCGAAAGTTTAACATAACGAGCAGAAGCAGCAGGATTGCGGCCCCCCCGTTATGCGCGACCGCAATGGGCAACGGCCATTGCAGGACGATGTTCGACAGGCCGGTGATGAACTGGATCAACACCACCAGCAACACGCCGTTTGCCGGCCGCCGCAGCGACTCGAAACGGCGTAGTTTCAGCGCGAACCACACCAGATAAGCGACCACGACGATCGCGAACGTGCGGTGGGTCCAGTGAATCGCGACTAGCGCATCTTGCGTGATCATGTCGCCGTCGCCGGTCATGCCCAGGGCCCGCCACAGGTGAAAGCCGTGCGCGAAGTCCATCGGCGGGATCCATTGGCCGTTGCAGGTCGGGAAGTCCGTGCAGGCGAGCACAGCGTAGTTGGTGCTGACCCAACCACCCAGTGCGATCTGCGCGACCAGCAGCACCAACCCGGCAATCGCCGCCGCGCGCCAGCGCGCGGCTTCTGGCTCATAGGCGGGCAAAGGTGTCTGCCGGGCGGCCAGCCAGCCGAGCGTGCCGAGCAACGCGAGGCCGAGCAGCAAATGGGTCGTCACGATGATCGGCTGCAACTTCATGGTCACCGTCCACGCGCCGAACGCGCCCTGCACGAGAATCAGCAGCAGCAGCGAAGTCGGCCACCATGGCGACACATGCAGCGGACGGCGCTTGAACCGTGCAGTCCACGCAATCAAGGTCTGCGCGATGATCAGCACACCGATCGCCATCGCAAAGTAACGGTGGATCATCTCGATCCAGGCTTTGGTCATGCTGACCGGGCCGGTGGGCATTAATTGATGCGCGGCGGTAATCGCGGCGTGCGCAATGAACGGCGACGACGTGCCGTAGCAACCGGGCCAGTCGGGGCAGCCGAGACCGGAATCGGTGAGGCGCGTAAAACCGCCGAACATCACCAGGTCCAGCGTCAGGAAAGTGGTGAGCCACACCAGCTTGCGGAATTTGTTGTCGTCGGCCTTGCCCCATACATAGGACAGCGGCAACAGCGCGATACACAAGCCGATCAGGGCCAGTTGCAGAAGTTGCAATGCGGACATCTTTCTTACCCTGGTTGCGGCATCAGCCGATGCTCGACCATTTGAGCAGCTTGGTCACGTCGCCCTTGATCTTGCTGGGGTTCGGATCTTTCGGGAAACGCATCATCAGATTGCCGTTCGGATCGACCAAGTAGATGTGGTCGGTGAGTTGAGTGCCGGCGTCGGCCGGCAACCAGGCGGACACCTGCGCCGGATTGGCGACCAGCATGTCGGTGTCGGGATAGGCCTTTTGTATCACGTCGGACACGTTGCCCGCATCGGTGCGCAGCCACACTTCGACGACGCGTTCGCGTTCCGGGCCCTGAGCTGCGCGGATTTGTCGCATGAAGTACAGCTTGGTGGCGCAGGCTTTGTCGCACGCGCTGCTGTCGACGGAGATCATCAGCCAGCGGCCGCGCAGCGACGCGAGCTTGAGCGGCTTGCCGTCTTCGCCCGTCACGACGAGCGAATCGGGAATCGGCCGCTGCGGTTCGACCAGCGTGCCATAGCTCGTGCTGCCGCCGGTCGGCTTGACCACGTAATAGACGAAATACGAAACGGCGATCGGCGCGGCGCAGATGACCGCCAGCAACAGCAACATCCAGCGACCCCGCTTCCACGATCCCTCGCCGTTGGGTTGACCAGGCATCACTTTCGAAGCTGCGGGTTTGCCGGCTTGCGGCGAACGGGGAGATTGCGTCGGCACTACAGGACCTCTTTCAAAGATTGCGCGGCTTCGATGCCCTTGCTCGGGGTACGGGAAGCCGCAGGCGATGCGTTACACGCTCGGCGCGTGCTCTTTCTTTGCGGCGCGGCGCGCGGCGTACAGGCCGAAAACGAGCGCCGCGGCCGCCATGCCCCACCACTGGAACATGTAGCCGTAGTTGGTTTCAACGCCGGTTGTTGGCGCCGGCCAGTCGCGCACCAGCTTGTCCCCGTCGTCGCTCAATTGCTGGATCACGAACGATTGCAACGGCAGCCCGGTTTCCGCAGCGTAGGCTGCGGTATCCAGATTCTGGCGGATCTTCTGATGAGCGTCCGACCCGCCCTGCCCCAACTCGAAAGCACGCGTGGCATCGGCACGCGCAATGCCTTCGATTTCGATCTCGCCTTGCGGCGTGGTGTACGGCGCGATGGTTTCGCGATTGCTCATGTTGCGCGGCAGCCAGCCGCGATTCACCAGCACATAACCGCCGTCGGCCAGTTTAAAAGGCATCACGACATAAAAGCCCGGCTGATCGTTATACGGGCGATTATCCAGATAGACGACTTTGTCCGCGACGAAACTGCCACGCGCCTTCACGCGATGGAATTCGATGTCCTTCAGCACGACCGGCGCAGCGCTGACAGGCTGCGCGGGCGCGTCTTCGAACTGCGTGATGTGGGCTTCGAGCGCTTCCTTCTGATGCGCGCGGTCGCGCTGCCAGAAACCGAGCCGCACCGTCACCACGATGACGAGCAGAATCAACAGTGCGGGACCGAGGCGGAACTTCATCGGACGCGCTCCACCAGCGCTTGCGGCCTCGTCTGGAACGTGCGGCAGACGCTCGCGCGCGGTGCGATAATAAACGCCTTGCCTCTGCGCTTCCTGGTTTCAGTTGGTTCCATGCACATTCTCGTTCCCATCGCCTTCGTCCTGATCATCGCCAGCATGGTGTCGGCGTTGTATTTCATGATGCATGACAAGGGCAAAACCAAGCGGATGGTCTGGTCGCTCGCCACGCGAGTGGGCCTGTCGATCTCGCTGTTCCTGTTCATCCTGTTCGCCCACTGGATGGGTTGGATTCAGTCGACCGGCATTCCTTACGGGCGTTGATTCGGCGGATAGAACTTCACGCCACACGACTCACCCAACGCACCCACCGCGCCAAACTCACCAAACAAAACGCCGCCCTGACAGGGTCGAGGGCGGCGCTGCATAACGTGCGTACTGCTTGTGCGCGGCGCCCTGAGAGGCGATGCGCAAACGGCCTGCACCCGTTCCGAAAAAACGGTCGGCGCAGGCCAGACTGCGTTACAGCCAGTACACGACGATGTACAGCCCAAGCCACACGACGTCCACAAAGTGCCAGTACCAGGCGGCGCCTTCGAATGCAAAGTGATGCTCCGCCGTGAAGTGGCCGCGGATCATCCGCACCAGCACCACAGCCAGCATCGTGCCGCCGAGGAACACGTGGAAACCGTGGAAGCCCGTCAGCAGGAAGAACGTCGAACCGTACACCCCCGAGGACAGCGTCAGGTTCAGTTCGTTATACGCGTGGAAATACTCGAAGCCTTGCAGGAACAGGAAGCAGACGCCGAGCACCAGCGTAGCGGCCAACCAGATGATCGCCTTCTTGCGATGATCCTCACGCAGTGCATGGTGCGACACCGTCAACGTAGCGCCCGACGACAGCAGCAGCGCCGTGTTGATGGTCGGCACCGGCCACGGCTGCATCGACTTGAAGGTCGAGACCAGCGCTGCCGGACCGTTGTTCGGCCACACCGCCGAGAAATCCGGCCAGATCAGCTTGTAGTCGAGGCTGCCGAGCTGATGCAGCGCGATTTCGCGTGCATAGAACAGCGCGCCGAAGAAAGCACCGAAGAACATCACTTCGGAGAAGATGAACCAGCTCATGCTCCAGCGGTACGACTTGTCGACATTCTTGCCGTACATACCGCCTTCGGATTCTGCGATCGCGTCGCCGAACCAGTGCCACAACGTATAAAGCAGCCACAGCAGACCGACGACGACGCCAAGCGGTGCCCAGTCATGATCGTTGATCCAGGCCGCAAGCGATCCGAGCATGACCAGCAACCCAACAGCGGCGCTGATCGGATGCCGCGACGGATGCGGTACGAAATAGTACGGGCTCTCGTTTTGACCGCTCATTCTTGATTCTCCACTTCAGTCCAGTTGTTCCGGAATCTCCGGCTGTATCTTCGGCGGCGCGTCGATACCGCACCGCTTCACTCTAATTCGTGGGCTTCTGCTTCGCCCTTTACTACGCGTGAGGCTGAACGCCTCAGCCCACCACCGCGCGCACGATCAGGATCAGCACGCCGATGAAAACGGCCGCACTGATCAATGCCGCCACGATCACATGCACCGGGTTCAGCTGCGCGGCGTCGGCTTCCAGATCGCGGCGCTTGCGCACGCCAAAAAACGACCAGAACACGGCCCGCATCGACTGACCAAAACTGCTCTTGCGCGGACTACCGCCGTTATCGCTCATGTTGTCCCGGTTTCCTTCACCCGCGGGGTGACCCGTCAGGCGGGATTGGCGGCGGTTGCCGCCGTGTTGGCCGTGGGCGCTGCGCCCCCGGCCGTCGCCGCTGCCGGCGTATTCAATTCAAAGAACGTGTACGACAACGTGATCGTTTTCACGTCCTTCGGCAACTTCGGATCGACCACGAACACCACCGGCATCCGCTTCGTCTGATTCGCCGTCAACGTCTGCTGCGTAAAACAAAAACACTCGATCTTCTTGAAGTACTCAGTGGCCTGCTTCGGCGCGTAGCTCGGAATGGCTTGCGCCTGGATCGTGCGCGCCTGCTCGTTGCTGACCTCGTACATCACTGTCGTCACTTCGCCCGGATGCACGTCGAGACTGCGCTGCTCCGGCTTGAAACCCAGCGGGCCGCGCGCGTTCGCATCGAATTCGATCGAAATCGTGCGGCTCATGTCGACCTGCGTATTCTTGGCCTCGCGCGCCGTGGCATCACGCTGCACGAGGTTGTTGATGCCGGTAATCTGGCAGATTGCGCGGTACATCGGCACCAGCGCAAAACCAAAACCGAACATCATCAACGCGACGACGAACAGCTTGATCAACATCGAACGGTTAAAAGAGCGATCGGCCTGAGCCGGCGGTTGCGTCGACATCTCAATCCTCAACAAACCTGCAAATCAGACTTGAACCACCGCGTCAGGTGAACCACTTCTGATGAATGATGACGCTCGCAAAAAAAACCGCGGCGATGACAAACATCACAATACCGATCCGCCGGTTGCCCGCGCGAACCTGCTCGGGCGTACGTCTTTCTTGAGGATTGCGCGTCATGCTCGACTTTCTGAATACTTTTGTGACTACAGGGGGCCGCCATTGCTGCTCGCGTGGCGAGCCCGGTTCTGGCGGCGGCTTACACACGCCGCTGCCTGAACCGGCACCCTCATTGAACGCCGATTACTCGACGGTCGGCGGGTGTTCGAACGTGTGGAACGGAGCCGGGCTCGGCACGGTCCACTCGAGGCCCGTTGCGCCGTCCCACGGCTTGTCGCCAGCCTTTTCGAGTTCGCCGCCGCCACGGTAGGCCGGCAAGGCAACCGCGAACAGGAAGTAGACCTGTGCCAGACCGAAGCCGAAGGCGCCGATCGAAATGACCTGATTCCAGTCGGTGAACTGTGCCGGGTAGTCAGCATAACGACGCGGCATACCTGCGAGACCGACAAAGTGCATCGGCAGGAACGCGAGGTTGAAGAAGAACATCGACGCCCAGAAGTGGATCTTGCCGCGCGTTTCGTTGTACATCCAGCCGGTCCACTTCGGCGCCCAGTAGTACCACCCGGAGAACAGCGCGAACAGAGAACCCGCCACTAGCACGTAGTGGAAGTGCGCCACCACGAAATAGGTACCGTGATACTGGATGTCGAGCGGCGCCATAGCGAGCATCAGGCCCGACAGACCGCCGAACGTGAACACCAGCAGGAAGCCGACCGCGAACAGCATAGGCGTTTCGAAGGACAGCGAACCGCGCCACATCGTCGCGACCCAGTTGAACACCTTCACACCGGTCGGCACGGCGATCAGCATCGTCGCGTACATGAAGAACAGCTGGCCCGTCACCGGCATGCCGGTCGCGAACATGTGGTGCGCCCAGACCATGAACGACAGAATCGCGATCGACGAAGTTGCGTACACCATCGAGCTATAGCCGAACAGCGGCTTGCGCGAGAACGCCGGGATCACCTGCGACACGATCCCGAACGCCGGCAAGATCATGATGTACACCTCGGGGTGCCCGAAGAACCAGAAAATGTGCTGGTACATCACCGGGTCGCCGCCGCCTGCCGCGTTGAAGAACGACGTGCCGAAGTGGCGATCGAACAGCACCATGGTGATCGCGCCTGCCAGAACCGGCATCACGGCAATCAGCAGATACGCGGTGATCAGCCACGTCCAGACGAACATCGGCATCTTCATCAGCGTGAGGCCAGGTGCGCGCATGTTCAGGATCGTCACGACGATGTTGATCCCGCCCATGATCGACGAAGCACCCATCAGGTGGACCGCGAAAATCGCGAAGTCCATGCCCGGGCCCATCTGCGTCGACAACGGCGCGTACAGCGTCCAGCCCGCGGCGGTCGCGCCGCCCGGTGCGAAGAACGAACCGACCAGCAACACCGCAGCCACCGGCAGCAGCCAGAAGCTGAAGTTGTTCATCCGCGCAAAAGCCATGTCCGATGCGCCGATCTGCAGCGGCACCATCCAGTTCGCGAAGCCGACGAAGGCCGGCATGATCGCGCCGAACACCATGATCAGGCCGTGCATGGTGGTCAACTGGTTAAAGAACTCGGGGCGCATGATCTGCAGACCCGGCTCGAACAGTTCGGCACGGATCATCAGCGCCATCACGCCCCCGGAGAGGAACATGGTGAACGAGAAGATCAGGTACAGCGTACCGATGTCCTTGTGATTGGTTGCGAACAGCCAACGACGCCAGCCATGCGGCGTTTCGTGGGCGTGGTCGCCGTGCACGTGCTCGTGGCCCGCGACTACATCGTGTCCGATGCTAGACATGACAATCTCCTAATGCGAATTCTGCGGTGCTGACCATGAACACGTCAGGCAGCCGGGCTGATCTGGACACGCCGGGCTTCTTTCGCGTCGGTGCCGCCCGTGATCGTTTCCGGCTTCTTCAAAATGATGTGGTCTTCGGCAATGCCAGCTGCTTTCAGTGCGTCGCGCACGGCTTCGGCGCGCGTCTTCGCGAGCTTCGCGTTGACTTCGGCGGAACCGGTTGCGTCGGTGAAACCCGACAGCGTGAACTTGGCGTCCGGATGCGCTTTCGCGTAGGCCGAGGCCGCATCGACCGCTGCTTTCGCGTCGGCCGGCAGCGTGCTCTTGCCGGTGTCGAAGTAGATGCTTGCCGGCAATGCCGCTGCTTGCGTCGCCGCAGCACTGTCCGAACCGGCTGCGGCCGCTTCGGCACCGGAGGCACCTGCTGCGCCGCTAGCTGCCGCACCTGTGTCGGCCAGATGATTGCCGCCTTCCGGCATCTTGCCGTTGCGCGCATCGAGCACCTGCTTCGGCTGGAGAATGTCGCCGGTGTGGTTGCCCCACGAGTTACGTTCGTACGTGACGACCGACGCGATTTCGACGTCGTTCAGCGTCGGTGCCCACGAAGGCATCGCGTTCTTGCCCTTCAGCACCAGACTCACGTGCTCGGCGATCGGGCCATTGGCGATCTTGCTGCCGTCCAGCGCCGGGAATGCGCCTACGCCCTTGCCGGTCGGCTGGTGGCAGACCGCGCAGTTCGCTGCGTACACCTTGCCGCCGCGCTCCATCAGCTCAGCCATGGTGTAGGTCTTGTTCGGGTCGTCCTGGCCAGCGGCCATTTTCTGCTTCTGCGTGTCGACCCACTTCGCGTAGTCGTCTGCCGACAGCACCTCGACTACCACCGGCATGAACGCGTGTTCCTTGCCGCACAGTTCGGTACAGAAGCCGCGGAACGTGCCGGTCTTGTCAGCCTTGAACCACGTGTCGCGCACGAAACCCGGAATCGCATCCTGCTTCACGCCGAAAGCCGGCACGTACCAGGAGTGGACCACGTCGTTCGCGGTGGTGATGATGCGGATTTTCTTGTCGACCGGGACGACCAGCGGATTGTCGACTTCCTGCAGATACGTGGTGGAAATCGGCTGACGGCCATCGGTTTCCGCACGCGGCGTGGCCAGCGTGGACAGGAAGCTGATGCCTTCACCCGGACCCTTCACGTAGTCGTAGCCCCACTTCCACTGGTAGCCGGTGACCTTGATGGTGACGTCGGCATTCGTGGTGTCCTTCATCGCGACGACGGTCTTGGTGGCGGGGAGCGCCATCAGCACGACGATGACGAACGGCACGATCGTCCAGATGATTTCGACGGTGGTGCTTTCGTGAAAATGGGAAGCCTTGTGGCCTTTCGATTTGCGGTGCGCAAACATCGAATAGAACATCACTGCGAACACGCCGACGAAGATCACCGTGCACAGGATCAGCATGAACGTGTGGAGGCTGTAGAGCTCCTCAGCGATTTTCGTCGCCGGCGGCTGGAGATTGATCTCGTTGACGGCAGGGCCGCCCGGAACATCGCCCACTGCCAGGGCCGCACCGGCGAAAAGCAGTCCGCTCATCGCCAGCACGCCCATGAGGGCTCGCTTGATTGTTTTCATAGCTTCCTTACCCAAAATTTCCATTCAAACCCTCGACCCCGCTGGCAGGCTGCCTCGCGCTCCCCGTGAACGCCGCACGTCTCAACACGTCTAACACCGCGTGAGCCACATACGCAGTTCGCCTGCAAACTGCGCGCGCCGATACTGCGCGAGATGTTGCCCGATCATGATCGTCTGGCCGCGCGAGACCAGTTTGATCTGGTCACGCGGCGTTGCGCCCGGTTCGATCCGCACCCAGCGCGGATTGAATTCGAACTGCGTGAGCCGCTCGGCGCTGACCTGCTCGATCACGAGCCGGTTCGGAAACAGCCGGACACGCTCGTAATCGACAGCATGACGCGCATATATGGCAAACGCGATGCCCACCGCCAGCAATTCGATACCGGTGAACGGCAACACCAGCCAGGCGCCGACCAGAACCAGCATGAAAGCAATTGCCAACGAGAACAACGCAAGCGACACGTAGAAACATACAAACTGCTGCGGCGATATTGAACAGTTGCGCTTCATCGTCCAGTCTTTCAGAACGGGTTCTGAATCCGCCAGCAGATCAGATGCTTCCATCGCTGCCTCCTGCCGACCGTCACCAATCACCGCCGCGTCACTTCATATTGCAGCCCTGTGCCTCGGGCCTGCCGCCCCAAATGTGGGAACTCCGGGCGACAAACTGACGCATTATAGGCGCGATCCATGGCATCCACAAGCAAGCCTCAATCGGCTCACAAGCCAGGTGCGACAAGCCTCCGCGCCGTTTTGACGCAGCTTTCGCGCGTCTTTTGAAGCGGTAATTTCAGACATAACAGATGTCCTCTTTACCGCCTCACTGATTCCTCACCGACTCCTCGACGAACCTCGCCCGATATCCTCGATCCGCACGATCCCATGACCTTCGGCCGTGGTACGCGGCACGGCTTTCCAGGCGTGGCCGTAGATCACTTCGAAGGTCAGCGCGATCGTGCCGTCGGCACGCCGGCGGGCTTCGAGCGCCGCCAGCAAAGCCTTGTGCAGCCTACGCGCGACGGCATTCGAGGTGGCCTCGCGCTCGAACGGATAAGCGCCCCAGCGGCGCACGTCCGCGAGCAGCGACTCGGGTGACTTATACGTAATAGTGAGCGTCTCCTGGTCCATCACGGGAATCTCGAAACCGCTCTCGACCAGCATATCGCCCAGGTCATGCATGTCGACAAAGTCGATCACATGTTTGCGCGACGCCACGCCGTGCGCGGCCTCGACCTCGGCGTAGGCACCGCGCAATTCCTTCAGCGAATCGGGACCGAGCGTGCTGAACATCAACAGCCCATTTACTTTCAGCACCCGTTGCCACTCGGGAAACACAAGGTCGGGCCGCGAGTGCCAGTGCAGGGCGAGATTGGACCAGATGAATTCGAAGGCGCCGGCCGCGAACGGCAGTGCCGAAAAGTCGGCCTGCGCGAAACGCGGACCGCGGGCGCCGAGCGCCTTGCCGAGCGTGGCCGGCAGAAAGCGCCGCCAGCTCGTGTCGCCGGAATCGTGAAGGAGTGCGCGGCTGAGCATTCCGTGCGACAGGTCGGTGCCGAACACCGGTGCCTCGGGGAAGCGTTCGCGCAATGCGGGGATGTCTTCGCCCGCGCCGCAACCGGCGTCGAGCACGCTCGCCGGCGTCACCTTGATGTAGTCGAGTCGCTCGCGCATGCGCTGCGCGATTTCGCGCGGCAGGAACGCGACGTTGTCGAAGGTGGCCGCACGGCGGTCGAAAATCTGCCTGAGGCGCCGGGAATCATAGGCCGGACGGCCAGTTTGAGACGAAGTTGGGGGCATGGGTGTCGTACTGGCGTAGAGCACGAAGTATACTCGCTCGCTTCCGTCCATTCAGCGTGAAAGGCCTTCGCGGGCGGTCCCATCATGCCATTCCGAAAAAATTCCTCGTCTCCCGGCGGCTCGAACGCACTTTTTGCACGCTTCACGCGCGGCTTATATTCGGCGTGGCCGCATATGATGCACGCCGCACTGCCAAACTTGTGCGCGCTGTGCGGCAATTTGTCGCACAAGACGCTATGTGCCGGTTGTGACGAGACATATTGGAACGAAGGCAGGTTGCGTTGCACGGTGTGCGCGGTCCCGTTGTCCGGAATGCGCTGGGCGGGTCACGCGCAATATCGTTGCGCGGATTGCATCGGCGAGCCGCCGCCGTTCGAGGCGACCTTTGCTCTCGCCGATTACCGCCAGCCGCTCGACGCCTTGGCACTCGGCCTGAAATTCCGCGCCCGGCTGATGCTGGCGCGCGAGTTCGCACATCGTCTTGCGCGTCTCGCACAAGACAACTGGATAGAAGCGGCCGAAAAACCCGATGTGCTCGCACCCGTGCCGCTAGCCGACAAACGTCTTACCGAGCGCGGCTACAACCAGGCCTGGCAGATTGCGAGGCCCCTGGCTCGCGCGCTGAACGTACGCAGCGACGCCACCTTGTTGCATCGTGTGATCCACACCGCGCCGCAGTCGCGGCTTGATCTGGACGCGCGCCGCCTGAACGTGGGTCGCGCGTTCCGGGTCGCCAAACCGGTACGCGACCTCCATGTCGGCATCGTCGACGATGTGATGACGACCGGCGCGACGCTCGAAGCGCTGGCACGTACGCTCAAAGCGGCCGGCGCGCGGCGCGTCACCAACTTCGTCGCCCTGCGTACGCCGAAAAACTAGTCTCTACCTGAAACCATCATGTTCAATGTCGTTCTCGTCGAACCGGAAATCCCGCCGAACACCGGCAACGTTATCCGCCTCTGCGCCAATACCGGCGCACGGCTGCATCTGATCGAACCGCTCGGCTTTCCGCTCGACGACGCCAAGTTGCGCCGTGCCGGACTCGACTATCACGAGTATGCGCAGATGAACGTGCATGCCGATTGGGCCGCGTTCGTCGCCAAAGAGACGCCCGATCCCGCGCGGATGTTCGCCTTCACCACCCGTGGCTCGGGCCGGTTTCACGAGCATGCGTTTCAATCCGGCGACTGGTTCGTGTTCGGCGCCGAAACGCGCGGCCTGCCTGACACGGTGCTCGATCAATTTGCCAACGAGCAGCGCGTGCGTCTGCCAATGCGGCCAGGCAACCGCAGTCTGAATCTCTCGAATACGGTGGCCATAGTCGTGTTCGAAGCGTGGCGTCAGACCGGCTTCGACGGCGGCGCCTGACGGCATTTCAACTCGGCCTCGTAAAGCGCGAGCATGGCTTCGTCGAAACAGGCGAATATCACGCGCTCGATTGTTGGCGTGCGCGGCAAGCTTTCGAGTACGGTGCCGACGGCGATCCGCACCGCCTCGTCGGCGGGAAAATGGTAGATGCCGCAACTAATCGCGGGAAACGCAATGCTCGCGCAATGCGCCTGATGCGCCACCTCGAGCGAGCGCTGATAGCAGGAGGCGAGTAGGTCGGCCTCGCCATGCGCACCGCCCCGCCACACTGGGCCGACCGCGTGAATCACATATTTGGCCGGCAAGCGGTACCCGCGGGTGAGCTTGGCGTCGCCGGTCGCGCAGCCGCCCAGCGCCTCGCACTCATGCACCAATTCCCTGCCGGCCGCGCGGTGAATCGCGCCATCCACGCCGCCACCGCCTAGCAACGAGGTATTCGCGGCGTTGACGATCGCATCCACGGCGAGCGTCGTGATGTCGACCGCGCGCGCTTCTAGCGTGCAATTCTTGAAACTGAGCATGGGAACCTCGCTGATCCGAAGCGTCGATAAAACGTGGACAGCGATAGCGGGCAGCCGTTCAGCGCTTTCGCGCCAAACGGCTGAAAAACAAGACTTATTCTGCCTTCGAATCGCGCCGCAGCAGGGCGCTGACGGCGTCGCGAGGCGCTACGCCGTCGAACAGCACGGCGCAGACTGCCTGCGTGATCGGCATCTCGATCGCATGAGCGCGAGCGATCGCCAGGACGGCTTGCGCACAACGCACACCCTCTGCCACATGACCGAGCCCGCCGAGGATATCGTCGAGCGTACGGCCCGCGGCGAGCTGCACGCCGACCGTGCGGTTGCGCGACAGATCGCCGGTGGCGGTCAGGATCAGATCGCCCAGGCCGGTCAAACCGGTGAACGTCTCCGCCCGTCCGCCGAGCGTTACGCCGAGGCGCGACATTTCAGCGAGACCACGCGTAATCAGCGCCGCACGGGCATTGAGACCGAGGCCGAGGCCATCGGAAATTCCTGTGGCAATCGCCAGCACGTTCTTCACCGCACCGCCCACTTCTACACCGACGATGTCGTCGCCGGTATAGATGCGCATGGCGCCATGATGGAACGCGGCAACCGTGCGCTCGCGGCACGCCAACGACGCACTCGCGATCGTCAACGCGACCGGCAAGCCCTGCCCGACTTCGCGCGCGAAGCTTGGACCCGACAGCACGCCGTTGCTGCCGTGCCCCGGCAATTCAGCCGCGACCACCTGATGCGGCAACAACTGCGAATCGGCTTCGAAACCTTTGCACAGCCACACCACATGCGCCGGCACTTTGCCCGCGTCGTGCATCGCCCGGAACAGACCCCGCAGACCGGCGACGGGCGTCGCCACGACGCATAACGCGTCGTCGGCGAGCGCATGGTCGAGCGCCGCGTTCAGATCGGCTTCATAGCGAACGGACGGCGGCAAGGCAACGCCCGCCAGATAGCGGGCGTTTTCGTGCGAAGCGGAGAGCTCGGCGATGAGCGCGGGTTCACGCGCCCACAGCACCGTGTCGTGCCGCGCGGCCAGATGGCCGGCGAGGGCTGTGCCCCATGCACCGGCGCCGAGGACAGCGACCTTCATAGCCGGCACCGTACGGACGCGTTAATGCGTGACGCCGTTTTGCACCGCGCCTTCCTGGCCGCCCATTTGCGCGAGACGTTGCTCGTACAGCGCCTGGAAGTTGATCTCGGCGAGGTGGATCGGCGGGAAGCCTGCGCGTGTGATCGCGTCGGCGATGTTCGAGCGCAGGTACGGGAACAGGATCGTCGGGCAGGCAATGCCGACCAGCGGGTCGATCTGCTCAGCCGGAATATTGCGGATGTCGAAAATGCCGGCTTGCTTGGCTTCGATCAGGAACGCAACCTTGTCCGACACCTTGGCCGTGACCGTGCCCGTGACGAGGATTTCGAACACGGTGTCGGCGAGGCGCTCGGCCTTCACGTCGACTTCGACTTCGACCGACGGCATTTCCTGCTCGAGGAAGATGCCCGGCGAATTCGGCTGCTCGAGCGACATGTCCTTCAGGTAGATGCGCTGGATATTGAAGAACGGCTGGTTATTCTCGTCGGACATGATTGAGTGATTCCCTGATAGGTATGCATGGCGGCGGCCCATGGCTTCATGGGCCGCCAGATCGTTGCGGCGCATCGCCTGCCCTCGAAGGTGTCCCTGAAGGGCCGGCATGCGCCGACTTGTATTTCACCCGCCTCATTCACGCACCGGCCGGCGCATGAATTCAGGCAGTTTGACTCAGGCGGCTTCGAGCAGAGGCATCAAACCGCCCGCGCGATCGAGCGCGGACAGGTCATCGTACCCGCCCACATGCGTCTCGCCGATGAACACCTGCGGCACCGTACGACGACCGGTCCGGGTCATCATTTCGTCACGACGGGCCGGGTCTTTGTCGATCAGTACCTTTTCAACGTGCTCGACGCCGCGCGACTTTAAAAGACGTTCGGCCATCTGGCAATACGGGCACACCTGGGTGCTGTACATGATCACTTTGTTCACTTGGCTGCTCCTTGCTTCACAACCGGCATACCGGCTTTCTGCCAGGCGTCGACACCGCCTTCGAGAACGTGGACTTCGGCATACCCTGCATCTTGCACGATACGCGCTGCCTTGTTCGACTGCAGGCCGGTCTGGCATACCAGCAACACCGGGTTGCTCTTGTTCTTCACGAGTTGCGCGACTTTCGCCTGCAACTCTGCAAATTCAAGGTGCCGTGCCGCGGGCAGATGACCCTTGGCAAAGTCGGCGGACGGACGCAGATCGATGACCGCCGCATTGCGCCGGTTGATCAGTTGAGTCGCCTCAGCGGCCGACAGGCCGCCGCGGCCACGCCGGCTGATCGTCGGCCACAGCAGCAACCCACCGGAGATGAGGACGATTGCGATCAGTACAAGGTTTGTGTAATCAGTGAAAAACTTCACGGAAAATCCGCCGAAAAAGAGAGAAATCGAAAAGGGCAATCCACCCATTATAAAATAACCGTCTGACGCGATGGCGACGCTCCTCTAGAGGACCCTCGCAACGCTTTACCGCTTCCTTACTACCGACCGGCAATCTCATGTACAAACTCGTTCTCATCCGCCACGGCGAATCGACGTGGAACAAGGAAAACCGCTTCACAGGCTGGGTCGACGTCGACCTGACCGAGAAGGGCAATCTTGAAGCGCAACAAGCGGGCGTGCTACTGAAAGAATCGGGCTACACCTTCGATATCGCCTACACGTCGGTGCTCAAGCGCGCGATCCGCACGTTGTGGCACGTGCAGGACCAGATGGATCTGATGTATCTGCCGGTCGTGCATTCGTGGCGTCTGAACGAGCGCCACTACGGCGCGCTTTCGGGTCTGAACAAGGCGGAAACTGCCGCCAAGTTCGGCGACGAACAAGTGCTGGTGTGGCGCCGCAGTTACGACACGCCGCCGCCGGCGCTCGATCCGTCGGACGAACGCGCCCCCTTCAGCGATCCGCGCTACGCCAAGGTGCCGCGCGAACAATTGCCGCTCACCGAGTGCCTGAAAGATACCGTCGCGCGCGTTCTGCCGTTGTGGAACGAATCGATTGCCCCGGCCATCAAGTCGGGCCGCAAGATCGTGATCGCCGCGCACGGCAACTCGATCCGCGCCATGGTGAAGTACCTCGACAATATTTCGGACGACGACATCGTCGGCCTGAATATCCCGAACGGCGTACCGCTCGTCTACGAACTCGACGAAAACCTGAAGCCGATCAAAAGCTACTATCTGGGCGACCAGGACGCGATTGCGAAGGCGCAAGCCGCTGTTGCCCAGCAAGGCAAGGCGGGCTGAGCCCGTCCTCGAGCCGCAACCCCGCGCGGAACAACGCGGCCGGGTTGCGGCAAACTGGCCGCGCCGCCGGGCGGCACATACCGGCCGGCGCGTCCCGCACCTCCCGAATGCGCCATCTGGCCGCCATCCTGCTGTTACCGGACATTACTTCACCGCCGCGGCGCCGATCTCCCGAACCAGGCCCGGCCCGTGCTGTCGAATCACGATTGCCTGTGCTGCGCCCTGACTGGGCGGGTGTGCAGTTATACTTGTCCGTCCCCATCTCTATCGACGCTGCCACGCGCTTCCGACCGCAACAGACTCTATGCGAAAGAACCTGAAAAATATCGGCCTGATTGCCGCGGGCCTTGCTACCGGCGCATTTGCCACCCTGCAACTCTCCGCTTCGGCCCAGCAACCCGCCAGCGCCGCCTCGAGCGCCGTTGCGCCGTTGCCGCTGGACCAGCTCAGGCTCTTTGCCGAGGTTTTCGGGCAAATCAAGCATGAATACGTCGAACCGGTCGACGATAAGAAACTCCTCACCGCCGCCATCAAGGGCATGGTGTCGAGCCTCGACCCGCACTCGTCGTATCTCGACAAGACCGATTACGAAGAACTGCAGGAGCAGACCAAGGGTCGCTTCGCGGGTCTCGGTATCGAAATTTCGTCTGAAGATGGCCTGATCAAGGTGATCTCGCCGATTGAAGACACGCCTGCATTCCGCGCCGGCATCCGTCCGGGCGACCTGATCACCCGCATCAACGACAAACCTGTGCGCGGCATGACGCTCGACCAGGCCGTCAAGCAGATGCGCGGCGATCCGGGCACCAAGGTCACGCTGACCATCTTCCGCAAGACCGACGACCGCACGTTCCCGCTCACGGTGACGCGCGCGATCATCAAGGTCCAGTCGGTCAAGATGAAGATTCTTGCGCCGGGCTACGCGTATGTCCGCATCACCAGCTTCCAGGAACGCACCACGCCTGATCTGGCTGCCAAGCTGCAGGACATCGCCCGACAACAGCCGAACCTGAAGGGTCTGGTGCTCGACCTGCGCAATAACGGCGGCGGCCTGCTGCAAAGCGCGGTCGGCGTGGCCGGCGCGTTCCTGCCGGCGGATTCGGTGGTGGTGTCCACCAATGGCCAGATTCCGGATTCGAAGCAGGTCTACCGCGACACGTACGATAACTACCGCCTGCAGTCGTTCGACAGCGATCCGCTGAAAGATGAAGCACCGATCTTCAAAACTGTGCCGATGATCGTGCTGACCAACGCCTACTCGGCGTCGGCTTCGGAAATCGTCGCGGGCGCGCTGCAGGATCAGCATCGTGCACTGATCGTCGGCAAGACCACCTTCGGCAAGGGCTCGGTGCAAACCGTCCGCCCGATGACAGCCGAGACGGCACTGCGTCTGACCACGGCGTACTACTACACGCCGAGCGGCCGTTCGATCCAGAACAAGGGCATCCGTCCTGACATCGCGGTCGATCAGTACGCGGAAGGCGATCCGGACGACGCACTGGTGACCCGCGAAGTCGACTACTCGAACCACCTTGCGAACACGCAGGATCCGAACGAGAAGAAGGAAGCGGATCAGCGCGAACAGGAGCGCATGGACCAACTGCGCCAGCTTGAAGAGCAGAACGACAAGAAGACGCCGGAACAGCGTCAGAAGGATCGTGAGCGCAAGCCGGTCGAGTTCGGTTCGACCGACGACTTCATGCTGCAACAGGCGCTGAACAAGCTGGAAGGCAAACCGGTGATGGAGTCGAAGTCGTTGACCGAGCGGCGCCTGGCGCAGAACAAGCCGGCAACGTCGGCGTCCGCGCCGGTGGCGGTGAAGCCGACGCAACCGGTACCGGGCGCATCGGTCCCAGCCTCGGCACCTGCTGCGCAAAGCAACTAAGCCGCAAACCCAACGTGCCTTCGCAGCGGAACATGCTGCGAAGGCACGTCGCAGTGGACGTCGCAGTACACCTTGCCGCACACATCGCGGCAGACATTGCTGCAGATACTGGAATACCCAGCCCCAGCACGAACACCCGCTCCCCCGCGCGATTAAAATAACGAAACCGCGCACGGCAGACCACCGGTCCTGCATCTCATTGCGCGACACTCCACGCGCCCCGCCATGAATGACGATCAACTCCTCCGCTATTCCCGCCATATCCTCGTCGACGAAATCGGTATCGAGGCGCAGCAGCGCTTTATCGACGCGCACGCGATCGTCGTCGGTGCGGGCGGGCTAGGTTCGCCTGCAGCGATGTATCTGGCGGCGGCAGGCGTCGGCCGCTTGACGCTGGTCGATGCCGATACGGTCGACCTGACCAATCTGCAGCGGCAAATTCTGCATGTGACCGCATCGGTCGGGCGCAAGAAGGTGGAGTCCGGGCGCGACGCGATCGCGCAGATCAATCCTGAGGTCGTGGTGAACGCGGTCGCCGAACGCGTCGACGATGCATGGCTCGATCGCGAAGTGCCGCACGCCGCCGTCGTGCTCGATTGCACCGACAACTTCGCGACGCGCCACGCGATCAACCGGGCATGCGTGAAACATGGCGTGCCGCTGGTGTCGGGTGCGGCGTTGCGCTTCGACGGCCAGATCAGCACCTTCGATTTCCGCGACGCCGCGTCGCCCTGCTACGCGTGCGTCTTCCCTGAGGATCAGCCGTTCGAGGAAGTCGCGTGCTCGACCATGGGCGTGTTCGCGCCCACGGTCGGCATCATCGGTTCGATGCAAGCCGCTGAGGCGCTGAAAGTGATCGGCGAAATCGGTACGCCGCTGGTGGGCCGCCTGACGATGCTCGATTCGCTGCGAATGGAATGGAACACGATGCGCATTGCGCGCCAGCCGGATTGCCCGGTATGTGGGCAACAGCATCAGACCTGACGCCATGCCAAGACGCTGAATGAAAAAACGCCGCACATGTGCGGCGTTTTTTCAGTTGAGCCCAATCCGGGCTTTCAGTTTCAGGCCAGCACCACGCGCTTGAGCGCCGCCTGGACTTCTTCCGGTTCGAACGACGCCAGCACGTCGGCCACCGGCTTCTCGAGCGTCTTCAGATGCGAGCGCAGCACTTCCTGCTTGACCAGCAGCAACTGGCTCGGATGCATTGAAAACTCGGTGAGGCCCATGCCGAGCAACAATCGCGTCAACGCCGGATCGCCCGCCATCTCGCCGCACACCGACACCGGCACGCCCGCCCGCTTCGCCTCGCGCAGCGTGAAGGCGATCAGATGCAGCACCGCCGGATGCAGCGGGTCGTACAGGTGCGCGACCGAGTTATCCGCGCGATCGATCGCCAGCGTGTACTGGATCAGATCGTTCGTGCCGATCGACAGGAAATCCAGCCGCTTGAGAAACAGCGGTAACGCGATCGCGGCGGCCGGAATCTCGATCATCGCGCCGACCTGCACGTTTGGATCGTAGGTGATGCCGGCATCGTCCAACTGACGCTTGGCTTCGCGAATCAGGTCGAGCGTCTGATCGATCTCCTGTGCGTGCGCGAGCATCGGAATCAGAATCTTCACCTTTCCAAACGCCGACGCGCGGAGAATAGCGCGCAGTTGCGTCAGGAACATTTGCGGTTCCGAGAGACTCCAGCGAATCGCCCTCAGCCCCAAGGCGGGGTTCGGTGCGGTTTCGTATCCGTCGCCCCCGCCCATCGAATCGAGCGGCTTGTCGGCGCCGACGTCGATTGTACGGATCGTCACCGGCAAGCCGTTCATCAACTCCACCGCACGGCGGTACGCACCGAACTGCTCTTCCTCTTCCGGCAAATGGTGCTTGTGGTTCATGAACAGAAACTCGGTGCGGAAGAGGCCCACTCCGGTTGCGCCCGAATCGACCGCCGCGCGCGCGTCGTCCGGCAACTCGATGTTCGCGCACAGCTCGATGCGTGTGCCGCACAGCGTTTGCGTAGGCGAAAACTTCAGCCGTTGCAGCTTGCGCTGCTCAAGCGCCTTTTCGCTCTGACGGTATGAGTATTCCTCCAGCACGATCGGCGCGGGATCGACGATCACAATGCCGTGATCGCCGTCGACAATGATCAGGTCGTCCTGCCTGATCAGCTGGCTCGCATGCTGCACGCCGACCGCCGCCGGAATGCCGAGGCTGCGCGCGACGATCGCCGTGTGCGAAGTCCGCCCGCCCAGATCGGTGACGAAACCCTGAAACGTTTGCGTTTTGAATTGCATCATGTCGGCCGGCGCGATGTCGTGCGCGACCACGATCATCTCGTCGCAAGCACCGTGCACACCATCCGCCAGCGCCCCCGAAGCGCCGGCGAGCGCCTTCAGCACGCGCTCCACCACCTGTTCGATGTCGGCTTTGCGCTCACGCAGGTATTCGTCTTCGATATCGTCGAAATGGCGCGACAGGCGCTCGAGTTGTTCGGTCAGCGCCCACTCGACGTTGTAGCGGCGCGTGCGGATCAGGTCGATGGTTTCCTGGACGAGCATCGCGTCGTTCAGGATCATGGAATGGACGTTGATGAACGCGCCCATTTCGCTCGGTGCATCCACGGCAAGATCGGCACGCAACGTGTCGAGCTCGTAATGCACGTGTAGCTGGGCCGCGCGAAAACGCTCGATCTCGCCCTCGATCTGGGCGGGTTCGATCAGATAGTGGTCTACGTCAAGTGCAGCCGGGGCGATCAGATAAGCCCGCCCGATGGCGATACCGCGTGACACGGGAATTCCATGCAGCGTGAAGGACACGCGCACCTCCTCTAGTTGTGTAATGCCGCGGCAAACCGCTGCAATGCTCTCAGACTCTCACGATCATTATAAATTCCGCGCCCTTTGCAAGTACGCCAGGGCTGTGTGCAGCGCAGCACGAAATACCGTAACCGACCACGACAAGGCGCCCTCATCCACCTTGCGCTCCGGCAGCACTCTCCACGCGCCGCCAGCCCTATCGGCTCATGGCCCCTCGCACCGATCGCGCAGCGATTGTCTCGCGCTAAAAAAAATGCCGCGGACAACCGCGGCATTTTGCTTCAGGCAAGGGACCGCGCGAATTTACTGACCTTCACCGAATTTATCGGCAATCAGTTTCAGCAATGCGTCCATGGCTTCTTTTTCGTCGGCGCCTTCCGTTTCGATCAGCACCGAGCTGCCTATACCCGCGGCCAGCATCATCACACCCATGATGCTCTTGGCATTGATACGGCGGCCATTGCGGCTCATCCAGATTTCCGCCTGGTAGTTGCCCGCGAGTTGCGTCAACTTGGCCGACGCGCGCGCGTGCAGCCCCAGCTTGTTCACAATAGTCGTTTCCTGTTGCAGCATGTGATGGTCCGAAGCGCGGGTAAGTGTTGTGGTGAAAGGTGAAACTGCAAACCAGCTGCGCTCGGGTCGCAACCCGATCGCAATCGTTTTTAAAGCCGTGCGATCCGCTTACAACCCGGTCGAGCCGGCTTTCTGAGTCAGGTCGGCCTCGGGCGGCAACGCGGGCAAACAGTTCGCGGCAGCGGCATCAGGCGGCAAAGCCGGCAAACAGTCGCTGCACCCCGCGGGTGGCGCAACCGGCGCCGGCGTGGCAGGCCCGATTGCGTGCACGCCCTTGGTGGCCCCGGCGAGCGCCTTGTCGGCCAGCGTGTCGAGCGGCGTCGCGCGATAACAGACCGCGCGCACCAGCATCGGCAGATTGACGCCGCACAGCACACGGACGTTCGGCACCGAAGCGAGCCGCCCGGCGATATTCGCCGGCGTGGCGCCGAACATATCGGTGAGCACAAGTGCGCCGTTTTCTTCCTTGAGCCGCTCGATTTCCGAATGCGCGAACGCGACCTGCTGGGCGGGATCGCAATCCGGCGATACGTCGATCACGCCGATACGAGCCGGCAAGCCACCGTAAATGTGCGAAATACAATCGCGCAACGCGGTGGCGAACGGAGCGTGCGCGATGATCAGAATGCCTGCCATGTCAGCCTTACTGCAAAAGAACGGCCCCGAACCGTGGACCGGGACAAAGCCCGGTTCGTAAGCGCCCTCGACCGGCCGTGGGTCGTGAGGACCGGAACGCACCATCTGACGAGCGGTCCGCGGCGCCTGATGCCGCGGCGGCGTGCGCGGAAAACCGCTCGCTTACAGTCCGAAATAGTCCGCAATCCATGCCTGCAGTGTCCTGCAGACGCCATCGATTCGGCTTGGCGCGGGAGAGCGGGCATTGTATCAGGCTCATTTTCGCGCCAAAGCCGGTGTTTCGCTTGATGCGGATTTACTACACCTTCACAGTTTGGGGGCGATGGCGGCCATTCAAGGGTTGCGCCTCAAGCTGCCGCGCGCTCCAGTGCATCGATGAACATCGCGGCGACGTCGAAGCCCGTCTGATCCATGATCTCGCGAAAACACGTCGGGCTCGTGACGTTCACCTCGGTGAGCCAGTCGCCGATCGCGTCCAGCCCGACCAGCAGCAGGCCGCGCGCGGCGAGCACCGGCGCGAGCGTGTCGGCGATTTTGCGGTCATGCTCGGTGAGCGGGCGCGCCACGCCCAGTCCGCCGGCCGCCAGATTGCCGCGCACCTCATTGCCCTGCGGGATCCGCGCGAGCGAAAACGGCACCGCTTCGCCGCCGATCAGAAGAATGCGCTTGTCACCCTCCTTGATCTCGGGGATAAACTTTTGCGCCATCACCGAACGCGCGCCGTCGTGGCTCAGCATCTCGATGATCGAGCCGAGATTCATGCCGTCGGCCTTCACGCGAAACACGCCCATGCCACCCATGCCGTCTAGCGGCTTCAGGATCACGTCGCCGTGTTCTTCGTGGAAGGCGCGCAAACGGGTTGCGTCGCGCGTCACCAGAGTCGGCGCCACGAACTGCGCGAACTCGCCGATCGCCAGCTTTTCCGAGTGATCGCGAATCGCCTGCGGCTTGTTGAAAATGCGCGCGCCGCCGCGCTCGGCCATTTCCAGCAGCCACGTCGACGTCACATATTCCATATCGAACGGCGGGTCTTTACGCATCACGACCGCGCTGAAGGACTTCAGCGATTTCGGCGCCGCGGCTTCAGCAGCGTACCAGGTGTCGCGATGCAGATCCGTTACGTCGCCGACAATCGCAAAACGCTGCACGTTCGCCTCGACGTCGCCGCCCGTCCACGCCAGATGCTTCGGCTCGCACGTGTAGAGCGCGTGACCGCGGCGCGCGGCTTCGGCCATCATCGCGTAGGTCGAGTCTTTGTAGATCTTGAACTGCGTAAGCGGATCGGCAATGAAAAGAATGTCCATGAGGATTCCGGTGCGCCCTTAGGGCTTGGCATTGATCGTAAATATAGTCGCTGAAAATGGCGATGGCGGCACGTATGCCGCCATCGTCCACCTCGCGAGGCTCAGACCTGAATCGCTTCCGGATCGGTCTTTTCCAGCTCGACCGATGCGGCCAGCAACCCGAGCCGCGCCACCACGCCGTACATATAGAAGCGGTTCGGCACCGCCGCGCCTGGCTTGGCGTGAGCATCCGGCAGCGCCGTATGTTCGAACCCGAGCGGCACGAAGTGCATGCCGGGCGCGTTCAGATTCTGATCGCGCTCGCGGCTGCCATGCACGCGGTAGAAGCCGCCCACCACGTAACGGTCGATCATATACACGACCGGCTCGGCAACTTCCTCGCCGATCCGCTCGAAGGTGTACACGCCTTCCTGCACGATCACGTCATGCACTTCGAGGCCGTCTTTGGTGGTAGCCATCTTGGCGCGTTCGCGCTTGGTCAGCGCGGCCACTTCCGACGCGTCGTGCACGGTCATCACGCCCATGCCATAGGTGCCGGCATCCGACTTGATGACAACATACGGTTTCTCGGAAATACCGTACTCGCGATACTTCTTGGCGATCTTCTTGAGCACGCCGTCGATCGCATCCGCCAGCGCTTCTTCGCCGGTGCGTTCCTGGAAATCGACGCCTTCGACGTGCGCGAAGTATGGATTGATCATCCACGGATCGATCTCGACCATCTTCGCGAACTTCTTCGCGACGTCGTCATAGCAGGAGAAATGCGTCGATTTGCGGCGAACCGCCCAGCCGGCATGCAACGGCGGCAGCAGATACTGCTCGTGCAGGTTTTCCAGAACCGGCGGAATACCGCCTGACAGATCATTGTTCAGCAGAATCGAACACGGGTCGAAATTCTTCAGACCGAGTCGCCGCGGCGAGCGCTCGAGCGGTTCGAGCACGAGCTTCTGCCCGTCGGACAAGGCAATCGTGACCGGCCCGACGATGCTTTCGTCGAGCGTGCCGAAACGCACGTTCAAGCCGGCCTGACGCATGATCGCGGCCAGACGGGCGACATTCTCGAGATAAAACGCGTTACGCGTATGGCGCTCCGGAATCACCAGCAGATTCTTCGCGTCCGGGCAGATCTTCTCGATCGATGCCATCGCGGCCTGCACGGCAAGCGGCAGCACTTCCTGCGGCAGATTGTTGAATGCGCCGGGAAACAGATTGGTGTCGACCGGCGCGAGCTTGAAGCCCGCGTTACGCAGATCGACTGAACAATAGAACGGCGGCGTGTGCTCCTGCCATTCGAGCCGGAACCAGCGTTCGATGGCGGGCGTAGCGTCGAGGATCTTCCGCTCGAGATCGAGCAGCGGGCCGTTTAACGCCGTAACTAGGTGCGGAACCATTGATCACTCGCAGACTGGAGAAAAAAGATTGTAGAGCAAATGCTTTGTCCATTTGGGGACGGTTTCTCCATTCGCAAGCCGATACGAATGCATTCTCGCTATCGCCATGATAGGCGGAGAAAACTGCTGTTTACAAGATACAAGATACGCGCCAAGAAAAAAGCCCGCCATGAAGGCGGGCCAAAGTCGCTGCGCTTGATTCTGATCCGCAAGCCCTGGAGCTTGCGGTGACGAAACGGTCCTTATTCGACGTGTTCGCCGTGCAGGCTCACGTCCAGGCCTTCGCGTTCCTCTTCTTCCGTCACGCGGATGCCCATCACCATGTCGATGACCTTCAGCAGGATGTAGCTCACCACGCCGCTGTAGATCAGCGTCGTCAGCACGCCCTTGGCTTGCAGGATCACGCTGCCGTCGGCGCCGCCGATGTCCTTGACCGCGAACACGCCGGTCAGCAGCGCACCCACGATACCGCCGATGCAGTGCACGCCGAACGCGTCGAGCGAGTCGTCGTAACCGAGCTTGTGCTTGAGCCACGTTGCCGACCAGTAGCAGATCACGCCTGCCGCGATGCCGATCACGAGCGAACCCGTCATACCGACGAAGCCCGAAGCCGGCGTAATCGCCACCAGACCTGCCACGGCACCCGACACGATACCGAGTACCGACGGCTTACCCTTGGTTGCCCATTCGGCGAACATCCATGCGAGTGCTGCCGCTGCGGTTGCCACTTGCGTTGCGAACATCGCGAAACCGGCACGGCCGTCTGCCGCCACCGCCGAACCCGCGTTGAAGCCGAACCAGCCTACCCACAGCATGGCGCCACCGATCAGCGTGAGCGTCAGGTTGTGCGGCGCCATCGCTTCCTTGCCGTAGCCGACACGCTTGCCGAGCACCAGTGCGCAGACCAGCGCCGCGATACCGGCGTTGATGTGCACCACCGTGCCGCCCGCGAAGTCGAGGATGCCTGCGCTAGCCAGCCAGCCGGTCGGTTCCCAGACCATGTGCGCGATCGGCGAGTAGACGATGATCGACCACAGCGTCATGAACACCAGCATCGCCGAGAACTTCATACGATCTGCAAACGCACCCGTGATCAGTGCCGGAGTAATGATCGCGAACGTCATCTGATAAACGACGTAGACGGTTTCCGGGATCGTCGGCGCGAGGTGGCTGACGGTCAGCGTCGTGGCCTTGTCGCCGTGGATGTAGTTCATGCCTTGCATGAAGAAGCGCGACAAACCACCGATGAACGAACCGCCCGGCGTGAAGGCGAGGCTGTAGCCGATCACAACCCAGATGATCGACACGAGGCAGGTGATCGCGAAACTTTGCATCAGGATCGCGAGCACGCTCTTCTTGCGGACCATGCCGCCGTAGAACAGCGCCAGACCCGGGATCGTCATGAACAGCACGAGCGCGGTGGAGGTCAGCATCCAGGCGGTGTCGCCCGAATTGATCTTCGACGAATCGACCGAGAACGGCGCGGTCGGCGCTGCCGGTGCGGCGGCAGCGGATGCGGCCGATGCATCAGGTGCGGCTGCGGCGCTGGCGGCCGGTGCGGCGGACGCGTCAGCGGCCGGTGCCGACGCCGCGGCGGCAGCAGGGGCTGCCGAGGCGTCCGGTGCCGGCGCGCTCGCCGTCGTATCGGAAGCAGCTGCCGAGGCGGCTGCGGGGGCGGAAGCGTCGTCCGCGAGGGCGGCGCCGATACCGCCCGCGAGCAGCGAACCGGCCATCAGCATGGACATCAATAATTTGCGCATCTTCGTTTCCTCTTGTCGCTATCTGTGTCGCTATCTTTTGGTATTACAGAGCGTCCGCGCCGGTCTCCCCGGTGCGAATCCGAATCACTTGCTCGATCGGGGTGACAAAAATCTTGCCGTCGCCAATCTTGCCGGTGCGTGCCGCGCGTTCGAGCGCCTCGATCGCCTGGTCGACGATGTCGTCCGAGACAGCTGCCTCGATCTTCACCTTCGGCAGGAAATCGACGACGTATTCAGCGCCCCGATACAGTTCCGTGTGGCCCTTCTGACGACCGAAGCCTTTGACTTCCGTCACCGTGATGCCCGAGACGCCGATGGCCGACAAGGCTTCGCGCGCCTCATCGAGCTTGAACGGCTTGATGATTGCGGTAATGAGTTTCATGACATCCCTCTCTTAGTTGCGTAACCCGTTGCGTAACCTGTTCGCGTACCCGTAACCCGCTCGAGTGGTCTCGTTTCGCTGCCGGTAAAAAGCCGCCGGCAGTGCGCGCGGGGCAGTAACAGCAACTCGCGTGCCATGTTGTGTCAGACTTCGCCTGGGGCGCGTTGCAAAAGGGGCGCAAGCGCCCCTGGCCGGATGGCCAACGTTGGCGGGGCATGCTGGCGCGGCGCATGGATCGTTGCTAGAGTGTTCGAAGGCTTTTAACGTTTGAGCGCGCACCAAACGGGCTCATGCGGCAGCGGCAGGCAACCGGTCATGCACCAAGACGGCCCATTCCACGTGACAAAGCACAGACGCAACGAAACATGCACATTTTTTGTGCACCAAAGGAAACGCCATGAAACAACCGAACGACGTCTTTAACGATTTTCAGGCCCGCATGAGCGAGCTGTTCAAGAACTCGCCGGCCAAAGATGTCGAACGCAACGTGAAAGCCATGCTGTCGCAGGGCTTCTCGAAGCTCGACCTGGTCACGCGTGAGGAATTCGATACGCAGACCCAGGTGCTGGTGCGCACCCGTGCGCGCCTCGAAGAGCTGGAGCGCCGCGTCGCCGAGCTCGAGCAGAAGCTGCCGGTCACCACGCAAACGTCTTAAGGATTTGCTCGCAGCGCCTTAGCTGCGCAGTGCTGCTCATCACTGGCAAGCGAGCCGTGACGTCATCAGCGTTTTAGGGGACTCGCGCGCGCCCTCGGCGCGCCGTCCGACGGGAGAAAACATGTCGCTTGCCGTGGTGCGCAGTCGCGCGCCGGCCTCTGGCCGCGCGCCCGAAGTAACCGTCGAGGTTCACCTCGCGAACGGATTACCCTCTTTTTCGATTGTCGGCCTTCCCGATCTGGAAGTGCGCGAAAGCCGCGAGCGCGTGCGCGCGGCGCTGCAGAACTGCAGCTTCGATTTCCCCGTGCGGCGTATTACCGTCAACCTCGCGCCGGCCGATTTGCCGAAGGAGTCCGGCCGCTTCGATCTGCCGATTGCTTTAGGCATTCTGGCGGCGAGCGGGCAGATTCCGCCGGAATCGTTGCTGCACCGTGAATTCGCCGGTGAGCTGTCACTGACCGGGGCGCTGCGGCCAATGCGCGGGGCTTTCGCGATGGCGTGCGGAACGGCGCGCAGTCGTGCTTCTCACGGTGGCTCGGTCGGCGCTTCTGCTTGTAGTTCAACTTTCAATACGTCCGGCGAGCAGACGACGCCCGGAGGGTGCATTCAGCACACGCCGCAGCTCTATCTGCCTGCGGCAAGTTCAGCCGAGGCCGCGCTCGTGCCGGGTGTCGATGTCTACGGCGCCGCCGATCTGCCGTCGCTTTGCGCGCATCTTGCGGGAGCGCCTGACGCGCGACTCTACCCGGTCGCGGCACCCGACCTTGGCGAGAACGCACCCGCCGCCATTGCTGACATGACCGACGTGATCGGCCAGCGCGGCGCGCGCCGCGCACTTGAAGTCGCCGCGGCCGGCGGACACCACGTCTTACCTTGTGGCCAATTAAACCCGTCACAAGGGATTCGCCGGACTTCTGAGTTCGTCCCCTGGTATGTCGACACCAATTCCGACGCGTCGCCGTTAGCCATTACGAATTGCCCCCTAAAAATCGCCTGTGATAGACTTGGTTCAACGTTGGGGGGGTAGCTCAGCTGGGAGAGCGTCGCGTTCGCAATGCGAAGGTCGGGAGTTCGATCCTCCTCCTCTCCACCACGAATCTGCTTTAGAAACAACGCACTACGTCTTGCGCCGTAGTGCGTTGTTTTTTTCTGAAGCAGGTTTTGGCACACTAGGTGTGGCCGGTTTGGGGCACCGGGTGCCGACATAGGCGAGAAAACACTTCTTTTCTGACAAGATTTTTTTAGCTAGGCTCGCGTCTGCATTGACAGAGGTGCTTCCACCCCATTAGAGGGTAGGGCTGAAACCAGGCGTCGCACCGTACTCCGGAGTGGATGTAGCGAGCGGGTCAAGTTTGGACGCCACAGCGAGTGCCCAACTCGCCCATTCATTACGATCGCCGTCAAATGCACGCGTTGCCATTGCCGTCGGCGACGACAGGACTTCATCGACATATGCACGAATCTGCTGAGCCTGCTGGCGCGCGCTGATCTGCTCAAGAAGCCGGGTGATCTGGTCGCGCTCGGTCTGCAGGCGCGCTTCGCGTTCGAGTCGTTGAGCTTCGTCGCGTGCCCGGCGGGCTTTGTCGACCCTCTCGTCAAAGCTGTGCCTGTTCATCCAATATGAAAACGCCCGCGATTTCCGATACTGCCGCTCGCCGGCCAGCACGATCGCAACGCCAATTTCCCGCAGACGGTCTTCCAGTTTGCCCTCTTCGTCATCACGCCAGAACAGCTTTTCTTCGGGTTCGCCATGCTGCCAGCGGGCGACTTCGACCTCGACCGCCATCGATTCCTTTTTTGTGCTGGCTGTCCGGGTGCGCGGTCGCAGCACGGCCAGCATTTCTACCCGGAATTTGACGTACTGATCACCGACATGCGCGTTCACCTCGCGGCCATCATGCCCCCGCGCGAAACCCTGCGCGTCGAGCCGCCCAAGCAATGTGAACAGGTTGCTCAGGAACACGAGGCGCCGCTGTTCGAAGCGGCTTTCGAAACGGGGCTTGTCCCACGCGAAGCGGTTTCTCGTAATCGCGTCGCGGCGCTCGTCGTCTTCCCGCAGCAACCGTGCGATCTGGGGGTGCGCACTTTCCAGCGTGCGCGCGAAGCGGAACTTCGTTGGCAGCGCGCGACGGATCCGCGCTTCGACTTCGTCCAGTGTTTCGTCATGGACCGGCGGAGTGGGGGGCAGCTCCTCCCTCACGCTGACGTCAGCGTCTCGACTGCAGAGATGCCCCTCATCACGCTCCGGCTGGAATGCCTGCGGCCGCCCGGCGCCTACCGTGACGTGGTCCGACATGCCAGGCCCGCGTCGCGGTAGCGGCGTGCGCGCGACACGCTGACCTGCGGCCAGCCTCGCCCAGTAGCCGCGGGGCGGAACCGGAATGTTGCTGCGTCGGCACGCCTTTGCAAGCCCAACACCAGAAATGCCCAGTGACTTCGCCTGCGTCGTCATCGGCCCGGCCCAGACCAGGTCGTAGAGCTGCTGCCGCGTGAACATATATCCCATAAGAGGCTCCCTGATGGACTGTGGCAAGACACGGGAGCAACTATTTTCTCCTCGTCAATCTGCGCGGTGTTCGCCTACCATGCATCGACAACATGAAAACCATGATGGACACCTACCGTGACCTGTAGCTGACGACTGATGTCATCGTCCTGATGTCTCCCGAACATCCGAAAGCGGGCACATGATTCGATACGTCCTGAGAGGCAGCTCAGGTCGAAATCTGTCGCTTATCGATCCCGAGTGTGTTTCGAATGCGAACGTGCACTCATACGAATGCGTGTGGACATCGTTCGTCGGTCACAGCGATTCAATGAGTTTGCGTGTCGAATCTTGGCACGCCGAACACTCTTAACCCGTAGCCAATTAAACCCAATCGCACCAACTTTGCCCTGATCCCGATCTTGCTGCCGGGATGTTCGCACCAATCCGACTAACCGGACTAGCCGATTCGAGCGAGTACGGCCAAACGCGGTCGACCGACATGGATAGTGAGATCGTTGGTACTCATCAGTTGGCCCGTCTCCGAGGAAAAGGAGAGAAAGAATCTAGACATAAATTCCTTTCCTGCATTTTTCTATGGACGTGCTACACTTATTTCTACGCATACGAAAAGGAACGGGGAAGAAATGACAAACGTCTACCAAACGCCGGAAAAATTCTCGACGAAGACAACTCTTTTTCGTATTGGGGAAGAGTCGTTGCGGAAGGAAGGGTGGGAGGTAAATTCCGTGCCTGGCGCCGGAGCGGGAAGCGTGCGGCGAATTACGCGCGGGAACGAGAGCAAGCTGGTCAGCATCCGGACGACGCAGGACACCTATATCGCATTCCCGCGCGACCGCGAGGACAAGCGGTGGGTGACCCTCTCGGACGTGGATGCCGTGGTGGCAGTGTCTGTCGATGACCGGCACAACCCACAGAACGCCAACGTTCACTTTCTCGACGCCGAGGAGGTGCGAGCCCGCTTCGACCGCAGCTATGCTGCTCGGATGAAAGCAGGTCACAGGATTCCCATTGGCCGCGGTGTGTGGGTTGGTCTTTACCAAAAAGAGGCCGCACATCCGCCTAGTCATGTCGGCGGTGGCATTGGCCTCATGTATCCGCCGATCGCACAAGTCCCACTCTCTGCCGAGTTCCGTGCATCCGCGACTTCGGAAGAGGAGGAGCTTGCGGTAGATGCAGCGCAGCCCGAGGAAAAGTCCGAAGCGCCCCTCACTATCACTGAGGCGAAGCGCCGCTTGGCGGAGACTTTCGGAGTCTCGCCGGACAGCATCAAAATCACGATCGAAGCCTAGAGGGCACCCGGCATTGACGCACGCGAGCCCAGCGTCGCTCGAAGACGGCGGCTCGCGCTGGATTACTGGAGCTCATTTGGCCGCTTTACGAGGCAATGATTGGGGCCCTGCCCTGTTGCGCCATCGCCTCGCGATCCTATCGGCATCAATGAGTCACAACGGCTCCATCTTCGGGTTGACGTCCGTTACGGAGCAATCTGGGTCGAGATCTGCCGCTCGTCCGTTCCTAACGAATACATTTCGAATGCGAACGACCATTCATAGCGAACGCAAGCGGGGGATGTTGTTCGAACAGCTGGCCGGATCAATGCAACGAGTCAGCGGCGTTCTTCGGTGCGCCGAATGTTTTGACTTGTGGCCAATTAAACCCTATTTGTAACCGAGCTAGCCTGGCGTCTGTTTGCTCGTGGTCGCTCATGCGACCAACTGATGGCCTCACTACAAATAGGCGCCAAATGAGTTCTCCTTCCCGCAATCGGCGACTGTCGGCCAAGAAGCGACGCTCACCCACTTCGCCGGTGAGACATTCGATTGTCGCTATCGCGGCATTTAGCGGTCACTCGCGCATTACATAAATCGTGGGGCGATTCATTTACTCTGTAGGCCAACTCAGAGAAAGCGCTGGATCGAGGTTTAAATGCAGCTATTCGAGGCCCAGCAGTTCAACGTCATACTTGGCGCATACATCGAAAAAGTCCTTATTGTTGGAGGTCACTAGCGCGTTAACCGATAGGTTCACGTCTTCGATCATCGCTCGTAGCATGAAGTCAGTAAGGCTGAAATTGCCTCGCGGGTTGCCAAAAACACCTTCCATCGCTCCAGGGCGGTATGGAACATCACTGATCAGCTCCGCATTTTCCCCTTCTACGAAACTCCGGAAGCGAATCGAGTCCTCCCGTCTCCGGGCAAGCCGAGTATCGACGAACTCGAACATCGTCGGCCAAGGTATCAATATCCTATGGCGGCTAATGTATTCTTCGAGCTTTTGCGCCGCTTTGTAGTGCCGATCGCGTTCGTAGAAAAGCCCTATCCAGTAACACGTGTCTACCAACACCTTCTTGGCCATTTATTGATCGTCCTGAGTCTGCGCCCGGTCTCCGAATCCTTCCCAAGGCGATGCCTTTCTCTTGCCGATTATGAATCGCCCCTTGTTGCGGCTGTCCTCATCGTTTCGCCAGATCAGATAAACGCGATCGCTTTTTCCGAAAGAGACATTGGCGTTCAGTTCCTCCGCCACGAAATCGGGTACGTTTCTACCGTTTGGGACCTCGACCGAGAAATACGCGAGGCTATCTCCGCACTCGAAAGCTTCCACGTTGTCAAGCCACTTATAAAGGCCCTCGTAATCACCTTTGACCCCCAAATCGTAAGATAGCCAAACCGTCTTTTGCATCTTCGCTCCGCAAGTAAGTGTAAACGCCCAAAGGATACACTCGCCATCGATCGAAACTGGTCTTTCCGGCTAACCCATCGCCGGAGCAAGCCTCGCTTTCGGTAAGCCGAACCGAACGGCCGTTGCGCCTGGAAGCCGCCGTTGATTTTGTCCATGCGTGGAAGGCTGTTCGGGGTCGATACCTGCCGCACCAGTTCGGAACGAACACATTTGAACGCTGCCGTGTATCCATTGCGAACACAAAGAGGTGGGACATCGTTCGAACCGCCAGCGTGATCGATACAACGAACACCGCCATCGATTTCGGTGCCCCGAACATCTTGACTTGTGGCCATTTAAACCCTCTTTTACCCACCCAATTACGGTGGCCATAGACGGACGCGCCCAAGATTACACTCCGCATAGATCGGACCCCAAAAAACCGATCGACAATGGCTGATCGGCAAGATAAAATGCGGCGATTCATGCATGTACTATCGAGGTGGAGAGATTATGGCGCGTCCTATCGGGATCGACCTGTTCGCGGGAGCGGGCGGGTTGTCGCTAGGTTTTGAACAAGCAGGTTTTGACATCGCAGCAGCAGTCGAGATCGACCCGATTCACTGTGCGACCCACGAGTACAATTTCCCAAAGACGAAAACTATCTGCGCCAGCGTAGTCGATCTCTCAGGGGAGGAGATCCGTCAGCTTAGTGGCATCCAAAACGGAGAAATCGATGTAGTATTCGGCGGAGCTCCGTGTCAAGGTTTTTCGATGATTGGAAAACGGGCGCTGGATGACCACCGAAACCAGTTGGTGTTCCACTACGTTAGACTGGTCAATGAACTTCAACCCAAATATTGCGTTTTCGAAAACGTCAAAGGCTTGACGCTGGGCAAGCACGCGCAATTTTTGAGGGAACTCATCGACGCGCTGGGTGACGCCGGTTACAACGTTGTGCTGCCCTATCAGGTGCTGAACGCCTCCAACTTTGGCGTGCCGCAGTCAAGGCAGCGACTGTTCTTGATCGCTGCTCGCAAGGACCAGACGATGCCGACGTACCCAACCGGGCCGGAGACTACGGCAACGACGGTGCGCGAAGCAATCGCCGACCTTCCCGATGCGGACCAATTTGCCGAACTTCAGATCAGTGATTCTGTGCGCGTTGGATGGATAACCGAATCCACTTACGCTCGTCGCCTGCGCGGCATGGCCGAAGATGACACCGACTATAGCTATAGGCGAGTGTTCGATCCAAACATCCTCACGTGTAGCTTGATCACCGAGCACACAGAGGTATCGAAAGCTCGCTTTCTCGCGACGCCTCCGGGTCAGACAGAAAAGATAAGCCGCTTTTTGCGACTTGATCCCGAAGGTCTTTGCAATACCCTCCGCGCCGGCACAGACAGTGCACGTGGCGCGCATACTTCACCACGGCCAATTCACCCCGTGTACCCGAGAGTACTTACGGTTCGGGAAGCCGCAAGACTACACTCCTACCCCGATTGGTTCAGGATGCACGTTACCAAATGGCATGGCTTCCGGCAGATCGGCAATAGCGTTCCACCATTGCTCGGACGGGCCGTCGCGTCGACGATCATGCATGCTTTGGGACAGACGGCAACAAGGCCCGAAGAAACGCTCGATTTGGGAGAACAGTCATTGCTCTCGATGAACATGGGAGAAGCGGCGACTTACTTTTCCGTTTCTCGCCATGTCATCGCTCAGCGAGACCGGAAGTCGACGGATAAGAGAACTGTTGAGAACATCGAAGACCATGGCATCGAGCCCGCCGTCGAGCACTTCGAACTGACGCCGTCTTAATAGCAAGTCGCCGCTGGGTCCTCTCCATAGTCGCCGGCCGCTCGCAAGAGCGGTCGGATGCCCCTCAGATACCTTTTACGGTCGGAAGAAGGGTATACATGGCGTCACGGTGAAAAACGGGCGAACTGAAACTCGGTGCTTCGGCACGACTAACCGCGCTGAATTCGACCACGTACACGCCCTTGCCGCGGACTGCGGCTATCGCAATCGGTATAACGATGTCGTTATCGGTTGACTCAAAAGCCGCTTTTACCTGCCTGGCAATCTGCTCAGTCAGAATTCGCTGATTGCCCTGCTTAGCCTCCACTGTGATCAGCACTCCGCCCGATTGGTTCTCCAAACCGGGCTCGCATTTCGCTAAAAATAGCGCGTCGATCTGAACGCGCCGGAGCTTGACGTCCATTTGTAGGTGGTTCAGCTCTACAGCTTCTATCTGCTTTTTCTCGCCAATGGCAAAATGGCTTTCAACGATACGGAGGTTAACAGCTACCTGCAAAAGCCACGACTCGTCCGTACGCCCCAGCGCCTTCGACGCTACGGGAAGGCTTAGGCTTTGAACAGGAAAGGTCGGCGTGTCAGCGGTCGGGCGAAAATTAACCTCAAATCCTTCCGAGGTGCCCGCCACGACGGGAAGAAATTCGAATACCTTGCCGTCGCCGGTCGCTTGTTCGCCGACAAATCCCAGTTGGCGCACCCTGTCTGGCCATATTCTCGCCGCGCCCGTTCCTCGAACGATATCCTTCATGAAGTTGAAGGGATTACTGTCCAGTTTTATCGTCGTCCCGTGATGCTCATTGCAGAAGCGTTTTGCGTCTTGCACGTCGGTCGCGGTGACTATGGTTCTTTCAAGCCTGCCTGAGACCGGGTCGTACAGGCTGTCGAAGATGTGCTCTATAACAATGGTTTTTTGGCTTTTAGGCATGAGGCGTGCATAGTTGTCTTCTGAAAGCTCAGTCAGCTTACCAAAAATCCCGCGAATCCCTGGCACGATTCGCGCTCAACAGCGTAAAGGCTGCGCATCGGATTTTTGTTGCGACCGTTAATTTAGATACATCCTAGCCAGTGGTAACTGTGCAAATGGACAAACTATCGCGCGAGAAACGCAGTTGGCTGATGTCTCGAGTAACGTCGAAGAACACCACTCCCGAACTCTTCGTTCGCGGCTTGTTGCACCGGATGGGCTACAGATTTCGGCTGCACGGACCAAATCTACGCGGCAGACCCGATATCGTTTTTTCTAAGAAGAAAAAGGTTATTTTCGTCCACGGATGTTTCTGGCACGGACACCGAGACTGTCGGCTTGGGCGACTGCCGCGCACCAACTTGGACTTCTGGGCCCCTAAGATCGAACGCACGCGAGCGCGAGACACCGAAACGGTCGCCGCCCTCGAAGCACTGGGGTGGAAAACACTTGTGGTCTGGCAATGCGAATTGAAAAACGTTGAATTGCTGACTGAACGCCTTGAAGAATTTTTAGGCACTGCACGATCAACAGCGTCAGCGGCCCATTAGGGAGTCACCGCTGTCAACGCTCACCGAAACCTTGCGCAATCTGTCTGATGATGCTGACGAGTAGCTGGCGCTTGTCATCGGCCAATCCGTCAAACAAGTCCACCATAGTCCTCGCCTGATCGATTCTTCTGCTTGACACATCGGTCAACAGCTCCTCTATCCCACAGCTGAAAATTTCCGCTAGTTCGGCAAGTCGCACGACTGATGGAACTGCTACGCCTGTCTCCATTCGAGACACCGCTTCCCGTGTGATCCCCAGCGCCTCCGCAACTCTTTCTTGCGATAGCCCAGCGGCAGCACGCCGCAATGCTATAGCTTGCCCAACGGCCTTCACTAACCCGGCCTTCTGTAGCTCGTCCATATGTGACCTTTTACGCACGGTCGTAATGGTCCGCTGAGCCCTAAAGAAATCCCATGAAGTGCCGTATCACAGTGTGACGTTTAACATCATATTTTCAAAAGAAATTTGTCGAAGATGCAATGTTCCGGCTTTCAAGTGTATTTCGTCGCCCGACGCGGTCACCCAAAGATTTGAAGCGTAAACCATTGATTTTTCTAGCAAACATATGTACGAATCCCCAAACTCTGGATAGTATTTAACTGTCGATTTGACGAACCATTTGGAGAAAGCTATGAACACGAAACCGGAATCGAAAACGACGGCTGCCCCTGTGACCACTGCCGAAGTACCGGCAAGCACGAACGCGAAGCCCGTCCGCAAATCTCCCGCAACCGAGACGCCGGAGAAATTCCGCGCTGCCTTGCAGGAACTGGACGCGGAACGCACGGCACTCGCGAAGTCGGCAATCGAAGATTTGAAGCCCGGGCGCCCGTTCGATCCGGTGGTCATCCGTCAGATCAACCGGATCGAGACGAAGAAAAACCGCCTGCTGATTTCCCGCTTTGCGTCGTTGCTTCGCAAGAACGATCCGGAAGTGCAGGCCATCGTCTATCAGCTCGTCCAGCTCTAATCGCGAACCGTGCCTGACGTATTGAATAACCGGGCGTACAAGGATGCGCCCGCGCTCCGAATCTGCGTTGCCTCGTCAATGACGTGGCAGCGCGTTTGGCCGTTGAGTTTGGCTACATAGCCATCGGGCATCGTGCGTCAAACTCAACGTAATCGAAGAAGCAATACCAACTCAGACGAGAACAAAAAATGATGTTGAAAGTTGCAACAGCATTGGCTATCGGGGTAAGCGCAGTATTGGTTTCAGCTTGCGGAGGTGGTGGTGGAAGTAGTTCGCCAGCGTCTGCACCCGCAGCGGCATCGACACCAGCAGCAGCCACGCCCATTCCGGTCCAAAAGACTTCGTACCTGAACAAGGTCACGGCCGCTGCCGCGCTAGGTCCACAAACGCTACCGGTTGAAGTCACGCAAAGCAATTCTGTGGCCTTTGCCGACTTCTTTCATGACGGCACGTATTCGATGGTTACGCACAGCCTCGAATACAATCCGAGCGACCCATCGACAGCGAACAAATACGGCCACATCCATTTCTACAAGAGTGTGAATGGTCAGTGGATCGATCACACGTCCGATATCTTGTCGAACAACGTTGGCTGTCTCCATCCCCGAAAGGCCATCGTCGGCGATCTCAACGGTGACGGTAAGCCTGATGTGTTCTTCGCCTGCACGGGTTTCGATGCAGCGCCGTACTCGGGCGAACAGCCTCACATGCTCCTGAGTCAGCCTGACGGCACGTACAAAAACGTCACTCTGCCATACACGGGGTACTTCCATAGCGCTTCGGCGGCCGATTTCAATAGCAACGGCTACGATGATATTGTTGTGACCGACACGAATGTGGCGAAAACCCCATACTTCCTCACCAACAACAAAGACGGCACATTCAGCCAAAACTTTACGCGCCTGCCGAAGGTCATTGCATACGGAACAGATGGAACGCCGCTTGGCGGCAACTGCCCCTCGTGCTTTGCCGAAATCTTCACGGCCGAGCTAATCGACTTCAACAACAGTGGCAAGCTCGATCTGTTCTTCGGCGGCAATGCGCCGGACGACAAACAAGGCAACTGGGTGCCGACAATTTTCAAAAACAACGGCGACAACACGTACTCGCAGTCCAACATAACCGAGCTTCCGTATAACCAGCAATTCGAAACGGCACTCGACATCCTGTCAGTGAATGGAGCGATCTACACCACGAACGTTCACCTGACATACGACGCTAGCATCTACGGCTTCAGCGATGTCGAAAAGATCGTTGGTAATGTGAACACTCAGATCTACTCGAACAACGCAGCGTTCCCCAATGGCATCACTTGGCTGAACTGGATCATTCCGTATCAAGGAAAGATCGACAGCTTGTCTGCAAGCTACGGGGTTTCGGTCACGCAGTAATCGGTCGTAACCATCATCACCTGCCACTGAGAATCTCGCGCTATCCGTTGGGTAGCGCGAATCCAACGTTGAGATAGCCCATCATGCATACGCTCGCCATACTGTTCGCAGCAGCCACAGTTGGATTTTTCGTTCTGCTAGTTCGCCCGCAATTGGCATTACGCACCGGCAACAGTGTCCCATCGCGGCGCAAACTTCTGATTCCGTTTTTTGCGTGTTGGATACTCGCCGCAGTCATGTCTCACGCTGCGCGGAAGTCAAACGATAGTAACGACTTTCAATCCTCTAACGGCGGCGAAAATTCGTCCGTAATTCGAGCATCCTACGCATCCCCTGAGCGCAAAGAGCTTGCCGCCATATTTGCAGGAATAAAAAAGCTAGCTGATCTTTCCGACAACGGTGAACTACAGGAACAGCAGCGTCCGGGTTGTAACGCGAGTGTCGTTCAGTTAGTCCACGCAACGGTGCCTTTGAGCGACAATATCCATGCCCATCTGAATGCGCTCCGAAATAGCAAAACTCCTGATGCTGAAAATGACCTGAGCATGTCGCCCGTCTATCAAGAGGCTTCCCAGATGCTCGGTGCGAGGCTCCGCAACACAGAACGGGTTTGTGGGATGTAACGCGCCCGTCTATCCACCCTCTACGACAACACATAGAAAAAATGAAAACCCGCATTGTCTTCGCTTCGCTCATGCTAGCCGCGTCAACAGCAGCGTTCGCCGATGGCCCGGCCTTCAACTGTGCGAAAGCCTCGTCCAAGGTCGAGAAGATGATTTGCGCCGATTCGACGCTATCGTCTGCCGACTCGGTCAACGCCGATATGTACAAAGAGGCGCTACAGGCATCAGACAATCCGAATCACGTCAAACAGGAACAGCGCCTGTGGCTCAAGACACGAAACACCTGTCAGACCGTCGATTGCATCGCGAAGGCGTATGACACGCGATACAACCAGCTTCAACATGAACGCCTCGTGAATAGCGGGGCAGTCAATACGGACGGGTCTATCGGACATTGATGTTCTCGATTCCCATCGTAATGAGGTGGCGATCCAGCCACCTTCACACGACACGGTCGCTGATCCGACCAACGAACCAGGGCACCCGCCCTGGTTTTTTTTCGCCTATCGAAACCACATTACCGCTGGCAAGGAGTAAACGAAATGTCCGACACCAATGACCGCACCACATCGGCGACCAATGATCGGTTCGCGGGTTTCGCTTTCCCGTTGATCGAACTCGGTCGAGTCGTTGTCACTCGCGCCGTACTCGAACACCTCGAACGTGAAGCCGCCGATATCTATCCGTACCTACATCGTCACGAACATGGCGATTGGGGCGACGTCACGCCGAACGATGCCGAAGCAAACCTGTTGGGAGCGATCCACGGCGGACGCACGTTTTCGGCATACGAGGTCGCGGGCAAGCGAGTGTGGATCATCACGGAAGGCGACCAGTCCTCAACGTGTGTACTATTTCCGAGTGAATATTGAGCGCGGCAGTCGAACGCGAGCACCGATACGATGACAACGACGAGCATAGCGGACCTGCTAATCAATACCCAACGTGACCTGCGCGTGACTGACGATATCGCAGCGGGAGCATTGACAGAAACCGTCAAGCTTCTGAAGGCGGCGATACCGTTTCTGTTACCGGTACGCATCGTGACCGGACATTTCTCGCCACTCGAAATCGCTCGCGAAGCTGCCGACGAGCCGTACACGCAGATCGTTCTGAAATGGTTCATCGAATTTGCGACGCACCCCAAGTGGGAAGTCGATGATCTGACTGATTTCATTGGCAAGGCCCGGCATGTGGTCTCCGATCAGATCGAACACTTCCTCAAACAGAAACAAAGCGACGTACCACGATCCCTACGCAAGCTCGCCCAGCTCGAATGCGACCTTTGCGATGGCGTGATGATCCGGTGGCTATCTGTCACAAATTTCGTTCGACTGTTTGATCTTGCTTTTCGTTGGGACATTCATTGCCTGACGAACGATACGCAGGGTGTACTGGATGAACTCGGATTGACCAAAGAGTCGATGTTCGATCTGCCTGATTCGGAAATCGTCAGGCTCCAACTGCTCGAACGGATCAAAGCCGAGAACAAACAACACGTCGCCGATTTTGAGACGTTCCTTCGTGACGATTTGGAGGGCGTCAAGCTCGAACAGATCGTGATCAGCGTGACGAATGCCCACGCTGCCGTGCACAGCGAATCGATATACCGATCACTGGCCATGACCACCATAAACGAACAACTGAAGATCGCCGACTGGCTACGCGACGCTGACGGAATCCTGATTACGGCTGGCGCAGGTATGGGCGTCGATTCGGGATTGCCGGACTTCCGTGGCGAGAATGGCTTCTGGCGAGCGTACCCGGCGTTGAAGGCCGAAGGCTTCGGTTTTCAGGACATCGCTAACGGCGAAGCATTCCGAAATCATCCGATACGAACGTGGGGATTCTACGGGCACCGGCTCAATCTCTATCGCCGCACTGTTCCACATGCCGGTTACGACATCCTTCGGCGCTGGTCATCGATGACGGCGCGCGGCGCGTTCGTGTTCACCAGCAACGTGGACGGGCACTTCCAGAAGGCAGGCTTTCCAGAGAACCGCGTTGTCGAATGCCACGGTTCCATCCACTTCTTGCAATGCTCCCGCGCCTGTTTGCACGATGTCTGGTCGGCGGGTCAATTCCAACCCGAAGTCGACGACGAGCAATGCTTCCTGACATCACCGCTTCCGCGTTGTCCGAAGTGCGGCAGCGTAGCCCGACCGAATATCCTGATGTTCAACGATTGGGACTGGACTGAAACTCGTGAGAAGCGTCAGCGTATGCGATTCGAAGCGTGGCTGTTAAGCGTCGAACGATTGGTCGTTATCGAGGTAGGTGCGGGCGGCGCCATTCCGACTGTTCGAAACATAAGCGAACGAAACGGCCCGCGCGTCATCCGAATCAACACCGACGACTACGCTATCGATCCACAGAAAGGTATTGGATTGCAGGGAGGCGCACTTGACCTACTTCGCGCGCTTGACGAGAGCTTAAACTAAGGAACGCTAGATTCAAGCATATGGCGTAGATGGTGTATATTTGGCAACCCGCTTCAAACCCAGTGGAGTAATTGACCGTAGCGAATCAGCAACCATTCATCGGTGTGCCCGATCAGTGCGGCATCTGGAAAACAAAAGTGTTGATGCTGAAGGCCGTATAGTGCAGCGTCCATGAGGTAGCGATGCAAATTAAGCTGATTCCAGCGATATCGTTGTTTTTGGGATCTTATTTTCCTCTAGCGCTGATCCTGGCCGTTCAGGACATACCGAATGAGGACTGGGGCCGACCGCTTTGCAAATCTCTCCAGTTTTGGCGATCATGCGATATCCCACACGTTGCGCATCCGACGATGGCCTATCTTTTCATAGTGGCCACCGGTGTGAGCCTTGTCTTTTTCCTATGGCTGCTGAGACACCTGAACGGCACAACGGAGATGACGATAAAGGAAAGCAAGTCGATCCCTAATGATTTGATCAACTATGCGTTCCCGTACATCGTGTCATTCATGGGGGTAGAGCTCGGCAGCACGGGCAAGGTTGTTGGCTTTGGTCTATTCATGATCTGGTTGTTCATCATCACGTACCGGTCTGGTCAGATCCTCATGAATCCATTGTTGCTGGCAGCCGGGTGGCAACTTTACGAAGTCCAAGCAGACATCGAGGGCAATCGTAGAACACTGCGAGCGCTTTCGAGAGACAACGTCGTACCCGACCAGGCACTTAGGTCCTGCCTCGTCCAAGGGATCTACGTTTTGAAGGCAAACAAAAATGACTAAAGAGCAAGCCCTCAATGGGTGCAGAAATTTCGACCTAGCAGGCGCAAGCTTATCGTTATGGACTTTCAAAAAACGCCAAGCGGGAGGCTTTAACGCTAAATCCATCGAGGTGACCGACGCGCTCGTGGAGGAACTGAAGCGCATCGTTAGCGCGTCACTTCTGGCCCATACGGAGGTCGAAGACTACGAACTTACAGCCCAGCGCAACGAAGTGAGCTGCTTGCACGTTGGAACAGACGAAACATGTTTTTCAGACCTCGCGGCACTTGTTGACGCACCGGCCGAGGAGCATCGGATTGCTGGCGAAAGAGATTTACTGAATGTCGCGGGCTATCTGCTACGCCTTCGAAGTGGCACTCAGATTCTCTATTGCGTAAAACGGGTTACAGACTCATGGAAAACAAGAAAGGCCAGGAGCGTCATCAACGTTGTGATGCGGGCAAATCAGATGGATCTTGTCGAGGATCGTAGTTTCACAATTGCAAAGTCTCTTGACTTCGTGGTCTTCGGTGAGGACCTGTTCATCATGGATAAGCGAGCTTTCGAAACGATACTGAGCTACAAGGTCGAGTACGCGAATTCATTCGACGAATTGCAGCAGGACGCTGCTTTCACAGCCAGATTTGCCGACATGGGGCCGTTGATTGAACATGTAGGGACTAACACAATGCATCTGCGGCGAATGGCCGTCATACAGCAGAAAGGGCACTACTCAGACAACGCCTACATGACCCGCCTAAGACAAGTCAACGTGCAACAAGGCTGGAACATTCAATTCGATGATGCTGGTCGTATCGTTCCGACAGGCGAATCGATGAGGGCCATTATGCAAGTGTTGCTAAACCACCGTTTGTATTCGCAATTGTCGCTCGACACCTTTGACGTTCCTTCGAGTTCTGCTGTCCAGTAATTTAGTCTGTTGATTTCCGCAGAATTCTGAGCCAATGTTTGATCTAGAATTCTGCGGCGCCTTCCGCCTCGCTCGCCGGCCTGCAACTCCCATGCGGCTCCTTTGAAGCGCGCGTACGCGGGCGATTGCTCCTCTTAACTACGCAATCAGCTGTCTGTCGTAGGCGCAGCCGCAGCAAAGCCGAACAGCTTGCAGGCTGCTATCGATTGTGAAAAAGCAAAGTCCCAATACTTCAATACAGAACGGATCTCAACATGGCAGCGCTTGACCTCACTGAAATCGCAATTCCGACCGGCGGAAAAAACCGCGACCAATTTGAACTGTTTGCGCGAGAATTTCTTTCGATGAAAGGCTTTCTTGTCTTGAATGACCCAGATAGAGGGGCAGACGCCGGGCGTGATCTGATCGTTGAGGAAATTCGTCAGGGAATTGTAGGCGAGACAAAGGTCCGATGGTTGGTGAGTTGCAAACACAAAGCACACTCCGGCTCGTCAGTGTCTCCGAGCGATGAACCGGACATCCGTGATCGACTTGAGACCCATGAGTGCTCTGGATTCATCGGCTTCTATTCGACAGTTCCAAGCAGTGGACTTGCAACGAAGCTGGAGGCTTTGCAAAAGACGAATCCCTCGTTAGTTTTCGATCAGGAAAGAATTGAGGCTGAACTTCTCGCCTCGCGAGAAGGACTTATTCTTGCCCGTCGATTCATGCCGATTTCGGCAGCCGTATGGGAGAAAGACCATCCCAAAGCCGCCAGAATATTTTCGCAGGAACCGTCACTACGATGTGCAGCATGCAGCAAGGAACTCCTCGGAGAACATCCCAGTGGTATCGTTGTTGGATGGAAGACGTATTCAGAGGAATACGACCCAGGGTTCAAACCTAAGCACGAGCATGTGTACTGGTGCTGCAAGGGTCCCTGCGACGACAAGCTCGAAACAATGTATGGGCGACCGGGTTTGATCAGTGGATGGGAAGATCTGCCCGATCTGATGATTCCAATCGCCTACATACGATGGGTAATGTCTACACTAAATGAACTGCAAGATGGTCAGCAATATTCACCACAAGCGTTCGACGCAACAAAAGACATGCTTCTAAACCTGTTCCCAATGATTGCCAGAGAGCCGTCGATGCAGAACCACGAACGAATCAGCAATCTGAGCGCCATTCCTTCGTATCTCGGTGGCTGGGGTTACGATGACGGAAAGTAAGAATCCATTGGACAGCAGCCGTAGATGCGAGCATTGAATACACGTCGTCGCGGGTCTGCTTCGACCCCGCCGGAGTATCCGCGACGATGCCCACGCCCCTCTCGATCAACGTCAGCGCAAACGTGGACCGTCACTCATCGAGTTCGAGGTAGGCGAACATCTCTTCGACTGTCATCACCGTCGTCCACGGACCATCTTTCGCCTTCAGAATAGCTAATACAACGTTATCATCAAGACCGGTGTCGTTCGTTCTGGCGATCCGCGCGAGCAATTTCAGATCGCGCTTTCGCGCGTTGTTGTTGATCATCCGGATGCGTTTCCTAACCTTCACGATATCTCCCTCCGTTAAACTGTCGTTGGTCCAATGTCTATCGGTCGAGTTAGCACACTCAGAACAAGTCGGCGCTGATCTGCTTCAGTCGTACCGGGTTGTCCTCAACATAACGTGCAGTCATGCCGATGGACGCATGGCCCATCAACGTTGAGACAGCTTTGATGTCCACACCTTTCTCAATCAAGGTCGTCGCAAACGTGCGACGACCCGAATGGCTCGATGCGCCCTGCAATCGAGCCTTCGCATACATTCGATGGAAAAGCTGTTGCAATGTGTTCGGTGAAAACTGGCCGCCCTTCTGCGAACGGAACAACGATGCATCGTAGTTGAACAGAATACCTTCGATCGCCTTCCGTTCGTTCAGATAGTCACGAATCGAATCGACAACTTTCGGATTCGTCAGGTACGCGTGGCGTTGCTTGTTGCCCTTCGTCATCGAACCATCAAGGTTGATTTCGTCTAGCAGTTCACCATCTGAGCCGAGGACATGGCGGATTCGTAGCGAAGCCATTTCTTTCGCACGAAGGCCGAGGCCGAACGAGCAATAGAGAAGCGCGACGTTTCGCTTCGCGTGCGTCTCTTTCTTCATCGCGTTGACGACTCGACGGAACTCCGATTCCGTGAACACCTTCGCCTGACCTTCGCGCATGGATTACCCGTGGAATGTTTATTAATTTAGTTATACGAACGATTTATAAACATTCTATCCAGCCCTCTGGGCTTCGTACACTGGCAGGATGGCTTGCTGCAACGGAATGTTTACTATTTGTAATTAGTAAACATTTTGCTGATCGGGCAGGGACGGTCGTTGACATGCCAGATATGAACCAGTGGGCTAGACCGCCCGACCGTCCCTGACGGCGACCTAGGCGGCTGACCTTTGATCTGTCCATGTCGGCCATGTCCGATGGGTGTCTGGTCAACCGTTGCGGTGTCAACTCACGACCTACGATACTTACCACACAACAAAATGTGTTTGCACCGGCCCTGCCTCACGCTGTTGTCGTCATGTCAGCGCACATGCGTCAACCTAGTCTTCGCTTAGGTCTTTGCTGGCCTTGCTCGTCAGCGCGTCATCAAGTTCTGCCAGCAAGCTGCTCAGCTCGCGTTTCTTTGCTGGCTTCGGTGTCGGACCTTGCGGGCAAGGTCGAATCTTGAAATTGACCGTTGCGAGAAGATCGCAATCAGACAGGTCGCCATCGATCACGTTGCTACGCCGATGCTCTGCCGCGATTGCGTCCGCGAGTCCTTTCATAAGCAGCGGCTCGACATCGATCACTAGGCGCGACCTTTTGCGGCTCAGAATATGAGTTCTTAGACATCTTAGATATCCCACATCTGCTTTTACGATATCGATTTCCAATTTTGTCATCCTCAAAGATCGTGCCGGTGCTAACTCACGACCTACGATACTTACCACTCATCTGATTGTGTTAGCACCGACCCACGGTTCAGGTCGCTGCTAACAGGACTACGCTTGCGCGCAGTCCTACCAGCTTAGAAGCTCTTTGCGCGTCGTTTTCTTTTCTGTCAGCGCCTCATCAAGCTGTGCGATCAGGCTGATGCCGTTACGTGCATTCTCACGACCGGTCGTTTTGCGTCCATTGGGCCGAACCGACAGATCGATCGTCACCATCAGCTTGTTGCCCGATGCGCCACCATCCTTTGCGCCGCGTCGCCACTCCGCTATCTCGATTGCATCCGCGAGTCCCTTCATCAAGAGCTTTTTTACATTCTTCACGGCGGTCGTCTCAGTGCCATTCAGAATGTGCATTCGCAGTTGTTCCAGATCCTTCCAGCTCGCACGCGTTGCGATATTAACTTCCATGTCTTCTCCCAAGGTATTGCAGGTGCCAACTCGCGACCTACGATACTTACCACGCGCAGGATTCTGTTTGCACCGGCTGCGCCGTCAATTTTCGACCGCGACGTAGCCGCGCTTGCGTTTGCGCAGCATCGCCTCTTGCTCCTTCTTCTTGCGTTTTGCCCGCTGAGTATCGGTCTCGAACTGGAGCGTGGGTACAGATTTTTCAGCTCGCGACAAGCGCCGCTCAATGATTTCTTTCACCGTCTCCCACGAAGCCTCGGCCAGTGGGTAGATGTTTATGACCACGCCATCGCGTTTTTGCCGGATTGTGTCGCCGAAGCTGAGGCCGGTCAGGTCAAGGATGTCGCTCAATTGCCGCGCGGCCTTCTTCGACACGTCACGCCGCACAGATATTTTGAACAGCTCCTGAATCTTGCTGGCGTTGCGCTGGCAGACCTCGGCGAAGCGGCCAAGCGTTTCCTGCGACACACGTACATCGGGCTTGATGGACGTCTCTTCGTCCGCGATGCCCGCAGCCGACAGCAATTCGTGCAGCAGCAATTTCTTGGTCGGCTCGTGCGACCGGTCCGTCACCATGTATTGAGCGTCGGATTCGGCCCGTGCCTTCGCCTCCAGATGAACAAGCGGCGTCAGATAGATCTGCATGAGCTTCACTTTGTCCCGGTACGCACCACGATCATCCAGCGCAACCAGCTCAGGCGTGATGTCAGTGCGATAGAACGTCTCGATTTCGTACCTGCGCATGGACAGGTCATCGTCCTTGCCGATCACCATCCCAACAGATTTACGTTCGCTGAGTACACGATATCGGTCGTGATCGATCTGAGACGCAGCGCATAGCGCCGCATTGCGCCGTGCCTCGACAGCGATCTTTGCCGCGTCCATCTTCTCCTTGCCCGCCAAGACGCCACTTCCGGGAGTGGGCTTCACTGTTTCGACCTGCCAGCCATTACGGGTACGCAGTTCGACCAGATTTTTCCGCAACAGGTTCTTCGATGCCCGCGAAACCGACACCACGTTTGCGTACACACTCAGGTAGGTTTCATCTACTTCCGGTGTGCCATCATGCGCTATCCGCAGCAGTGCATCGCTCAAAGTGCCGTTGTCCTCTGCTTCCTGCCGGATCACGTTCGGGTCCGTCTCGAAGCCGAACTGCTGTGGCGACACCCAGACCCGGATCGACTTCGGGTGCCGTACACGCGCAATCTGCTGGTCGATATCGAAATGGGTGTTGACCCGAGCCTCGAAGAACCCGAACACGTTATCAATCAACTGTGCGTTGTCCCGGAACGTAATGTCGATGCCCGTTCCCATAGTAGGCGATGCGATCACCACGTCATAATTCAGGAACTCCGACTTCACGCCGTTGATGAACTGCATCACGTCCGGATCGCTAACCGTATCCGACGTGACCAGCAGGACTCGCCGTGAGTCGCCACATTCACGGCGCAGCAGTTCGTCTAGTACTTCGGCCTTGTGCTTCGAGTTGGTCGTGACGAAGTGTCTTCCGCCAGCCTTCACGGTCTGGACCATTTCCTCAGTCAGTTGGCCGTCGTCCTCGTAGAAGTAGACCGGGCAACGGCTCTCCTTGTACGTATTCAGGTAGAAGCGATACGGCGTGTCCGCGCCGACCGACTGGAAGGCTGCATCGACCGTAATTTGGCCGAGGTCTGCGTCTGACATGATGACCGACTTCGCCGAGCGCAGGTAATGGAACAGCTTGAGCGCACATTCCCGACGTTTGCCTCGCATGGTATCGCCGGTCAGGTGCGAGAACACCTGCTCGGACTCGTCGATGATCACCATGTCGTACTGGCGATGCCGTGGGTTCAGCAACTTGCCAACACTGTCTAGGCAGACTGCGTAGTGGGTGTCGGGCTGCTCGTTGCGCAGCTTTCCGCCTTCCCTGTAGTAGTAGCACGTCAGTCCGAGACGTTCGGCCATGCTACTGATCAGTGTCCGTCGATGGCCGAAGAGCACGACAGATTTGCCCTCGTCCTTGCAGCGCTGCACGACCTTTGCGATCCACTCCGTCTTGCCGGACCCTTTCGGGCTGCGCAGGAACGTCACGCCATCTCGCGGCTGCGTATCGAGGTGATCCAGATACTTCGTGCCGAACGTGAAGTGACTACGATCAGCCTCTGCGATTGCAGCGAAGCCATCCGGCGCGTCGTACGCCACAACGGTCGAGATTTCCTCGCACGGGGTCTCGCCAGATCCCTTCGGCCCGCGCACGAATACCATGCTGTCGTTCGGAGCGTCGTCGGGCGCATCGCCGTCCAGATTGGCCGGATTTTCCCAATATTCTTTCTCGGCGACGATGCCCTCGACCTGATAGAAGTCGATCTGCGTGGAATGTCGCTTCATGCCCGGCGGCCAGAACGTCGCATTGCATTTCCGGCAGTGAACGCCAGCGACGTCGTATTGGCTGCGCACGACAAACGCACTCGCTCGGTTATCAACATGCACCGGACAATGGACCGGCGTGTAGTGCGGCAGATCAGCGACCGGCATTTCCCGACCGCTCTTGAGCTTCACCTGCTGGTCGACCGCGAGCGAAACGTCTGAGCGCCGCGTAGCCGGGCTACGGCTCACAGCAATACCATCGGCATTGCGCTTTGAGTCCGCCAACTTCTCTTCACGCCCGAGGATCAGAATTTCTTCCAGTGCCTCGTCGCTCATAACCTTGTCGAATACGTTGGGGTTCGAGTCCTTCGACCCAAAGAACAGGTGGCAGGCGTCCTTGCACGCGCCGTCGCCGCCGAGCTTACGGATGATGCCCGTGTAAGCCGTCCGCATTTCGGCTACGTCCGTGATGATGCGAGACAACCGAAAGCCAATGCGTGCCCGATGATGTTCTTCGATGTGGCTCGGCGTCGTATAGACGATGCAAGCGTTCGCCATAACGAAAGGGTCGCCCAGAATCTCTTCCAAACGCCAGCCGTTGTCGATATCCACTGCCAGAAGATTCGTACCGACAAAATTTTTTTCGCTTCGTCGTCCGTTATGCTGCGCGCAAAAGGCATGCCCCTGATTCACGTGCTCGGCCAGTTCTTCGGGCGTCAGTTCGACGTTTTCGAAACCAGTTGCGGCGATGTTCCAAAGCGGAGAATTTTTGTCTTCGATTTTATTGATGATGTGCCGGTTCACGGCAATCTTGACCTTTTGTGCCATTGTATTCCTTGTCATGTTTGACGGAATCGTGGCGTGACGATTCCGCTTCGCTGGTTATGGTCGAGTTACCAGTTCGACCGTCGCGAAGGTCAGCAGGTGGCCGTCCATTTCATTGGTAACGGCGCGAAGCGGTGACGACCGCCCTGCTGGCTTGCGACACGTCTATTTATTGGTTATGCCGCAAGCGATTGCATTACGTTAGAGTCGCCGTCATTCGCCGACTGATCGCGCGGAGCCACCGTCACAAGGCTCCAAACAGGGCCATCGTGCTCGGACTGAAGCGATTCGTCAGGCACGTCAGCAGACATGGACTGAAATTCGCAGCCGTCGTAATCACCTCCAGCCTTTTCGACCATTTTTTTGATGATGCAACGCCAATGCGCCATGTGAGGAAGGGTCGTGTTTCCAATGCGGAAGAAATCGATGCGCCACAAGGGAACCCCAATGAACTTCATCACATTCACGTCGATGTAGCCGTTGGAAACGAGCTTCTTTGTGAAAAGGTCCGCCGCCTTTTTCGACTTGAAATACGTGACATGGCGAATCTTGCGCAATCGATCCGGAATATCTCCCGCTTCCTTCGCGTGGTTAAGCATCGACACGACCGTTGCAAGTTCGACCGCATCGTGAGAATTTTTCAGATATGCGTGCTCTTCCGGCAATACGACGGTCTTTGCGCTCTCGCTATCGATCTGACCAAACCACTTAACTTCGAAATCTTCATTTTTCATCTTCACTTCTCCTTAAAGCTATATAGTCATGCTTAAGATATGGAACTTATGAGTTCCACAACCAATCGTCTATTCACTATCTCGATGCGAAGTAGCGGCTCTACAGGATCGATGCTGCAACGACCAGCACTTGCCGCCCGCTAGAGGATTATTTCTGCGTTACGCGGTGAGAAACCATGAAGCGCCCCAGGAAATTCCACCCGTCATACTCTCCGCCGAATTCCGTAAATTTTCCGTGGATCGCCTGGCACGACTCCACCAACTCATGGAAAGAATCGGGTGCGTTTTCCAAGAAACATACGAGCCAACCGCCATCCGGGTACTGCGCGGTGAAGATCTCGCCGCAACCGTTTTCGGTGAGCCATTCCTCGAACGATTCATCAACCTCCTTAGACCAAATGGATCCAGAATGCGAGATCAGACGCTGTTCCTTCGGCTTCGCACGGCGCTCACGCATCTCTGCAATCACCCCTGATACGCCCTCAGCGTCTTCACTCGAAAGCTTGCTCTGCAGTTCGTTGAGCCACATCCAGCAATCCGGATCGCGAACAAGTTCAGGCTCAACACAGTTACGGAGAATCGGTTCAATGGTCTTATTCATGCAATCACCTTTGATTTTTTTGTTTATATAAATCGGTGTACTAATTAAAGTGCTTGATGTACGCCGTCTGTTTACGTCTTCTAGTCGTGGTTTAGCTGAGGTTCGAGGCGATAGCGTTGGTAGCAGCGTCCGAACCGCCGCGAGTTACATCGAGTGCGGCCACGTTCTCAGCGGTCATCTCCGCGCCACTGCTCGAAATCGAAGGTGCGTGTCCGTCCATGGGCGCATCGTTCGAAGCAGCGTCCGCGACGTTCGAAGCCGGCGCCTCAACGGCGCCGGAACCGCCCGACGATCTGGACTTGCTCTTCGCTGCTGCCTTTGCTGCCTTCGCTTCCTTCATTGCCGCGTCCTTTGCGTCTTCCTTCGCGATCCAATCCGGATTCAGATAACGAGGATCACCCATGCGACCCTTACCCGTCTTACCGATCAGCCATCCGGGCAGGGTCCCCCTGCCGGAGTGCGTCTCTTTGGTTTCCGGATTCCAATATTTGTGGATGACAGTAACGGCCGGTTTGGCTGCTGCGAAAGCCGCGCGCACCTGTTCCAACGTAATCCCGTGCGTAGTCATGCGTTCGACGATCTCGGGAAGAGCTTGATTGCACGCTTGCTGACGCATACCTTCACGACGCTCCGCGAGTGCGTCCATGCGTTGTTTGAGCGCGGCGGTTTCGGCTTCGTAGCGCGCAAGTTCCGCGTCAATTTGCTGGTAGCCAATGCTTACGAACTGCGAAGCTGCTTCGATTGCGGTGGGCGTTGCCACGATTTCGTTCCGGTTCATCTCGTTCTCCTTGTATCGGTTAGTGAACGAGATGAATGATGAAGGAACGTCCATCTGCTTTTGGGGAATCGCTTGTAGCCATACGATTCCTTGACAAGCATCCGATTTCGATGTAGAAAATCGCTTGAATCGAAAAAGCCCGGAGACATGCGGATAATCCGGGCTTCGGCTGCGATCCTGCTGCGACCTTCTACGTTTTCATGTTGGACGGAAACGTTCCGCGAATCGTGCCTTCGATGCAGGCCGCGTAGAAGTCATTCAGGTTGGTCAACGTTCGCGTGTAATTCTTTATCTCATCGGCAGAACGTTTGCCCTGTTCGAATAGCTGTTGATTCAGCTCGCCATGGATGCGCCAGTTTAGACCGAGCATGGACCGTGCTTCCGGATCGTCAACGACCTGCTGGATGAATTTCTCAGCCATAGCCTTCGTAGAAACACCTTCCGGCCTCATGTCGGTTAGAAACTTATAGGCCAGCGAAGCTCGTCGGACCAGCTTCAAGACATCTTCCCGCGACTTCCCCTTGATCTGACCGATTTCGTACTTTGGTCCATCGCCAAGGATATCGGGGTTTTCTTCCACGAAGTCAGCCAACACCTCCAGAAGCTGCTCCTTCCTGAGCCCCTTTGGAATTTTAACCAACGCAGCATGGTCCGATTTCTGGAGGCGTGACCAGAGCGCTACACCGCTTTTTTCCGCTTCAGGAAGAGCAAATAGAGGATTTGTGGCAAGACTATAAAGCAGCCTCAAGCTTTCTGGATCGTCCTCGGGCGACACATGAATGTCGCCCCAGTCTTCGTATAGTTCCGCGATTCGCACATGCTTCGCCTCAAGCACCGAACACATTTCGGCGTCGCCGCTTCGCTTGGCGTCGCAATACGCCTTGAAATCTGCGTTCTTGCGAAAGCAGATCGTCCATTCATACATCATGAACTGATGAATTGCTTTCTTCGACGTCGAATCCGAATCAGGCTCTTTATCGTCCAGATCGATCTGGTCAATCCAATCGAGCGGGTCAATCTCGCTTAAATGCATGGTTCACGCTTCCGGTCGCGGGTGCAGACCGGAAATGATAAGCGAACGTCAGATCAGACGCACACATCACTTCCTCTTCGAAACGCCTCCGTCCACTGCGTACCTATGGCGATAAATACTTGAACGCGCGAACAACAAACCCCGGTCGCGAAGTGGAGACAGTATGAACGAACATCAGCAGCAACGAGCTGACGAGGCTTACCACGAACGATGGATGACGCGATATGGATTCGTGCCACCAGCCGATCCGGAACACCCGATTACGAAGAAATTCTGGGAACTCGAAGAAGCATGGCACGAATGGCACACAGCATTCGCGTGGAGGCAATTGCAGAAGGCCGTTGCAGAAAGAGATGCGGCGTTCGCGGAGCAAGACTAACCGACTGTGAGTGGGGTGATGGGCTCAAGTAACCACGCGTCAGTGCACTAGGGTTTCCCGATCCGAGGAGGAACCCGCTTCCTAAGCTCATTTACCTTCGACTCGTGGAGGTAGACCGTCTCAACGATATGCTCGGCGATATCGACAAGCGTAATTACGTCTTTCGTCGTGGGTCTAAAGTCTCGATGAATCGCGGCGTGGCCTGCTTCAAGGATTGCCTCTATCCGCTCGCGCTGAATCCGGGAAACATACCCGAGCCTCTCGAACTCCGCGATATTCTTAAGAAAACTGCCTTTGTCGCCAGCCTTCGAGATCATCACTTTTTCGACAAGGGATCGGACGCCCATAGCCGCTAGACTCCGAAGATTGTTGTGGATGGCAACGTAAATTTCCTTGAGCAACTCGTCAACGAACCCGTCTTCGGCGGGCAATTCAATCCACAACTGTTCCATCCATTTCGGACGCGGACGAAAAATAGCGGGAGGAAAATAATTGACCGCGGACTCGGGCTCTTCGGAGAACCATGAGGTATGCCGAAGTTTAATATTTTCGCAACCCAGACACTTAAGTGTCTCGTATGTGTCGCTACCCGAGACGTTGTGGTCGTCATCGCTCCATGACGTCGTTTCGGAGTGTACGACTTCATGATTTCGATTGCCCCCGCATGTATTGCAGTGCGCTTTTGTTGTTCCCATGCCTCGCCCTCGGAGCGCCGTTTAAACAAGCGATTGTGACACAGCTCTCGAGCGCTAATCGAAGGAATTGGTCCTCGTGAACGGCCTGCTCATATACCGTTTGTGACGGACCGCTTTTGGCCGAACGGGGGCGAATCGCCGATGTTCGAACGGTATCTGCACATCCATAGTACAGCCCAAGACAAACATTCAGCGACGCATCCTTTCTTTCGTTCAGATCGTCCGAGCAACCGGCCCGTCTGATCACCGGCACCTACTCGCCGACCATCCGACTCGTGAGTGTTCTTCGATGGCGAACTGTAGAACCCAAGCCTCTTACGCCGCGAATCGTATGCGACCGTGCTTCCATTGCTGGTCTTTTCTTCGAAGCCGATGATGCGACCCATCTCGTCACGCACAGGTTTCGTGACCATGAAAATTTCCCTTGTAGTGAAATTGCAAGGAAATGCTATCTAGCCTACAAGGGATGGGCGCAGAAATTTGCGGCCGAGGACGTGCCGGTGACAACACCCTACAAAGAAACACTGAATACTAGAGGACGTGTGTTTGCGTCGATACCGACTATGATCGCAGACAGCCGTCAGATAGACGGTCTGCAAAAGGCGCAGATTTTCCGTTGAGCCTTCTCTCGTCGCCAGAAGATGAGATCAAGATTGTGCCGACGCCAGTCGATTCCTTCGCTTAGTTTGAGCGCAAATCGCTGAAACTCAGCGCTGTCTTCAGGCCGGAGCTTATAGATCCGCTCCCACTTCGGCAACTCGACGGGTTGCACACATCCGCACTTTGCGGCGGCTTTTAAACAATCGGTAACGTGCTGATCAAGGGGGACTTCGAAAAGATGCTCCATCTGATCGAGCTTGTACGCATCTATTAGTGCGCGATTACGCGCAGCATCGGCCAAAAATAGGTTAACGAATTTTCGCGCGTATCCCCAGCCATAGTGCCCAGTTTCGCTATTAGTTGCGTCAACAATGAATTTATTCCGATGAAAAAAGGCTTTTCTGACCCGGGCCGTTTGTTCGTCTAACCATAGTCCAAATTCATCGGGGTCGTTGGTGAATCGCGTCAGTTCCTTCAGCGAAATCTCGCGGAGTTGCATACGGATGGCCTTTTGCTCATCAGCACCAGGGTTAAGTCCCAACGCTGACGATGGACTAATGACCGTTTCCGCAAGCCTTTGACGCATCCTGTCCGGCAGCTCGTACACAGATTTTCCTTGTTCGCACTTAGGCGGAGATCACCGGCACTGAATGTTACACAGGCACCCTGAGCATCTGCGACCTCGTTCGCAGGGCTTCCATGTTGATCTGCACTTACCTGCAATTCGGCGTTGCGCAACGAGGGCGATGGCCGATCAAAATCGTAGTCAGATGTCGGAATCTCGATTGGACATCTGATCGAACGCAAGAATAGTCACTACCCCATCACTCCACGCAACACTTTGTGTTGCAGTGAAGCGGCCTGCTAGGCCGGCTTCACTTGGTAAAACGTATTGTCACACGCAACGGGGAGCCGTCCGGTGGCTGACGAGCGTCACCTGCCGTTAAGTTGTATTCTCCGTCCGGCGCTTCTACATACATTGCTTCGCCATCCTCTGGAATCAAGCTAGAGTACTCGTGACCCACGCCGGTCGGAAGACTCACTCGATTGTCATAGTCCCACAACTCTTTACTCTCTAATGCGACTTGCCAGTGACCGTTCACAAGCGCTCGACCGATGAAGGTGATCGATGCGCCATTCCAAAGCTTACGCCGATGGCCAAGAATGAGTTCGATGGAGTGCGACCCGCTATCTGCGATACGACTCTGACTGGGCGACGAGTTGATCGCGGCGGCGCTAACATTGAGCGGGATAGGGTCGTTTGTCAACGGCTGTGGGCCGCCGTCAACTTGTCCGGGACTGTCGGGTACGACGTGAAAAGTCGGCGACATGCTCATAGGTTGTTGTGTAATGGTGAACGATGGGATCTTCACCTGTGCATTGTTCACAAAGACGTTCTGACTCTGCTGTTGTAGGACATCTCCCGTTTTCGCGATTGCGGTTGCGTTCGACACAGCGCGCTGTGAGGGTCCGGACTTCCCGCGCGAAGAGTACATAAGGTTGAGTATGTAGCGCGCCATTTCAGAACGGCAGTCCTGGGTGGACTTTATAACCGCAGGTAGATCTGCACGTGACGGCCCTCGGTAGGCGGAACCACTAGTGTTCAGCGAACCCGATGCGTCAGCGCTTCCCAAGCCCCAGCGCTTCAATAGGCCGGGCAAGGCAGCTTTAGCTTGCAGCTTCAGTTCGCCCCGCACATCGTCTCCGTCGAATCTGACGTCGCCACAGATTTTCTGACTGGCGTCCGCAGCTAATGTTATGGCGCTGTGGTCATCTGCATCAGTCGTTGCCTGCACATTCGCTGCGTTCGCGTAGAAGGTTGAGATTGCCAACATGGCACCAACGAGCATGGCAACGGGCACTTGGTTCACTGAATCTTCCTCCTGATTGTAGAAATAAAGGTATTCGTCAGCGAGGCTTCTAGACTGTGCCGCCAACGGCGCTCCGAGCACGGGAGGAATCGCGGAATCGGCGAAGGCTCGATCGGTGCGAAAAGACAGGACGCCGGATATCGGTGCCCTAACGATTAAGTTGTTTGCCGCTGACTGCCCGACATTCTGGTTCACCGGCGTGCCGTATGCGAAGCACATCGAATCTATGGCAAAGAAGCCAATGCATAGAACTGAATATTGTAGTTTTGTAAGCATCGACAAGGAAGCTAACGTGGAAATCAACGGTCTGTCAGTAATAATCAACCGCATCGCTGCTTCAGCGATTCTACCGTTTCGGCGCAAAAGTTTGCCTTGAATCCGACTTACCGAAAGCACCCAGAACGGGACGCGGAAATGTGCCGACGATAGCGGATTGATATCTCACTACCCGTGCGCCCGTCTAATCGAGCGTGAACGCCCTCTGGTCGAAATCGGACGACTCGCTTAGGTAGTCGTCCAGCACGAGGAACGCACTTCCCAACTCGTTGAGATTTAAGAGCAGACAATACCTCTCAACCTCGCCATCCGACGATATCGGCACGATCTCTTCGTCGGGTGATTGATACCAATGGTCGAATGGTTGCGTGTAGAGAGCGTCGCCATCCGGGTCACGACACAGATAGCACTGGTTCATCCATTCGTTTACAGCTTCCTGCCGATGCAGCTCACGATCAAGGAAACATTCGGCCCACGGTAAGAGGTGAGCTAAGACGGCTTCGATACCCATGCCCGTTCCGTAAACCATTGGCCATGTTTCGGATTCTTCTTCACAGGAAATTGTAAGCTGGAACCGCGGTAACGACTTGTTAACCCAATCGTCAAAACTTACGCGCACTTCGTATCCCTCATCAACTCTCTCAATCCATCGACGGTCGATACGCAGCCCATTTAACTTTCTGACATACGGTTCGGGTTGAGTCAACGCTCCGAACGCACGGAATGTTCGCTCAACTTCGGAGAAGACGTGCGACTTTGGAACGAGAATTTTCCAGTTTTTCCCCGTACTTTCCGCTGTGGTTTCTGAGATGATTTGCCAATACATCTGCTTCGACTCAGGATCGTAGAGAACGATCACAACGGGCATCGAGTGCTCCGTCCAGTACGTGACATGCTTATCATCCGTTCTGAAAACGTAGCCGTCCTCTGTCTCTTCATCAAAGAAACTCTTGCCCGACTTTATCTGAAGGGCGACTATCTTCCCGGTCGGACCGTCCTTCTCGACAATCTCGACGTGCGCGTCAATGCCATAGTCGTGTGTTATCTGCTCTCTAAACAGCCAGCCATTCGTAGAAAAAAAGTAATCGAGCGCTGCCACTCCTAGTCTGTCGATCTGTGCTTTCATCGAGAACTTACCTGATGTGAACTTGCAGTGTCACGGTGCTTCGTGTTAGTCCTGAGCGGGTTGCGACATCCTGACCTTAAACTCCATCAGGTTATCAAGCAGTGCGCCGATGCTTGCTGCGTGAACCGCCGTGCCTTGCTCGCCTTCGGGAACCTCACGGTGCAACACCTCGGGATTGTCGAGATCCGGTCGAATCATCCGAACAGCATCGCTACGAGAAATCATCGTGAAACATCGCTCGTTGACGTTCGGCGCCAGTTTTAGTCTGCTTGCGATGTGTTGGTCCGCTGCCTTCGTGTTGGCTCCCATGCTGATCAGATGTGCTCGCAGCCTCTCGACAAAAAGCGGCTTGTCGATATAGCCGCCGGGATACATCGCGATTCGAACGATGAGCCGCTTGATATGCTGGCTCAACCGCGCTCGCACATCGTACAGCTCGTCGCCTTCCAGTTCGCTGATCCGTTGTAGCAAGTCGTCAATCGATGCTCGAACAGCCGTCACGTCAACTGTCGCATTCGCGCGGACATCATATTTCTGTCGTGTCTCTTCCAGTTCGGCATTGATCGTCGTCCGCTCCTGTTCCAGTTTGTCCATATGCGCCAGCAACTGCGGGAACTTTGATCCGCCCGATTCAATGGCTTCGAGAATGTTCGCTTGTTTCAGTTGATTGTCAGCATTCGATGATTCGAGTACCGCTATCCGCGCACTCAGCGCAGCAAGTTCAGACTTGACCGTATCGCGAGTCTGGAGAAACGAATCGAAATCGAACCCCTTGCAGTACGTCAGAACACTACGTTCGAACTGCGGGTATTCCCACGCCACGTAGTGGCAACCCTTTCCCGCTTTCGCTCGCGCACAGACCAGCAACTTTGCACGCGGCCCGCTATGCCCCTTGTTCACATACACCATCGATCCATTGCAGTAACCGCAGCGAAGAACTCCCGAGAACAGATTCGAGAGCGTTTGGCCCTTCCGTCCGGCACTATTCGTCCGGCGCGACTGACGCGCTGTCTTCGCAAGAACGTAATCTTCGTCCGAGACGATTCGCGGAAAGTAGTCTAGAGCCGGATCGCCCTCGGGAACACGCTTGCCATTGACGAGCGTATGAGGCTGAAATTCGCCAAGGACTGCCCGGTTATCGAGGATCTTTTTGATGTACGACGCGTGCCACTGGTTTGCTGAACGCGTCCCGAGCGTGGGAATCTCTTGCTGGTTCAGTCGCCGCGCGATGGTTTCCGAGCCGATGCCGTCTCTCGACCACTCGAACATGCGCTGAACAAGCTCCACGCGATCCGGTATGAGCGAGTAGGCCGTCCTATCCTCATTCAGTTTCAGCCACGCCGGGGCCATTTCGGTCAGCTTCGTGTCACCGATCCTGCCACGCTTCGCCTTCCAGGCCTCCTTTAATCGCCGACTTTTGGTTAGCGATTCTTCATGCGCGCGGGACATCACAACAATCGAGATGATCAATTCCGTGAATTGCTCGTTTATCTTTTCCTTGCTGTACTCCCTGCCGTCCGCCAGCGTTACAAGACGGATTCCGCGATTGATGATCGACATGAAAATCTCAAGCGCATCGGTGACCTTCGCTCGCGAAAGCCGGTCGAGCGACTCGACAAGCAAATACGATCCCGGTTCGACAGCACCTGAATCGATCGCCCGGAGAAACGCACCGAGTTCGCCGGTTCTGATGTTCGACTTGTCGAAAGCCGATACCCCGAGATCACGGTACGTCAGGTTTTCATCAAGGGTCAGCCCATGAGCCTCGGCGTACTTCTGCGAGAGTTCAGTTTGCCGCCGGAATGAGTCGCCGGATTGTTGTTCTGGCGTCGAAAAGCGGATGTATGAATACGCCTTTGGCGTCGGGGTAGCAGGCACGGCACGGCTGGCAGAAACGGGGGAGGTCTAATCTATCACAAGGTCATATGCTATAGCCGCCTGATAGGGTCTAATTAGCCCATTGGGTTTATTTGGCCCTACGTCCTTGCTGGTCGGGCCACCTGGTGCGGGCAAATCGATGCTCGCCGCTCGCCTGCCAGGCCTGCTTCCGCCCATGACCGACGACGAAGCGCTCAGCTCGGCAGCTTTGCTGTCCGCCAGCCGGACCGGATTTACGCCCTCACAATGGCGGCAACGGCCGTTTCGCGCGCCGCATCATTCGTCGAGCGCGGCGGCGCTGGTCGGCGGGCGCAATCCACCGCAACCCGGCGAGATCACCCTGGCGCATCTGGGTGTCTTGTTTCTGGACGAGCTACCGGAATTTGACCGCCATGTACTGGAAACCCTGCGCGAGCCCCTCGAAGCCGGTCGCATCACAATCTCGCGCGCTGCCTTGCAAGCGGATTTTCCGGCCGCCTGCCAGTTGATCGCCGCAATGAACCCGTGCCCATGCGGCTGGCGCGGCGACCCTAACGGCCGCTGCCGCTGCACGCCCGAGATCGCGGCGCGCTATCTGCGCAAGCTGTCCGGACCGCTTCTCGACCGGATCGACATCCAGATCGAGATTCCTGCGCTCACGCCGGCGGAGTTGTCGGCACGTGCCACCGCCACAGGTGAATCCAGCGCGACGATCGCACTGCGGGTGAATGCCGCTCGCGAGCGGCAACTGGCCCGGCAAGGCAAAACCAATCGGGAACTGGGCGGACGGGAAGTGGACGAGGTTTGCCGCCTCGACTCAGCCGGTGAAGCTTTGCTGCGCCAAGCCAGTGAGCGCTTCGGCTGGTCGGCCCGTGCTTACTACAGAGTCCTGAAGGTGGCGCGAACCATCGCCGATCTGGCCGGCTCCACCATGCCGAGCGCGGCGCAGATCGGCGAAGCCATTCAATATCGGCGCGTGATGACCACGACTTGACACGACCGGGCAGTGTAAGGCGGCCGCAGCCGTTCCGCCCGATCGCCATGGAACCACGCCCCGCAGGATCTATGGTTTGGGAGGGGCCAGGTGCGTGGTCGCACTGCGGCCACGCACCTGGCGCGACTGCAACGCAACACCTCTCACCACGAATATTTCACGCCGGCCATGCCCGTCAGTCGCTGATAACTGCTTCCCGCAAAGCCCCACGCGACATTGCCCCACGTCTGCCAGTGATGCGCGAACCTGTATTGCACACCGGCTTTCAGCTCACCCGTGCTGTTCGGCACGCCGTCCAGCGCGATGGATATGCCGTCCACGACGATCGTGTTGCGCCGGTTGTTGTACCACCAGTTGGCCTCAAACGATGCCTGGATCGTGTTTCCGGCGCTGGTTCCAAAATCCCGGTAAAAACGCGCGCCGAGCCGGCTCGTCAAGCCACCGGAACGTTCGTCCCCGACTTGCGCACCGTTGACCTCGGTATGCGTGCCCGCGCTGTAGTCCGTGTAGAGGATCTGGCCTTGCGGTTCAATCACCCAATCGCCGTTGAAGGGTTTCATCGCGTAGCCGACTTCCAGGGAACCCGTCCAGCTGTGCGAGCTGTACCGTTCTCCGGGCAACAGATCGCCCTGCACCTGATTGTCGAAGTTGCCGTATTGGACCCAGCTGTCCACGTAAGCGCCGAGCCGGGTTTTCTCGTCGGCAAACCAGCTCGCATAGCCGCCGACCGCGTATCCGCTGACGGTGCCATGCGCTGAGAACGGATTACCTTCCGCGCTCGCGCTGGTGCGCATATTGCCGTAGGCCGCCATCAGACCGACATGCACGCGGTCGATGCTTTGTATCCCCGACCATTGCGCAATGTCGCCACCGGCCTGCAGCACCTCCCCTTGTGTATTCACGCCGAGTTGGCCGTCGGCGCCGTGACCGCGCAAGCTTGAGCCGGCCACGCGCGCCCAGCCGGCCCCCGTTGAAGCGCGTCCGGCTGCATCGCCGTCCGTCTGATACGGCGTATCGCCCAGGCGGTCATGCAAGGTCTGGACGAACATGGTCTGCGCCGCATACTGGTTGCCAAGATACGCGCCGAGCTCGGGCCGCAGGAGCTTCGGCGGAACAGGCGTTGGCGTTGGCGTTGGCGTTGGCGTTGGCGTTGGCGTTGGCGTTGGCGTTGGCGTCGGTGTCGGTGTCGGTGTCGGTGTCGGTGTCGGTGTCGGTGTCTGCTCGGAGCGCAAATACCACTGACCGTTGTTCGGATCGCTCACCCCGCCCTGGAACAGCCGGTACTCGTACGGACCACCGACCACCCGGCCATCGAGCGTGAACGCCCCGCTAGCAGAGCGGCTGGCATCCAACACCTGCACGACCTGGATGCCGTCCGTCGGCGTAAACGCGCCCACGCCACCCACGCGCTGCACGCTCAGATGCGTTGCGCCCCCCGCAGCGACACTCGTCGCGTCCGCCACCAGCATATCGCTCTGCGAACTCGCACCGCCTTCATTGAGCACGCTGTCGATCAGCAGCCGGCCGCCATTGGAAATGTAGGTGCCGCCCGTCACGACCAGGCGGTCTCCGGCAACGCCGTTGGCCATCGTAATCGTGCCGTGGTTGTCGAGATTCCCGGCAATCGTGAATACGGCGTCCGGGCCGTTGGCGAGCGCCGGCAGCGCGTTGCCGACGCCAATCAGTCCCATGTTGAGCACCGGCGCGCTCACCTTGCCGTAGCCGCCGAATGACCCGGTCGCGTCGACGGTGACCTGTCCGCCGCCGGCGAGCCCCGCGCCGGGATGGGACGCGTCTCCGATCGCAAGCGTACCGGCCGCGACGTTCGTGGTGCCGCTGTACGTTTGCACGCCGTTCAGGACGACTTTGCCCGCGCCGGCCTGCGTCAGCGAGCCGGTGCCGCTGATCGCTCCGCCATAAACCAGGCTATCCGAACGATCGAATACCAGCGCGCCGTTATTGACCACGTCACCGGCGACACTTCCACTCGTCCCGCCGTTGCCCAGCTGCAGCGTGCCAGCGCTGATTGTCGTGCCGCCGGTGTAGTTGCTGTCGCCAGTCAGGATGAGCGTGCCTGCAGCCAGTTTGCCCATCGCGCCAGAACCGGTGACAGCACCATCAAAAGATGACGTGTCTGAACGGCTGAATATCAAGTCGCCGTTATTTACCACGTCGCCAACAATGCTGCCGCTGGTGCCACCTATGCCAACTTGCAGCGTGCCGACGTTATTGAAAGTGCCACCGGTATAGGTATTGTCGCCAGTCAGCAGGATTCTGCCGTTGGCCGTTTGCGTGAACGAACCGGTACCGCTAATCGCCCCGGAAAAGCTTATGCCATTGACCCGGCTTACCACTAGTGCGCCATTGTTGGTGACGTCGCCGACAATGCTCCCTCCGCCGGCAATTTGCAGTGTGCCGCTACTGATTGTGGTGCCGCCGGTATAGGTGTTGCTGTTATTCAAAATGAGCGTGCCGGTACCCGCCTGGGTGAGCCCGCCGTTTCCGCTGACGACATTGCTGTAAACCACCGTATCTGAGCGGTTAAAGCGCAACTGGCCGCCATTGCTGACCGACACGTTGCCGCTCACACTACCCGTGGTGCCACCATTGCCGATCTGCAATGTGCCGCCATTTGAAACACTGCTCCCCGCGCCTGCGCCGCCGTTGGTAAGCTGGCCAGTGACAATCAGTGCGCCGTTTTGCACAATGAGCGCCGAGGCACTGGCAGCAGTGGTGCCAACGGTGCCTCCCAAGGTCCAGGTGCCAGTATCCAGCGCTGAGATCGTGGACAGCCCGCTAAAAGTATTGTTGGCTGCGCCATTGCCCTGCAACGCCAGCGTATTGTTGGTGCCCGTGCTGGTGACTGAACCATTCAGCACGCTACCCGTTTGCAGAATTAGCTGGTAGTTGTTGCCGGTCATACTGATAGCGGTGCCGTTTACTCCTGTAATAGTGCCCGAGTTGGTAAGCGAACCTCCTGCACTGCTTTGCATCTGCACACCCAAAGTACCCGATATGCTGCCGCTATTGATGATCGTTCCGTTACTAGTGCCGCGCACGACCATTGCAGGAGCCCCAGTTGCCGTAATCGAGCCCGCAGTGTTAACCGTATAGGCACCGTTATCGATCAGCAGCCCTGGGCTGCCATTGCCTCCGATGATCCGACCGGTGCTGCTCTGTGTCACGAACGCTCCTGAGCCCAATCTGATTGCGCCCGAATATCCGGAAATATCGCCGTCATTCACAATCGTTGTAGATCCGGCCGCCCCGGCGAGAATCCCCCAAAACTGTGCGCTACTTATGCTGGCGCGAGCATGATTGCGAATGGCGCCCCCATTAGTGAACTGAACACCGTAGGCTCCGACAAAGTTGGTGCCATTGATGCTGCCGTAGTTATCCAGTTGGGCACCATTGACGGTAGTCGCACCAAGCTGAACTCCTCCGCCAATTGCGCTGACTGAACCGTAATTGGTTAATTGCCAGTTCTGCGAGTTATCGCCGGAAATGCCAACGTTGGTGCCGGTGTTATTGATGACGGTCGTGGCCGGTGCTACAAAAATGCTGGACGTAGGATCGAGTTTTTGCAGAAAGACTGTGCCAGTTGAACTATTGATTGTCGTTGCTGCACAGATTTTTTCGACCGGCAGCCACATTGCCAGCCAGGGCGAGCTGAAAGTCAGCATCCGGATGGCAGCGCAGATCAGTGGATAACGCAAGCGCGCATTGAGTGGTTTTGCGGTGCGGTAAGACTGGCGCATATTAGCGACCTTTTGTATTGGTTAGTTGCGCAGCGCGCACCGCTAAATCAAGAAAAATGGTTTGGTTGTATTCAGTGAATTTGCCAAAGGGCGGCACATAACGTACCAAAGCGGTGAACGGCCGCTTGGCTCGGCGAGTAGCGCCACCTAAGAAAATCGCTCCTGCCCTGACTGGATCGCTTGCGTATCCTGTCTATCTCTGCAATCAGATCCAAAGGTTGTGTAGCCGTTTGGAAAATAGCTCCCAAACTCAAAAAGGCGAGCAAACTTCGTTGCCTTAAAACGCATAAAGTAGGCGCAGCTTTCGCGCAAATTTACTAGGCAAGGGAGGAAACAGCAAGGACGCGAATAGAATCCGGCACGGTAGCTCAGTCCGTTGGCGTAACAAGTTGATGCATTTTGAATTTAGTGAGTTCGCTTTGAATTCCGTCTGGGATATATCACCCCGAGCACGCCCGCCTGCAGCCAAAAGATTTGCTCAGCCCCACGGAAACGAACTTTGGTGTTCTGATCCGCCTTCCTCGCGGACGTGTGCGGGAAGCTCCCATAACAAGTCATCGCGGGCGCTGCGTCATCATGGAGCGCCCACGAAATCTAGCGACACTTCGAGTCTGATGTGCGCCGCGTCCCCAGCAAAAAACGCCTGTCAAGACTTGACTTATGCACAAGTGCGCGTTCCAGATAAATCTGGAAACATCTGAAAGGCACACGCAAGCGCGCATCCAAATGGCATTGATTTAATTGGGTTATTTCGACCGCGCGGAGCGGACTCGCGCTGACAGAAGGCCCACGGGATGGGCATCAGCGGCAGAAAATGCGAAGTTCTCAACAGAGTTATCCACAGGGTCTGTGAGTAATCGAAAAACTTCAACGTAAACCGGGAATTAGCGCGCGATCCTGCGAAGGAACTTTCACTGTGCACTTGGATCTTGTCGCGCGCTGAATCGACCGAAAACGCCGCTTTCAATACAGTTGGAACGACGAAAAAAACTGGTCGACCTGTTCCTGCTGCAGAGGCCCGGAAGCAATGATCGCCGCCTGATACACATGCCGGCCACGCGCGACCAGCCGCGCATAGACGGTGCGCGTCTCATGTTGCGAGCCGGCTTCGCCGGTCAGCTTCATTTCCAGGCCCAACACCTTACCGCCAGCAGCGAGCGGAATTTGCACCGCATGCGCGTCCGGCGCGGCGCCGACGTTACGGGCAAGGCCCGTGCGCAGGAATTCGAGGGCGGCGCGCTGCGTCGCTTCGTCGTCGCTCGGCAGCATGACGGTGCCAACCGCGAACACGGCGTCGCCGGCCTCGGCTGTCTGCATGGCCATTTGCATCTGCTTTCCGTCGATCATGACCGTACGTTGATCGTTGCCCGGTTTGGCCGGCAGATCGACGGCGTAACCGTTGTCGTTGTTCATGATGGTGCGCCAGTCGAAGGTCGGCGAACACGCCGCCAACGCGCCGCTCAAGGCCAGCACGCAGGCTACCGTGCCGAGCAACGGGCGCGCCTGCGGCAAGCGGGAAGCGGCGTCGGCCGGGCGGCCATCGGCGACATCGGCCGGGGAGACACTTGAGGAACGGCTAACGGAAGGGCCAAACGGGATTGTCGAGATCCGGGCGAGGAAGCGAAAAGCGGTTCGGAGCATGGGGACAGAAGAACGGGGTAACCGGAACGTAAAGTCCTATTATCCCCTCCCGGGCCGTCCGCTGCCGCACGGCCGGAATGGGGCTACAATAGCGAAGCTTGGCAGCACCGGATTTAATCGTCCTAAAGCGGTCCAAACCAACGCACTGTCCCGCGCATTCTGCGCGACTCTCGAGGTTCCGTTCATGAGTTCCACCCCGTCCACCGCCGCACGGCGCACGAATCCGATTCGCTACATCATCATCGCCGTCGTGGCCGTCGCGATTGCGATTGCCGGCTATTTCGCGTTCGCCGGTCAGCAGCGCGTGCCCGATGCGACCTTCACGTTGCTGTCGGGCCAGAAAGTCTCGACCGCCGACCTGAAAGGCAAGGTCTACCTGGTCAACTTCTGGGCGACCAGTTGCGACACCTGCATGAAAGAAATGCCGCAGATGGTCCAGACCTATAACCGCTTCAAGGGCAAAGGGCTCGAATTCGTCGCCGTCGCGATGAACTACGACGCGCCGATGTACGTGGCCAACTACACGCAAACGCGCCAGTTGCCGTTCAAGGTTGCAATGGACGACGGCACCGCCGCCAAGCAGTTCGGCAACGTCCAGCTCACGCCGACCACCTTCCTGGTCGACAAGGACGGCAAGATTCTGAAGCGCTACGTTGGCGAGCCGCAATTCGCGGAACTCGACCAGTTGCTGGAAAAAGCGCTGAACGCGGCCTGATTACCGCGCAATGCGTGAGTAAAAAGTCCTGATTCAAACACGCCGGCGTCGCACCTCGCCGCCGGCGTTTCAAATTCTCACCGCTCCCCTTCCCCTTTGGCCGCGAGGCCATATCGCTTGATCTTCTCGTAGAGCGTCGCCTTGCCCAGTTGCAGCTTGTCCGCCGCAACCGCGACCACGCCTCCTGCCTGCTCCAACGCCTCGGCGATCACCGCTCGCTCGAATTGCTCGACCCGCTCCTTCAACGGCTGGGTCGCGGCGTCCTCGTCGGTGAAAGACATGACCGGATCGTCGGCCACGCCGAGCACGAAGCGGTCGGCGGCATTGCGCAATTCGCGCACATTCCCCGGCCACTCGCGCTGCATCAGGCCGGCACGTTGCCGATCGGTGAGAATCGGCGCGGGGCGCTGATAACGCACCGCCGCATCCAGCAGGAAGTGTTCGAAGAGCGGCACGATGTCTTCGCGACGCTCGCCCAACGGCGGCAGCGCGATCGTCACCACGTTCAGCCGGTACAGCAAATCGCGCCGGAACGAGCCGTCCGCGACATGCTCGGCCATGTCGCCCTTCGCGGCCGCCACCACGCGGCAATTCACGCGAATCGGTTGATTCGAGCCGAGCCGTTCCAGCACGCCGTCCTGCAAAACACGCAGCAACTTGACCTGCAACGCAAGCGGCATGCTCTCGATTTCGTCGAGAAACAGCGTGCCGCCCGAAGCATGTTCGAGCTTGCCGATCCGGCGCTTTGCCGCGCCGGTGAATGCACCCGGTTCATAGCCGAACATTTCCGACTCGAACATCGGCTCCGGCAGCGCGCCGCAATTCACCGCGATAAACGGCTTGTCACGCCGCGGCGACAGTTCATGCAGACTTCGCGCGATCAACTCCTTGCCCGCGCCGGTGTCGCCATTGATCAGCACCGACGCGTCGGTCGGCGCAATATTCGCGATCAGCCGCCGCACCTGCTCGATCGCCGGACTACGGCCGATGATGCGCGGGGCCACCGAGTTCTGCCCGGCCAGTTCACGGCGCAGCGCGTGGTTCTCGAGCACCAGCTTGCGGCGCTCCAGCGCACGTCGCACGGCTTCGATCAGGCGTTCGGACGCGAACGGTTTTTCGATGAAGTCATACGCGCCGTCACGCATGGCCTGCACGGCCATCGAAATATCGCCATGGCCGGTGACCAGAATCACCGGCACGTCGGGCGCGCGCTCATGGCACTGCGCGAGCAGTTCGAGACCGCTCGCCCCGGGCAAACGAATATCGCTGACGATCACCCCCGAATAATCCGCGCTGATTATCTTCGCAGCGGATTCCGCCGAGGCATGGCCGATGACGTCGAAGCCCGCCAGTTGCAAACTCTGCACGCTGGCGCGCCGCACCAGTTCGTCGTCTTCGATGTACAGCACTTGCAAGCCGTGGTTCAGCATGTCGTTCTCGTTTGATTCAGGAACCGGTGGTGAGCGGGTCCGAGGTAGGGCTCGTCTGCACGCGCGCGCGGCGCAGCGTCAACACGAATAATGCACCGCCGTCCGGCGCGTTGCGCGCCGCCAATGTGCCGCCGCAGTCGCGCGCAATCGACGACGAAATCGCGAGGCCGAGCCCCAGCCCCTGGCCCATTTCCTTCGTCGTGAAGAACGGTTCGAACAGACGCGGCAGCACGTCGTCGGGAATGCCGGGGCCGTTGTCGCGCACGGCAAACGACACGCTCGACTCCGCGGCGTCGATCTCGATCGAAATGCGCGGCGGCGTCGTCTCCGCCGTTGCGTCGAGCGCGTTGCCGAGCAGATTGATCAGCACCTGTTCGAGCCGCAGATCGTCGCAATGGGCGACCAGCTCGGGATGATCGTCGGCGAGATTCAGCGGTGTGCGCACGCCTGTGCCTGTGTCGAGCAATGCAAGCTCGACGTCGACGCCTTGCAGGCGCTTTTGCAGCAGCGCGATGACGTTGCGCAACGCTCGCATGATCGGCGCACGCGCACTGCGTGGCCGCGCGCGTCCCACGAACAGCTTCAACTGATTGGTGATCTTGCCCATGCGCTCGGTGAGCGCCGCGATCGCTTCGAGATTTTCTCGCGCCGAGGCCTGGTCGCCGCGTTCGAGCAGCACGCGCGTGTTGTCCGAAAAACCGCGCAGTGCCGCGAGTGGCTGATTCAATTCATGCGTGATGCCGGCCGCCATCTGACCGAGTGCGGCGAGTTTGCTCGCCTGGATCAGTTCATCGTGCGCGGCGCGTAGTTCCTGCTCGGCGCGCGTACGTTCGGCGACTTCCTTCTGCAACTGTTCGTTCGCTTGCGAGAGGTCCGCGGTGCGCTCGGCCACGCGACGGTTCAATTCAGCGTAGGCCTTTTGCAGCAGGGAACGGCTGCGCATCATCTCACGCACCCGGGCGCGGCGCATTCTCCAGTAGAACGCGAGCAGCACCAGCGACACGTATCCAAAGCCGGTAACGATGGTCGCTTTGCGCGCGTCGGCGTCGACCGGATCGACAGGGGACATCGTGATCAGATGCCAGTCCGGTTCGCCCATGCCGCGCCGCGACGCCAGATAACGCGGCGAATAACGGCCGCCGCCGATGCGCACAATCTGTGCATTGCCTTCGAGCGTGCGCTCGATCGTCACCGGCAGCGGCGCGATCGGTTGCTGCGCATACTGACGCGCCTGATAAATCGAATCGGCGACCTGTCCCGACAACGGCCGGATCGTGTGATATTTCCACGCCGGCATCGACGACAGAAAGATCACGCCGTGGTCGTCGGTCACAACCAGCGGCTCGGACGCATCCGCGCCCTGGAACCATTCGAGATCGAGTTTGACGACCGCTACGCCGACGATCTTGCCGTCACGCCGCACCGGCTGTGAAATGTAGTAACCCGGCGCCTGCGAGATCGTGCCGATGCCGAAGAAGCGGCCCACGCCGCCTTTGACTGCATCGAGAAAGTACGGCCGGAATTGATAGCCCGCGCCGATGAAGCTGCCCGGCCCGCGCCAGTTGCTCGCGGCGACGCAATAGCCGTCGAGCGGAATGATGTAGGTGACCGTCGCCCGCGCGTGGCGATTGAGGTCCTCGAGGTACAGATTGGCGCGTTCGACGTTGGCCGGGGTGGGATTGACCAGCACGTCCTGCACGATGGGATGTTCGGCCAGCAGATAAGGCAGCGATTCGTAGCGCTCAAGCGTGCTCTTCAGCGCGCTGGTAGTGCGACCGACCCGCACCGCGGCGTTGCGCCGCAACGTGTCGATCCCGCTCTGCCACGCGATGCTGTAGGTGAGCCCGCACGCCGCCACGAGCCCGGCGACGAGCGCGAAGAGGATCAGCAGGCGGCGCGTCACGTTGGCAATTCCCGATCGGTGTGGATCGGATATTGTGGCATAAGGCGACGCGCCGTCGGCACGAGCTTCGTCGGCCGACGGCGCGGGGTCACGGTGCGCGGCCGCCGCTTCCATTCGTGAGCGTCCGCGACCGTGATTGGGGATGCTGGGGAGCCGTACTAGCCGGTACGCGACTTAGGCCTCAGCCGGCTCCTTGACTGCCACATCCCCTCGCAACGCAGCGTTCAGCTTGCTGCGGTCCAGTTCCTTTTCCCATGCCGACACCACCACCGTCGCCACACCATTGCCCACGATGTTCGTCAACGCGCGGCATTCGCTCATGAAACGGTCGATACCGAGAATCAGCACCATTCCCGACAGCGGAATCGTCGGCACTACGGCGAGCGTGGCGGCCAGCGTGATGAAGCCTGCGCCCGTTACACCGCTCGCGCCCTTCGAGGTCAGCATCGTCACCGCCAGCAGCGTGAGCTGCTGCGTCCACGTGAGGTCGGTGTTGGTAGCCTGAGCGATGAACAGCACGGCCATCGTCATATAGATGTTGGTGCCGTCGAGGTTGAACGAATAACCGGTCGGCACTACGAGGCCCACCACCGAGCGCGAGCAGCCGAGCTTTTCGAGCTTCAGCATCAGTTGCGGCAGCGCGGCTTCCGACGAGCTCGTACCGAGCACGATCAGCATTTCTTCCTTGATGTAGCTGACAAAGCGCAGGATGTTGAAGCCCACCGCACGCGCGATGATGCCGAGCACGACCACCACGAACACGATCGAAGTCAGATAGAACGTGCCGATCAGCTTGAGCATCGGCAGCAGCGAGCCGATGCCGTACTTGCCGATCGTGAACGCCATCGCGCCGAACGCGCCGATCGGCGCGAGCTTCGTGATGATGCGCACGATGCCGAACAGCACATGCGAGAGCCCGTCGATAAAGTTCGTGACGACCTTGCCCTTCTCACCGGCCGTGGCCAGCACCGCGCCGAACAGCAATGCGATCAGCAGGATCTGCAGGATTTCACCTTGGGCGAATGCGGACACCATCGTGTCCGGAATGATGTGCATCAGGAAGTCGACCGTCGTCTGGCCATGCGCCTTCGCGGCATACGACGCGACAGCCTTGCCGTCGAGCGTGGCCGGATCGATGTTGAATCCGACGCCGGGCTTGAGCACGTGCGTCGCGATCAGGCCGAGCACCAGCGCAAACGTCGAGACGATTTCGAAGTACAGCAGCGCCTTGCCGCCGACGCGCCCGACCTTCTTCATGTCTTCCATGCCGGCGATACCCGTCACCACCGTACAGAAGATGATCGGCCCGATCACCATCTTGATCAGCTTGATGAAACCGTCGCCGAGCGGCTTCATGTCGATGGCGAAGTCCGGCGAATAGTGGCCGAGCGCGATGCCGATGAGGATCGCCACGATCACCTGGACGTACAGCACTTTGTGGATAGGTTTCTTCACGATGTTTCCTGCGATATGGGTGAGCTCAAGGCCTGCCACGCTGCGCATCATGCGAACGAATAGTCGTCACGCCTGTGCACGGCATTAGGCCGCGACAAGACGACGAATTCAGAAATACCGGGAAGGGAAATCAGACATCGTTGTCTCCTTGCTTTAGTTGTCGGACCGTTGCGGCCGCGAGTTCTGAATTGCAAGGTCGATGCCAGCTTGATGCAAAGTATATCGCCTTGATTTTTATAGGTTTTTCAGCGACGCAAGGTGTGCGTCGTCCGGGATTCCGGAAATCCGGACGAGGGGTGTCGGGGAATCCGGAATCCGTCGAGGCGGCGCACTCGGGAAAACCCGAAGCGTTTTTTGGCTGCGGCTTTTGCCTGTTTCAGCTGAAACGAGCCGGCTTGTGCGCGCGGCGCTCACCTACGTCAGGCACTGCGATCCGGCTTCTAAGCACCGCCCTCTTCCAGCACCAGCAAGTTTTCGTGCGAGAAACCCAGCGACACCGGTTGACCGCGTTCGGGCAAGCCGCGATTCGGGTCGTTGAACACATCGAGCGAAATGACGGCGTCTTTCACGCGCGCTCTGATGCGCACCACCGCACCGAGGAAATTCACTTCCTCGACGGTCGCGTTCAACGTGTTGCGGCCCGGCGCGGCCGGCTCCAGCACAATGGCTTCGGGCCGCAGCGCGAGCATGCGTTTCTTGCCCGCGTCGTCTGCCGGCAATTCTTGCGTGGTGGTGAGTTCCTGACCGTCGACGGCCATTCTTCCGGTTTTCGGGTCGACCACATGCCCTGCCAGAATGTTCAGCGTGCCGACAAACGAAGCGACAAAGCGCGTACGCGGATAGTTGTAGATCTCCGAAGGCGAACCGACCTGTTCGACGCGCCCCTCGTTCATCACCACGATGCGGTCCGAAATCGACAGCGCCTCTTCCTGATCGTGCGTGACGAAAATCGACGTGATGCCCAACTCACGCTGCAACGCGCGAATGTCTTGCCGCAATGAAATGCGAATCTTCGCGTCGAGCGCCGAGAGCGGTTCGTCGAGCAACAGCACCTGCGGCTTGCCGGCAAGCGCGCGCGCCAGTGCCACGCGCTGCTGCTGACCGCCCGACAGTTGCCACGGATAGCGCTCGCCCAGATGCGGCAGCTTGATCAGTTGCAACATCTCCTCGACGCGCTTGTTGATCTCCGCCTGGGGACGGTGCGCGATCTTCAGCCCGAAGCCGATATTGTCCGCTACCGTCATGTTCGGAAACAGCGCATACGACTGAAACACCATGCCGACCTTGCGCTGACGCGTGCGCAAATGCGTCACGTCCTTGCCATCCAGCCGGATGATGCCGCGCGTCGGCGATTCGAAACCAGCGATCATCCGCAGCACCGTGGTCTTGCCGCAGCCGGACGGTCCAAGGAACGTGATGAATTCGCCGCGCTCGATCTTCATGTCGAAATGATGCAGCGCCGTGTTTGCCCCGAAGGCCTTATGCAGATTTTCGATCTCAAGGAATGCCATGATTCGCTGCCTTAGTCAGTCAAACTTACTCGTCAAATTTTCTGGCCGCTAAGCGCGCGGGCCGAGCCGAATACCTGAATCAAACCCATCGACGCCCACGTAATCACGAACGCGATGATCGCGAGCGCCGACGGTTCGTACGCGCGGTTCGCACCGATCAATTGCAGATACGGGCCGAACGCCGGGCGGTCGAGCAGGCTCGCCAGCGTGAACTCGCCGATCACCACGGCAAAGGTGAGAAACGCGCCGGACAGAATGCCCGAGCGGATATTCGGGAAGATCACCTTGAACAGAATCGTCGGCCAGTTCGCACCGAGGCATTCGGCGGCTTCGGTCAGCGAGCGCACGTCGACCGCGCGCAAACCGGCGTCGACTGCGCGATACATGTACGGCAGCGAAAGTGTCACGTAACCGAACACCAGTAACAGGTCGGTCGCGCGTTCGTTGCCGGTGAGCGGCAGAATCGAACTGCTGTTATAGATGCGCAGATAGCCGAACACGATCACGATCGCCGGCACCACCAGCGGCAACAACGTAATGAATTCGACGACCGGCCGCAGCTTCGGCAGCCGCAACTGCACGTAGTACGCAGTGGGCACCACCAGCAACACGCCGACAATGATCGTCAGCACCGCCATCAGAATCGAATAGCCGAACGAGGCCTGAAAACGCGGGTCGCTCAGCACGACGCTATACGCTTCGAAGCTATACACGCCACGCTTCATGCGCAGGCTGAATTCGAAGGTGGCGAGCAACGGAATCAGAAAGTACAGCGAACCGACGACCATCGCGGTCCACGCGCCGACGCGCGATTGGCTTTTCATCGACGTCCCCTTTCAGCACGTGAACGCAACCAGATGTAGCCACCGTTCGACAGCCCAGTCACCAACACCATGCCGAGCGCGAGTGCGTAGCCAAGGTTCTGGTTGTGCATCACGTCGCCGCGAATCTGTGCGTACAGGAGGATCGTCACGATGTTCAGCGAACTGCCGGTCAGCGCGTAAGCCGTGGCGACGGCGCCAAATGAGTTCGCGAACAGCAGCAGCGTCGCGCCGAGCACGCTCGGCCACAACACCGGCAACGCCACGTGGCGCCAGTATTGGAAGGCCGTGCCGCCCAGGCAGTCACAGGCTTCACGCCATTCGCGCCTGAGGCCGTCGAGCGCGGGCGTGACGATCAGCACCATCAAGGGAATCTGGAAGTACAGGTAAGTCAGCGTCAGCCCGGAGAAGCTCAGGATGCTGAAACCCGTGGAGTACAGATTGAAGCCGAGGTACTTCTTCAGCAAGACGGTCACGAGACCGACGCGCCCCAGCGTGCAGATGAAGGCGAACGCGAGCGGCACGCCCGCAAAATTCGAGGCGACGCCGGAGAACGTCATCAACGTGGGACGAATCCAGCCCGGCAGTTTGCCCTGCACCGCCGCCCACGCGAGCAGCGAACCGATCACCGCACCGCCAAGCGCGGACGCGGCGCTCACCTTGAAGCTGATCCAGTAGGCGTCCATCACCGTGGGCTGGAACAGGTCGCGGAAATTGGCGAGCGTGAAATGGCCTTGCGGATCCTGGAACGCGCCGACCATCAGAAATCCGGTCGGCAGAATCAGGAATAACAACGCGAAGGTAAAAAACGGCACCACACCGATCCAGGCGAGGAACTGCGACGCGCGACCCGGACCGTTGACGCGAGGCGTTGGCGTAGGCACAGGCGGAACCAGTAATTCCGGCTGCACCGATCCGGCATCCGATGAAGCGCTCATAGCTCACCCTTGGGGCATTCTGGCTCACGCCTGACGCGCCGCTCTCGTTGAGCGGCGCGTCATCTTTGAAAACTGCACGTTGCGATTGGAAGCAGCGGCCTGTACAGCGAGCGAATGATCGCTGGACAGGCCGCCTCAACCGCGCGCGCCGCGACGATTACTTGACGTTCGCGCCGACCGCTTCGTCCCAGTGCTTCGTGATGGTGTCCTTATACGCGTCCTGTTCGGACAGCGTCGGGAACACCACATTCTTGTACGACGACGGCGACGGCAGCTTGTCGAGGAGAGCCTGCGGCACCTTTTTCGCCGCCACCAGTTCGTTGTAGCGCATCGGATGGCAATAGCCCGTCAGCCAGCCGATCTGGCCTTCATCGGAGTACAGATATTCCATCCACAGCTTGGCGGCGTTCGGATGCGGCGCGTAGGCGCTGATTGCCTGAACGTACACACCGGCGACCACGCCCGTTTTCGGAATCACCACCTGCACCTTCGGATTGCCCTTCAGCGTGTCGCGGTCGGCGAGCGCGTTGTAGTCCCAACGCACGACGATCGGCGTGGTGCCCTGCGCGAGCGATGCGGCCTTACCGATCACCGGCACGAAGTTGCCACTCTTGTTCAGGTCGGCGAAATACTTGAGACCGGCCTTGTCGGCCTTGCTCACATCGCCCTTGCTTTGCGACAGGCCCGCGGCGAACACAGCCTGGATCGCCTGGTTGGCCGTACGCGGGTCACCTGCCAGTGAGACGGCGTTCTTGTAGTCGGGCTTGAGCAGATCGCTCCAGTCGGCCGGCGCCTTGTCGATCATGTCGGCGTTCACTTCAAACGACAGCACGCCGTAGTAATCGCCATACCAATAGCCGTCCGCGTCTTTTGACTCTTTCGGGATCGAGTTCCACGAAGCGACCTTGTACGGCTGCAGCAAACCTTCGGCCTTCGCCGTCGGACCGAACGACAGACCCACGTCGATCACGTCGGGCGCTTGCGGCCCCTTGTTGCCCTTGTTCGCCTTGATGGCTTCCACTTCGTCGCCCGAGCCCGCATCCGGATTCAGCTCGTTGATCTTGATGCCGTACTTCTTCTGAAAGCCGGCCACCAGTTGACCGTAGTTGCACCAGTCGTGCGGCAACGCGATCACGGTAAGCTGACCTTCCTGCTTGGCGGCTGCGATCAGTGCGTCGAGCGGCGCGGCCGAGGCGCTGCTCACGCCGGCTGCGGCGACACCCGCAACGGCTGACATCGAAAGTAAACGAGCTAACGCGGTGCGCTTCATAGTCTTCCCCATCCTCTGCCGAAATTGCTACGTTTGGAAAATTTCTAGTGTCTAACTGCTTCCAGCTCTGTGGGCGCGCGTCTGAACCAGCTCGCACGCACGCGCCCGCGTCATGTTCAGTCCGGATTCGCCGGCGCCGAAAACATGTCGTAGTCCAGTCTATCGATGCGATCTGTACAAATCATGTCGACGCCCCATTGGGCCAGCAGCTTTGCACGCTCGGCGTCGTTCACCGTGTAGGCCAGCACGCGCAATCCGGCCGCCTTGATTTCGGCAACCAGCGGCTCGCTCAGATGCCGGTGGCTCGCGTGCAAGGACACGCAATCCAGTTCCCGCACGATGCGCAGCCAGTCCACCGGGACCTCTTCGAACAGCATGCCGCGTTGCACTGAGGGCGCTGCATCGCGCGCCGCGGCGAGCGCCTCGAACGAGAACGATGACAGCAGCGGCGGCGTCTGCCCTTGCCACAAAGTCAGCGCGCCGTTTGCGACGAGACGCCCGGTGATCTCGTCGCGACCCGGGCAGGGTTTGATTTCAATGTTGGCGGCAATGCCGTCCCGCGCGCAGCGCCCGGCGGTCTCGGCGAGCGCCGGCAGGCGCGTGCCGGCGAACTGCGGACCGAACCAGACGCCGGCATCGAGCGCGGCCAGTTGGTCCCACGTGTGTTCCGCCGCGGCGCCATGGCCGTTGGTCGTGCGTTCCAGCGTGTCGTCGTGCAATAGAAAGAGCTGGTTGTCGGCGGAGAGCTTGGCGTCGAATTCGACCATGCGGTAGCCGTAGCGCACGCACGCGTCGAAACCGGCCAGCGTGTTCTCCGGCGCCAGTGTGCCGCCGCAACGATGCGCAACCAGCCGCGGATACGGCCAGTCTGCGGATAAAGTGCGATCAATCCCGTTTGCCACGTCTCGTTACCTTCCTGATTGAGCGGATCAAGTATGCTCTCGGCACGTTCCAAGCTACCCGCGACGCCCTGCAATCTGATTGTCAGGATGCCGAACCGTGCGGTTTCCAGGCAGCGCCGCATGCAGCAGCGAATGGTTCAGGCGGCGGATTCCAGAATCCATAATGGCAACGACATGAATCATGCAAATTGCCAAAAAACGCCGCAAAATGCTCGAAATCGGATATTCCAATTCCTTTCCGAACATTTGACGTTCGAAATCGGCACGGCGCTTCGATTTGCGAAGGCTAAGATGAAATACACAAACTTGCAAGCTGCCAAAAAAATACAACACAATCCGGCTAAAGTAGTACGCTTGACATCGTCCGGACACACATCCGTGTCCACGATGGCACTATTAAAAAACGAGCCGTGTGAGCGCGTTCGCATCCAAGGAAAAATGCATGTGGCAGGAAGACCGTCATCAGAGAATTCGCGCGTTGCTGTCCACGCTTCAACGCGTGTCGACCGAACGGATCATGGCGGACCTCGGGGTATCGCGCGAAACCGTACGGCGCGACCTGCTCGATCTGGAAGCTCTCGGTGAACTGAAGCGCGTGCATGGCGGCGCAATCAAACCCGCCGACGAGGCACCGATCGCCGAGCGCGCCCACATGCGCGTCAAAGCCAAAACCGCGATCGCCAAGGCGGCCACCGGGCTGATCGCGAGCGGGCAGACGCTTTTCATCGACGCCGGCACCACCACCGCGGCGCTCGCCGAAGAGCTGGCGAAACTGGCGAACCTGACGATCGTCACCAATTCCATCGACGTCGCGCTGAAAATGCGTGGCGCCGTGGATCAACCGAAAGCGGCCAACGAAGTGATTCTGCTCGGCGGCTCGATCAGCGATCGCGCCATGGCGACCACCGGCGCCACCACCGTGCTCGATATCCAGCGCTATCGTGCGGACATGGCCTTGCTCTCGCCCGTCGGAATCGATCACCGGCATGGCGCGACCAACTACGATCACGCTGAGACCGAAGTGGCGCGCGCCATGGTCGCCAACGCGGACCGCGTAGTGATCCTCGCCGATTACAGCAAGATCGGTCAGCGCAGCCGGATCTCGTACTGTCCGGCCGACCGGATCGATGTGCTGGTCACCAACAAAAAGGCAGCCGAAGCCGCCGACTTTGCGTCGCTCAAAAAGAAGCTGAAAGAGATCGTTCTGGCTTAGGGTCCAGGACTACTCCTTCACATACATCGTATCGAGCACGCGCTTGCGCAAGCGCGTGTCGCGCAGTGCGCCGGCTGCGTCGAGCACCGGATAAGCCGTCGAACAGAACAGCGAATTGAGCCGCTTCATGTCGCTGATCAAATCCAGATGCAACGCGCTCGTCTCGATGCTGCGCAAGGTTTGTCCAGCAAGCCGGTCAAGGTGTTTATAGGAATACGCGCGCTCCAGATCGCGAAAGCGCTCCTTCTCCGCTAGCAGCCGCTCGGCGCAACGCAGATCGTTATTCAGAAACACCGACAGGCCAAGCTGCAGATTGCTGACGAGCCGCGCCTGCAGGTCGTCCAGTTCGCCTAGCCCCTCCTCCGAAAACGACAGCCGGTGCGCGATCTTCTTTTCCTCGATATCGCAGACGATCCGCTCGATGATGTCGCCCGCGTGCTCCAGGTTGATTGTCAACGAGATGATGTCGGTCCAGCGGCGGCTGTCGGCTTCGTCGAGTTGCTCGCGGGAGATCAGCGTCAGATAGTTTTTGACCGCGGCGTAGAGTTGGTCCACGTCGTCGTCCATACGGACCGTTTCGCGTGCCTTTTCGAGGCTGTTGTCATGGATCAGGTCCGCGACGTTATCGAGCATGGTGCGCACGATGTCGCCGATACGCAGCACCTCGCGTGCGGCATGCGCGAGCGCGAGCGTGGGTGTGGGAAGCGCGGCGGCATCCAGATGCAACGGCCGCAATTCGCCGTTGGGCAGTGGCCGGTCCGGCAACACCCGCGTGCAGATGCGCGCCACCGGATTGATCAGCGAAAGGCATGCGCAGCAACGCAGCGTGTTGTATATCACGTGAAAACCGACTACCGCTTCGCGTGGATTCGCGATCAGCACCGGCAGCCCGCGTGCAAGCAGCGGTGCGAACGGCAGGATCAGCAAGGCGCCGGCCAGCTTGAAGGCCAGGCTGCCCAAGGCCAGGCGCCGCGCCGCCGTGTTCTGCGCGAGTGTGCCCATTAGCGCCAGCAAGCCGCTGCCGAGATTCGCGCCGATCACGAGACACAGCGCCACCTTCAGTGAAATCACGCCGGACGAGGCGAGCGTCGCTGTCAGCAGGACCGCGGCGAGACTCGAATAGGACAGCATCGCAAATGCCGCGCCGACCAGCGCGTCAAGCATAGTGTCGCCGGTTAGCGCGCCGAACATCACGCGCACGCCGGCGCCTTGCATCATCGGCTGGGCGGCTTCGACGATCAGGTGCAGCGCCAGCAGAATCAGGCCGAGCCCGATCAGCGTACGGCCAACCTGACCGAGGCGGGTTTGCTTGCGCGACAGAAAGAGCGGCACGCCGGACAGAATCAGGATCGGCGACAGCCATGACAGATCGAGTGTCAGCAACCGCGCCATCAGTGCGGTGCCGACGTCGGCGCCAAGCATGATCGCGAGGCCGCCAGTGAGCGGCAGGAGACCTTGCGCAGCGAACGACGTGACGATCACCGCCGTTGCATTGCTGCTCTGCACGAGGCTGGTCACGCCGACACCCGAGAGGAAGGCTCGCCAGCGGCTGCTGGTACTGCGCCCGAGGACGCTGCGCAGATCGGCGCCGAGCACGCGCAGGATGCCGGTACGTACGATGTGCGATCCCCACACGAGGAGCGCCACACCAGCCAGAAGGTTAAGGAGAATCAACATAAGGCGCTGCGCTTCCGTTCCTGCTGCCATGACCCGAACCGCATGCCCTACGAACTGGCACCCGGGGCGTTTATGACAGTAGTGTTGCACATTTCTGCCTTATTGTAATTTTGTGCTTTTAAATATACGCTCGCGCAAAGCTGTGAATTGCTGTGTGCCGGCCGATGGCCCGGCATGCGATTCGCTCAACTACCTTGTTTGCCCACTTCATCACGAGGACCCTGGATGAGCCGCAACCTTGCCCTGTTCGACCTGGACCATACGCTGCTGCCGCTCGACAGCGATCAGGCGTGGGCCCACTTTATCGCCGGATTGGGTATAGAAGGCGCTGCGCAGCACGCGGAAGAAATCGACGGGTATTACCGGCAATACGTGGCCGGTACGCTCGATATGACGGCCTACCTGAACTACACGTTGGCCCCGCTGGCTCGCCACTCGCGCGAGCAGCTCGACGTGTGGCATGCGCAGTTCATGAAGGATGTGATTGCGCCGGCCATCCTGCCGGCTGCGCGGGAACTCGTGCAGCGCCATATCGAAGCTGGCGACCTGTGCTGCATCGTCACGGCCACCAACGTGTTCATTACCAGGCCGATCGGCAAGGCGCTCGGCTTCGAACATCTGTTGGGGATCGATCTCGGCACCGAAGGCGGCGATCCTTTGGCGCGCTTTACGGGAAATGCGGTCGGCGTACCGACCTTCCGCGAAGGCAAGATCACGCGCACCGAGGGCTGGCTGGCTTCGCTCGGCCATCGTCTGCAGGACTTTCCGCAGAGCTGGTTCTATAGCGATTCGATCAACGACGTGCCGTTGCTCGAGCGCGTCACGCATCCGGTCGCGACCAATCCCGACGCGCGATTGCGCGCCATAGCCGCGGAACGCGGCTGGCCGGTGATTGAACTGTTTGCCTGAAACTGCGCGGGCCGGCGCGGGCCTGGCGCGGCCCGCCAGCTACACACGCCCCTTCCACGGCATCAGCCGCCGCTCCAGCGCACGCATGCCGAGATCGAACAGCCACGCGATCAGTCCGATCAGCACGATGCCCATCACCACCACATCGGTACGCAAAAAGCTCGACGCGTTGAGCACCATCTGACCGAGGCCGGCGGTGGCCGCGACCATCTCGGCGGCAACGAGGGTGGTCCAGCCGAAACCGATGGCGATCCGCAAACCGGTCAAGATCTCAGGCAACGCAGCCGGCAGGACCACATAGCGCACGATCTGCGCGAAGCGGCCACCTAGCGAATACGCAGCATGAATCTGCTCGATGGTCGCGCTGCGCACACCGGCACGCGCCGCCATCGCAATCGGCGCAAAGCAGGCGAGATAGATCACGACGATTTTCGCCGTCTCGTCGATGCCGAACCAGATCACCACCAGCGGCAGATACGCAAGCGGCGGCAACGGCCGGTAGAACTCCAGCGGCGGATCGAGCAAGCCGCGTGCAACCCGGCTCACGCCCATCAAGATCCCAACCGGCACCGCCGTGACCGCCGCCAGCGCGAACGCGCCGAACACGCGCAGCGCACTCCATGCCAGATGCTCGGAAAGCGGCAAACCGCCTTGAATGCGTCCGTGCCAGGCGTCCAGAAACGCGGCCCAGACAGCCTCGGGCGTCGGCAGAAATAGCGGAGGCAGCCAGTGCAGATGCGTGGCGAACCACCATAGCGCCGCGAGCGTTGTGACCGAGAGCGCGCTCAGCGCCGCGGTCGAACCTTCGCCCGGCAAACGCCAGCCGCTCACCGGACGCGCTTTACGTTGCGACGGCTCGCTTTCCTGGGTGAGCGGCACCGTACCCAAAGATTCGCGCGAAGCCGTCACGACAGTACCTCTTCCTGATTTCGTTCGTGCAGCCGGCGCACCAGCCGTTCGCGCCATTCGATAAACTCCGGTGACGACTTGACCGCGCGCGCGTCGCGCGTCTCGAGAAAGCGCCGCGCGAATGGCAGGTCGTAGCTCTCGGCGATACGGCCCGGCCCCGGCGTCATCACGACGAGGCGCGTTGCCAGAAACAGCGCTTCCTCCACGCTATGCGTAATGAAAAACACCGTCTTGCGCGTGCGGCCCCAGACGTCCAGCACGAGTTCCTGCATCGACTCGCGCGTCATCGCGTCGAGCGCGCCCATCGGTTCGTCCATCAACAGCACTTGCGGATCGCTTGCCAGCGCGCGTGCAATGCCCACGCGCTGCTGCATGCCGCCCGACAGCGCATAGACCCGCGAGCGAGCATGCTTCTCGAGCCCGACCAACGCCAGCATCTCCAGCGCGATGCGCTCGCGCTGCGCCTTCGGCACACGCTGAAATCGAAGGCCAAGCGCAACATTGCCGAGCACGTCGAGCCATGGCATCAGCGCGTACTTCTGAAACACGACCCCTCGGTCTGCGCCGGGTCCAGCCACGGGTTCTCCGTTCAACCGCACCTCGCCTCCCGTCGGCTGAATGAAGCCGGCGATGCAGTTCAGCAAGGTTGTTTTGCCGCAACCGGACGCACCCAGCGCGACGACGAACTCGCCGGGTTCGATGCGCAAATCGACGTCGGCGAGCGCGACGTGCGGCGCCGCGCCGCGTGCGCCTTCGTAAGCGACGTGCAGCCGCCGTATCTCAAGACCGCTCATCGCCATGCCTCATGATGCTGATGGATACGCATGCGCAAAACGTCAATGCGCCGCGCGCTGCACGAACTGCGGATCGACGCCGGTCGAGTAATCGGCCAGCACGTTCTGGATCGTGCCTTGCGTCTTCAGAAACGCAGCCGTCGCAGCGAGCGATTTAGCCGCGCCGGATTGCGCACCGCCGCCAAGCCACGCGTTCGACGCCTGTTGGGCCGGCGTCGGGAACGCATACAACGCGAGGCTTGCGGGCACTTCCTGCGCGGTGGCGCCGGATTCCTTCGCAACCGCTTCGACCTGGGGCGACGTTGCTGTCCACGCGGACGTGTGATCGCGGTAGCTCGCATCGGTTGCGGCCAGCACCTTCACAAAACGCGCGACGAACTCGGCGTTCTGACTGGCGAACTTACGGTCGACGACGAAACCGTCGAACGTCGCCTTGCCGGTTTGCTGCGCAACCTGACCCGATGTGATCAGCACTTTGCCGTTCTTCTTCACCTTCGCCAGCACTGGGTCCCAGATGTAAGTCGCGTCGATGTCGCCGCGCTCCCACGCCGCCGCGACTTCAGGCGGGCGCAGATTGACGATCTTCACGTCGGACGGATTCACGCTGGCGTTCTGCAGCGCGACCAGCGCGTGAAAGTGCGACGTGGAGACGAACGGCACACCGATCTTCTTACCCTTCAGACCGGCGACGCTCGTGACGCCGGAACCGTCGCGCGCAACCAGTGCTTCGGCATCGTTGATGTTGTCCAGAATCCAGAACAGCGAGATATCAACGCCCTGCGACAACCCGGCTGCAATCGGGCTCGACCCTGCTTCGCCGAGTTGCACCGAGCCGGAAGCCAGTGCGCGGATCACGTCGGCGCCGCTGCCGAGCTTGCGGTAGGTGACCTTGTAGCCGGTGGCTTTCTCGACAACGCCGGTGGCCTGCGCATAGCGCCATGGCACGACCATGTCCTGATACGCGATCACAACTTCTTTGGTGTCGGCGTGTGCAGCGGGAGAAAACGACGCGGACAGCGCGAGCAGCGTAGCGAACGCGGCGAGCGGACGGAGGAAGCGATTCATCGGGAAGCCCCTTTTAGTGCGTGTTGTCTGGGAGGCTTTCGACTATAGGGAGTTTGTCCGCGGGCGGTTCTAATTAATCCGCGATTGCTAATGACGCTGTTCGAGCATTGCTTTTCACGTTCGGTTGGATAGGGCCGCCGATTTCGATGTTTGTGATGCGGCTCAAGCGGATGATGACGGCTTGGGACGCCTTAGCGCAAGCTGGCCGTTCGGCGGATTGTGGTGCTTCCGCGGTAGCGGCATGATCAGCGGGTTGCCTTCAATTCGCATTCCTATGGTCGATTATCTTAGCCGCTTGAGCTGGTTGTTTTTCAACGTCGGCGTGCCTGTTTTTGCGCCGGTTGCATTACTTCCCTTATTGAATTTTTCGCGCTGCTACCGGCACGTGGCGCAAGGCATTGCGCGGCGATCCATTCAGGATGGCCAGCTCTTCTGGGTCGTCATTTCGATGTGTGCGAGTGCATGCTACGAGATTGGTTGTGCTTTGAGCGCAGCGCCGACGCGCAGCACATTAGCGCTCATGTTGGCCGCGCTTCTCTGGCACGTGCTCATCATCGTTGTAGCGTCAATACTGGTGTGCCAGGGCGCGGCCGATGCAGCGACTCGTCCGGCACGTCACGCGAGAGAGCGGGAGCGTGATGGATGGTTGATGTGGTTTTCGCTGCTCGCAACCGTTGTCGTCGCAGTCTCCTTCTCCGCATCTCATTATTCGTTTACCTAACTAATTTAGATGCGCTGAGCTATACTTTTCATCCTGGCCTCAAGGAGATCCAGCATGCCCAATTTGATCGACCGTCTCATCGAAGACCGCGCATTTCGCAATCGTTTCATCCTCTTTCTCTACCCGTTCACGATCATCGGCGGAATGATATCGGTTACCTGCAGTCTGCTCGCACGTTACTACCGCTAAGCAAAGCAGGCAGATCGCCGGGCGGAATTGCTGAGCCACCCGCTCCCGCGCCAAAAAAACAAAGCCCGCAACACGTGCGGGCTTTGCATTTTCAAACTAACTACACACTCAACCGTTCAGACCACTCCAGCTCCATGCGCCTGCAGATCGGCGTGGTAGCTCGAGCGAACCATAGCGCCCACGGCTGCGTGCGTGAAGCCCATCTTGTACGCTTCTTCTTCGTACATCTTGAACGTGTCCGGATGCACATACGAGCGCACCGGCAGATGGTGCTCCGAAGGCTGCAAATACTGGCCGATCGTCAGCATGTCCACATTGTGCTCGCGCAGATCGCGCATCACCTGCAGGATCTCTTCTTCGGTTTCGCCAAGGCCAACCATCAGGCCCGACTTGGTCGCGACGTCCGGATGCAGCGCCTTGAAGTCCTTCAGCAGCTTCAGCGAATGCGCGTAGTCCGAACCCGGGCGCGCTTCCTTGTACAAACGCGGTACCGTTTCGAGGTTGTGGTTCATCACGTCGGGCGGTGCGGCGTTCAGAATGCCGATCGCACGGTCCAGGCGGCCGCGGAAGTCCGGCGTCAGAATTTCGATGCGCGTTTCCGGCGACAGTTCGCGCGTCTGGCGAATGCATTCCACGAAGTGAGCCGCGCCACCGTCGCGCAGATCATCACGGTCCACGCTCGTGATCACCACGTACTTCAACTTCAGCGCGGCGATGGTGCGAGCCAGATTGCCCGGCTCATCCACGTCGAGCGGATCGGGGCGGCCGTGGCCAACGTCGCAGAACGGGCAGCGGCGCGTGCACTTGTCGCCCATGATCATGAACGTCGCGGTGCCCTTGCCGAAGCATTCGCCGATATTCGGGCAGCTCGCTTCTTCACAGACCGTGTGCAGGTTGTGCTCACGCAGAATCTGCTTGATTTCGTAGAAGCGCGAATTGCCGGTGGCCGCTTTGACACGGATCCAGTCAGGCTTTTTCAGCTTTTCGATCGGGACGATCTTGATCGGAATACGGGCGGTTTTGGCTTGTGCTTTCTGTTTCGCGGTAGCGTCGTAGGCAGCGGCGGTAGCCGGCACGGCGTCGGGGGCGGGAGAAGCTGCGAGGTTCGCGGTAACGTCAGTCATTCGTTCGGTCCAGTCAGGCGGTAAGAGCACCGGCCTGCGGTTGGGCGACGGCCGCGGGACTGCCGTCGAGGTTTGCGGTGAGGCATGCTGCAAAGGTACGGGCCACCTCGTCCCAGCCGGCGGCAACGCCCAGCGCTGCCATATCGACTGTTTCGAGCCCCGCATAGCCGCATGGATTGATGGCCAGAAACGGCTGCAAGTCCATGTTCACATTCAGGCTCACGCCGTGATAGCTGCAGCCGTTGCGGATTTTCAGACCCAGCGCGGCAATCTTGGCACCGGCATGCAGCCCGGCGTCCGGCCCGGGCGCCACGTAGATACCGGGGGCGCCCGCCTTGCGTTCTCCGGCGAGATTATACGCCGCGAGGGTGTCGATCACGGCCTGCTCGATCCGCGTGACCATCTCGCGCACCATCAGCTTGCGCCGGCGCAGGTCCAGCAGCAGGTAGGCGACGACCTGCCCGGGCCCGTGATAGGTGATCTGGCCGCCCCGGTCGACCTTGACCAGCGGAATGCCGCTATCGGCAGCCAATAGATGCGCCGGGTCGCCGGCCTGGCCGAGCGTAAAGACGGGAGGATGTTCGACCAGCCAGATTTCGTCGGGTGTATCGGCGGTGCGCGCGTCGGTGAACGCGCGCATCGCTTCGAAACTGGCTTCGTAGGGTTCGTTGCCAAGCCAGCGCAGCGTAAGCGGCGCCGTGGCGGGCAAGGGAGACGGGGAAACCGGGGTGGCACACATGATCCCGACAGTTTACCGAAATCTGGGAAACCCCGCCGGACGTGCCGGCACGCCGCGCGATTGGCAAGCATTAGATTCGGCGTTGCCGTCGCGGCCGTTCAGTTGCGGCGCCGGTTCGCCGTCGCTGAATGGCCCCACGGCATCGTCACACCGTGCGCCAGCCCCCACGCATACGGGCCGCCAGCCGTTCGCCGACCCGCGCGAGCCAGTTCAGCGCACGTTCGTCGCAGCGCGTCGGCACCGAAAAGGCCACCTTCGCATGCGTGCTGCCCTCAGCGCTCAACCACAGCCGTTCACCGCGCCGCAGCCGCAGCGTGTGGCCGGGCTGCAGCCAGTAGTCTTCGGTGTCGTCGCTGCGCGTGACCCACACCGCGCCGCCGTGCACTACCAGCTTGGTGCTGCGTGCTACCTTCATAGGAATGGTTTCGCCGCTGCGGATTTCAAACCCGATGCTAGAGGAAATTTCTCGCATGATGCCCTCGCCAAAGTTCGTTTCATGGCTACAATCGTAGGCGTAGCAAGGGTTTACGCAAAACGATCTATTTTCACCTCTATGTGAGAAATATTGCGATGGACCTCCGGCAACTACCCCCACTGAACGCCATCAAGGCGTTCGAAGCCGCCGCCCGCCACGAGAGCTTCTCGCGCGCAGCAGACGAACTGTTCGTCACGCACGGCGCCGTCAGTCACCAGATTCGCGCGCTCGAAGCAGAATTGGGCGTCACGCTGTTCGCCCGCGACGGCAAACGCGTCCGGCTCACGGACACGGGTCGCCGCTACGCCACGCGCGTGCGCGCCGGGCTGACGGCGCTTGTCGACGCCACCCGCGAAATCCGCGCCGGCGATCGCGAGCGGCGCCTGGTCGTTTCCATGCTGACTTCGTTTGCGGCGCGCTGGGTGACGCCGCGCCTCGGCAGCTTTATCGAGGCGCATCCCCAGTGGGACCTCGAACTGCTTTCCACCAACGCGTTGACCGACTTCGCGCGCGACGACGTCGACGTGGCGATCCGCTTCGGCTACGGCAAATATTCGGGGCTGCACGCGGAGTTGCTGCTGGAGGAGATCTTTTTTCCAGCCTGCTCGCCGAATTTCAACGGCGGCAAGCTGCCGCAAACGCCCGCCGACCTGGCCAAAGTGCCCCTCCTGCGCTCGGACGACGAACTCTGGCGCCCGTGGTTCGACGCAGCCGGCCTCGCCGACTGGCCAGAACCGAAGCGCGGTGTGCTGTATCAGGATTCGTCGAATCTGCTGCAGGCGGCCATCGACGGTCAGGGGGTCGCGCTCACACGCCGTTCGTTGGCGATGCACGAGATCGCAGCAGGCCGCCTTGTGCGGCTATTCAATGTGGATGGGCCGAGCCCGTGGCAGTACTACTTCGTCTGCCCGCCGCAGATGCTCGAAACCGCGCGCGTCAAGGCGTTCCGCGCCTGGGTATTCGAAGAAGTGGGACGGTTCAAACAGCTTTTCGAGCAAGCTTGCGAGGCGGGTCCTGAAGCTTGCGCCGATCTGGCGGCGGACGCCTTGCGCGTCACGCCGTAAACACAAAGCCTGGCGTTAAAGCACCACCTTCACCATCGGATGGCCGGTGAGCGCGCGGTAGATATCGTCGAGCTGCGCCTGGCTCGTGGCGCGCACCGTGACCGTCAAACCCGTGTAATTGCCGCCGCTGGACGGTCGCGTTTCCACACGTTCGGGGTCGACTTCGTTATCGAACTGCCGAACCACCGTGACCATCGTCTCGGCGAACTCGGGATGCGACTTGCCCATGATCTTGATGGGAAAGTCGCACGGAAACTCAAGCAATGATTCTTTCGCGGGATTCACTTTCTACTCCTTGCTGCGCTTCGTGCGCTTCGTGCGCTTCGTGCGCTTCCTTGGCCTTGGCACGCTGATAGGCCGCGTACAACGCTGCAAACACGGCGCCCGGCTTGCCGTTGCCAACCGGCTGACCGTCGAGCTGCGCGGCGGCGCGTACAGCGCGCCGTCCTTCACCATCCAGATATCCGAAGACGAACCCTCGGTCAGCATGCCGTCGCCGAAAATAAAACCGCGATCGAGAACCGGGACGCGCGCTTCGGACCTAGGCACCCGCTCGCCGTTCAGATAGGCGATCGGGTCGAGCGAAACGTCGGAAACAGCGGACATCGCCCTTGGGCTCTTACTTCTTCTTGTTGAACATCAGCATCAGCGAATCCCACACACGGCCGACCACGCCGGCTTGCGGCACAGCCTGCAGCGCGACGATCGGGAATTGCGCCAGCACCTTGCCGTCGGCCACGAGCTTCGCGGTGCCGACCTGCTGACCGTTCGCAATCGGCGCGATCAGCGGATCGATCTGCTCGATCTGCGGCTTCACCTTGTCGCCCATGCCCTTCGGCACGGTGATGTACTGATCGCCCTTCACGCCGATCTGCACAGTGTCTTGCGCACCCTTGTAAACGCGCGGCGTGCCCACCACCTGATTCGCCTTGTACAGATGCACCGTGTCGTACGCGGTGTAGCCGTAGTTCAGCATCTTCAGGCTGTCCTGCACGCGGTCGTGCTCCTTGGTCTCGCCCATCATCACCGAGACAAGACGGCGCGACCCTTCGGTCGTGCCCGGCAGCGAACGCTTCGCGCTGGCGATCAGGCAGTAACCGGCGGCTTGCGTGTGACCGGTCTTCAGACCGTCCACCGTCGGGTCGATCCACAGCAGACGGTTGCGGTTCGGCTGCTTGATCTTGTTGTACGTGAATTCCTTGACCGAGAAGATGTTGTAGTAGTCGGGGAAGTCACGGATCAGACGCGCAGACAGCACCGCGAGGTCGCCCGCCGTGGTGTAGTGCTGCGGGTCGGGCATGCCGTTCACGTCGGCGAAATGCGTGTTCTTCATGCCGAGCTTCGCCGCTTCGGTGTTCATCATGTTGACGAACTGCGCTTCGCTGCCGCCCACCAGTTCGGCCAGCGCGATCGCCGCGTCGTTACCCGACTGGATGATCATGCCGTACACCAGATCGTGCACGGTCACCGGCTTGTTCGCTTCGATGAACATGCGCGATTCGTCGGTGCGCACGCGGCGCACCGCTTCGCTCGGCATTACCGTCTGGTCCATCGTGATCTTCTTCGTCTGCAGTGCTTCGAAGACGAGGTACGCGGTCATCAGCTTGGTCAGCGAGGCCGGTTCGACGCGTTCGTCGGCATTGCCCGATGCGAGCACCTGATTGCTGGTTGCATCGACAAGCACCCACGAGCGCGCATTCACCGCGGGCGGCGGCACTTGTGCGAACGCCGTGCTGGCCACGAGCGTGGCCGGCAACACGATGCCTAGAGTCACGGCACGGCTAAGCGTAGAGGGAACGAAAGAAGAAACTGACGGGAATGACGTGCGGCCGGAGGTGGAGAAACGCATAGGGTCGATTCGTGCGGAAAAATACATCGCGCGCAGGGCGCATAGTTTTGAGGAGCCGGTCGGCGAGCGTCAGGCCGTAAAAAAACGGCACGGCGCCCATTGGACTTCCGGCCACGCGATCGGTTCGCGCAGCACGCCTCGCATCCGGCACCGCTGCGCGCGAGAATGAAGCTACGCGTCGCGCGAACTGCCGGGTGGGCGATGCTGCGCCCAAAAAAGAGCGCCCATTATACGCGCGCTATCCTGGTATCTTTGACCAAAGGGTGGCGATTAATTTGCGTTTGCGCGTACCTGTACCCCGGAAAACACACGCCGCGCGCTCGTCAACGCCACGCGTCGACAATGATCCGCTTCAGGACGTGCAGCTTGCGATGCAGAAAATGCTCTGCCCCCGGAATCACGACGACCGGCAATTCCTGCGGTCGCGCCCAGTCGAAAACCGACTGAATGGGAACGGTCTCGTCGGTTTCACCGTGAATCACGAGTGTGTTTTCCGGCACGGGTGCGACTTCCCAACGGCTCGCCGCGGTGCCGACGAACACGAGCCGCTCGATCGCCTGACCTTCTTCGCGTAGCTTCGCGGCTACGTGCGACAGCACAAAGGTGCCGAACGAAAAACCCGCCAATACGAGGGGCAGATCGCCCTGCCCGGCTTGTGCGCGCATATGATCGAGCACGGCGCGCAGATCGTCGCGCTCGCCGATGCCGGCGTCATGCTCGCCTTGCGTTTCGCCGACACCCCGAAAATTCGAGCGGTACGTCACGTAGTTCAACTGCACAAGCGTGCGCGCGAGTGTCTGCGCGACCTTGTTGTCCATCGTGCCGCCGAACAGCGGATGCGGGTGCGCGACCAGTGCGATGCCGCGCGGCGCGGCGCCGGTTTCACGCATGTCGTCGGGCAAATCCAGCGCGACTTCGATCTTGCCGACCGGGCCGTCGATCAGATACTTCTTCGTATGTGCATTCATGACGAGGCTTATTGATCGATTTTCAGACGCTCGACGATCTTGCCGTTCACGAGGTGCGAATCGACGATTTCATCGATGTCGCTCTCGTCGACGTAGGTGTACCAGACCCCTTCCGGATAGACGACGAGCGTCGGGCCGAGTTCGCAGCGCTCGAGGCAACCGGCCTTGTTGATCCGCACCTGGCCGGGGCCGGCGAGGCCGAGTTGCTTCACGCGTTTTTTCGCGTACTCCTGCATCGCCTGTGCGTTGCAATTCGCGCAACTCGGTCGCTCCGCGCCGGGTTCGCGCTGATTGAGGCAGAAGAAGACGTGGTACTTGTAGAAGGAGTCCATGATGTCCGGAGGCGAGACTGTAAGAGTAGGAATGGCGCTTGAGGCGCTGCGGCGCTTCAGGTATGCGGACGATTATAGCGAGCGGGGCCGGCGGTCGCTGAATGGAGAGCACACGGCGGTTCGCCGGCCGGCCGGGGTTGCAGCGCACTTTCCGGCGTGCGTCCTGCGCCGCTTCGCACGACTCATCTGGCTGCGCGCATGCACTGCGCCCTCCCTTCACGTGTACCTCAGGCGCGCTTCACGCGCCGCTTGAGCCACACCTGTTCGACGAGATAGGCGAGCCACACCAGCGCCGCATACGGCCAGATCCACGCGATCCAATGTGCGAGACCATTGAAGTGCAGATACCGGCCCTGGCGCCAGTCGGCCAGCACGGCATCGAAATACGGATTCACCGGCAGCAGGTTGACGAACACCAGCGCCACCGCGAGCGCACCGGCCGCGAGCGCAGCACGCACCGCGCGCCGCAAGCGCAGCGTCAGCAGTGCTGCCACCGTGCCGCACGCGAGCCCTGCCAGTGCGCCGGGCGTCGCCCAGTCGAAGGCGAGGCCGGATTGCGATTGCAGAAAGGTCGCGCCCGCCTTGACGCACAAGGTCGCGACAATAAACACGATCAAGAGGCGCGCGAGCGGCGCATGGCGGCGCACCGTCAGCGAAGCCAGGACGAGTGCCCCAAACAGATTGAGCGTGGTGATGACGGCTTCCCAGGCGTCGTCCGGCAGCCAGGCGGCAACCAGCGCCGGCCACGCGCCGACGTGCCAGGCCGGCGGCGTCCATGCGAGCAAGGCGTCTTGCGTCGTCGAATCGAAACGCAGCCAGAGTTCGCGCGGCCAGTTGCCGAGACCGAAGAGGCGCGGCGCCGGGTACATCGTTGCGAACGGCCACAAGGCGACGAGACACGCGAGCGCCGCCCTGTCGCGCTCGAACCAGAGGAGCCGCAAACGCCGCAGCAAGCCGCGATCGAGCAATGCGTCGGTGGCCGGCGACATGATCGCCGCGCCGAGCAGCGCGCCGAGCGCATTGGCGGCCAGATCGAGGTTGGAGGCAACGCGCGTCGGCAGATAGGTTTGCACGGCTTCCATCACGCCCGACAACAGCCCGCCAAGCAAGAAGGCCAAGGCAACCGCCAGCGGGCCGCGCCAACGCGGATACACCGCGAGCACCATCAGCGCGCCGAATGGCATATAGCCCAGCACGTTCGTGACGACGTCGAACGCCGTCAGGTACTGCGGCATGGGATCGGACAGATAGGCAAACGGAGCGAGGCCAAGCGAACGCCAGCCGGAAAACGGATACCACGAACCGTAAACGATCAGCGCCGTGTACAGCCCCAGCGCCTGGCGGGCAAGCGCCGAAGGACGGCGCTGCCAGGGCTTCACGCTCATGCAGCGCTCCGTTGCGTGCGCTGCAGGCCGGTCATTGCGCGGCGACCAGCGCCTGCACGCCGAGCCAGGCGCCGATCTGCGCGACGAGATCGTCGCTGGCCGCGGCGAGCGCCTGCGCGCCGCCGGCAGCGTCCGCCGAACGGGACGGCGCACGCGCGATGAAGGTGCGCTGACCGATCACCTTACCGCTTTGGGTCAACGTGACGCGCACGGTGACCGCAGCGTGGCTTTGCGACTGGCTATCGAAGACCTGCTCGAACTCGCTCAGATCGACCTTCAGGACCGGGGCGTGCACGCCGTCGGCGCCCGTCAGCACGGTGCCACGCGAACTGAGGGCGCCGCGCAGACGCTGGGTCAGCAATTGCGACGGCGCCATGGTCCAGTGGCTATTCGCGTACGACGCCGTCTGCTGGGCGTCGGCGTAGCTGAGCCGGTAAATCAGCTTGTTGGATTCCAGGTTGGCGGATGCGGTGACATCGAGCACCTTCACCGCCGGCAGCGTGCCGGCCGAGGCCGCCGGGGCCGGCGGCCCGAGGTCGTAGCGGATATCCGAGATCGCCGCGGGGTTGCCGGCGCAGCCTGCAGCCAGCACGCCGAACGCGAGCAGCATCGCAAGCGCGGCACTCGAGGACAACAATCGGTGAATCGAGCGTGACATAACCATGTTCCTTCTTCAAAACCTTCAATTCATTTCATTGGGCGACGTGCGTAGCGGCGCGGGCGGCCGGCCACGTAAAGCCGGCTTCGCCAGGGCCCGGCGTCGCGCCCGGCGCACCGAACAGCACGCTGCGCGGATTGGTGCTGAACGTGTCGGCCGCGCGGTCCACTGAACGCGCCGCGGAGCGCACGTCTTCGGCGAGCGAATTGACGCGCGGCAGCGTGTCATAACCGACGCGCGCCGACAGCTCCTGGATCGAACTGTCCATCGACGCCAGCGCATCTCCCGCTTGCTGCGCCGCTGTCCCGACCTTGTTCAGGTTGGTCTCGAACGGCCCGTCCGGGCGGTTCAGACTGGTGATCAACTGATTGGTCGATGCCAGCGTGCGATCCAGTTCGTTGATCGTGGCGGGCAGCTTGCCGGCTGCCGGCGCCATCTGCTGGGTCAGCGTGGCGACACCGTCGGCGGCTTTCTGGATGCTCGCCGCCGTGCCTTGCAACTGGCTGACCATTTCCGGCGACAACAGATTGTCGACGTCGTCAGTGACTCTTTCGAGTTTGCGTATCAGGACGTCGCCGCGCTGCTGCAACTGATCGAGCAAGCCCGGGCGCATCGGCAATTGCGCCACCTGTTTCGTCGACGACGCGAGCGGCGTCGGATCGCGCCCACTATCATCCAGCTGGATGAAGGCGATCCCCGTCACGCCCTGGAACCCGAGGCTGCCGAACGTGGAGTGCGTAATCGGCGCGTGCGTGTCGACCAGAATGCGGATCAGAATCTGCCCCGGATGATCCCGGTCGAATTTGATCGACTGCACCTTGCCGACGTCGAGCCCGCGATAGCGCACCGCCGCGTCGGTATAGAGCCCCGTGACGTTGGTGCGCGCGATCAGATCGTATGGCACCCGCACGGAACGATCGACGTTGAACAGAAAAGCCGCCACCGCGATTGCAGCCAGCAAGGCCACCGTGAAGATCCCTGCCCAGAAGGCATGTGATTTGTTTTCCATTGTCAGGTTCCCTGGTTCACAGCGGCAATTCGGACGATGCCGATTCGAGCGCGGCGCGCGGCAATTTCGCGCGGCGTTCCGGCGGCAGCGCCTGCAGCGCACGACGCCCGCGCAGGCCGAGGAAATATTCGCGGATAAACGGATGGTCGACGCCCGCCGCCTCCTCGACCGGCGCGGCGACCAGCACCTTGCGATCCGCCAGCACGGCGACGCGGGTGGACAGCGCGATCATCGTGTCGAGATCGTGCGTGACCATCACCACCGTCAGACCGAGCGCGCGATGCAGCGCGGAGATCAATTCGACGAACTCGTCGGACGCCTGCGGATCGAGGCCGGCGGTCGGTTCGTCGAGAAACAGCAACTCGGGCTCGAGCGCGATGGCGCGCGCAATACCCACCCGCTTGATCATCCCGCCTGAAAGCGCCGACGGCATCTTCGACGCATGCTTGCACGGCAGGCCGACCATCTCGAGCTTGAGCATCACGATGTCGCGCAACAGGTCGGCGGGCACCTTGCCCAGTTCGCGCAACGGCTGCGCGACGTTGTCGAATACCGAGAGCGAAGAGAACAGCGCGCCGCGCTGAAACAGCATGCCGGAGCGGCTGCGCATGAGCAGCGCGTCTTCAGGCGAAATGGTGGCAATGTCCTGACCGAACAGCTTGATGGTTCCCGACGACGGCCGTTCCAGCCCGAGAATCTGCCGCACCAGCGTGGTCTTGCCCGAACCCGATCCGCCGACGATCGAGACGATCTCGCCGCGCCGCACGTCGAAATTCAGATGCTGATGCACGATGTTGCGGCCGTAACGCTTGGTGATGTCGATCACCTCGATCACCGGCTCCGCGATCTCGGGCATCGGTTGGCCGCGTACGGCCTGGGTGAGTGGCGCGATCATCCTAGCCCCACGTTCTGGAAGAGGATCGCGAACACCGCGTCCGCGAGAATCACGATGGTGATCGAGGTCACCACCGAGGTCGTCGTGCCTTCGCCGAGACTTTGCGAATTGGCCTTGATACGGAAACCGAAATGACAGCCGACGATGGCGATCAGCATGCCGAACGCGACGCCCTTGCCCAAGCCGATCCACAGATTCGCCACCGGCACGACGCCGGGCAAGGCGCGCGCGAAGTAGCTCATGTCGATGCCGAGCACAATCTTCGCGGCGAGCGCGCCGCCGGTCAACGCGATGATATTGGTCCACATGACGAGGAGCGGCATGGCCACGCCGAGCGCGACCACACGCGGCAGGATCAGCCGCAGGCCGTGCGGGATGCCCATCACGCGCATGGCGTCGAGTTCCTCGGTGACGCGCATCACGCCGATCTGCGCGGTGATCGCCGAACCCGAGCGGCCCGCCACCAGAATCGCCGACAACACGGGCCCCAGTTCGCGAATCACCGACAGCCCAAGAATGTTGACGATGTACTGATTCGCGCCGAAAAGCCGCAGTTGCTGCGCCGACAGATAGCTCAGCACGATGCCGATCAGGAATGCGACCAGCGCGGTGATCGGCAAGGCCTTGGCGCCGGCGTTATAGACGTTCGCGGAAATCTCGGTCCACGGCGTGATTTTCGGCTTGCGCAGAATCGCGAGGAGATCGAGCACGACCTGCCCGAGCATGCCGAATCCGCCGTACAGATGCTCGAAGAACGAGAAGATAGCCAGACCCAGACGGGTGAACGGATCGAACCTGGTCACCGGCTCGACCTTTTCGCGCACTGTGTCGAGCAGCGCGATGCGCTCGAAAATGTCGCGTTGCGTATCGGTGAGCGTGGTGTCCGGGGGCATCTTGTGACCCCACACGCGCCACAGTGCCTGGCCGCCGACGTGGTCCATCCGGTCGATGCGCGACAGGTCCCACTGACGGATGCCTTCTGCATTAGTCAGCGAGCGCAATAGCGGGATCACGTGGCCGGTGGCCTTGTCGCGCGCGAGTGCGAGCGCCGTCCACTGGCCGGAGAGCCGGACGATCTTGCCTTGGCTGCCAGCCGCGACTTCAAGGCCGGGCGGAGTGTCGTAGTTCAAGGATCGCTGCAATCTGGTTATCGGATTAGGGGTCATTGTAACGAAGGCGGGGCGGATGAACCGTGCTCGCGGGCTCACAGCGTTCGCTGTCGCTACAATATGAGACATGAACGCCTCCAAGACCCCACCCCAAGCCGCTGCGGCTTCCGATTGGCGCATCGACCGCGAGCGTGCCGTCGCACTATTCGGTCCGCACGCGCATGACTGGCCGATCGAAATCGTCGAGGAAACCGGCTCGACCAACGCCGACCTGATGACGCGCGTCAAGGCATTGCCGCGCAAAGCCAATGCGCTGCCGCGGCCGATCGTGCGGGTCGCGTATCTGCAAACCGCGGGCCGCGGCCGCCGTGGCCGCCCGTGGTATGCGGAGCCGGGCAACGCGCTGCTGTTTTCGGTGGCGTGCGTGCTGCCGCGCCCGCTCGAAGGGCTGGCGGGTTTGAGCCTCGCGATTGGCGTGGCGCTGGTCGACGGGCTGCGCGCGTTGCCGGTCGCGGGTCCTGGACAGATCGCACTGAAGTGGCCAAATGACGTCCTGCTCGAAGGCGACAAGCTGGCCGGCATCCTGATCGAAACCGCGTGGAGCACGGATGACGCGAGCGCGGTCGTGATCGGTATCGGCACCAATGTGAAGGGCGCGGACGAACTCGCCGCCAAGGTCGGCGCGCTGAACGCGAACGTGCCGGCGCAAGCACGCGGCACCGTGCCGACCGCGCTGCAACGCGCGCAGCCGAATGCGAACCTCACCGATACGCTGGCGGCGGAACTGAACGCACTCGAACCCGCGTTGCAGCGCTTCGGCGCAGAAGGCTTCGCACCTTTCCAGGCGCGCTGGAACGCCGTGCACGCCTACGCGGGCCGCGAAGTCGTGCTGCTGGAGCAAGGTCAGGAGCTGGCGCGCGGCGTGGCAGCGGGCGTCGACGAACGCGGGCAACTGCTGCTCGACACGGCGGCGGGCCGTCTGACCGTTGCGACCGGTGACGTCTCGCTGCGTCTGGCCGACGGTGCTGCATGACGAGCAGCGCGCCTTCTCTGTTGATCGACGCGGGCAATAGCCGCATCAAGTGGGCGCTGGTGCAGCCGGACGGCACGCAAATCGCGGCCGGCGCCCTCGCGCACGGCGGCGCTGACCAGCCTGACTGGTCGAATTTGCCGGCGCCGGGCGGCGCATGGTTATCGAACGTTGCGGGCGAAAGTGTCGCGGCACGGATTGCCGCGCTACTCGACGCTCACTGGCCGCACCTGCCGCGCACGACGATCCGCGCCTGCGCCCAGCAATGCGGCGTGACCAATAGCTACACGACACCGCATGCCCTCGGCAGCGATCGCTGGGCCGGCCTGATTGGCGCGCACGCGGCGTTTCCCGGCGAGAATCTGCTCATTGCGACATTCGGCACGGCGACCACGCTGGAAGCGTTGCGCGCGGACGGCTGCTTTGTCGGCGGCCTGATTGCGCCGGGCTGGACCTTGATGATGCGCTCGCTAGGCGAGCACACCGCGCAACTGCCGACGCTCGACGCCAACGCGGCGCGCGGCCTGCTCGACCCGGACGCCTCGTCTGATCGAGACCGTCGCGGCCCGTTCTTCGCAACCGATACGCCGCGTTCGTTGTCGGCCGGCTGCACGTTGGCGCAGGCCGGATTGATCGAGCGCATGTGGCGTGATTTGCAGGACGAATGGCAGGTGCCGGTGCGCCTCGTGGTGAGCGGCGGCGCCGTGGACGAAGTGACAAGCGCGCTAAAAGTGCCGCATACTCGCCACGATTCGCTGGTGCTGTCGGGGCTTGCACTGATTGCCGCCGAACGCGCGATGGAACACGACGCCTGAGTCGCGGCCATACGGATAACCGCGGGATAACGGCGGCCGAACTTATCGACGGGGAAGACTAACGATGCTGCGCTGGCTAATCGCCATCTTGTTTCTTGCCAACATGCTGGCATTCGTCGCAGTGCGCGGCGTTTTCGGCCCGGCGCCCACAGCCGGCAACCGCGAGCCGAACCACCTGAACCGCCAGTTCCATGCGGAGTGGTTGAAGGTGCGACCCGTCACGGCAGCCGAAGCCGCCGACCAGGCGGTCGTGGGCGGCCCGGCGCCAACGGCGCCGATTGCTGCATCGGCGCTGCCGCAATAACGAAGCGGCGGCGGGTGCCGGAGGTAGAGCCGAGCGCCCGCACTACGGGTTCGCCGCGACGAAGATAAGAACGCACCGCCCGGACAAATACCTCACCCTTGCGCGCGAACCTTCTTCAATAGCGCGGTGGTCGAGCGCTCATGCTCGAAGGGAATCGCCAAAGCCTTGCCGCCCCATCCCCGCACAATGGCCGACTCGGGCAAAACATCCATGTCGTAGTCGCCGCCTTTGACGAGCACGTCCGGCCGCAGCGCCGAAATCAGCTCCACGGGCGTCTTTTCGCCAAAGCACACCACGTAATCGACGCTCTCCAGTGCCGCCAGCAAAGCCATCCGATCGGCCTCGTTATTGATCGGCCGGTCGTCCCCTTTGCCTAGCATGCGCACTGACGCATCGCTATTCACGCCGACGATCAGGCAAGCGCCGAGCGCTTTGGCGTCGGCAAGATAAGTCACATGCCCGCGATGCAGGATGTCGAACACTCCGTTGGTAAATACAACCGGCGCAGGCATCGAAGCGCGAAGCTTCGCCAGCGCGTCGCGCGTAAAAATCTTGCGTTCAAAAGTGGCGGCCATGATGGAGTCGCGAAGAAAAAAGAAGTGCCGCCACGATACACGGCGACAGGCATGAAGCAAAACGGCCCAGCAAGCTCACGCCTGCCGGGCCGTTCGTAAATCCTTCAACCGACTAAACCATCAAGCCGGCTGTTCAGCCGATTTCTGATCGGCCTGCAGGCGCGTAACCACTTCCTTGCGATAACGGTTCAGTTCCTGCGCCGTATTGAACGTGCGCTCGAACAGAATCGACAGGTTGTGCAGAATCCGCTCGACCACTTTCTTTTCCCAGCCGTCGTCGAAACGGATCTGGTCGTCGAGCCAGCGCTCGAGCCATTCCGGATCCGGCAGACGCGATTGAATCGTGTCGCGCGGGAACAGGGCCTGATTCACGTGCAGGTTGGTCGGATGCAGCGGCTTTTCCGTGCGGCGCGCCGATGCCATCAGGACGCCGATCTTGGCGAACGCAGCACGCGCGATGTCGCCGGTTTGCACCATGGCTTTCTTCATGTAGCGCAGATACGCGCCGCCATGACGCGCTTCGTCGCGCGAAATGGTTTCGTAAATGGCCTTGATGACCGGCTCGGTGTGCCATTCGGCAGCACGGCGATACCAGTGATTCAGGCGGATTTCGCCGCAGAAGTGGAGCATTAGCGTTTCGAGCGGTGGCGCCGGATCGAATTCGAAGCGCACGGCGTGCAGTTCTTCTTCGGTCGGACACATTTCCGGCTTGAAGCGGCGCAGATATTCCATCAGCACCAGCGAATGCTTCTGTTCTTCGAAGAACCACACGCTCATGAATGCGGAGAAATCGCTGTCGTGATGGTTGTCACGCAAGAACATTTCCGTGGCGGGCAACGCCGACCATTCGGTGATCGCGTTCATCTTGATCGTCGCTGCCTGCTCGTCGGTCAATAGCGATGCATCGAACTTGTCCCAGGGAATGTCTTTCTCCATGTCCCATCGAACGGATTCGAGCGATTTATAAAGTTCCGGATAAAGCATGGTGTTCATAGTCCCACCCCTGTTCTGCGCATACTGTCTGTGTCTGTTACTACTACGTGTAGCAATTTTGCTGATGACGAACGAAACGCACCGTTTTGTGCATCGTTTATCGGCCAAGCATTCAATTTTACGCGGTAATCGGCCGCCCAGACGCATTGGGCAACAAAGAAGTCCAGCCGTTTGCGTGGCGCCGCCAACCAGAAGTTACGCGCTACGCGGCCAACCGTGGGTGAGGGATACCCTATGCCTGAGGTCGAGCCAGTTTGCGATGATTCCGCACCGCCCAACCCTGCGCCGGGTGTACCGGCGGCGAATGGAGCAAGGGCGGCTGGATTGGTTGTTTTCAGCGCACGCCCAAAAGCCAAATGAAGCTTACACAATGATAGCACGCTGACTTTACGGATCCCGTGCACTAGAAGACGCATTTCCGCTGCCAGATTGACGTCTCTCAATAAACCGTCCGATTCGCGGAGTGTCGCCGACGATCGGGGTCAAAACCATGACAGGCGGCGAATTTGCATCGTTTGGCTGCGTTTGCACCGCCGGTCCGTCAGGTTTTGCACCGTCGTCGCATGGATCGGCGGCCTGGCTTCATTTCTACCGTTAAACGGTCTTCTTCGTCGCTCGCGGAGCGGCGCTCGAACTGCCTGCGCGTTTCGCGGACGTTGAAGTCGACGTCGTGGCCCGCTTCGCTGCCGGCCGTTTGGTGGCGGGCCCTGAGTCTGCGGCCGCCTCGTCCGGCGCATCAGCGGCATCCCTCGCAGATGCCGAAGCCGCTGCGGGCGAGTCCGTCGCCGAACCGCCTGATGCGGCGGCTGCCGCGGCTGGCTGTGTCATCGCGAACTGGGCGATCTGATTGAACTGCGATTGCAGCAGATTCCACCAGGCAGAGGCGTCGAACGGTGGCGTGGCGGCGGCCTCGCCTTCGTCGGTTGCCGGCTCGGCGGCGGCCGATGAGTTCGCACTGCTCGAAGCCGAAGCCGTCGCCGGATGCGGCCAGCCAGTCGGCCCAGGGCTCGGCGCGGCAGTGGCGGAAGCCGGCTGCGCCATCGACGACTGCGCGAATGCGCCGAACGCACGCAGCGTCGCGAGCGTGGCGCGTTGCACTTCGAGCGCCTGAATGGCGGACTGCAGCATGTTCAGATTGAGCTTGAGCCACTGCTCCACTGCGCGCATATCCTTGATGCGCTTGTCGAGTTCTTCGACGTTGGTCAGCGGCGCCATCATGTCGGACATCATCGACAGCGACGGCCCGAGGCTGCTGCCAGCCTGCGCGCCTGAAAACGCCGAGCTGAACGGCGAGAGACGCATCATCCCCCACATCTGTTCGAGCATTTCAGCGGGCGGAAAACCGGGGAAGCCGGGAAAGGGCGGCGTGGTGCCAGGTGTATCGGTCATGCTTGTCGCCTCGCTGCATAAAGGGAAGGAAATAGCGCCGTCCCGCGCGCGTCCGGTTCGATCATACCGCGCGTGGCGCTGCGAACCACGCCTGGTTCGGGCTGCTGTTCGCCCCACCCGCGCGGCACCTCACGTGCCGGCTGGCGGGGCTTTGCGCACTACGCGCCAGTCTCCGGATTCAGGAACGTTCACCACCGGAGTGGCCACCGCCCGGCGTCTGGCGCGGCCGCCCGCTCCACGGGTCCGCGCCGCCAAAATCCGGTGGACGCCGCTCACGCAGCGAACTCACGCCTTCGCGCACATCCGGCCCGGCGAAACCCATGAATTCGAGTGCCAGCGAGGTATCGAACGCCGGCCCCGCCGAGCGCAGCCAGTTGTTCAACGCGTACTTGGTCCAACGAATCGCCGTTTGCGAGCCGTGGGCCAGTTTCTGCGCGACCTCGAATGCTTTGGGCCGCAAATCGTTTTCGTCGACGGCGAGCGAGACGAGGCCAATCCGCTCGGCCTCCTCGCCGCTCACCGGCTCGCACAACAGCAGGTAATACTTGGCCTTCGCCATGCCGCACAGAAGCGGCCAGACGATGGCCGCGTGATCGCCGGCGGCAACGCCCAACCGCGTATGACCATCGATAATTCGCGCCGACTTCGCCGCAATCGAGATATCGGCGAGCAGTCCGGCCACAAGCCCCGCGCCGACCGCCGGGCCATGCATCGCCGAAACGATCGGCTTGCTGCAATTGATCACGTTGTAGACCAGATCGCGCGCCTCGCGCCACACGCGTGCACGGACGTCGAAATCGGTCGCCATGTCTTCGACCAGTTGCAGGTCGCCACCGGCCGAAAAACCCCTGCCCTCGCCACGAATGATCGCGACCCGCGTGTCGGGATCCCGATCGATATCGCGCCAGATTTCTGCGAGCTCGAAGTGCATCCGCGCGTCGGCCGTAGCCAGCCCGCTTTTGTTCGCGCCCTCGCCGCTCATCACGACTTCGAGCACGCCGTGCGGATGGCGGTGCAATTGCAGCGACTTGTAGTGCGCGTAGAACGCGTCGTTACTGTGTGGTGCTTGAGACATGGTGAGCAGTCCGTCTATCTGGTGAAACCGTCGCCTTAAGGGTACATCCGGCACATCCGCGCGCTATGTCAGCGCAAACCCGGTGCAAACGCGTTACGGCTGATAAACCCACTTCGCATTCTTGATTTCAACCATCACGCGCGCCCGTTGATCCAGTCCGAGGTGATCGGTGGCGCTCATGTTGACCACCCCGTTGCTATCCGCGAGACCGCGCGTCGCTTCCAGCGCGTCGCGCAACGCATGGCGGAATTCCGGCGTGCCGGGCGCGGCCGCCTTAAGCGCGATCGGCACCGCGTTGCCGAGCAGCATGCCGGCGTCCCACGTGTACGAACCGAAGGCCGACACGCTACCCGGTCCGCGCAATGCCTCGAAGCGCGCGATGTAGTCGAGCGCGAGACGTTTGGCCGGATGGTCCGCCGGCAATTGCGCGGCAACCAGCACCGGGCTCGCGGGCAGGAAGGTGCCATTGCAATCGGCGCCGCACACGCGCAGGAAGTCGTTATTGCCCACCCCGTGATTGTGATAGATCAGCCCTTTGTAGCCGCGCTCGCGGAGCGTTTTCGGCGGCAGCGCGGCGGGTGTGCCGGCCGCGCCAACCACTACCGCGTCCGGATGGGTCGCAAGAATCTTCAGGACCTGACCGGTCACGCTCGGATCGGTACGGTTGAAGCGCTCGCTCGCCACCACGTCGATGCGATGCAGTTGCGCGAACTTGGCAACTTCAGTGTAGAAAGTTTCGCCGAGCGCGTCGGCCTGGCCGATGAACGCGATCGTTTTGACGCCGTGCGCGCTGGCGTGCGCGGCGATCGCCGAGGCCATCATCGCGTCGGTTTGCGGGGTTTTGAATACCCAGTGGCGTTTTGCATCCACGGGCTCAATGATTTTTGCCGACGAGGCGAGCGAGATCATCGGTGTTTCGCCATCCGCGACCACGTCGATCATCGAGAGCGAATTCGGTGTGATCGAAGATCCGATGATTGCGTCGACGTGATTCTCCGAGATCAGCTTCTTGGTGTCCTGCACTGCCTGCGTGGTGTCGGACGCGTCGTCGAGCACGATGTATTCGACACTCTGCCCGCCGATCTGTTTGGGCAGCAGCGTGACCGTGTCGCGCGCGGGTATGCCGAGTGACGCGGCCGGCCCGGTCAGCGACAGCACGAGGCCGATCTTCACCTGCGCAAGGGCGATGGCGGGTAGCGCGGCACATAGCGCGGCGGCAAGGCGGGCAAGCCCGCGCCGTGATGGTGTTGCGTGCACACTCGATGGGCGAGCGTCCTGGGTTCCTCGCCGGTTTCCCTGTTCGAAGGATTCAAATCGCGGCATGCTGTCTCCTCACGTCGGTTTTTCGTTTTGATGTACCGCCGATGTGCTGCTTGTGCCCTGCTCACGTGCGGCTTCGTCTCGGCTTCGTGTCGATTTGGCGTCGGTTTGACAATCAACGCGCAGCCGCTGCCCCGAGCCTGCCGGCGCGCCAGTCAGTGTAGCGGCGCGTCGTGGCATCGGCATCGGGCTAAACCCTTTCGTCAACGCCGAAGCCGTGTGCGGACGCGGTCCCGATGCCGCGTACCGCACAAAGCCGGCGGCTTAACGTGGCACCTTAGCTGGCACCTTAGCTGGCACCTTAGCTGGCGCCTTAGCTGGCGCCTTAATCCAGCGGCGCGATGCCCTGATCGATCGAACCGAAAATCGACTTGCCGGCTTCGTCGAACATCTCGATCTTCACGGTATCGCCGAACTTCATGAACTCGGTTTGCGGCGCGCCGTGCTCGATCGTCTCGAGGCAACGCTTCTCGGCGATACAGCAATAGCCGCGCTTCGCGTCCTTGTTCGACACCGTGCCCGAACCGACAATCGCGCCGGCGCGCAGGTTGCGCGTTTTCGCCGCGTGCGAAATCAGTTGCCCGAAGTGGAACACCATGTCGGTGCCGGCGTCAGGCTGGCCGACCTTTTTGTTGTTCCAGTGGACGATCATCGGCCGGTGCAGGCGCCCTTCGCGCCAGCTCTCGCCGAGTTCGTCGGGCGTCACCGCCACCGGCGCGAACGACGTGGCCGGCTTGCTCTGGAAAAAGCCGAAGCCCTTCGCGAGTTCGGCAGGGATCAGATTGCGCAGCGATACGTCGTTGACGAGCGTCACCAGACGCACGCTCCTGAGCGCCTGATCGGGCGTGGCGCCCATCGGCACGTCGGAGGTGATCACTGCGACTTCCGCTTCGAAGTCGATGCCGAATTCTTCAGATGCGCACAGCACATCGTCTTTCGGGCCGATGAAGTCGTCGCTGCCGCCTTGGTACATCAGCGGATCGGTCCAGAATTCCGGCGGCATTTCCGCGCCACGCGCGCGGCGCACCAGTTCGACATGGTTCACGTACGACGAACCGTCGGCCCACTGGAACGCGCGCGGCAGCGGCGCCATGCACGCTTTGGCGTCGAACGTGAAGGTGTTGCGCGCGCGGCCCTGGTTGAGCGCGTCGTACAGGTCCTGCAGTTGCGGCGCGTAGAAGGCCCAGTCGTCGAGCACGCGCTGCATGGTGGGCGCGATCGCGTCGGCGACGGCCGCGGTGTGCAGGTCGCGGGACACGACGATCAACTGACCGTCGCGCGTGCCGTCCTTCAGCGTGGCAAGTTTCATAGAGGAGTGAACCGTTAGTGACGATAGAAGGAATCTATTCTACGATGGTGAATCGGCGCGACCCAAGTGCTCGTGCCCGGCGGCGGTTTGCGCAACGTGGCGGCATCGACGTCGAACCCGGCCTCGAACCCGACTTTGAGGACCGATTGCCGGGCCTCGTTGTCGGGTTGACCATAAACGCCGTTGCCGGGCCCGGCCGGGAACCTCCGTCCAGTTTCCTTTTCCCACTGTCTTTTGAACGTTAAACGCGCTCCATGCGCCTCGCTCATGCCTCCAATTGCTCGCACCGGCGCGATCCGTACGGACTCCGACTCCGCTGAACCGCACGAAGCGCCCGAATCCGATGAAGAAAGTGTCGAGACGGGCGAAGAAAAGCTGCGCTCCGGCATCCAGTCGATCGAAGTCGGGTTCAGATTGCTCGACGTGCTGACCCACGAACCGCGCGCGATGATGCTGCGCGATCTGGCGCAGCGCGCGGGCATGAGTCCGGCGAAAGCGCACCGCTACCTGGTGAGTTTTCTGCGCCTCGGCGTGGTGGCACAAGACCCGCTATCGGGCCGTTACGAGCTGGGCGGATTTGCGTTGCAATTGGGGCTCGCGCGGCTTGCCCGCGTGGACGGCGTGAAGCTCGCGCGCATTGCGCTCGCCGAACTGCGCGACCGTCTCGATCTGACGGTCGGCATCGCGGTATGGGGCAATCAGGGGCCGACGATGGTCCACTGGATGGAATCGAGTCATCCGGCCAAGGCGTCGCTCAAGCTCGGCGACGTGATGCCGCTGCTCAGTTCCGCCACCGGTCTGCTGTTTGCCGCCTATCTGCCGCCGAGCAAAACCGCCGCAATGCTGGAGCGCGAACTGGCCGATTCGCGCCGCTCATCGCATCTGGGCGGCCCGCGCTCGCCGGACGAGGTCGAGCGGCTGCTGGCCGACGTGCGGCAACACGAAGCAGCGCGTGTCGAGGGCATGCTGCTGCCGACCATCCACGCGTTCTGCATGCCGGTGTTCGACTCGACCGGCGATCTCGCGCTCGGCCTGATTGCGCTCGGTCATGAAGGCGCGTTCGATATCCGCTGGGGCGGCGAGATCGATACGGCGCTACGCGAATGTGCGCAGAAGCTCTCGTACGAGCTCGGGTATAGTGCGACGCCGCGCTGATGCGCTGAGTTGAGGAACACTGTTCGCCGGCGGGTGGTCGAACCCGTTCGCTGCCAGCTCAGTGCCCGGGTCTGACGCCGTTCACCGCTGCCGCCACGTAGGGGCGCTGGACGTGTCCCCACCCATCCCGTTACCGTCCACCCGTTCAAATTCATTCGTCAATGTCTTCACCGTCTGCCACCCGCCGCTCTGATCGCACGCCGCCCGCTGGGCCGCGCGCCGGTTTGCGGGTGTGGCGATGGATTGCGGTTCTGCTGGTAGTGACCGTTCTGCACTGGATCGCGGCGCAATGGGTCGAGCGCAACCGCGCGACGCTGAACCCATCGGACAACCAGCATGTGCCTGTGCAGGTCGCACTGCTGACACCTGAACGTATCGAGCGCAAACCCGCCGACGCGCAGCCAGCCGCGGCGCCTGCTCCGGCGCACAAGGCCGTCGCGAGCAAGCCGCGCGAACACGTGTTGACGGCGACGCAACCGGCAAAGCAGGCACCCGCGGTCACGGCCGCATCGGATGCCGCGGCGAGCGCATCGGCCGCAGCGAGCGCTACCGACGCCAATGCCAATGCCAATGCGAGTGCAACCGCCACCGGCACAGCCAGCGCCCCTGCCGCCGCCAGCGCACCCAAAGCCGCAGCGGGCGTGAAGTTCTCCGTTCCGCCATCCGGAGAACTGCAGTACGACACGTTCTACAACGGCGTGCGCAATCAGCCCGGCACAATTCACTGGTCCAGCAACGCACAGAGCTACGAGATGGTCGTTTCCGTGCCGCTGCCGTTCGTCGGCACATTCGTGTATTCGAGCCACGGCCGGATCGACGCATTCGGCCTCGCACCGGATCAATACATCGAAAAACGCGGCCGTCGCCCGGAAGACGTGGCGATCTTCAATCGCACCGACAAACAGATCGCCTTCACGCGCACCCCCGCCACGCTGCCGCTGCCCGACGGCGCGCAAGACCGTTTCAGCATGGTGATGCAGCTTGCCAGCCTCGTGCGCGGCGACCCCGCCGCGTACAAGCCAGGGGTGACGCGGCAATTCTTTGTCGTCGATAACGACAGCGGCGAGAACTGGCCAGTCGAGACGATCGGCGACGAGACCATCCGCACCGCGCAGGGTTACCTCGAGACGCGCCACTTCAAGCGATTACCTCGTCATGACGGCGATCTACGCCGCATCGACGTATGGCTCGCGCCGTCGCTCGGCTGGCTGCCCGCGCGAATCATGCAGACCGAGCCGAACGGCACGCAATTCGAACTGGTGTGGCGCGGCAAGCTCAACGCAGACAGCGCCGAAAGTACCAATGGCTCTAGCAGCTCTAGTGGCAATACTTCGCCTGACATGCCGGCAAGCCAGCCGCCCACTAACGTTCCCGGAACAACGACGGAAACCGCTCCCGCTTCGTCGGACGATTCGACCGTGTCCGGCAACCCGGCCGAAAAGTCCTGAACTCCAGCAGGGTCTCGAACAGATCGTTGAAACTTCCGCGCCGGCGCTCACTCGCATATTGAGCGACAACCGTTCGCGCGGCCGCCACGTTATAGTGAAGGCGGGAGAAGCGCGCAACCGGCTCTTTCCACTGCGTTCCCCTTCAAGGAGCCCGCATGCAAGTGAAAATCAACGGCATCGAGACGCGCTATGTGCTGAGCAATGAAGGCGGCGGCCCGTGGCTGACGTTCATTCACCAGCTCGGCGGAGATCTGTCTGTGTGGGACCCACTCGCCGGCTATTTCCGCGGCGACTTCACCGTGTTGCGCTATGACCTGCGCGGCCATGGCAAGACCGCGGTATCGAGCGAGCCTTTCGGCATTGCCGATCTGTCGCGCGATCTCGCCGCGCTGCTCGATGCGCTCGGCGCGCCCACCACACATCTTGTCGGCATGTCGATGGGCGGCATGATTGCGCAGCAATTCACACTGGACCACCCGTCGCGCGTCGACACGCTGACCGTTGCCGACACCACGGGCGGCACGCTCCCCGACGGCCGCGCGCTGTGGGATCAACGCGCGGCGGCGGCCCGCACGGAGGGTATGGCATCACTGGTGCCCGCGACAATGAGCCGCTGGCTAACGCCCGATTTTCAGGCTGAGCATCCCGAAGCCGCCGAGCAGATCCGCGACGTGCTGACCCATACGTTGCCAGAAGGCTACGCCATGGCGTGCGAAGCGCTGCGCGATTTCGATGTACGCAGTAAGCTGGGAACAATCCTCCGTCCAACCTTAACCGTGGCGGGGCGCCACGACACGGGCACGCCGCCTGCTGCAACGCAGGCAATTGCAGACGCCATCGAAGGCGCACAGTTCGAACTCCTCGATGCCGCTCATCTTGCGCCCATCGAACAATCTCACCGTTTTGCTGCACTGCTTGAAACGTTTCTTGAAAGGCCGGTCTAACCGGTAGGTTCGGAACTTTACAAGCGTCAATCCGGACCCACCCCTTGAATTCCACACCACAAGCTCCATCTATGGCGCAGGAATGGCCAGGAGCCAACGGAAATAAGGAGTGTCGCCATGCAAATGATCTATAACAGCCCCAACTATTGTGTCGTCGAGTTTCCGCCGCAGGAAGGTCCGCTGGCCATGAAATCGGGAGGCTACGAGATCGTCGACAAGAACATGCAGCGGGAAATCTACATAGACGGTGCAATGGCAGCGCGTTTCCGCGAGCATGTGCAAAAGCTGATCGAAGAGGAGCCGTCACTGGATGAGGTAGACGAATTCCTCGGGCAGTTCGACAGCCTGATGCATCAACCGGTGATTCTTCACTAACTCAAGGGTTTGACGTAACGGTTTGGCGACAACCATTGACCGCGCCGTCCGGCATAGCCGGCGGCCTTTACAAGTCGGTCAGCAGTCATAACGCGGCCCAGCAGGCTTTCACCTGACTGGGCCGCTTTGTTTTCCATCGTTTTGATTCCGCCACGGCCGCAGCCGGCGCGGCCTGGCGCGCCCCCGCCCGTCCGGCCCGCGTCCGGCGGAACCGCCCCACTGCGGCTACAATGACAGGTTTCCCGAAAAAGCCGGCGCAAGCCCTCGTCCGCCATGAACCAGCCTGCTCAATCCGCCACGCCAGTCCGTCCCGACGCCGCTTACACGCGCGGCACGGCGCTGCCCGCGCTGCTCAAGTCGCGCATCCTGATTCTGGACGGCGCAATGGGCACGATGATCCAGCGCTACAAGCTCGATGAAGCCCGCTATCGCGGCGAGCGCTTCAAGGATTACGGTCGCGACATCAAGGGCAACAACGAGTTGCTGTCGATCACGCAGCCGCAGATCATCGGCGAGATTCACGAGCAGTATCTCGCGGCGGGCGCGGACATCATCGAAACCAACACGTTCGGCGCCACCACGGTTGCGCAGGCCGACTACGGGATGGAAGACCTCGCCGTCGAGATGAATCTCGAATCGGCAAAGCTGGCGCGCGCCGCCTGCGACAAGTACTCGACGCTCGACAGGCCGCGCTTTGTCGCCGGCGCGATCGGACCGACGCCAAAGACTGCCAGCATTTCTCCAGACGTGAACGATCCGGGTGCGCGCAACGTGACGTTCGACGAACTGCGCGCGGCGTACTACGAGCAGGCGAAGGCCTTGCTCGACGGCGGCTGCGATCTGTTCCTCGTCGAAACGATCTTCGACACGCTCAATGCAAAGGCCGCGCTGTTCGCGCTGGACGAGCTGTTTGAAGACACCGGCGAGCGCCTGCCCGTCATGATCTCGGGCACCGTCACCGATGCATCGGGCCGGATTCTCTCGGGACAAACCGTCGAGGCCTTCTGGAACTCGCTGCGTCACGCCAAACCGCTCACCTTCGGTTTGAACTGCGCGTTGGGCGCGGCGCTAATGCGCCCGTACATCGCCGAACTGGCCAAGCTGTGCGACACCTACGTGTCGTGCTATCCGAACGCCGGTTTGCCGAATCCGATGAGCGATACGGGCTTCGACGAATTGCCGGCGGATACGTCGGGATTGCTGAAAGAGTTCGCGCAGGCAGGCCTCGTGAATATCGCCGGCGGCTGCTGCGGCACGACACCGGAGCATATTGCGGCCATTGCTCAGCAGTTGGCTGGTGTGAAGCCGCGGGTGTGGGCAAACTATCGGGAAACCGATACCGAAACGGCTTGATCGCGGCGCGTACCTGAACGGGGATCGATCGATGGCTGGCGTCACCAAACTGACAATTGCGGGTTTCAAATCGATACGTAAGTTGCGTGACTTCGAGTTGCGCAATCTCAACGTGTTGATTGGCGCCAATGGCGCGGGGAAGTCGAACTTTATTGGTTTGTTTCGGATGCTGGCGGAGATGTATGAGGGCCGGTTTCAATTGTATGTTCGGCAGCAAGGTGGCCCTGATACGTTGTTGCACTTTTCGCGGAAGGCGACGGATGCAATCCGTGCCGAGTTCTATTTTGGCGACTGGGACCATTACACGTTCGAACTCGTTCCAACCAACGACAACCGCCTTATCTTCGCTCGTGAGAACTCCGGCTTCTTGTTGCATAAGGAGGACGGTGAGCCAATTGCAGGCGGTACAGTTTCGGGGACGCGTGATGAGTCGTTCCTGACACAATTGGTCGGAGAAGACCGCCAAGGTCATCTTGTATCGATTGTTAAAGGAACTCGTGTCTACCACTTCCATGACACGGGCGAGAAAGCCAAGGTCAAGCAATCCCATGCGCTCAACGACACACTACGTCTCAAAGTAGACGGCGCCAACCTCGCCGCCTACCTGCGCATGCTTAAAGCCGAACACGCCGAAAGCTATCGCCAGATTGTGGATACCATCCGCATGGTCGCGCCGTTCTTCGACGATTTCGTGTTCCGCTCAGATGCAGCGTCGAAGATTCAGCTCGAATGGACCGAACGCGGCGACCCCGATACGCCGTTCACAGCACACGCACTGTCTGACGGCACATTGCGCTTCATCTGTCTTAGCACGCTTTTGCTTCAGCCGTGGGACCTGATGCCCGCGACGATCTTGATCGACGAGCCAGAACTCGGCCTGCACCCGTACGCGATCAATCTGCTCGCCGATCTTTTCAAACGCGCGTCTGAGCAAAAGCAATTGATCGTCTCTACGCAATCCGTCGAACTGCTGAATCGGCTAGACCCGGAAGACGTGATCGTGGTCGACCGCAAGGACAACGCTTCAACCTTCCATCGCCTCGACGCCACCCAATTGCAGGATTGGCTCGACGACTACTCGTTAGGCGACCTCTGGAAACAGAACGTATTAGGCGGGAGGCCGGCGTAATGGTCGAATTGATCGTTGTCGGCGAAGGCCAGACCGAGGAAACTTTTGTACGCGATGTGCTCGCGCCGGCACTCAGCGCAAGTCAGATCTACGCGAGCGCACGCCTCATCAACACATCGCGAGACCAGCGCGGCGGCGCGCTCAGCCTGGAACGCGTGCGCAAATTCATTGGCCATACGCTGCGCCAGCGCGCCGACACCTACGTCACGACGCTGTTCGATCTGTATGGGCTGGACAAGACGTTTCGCGGAGTCGCAGAAACCAAGGGCCTGACGCCAGCCGCACGCGCGGCCCGCATCGGAAAACTGCTGCACGAAGACGTCGTCGCCTTCGCTGATTGCCGCCCGGAACGCTTCATTCCTCACGTCCAGCCGCACGAATTCGAATCGCTGCTATTTTCGGACATCACCTCGCTATGCGACGTCGAACCTGGCTGGCAGGAACAAAGCGCACCGCTGATTGCAGCGCGAGCCGCCGTCGACGATCCCGAATGGATCAACGATTCGCCGCAGACCGCGCCTTCGAAGCGTCTTGAACAATTGCAGTCGCGCTATCGCAAGGTCCGCCACGGCCCCGTCGCGGCCGCTCGCATTGGTCTCGACAGGATTCGCGAGCAATGCCCGCATTTCCGCCAATGGTACGACCGCATCGTGAAGCTGCCTGCGCTACAGGCGCAGCAACCAAACATTGAATATACGAGCTAACGCCATGACCGATCACACCATGCGCCTTTCCGGCCTCGAGCCGTTCAACGTCACGTCCGGGACGCTTTTCATCAACGTCGGTGAGCGCACCAACGTGACCGGTTCGAAGGCGTTCGCGCGAATGATCCTGAACGACCAGTTCGACGACGCAATCGCGGTCGCGCGGCAGCAGGTCGAAAACGGCGCTCAGATCATCGACGTCAACATGGACGAGGCCATGCTCGATTCGAAAGCGGCGATGGTCCGCTTCATGAATCTGATCGCCTCGGAGCCGGACATCGCGCGCGTGCCGATCATGATCGACTCGTCGAAATGGGACGTGATCGAAGCGGGCCTGAAGTGCGTGCAAGGCAAGGCGATCGTCAACTCGATCTCGCTGAAGGAAGGCGAAGAAGCGTTCCGTCATCACGCGAACCTGATTCGCCGCTACGGCGCGGCCGCCGTCGTGATGGCCTTCGACGAAAAAGGCCAGGCCGACACGTACCAGCGCAAGACCGAGATCTGCAAGCGCTCCTACGATTTCCTCGTCAACGAAGTCGGCTTTCCGCCGGAAGACATCATCTTCGATCCGAACATCTTCGCGATTGCAACTGGCATCGAAGAGCACAACAACTACGCGGTCGACTTCATCAACGCCACGCGCTGGATCAAGGAAAACCTGCCCTACGCGAAGATCAGCGGTGGCGTGTCGAACGTGTCGTTCTCGTTCCGCGGCAACGATCCGGTGCGCGAGGCGATCCACACCGTGTTCCTGTATCACGCGATTCAGGCGGGAATGGACATGGGCATCGTCAACGCGGGTCAGCTCGGCGTGTATGCCGACCTCGATCCGGAGTTGCGTGAGCGGGTTGAAGACGTCGTGTTGAACCGTCGCGAAGACGGCACCGATCGTTTGCTTGAAATCGCCGACAAGTTCAAGACCGGCGCCGCGAAAAAGGAAGAGAACCTCGAATGGCGTAACCAGCCCGTCGAAAAGCGGCTTGCGCATGCGCTCGTGCTCGGCATCACGAACTTCATTATTGAAGACACCGAGGAAGTGCGCGCGAAAATCGCCGCAGCCGGTGGCCGTCCGATCAACGTGATCGAAGGCCCGCTGATGGACGGCATGAATATCGTCGGCGACCTGTTTGGCCAGGGCAAGATGTTCCTGCCGCAGGTCGTGAAATCGGCGCGCGTGATGAAGCAGGCGGTCGCGCATCTGATCCCGTACATCGAAGAAGAAAAGAAGCTGATGGCCGAAGCCGGCGCCGACGTGCGTGCGAAAGGCAAGATCGTCATCGCCACGGTGAAGGGCGACGTGCACGACATCGGCAAGAACATCGTCTCAGTGGTGCTTCAGTGCAATAACTTCGAAGTGGTCAACATGGGCGTGATGGTGTCGTGCAACGACATTCTCGCCAAAGCAAAGGTCGAGGGCGCGGACATCATCGGCTTGTCCGGCCTGATTACGCCGAGCCTCGAAGAAATGGCCTACGTCGCTTCCGAAATGCAGCGCGACGACTACTTCCGCGTGAAGAAGATCCCGCTCTTGATCGGCGGCGCGACCACTTCCCGCGTGCACACCGCCGTGAAGATCGCACCGCATTACGAAGGCCCCGTGGTGTACGTGCCGGACGCATCGCGCTCGGTATCGGTGGCCTCGAGCCTGCTGTCCGATGAAGGCGCGGCGAAGTACGTCGACGACCTCAAAGCCGACTACGACCGTATCCGTGACCAGCACGCCAACAAGAAAGCCCTGCCCATGGTCACGCTCGCCGAAGCCCGCGCGAACAAGACCAAGGTCGATTGGGCCGGCTACCAGCCGGTCAAGCCGAAGTTCATCGGCCGCCGCGTGTTCAGGAACTTCGATCTGAGCGAGCTGGCGAACTACATCGACTGGGGTCCGTTCTTCCAGACCTGGGACCTCGCCGGCCCTTACCCGGCGATCCTGAACGACGAAATCGTCGGCGAATCGGCCCGCCGCGTGTTCTCGGACGGCAAGTCGATGCTCGCGCGCCTGATCCAGGGCCGCTGGCTGCAGGCCAACGGCGTGATCGCGCTGCTGCCGGCCAACACGGTGAACGACGACGACATCGAGATCTACACGGACGAGTCACGCTCGGAAGTGGCGCTCACGTGGCGCAACCTGCGCCAGCAAAGCGTGCGGCCCGTGGTGGACGGCGTGATGCGCCCCAACCGCTCGCTCGCCGACTTCATCGCGCCGAAGGATTCGGGCGTGGCTGACTACATCGGCATGTTCGCGGTCACGGCGGGTCTGGGCGTGGATGTGAAAGAAAAGCAGTTCGAAAAGGATCACGACGACTACAGCGCGATCATGCTCAAGGCGCTCGCCGACCGCTTCGCCGAAGCCTTTGCCGAAGCGATGCATGCCCGCGTGCGCCGCGATCTGTGGGGCTATGCGAACACCGAAACCCTGTCGAACGACGACCTGATCGCCGAAAAGTACCACGGCATCCGCCCGGCGCCGGGCTACCCGGCCTGTCCGGACCACCTGGTGAAACGTGACATGTTCGACGTGCTGCAAGCCACTGAAATCGGCATGAGCGTGACCGAATCGCTGGCCATGCTGCCGGCGGCCAGCGTCTCGGGCTTCTACCTGGCACACCCGGACAGCACCTATTTCTCGGTCGGCAAGATCGCCCAGGACCAGCTGGAAGACTACGCACAACGCATGTCGTTGTCGAAAACAGACGCTGAACGGGCTCTCGCGCCTTTGCTGTAGGCCTTGCGGAGCGGGAAACCTACTATATCGGGCACGCTAGGCTGAAGATTTGCGGCAGTGTAATTTTCGGCTTTGTAGACTGAAATGGTTTCACCCCGCCAGACGCGGCCAAAACGCGTCGGCTTATCTAATTGCAATCGTCAACGGAGAGAATCATATGAAGAAGCTGACGCTGTTATTGACTGCTGTTTCGCTCGCCGCAGGCGCCTCGGTGGCGCTGGCCCAGCCTGCGGCCCCCGCGGCCTCGAGTTCGGTCAGTTCCTATTCGCCGCCTACGCAAAAGCACGTCAAGAAGCCCAAGAAGCAAAAAATGAAGAAGGGTGCGTCGGCACCGATGGCCGCCCCGGCGGACGCCGCCAGCCAGTAAGCAGGTTCGGCAGACGGTCCGCCAAGGCCCGTGAAAGACAAAGAGCCCGCTGATGCGGGCTCTTTTCATTGATGAAACGCAGTCTGCGCCGCGCCGCCAGGCGCCGCGAGCCGCCACCGCTGGCGGACCGCTCCGGAATCAGAGACCCCAGACGATATCCGCGTTTTCCTTCTTCGCTGCACGCAGCATGTCGAGGAACGGATACGCGCGCTGGGCGAGTCCCGGCGGAATCTCATGATGTTCGTGGCCGTCTTCGCCTTCGTGGAAATGGCCTTCGTGCTCGGCACGTTCCTGTTTATCGACGTTGATCGCCGCTTCGAGTTTGCCGATCGCAACGTCAAGTTCGTCGTGGATGATCACACCACGCTCACCAAGTCGCTTGCCAACAATGCCGACGAGGTACTGGGCAAGATTCTCCAGCATCATCACATCCGGGCAGGCCCGGCATTTGAAAGTAACCAGCATGACTGTTCCCTTTTTCGTTATGTTGGATCGACGCGCACGCAGTTCGAAATTCGCCGCCGGCGCGCGCTACGTTGACACGCCGATCAGGCACGGCGGCCACGGCCCTTGGTGGGCATCTCATTGAACATATTAGCACCTGCTAAAATCCGTCTGAACGGAAAAGCGTGCCGCAATGCGCCGCGCGCGGCGCGGCACAGGTGACATGGCCGGCCGGCTGGCCGCAACCGCCTGCCGCCGCGCCAGGCCGCAGGCGCGGGCGCCTCGGCATGCCGCCGTGCACCGCGCTTACCGCGCTGCACGCGACGTGCCCGATGGCGCCCCGATGTGCCCGGCGCGTCCCGGCCGGTGCGTCGCCGCTTTCCACGCTTCTGACGAATCGGCTGCGCTTCGCGCGCGGCCGCCGCTTCTTCCGCATCACCGGATTGCCTCACTGGACTCGCAACAAGCATGCTGCCTGCACACAAACATACCCTCGAAACACTGCTCGCCGACACGGTGAAGCAGGTTGCTGACGCAACCCAGGGCGCGACCGAAGCCGCCTTCGTCTCGCCCACGATCACGCTGGAGCGCCCCAAAGTGGCCGCGCACGGCGACGTCGCCTGCAACGTGGCGATGCAACTCGCCAAGCCGCTGCGCGCCAACCCGCGCCAGCTGGCACAGCAGATCGTCGACGCGCTGCTGGCGCAGCCGCGGGCCCAAGGTCTGGTCGAAGCGGCCGAAGTGGCCGGCCCCGGCTTCATCAACCTACGCCTCGCGCCCGCCGCCAAACAGGCGGTGATCGCCGCGGTGTTCGCCGAACAGGCCGCCTTCGGCCGTTCGCAGCGCGACGCCGGCAAGCATGTGTTGATCGAATTCGTCTCCGCCAACCCGACCGGCCCGCTACACGTCGGCCACGGCCGCCAGGCGGCGCTCGGCGACGCGCTCTCGAACGTGCTCGCCTCGCAGGGCTACGACGTGCATCGCGAGTTCTATTACAACGACGCCGGCGTGCAGATCCACACGCTCGCCGTCTCGACCCAGGCGCGCGCCCGCGGCCTCGCCCCCGGCGACGAAGGCTGGCCGGCTTCGGCGTACAACGGCGAGTACATCGCCGATATCGCGAAAGACTATCTGAATGGCGTCACCGTGGCCGCGAGCGACGGCGAGCCTGTGACCGGCGCGGGCGACATCGAGGACCTCGACTCGATCCGCCGCTTTGCGGTCGCCTACCTGCGCCGCGAGCAGGACATGGACTTGCAGGCGTTCGGCGTGAAGTTCGACCAGTACTACCTTGAGTCGTCGCTGTACAAGGAAGGCCGGGTCGAAAAGACCGTCGAGGCGCTAATCGCCGCCGGCAAGACCTACGAACAGGAAGGCGCGCTGTGGCTGCGCACGACGGATGACGGCGACGACAAAGACCGCGTGATGCGCAAGAGCGACGGCACTTACACGTACTTCGTGCCGGACGTCGCCTATCACGTCGCCAAGTGGGAACGCGGCTTCACCAAGGTCATCAACATTCAGGGCTCGGACCACCACGGCACGATCGCGCGCGTGCGCGCCGGCCTGCAGGGCCTCGGCGTCGGCATTCCGAAGGGCTATCCCGACTACATCCTGCACAAGATGGTCACGGTGATGCGCAACGGCGAAGAGGTGAAGATCTCGAAGCGCGCCGGCAGCTATGTGACGGTGCGCGACCTGATCGAATGGTCGGGGGGCGCGACGCCGGGCTCGGAAGCCGCCGTCGACCTGATCGACGAAGAGACAATTCGCCGCGGCCGCGACGCGGTGCGCTTCTTCCTGATTTCGCGCAAGGCGGATACGGAATTCGTGTTCGACATCGACCTGGCGTTGAAACAGAACGACGAAAATCCGGTGCATTACGTGCAGTATGCGCATGCGCGGATCTGCTCGGTCATCGCCGAATGCAAGGCGCGCTACAGCACGGACGAAAGCACGCTGGCGCAGGTGGACGTCTCGCCACTCGTCAGCGAGCGCGCCATGGCCTTGCTGAACAAGCTCGCTGAGTTCCCGGACATGCTGCACCACGCCGCCGACGAACTCGCGCCGCACGCGGTCGCGTTCTATCTGCGCGACCTCGCCGGGGAATTCCACTCGTTCTACAATGACAGAGCCGAACGCGTGCTGGTCGACGACGCTGCCGAGCGCAATGCGCGCGTCGCGCTGCTCGCGGCCACGCGTCAGGTGCTGGCCAACGGTCTCGCGACGATCGGCGTCTCCGCTCCCGTCAAGATGTAAGTCCTCCGGCGCAACATGCACGCGGCCGTCGTTATAATCGACGGCTGTTCCAGGATTCTTTTTGCAGGTGATTCATACGATGGCAAAACCACGCCGCACAACAAAGCAATCGCAATCGAAGCAAACCGGGGGCACTTTTCTCGGCATCGTGCTGGGCCTGATCGTCGGTCTCGCAATCGCGGTAGTGGTGGCGCTGTATATCACCCGTGCGCCTACGCCGTTCGTCTCGAAGGTCGCGCCGCCCGCGGCGTCTGACGCCGGCGCGAGCCAGGCGCAACAGTACGATCCGAACCGTCCGCTACAAGGCAAGACACCGGGTCAGCCGGTACCGCAAGCCGCGCAACCGGCGCCGCCGAACACCGCACCGGGCCAGACCACCCCGCAGACGCAGTCGGGCATGCTGGAAGAGCCGCAGATCGTCGAAGTGCCGCCGTCGAGCGGAAACGCGAACGGCACGGCAGTCGCTCCGAAACCGGCGCCGGATAACGGCAACGGCACAGCCGCCGCGCCGGCGAAGAAGCCGCAGGCTTCCGCACCGGCCGCCACCGCGGCAGGCTCCGCGCCGAAGAGCGCGTCGCCCGCCACGGCTGCCAACGCCAAGCCCGGTTCGGGCGCGGCAGCGGCTGACGCGAACACGGGCTACTTCCTGCAAGTGGGCGCCTACAAGACCTCGGCCGACGCCGAGCAGCAGCGTGCGCGTCTCGCGTTCCAGGGCTTCGAATCGAAGGTCACGCAGCGCGATGCAGGCGGTGTGACGTACTACCGTGTGCGGATCGGCCCGTTCTCGAAGTTCGAAGACATGAATTCGAGCCGTCAGCGTCTGTCCGACGCGGGCGTGGATACAGCCGTGATCCGCTTTACGAAGCAATAAGCGAGCAATAAGCAAACAACAAACAAACGGTGATTTGCCGGAACGCGCCGCCGCCGAACTATCGGCGTGCGGCGCGGGTCACAAGCACAACCGACAAGCAAAACCGACGAGCACAACGGACGACTAAAACGTCTAACGCCGACATTGAAAACGGTGACGGGCATTTGCGTGGCGCCACCGCTTTACCGCTTACCTGGGTCAACACAACATGAAAAAACTGCTGAGCATTCTGTTCCTCTCGCTGGGTCTGGTTGCCGCCACGGCGCATGCATCGCCGACCGCGCCGGTTTCGGGCAAGGACTACACCGTGCTGGCCACGCCGCAACCTACCGACGCGCCAGCCGGCAAGATCGAAGTGACCGAATTCTTCTGGTACGGCTGCCCGCACTGCAATGAATTCGACCCGTTCCTCGAAGCCTGGGTCAAGAAGCAAGGTCCGGACGTGGTGTTCAAGCGCGTGCCGGTTGCCTTCCGCGACGACTTCATTCCGCACTCGAAGATGTATCACGCACTCGACGCACTCGGCCTGCAGCAACAACTCACGCCGAAGGTTTTCAATGAAATCCACGTCAACAAGAACTACCTGCTGACGCCGGAGGACCAGGCCAAATTCCTCGCGAAGAACGGCGTCGATCCGAAGAAGTACATGGACGCGTACAACTCGTTCTCGACGCAAAGCGCGTTGCAGAAGGACAAGAAGCTGATGGAAGACTACAAGATCGACGGCGTGCCGACGCTGGCCGTGCAGGGCAAGTATGAAACCGGCCCGGCTGCGACCAACAGCCTGCCGGGCACGATCCAGGTGCTCGACTATCTGGTGCAGCAGATCCGCGCCAAGAAGATGTAAAGCCGAGGCGCCGGAATGAGTTCACCTCTGAAGGTTTTCATTACCGGCGCCTCGAGTGGCATCGGCCTCGCGCTCGCCGCCGAATATGCGCGGCGCGGCGCGATTCTCGGCCTGGTTGCCCGCCGCGGCGAAGCGCTCGCCGCCTTCCAGCAGTCCCATCCGCAGAATTCCATCTCCACCTATTCCGTCGACGTCCGCGACGCCGAGGCGCTCGCCAGTGCGGCCGCGCAGTTCATCGCACAACACGGCTTGCCGGACGTCGTGATCGCCAATGCCGGCATCAGCCGCGGCGCGGTCACCGGGCACGGCGATCTGCGCACCTTCCGCGAAGTCATGGATGTCAACTACTTCGGCATGGTCGCCACCTTCGAGCCGTTCGCCGCCGCGATGGTTGCCGCGAAGAAAGGCACCCTGGTCGGGATCGCCAGCGTCGCCGGCGTGCGTGGCTTGCCGGGGTCGGGCGCGTACAGCGCGTCGAAGTCAGCCGCGCTCAAGTATCTCGAAGCGTTGCGCGTCGAGATGCGTCCGCTGGGCGTCGGCGTGGTCACCATCGCGCCTGGCTATATCCGCACGCCGATGACCGAGCACAACCCGTACAGCATGCCGTTCCTGATGGACGCCGACCGCTTCGCCGTGAAGGTCGCGGGCGCGGTCGAACGGCAGACGCGCTTCGCGGTGTTCCCGTGGCAGATGCGCATCGTGGCGATGCTCCTGCATGTGCTGCCGCGCCGGGTTTACGACCTCGTCTTCGAACGCGCGCCGCGCAAGCCCCGCGCCGTCACCGAGTAAATCATGCAGCCGCGTGCGGTCGATGCAGCCGGCGTCGCGCACGAAACATGGGATGCCCATGCGTCGGGCGCCCATGCCCGCATCGTCTCGCTCGTGCCGAGCATCACCGAATTGCTGTTCGCTTTGGGGCTCGACAGGCAGATCGTCGGGCGCACTGGTTTTTGCGTGCATCCGCGTGAACAGGTGCGGCAGGTGCGCAAGGTCGGCGGCACCAAAGCCGTGAATGTTGACGCGATTCGTGCCTTGCGGCCCACTCATCTGATCGTCAATATCGACGAAAACGAGCGCGACACCGTCGAGTTGTTGCGCGCGTTCGTGCCACATATCGTCGTCACCCATCCGCAGACGCCGCAGGACAATCTCTCGCTGTACGCGCTGCTGGGCGTAATCTTCAACCGCGAGCAGGAAGCGCAGCGCTTGAGTGAAGCGCTCGAAGCGCGTCTGCACGAGGCCGCCTCGCGGGCGTTTCCCAAGCAAAACGTGCTCTACCTGATCTGGCGCGAACCATGGATGACCGTTGCGCGTGATACGTACATCGCCGCGATGCTGAGGCTCGTGAACTGGCAGACGCTACCGGATGTAAAAGGCGGAGCGTCCGGTGCCGCGCGCTATCCCAGGCTCGATTTCGACCATGCGCCGTGGCTCGAAGGCGTCGACCGTATCCTGCTCTCCAGTGAACCGTATCGCTTCACACAAACGCACTGCGACGCGCTGAAGCGCGATCCGCGTCTCGCCGGCAAGCGCATCGAGTTGATCGATGGCGAACTGGTGTCGTGGTACGGCGTGCGCGCGATTGACGGCATTGCCTACCTGCTTGGGCGCGCAGCCGCGTCGTGAGCATGAGCGGTAGCGCAGAACCAAGGCCACCTCGCCGGCTAACGCCGCCTGGAGCCCACTCCCGGCAAAGCCACCGCGCGAGGCCACGTGCTTGCGCACCGATTCTCGCCGTCCATATGGATATGCGGATTAAGTTGTTGTCGTCGCAACCACCCTTCGATAAGCTTTCGCGAAGGCCGAACAGCGCACGGGCTGCCACACTTAGGCCATGCGCCAGCGCCGGAAACGTATCAGAATAAAGAGGGTGGGTCGCCCGTCGCCGGCCGTCCCCCGTCACCGGAACATAAACACAACCAGACGCACTGCCTGACTGCGCTTGTTATGGGAGATCCTATGCGCTTCAAACTGCTCGCAGCCGCCGTACTGTTCACGGCGCCCGCGCTCGTGCTCGCCAAACCGCTGACCGTCTGTACCGAGTCGAGCCCCGACGGCTTCGATGTCGTGCAGTTCAATTCGCTCGTCACGACCAATGCGTCGGCCGATGTGATCTTCAATTCGCTGGTCTCGTACGACGAGGCCGCGAAGAAAGTCGTGCCGTCGCTCGCCGACAAGTGGGACGTGAGCGCCGACGGCCTCACCTACACGTTCCATCTGCGCCCGAACGTGCAGTTCCAGACCACCGACTACTTCAAGCCCACCCGGCCGCTGAATGCCGATGACGTCGTCTTCACGTTCGACCGCATGCTCGACGACAGCAATCCCTGGCACAAGGTGGCAGGCGCGAGCGGTTTTCCGCATGCGCAGTCGATGGGCTTGCCGAAACTCATCAAGTCGGTCAGCAAGGTTGACGACAACACCGTCAAGTTCGAACTGAACGCACCGGACGCGACCTTCGTGTCGATCCTGACGATGGGTTTCGCCTCGATCTATTCGGCTGAATACGCCGACCAGTTGCTCAAGGCCGGCAAACAGGTCGATCTGAATTCGAAGCCGATCGGCACCGGTCCGTTCGTATTGAAGAGCTACACCAAAGACGCGGTGATCCGCTACGACGTGAACCCGACGTATTGGGGCGCGAAACCGAAGATCGACCGCCTGATCTACGCGATCACGCCGGACGCCACGGTGCGCGCGCAAAAGGTGAAAGCGGGCGAATGTCAGATCGCGCTGTCGCCGAAGCCGCAGGATCTCGCCGAAGCGAAGGGCGACACGTCGCTCGCCATCGTGCAGACACCGGCCTTCATGACCGCCTTCGTCGCGCTGAATACGCAGAAGAAGCCGCTCGACAACCAGAAGGTGCGCGCCGCCCTGAACATGGCGTTCGACCGCACCACCTATCTGAAGGCGATCTTCGACAACACCGCGACCCCGGCCGTCAATCCGTATCCGCCGAACACGTGGAGCTACGACAAGGCCGTCAAGGCATGGCCGTACGATCCCGTGAAAGCGAAAAAACTGCTCGCCGACGCGGGCTATCCGAACGGCTTCGAAACGACGATCTGGGTGCGTCCGAACGGCAGCGTGCTGAACCCGAATCCGAAGGCCGGCGCCGAGTTGCTGCAAGCCGACTTCGCCAAGATCGGCGTGAAGGCGGATGTGAAGGTGATCGAATGGGGCGAGTTGATCAAGCAGGCAAAGCTTGGTCAGCATGACACGCTGTTCATGGGCTGGGCCGGCGACAACGGCGATCCGGACAACTATCTGTCGCCGCTCTTCAGTTGCAATGCAGTCAAGTCAGGCATCAATTTCGCGCGCTTCTGCGATCAGGATCTGGACAAACTGATCGCCGACGGCAAAACAACGCCCGACCAGGCCAAACGCGCGAAGGCGTATGAACAGGCGCAGCAGATCATCCACGATCAGGCGCTATGGATTCCGCTGGGTTACCCGACGGCAGCGGCCATCACGCGTACCAGCGTGAGCGGCTATCGCGTGAGTCCGTTCGGACGGCAGAACTTTGGGACGGTGGCGGTGCAGTAAGGCGCTGCAATAACTTTCTGCCACGCCGCATGAAGAAAAAAGCCCGATTGCGAAAGCAATCGGGCTTTTTCTATTGACGGTTCAACCTATCGAATCGATCAGGCCGAGAACCGGATCACCCCATCCGTATCCTGTGTGCGCTTCAACTCACCGGCCAGCCACAGCAGATGCAAGTGCGCCAACGCCTCGCCCATTGCGAACGTCATCTGATGGATGTCGAGTTGGCGCTTGAACATCAGCGGCACGATATCCGCGGCGCTCTGCGGCTTCTCCGCACAGGCCTCGCGCACTTCAGCCAGACGCGCGTCATGATGCTCACGCAATTGCCTGATACGCGTACGCACGCCGCGAAACGGCTTGCCATGCGACGGCAGCACGAGCGTGTCTTCGGGCATCGTCTCATAGCGGCCGAGCGATTCCAGATACAGCGCGAGCGGCGTGCTTTCCGGTTCCATGTCGAACACCGAAACGTTCGTCGAAATGCGCGGCAGCACCATGTCGCCGGAAATCAGCGTGCCGGTCTCGTCGCAAAGCAACGCGCAGTGCTCCGGCGAATGGCCGAAGCCGGTCACCACCCGCCACGTTTTGCCGCCGATCTTCACGCCATCCGCCTCGCGCAGGCGGCGGTATTGACCGGGAATCGCCGGCACGAGGCTCGAGTAGTAGCTCGTGCGATTACGCAGTTTCTCGAGCGACGCCTGATCGTTCAGACCATGCCGCGCAAAGTGCCGCGCCGCGCCCTCGCCGCCCGCATTCGAACCGTCGCCGGCCGCCATCACGCGTGCCTGCATGTATTCGCCGAGCGTCATCCACAACCGCACGTCCCAGCGCTTTTTGTCGCCACCGGTGCAGATCCAGTGCGCGAGGCCGATGTGGTCCGGATGGCAATGCGTGACGATCACGCGCAGCACCGGGAGGCCGTCGAGCACGGAGTCGAACACTTTCTCCCAGTTCTCCTTGATCGTGTCCGACGTAATACCGCAGTCGACTACCGTCCACCCTTGCTGACCGTCGATTTCATCGCGTAGCAGCCACAGATTGATGTGGTCGAGCGCGAACGGCAGCGGCATGCGCAGCCAGAACACGCCGGGTGCGACTTCCATCGCATGGCCCGCTTCGGGCAAGGTGTCGTTGAACGGGTAGTCGAGTTGATGTTCGAGTGCATTCATTGCGGTTGTCTTCCTCCGTCGGCCGTCCGGCATGGCGAGGTATGCGATGCCGGATAGCGTGGTTGCGGCCCGGTCGGGACATACCCGTGCCGTATTGCGCCGTAGTTGCGTTTCGATCAAGTTGACGATAACGTAAACGTCGATTCTATCGTTCAATCCGATTTTATGCCCGGTTACGGGACGCCCCGATGAACACGCAATACACGATCACCGAGCTCGCACGGGAATTCGACGTCACGCCGCGGGCAATCCGTTTTTACGAAGACCAGGGTTTACTCTCACCCAGCCGCGAGGGTTCGAGCGGCTTGCGGCGCGTCTATTCAGGCCGCGACCGAACCCGTCTGAAGCTCACGCTGCGCGGCAAGCGGCTCGGCTTTACGCTGTCGGAAATCCGCGATCTGCTCGACGTCTACGAGTCGCCTACCGACACCGTGCCGCAATTGCACGCCTTTCTTGCCACGGTGGCGCGCCATCGCGACGTGCTCGAACGTCAACTGGAGGATCTGAACGCGACGCTCGAAGACCTCGCGCAATACGAATCCCAGGCGCGCGCGTTGCTGGAGAGCGGTGCACGCGAAGAAACCCGGTCTGCCTGAGCGGAAAGAGGCACGGAAAGAGGCGTCGAAAGAGACGCGGAGCGCGGCGCAATGCGGCGAGGGCCCACCCGGACGATACAATCGCGGGTGACTTCACGACATGGGACGAATGCACGGTCGACATGAATCACTTCCCCAAACTGTTGTCGTCACAGATCGGCTTTGACGTCGCGCAGACGATGCTCGAAGGATTCGATCGGCACTACCGGATTTTCCGCGACGCCGCGATCCATGCCAAAACGCTCTTCGAAGCGGGCGACTGGCATGGCCTGCAAACGCTGGCGCGAGAGCGCATTACCTCGTACGATGACCGCGTCGAGGAATGCGTCGAATTGCTCGAAGACGAATACGACGCCGAAAATATCGACGACGAAGTGTGGCAGCAGATCAAGCTGCACTACATCGGTCTCCTGACCACTCACCGCCAGCCCGAGTGCGCGGAGACGTTCTTCAATTCGGTGTGCTGCAAGATCCTGCACCGCTCGTATTTCAACAACGACTTCATTTTCGTGCGCCCGGCGATCTCGACCGAATACATCGAGAACGACGAGCCGGCGGCGAAGCCGACCTATCGTGCGTATTACCCCGGCAAGGACGGTCTTGCCGCGACGCTCGAACGCATCGTCACGAATTTCCAGCTGGAGCCGCCGTTTGAGGACCTGACGCGTGACGTCGCGTGCGTGATGCAAGCGATCCACGACGCGTTCGGCGTGTTCGACGAAGCGCCGAACTTCCAGATTCACGTGCTGTCGTCGCTGTTCTTTCGGAACAAGTCGGCGTATATCGTTGGACGGATCATTAACGGCGATCTGCTGTTACCGTTCGCCGTGCCGTTACGTCATGTGAGACCGGGCGTGCTCGCGCTCGATACGGTGCTGCTCAAACGCGATCAGTTGCTGATCATCTTCAGCTTCTCGCATTCGTATTTCCTGGTGGACATGGAAGTGCCCTCCGCTTACGTCGAATTTCTCGGCACGATCATGCAGGGCAAACCGAAGGCGGAAATCTATACGTCGGTCGGTTTGCAGAAGCAGGGCAAGAATCTGTTCTATCGCGATCTGCTGCACCATCTGAAGCATTCGAGCGATCAGTTCATCATCGCGCCCGGCATCAAGGGGCTCGTGATGCTGGTGTTCACGCTGCCGTCGTTTCCGTACGTGTTCAAGCTGATCAGAGACCACTTCCCACCGCCGAAGGAAACCACGCGCGAGCAGATCAAGGGGAAGTATCAGCTCGTCAAACGGCATGACCGCCTGGGCCGCATGGCCGACACGCTCGAGTATTCGAGCGTGGCGCTGCCCGTTTCGCGGCTCGACGAAGCACTGGTGCGCGAACTCGAAAAGGAAGTGCCGTCGTTGATCGAACACGACGGCGACAACCTCGTGATCCGCCACATGTACATCGAACGCCGGATGGTGCCGCTCAATCTCTTCCTGCAAAATGGCAATGACGAGGACATCGATCACGGCATCAAGGAATACGGCAACGCGATCAAGGAATTGATGCAGGCGAACATCTTCCCTGGCGACATGCTATACAAGAACTTCGGCGTGACGCGTCATGGCCGCGTCGTGTTCTACGACTACGATGAAATCGAATACCTGACTGAATGCAACGTGCGCGCGGTGCCCGCGCCTCGTAACGAGGAAGACGAAATGTCGGACGAGCCGTGGTACCCGGTCGGTCCGCACGACATTTTCCCGGAGACATACGGCACGTTTTTGCTCGGCGACCCACGCGTGCGCCGGTCCTTCATGCAGCATCACGCGGACTTCTTCGATCCGGCGCTATGGCAACGGCACAAGGATCATCTATTGAAAGGCGAACTGCCCGACTTTTTCCCGTACGACAGCAGCGTGCGCTTCTGCATCCGCTACCCGGAACGATTCGCCGACGCGACGTCCGGACTATCGGAAAACCCAGCAGATGGACGCACCGTACGAGCGGCTTGAATCTCAAGCGCCTCAAGCGCTGCCCGCATCGTTGAATGCATCGTCCGAACCCTATGTAACGACATCGACCGGTCAATCGGTCGAGCAACCGCCCAGACTCACCATGAATACGAACGCTTCTCCCGCTGCGAATCCGCTGGCTCATCTGTTCGACAATAACGACGCGTGGGTGGCCCGCAAGCTGTCCGAAGATCCGGAGTACTTCTCGCGCCTCGCGCACCAGCAAACCCCTGAATATCTGTGGATCGGCTGTTCCGATTCACGTGTGCCGGCCAATCAGATCATCGGCCTGCCGCCGGGCGAAGTGTTCGTGCACAGAAATATCGCCAACGTGGTGGTGCATACGGATCTGAACTGTCTCTCGGTGATCCAGTTCGCCGTCGATCTGCTGAAGGTCAAGCACATCATGGTGGTGGGTCACTATGGCTGCTCGGGTGTCGGCGCGGCGCTGCACGGCCGGCGCGTGGGTCTCGCGGACAACTGGCTGCATCACGTGCAGGACGTGCGCACCAAGCACGCCGCGTTGATCGAAGAGTGGCCGCTCGGTGAGGCGCGCCATCGGCGTCTGGTCGAACTGAATGCGATCGAGCAGGTCATGAACGTATGCCGGACCACCATCGTCAACGACGCGTGGGCACGCGGCCAGGAACTGACCGTGCACGGCTGGGTTTACGGCGTGCACGACGGCAAGGTGCGCAGCCTCGGCATGACCATTGGCGACCCGGCGGCACTCGATGCAGCCTATAAGCGCTGCATCGCGGCGGTATCGGCCGGTGGCGCGTACAAAGCGGACAATGACATGGTCGCCGCCGATGCGGCCCAGCTCGGCGACGTGCCGGCCATCGTCGAAGGTGTGGTCAAGGAACTGAAACATGAAGGAGACACGCATGAGTGAGACAAAAGCTGATCCGATCGTGATCGTCGGTGTGGCCCGCACGCCGATGGCGGCATTTCAGGGCGATTTCGCTTCGCTGACCGCACCGCAGTTGGGTTCGGTCGCCATCGAAGCCGCCGTGCAACGCGCCGGGTTGAAACCCGAGCAGATCGACGAAGTGGTCATGGGTTGCGTGCTGCCCGCCGGCCTCGGCCAGGCGCCCGCGCGTCAGGCTGCGCTCGGCGCCGGCTTGCCGTTGAGTACCGGCAGCACCACGGTCAACAAGATGTGCGGCTCCGGCATGCGCGCGGCGATGTTCGCGCATGACATGCTGGCTGCGGGTTCGGTCGACGTGATCGTCGCGGGCGGCATGGAAAGCATGACGAACGCACCGTACCTGCTGCCCAAAGCGCGTAACGGCATGCGCATGGGCCACGGCCAGGTGATCGACCACATGTTCTACGACGGTCTCGAAGACGCCTACGAAAAAGGCCGTTTGATGGGCACCTTCGCCGAGGAATGCGCGGCCTCGTTCGACTTCACTCGCGAAGCACAGGATGCGTTCGCCGTCGAGTCCCTGAATCGTGCGAAGCGCGCGAACGAAGACGGCTCGTTCGCATGGGAAATCGCGCCGGTGAAGGTGGAAAGCCGCAAGGGCGACGTAACCATCGATCACGACGAGCAGCCGTTCAAAGCGAACCTCGACAAGATCCCGACGCTCAAGCCCGCGTTCAGCAAAACCGGCACGGTGACGGCGGCGAACTCGTCGTCGATTTCGGACGGCGCCGCGGCGCTCGTGATGATGCGTGAATCGACCGCGAAGCGTCTCGGTGTCGAACCGCTTGCCCGCGTGGTCGGTCACTCCACTTTCGCTCAGGAACCGGCGAAGTTCACCACCGCGCCGGTCGGTGCGATTCGCAAGCTGTTCGAGAAGAACGGCTGGCGCGCCGACGAAGTGGATCTGTACGAGGTCAACGAGGCATTCGCGGTGGTCACGATGGCCGCGATGAAAGAACATCATCTGCCGCATGACAAGGTCAACGTGAATGGCGGCGCGTGTGCACTCGGCCATCCGATCGGTGCATCAGGCGCGCGGATTCTCGTCACGCTGATCGGCGCGTTGAAAAACCGCGGCCTGAAGCGCGGCGTTGCGACGCTGTGCATCGGCGGTGGCGAAGCGACCGCGATGGGCATCGAGCTGGTTTGACATGCTGTTTCCAGGCACTTGAGAGCGTGAGGTGACTCAATGAAGACAGTGTTGATCGTCGGTGCATCGCGCGGCATCGGCCAGGAGTTTGTGCGGCAGTACAAGAAAAGCGGCTGGCGCGTGCTCGCCACCGCGCGCGACGACGCCGCGCTCGGCGCGCTGAAAGCGCTTGGCGCGGAGACCTTCTCACTCGACGTCACCGCGCCCGAAGAAATCACCGCGCTCGGCTGGAAGCTCGACGGCGAACGGCTCGACGCGGCGGTGCTGGTGTCGGGCGTGTACGGCCCGCGCACTGAGGACATCGAAACGATCACGGCCGACGACTTCGACCAGGTCATGCACACCAACGTGCGCGGCCCGATGCAGTTGATGCCGATCCTGCTGCCGCTCGTCGAAGAAGCCGGCGGTGTGTTCGCGGTGATTTCGAGCAAGATGGGTAGCATCGGCGACGCAAGCGGCACGACCGGCTGGCTGTATCGGGCGAGTAAGGCGGCGCTCAACGACGCGCTGAAAATCGCCTCGCTGGATACCACGCGCGCAACGTGTATTTCGCTGCATCCTGGCTGGGTGCGCACCGACATGGGTGGCGCGCAAGCGGCGATCGATCCGGCACGCAGCGTAACCGGCATGCGTGAAGTGCTCGCGCAGGCAGCGGCGGCGCGCGAGGCATTCAACGGCCGTTTCTATCAATACGACGGCACAGCGCTCGACTGGTGAGGCGATACATGAGGAGACTAACGAGGAGACCACGCCATGGTGCTTGATCAGGACCACCTGATGGTCCGCGACGCGGTGCGCACCTTCGTCCGTGACGCGGTCACCCCGCACGCGGCGCAATGGGATCGCGAGCGCACCTTTCCGAAGGACGTGCACCGCCAGCTCGCCGAACTCGGCGCCTATGGCGTGCTGGTGCCCGAAGCGTACGGTGGCGCCGGCCTGGACGCGCTGGCGCTCGCGCTGATTCTCGAAGAAATCGCGGCAGGCGACGGCGGCACCTCGACCGCGATCTCCGTCAACAACTGCCCGGTATGCAGCATTCTGCTGACCTATGGCAACGACGCGCAGAAGCGCGACTGGCTCACGCCGCTCGCACGCGGCGAAATGCTCGGCGCGTTTTGCCTGACCGAACCGCAAGCGGGCTCCGACGCATCCGCGCTGCGCACCACCGCGACGCGCGATGGCGACAGCTACGTGTTGAACGGCGTCAAGCAGTTCATCACGAGCGGCAAGAACGGTAACGTCGCGATCGTCATGGCCGTGACGGACAAGGCGGCAGGCAAGCGCGGCATCAGCGCGTTCATCGTGCCGACCGACACGAAGGGGTACGTCGTCGCGCGAGTCGAAGAAAAGCTCGGCCAGCATTCGTCGGACACGGCGCAGATTATTTTTGAAGATTGCCGCGTGCCGGCCGCGAATCTGATCGGCGCGGAAGGCGAAGGTTATCGGATTGCGCTATCGGGGCTCGAAGGCGGGCGCATCGGTATCGCGGCGCAGAGCGTCGGCATGGCGCGCGCCGCGTTCGAGGCGGCGCTGGGCTACGCGAAGGAGCGCGAGAGCTTCGGCCAGCCGCTGTTTTCGCACCAGGCCGTGCAGTTCCGCCTCGCCGACATGGCGACCCAACTCGAAGCCGCGCGCCAGTTGATCTGGCACGCGGCCTCGCTGAAGGACGCCGGGCAGCCCTGCCTGACCGAGGCCGCGATGGCCAAGCTGTTCGCTTCGGAAGCCGCCGAACGCATCTGCTCGGCGGCCTTGCAGATTCACGGTGGCTACGGCTATCTGAGCGACTTCCCCGTCGAGCGTATCTACCGGGATGTCCGCGTGTGCCAGATATACGAAGGCACCAGCGACATCCAGAAAATTTTGATCGCCCGCGGTCTTGCCTGAACGTCTGATGAATAAGCCATTGTTGTCAACGCAACGACCCTCCGACTGCCCATGCGGCGGCGCTGCGCCCGATCAGCGCAGCGGCGCCAAACCGCCCCGCTTCGCGCAATGTTGCGGCCGCTATATCGATGGCGGCGAAATCGCGCCACGGGCGCTCGAACTCATGCGCTCGCGTTACAGCGCATATGTTGTGGGCGCAACGGATTATTTGCGTGCGACCTGGGCGCCGCACACCTGCCCCGCGGATCTCGACGCCGACCCTGCCGCCCCCGACCCGCCGCGTTGGCTCGGACTGCAGATCAAGGCTTTCGCTGAGACCGGCGCCGACCATGCGACTGTCGAATTCGTCGCACGATACAAGGTGGGCGGGCGCGCCCACCGGCTGCACGAACTGAGCCGTTTCGTTCGCGGGGAAGACGGATGCTGGCGCTATATCGACGGTGACGTGAGCGAATAGACCTTACCTTCCACAGTCTTACACGACCCACCGACCCAACGACGCAGATCGCGCTGCGATCACATATGGCCCTCAAACGAGGGCTTTTTTTTCGTGTTGGCTCGACGCCACAGCGCGCGTATTGCGACAAATTACTTCGCGCAGCCAGGCACCGTCCAAGGGGCGCTTTGCGGCCTCTCGGGGGGAAAACGCACGCAGATCCGCACGCGGCAATTGTTTCGTTTCGGGTTCTCCTTTATTGCACAAAACAAAATTGTCGTGCCAGGATGAGGCCGTAGGTTTGTGACGTCACATTGCGAGAACAGGTCCATACCGATTCCGCAAAATGCGCAGGCGCCCTGCCGATAGCCCTCCAGTAAGGGTTCGACGGCGGTTCCGGGCAGCATGTGTGGCGCTCATCATCGGCGCGTGGGGTCGCGTCGGCCGTTTGGGTTCATCCCGTGCGATCTCGATTAGCGTGCGTGCGCCTCGCGCACTACGTACGCGAGTGAGTTTTTGTTTGTCGAAAACGCCGATGAAAGGCAGTTGTCAGCAACGGCATTCGACTGACAAGGCAACACGGTGTTCAGGGCAGGTTTTTGAGGCAGGTGCGTCAATGGTGTTGAGCAAGGTTCTGACGAAGTGTGCGGTGACGTGTGCGACGGCGATGTGCGTCGTCGCGTTCGCGCATGCCGAGCCGCTCGCCGACACCCAGGCAGGGCCTCTCACCCGCGCGCACGTGCCGCGCATTGCCCTTGACGACGACGTCTATCTGCCCACCGCTGGCCTCAACGAACAGATCATCCGCGTGCCGGTCGACGCTGCCGGCACGGTCACGCTCGAAACGACGATCTACAAGCCGGACGGCGCGGGTCCGTTTCCGATGATTGTGTTCAACCACGGCAAGATTCCTGGCGACCCGCGCGCGCAGGAGCGCAGCGACCCGCTGCCGTTCGCGCGCGAATTCGTGCGCCGCGGATACGTCGTGGTGGCGCCGAACCGCCAGGGCTTCGGCCGTTCGGGCGGCACTTATCAGCAGGAAGGGTGCGACGTCGAACGCAATGGTGTCAGCCAGGCCGGCGACGTGGCCGCGACGATCGATTACATGTCGAAGCAGCCGTACGTGGATGCGGCGCACATTGTGGTGGCCGGCACTTCGCACGGCGGCCTGGCAACGATGGCTTACGGTCCCGAGGCGACAAAGGGTGTGCGGGCCTTGATCAATTTCTCGGGCGGTTTGCGGCAGGACGCGTGTGCCGACTGGCAGGGCAACCTGACGCGCGCATTCGGCGCGTATGGCGAGAAAACGAAGGTGCCCTCGCTGTGGTTGTATGGCGATAACGATTCCGTGTGGACGGCGCCGCTGGTGGCCGGCATGTATGCTGCGTTCGCCGCGCACGGCGCGAGCGCGAAGATGGTGGATTTCGGCAACTACAAGAATGACGCGCACCGGCTCGTGGGCGATCGCGATGGCGTGCATGTGTGGTGGCCCGCGGTCGAGGCTTTCCTCGCTCGGGTAGGGATGCCGACTGCCTTGCAGTATCGGGTTTCGGATCCTTCGTTGCCGAAGCCAACTGGATTTGCTGCTGTCGATGCGGTCGACTCTGTGCCGTTTGTCGACGAAGCTGGCCGTAATGGGTATCGTAATTTCCTGCATCAGTATCCTAGCCGGGCTTTTGCTGTGTCGGACACGGGCGCGTGGTCGTGGGCCGAGGGTGGCGATAATCCGATGTCGGTGGCTATTGCTAATTGCCAGAAGCAGAGTTCGGCGCCTTGCCGGTTGTATGCGGTTAATAACTCCGTTGTTTGGGGGGATGGGGCTTCGGGGGTCTCGGGGTCTTCGCAGACGGCGGATTCTTCCTCAGCGGGCTCGGCCGATGATCGGCGGGCTATTGCTAGTCGGAATTGAGGTTTGGGTTTTTGCCTGCTCGGCGCTTGTGCTTCTGTATGCCTGTGGCGTTGGCCTCTTCTTGAATTCTTATCGGTTTATTAGCGTCGCCCCTGTGCGGGGCAGCACCTACTTTTCTTTGCCTGCCGCAAAGAAAAGCAACCGTATTGGAAGTCAAGCGGCGAACAGGTGCTCAAGGTAGCAAGTGTCAGAGGCAGGGAGCATTTTGCGCGCATGAGTCGTCCTCGCGACCGGCACGATTGAGCAACCTGCACGAGGATTGGCATGGAGGGCGCGAGTGCCTGGGTTAGCGCACCACAGGCGGCTCAACCATGCTGGAAGTCAGTCAGCCGATGGACTCCAGGGTGTCGAGTTGTGGACCATAGCGTTGAGTGTAACGATGAGCTTGCGAATGCACGCGGTCATGGCCACCTTGAACGGTTTGCCAGCCTTGCGCAGGCGGTCATAGAAGGCCCTGATGGTCGGATTGAAGCGCAGCGCCGGTATGCAGGCCATGTAAAGCGCGCGCCGCACGATGGCGCGACCGCCCTGAACGCGACGCTTGCCGACATGCTTGCCGCTGTCGCAATTGAACGGGGCGACGCCGGTGAGTGCGGCGATCTCGCGGCGGTTCAGCGAGCCGAGCTGGGGCATGAAGGCGATCAGCGTGGCCGCAGCGCCGGGGCCGATGCCGGGCACCGAGCGCAGC